>NZ_CP028094.1:0-2400000 GCF_003015225.1 Synechocystis sp. IPPAS B-1465 | reverse complement strand
GGAGGGTACCACATTGTCATTAGCAAAATTGACTGCATCCATGGGCTTAATTTGCGGTTTGGCGATCGCCAGTGGACTAACAGTGACGATACCCAGTGAGGCCCAAACTATCTCCGTGAACGAATTTTTCCCTCCGGTTAATCGTTACCAGTTGGGTGCAAGTAATTTGGGCAATGGCGTTAATCAAGTTACCTCAGTGGCGGAACTAAGGGATGTGCAACCCAGTGATTGGGCCTTTGCCGCTCTGCAAAGTTTGGTGGAGCGTTACGGTTGTTTAGTTGGTTATCCAGACCGCACCTACCGAGGTGATGCCGAAGGCACACTGCGTGCCCGCCCCCTGAGTCGTTACGAATTTGCAGCGGGATTAAATGCTTGTTTAAACACCATTGAGCAACTATTGCAAGAAAATGTCTCCGTTGCCCAGGGAGATTTAGACCTGCTGAAAAAATTAGCCCAGGATTTCCAAGCAGAGCTAAAACAATTGGCAGTTCGGGTCGATAATCTGGAAACTCGCACTGCTTTTTTAGAAGACCACCAATTTTCCGTCACCACAAAACTTTATGGACAAACGATTACTTCTTTGGATAAGGTCTTTGGCGATCGGGTGGGGGGCGGCAGCAATGAATTTCAAACCCAGTTCGCCTATCGAGTCCGATTTAATTTAGAAACCAGTTTTACCGGCAAAGATTTGTTCAGAACCAGGTTGCAGTTCTCCAACTTTCTTAACGGAGTAGAGCAAACTGGCACCAATATGACCCGCTTCAACTATGACGATAATTCCAACAATAATGTGGAGGTGAGCCATCTTTGGTACCGTACTCCTTTGACGGATAATTTGACTCTGCGCTTGGGTACTGTCGGGGTGGGCTACACAGATTTAGTGGATACGTTAACTCCCCCCACCATTGCCGATGATGCCCTGGGTATTCCTTCCCGCTTTGGGGAGTATGATCCGGTTTATCGTCGGGGAGGGGGAGGAGCTGGCTTTAATTGGCAGATAACCCCCACAGTGCAACTGAGTGTGGGCTACTTGGCCACCAATCCCAACGATCCTGACCCAGGCAATGGCCTTTTCAATGGGGGATATCACACCCTGGCTCAATTGGCTTATCAAACCGCTGACGGGGGCATTGGCTTCACCTATTCCCGTTCCTATTTCCCCGCTGGTAATACGGATTTAATGGCGGGCACTGGTAGTCTGTTGGCCATTCAACCCTTCGGAGAGGTGATCGCCACGGCGGGGAATTTTTACACTTTGCAGGGGTATTACCGCATCACGCCCCACGTACAAATCCATGGCTGGGGAGGTTTTGTGGAGGCCCAAGCCCAGGGGGGAGGATTAAGCAATTTATCCAATGGAGTGGGGGGGACAGTGTTGAGGGATGTGTCCTGGAATAGTTCGGCCATTTGGTATGGCTTGGTGGGCATTAGTTTCCCAGACGTGGGGGGAGAGGGTAATTTACCGGGCATTGCTCTAGGTATTCCTCCGACGGTAACGGCCAGTAATTTACCGGGGGCAGTGGGACAAACCACCCCTTACCATTTAGAGGCGTTCTATCGCATCCAACTCAACGACAATATTTCCATCACCCCAGGTTTTTGGGTCGTGCTTAATCCTGAAGCCAACAGCAACAACGCCACCCAATATGTGGGGCATATACGCACCAGCTTTTTGTTCTAATCTGCGGTCTTTTTGATCAAATTGGTCTGTGTTCCATCAAGACTGACACAACCCCATAAAATCAATCAATTGCCGCACCAATTCCGGTTTGGTCACAGCCAAAATGGTGGAACCATCTTCGAGCAACGTATTGCCGTTGGGAATTTTTAGATCTTCATGGGCATTGGCCTGGTAGCCAATAATCAATGTACCGGAGGGAAAACGGGGATCCTGGGCGATCGCCGCCACGCTACGGCCCACAATGGTGCAATTGGGGGGAATAGAAAGTTTGAGCACTTCAATTTGTCCCTGTTCAAAGTGCATCATGGCATCCACTTGGGGATACTCAATGGCATTAATTACCCGATTAAGAGCCAATTCTGTGGTGCTGATAATGTGGGTGGCACCGGCCAAGCGGTACGGTTCAGCAAAATCCCCATCGCTCATGCGGACGACAATTTGCGGCACACCGTAATGTTTTGACAGGGTAACTAAAGCCAAATTTAGGGCATCCTCCTGGAGCGCTGCAATCACAGCCCCCGCTTTACGAACTCCTGCTTCTAGTAAAACTGAGGTATTGACCGCACTGCCTTCAAAGGCCATCACCCCAATTTTTTCCCGGGCATACTGACAGGCCAAGGGATCGGTATCCACCGCCGCCACAGTGTGACCCATTTTGAGCAGATTTTTGGCCAAATTGGAGCCCATGCTCCCCATGCCACCAATGAGAATATACATCTTTCACCCGTTGGATAACAGGCTTGATTGTAATGGAAGTTCACGAAAATTGATGGTGGCCAATCCCCACCAAGGTTTGATGGGGAAATTTGAGGGTTGAGTAAGCAACTAGAATTTTGGCCCACAGACCCTTAAGCTCCCACGGCTTCCTTGGCGGCATACATAACCTCCAGGGTGATTTCCGATAGGCCCCGCTCTCGGGCAAACTTTTCTGTGTTGCGTTTAACTTTACCCCGCACAAACCCTGGCACTTTATTCAATTCTGCTTGGGCGGTGCTGTGCCAGCCTAGATCAGAGTCACTGGAAATGCCTTTGGTGATCACTTCCTTGGTGTCGTGGCCGCCGAAAATTTCCAACAGATGGTCTTCCATGCCCAGGGTGAAGGAGTTGTACACCAAATCGGCAATCTGGTTTGTCCCTTCGTAACCGAGGAAAGGTTTGTAGCCCAGGGGAAAATTCTGGATATGGATCGGGGCCGCAATCACACCGCAGGGAATATCCAAGCGTTTGCCCACATGGCGTTCCATCTGGGTGCCAAAAATTGCTGCCGGCTCAATCCTGGCTATGGCATCGGCGATCGCCCCGTTGTCTTCACTGATCAACACTTCGTCACAGTATTCAGATACTTCGGCTCGGAACCAATCGGCATCGTATTTGCAATAGGTTCCTGCTAGCACAACGTGGATACCCATTTCCCGGGCCAAAATTTTGGTCATAGCGGCCGCATGGGTATTATCCCCAAAGACCACTGCTTTTTTGCCCGTGAGATTTTGACAGTCGATAGAGCGAGAAAACCAGGCCGCTTGGGAGACGTGACGGGTTTGTTGCTGGATGAAATCTTCGTAGTTAACGTCGAAACCCTGTTGATTTAACACCTGTTGCATTTTGCGGATACAACGGGCCGTTTCCACCACTCCCATGGGGGTAATGTCCACGTAGGGCTGGGCAAATTCTTCTTGCAAATATTCCGCTGTCATCAAACCAATTTCCCGGTACGGGCAGAGGTTAAACCAAGCTTGGGGAATTTTAGCCAATTGATCCACCGTGGCTTTTTCCGGCAAAATCAGGTTTACTTCAATGCCCAGATCCGCCATTAATCGCTTTAACTCGGTGCAATCATGTTGATTGTGGAAACCTAGGGTGGTGAAGCCAATTAAATTCACCGATGGCTTAGCTGTTTTTTCCGTGGCTAAATTACCCTGTTTCCGGGCTTTTTTGATGTAAAACTCGACAATCTGCTTAAGGGTACGATCGCCAGCTTGCAATTCGTTATAGCGGTAATGGTTCACGTCCGCCAAAAGTACATCACAGTGGGCATCCATCTGGGCCCGGTCAACAAAATTGGCCAAATCTTCCTGCAAAATGCTGGAGGTACAGGTGGGGGTCAGCACAATTAAATCCGGCGTTTCTTCCCCATCTTTGCGGACAATGTTGTCCACCACTTTTTCCTGGGAACCCCTCGATAACACTTGGCGATCGACCACACTGGTGGTGACAGGGGTAAAATTCTGCTCCCGTTCCAACATGGAGCGCATGACGTTGAAATAATCATCCCCCAACGGAGCGTGCATAATGGCGTGGACGTTTTTGAAAGAACTGGCGATGCGTAGGGTGCCAATGTGGGCCGGGCCAGCGTACATCCAATAGGCCAATTTCATAGGGTTCAGACTCCGGGGGCATAATTCACCCTCAAATTGTCGGTAAAAGCCTTAACCTTGTCGAGCAGTAACTTTACATTTTGATCGAGCTTTTAATCTTCTGTAATGCTTATCCTGATTCACTTTCAGCTTTATTTAGTTCAATTATTTTTTTACGTCTTTCCATACAATTCTTAATGCTTAGACATGATCGCCATAGGTATTTATCACTATCTGTCTGTGGTAAATACACTACAAAAACTCAATGTGATTACACATTTCTTCTGGTTCGAGAATTTCCCACATCAAGACTAATCCTTGAATAACTTGGTCAATCGACTTATTTCGTTGAGAACAATAAGCGATGCCAGTATGATCGGGAGATGATTGAGCTAATTTTAAAAAGTCAGTATCTTGGGTAAAAATTACTCGGCCTTCAGACCCAGCAAACTGTAACTGCTCTTGATCAGAAACCCCTAGCAGACCAGTTTCCGGAGTTGTTGTAACATCAAGACTGCGATGACGTAAGCCAAGGGCAATGCTATAGCTGATGTTTTCATCAAGATGAAATTTAATCCTGTTTGCCATGAACTTTTCTTAATTTTGCTTCCATCAAAGAAGGGGTACTGGACCGCATTTCTTCAGCAAAAATTTCATCATCAATAATTCCTTGCCTAATTTCTTCAAGGTGATCGTGATAGTAAGACAAAGCTGCATAAACGTCAGCTAAAGTAATACTAGGATAATGATGGACGATTTCGTCGGGAGATAGTCCCATTCGTTCGTGCCAGATCACGATGTCTTGAACTGTGATCCGGTGCCCAGCGATGCGAGGTTTTCCACCACAGGTTCCTGGCGTGATCTCAATATGATTGATTAGGGTTGTCGCCATTGGTATTTCCTCTGTATTGCACCATTACCCTGAGTGGCGATCAGAAGTTACAACTCAGAAACCGGGACTATAATCCTTCACGGTTGTACACGATCGCCGTTTTGATTCAGTCAGTTCAAATCATCTATTTTTTCTGCACTACCCGCACTGGGGTGCCATTTTGCACCATGTTGAACAAAGCCACCACATCTTGATTTCGCATTCTGACGCAACCGTGGGAAGCCGCTGTGCCCAGGAAATGCTCATGTTTTTTCGGGGTGCCATGGAAACCAATGGTATTTTTACCGTCACTCCAAAAACCGATCCAACGGATACCGATGGGACCATCCAAGCTGGCGGCCACTTTTTTGCCATTCCAGGGATTTTCCCACACGGGATTTTCCACCATTTGGATTACTTGGAAATTGCCTTGGGGTGTTTCCCAGCCTTTTTTGCCCACTGCCACCGGGTAACTTGCTAAAACTTTATCGTTTTGGTAGGCGTAAACTTTCCGTTCTCCCAGTACCAGCACAATATGGGTGGCCAAGGCCTGGCTAGTTGGATTGCTAGGGGTACTGGTGGGAGCAGCAGGAGGAGTGTAGGTAGATTCGGGAATCGGCTTCAAAGGAGGAATGGCACTACCTCCATTGAGACTACTTTGGGCCTGGGCCGCGGTGGGAATGACCAAGCTGGTTGCAGTCAAACTAACACCACCCAACCAAAGGGCGACACGGGCTAGGGGAGAGACTTGTTTCTGCATAGGATTGACAAAAATAAAGGGAACGATAGGGCTTTAACAATACGAGATTGAATACAGACCAACAGAAATATTATGTTAAATGATCATTATCATTGCTGTCTAAGTTCCATGGGCTGGGAAAAAGACGGTGCGGCGATCGCCACGATACCCAACACTTTAGCTCCCTTTTCTTCCATTATCCGTCGGGCTTCTAGGGCGGTGGTGCCGGTCGTAATAATATCATCCAAAATCAACCAGGGTCGGCGAGTGTTAAACCCTGGCCCCGTGGCTAAAGCTGATTGCAATTCCCGGCGGCGATCGCCTGGGCTAAGACCAAACAGAGCTTGGGTATCTTTAACTCGTTGTAATGCTTGGGGGTGGAGAACATAACCAGTCAGGCGGCAAAAACCAGCGGCAATTCTTTCAGCTTGATTAAATCCCCGTTGGGCTTGCTTACGAGCGTTTAGGGGAATGGGCACCACCTGGGGACGCAATTTAGTTTTAGCTTGGGGTTGTTGTAACCACTGTTCTGCCAACTGTTCCCCCAACCAAATGCCAATGTCTGGCTGTTGCTCAAACTTCATCACCGTTAAAGCCCGCCGCAATTGTCCTTCGTATTGTCCCCAAACAAAGCGGGGAAAGTTTCCTTGCCATTGCTGGAATTTACGAGGAAAACGATGGCTCAAAATTTGTCCAGTGCAATCCCGACAAAGTTGATCCTGACTGGGTTTTTGGCATAGAGGACAGGGAGTTTGAAAAATGAGGGAACGAATTGATTGCCACATGGAAGAGAAACTTACGGGAATTTAACTCTGGTTAGAAGCATCGGCCCTTAACCTAGCTACTGTATCCGTCACAATGGCGATCGCCTGGTCAATTTCTATCTCGGTGGTAAATCGGCTTAAACCAAAACGGAGACTAGCTTGGGCGCTGGTTTTGTCCCGACCCAGGGCATACAACACATGGGAAGCTTCAGTGCGGTAGGAAGAACAGGCGGAACCGGAAGATAATGCCAATCGAGGTTGCAATGTAGTTAGCAAAGCCTTGGGATCAACCCCAGTAATACTGACATTGAGGTTGCCCGGTAACCTTTGTTCGTAGTCCCCATTCAGCACCACCCCACTAATTTTTGCCAGACCTTGCCAGAGTTGATCCCGCAGTTGTCGCTGGCGATCGCCTTCCGACACTAAAGTTTCCCCAGCTATGGTCAAAGCCTTGGCTAAACCGACAATCAGGGGCACCGGCAGAGTTCCGGAACGAAAATTACCTTCCTGCCCTCCCCCCAACAGTTGGGGCGCTAACCTCACCCCCGGATTTTGACGGCGATATAATCCCCCAATGCCCTTGGGTCCATGGATTTTGTGCCCAGTGAAGGAAAGTAGGTCAATGTTAAGTTGATGGACGTCGAGGGGAATTTTGCCCAAGGCTTGGGCCCCATCACAATGAAAAATAATTGAGCGTTGGCGACAGAGAGCACCAATCTCCTTGAGGGGTTGCAGCACGCCGATTTCATTGTTGGCCGCCATCACGGAAACAAGAATGGTATCGGGCCGTAAAGCCTTTTCCAACTCGGTTAAATCCACCAAACCACTGGATTGAACTGACAAATAGGTCACCTCAAACCCCAAGGTTTCCAAATAACGACAGGGAGCTAACACCGCTTGATGCTCCGTTTCCACCGTCACCAGGTGTTTCCCTTGGGCAAAGTACGCCTCCGCCACTCCCCGAATGGCCAAATTATTAGCTTCCGTAGCGCCGCTGGTGAAAATAATTTCTTCTGGTTGGGCCCCCATGGTCTCGGCAATTTCTTGCCTAGCTTGTTTAATTGCCGCTGAGGCTTGCCAACCGTAAAAATGGGCACTGCCCGCATTACCATACTGCTCTGTCAGGTAAGGGAGCATGGCTTCCAGTACCCTAGGATCGAGGGCAGTGGTGGCGTGGTTGTCGAAGTAAAGAGGCCGTTCCATAGTGATTTCCTCTGCTCATTTATCCTTTCAGTTCCCATATCCCCGGCTAATTTTGCTCAACTTTTGCGGGACTTAGATTAAAGGATAACGTTTTACTTTTTTTGCTCTGTCACCATTTGGCAAAGGCGATCGCCAATTAATTCGCCGGCCAGTTGATGGCCCTGAACATTCCAATGACCCACTCCGGGGATGGTGTTCTCAAAACCGTGCCAATAAATTTGCTCCGCATCGGCTTTTTGTTGCATGGTTTTCGCCAGGGTCAACACAGGAAAATCCTCCTGTTGTCCCAATGCGCTCAACCGTTGATCAGGGTAAAACAAATTCTCCGCCCCTAGCTGCTTTAACTTTTCCCGCACCTGGCGATCGGGATATACCTGGGGAGGATTGCTAATCACCACTGCTAAAAAATCAGCACTTTCTTCCCTACTTAGTTGACTGGTCGCTATGACTAAAGATTCCGTAGCGGCCCAAGCTTGTTCCCAGGCGGGGTCAGTGGGTTCCCGGTATAAATTAACGTCGAAATCTAGAGCGGGAATGATGTCAGCATTGCCTTGCTGTTGGGTGGTTAAAGTCCGCTGGGTTACCCATTGTCGTTTGGCTTCGTTGAGTACTTGTAGCAACTGCACCCGATTAATCAAGCTGTACAGGAATCGTCTTGGGGCACTATTCCGCCGTTGATAGGCCGCTGTTTCCTTAAAATCGAACTGCATTTGCCATTTACCATCCACCTCTTCCCAAAAGGGCGCTAGGCGATCGCCAGGGCTGAGTTGACGAGAGTTATTGACAATGTCATTGCCGGTGAAAATTTGCAGTAAGACTAAATCTGGCTGGTATTCCATGGCATGGTGCTGGAGAGTTAAATATTCCTGGGCAGTGCCGTAGTCCCCCACACCAAAATTAATTACTTCCACCGTTTTACCCGTTAAGCCGGGGCAGGAAGGCAAATTTTTTTCTATGGCGCTCCAATAGGTCTCATCTTCATCAACCTGAATTGCTTCGGAAAAAGAATCCCCCAATACCACAATGCGATAGGTATCCGCCGGTTTCTCCTTTTCATAATGGCGATCGCGCAGGCCATCGGCATTAATTCTTACCAAACCATTGCCTTCATGGGTCCAACGGGAGCTGAAATTGGGAATTAAACTATGGCCCCGTTGGGGATCGACTTGGTAAAAACTGGGATAACCAATGCCCATTAACCTCAGGGCCACTTCCGCCACCACCACGGCAAAACCTAAACTGCCCAGCACCAGTAAGGCATTGGCCAACCACTGTTTCTTTTGAGGAGATTTTGTCATGGAGAATAAAACGATTGCGGAGAAAGGTGGCATTGGGGTGAACCTCCCCTAAACCAAACTCAATAACTATACCCACATCTAATGACCTCGAAGTTGATCAAGCCACAATCATCGAGGCGATCGCCATTTGGTAGGGGACAAAAGGTAAAGAAACATAAAATTGTAGCAAAATATACTGAATTATCAAAAGTGAAATAGGACAATTGCTCGACAATCTTTCTAAAAACCAGTATTAACCTTTCTAAGTTTCAAATTTAGTTGCCCTCAGAAAGTTCACAGTCCAATAGGCGATCGCCGTTTAATCTTCAAGTTTCCATCACAAACACATATCCCAACAGACTCTCCACCATGGATAACAAAAACGAGAATCAAGAAAACAGTCAAATTGACGATACCGATATTGCGGCTGGTGCAATTGCAGTCGGGACTGTAGCTGGGGCTGGACTTTCCGCAACTATTGGAGGGATGGGATTAACCGTTGCCGGGGCCGGGATTGGCATAGGGATGGCCCCAGTTGCGGCCGCTGGTGCGGTGGTTGGGTCTGCCGCCTTTGGAGCAAAAAAAGCAATCGAAGGTCAAGATCCAATGGCAGTTGGGGCAATTGCTACTGGTGCGGTAGTTGGAGCAGGGACATCTGCGGCATTAGGTGGAATGGGATTAGCTCTTACTGGAACGGCCATAGGAATAGGAATGGCCCCGATCGCCGCCGCTGGTGCGGTAGTTGGATTAGCTGGCTATGGGCTGTACAAAATGTTTGGCGGTGAATAATGCCCAAACCAGATCCATTCCAGAGTCTTGTTAGGGGATTCGTTAGGGATCTCATCGATGCAGTTAATGGGCAGGAAAGGGAGAAAAAAGTCACATTGGGGGAAAGTTTTCCCAGTGGACAAAAGCATCCTGAGTCTTGGTATCAAAAAAGGTTAGCGAAAAAATTGGGGGGAGACATCGAAGTTCAAACCCCCGTTGGCAGGATAGATATTCTGACCAAGACCGAAATTATTGAAGTCAAGACCGCCAAGAACTGGAAAGCGGCGATCGGGCAAGTCAAAAGTTATGGCAGATATTACACCAATCATTCGTTGAGGATTCATCTTTTTGGAGCCATTAAGCCCAGTCAGCTAATTCTTATCAAACAAACCTGTAAAGACGAAGGAATTGCTTTGACCCACGAAGAAATTTCTTTATAAACTCTGATCGCCAGAGCCAGAGCCATTTAACTAAGAATAATATCTACGGATCAAAAGGCGATCGCCGATGAACCTAGCCACCGCCAAACTAAGCCGGGTCAGAATGGAAGCAAAGGGAGAAAAATTTTGCCCCAGGGGTAGCAAACAAAAAATGCGATGTACCCTTAAGGAAATTAACCTTGCCCGACTGTGCAATTTAACGTAGCTATTATGACTAAGCGAACTTTTGGGGTAATTGGACTAGCGGTAATGGGGGAAAATCTTGCCCTCAACGTGGAAAGTCGAGGCTTTCCCATCGCCGTGTTTAACCGTTCCCCCAACAAAACTGAGAAATTCATGGCCGAACGGGCTGTGGGCAAAGATATCAAAGCCGCCTACACCGTAGAAGAATTTGTCCAACTGTTGGAACGCCCCCGTAAAATCCTTGTAATGGTCAAAGCTGGGGGACCCGTGGATGCAGTGATCAATGAGTTGAAGCCCCTGTTGGAAGAAGGGGACATGATCATTGATGGTGGCAACTCCCTTTATGAAGATACGGAACGTCGCACCAAAGATTTGGAAGCCACCGGCCTGGGCTTTGTCGGCATGGGAGTCAGTGGAGGGGAAGAAGGCGCATTACTGGGTCCTAGTTTGATGCCCGGTGGTACCCCGGCCGCCTACAAAGAATTGGAACCCATTCTGACTAAAATTGCCGCCCAGGTGGAAGACCCCGATAATCCCGCCTGTGTGACTTTTATTGGCCCAGGGGGAGCAGGACATTACGTCAAAATGGTCCACAACGGCATTGAGTATGGCGATATGCAACTAATCGCTGAAGCCTACGACATCTTGAAAAATGGCCTCGGCTTGAGCAACGAACAACTCCACGAAGTTTTTGGCCAATGGAATCAAACCGATGAGTTAAACTCCTTCCTGATTGAAATCAGCACCGACATTTTTGCTAAAAAGGATCCCGAAACCGGAGGCCATTTAATTGACTACATCCTTGATGCCGCCGGCCAAAAGGGCACAGGACGCTGGACGGTGATGAGTGGTTTGGAATTAGGAGTGCCCATTCCCACTATTTACGCCGCCGTTAACGCCAGGGTAATGTCTTCCCTCAAAGAAGAACGGGTGGCCGCTTCCGGTCAACTGTCGGGTCCCAGTAAAACCTTTAGTGGGGACGTAGAAGCCTGGATTCCTAAGGTGCGGGATGCCCTCTATTGCTCGAAAATGTGTTCCTATGCCCAGGGCATGGCCCTAATTGCCAAAGCTTCCCAGGAATTTGGCTACGACGTTAACCTGCCGGAAATTGCCCGCATTTGGAAAGGGGGTTGCATTATCCGAGCTGGCTTTTTAGACAAGATCAAGAAAGCTTTTAAAGACAATCCCCAGTTGCCCAATTTACTTCTAGCTCCGGAATTCAAGCAAAGTATTTTGGATCGCCAGGGGCCATGGCGAGAAGTGTTGATGCTGGCCAATGAAATGGGCATTGCAGTGCCGGCCTTTAGTTCCTCGTTGGATTACTTTGACAGTTACCGGCGGGCGGTGCTTCCCCAAAACCTGACTCAAGCGCAACGGGATTACTTTGGGGCCCACACCTATGAACGGACTGATAAGCCGAGGGGAGAATTTTTCCACACGGAATGGCTTGATTGATTTTTTGTTTGCCACAATTATTACTCTCCCAACCCTGGGAAGAAATTCAGTCAAGTTCTGAATGGGGGTAAAGATCCAAAAGGCCCTCGGCATTCTTGAAAAAATAATTGTATTCTTCCCCTTGGTTGTGCCGGGGGAAATTTTTTTCGGAGTTTAAATGCCCCCCAATTTCCCGAAGTTTGGAGGGAAAGTTTGCGAGGATTGGTAACGGTTTAGCGAGTTGTTGTCTACAGTCAGAGGGTGGCAAGCTATACCCTAAGCCGCTAACGGAGCGTCATTTTCCCCATAGGCTACCAGTTGGTAGTAGTCCACCAATTGTCTGGTGGCCGCTGGCCAACCCCATCGTTCCGCTTCTTGCCGAGCGTTTTGTCGCAAGAGTTCTCGATCGCCAGGGGCGGACATTAACCTTTGGGTGGCTTGCACCACTCCCCCTGCCACAGCGGGATCAAACAGGTAACCGTTTTCACCATCGGTGACAATGTCTAAAATGCCCCCAGAGGCCGCCGCTACCACGGGACAGCCCGCCGCCATAGCTTCCAAAAGTACTAAGCCCAGGGTTTCAGTACGGGAAGGAAAAATGAACGCATCAGCGGAAGCAAAGGCCGCCGCCAACTCTAATCCCTGCATATAGCCGGCAAAATAGGTATTAGTGCCAGCAAAATGGGCTTCTAAATTTTTTCGGTTAGGTCCATCCCCCACGATCGCCAACCGGGCCTGGGGAATGGCCTCGAGCACTGGCTTAATTTCATCGATTTGTTTTTCCGCCGAAACCCGACCAACATATAAAAATAGGGGATCGTCAGGGTGACCCTGGGACAGTTTTTGCCGCATTTGGGCCGATTTCAGGTGGGGCTGAAACAGTTCCGTATCTACCCCTCGTTGCCATAAATCCACCCGTTCAATGCCGTGGTTGACTAATTCCTGCACCATGGCGGAGGAAGTGCAAAGATTTAATTCCGCTTGGTTATGGGCCAGTTTTAACAGTTCCCACAGCACCCCTTCCAGGGCCCCTAGACCATAATGTTGCAAATATTGGGGTAAATGGGTGTGATAGGAAGCCACTAGGGGAATATGCAAATTTTTAGCGTAATAGATGCCTCCCAAGCCCAATACCGCTGGATTGACCACATGGATTAGGTCTGGTTGAAATTTCAGCAGGGCCTGTTTAATTTGGGGCGACGGGAAAGCCAGTTTTAGTTCTGGGTAAAGGGGTAAAGGCATGCCCTTCACTCCATGGATTTTTGCCCCTTTATATTCCTTGAGCCCCCCCTCTGGACAAAAGACCAATACCTGATGCCCTTGGCGTTGCAGATTTTCCACTGTGTGCTTCAGACGGGTGACAATTCCATCAATTTTGGGCAAAAAGGTTTCCGTAAACAGGGCAACACGCATGGCTAGATGGGGGTAAATCAGATCAACATCAACAAAATAGAAGGCACTATCCAGGGCCGCACCCGGCGATCGCCCTTCACAACAAAACTTCACAATCCGGCGGTGGGCCAACCTAGAATACTATATCGGCAAAGCTTCCCCTTGCTCCCGCCAATAAAAAGCTAAATTGCTCAACCCATATTTTTTTTGACGCATTAATTCCAACCCAGCAATCTGCTCCGGTGGCTGCCAATGGTGTCGGTCATATTCCACTGCCATTTCTCCAGTGGGGCTGAGAATTTGCAATTCCCCCACCAGGGTTAAAACAGGGTTGTATAGTCCACTGCCATAGGGGGGATCAAAGTAAATGCGGTCAAAGGTTTGTCCTGCCAAGCTTGGGAGCAATTTCAGCACATCTCCCCGCAAAACTGACCATTGTTGCCCAGGCTTCGCTAGTTTTTGCCAATTTTCTTTGATGATGGTGCAAACTTTGGCAGACTGCTCGATCGCCACTACTTTGTCCGCGTCCCGACACAGGGCCTCAGCCCCCAGGGTGCCATTGCCCGCACAGAGGTCCAACCAGTGGCAGTGCTGAATTTCTCCCCGCCAAATGTTGAATAATGCCAGGCGGACTTTCCCTGTGGTAGGTCTAGTCTGTTGCCCCGGTAGGGTTTTCAGGAGGCGATTGCCGTAAATACGCATAGCACTGAACAAAAATTGACCCTCCCATCACTGACTGCCCAGGCAATCTCAGAAGGGATACTCCAAATTCTCACATCAGGGCGACAAAGGACATAGGAAAAACTGCCTCTCCAGCCAGGGGCGATCGCCAAACTGGCCCCGAAATATTAAGAATTGTTGCTGTTTCTTGTTTGATCTGTTAGCGTGTGCTTCAGAGAGTGCATTTAACCACGCTGAAACAATTTTAGGAGGCGTTTACCATGCTCCCCATGCATCAGTGCCAGTCAAGCCACCACACCCCAGACTGAAGAACTATTCGAGGCAATGGTTCGGGGTCTAGGTCAAAAATTATGCCCGTCATTGTCTGGAGCACCGTTTGTCTCCCCTTGGTTCGTTAATTTTTCCCATCGCTTTTAGGTTGAACCATGGCCGTGATTTCTAGGTAGGCCTAGGTCATAGCACTGTCTTGTCCATTCCCCGCTAGCACCTGGAATGCAAAGTTAGTGCCCCGCTTTGGGGTTACGGAGAACCAATTTCTCCAATATCGTACTTAACCCATTAACCCAAAAATTTCTCCCTGTCGGCATTTGTTCCGTATCTATTCCCAGGGAGAACACGCCTCATATTCCATAGGAGGTAAGCAATGAATTTACTCAACAAAACTGCTTTAGTGACCGGATCTTCCCGGGGCATCGGCCGGGCAATCGCCGAAGAACTAGCCAAACAAGGTCTGGGAAAAATTATCCTTGTGGCCCGTAACCACGCCAGTCTGCAAACATTGGCTGACGAATTAGAACAACGACATCCCGGATTACAGGCCATTGCCTTGCCCCTGGACCTAACCCAACCCGTGGCCGTCAACACGGCGATCGCCAGAACTTGGCGGGACCATGGCCCCATCCATTTGCTGGTTAACTGTGCCGGGGTTGCCCACCAAAATCCCTTTCTCCATAGCCGCTTCCCGGAAGTTTACCAAGAAATTTCCCTTAACCTAATGGGTCTGTATTGCATCACCCGTTGCGTGGCCCGACGCATGGTCTCCCAAAAAGAGGGCACCATTGTCAACGTTTCTAGTTTGATGGGCAAAGTGGCGGCCCCCACCATGGCCACCTATTCCGCCACTAAGTTTGCCATTCTCGGCTTTAGCCAAGCTCTGCGGGGAGAACTGGCCCGCCATAACATCGCTGTGGTTACCCTGCTACCCACCCTGACCGACACGGATATGGCCAAGGGTTTACAAAAATTCCGCTGGGTCAGAGCCATGACCGCCGGTCGAGTGGCCCAATCCTTAGTCAAAGGTTTAAAACAAAACCGTAGTGAAATTTTGGTGGGTTGGCAGAGTCATCTGGCTGTGTGGTGCCAACGGTTTGCCCCCCAATTATTGGAACGGGTACTGCTGTTGGCTACCCCCCAATCGGTTTGATCCCCTCCCAGGGATAGGATTGTCTACCTAGGGAACCATTGCAAGTTTTGTACTTTCCCCCATCAACTCGCCAAATTTCCAGTAAGTTTGGGGGACTGGCAAGACCTGTCCCCTTAACAAAAACAATCGGCGATCGGGTACTCAGAACCTGTTTATAAAGTCTGATTCTGCCCCCTAAATCCCCCAATACTGGGGGACTTTGACTTAGTTTCCCCCCAAACTTGGGGGGCCAGGGGGGCTTTTCAAACACGCTCTTAGATTACTCAACTGCAATGGTTATAGAAGTTAGGACTGCACCTCAGCAGTGTGAACCTAATCTTTCTTTGAGGAAGTTTGGATCAATTCAATTTTGTAGCCATCGGGATCTTCCACAAAAGCAATGACGGTGGTGCCGTGCTTCATCGGCCCCGGTTCCCGCACCACTTTCCCTCCCTTATCTCTGATTTTGTCGCAGGTGCTATAAATGTCTTCCACCCCCAGGGCAATGTGGCCAAAACCATTACCCAAATCGTATTTATCGGTGCCCCAGTTATGGGTTAACTCAATCACCGCGTTCTCCGATTCTTTGCCATAACCCACAAAAGCGAGGGTAAATTCCCCACTGGGGTAGTCTTTTTTGCGGAGTAAATTCATCCCCAAAATGTCGCAGTAAAATTGCAGGGATTTGTCTAAATCTCCCACTCGAATCATGGTGTGTAGCAAGAACATAAGTTTTTAATGATCTAAGTTGGGTCAACAGGCAGATCCTAGCAAAATCTTGGCGATCGCCCTTGGCTTTATCTTTTCCAGGATCTGGTGGTGGTGAGCAGTTGAAGTAACTTCTAAAAAGGATTGCCAATCAGGGAAAAGCTTGCCCAATAGTAGGGATGGGAAAGTTCGGGATTTCTCAACGTTAATAATTCATCCTCCACGGCGATCGCCCCCCGGGAAGTGTGCAATTCTCCAGCATCGAGGTTAATTTCCCCATTAATCATCCTGATTTGGGCCTGTTGCAGAGCTTGGGCCTTGAAGGATTTAGCTTTTAACTGCCAATAAAATTCACTCATCAAAGCCATGGTGCCCAGATCACTGACCCGCCACAAACTACCCAGGGCTGATTTGACCCCAGATTGCAGAGCCAGGCCCACAAACCCCAATTCCGCCTGAGTATTACCCAAGGCAGTGGTGCAAGCGCTGAGCACTAAAAGATCAACGGGAGGATTCTGCCATTGTAAATTCCTAATTTCCTTGAGGTTCAAGCGACTGTTAACAAACTGAATGTAGGAGTCGGCGGGGGAACCGGCATTAAATTCCGCATGGGTGGCCAGATGCACCAAGGGAAAGGGCTGTTGTTGGCGGGCCGCCTGCAAATTTTGTATCGTGAATTGTTGGTTGAGCATGGCAACCCCGGGCCAGGGTTGGGGGGTAATGTTGGCAATCTCCAAAGCCACCCCCGGTAACGGTTCAGCATCCGTGAATTCCGAAGATCCCATAGCCAGAATTCTTGCTTGACTCAGGTCGGTGGGGCCCCACTCTGTCAGGTTAAAACCAGGAATACGGGTGATGGCATATTGCTCGGCTAAAAATTTCTCCCCGTCATAGAGGGCGGCAAAGGGGAGAGAGCGCAGTTTAGGACCCACACAAAAAATTAGGGTGTCAATGGCATTGGCTTTCAATTCGTTCGCCACAGGAGCAATCAACCAGTCATATAACTTTTTGCCGGTGGCTCGATAATTTTGGTTGCGGGGATCACTCACTTGCAGGGCAAACATTTCCGCGGTGGCCATCAAATTTTGTTCCGCCGTATCCAGCACCTTTACCCCCACCGTTGGGCGATCGCCGGTTAACAGACAAATGGAAACCCCATCTGCTTCGGGATTAATCCAAAAAATGGCCGCTTTTTGCCCCGTTTGTTGCTGTAGAGAAGCTAATTTTTTACCAATTTCCTCGGTGGTTAAACCCAGGCTAGAGAAATCTTCTTGGAAATAGTTTTCGTAAATTCCTGCCCATTTACCTTCAAGGTCCGTGGTAAGCTCGTTTACCTGTTGGACGTTGAGGGCATTACTGGGCTGTGAACTCACCAAGATTGGTGGGGAAAAATTTAGGGGAAGTTTTATTTGAGCTTGCACCCAAGGGGCCAATCCGATAAAAAGCAGTAGGCCGAGGATTACTCCCGGCACTAGCCGTCCCCATAACCGGAACCGAGGGCAAAATCTACTCACAGCATTTCCTCAACTTTGGTGATAATGGCTTGGTGTAGTTGCTCCACCGGCAGGCTGGCATCCAGGCGACAAAGTTGGCCCTGGTAATGGGCAAAAATTCTGTCGTAATTGCGGTGGACACTGATTAGCTTTTCCCGTTGTTCGTAACATTCCCTCGGGGCTTGGTCCTCCAGTTGCTGGCGATCGCCAAGGCGTTGTAGGGCCAAATCCACCGGGAGGTCTAGGTAAATTACCCAGTCAGGCTGGGGAAAAGATTGATTTAAGCGTTGAACAAATTCCCAGTCGGCCTCTGTGTGGCAATTATAGGCGAGAGAAGAAAAATAGTAGCGGGTGGTGATTACGTGGCATTGTTGGGCTAATTTTGCCTCCACTCCATCCCCTGGATGGTAGAGATGGTAATGGCGATCGGCAGCGAATAAATAACCCATCTGGGCTTCAAATTGTCGGGCATCGTTGTAGGTAAATAAATCTCCCTGTAAAGCTTGGCGAATTAAGCGGCCCACGGGGCCATTGGTGGGTTCCGGGCTAAGCACTGCGGCCAGGCCTTGGCGCTGAAAATGGGCCAACAGGAGATCCCCTTGGGTGGTTTTCCCTGACCCGTCAATGCCTTCTAGCACAATAAATAATGCCGCCATGATTGTTTTTCCCAGTTTTAGAGAATTTCTTCCTTTTCCAGATGGGCCTTGATTTCCCTTGGCGATCGCCACACCGGTCGCAGTTGATTTTTACTGTAAAGTTCCAACTGGTCACCGTTATGGGGGGAATCGGGCTGGCTGGCATTGCCATAGACCAAAATACTCTGGCCCCGGGGGCGATCGGCAAATTCCACTAAGCTCAGGTAACTATCTCCGGCCACTGCTTGAAATCTTTGGTTGGCAATGGTGCTGAGGGCCAAGACCCGAAAACTGCCTAGGTTACTGGGAGCACCGTTGGCAGGAGCAGTAAAATTCCCGACCTGCATTTGCACTACTTCTCCCCAACTGATCGCCAAATCATCGTAGAGAAATTTCACCTGGGCCGCCACCCCTTCCAGCACCGCCATGAACTTGTTAATGTCCGCCATGCCGCTGGGGGTATTGAGGGGGTCAGCGGGATTCCATTGACCGCCCAAAACTTTATCTGCGCCAATGGTCAGGGCCCAGAGCATAAACAATACCGCTCCCCTACTATCGGGGTTAGCCTGTTTGTCCCAGGCCTGGAGCACTTCCGCCGCTTCAATACCAATGGGGTTAGCCAAGACTTTAGCGGCCGACACCAGTAGAGGCACAATGCGATCGCCTAATTCCATCTGGCTGTCAAAGACTTTTTGCTTAAACTGCTCAAAAGTTAGGGAAGAGTTATTTTTCAGCAATTTAATTGACCGTTGGGTACGCAGCAAAGAAGGAGCAAAGCTTAGATCCGGCGCGGCCAGACTGGGAGGATAATCCGCCGCATCCAACTCCGGGGGAAAGGTGCTGGTCCAGGGGGGATCATTGCTGTTTTGGAGCCAACCACTGGCGGGGTTCGTTAGCTTGGGCAATTGTTCATAGATGTAGTAATCAGAGTTTAAATCGGCACTGCGGTTAATCGGCTGCAGACGGTCCCAATCTTGCCAACTGCCTTCCCTGATAGGGGTCAAAGTATTGTATAGATAAAAAATATTGCCCTGGCGATCGCTGTAGAGCACATTGAACATGGGAATTTGTTGCTTTTGCCAAGCCGCTTCAAACTGTTCTAGGGTTTTGGCTTTACCCATGTGCAAAAACTGACTGATGGCCCCACTGCGGTCCAAACCAGGAATTTTGAGGGTGTAAGCATTGCCTCCCCGCTGGGCCACCACAATGCCCGTCACACTTTCTAGGGCTTCCCATTGCAAAGTTTGGTAACTGCCATTGCCCTGGAGAATTTTGACTTGATTATTACGGCGATCGAAGGATTTAACTTCCCCGTCCCATTCATAGCCCCCTTCTGCCAAAGTAAGGGCATATTTGCCCACGTTATGGGGATAATTGACTGTTAAGCTCCAGCCCAAATCATTGTTAAAACCCATGGCCGGCACAGGAGTTCCCACAAAGGCCGCCCCGGTCAGATCCATGCCAGGGGCCACCAATTGGGCCTCCGTTAAACGAAATTGCCCCCCCCAGGGTAAATGGGGATTGATTAGTAATAGCCCATGGCCTGATTCAGTTTGCTTAGGGGCGATCGCCCAGGCATTGGAGGCAATGGGTACGTTAGCTTCTGGTATTTGTCCTGCGAGGCTAGCAACGGCTTGGGGATTAGTAACAAACTCAAACAGTAATAATCTCTGTACATGGGCCACCACATCCTGGGCTGTGATGGGCAATACCTGGCGCAAACTGGGCTGACTGAAATCGGGATGTTGTTGGAAATAATTATTGATACCCTGGGCAAAACTTTCCAGATCACGGCGCATGGCTGGGGTTTGGGCATTTAACCACACCTCCGATCGCCGAGGGATATTCATCGTATGGACATACTGATCATTGTCAAGGTAATCAATGCCCCAATATTCCGCTCCTTTGCCCCTTGCTTCCCCATACAAGGTGAGGAGTAAATCTCCGTGGCCCCGGGCCTGGGCCCAACCAAAAGCCTCCATTAACTTGGTTTCATTGGCAGCAAAAATATGGGGTACTCCCCAGCTATCCCAAAAAATTTCCGTTTTACCATTGGCCCACACTGGGTTACCAATGCCCAACCCCACTGTGAGAACGAATAGTAATACCAGTCCTACGCCCCGCCGTAATTTACCCCGTATTTGCACCAGCATTGGTCCTGAAAATCTCCGTTGGCGGTTCAATTCTAAACGAAACTACAATAGGGGTTTAATAATTTTGATCAGAGTTTGGGCGGTTTGTTGATATTCCTCCTGGTCAAACATTTGGTTCGCCAAGGCATTGAGCTTAATTTCCACCTCGTTGGGCCGCCTACGACTCAGGATAAGTTGCTCTACTAGGTCATCTAGGGCATAACTACGCACTAAACTCCAGTCTGGGTTATGTTCGTCCCAACTTTGGAACAACACCGAAAAAAGTAAAACTTTTGCCCGCAAGGGATTGGTATATTGCATAATCTCTGAGCGGATCTCAAACAGGTTGTATTCCTTCTTCTCAGTGTGGGCTTGGAGGGGGGTACCCGGAGGAGAGGGGACCACCGCCCCCAACACCGTCAGAATTGGTTCACTTGGGCGGGGCCTGGGGGGAGGAGCGGGAATGGGCAACGCGTCAAAATCAACGATGGATGTGGCCAGGGATTTGAGTTGGCTTTCCGCCGGGCTAGGAGAGTCAGACGCCATCAAATTTGCTTGGGTTGCCTGGTGGGATGGCGACGATTGTTCTTCCGACCCAGGGCCACTGTCATACAAGCCCTGCATTTGCTCCAGAATTAACCTGGCGATCGCCAGATAGAAAGTAGTTTTGTTGATGTTGTTGACAATCTGACTAAAGCCTTCCTGTAACTGACCAGGGGTAGGATAACGTTGCCGCAACTCCAACAATAAGTTGGCTAGCCCCACCTGTTCGATCGCCTGGAGATTGTTTTCCCAATAACCCCGGGCCACAGCAAAAATTAACTTTTGAATACGGGCTTGTTCCCGATGCTGCACCAGAATGTGAGCCACTTGGGTGGCCACGTATTGGGGATCCACCACCCTATGTATGGGAGCTGGGGTTTCAGTTTCCATGGGCATCGCGGCGATCGCCCCATCCTCGCCCTTAACATCTTCTGGTATAGCTGTTTTTCCATAGGCCGTATAAATTGGCCCCAACTGGTCCAGTATGGTTTTAGCCACCGCCGCATAAACCTTAGGGCGGTTGAGGGTTTTGACTAGCTTATAGAGGGAAAAGGTAAATTGTTCGATCGTTGGTTTTTGTACTACCAACTCCATTAGTAGGGCGTCCAAACCATTACTGTCGAGCACATTGGGATCATTTTCCCAGTATTTTTTCGACAAACAAAAGAGTAACTTTTTTATCCTTTGCCCCTCATCCTGTTCTTCAAGATAGTGGGCTACATCAGCCAGAGCACTAGGGGGAATAGACATGGGAGCAAAAAAAAGACCAAAAAACCGTCTTAATCAATAAGACAATGGAACCAGCCCATACCCAAGCTTAACGGAATATGGACAGAAAAAAGCAGCCGTCCTGCAATCAAGACAGCTACCAGAAGAGGCTTGGGAACGCACCAAAAATCCTAATCGTTTTGCAGAAACAAAGGGATGCAGTTTAGTGGACGACTAACTTCACGTTGGCGTTTTGTAAGCCCCGTTGTTTTACCTCGGCCAAGGTTTGGTTAACGGCATACTTCTGGTTGATGGAATTGATCAACTCAGTCTGATTATGCTTTTTAGCCACACCCCAAAGATCAGCGATCAAGTCGAAGGAACCATCACTGTTGCGGGACCAGCCTAAATCGTAGTCACCATCCAAAACGGCTACAATGTCAGCCCGGATGCGTTGGCCATTGTAGCCCCGCACATCAGCTTCGGTCTTGGTGGTGATACCGAGGTCATTGAGGGAAGATGTTAAAACTTCAGCGTTCGTGATCTTAGTACGGAGAGTGCTGAAATGAGACATGGTGGATTTCCTCCAGAGAAAAAAGTCAACAACAACAATTGAGAAGTGGGAAATGCCGCCATCAAAACGGCTTATCTTAAACTACTAACCCAACGGTTAGTCTTTGCTCCTGCGGGAACAGGAGAAAGCTTGTTAGAACTCCAGTCGCTGATATTCAGCCACAGAAGCGGAGGCAGGCCGAGCCCTTTGTCGGGCCCAGTCACGAAGCGCGGTGACCTGCTCTACCATAGTGCGCGACAGGGGCAACGTCGATTTGATCGCTGCGATAATGTCGAGCTGGTTAAATTCTCTTTCTTGGGCAAAGGCTTCGTACATAGCCGCTACGATCGCCTGCTCAATCTCTGCTCCGGAAAAACCGTCGGAGGTGCGGGCCAATTCCCCCAGGTCAAAACGGGAAGTGTCTTTGCGCCGTTTATGGAGGTGAATGCGGAAAATGGCTTCCCGCTCTTCGGAAGAAGGTAGGTCAACGAAAAAAATCTCATCAAACCGTCCCTTGCGGAGAAATTCCCCTGGCAGGCGATCGACCCGGTTGGCCGTAGCCATAACGAATACAGGGGAAGTTTTTTCCTGCATCCAGGTGAGGAAACTACCAAAGATGCGGCTGGAGGTACCGCCGTCGGAATCCCCGGAACCGGCTCCCCCGGCAAAGGCTTTGTCCAATTCATCAATGAACAAAATAGCTGGAGAAATGGACTCGGCGGTTTTCAAGGCGTTGCGGAGATTAGCTTCCGATCGCCCCACCATGGAACCGTCGTAGACCCGCCCCATATCCAGGCGTAGGAGGGGCAAACCCCAAAGCCGGGAAGTGGTTTTGGCAATGAGGGATTTACCGCAACCGGGCACCCCCAGGATCAGCATGCCCTTGGGTTGGGGCAAACCGTACTCCCGGGCCCTTTCCGTAAAAGCGTCGGAGCGTTGGGTTAACCATTTTTTCAGTTCCTCCAATCCCCCTACGGCCCGGATGGTTTCATCCTCCTCAATGTAATCAAGGATGCCGTTGCGGCGGATTAACTGCTTTTTCTCGGAGAGGACAATTTCCACCTCCCCTTCGGTTAACTGGCCTGCTTTGACGTAGGCTTTGCGGTAGACTTTTTCCGCCTCATCTTTGGTTAATCCCAGGGCTGCCTTAAGGAGTTTTTCCCGGGAATCTTCTCCCAGGGCATGGCGAGACTTACCCAACTGTTGCCCCAGCACCCCATCGAGGGTAACCAAATCGGGCAGGGCAAAATCCAACACCACCACATCCTTTTCCAGTTCAATGGGGGTTTCCTGGTAGGGAGACATGAGTATGATCGCCTTTTCTGTGCCCTTAAAGCTGGCGATCGCCTCCCGTAACCACCGGGTCACCGCCGGAGACGAGATGAAAGGATGGAGGTCTTTGAAAATGAAAATGCCCGGTTCCTGGCGCACCACCCACTCAATCGCCGCCTCAGGGGAGATGGTATTGTGGTGGGTTTTCTGTTGGGCAACGCCGTATTCCCGGAAGCCATGGGTCACAGTCCAAACAAATAGCCGCTGGTGCCGGGTGACCTCCTGAACGATGCGGTACACCGCTTGCTCAGCCCGTTCTTCCTCAGAAGTAACGAGATAAATCAGGGGGTATTGAGCTTTCAGCAGTACACTCAGCTCTTCTTGCATGGGTTCGACCAAAAATTGAGGGAAGGAAAGGAATGAACAGGAAATCGATGTGAATGATTTTGCCTAGGGCCAACTGAAATGTTGGTCGACTTAGCAGGGAATCAGCATCTTTTCCCCATCAACATCGGCGGTTGCCGGAGCATCCTCCACCAGAGGTAGGGAAGACTCTTCGTTGTCGTTCAGGACACTGGGCTGATCCTTCAGGGACATCATCTGTCCGTCCCGCATCACCATGGCAGCGTCGCATTCGGGGCAGATATGTACTTGATGGGTTTTGCCATAGGCGGACTTTTCTTCGGCTTCGACCTTGTCCGGGTGCTTGAGGTAAAAATCAATGGCCCGTTCTACGATCGCCGACATAGATTCAGCGTCAATGGCTGAGCGAATTCGGAGTTGCCGATGGATGCCCGGCGGCATATAAAGTGTGACCTTTTGCTTGTCCTGCATATCACTAATGATTAGGTTACCCATCGGGTATAGTACCCCAATTTAATCACGCGCCACTATCCTGTCAAGCCATTAAGCCACTATGCCTGCATTTTTGTAATATTTTGTTACAAAAGCCAAATTACCCAGGAAATTGTCGCTTCAATTACAACCGCTGCCCCCGTTTCCTTCCAAGCTGAATAATGGGACCGTGGCCAAGGGTTAGCGACTGGAGTTGGCAAAACACTTTCACTCTGCAAATAGCCAAAAACTGATCACCAATGGCACCATGGCCCAAGCCTAGACCACCATCGATGGGGAACCATGCAACTTCAGAGCTACGACCCAGGCAATTTCTACGACGAACTTTTTTTCGCCCCAGGACAACCCCGACCCCAGGCGGCTCCCCTCATCGACTGGATGGGGCAGTTATCGCCGGAAATTCTCAGGCAACACCACGAAACGGCCCAAATTGCCCTTTTTAACCTAGGGGTCACTTTTCGGGTTTACAACGATGACCAGGGAGTGGAGCGTATTTTCCCCGTAGATATTATTCCCCGCATCATTGCCGAAGCCGAATGGCGATCGCTCGAAAAAGGTTTGAAACAGCGCATCAAAGCTCTGAACTGTTTTTTGACCGACATTTACGGCCCCCAAAATATTGTTAAAGACGGCATTGTGCCCCTGGACATTGTTGAATCCGCCAGTGGTTTTCTGAAGCCCTGCATTGGTATCAAGCCCCCCGCCGGAGTGTGGTGTCATATCACTGGCACTGATTTAGTGCGGGATGGCGCAGGTAAATGGTTTGTGCTGGAAGATAACCTGCGGGTGCCCTCCGGCATTTCCTACGTCTTGGAAAATCGGCGGGTAATGAAAAGCACTTTTCCCGATATGTTCCAAACTATTCCCATCCAACCGGTGGACAGTTACCCCAGCCAATTACTGGAAACTTTGCTGAACCTGGCTCCGCCCCACTTAGCCGCCCCGGTGGTGGTGGTGTTAACCCCTGGTATTAATAATTCTGCTTACTTTGAGCATTCCTTCCTGGCTCAACAAATGGGGGTGGAGTTGGTGGAAGGTCGGGATTTAGTGGTGGCCGATGGCTATCTACAAATGCGTACCACCAAGGGTTTACAACGGGTGGATGTGGTCTATCGCCGTCTGGATGATGATTTCATTGACCCAGAGGTGTTTCGGCCAGACTCCCTTCTGGGAGTACCAGGGTTGATGGAAGTGTATCGCCAAGGGCGGGTGGCCCTGGCCAATGCTCCCGGCACGGGCGTGGCGGATGATAAGGTCATCTATGCCTATGTGCCAGAGATGATTAATTACTATCTCAAGGAAGAACCCCTCTTGGCCAATGTGCCCACTTATCTTTGCTGGCGAGAAGAAGATAGAAATTATGTGCTGGATCATCTGGCGGAATTGGTGGTCAAATCCGCCAACGAAGCTGGGGGATACGGTATGTTGATGGGCCCCAGTGCCAGCCCCCAGGAAAGGGCCCAGTTTGCCGAACGCATTCGCCATAATCCCCGTAACTACATTGCCCAACCGGTGCTAAATCTTTCCCGAGTACCCACTTTGATCGGCGATCAGGTGGAGGGTCGTCATGTGGATCTCCGTCCCTATATCCTTAACCGGGGCGATGAAATTTATGTCCATCCCGGTGGCTTGACTAGGGTTGCCCTCCGCAAAGGTTCCTTGGTGGTCAACTCTTCCCAGGGCGGCGGCAGTAAGGATACCTGGGTGTTGCAAGGTTCCACGCAATAATGGCTTTTGTAGCCCTGACAACCCGGCGATCGCCAAAGCGGGGTCAACGATCTTGGTAGAATGGCGAATGTATTCTGGATTACCCCGGCGATCGCCACTGTCCCCGAACAAATATGTCTCTATTTGATTGGTTTGCCAACCGTGAAAAAGCTGAGCCCCCAGTGCTCCAGCCCCAATCCCCCCAGGAAAGGGAGGTGGCCGATGGTCTCTGGACTAAGTGCCCGGCCTGCGGTGTGTTGACCTACACCAAGGATCTGCAGGGCAATTGGATGGTGTGTGTCGAATGTGGGCACCATCTCCGGGTGGACAGTGACGAGCGGATTCGCCAGTTGATTGACGCCAAGACCTGGCAACCCATCAATGAACATTTGCGGCCCACCGATCCCCTCAAATTTAAAGACCGCAAATCCTATAAAGACCGCATCCGCGATACCCAAAAAGCAACAGATTTGACGGACGCAGTGCAAACTGGCCACGGTCGCCTTGACGGTCTACCGATCGCCTTGGGGGTAATGGATTTCCGGTTTATGGGCGGTAGTATGGGCTCCGTGGTAGGGGAAAAACTATGCCGCCTAATTGAGTACGCCACTTTGGAAAGATTGCCCGTGGTAATTATTTGTGCCTCCGGTGGAGCCAGAATGCAGGAAGGCATGCTGAGCCTAATGCAAATGGCCAAAATTTCTGGAGCTTTGCAAAACCATCGGGAGCAAAAGTTACTTTACATCCCTGTGCTCACCCATCCCACCACTGGCGGGGTGACTGCCAGCTTTGCCATGTTGGGGGATTTGATTTTAGCGGAACCCAAAGCCACCATCGGTTTTGCGGGGCGGCGAGTGATTGAGCAAACATTGCGGGAAAAGTTACCCGACGATTTTCAAACTTCCGAATATTTACTACACCACGGTTTTGTCGATGCCATTGTGCCCCGTCCCCAACTGAAAAGGACTTTGGCTCAGTTGATTAGCCTACATCAACCCTTTTATCCCATTTTGCCCCCCCTCAATGCTGACTCCAATCAGGTGAACCCAGAGTTAGTGCTCAGCCATACGGCCCTGGCGGTGGATAATCAAATTTCCGTCAATCAAGATGGTTAAAAAGTATCTACTGATGGCGATTCAGCTTAAAAAGACTAGAATTCAATGGGTTCGCATTAGCTATTAGCTGTACTTGATGATAATTGCTATCATCGCTGGTGGAAAAAATGCTGCTCCGGACTAGGCAACTGCTAGAACATGGAAATAATTACATTGGCGATCGGCGGGGCAATTGGTTTTGGCATCGGGGCGATCGAACGGTTTCGGCTCAATAATAAAATTAAAAAATTGCTCACTGGGCTGCCGGATACCCAGGAAGTTTCCCATTCCCTGTCCCTTGTGTCCCTGGTGCGGCGAGAAATTAATCACTTAAATGATCTCTGTGCGGAATATCTAGATACCATTGCCCATTGGCGGGGAGTAATGTCCCTTTCTCCCCTCGGTTATTTATTAATCGATCAGGAAAATAATTTGGAATGGTGTAATCCTGCGGCTGAAAGTTTGCTACATATCCGTTATTGGCAACCGGGGGAACGCAGGCTTTTTTTGGAGTTTATTCGCTCCTACGAATTGGATCAATTAATTGAGTGTACCCGGCAAACCCAAACTAACCAGACTCGGGAATGGTCATTTTTTCCTCCCCTCACCGCCGCCATGGAAGGTTGGGGCAATCACCGCCCACTAACACCAGAGTCGATTCTTCTCAGGGGATCGGGATTTCCCCTCAAAGAAGGCAAAGTGGCTGTATTTGTGGAAAATCGCCAAACTTTAGCGGCCCTGCGCCAGGGTAGGGATCAAGCTTTTTCCGATCTGGCCCACGAGTTACGAACCCCTTTAACAGCGGTGGCTTTGATTGCGGAACGTTTACAGGCTCGACTGCCCGCTGAAGATGGGGACTGGGCCGAACGGTTGTTGAAGGAGATTTCTCGTTTGCAGAATTTGGTGGAAAGTTGGCTCCATTTAACCCAAATAACCGCTAATCCCAATCTTTACCTCGAGCCAGAACCGATTAATTTACGCCATTTACTCGCCATTACCTGGGAGCGATTAACCCCGATCGCCGTGGTAAAAAATATCACCCTGGATTACCAAGGGCCAACCAAGTTGAACCTAGAGGGGGATGGCGATCGTCTGATGCAGGTATTGATGAATATTTTGGACAATACGCTGAAATATAGCCCACCGGAAGGGACTATTTTTGTGCAGGGTCATCAAGGCACAGAAGGGATCACCATGATTATTAGGGATCAAGGCCTAGGATTTCAACCAAGGGATTTACCCTACATTTTTGAGCGACTTTATCGGGGTGATAGTTCCCGTGCTCGCCTACATCCCGATAGTCAACGCCATGGCAGTGGCCTGGGTTTGGCGATCGCCAAGGAAATTGTCCTGGCCCACAGGGGAAATTTAACCGCAGCTAACCATGAAACTGGGGGAGCAATGTTCACCATTGAGCTGCCCTATGAACCGAATATGGATGAAAATCCCTAGAATTCGACCAACAGAAGGTCAAGCTATGCTTAAAAAAATCCACAGACGTTAGAAAATTATGCTTCAAAAACTCGAAGCCATATTTAACGGGACAGCCCTTAAACTGGAAGTTCCCATAGACTTTACCGCCTACACTGAATAGAAGAGCGATAATTTTAAAATGGTGGCGGACTAAGCAATCCAAACGGTTTTAGCATTGACAAATTCTAAAATGCCCATGCGGCCAAGTTCCCGCCCAAAGCCAGAGCGCTTGATGCCTCCAAAGGGAATGCGGGGGTCAGATTTAGTCATACCGTTAATGAATACAGCCCCGGCTTCTATGCCCCGGATTAGTTTTTGTTGATTTTCCGGGTTAGTTGTCCATGCACTGGCCCCCAACCCAAAGGGAATGTCATTGGCCAAGGCGATCGCCTCCTCTAAATTATCGACAGTAAATCCGAGGGCCACGGGGCCAAAAAATTCCTGACGGTAGGTAGGGGCGTTGGGGGGAACGTCGGTGAGCAGGGTGGGAGGATAGTAATTTCCCGGTTGGTCTAGGGCTTGGCCGCCACAACGACAGTGGGCTCCAGCAGCAATGGTTTGTTCTACTTGCGCAACAATGTCCGCCAAAATATCAGGGGTAGCTAGGGGCCCAATATCGGTGGTTGAGAGGCTGGGATCTCCTACTTTAAGAGCTTGGAATGCTTTGGTTAAACGTTGGAAAAATTCCTCAGCAACACTGGCTTGGACAATGAATCTTTTAGCGGCAATGCAAGATTGGCCGTTGTTTTGCATCCGGGCTGGCACAGCTACTTTTAGGGCTTGGTCTAAATCCGCATCTTCGAGGACGATGAAGGGATCGGAACCGCCCAATTCCAACACGGTTTTTTTAATTTGCCCTGCGGCGGCGCTGGCGAAACTAGCTCCAGCGGGTTCACTACCGGTTAAAGTTCCTGCTTGGATGCGGTCGTCGGCCATCAACTCACTGGCCACTTTGCCTCCAATCAATAGGGTTTGAAACGCTCCTTCGGGAAACCCGGCGGTTTGGAAAATTTCGGCGATCGCCAACGCACATTGGGGCACATTGGAAGCGTGTTTGAGCAGACCCACATTACCGGCCATCAGAGCTGGGGCCGCAAAACGAAACACCTGCCAAAAGGGGAAATTCCAGGGCATCACCGCCAAAATTACCCCCAGGGGCTGGTAAGCAATGAAACTCTGGCTAGCATCGGTGGTCACCACTTCATCGGCTAAGTATTCCTCGGCTTTGTCCGCATAAAAACGACAGACCAGGGCACATTTATTCACTTCGGCGATCGCCTGTGGGATCGATTTGCCCATTTCCAGGGTCATCAGGGCGGCCCATTCATCCCGCCGTTGTTCGAGGATATCCGCCGCCTTTCTTAACCATTGCCCCCGTTGAGCAAAAGGTAAATGGCGAAAACTTTGGAATGTTTCCTGGGCCAAATCCAACTTGGCATTAACTTCCACCTGACTATGGGCGATGAAAGTCTGCACCGTTTGGCCCGTGGCCGGATTAATAGTGGCGATCGCCATGGGTTAATGCCTCCCCCTCAAGCTGGAAAATTCCAGAGTTTAAGTTGCCCCAAAGCCATTGGCTTCACTTTCTAGTCTAGGTTGCTGGCCCCCAATCTTGCTAGCTGGGGTTATTAACAGGCTCCCCATTATCTTCCCCGGAGGGAGGGGGTGGATTAGAATCACCTTCCCCTTTCTCCCCCTTCAAAAAGCGAGCCTCAGCCTCTTTGACAAGGGTATAGAGCACCGGCACTAGGAACAAACTAAGAATGGTGGAAATTAGATAACCACCAAAAATAGCCGTTCCCAAGGACCAGCGGCTCATCGCCCCCGCCCCAGAAGCAATTACCAAGGGCCAAAAACCCACCAGCCCGGAAATGGCGGTCATCAGAATCGGTCGCATCCTTTCCTTGGCCGCAAAAGCCGCCGCCTGGGGAATTTTCATGCCCAAATCCATAGCCTGATTACCAAATTCCACAATCAAAATGGCGTTTTTACTAGCTAGACCAATTAACATAACCAAGGCTACCTGGGCGTAAACATTGTTGTTTACCGTGGGCCAAACCATGTTGGTGGCTACCATAAAGTTGGCCCGCAGTAAAATCGCCCCGATCGCCCCGAGAATAGCTAGGGGAACAGTCATCATGATAATGGCGGGATCCACGTAACTTTCGTACTGGGCTGAGAGTACCAGGAACACCATGATGAAGGCTAAACCAAAAATGATCGGAGCCGCCCCCGCCGATTGCAATTCTTCATAGCCCGTACCATACCAGGCATAACCAATGGAATCGGGGAACATCTCCTTAGACAACCTTTCCATGGTTGCCATGGCTTGCCCCGTACTGTAGCCCGCCGCCGGAGAAGCCTGGACATCCACCGCCGGATAAATATTGAAATTGGTCAGAATCGGGGGATAGGTGGTTTGTTTAACATCAATTAAATTGCTGAGCTGAACTAAAGCCCCAGTGCGGGAACGGACATAAAGGCGACCAATATCCCGGGGATTAGAACGGAATTGCCCATCGGCCATGGCATACACCTGATAAAGCCGGCTTTCCATCACAAATTGGTTGATATAGCTAGACCCCATGTAAATACCAATGGTGTTGAACACCTCCGAAATATCAACATTTTGGGCATTGGCCTTTTCCCGATCCACCCCAATTTCTAACAAGGGAGCATTAAAGGTAAATTGGGTAAAAACCGTACGGGGATTGAGAGCCGGTTCCTGGCGCAGCTTTTCCATATATTGCTGGACATAGTCCAAGAAATTTTCCAGGGGCATACCACCCCGGTTTTGGATGTAAAAATCCAGACCCCCTGTGCTACTAAGGCCGTCCACCGGGGGAGCATTAACGGCAAACACCTGGGCATCGGGAATTTTTTGAGCTAACTCTCGGTTAATTTCTGCCAACAGACCGAACACAGACCCCTTTTGCCCGGGGCGTTCGTCCCAATTTTTCAGCTTGACGAAAAAGAGGGATTTACTACTGTCATTGCCTAAAAAGCTAAAGCCCCCCATACCCAGCACATGTTCCACCTCTGGGCGAGCGGAGACAATTTCCGTTGCTTGGGAAATCACATCTTTAGTGTACTCAATAGACACACCGGCGGGGGAGTTGCCCAACATGAAAAAATACCCCTGATCTTCTTCGGGAATAAACCCAGTGGGGGTGATGTTATAGACAATTACTGTGAGGATTAAACTGCCAATAAAAATGGGAATAGCCAGCAGTCTGACCTTTAAAATTGCCGTGATAATATTGCCGTAGCGTTCCTTTAACCAGTCAAAGGTGCGGTTAAAAAGATTGAAAAACCAAGCGAGGGGGCCATGGACCTCTTTTTTGGGCCGCATTAAAATGGCGGACATACTAGGGGAAAAACTGATGGCATTAAAAGTAGATACCGCTACCGCCGAAGCCATAATTACAGCAAATTGCTTATAAACAATCCCCGTAGTACCTGGGAAGAATGTCACAGGGATGAACACAGCCATCAACACCAAAGAGGTGGAAATTACGGCTCCCGTTAGTTCCCCCATGGCATCTAGGGCGGCCTGGAATGGCTTCATGCCTTGATCCAGTTTTACCTCGATCGCCTCCACCACCAAAATACCGTCATCCACCACGAGACCAGTGGCCAGAATTACCCCAAACAGGGTCAACTGGTTCAAGCTAAAACCAAAAGCTAGGGCAAAGGCCATGGCCCCAATCAAAGATACGGGAATGGCCAGGGCTGGGATTAGGGTAGTACGCCAATTTTGTAGGAAGATAAAAATCACTAAAATTACCAGCAAAATGGCTTCAATTAGGGTCAGGGCCGCTTCTTCCAAAGATGCCGTCACAAACAGGGTGTTATCCAAAGCTACCTCTGCATTTAGACCAGGGGGAAATAGGGGCCGTAACTCCGCCATTTTTTCCTTGACCATGTTGGCCGTGTCTAGGGCATTGGTACCGGGCAGTTGATAGATAACAAATGCCACTGCCGGGGCGTTATTGAACAGGGCAGTTTGAATATAGTTTTGGGTACCAATGGTGGCCCTCCCCACATCTTTAATACGAATGAGAGTACCATCATCCCCCACTTTGACGACAATTTGTTCCGCTTCTTCCGGGGTGGTAAAGCGACTCAGGGCCCGGGCATTAATTTGGAAACGTTGTTGATCAGTGACCGGCGGCAGGTTAACCCCCCCTACCCCCACTTGAATGTTTTGGCTCCGAATGGCGTTGGTAACATCGGCCGCGGTTAAGTCCCTAGCGGCCAAGGCATCGGGGTCTAGCCAAAAACGCATGGCATATTCAGAAGCCCCAATTAAAATGGCCGAACCCACCCCGTCAATCCGTTTAATTTCATCCAGCAACACCCGGTCAACAAAGTTACTGACAAAGATGTCGTCATAGATCGGTTTGCCCTGGTCATCGTTTTCTGAGTAAACCCCATAGGCAATGGTGACAGAGGGGGATTGGGTCTGGGTCGTTACCCCCTGGCGGTTGACAACTTCCGGCAAACTGGAAGCGGCGATCGCCACGTTATTTTGGACGAGTACCTGGGCAATGTTGCGGTCCATTTCCACCGGGAAATAGACGTTGATGGTGCTAGTGCCAGTGTTGTCGGTGGTGGAGTTCATATAAATGACTTGCTCCGTACCGTTAATCTGCCGCTCTAGCACAGTGGTGACATTATCCACTGCAGTTTGGGCATCGGAGCCCACATAGTTGGTGGTTACCTGCACCTGTTTGGGGGCCATGTCTGGAAGTTTGGCCAGGGGCAGGAGGGGTAAGGCGATCGCCCCGAGGAGGATGATCACGATGGTGCACACCGTAGTCAGCACGGGGTTTTTGATGAAAACGTTGGAGATACTCAGCAACATAAACCTGGGGGACGGCGGAAAGGTAAACCGGACTCACGGAATCCATTGACGGCAACAGGGGAAAAAAGCTTCCCCTACCCATGGCGATCGCCGGGGGCGGGAATGTCCAGAGTGCAAAGATCCCACCCATCTTAAAGGTTTTTCTGGGGAATGGAGCCAATCCCCAGAGTTTCTTTAAATTTGCCCTGCCCTAGACCCACCGGCGGGGGAAATCCAGAGCCACTTTTTACCCTGATCAGCGCCCCTATTGGATGTTAATCCGGAACTGGAGGTCATTAAAGTCCATATCTCCCCCCCAGAAGCCATCCTCAAATTGGAAGGTATCCCCCAAAACCCGAATGTGATCTGCCTGATCAGGGTTAGCCCCCAGATAGGAGAAGTAATTAAAGACATTGCCGTCGGACTGACTGACGGTGAGGTAAGGAGCAAACAAGCTCCCCCCGGTTAGCTCCAATGCCTGGGTCGTGGTACTGGGGGTAACAGTAAATTGGGCGGCAGTATTTTGCAGCGCCACGGCTTGATAGTTGCCATCACCAGGGTTTAGCAGTTGGCCCGTCAGGGGGTCCGCAATGGCACCAAACTGATTTTCCACCCGATAAAAACCAACGGAGAGCCCAAAGGAAGCATCACCGGTGATTTCGTTGATGCCAAGATTTACGGAGCCACTGAGGGAACGCAGGTCCAATAATTCCCGATTAACAGGATTCTGATCCAACTTAATGACCACGTCGTTGTAGTCAAAGTCTCCTCCTCCTAACATGTCTTCCACCCCAAAGGTGTTATCCGCCAGTAACCGGAAATGATCCAGTCCATCGGGGTTGGCATTGATGTAGCTAAAGAAGGCAACGGGGCCAGCGGCGATCGCCTGGTTGACAGGATTAACCGTCAGGAATTGATTTTCGGTGCCATTGGAAATCAGGAAGGGAGCAATAATTTGCCCTGGGCGAATTTCCCCCCCAATGGGTTGGCCGTTGGAACCAAGGGCAAGACGTTGCCGCACCGCCACTTCAGCATAGTTGGCATCACCGGGGTTGACCAGTTGACCGGTGGTGTAATCCAGCACCGTGCCCTGGGCATTTTGAACCAGGTAGAAACCAACAGTATTGTCATAGGCAGAGTCACTGGCGATCTGAACCCCGATTTGAACGTTTTGATTGCTCGTATTAGCGAAGATCTCCTGTTGAGCTTGCCCTTGGTAGAGCGTCCCCAAGGGAGCCGGTTGGTCTGTCATTGCCACCCGGAAGATAAAGTCATTAAAGTCCCCGTCTCCTCCCTGGGCAATATCTTCCCAAGCAACAACTATCCCCTGACCATCATTACTCGGGATTTGTTGGATTTGATTGCCATTGGCGATCGCCTGACTGAAGAAAACCGGAGTGGATATGGCCCCGGCGGCCTGCTCTCTGAGCACCATATCCAGGGAATTATTCTGGATTAACAGGAAACCAAAACTATCACTAACTTTGAATTCTTCCATAGTCCGGGTCAGGGATTCACCGAAAAGCTGAGTCTGTCCACTGATACCGGTAAATATCACCTGGCTATTGCTTAAGGCCGCTTCCAGATAGCCTGCTTGTCCTGGGGCAATGCCATTGATAGTTCCCTGGCGATCGTCCACCCTGAAAATAGCCACCTCATTTTTGAAATCTCCGTCCACTCCCAGCAGGGTGAATTTGAGATGTTCCTGATTGTCAATGGCAACGCTAGCGGTCCGATTATCCCCATTAACATCGGTGATGGTGTAGGTAAATTGATCAACGAGCCCATTGGCGGTGAAAACTCCCGCGTTAGCGGTGAGGCCAATGGCTGGGGGAACGAAACCTCCCTGGGGCAAAATATTGACCGCAAATCGCAGATCATTGAAATCTCGATCGCCAAAGGCACTATCTTCAAAGCTATAGGTGCCATTGGCAAAACGAACATAGTCCACTTGACCTGGATTGGCATCAATGAGGGCGAAGAAGTGATTCACTTGCCCGTTACCCTGGTCAGACGTTAGGAACGGAGCATAGATGCCGCCTCCAGGTAGTTCAATGGACTGAACTGGATTATCCTTACTGATTTGTAGCCCAGGAATGGCGCTGGCCAGGGCCACATTTCTGTATTCCAGATCTGCCGGGGTTAAAAGTCGCCCAGAAGCCGGATCAAGAATGGTGCCAAAATGATCCAAAACTTGATAGAAGCCGACGGAATTGTTGTAGCTCGCACTGCTGAAAATATCACTGATATCTATGCGTACAGGCCCTGTGGCTGAACGTAAATCCAATAACTCTTCATGGATGTGATAGGTCAAGAAATCGTCACTGAAATTATTGGGGGTGCCATTATCCCGCAGCACCGCCGTACCTTTAAGAGGTTGGGTCAGGTTGGTGATCTGAATGCCCAAGCCCTGATCGTTGGCTAAGACATCGACATTGATGGAGCCAAAACCCAGATCGCCAATGACAACGGTACCCCGATCATCGTTGATAGAAATTAGAGAACTAGTCTTAATTTCAAATTGGCCTACATCGTTGGTATTGCCTGCATTATCCGTTGCTGTGATGGTGTAGGTTCCATCCCCAGTGTTGGCAGGGTTCCCTGTGACAACTCCATTGAAGAAGTCTCCAAACGGATCGCTATCCGGGTCAGATGGGTCAGGGTCAGCGTCAACTAATTTGATTGTGTACGTGGAAGGGTCACCAGGGTTGGCACCGGGAGTTTCCACCACTTCATAGGCATCGGGATCGACGGGATTACCGTCAGGCCCAAGCAACTCAATCTCTAATCCTGACTCACCGCTAAAGGTCAGTTCGGGGTTGCCATTACCGCTCAACAAGTCATCGGCGCCGGTATCAGTTGCGTCAGTGATGTCTAGGGGGCTGAAAGGAGAATTGCCATTGTTGGGAGTACCGGGAGAAGTCGTATCAATTTCAAATTGACCTACATCGTTGGTATTACCTGCATTATCCGTTGCTGTGATGGTGTAAATGCCATCGCCGGTATTGGCCCCATTACCTGTGGGGGAGCCATTGAAGAAGTCTCCAAACGGATCGCTATCTGGGTCAGATGGGTCAGCGTCAATTAACTTGATTGTGTAGGTGGAAGGGTCACCAGGGTTTACACCGGGGGTTTCTAGCACTTCATAGGCATCGGGGTCAACAGAATTACCATCAGACCCAAGCAACTCAATCTCTAATCCTGGTTCACCAGTGAAAGTCAGTTCGGGGTTACCATCACTACTCAACAAGTCATCGGCACCGGTATCAGTTGGGTCAGTGATGTCCAGGGGACTGAAAGGAGAATTGCCATTGTTGGGAGTACCGGGAGAAGTCGTATCAATTTCAAATTGACCTACATCGTTGGTATTGCCTGCATTATCCGTTGCTGTGATGGTGTAGGTTCCATCCCCAGTGTTGGCAGGGTTCCCTGTGACAACTCCATTGAAGAAGTCTCCAAACGGATCGCTATCTGGGTCAGATGGATCAGCGTCAATTAATTTGATTGTGTAGGTGGAAGGGTCACCAGGGTTGGCACCGGGGGTTTCTACCACTTCATAGGCATCGGGATCAACAGGGTTACCATCAGGCCCAAGCAACTCAATCTCTAATCCTGGTTCACCAGTGAAAGTCAGTTCGGGGTTACCATTACTGCTCAACAAGTCATCGGCGCCGGTATCAGTTGCGTCAGTGATGTCCAGGGGGCCGGCATTAGGCGCTGTGGTGTTTAATACGGCACTATCGCTGCCATCAGGACCTTGGTTCCCAGTATTATCCGTTATGAATGCACTCACCGTTAAAGTGGCACCTTCGGCGGGTACTGCTACCTGGGTGGTTACTACTCCGGCGTTGATTTGGGCGGCGGTTAAGACGATGGTTTGGGGAGTGGTGCCATCGCTAATGGTCAGAGTGTCCCCAGCAACTAACCCAGTGGGCAAGGCGATCAATACATCTACTAAGCCATTCAATTCCCCAGCACTGATTAAGCCATCATTATTGGCATCTTCGGCGATCGTGACCACCGGTGCTTCGGGGGCGGTGGTATCTAATACGGCACTATCACGGCCACTGGGACCTTGGTTACCGGCAATATCTGTAACAAAGGCGGTCACCGTTAAAGTAGTACCTGGGTTGGGTACTGCTACCTGGGTGGTTACTACTCCGGCGGTGATTTGGGCGGTGGTGAGGACAATGGTCTGGGGAGTGGTGCCATCGCTAATGGTCAGGGTGTCCCCAGCAACTAACCCAGTGGGCAAGGCGATCAATACATCTACTAAGCCATTCAATTCCCCAGCACTGATTAAGCCATCATTATTGGCATCTTCGGCGATCGTGACCACCGGTGCTTCGGGGGCGGTGGTATCTAATACGGCACTATCACGGCCACTGGGACCTTGGTTACCGGCAATATCTGTAACAAAGGCGGTCACCGTTAAAGTAGTACCTGGGTTGGGTACTGCTACCTGGGTGGTTACTACTCCGGCGGTGATTTGGGCGGTGGTGAGGACAATGGTCTGGGGAGTGGTGCCATCGCTAATGGTCAGGGTGTCCCCAGCAACTAACCCAGTGGGCAAGGCGATCGATACATCTACTAGGCCATTCAATTCCCCTGCACTTATGAAGCCGTCATTATTGGTATCTTCCGTAATCGTTACGGTGGGTGCTCCGGGAGCGGTGGTATCTAATACGGCACTATCACGGCCACTGGTACCTTGGTTACCGGCAATATCTGTAACAAAGGCGGTCACCGTTAAAGTAGTACCTGGGTTGGGTACTGCTACCTGGGTGGTTACTACTCCGGCGTTGATTTGGGCGGCGGTTAAGACGATGGTTTGGGGAGTGGTGCCATCGCTGATAGTCAGGATATCCCCTGCTACCACACCACCTGGTATAGCTATAGATACATCCACTAACCCACTCAATTCCCCGACACTAATTAGCCCGTCATTGTTGACGTCTTCCGTAATCGTGACAATCGGTGCTCCGGGCACTGTTGTATCTACGGTATAACTCTCCGTGTCGGTAGCAGTGGTGCTGTTACCGGCTAGGTCGGTGGTGGTGACGCTGGCCTGAATGGTGCGGTCAGGGTCAGCGACTAAGGCGCTACCTGGAACATCGATGCTGAAGGTACCACCATTGGCGACTGCTCCTGTGAAGGTTTGACCACCGATCGCGAGGGTGACAATGTCACCGGCTCTGACGTTGCCACCGACGGTGCCGGTGATCGGAATGAGCTGACCGGCTTCGACGGCATTGATGACATCATCTGCTGTGATGTTGGATGTCAGTGTGATGCTGGCATTGGGTGCTGTGGTGTCGATCGTGACGTTTTGAGTGGCTTGGCTGGTGTTGTTAGCTAAGTCAGTGGTGACAGCAGTGATGACGTAATCCCCTGGAGGGGTGGTGATACCGCTGAGGTCTAGGGTCCAGTTGTTGCCACTGACTGTTAGCTGAGGATTTTCCCCAAAGGTATAGGTCGTGCCGTTAAAGGTCACTGCCAAGGTGTTGGTATCCAGGTTGGTCCAGGTTCCAGCAATGACTAGGGTTTGGTCGTTGGTGACAAAGTCGCCGGGGATGCCGCTGTCAGTGCTGATGCTGGCGATGGCAATGCCTGGTGCATTGGTTTCAATGCGAATGGCTTGAGTATCGGTGGTTGTGTTGCCAGCCAGATCCGTTGTGCTGGCCGTGAGGGTGTAAGTGCCTCCGGCTAAGGTTTCGTTGGCAGTGCGGTCTAGCGACCAGTTGCCATTGGCATCTGCGGTGGTGGTGGCTGTGAAGACAGGGTTGTTGCTGCTGTCGGTGAGGGTTACTGTCACCGTGGCATTGGCATCGGTTGTCCCGCTATAGATCAGGGTTTGATCGTTGGTAATGAAGTCGCCGGGGGTGCCACTGTCGTTTGTGATAGCGGTGATAGCAATGTTGGGAGGAGTGGTGTCAATGACAAACTCATCAACTTCAACACTGTTACCGGCAGCATCGGTTGCAACGATGGTGTAGGTGCCGTCGCCAGTGTTGTCTGGATTATTGGTTGCTACACCATTCGCAAAATCACCAAAGGGATCTGGCTCTCCATTGGGAATTGCATCCAGCAGGATGACAGTGTAGGTAGATCCATTCGCACTGGGTGTCTCTGCGACGGTGTAGGCAGCAGATGGAGCCAGTGCACCATCCGGACCGGTAAGGGTGATGGTGAGTCCAGGTTCACCCGTGAAGGTGAGGACAGGATTGCCATTGCTAGTAATCAAGTCATCTGCGCCGGTATCGGTGTTGTCAGTGATGTCAAGCTCATTAACCGCTGGTGCAACCGTATCAACAGTGATGTTGCGAGTAGCAGGGGTAGCGGGATTCCCAGCGAGATCACTGACAGTAGCTACGACTTCTTCAGTCGCTTCAAAGTTGGCAATGTCTGCGACAGGGATATTGAATGTCCAAGCATTACCAGTAACGGTGGCGGTGTAGGTATTGCCATCAATGGTGACAGTGACGACTTGACCATCTTCAACACCAGTCGTGGTGCCACTGACTGCAACAGGACTACCTGCTTCCACGGCATTGATGATGTCATCTACCGCAATGGCATTGATGGTGACAGTCGGAGCAGTGGTATCAACAGTGATGTTGCGAGTAGCGGGGGTAGCGGGATTCCCGGCTAGGTCACTGACAGTGGCTACGACTTCTTCAGTCGCTTCAAAGTTGGCAATGTCTGCGACAGGGATATTGAATGTCCAAGCATTACCAGTAACGGTGGCGGTGTAGGTATTGCCATCAATGGTGACAGTGACGACTTGACCATCTTCAACACCAGTCGTGGTGCCACTGACTGCAACAGGACTACCTGCTTCCACGGCATTGATGATGTCATCAACCGCAATGGCATTGATGGTGACAGTCGGAGCAGTGGTATCAACAACAATTGTTTGAGTTGCTGTTGCGCTGTTGCCAGTGGGATTGGTGGCAGTCACACTCAGCTCATAGTCGCCATCTGCCAGGAGGGTGCCGGTGTAATCCAAGGTCCACTCACCAGCACCATTAGCAGTCACAGTGCCGATTTCAATACCATCTAAGCTGACAACAACTGTGCTATCTGCTTCTGCAGTGCCATTGAAGACAAGGGTGTCGTCATTGGTAATGAAGTCATTAGCTTGTGCGCCAGTATCATCACTGATGCTGTCAATCGTGACGGCCGGTGCAACCGTATCAACAGTGATGTTACGAGTAGCAGGGGTAGCGGGATTCCCAGCGAGATCACTGACAGTAGCTACGACTTCTTCAGTCGCTTCAAAGTTGGCAATGTCTGCGACAGGGATATTGAATGTCCAAGCATTACCAGTAACGGTGGCGGTGTAGGTATTGCCATCAATGGTGACAGTGACGACTTGACCATCTTCAACACCAGTCGTGGTGCCACTGACTGCAACAGGACTACCTGCTTCCACGGCATTGATGATGTCATCAACCGCAATGGCATTGATGGTGACAGTCGGAGCAGTGGTATCAACAGTGATGTTGCGAGTAGCGGGGGTAGCGGGATTCCCGGCTAGGTCACTGACAGTGGCTACGACTTCTTCAGTCGCTTCAAAGTTGGCAATGTCTGCGACAGGGATATTGAATGTCCAAGCATTACCAGTAACGGTGGCGGTGTAGGTATTGCCATCAATGGTGACAGTGACGACTTGACCATCTTCAACACCAGTCGTGGTGCCACTGACTGCAACAGGACTACCTGCTTCCACGGCATTGATGATGTCATCAACCGCAATGGCATTGATGGTGACAGTCGGAGCAGTGGTATCAACAACAATTGTTTGAGTTGCTGTTGCGCTGTTGCCAGTGGGATTGGTGGCAGTCACACTCAGCTCATAGTCGCCATCTGCCAGGAGGGTGCCGGTGTAATCCAAGGTCCACTCACCAGCACCATTAGCAGTCACAGTGCCGATTTCAATACCATCTAAGCTGACAACAACTGTGCTATCTGCTTCTGCAGTGCCATTGAAGACAAGGGTGTCGTCATTGGTAATGAAGTCATTAGCTTGTGCGCCAGTATCATCACTGATGCTGTCAATCGTGACGGCCGGTGCAACCGTATCAACAGTGATGTTACGAGTAGCAGGGGTAGCGGGATTCCCAGCGAGATCACTGACAGTAGCTACGACTTCTTCAGTCGCTTCAAAGTTGGCAATGTCTGCGACAGGGATATTGAATGTCCAAGCATTACCAGTAACGGTGGCGGTGTAGGTATTGCCATCAATGGTGACAGTGACGACTTGACCATCTTCAACACCAGTCGTGGTGCCACTGACTGCAACAGGACTACCTGCTTCCACGGCATTGATGATGTCATCAACCGCAATGGCATTGATGGTGACAGTCGGAGCAGTGGTATCAACAGTGATGTTGCGAGTAGCGGGGGTAGCGGGATTCCCGGCTAGGTCACTGACAGTGGCTACGACTTCTTCAGTCGCTTCAAAGTTGGCAATGTCTGCGACAGGGATATTGAATGTCCAAGCATTACCAGTAACGGTGGCGGTGTAGGTATTGCCATCAATGGTGACAGTGACGACTTGACCATCTTCAACACCAGTCGTGGTGCCACTGACTGCAACAGGACTACCTGCTTCCACGGCATTGATGATGTCATCAACCGCAATGGCATTGATGGTGACAGTCGGAGCAGTGGTATCAACAACAATTGTTTGAGTTGCTGTTGCGCTGTTGCCAGTGGGATTGGTGGCAGTCACACTCAGCTCATAGTCGCCATCTGCCAGGAGGGTGCCGGTGTAATCCAAGGTCCACTCACCAGCACCATTAGCAGTCACAGTGCCGATTTCAATACCATCTAAGCTGACAACAACTGTGCTATCTGCTTCTGCAGTGCCATTGAAGACAAGGGTGTCGTCATTGGTAATGAAGTCATTAGCTTGTGCGCCAGTATCATCACTGATGCTGTCAATCGTGACGGCCGGTGCAACCGTATCAACAGTGATGTTACGAGTAGCAGGGGTAGCGGGATTCCCAGCGAGATCACTGACAGTAGCTACGACTTCTTCAGTCGCTTCAAAGTTGGCAATGTCTGCGACAGGGATATTGAATGTCCAAGCATTACCAGTAACGGTGGCGGTGTAGGTATTGCCATCAATGGTGACAGTGACGACTTGACCATCTTCAACACCAGTCGTGGTGCCACTGACTGCAACAGGACTACCTGCTTCCACGGCATTGATGATGTCATCAACCGCAATGGCATTGATGGTGACAGTCGGAGCAGTGGTATCAACAGTGATGTTGCGAGTAGCGGGGGTAGCGGGATTCCCGGCTAGGTCACTGACAGTGGCTACGACTTCTTCAGTCGCTTCAAAGTTGGCAATGTCTGCGACAGGGATATTGAATGTCCAAGCATTACCAGTAACGGTGGCGGTGTAGGTATTGCCATCAATGGTGACAGTGACGACTTGACCATCTTCAACACCAGTCGTGGTGCCACTGACTGCAACAGGACTACCTGCTTCCACGGCATTGATGATGTCATCAACCGCAATGGCATTGATGGTGACAGTCGGAGCAGTGGTATCAACAACAATTGTTTGAGTTGCTGTTGCGCTGTTGCCAGTGGGATTGGTGGCAGTCACACTCAGCTCATAGTCGCCATCTGCCAGGAGGGTGCCGGTGTAATCCAAGGTCCACTCACCAGCACCATTAGCAGTCACAGTGCCGATTTCAATACCATCTAAGCTGACAACAACTGTGCTATCTGCTTCTGCAGTGCCATTGAAGACAAGGGTGTCGTCATTGGTAATGAAGTCATTAGCTTGTGCGCCAGTATCATCACTGATGCTGTCAATCGTGACGGCCGGTGCAACCGTATCAACAGTGATGTTGCGAGTAGCAGGGGTAGCGGGATTCCCAGCGAGATCACTGACAGTAGCTACGACTTCTTCAGTCGCTTCAAAGTTGGCAATGTCTGCGACAGGGATATTGAATGTCCAAGCATTACCAGTAACGGTGGCGGTGTAGGTATTGCCATCAATGGTGACAGTGACGACTTGACCATCTTCAACACCAGTCGTGGTGCCACTGACTGCAACAGGACTACCTGCTTCCACGGCATTGATGATGTCATCTACCGCAATGGCATTGATGGTGACAGTCGGAGCAGTGGTATCAACAGTGATGTTGCGAGTAGCGGGGGTAGCGGGATTCCCGGCTAGGTCACTGACAGTGGCTACGACTTCTTCAGTCGCTTCAAAGTTGGCAATGTCTGCGACAGGGATATTGAATGTCCAAGCATTACCAGTAACGGTGGCGGTGTAGGTATTGCCATCAATGGTGACAGTGACGACTTGACCATCTTCAACACCAGTCGTGGTGCCACTGACTGCAACAGGACTACCTGCTTCCACGGCATTGATGATGTCATCAACCGCAATGGCATTGATGGTGACAGTCGGAGCAGTGGTATCAACAACAATTGTTTGAGTTGCTGTTGCGCTGTTGCCAGTGGGATTGGTGGCAGTCACACTCAGCTCATAGTCGCCATCTGCCAGGAGGGTGCCGGTGTAATCCAAGGTCCACTCACCAGCACCATTAGCAGTCACAGTGCCGATTTCAATACCATCTAAGCTGACAACAACTGTGCTATCTGCTTCTGCAGTGCCATTGAAGACAAGGGTGTCGTCATTGGTAATGAAGTCATTAGCTTGTGCGCCAGTATCATCACTGATGCTGTCAATCGTGACGGCCGGTGCAACCGTATCAACAGTGATGTTGCGAGTAGCAGGGGTAGCGGGATTCCCAGCGAGATCACTGACAGTAGCTACGACTTCTTCAGTCGCTTCAAAGTTGGCAATGTCTGCGACAGGGATATTGAATGTCCAAGCATTACCAGTAACGGTGGCGGTGTAGGTATTGCCATCAATGGTGACAGTGACGACTTGACCATCTTCAACACCAGTCGTGGTGCCACTGACTGCAACAGGACTACCTGCTTCCACGGCATTGATGATGTCATCAACCGCAATGGCATTGATGGTGACAGTCGGAGCAGTGGTATCAACAGTGATGTTGCGAGTAGCGGGGGTAGCGGGATTCCCGGCTAGGTCACTGACAGTGGCTACGACTTCTTCAGTCGCTTCAAAGTTGGCAATGTCTGCGACAGGGATATTGAATGTCCAAGCATTACCAGTAACGGTGGCGGTGTAGGTATTGCCATCAATGGTGACAGTGACGACTTGACCATCTTCAACACCAGTCGTGGTGCCACTGACTGCAACAGGACTACCTGCTTCCACGGCATTGATGATGTCATCAACCGCAATGGCATTGATGGTGACAGTCGGAGCAGTGGTATCAACAACAATTGTTTGAGTTGCTGTTGCGCTGTTGCCAGTGGGATTGGTGGCAGTCACACTCAGCTCATAGTCGCCATCTGCCAGGAGGGTGCCGGTGTAATCCAAGGTCCACTCACCAGCACCATTAGCAGTCACAGTGCCGATTTCAATACCATCTAAGCTGACAACAACTGTGCTATCTGCTTCTGCAGTGCCATTGAAGACAAGGGTGTCGTCATTGGTAATGAAGTCATTAGCTTGTGCGCCAGTATCATCACTGATGCTGTCAATCGTGACGGCCGGTGCAACCGTATCAACAGTGATGTTGCGAGTAGCAGGGGTAGCGGGATTCCCAGCGAGATCACTGACAGTAGCTACGACTTCTTCAGTCGCTTCAAAGTTGGCAATGTCTGCGACAGGGATATTGAATGTCCAAGCATTACCAGTAACGGTGGCGGTGTAGGTATTGCCATCAATGGTGACAGTGACGACTTGACCATCTTCAACACCAGTCGTGGTGCCACTGACTGCAACAGGACTACCTGCTTCCACGGCATTGATGATGTCATCAACCGCAATGGCATTGATGGTGACAGTCGGAGCAGTGGTATCAACAGTGTAGGTTTGGTTATCGGAAGCACTGCCTGGATTACCAGCTGCATCGGTAGTGGCAACACTGGCAGCAATGGTCAGGTCAGAGCCATTAACTAAATCACCACCAAGAACGTCGATACTGAAGTCACCATTGGCATCAACAGTCCCAGTGAAGGGCTTGCCATTGACCGTCAATGTGACGGTGTCACCAACATTAAATTCACCACCAACAGTGCCGGTGATAGGAATCGCTTGTCCTGACTCGGCAGCATTGATGATGTTGTCGGCAGTGACATCATTGACTGTGATTATTGGAATCGGTGCTGTCGTATCAACCGTGTAGGTTTGGTTATCGGTGGCACTGCCGAGATTACCCGCTGCATCCGTGGTGGCAATACTTGCAGCAATGGTGAGATCAGCATCTACAATGAGGTCACTACCAGGAACATTGATACTGAAAAGACCACCCGCACCGACTGCACCAGTGAAGGTCTTGTCATTGACCGTCAATGTGACGGTGTCACCAACATTAAATTCACCACCAACAGTGCCGGTGATAGGAATCGCTTGTCCTGACTCGGCAATGTTGATGATGTCATCGGCGGTGATATTCGCATCTAAGGTGATGCTGGCAGCTGGCGCTGTGTTGTCTAAAGTGTATTGCTCGTCAGTTGTAGGAGTGGTATTGCTTAGGGCATTGTTGGCGGTATCTCGTATGTTCTGTCCACTGGCAAAGTCCAGATTGACGGTTCCATTATTATTGGCAATACCTGTGACAGTTACGGTGTAAACACTCCCACTGCCAGAAACATTGCTGATGGTAGCGCCGCTTACGCCGGTTCCACTGAGGATAAAGTCGTTTACATCGACATTTTGAACATTTTCCGAGAATGTGACTTGAAAAGTTAAAGAATCGGCATTGGTTATTTCTGAAGTTGGATTATTGCGAAGAATGCTGGTGACAATGGGGGCAATGGTGTCAATAGTCTGGGGGTTTGAAAATGTGCCAAGTGGGGCTCCTAAAGCAAAAGAAAATTGCCTTACATCATTACTTGCATTGTTCCAGATAACTCCGGCTCTGACTGTGAGAGATGAAACAGGTGTGAGGAAGTTGGCAATGAAAGAAGCAGTGTCGTCAAAACTAATGCCTGTTAATACGGAAGGCCTACCATCAACCCTTAAGGTTTTAGTATCTCCTTGAGTGGATTCAGAAACGTTTAATCGAGGAGGTCCAACTACAGCAATTTGGTAATTGGAGTAGCCGCTTACTTCGTAAAATTCTCTTTCAGTTGTTGAGTTCCCATCAACATCAATACCTGTCAGAGCAAATTGGTTGAGAGAAATGGGATTTCCTAAAGTATCTTGGAATTCAAACTGATACTCAAAATAGCCACCTCCAGTAGCGTTGGCATCAATGAGGGGCTGAATCCTTGCTGTATTAGAAGCATTAGAATCAATGGTACTGTTGGCAATTGTGATATTAACAGCTCTTATAGTTACTTTTGCATTAATCTGCTGAGTAGTGAAAGTTGGAATGATGTTTGTGTATAAACGAACCTCTTGTACACCTGGAGGAGGAGTCGATGTAGTGAAATTAGTGTTAAATACAAAGTTTTGAAAATTAATATTTAAGACGGTATCTTCTGCATTCTCTAGATTTATCTTTTGCCCGTCAATAAAAGCAAAGCCAGTATCATTTTGTGTTTTTAGAGTTTCTAGATAGGTTGGATTAACTTCCCCTAGTTTGACTAAATTAGCAAAGATCTCCCCTTCATCGCCTTGGCTATCGGCCCCGTCATTTAAAATCTGGTCGAAGTCATGGCCAATTTCTTCGAGTAAGACAGCAACAATTTGCTCCTGACTGGCAGTGGCAAACCAATCGGCGTTGAGATAAACGGTCGGGGTATCAGTGGTTCCCGTAGCACTATAAGCCCCCAAAGCTCCCTGTAATTCAGCGCTAGAACGTACTTCCAAACGGATTTGGTAACTACCGTTCGAAATTGAAGAACGCAAAGATTCCGCATTATTAGTCCAGTCATCAGTGCTGGCAGTGGCACTAAAAGGAATGGCTAATTGGGTGAGATAGTCGGATTGGGCAAAAAAGCTGGAAAGTTGTTCTTGTACTAATGGTTGCAGAGCATCCAGTCGCTCGGTGTAGATACCAGAGGAGTCCACTAGATCAAACAAAGACCATTGCCCATTGCCATCCAAGATGCCGGGATAGGCCGCTAACTCAGGAGCAGAAAAAATATTTTCCATGACAATATCACCCTTTTGAAAATCTAAAACCCAGTTACCACCTAGGGCTTGATGCCCGATCGCCGTGGTAGAAGCGGAGACCCCGGCCCCCGCCAAGCCGGCCAACTTTTCAATAAATTCCGTACCGGCATCACCAGCGGCTACATTACAGCCGTAGAGAAATAGTTGGGGAGACTCAACCCCGACAAACCAGCTTTTTAACTCGTCACTGTGGTAGACCAAATTATCTAAGCCCAGATGGCCATCACCTAGGTGCAGACAGCCAGGAGAGCCATGGCAAAGAATATGCAGAGAACGAACAGCGCCTTGTCTTCCCAAAGCTTCCGTAATCTGCCGGAGACCGCTTTGGTCGGGATCTAGGGTTATTACCGCAATATTGGGTAGAGTAGCCGCCTGAAGCAGACCCCCATGGAACACCCGGGAATCGAGGACGAACAAGGTCGAGTTAGGCATATTCGGGACAAAAAGACTCGAAAAAGTTGAAAAATTATTTAGGATTCAAGCAGCGGTTAGCACAACGAAGGCTTGCCGAAAGACTCTAGCTTCAAGCAAATTCAGCTAGGTAGTTAAACCCGGGAGAACTCACAGGGCACTGAAAAGCGGGAAAACCCTTACATTATTCCGATGAATGGGGGCAAGTGAAAAAAACATCCCGGAATTTCTCCGCATTTACCTACGTGTTTCACCATCATACCCAAAAAAAACTTCAAAGTATTCACGGTTATCAATAAACCTTGGCAGACTCAACCAATTTTAAAGTTTTTCATAGCTCGTCTGCAAAACAAACTAAACCTAATGACTTCCATCCTTTTCCGGCCGGGATTGGGAAAAAATTTCCTGCCAGGGTTGCCTTGCACAGACACTACAGCGGCCCCAACGCTCGATTTCCCCTGGATTGACGGCACTGCCGCATTGGGGACAGGGTTGCAAAACCTCGGCTCGTCTTTTCAAAGTTGTCAGCCATTGATCCAGTGCTTCTGTCGCACTAGTGACTTTTTCTCGGCGATCGCCAGGGGAGGGAGGGGCAGGACGGGGCATGGGGGCAGAAGCTTCTGGTGGTTTCCCTGAATGTTGTTGATGCCAATGGAGAGGGGAAAAGCGCAGATCAGCCAAGGGCTCCGGTAATTCTCGATTCAGTTGGGCCAAAAGATTAATGCGTTGGAGTTGAAGATTTTGGGCCAGAGCTGGGGAGATAACCGCCACTGTCAGTACCTCCCGCTGGATACCTAGAGGTTTAGTACAGTCATGGAAACGGGGATCAATCACCTTCTGCCAAGCTTCTTTGACCAATTGGTAACGGCGCAGTTGTTCCCACCCTGGCGATCGCCCCAGGCGGCCCAGTAATTGTTCAAGATTGTTTAAGCCCATGGTGTGCTCCCTTGGCGGTGGAAATTCCCCGGCCATCTCCCCAAAGCCTAGACCGAAATGGGGTAAAGTAGGCAAGGTAGAATGGTTTCTGCGCCCGGATTTTTACCCAAATTAAGCTTTGCTACGCCTTTGCATTTAACTAAGGAGAATTTATGTTAACCCTTAAAATCGCCGTTTATATCGTTGTTGGCTTGTTTATTTCCTTATTTATCTTCGGCTTTCTTTCCAGTGACCCCACCCGGAACCCTGGCCGCAAAGACTTTGAATAAGCTTTAGCCCAAAATTCTTCCTTCTCTCCCTAGACTAATTTTGGTGCCAAGGGTAGATTGGAACCTGATTACTCTCCCCCACCGGAGAGTTTTTTGTCACTGGGGCCACAGACGAAACGATTTCTGGCAATTGTTCGTCCCCCTTGTTAACCAAGCCCGGTTAGCCTTAGCTTTATCTCAGTCCAAACAAAGCAAATGTTAGCGTTGGCGTTTAGTTCGTCGATTTAAATGCCCCCTATTGTTTCCCCTCCCCCTCCTCCGGTACCCATTGAAGTGATCAGTCCGAGGGAGACTGAAGAAATGCTGGCAACTGACGGGGCAACACTTTCCTCGTCCACCCCTCCATCGGCGGATCCGGCGATCGCCCAAGCTTCAGCTAAGGATCTTTACCTTAGCCCCAACTCTGGTTTATCCCTCGGGGGTCCCCCCGCTATCCCAGACGGAAAAATCGGCGATCGGTCTGTGGAAGTACCCATTGCCACGGCCAAGAAAATTATCAGTCAATCCCGGGATGGGGAAATTCAGGAGTATTTGATCACACCCCCCAGCGACTCGGAGCTGGAAGTAATCACCGGGCCCACTGGTGAGGCTGAGCCCGCCATTGAACAGGGCCAAGAGGCGATCGGTGAAGTCTTGGAAATTGACCCCGGAGCTTCCCCCTCCCCAGAGGCAACGGAAAATGACCCGGAGCCAAATCAATTCTTAGATAGTTCCCCCATTCCGGCCACGGAGGAGAATGACGTACCCATTGCTCCAGAAGTAATTGAATTAATTTCTGATCACCAAGAGTTCGATAGCAATCGGGAAATAGTCACTGCCACCGGTAACGTTACCATGCGTTTTGCTAACGGGTTACTACTGGCCGATCGCCTGCGAGTTAATTTGCCCGATCGATTTGCGGTGGCCGAAGGTAACGTCACCCTGAAGCGGGGGGAACAAATCCTCCAGGGGCAAAGATTTGAATACTTCTTTGTGCTCAACCAGGGGGTAATTTACGACGCCAACGGGGAAATTTACCAGCCCAGCACCGCCCGGGACTTTGCCCAAACTGTGCCCACCGACTTTGGTAACCCCATTGTGTCCAACCAAAGTTTGAACGATCGCCTGGCCGTCAACCAGCCTGTCACCAACGTAGTAGGACAAGAAGGTTTTAGCACAGGCATTGGGGCCAGTACCCCAGGGGCCCAGAGTGCCAGCCAGACAGAAACTGGGGGCCAAGTTAATCGCCTCCGGTTTCAAGCGGAGCAGGTGGATTTTGACGCCGATGGTTGGCGGGCCAAAAAAGTCCGCATCACCAATGATCCGTTTAATCCGCCGGAATTGGAGGTGCAAGCGGAAACCGCCGATTACTACAACGTCGCCCCGGAAGTGGATGAATTAAAACTGACTGGCTCCCGGGTATTGCTGGATCAAACCACGTCTTTGCCCTTCCAAGACCGACTTACCATCGATCGCCGCGATCGCCAACCGGGATTGATTAGCATTGGCTATGACGGAGAAGACCGGGGCGGTTTATACCTCCAAGGTAATTTCACCCCCATCGACACGGAAAATGTCACCTTTCAAGTTAAGCCTCAATATTTAATACAAAAGGTATTTTTTCCCGATGCTTTCCCGGTAGCTAACCAGAGTGATGCAGAGGTTTGTGCCCTATGTCCCGCCGCCTTTGGTTTAATTACGGAGTTGAACGTCAATTTTAACGAAAGACTCAATTTACTTAATACCCTCAACTTTTCCAACCTCAACTTAGATTCCATCGACAATTCCCTGCGGGCTAAATTGGCGGTGCAAAATAAACTGGGGGATTTGGGCAATCCCTACGATCTAAGGTTTGAATACAACTACCGCGAGCGTTTATACAATGGCTCCCTCGGTTTCCAAACGGTGCAAAGCAGTGTGGGGGCGATCCTGGTTTCCCCCACCATTAATCCCTTTGAAGACCCCAGTTGGGCCCTCAATTACCAGGCTTCGGTTCAAAGTGTGGAAGCCAGCACCGATCGCCAGGAATTAATTAATCCCACCACCGGAGATAACTTAGTTAGCCTGATGCGCTTGCAGGCGGCGGCATCCTTAACGAAATACTTTGTGCTTTGGGCTGGGGAAGCACTCCCCCCCACCGCCGAAGAGGGTCTGCGCTATAGCCCCAATGTGGTGGTACCCTACGTGGTGTTTAACACTGGCATTACCGGGGTGGGTAGTTATTACGGCGATGGCAGTACCCAACCTTCCCTCACCGGCAGCGTCGGTTTTTTTGGACAATTTGGTAACTTCTCCAAACCCTATTTGGACTACACCGGTTTTAACATTGGTTATTCCCAAGGTATTCGGGGCGATGCGTCTCCCTTTTTCTTTGACCGCTTTGCCGACACGGAAATACTGAGCTTTGGCCTGACCCAACAAATTTACGGCCCACTAAGGTTCGGGGTGCAGGGAGCCTACAGTCTGACTGCCAACGAAGAAATTAGCACCGATTACGTGTTGGAATATAGCCGCCGCACCTACAACATTCAATTGCGCTACAACCCCCAACTGCAGGTGGGTTCGATTAATCTACGCATCAGCGATTTTAACTGGAGTGGTAATCCCGGTACCTTTGACGGCAGTGACATCCGCCCTGTCACCCAAGGCGTTATCCGCTGAAGCTCAACATAGACTGGGGCTGACAATTGTTCCTCAACTTTGTTTGTTTTTCTTGACATTTTTGGGCTGACCAGTAAAAGAAAATCCAAGGAATGATTCTTTAGCTAAATTGCCACAATTTTAAAGGGATCAAGCCAAAATGACCTGATCCCCGTGTTTTTTATTATGTTAAGGGTCTTTATAAAGGTGACCCCGTGTTATTTCGTTGGATCAATTATGGCTGATCCCCAGGCGATCGCCGCTTTTTTTAAGATTCTCTTTATAATTCTCATAATCATTTCTTATTAAGTTTTGTAACAAAATTATAGCCTACGGGGATTGACTTTTGCCTTGACTAGCATTTCAAATCTGTTTTCCTTACTGTAGCTGGGTTTATTCAAAAATGCCCTGCAAGGTCACCCCTAGTTTCTGGGAAAGCCAGACTTCAATATTCCTAATCGACCAGGGATAGAGGGGTTTACCAGGTAACTCCATCGGTTCCACCAAAATGGTGAACATGCCCAAACGATTCCCTGCCAGCACATCGGTAAACAGGCGATCGCCCACCATGGCAACGGATTCCACTGGCAATTGCATTTCGGCAATGGCTTGGCGCAGTTTACGGCGAGACGGTTTAGCCGCCCCATAAAGGAAAGGTAAATCCAGGGTTTGGGCCACTCCCCCAATGCGGGACTCGCTCATATTGTTGCTCACCAACCAAATGGGCAGTTTGGCCTTAATGGGATCAATCCAAGCCTGGAGTTCCTCGGAAACTTGATCCCCCCGAAAAGGTACCAGGGTTTCGTCCACATCCAACACTAAACCCTTGACCCCATGGCGATCGAGAATGGCCGGGGACAATTCCACAATGGTTTTGCCCAAAACTAAATCCGGTTGCAGTAATTTGGCGCGGGTCATGGGGAAGAAAATAGGGAGATTAAATAACACTAACAATACAATTGTGCGAAACCACCCTACCGCAGATTGACCTGTTTTTTCAACAGTCGAATTTCCGCCGGGGAAAGAAAACGAAATTGCCCACTACCCAGAACTTTGCCCCTGGTATGCAACTGTAGGGGGCCAATGGTGCGGCGATGGAGCTTCAGCACCGTCAATCCCAATTCTTCCGCTAAACGACGAATTTGGCGATTACGTCCCTCCGTCAACGTCACCAACAAATGAATCTGGTCTTTATTTTCGGAAATTACTTCCAGAGTAGCTGGTAGGGTTTTTTTGCCATCTAGCATCATGCCCGATCGCCACTTTTCCAGATCTTCATCACTGGGATTACCTTCTAACCAAACGTCATAGGTTTTTGGCAAATGGTAACGGGGATGGGTCAGCCGCAGAGTCAATTCGCCATCATTGGTGAGCAGGAGAGCGCCAGTGGAATTACGGTCTAACCGGCCAACGGGATGCAGTCCTTTGCCCCGCTGTAAGTCCTGGGGCAGTAAATCCAGCACTGTTTTCCGGCCCCGGGGATCGTCACAGGTGGACAGCACATCCCTCGGTTTATTAACCAATAAATAAATGTCCCGAGGCCGATTATCAGCTTTAATTTGTTTGCCATCCACCGATAAAAAATCCTGCTGGGGATCGGCCTTATCCCCCAGGTTGGCCACTTTGCCATTGACGCTGACCCGCCCCGCCAGAATCATTTCCTCCGCATGGCGACGGGAGGCAATACCCCACTGGGAAAGCAATTTTTGAATACGTTCAGCCATAGGTTATGCCACCACAACAATAATTAATGCTCTTATTTCAATCTTGCCCTTTGGGGTTAGTCCACTGCACATAAATCAATAACAAAGCCAGCAAAAAGTAACTGATGGCCCAACTGGCTCCAGCCCCCCACCCCAGAGCCATCACTGTGTCCGCCCCTGTCCAGCGGTAACTGTGCATCAATCCCAACCAGGATAAAATTCCGGCGGCGATCGCCCAGAGGGCAGCTAGGCCAAATTTTTGCTCAATGATGTAAACGGTCATGGCGGCCAGGATCATGGCAGAAAAAATCAATCCCTGTTCCAATGCAAAGGCTCCGGTGATAAACAAATCTGCCTGTTGAAAAGCAGGTACCAATTCTGGAGTAATGGGATTATCCGGAGTGCCTAGACCTGCCACCCGGAGAGAATTTTTTGCCACTAAGGCCCCCCAAGCGGCAATGCCCGGCAACAGGCCAATGACCACAGCGGGGTAATGGTTGACCGGGGTGGCACTAAAACTTTGGCTAACAATGATGATGCCAATCCAGAGCACGATCGCCATGGCACTATCGATGGGAATCAGATAAACCAATAAACTCAGACTACCGGTGAGACATAAAACCGCCATCACCAAACCGTTGAGCCAGGAATAACCAATCCTTGCCCCCATATCTTTACAACCGGGATGACCAATGTAAATGGTGGTGGGAAAACAGGAGCCAAATAGGGCCGCCGCAATGGTGCCCAAACCATTCACCGCTAAACAGGGAGCAGTCGGATAATCATCCCCCGCCGCCGCCGCACTTTCCAGGTTTTGCAAACTGCCCACCAAATTGAACAACCCCATGGGCAGAATAATGCTGAAATAGCTGACCAATACCCCTTTTGCTTGCCAGAGGCTAACCAAATCAAGGCTGGGTAGATAAATTCCCAAGGGGGCGATCGCCGCTTCCACCTGTGGAGCATCCCAAGCGACTAATCCCGTTATCCAAGCCAGGCCAGTGCCCAGCACAATGGCCATTAATCCCCCGGGAATCGCCAATTTTAGTCCCGGCAAACGGAAAGTAACCTTGCCGAAATAGCTGAGCAGAATGACTCCCAAGGGCAAAATGCCCACTAAGGGATGGGCATAGGTACGGAGGAAAAAACCTAGGGCAATGAAAGTCAACGCAATGCCCGCTAGGGTGGAAAGTAGAGCGGCCCTGGGGGTATAACGCCGTAACCAATCCGCTCCCCAAGCTCCCCCCAATTCAATCAGACCGGAGCCGAAACAGGCCACTAAGCCCGCCTGCCAGGCCAATTCCGCCGCCGCTTCACTGCTGGCCCCGGAGCCGATCGCCAATAATCGCACCGGCAGCATAACCAGAAAAACATAGGCAAACAAACTGACTGTATTGATGCCATAGGGCAAAGCGGTGATGTCATCCCTTCCTTCTCTTTTTCCCTGGTGATAGGCCAACCAACTGTAATAAAAGTTGCCAACAATTAAGCTAATGGCAATGCTGGGCAAAATGCGCCCATAGATCAGGGTCAGAGGAAATTGCAACACCGATTGGGTTAATCCCACAATTACCAGGATCTGCACCAAGTTGTTCACCGCCAGGCCAAAGAAGCCATCAATGTCCTGTTTAACAAACCAACGGGGGGCGATCGCCGTAGCACTCATAGACCTATGTAGAAAATGGAAAGCTGAGCCGACTGGTCGCCGACATACAAAGGCTACTTCATCCCCGGTAAAAAATCGTTATTTTGTCACTATTTTCAGGAAAATGGCTCTTTCCTATCCCCATGGCATTCTGTCACAGCGGGCACAGACCAACGGGGTATTTGGATGGTTAAAAAATCTAGCAAATCCTCTGAGGGAATAGGCCGGGCGAAATAATATCCTTGCCCTGCATCGCACCCCAGCCAATGGAGTTGGGTTAGATGCCGTTCCGTTTCAATGCCCTCGGCAATCACGTCTAATCCGAGGGTGTGGGCCAGGGTCACAATGGTGTGGACAATGGCAGTGTTTTGGTTGTTGGGCTCCATGGTGTTCACAAAGGAGCGGTCCACTTTAATGGTGTTAATGGGAAAGCGGTGCAGGTAGCTGAGGGAGGAATAGCCCGTGCCAAAATCGTCGAGGGAAATTTGGATATTTCTTTGCCTTAAACTTTTCAGTACATCAGCGGCCAAGTTCAAATTATCGATCAATAAACTCTCGGTAATTTCTAATTTGAGGTCCTGGGGGGCCAGGTTCGTGCTGGACAGAATTTCATCCACTGTTTTTAGTAGCCGTTGGTCCCGTAATTGCCGACTGGAAACGTTAATACTGACTTGAAGATGGGACAATTGGGGAAAACTTTGTTTAAGTTCTAGTATTTGTCGGCTTGCTTCCCAGAGAATCCAATCCCCCATGGGCACAATTAAGCCCGTTTCCTCGGCGATCGCCACAAATTCTTCGGGTAGGATCAGACCCTCTTCGGGATGTTGCCAGCGCACTAAGGCCTCAACCCCCTGTAACTGTCCAGTCTTGAGACAGACAATCGGTTGATAATGTAACTGCAATTCCTGGCGATCGATGGCTCGCCGTAGGTCATTTTCCCGCTGGAGCCTCTGCACAGCATGGTGGTGCATGGTCTGGTTGAAAATAGCGTAGCGGCCCTTACCTGCGGCCTTAGCTCGATACATGGCGGTGTCTGCATCCCGCAAAACATCCTGGGGATGGCCATAGTGGGGATGGTTAAGGGCAATGCCAATGCTGGTGTTGGTGAAAATTTCCTGGCCGTTCAAGTTAAACGGTTTTTGCAGTTCCTGGTGAATTCTTTGGGCCACGGCGATCACGTCTTCGGGACAGGTGATGTTTTCAATCAACATGGTGAATTCATCCCCCCCCAAACGCGCTAACGTATCTTCTGGCCGCAAACATTGGCGCAGACGATGGGCAATGCCCTGGAGCAGTAAATCCCCACAACTGTGCCCCAAACTATCGTTGATAATTTTAAAGCCGTCTAAATCCAGAAATAGCACCGCAAATCTTAAATCCCGACGACGCAAATTTCTTTGCAGAGCATGGCCCAGGCGATCGAGAAACATTGATCGATTGGGCAAATTCGTCAGGGAATCGTGGTTGGCGTTGTAGTGGAGTTTTTCCGCCGCCAATTTGCGCTCGGTGATGTCACTGTCAATGCTGTCAATGCGTAGGGGTTGATGCTCGCCATCCCGCACTAATTGACTACGGCGAAATAGCCATCGCTCCTTGCCCCCCGGTTGGACAATGCGATACTCCAACTCCGTCTGGTCCTTTTCCATCAACAATTGCAAGTGATATTCCAGCAAAAGGCGATCGCCAGGGTGGACCTGTTCAAACCAAAAATTTTGGCTCTGGTAACAGACTTCTAGGGATTGACCATAGACCATGGCCGTGGTGGGATTGAGATAAAGGGTGGCAAAACTGACCGCATCGGCGGACCAAACCACATCCTGAATGGAGCCCAAAATTCCCTCCAAGCGTTGCTCACTAGCGGACAGGGCCTGCTCAGCGGATTTCCGTTTGGTGATGTCCGTTAGCATGGCCAGTTCCCCCCGATAATTGCCCCATTGGTCATACCAAGCACTGCGGGACACCAAACCCCAGAGCACACTGCCATCTCGCCGTTGGAACTGGACATCGTAAACCTGACCATGGTTGGGTAACACACAGCGAGGGAAAGATTGCAAAGTCTTTTGGTGACTATTTTGGGACTCTGGTAAATGGTGAATGACAAGGACAAAAGCAGTAATGTTTTTCTCTAAAATTTCCTGCACCGAATAACCCAACATATCTGCCAATTGCTGGTTGGCAAAGGTAGTTTGTTGGTCTTGGTCCAAAATCCAAATGCCTTCAGAAGTCAGCTCGACTATATAACGATATTTTTTCTCACTTTCTGCCAGGGCTAGACGGGCTTGGTGCTGTTCTGTAATGTCCCGCAGGGAAACCAAAAAGGCTTTACCCTTTTGCCAATGAATGGGAGACACCCGCATTTCCGCCACCACCATGCTGCCATCGAGGGGGGTAAGGGTAATTTCCGTTGCTTGATCCGCCACAAAAGGAATACCAAAGGGTTGCTGGAGCAGTTCGCCTTCCTGTCGTTTGAACATCTCCCTGGCGGCGGGGTTGACAAATTGGATAATGCCTTCTTGATCAACAATTAATAGCCCATCGGTGATGGTGACAATCATGCTACTGAAGAATTCTTCACTGGCCCGTAGCTGTTGCTCTGCTAATTTTTGTTGGGTAACATCGGTTTGAATACCGATGAAATTAACCAGGAAATTTTGCTGGTTATAGATGGGGGAAAGGTATAAATGATTCCAAAAAGATGCGCCATCCTTGCGATAGTTTTTCAAAACTACTTCACACTCCTGGCCGTGGGCGATCGCCGTGCGGAGTTTTTCTAATTGTTTATTTTGTTCCCCTTGGCGGTCTTCATTGAGTAGAAAACGACAGTTTTGCCCAATCACTTCCTCCCGATTAAAACCGGTAATAGTTTCAAAACCTTGGTTAGCATAGACTACCGCATTGTCTGAGCCCAGGGCATCGGTGATCAAAATGCCGTTGGAGCTGGCATCGATCGCCTGTTGTAACAGTAATAATCTCTCTTCGTATTCCTGGCGATCAATGGCCGCGGCAAGGATATGGCTAGCTACCTTGAGAAATTCAATTTCTTCTTCGGTAAATTTACGGGCAGTGAGGCTATAAACCCCCAAAACTCCGAATGCGGTGCGGGGCCCCGCTACCATTAAATTTATGCCGCTGACAATACCAAGGTTATGCAGTAAAGGGGAAGCCCGAAACTTAGTACTTATCCTCAAATCTAGTTCAACAATAGGTTCATAATCTTCCATCCGGCGATCGCCATTATGTTGAATGGTATAGCCGGCATAGGAACGATTGGTGGCATCAATGGTATAGTTGCCCACCAAGGCCTTGTCCCAACCATCCCCAGCGCAAAGGACCAGGGCAGAGCGATTGGGCAAAAGTTCCCAAAGGCCACAGTAATCTACCCCCAAGGCAGTGCGGATCAATTCCGTAGCTTGATCAAAAAATCCATATAAATCGCGGCTGAGAATGCCCCACTGTCCCAGGCGAGCTAAAGCCGTTTGCAAACCGGAAACGGGAGGCGGGGGTTGGGACGGCGAATTCTGATGTTGGGCTAATTCCCGGGCTAATTTTTCCTTCGCTTGTTCCGCTTCCAGTAACTGCCGTTTGAGTTGGTCAATTTCCCGCTGTTGTCGATGCTCCAAATTAGTGGCGGTGGGTTTACGTTCTTGGTTGTCCCGTTCCAATTCCCACAAACTAGGAGTCAGGGATAATCCCCCCAAGCTTCTTTGTTTAGCAACCCACCATGGCATCGGGGGAAACTTGAAACGAGACCAAATGTTCATCCAAGGCATCTGAGCGAAAAAAGGCGTCCCCGGAGTCACAACATCCCCGGGGATCATGGCCAAATTATAGGTCTTTCCTCCCTTGTCCATGGGGATGGGAGGGGGTTTAGCAACAAATTGTGATGTTTGCTACCAATTAATCCGACTTAGCCTGGCGTAACTGTCACCGGGCCATTAAAGGGAAGCGACGACGGGGGGATGCTCCCGGGATTTCTCCAGGGCAGCATAAAGACGGTTTAATGCCCCCAGATAGGCCCGGGCCGAGGCGACAATGATATCCGTGTTGGCCGCATAGCCGGTGTAGATCACCCCGTTATGGCGCAGACGCACACTCACTTTACCCAACGCATCAATGCCTTCGGTGACGGAGGTGACGGAATATTCCAGCAGCTCATTGGGCAATTGCACAATCTGATTAATAGCTTTATACACTGCATCCACCGGGCCCGTACCGATCGCCACAGCGGTTTCTTCTGGGCCAGCCGGGGTACGAATGGTTAGGGTAGCGGTGGGCACCGAAGGCTCACCACAGGAAACCTGTACCCGTTCCAAACGGAAGAGTTCGGGGGGTTGGCGAATTTCATCGTTAACGATTGCCTCTAAATCCCAATCGGTAATTTCTTTACGCTTATCCGCCACTTCCTTAAAGCGAATAAAGGCGTTATTTAATTCCGTATCGCTCAGGTCAAAACCCAATTCCTTTAAGCGAGTACCAAAGGCATTGCGGCCGGAGAGTTTACCCAACACAATCTGGTTATTGGTTAAACCGATGGATTCCGCATCCATGATTTCGTAGGTGAGCTTATTTTTTAGCACCCCATCCTGGTGAATGCCGGATTCATGGGCAAAGGCATTAGCGCCAACAATGGCCTTATTGGGTTGCACCATCATCCCCGTTAACTCCGACACCAAGCGGGAAGTGGCGTAAATATGTTTGGTATCAATGTTGGTCAGAGGTGCGGTGGAATCGGCGGGGCGACCTAAAAAGGGATTGAAGTAACTGCGGCGCACATGTAAAGCCATGACCAATTCTTCCAAGGCCGCATTACCAGCCCGTTCGCCAATGCCATTGATGGTACATTCCAGTTGTCGAGCCCCATTTTTCACCGCTTCCAGAAAATTGGCCACCGCTAAGCCCAAATCGTTGTGGCCATGGACGGAAATAATCGCCTGGTCAATGTTAGGCACGTTATCGGCAATACCTTTGATTAAAGCCCCATATTCTGCCGGGGTTGTGTAACCCACCGTATCGGGAATGTTGATCGTGGTGGCTCCGGCGGAGATCGCCGCTTCTAACACTTGGTAAAGAAATTCGGGATCACTGCGCCCGGCATCCTCCGGGGAAAACTCAATGTCATTCACTAAGGATTTGGCATAGGCCACCATTTCCGGCACGATCGCCAACACCTCCGCCCTGGTTTTCTTTAACTTATGCTCCAGGTGAATGTCCGACGTAGCTAAGAAGGTGTGAATACGGTGTTTAGCCGCTGGTTTTAACGCTTCCGCCGCTGCTTTGATATCTTTTTGGGTGGCCCGAGCTAAGCCGCAAATTACTGGCCCATTTTCCGTACCCACCGTTTGGGCGATTTTCTGCACCGCCTCAAAATCCCCGGGGCTAGCAAAGGGAAAACCCGCTTCGATAATATCCACCCCTAAACGGGCTAGAGCCCTGGCGATCGATAGTTTTTCTTCCACGGTCAGGGTGGCTCCGGGGGACTGTTCCCCATCGCGAAGCGTGGTGTCGAAAATCAAAATACGATCAACAGGACTATTCATAATAAACGCACCTTTTCAAGGGTGAAAAAGACACAGATAGATTCTGATTGTATCTTGTCTATTTAGACGTTGGCATACTTTGAAGAGGTAAAATCGGTAGCGATTGGTTTCCCCTTAATGCGTTAAGGAGTAATTTGCTTTATCGTCCCATTGCCCTTTCTTCTCCCCCTCTGCTTCCCTAGCCCATGAGCCATAGCCGCTTTAAGTCCGCTAAGTCCGCCATGCGCAAGTTGAAAACCGAACAACGGAAGTTTGGCGATCGGGTTTCCCAGCACACCTCCCCCAGGGTTAACCGCTGGTTCAAATGGATGGCTCCGGGACTGTTTGTCAAACGTTGGATGGTGATCAGCGCCGTTGGTTTGACTTTAATGTTTTTGGGCTTGGCCATTTGGGTTAAGTTGACCCCCATTTTTCGCATTACGGAATTTGTTTCCGATACCCTGGGGTTTTTGACCAATCTTTTGCCCAACTATGTTTCTGGGCCCCTGATTTTGGCCTTGGGACTATTTTTTGTCTTTTGGGGTCAAAGTCGCACCGTTGGTTCTATTTCCGAGGTGTTGCAACCGGATAACGACCAGGAGTTGGTGGACGTGCTACTGGCCCACCGTCGCCTTAATAAGGGGGCTAAAATTGTCGTAGTGGGGGGAGGTACGGGCTTATCGACTCTTTTACGGGGCTTGAAACATTACAGCGCTAACATTACTGCCATTGTTACCGTGGCCGATGACGGTGGTTCCTCCGGGCGTTTACGACGGGAAATGGGTATGTTGCCCCCAGGGGATATTCGCAATTGCATTGGGGCCCTGGCGGACGAAGAAAAGTTATTAACAGAGTTGTTTCAATACCGTTTTAAAGCTGGGGATGGGCTGTCGGGCCACAGTTTTGGTAATTTGTTCCTCACTGCCATGGCGGAAATTACCGGAGATTTGGAAATGGCGGCGATCGCCTGCTCGAAGGTTTTAGCGGTGCGGGGGAAGGTGTTGCCAGCCACCCTGGACGATGTCAAATTGTGGGCAGAAATGGAGGACGGGCGCTATGTGGAGGGGGAATCCAATATCCCTGAAGCCCAAGGACGCATTCGGCGCATCGGTTGTTTACCAGAATCCCCTAAGGCTTTGCCAGCGGTGCTCAAGGCCATTAAAGCGGCCGACTATATCATCATTGGCCCGGGCAGTTTATACACCAGCATTTTGCCTAATTTGCTCATTCCCGAAATTCAAACGGCGATCGCCAAGGCCAAGGTGCCCCGCATTTATATCTGCAATGTGATGACCCAACCAGGGGAAACGGATAATTACACTGTCTCAGACCATTTAACGGCGATCGATCAAGTCTCTTCGGCAAGGCTCTACGATGCTGTGCTGGTGCAGAGAAATCCCCCTTCTGCCCCGGTGTTGAAAAAATATGCCGCCGAAAATTCCCATCCCGTTTACCTGGACCGGCAAGCAGTGATCGAAAAGGGTTGCCGCATTGTGCTAGCCAATGTGATGCAGGAGGATGAAAAAAGCCATCAGGTACGCCATGACCCCCAACGCTTAGCCCGGGTATTAATGCGCTGGTATGGCGGTCAGTAAGTTGGGGATTGGGATTCTAAGCACAAGCTCCAAAAATTCTACTTCTGCCGGTAAACCTGTTGAATATCACCGATGGTGAATAGCGCTTGGAACGTCAAACCCTGGCTTTGGTAAAATTCCCGGCCTCCCTGTTGGCGATCGACTAAGGAAATAACTGTGTCAACTTGGTAGCCCGCATTCCGCAACCTTTCCACCGCTAGCATGGCGGATTTTCCGGTGGTGACCACATCTTCCAACACCACCACTTTTGTTCCCGGAGCTAACTCTGGCCCTTCAATGTAGGCTTTGGTGCCATGGCCCTTGGCTTCTTTACGAATGATTAATGCGACCACAGGTTTTTCTTCGTAGGCAGACACCGTACTAACAGCGCTGACAATGGGATCTGCCCCTAGGGTTAACCCGGCCACCGCTTCCACTTGGTCTGGCAACTCTGTCAACAGCAATCGCCCGATCGCCAAGGCCCCTTCCGCCCGCAGGGTGACCAATTTACCGTTGATGTAGTAAGTGCTGGGTTGACCGGAGGAAAGAATAAAATCTCCTTCCTTGTAGGCATGAGTGGCCAACAGATGGAGTAAATATTGGCGTACTTGTGCTAGGGGGGCAGTTTTGAGAGCGGCCAGGGTCAAATCGGTCATAAAAGAATTTTGGTGGTTTTGTAACGAAGGATCAGCCCTTGATTGTAAGGCCCCAGGAAAAACTGAACACAAAAATAGTCCGCCATGGGAATGTTTGAGCCTAGCTTACTGGTCGTAAGATTTGCACCAGAACTCTTAGGAGATGTTCAAGATCCGCTGGGACGCGGTAAAGGTCAAGGTCTTGGGTTACGCAACGGGATTGCCGGTCTAGTTGGCCAAATTGCCAAATATTACCCGTGGAAATTGCCCCCTGTAGGACGGACTGGTCTGACTCTATCCATTGGTCAAGGGCGATCAATTCAATGGCAAGCTGAACAAAACCCCGTTCCAAATCCTCATTTTTTGCCTCAACTACCAAGAAAGTTTGATCATTTTGTAGTAGATAATCCAGTGAACCTTTTAGTTGATTACTAACCACAATGGGATACTCAACGTCCAGGTTTGCGTGGGTATAGTGCAGAACATCGGTCAACACTGGAGCAATGAGAAATTCTCTCCTTGCCATTTCGCTGGTGAGGCTGAGGCGGGGTAAGCTTTCTTCCAGGCGAGTCTTGAGGTCACCCAGACGGTTAAGGGGCCCTAAATACTGGGGAAGATCGAGGGATTGACGTTGGAGAGTGACACCAAAATGCCTCAGAATGTCTTGGGGTGCAAAGTTAAGTTTGAAGTAATCAGAAAAAGTGTAACTTTGCTCAGGCCGAATAATTGAAATTCTAGGCATGACATTAGGAGAAATTAAAGCGGCGAATAATTCCAGTTTAGTTCAGACCATTTAGAGAAAATTATCGCTGCTAAAAGCTTCCAACAAGGGTTTAGTAACTGGGTAAAAGACGGACTCTTCAGTGTATGGCACCCAAGAGAGGCGCAATACCGATAAGCTGGAGATAACCGCACTGAGTAATCATCCCTAGGTGTAGGGGAAGGTGAAGATCATGGGCAGGGCAAATTATCGGGCAGGTTTCTCCATTTCCCCCTTGGCGATCGCCATTAACGTTAACTTGAGCCGCCCAACGGAAAGCGCCCCATCTCCCCAGCCGTGGCAATGGATCTACACCTTCAATGACGGTAGCCAACTGCGGGGCACATTCCAAGGCTCAGTCAAACAAGGCCCCGAGTTAACCAATCCCATTCCTAGCTTTAACGTTCAAGGGGTTGGGGTAACGGAATATCTAGCTCCGGGCGATAAAACCCCTCTGTTGGCTTGGCAACCAGGACAATTTAATTGTTTTGAAATGGGGGAAAGTCTATTGTTAATGGCTTCTAGCGACAACTATGTGGGCAACAGTCTGTGCTTAGTTAACTGTCCCCAGCGGCAATGGGCCCAAATTACCCATTGGGGGAGTCGGTTGGTGGCGGAAACCTTACTGTGGGATAGATTAGTTTTCCATTGTCTAGCGGGGGATATGCCCCCCACCGTTTGGTCAATGAATTGGCAATTCTCCCCCTTTTTTCCGCCCTTTTTCCATTGGCGCTTTCAGGCTTGGCCCCCAACGGCGATCGCCAACCCAGCAACTTGCCCAGCAAATAATTCCTCCGTTCTTTTATTCTGAAACCTAGCCCCTCTTTACAATCGTTTACAATAGGGAGGAACGATCAGCAGGGAAGAAATTGGTTATGGAACTCACCTGGTACGACAGCAACTCTTGGCTAATTGAGATGGGCGGACAGAGAATTTTGCTTGATCCTTGGTTGGTGGGGGACCTAACCTTTGGCAATACGCCCTGGTTATTTCGGGGTTTTCGCTCCCAGCCCTTGGCAATTCCGGAAAACATTGACCTAATTTTGCTTTCCCAGGGTTTGGAAGACCATGCCCATCCCCCCACATTGAAAGAATTGGACAAAAGTTGGCCTGTTCTTGGTTCCCCCAAAGCCGCTGAAGTTGCCACCGAGTTGGGCTATGAAACAGTAACAGGTCTACCCCATAACCAAAAATTTGTGCTTAACGACCGGGTGGAAATCCTTGCTCTACCCGGTTCCCCCATTGGCCCCACCCTGGTGGAAAATGCCTATGTGTTAACGGATCTACAAACCAGCACCAAACTCTATTACGAACCCCACGGTTTCCACTCTCCCCAACTGCAAGACTTGGGGCCCATTGATGTGGTTTTAACCCCCGTCATTGGCATCAATATCCTCGGATTCCTGCCGGTGCTCAATGGCCAGAAAACCACCCTGGAGCTTTGTCGCACTGTCCATCCCCAGGCGATCGTCCCCACCTCTGGAGCCGCAGAATTGAACTATAGCGGTTTACTAACTAAAGTTTTACGTTTAGACGGCGATCTCAGTCAATTTCGCCAGTCCCTAATTGACGAAGGGATACAAGCTTCCCTATGGGAACCCCAGGTGGGAGTGCCCCTCAATGTGCCCCAATCCACCGTTGGCTAGGTTGGAATGTTCAAATCACTGTGCGGTGTGATGCTTGATAAATACAGTGAGCCAGGGAAAACTGCAAAAAAGTGTATAAAGTAGGTTTAACTTGAATCAAAATCCTTTCTCCGCAGTCATAGCCAGGAGTAGGAAGATTACCAGCGAAGCAAGTTGTCTTCCCCTAGCTTTGGGCGGGCAAACCCCTTGCAGTATTGCCAACGTCAAAAAATCACCATAGCCGAATGACCTACACCATCAACGCTGACCAAGTCCATCAGATTGTCCATAATCTTCACCACGATCCCTTTGAAGTGTTGGGCTGCCATCCCCTCGGGGACCACGGCAAGGTCAATCAATGGGTCATTCGTGCCTATTTACCCACGGCTGAAGCGGTAACGGTGTTGCTTCCCACCGATCGCCGGGAAGTGATTATGACCACGGTCCACCATCCCAACTTTTTTGAATGCGTGTTGGAGTTGGAAGAACCGAAGAATTATCAATTAAGAATTACCGAAAATGGCCACGAAAGGGTAATTTATGACCCCTATGGTTTTAAAACTCCCAAACTGACGGATTTTGACCTCCATGTGTTTGGGGAAGGCAACCACCACCGTATTTACGAAAAACTCGGTGCTCACCTGATGACGGTGGATGGAGTTAAAGGGGTTTATTTTGCTGTGTGGGCCCCCAATGCCCGCAACGTTTCCATTTTGGGGGATTTCAACAACTGGGACGGCAGATTGCACCAAATGCGGAAACGCAACAACATGGTGTGGGAATTATTTATCCCTGAGTTGGGGGTGGGCACTTCTTATAAGTATGAGATTAAAAACTGGGAAGGGCACATCTACGAAAAGACTGACCCCTACGGTTTTTACCAAGAAGTACGCCCCAAAACCGCTTCCATTGTGGCAGACTTGGACGGTTACCAATGGCACGACGAAGATTGGTTGGAAGCTAGGCGCACCAGCGATCCCCTGAGCAAACCCGTTTCCGTTTACGAACTCCATTTAGGCTCCTGGTTGCACACTGCCTACGACGAACCGGTGAAAACTTTGCACGGGGAAGGGGTGCCGGTAGAAGTGTCCGAATGGAATACCGGGGCCAGATTTTTAACCTATTACGAGTTGGTGGATAAACTAATTCCCTACGTGAAGGAATTGGGTTACACCCACATTGAGTTACTACCGATCGCCGAACATCCCTTTGATGGCTCCTGGGGTTATCAAGTGACTGGTTATTACGCCCCCACTTCCCGCTTTGGCAGTCCCGAAGACTTTATGTATTTTGTCGATCAATGTCACCTCAACGGCATTGGTGTGATCATTGACTGGGTGCCGGGGCATTTTCCTAAGGACGGCCATGGCCTAGCCTTTTTTGACGGAACCCATTTGTACGAACATGGTGATCCCCGCAAAGGTGAACATAAGGAATGGGGCACTCTCATTTTCAACTACGGCCGGAACGAAGTGCGGAACTTCCTGGTGGCCAATGCCCTATTCTGGTTCGACAAATATCACATTGACGGCATGCGGGTGGATGCGGTGGCCTCCATGCTCTACCTAGACTATTGCCGAGAAGAAGGGGAATGGGTGGCCAATGAGTACGGCGGCCGGGAAAACTTGGAAGCGGCAGACTTTTTGCGCCAGGTAAACAGCGTTGTTTACAGCTACTTCCCCGGTATTTTATCCATTGCGGAGGAATCCACCTCCTGGCCCATGGTGTCCTGGCCCACCTACGTTGGCGGCTTGGGCTTTAATCTGAAATGGAATATGGGTTGGATGCACGACATGTTGGACTATTTCAGCATGGACCCCTGGTTCCGCCAGTTCCATCAAAACAGCATTACGTTCAGTATGTGGTACAACCACAGCGAAAATTATATGTTGGCCCTGTCCCACGACGAAGTAGTGCACGGCAAAAGCAATATGTTGGGCAAAATGCCTGGGGATGAATGGCAAAAGTATGCCAACGTCAGGGCTTTATTCACCTACATGTTCACCCATCCCGGCAAGAAAACCATGTTTATGAGCATGGAATTTGGCCAGTGGAGTGAGTGGAATGTGTGGGGTGATTTGGAATGGCATTTGCTCAATTTTCCACCCCATCAACAACTAAAACAATTCTTCACTGAGTTGAACCATTTGTATAAAAATGAGCCGGCTTTATACAGCAATGATTTTGATGAATCGGGTTTTCAATGGATTGATTGCAGTGATAATCGCCACAGTGTAGTTTCCTTCATTCGTCGGGCCAAAAATAGCGCAGAATTTGTGGTTACCATTTGTAATTTTACGCCCCAACCCCATAGCCATTACAGAGTGGGTGTTCCGGTACCTGGTTTCTACACTGAATTATTCAACAGTGATGCCCGACAGTACGGCGGCAGTAACATGGGCAATTTAGGTGGAAAATGGACAGAAGAATGGTCTTTCCATGAACAACCCTACTCGTTGGATTTATGTTTACCGCCCCTATCGGTGTTGGTATTAAAACTAAGCCAAAATGCTGAGGAAAATACTGTGCCAGCGGAAGAGGCTAGCAACATAGCTTAGATAACTGAGTTAGCGATAATTTTCTCATCTCCGACTTTTATTATGTCCTCCACCAGTCCCACTAGTCCCTATCAATCCCTGGTGTTGCGGCTCCTCCATGGGGCCATGGCTTTGTTAACTTTGTTGGCGATCGCCAGTGGCTTTTGGGTTTACAACACCTACGACGGCCGCTGGGGATCTTTACCGTTGCCGAAACCCTACTACACCCAGGATCTCCATGGCACAGGGGCTTTGGCACTGTTTTTGCTCATGTTTCCCTTTACCCTCTACTGCTTTCACCTTGGCGATCGCCGTTTATGGTCTGATCAAAATTGGGAGCAGTTACAGCAACCGGGCACTCCGGCCTTTTGGGTGGCGTGGCAGAAATTGGTTAATACCCTCATGCTGGTGGCCTTAACTGTGGCGGTGGTGAGCGGGCGCATGATGCAGGAAAGTTGGTTACCCCAAGGAGAACTCAACCATCTGCCCTATTTTTTCCATCTCCTGGGCTGGTTGATCGTCGTCCTTTGTTTAGCATTTCATTTACTATTCAGTGCCAAAGTTGGTGGCATTGCCCTCTGGCGATCAATGGTGAGTTGGGGCCGCAGAGCTAAAGATAATCCCCAACAATGGCTCCGGGATTTTCGTTGGAAACTATCGTCCAAAAGTTTGCAATGGCTCCGCTGGTTAGTGTTAGCCGGATTAGTTTTTGCCCTGATTATGCCAGCCTTTGCCTGATGCGTTTGGATGACCCCAGGTTTGGGAGGCGGCCATAACCATTGAGAAGGCATTTGAAAAGTTTTAGGCAAGCCTTCGGAGCATGGGATTGAACATGGAAACATAGATCATCGTCTCACTGGTCGTAGGTAAATATTCGTGATCCTTACTCAAACGACGATAGCGACCAAGCCAAGCAAAAGTACCTTCAACAACCCAACGTCACAAAGAAAGATGGCGAATGGACTTAGTTGATGTTTTTCCTGGTTTCAGGAGCACTTTGGAATTGATATTCAACAGGAAAAGCCAAGGGATTACCGGAAAAAAGCCCCATCGGTCAAGGATTTTGGCTGTATTTGTCCAAACTTAGCCATAGGCTAATTGGGTATAATGGCGGGTACTGACTGTCTCGAAATTTTTCGCCCATTGAACCTTACTAGCTAACGCCCATGTTTCTTGAAGAACTTAAGCCAGTGACCCGTGAACTTTGTCAACAGCCGATCGCCTTTGCTGGGGGGTTTGTGTCTGGTGTGCTGCGGCTAAAATTGACCGATGATCCGCTGAAAAAGTGGTTACAAAAGCAAGGGGTAACGGACTTTTCCGGGGCAGATATCAATCAAACAGCCCAGGATAATCGCCCCCAAAGCATTGATATTGACTAATTGGGCTTCAAGGGGAGGAAAGGTACGCTAAAAATCCACCTCCCACATGCTATCTAGTAAAACAGCGGCCCGGAAGCTTTTTCCCAATTGACGTTGGGCATAGTAGCGCATCAGATTTTCCGCTTTTACCCAATCCCAGAGGCGAAAATTTTTCCTGGCGATCACTGGTAGATACTGTTGGGGGTCCGGTAGGGCAGGTTGGTTGAGTTGTTGCAATAAACTTAGTTCCATAGCTGTTAAGCGACGCATTTGGGGAATGGGGCCCATGTCCCTAGAACTGCGAAGATCGACAATGCCCCCCAATTCTGGGCTAAAGCCCACCCGCCATTGGCGATCGTAAAAATTGGGACTAATAGTTTGGGCCGTGATGGCACAGTGATGAAATTGGGGGGCAATGCCCTCTGCCCCGAGGCAATGGAATAATGCTTGGGCTAGATGGCCATAGATATTTTCCACTGTGGCTTCCGTTTCTAACCGTCGTAGATGTTCGGTAAACAGTTCATACAGGGATGTTTGGGCACTGGCCTCTGTCCCGAGGGCCAGGATTAGCTCGATTAAGTACTGACCCGCCGCCAAATTACAAACATTTTGCCCCAGGCCAGGGTAGGAATATTGGGTTTCCGCTTGGTTGATACGGTCCAAACTTTTTCCCGCAAATAGCAGAAATTGGTTAACTACAAATAGTTCGGTGCGACCCCTGAGACTAGATTTTGGTTTTCTAGCCCCCGGCGCAATGGCTCGGATCAAACCATACTCCGGCGAGAAAATGGTCACTAGGCGATCAGATTCCCCAAAGGCCATACCTTTCACAACAATGCCTAGGGTTTGATAAGTACGGCTCAAATTAGTTTCTGGTTATTCTCTGCCAGTTCTCTAAACTATATGATAGCAACGAAATTTTAGGAGAAAGTGTCATTTTTGCAAAAATCGAAAAATAACTTCCAGACTATTTAGATTGTGTTTGTCTAGTCTAAATTAACTGACAACGTAGCAATCCGGTATAGAAGCCCTACATTCTAAAACTAAGTCAAATGCCTCGGATGGATTAGGATCGCCAACATAACAAGATGGTGCTTCTCCTCCCTGTCGCATATAAGAGCGTGTTTGAAAAGTCGGCATAATTGGGAAAAATGGTGAAGAATATAGAATTTTCACCGTAATGATACTGAGAGAATTTTACAGCAGCGACATCAGTGATAGCCAGTAGCAATTGGTAGAATCCAATCTCCCCCAAGCAAAAAGTGGGGGAAGAAAACGGAAAACTAATCCGAGGGAAGTGCTTAATGCCATTTTTTACATGCTCAGAGCGGGTTGTGCTTGGCGACTTCTACCCCATGATTTTCCCAAATGGCGAACAGTCTATGGTTATTTCCGACAGTGGCAGGAAGACGGTACCTGGAAAAAATTGAATCACATCCTCAGAAAGAAGATTCGACTTAAGGCCGGAAGAAATGCCAACCCTAGTGCTGGTTGTTTGGACTCACTCACAGTCAGTAAGAAAGGCTGGCGCTGGACAAGAAAGTGGTTATGACGGTGGAAAAAAGGTCAATGGTCGTAAACGTACAATCCTCGTGGATACCATGGGATTACTTCTCGACGTTGTGGCTCACAGCGCTCATCGCTCAGACCACCAAGGTCTTACTCTACTCGGTACTTGGTTTGCTCCTCTATGGCAGTGCCTGCAATTGATATGGACTGATAGCACTTTTGGCAGTAAGAATTTTACTGCCTGGGTTAATGAGACCTTTGGCTAGAATTTGGAAATCGTCAGCAAAAAGGATGGACAAAAGGGTTTTGAGGTTTTGCCTCGACGTTGGGTTGTTGAACGTACCTTTGCTTGGTTTGGTCGCTACCGTCGTTTAAGCAAGGATTATGAATATTTACCTACCACCAGTGAGACAATGATTCATGTTGCCATGCTCCATCTCATGCTCCGAAAGCTTGCCTTGAACTTTTCAAACATATTCTAAGACGACATTTCTCCACATTCTTGCAACCCGTTCGCATAAACTAAGCTAGTTGAAAAATTATCATGTACCACTTGATCCAGAATCGTTGAATCGCACTTATGTACGACCTAAAAATAGACAGAATAATCCTACAGCAAAGCAAATTCATCACCTTAGTGCTAACTCCCTTAGCCAGTGTACATAGCTTATTTTTTCACACATGAAAGCCTGTAAATAACGTAGTTTGTCTAACATTGTTGTACCTGCTTCTTTTGGGATTACCAGTAATTTTAGTATTAAATAAGCAATTATACAGGTATAGATTTGAATCCCAATTGCATTCTCATTTTTGGCAATCAGTCTATTCAGCTTTAAGTGCATTTTTAAGAATTTCCATAACAATTCTATTTGCCATCTTTTTTTATAAATTTCTGCTATTTTTTCATCACTAACTCCTTCTATTTCTTTACTTTCTATAGGTAAATTTGTAACCAATCTAAACTCTGAATTATCATGGGTGAATATTACCACTCTACTCTCTATTTTATTCTTTCCAGTTCCAACCATATAGTTATCATTGGCTAATTTTTCTAGCTTTATATTATTCTTTATTCTTAATACATGATATTTGTTATTCTCCTTTTGTAATCTCTTGATTCTCTGTAAGTCACAAAATCCTCTATCCATTACTGCTACTCCATTTTCTGGAGTCTCTTCTATTGTTTCATTCCCATATTTATTATCATGACCTTGTCCAAAGTGAATTACTATTCCCCCCGGAATCCCTGTTGATAAGTTAATCCCACTGAATACTTTTACCTGATGAAATCCAAGGTTCCACATCAACTTACTAGTTATGCTGACAATGGTTGAATCGAGAGGAAATATTTCTAATTCTCCCTGCTTAATTTCCTTCCTTTTCGACAATTCCTTTTTTAAGGAAAATATTATTTCTCTAAAAACTCCTACATCCCTTTTTTTGCTTGCCTTTGAGAATGTAGATATATCGACTGTCTCTCCTCGTAAGTTCAGTCTTTTAAACATACTCCTCATGCTTGTCTGGCTCTGGTCTAACACTAATCCTAACCAGATACTCACAAACTTAAATGTGTCTAATACTGGGTAGTCATCTTTAGGAAAATTAGATAGATAAGTTTTGACAATATGTCCAAAATTTGATATCATCTCTTCAATTATTCTAATATTTCTGCCCTTTATTCTATCATTTTAAAGGGCTTTTTTTCTCTTTATAACTATCGTTCAACACTTCTGCTTCTGAGCAAATGATAAACTAAGATGTGTAAACCACGAAAAAAGCTTAATATCTTCACTTTCCAGGGCTTTTATTTGTATGATTTCAGAACTTTTTATTAAAAGATTTTTTATAAAGTCAGATTTAAATTTCTCATGACAATTTAAAGAATTATCAGTAAAATTATATCCCCAAGCACATTGAGCATTATATAAAAGAAGAGCATTTAACGGCATAATATATGGCTTACTAGACAGTTTTAAAGTTGATTTAATTTCATCTTTCAATAGATTTACGCGTTTATTTAGTGGAAAATCATCAGAGCTTCGACGATCAATTCGATTAAGTATAAAAATCATTGATTCAGTAGAGCCATGTAGATATTCAACAACGTCTTTTAGCTCATTTAATAAAACTTGCCTATGCTCCTCATCTACATGAGAATAATCAAGAGCAACAAGACAGAAAGCATTTCCAACTAAAGACTGGATTACTTTAAGATTTTTGCTATCTTTGATAGATTTTAATCCTGGTAAATCAACAAATTCAATAGCTAGTTCTTCAGGTAAACCTGATAATGCTCTGTCATAACCAGGTAAAAGTGGTAATCTAACTTCGATTTGAGGTGAAATGTAAATTTTCCTTTTTTTAGTCTCATGGTACTTCTGCATGACTTGATGGATGCGGTTATAAATTTCCTCATCGCTCAAACCTGACCATTCTCCCGTTTCCCAGACTGCGCCCTCCGTTTCCTCAATCTTTAAGTGACTGCCTTCACCATGTTTAATCCGTAAAACACCGCCGCTCATCTCCCCCGCTTCAATAGGCGCAATCCGTCGGCCAATTAAAGCGTTAACAATCGTTGACTTTCCCGAAGAAGTTGTGCCGATCATAGCAATACGTAAACTCGGATTAGCCAAATCCAGCACTGCCTGATCATAGGCTCGGCGAAAATCTGCCAAATCCTGCTTGAGCTTCTCATCCTCAAATACTTCTGACGCAACCCCCACCAGATCAGAAATGGCATTACCCAATTCATCCAGCCAGGAGCGAGCTTGACTTAGCTTAGCTTCAATATTCATCGTGTACCTGTTCTAACGCCGGAAAGCTCAGACTTAACCGAGTTTGCCTATCAGGATAATTCAGATTTTAGGGAAAAGTATCTTTGGTACATGAATTTTTATGAAGTTTGGCGATCGCCAAAAAAGAGTCAGGAGCTTGGTTAATTCCCAGCGATGGGGGAAGAAAAAACAAGGTATCTTGGAGTAGGACAAAGCTTTTAAGGCACCTACTAGATTTTTGGGAAGATTGTAGCAATGGGCTTGTTTGACGATGTCGGCCGTTTTTTAGAAGACCGTCTGGAAGAGTTTTTACAGAACAACCCCCATTTGGAGTTGGAAGCTCTGTTGGAACAGTTGAAAGAACAGGAAGCCGACGCTCGCCGCCTACTGACAGATTTACAGCGGAAAAAACAAGATCAAGAAGCCCAGATTCTCAACCTAGCTCAGGATATTCAGGCTTGGCATAGCCGCATTCAACAGGCTAAAGCTGCTGGCCGAGAAGATTTAGCCCAAAGGGCCCAGGAAAGGGAAGCTACCTTACTGCGTCAGGGCAATCAGGTGTGGGGACAAAGGGTGGGGACAGAACAACGGATTAGCCAAGCCCAAAGTTTGCTCCAGGAAATTCAGCAACGGCAAAAGGAAGTACAACAAAAGGCTAAACAAATGGCCGCCGAGCAAAAAGCATCCGAGGCCCAAAGAAGGGCGGCGGACACCATGGGCTGGAATCAAGGCAGTACCGGGGAAACCTATCGCCGGGAGTTAGACCCCCTGGAAGCGGAATTTAAAAAGTGGGAATTGGAAAAGGAATTGGAACGCTTAAAACGCAACGCCACTAAATAGTTTTCTTGTTCTTAGAATTGACTGTGGCAAATGTGACCAGAGATGGTTAGTTAGGTAGCCAAAGCCTTGGTAGTAAAGAGAAAAATATACAGCCCAGCCATTTTTGTCAGAGATGAAATGCGGAAAAAGCCGCCCGAATTTGTTTGGTAAAAACTTTGCCGCCTGGTTTGATGGCAAATTCGGGATAATGAGCCGGGTTATTAGTGGTGATTTAGTCCCCCCTATCCCCGTCCCTGGCAGTGTCAACGCTGACATATTGTCACTAGAATTGAAGCTAACGCCTAGGGCTTTCCTCGCTATTTTTGACTAGGCTTGCCCAGTCTTGTCACAGTGCCCACCGTCAATTAAGCAAAATGTTACAGGTCGAATAGGCTTTTCCCTGCCCATAATTGTACTAACTTCACACCGATGACTGTTATGTTATCTTGCCTCACCCAGCAACAAGAACTTTTGCAATCCCTCGCTGACCGGGTTGGGCAACCAGCGATCCAGGATAACCTTTACTTTTGCCTAGCTGGTCAATTCACGTGGGTGGAAGATTGGTACACAACGGCGATCGCCGGTGACGTCTTAATTTTTGATGCGGGGGAAAAGGAGCAACTGGCTAGGGTTTTGCAACAATGGGAGCAGTTTACGGGGCATGTTATCCTGATCACCGGCTTGACGGAAGAGCCCGATCCCCAAACTTTTTTAACCCAATTAGCCCTGGGAAAACAACAACGGTGCGGAGAAAGACATTTCCATTGGATCGTACTAGTTGACCCCACCATTGAAGAAGCTTTTCGCGGCCTACAGACTTTCTTGGACGGCAAAAGCCATTGGTTAGATCTGCGCCTGGGGGTGGGGGATCTGGAGCAGTGCACCGATGAACTCTGGCAGTGTGTGTGGTTAGAACCATCACCATTGGCTCCGGAGAAACGCCAGGAAATGCTGGTCAATTTACCCCATTGGTTGGCCGAAATTGTTGACCAAAAACAAAACCTCGAACTAGAACCGATTAGCCTTCTGCAGGCGAAATTATCCCTTCTCCAGGGTTTAGCGCGGGAAAGCCGGGGAGAAATGGGCCGAAAACAGGCCCAGTGCCACTATCGGGAGAGTTTGGATGTCTGGGAACTGCTGGGAGATACGGAGGCAATTATTTGGCTGAGTCTGCGGCTGGGCTATCTTTTCCTACTCCAAGCCTACGGAGAAAAAAGTCGCGGCCATCAACTTTGGCAACAAACCCGCAATTATGCCCAAACGGCGATCGCCGCCCTGGAAAACCAGCAATGGCACTTCACCCATGGGGAAACCCTCAACCTATTAGGAGAAATCCTGCGAGGACTAGAAGACTGGGAGCAACTGCGGCAGGCCGCCGAAAACAGCCTGATTTTTTTCTATCAACTTTCCCCCTTTGCCGCCACAGACACCACCCCGGAGCGCAATCAGGAAAAGCTTTGGACCGAATTGGAATTACAGGGGCTAATTTCCCTAGCCCACAGTTACCTTTGTGAAGCCTTGGTGGAGCAATGGAAATTTGATGAGGGCAAGGAAGCTTTAAAAAGAGCCTTTGAAACCAGGCCTAAGCAGGTTGAAGAGCGGGATTATCGCCCCTGCTTGGCAAATTTGCATTACCTTGCCGGTCGGGTACAGTTAGCCAATGACCAGATTAGGGAATCCTTAATGACTCTGCGCCAGGCCCAAACCCTGGTGTCCTTTGAAGATAATCCCCGGCTATACTTAGCCATTCTGGTGGAATTAAGGGAGTGTTACTTGCAGTTGGAAGATTGGCTGGCGGCCCTGGCCATTGACCAGGAATATCAAGCCAGGGAATACCGTTTAGGTCAGCGGGCCTTCATTGGTCCAAAGCCCCTTCCCTGTTGGCCAGAACAACGCATTTGCCGCCATCCCCTAGCACCAGAAAAAATGTTGGGAGGTGGGGCGGAGGCTCGGTCTGCTGTGCAGTCAAAAACGATGGTTTCCCTTACTTGGCAGGACCTGCAAAAGGTCTGGGAACAAAAGCCCACGCCAGTTTTGGTGCTAACGGGGGAGCCGGGGGTGGGCAAAACTTCTTGGTTGGCGGGGGAAGTGTTGCAACAAATGTCCCCGGAGCGGGTGCTTTTGGTGGATTTTACTCCCCACTGGGCAGAAAAGTTATGGGTCCACCTAGGGGAAAGCTTTAGTCTGCCTTCCTTGGGGCAAGCTACAACCCCGGAGTTGGTGTCTGCCCTGCAAGCTCTACCAATTTTGGACTTGCTGTTGGTATTGGACGGAGAAAACGGCTCCCTACCTTGGCAAAAAAGTCCTTCCCTACGTCAGCAGGAATTGGCCCAAGTACTGTGGCAATGGCTATTGACCACCAGTCCGTCCCAGGGTGTGCGTTTGTTAATTTCTGTGCCCCCAACGGCGATCGCCGACCTCTATGAAGAGTTGAAGGGACAACTGGGGGAAGAACATTCCCTGCCCCCCCTGCAATACCAAACTCTCTCTCCCCCCACCCTAGGGCAGGCCGAGAATTGGCTAACCCAAGCCATGGCCCAATGCCGCCATCCGTGGCCCCCAAGCCTACAGTCCCAGTTTTTGGGAGATCTAGCCATGGAAGGCAATGGAGAACAGCAGCCCTGGCTCCATCCCATTGATTTGCAACTGTTGGGAACCGTTTTGGAACAGGAGCAGGTAACTAAGTCAGCGGATTACCAGGGTAAAAAGTTAGATGAATGGTTGACCTTGGCTGTGCAAACCTATTTGGCTTTTTTACCCCCCCATCTGCTCAAAAAGGCCTTGCAGTTACTCAAAAGCCTGGCCGATGGACAGCAAGCTCTTTGTCTCAAAACCGAATATCAGTTACTAGCCGCGCTCTATTCTGCCCCTGAACCGGCCGCGGATAACCCGCCGGAGTTTGCCCAAGAAGACATTCAGCAATTGCAGTTACTGCTGACCCTATTGCTCCGGGGCAGATTAATCATTGTGATTTCCCAGGCCACATTACCCTATTACCGTCTCAGTACGACTCATTTAGCCCATGCTCTCCAGGGGAAAAGTGCCGTTATTTCTACCCCCGCACTGATTAATGCTGGCCGCCGCGGTAGTAAATCCAATCCTAATTTAATCGCCCCATCCCCTGGCGATCGCCAACAGGGCAACGAGGATTTGATCGCAGAGTTGGAGGCCGGCTCCAGTGCAGAGGAACAGGTGGTCGCCCAAAAATTGAAAGCGGCCCAATTGCAATACCAAAAATTAGTGGCTGGGATCAACCTGGAAAAGCAATGCCAGTTTATTCTCAAACAATTTCTCGTCTATCCCCTAGAGGCTCTGCTGGCGGCGGTCAAAACTGGGCAGGATTTACAAAAATTAGTCACACCGGAAACCCCTCTGGTGCAATATCCCAGCCTGGCTCCCTGGCTTTCTCTCCACAGCATTTTGGCTCGGATTAATGAATGTAACCGTTGCCACCATGAGGGGCCTGTTACGGTTCTGCGCATTAGCCCTTCCATGGAAAACACTCCCCCCTTAGTGCTCACCGCCACCACCAATGGCATCGCTTACCTTTGGTCTTTTCACGGCGAACTGATTAACGTTTTGCGGGGACATCAAGAAGCCATTACGGCATTGGACTGGAGTGCCGATGGTCAATACTTTGCCACCGCTTCTGCCGACCACACCGTTAAACTTTGGCAACGCCATGGGGAAGAAGTTGCAACCCTCAGGGGCCACGAAGACTGGGTGAGGAGTGTGCATTTTAGTCCCCATCATCAGTTTTTAGTTACTAGTGGTCAAGATAACACTGCACGCATTTGGAATTTTGCTGGGGAACAACTCACCCTCTGCCAGGGCCACGCCGACTGGGTCCGCAATGCTGAATTCAATTGCCATGGACAGATTTTACTCACTGCCTCGCGGGATGGCACGGCTCGGTTATGGGATCTAGAAGGTCGGGAAATTGGCCTCTGCCAGGGGCATACCAGTTGGGTCCGCAATGCCCAATTTAGCCCCGATGGCCAATGGATTGTGACCTGTTCTGCCGATGGCACTGCCCGGTTGTGGGATCTGAGTAGTCAATGTTTTGCTGTTTTAAAAGGGCACCAAAACTGGGTTAACAATGCCCTTTGGAGTCCCGATGGCCAGCACATCATCACGTCTTCTAGTGACGGCACCGCTAGGGTTTGGAGTCGCCATGGCAAATGCTTGGGCACCCTCCGGGGCCATGACCACAATATCCATGGAGCCCGTTTCAGTCTTGACGGCCAAAAAATTGTCACCTATTCCACCGACAATACGGCCCGACTTTGGACTAAGGAAGGCACTTTGCTCACCATTCTGCGGGGCCACCAAAAAGAAGTTTACGACGCTGATTTTAGTGCTGATGGTCGCTTTGTTTTCACCGTCTCCGCCGACCAAACCGCCCGTCAATGGGACATTTCCCAAAAAGATACCATCACCCTCACTGGCCACAGCCATTGGGTACGCAATGCCCATTTCAATCCCAAAGGCGATCGCCTGTTGACTGTTTCCAGGGATAAAACGGCCCGTCTCTGGACCACAGAGGGGGAATGCGTTGCCGTGTTAGCAGATCACCAAGGCTGGGTGCGGGAAGGTCAATTTAGCCCGGACGGCCAATGGATTGTCACTGGATCGGCGGATAAAACTGCCCAACTTTGGAATGTACTGGGCAAAAAATTGACTGTTCTGCGGGGGCACCAGGACGCGGTGTTGAATGTGAGATTTAGTCCCGATAGCCAATACATTGTCACCGCCAGCAAAGACGGCACCGCACGGGTTTGGAATAATACCGGCCGGGAATTAGCGGTGTTGAGGCACTACGAAAAAAATATTTTTGCGGCGGAGTTTAGTGCCGACGGCCAATTCATTGTTACCGCGTCGGATGACAATACTGCAGGCATCTGGGAAATTGTCGGCCGGGAGGTGGGCATATGCCGGGGCCATGAAGGACCAGTGTATTTTGCTCAATTTAGTGCCGACAGTCGTTACATACTGACAGCCTCCGTGGATAACACCGCCCGGATCTGGGATTTCCTTGGTCGCCCCCTATTAACCTTAGCTGGCCATCAAAGTATTGTTTACCAGGCCAGATTTAGCCCCGAGGGAAATTTGATCGCCACCGTCTCCGCCGACCATACCGCTAGGCTTTGGGACCGCAGTGGTAAAACGGTAGCGGTACTATACGGCCATCAAGGTTTGGTGGGTACTGTGGATTGGAGTCCTGACGGACAAATGCTCGTCACGGCTTCCAACGATGGCACTGCGAGGCTTTGGGACCTTTCGGGAAGGGAGTTGCTCACCCTGGAGGGCCATGGCAATTGGGTCCGGTCAGCAGAATTTAGTCCTGATGGTCGCTGGGTTTTAACGTCCTCCGCCGATGGTACGGCCAAGCTTTGGCCGGTGAAAACGTTGCCCCAACTCCTGAGCCAGGGTGGACAATGGCTGAAAAACTACCTCACCCACAATGCCTTGGTGTCCCCGGCCGATCGCCCCGGCGCGAAAGTAACCTAATTTTTACAATGCTAAGTACAGATTCCAGAGCCAAAGTTTATCTGATGGGGGCTGGCTTGGGGCCCGTGGCCTACCTGACTCAAAGGGCGATCGCCGTGTTGGGTAGGGCAAATGTGGTAATTTATGACGCCTTGGTGTCCCAGGAGCTTTTTGATCTCCTGCCGCCAGATTGTGAGCGAATTTTCGTCGGCAAACGGGGGGGACAACCCAGCACTCCCCAGGCCAAAATTAATCAGTTATTGGTGGACCATTACCGACGGGGCAAACAGGTAGTACGGCTGAAAAGCGGTGATCCCTGGATTTTTGGCCGCATTATGCCGGAATTGGCAACCCTAGTGACCCACCATTGTGCCTATGAAGTAGTACCAGGAATTTCCTCGGCGATCGCCGGGGCAGGACTAGCAAGCATTCCCCTCACAGCCAAAGATAGCGGGGCGGGTTTTTTTGTCATGGACGGCCATGATCCCCACCGTTGGCCTTGGCCTGCCCTGGCCCAATTGCCCACTTTGGTAATTCTCATGGGGACCAAAAATTTGTCGTTGTTGGTCAATGAGTTAGTCCGAGCAGGTAAATCTCCCCACACCCCCATGGCAGTGATTAAAAATGCCGGCAGACCGGAACAGCAAACCTGGGAAGGAACCCTAGCTGATATGGTGGAAAAAACCCAAGGACAGTCCCTCGCCCCAGCGGTAATTGTCATTGGAGATGTTGTTAGTCAAAGGATTATTCCCGCCTTGCCTCCCCTGCCCCTGACCGAAAAAACTATTCTGGTTACCAGGGCCGCCGACCAAGCGAGCCAGTTTACCGAGCTTTTGCACCAGCAAGGGGCCACCGTCTTAGCCATGGCTGCCCTGGAAATTGTGCCCCCCAAGGACTGGCAACCCCTCGACCAGGCGATCGCCAAGTTGGGGGATTTTGACTGGCTAATTCTGACTTCCGCCAATGGGGTGGAGTTCTTTTTTCAAAGATTGCAACACCACGGTTTGGACAGTAGGGCCCTGGCGGGATTAAAGTTGGCGGTAGTGGGCAAAAAGACCGCCCAAAGCCTAGAAAAATTTGGTCTCAAGCCAGATTTCATTCCCCCGGATTTCATTGCCGATGCCCTGGTGGAACATTTTCCCCACTCCCCAGCAGGACTAAAAATACTTTTTCCCCGGGTGGAAAGTGGTGGCCGGGCCCAATTAGTCCAAGAATTGAGCCAAAAACAAGCCTTGGTTACGGAAGTCCCCTCCTATCAATCCGCCTGCCCTGGCCATATGCCCGAAGAAGTGTGGCAAAGTATCGTTAATCAAACGGTGGATGTGATCACCTTTGCCAGTTCCAAAACCGTCAGCCATTTTCGGCAACTGTTGGCCCAGACTAGCCAAGCTAACGGTTACCAAGATTGGCGTTCCCTAATTAACCATTGCCAAATCGCTTCCATTGGCCCCCAAACTTCCGAACGCTGTTTACGGGAATTGGGTCGGGTGGACATTGAAGCAACGGAGTACACCCTAGAAGGCCTAACCGGGGCCATTACTAATTATGTTTACCAAAATCCGTGACCTTGCCTCTCCATTGCCATTGATGGCGGCCATGGCCGCCTTGGGGGGGATGCTGTTTGCCCCCGTCGTCCGTAGCCAAGAGACAATTTTTCAAGAAAGTGTCCAAAGCCAAACCACCTTTGCAGCTCAGCAATGTTCAGTCAAACTCACCGATCCCAGTGAAGAAATGGCCATGGACTGTAATCAGCTTTCCATCACGGAGGGGGACGGCACTATTAATTTCCACTACGACGATGGCGATGTCATGGGTTTTTCTTTCGTGCTGGAATACAATGACGACCCCATACTGGTCAATGGCAAAATCAATAGCAATCAGTACAATGTCATTGGTACTTTTCTCTGGACTGCGGAAGATGGCATTGTTGACGAAACTTTAACGGAGGCCACAGGGAACTGTCGGGCCACCCCAGCCCAGGTGGTTTGTCAGGCTACCATTGACAACACCATGAAGGTGGAAGCGGTGGTGGATTTCTAGTTTGTTTAGGTTAATTTTTGAGCACCATTGAGCTTATTCCCTCTACTTTTCCCTGATCTTCCGTAGTTGCACTGTTTCCTTAGTTGAGGTGTTGATGAAATGTTGGTTAGCGGCGGCGGATTTGCTGGTGATTGCCGCTGAAGATTTGCCAGCTTACAAAAAAGGTGGTTCCATTGTTCGGAATAATTATTTTTGGGCCCTCCAGGCGATCGCCTGTCACAGCGGGCGGGGTCGAGATTGGGAGTTCGACGAAGTGGTGTGGGTAGCCCTGGGGAGACTATTGCTGTTTTTTCTTAATTCTGGTTATCTGATGACATCCGAAACCCTGCTGGAATTTCCCTGTGATGAAGTTATTCCCCTTAGCCTGCGGTCGGTGGCCACCTGGCAAGCTCCCGGGGACGATGGAGGACTAGAATCGTTTTGAGGGCGCGATTTAGGCTGGCAAAGCAGGTTTTTGGTTTTTTTTGGAATTATTAGTCACAAAAAAGCTGTCGTATAGTATGGTATTAGCCTTTAACATGTCTTCCGACTCCCCAGAAACCGTCAGTGCTATTCCGTGCTATTTCCCCATAAGCTTTTAAACTGAACCTGTCCTGCCAAGGCTTTTTCCGGTGTTTATCCCCCTCGACTTTTATCGTATTTTAGGCATTCCTCCCCAGAGTGGTGGGGAAACCATTGAGCAGGCCTACCAAGATCGCCTTTTACAATTACCCCGGCGAGAATTTAGTGACGCCGCAGTTACTCTCCGCAATCAATTACTGGCGATCGCCTATGAAACCCTGAGGGATCCGGAAAAACGTCAGGCATACGACCAAGAATGGTGGGGAGCCATGGATGAAGCCCTGGGGGAGGCCTTACCCCTCACTACCCCGGAGTTGGAATGTAGCCCAGAGCAAGAAATTGGAGCCCTGTTGATCCTGTTGGATTTGGGGGAATACGAACTCGTGGTTAAGTATGGTGAGCCAGTACTCCACGATCCCAACCCTCCGGCGGGAGGCCTGCCCCAGGACTATTTGCTTTCGGTAATTTTGGCCCACTGGGAACTGAGCCGGGAACGTTGGCAACAACAGCAGTATGAATTTGCCGCCACCGCCAGTCTTAAGGCCCTAGCTCGGTTGCAACAGGATAATGACTTCCCCGCCTTGGAAGCAGAAATTCGTCAGGAACTATACCGTCTGCGACCCTACCGTATCCTCGAACTTTTGGCTAAGGAGGGGCAAGGGGAGGAGCAACGTCAGCAGGGTCTAGCTCTGTTGCAAGCGATGGTGCAGGACCGGGGCGGCATTGAAGGTAAGGGGGAAGATTATTCCGGATTGGGAAATGATGACTTTCTAAAATTCATCCACCAACTACGCTGTCACCTCACAGTGGCCGAGCAAAACGCCCTATTTTTGCCCGAAAGTCAACGGCCATCTTTAGTAGCAAGCTATTTGGCAGTACATAGTCTGATGGCTGAGGGAGTGAAGGAACAGGACCCCATGGCCATTGTCGAAGCAAAATCTTTGATTATACAGTTGGAAAATTGTCAAGATTTGGCCCTAGAAAAGGTAATTTGTGAATTATTATTGGGTCAAACGGAAGTTGTTCTGGCGGCGATCGACCAGGGAGATCCGAAAATAGTAGCTGGCCTCGAATCTAAGTTAGCGACGGGGGAAGACCCCTTAACTGCTTTTTATACTTTCACTGAGCAGTGGCTAGAGGAAGAAATTGTCCCCTACTTTAGGGATCTTTCTCCGGAGACCCTTTCCCCCAAGGCCTATTTCAATAATCCCTCCGTTCAGCAGTATCTAGAACAACTAGAGCCGGATTCCTTCACCACTGACAATTCTTTTGCCTCCCCTGCCCTCCTTAGCACCGCAACGGAATCGGAAACTCCCATGGTACATAGTTCCGCCGCCCTTCCCGATCGCCCTTTGACCTCCACCGTTCCCTCACGACGGGGACGCAGTCCAAGACGTTCCCGAGACGATGTTTTCCCCAGCGCCGACAATTCCAGTGGTTTGGCCGTCACCACCCTATCTCCGGCGATCGCCTACGACACCCACTCCTTGGGCACCAACGGTATTGGCGGGGATAGCACTAGCAACGGTTTTTCCAGTAACTCCGCCCCAGAATCCACCAGTAAACATAAATCTCCCCGGCGACGCAAAAAACGGGTGACCATCAAGCCGGTGCGCTTCGGCATTTTTCTGCTTTGCCTAGCAGGCATTGTGGGGGGGGCAACTGCCCTAATTATCAATCGTACTGGCGATCCCCTAGGTGGGTTGCTAGAAGACCCCCTAGATGTTTTCCTGGACCAACCTTCAGAATTTATCCCCGATGAAGCCACGAGCCGGAATTTGATTCTCAGTCAACCCAACTTCAATCAGCAAGTGGGTCAGATGGTAGTACAAGGCTGGCTTGATAGTAAAAAGTTAGCCTTTGGCCAAAACTACGATGTCGGGGCATTGCAGAGTGTTTTAGCCCCCAATCTCCTTGCCCAACAACGGGGTCGGGCCCAACGGGATCAAGCCCAAAAGGTCTATCACCAATACGAACACAAGTTGCAGATTTTAGCCTATCAAGTTAACCCCCAAGACCCCAACCGAGCCACCGTTACTGCCCGGGTAGAAGAAATTAGCCAGCCCTTTACCCTAGGTAATCAACAGCAGAAGGGCTCCGCCACCAAAGATGACTTGACTGTGCGCTATCAGCTAGTACGACACCAAGGGGTTTGGAAAATTGACCAAATACAAGTGGTAAATGGCCCCCGTTAGTGCGTGGCGTTAACTCCCCTTTTGACCAATGGCATACGGCTAGATGCCCCCATAGGTACGGAAACCTGCACTTCCGAGAACTAAGCCCCTACCGTCACTATAAGAGTGTGAACGTGTCGGCCCCAGGCAATGGATTGGAACCATGGCTTTTCGGCCCATCGTTGTGTCTTATATTCTTACTTGTTAACGGGAGTTAATTAAAATTATGGGAAAAGTTGTTGGGATTGACCTCGGTACTACCAATTCCTGTGTGGCTGTAATGGAAGGGGGTAAACCCACTGTTATCGCCAATGCAGAAGGTTTTCGCACGACCCCATCGGTGGTTGGTTATGCCAAAAATGGCGATCGCCTAGTGGGGCAAATTGCCAAGCGTCAAGCGGTGATGAACCCGGGCAATACTTTTTATTCTGTCAAACGATTCATTGGTCGTAAATTTGATGAAATTACCAATGAAGCCACCGAAGTTGCCTACAGCGTAGTTAAAGACGGCAACGGCAATGTGAAACTAGATTGCCCAGCCCAAGGAAAACAGTTTGCCCCGGAAGAAATTTCTGCCCAAGTGCTGCGGAAATTGGTGGACGATGCCAGCAAGTACCTAGGGGAGACCGTTACCCAAGCCGTCATCACCGTTCCTGCCTACTTTAACGACTCCCAACGGCAAGCCACCAAAGATGCGGGTAAAATCGCCGGGATCGAAGTCCTGAGAATTATTAACGAGCCCACCGCTGCCTCCCTAGCCTACGGTCTGGATAAAAAGGATAACGAAACCATTCTGGTGTTTGACCTAGGGGGCGGTACTTTTGACGTCTCCATCCTCGAAGTAGGGGAAGGGGTATTTGAAGTATTAGCCACCTCTGGGGATACCCATCTGGGAGGGGACGACTTCGACAAAAAAATTGTCGATTTCCTGGCCGGTGAATTCCAGAAGGCCGAGGGCATCGACCTCCGTAAGGATAAGCAAGCTCTACAACGGTTAACCGAAGCGGCCGAAAAAGCCAAAATCGAACTTTCCGGCGTGAGCCAAACGGAAATTAACCTGCCCTTCATCACTGCCACCCAGGATGGGCCTAAACATCTAGACACCACCCTGTCCCGGGCCAAGTTTGAAGAAATTTGCTCCGACCTGATTGATCGTTGTGGTATTCCCGTGGAAAATGCCATTCGGGATGCCAAAATCGATAAATCTGCCCTGGATGAAATCGTTCTTGTTGGCGGTTCCACCCGGATTCCCGCCGTGCAAGAAGTGGTAAAGAAAATTCTTGGCAAAGATCCCAACCAAGGAGTTAACCCCGATGAAGTAGTGGCCGTCGGAGCTGCTATCCAAGGGGGTGTACTTTCTGGGGAAGTCAAAGACATTCTGCTCCTGGATGTTTCTCCCCTCTCCTTGGGCGTAGAAACCCTAGGGGGCGTCATGACCAAAATCATTCCCCGCAACACCACCATCCCCACCAAAAAATCTGAAACCTTCTCCACCGCTGTGGACGGTCAAAGCAACGTGGAAATCCATGTGCTCCAAGGGGAACGGGAAATGGCCAATGACAATAAGAGCTTGGGAACCTTCCGCTTAGATGGTATCCCCCCTGCTCCCCGGGGCGTACCTCAAATCGAAGTTACTTTCGATATTGATGCCAACGGTATTTTGAATGTCACTGCTAAAGACCGGGGTACGGGCAAGGAGCAGTCCATCAGCATCACCGGGGCTTCCACCCTGCCTGATACGGAAGTAGACCGGATGGTGAAGGAAGCTGAATCCAACGCCGCCGCTGACAAAGAACGTCGGGAGAAAATTGACCGCAAAAACCAAGCGGATTCCCTCGTTTACCAAGCGGAAAAACAAATCACCGAGTTGGGCGATAAAGTGCCCGCCGCTGATAAAATCAAAGCGGAAGGTTTAATCAAAGACCTGAAGGAAGCTGTAGCCCAGGAAGATGATGCCAAAATCCAAACGGTGATGCCGGAACTACAACAGGTTCTCTACAGCATTGGTTCCAATATGTACCAACAGGCTGGAGCAGAGGCTGGGGTAGGCGCTCCCGGTGCTGGCCCTGAAGCGGGAACTAGCAGTGGCGGTGGCGATGATGTCATCGATGCGGAATTCTCTGAGCCGGAGAAATAGGTCTGGGTTTTAAAACCTGTATTGAAAGTCCCCTAGCCCCCAATACTGGGGGAATCAGATTCGATAATCCTCCTTTAACCAGGGGGATTTTTTGTGCTTTTTTTAGGAAAAATCTATTATGCAGAAAGGACTTGCTGATTTCTTTGATTTTTGATTCCTGGAACCATTGTGGCCAATCTTTTCCCTGCCTTGCGTACTCCCCTTTACAACCTCATTACGGAACAAACTACCAAGCTCACAACCTTTGGGGGTTGGGAAATGCCGGTACAATTTGCTGGGCTAAAACAGGAACACCAAGCGGTGCGGGAAAAGGTGGGGATGTTTGATATTTCCCATATGGGGAAGTTTGTCCTGACTGGACAGAAGGTTTTGGCAGCATTGCAAAGTTTAGTGCCTTCAGATTTAGACCGTTTAACTCCCGGTAAAGCCCAGTACACTGTGTTGTTGAATGCCCAAGGGGGAATCATTGATGACATTATTGTTTATGACCAGGGCAAAAACCCAGAAGGACAAGAACGGGTAACTTTAATTGTTAATGCCGCCACGACGGTCAAGGATAAGCAGTGGTTACTGGAGCATTTACCTGAAGAGATTGATTTTCAAGATTTATCCAGGGAAAAGGTTTTAATTGCCCTCCAAGGCCCAGAGGCACTTACAATTTTGCAGCCTTTAGTGGATCAGAATTTAGGTGAATTACCCGCCTTTGGCCATTTGGAAGCAGAATTTCTCAGGGAAAAAGCCTTCATTGCCCGTACTGGTTATACCGGGGAAGATGGCTTCGAAATTATGGTTTCCCCAGAAGTGGGAAAACAACTCTGGCAAACTTTCGGGTCAAAAGGTGTTACTCCCTGCGGTTTAGGAGCCAGGGATACCTTACGGTTGGAAGCTGGCATGGGTTTGTATGGACAGGATATGAATGACGAAACAACGCCCCTGGAAGCAGGTTTGGGTTGGTTGGTACACCTTGATAGTAAAGGGGATTTCATTGGTCGTGCGGTGTTGACAGAACAAAAAGCCAATGGAGTGGAAAAACGTTTAGTGGGCTTGGAGATGTTGGCAAAACAAATTGCCCGCCATGATTATCCTATTCTCCACAACGGCGAAATTATGGGCATTGTCACCAGTGGCACCCTTTCTCCTACCCTGCAAAAGGCGATCGCCTTGGGTTACGTCCCCACGGAACTGGCCAAAGTGGGCCAGGAATTGGAAGTGGAAGTTCGGGGTAAAACTTATGGCATAAAAGTTGTGAAAAAGCTCTTTTATCGTTCCGAGCAAAAACCTCGTTAACCTGAGTTTTGGGTAAGGCTAAAAATGAGAAAGCTCAGTAAATCAAAGACTTTGTTTGATCCCTAAATTTATTTAGTTCGCCTTGAACCCATGGTGGGAGCGTGTACGAATAAAATTGACAATGTTGGGATTTGCTGGCTCTATTTCGGTTGCCCCGAGAAAGCGTTTAAAAAGTTGAGTTTTGGCTGTTTAATCCCCCCTAGCCCCTCTTGGAAAGGGGGGAACTGTGACAAAGGTCCCCCTTTTTAAGTGGGATTTAGGGGGATAAATACCTAGTCTTGCGCTTTTCAAACACGTTCTGAGAGGAAAACCTTGATTAAAGACAAGGCTTTCAGTAAGTCCTAATCTCGAACTCACGTCAATTTAAGGTACATTATTTCTTTCAATGAAAATTAATTTAATTTTTATGATCTGCGCTGTATTATTTGCTGGTACAGCCGCCGCCGAAACCTGTGCACCACTTCCTCCCCAGGTATCTTCCACTGCGGGCAACACCGTTCGAGTGACCATCGGCCCTGAGCTTGGTTTTAGCTCCCATGGCAACACCTATTTTCTGATTACTCGCCCAATATCTACCGTTACGATCAAGCTCACCCCTGTGACAACCGATGGGGCTAGTTATCCAACCCAGTTAATTGCTCGATATTCAGACGACACCATTTTTGAGTCCGGTGCCCCAATTTTCGTCCCAGACTCCACCAATCCAATTGTCTGGGGGCCGTTACAAGTTAATCAGCCTGGGAAAGTTCTGGATGTGTTTAATGTCAAGATTCTGGAAAATTATCGCCTTTATCCCCAGTCCAAAGGGTTTACCTACGACCTAGAAGCCATTGGCTGCGGTTAGTTTGCCCATCGTTTCCCGCCCATCGTTCATAACAACCATTACAGTAACTGAGATAACTGCCATGAGTCCCTTTCCAGCTAAATCCCTACTAATTGCCCTAGTTCTTTCTTGGCCTGCTAGTTTTGATGCCGCCCTAGCGGCTCCCGTGCCGGCCTCAACCTACAAAACATCTGGGATTCCAGCACCAGAGGCGATCGGCAATGATGCCAGTCGTTATAAAGTTACCATTTATCCCACTGTTCCCGGCATTGGTACCCGGGATGTTGCCCCAGATCCCGATGGGTCGGTTTGGTTTAATGGGCAATGGTCTGGTGTCATTGGGCATCTCAATCCTAAAACCGGCGAAGTAAAACTTTATCCATTGGGGACTGGTTCCCATCCCCATGGTGTAGTTATGGGCCCGGATGGAGGACTTTGGATCTGTGATGAATCCAATGCCATTCGTCGGTTTGACCGCAAAACCCATGAAGTTAAGACTTTTCAACTCCCTCCCTTCTCCGGCAGTATGGGTTACGGCAATTTAAATACCCCAGTATTCGATGGCGAGGGGATTCTCTGGTTTACGGCTCAAAATGGCTATTACGGACGCTTAGATCCGAGTACTGGAGATATGAAAATTTTCCCTGCTCCCCAGGGATTTGGTCCCTATGGAATGACTGCAACTCCCAAGGGGGAAGTTTGGTACACTAGTTTGGCGGGGAATTACATTGCTCGGATTGATACGAAAACCTATCTCCCGGAAGTTTTTCCGATTCCGGATGATAAGGCCAATGGCTCCCGCCGAATTTGGTCTGATTCTCAAGGTCATATTTGGATCACAACTTGGGGAAATGGGGCTTTGATGCGCTTTAACCCCCAAAATAAGAGTTGGGATTCTTATAAACTGCCAGGCTTAGGGCCCCGGGGCTATTCGACCTATGTGGATAACCAAGACCGGGTCTGGAGTTCTGATTTTGGAACGAATTCAATCCATCAATTTAATCCAGAGACGATGTCATTTACGGTTTTTCCTGGCAATAAACAGAATGTACAGACTCTACAGATGAACGGTGTTGGAGACAAAATTTGGGCTGGACAGCAGGGTGTTGATCAAATCGTTTTATTTGAACGTATTCCCTAAACATTCACCGCTGCTCATCACTTATGCCAAGGTGATCGCCTATGAATTTATTTCGGAAATGTTTACTAATCCTTGGCCTAGCCAGTCCGCTCTATCTTGGTTTGGGGCAAACCTCTGCCCATGCTGAGGCTGTCCCTCCCCTTGCGCCGACGACTTGCCAAGCAACCAATTTGCCTCAGCCATCTACTGCGGCCATTCGGGAGCTAACTCCCACAGGGACACTCCGGGTTGCCATTAATACTGGCAACTATGTTCTTGCAACCGAAGCTGATGACTTTGGCCCTTTTGGTATCTCCGTTGATATTGCCCATTTACTGGCAAAAGGGCTAGGGGTTCCCAGTGAATTTACCGTAGTCCAAGCTGCGGCTGTTTCCTTTGAAAGGGTAAGTAAAAATTTATCTGATATTGGCTTCTTTGGGGTGGATCCTTGGCGGGCTGAAAGTGTAGATTACACCAACCCCTACATTCAAATTGAAGGTGCTTATATCGTCAGACAAGATTCCCCAATCCTAACCCTGGCTGATGTGGATCGTGCCGGCATTCAGATAGTTGTTGGCAAGAACAGTGTTTATAACCTTTTCTTGGATCGGAATATTCACCATGCCCACCTCGTCCAGGCCCCGACATCTCCCGAGGTAACAGGTTTTATGCTCGCCCACAAATTTCCAGTTGGGGCAGGAATTCGCAACCAGTTGGTGGCGGACATGAAGCGCTATGGTGGATTAAGGATTTTATCAACATCTTTTATGATTATTCATCAGGCCATGGCCACAGGAAAAGGCCGCCCCCAAGGGCTAAGCTATCTCCAGTCTTTTATCAGTGAACTAAAAAAAAGTGGATGTATCCAGGAATTGATCACAAAGTATGCGGTCGATGATGCGGTTGTTTCTCCATAAACAGACTGAGTTCAAAAAAAATGCCTATTCAGTAAGTTTCTTAAATGTTACGCATTAGTGAAATCAAACTACCCCTAGACCATGACGATATAGCTTTGGAAGAGGCTATCTTAAAAAAGTTAGGTGTTAGCAGCAAAGAATTAACCAGTTACACCATTTTTAAACGTAGTTATGATGCCCGCAAACGGGGGCAAATTCTTTTGGTTTACATTGTTGATGTAGTAACGCCCCTAGAGCAAAAACTACTGAACAAATTGGCCGGCGATCGCCAAATAATCCCCAGTCCTGATACAACCTATAAACTTGTTGCCCAGGTTAAGCCCGATCAAAAATTTGAGGGAAAACGGCCCATTGTGATTGGCACGGGACCCTGTGGCATGTTTGCCGGTTTACTACTGGCCCAGATGGGTCTGAAACCGATTATTTTGGAGCGGGGCAAATCGGTACGGGACCGCAGTGTGGACACATTTCGCTTTTGGGTGAAAGGAAAACTCCATGCTGAATCCAACGTGCAGTTTGGGGAGGGGGGAGCAGGAACTTTTTCCGATGGCAAACTTTACAGTCAGGTGCGGGACCCAAACCATTACGGTCGCAAAGTGTTGGAGGAATTTGTTAAGGCCGGAGCCGATCCAGAAATTCTTTATATTAATCGTCCCCACATTGGCACCTATCGCCTCGTTAAAATTGTGCAAAATTTGCGCTCCACCATAGAAGAGTTGGGGGGAGAAATTCATTTTCAAAGCCATGTTACTGACATAAATATCAAAGATAATCAAGTGCAGGGAGTAACCCTAGAAAATGGCGATTATATTGCCACTAACCATGTGGTGCTAGCGGTGGGACATAGTGCCAGGGACACTTTTAAAATGTTATTTGAACGGGGAGTTTATATCGAAGCAAAACCCTTTTCCATTGGTTTTCGCATTGAGCATCCTCAATCTTTAATAGATCAATGTCGTTTTGGGACGCAAGCTGGCCATCCCCGCCTTGGTTCCGCCGATTATAAATTAGTTCACCATTGCCAAAACGGGCGATCGGTTTACAGCTTTTGCATGTGTCCGGGGGGAAAAGTGGTGGCTGCCGCCTCGGAACCAGGTCGATTAGTCACCAACGGCATGAGTGAATACGCCCGGGATGAAGCCAATGCTAACAGCGCCATTGTGGTGGGCATCACTCCGGAAGTGGATTATCCAGATCATCCCTTAGCGGGCATTGCTTTGCAGAGATTTTGGGAGGAGCGGGCTTTCCAGTTGGGGGGAGAAAACTACCAAGCACCGGGGCAACTGGTGGGGGATTTCCTAGCCAATCGGCCTTCCACTAAATTTGGCTTCGTTCTACCTTCCTATAAACCGGGGGTAAAACTAGTCAACCTAGGGGAAAGTTTGCCCGATTATGCGATCGCCGCTTTGCGGGAAGCCATTCCTGCTTTTGATAAAAAAATCCGGGGTTTTGCCATGGATGATGCTGTGTTAACTGGGGTGGAAACTAGAACATCTTCTCCCATTCGCATTAAACGGGGAGATGATTTCCAAAGCATTAACACCGTTGGCCTTTACCCTGCTGGGGAAGGGGCTGGTTACGCTGGGGGCATTTTATCCGCTGGCATTGATGGCATTAAGGTAGCAGAGGCGATCGCCTTGGATTTTTTTGCTAAAGTTGACGTCTGAGTAGAATAATCTTGTAACGCCAAACCTAGCTAGGGTATTGATAAATTTGATGAGTAACTTAGAACAAATTGAAAGACAAGTTAAACAGCTAAGTCCCTCGGATTTCGCCAAATTCCGCGTATGGTTCCACGAGTACGATTGGCATGCATGGGATCGTCAAATTGAGCAAGACTCTAAGTCTGGTAAGCTAAAAGCCTTAGCGGAAAAGGCATTGGCAGACCATAACGCTGGTCGGACAAAAGTGCTTTGAACCACCACACTAACTCTGATTTCTGGTTTTGTTATCGGCATCTGCCAGAAGAAATTCAGAGACGGGCAGATAAGGCTTATCAATTACTCAACCAAAATCCTCGCCATCCCTCACTCCATTTCAAAAAAGTGGGAGAATTATGGTCTGTTCGAGTCACCTTAGATTATCGAGCATTGTCGGTTGAAACCGATGACGGCTATGTGTGGTTTTGGATTGGTACACACGAAGACTACGATAAGCTATTGGGCTAAAGGTGTCCTCCCGAAAATAAGCCATCAGCGACGCAAAATTCTCCCCCCCGCTAACATCAAGAAAAATTGTCTAATTGGGCAATGGTTTTATCGGCAAATATCGACAAATATTGAACGTATGACTTCCCAACCCGTACCCCATCCTTCTGCCCGCCATAGTCACGCCCATCCCCATGTCCACAGCCAAGAATCCTTACAAAAGTTAGTTAATCGCCTCTCCCGCATTGAAGGCCATATTCGGGGAGTGAAAACCATGGTGCAGGAAAATCGTCCCTGCCCAGAGGTGTTAATTCAGGTGGCGGCAGTCCGGGGGGCATTAGACCGGGTGGCTAGATTAATTTTGGATGACCACATGAATGAGTGCATCACCAGGGCGGCGGCGGAAGGCAATATTGAGCAGGAGTTGGCGGAGTTGAAGGAAGCCCTAGACCGGTTTTTATAGGGTTTTTACAACCTGTCGCCATGCGTATTGTTGCCTACGTTTATTCTGATCGCCTGTTGGAACCAGCACCGGATCCTCAGATTTGGGGAGTGGAGGTGGACCAAGTTTATGTGGATCTAGGGGAAAGGTCAGCCCTGGGGCAACTGTTGGAGCATTGCCAAAATCAGAGCATTGATTATTGTCTGGTTAGAAATCTCAATGAATTGGGCCAGTCCACCGCCGAAGTCAGCCAAACTTTGACCCAATTGGAAAATTATGGCATCACGGTCATCGCCCTAGAGCAGGATTATCAGAACCATGGCAAGGCCGAAATGGCGATCGCCAGACAACAATGGTCAGAACTGTGGGCCAACCTAGAGCAAGAACAACGCAAAGATAGTCTCCGCCGAGGCCACGCCCGTAATCGTTTAGCTTTAGCTCCTCCCCCTGGTAAAGCGCCCTATGGTTATCGTCGTAGTTCTGGCCATTATGTGGTGGACCGGGCGACAGCTCCGGTAGTGAAAGCATTTTTTGAAAAATTTATCCTCTCTGGTTGCCTGCGGAGCTCTGTCCGCTATTTGGAACAGACCTATGGCAAGAAAATTGCCGTGGCCACCGGACGACGTTGGTTAAGCCATCCCGTGTATCGGGGGGATTTGCTCTACCAAAATCAAACCGTCATTGCCGATACCCATGCCCCTTTATTAAGCCGCACTGAAGCAGCCCAAATTGACCGCCTCCTACGCCGTAACGCTCCTCTACCACGCCGCACCGCCAGTGCCCCCCGTTCCTTAGCTGGTTTAGTGAGTTGTGGCCGTTGCCAGACCCCCTGGGTGGTGGCCCATGTGACATCCCGTCATCAAAGCAAGGCCTATCTTTATCTCCGGCCCCGCCATTGTCCCGAACAACCACAATGCCAGGCGATCGCCTATGGACAATTGTTAGAACAGGTAATTAAGCAAATTTGTCAGCAGTTGCCCCTGGCTGTGGCCCAGTTATCCCCGTCTTCCCTGGGCACCGAGTATCAGCATTTACAACAGGCGATCGTTGAAAAACAGAGTTTACTCGAGCAACTACCCACCTGGGAACAGCGGGGCGTACTGGACAGCCACACTCATCAACTGCGCCGGTACCAACTGAAACAAGACCTGGCCCAGCTACAACAACAGTTGGACCAAATGCCCCCGGACGAATTGCAACGCATCATTCCTGCCGTTTCCCTACCGCAATTTTGGCGAGACCTGTCGGAAACGGAACGCCGTTTTTACTTCCGGGAGTTTATTCGTAGTATCCAATTGGAACGAAAACCCCAGGGATGGGATTTTTGCCTCACCTTCGTCTTTGGAGCCAAGGGAAACCCAGCGACCTAGGCTTCTCCCCGGGCCATGGCGCGGATAATATCCCCTTGGGTCAAAATACCGATCAGTTGCCTACTTTCCACATTCAACACTGGCAGACGGCGAATTTTTTTCTCATTCATCAAATGGGCCGCTTCCCGTAAAGTTTGGGTGGGCAAAATGCTAATAGGAACATCGTTCATCACTTCCCCCACCGTTTGTCCCAGGGCTTTGTGCAATTCCCGTTCGTGGCGGGCGGGATTTTGTAGGTAAATAATACTGTCTAGCAACATCACATAGGGAGGCGTATCCACCCCAGACTCCTGCCACATCAAGTCGGTGTCGGAAATGACCCCCACCAATTTTTCCTGGTCATCCAGCACCGGCATGCCACTGATGCGATTCTCCGCCAAAAGACGAATGGCATCCTGTAGGGGGGTATCTGGTTTGACTGTGATGGGATTCGGGGTCATCACTTCCCCAACCGTTCTGCTCATAAAACCTATGCTGAATTTGGAACTTTGACCTAACTTTTTTTTGTTATACCCAATCTATTCTAAGTCTCGACAAGCCGTTTTTTCAAGGAATTGGCCCGCCGTTGAGCTACTTTATTGTTGGGTTCTATTGCTAAAGTTTCTTGGTAGGTTTCCAACGCCTTGTTAACCATTTGTTTTTTTTCATAAACATTGGCTAAGTTATTTAAAGCAATGACATAATCTGGGTATAGTTTCAAGGCATCTTTGTAATGGCGAATGGCCAGATCAAATTGCTCCTGAGCGAAACAGGCATAGCCCATAGCATTGTAAATCAAAGCTTGGTTTTCTGGCTCCACTTGCTCGGCCATTTTGAGGGCTTTTTGAAATAAATTAATCGATTGGGAATATAATTTTTTGTCTAAATAAATGCTACCCAATTGATAATATTCCTGGGCGGTACCTTTGGTGTTTTGTAGCTTCTTTTGTAGTTTGCTAAAGGTATTTTCTAGGCGACGGGCCTTTAACACCTGACTGAAGACAAATATGCCCAGTCCCCCCAAAATAATCAATAAGACGGAAAGATAAACAATGGGTAGAGACTCAGTCATGGGAACAGTGAACTTAATACTTCGGTGAAAGAATTAACGGGCGACAAAATAGGCAACGGCCCCGACGGCCAACATCTTTGGCGATCGCTAACCCCAGAAGCCCATTGTACGTGGTTACGCTTCCATCTCACTAGGAAAATGCTCTGGCCTAGGTTGTTAACGTTTCTTCGGCGATCGAGAGGGATAGAGAAGCAGCCTACGGTGAAATGTATTGTGACGAGCCTCCATTATTCATTTTTACCTTCCAGGGTGGGCACTTTGCCTGGGGCATTCTCGATCGCCGCAATGGCTGCCCGCGCCCCCGCCTTAATATCCCTTTCTTCCCCTCCCAGGTAAAGTCGACCAAAACTACCGATGGAACTAACCTGCAAAATATTGATAGAGGCAGACTTTTCCGCCTCATTGGCCGCCAGGGAAGCATAGGCCGCCGGTTGCACTTCCAATACAAACAGGGTTTGCCCCGCCAACAGCATATGGCCCCGCCGATTACGGTTAATTAACTGGGTTTGATAGGCATCGATGTTGCGAATAATTTGACTAGACACCACCTTGGGCTTGATGCAGTCACTGGCTTTGGCACCGATATATGCCAAAATCGCTTGCCCTGCCGCCCGCACTTCCCCCTGATTACTGGCATGGATTTCCAACAAACCGTAGAGCCGTTCCACAAATAATACCCCCGGCCGCACCACCGCTGCCTTAAGAGCAATATCGGTAATGCGGTTAATTTCAATGCCTGGGGAAACTTCCACCCAGAGGGAACAATCCCCCGGTAGCGGCAAAAAGCCGGAGGCCACCGTCCCAATGTAGGCTGCATGTTGGGACTGGAGACTATCCAGGTAAACGTAACTACGGAGTTCGATGCCCATGGCAGTGGAAATGCAAAACTATGGCGGCGGGCTGACGGTGGGGCAGTCCCTCCTCCAAACAAAACAATTAATCGCAGTGGGGAAAACTATTACCGTCAGTGGAGACAATGGGGTTAAAGCTAATGGATCAACCCACAAAAGCACCGCCCCATCTTACCTGAATATCGGCTTGCTCCGATAATGCCCCTGAGCTAAGTCAGCGTAAATCTGACAATGATGTCGTCGAAATCTAGGTCTCCTCCGCCGAGAAAATCTTCAAAACCAATCACGTTGGGTCCCAAGTTTGTGCTGTGGCTGATGCCATCTGGGTTGGCCGACCCAAAGGCAAAATAAGTCTGATTAATACCGGAAAGACTGTCATTAACCGTTAAAAATGGCGCATACAACTCGCCACCCAAAATATTGAAGGAAAATGCTCTGGTTTCTAGGTCTTCTGCCGTTAGGGTGGAGCCAGTGGCTTGCAAACGATTGCTATCTGCCAAAGCTGCTTCTTGATAACCTACCTGTCCTGGGTTGATTACACCACCTGTTAAGGGATCTAGCACTGCACCGTTATCGTCCAGAAGTCGATAAAAACCCATGGATCCATCAAAAAAGGCTTCCCGACTGTAGGAACCCGATACGGTGACGGAACTACCCGCCGTAAATCCCCTGGCGTTAATTAAATCGATGGCCGTGGGATTGGCGATCGCCGTGGTTAAATCCGTGGCTTGGTCATCAGCGGCAGCAAAGGAAGCATAAAATACCTTCCCATCTGGGTCAGTGTACTGATAAATTTCATGACCTGTGGCCAGATCTTTAACCGCTAAACCCACCTCTTGCCCAATGGGAGTACCACTGAAGGGATTACGCAATACGGGGCCATCCACTTCCACATAGGAGACTTTGGTGGGCTGGCCGATGGTATCCGTTACCTCAATTACCTGGGGACTACTGGACACAGTAAAGGGCCCTGGGGGACCATTCTCTGGATCATTGCCGGGGCCACCGGGATTATAAACCGCCGAATAATCCCCTTCGGAGGGCAAAGCAACCCTCTTAATTTGGCGAACTGCGGCTTCGTCCCCTTTGAGGATAATGTCGTAATAGTTGTCATGATCTTCGATGTAAGTCAGGTCATAGCTGTCCTGAACCCCGGCCAAATCCGCCAGCCCCAACACCTGCACCAGACCAAAGCCGGGAATTTCATAATCAACACCAGTTTGGGTTAGGATAACTGTCCGTCCCGTAATATCTTCCGCTTGGAGTTGAAAATACCGTTCAAATTCTGTGGGTAGTAAACTGGCAATGCCATCGGGGGAAAAACCGGCGCTGGTGTAAATTCGCAAACGAAATTGGGCTTGGTCTCCATATAAATCCCCGCCACTGTTATTTTGATTGGTGGCTAACCAGAGGGGAGCCCCTTCCCCCAGGTCACTGAAGCGGTCTAACTTAGCGGCGACAATTTTGGGACCATTGCCGGCCACGTAGGGGTTGAGACTATCAATGGTAATACCCACCGCACTGACCGGGCCGTTGGGTCCCACCATTTCCAAAGGAGTACTGTCCAACACTGTGCCTACGGAAACGGGATAAATCGCTCCCTCCGTGCCTGGGGTTAAACGATTACCAAAATTGCCCGTAATTACTACCGTTTGCCGTTCGTTGTATTCACTGTTGGGAATCAAAGAGGCGATCACCGGGGTGACAATTTCCCCCGTGTTAAGCATTACCTGAAAATCTGTGGGATTAAGGGTGGTGGGAAAAATGGGCCACGCAAAAACAATGGGAATGTTATCGTTTTTTTCCAGATTAACGCCATAAACACTCTGCACTGTGTCTGTGCTAATAGCCGAAGTGTAGGCCCGTTGGGTGGTGGTGGACAAATCCCCCAGGTTATTCCAGGCCACATTGTTGTCAAAGGCAATCTGTTGGGATTCCGCATCGGTGCCATCCATACCGGGAATTCCCATATAACCATCAAAGCCATAGTTGGCTGTTACAATTCCCCCTTCCTGATTGAATAGGTCACTGCTGAGCAGAATACTGGTGTTGAGGGAACTACTCTTGGCGCTGAGATTTAGGCGATCGGCGGCGAGGTAGGCCAACAGGCGATCGGCTAGGGGGGTGTATTGAATAGTCATAGATTAATTCAACAGTAATATTTCACAAAGTTATCGAGTTTGAACTCGCAATAATTGCATTAATTAAGTTGATTTAAACACTCGCACTGAGGGCCAGGGTGGCATCTTGATATTCTGTCACAACTTCCCCCCCATGCCATTCCTGACTGTCCAGGGCCATTTCTTCAATTAAACTGGCTAACTTCAGGGCCTTGAGGGCCTGTTCTCCCCCCACTGAGGGTTGATCACCTCCCCTAACACAATGAATAAAATGTTCTAATTCAGCGTGGAGAGGTTCAATATTACTGGTGTAAACCTTTTCGATTAGACCATCCTGGCGATACAATACCTGGCCATAGTCCGCGCTCCAATCAGCGGTGGTTTGGCGATGGATCAAAATTTCGTTATTGAGAAAATCCGCTTCGGTGAGGGAATTTTTGCAGTGGGCGGCGATGGAACGAATTTTACGATGGGTGACCTTACTGGCGGTGAGGGTGGCCACAATGCCGGAGGAGAAGCCTAACGTAGCGGTGACATAATCCAAATATCCTGACCCAGAAGCCCGACTGCCACTGGCGGACAGTTTAACCACTTCCGAACCCACCAATTCCAGCAACAGGTCAATGTCATGGATCATCAAATCCAATACCACGGAGACATCATTGGCCCGCTGGGAATAGGGACTCATGCGATGGGCTTCGATCGCCAATAACTCTTCCGTTTTGAGAATTTTGGTTAGCTCTAAAAATGCCGGGTTGAAGCGTTCAATGTGCCCCACTTGGAGAATGCAATTGGCATCGGCGGCGGCATTAACCAGGGATTCCGCTTCAGCAATGCTAGCGGCAATGGGTTTTTCAATCAGAGTATGGACATTATTTTGCAAACAATTCATGCCCACATCGTGATGGAGCCTAGTGGGAACCGCCACACAAACCGCATCCACATGGGGCAACATCTCCTGATAATCTTCAAAAAAATGCACCCGATACTTACTGGCGGTGTCTAGGCCCCGTTCCACATTGACATCGGCAATACCCACAAACTCCACATCCTTCATCAGGCTCAGGACTCTGGTATGGTGCTGTCCCATATTGCCCACCCCAATCACCCCGATGCGGATCGGCTGAAGGTAACTCCGTTGCCCGTTGAGCTGATGGCTCGTCATGATGCTGTTGCCACTCCTAAACACCTAGCCAGCCGCAAAATACTGACTGTTATAATTAACTTCACGAAAATTCATGCCTTAGATACTAGCACAGGCCGTGTTTCTCTTCTTTCCCCAGTCAAAAACCGACCCAGGGGAGATTATCGCCGATTTTCTGGACCGGGGTTAAAACTGACCCCAATAATTGTGCTGGAACTGATTTTGGTGATTTGATCGAAAAACTTTACCAAACTTACATCAAGGAATTTATCTATGCCGAATATTCGTCCTCTGACCGCTTCCCTTTCTTTACTGACCACGGCCTTTGTTGGTCTAACTCCAGCCCTTTACGCCACCATAGCCGAAGCCCAGGATCCCCCTGCCACCACCTATCAGCCGGGCTTTTGGCAGCCCGTCGGTAGATTTGACCCCAAAAAGCCGGTCAAGGTTAAGTTGGTTAATAAAACAGATGTGGCTTTGGACTATGACATTTCTAACTTGGAATCATTCCCCCCGGCTTCGGTAGCCCCAGGGGAAACAGTTCTGCTCGAAAACTTTGGCGATAATGCCTACATCATGGTCTATCCCGAAAATGCCACCCCCAGCACTCCAGAACAATCCTTTTTGCTTAAATTTACTGTTCCCGTCGATGCCCGCACCCAAATGGTAGGGGCTGATAATGTGGCAGTGATCACTGTAACCAAAGGTGATGTCAATATAGAGGAACGTTTTTACGGCCACCGCTCCATTAACTTGCAACCCACGGGAGCAATTTTCTTCTACTAAATCTAGACCCCATAGATCCTAATTTTGCCTCCTCTATGCTTGATATCACCAAGTTAGCTGGCCAAATGCCGGCCCTGGGGCAACATTTCCGTCAGGAAGCCACTGCTGGCCATCAACGGCTAGAAAGGGCTAAGGAATTATTTTTCCAAGCTCAACAGCGTCAATCCTATTTGCTCAACACCCTGACAGAATGGGGCGATCGCCTCTTTTTTGCAGTGGCTAGGCCTCTGGAACCATTGGATACAAGGGTCAACATTGGGGAGGCTCCGGTTAACCACAGTGTGTTTGCCACGGACGGTTCCCAAATTGCGCCCTCCCACCATGAAATCGCTTACTGTTACCTGCTCAACATTGGCCGGGTGATGCTCCACTATGGGCAAAATTTACATCCTCTGTTGGACAGTGTGCCGGAGGTTTATTACCGTCCTGAAGATTTATACGCTTCCCGCCGTTGGGGTATTCGCACCGAGGAATGGTTGGGTCATCGCCGCACTGTGTTGGAAGCGGAAAGGTTAGCCGCCCTAGCCTGTCGTTGGGTTAGCCCCCCAGGGCCCCACAGCGACCCTAACTTAGCCATGGTGGATGGTTCGCTAATTTATTGGTTTTTGGAAAATTTACCCCAGGAAGCAAGGAACCAAATTCTGGAACCGATTTTGGCCGCCTGGGAAACGCTACGTCAGGCCCGCATTCCCCTGATGAGTTACATCAGTGCCCCCAGGAGTGTGGAATCGATTAATCTTTTGCGGCTCCAGGCTTGTCCCCACGAAAGCCCCAATTGCGTCAGCCATTGCGAAGGTTGTCAGGCGGAGGAACGGAAAACCCCCTGTCAAATTTTTGACCCGCTGCGGGATAGCAATCTGTGGAAGGAGTTTCTATCCCCTGGACAACGGGGGCCGATTTGGCATAGTAATGCCCGCATTTTGGAAGCCTATGCCCCAGAACAACGGGTTTGTTTTTGCTATGTCCAAGGCAGTTCGGAGGTAGCGAGGGTGGAATTTCCCGTTTGGCTAGCGGAGGATTCGGAGTTGCTTGATCAATCCTTAGCCATTGTCCTTAGTCAGATAGAAAAGGGTTTTGGTTATCCCGTGGCCCTAGCGGAAGCCCATAATCAGGCCGTGGTGCGGGGCGGCGATCGCCGTCGTTTTTTTGCCCTGTTGGAACAACAATTGGTCAGGACGGGGCTGAGGAGCATTGGCACTTCCTATAAGGAAGCCAGGAAAAGGAATACGGTGGTTTAGATGTGATGGTGGTCAGCAAAAATCAGCTAATGCAAACGCCATTGCACCAGATTGTCCCCGGATAAATTAGCCCAAAATTCCCCTTGCTGGGCTAGCAACAATAATAAGTCGAGGCTCTCTGGCCTAGGTGTGGTCAAAGCGGCCATGGGAATTACCATCACTAGGGTTTGTCCTTGATGGACTAATTGGGGCCGTTGGGGATGGGGTTGCCAACGGTTGGGCCCCACGGCAATGTCGTGGTGACTTTGGAGATGGTGCAGATTAATGCGGCAGTGGTGATGGAAATAGTAATTTAACGGCCCTTGGTCTGGCAAAGAGGCGATCGCCAGGGGGGCATGGCCATGGGGCAGATAGGGATAGTACCAAGCTAAATGGAGTTCATCTGGGATCAATTCCGGCAACAGTCGCTGGAAATCAAACCGCAGGATCAACCGTTGGCGATCGTGGCCATAGTAAATTGTTTGCACGAATTCCTTGCCCTCTTGCACCGCCAGACCATTAGCCACCTGCCAAGGAATCAAATTAGTTAAATTATCCCAGTGGGGATAGAGATAACCGCCCAACGGGCGATCGCCATTTTGATCAATTAAGGGATGGTGCAAATAACCGGGCGGAGTTTCGTTAAGGGCGTGGTAGAGCCGGATCAAATGTTGGCGGAATAGGGCTTCAGAATTGAGGGTTTGGGGAGAATGACCTTGGCCAAAAGCCTCAAACCAATCGGAGCTTTCTGCCCCGTAGAGAGCCTGCCAAGCTTCAGGATTATTTTCCTCTGTGGCTTCAGGATGACTTGCTAAGGCTTGCCTGGCGTCAATTAAGTAATCCCAAGCCTGGTTTTGGCTGGGTTGACCGATCCATTTACTGAAATTGCCCCGATTCCAGGAGCCTATCAGAGGAATAGGGATGCCATTCTGTTGGGCCAGAACTTGGGTAGGGGGAAATTGGTCTATAAACTTGGACACTGTCACCAATTGCAGTAGGCCTTGGCGACCCAATTGTTCACACTGTTGATAGAACTGTTGCAAAAAGCCAAAGCCATTATTTTCATAGCCATTCCAGGTTCGATCCCCCTCCAAAGCAATAGTTACCAATCTCGGTTGGCCATTTTCCGCCTGGGGGCGGCGGGCTAAAAGTCTGGCCATCAAATCCTCGGCTGCCTGGGCTGGGGAATAGCGCCCATAATGAAAACTGATCAAATCCGACAGTTGTTGGTCCCGAAACACCATGGCCAACTCCCCGTCCTCCGTGGGCACTCGATAGACCGAGTTCAACCAGACAGACCTTTCAGCACTGGTACTCAAACTCTGGGCCAGGACGGATTCATCGGCACATAACCATTCAAAACGGAGTTGGGCCACTGTTTGCAACATGGCAGGACTAACTGCCAGTCCGGGCGGCCATAAACCCCGGGATTCCCGGCCAAAGGTGCTCCGATAGTATTGCTTACCCTGTTGCAATTGCCTGATTCCGTCCTCCGACCAACAAAAACGGGGGTCCGGTAGGGCGAGGGCCGCTTGTATAGTGCGGGCAATGTTGGTATCCGCTAAAAGGGGCAAAATTGGGTGGCCGTAGGGACTAGTGATAATTTCCAGTTGCCCAGATTCTTGTAGCTGGCGATGGAGGGGAATAATTCCCTGGATAATTTGCCGTTGCTTACTAATAATTCTTTGGCGATCGCCGAGGGTAAAGGATTTTTGCCGAAAATACCAATCCCGCACATCTCGATCTTCTGCGATGGTGAGGGCATCAAACCAAATCAGATTATGCCAGGCCAACAGATCACTAAAATCCTGGGGTTGCCAATGGGATATACACCAGTCTATCCCTTGCCTTTGACGTTGCTCGTATAACTGTTGATACCGATGCTGGGGAAAAATTTGTGTGCGGGGATTAGCCTCAAAAAAAGTGGTCAGAATTTCCACCTTTTGCTCTAGGCTTAACTTTTCCACTGGGCTCAGGGTGAGGGCTAAATGGCGATCGATGGCCAAACCCTGGGCATAATCCTCCAATTGGGCTAGCAAACAAGGAGTGAAGCTAACTGTCTGATGCAGGGAAGGGTAACGGGCCCATAACTTAATCAACCCTCCGTAATCCCTAGTGCCATGTAACCGCACCCAGGGTAATTGATAATATCCATGGCCATTGCCCACCATGCCATAGGACTGATAGCAAGGCTGGTGTTGATGCCAAACAAAAGCGACATACAACGGGTGGGCCATAGAAAATAAGGCAATGGGGAAAACCAAACCGGCGATCGATAAGCATGACCGCTCCTCTCAGCATAGCCAATGGCATTGCCCTAAAAATTAACTTCTGAGAATTTTTGTCAGGTTTTGTCCACTTCTCCCATCTTCGGCTGGAGTCAAAAACCTACCAAATATAGGAATTATTGTCCTCTCCACAACAAAAAACCTAGCCAGTGTTGAATACTAGCTAGGTTCAGAACAATCAATCAACCAATCAGGAATAGCTAAGCTTTAAACAACCGCAACCTAACCGCCCACTTTTACTACTGGGGTAAAGCTGGGAACCACTAACTCCTTATCCTGTTTGGTGAGCTTGTTATAAAGCCGTTCCGTATTGGGGAAGTTAGCCGCCGGTAGGGTGGGGAAACGACGGTAGGGCACCGTATCTTCACCAAAGGTTTGCAGATATTCCATGCCGTTGACCATAGCCCCGATGAAGGCCTTTAGCCCTTGGCTGGCCAAAATTTGGTTATACTGCTGGATTTCCTTTTGATTGAGGGGAGCCCGACCGAGGAAGTGCTTGGTACCCATTTCAATCACTTTGGTGTTGGGATAGGGGGCATAGAACTCCTTCATATAGAGCTCGGAAGTGCCTAAACCTTCAATGAATTCCTTAACGTTAATTTCATTGTTGCTGAGCTTACTTTCCAGGGCAGTGAACTCGGAATTGATGATGTAAGGTTCCAAATCCCGCTCAAACACCTGACGGTAGGCGGCCCGGATGGCATTTTTAACCGCAACCTTATCGTAGGTGGACACCAGCTTAAAGACTTTGGTTTGTTGCCGTTGACGGGTAACCCCTTGGTTGCTGCGGTAGGCAATTTCCGGCTCAGTGCGGATGGCCGAAACCTGGCCCAATTCCACAAAGCGGGGAGTAACTTCCTTATCCACCCGTTGACCAATGTCTTCCCGCAGGGAACCAACCCGGGCGGAACGCATTTGTAGACCACCGGGGGTGAGGTAACGCTCGTAGGGAACGGTGTCTTCCCCAAAGGCATCGCTGTATTCTTTGCTATCAATCATCGCTTCCACCACAGCATAGAAACCCTGTTTAGAAGCAATGTCGAAATATTGATTCATTTCCTGGCGGCCGTAGGTGGGACGACCCAGCAGGCGACGGTGCATATATTCGATCGCCTTACAGACGTAGTGGGGAGCCCAGTAAAGCTTGAGGAACAGTTCCGATTTAGCTAGACGCTTGATAAATTCCCGCACGCTAATGTCGCCATTTTCCAGTTGAATTTCCGCCACGGAGAGCCGTTGCCCTTCGTACAGATCCCGACCAAACACTTGACGGTAGGCAGCCCGAATCAAAGCCTGGGTGGAGCTTTCACCAAATTTGACGCTGGTGCCGGTATTTTTGCCCACTTTGGCACCGGGTAAACCGCCATTGAGACGGAACACTTTCGCCCCCAAACTACCGGGAAATTCGCCCACAGCACTGGGATTGCCTACTTGGTTATTAACCGCCGGGCCCCGGTGGATGAGAATCCGTTTGGTGTCTTTGTTAAAGGGAGCAGGTCGTTTGCTAGGATTGCGGGTTTCTTTCGGGAAAATGGCCCCAAATTGAATTTCCAGGGGGTCGTTGCCGGAACCATAGACGTGTTGATCCGGTAACGGGCGATCGTACTGGGCAAAGGTGGTGATGAACTGGGGAACTTTGCGGAAAGGAGCGCTGTAGCTAAAGAGATCTTGTTGCATCCCCCAGTTGCGGCATTCCTGGGCTTCTACCCCTAGACCCCGCAGATAGGGCACTGTTTCTTCCCCAAAGTAATCGGCATATTCCTGGGAATCGACCAACGCATCCACCAGGGCGGGAAGGCCACCACTAGAAACGATGGAAAAGTATTTTTGCACTTCTTCCCGGGAGCTGGGTCCCCGACCAAGGATATGGCGGAAAGCCAATTCTAGAGCCCTGCTGTTGATGAAGGGTTCAAAGAATTGCTTGCGGTAGAGGGGAGATTTAGCCAAACGACGGACAAATTCCTTCATGGAAATGTCGCCATTGCGTACCTGGGATTCCAGATAAGAAATGGATTGGCTGTAGGCTTTGGTAATGTCCCGCTCAAAAATTTGCCGGTAGGCTGCCTTGATGACCGCATTTTTTTCCAGGGCGGACAAACCGGGCTTCATGGCGTATTTCTGCCGTTTAGCGGCGGCATTGAAATAGCTCTGGGGTAGCTCTAAACCTTGGATATCATTGGAAGGGCCCTGGCGAACTTTATTGGCTGGGGTGGGGGCTTTAAATTCGCTCAGGAGAATGTCGAAGTATTGCAGAACAATCTCTTTAGCCTGGGCATTGTTGCGGAAATAATCGGCGGAAGCAGCCCGCATTTCCTGGATGGCGACAATGGTGGCATCGATGGAACAGGCATTTTCAATGACTTCCTTCAAACCCCTGGTATTGACCACAATGATGTTGGGGTCCCCGGCCACAATGGCATAGGTGGTGTAGCGCAAAAACCAGGACATGTCCCGGAGAGATTTTTGCATGTTGCTGGGACCGTACCGGGCAATGTTAATGGGACGGAAACCAGGGGGAATGGGGCCAGTACTGCTAAAAACAGAACGGAGTCCCCCAAAGAGACCACCGCTTCCATTGCTTTCGGCATAGGTAACACTGCCATTGCGACTATCACTGGAGGCACCCACCAATGCAGGTTGACGCTCAACGGGCTTTTCCAGGTAGGAGAGGGGGGAACCGCCGGTGAAAATTCGATTGGCGGCCCTAGAGACGATCAAGTCGGCATTTTGGGTTAGGGTCTCTGCAATCTCTAGACGCAGGGCACCGGACTGAAAATACGCTGTTAACTCGTTTAGTTCTGACCCTTCTAGGAAGCGATCCTGTTGCTCTGCTTGGCTGATAGCGGAGACGGGAACGGTTTGGTAGAGTTGGGGTCGCGCTAGTGAGCTGCCACCACTTGCCTTAACACTCATTGGATTTCATTATCTCCCATTAACAAAATTGCGATCGCCTTAAAACGAGGGAAAAAGCCGCCCGGCCAAGGCTTATTTAAAGGTTCATCATAAAAAAGTGAATCAGCATCTAGGGTAGAACGTTTCGGAACGCTACAGGGGCTTTGTTAACTTTTATGTAGGAGAACTTGATTGAATGGCCCTGTTTGGCAGTCCCTTAGGCATTCCCAAGGCTAAGCAAAATGGACTGTATCAAAAAAATCGGGATTGATACCAGGACCGGAAAAACATGACTGATAATGCAGTTTTAAATGTCACCCTTTGAATCTATGGAAAAATTTCCCCATTTGCTAGTCCTGGATTTTGATGGTGTGCTCTGCGACGGTTTGCAGGAATATTTTCAAACTAGTTGTCAAGTTTGTCGACAAATTTGGCCAGATCTACCGCGGGAGAAGCTCGATCGCCAAAGGGATAACTTTTATTTCCTTAGGCCGGTGATTGAAACGGGGTGGGAAATGCCCCTACTACTCAAAGCTTTGGCTACGGGGGTAGAACCAGCCGCTATTGAAGCAGCATGGCCCGCCGTTGCCCAGACTCTACAACGCCAAGAACAAATCGGCAAATCCCAACTAGCTCCAGTCCTAGACCAGGTGCGGGATAACTACATTCACAACGATTTGGCCTATTGGCTAGGACTTCATCATTTTTATCCGGGGGTAATTGGGCAGTTAAATCATTGGCTACAATCCCCCTACCCTCAATGGCTTTACGTTGTCACCACCAAGGAAGGCCGCTTCGTACAACAGTTGCTCAAAAATCAGAAAGTAGATTTCCCTCTAGGACAAATTATTGGCAAGGAAATTAAGCAACCTAAATTCAAAACCCTGGAACAGTTGCGAGTCAAGCATCAATGTGACGGCGATCGCCTTTGGTTTGTGGAGGATATGTTGACCACTCTGGAGACCGTTGCGAACCAGCCTGCCCTAGAGCAAACCAGTTTATTTCTGGCAGATTGGGGCTACAACACACCAGATAGCCGAGGGTTAGCCAAACAAAAAAAACGTTTTCACTTACTGTCTTTGCAACAATTCTCTGCTCCCTTTTCCGAATGGTTTTAGAGAACACCAAGAAAATACCCATAGTATTGCCTGAGCTTTACTGGGGTTGACCTAAGAAAAAAAGTAAAGTTTTGCCAACGGCTTTCTAGACCAAAGGAAAATAAATTGCTTTCACAAAAACTTCTGCAATTTTACTGTTCCACTTCGATAATTTCCGTATATTCGTTGCCTTCCTCATCTTCCACAATGGTGACTTGATTGCCTTCTTCATCCGTGACACTGACGGCGGTATTACCATCATCATCAGTGCAAACCGCAACGCCCATGCCATCTTCTTCATAGGCTTCGCATTCTACTTCCTGGGCCATACCGGGCATAGCTCCGCTAAAAAGAGCAAAAGAGCCAACTATCAAGCTGCCACCAATCATTGCGGGGAAGTTTTTCATAGGTTTAGGTTTGTTGTGAAGGGGTCCAAAAAATTCGGAAAACTGGCTGAAAACGCTTAACTAATCTGCGCCCAGTCTAACATAAACTTGATTCAAGGAGTGCAAATGCAAAACTATCATAGACAGGAAAAATAAGAGTCGGCAGCGACCTTAACTGTTCATTACATTTTTCGGAGTACAAGAACCCCCAGTCTAGCTCAGCAGTTTCTATTTCTAAAATCGGCAAAACCCAACTGCACCAAATTAGAAACAGTCAGGTCTTAAATTTTTTTGTGTATGGTTTCTAGTCTTCTTTGACAGTGCAAATGCCGTTAGCACCTCTTTTACCTGTATAGCTAATCGTTACCGTGTCGTCCTCATTAATAGCCACCGAAACGACAACGTCAGAATTAGCACCTTGGGACAATTTCGCCTCATAATATGCAGGCTTTTTAACAATTAACTGAGCTTTTTTACCGTTGATAAAAATAGGTCCGCCCTGATCAGCATGAACCTCAATTTCTCCGGGGCAAGTGGCATTAAACAGGGGAATAGCTGCAAAACTTGGTAAACACCAGGCGATCGCCCCTGATATAGATAGAATCAGTGCAGAAACAGTTCTAGAGAATTTTTTCATTGTTGTTTTGCAGTGCAAAATTTTGTGAATTATGACAAGTGTTTAAGGTATATCTTCTGCGAAGCTATTCGCCTCCGTCAGCAAAAATAATAAAGTCACTGCGTATCCAACCGACAGCTTTCGATTTAACAAATTTAACTTCACACCAATTCAAATCACTATTTTGGGTGTCCTTATCTTGAACACACTTGATGACTTCAACTTTGTCACCGGGTAGTCCATACTGAGGAGCACTGGATTTGATAGTAGGCTGAGTTCTCACATTAATACGAGTATTGGGATCTGCTGCCCTGAGGGTAGAAATTCCCCGGGCAAGGGCAGGAACGCCCAAGCTCGCCAAAGCAATACCTAGCAAAAAGGCCGACCCAAGCTTGTCCAAAGTCATTGGATATAGGTTGATGGTTAATTATTTTTCAACTGTAACAGTATTTATTTTTACGGTGAGTTATCTTAATAAAATCTTAACTAACTTCAATCGAATACAAACTCAACTAGAAGAGGGTAGATAAATACCAACAATTAAGTGAGTTAACTGTGTTTAACTACCCTTTTTCTTGGTCGACTTAAAAACCAATGGTGGGGGGCCGTAAAGCAGTGACTTCCAAGGGTGAAAGGTTAGCCTGTTGGACCAAACTCGGCACAGATCGCCGGGCGGTTTGCACCAATTGATTAATGGTGGGATCGTAAATCTGGGTAATGAGCTTGGGATAGAAACCAATGCCAATAATGGGCACGAGCAGACAACCAATAATGAAAACTTCCCGAGGTTCCACGTCCACTAGATTAGTGTGATTTACCAACTCCTCGTTTTCGGGACCGTAAAGCATTTCCCGGAGCATGGAGAGTAGATAAATGGGGGTCAAAATTACCCCAACTCCCATAAGGACAACCACAATGGTGCGGAAAACTAGGTTATAAGCATCGCTGGTGGCAAAACCCACAAACACCATTAATTCCGCCACAAAGCCACTCATCCCCGGTAGAGCCAGGGACGCCAGGGAACAAGCTGTCCACATGGCAAAACCTTTTTTCATCTTTTGGCCAATGCCCCCCATTTCATCCAGCATCAGGGTATGGGTCCGGTCATAGGTAGCTCCCACCATAAAGAACAGACTGGCCCCAATCAAACCGTGGGAAATCATTTGTAACATGGCCCCACTCATGCCCAGGTCAGTGAAAGATGCTAAACCGATCAGGACAAAACCCATGTGGGAAATGGAAGAATAGGCAATTTTTCGCTTCAGATTTCGTTGGGCAAAGGAGGTGAAAGCAGCATAAATAATGTTCACCACCCCAAGAATCACCAAAACCGGGGCAAATACGGCATGGGCATCGGGGAGCATCCCCACATTCATCCGCAGCAGGGCATAACCTCCCATTTTCAACAGAATGCCCGCCAGCAACATGTGGGCCGGCGCAGTGGCTTCCCCGTGGGCATCGGGTAACCAGGTATGGAGGGGAAAAATGGGCAACTTAACGCCGTAGGCAATTAAAAAGCCAGCGTATAGCAATAATTGCAGGTTAACGGGAATGTCCTTAGCGGCGATCGCCGACATATCAAAGGTATTAACGTCACCGTAGAAAGCCAGAGTCAGCCCTGCCAGCAGGATGAATAAAGACCCCCCCGCAGTGTAGAGAATAAATTTCGTTGCGGCGTAGAGGCGTTTTTTGCCGCCCCAGATGGAGAGAATTAGATACACTGGCACCAACTCCAATTCCCAGACTAGGAAAAAGAGCAAAATATCCTGCACCGCAAACACGGCAATTTGCCCACCGTACATGAGCAACATCAGGAAATAAAATAGCTTTGGCTTCAGAGTCACCGGCCAGGCGGCCATGGTGGCCAAGGTGGTGATAAAACCGGTGAGAATGATCAACGGCATGGAAAGGCCATCGGCCCCCACCGACCATTTGAGATCAATCTGGGGTAGCCAGGTGTAGCTTTCCACCAATTGCAATCCCGGTTCGCTCAGGTCAAAACCACTGTAGAAGGCATAAACGATCAGGGCAAAGTCTACTAGCCCCACCGCCAGGGAATACCATCTAACAGTTTTACCGTCCTTGTCGGGGATAATGGGAATGAATAAAGCCGCCACAATCGGCAAAAGGATGATCGTGGTCAGCCAGGGAAAAGTGTTCATACTACCCAGATAGTCTTTACAGACAATAATCTAGCAGGGATTTTTCCGGTCGGGCCCGCAGAAAAGATTAATTTTTCCTAACTTTTTCTAAGTTGCGGGTAGGCCAGTGGCGATCGCCGCCAGTCTAACTTTTGTTCACACCCAGGTTTTTTTCTATGGTTTAGATTCGCTTTACCTTTGCTTTAAGCTCTGTTGAAGCGGTTTTTCTTGGTTACAAGCTCAAAGTCACTCTAAAGATGTAACAGAATTTGAAGTTATGGCGTTTTTTCCGAAAGGAAATTCAGGTGTGGGGTAAACTAGCCCATAATCCTGACAATATTATTTTTTTCGACTTTACGGAGAACCCTCGGTTAAGGAGCCGATAGTCAATGTCCCATAGTGTAAAAATTTACGATACCTGTATTGGTTGTACCCAATGCGTCCGGGCTTGCCCCCTCGATGTTCTAGAAATGGTGCCCTGGGATGGTTGTAAAGCCGCTCAGATCGCCTCCTCCCCTAGAACCGAGGATTGTGTTGGCTGCAAACGTTGTGAGACCGCCTGTCCCACAGACTTTTTAAGTATCCGAGTTTATTTGGGTGCCGAAACCACCCGCAGTATGGGTTTAGCTTACTAAATCGTATAGATCTGGTAACTGGCCCCGCCATTATTCCAATTTTTGATCAAACTTTGACAGCTTTCGAGCTGGGAAGGCCCCTGGGGTCTTCTTTTTTATTTGTTTGTTTGTCAACATTCAATCTAAGTTTGTTCACCTGCACGAAATAATCCGAAAGTTAATGTTTTTACCAGAGCGGCGATTTTCGACCAAAGCTAGGCTTGACGGGGGGATTACCATAGAATATAGTCTACCGACTGAGTAAATATACCTGAGGATAATCACCCATGCTGGCCGGGAACTATCAACCCCCTGCGTCCCTATCGGATCGTGAATTGGAAATTTTAGACCTAGTGGCGATTGGTCTGACCAACCAGGAGGTGTCAGAACGTTTGGAGATTAGTAAAAGAACAGTGGATAACCATGTCAGTAATATTTTGACCAAGACCAACACGGAAAACCGGGTGGAATTGGTGCGCTGGGCCCTGCAATGGGGCAAGGTTTGTCTCAATGATGTCAACTGCTGTATATTACCGGGCCAAGGCAGTGGGTCTTAGATTGGTATGGTGAATTGGATGGATTGGCCATTTTCCTGAAGAAGCCTAGCTATGGTTACTACTCCAGTAAAGACACTATCCTTAGCAGAATTCATGGCATTGCCGGAGACTAAACCTGCCCAGGAATACATTAATGGTACTATTCGAAAAAAGCCGATGCCCAAAGGTAAGCATAGCCTCCTGCAAACCTTATTATCGGCAAATTTAAATCGAGTCTTCAGTCCCCAAAGGCGGGCATTAGCTCTTTCGGAACTGCGCTGTACCTTTGGCGATCGCTCCATTGTGCCGGACATTGCTGTGTTTACCCAAGACCGCATTCCCCGTGATCATTCAGGAGAAATTGCGGACCTATTTGACTTGGCCCCTGATTGGACTATTGAAATTCTTTCCCCTGACCAAAGTCCAGTACGAGTAATTAAAAATATTTTGTACTGTCTGGAGCATGGAACCCAGATGGGCTGGCTCGTAGATCCAAAGGAGCAAACCCTACTGGTTTATCGGCCCGATAAGCAGGTCCAGATCGTTGATGAAGCACCTGAAGTTATACCAGTTCCAGCCTTTGCTGAAGATTTCCAAGTCACCGTTGGTGAGCTTTTTGCCTGGCTAATGTGATTGGCTGAGTTATGGGAGAAAAATTTAATTTTTGTAAATTTTGTTAAAATTTAGATTCGTTCATTTTTGACCGATCACAACGCTAAGGCGATCGCCAGGGAACTTTTTCTGGGTCAGAGCCCGGCTTTGGTGTGTCGATTATTTTGATTTTTCCGCATATCCGCAATCTATGATCTTCTCCTTGCACCATGAAGCCCCCCACTTACAACGCACTACTACTGGTAGATGGTTACAACATCATCGGCCAATGGAATCACCTGAAACAAACCCGTGAACGCTTTGGGCTGGAGATGGCCCGGCAAACCCTAATTGATGAACTGATTAGCTACAGCAGTCACCAAGGCTATCAAACCCAAGTGGTTTTCGATGCTCAGTACCAACAAAGCCCTGCTAGCCAAGAGCATCCCAGCCCCCACCTTTCCATCCACTACACTGCCTGGCTCCAGACTGCCGATACGTTCATTGAAAAGCGTTGTGCCCATTATCGCCGTCACACCTATGAGTATCCCGGTCGGGTAATTGTCGCCACCTCCGATCGCGCTCAGCAATTAACCGTGGTGGGTTACGGTGCAGAATGGATGTCGGCCCATCTTCTGGCCCAGGAGGTGGATCAAAGTCGAGCTCAAGTTCGCCAACAGGCTAAACAGTACGGCAAAAAGAGTCAACGGCGATCGCCAAAGGGTAAACCCTTGGGGGAAAAGCAACGGGGCTGGGTGCACAAATTAGACCCATCAGTGCGGGAAAAGCTTAGTCAATGGCGTTATGGCGTCGATTAGTGGGGCAATGGAAGATTGGGTTTCTGCCCCGGACCGGTTTAGGAATGGGGAATTTAGCAACATCTTAGTTAAAATAACTGATAATCTTCCCCACTCCTTACCCCCCTCAAGCACCTTGGTTAACTTGACTCCCCCCCGTAAAGCCGGCCACTGGCGCCTGTGGCAAAGACAAATCCGCTATCTATACGTCAAGCTATTACGACTACAGAGTACTCCCCATGCCTTGGCCCGGGGTTTGGCCGTGGGTTCCTTTGCTGGGATGTTTCCCTTTTTCGGTCTGCAAACGGCGATCGCCTTGGTGCTGGCCATTCCCCTACGAGGCAATAAAATTGTGGCAGCGGGGGCCACTTGGATCAGTAATCCTTTGACCTATGTGCCGATTTATTGGTTTAACTATCGTCTGGGGCTATTGCTGTTGCAACGGGAAGGCATCCCCTTCAGCGAATTAGATTGGCAGTCAACCGAGTTACTAAAGTATGGTGGCGATGCGGCGATCGCCCTGTTTGTGGGATCGTTGGTGGCAGGGGCTGGGGTGGGCTTAACAGCCTATGTCTTTGGCTTGAGAAGCTTCACTTGGCTGGCCATCCGTAAACAGAGGTCGAAGATTCGCAGTCGTTAGTTCCTCATATAGTTCAAGGGCCATCGGTGCGATAAACCAACTTTTGCCAGGCTAGGCGGGCCGCACCGATCATGCCAGCTCGGTTACCCAGTTGGGCCACCAAAATTTTTAATCCCCGACGGGAAGGTAATAGCACCCTTTCCTCAATTTCCGATGCCATGGAGGGAAAAAAGTAACTGGAGCTGGCGCTTAGCCCTCCCCCAATAATTACTGCCTCTGGGGTCAACACATAGACCAAGTTCGCAATGCCCATGCCCAACCGCTGGCCGAACTTTTCCCAGTAGGCGATCGCCTCCGCATCCCCCTTGGCGGCCAATTGGGCCAATTCCAGGCCGGTCAAATTCATTTCCCGCCGTAGGGTTTGGGCAGAAGCATGTTGCTCCAAAGAACCCCGATTGCCGCTATTGCAAGGATAGCCTTCCGTTTCAATGGAAATTAGTCCCAATTCCCCCCCGGCTCCTTGGGGCCCCGTAAACAATTTGCCATTTAAAAACACCGCCCCCCCCACCCCCGTGCCCAGGGTAAGCAAAATAAAATTACGATAATCCCTGCCCGCTCCGAGCCAAGCTTCCCCCAAGCCAGCACAATTGGCATCATTCTCCAATACCGTCGGCAACTGTCCATGGTCTTCCAACCAATCCGCCAAAGGAATGTCGTGCCACTGGGGCAAATTAATTGCCAACTGGGCCACCCGTCCTGCTGCGTCCGCTGGTCCCGGCATCCCAACACCGATCGCCACACAAGCTGAATTTTTCAACAGGTCAATACCATGGGCCAACTGAGCATAAACTGCCTTGGGTAAAGCCGGTTGGGGGGTGGGCAAAACCAAGGACTCGGTGCAATCTCCATTGCTCAGGAACCGGCCAAACTTAATGGAAGAACCACCAATGTCAATGCCGATGACTTCACGATGTATGGAAGAGGGAGAACTCATGCCATTAAGGGAAAATTGGGAAAATCTTGCTAATTCTACCCCCCAGGGGAGCCATACCAGCACGGGCTGGCAACACCACAATGGGCCTCACCCATACTCCTCCAACTGTTAAACACAGGTAAAAAGAACCCTTTGGTTCAACAACCGCTTGCTAATTAACCAATTCCTTGCCCAAGCTAGTGAGCAAATTACCGCAGGCATCTTCTAGCAAATCAATCACATGCTCAAAACCAGCCTGCCCGCCATAATAGGGGTCGGGAACTTCCCGATCGCCAAATTTTTCGGTGTAATCGCAGATCATTTTTACTTTATGGTGATATTGCCCTGCTGGATCCTGGGCTAGAATATTGCGGTAATTATCCCCGTCCATAGCTAGAATTAAGTCAAATTCTGCAAAATCTTCGGGAAAAAACTGTCTAGCTCTTCCCTGCACCCGATAACCCCGTTTTTTCAAGCTTTCTGTCATGCGGCGATCGGGGGAATCTCCCACATGGTAGCTGGAAGTACCGGCAGAGTCGCAAACAATTTTTGCCCCCAAGCCTGCTTGGTCAATCTGGGCGTTCATGATATTTTCCGCCGCTGGCGATCGACAAATGTTACCTAAACAAACAAATAACAATTTCATGGGCAAAAGGTCGAAATCAAACGGATTTTGAACGGATTATCCGGCAAATTTATCCTTCGCTGGGGCGAGAACGGGCAATTTGCACGCTCAGGAAAATCACCGGCAACATCCCCGCCAGAATAATGGTCAGGGCTGGAGCAGCGGCTTCAATCAGTCTTTCATCGGAGGCATATTGGTAAACTCGGATGGCGAGGGTGTCAAAGTTAAAGGGGCGAATTACCAAGGTAGCGGGCAATTCCTTCATGACATCCACGAATACTAACATCACAGCGGTGAGCAGACCGCCGGTCATGAGGGGAGTGTGTACTTGCCAGAGAATTTGGCTGGGGCTTTTGCCCAAACTACGGGCCGCATCGTCCAAAGTGGGTTTAATTTTGCCCAAACTGCCTTCCAAGGAACCCAGGGCCACAGCCAAAAACCTGACCAGATAGGCGTAGACCAGGATGGCAATGGTACCACTCAGCAGAAGACCAATTTTTACGCCCCACATATTTTCCCACCAATCAGCCAGCCAATTGTCAAAGTTGCCCGCTGGAATCAGCACCCCCACCGCAATGACAGAACCAGGGATGGCATAGCCCATGGAAGCAACTTTGACGGCAAAGGAAGTGAGGGGTTGACGGCTCAACCTTTGGCCATAAACCAGGATTAAACCAATTACTAAGGCGATCGCCGCGGTGAGGAAGGAGAGAATTAAACTGTGGGAAGCCAGTTGAAAGAAGTTATTGTTACGGACCTCCTGGGCATAGGAAACGGTGAGATATAAAAGATAACTGGCGGGAATTAAAAAGCCCAGTAGGAAAGGAAAAAGACAAAAAGCTAATGCCCCGATCGCCCTTAGGCCCCGGAGTTGATAACGGGGGAGATTTTGGTGGGGACTGCTAGATTGATAAAACTTGGCTTGCCGGCGGGACCAGCGTTCCAGTACTACTAACAAGAAGACAAAAATCATTAAAAAGGCGGCCAGTTGGGTGGCCCCTTGCCTTTCCCCAAAGCCGAACCAGGTGGAATAAATACCTGTGGTGAAGGTATTAACGCCAAAATATTGCACTGTGCCAAAATCGTTCAGAGTCTCCATCATCACCAACGCCAAGCCAGCGGCGATCGCCGGTCGAGCCAGGGGTAAAGCCACCCGACTGAAACTTTGCCAAGGATTACAACCCAGGGAACGACTAGCTTCTAAGGTGCAAACTCCCTGTTCTAAAAAAGCAATGCGGGCCAACAGGTAAACGTAGGGATAGGACACCAACGCCAAAATGGCGATCGCCCCCCAAAGGGAACGGATCTGGGGAAACCAATACTCAGGGGCGGATTGCCAACCGAAGATGGAGCGTAGTAGGGTCTGTACGGGGCCGTAAAAGTCCAAAAGATTGCTATAACCGTAGGCCAACAAATAGGCCGGGGCGGACAGGGGCAACAATAAAGCCCATTCTAGCCAGCGGCAACCCGGAAATCGACACATGGTCACAAGCCAAGCGGTGCCCACCCCTAACACGAAAACTCCGGCTCCCACCCCCAGCATCAGGGCTAAAGAGTTACGGATATATTCCCCCAGCACCGTTGCCCAGAGGTGACTGAAAATTTCCCCCTGCCAGGAAAAAATGCCTAGAAAAACAAAAATTACCGGCACCGCAATCCAAACGGCAATCAGCAAACTGGTCAGCACCCAAAAATTAAGCAATACCTTGGGAGGAGAGGGGAGAACGGTCAAAAAATTAAACACGGCAAATCAAACACAGGGGCAAAGCAAATTCTTCCGGGTCAGGAACACTAGGCCGTAACAGGGAAAATTAACTGCTGGGGGGATCAGTGGGTTTAAACGGGTCTCCCCCAATGCCCAATTCCTTTTTGCTTTCCTTAAGACTCTTCCAAAGTTGCTTAATGCGCTCGTAAGCTTCCATCGTCTCGATTTTACCCGCTGTCTCTAGGTTACAAATAACGCTCACCTTTTGGGCAAATTCTTGCAAATTTGCGTTGAAAACCAGCTTCTCCGGTTTGAAATCCCCATAATATTTGCTTTTGGGATACAGAAATGCGTCTTTTTCCGGATTATCAGTCATATCATCTCTTCGACGGACAAGAACAGTACCCATTGTAAAGGTATTGACCGTTTTCCGGGGTTGACCGAAGGCAAAGGTATGCTTAATTGAGACCAGATAATGCCAAGGGAACTCTAGACTCGTTTCCCTAACCTTGACCACCCCGAGCTGCAACTCTCCCTCCAGCCATGGCATTGGCCCCCAACTGGCACAATTGTAATTAATCTTCTAAGGTTTGTCCCATTGTGTTCACTGGCATTATCCAATCCCTCGGTTATCTTTCTGCTCAGCGGGCCGATCGCCTGGAAATTTCCCTTAGCCCCAACGATGCCCAACGGGTTTTGGGGGATATGGCCCTAGGGGACAGCATTGCTGTAGATGGGGTTTGCCTCACCGTAGAGGCGATCGCCCACCAGGGATTTTTTGCCGACGTTTCCCCCGAAACCTTACAACGCACTACCTTAGGACGGGCTAAGGAAAGGCGCACAGCGGTCAACATTGAAACTTCCCTCCGGGTGGGGGGAAAAGTGGGGGGGCATTTTGTTTCCGGCCACGTGGACGGGGTAGGGCAATTATTGAGCAATGAACAAATCAATAACGCCTGGTTGCTCAGCTTCGGCTCAGTGGGCAGTTTACAGAAGCAATGGCAGGAATATTTAGCTCCCTATTTGGTGCCCAAGGGTAGTATTGCCGTCAATGGCATCAGTTTAACCGTGGCGGATTGCGGCGAAGACTGGTTTAACGTGGCCGTGATTCCCCATACCTACAGCGAAACTAATTTGCAGTTATTGCAGCCGGGGGATTGGGTCAATTTAGAGGGGGATATTTTGGGTAAATATGCGGCCCGATTTTTGTCCCGGGGTCGGGCCATGGGTCAAACAAAGGACATCGATCTAGCCTTTTTGGCGGAACATGGCTACGGCTAAGAAAGTGTTTGAAAAGTGCAAGGCTAGGTATTTATCCCCCTAAATCGACCCACTAAAGCTCCGGCAATACTGGGGGAGTTTCACTCAGTTTCCCCCCAAATTTGGGGGGTCAGGGGGGCTTTTGAAACATGCTCTAAGAATTTTGGGATCAGAAATTGCCTTTTAAATTCAAATTTAATCAAATTAAATTGCCTTTGCTCCACCCAATTGTTTTGCTAGGCTGGGGAAAAATATTGCAAAATTTGCCTAGACTTGCTCCTATGTCTTCTTTCCTCGTTTTTAGCTGGCGGCGATGGTTACAAATACTCATCCTGGCGATCGCCTTGGTGTTGCTCTGGGCGCCATCGGCCTTGGCCCAAGCCAATACGGTGAACTATACCTACGGAGATCTGGCCCGATCAGATTTTTCCCACCAGGATTTGAATAAGGCGGTATTTGCGGCGGCGGATTTACGGGAAAGCAATTTTGAGGGCAGTGATCTCAGCTTTTCCATCCTCACCGATGCAGTTTTTCTCCATGCCAGTTTACGGGGAGCGAATCTAAGTGGTTCCCTCGTAGACCGGGTTACCCTGGATTTTGCCGACCTGCGGGACACTATTTTCACCGAGGCGATCGCCACCCGCACCCGTTTTTACGACACCGATATCACCGGGGCCGACTTCAGCGATGCGGTGATTGATGCTTACCAAGTCAAGCTGATGTGTGAACGGGCGGAGGGAGTTAATCCAGTGACAGGGGTAGCTACCAGGGATAGTTTGGGTTGCAGATAGTTAAAAGTGTATAAAAATTGTTAATTTAAGTTGAAAATCCTGGAGTAAAATTGCCAATATTTTGGCAAATTGTCTGGGCTATTTTAAATTTTAAAGCTTTTCAACAATATTCTCCCAATCACTATAAATTGCCCCCTGACCCCGATAAATCCCTTCGCCGTCGTAGAGATTCCAAACGGTAACATTTTTAATCCAAAAGCGGCCACCACCCTTGGCAATGCGTATACCTTGGTAATTTTCAATAAAACCTTGGCGGCTGACGGTATCTAACAATTGTTGCCTTTCCGTTTGATTAGGAAGTTCTGCGGACTGACGGGATGGCAATTGACAAAATTCTACCCAGGGAAATTCAAATAATTTTTGGGCAGTAAGATTAGCATAATTAAAAATTGGGTCAGGCTCTATGCCATGGGAAACTACTACGTAGGGAGCTTCATAGACGGCCTGGGCTAGGGCCACCCCGGTTAATCCGCTGGGCCCAAAGGTTTTACCAGTTAAGCGCTCATAACTTTGACGTAGTAAATTAATATGGTCTAAATAAAACTGATTACTAGCATCGGGAACTGGACGAATCATGAAATTTATTTTGAGCTTAACTAAGATTGATCAATAGGGTTGCATCATTAACTATTTTTTATGCCAATGCCGTCCCCCAAATAATTAACACTTAAAACGGTAATAAAAATAGCTAAGCCCGGAAAAACTGCCATCAATGGTGCCGTTTCCAAATAATCCTTGGCGGTGTAAAGCATCTGGCCCCAGGTGGGCACATCGGGGGGAAATCCTAAGCCTAAAAAGCTCAAAGTTGATTCGGTAATAATGGCATTGCCGACGGCCAAACTAGCGGCCACAATGATTAAATTCAACACATTGGGTAACAAATGTCGCCAAATAATATGGTTAGAACCTGCCCCCATGGCGATCGCCGCTTTGACAAATTCCATTTCCCGTAGGCGCAAAATATTGCCCCGTACCAACCGAGCCACACTCATCCAATTGAGCAAACCAATCAGTAAAACCACCAAGATGAAAATACCTTTTTCGGGGGAAGTAGCCCTGGTGACCGGCTCCCGAAATAAATAGACCACCAGTAGCACTAAAGGTAATTGGGGCAGGGCTAAGAATAAGTCCGTAATCCGCATTAAAATCACGTCCCACCACCCCCCAAAATAACCGGCGATCGCCCCGATTAAGGTGCCTAAGGTGAGAGACACGGCCATGGCACTGAGGCCCACTGCTAGAGAAATCCGGCCACCAATAAGTAACCGAGCCAATTGATCCTGTCCTAAATCATTAGTTCCTAGGGGATGTTGCCAACTAGGGGGCACCGCTGTTTGGCTAAAATCAATTTGGTCAATGGGAACTCGATAAAAGATTGGACCAAAAACCACCGATAAAACAATTATGATCAGGGTGATTAGGCTCAAGGAAGCTAGTGGCTTTTGGAAAATTTTTCTTTGTAAGTTAATGGCCACACTTTGACCGGAAAGGGGAAAAGTTTTAGTCATAGGCTAAGCAGACGCTAACAATTTGCCAGGGATTAACATGGTTATTATTTTCCTCTGGTTGGGCTTCCTCCAACAAATTTAGCCTTGTTTTAACCCTATGGTCAAAAGCTGTGATTACTTCTAATTGGGCTGATTCTCCTGACATTTCGTAACATCGCAATACCCATTGATCAGGATAATCTTCCCTTAACTTCAGAGCCATTAAACAAAGATTATCGCTGCCAAGGTTTAACCAGGGCTCTCCCGGAGATAATAATTTTTGACTTGATAAGGGGTTGAAATTTTCAGGAAAATAGGTCCGCAAAGGACGATGGATACCATAACCCACGGCTACCGTTTTTGCCGATTGCCAATTTCCTTGATGGGGATAAAAGTAATAACTAAATTTATGTTTACCCCGGTCAGCGCTTGGATCTGGCCACACGCTACTACGCAGAAGAGTTAAGCGCATTAAATTATCTTTCACATCACAACCATATTTACAATTATTAAGCAAACTAACCCCATAATTTTCCGTTTGATCAGTTAAGGAAAACCAATGTTGGTGGGGTACTTCCCATTGGGCTTTTTCTGTCTCAGTTTGGGGATTAGTTGGGCGATCAACCACAGCACAAGGAGCTTCCGTAGTAAAAAATTCACTTTGCAAAGCGATCGGAAAAGCTGCTTTCACCATCACGTGGGTTTCTTGCCAATCCACTTCAGTTTTAATTTCTAGTAATGGAGAATCTTTGGTTAAGCAATAGTCCTGGGTAAAAACCGATTGCTGAAATTTTTTGACCACCCTTAAGCGCCAATGCAGGGGACCTTGTTCCAGCCATTGGTAATTGATCAATTTTGCAGAAGATAAAGGATATTGCTCGTAATTGGGATCAATATTCCAGGCATCCCAATATTGCCCTTGGTCGCGGAAAAATTGTAGCTGATTGCCATGGCCAGCCAAAACTTGGCGTTGGTTAGCTAAGTCATAAATGCTGGCTATTTCCCCATTATCCAAACTAATTTCAACTTTGAGTAAACCATTATTCAAAATAGGGTCTTGACTGAAAGATTCAAGTTGCTGACTGTTGGATAAAGGCTCTTTTGTTTTTAACCAATAGTACTTACAAGTCAAAGGTGGCGAGTCAACTAAAAATATTAGACTACCTTCCGCTGTAATTTGACTATTAACCAACGTTTTTGTTTGACCATCATAAACTTGATAATGCTTGCCTTCTTGAATGGGAATTTCCACAAGCTGACTTTGTGACCAATGGAGAGGATTAAAAACTAATAGTGGTGTCTCTCGTTCGGTTGAATCATGGTGATAACTAGGATAATTAATCTGATCACTGAGATGTTTTAGTGCTTGATTAATGATTTTATTAGTAGTTTGGTAAACTTCTTGCCAAGCTTGATTAGCAGTAACAAAAACCTCAGGAATAGAAGTCCCTGGCAAAATATCGTGGAACTGGTTTAGTAAAACTTTTTTCCAAGCTAGTTCTAGTTTTTCTTTGGGGTAGCTATAGCCGCCTAACCAATTAGCAAAACTACTCCAAAGTTCTGCTTCATAGAGTAAATGTTCACACTGGCGATTATAAAGTTTTTGGTCAGCATGAACAGTAAAACAGCCCCGATGCAATTCCAAATATAATTCCCTTTCCCAAATAGGAAAAGACTGATCTGATTGTAACTTCTGTTTAATGCCAGCTAAAAAATGTTCAGCCTTGGCTGTGTTAATAGTTGGGAAAAATTCCGAATTTTGCCACCGTTCCTTCATCTCCCACATATCCCGACTGGGGCCACCGCCATGGTCTCCCACCCCCGGCAACCAAAGACATTCCTTAAGTCCGGTTTGCTCTTGCCAACGATTAGCATAATTAGCCATAGGTAAGGGTTGATTATCCATTACTCCAGCTAGGTTGGGGGGAGACATTACTGTGAAAATTTCTGTCCCATCCGGCGATCGCCAGTGGAAAGCCCCATGGGGAAAGGAATTAGTATCGTTCCAGTGGAGTTTCCCAGTAACAAAATAATCGATCCCACTTTGATGAAAAATTTGGGGCAACTGACCACAAAAACCAAAACTATCGGGAAGCCAAGCAACTTTGCTAATTTGACCAAACTTTGCTTCAAAATACCTCTGGCCATAAAGAAATTGACGGGCTAAGGATTCACCGCTAATAATATTTACTTCTGGTTCAACCCACATGCCTCCTAAAAGTTCCCAGTTTCCTTTTTTAATTGCTACTTGAATTTGCTCAAATAATGCCGGTAGATGCTCTTCAATCCATTGGTATAAAACCGGACTGGTGTGGCCAAACACTAAATCAGCAAACTCTGTTTGTAAATTAATGACTGATTGAAAAGTTCTTTCTCCTACTTCCCAAGTCTCCTCCAACTGCCATAACCAAGCCATATCTAGATGGGCATGCCCTAGTAAATTTATTTGTTGTTGTTTTAGTCCTTCAGTTAACAGTAGTAACCGCTGGCGAAGTTGCAGTAATGATTGATCAAATTGTTCTTGATCTGAAATTTTATTCCAAGTAATTGCTTCTAAAGTTTTACTTAATTGAGCTAGTCTTTCTGATTCAAATTGAGCTAAATATAAGCTTAGAACTTCAATTTCGTCAGCAATAAAACCCGGATCTAGGTCAGGATATTTCCGCTCAAAAATTAATTGGGACTGCATCAATCCACCAATGTCATGGCCGGAACTAGTTAACTTTAAAGCTACGGTAAATGTTCGACCAATTTGGGAGTTATCAGTTAACAAAACTCTAGCTTTAGAATCAAATAAATCCCCAGCTTGAACTAACTCGCCATTAACAAAAATTTGAGCATCCTTGGCCCACCAAGTTAAAGCTAACCGCAATGTCAAACCATCTAAAGGATAGTCCGCCAAAGCTTTAGGCACGGTAAAAGTTTGGGCAAACCATTGGGTTTTTTCGCCTTTTTCCCAAATTAAATAACCCTTCTCGTTAACTTTACCCAATGGATAAGTTTGCCAATCAGAAATCTCCCAAGGCGCACCAGGTAAGCAATACCAATGGCTTTGACAATTTTGCCGACATAAACGCCTTAGTTGTTCCAGCACCAGGGCGATACTAATTTCCGGCAGTAAGGGACTCAACGATTCTGTCATTACTCGTCTGCACTTAGAGCGGCCAAATCTAGCAACACTTCTCCCCTTATCAACCTTTGACTGGCTTCCAATAAAGTTTCCTCAATGTAGGGCTTCACAAAGTATCCCTTGGCGCCTTTTTCTGCTGCCATGCGCTGCATTTTTTGTGCTCCCCGGGAGGTAATCATGGCCACTGGAATACGGGAAAGGTTGGGATCTTCTTGAATGCGCTCCAATAATTCCAGACCGTTCATGCGGGGCATTTCAATGTCACAGAGAATCAAATCACAGGGTAAGCCAGACTTGAGTTTTTCCCAGGCATCCTGGCCATCCCGAGCAGTTTCTGTATGGTAATCGGCTTTTTTAAAGGTCATAGAAAGCATTTCCCGCACCATCACCGAGTCATCAATAATTAACACCGTCGAACGTAGGGTACCTGGATTACTTCTCACAATGGTGGGAGCTTCTTCGGAGAAGTTGCCTCGGGCTTTTTTGAAGCGAGAAAGAATGGAATTAGTTTTGCGGGTACTGCCGGGGAGTAACACCTCCCCATTCAACATCCGGTTGGCCGCGTCCAAAATGTCTTTTTCTGTATAGGGCTTGGTGAAATAGCCCGTTGCCCCCAGCTTGGCCGCCACTTTACGATGGCGATCGGCTCCCCTGGAAGTGAGTAAGGCCACTGGAATGGAAGATAGTTCTTCGTCTGCTTGCAGTTCCGATAACAATTCCAAGCCATTTTTGCGGGGCATTTCAATGTCACAGAAGACCAAGTCACAGGGCAGACCAGACTTGAGTTGATCCCAGGCTTCCTGTCCATCCCTAGCCTGTTCTACCCGGAAACCAGCTTTTTTGAAACTGAGGGAGAGCAATTCCCGCACCGTGATGGAGTCGTCCACAATTAGCACAGTGGGGTCCATGTGGACTTCATTGACCGTGGGGGTCAGGGTTTTGCGCCATAGTCCACCACTGCTGTCAGTGCGGAGACGACCCTGGGCAATTTCGATCAGTTCCAAAACATCGGCAATGGGCATGATGCTACCATCCCCCCGCACGGTAGCCCCGGCAATGCCTGGAGGTTTGGGAATGGGCCCTTCAATTTGCTTGATAACAATTTCTTCTTCCCCTAATACCTGGTCTATCTGGAGGGCTAACAGGTTACCAGAACTCCCCCGGGCAATGATGACCCGCACCACATCTTCCTCTTGCTTGCCCCCATACACACTACCCCGGCTTAATTGCCGGTTATAGTTGAGCAAATCTTTGAGGGGATAGAGCGGTAAAAGCAGGGCTTCCTTGCCGTATTTAACGCACTTTTGACCATCCTCATCGGTAACAATGTCTTTGGGCAAATAGTCCCTGGTATCTTCCACCCCGTCCATGGGAAAGGCGATGCGAGCCCGATCGCTCAGGCAACAAAGGGCTTTGCAAATGCTCAGGGTGAGGGGCAAACGAATGGTAAAAGTGGTGCCCTTGCCCACAGTGGATTCAATGTTGATGGCTCCGCGAATATCGATCAGACTGGTGCGTACCACGTCAAGACCTACTCCCCTACCGGCAAAGTCGTCCGCTGTGTCCTTGGTGCTAAAACCAGCATGGAACAGGAGGTCATAAACCTCTGACTGGGATAGGCTCTGGGCCTCCATACGGCTAATGAGCCCTTTTTCCACTGCTTTTTGTTTAACCATTTCCGTGTTGATCCCTGCTCCATCATCGGAGACGGTGATCAGGGTTTGGTTGCCCTGGAGAAAGGCCCGCACTGCTAGATGCCCTTCGGGGGATTTGCCTAATTTTTGTCGTTCTGCTGGGGTTTCAATACCGTGGGTGATGGCATTGTTAACCAAATGGGTCATGGGATTGTAGAGGTGCTCCAAAATCATTTTGTCGATGAGCACGTCGCCCCCTTCCACCTCTAGGTTGACTTTTTTATTCAATTTCATGGACACTTCCCGGATGGCCCGTGGCAGGCGATCGGCGGTTTGGGTAAAGGGCACCATGCGAGATTTGGTCATTCCCTCCTGTAACTGCGTAGTCACCTGCCGGAGGGTTCGGGCCACCTGATCTGTCTCGTCCACCAAGTACTGAATATCCGACGCAGATTCCCGCACCCGCACAATTAACTCGATCATCTCCTGGGAAAGCAGGTGAAATCCGGTAAATCGATCCATTTCCAGCGCATCCAAAGGCTGGTCATTCATGGTCGAGGAACTAGAGGCCGTGATCCTGGCATCGGGGTAGGTGGTTTTCGAGGAGTGGTGACGGCTGTTGGTGCTGCGGCTGGCTAAAAGGGCCCCTTCCAACAAAGTTCTTTCGTATAAATCCTGCATCCGCCCCCCCACATCGCTGAGGTTTTGGGCTTGGTTGAGCAGATTATCCAAAAACTGTCGTAAACGCTCCTGATCCTGTTCAAGGCGATTCCGTTTGACCACTAGCTCCCCGATCAGGTTACTGAGGTTGTCAAGTTGTTTGATGGGCACCCGCATAGTTTGCTCAAAACTACGGGATTTAACCTGCCTAGGTCGAGCGGGCAGCCGAGCCCCTCCCATGCCGGCTATGCCCCCCCCCAGACTGCTATCCGCTTGCTCTAATAATGCTTCTAAGTCTTTGAATTCATCCTCGTCTTCCTCCATAGCCACCGGTAAACGAAAAGGATGGCTGATGGTGGCAAAAGATTTTGGGGCTGGGGTATCGATTAAAGTCTCTAGTTCGGTAAAGGAAAATTCTTCGTCCAGGACAGGGGCATTAATCAATCCGTCTAAGTCATCGATCGCCGCAAAAAGCAGGACCTCATTTGTCAATGGAGTTACCCGATCAGCCCCAGCAAAGGAGTGCAAACCAGGGTTGGTAATGGCGGGCTCGACGTCCCCTACTCCTAGTAAATCCTGCAATTCGGCTAGGTCATTGTCATCTAGGCCACCAGCGGTCTGGTAAGCGGGGGCATTGGTCTCAGGAATGGAAGCCAGGGGATCAGCTTCCATCATCTGGTCGATTTCTAGCCAACTGGAGCTTTCAAAGGGATCGATCGCCGTTGTGGGGGCATCCTCATCGGTAAAGAGAGCGTCTAGTTCCGCTTCCGGGGAATTAAAATCTAGGGTCATGCGGACCGGCGGATCTTCCTCTCCAGAGGACGGCGAGCCAAACCCTTCACCCTGGATGACGGTGGGTTCTCCCTCAAATAAATCGCCAAAATCCAGTTCTTCAATCCCACTGTTAGTCTCCTCACCGGCAATGAGGGAAGTAAAGGCGTCATCCCCCTCTTCCTCCTCAAACCAATTTTCAAATGCCTGGGCTGGATTGGGATCGCTAGTCATTGCTTCTTGCTACTCTTCCACACGGTATCCAAATTCTAACAACTGCTGGCGAGACTGCCGCCATTTTGGTTCAACTTTCACAAATAGTTTTAAATAAACATCCCCGGAAATTAATTTTTGAATTTGTTGCCGGGCCGCAGTGCCGATCGCCTGAAGCATACTACCTTTTTGGCCAATGATAATGCCCTTTTGGGAACCTCTTTCCACTGTGATGGCGGCAAAAACATTGGTGCGTTCGGGCGTTTCTTCCACCTTCTCAATGGCGATCGCCACGGAGTGAGGCACCTCCTGGCGGGTGAGCAACAAAATCTGCTCCCGAATTAACTCGGCCATAATGAACCGTTCCGGCTGGTCGGTGACCAAATCCGGCGGATAGTAATAGGGGCCAGGATCCAGTCTTGCCTCCAAGGCACTCTGAAAATTGCTTAAACCTTCCCCCGTCAAAGCAGAAAATTTAAAGCAGGGCCAACCATGGTTTTCTGTCAGGGTTTCATAGCTAGCGTTAAGTTCTTCCCGCTGGTCTGGGGGCTGTTGGTCCTGTTTATTGAGTCCTACCACCACCGGCCCGTCAGTTTTTTGCAGCAAATCCACCACAAACCGGTCTCCCCGTCCCAAAGTTGCACTGCTGTCCACAAGAAAAACGACTAGATCAACGCTATGGATAGCTTGGATCGCATTTTTTACCAGCACCCTTCCCAACTCATGGTGGGGTTTGTGAATACCAGGGGTATCGAGCAAAATTATCTGACTGCTGGGGGTGGTGATAATGCCCTGTAAGCGGTTGCGAGTGGTTTGGGCTACGGGGGAAGTGATGGCAATTTTTTGTCCGACCAATTGGTTCATCAAAGTTGATTTACCCACATTGGGACGGCCGACAATGGCCACAAAGCCGGAACGAAAACCCGCAGGAGCCTGGGGAATAGTTGCAATGGTTGCGGTGGTGTTGGGAATATCCATTGAAAAAATCAAGCCTAAAAATTCCTTAGTTTATGGAGGGTCAAGCGGAAAAACGTTAAAAACTCCACTGAGTTAATCAACCAGAGGAAAAAGTCAAGGAGGTAAACTATCCGCCTGGAAAACGGCTTGCCAGCTTGACAAAAAAATATGTTGGGTTAACCCCACTGTGCCATTCGGTAATCCTTCATCTTGGCCCTTGTGGAATCCCTTAATGATTCGTCATCATGGTGATATTGATTTTTTGGGTATCTTTTTAGCTATGCGGCTGTAGGAGCGTGGTATTGGTTTCGGCGGTAACGCCCCAGCCTAGAACCACAAAAATTATTATTTATTCCCGAACCTTGTCACCATTTGCGGCGTCTAAAGGCCCACTCGTTAGGACACGGTGTAAAAAAAATTGACGACTGCACTACCCTATTCTCCACCATCAATGACTTAGTCTAAGACATTTTTGGGAAAGATGGTAACAGTGACAGTTATTCTGTTGCTCTTCATTAAGGAGTCATTCCGAATGCCCACCGCCAATCTCTCCTCCCCTACCTCCCCCCCCACTTTCACCGCCGATATGGTGAGGTCCTATCTCCATGAAATTGGTCGGGTACCCCTGTTAACCCATGAGCAAGAAATTATCCTCGGTAAACAAGTCCAACAAATGATGGCCCTGCTGGAGCACAAGAAAGCCCTGGCTGACAGATTGGGCCGAGAGCCCTCCGACCCGGAATGGGCGGAAGCGGCGGATTTGTCGGTGACGAAATTACACCGCTATCTGGGCCAAGGGGAACGGGCCAAACGGAAAATGATTGAAGCTAACCTCCGGTTGGTGGTGGCGATCGCCAAGAAATATCAGAAGCGCAATATGGAGTTTTTGGATTTGATCCAAGAAGGTAGCCTGGGTTTAGAACGGGGGGTGGAAAAATTCGACCCCACCAAGGGTTATAAATTCTCCACCTATGCCTACTGGTGGATTCGCCAAGCCATCACCCGGGCGATCGCCCAACAGGGCCGGACTATCCGTTTGCCCATTCATATCACTGAAAAGTTAAACAAAATCAAAAAAACCCAACGGGAACTTTCCCAACAATTGGGCCGCAGTGCCACCCCCGCCGAAGTAGCCAAGGCTCTGGAAATTGACCCTAGTCAAATTCGCGAGTACCTCAGTCTGTCGCGCCAACCCATCTCCCTCGATGTGCGGGTGGGGGATAATCAGGACACAGAATTGTCCGAACTCTTGGAGGACGAAGGGGTTTCCCCCGATGCTTACATCACCCAGGAGTCCATGCGTCAAGACCTGCAAAATTTACTGGCGGAATTAACACCCCAGCAACAGGCTGTGCTGACCATGCGTTTTGGTCTTAACGATGGCCAAGAGCTATCTTTGGCTAAAATCGGCCAGCATCTCAACATCAGCCGGGAAAGGGTCCGCCAATTAGAAAACCAAGCCCTTGCGCAACTGAAGCGTCGGCGGGCTAATATGGCAGAGTATATTATCGCCAGTTAGTTGCCCAACTACGGTGCCACTCGGCCAGCATCTGGCCAAGCTAAATAGGACTGAGTTTTTTTCCCTCTGCCATGGTAGGGGGAAATTTTTTTTTGTCGGGCAGGGGGGAGTGGAGGGCTGTTTCGAGATCAGCTTTGCCCAGCCGTTGCTCGAGAATATTCATCACTTCTCGACCGAAATCATTGGGATTTTGTTGCCAAGCCTGGAGGCAAACTTCGCCGAAAAACGAGCCGAGGGGTTCTGGATTCCAGAGTAATTTTTTGGCGGTCCAGGGCATCATGCTCATGGGGTCATAGCCTGGTTTGAGAATTTCCTTGTCCAGGGCATAGGTTTCCAGATGGGTGTGGGGCTGTAGCCCAATGAAGAAAATGGCTGGTTCTACTTTGTCTGCCCCAAAAATAGCTTCTAACTCCCGATGGTAGGCAATGGTTTGGCGGATGGTGTCTAGGGTTTCATCAATAACATTGAAGGAATAATTGACGGAAACCAAATCATTAAAGCCTGCCCCCTTTAGATCCCGACAATTCTGTAACACGGTGCGGAGATTGTAACCCATGCGCATTTTGCGTACCAATTCCTGGGAACCACTGGTGATACCAATTTCAAAGTAGTTCATCCCCGTTTGTACCATCAGTTCACACAACCGAGGGGTTAAATTGTCAGCTCGGATATAGGCAGCCCAATGGATATCCTCCATGCCCGACGCGGCGATCGCCTCCAGCAATTCCACCACATCATCTATAAAAACCCTAGCCGGAATAAATTGAGCATCGGTGAACCAAAAATTGCGAATGCCCCGGTCATAAAGTTGCCGCATTTCCTTGACCACTTCGGCGGCGGGATTAATTCTGACCTGTTTCCCTTCCACCACGGTGTAAACGCAGTAACAGCAATTGTGGGGACAACCCCGCTTAGTTTGTACCCCTAGGTAAAAATCATCCTCCTGGAGGTAATAGTCAAAGGCCGGCCAAATTTGCTCGATGTAGTCATAATCACAGGCAGTTTTTACCATGGGGGAGGGCTGTTCATGGATTAACCGGGGCCGGGGCTGACTGCGGCCGACTATGTAACACCGTTCGTCTTCAATGGTTTGCCCCCGTAGATATTTTTCTAACAGGGTTTCCCCTTCTCCCACAGACACAATGGTGCCCGCTGGCAACTTGGTTTTTAACTGTTCGTAAAAAACACTAACTGCTCCGCCCCCGACAATGATTTGGGGATCACTGCAATAACGCTTTGCCCTCCGCAATCCCCGGTTTATTAGTCTTAAATTACGCCATAATTCGCCGTAATAGGCACTGGTAACTTTCAAACCACCTAAGGCTCCCCTCAGCTTCACCAAGGGATTTTTTCCGTAGTAAAACTCAAACGCGTTCTGCAGGGGATTACCACCCCTACCCCCCACCGGAGCATAGATTTGAATGTCCCGCCAGGAAAAAACCAAAATTGTCGGCTGAAATTCATCAATACATTCATCAAGGGCCCGGTTGAAATCCAGGGGAGGAATGGTGCCTAAATCGAAAATCCGCTGGGCGGTCGCCGGAAAACATTTATGGACATGGTCCGCCAGATAAATCACCCCAATGGGGAAAATCGGGTTACAGGGAAGACGAACGTACAAAAGGCGATCGATCATGGCGTTGGGGCACTGGTAGGGTGAGATCAGCAACGGGAGGGACTACCCCCACTTACTCACAATTGTAATATATCTTAACGATTGCTCGGAGCCGCCACCCTCAGCATTCTGACCGTTCTAGCCCCAAGTAATCACCAACGCCAAAGTGCAATGCCTCGGAAAAATTTTCTTGAGTCCAGGGACAAAGCCAGAGTCAAAAAATTTGATTGTAATTATCTTTACAGCGGATCGGGATCAGCGGGTGTTAGCTTTGTCCAGAATAGTTAAAAGACCTTTTTTTAATAAAAATCCCATGCCTGCCATGTCCCAAATTCTTGATCCCATCCCCAACAACCAGCCATCAGCCTTATTCTGTTGCTACGTCAATGCCACCAATCAAATCCAAGTGGCCCGCATTACCAATGTCCCTAATTGGTATTTTGAAAGAGTTGTGTTCCCTGGTCAACGGTTAGTATTTGAGGCAGTGCCCAGCGCTCAGTTAGAAATTCATACTGGCATGATGGCCAGCTCGATTATTTCGGACACCATTCCCTGCGAACAACTGAGTATTGATCCCGACGGATTAGCAGCGGGCGGTTTCATCTCTCCAGAAAAAGAACACGAGTCCGAGGATATGACTTCCCAATCCTTAGTGGCTTAGCAATGAATTAATGAATTGGAATACTTAGGCCATGCCACCGGCCGGCAATGGATAGTCCACGGACAAAGCACTAAGAAAAAGGTATAGGGATGGAAAGCAGAAACTGTTAATTACTCTCTCCGATGGGTAACCACCACCGTCATATAATTGAGCGGAAAGTATGGCAACCAGGCCCTGAACTCAATTAGTGGAATAACGACGGTATGAAGATTTTATTTGTGGCGGCGGAAGTATCCCCCCTAGCAAAGGTAGGTGGCATGGGGGATGTGGTGGGTTCCCTGCCTAAAGTTCTGCATCAGTTGGGCCATGATGTCCGTGTCTTCATGCCCTACTACGGTTTCATCGGCGACAAGATTGATGTGCCCAAGGAGCCGGTCTGGAAAGGGGAAGCCATGTTCCAGCAGTTTGCTGTTTACCAGTCCTATCTACCGGACACCAAAATTCCTCTCTACTTGTTCGGCCATCCAGCTTTCGACTCCCGAAGGATCTATGGCGGAGATGACGAGGCGTGGCGGTTCACTTTTTTTTCTAACGGGGCAGCTGAATTTGCCTGGAACCATTGGAAGCCGGAAATTATCCATTGCCATGATTGGCACACTGGCATGATCCCTGTTTGGATGCATCAGTCCCCAGACATCGCCACCGTTTTCACCATCCATAATCTTGCTTACCAAGGGCCCTGGCGGGGCTTGCTTGAAACTATGACTTGGTGTCCTTGGTACATGCAGGGAGACAATGTGATGGCGGCGGCGATTCAATTTGCCAATCGGGTGACTACCGTTTCTCCCACCTATGCCCAACAGATCCAAACCCCGGCCTATGGGGAAAAGCTGGAAGGGTTATTGTCCTACCTGAGTGGTAATTTAGTCGGTATTCTCAACGGTATTGATACGGAGATTTACAACCCGGCGGAAGACCGCTTTATCAGCAATGTTTTCGATGCGGACAGTTTGGACAAGCGGGTGAAAAATAAAATTGCCATCCAGGAGGAAACGGGGTTAGAAATTAATCGTAATGCCATGGTGGTGGGTATAGTGGCTCGCTTGGTGGAACAAAAGGGGATTGATTTGGTGATTCAGATCCTTGACCGCTTCATGTCCTACACCGATTCCCAGTTAATTATCCTCGGCACTGGCGATCGCCATTACGAAACCCAACTTTGGCAGATGGCTTCCCGATTTCCTGGGCGGATGGCGGTGCAATTACTCCACAACGATGCCCTTTCCCGTCGAGTCTATGCCGGGGCGGATGTGTTTTTAATGCCTTCTCGCTTTGAGCCCTGTGGGCTGAGTCAATTGATGGCCATGCGTTATGGCTGTATCCCCATTGTGCGGCGGACAGGGGGTTTGGTGGATACGGTATCCTTCTACGATCCTATCAATGAAGCCGGCACCGGCTATTGCTTTGACCGTTATGAACCCCTGGATTGCTTTACGGCCATGGTGCGGGCCTGGGAGGGTTTCCGTTTCAAGGCAGATTGGCAAAAATTACAGCAACGGGCCATGCGGGCAGACTTTAGTTGGTACCGTTCCGCCGGGGAATATATCAAAGTTTATAAGGGCGTGGTGGGGAAACCGGAGGAATTAAGCCCCATGGAAGAGGAAAAAATCGCTGAGTTAACTGCTTCCTATCGCTAACAATCTCCCGGCAGTGAAGTAAAATCCTGAACCCTAATCCCGCTCCACTGCCGACCCCAATTCTCCTTGCCTAGGCAAATTTGAAAATTTTTTCTGATCAATGCTTGTGGTGAAGCAAAAGCTATGTTAACGTTATAAATCGTGCCAATGAAGCACAACGGGTCGCTAGCTCAGCGGTAGAGCACTCGGCTTTTAACCGATTGGTCTTGGGTTCGAATCCCAGGCGACCCATTTTTTCCAAAACTCCAAACATGTTACCAAAAGCTCCCTAATGGTGGTCTTGATCGCTCGCCCTTAGAATTTTGCTTTTGCCAAGCCCTTCCTCCTTGGTTACTGCCAGCTTAACCATCCCGTTCACAGCCGAGAGAAATTACAAATAAAGGCTATATTGTAGTTGAGCTTCCCCCAGAGGGTTTTGGAACCATTTAGGAATGAATTTTTACTGGCCCCGTTTTGTCAAAGTTTTTTATCGCCGTGAGCCGATTTCCAGCTTCATTCTAATTGTGGCGGCGGTGGATATGGTCATGGGTGGAGTAGATGGTAAATGGAGTTTATTTTCCCTGGGCTTAATGGTAGCCATGTTAGGGGTGGGCATACGCTGGTGGCAGTCAGAAAAAACTAAGGCGATCGCCGTGAAACAATCTCCCCGCCGTTATTTGCCCCCCAGTGGTAGTACCCAGCGACAACCTCTGCCCATGTTAACTAAGCAACATCGTCGCTAAGCCAGCAGGGCATTTCTCCAGTGGCGATCCAGGTAACCGGAAATACTTCGGCAAAGGCTTGAATAACTAGAGGTTGAACTATCTCCACAGTGAGACCAGGCAAGAACTGGTTTAGGCTTCCTACAGGCCGATCGCCAATGCCACAGGGCACAATGTGACTAAATCCCTCTAGGTCGGGGCAAATATTCAAAGCAAAACCATGGCACGTAACCCAGCCACTAACCTTAATGGCGATCGCCGCTACCTTATGACCTTCCAACCAAACCCCCGTTAAACCAGCAATGCGTTCCCCCTGCAGGTCCAATTTCTCCAGGGTGATGATCAGCACCTCTTCCAGTTGTCGTAAATACCAGTGCAGATCCTTCTGGAAATGGTTTAAATCCAGGATCGGATAGCCTACCAATTGCCCCGGACAATGGTAAGTGACTTCCCCACCCCGTTCCGTGCGCCACAATTCCGCTGGGGGATATGCCGGGTCGAACTTCAGATATTTGGTTTGGGAGCCAGTGCCCAGGGTGTAGACCGGGGGATGCTCCAACAACATTAGTCCGTCCTCCCGTTGGCGATCGCGCTGTTTGGCTCTGACCCATCGCCGCTGATATTGCCAAGCTTGGCAGTAGGGCACAAGTCCGAACGATAATAAACGACAGGAAGGATTGGCCATGGCGCTACAAAGGAAACGGAATCAAACTAAAGTTCAAAGTTGGCAGAAATTAAGAAACGTAAAGAGATGCAAAGGAAAGTCAAAATCACCTGACCGATTAGGTCTTATTCAATACATAGTGCTAATCTGAAGATAGTCTTAGGAGTTAATTATTTACCACCACAATTTTCTGGAAAACTTTACCTCTACCCTAGGGATGATTAAAAGTAAACTAGAGAATAACAAGGTTGGGTTTATAATTCATCACCAAGCTCAAATTTATGGTGTTTTTTCAATGATCCATGCTTTTGATATCTTTAGCAGAAAGGCATTTTAAGTAATGATTCCACCTCACTGTTTCTCGGAAAAATTGCCCAATCTAACTTAGTTTTTATAACTTAAGTTTAGATCTGCGGAAAACCAACCATTGCTCATTTTTTATTAATTTTACGAAGGGAGAATTCAGTATGAAACTGTTAATTCAGGGCAATAATATCACAGTTACTGAAGCGATTCATGATTACGTGGAAGAAAAAGTCGAAAGAGCAGTTAAACACTTTCAAAATCTGACCACCAAAGTTGATGTTCATCTTTCCGTGGCCCGCAACGCCCGCATTACTAACAAACATAAGGCGGAAGTAACGGTTTATGCCAATGGCACAGTGATCAGGGCCCAGGAAGGCAGTGAAAATCTTTACGCCAGCATCGACCTAGTTGCCGACAAAATTGCCCGTCAGTTGCGGAAATATAAAGAACGCATCCAAGATAAGCAACATGGCAATGTCAAAACAAGCGAAATTGTTGAAGACAAGCCAGTGGAAGAAAATCTCATCGGCGATCGGGCTCCCGAGCTACCTTCGGAGGTATTGCGGATGAAATATTTTGCTATGCCCCCCATGGCCATTGAAGACGCTCTGGAACAGCTACAGTTGGTGGACCATGACTTTTATATGTTCCGTAACAAGGACACAGATGAAATCAACGTCATCTACATTCGTAACCATGGCGGCTATGGCGTTATTCAACCCCACCAAGCCAGCTAGTTAATTACTGAAGTGAAGTCTAATCTAACCTAGTGTCATAACCTCAAAATAAAGCAAGGATGGGTCCTAAGGATCCATCTTTTTTGTTGCCAAAAACTTTATTCCGTCGCCCCCTCAAACAAAAGCCCCCAGGCTTTCATGCTGTAAGTAACAGCAAAGCTAACCCAGGGGAATAAACACACTTAAGAGGTACGATTACGATGCAGTAGTATGGCGACGCAATAGAATTTAGCGACTACGGGGCAACAGGGCCACTGGATTAACGGCATTAGTCCCGCCTACCCGAATTTCAAAGTGGAGGTGAGGCCCAGTACTGCGGCCAGTACTTCCCATTTCAGCAATTTGTTGACCTTGTTCAACGTATTCTCCCCGGCGCACCAACAAGCGATTGTTATGGGCATAGTAGGTAACACTGCCATCACCATGGCGAATTTTGACCAAATTACCAAAACCGCCGGAGTTCCAACCAGAAAACACCACCTCCCCGGAAGCCGCTGCCATAATGGGAGTACCAATGGGAGCAGCAATGTCAATGCCTCGGTGCATGCGACCCCAACGGGGACCAAAACCAGAAGTGAAGACCCCCTTAGCAGGCCAGATGTAACCGTTAAACTGACCCGGGCTACGGGGAAAGTCGGGGGTACTCAAGCCCGGCAGCTCAGGGCTAACTTCTTGGATGACAGGGATTTGAATGGTGTCGTTGTAGCCCTGGACAGGACTGGGGGCCGCCCCGACGATTTGGGACTGGCCGACGGAGGTGGAAAACTGACTTCTTTGTGCCTGGGGAGAATATTGCCGTTGCAACTGGGCTAGATCCTGCCGGGGCTGGTTGAACTTGGCCGGTAGGGCTTGGGGGGAACGGGCTTGCCAATCAGGAACTGGTTCGTTATTAACTTGGCGGGCAACGGTCAGGGCACTTCGAGGTACCATAGGAGTCCTGATCGGTTGAGTTTGATTGAGTTGGGTTACCTCTGCCCTTAGTTGAGTCTGGTACTGGGCCTCGGGTTCTGCCTGGGCCCTGGCTACGATTGTTGAGGCCGTTGGCTGGGTAGAAACAAAGCTGGGCAAGCTGGGGGGGGTGGGTTCCGGCACTGCCGCCACAGTGTTGGGAGGAGGAATCACTAAAATCTGCTCTGCCTTAATCTCGTCAGGATTACTCAAACCATTGGCTTGTTGGATTTTCTCCGGCTGAATGTCATGGCTGCGGGCAATCTGACTGAGGGTGTCCCCTGGCTTCACTTGGTAGGATATTTGTTCGGCACTAGCGGGAGCAACATTGGAGGGAGAGGGCAAGGCCGCAACGGCCGGGCCGGTTTCCAGGACTACCGGAGCACTGGGTAATGGGGATCTGGTAATAATCTCCGGTTCAGTTTCGGGAGGGATAACGGCGATCGCCACGGGCTGGTCAAGATTTAATGCAGTTTCCACTGGTTGGACCGGCTGGGCCATGCCATTCTGACGGAGATTATCTAAGGAAATATCCTCTCCGGAAGCCAAAGACTCATCTTGTCGTTGGGCTCTCGTGGGCGCTGGGGCCACAGCAGGGAGAGCCGGTACGGGCAAAGACTGGGGATTGGCTGGGCTGGAGCTGGGCTGAACTTCAATGGCAGTGAACTCTTCCGGGCCCACTACGGCAATGGGAATGGGGCGATCGCCATGGGCGGCGGCAGCCACCTCTACGGGGCTGGGCAGGGAAGCTTTTGTATCGAGCTTGATGCCCGCATCTTCAGCAGTACTTTTAATTCTTTGGGAAGTTAACTTCTCTTCCAACGGTTCAATGACGGTGCCCTGCATGGGGCGACTCACATCGGCAACTAAAGTTTGGGCTTTGGGCTTAACAGCAGTGGTATTAGCGGTGCTGGAAGACTGACCGGGAGCTAAGGATGAAGAGACAACCATGGAATCAGTCTGCTCCAGGGGAGCCAGGGGCGGGATGGTGGCGGCGGGGACTTGGTCTTGAACTGCTTTTGCAGAAGAACTAGGTCTGGGAATATTCAGTACTTGTCCCGCTTGTAGTTCCGTATCAGTGCTGATGCTGTTGGCCAGGGCAATGGCCTTGGCGTCCACTTGAAAAGCTTGGCTAATTTGCCAAAGGGACTCTCCTTCTTTGACTTGGTGCTTCAGGGAAGGGGAAGCCAGCATCGGCTCAGTGGAGGAGCCATGGGATTGGTCTAGGGATAAATTACTCACCGCAACCAAGGGGGAGTTGCCAGAACTGGCGGCGGCGGTGGCGGTTTGGGAAAACAACATACTCGTTGCTCCCATGGAAACGGCTAAACCCACCATTGCAGCAGAGCGGCGAACCCGACGGTATCCTTCGCCCAGGGGCACAGTACCCTCCTGTTTAGTGCTTCCATCATAGGAATTAATCTCCATAGGCGGAGATGGACACGAGGGAAAAAATGTCGCCGGTTGATTGAGTACGTCTTTCAAGAAGAACCTCCTTGTGTGTGAATGAGCCTAAAACCTAGAACTAGATTGTTAGACCGCCCCAGTCATTTCAGGTTTAATGGGAGATTAAATTCCACGACTGAATCTGACTGAGCCAATATACCTAATGAAGAATGAAGACTGCTAAGAAAGATTAACCTGCTTTCAATGATTCGACAAGCTGGTGGAAATTCCCGCTTTTACAGAGTTGTGAAAAATAGTAACGAATCTAGATCAGTGGTTAACTGACCCCCTAGACGTAGCCCTCCGGTTTTTGTTTCTGGCAAATTTCCTTGCCCTGCCAAGCTTTTTCCCTGGCTGCTTTGTCCTCTTTTCTGAAAAAAAATCCCCTGGCGATCGCCGAGAATCATCAGTCCTAAGTTTATTTTTAATCAGAAATTTTAATTGAATCGACCCCTTGGCTAATTCGCTCCGGCCATCACAATTTCTTATCAGTTCACTAGTTCGATTTTGTCCTTCTTGCCCAACTCGATGGTAGTGACGGGGTTTCCTAGCCAAGACTGCGTAACTGTCGTCCGGCCTCAAACAGAGCAATGGCGGCGCTGGAGGCCAAATTCAAGCTCCTTACCTCGGAGTGGGGCATGGGAATGCAAAGTAACTGGGTAGATAAATCCCGCATCATCTGGGGTAAACCATCTGTTTCACTGCCCATCATCAGCCAATCCGTGGATTGGTAGGTGTAGTCCCAGAAATTAACCGTGCCAGTGACACTAAAACCGAGCAGGTTACCCCCTTGACCACGCCAATGGGTAATAAATTCTTCACAACTGTTGTGGTAATGGAGGTCAACATAGGGCCAATAGTCTAATCCTGCCCGTTTGAGATAACGATCACCCAATTCAAAACCTAGGGGGCCGACCAGATGCAATTCTGTCCCAGTGGCGGCACAAGTTCGGGCGATATTACCAGTATTAGGGGGGATTTGGGGATTAACTAGGACTAATTTGACCATAAAGACTATTTTTGAACAATTTAATTGATATTTACCGCAAAAATGGGCAAAAATATTTTGTCATGCCGGTGACGGAGATCACAAACTATCGATAACCAACAGTTATTAAACTGTCCCCTCGGCAAAAGTTTATGATTTTTTATCGGCTACCGAAGCCATCACACCAAACTTAGTATTTCATCCCGGGCTTTGCTCAGGGGTAAGCAGAGGTCCTGGGCCAGGATGGCTTCCTCCATCTCCGTTTGCAGAATCGCTTCCTGGACAATGGTTTGGGGCGTTTTCCCCTGTTCATATTGGGTAAGCCATTGTTGGGCCTGGTTGCCTTCCCGCAAAATTTTTCGCAATGGTGGCAAAAAGCAAGCAAAGCCCTGGTATTTAGCTTCCAGCTGTACTGACTGGTATAACTCCTCAATCCATTCTCTGGCGGCGATCGCCCGACCATCCCGCCAATGGTGCAGGGTGCTGTCCAGGCTACTAACGGCGGCGGAGATTTCATTTTGATCCGCTAGGGCTAGCAATTCCGAGGGGGTAAGTTGACTTTGTTGGAGGGGGTCCAGGGTGGGATCGGCCAGCATTTGTTGTAACCGGGCTTCCAGTAGGGCCACGATCGCCAGGAGGGAGAGGGGGTTAGTGACCAAATCGCAGATCCGTAATTCCAAACGGTTCAGGTTATGGGGTCGATTATCGCCGTTGGGACGCACCGCTGACCAAAGATGGCGGACATTTTGCATAGTGCCCAAGGTCAATTGCTCCTCTGTCCATTGCACAAAATGGCCATGGCTTGTAAACAGGGGCACCTCCTGGGGGGTTTTGGGGAACATCTGCCAACGGCTGGAATGGTAGCCTGTTACCTGGCCATTCAGAAAAGGGGAAGATGCACTGAGGGCAAGATATAACGGGGCTTCCATCCTCACTAAACGACAGGCCCGGATCAACTCCTCCACATCAGGAATACCTATATTGATGTGAATGCTGGCGGTGACCACCTGGGTACTGTAGGTTTGTTCGATGTAGGTATGGTAAGGATTTTGGGGGTCAGAACGGTAAAAGGTATCCGTCCCCCCCAGGGCCAAGCAACTGCCCGGTATTAATGTGTAGTCTTCCCCTAGTTGACTGAGGTAATGGCGTAATTGACGACGGGGCTGAAGAATTCCACACAACAGGCGATCGTAACTATTTAGCGGAGGTGTAGTGTATTCCACATTGCGGCTGTCCGGCTCCCGCACAAAGCCACTCAAATCCCGCACAATGCGATCGGAAAGCCCCACAATCTCACCGGTTTTCTTGCCGGTATAGATTTCGACTTCTAACCCTTTAGTCAATTGCACTGCACTCGCCTCTTTAAAAATTAGTTGGGGGAAAGACCACCAGGAAACAGTGGATAGGGGAGGATGCTGAAAAATGGATCAACATTCCGCTTCCCCAGTATCTCACCGCCTACCCCGCCAGGGCTAACAACTCTTCCGTTAACTCAAAGTTGCTGGTGACCGATTGCACATCGTCCAAGGATTCCAATGTGTCGATCATTTGCATAAGGGCCTTGGCTTGGTCTGGCTCGGCAATTTCAATGGTATTTTCCGGTAACCAACGCAGTTCCGTCTCTGCAATGGTGAAGCCGTGGTTCTGTAACACTTGGTTGAGGTTTTCCAGTTGATTCACTGCACTGAAAACTTCCACCCCACCCCCATCTTCCTCGTCCAGCCATTCGTAGCTTTCCCCTTCCCCTTCCAGCAAGGCTTCCAGTAACTTTTCTTCCTCCAGTTCCCCTACTAAGCGAATTACCCCTTTTTGGCTAAACATCCAACTGACACAACCGGTTTCCCCCAAATTTCCACCTTTTTTGCTAAATGCCGCCCGTAGATCTGCCGCCGTGCGGTTGCGGTTATCGGTGAGGGCTTCAATTAACACTGCTACTCCCCCTGGGCCATAGCCTTCGTAGCGCATTTCCTCGTAATTACTTTCCCCATCCTCATAGGTGCCTGCCCCCTTGGCGATCGCCCGGTCGATGCTGTCATTGGGAACCCCTGCGGCCCTGGCTTTTTCGATGGCTGTCCGCAGTTGGAAGTTGCCCGCCGGATCGGGAATGCCCTGGCGAGCGGCCACAATAATGGCCCGGGAAAGTTGGGTGGTGGTTTTACCTTTCTGGGCATCCACCCGTGCTTTTTGTCGTTTAATACTCTGCCATTTACGGCCGCCCATTGGTCATTACCGTCTAACAAACACACCAATAATTATTCCATTTCTGGGGGAGAGGAAGAAACAGAGGTAGGAATTTCCTCCTCATCGTCAATCATGCCAGGGTCAATGAGGGTGATATCAAATTGTTCGTTGCCCGGCATAGTACCAAATTGGTCCCGGCGACGGTACTCGTAGCGCACAGACACCTGGGGACCCATGACAATTTCGTCTCCGGTTTGGATGATATGCTCTTGCACTTTTTTGCCATTAATCATCAGTCCATTGACACTACTCTGTCCATCTTCATCGCCGTCAATAATTCGGTAAGCGGCTTGTACATCGTCGGAGGATTTACGCACCAGCACCGCATGGATACGGGAAACAAATTGGGATTTGATGCGGATATCAGCCCTCGGCGATCGCCCGATGGTGTAGAAGGTTTCAGTGAGTAAAACTTCTCGACGGCCAGCGTCATCTAAGATGATCAAAATGTGCTCTTGCAGGGGTTTTGCCGAGGGATCAGACATGGCCGGGGGAGAAAAAAAGCGGATGGTAACGGACAAATAGACTGGACGAAGTTTAGTTCCCAATCGATCCAATGGGCAAACGATCAAAAATTTACCCTCATCAATCTTAACCAAACTAACCAAGCAATCCTTAAATCAGGGGCTAAATTGACGGTAAATCAACCTAATTCCGCCTAAAAAAGCCTCCAGCTTCGCCAGAGATTTAAATAGCTTAGGTAGTTCACTTCTTTGCCCGCCGAACCTTAACCGGGATCTTGACCAAGGGAACGGGAAAATTGATACCGCAAAGCTAGGGCATTCAACACCACCACAATGGAACTACTGGCCATCATAGCCGCGGCGATCGCCGGAGTCAGCACAATGGCAAAACTAGGCAAGAATGCCCCAGCGGCCAGGGGAATGGCAAGGAGATTGTAGCCCAAAGCCCAGAGGAGATTTTGCTTGATTTTAGCCACTGTGCTACGACTTAGGGTCAAAGCTTTGAGCACATCGGAAAGATGGGAGCGCATTAACACCACATCGGCTGTTTCCATGGCCACCGCTGTCGCCCCGGAGAGGGAAATGCCTACATCGGCCTGGGCCAGGGCTGGAGCATCATTAATGCCGTCCCCTACCATCGCTATCACTGATACAGGGTTAAACCCTTGCATTGCCTTGATTTTGGCCACCTTGGCCTGGGGGGTCATCTGGGCTTGAAATTCCTCGATACCTACTTCCATGGCGATCGCCTGGGCAATGGCGGGATGGTCGCCGGTTAACAGCAAGGGAGCAATACCCCATTGTTTCAGTTGGGCAATGGTGGCCTTGGCTTCCGGTCGGAGAGTATCCCGCAAGGCTAAAAATCCCTGTAATTGCTGATTGCGAGCGACAAAAATAACGGTTTTCCCCTGGTCAAGCAGTTGATCCACCGCTGTTTGCCATTGAGGTTCCCCCATTACCCCCTGTTCCATGAGCCATTGTTGATTTCCCACCAACAGGCGATCGCCTTGGTACCAACCCTGAACCCCTTGCCCCGCTTCCGTTTCGATATTTTCCACCGGCAATAGTTCCAGACCCTGGGCACTGGAGATTAAGCCTTGGGCGAGGGGATGGCGAGTTCCCTGTTCCACAGAAGCCGCTAGGGTTAATAATTCAATCCCAGTAATATCAGCCACTGGCACCGCATCGGTTAACTGCAAATTACCCTGGGTGAGGGTGCCCGTTTTGTCGAAGGCCATCACCGTGGTGCGTTGAAGAATTTCGAGAATGTTACCCCCTTTGATCAGAATGCCCTGTTCTGCTCCCAAACTGGTGCCCACCAAAATCGCTGTGGGGGTGGCTAAACCTAAAGCACAGGGACAAGCCACCACCAAGACGGAAACACTCAATTTGAGAGCTAGCAAAAGGGGAGAAAGTCCGGTATCCGCCACCATTTCGGGAAATAAGGATTGCCCCACCATGGCCCAGAAGCCTAACGTTACCAAGGCGATCGCCAACACCCCATAGGCAAACCAGCCCGCCACTTGATCAGCCAATCGTTGCATGGGAGCTTTTTGGGTTTGGGCCGTTTCCACCAGTTGGATAATGCGAGCCAAAGTGGTTTCTGCTCCAATGTGGGTAGCGGCAATAATAATGGCTCCGGACTGATTCCAAGCTCCCGCAATGACGGCATCATCAACATTTTTCGCCACTGGTAGGGATTCACCGGTTAACAAGGACTCGTCCACCAGGGTTTTTCCCGCCACCAGAATGCCATCCACCGGGATTTTTTCCCCGGGGAGCACCTGTACCCATTCCCCCACCCGCACCTGTTCCACAGGAATTTCAATGCCAGTTTCTCCTTGGTCCTCTCCCCGCCCCACTAACCGAGCTAGGGATGGTTGCAAAGCCAATAATTCTGTCAACGCAGATTTGGCTTTTTGCCTTGCTTTACTCTCCAGGGTTCTGCCCAGTAGTAACATCCCCAACAACATCACCGGCTCATCAAAAAAGCATTCCCAGCCAAGTCCAGGCCAAGCCCAGGCAATGCAACTGGTGAGGTACGCACTGCCAGTCCCCAAAGCCACCAGAGTGTTCATGTTGGCATGGCCAAATCTCAAACCTCGCCAACCATCAAGAAAAATTTCCCGCCCCGGTATGGCGATCGCCAGGGTTGCCAAGCTCCAATGAAATATGGGGTGATGGAAAAAGGGAATCATGGGGCCACCAAAATGGCTTAGATGCCCCAACCCCGATAGGAGCAGTAACACCAGGGCAATGGTCAAACCCCAGTTAACGTTTTCCCTTGTCTCTTTTTCCCCTATCGTCGCAGGGATAGCGCCATGGCCATGACGAATCTGACTGGGAAATCCCCGCTGACTCAAATGTTCGGCGATCGCCTGGGGTTGAATCTTTTCCGGTTCATAACGCACCACCGCCACCGCTGTGACCAAATTGACGCAACTGTCCGTCACTCCCGTTAGTTGATCCAATTGTCTTTCCACCGCCGCCACACAACCGGCACATTTCATGCCCCCCACGTCGAGGGTCAAGCTAGCAGTACGATTTTGCCCATTTGCGTCTTTGTAAGTCAGGGTTGATGCAGGGGTCGGGGAAAGTTGAACCATGGTGGGGTTAATAAAGTAAACAGGGCATCAGTCCAAATGACATGGAGACAGCTTTTTCCACATTACCAACTGGTTTTGTTATCCTGTCCAGAATTAGCGATCGAACCAGCATTCCCGTTCCTTCTGGAAGGTTTCCATCTTGCCAATGCCTTCAATTGATGGATAGTCACAGGTCATTTACCAAACCAGTTCTACCAGCCTGCAATTCGCCGTAGTGACGATGGTTGTGGAAAAATGCACAGTGGCGGCAAACTCAGCCCATGCCGAGACAAGGGACTTTGACTAACTAGACAATCAACTATGTTTAGAGAGCCTTGGCCTTTTGGGTTTTAGCTTTCATTTTGGCTGCACTTTGGCGCAGGGCTTGGAGACGGGTTTCATACTGTTTGCGTTGACGACGGTTGGGGGTTTGTTCGATTAATGTTTTGAAAGCACTGCCAAGACTTTTGTAGGCATTAGGCAAGGTATAGCCGAAACGGGTAGCCAGGGTAATGGCCTTTTCATCCGCCTCGATCGCCTCTTTGATCCGTTTTTCACCGTTATTTTTTTGCCAGAGCCGGTAGCCAGAAATGCCACATAATCCCAGGGCTAAAAGTAAGAGCAATCCATCTTGCACCCACAGTTCCCCCACTGCACCCCCCAAACCGATCGCCAAGGCAGCCATTTCCCAACCTTCCCGGGGAATGGTATCACTCTGAATGCGGGCCACTTCGTGCCAAAAGAGTAAATTCCGCTGGTCAATGGCCAGGTTTTCCCATTTGGCCAAATCCACCTGAATTTCAATCTCATCCCGCCCCAATTCTTCCGAACGGATCAGAGGGGGATTAACTTCGGTACTGCCTTCCACCATTACCCAACTTTGGAGTTCCGGCGGCAGTAAACTTTTCAAGCGCCGCAGTTCACTCATTTCAGCGCGGGCCGTTGCAGAGGAATAGGAGGTCATGGCAGTTTGCTATTTTCTTGACTGATCAACAATGGATCTGGATAATCCTAACCCATTTTGACATTTTCCTTTGGGCGATCGCCTAGATGGTCGAAAAGTGCTCCTTAACTAACCCCCCGGCAGAAATCTGATAGAATTTGAACGGTCTTCCGCAGTCCTAATCCGCTGTATTCCAAGGGATCTACAAGAGATTTAAGAGATAAAACCACCATGATTTACGACATTTTCATGCCCGCCCTGAGTTCCACCATGACCGAGGGGAAAATTGTTTCTTGGACTAAGTCCCCCGGCGACAAAGTGGAAAAAGGTGAAACTGTCTTGGTGGTGGAATCGGACAAAGCAGATATGGACGTGGAGTCCTTTAACGAAGGTTACCTAGCCGCCATTCTAGTTCCAGCAGGGGAAGAAGCTCCCGTGGGGGCAACCCTTGGCCTAGTGGTGGAAACGGAAGCGGAAATTGCCGAAGCCCAAGCTAAAGCTGGCTCTGGTGGTGGTTCTAGTGCGGCTCCGACTGCAACCCCAGCCCCCCAACAACCTGAACCAGTGGCGATCGCCAGTGCAACTGCCATAGAGACAACTCCGGCCCCTAGCAGTAACGGCAATGGCAAAGGCAGTGGGCGAATTATTGCTTCCCCCCGGGCGAAAAAACTAGCCAAAGAGTTAAAAGTTGATTTAGCTACCATTGCTGGCACTGGCCCCCACGGCAGAATTGTGGCCGCAGATATTGAAAGTGCCGCTGGTAAACCCGTCACTGCTTCCATCGCTGCCCCCAGTGCCCCAGCTCCTAAAACATCCCCTGCCCCTACTCCAAGGGTAACCTCTACCCCCAGTGTTCCCGTCGGCCAGACAGTACCCCTGACCACTTTCCAAAAAGCTTTGGTGCAAAATATGGTGGCCGCCATGGCCGCTCCTACATTCCGAGTGGGCTACACCATCACCACCGATGGACTGGATCAACTTTATAAACAAATCAAAGGCAAAGGGGTGACTATGACGGCCCTGTTGGCTAAAGCTGTGGCTCTGGCCTTGAAAAAACATCCCATTGTCAACGCCAGCTACACTGACCAAGGCATCATCTACCACAAGGATGTCAACATTGCTCTGGCCGTAGCCATGCCCGATGGCGGTTTAATTACTCCGGTGTTGCAAAATGCAGACCAAGTAGATATCTACTCCCTCTCCCGCCGATGGAAAGAATTGGTGGAACGGGCCCGGGCTAAGCAGTTACAGCCTGAAGAATACAGCACTGGCACTTTCACTATTTCTAACCTGGGTATGTTTGGGGTAGACCGATTTGATGCCATTCTACCGCCGGGTCAAGGGGGAATTTTAGCGGTGGGTGCTTCCCGTCCCCAAGTAGTGGCCAATGAGGAAGGTTTGATTGGTACCAAACGACAAATGGCGGTTAATGTAACCTGTGACCATCGGGTAATTTATGGGGCCCATGCCGCCGCTTTCCTGAAGGATTTGGCTGTCATTATTGAAGAGAATGCCCAGTCTTTGACTATGTAATTCTTTGCAAACTAAGTCAGTTTGTTTGGAAAAGTCCCCCAACTCGTTCGGTTTTGGGGGATTTCCTTTCGGGAGCCTTCTCATCTACTACGGCAGTTTTAAGACAACGTTGATCCTGTCCAGATGAGTTCACAAAAAAATCAAAATTTTCTCAAGTTTTCTAATTGCTGACTAGTACCGACCAACCTAGGCGAGTGGGTTGTTGATAAAGCCGATATAAAGTTCTTAGATCCCGAGGAGAAATGGCCGGTACATCCGCAGTCTGGGCTGGGTATAAAGCATCTTCTTTGTGGTCACTGTGGCCCCAAATGCCTAGGGCGTGGCCTAGTTCGTGGCGGGCAGTGCCTTGGAGGGAAAGGGGAGCTAGGCCAGGTTTGATGGCGATCGCCATGCGGTGACGCAGTTGGGGCGGGGATGTGTCAGTCCAATAAAATTCATAGTTAGCCTGGGCGGTGCGGGCTCGACCAAAACTCACCAATCCTGTTTCTGGGTCCACAATGCGGGGTAGGGGCGGTTCTCGGTAAAAAATAGTGATATCCGCCTCGGTAGTATTCTCAACGATGGTGAGGGGAAAAAATTCTTGCCAGTCGGCGATCGCCGTTTTAATGGCCTGTTGCCAAGTGTAGTAACGTTTTTGAGCAGCACTGCCGGGGGTTAACCCAGGGGGATAGTCCACCGCCACAGTGACGGGAAATTTAGACCAGAGTAAATAACCTAGGGGAGAAGGTTGAACTTGGGAGAAATAATCAGTGCCGTCATCTCCGAGTAAACTGCGGTTTTCCAGACTGATGCCTAAATCTACCAACTCGGGGGGGAGGGGATGGATTTGCAACTCCGGTAAGGCTTGCTTGCTCCCATTGTTGGCGATCGCCGGCAGACTAACCAGTAATAAAGTCAACAAGAATAGGGCTAAGCACCAACCCCAGAGCTTGATTTTTTTGTTCACAAATTCTCCCCCCAGGGCCAATGCCTGACTCTCCAACGACGGAGAGAAGGAAATCTGAATATGTTGGAGCCTAGAAGTTATATTTATTTTATGATCGGTGTGATTAACCCAAGAGCTTGTCTAAAAGGCTATGACCCGCCCCCTAAATCTCCTCACTAAAGCTCCGGCAAGTTTGGGGGACTTTGAACACCATTCCCCCCAGAATTGGGGGGCTAGGGGAGCATTTAAAACACGTTCTAATTCGCTAGCCAGCCAGCGCTCAAAATAATAGTCAGACCAATAAAAATAATGCTCAGGGTCCAGGTCACTTGGTTGAGGGTTTTCTCTGCACTTTTGGCACTGGTGAATAATTGGGCTTGGCCACCGATGCCGGCAATGCCATCCCCTTTGGGGCTATGAAGCAACACCAGTACGGTCAACAGAGCGGCGGAAGCCATCCAAATAATTCGTAGAACAGTAATCAAAGTCATAACAATTCAGCGCCCCTCGGCGATCATACAGGCTTTTTATTTTAGCGCTTTTCCATCCCCCTACCTAACGGGAGAGATTGACCGGAGTGCGATTGGCCTTGATTTCTACCAACGGCTGATCGATTAAGGTTTTACCAGTCATTTCCGCCGGAACGGGCAACTGCAAAATATCCAAAATAGTCGGGGCGATGTCCGCCAGTTTTCCCCCTTCCCGTAGCTTGACTTCACCGCCGTGGCCAGGAATTTTACGTCCTTCCCCTTCCACCAAAATAAACGGCACCGGATTAGTGGTGTGGGCGGTCCAGGGATTGCCGGATTCATCGCTCATATATTCCGCATTGCCATGGTCCGCGGTGATCAACACGGTGCCCCCCACTTTAGCGGCGCTGGCCAGAAGGCGGCCCAAATTGAGGTCGACGGTTTCGATCGCCTGAATGGCTTCTTTGAGCTTGCCGGTGTGTCCCACCATATCGGGGTTGGCATAGTTGACCACCACCAGGGAATAAATGCCTTTTTCCATGGCCCGACAAACCGCATCGGTAACGGCTTTGGCAGACATCTGGGGCGCTTTGTCATAGGTGGAAACCATGGGGCTTTGAATTAGCTCCCGGTCTTCCCCGGCAAAGGGTTGTTCCAAACCACCATTGAAAAAATAGGTGACATGGGGATATTTTTCCGTTTCTGCGGTGCGGAATTGCTTCATTCCCTGGCGGGAGATAATTTCCCCCAAAATGTTATTCAAGTTTTGCGGCTCGAAGGCCACAACCACTGGCAGGGCAGGATCGTACTGGGTAAAGGTGACAAAATCCAGAGGCTGAATCCTTTCCCTGGGAAAACCATCAAAGCTAGGATTAACCAAGGCGTAGCAAAGTTGTCTGGCCCGGTCGGGACGGAAGTTGTAGAAAATTACCCCATCCCCAGAGGCGATCGCCCCGGCACCAATTCTAGTAGGGGGAATAAATTCATCGGTGATGTCGCTGGCGTAATAATCCTTGATCACCTGGGCGGCACTGCGGCCATCCCCTACCCCGTCTTCGGTCATGACTCGATAGGCTTTTTCCACCCGGTCCCAACGGCGATCGCGGTCTAAGGCGTAGTAGCGGCCACTGACACTGACAATGCGGCCCAGGCCAATTTTCTCTAGATGGGCTTGGATTTGTTGGACAAAATGGGCCCCTTCATTGGTGGGAGTATCCCGGCCATCGGTAATGGCGTGGATGCAAAGTTGACTGATGCCCTGGAGTTTAGCCAAGTCAATCAGTCCCAAAAGATGGTCAATGTGGGAATGAACTCCTCCGTCGGAACAAAGACCGATTAAATGCAATTTTCCTCGGCGATCGCGCACCCGTTGGCAGACTTCAATCAGCGCTTGGTTGTCAAAAAAAGTTCCGTCCTCAATGGCATCACTAATACGCACCAACTCCTGGGGTACCACTCGCCCAGCACCCAAATTGAGGTGACCAACTTCGGAATTACCCATTTGACCTTTGGGCAAACCCACATCTTTCCCTGAAGTATTCACCAGGGTATTGGGATAAGCGGCGATCAGACTATCCATAATGGGGGTGTTAGCCTGGGCAATTGCATTTGCGCGGGTATCTGGGCGATAGCCCCAGCCATCTAGGATGACCAGAACCACCGGGGCGATCGGTGCCTCTGCCATGGTTATTGCCTCACTACAGTTATAAAGTCTGCAAAAGATGCCCTTGATAATACCATCAAAAACATCCGGGGCAACTCCTGCCCTAGACCGAGTACTAGTTATTAATATCCATAGCCTGTTGGAGTTGGGCTGGGGTGAGGCTGGGCACCAATTGCAAAGGTAAAGGCTCCTGACTCATTTGTTGCACCACGCTATCCGTTAGATATGGTTTAAAACTACTATCTTGCTGAAGATAAAGATCAAAGAAAGCCAAACCTAAACTTTTCATGTAGGTGTAGGCTAAATCTTGTCCTGGGCCAACAATTTTTTCCGGTAAATTGTCCGTATCTTCTAGAAAGGATAGATGGGTGCCATTTTGCACTAGAAGCAGATACTTATTCACCCCTTCAATTAGGGAAAAAGGAATGATTTGTTCCGGTACCGGTGGAGCAAAAATGTCTTTACTACCCGCCACAATCAGGGTGGGTACAGCTAGGTTCTTCATGCCATCGGGGCCAAAAATGGGGTTAGTAACTGGATTGATGGCCAGCACCGCTTTAATCCGGGACTCCCTGAGGTTAGACGCAGGCGGGGCACTGCCAACCCCCTGACATTGCCAGAGTAGGGCCGGGTTGAGATTAATTTGATTGGGTTTATTTAGTTGTTCGCACTGTTGCAGTAACTCCGGCCATTCCAGGGTTGCTCCTCCACTGGCGATCGCCGTGTAGCCACCGAGGGAGTGGCCCAAGATTCCCACATTATTGATGTCAAATTTGCCCTGCCAAGCTGGATCTGTGGCTGCTTTTTGGGCTAGGGTATCGAGCACTAAGGTGACATCCTTGGGTTGTTCTAGCCAGGCATTGGGATCGGGAAACGCATCTAAGCCCTGGAGAGAATCCTGCATCCGAGCCGCATCACTTTCGGGAAAATCAATGCCGGCGATCGTAAAGCCATAGGACGCCAAATGATCGGCAATGTAGGTGAAGGCCTGAAAATTAGAGTTTAAGCCAGGGGCAATCACTACTAGAGGGGCTGGCGAACTATTGCCTTGGGGCAGATAAACAAAAACATTGACTGGTTGCCCATTGGGGCGGGGAATGGTGAGATTTTGCGTTGTCCATTTTTGTGGTCCAGGTTCAGCCAAAGCCAAGGGTTTTAGGTTAGGGGGCACGGGGTTAGATGGAATTTCCTGCTTACCCAACCAGGTAAAAATTCGATCGGTGGCTTGATATAGGGTATCCGCTTGGTCAATGGTATTTTTAAAAGTATCTAAGTTTAAAACTAAATCTGAGCCACCATAGGCATTAATAACATCGATAATTTTAAAGCCGTCAGGGTTTTGGGCCGCTGTCACAATCGCCCCTTCTAAAAAAGGTTGGCTTTGATCGGTCGGGGCCGCAATAATGTAGCTCAATTGTTGGGCAATTTCTTTGCCAAAAGTTGTATTAAAAAATCGAAAAGCTTCTACGGAGTTAAACTTAAAAGAATGGTTCAGCAAGCCCCTTAGTTTCTCTAGTTCTTCTGGCTTGAGATGCTGAGTATAAAATTTAAAATCCGGGTCGATGGTACCAGTTTCAGCAAAATCTGTCAGACTTTTCACAGAAATGTCAAACTGTCCCAGGGGCATAATGGAAAAAGTAATGGTTTCGGCCCCTTTGATTACGCTTGGTGAAGCTAAAACTAATAGGCTAGAAGTAAGGGCAATTCCTAACAAACGTTTGAAGTCAATCATGGTATTGGAAAAATAGTTGGAAAAATTAGTTGTTGACCAATCTGATGTCAGGGTGAAGAGTTGATTGGGTGAGGATAGTTTTTATTGCTAAAAATTGCGTTTTAAGGGCAGTTTTCAAAGGTTGTATTTACCGTTATCTAATCCCCTTTGAAAAGGGTTGGGTTTAAGAATTTTTCTCCTTTCCAAGGTAAATCATGGGGGTAGTGAGACAATTTTTAGACTTTTTAAACAGACTCTAAAGAAGTTGTTCAAAGCCAGCCATCTCTGCCAAAGTATACAGAGGCCTCCCTTTGACTTCATCGTAAATTCTGCCAATGTATTCCCCTAAAATGCCAATGCAAATTAGCTGAACTGCACCAAAAAATAGATTAGCGATGACCACTGTGGCAAACCCATCCAAAGGGGAATTGGTTTCCGATAAGCGCCAGTATAAAACTAATATCATCATAGCTATGGCTAGGAGAGCGGCTAAAAGTCCTAGGTAGGTGGCCAAACGCAGGGGCACAATGGAAAAGGAAACCAGACTGTTAATGGCTAAACGGAGAGATTTACGAAAAGTGTATTTCACTTCCCCGGCATGGCGAGGATCCCGTTCAAATTTAACGCCGGTTTGGGGAAAGCCAACCCAGGCCCTTAATCCCCGAATATAACGATTTCTTTCCGGCATGGTGTTGAGCAAATCCACCACTTGGCGGTCCATCAGGCAAAAATCCCCCGTGTCCGCCGGAATTCTTACATCTGCTAACCGTTGCAATAGTCGGTAGAACCCATAGGCCGTTAGCCGCTTAAACCAGCTTTCCTGCCGACGTTTAACCCGTTGGGCATAGACCACGCTGTAGCCTGCTTGCCACCTTTCCACCAATTGGGGCACCAATTCGGGGGGATCTTGCAAATCCGCATCGAGAATAATCACCGCCTGGCCCCGGGCGAAGTTTAGCCCCGCCGTCACCGCCACTTGATGACCAAAGTTACGGGCAAAACTAAGGTAACAGACCCGTTTATCCTGATCATGCAAAGCCCGAATCATTTCTAAGGATCGATCGCCGCTGCCATCATTAATCAGCACTAGTTCCGTACTTGCCAATTGATCCATGACTGCCTTGAGCCGCTCATATAACACGGGAATATTATCTTCTTCGTTATAAATGGGCACAATCAGAGAATACATTGGCCCCTGGCGATCGCCATTGTAAACACTGATGTCAGACCGGCTTGGTGAATTTGTAACCATGCATGGTGAAATGGGATTTACCTGTGAGTTTAGCCCCAAAAGTCAGACCAACTCATTGGCCAAACTCCAGACGGGCTTGTTCTACCAAATCCACAGTGACCTCATCTAGATCGGCCTGCCGAGCTAACTGCTCAATGCGCTGACGGGCTTGCACCCGGGCAAAATAGGGAATATTCTTCAACTTTTGCCGAGCTTCGGGGGTCCAGGGTAAAGATTCTTGCCACTGCATGGATTGATTGCCTCCAGGTTTACAAAGGGAAGAATTGACTATATTTTCTCATCGAATAAACCGCTCAATCTTTCCACCTCACTCTGGGCTGTGTACATGGGGGTCCCGGCCAGAATGCCGGTGACATTACGGAAAGGTTTACCAATGTGCATCCCTTGATGGTCAATGGAAAATTCCCGGATATCTTTGTCGTGCATAGAACCCCGCATCTTTAGCACCGTAATTCCCCGGCGCATTTCGCCATACATTTCCACGTAACGCAAAAGAATAATCGAATCGGTAATGGTGGAAATATGGGCATCGGTAATGGAAGCTCCCCCTAGTAAATTGGGGGTAGTGGAAGTGAATAAACCACCAATTTCCTGTTGTTTAATAAAGGAAGTTAAGCCAATAATAAATTCGCGAAAACTTTTTAGGGTGGAAACCCGTTCTAGGGCAGAAAGACTGTCCACCGCCACCCGATTGGGCTTAAATTCTTGGATAATATCCTTCATCATGATCAGGTGGTTTTCCAAGTTGGTGGTTTCTGGATAGCGACAAACCACTTTTAGTTTGCCTTCCTTTTCCATTTGTTTGAAATCTACCCCCCAGCCGGTGGCATTGCGAATTAATTGTTCTCGACTTTCCTCAAAGGCAAAAACTAAACAGCGCTCTCCATTGGCCACGCCGCCGTCCATAAACTCCGTCACCATCAGGGTTTTACCAGTACCCGTTGCCCCGGAGACTAAAATAATCGAATCCCGGAAGAAGCCACTGCCACACATGCGGTCTAATTCTTCACTGCCGGAGGTGATGCGGATGTCGGAGGATTTTTGCTCCAGCTCGATCGCCGACAGGGGAATGATGACGATGCCTTTTTTATTAATGATAGTGAAGGGAAATTCGCCCTTTTGGTGGTCGGTGCCACGGTATTTAAGGATCTCGATGGTGCGACGACGTTTTTCATCGGCGAGGACGTTGCGGACAATGACCACGTTATCAGCAACAAATTCTTCCACTCCGTAACGGCTAATTTCACCGTATTCTTCCACCCGTTCGGCGGTCATAATGGCGGTGACTCCCAGTTCCCGGAGGGCAGAGGCCAAGCGGAATAGGTCACTGCGCACCTGGGCACTGTCACTGAGGTGACTAAAAATTGCCCCCAGGGAATCGAGGGAAATGCGACTGGCTTTATATTTACGGACAGCGTGTTCAATGCGGGCAATCAAGGCCCCTAGGTCATATTCACCGCTGACAATGGGGCGATCGCCTGGTTGGGGGGAAGCATCGACAAAAACCCATTTACCTTCGTTTTCCCATTGTTGAATATCCCAACCAAAACCCCGCATATTTTTCCGTAGGGCCTTGGGGGGTTCCTCAAAAGTGACAAAAACACCGTTTTCCCCCCGCTGAATACCTTCGACTAAAAATTGGGAAGCAAAAATAGTTTTAGCACTACCTGCTGTGCCGGCAATTAGGGTGGCGCGGCCGAGGGGGAGACCACCGTCGGACAGAAAATCAAAGCCTGGAATACCCGTCTCCAACTTCTCAATGCCATCTGTCTCTTGGTCGATCATCCTTTCACTGCCCCATACTCGTATTCGGAACCAACGGGAATTATACCAGTGTTGATAATGCCACCGATATCACCGATCTCAGCCAGGGGGCGATGATAGAATTTGCACAAGTTAATGGAAAGTGTTTATGATTCCAGCTTGGCTATGGATTGGGTTGATCGCTTTTGCCCTAGCCTTTGTGTGTAACCGTTTATCCCCCAGGGATTTGCGTTGGTTCAATCGCCTGCGTCGCCCTTCTTGGCTAACTTTTGAGTGGGCCATCCCCTTCATCTGGATTGCCATTTTCATTGCTGGAGCCATTTCCGCTACCCTAGCCTGGAATGCCACGGCGGACCCGGGACATCGCTGGGGATTAATGGTCGGCTATCTTCTGCTGGAATTGACTGTCATGGCCTACACCCCCGTGATGTGTAAACTCCGGAGTTTAAGGGTGGGCAGTATTATTGGTGCGACAGGTTTCTTTGTGGGGCTCGCCCTGGTGATCGCCGTTAGTCAAGTTTCCACCACTGCTTTTGGTTTCTTAGTACCGTTTTTGCTTTGGAGCCCCATTGGCACCTATGTCACCTGGGCCATGATTCCCCTCAATCCAGGGGAAATTTAGGGACTAAAGAGAAAAAAATAACGAAGGAAAGCTTGGGAAAAAAAAGGCTGGAGTCTAACACTAGCTATGGCTCCTTTGCCCAGGGGAGTTTCTCACAATTTTTATAGAACCCTTACAGAACATTGAGATGGGCGTTGATTGTTCTCAACACTAAAAATTCCCAGACAAAAAGAGAATGACCTAGATTTTGCTCTTTCACAGCCTTAACCTGGTTTTGGACGGCTTGCAAATTAAATGGTTTAGCTTTAATGCCGGTGTAGAGGCCAATGCCCACGGGCACGTAACGGGAGGCAGTATGAATACCAGAATTGGCAACGGTTTGTTGCACTTCCGCCGGAGTAGAACCGTAAACCTGCACCACCACTTCGTCAATAATGCCCTGCCTAACCCAAGCGAGCCAATCTTGGTTGTACTGACTGCGGGAAAATTGCTAGGGATTGGGGGAAAGGCTTAATTCCAGGTTAATTTCTACCTCGAATTAAATCTCGAATGATCAGCTTTTGTTCAGCGGTGTTACCGGAAAAAGTTCTTTCCGCCACCAGCTCAATTTCTACTCCAGTACCGGATTCCAAATCTTTAGGGGGAATTGGTAACTGACCAATATCAATGGTGAATTGATTGCCATTAACCGTGACCAAACTATCTTCGATTTCCCCTTCATAACGCAGAGTATAGGTAGAGGGAGGGCGAAACCTGGGGTCTTCATTAGTAACTCGATATCTGAGCCTAAACTTGGTGGCCATTAAATTGGATTGATTGGCTTCATCTACCAAAGAAAGCTTTAAATTATTCCCACTACCGGATAAGGTTAAACGCCCTAAACTAGTGGCATCCCCTTCCCACATGGCATTATAAACCACAAATTCGGTGACATTATTTCTCTGCTGGGTGGTACCTTCCAACCAAAGATTGCTTGGCAACTCCGGCGCAATTTGATTATCTTCCGTTAGGGTTAAACTCACATTGGTATTGGCAAAACGCTCAAAAGGTTGGGGGGCATTCCACACCACCAAAAAAGATCTTTCTATCCGGTCTAATAAAATTAAATACTCGTCGGCAATGACGGAACCTGGGGCCAACAATTGGGCTGCCCCTGGGCGAGTTTCCCAAATATTTTTGGACAGATTGAAGCCCTGATTTTTCAACACATCTAAGCTCACCGTAGTACCAGGTCGATCCGGCTCCAAGGGTCGGTCTAGATTCAGCACTGTCAACCGCCCAGTTAAACCGTCCTGCCCGGCAATACCTGATCGCCCATCCCGGCCATTAAGACCATTAAAACAACGAAATTCTTCGGTGGAACAACGGTAGCCACTATCCCCCGGACGGCCAGAACAACTTTCCACAGTCCAATAGGGCTGGCTACATTGGCAGGCTTGGCCTCCGCCCCCTCCCATACCCGGAGCGCCCCCTTTACCGCCAGCGGCCCCGACAAAAATTTGGTTGAGACTGTCGAGGTTGCGAGTGTAGATAGTGATAGAACCGCCATTGCCACCGTTCCCCCCATCACCGCCATCCCCACCGTCACTGCCATTGGCCATTTGCACGTCTTGCCGCTGGCTGGTATCCAAAGCAGGACAATTGGCTGGAGAGCCCTCTGCGCCAGGAGTCCCCGGAGCCCCATCCCTACCGGCTAGGTTAAGGGTCATGGGGGAACCGTCACTGAAAACCGTTAGGTCATCGGTGTTGGCACCGTCCTGGCCATCCACGCCCCTTGCCCCCGGTGCGCCGATGGAGCCAACATTTCTCCGTTGGCTTGCTTGGGCCAGAAGTAGGCATTCTCCATTGGTCAAAGGAGCGGCGGTTAGGCTAGAGGCAACTAGGTTGAGGGGAATAGCCAGGGCCAAAATGGAGGCAAAACGCAAATTAATTCTCCTTACAATGCAAAAACCCATGGGAAATTGTGGCACAGGTTTAAAGGGAAACCAAACTAATTTCCCTGACTGGGGGAAGTTGGGGGTTGGTTCCGTTCTAAATCATCTGGCAGTGAGCAATCTCAGTTTACCCTGGGATCAAAATCCCCAATAAGACCAATAACAATCCCCCTGCCCAGGCAAGGAAAAGGGGATAACCAATCAACATTTGGCCTTCTTCGTTGGCGATCGTGGCAAGTTGTAACTGGGGCGATAAACCCCGCACCACCATGCCGCTGACTTTTACTGACCCCAAGGCGATCGCCTCTAGGCGGATCTGGGGAGAACGAAAAGGAGGCAACAGTCTAGTCCAGAAAGGATAACGCACAGGAATTACCCCGGTGCGGTCATGAAAATACAATTTGGGCGCTCTCCAAACACTAGCTTGCACCAGGCGGAATTTACCTTGCCAATTAACCTGGGTACCCCAGATGGGACTTAAATTAGGGTCGCTGAGCACACTCACTACGGTGGGGGCCGCCACTTTCCTTTGCCCCAAACTTTGCCAGGCAGTACGCAGTAAGATGCCCGCCCCTAGACCCACCAGTATGGCTTGGTGTAGATGCAGTTTAAGAACGGGGTTTTCCTGTTGGGTCCACCAGCCCAAGCCCAGGGCAAACCAGAGGGGCAGCAGCCAAATAAGTACCTCAAGATAAAAGGATAAAGCTCTTTTTTTTGCTTCTTCCAGGGAGATTTGTCGACGGCTGAGCACTAGGTTATATTCCGTGTCCAGGTCTAACTGTTCGGCGTAATGACTCAACACCTGGAGCCTCTTACCTAAAAGGGGATGGGAACTACACCAGGTAATAATGCCCCGCCAGGGACTGCCCCAGTCCCAGAGGAGTAGATTGCCCACCATCTTCGGATCAAATCTTTCTCCCCGTTCACAGGCCGACGCTGTGTAGGCATCATAGTTAGCAAAGTTGCGCATACCTTCCAGAAATAAGGCTGGTTTCTCTGCTTGTCTTTCCCGTTTTACCAAAGCCCTGGTCATTTTCACTAGGGCACGAGTTAAGGCGTTGGGGTTACCAGTGTAGTTGACGGAAAAGTGGTCAGCGTAATATTCCCTTGTGCGGGCAAAGTAACGGTTGGACCCCTGGTTAATGCGAAACATGGCCAAGCAAATCCACACCAACGGGGTGATCAATATCTTGGCGATCGCCGGCTGGGAAGTCCGGGCCATTTGTAGCTCACAGTATAACCAGTAAAATACCTGTCCCCAACCGCTCATACAGGTCAATAGGGCGCAATCCCGGCGGACAATGTGGGCCAATTCATGACCCAGGAGGGTGGCAATTTCTTCGGCGCTTAGATAACGAAAAATCCCCTGACTGAGCACAACACGACTATTGTTTTGTTGCACGCCATAGGTAAACATAACGGGACGATTATCGGGAATAATCCCCAGCTTAGGAATGGGAAAAGTCTTTGCCCTGGCCACCCGCAACATTAATTCCCCGGCTTCGGGGCTATATTTTTGCACTGCGCCAAGGTTGACCCATTGGGTGCCATAAATACGTCGATTGATCAAATCAATTATGGGGACGTTGTAAAACAAGGCCAGGAAATTAACCACAATGCCCAGCCCCAGACTAATGGCCAGCAACTTTTGCCACTGTCCCTGGGCCAGCCACCAAGCCAGCGGTGTAAACAATACAGAAGTGGTTAAAAGGGGAACCAAGAGGCCCATACCGAAGATAAAAGGCAAACTATCCGCTACCCTGGGCAAAGCCACCTTAACCCGATTATTTTCCGCTCGACCGGCTTTCAAATTAGTGGACAGTACATCCTCATCCGCTTCCCCTTCAGCCCCATTCTCCTGTTTAAGGAGCATCAGCATCATCGTTTTAGCCCAATTTTGTACCTCTGGGTTTGGGTTCCGGGTTAAGTATTCGCAGATTTCCCGGGACTGATCAAATCTCCCTATGGCTCTGTAGGCCCTCACTAAGGCCATCTGAGCTTTGAGAAATTCGGGGGATTCCTGCTGGGGCACCCGGCGGCAAACCATTTCTAAAGCCTCGATCGCCGACTGATATTCTTGATTTTGCAGGGCTTTAAGTCCCTTTTGCAGGGTCAGGGCAATTTCATGGGCATTCATGGAAGTAAAAGCGGAGAAACGAGAACAGAGGAGCCGGAACTAGTATGGAGGCAAAAATTCCATTCTCCCACCCCCAATATGAGTTATGGAAAAGCGTTTTGCTTAATTTTCCTTGCCATCATCTGCACGACTTGGGGCGGAAGTATCCAGTTAGTCCAGTTTTCGGCGGGCAATGCTGGCTCCTCCCATGGATTCCAAAGATAGAAGCTGCCGCCATTGGCACGGGGATTTACTCGCCATGGTTTTGATAAAGTGTTGAGGCAAGTATTTTCCGGGAAAGCTCAGTGGATTCCGAGATTAATCATCGTGGTGGTTTGAGTGCTCCCCGCCCAAGGGAAACGTCACTTAATTTAGCTCTCTACCGGGGCTTGAAATGGGGGGTGGTGCGGCCACTGCTCCATGGATTGTTCCAGGCCCAGGTATATGGTCAGGAATTGGTGCCAACCCGGGGGCCGGCCTTGGTGGTGAGCAACCATGCCAGTTATTTTGACCCCCCATTTTTGTCCTGTGCCATGGCCCGGCCGGTGGCCTTTATGGCCAAGGAAGAGTTATTTAATGTGCCCCTGCTGGGTCCAGCCATTCGCCTCTATGGGGCCTATCCAGTCAAACGGGGCAGTGGCGATCGGGGAGCATTGCGGGCCGCCTTGACGGCGCTGGGGGATGGTTGGTTAGTGGGGGTCTTTCTGGAGGGAACCAGAACAAAGGATGGCCGCATTCACCAGCCAAAATTGGGGGCTGCCATGATTGCAGCTAAAGCCCAAGTGCCCATTATTCCCGTCAGCCTAGGGGGAGTAGAGCAAATTTTTCAGCCCGGTTCCCCCTGGCCCCATCCTGTGCCTTTAACTATTCGCATTGGTAAGGCGATCGCCCCTCCAGTAAAGAATAGGAAACCCGAATTGGAAGCGGTTACTAAAGCTTGCCAAGCCCAAATTCACGAGATGCTGGATTTAGGCAGGGATTAGTGATGGCATCCTTAGGGGAATTTTCTGTGGAAAACTATCGCTAAAAATGTGGAAAAAGTTACTTTTGTGGGGAAATAGACAGCAAAACTAAGCCTGTAGATCTGCCAACTTTTCCGGAGCAATGGCACCCTGTTCCGTAATGATGGCGGTGATCAAACTGGCGGGGGTAACATCAAAAGCCGGGTTATAAAATTCTGCTCCCTCTGGGGTAATGCGGTTCCCTTCTGGTTGGTAAATTTCCACCGGGTCCCGTTCTTCAATGGGAATCTGACTACCATCATCCAAAGCAAAATCCACCGTAGATAATGGGGCGGCCACAAAAAAGGGAATGGCATGCATTTTCGCCAACACCGCTAAGCCATAGGTGCCAATCTTATTGGCTATATCGCCATTTCTCGCAATGCGATCGGCCCCCACCACCACGGCGTCAATGCGTTGTTGTTGCATGCAATGGGCGGCCATGTTATCGGTAATCAGGGTGACGGGAATCCCTGCCTGCACACATTCCCACACGGTTAATTTCGCCCCCTGCAATCTAGGTCTGGTTTCATCGGCATAGACCCTGGCCAAGCGGCCCGCAGACCAGGCCGCCCGGATAACCCCGATCGCCGTACCGTAACCAGCAGTGGCCAAAGCGCCGGCATTGCAATGGGTGAGAATAGTCAACTGATGGGGTTCCCTTGGTAATACTTCAAGTCCTGCCGCCCCGATCGCCTGACAAGTACGCAGGTCATCGAGTTGAATTTGTTGGGCTTGGGAAAGGAGATTGGCCTTAATCTGCTCCACATTTTCGCCACTGTGGTAAGCCACATTCAACATCTGGTCAATGGCCCAGAATAGATTTACCGCCGTGGGTCGGGTTTGGCGTAGCTGATCCGCCACAAATTCCAACTGCACCACAAATTCCCTTAATTCCGTAGTTTGAATCCTCCTGGCCCCCAAATACATACCGTAGGCCGCCGCAACTCCAATGGCCGGTGCTCCCCGCACTACCATGGATTTAATCGCATGGCCCATGGCCTCATAGTCGGCGATCGCCACCTCTTTATATTCCAAAGGTAAACGGGTCTGGTCAATCAGAATTACTTGATCATCTCGCCACTGTACTGGATAAACATCATCAAAATTTGTAGATTGGGTCATGTTAAAAGTAACTTCTTAGCAGAGTGATAAATAGAAAATTGTTTCCCTTGCCAATATTAGCCCCTCGTCTTACTTAACCATGGAAATCTTTAATAATTGGCAAATTATTGCGAAGGGTTGGTATATCGTTTGTCCTAGCCGGACATTACGGCGGGGTCAAGCTAAATCCCTGGCCCTTTGTGGGCAAAAAATTGTCGTGTTTCGGGGAGAAGATGGAAAGGCTCGGGCCCTCCACGGCTACTGTCCCCACCTTGGCACAGACCTAGGTTTAGGGCAAGTTGAAGACAGCTGGATTCGTTGTAACTTTCATCGTTGGGCCTTTGATGAAACGGGTAAATGTCGCCATATTCCCTGTCAGTCGGAAATTCCCCCCAAAGCACAATTAGCGCCCTATGCCACCGCCGAAAAATATGGCTTTATTTGGATTTTTCCAGAGGAAATTGCCCCCAATGATTTACCAGAATTTGATGAACTCCAGGGTCAGAAACTGGTCACCCAAGCGGATAAAGCCTTTGAAAGAAAATGTCACCATCATATTTGCATGATGAACGGCATTGATGCCCAACATTTGAAGACAGTTCATCATCTTGACATCAAAATGGACTTATCCCTCCGACAAAACGCATCAGGAACCCAGATTGATTTCACCATGAAAGGCAATGTTCCAAACACCACCTTAAGAGAGAGCTTCATACATTATAGTAGTTTCAAATAAAGCTGAGACGCTAAACGCCACAGTAAGAACGGATAATTTCATCAAGAGACGTGTCAATAGGAGCGTACATTCTAGCTCGTTTCAAGGCACTAAAGTCATGCTCAATATCATTTAAATCAGGAGAATATTTCGGCAAAAAAAGAACTTCATGACCTGCTTCTTTAGCCAATTCTTTAATGGCAGTTTTACGATGAATAGGAGCATTATCCATTATTAATATTGATGGAATGTCGAGGGAGGGTAGCAAATATAATTTTAACCATCCTTCAAAGCCTTCTGCATTCAAACTCCCGGTAAAAACCATCGGCGCAATCAAATCTTTTTTTCCTTTTCTTCTCCCTGCTACTAGATTTTCTCTGACTCCCCTTTTTCCTTGTCTATCTCCATAAACTTTTTTTCCTTTTTTTGACCAGGCATAAATACAAGCCTGGATTGCTTCGAATCCAGATTCATCTATGTAAACTATAGCTTGACTACCATAGAGCTTAATTAGTTCTCTTAACATTCTATAGTACTTAACTCGTTCCTCCCGGTTTCTTTCTCGATAACGTAGTTCTTTTTTTTTCTGTTTATTTTCATTTTCTTTAATGCGTAATATACGGCACTCGGCCTCACTCCAAATTTCTTGGCTCTGTCTATCAATCTTGCATCGGGATTTTCTTCTACGTCTTTTTTTAGAGCTTCCCAGTCTAATTTCCTATGGCGACGCTCTACTTTTGTTGGGCTTAAATCTACTCTATTTAACCATCTGTATATCGAGGCTTTTCCTATTTTATATATCTTGGAAGCCTCAGTTATTTTTCCTCCAGCTTCTATATAAGCTACTACCCTTTGCCTTAAATCTAAACTGTAAGCCATTGTTTAAACCTGTTCATTTTGTACACTCCATAATTTTACATTAAATTCTCTCATCGTTAATTGAAATGACTATATTTTTTGGGAGAAACCTATGAATATTCCATGCGTTATGACAATGGTTGCATTGGTTTACTGACCATTATGAAAAATGTCCGTTTTTTTCCTCCTCTACACATGATTTATGCCTACGTTCCCCTGCCCAGCTTGCACGGTGATGATGTCAATCTAGAGTTGAGTAAAATTCGCATCCAGCCCATCTACGTTACGGCAAAACGTCGTGGCATTATGGGCTATTTGGTCAGTCATTTTCTCTTGCTTTGCACAAAATTAGCTTACTATTTCCTGCGCCATGAAGACGGTTTGATTTATGACAATATTCAATTTAAGCCCAATATTCTATTGAGTGTTGATAAACCGCTAGCCCACTACATTAACTATGTAAACCATTTGGAGCCTTCTGCCTGGTCAAGACAAGAAGTAAAGGAGTAACTGACTAGTTTTCCATTTAAATGGAGCTAAGCGGGCTCGAACCGCTGACCCCTTGCATGCCATGCAAGTGCTCTACCAACTGAGCTATAGCCCCGAGTCACAGTATTCTATTGTGCTGAAAGTGGTGCCCATTGTCAAGCTTTTTACCAAAATTATCCTTGATCTTCTTTTCCCCTAGGGTTCTGGAACAGCGATCGCCAGGGTGGTTTTCCCCTATCGATGGGGGCTGGTTACCATTCATAATCCCGATGCCCAAACCATGTAAAATACAGGGTGATTGTTAAGTTTTTTTAACAGAAAAAGCAAAAGGAGGTTGCCATGGAACGCACATTTATCATGATCAAGCCCGATGGGGTACAACGGCAATTAATTGGGGAAATTGTTGGCCGTTTCGAGAAAAAAGGCTTCAAATTAGTCGCCATGAAGGTGATGACTGTCTCCCAAGAATTAGCCGAAAAACATTACGAAGCTCTCAACGACAAACCGTTCTTTTCCGGCTTGGTGAACTTCATTTGTTCCTCTCCCGTGGTGGCCATGGTCTGGGAAGGTAATTCCATCGTTTCTACTTCCCGCCAAATGATTGGTGCAACTGATCCCCATGCTGCCGCCCCTGGTACTATCCGGGGAGATTACGGTGTGTCCGTTGGTCGCAACATTATCCATGGTTCCGATGCCATTGAAACCGCTAAACGGGAAATTTCCCTCTGGTTTAAGGATGAGGAAGTGAATGAATGGGATGCCACCCTTAACCCTTGGTTGTACGAGTAGATCATTCCCATAACTTTTTGCTTAACCGCCATGGCGATGGAAGTGCAACTATTGTGGGCCAAAATTCCCTTTGTTGGTCGCTGGGCTGTCCACTACTGGTATGTGGTCGGCGATCGCCATGGTCAGAGCTTGGAGAATTTACAAAGATGGGAGGTGTGGCAACGGCGAGAGTTGAAGCTCCCTAGTTGGGGTCATCTCCATCAAAATCTGCTGACTCCCTATGGAGGAGTGGGTAACGGCCCCAGTTTTTTAGCCCAGCAATGGTCTGGCCCCATTGGCGATCGCCTGGGGGAAATTATTCTCAACAGTCCCCAAATCTATCCCCACTGTTACAGCTATCGTTACTGGCCCGGCCCCAATAGCAACACCTATGCCCAATGGGTACTAGAACAGGCCGCCATCAATTTTGACCTGGGCCGACTGGCAGTGGGAAGGGGCTATGGCCAATCTATTTTTTCTCGGTTTTCCCATGGACATCGCCAGTTGGAACGTTAATTCCGTCCGCAGTCGTCAGCAACATATCCTCGATTGGTTGGGCACAAACCCTGTTGATGTACTTTGTTTGCAAGAAACTAAGGTGGTGGATGAAGATTTTCCCCGGCAACCGTTTGAAGAGGCGGGCTACCATTGCCATATTTCTGGGCAAAAGTCCTATAACGGCGTGGCCATTTTCAGTCGGGAACCATTGCAAGACGTGAAAATCGGTTTTGCGGCCCTAGTGGAGCCAGCCTTGACGGGGGATTTGGATGAACAAAAACGAGTGATCAGTGGCGTTTATGACGGTGTGCGGATCGTTAATCTCTACGTTCCCAATGGATCTGCCCTCGACAGTGAAAAGTATTTGTATAAATTGCGGTGGTTAAACTTACTGCAGACCTATCTGGAGCAACTGCGCCGTAGTGACACCCCAGAATTTTTGGTCTGTGGAGATTTCAACATTGCCCCAGAAGACCGGGATATCCATGACCCAGTGGGCCGGGAGAATCATATTATGGCCACTGCCATGGAACGGGAAGCTTTAACGGAAGTGTTGGCGATCGCCAATTTGCAGGATGCTTTCCGTAAATTTACCGAAGAAACGGGCCATTACAGTTGGTGGGATTATCGCACTAGGGGCTTTAGTCGCAACCGGGGGTGGCGCATTGACCACCATTATCTAACTCCCCAACTCTACGACCAGGCCCAAAAATGTTGGATAGATAGGGAACCCAGGGGTTGGGAAAAACCCAGTGACCATGCTCCGGTGGTGGTAACTATCAACAATTAACTAGCTAGAAGAGGAAGATCCTTTTTCCTTACGGGGGGCCACAGAGGGACTGTTTTCATTGATATACCAACTCAAAATTCCTCCGGCGATCGCCGCCGCTGCCAAGAATAGCAACACTGGGGTTAAACCAAATAAACTTTCCGCTACCCCCGCCAGGGCCAAGGGCAAAGACAGGGCAATATTATTGACGTTATTTTCCAGGCCAAATACTTTGCCGTGGAATTCCGGGTCCGTTTCCACCTGCATCAGCGTTTGCATGGGCACCCCCACCATGGCAGCGAAAAAACCCATGATGGTGATGGCAATAAAAGTCAGCACTAAACTGTGGTCAAACAGGGCTAATCCGGTCAGACAAACCCCCATGCCCAGGGAGCCCCAGAGTGCCAATTCCGTGGGGGAAAACCGTTGGCCAATGTAACCAATGCTCAAGGCTCCGATCGCCATACCCAAACCACCAAAAGCTAGTAAAAAACCGAATTGGGAAGCCTTTAACCCCGGTAGTTGGGCCGCCATACTCACCGCCAGTACGGATAGAGCAGCAAAAATGGAAAATAAAATCAATAATTGAATCAGGGCATTGCGTACCCGATGATTTTCCTGGAGATAACGGATGCCATCTTGGATATCACTCAGCACATGGGGGTGGACCAAGTCCGGATCAGCTTGCTTTTCCCCTGTTTTCAGCATTAGCAACACAATGCCGGCCATCAAGTAACAACTTGCCACCACCAGCACCGGTCCCAGATCTCCAGCCCGGGGGAAAAGACTATCCGCCAAGCTAAGCAGGGGTTCCCCGATGGCAAAACCCACAATCAGCACCCCCATCATGGTTAAGGTAGTGAGGGAATTGGCCGCCAATAGATTCCGCCGCCGCACCACCAAGGGAGTGGCCGATTGCTCCGCCGGGGCAAAAAACTGGGTTAGGGTGGACACCGCAAAGGTAACCACCAACAGAATCGCAAAACCCAAGGGCAAAGCAAAATACTGGTGTTCTTCTGTTTGCCAACGACGTAGAAAACTAGGTAGCCATCCTACTGGCAAGTTAATATTCTGGCGATCGCCGAACCAGAGCAGAAACGGCAACAGCAAAATCAAAATGCCCCGGCAAAAGTTAGTGACTACCAACACCTGTTTCTTTTGCCAGCGGTCAACGTAGACCCCAGCTAAGGAGCCAAATAGCACCGCCGGAATCGTGTTGGCGATCATAATGGCCGACACCCAACCGCTAATGGATTGATTTTCCCCCTGGTAATGGTTGGCGATCAGGGCAATCATCAAAACTAGATAAAACTTGTCGGCCAACTGAGAGAAAATTTGGCCAACCCAGAGGAACAAAAAGCGGGAATTTCTTAAAACCGGGCCAAAGCCTTGATTTGCACTCAGCAACTTAGATTCCATGCACAGGGGGTAGGAGGAAAAATAGGCAGTTAATCGATCAGGAGCACAATCATAAACAAACTCCCACGGTTAACTATTCCATTCTCCCAAACGGTGAACGTATTGCGCCGCTCCCCCAGCATACTAATCGGCGAAAATATATTTCCTCAGATCTTCGGGATTGGGTTCGGGGCTAGACTCGGCAAAGGCCAGGGCATCGTCAATTACTTCTTGAATGCGTTTATCGATCGCCTTTAGCTCTTCATTGCTGGCTAATTCGTGTTCCGTCATGAAAGCGGCAAATTTCTTAATTGGGTCCCGGGCAGCCCAAAACTGTTTTTCTTCGGCAGAACGGAGTTCATCGGGATCCGCTAGGGAGTGACCCCGGAAACGATAGGTCAACGCTTCAATCAAGGTAGGCCCTTCGCCTGCCCTGGCCCTAGCCACTGCTTCCGTTGCTACTTTATGCATTGCCACCACATCCATACCATCCACTTCTACCCCCACCATGTTGAACACACTGGCTTTTTTGTAGATTTCTGGTTGGGACGTTGCCCGCTCGTGGGCCATACCGATCGCCCATTTATTATTTTCCACCACAAACAGAATGGGCAGTTTCCACAGGGCGGCCATGTTCAGGCATTCAAAAAACTGGCCGTTATTACTGGTGCCATCACCGAAGAAACAGGCGGTAACTTGGTCGTAGCCGTCATCTTTCAACACTTCCCGGCGGTACTTAGTTTGAAACGCCGCTCCCAGGGCCACGGGAATCCCTTCCCCGATGAACGCAAAGCCCCCCAGGAGATTATGGGCCGAGGAAAATAGGTGCATAGAACCACCCCGACCCCGACTGCAACCGGTTTCCTTACCAAACAGTTCCGCCATTACTTCCCGAGCTGGAACTCCCGCACTGAGGGCATGAACATGGTCTCGATAGGTACTGCAAACGTAATCCTCATCCTGGCGCATGGCTTTGATTATCCCAGAGGACACCGCTTCCTGGCCGTTGTAGAGGTGGACAAAACCAAACATTTTGCCCCGGTAATACATCTCAGCGCATTTATCCTCGAAGAAGCGACCCAGGACCATGTCTTCGTAAAGCACTAAGGCGGTTTCTCTGTCCAGGGAAATTTCTGCGGTGTTCAATTCAGGCAAAATGCGTTCTGAAACCATAGTACAATTTGCAGTAGATAAAGGGGAAGGGGTTTTATATCCCTGTTAGATTCTATGCGAAGTCGGTCAGCCCCATCTAGTCGGGGTAGGATAGAACACAATCTGATCACTTTGGTCTTTGAGCATTGTGAGTGTTTCATTGGTAATCGGTAGCCCCCATGTCTAGTTCCCGTGGCCCCTATAAGAGTCGTCTTTTTACCAATCTCAATCGCCAATCCCAACGGTTACGCGATCGCCTGGGGGAAACAGTACGTCATCTGCGGGTGGCTGCGGAATGGGGCGTACAGGCTTTAATTTATCCCTTTTACTGGTTACTCCATCCAGAAAAGTGGTTAGGGCCAGTGTTGGGGAGCGGGGGCAATCAGCATCAACGGGTTTTACCTGCCGGAAAAGATGGAGACAAGGTAAATTCTGGGGATAGGGGAGATTTGGCGATCGCCGTTGACCAGCCCATTGAAACGGTACTTACCTCCCTCCAAGCTTGGTTTGACCATGCTGAAGTGGAGCAAACTGGTCAGGGTTTAGTTTTAGTCCAAGATTTCTCCGCTTTAGTCAATCATCAATCCCCTGGGGAAAATATTGTTTCAGTTCATAATCAAGACCTAGCTTTACCCGGACAGCCAGAAAAACCGGCTTTACCCCCCAGTGCCCACCCATCCCTGCTAGCTAAATTGGGGGAACAGGTTAAAAGCATTTTCCAAACTGACAACAATGCCATTGTTATTCAAGGTTTAGCTTCCCGTTGTGGCGATCGCCGGTTAGTGCTGACCACCAAAGACAATTTGACTCTGGATGTGTTTTCCTCGGAGCAACAGCAACAATTGCAACAACAAATCCGGCGGGAGTTGGCCCAATGGCATTATCAACGTCGTCGGCAATGGGCTTTACAGGCCCAAAATTGGCGGGGTATCCCTCTGATTACCGGCAAAAGTGACCAGAGTGGGGATCTGGAACGACAACCCCGAGTGATTGCGCCCCTGGATTGGCTCTGGCAGGGCATTTACCGTTGGCAAACTAGACCGCCCTTAACGACCTTGGGACAATCCACCGGGGCCATTATCCCCACAGCGGTTTCAACCCCCGATCTTAATGGCTTAAAACATTGGCTCACCCAGACTGCCACAACCCTGGGACAACAACCCGTTATTGAAGCCACCGTAGTTAAATCTCAACAACTATCCCAACAAATTGTCGAAGTGCTGCCCCCTACAGTGCAACATCTGGGGCAGGGTTTACAGCATCGGGTACAACAAACCCTCGAGCAATTATTCAATTCCGATCGCCATCCGGTTAATGGCCCTGATCCGTTCGAGTTAAAAGTGATTCTCCAAGCGGCGATCGCCTACTTTTTCGGTCCCCAGAGAAGTGGTTCAGCCCAATCGTTGGCAGGGGAAGGGGGAAATAATCCTGTTTTACCAGGGGAAAATTCCAGTCCGTGGTTGGCTTGGGAAGAATTGTTTGCTGATTTGCCCATGCCCGCCATGGTTACGCCTCTACTGGGCCAAGGCAATGGATCCGCTACCACAGCCCATACCGTTGAACAATGGACAGAGGAAAGCATTGAAAATCCCCACAATTTTGCGTTGGTTCCTGGTAATAATTCCCCGGCGATCGCCCCTAATCGCCGTGGTCGTAAACACCCTGGCCGTAAGCAATCCGCCTTGGTAAATTCCGTTTTCCCCAGTCCCCCTGGGATGGTGGCGCAAGATCCCTGGCTGGAGGAGGATTGGGCTTTAGATGAATTAGAGGAAAAAGTTGTGTCTGCCCAAGGGGAGACTAAACCCCAAGGAAAATCGCTTCACTCCACGGGGCAAATGGCCCATCAAAGGCGATCGCCCCAAGAATTGGAAACCGCTTTTGATTGGATTGAAACCCAGGCCCAGAGTTTGGGCTATGACAAACACGTCTTGGTTTGGTGCTTGGAATGGCTTGATCGTCTGGTGTACGGCTTGGAACAATTACTGGGAAAAATTTGGCAATGGCTCCGGCAAAAATTTGGCCAGACGACGGGAGGAGCGGATGTTTTGCCCCCTTCTTCTTAGGGTTGGAGAAAATGAGTCCTTGATTCTTCTCCAGCAAACTTTTGGGTAATTCAGGAAAGAGGCGAACTTAAAAATCAAACACCTCCGCTTCGGCTAGGGGAAGACCCCGTTGATCCTTGAGAGATAATAGGGGAGTGGTGGTTAACGACCAATCAATGCCAATGGCCGGGTCATTCCACAATAGGGTGCGCTCATAGGACGGTGCATAGTAATCCGTTGCTTTATACAGCACCTCTGCCTCCGGGGAAAGAACGGCGAAACCGTGGGCAAAACCGGCGGGAATCCATAGCTGTCTTTTATTGTGGTCATTGAGCACACAACCCACCCACTGGCCAAAACTAGGGGAATTACGGCGCAGATCCACTGCCACATCAAAAATTTCTCCCCGGGCCACCCGAACTAATTTTCCCTGGGGATGCTGGATTTGATAATGTAACCCCCGCACTACCCCCTGACGAGAAAAGGAATGATTGTCCTGCACAAAATGGGGTTCTATGCCCACTGCCTGCTGGAAAACCTTGTCGTTGTAGCTCTCAAAGAAAAAACCCCGTTCATCGCCAAAGACTTTGGGCTCCAAAATCAACACATCGGCGATAGTTGTGGGAATCACGTTCACAGATTAAATTCCTCTTTAGGGTTACGACACCCGAAAAAATACCATTAATCCGGCAGTGGAGAAAAATCTGGAAAGATTAAACGGCCAAGAATTTTTGGATAACTTCCTGGCTCAAGGTTTGGGTTTCCCCGGACGCCACAATGCCTCCTTTTTGCATGGCATAGTAACGATCAGCGTTGATCAATCCCTTTATGTTGCTGAATCCCAGGGGCTTAATCGCTGTTATTTTGCTCCCTAAATAGGCTGATTATTATTCCAAAGCTAATGAAAAATTATCCCTTGTCTTATGCTTTGTAAGGTTTCACTCGATAATTCCCCCAATTTCCGATCTAGTCTTGTCGTTGGAATAGATCCTAAGAGCGTGTTTGAAAAGTAGGGTGAAGAATGGAAAATGGTGAAAAGAATAAAATTTTCACCATAATTAATGATAATTCGAGAATTTTACAGCACGGACATCACAGATAGCCAGTGGCAATTGGTAGAACCTCATTTACCCAAAGCAAAAACTGGGGGAAGAAAACGGAAAACTAGTCTGCGGGAGATACTCAATGCTATTTTTTACATGCTCAGAACGGGGTGTGCCTGGCGACTTCTGCCCCATGATTTTCCTAAATGGCGAACGGTCTATGGTTATTTCCAGCCATGGCACGAAGATGGTACCTGGAAAAAATTAAACCGTATCTTCCGTGAGAAAGTTCGGCTCAAAGCTGGAAGAAATACTCACCCTAGTGCCGGTTGTTTAGATTCACAGTCACTTAAAAAGGCTGGAACTGGCCAAGAAACTGGCTATGACGGCGGAAAAAAGGTCAATGGTCGTAAACGTACAATCCTCGTGGATACCATGGGATTACTTCTCGATGTTGTCGTCCATGGTGCCCATCGCTCCGACCATCAGGGTCTGATTCTACTTGCTACCTGGTTTGCTCCCCTTTGGCAGTGCCTGCAAGTTATATGGACTGATAGCACCTTTGGCGGAAAGGATTTTATCTATTGGGTGGAGCATACTTTTGGTTGGAATTTGAATGTCGTCAGCAAAAAGCAGGGACAAAAAGGTTTTGAAGTCTTACCCCGCCGTTGGGTAGTCGAGCGCACCTTTGCTTGGTTTGGTCGCTATCGTCGTTTAAGCAAGGATTATGAATATTTACCTACCACCAGTGAGACCATGCTCTATGTTGCCATGGTTCATCTCATGCTTCAAAGGCTTGCTTAAAACTTTTCAAACACTTTCTAAGAGCGTGTTTGAAAAGTAGGGTGAAGAATGGAAAATGGTGAAAAGAATAAAATTTTCACCATAATTAATGATAATCCGAGAACTTTACAGCACGGACATCAGTGATAGTCAGTGGCAATTGGTAGAATCCAATCTCCCCCAAGCAAAAAGTGGGGGAAGAAAACGGAAAACTAATCTGAGGGAAGTGCTTAATGCCATTTTTTACATGCTCAGAGCGGGTTGTGCTTGGCGACTTCTACCCCATGATTTTCCCAAATGGCGAAGAGTCTATGGTTATTTCCGACAGTGGCAGGAAGACGGTACCTGGAAAAAATTGAATCACATCCTCAGAAAGAAGATTCGACTTAAGGCCGGAAGAAATGCCAACCCTAGTGCTGGTTGTTTGGACTCACAGTCAGTGAGAAAGGCTGGCGCTGGACAAGAAAGCGGTTATGACGGTGGAAAAAAGGTCAATGGTCGTAAACGTACAATCCTCGTGGATACCATGGGATTACTTCTCGATGTTGTGGTTCACAGCGGTCATCGCTCAGACCACCAAGGTCTTACTCTACTCGGTACTTGGTTTGCTCCTCTATGGCAGTGCCTGCAATTGATATGGACTGATAGCATTTTTGACAGTAAGAATTTTACTGCCTGGGTTAATGAGACCTTTGGCTGGAATTTGGAAGTCGTCAGCAAAAAGAATGGACAAAAGGATTATGAATATTTACCTACCACCAGTGAGACAATGATTCATGTTGCCATGCTCCATCTCATACTCCGAAGGCTTTGCCTCGAACTTTTCAAACATATTCTTAGGCTATGTAATGACAAAATAGTTATAAAATTATAACGATATATTTAAAGTTAAATTACTTTAAGTTGACAAAAGCACGACAGAGAGTTATAATGGGGTCATTGCAAGGAAATTACTTGCTGTCGTTAGATGGAGGGTTATCAATGGATAACCAGAATGTAGCTTTGGCAAAAGAAACCAATGCTAAAAATAGTCATGGCCAACATTTCAGTGATGGGAGCGACCTAATTCCCTCTGAAGTTGCCGCCAAGGGATTGACAGAGAGGGAGAAGCCTCTGACTCCAGAGTCGGAAATGAAAGAAACAACCGGCAAAGCCAATGCGCCCTCTTCCCCCAACGTTGAGCCTGCCTACCGGATCACCGATTCGGGTTTGATCAATGCTTATCCTGTTTCTCCTCCTGTATCAGAAATCGATCCAAATTCCAAGAAACAGTTTAGACGGAATTTAATTGGTTTCGGGTTGGCTGCCAATTTGGCTTTAGCCCTAATCGTGATAGTCCTATCTATCACTGGCAGATTCTAGACCAAGCAAGTTTGGCCAATCAGTCAAATAAATATTTCCACAAAACAACATTAACTAACCCTACTGGTGTGATGCCGGGAAACGTTTAATTTCTTCTTCCCATCACTGGCTGGGTGCTGCGGTTTATTAAAAAGCCGACGGCAAGCGAAAAGTAAACAAAAACAGATGAGGATAACCTTTATGTCTAACCCCACTACTATGACTGCCCAAGAAAAAGAAGCCTACAAAGAGAAGGTAAGGGCAAAAATTGACAAGCTCAATGCCCAGATTGACCAAATGACTGCCGAAGCGAGAGAAAAAGCGGCAGATGCCAATGTTAACTATCAAAAATCCCTCAAAGACCTTCAGGCTCAACGGGACGCCCTAATGGGTAAATGGCACGATCTGCAACAGTCCGGTGAAGCGGCTTGGGAAGAATTGCAAGCTGGCCTAGAGAAAAGTTGGAATGAATTGTCCAACACGTTTGAGCAGGTTGAAAAACAGTTCTAGTCTTGATACCTCCATCGCCCATTGCTGGGGAAGCGGGAATTACCACCTGTTCCCCCTTTTTTTCTGCTTTTAATATTCGGGTATTAAAGTCTATATCGTCGTCTACCCGGAGGATTTAGCTGTCACCATTGCAGAAAACCCCAACCTTTGATTCCATACTCCCTAGGTTGCGGATGGGCTTAGTCAACATGATGGGCATTGGGGTGGTTTGCACAAAATCTTAATTGCCGAGGAAAAGACGCAACAAAGCAGTGGTTGCTTGGGGTTGTTCAATGGGAGTGCCGTGGGCCGCATCTTCCACGATGGTGAATTGAGCATGGGGAATCGATTGGGCCAGGAATAAATTCTCGTCCAAGTCAAACCAAGGATCATGACGGCCATGGATCACCAGGGTGGGACATTGAATTTTTGGTAATAAGTGACGAACATCGTTGTCTTTGGCCATGGCCTGCCACTGTTGCGTAATTAGGGATGCCGGCAAAGATTCCTGGAGACTCCGCAGAAACTTAACATTATTACTAAAGTTGGCATTATCACCATAAAAAACATTGGGGCAGTGCTGAGCCAAAACTTGTTGGTGTTGTCCTGCCTCCAGAGCCTTGAGTGTGGCTTCCATTTCTTCAGCTTTAGCAGCATTATTTCTAGCCCAACCGTCCATCAGCACTAGTTTAGTAATTCTTTCTGGGTGCAGGGCAGCGGTGGCGGCTCCCACCCAAGACCCCATGGAATGGCCAACCAGGGCAAATTTATCGGGCAGTGTGTTGCTGTTAACAACTAAATCCACCATTGCCTGCAGCGAATCTCCTTCCATTACCAAGCTTTGGGCATCGATAATATCCTCGAGATTAGTTATGGGATAGTCCCACATGGCCGGGGTTCCAGCAAATCCAGGAATGAATAACACGGTCTGTTTCACTATAGTTTTGCTGACAATAATTTAGGAAAGAGATAATTTTAAGCTACCATTTTTGCTTTAAAAGACTGCATTAATTGTACAACCTCCACTGGTATAGCTATTACCTGTTTTTGTCCATGTGCCAGGACTAAAAACCATTGTGCTACTAGATGTTGCCACCACACTCATTCCACTAGAAAAAGGTATAGCAGCTCTCCCATCAACCGCCACTGTAACGCCTGTGCATGTTCCACTTTCATTTAAAGTTGCAATATCAGATGCCGCTCTTGTAAAAGCAGTAGTTACAACTGAGTAGGTAGCTTTACTATCAAATCGGCCTTGACCTCCAGTTGTTGTCATCCCTCGATTAGCAAGTTCGTCAGATGCCGCCGTTAATCGTAGTTGAACTAAATTTTGGTTACTATTGTCCACACAAAGAAAAAAGCCAGCGGTAGGAGTCGTCGGTCTTTTTGTTGTTCCAGACGGGCAGGTTGGTGTTGTTGCGCCGGCCGCAGTGGATATGGAATCAACAAGAATACTTCTGATTCTGCCCGATCCCAACTGCCCACTAGAAGTCAATGAGGGCCCGCAACGATAAATTGAACTGGGCCCTAACCATACACCGCCCGGAGGAGTTTTTGTGTAATAAACTACGTTTACGTCTGAAGAACTAACCGCTAATCCCATCACAAATTGCTCACCAGTCTGCATTGCACAACTTTCTATACCTGTGCCTGTATTTGTCGGTATGTTAGCTGTATTCGTTGACAAAAAGTTGGCCTGTCTTATTTCGTCTGCTATGAAATCTGTTGCCCTATCGGTATTAAATCTCAAATCACTGGACACGTCAGAAGATATATTTTCCCTGGTCATAACTAAAATGGCATAGCCCGTAGCACTGACCACAAAAAAAGTCATGATTGAGGCCAACAGTAACTCGAGTAGTGTAAAGCCTTTAGAGGAATTACGTGTCATTAAGTACCATAGAATTTTCACTGTCTTATCTCCTTAGTTTTGCTAATAACCAGTTCTGCATTGCGTGGGATCAATAGCTGTTTCTGGATCTCCTTCGTAAACCCCTGCTCTCATTACACCAATCATGCCAGACATGGCCAAACAATAACTTACTGTGGGAGAAAAAGATGACTGAATAACCATCGTTCCCATGTTAGTAGAGTTTCCCTTGTAAGAAAAGCGAATTGCTGTACCGGGAAAATTCTCATGGAACTTACTATTGTTCAGAGGAAATTCCTGAAATGTTAAACATCCAGTGTATTTTGCATCGGGATCCAGTTGTAGGCGGTGTGGGGTGTTGGTGGTATCCATAATCAATCTACATTCTCTACCCATTTTGACTGCATTACGTTGAGCCTGTCGGAGAGTCTGTACCACCTCAGAAAATTCACCCCTAGTATCCATTTTAGCCTTTATGCCCATGAGTGAGGGAAATGCCACGCTGGCCAAAATTCCCACAATTGTGGTCACAACGCCAATTTCGATTAATGTCCAACCTGATGTGCTCTTTTGGGTGAATAGGCAAAGTTTTAAGGCTTTTATCAGTTCATTCTTGTAAGCCATAATGCAAAGTCTTGTTCAAGATCATTAGGCTTTAGTATATTTATAGTGATCAAAAAAGCAAGTGGTGAAAGAAACACCCAGACAAATATTCACAAAACTTAATTTTACTTAACAAATCATAATCCAGTTACGCAGTTACCACCTACACGGGAACCAGAACGCACGATTCCCAAGCCGGAAGAAATTACTAAGCATGGCTCATAGGATGTTCTACTGGAACCCAAAACTATCGTCTGTGAGTTTACTGTATTGCCCTTATAAGAAAAAGAAATATCAACCGTACCAGAGGATGGTTCAAGAAAGCTGATTTGTTCAGACGTAGGAATACTTACAGGGTTATTTAAACATCCAGCCATGGGGGTAGGTGGAGAGGTGGGCAACCTAACACTCCTAGCAGCAACATCAATCGTTACAGTGCAAGTCGCACCTCTTTTAATTGCATTTCTTTGGGCTTCCTGTACTGCAGCCCTGACCTCAATCATTCTGCTTCTGACTTGGTTTCTAGCTTGTATTCCTGCCAAACTGGGGAAAGCCATGGCTGCTAAGATACCTACTATAACTGTGACTACACCAATCTCAATTAGTGTCCATCCCTGACTAGACGTAGATGGATGGGGATTGAAAACCAGTTTTAAAAGAAATGTAGGATTAGGAAGTTTCATCACCATTATTCATCTCAATGATCTATTCACAAGCAAGAGCGGCAGCAGGAAGAACCTCGGTGTAAAGTGTTGCAAGGGTAGCCATATCATTGTCGGTGACATTGGTGTTCCTGACACGATAGCTAAGAGTTAAAACGTTATTAGATACCCCTGGTGTTCTAGTAATAGCGGCTGTTACACCGACAATTGATTTGTTGGCAGGAACTGGTAAGCTCGCTAGTCCATCATTGTTAGGATCGGCGTCAGCACTATTGTTTGCATCTCGAAAAGTTTCACCCACACTTGTAGGGCATCCATTACCAGTTGCCGGATTGAAGTTTGCAGCTAATGCCCGAACTTGCTCTAAATCTTCTTTTATCCAATAGCCAGCTTGGGCCTCTCTTTCCGCTTTAACCCGCATTACCGTTGCCATTACCATGGCATTCAGGGTTCCTGTCAGAAATAGAAAGGAAATCATCAAGGCAATCAGCACCTCGAACATGGTGAAACCCTGCTGAGCTGAGTGGCGGACTGACTCTAGCAAACGGCGATCGCCAACGGAATACCTTGGGAAAATAGCCTTAAACATAGCTGAACCTGACGAGAGATAAAAGCCTGGGGGGAGCATATCGTGGCTGATGATATTACTCTAACACCATTCACCATTGAGTGACCCAGGACACATTCAGCATAAACACGTATTGTTTTAATGTCTAACTAACTATCCTTGGGGAAAAATTCGGAGGCCGCTGCAGTTGTTGGGACAAATCTTTACCTACCTCAACCATCAAGCCAGCACAAAGGGCAGAGTGAGGGGAAGCTGATGCCCCCGGTGGAGCAAAATAGAGCCAACGACTGTAACTGGCCAAATCCTGCACACTGTCAGCCCGGCCGGTGATCCACAGCAAAGGAATACGTCGGGGTAGTTCATGCTGGTTAGATTCCTCCATTTGCACCGCTGCTAAAGCTTCCAATACCGATCGCCCACCGGCCACTAAGCCTGCCCCCGCTGTCCATAGCCGCACATTCAACTGGGCCCGCACCGCATAGAAATATAAAGAAGCCGCCGCAATGACTGCCTCTTCAAAAATTTCTGCTGACCAAGAACTAGCACTATCAAGGGCAATGAATAACTCCTGACCCCCTGTCACCACTTCCAATTCCCGCACCATAAATTGGTCAAATCGGGCACTACTGCGCCAGTGGATTAACCTGGTGGGATCACCAAAACGGTAAGCCCGTAAAGTTTTCGTTATGCCCTCCGTCGCCGCCTGATAATGGCGATCGCTCTGGATCTTGTCCTGATCCTCCGTACCAATAGCATCCACCAAAGGACATTGTTGGAGCTTGAGCACCTGGGGATAAACAATGGCTTTCACGGGGAGAGCCTGACTGCGACGACACCAAAACAAACCCAGGGGGGCACCGGAGCGTAATTCCAACTTTTGCCAGTGGTAAACTCCCCTCCGGTGGGTGGGCTGGAAATAACTCCATTGGTAAAAATCCTTGGGGGCAACCAGTTCGACCGCCTCACCTTGGGGCCGTCCCAAACCTGTGGGTAATACATCCCACACCTGGAGTAAATTTTTTGCCTCCTTATGGTTGTTATGGAGTCGGAGGGTAATGGTCAAATCTTCCCCCGCACTCACCGGCTGAATGGGAAAACGTTCTAACTGCAACTGCCGGAGCGATCGCCAAGGCAAAATAGCCGCAATAATCAAGAGGGCAAAGCTGATGCCGCTGATGACGTATAACCAGCCGGCCATGGAGTTAGTGGCAGCTCCAAATAAACAAACGGCCAGCACCAAAAGCAACCAACCAGCATAGGAAGGAGTCACCCAACGCCGCTCTAGCCAATCAGCAAAATTTAAATCCCTAGAATTAATCAAAATAGAAAAGGGTGACCAGTTTTCTTTGCTCCTCTGCTTCCGCACAGGTTTGCAAAAGGGTATGACTTTCGTGGAATGCAAAGCAAATCAACTGTTGACAACGACTGACAATTTCTCGGTTACAAATGGTGCTGGCTTCCCCCAGGGAAAGACTATCATTTTCAGTATTTTCCACCAGATGGACTACCTGTCCCAACTGATTACGGGATTCTCTTGGCTGGCGGTCTAAACTTTGGGGCAAAATTACCGTGAGTAAATTAGGATCGGCCCGCATAGCCCCCTTAATGACGGCCGAATTAGTGCCCGTAGCGCCGGAAGTGACCAGATGGTTACCCCCCAACACCAAGGCGTAGCTCATCATTTCGATCAACTGTTGGTGGGTTATCGGCACATGGCGAGATCCTAGCAGGGCAATACGTTTAGAACCAGTTTGCTGAATAGCGGCCAGTTCCTGCGCTAAGGTATCTAGGGTAGGGATATTAACAACTTGGCTCAAAGACGCTCTCTTCAAAGGCTGTGGTGACCGCTGCCATTGTAACAAACTGATTGCCGGATGGCGACGCAATCCCCAAATTTGCCCTAAACCTGTTTTAGTAATTCTCTTCTCTCCATGGCTTGGTTTCCCTTTTGGCAACGGTGGCAACAATGGTTGCGCTCTCGACACTATGGCCGCACTGCCATCGATAGCCGTTATGCGATCGCCGAAGCCTGTGTGATCGGATTTGTTTCTGCCCTAGCGGCCTTAGTAATTAAAAACGGAGTCAACTGGTTAGGGTCCAGCCGTTTGAGTCTGGCGGATACCTATGGGGCCATTTGGGTGCTGCCCTGTTTTGGCTTGGTGTTTGGGGGTTTGGCGGGGGCATTAATTGAACAATTTTCCCGACCGGCGGGGGGCGGTGGCATTCCCCAGGTGAAAGCGGCCCTGGCTCGGTATCCTATTCCCCTAGATTGGCGGGTGGCGGTGGTCAAGCTGTTGGGAACAGTGCTAGTGCTGGGGGGAGGCATGACCTTGGGACGGCGGGCTCCCACGGTTCATATTGGCGCAGCTCTAGCGGCCCAGTTGAGTCGGTGGTTTCCCACTTCCCCGGAACATCGGCGGCAAATGATTGCGGCCGGGGCGGCGGCGGGATTAGCGGCGGGCTTCACCACCCCCATTGCTGGGGTTTTGTTTGTGGTGGAAGAATTAATGCGGGATGTGTCTAGCTTGACCCTAGAAACGGCGATCGTCGCTTCCTTCGTGGGGGCTGTCACGTCTTTGGTATTCCAATCCAGTGACCTTAACCTGGCCCATAGCTTAAGCAATAGCCCAACGGTGCGTTTTACTACGGGGGAGATTCCTTTCTATCTTTTACTGGGAATTTTGGCTGGCATTTTGGGGGTTTTGCTCAACCGCAGTATTCTCTCCCTGCAAAACTGGCAAAGAAAACAGAACCTTTCCCTGGTTATTCGCATTGGTGTTGTGGGCTTAATTTCCGGCGTGGCGATCGCCCTATTGCCGAGCTTTTTTCGGGACAATGCAGGGCTGAGGGAATTTGTTACTTCCGGAGAACTGAGTTGGCATCAGGTAGTTTTGACCTTAGTGGCCCATTTCATTTTGACTATCCTGGCCTACAGCACCGATGCGCCGGGAGGATTATTTGCGCCGGCTTTAGTGATGGGGTCGGCCCTGGGTTATCTGGTGGGGGAATTTGGCAGTTATTGGCAAGATCAAGTTACCCAAACTACCTTTGCCCTGGCGGGGATGGGCGCTTTTTTCACTAGTGTGGTGCGGGTGCCAGTGACGGCGATCATCATTGTTTTTGAGCTAACGGGCAATTTCAACGTGGTGCTTCCCCTGATGGTGGCCTGTGCCACGTCCTATCTAGTGGCGGAAAGTCTCTTTCCCCGTTCTTTGTACGATCATTTGCTGGAAACCAAGGGCATTTTTTTGGCAGAGGAAAAGCCAGACCATGACTTTCTCGCTGATATCCGAGCTGGCCAGGTAATGAAAACGGAGGTGGAAAGCCTGGAGCAGAGTCTCACCCTAGCCCAGGTGCTACCGATTATGTCCAATTCCCATCACCGGGGCTTTCCCGTGGTGCAGGGGGGCAAACTGGTGGGGGTATTTACCCAAACGGATTTGGCCAATGCGGCCCAGGAGTCGGTGCACATTGCCCTTAAGCAAATTATGACCCCCAATCCCATCACTGTAGATCCGGAAGCGCCCCTCAGTGATGTGCTCTATTTGCTCAACCGTTATCAACTTTCCCGGTTGCCGGTGGTGGAAGGGGACAACAAATTAGTGGGCATTATCACCCGCACAGACATTATTCGGGAGGAAGTGAGTCAGTTAGGGGGGCAAATTATCCATCCTCCCCATCCCGCCTACAGCGTATACCAAACCCGATCGCCGTTGGTGGGAGAAGGGCGCATTTTATTACCCATCCGGGACTCCGATAGTGCTTTAGTTTTGTTTCAAATTGCGGCGGCAATCGCCAAAAAGCAAAACTACGAAATTGACTGTTTGCAGGTGGTCAAGGTATCTAAAGCTCAATCCCCTTCTGTGCAAAGGGTGCAATGGCAGAGGCAACGGCAACTGATGCAAAAACTGGAACGCATTGCCCGCCACCAGAGAGTGTTATTCCATACGGAAATCAAGCTGGCCTACAGCATTACCGACACCATCCTTGATACCATTCAAACCCGCCATAGCGACCTGCTAATCCTTGAATGGCAAGGGGAAATGCCCATTGGCGGCCAAATTTTTGGCCAAATCACGGATCGCCTGATTGACCAAGCCCCCTGCTCTTTATTAATGGTTAAACAGGGCACCAATGACCACGCCTATCCCCGCTATTTATCCCCCATGGCCCACTGGTTAATGCCGGTAGCGGGAGGCCCCAACATTGAAAAAATGTTAAATCTGTTGCCGGCGTTGTTTTCCCTTTACCCGGAGGAAAATAACCCCCAGCTACTGATTTCTAAAGTTTATCTACCCCGTCAATCCCAGCGCTATGACCCTTTTTACGATTTAAAAAACCTGGCAGAACGGTGGTCAGAACAGTTACAAAGACCGATTATTCCCATTCCTGTGTGCTCCACTTCCATTGCCGATGCCCTCAGTGACCTGGCGGAAATGCGTGAATGTGCGGCAATCGTGCTGGGGGCCAGTAGGGAAGGATTGCTCAAAAATGTCATCCACGGCAATTTACCCACCCAAATCGCTAGCCAAACCAACACCACTGTGTTTATTTTCCGCGGTCCAGTGGACTCCCCCAACGAAGAGGCGATCGTCCCTCCCCTGGCCCCAGATTTCGGTCTAGACGAGTAATCTCAACTTCAGCGATCCAGAAAGATTCTAGCTTGGGCAGCATATCAACCCGGATCGCCAACTTCGGTCGCCAAACTGTTTAACAATAAAAATCACTGCGGTCTAAAACAACTTCCCCGTGGTCCGGCACCCAGGCAACCCAGGTGGTGGAAGTATCCTGGCAAAGTAACTTAGCCTCATCGAAGGCATAGCTCCCCGGCTTCTCCAGTAATTTGACCCAAGTATCTCGGTTATACGTAATCTGACAAAAACCGTGCCAACCCCCAGCTATTTCATTGACCGGCGTCGATGCCGTTGCATTAAACAGGTTCATTTGTGGCGACATAAAGTCCTCTCCATTTTACTAACCGGCGAAATTCTTCCCAAAAGCACCCCCGAGCCTGCCCAGTTCTTTAGCACTTATCCGGGGATTCCCTACCCAAGTCCCCACTGAAGTTCCCTAAAGCGGGAGAAAATCCAAGACTCTAGGAACGACAACCAGGGCAATTTGGAAGTCAAAGGAATAATTTCTGTATCCATATTTACAAAATGATAGGGATAATAATTTGACTAGCCAAGCAAAATTAACAAATCTTGACAAACACGATAAGTTTTGTTGATGAATCCCCCTCAGTGCGGGGCTAGCCCAATGGTCATATACTTGGATTGGCGTCAAAGACTGTTTTTGCTCAATGATCACCGAATTAACAGACCTGAAAAGAAACCTAGAACTAATCTCCTCTCGCCTGGGGCAAACCCAGGACTATCTTTGACCTGCCAGGATTAAAAGCCAAAGTTCAAGACTTGGAGCAGTGCGCCGCCCAACCGGATTTTTGGGACGATACGGACCAAGCCCAACAAATTCTCCAGACTTTGAACGAAACAAAATCCCAGTTAGAGCAATGGGGCATTTGGCAACAGCAGTGGCAAGATAGCCAGGCCATTGTGGAGCTTTTGGAGTTAGAGGACGACCAAGCCCTACTGACGGAAGCGGAAACTACCCTGGAACAACTGCAAAAAGAATTAGACCGTTGGGAACTGCAGCAGTTACTGTCTGGCCCCTATGACGCGAAAGGGGCCACTTTAACTATCAATGCGGGGGCTGGAGGGACCGATGCCCAAGACTGGGCGGAAATGCTGCTGCGGATGTACACCCGTTGGAGCGAAAAACAGGGCTACAAAGTCCATTTGGCGGAAATTTCCGAGGGAGACGAAGCGGGCTTAAAATCCGTCACGTTGGAGATTGAAGGGCGTTACGCCTACGGTTACCTCAAATCGGAAAAGGGCACCCATCGTTTGGTGCGTATTTCTCCTTTTAATGCCAACGGTAAACGCCAGACTAGCTTTGCTGGGGTGGAAGTGATGCCTTTGCTGGGGGAAGAAGCAATTAGTTTGGATATTCCGGATAAGGATTTGGACATTTCCACCTCCAGGGCCGGCGGTAAAGGCGGGCAAAACGTGAACAAAGTGGAAACCGCTGTACGGATTGTTCATCTACCCACAGGTTTGGCTGTGCGTTGCACCCAGGAACGTTCCCAGTTACAAAATAAAGAAAAGGCCCTAGCCATTCTCAAAGCTAAGTTATTAATTGTCCTAGAAGAGCAACGGGCCCAGGCGATCGCCGAAATTCGAGGGGACATGGTGGAAGCGGCCTGGGGCACCCAAATTCGCAACTATGTTTTTCATCCTTACCAATTGGTCAAAGATTTGCGGACTAATGTGGAAACCACCGATGTGGGGGGCGTGATGGATGGGGAATTATCAGATTTTATTGAAGCTTATCTCCGACATAGCGCCCGCTTGGATAGCTAATATTACTGTTAAGCCTAATAATAATTGCCAAAGAAAAACCGTGCGGGAATACCATAAACTTTGGGCAATTTTGGCTATGGTTAAAGGCTGAATCCCATCTCCCAATAAAGGTTTGCTTTTCAATACTCCCTGGTAATAGTTATCTCCTCCTAGTTGTATGCCCAAAATAGCGGCATAAATGGCTTCGCTCCAACCGGAATTGGGACTAGGATCCAGGGGCCCATCCCGACGGACAATGGCCCAAGTTTGTTTTGGTTTTCCCGATAAAATTGCCAACATAAACACCGTTAATCGACAGGGTAGCCAGGTTAAATAATCCTCCAGACGGGCACTGAACCAGCCTAAATCAGTATAGGGTTCCCGTTTATAGCCCACCATGGAATCCAGGGTACTGGCCGCTTTATAGGCGATCGCCAGGGGCCAGGGGCCAACAAAAGGAAAAAGAATGCCCAAAAGAGCATAAAAAAGAGGACTAGTAACCCCATCCACTGTGTTTTCCGCCACGCTTTCCACTGTGGCCCGCAGGATTTCCCTCTCCGATAAATTATTCGTATCCCTACCCACGAATAGGGCTAATTTTTGTCGGGCAGTGGGCAAATCTCCCGCTTTTAATGGTTCTATCACTGACTGGGCCGCTTGGGCTAAACTATGGCCAGCAAAACAACTTGCTACCCCAATTATTTGGATAATTACTGCTAAAACAGGGGAGACTTTTTCAGCCAAGTAAACGATTAACCAAGCTAGAAAACCACTGCTGATAATGATTTTTAATCCTAAAAAAATGCCCCATAAACGTCTAGAATTTTTATCATTAACTTTGCGGATGATCAACTGGCTAGCAAAGTTAATGACTGAACCAATAAATTCCACTGGATGTCGCCAAGATTTAGGATCCCCCAACAGAAAATCTAACAGCGCAGATCCTCCTAGAATAATCACAGCAATTAGAGGAAAAAGATTGGGATCTACCGCCATCATTATTTAGTTTTGCAAGCCAAGCTTGGCTGGTCGTCTAAAAGAGCTTCGTAAACACCAACCAGAAGGGGTTTAACATCGTTATTTTGATCATCAACTGCACTATTAAACAAGGCAGAAATAATTACCTCATTACAGGGAAAATAAAGATAAAAAGAGCGATGACCAATGGTCTCCCCCTGGTAAAACCAATACTGTCCCCAATCTTCGTGGTAACCTTGGACAACACCCAAACCAAAACCCCTCTGCTCTTCCGAAGTCGTACCATCAATGAGCTTACCAGTAATGAGGGAAACTAGTCGGGTTAACTGTGTTTTTTGCTCCGTTGACAGTAGTTGATCTTCTACAAACAAAGCCCTAACCCAATTAATAATATCTTCCGTGTTAGCTACCAGTCCTCCAGCCGCTCCAGCCCAGGAAAGATTGCCATTAGCCACCGGTTTTCCTGCTAATTCAGGATTGGTGTACGGGTTAAAACTACTGCCTTCCACCATGCGATCTAAAATGTCCGGGGGATAACTAGGAATGGGATAAAAAGTATTGTTTAGTTCCAACGGTTGCAAAAGTTTTTTATCAATTAATTCGGCATAACTTTGACCATAAACCTTTTCTAACACCAGACCCCCCAATGTGTAAGCAGTGTTAGTGTAGGCATAGCCAGTATTTAGGGGTGGAGCCGGCAAGTTAGGCTGGGGATACACCACATCCACCAATTCCTTATCTTGCCAGATGCGCTCCGGGCTTTGCACAAAGCCATAGTTAAGGGTGGGACTATCACTGTAGTTGGGTAACCCGGAAGTCATATTCAATAGTTGAGTAATGGTTACTCCATTCCAGTGGTCATATTCCGGTAGATAAGTGGTAAAGTCATCCCCCAAATTAACTTTATTTTCCGCCTCTGCTTGGAGCAATAAAACTGAAGTAAAAGATTTGGTTATACTGCCAATTTGAAACAGACTTTTGGCATCTATGGGCGGACTATTAGGGGCATGGCTTTTGGTTCCCACCACGTAGGTTTTAATATCCCCATCCCCCACTTTAGTGGACAACTGAATCGCACTAAAAAACTCAGGCTCTCGACGGTTTTGATAATGTTCGTCCAAAATAGTTTGCACTTTGTTATCGAGGGATTCTCCCCAGGCACCACCAGCGGGCAAACCAGAAAAAAATGCTAGCGTACCGACCATAAATAAGGATTTTTTCATAGCCTTCCTTGAATTTTATTGGGGTTTATTGCTGGGGAAGTTTATACTGCTCAACAATTTTCTTGGCGAAGGGAGGGACGTGGTCAGCCAACTTTTCCGGATGGTTCCGTTTGACATACAAATAGTTACGGGTGAAGTGGGAATCAATGGAAAAGCGAGCATATTCCAGACCCGTGGGGCCAATTTTATCAATTACTAAGCCCATTATTTTTGCCACCCACATGGGTAACGTTACCGCCTTGTCGTAGGCCGTAATCCCCTGTTGCACTGCCTGATGGCGATCGCCACTGGAACTTACTTGCCCAATATGTAGTTGGTCTTGCACTAGGTCTAACATTTCTTGGCCCGTTTGATTGCGTACCACTAACCATTGCCAGCCAAAGGGAGCCCCCATATAACCCACTACCAGATCTGCCAAACCGTTGACGTAATCAAAACAACTCATGCAAGAAGGGGCAAAAACCTCCTTCAATTGATTTGTTTTTAAGCCAAAGAAGGGGACCAATTCCGTCGAGCCGTCTTCATGTTTAAAATGTACCCGGAAATCCTGCATAAATTCGTAATAAACTACCGTTTCTGGCGATCTACTAGTAGTTTCCAAAAACTTCTGTAACCCAGCCCGGGAAACATTATCCACACAGGGCGTTCCCAACACATAAAGTTTTTCCAAACCCAATTGTTTTTCCACCGCCCGCAGAGCTTGGATTTGGCAACCCACCCCAATAACTAATAATCGCTTCAAACCTGACTTCTCCACTTCCTCTAACACGGATAAATTGGGGGAAAGGGTGGGTTTATTAACCTTGGCGGCTAGCACTTCGGCTGGAGTTCTGGCGATTACCACCTGGGGCTGGAAACGATCTTCGGGGGTATTTTGCACACAGACCACCCCTTCTACCAGGCCTTTGTTTAGCATTTCACAACCAATGGTGCTGACAATGCCTGTCCACTGGGCCCCGGGGATAGGTTCTTTTTTCTGGGCGGTGAGCATTTTTTGGTGAACACCAAAATAAACCTCATCTTCTTTACCCAGTTCTCTCGACCGGCCATGGGTCTGCTCCTCCAAATGGTCAAACTGCTGGTTAATGAAAGCACAGGCTTCTTTAACGTAATGGATATAGTAGGTGTCACACAGACCGCAATCACTACAGAGTTCCTTGGCGGGGCGGGGACTACCGGGCTTAAGACCTTTGGCTTTCTGGTGGGGGGCAGGAACGGTCATGGAAAAGTTGGAAATTTGCAAAAAGTGTTGGCATTGTCACTATTGTCCACGGTAGCGTAAAACCTGGGGCCCACCCATTAGCAATGGCAAGGGTTAGCCATAGTTCTCACGGGAGCTTTTTTAAGCCCAAAGGAACTTAAGAATATGTTTGAAAAGTTCGAGGCAAAGCCTTCGGAGCATGAGATGGAGCATGGCAACATAGAGCATTGTCTCACTGGTGGTAGGTAAATATTCATAATCCTTGCTTAAACGACGGTAGCGACCAAACCAAGCAAAGGTACGTTCAACAACCCAACGTCGAGGCAAAACCTCAAAACCCTTTTGTCCATCCTTTTTGCTGACGATTTCCAAATTCTAGCCAAAGGTCTCATTAACCCAGGCAGTAAAATTCTTACTGCCAAAAGTGCTATCAGTCCATATCAATTGCAGGCACTGCCATAGAGGAGCAAACCAAGTACCGAGTAGAGTAAGACCTTGGTGGTCTGAGCGATGAGCGCTGTGAACCACAACATCGAGAAGTAATCCCATGGTATCCACGAGGATTGTACGTTTACGACCATTGACCTTTTTTCCACCGTCATAACCACTTTCTTGTCCAGCGCCAGCCTTTCTCACTGACTGTGAGTGAGTCCAAACAACCAGCACTAGGGTTGGCATTTCTTCCGGCCTTAAGTCGAATCTTCTTTCTGAGGATGTGATTCAATTTTTTCCAGGTACCGTCTTCCTGCCACTGTCGGAAATAACCATAGACTGTTCGCCATTTGGGAAAATCATGGGGTAGAAGTCGCCAAGCACAACCCGCTCTGAGCATGTAAAAAATGGCATTAAGCACTTCCCTCGGATTAGTTTTCCGTTTTCTTCCCCCACTTTTTGCTTGGGGGAGATTGGATTCTACCAATTGCTACTGGCTATCACTGATGTCGCTGCTGTAAAATTCTCTCAGTATCATTACGGTGAAAATTCTATATTCTTCACCATTTTTCCCAATTATGCCGACTTTTCAAACACGCTCTTAGGGCAACTTGACCATGTCAAAAGGGAGAGGCGATCGCCTACTGTGATGCCATGGTAATCCCCTGAAAGTTGCTATGCTGGGGAAAGAGAAGGATCCTGTGAGGGCAATGATTAGAACAAAACCGAAATCCGACAAGGTACTAACAATTCGCTTACCCGAAAAAGATTTGGTTCATTTGGAGCGTTACTGTGCGGCGGAAGGGCGGACTAAAACCGAAGTGTTGCGTCAGCTAATCCGAAATTTACCCACTGTTCCAGACTAGAAGCCCATTTTGCTATAATGATGGGTCGCTCAAGTATAGATAATTCAATAGTTGGCACTAAGCACTATGTACAATCCCTCCCTCCGTCGAGAAGCCCGTTACGAGCCGGCGGCAGTTTTGCCCGTTACCCGTGAGCAGTCCCTAATTGACTGGCTAGAAAGTAATAATCGTTTGATTTATCGGGAAATTGAAGAAGGTACCACCAGCAATATGAGTGACGAAGATGTGGACATTGCTGAGTTGATGGATGGGGATGATAATCTCTATGGCGATGACGGCAGTGACGATATGGACGAAGACTAAGCCTGGAAGGGTCAGTTGTTTTATTAGAAAAAATTCCACCATGGTAAATGCACCAATTGGCATCATCGGCGGCAGCGGCCTCTATCAAATGGAAGCCCTCAAAAATGTTGAGGAGGTAACCCTTGATACTCCCTTTGGCGCTCCCTCGGACAGTTTCATTGTGGGGGAATTGGCCGGGGTGCGGGTGGCCTTTTTAGCCCGCCATGGTCGGGGACATCACCTTTTGCCCAGTGAGATTCCTTTTCGAGCCAATATCCATGGCATGAAACAGTTGGGGGTGAAATATTTAATTTCTGCGTCAGCGGTGGGTTCTTTGCAGGCAGAAGCAAAACCTTTGGATATGGTCGTTCCGGATCAATTCATTGACCGCACCCGCCAGCGAATCTCCACTTTTTTTGGCGAGGGGATTGTGGCCCACATTGGTTTTGGTAATCCGATTTGCCCTCAGTTAGCCCAGTGTCTCTCTACGGCGATCGCCGGTTTGGAGTTGGAAGGGGTGACGCTCCACGATCGGGGAACCTATGTGTCCATGGAAGGACCAGCCTTTTCCACCATTGCGGAATCGAATTTGTATCGCAGTTGGGGCGGTACTGTCATTGGTATGACCAATTTGCCGGAGGCCAAGCTAGCTAGGGAAGCGGAAATTGCCTACGCCACTTTGGCCCTGGTGACGGACTATGACTGCTGGCACCCAGACCATGACCATGTGACGGTGGAAATGGTGATTGGTAATCTGCAAAAAAATGCGGTCAATGCCCAACAGGTGATCCTGGAAACGGTCAAACAATTGGCGGCCAATCCCTTTGAATCCATTGCCCACAGAGCTTTACAGTATGCGGTGCTAACTCCCCCGGACAAGTTTCCTGCCGCCACCTACGAAAAGTTATCTTTGCTTTTGGGCAAGTATTATCCCCCTGCCCCATGAACCTCCGGTTTGAATCTGGTCGTGCTTTTTTCCGAGCCGGTAAAATGGGGGAATTGACCTTTCACTCGTCTGACTTTTGCCCATGCATCCGGTTGTTAGTTCCGCTGAATATCGTCAACGTCGCGATCGCCTAATGGCCAAGCTAGGCCAGGGGACGGCCATTTTTGCCAGTGCGCCCCAGGCGGTGATGCACAACGATGTGGAATACGTATTTCGTCAAGATAGTGATTTTTATTACCTGACGGGCTTCAATGAACCGGAGGCGATCGCCGTTTTTGCGCCCCACCACGAAGAACATCAATTTATTCTATTTGTGCAACCCAAGGATCCAGCCAAGGAAACCTGGACGGGCATTCGCTACGGTGTGGAGGGGGTTCAATCCAGCTTTGGGTCGGACATTGCCTATCCCATTGGGGAATTGGATGAGCATTTACCGAAATATCTGGAAAAGGCAGATAAAATCCATTACCACCTCGGTCGAGATGAAGCGTTAAATCAAACCATCCTCAAGCACTGGCAAAAACAATTGGCCGCCTATCCCCGCCAAGGCTATGGTCCCCAAGCTTTAGTGAATTCCCATCCCTTGGTGCATCCCCTCCGGCAAGTTAAAAGTGAAACTGAATTAGCCTTGTTGCGGCGGGCCTGTGACCTGTCGGCGATCGCCCATCAACGGGCCATGGAATTTGCTCGACCGGGACATTACGAATATCAAGTGCAGGCGGAATTGGAAATTATTTTTCGGCGGGAAGGGGGCCTGGGGCCGGCTTATCCTTCCATTGTGGCGGCAGGAAAAAATGCCTGTATTTTGCACTACATCAACAATGACTGCCCTTTGCAAGATGGGGATTTACTACTCATCGATGCAGGTTGTGCCTACGGTTACTATAACGGTGACATCACCCGTACCTTTCCCATCAACGGTAAATTTAGTCCCGAACAACGCACCCTCTACGAAATTGTTCTAACTGCCCAGGAAGCGGCGATCGCCAAGGTACAGGCGGGCAATCCCTACCACGAATACCATGATGCGGCAGTGTCCGTGATTGTGGATGGTCTGATGGATTTGGGTCTACTGGTGGGAAATAAGGAGGAAATTATCAAAGAAGAAAAATATAAGCCCTTCTATATGCATCGCACCGGCCATTGGCTGGGGCTAGATGTCCACGATGCCGGCAATTACAAACAGGATAAGGAAACCTGGACGGTGTTGGAGCCAGGGCAAGTGCTCACCGTAGAACCGGGTATTTACATCGCCCCCGATATTAAACCCGCCGAAGGACAGCCGGAAGTGCCGGAACAATGGCGAGGTATTGGCATTCGCATTGAGGATGACGTATTGGTCACTGCCCAAGGCCCCGATGTGTTAACCAGTGCCGTGCCCAAGGCGATCGCCGATTTAGAACATTGATGGGCTAAACCCTGTAAATCTGCTCAAAGTCCCGGCCCGGAAGGGATTCCGGCGGCTGACTCAGGATTCTGACTGAACTCCCTTCTGTGATCAATTTCCAGAGCAAAAAAATCTCCCCAGGTTTGTTTTAACCGTAATGGGGAGATGGATCTTATCTTGGAACCTTGCCAGAGGTTTTGCCAAGAAACAATTATTGATTGGGCTATTAGCTTAGTTATTGCCCATGGTGGAGTTTTCAATCACTTTATCGATCAAGCCGTACTCCTTTGCTTCTGCCGCTGATAGGAAATAGTCCCGGTCGGTATCCTTGGCAATTTTTTCCACAGTTTGGCCGGTACGTTGGGCCATAATTTCGTTCAACTGTTGACGAATGCGGAGAATTTCCCTGGCTTCAATGTCAATGTCCGTTGCTTGACGGCGGCCAGTACCGCCCATGGGTTGGTGGATCATAATCCGGGCATGGGGCAGGGCTAACCGTTTTCCTGGTGCCCCGGAGGCTAACAAAAACGCCCCCATGGATGCGGCCAAACCAACGCAAATGGTGATCACTTCTGCCTTGATATATTGCATGGTGTCGTAAATGGCCATACCCGCAGTTACTGAACCACCAGGGGAATTGATATAGAGATAAATCGGCTTACTCGGATCATCGGAATCCAGGTATAACAAAAATGCCACAATCCGATTGGCGATCGAATCATTCACCTCTTGGCCAAGGAAAATAATCCGCTCTTGGCTCAGCCGAGTATAAATATCAATCCACCGTTCATACTGACTGCCGGGAAGACGAAACGGAACACTGGGAACACCTATAGGCATGGGTTTCTACGCTTAAATTTGGGAAGGGAATTTGGCTACATTAAAAAGGTCGGGATTTGACCTAAGGGGGCTTGGTTGGCAGGAAAGAATGGAAACTAACTAAATCACTGCCATTGGTTTAGGCAATTCCGCTGGACTTTCTAACACCCGGTCAATCAGTCCATACTCCTTGGCCTGGGCAGGGGTGAGGTAAAAGGTTCGGTCCATGTCTTTAGCTAACTTTTCCTGGGTTTGGCCAGTGTTGAGGGAAAGAATTTCCAGCATAGTCTGTTTGTTGGAAATCACTTCTTTGGCCCGAATTTGGATATCCGTTGCCTGACCCTGGGCTCCGGTGCGGTTTTGGTTGAGGACAATGGTGGCGTGGGGCAGACTAGCACGGTAACCCTTAGTGCCAGAGGAAAGAATCATGGCGGCGGTGCCCATGGCTTGACCAATGCAAATGGTATGCACTGGGGGCTTGATGTAGTTGAGGGTGTCGCAAATGGCGAAGGCTTCGGTCTCAAAACCCACTGCATCGCCGGTGTACCAGGAAGTGCCAGTGGAGTTGATATAAAAATAGATTGGTTTATCGGGATCGTCGAATTGGAGATAGAGCAGTTGGGCAATAATCAACTGGGTCACATCAATGCCGACCTGTTGCTTGACCTCGTCGGAGGAGAAAAGCGGCATTCCCAAGTAAACGATGCGCTCTTTAAGCAGAAGTGATTCAAGATCCGGCGGCGGCGTTTTGAAAGCCATGTCGCCATAGTAGGAGGATTGAACCGCAGTTATTTCCATGCTGTCAGGTTGGGGTCGATGGATAAAAAGGCGAAACCAGAGGAATGCCTTATTTGCCCGTGGATATTGGTTACGATCATTTTCCTTTAAGTTTAACCTTCTCTGCAAGTTTCCCTAGGGCAAAGCGGCCCCCCAGAACGTAATTTCGTCGCCCTTCTCTTGTTCCTGATCGCGAGTTCCCAAGCGTCCCCCGGCAAGGAACCCCCAATGACTAAGCCGTGGTCAAAATTGGCCAGTAATGGTCACAAAAAACGTCGACCTCCTAAGTAATGGTGGCGATCGCCCTGTTGCTTCATGCATTGATCAAAGCAAGTTGTCACAAGCAATCAGAAGAAAGCAGAGCGCTAATACTTTTTTTGTGACGCCCTACTCTCTTCACAACTACAGCGGCAAAAATTGAATTAACCTAACTGATCAAAGATGGCAAACATGGGTAGATACATGGAAAGCAAAATTGTCCCGACCATACCGGCAATCAGCACCATCATAGCTGGTTCTATAATACTAGTCAACGCTTTGACGGTTTGTTCTACTTCGTCTTCATAGAAGTCCGCCACTTTCATCATCATGGCATCCAGTTCCCCCGTTTCTTCCCCAATACTAATCATTTGAATCGCCAAAGAGGGGAAAACCTTACTTTGTTGCAGAGCCAAACTCATCATGCCCCCCTGTTGAATTTCACTAATAGCCCCGGCGATCGCATCGGAAATCACTTTATTGGGCACAGTATTACAAACAATTTCCAAAGACTGAATAATGGGAACCCCCGAACGGGTAAGGGTGCCAAATACCCGGCAAAACCTAGCTACAGCGGTTTTTTCATTCAGGGGACCAAACAAAGGTAGTTTCAACATCACCGCATCGACTTGTCGCCGCCCAGCATAGGTTCCGTAATATTTTTTGAATAGAAAAACGGCAACCACAATAACAATTACGGGGATGACGGCCATTGGACTTCTTAAAAAGTTACTTAGGCCGACCATAAATTTGGTTAAAGCGGGCAGTTCTCCCCCCAGGTCATCAAAAATTCCCGCAAAGACAGGGATGAGGAAGATGGTCATACCGAGAAAAGCCACCACCGCCAAGAAACCTACTGCCACCGGATAAGCCATGGCGGATTTAATTTGGTTTTGCAGACGGGCCATGTCTTCCAGCAGTTTGGAAAGTCGGTTGAGAACTTCGTCTAAAACCCCCCCCGTTTCCCCTGCTTCCACCATGCTGACGTAGAGGTCATCAAAACATTCGGGATATTTGCCCATGGCTTCAGAAAGGTTAGTGCCCTGTTGAACTTCCCCACTAATACCCGTTAATGCCCTTTTCAGTTTGGGATTAGGACATTGTTCCGACAGCACCCCCAAACAACGAACGATCGCCACGCCAGCGTTGATCATGACGGAAAACTGTCGGGAGAAAACCGCTTTGTCCTTGACACTAACGTTGTTAAGTAAATTTTCCAGGAATTCGAGGTTTATTTCCCCTCCGGCTGGCTTAATGGGGCCGATCGCCGCGTATTGTTGGCGGAGGATGGTACGAGCCTGTTCTGGACTCATGGCTTCCACCTTGGCTTTGGTGGTTTTACCTTTACGATCTTTAACTTGAGCGACAAACGTAGCCATGGTTAATTGTCTCCGTCACAATTTTACGAGCTTAATAGTTTGGGGTCAGATGATTAGGGGGATTGCACCGAAAAACTTATGTTAATCGGTATATTTCCGTATGCTAACGACGTTTAGCGGCAACCTGGGGGGTCATGCCACCGATTAAGCGCTGTAGCTCGTCCGGCTTACCACTCTTAGCTAAACCTTCTTCCAGGGAAATTACCCCCGACACCACCAACGTGGCCAGGCCCTGTTCCATGGTCTGCATACCTAGTTTTGCTCCGGTTTGAATGGCGGAATAAATCTGGGCCGCTTTGCCTTCCCGAATTAGGTTGGCGATCGCCGGGGTAATGACCATAATTTCCTGCACTAGGGCCCGGCCAAACTCCCCGGGTTTGGGGGACTTTTTCTTGACTAAGTTTTGGGCAAATACCGCTAGTAAAGAGTTGGATAACATGGCTCTAATTTGGGCCTGTTGGTTAGCCGGAAACACATCCAACATCCGGTCAATGGTGCCCGCTGCTGAGTTGGTGTGGAGAGTGCCAAAAACCAAGTGTCCGGTTTCTGCCGCAGTGATGGCAAGGGCAATGGTTTCCAAATCCCGCAATTCTCCCACCAGTACAATGTCCGGATCTTCCCGTAACGCTGCCCGCAGAGCATTGGAGAAACTTTTCGTATCTTCCCCCCGTTGCCGCTGGTGAAAAAGACTGCGCACGTTGGGAAACACATACTCGATCGGATCTTCGATGGTGAGAATATGTTCGGCCCTGGTGCGGTTAATTAAGTCTAAAATTGCTGCCAAAGTGGTGGTTTTACCGGAGCCAGTTTGTCCCGTCACTAGAATTAGTCCCCGGGGGCGTTCCGCCATTTCCCGCACAATGTTGGGCAGTCCCAATTGTTCAAAGTTGGGAATTTTAGAAGAAAGGGCCCGTAAACAGGCGGCATAACAACCCCGTTCTTTGTAAACGTTAATCCGGAAACGAGCTAAACCTTTCACGCCATAGGAACAGTCCAATTCCCAATTTTGTTCTAGTTCTTTCCGTTGGGAATTGTTCAGCATGCTGAAGATTAACTTTTGGCTTTCCTGGGGAGTTAAAACTTCCTCGTTAATCGGTTCTAATTTGCCGCTCACCCGGAAATAAACCGGTGCCCCCGCTTGAATGTGCATATCGGAGCCGCCCATTTCCACCAACTGCTCCATGAGGTCTTCGATCATGTATTCCAAAGCCATGACTTTAATGCTCCTATAAGTTCTGAACCCACAGCCAAAGCAAGCACAGGGGCTAACAAAAGTTTAATGCCACTTTCCTCTATTTGTCCGGCGATCGCCACAAATGGTCACAATTTATCAATTCCTTGGACTTCTTTGCCCAAATTTGCCAACTTGCTGGGGGTTTTTACGGAGAAAAAATGGACTGAAGACAACTGGCACAGGGACGATTGGAATCGGCCACCCCAAAGGTGGGTTTTGTAAACTTATTTGTTACTTTGTTAAGGTAAAGCAATATTACTGGGCTTTTCTAGGTCACTTGGCCTGGCTAAAACTAAATTCTAAGGCTGGTATTGACTTTCCTTCCTGTCCTAGCCCGCTAATTCGGTACTATTCTTCCCTCGCATCGTTTTTATGAACAAGTACATCCCCCACCAACGTCTGCGACGGCAACTTTCCCTGCTAGGTTTATTAAGTTTTTCCCTGATGGGTTGCAGCGATCTCTGGGAACAAAATGTCAAAGCCCAAACGGAGAATACTGAATCAAACCAGGCGATCGCCGTGGATGTGGCCCTAGCTCGACCCCAAGCATTGACCAAGGAGTTGGAATATACGGGCACCACAGCCCCAGTGCGGGAAGCCTCCATCAAAGCCCAGATTGAAGGACGACTGCAAAGGCTACCAGTGGATGTGGGCGATCGGGTCAGGGGAGAAGAAATATTGGCGGAAATTGAAGATGATTTATTACTGGGGGCGGTAGACCAGGCCAAAGCGGAGAAAATGGCCCAACGTTCGGAAGTTTTAACTGCCCAAAGTCAGGTGGGGGATGCCCAAATTCGGGTAGAACAGGCCCGTTTGCAACTGCAACAGGCCCAGGCGGACATTATCCGTTTGGAAACTTCCCTCAACGCCCGCATTGAACAAGCCCGGCTGGAAGTAGATCAAACCCAGGCCGATGCTGCTCGCTTCCGACTATTAGCCGAAGAGGGAGCTGGCGGTGCCCAACAGGCGGAACAGGCAGAAACCAGAGCCCGTCAAGCCAAGGAAATTTTGCGTAACGAACAGGCCAGCGCTAGCCAACAATTAAGCCAAGCTAAAACAGCGGCCAAAACTGCGTCCCAAATCCTCAACTCGGCGATCGCCCAGGTGCAGATCGAACAGCAGAGGGTGGGGGCGGCCACCGCCCAGATGAATGCCCAGCGAGCTTCCATTGAACAGGCCCAAACTAGGCAACAGTACGCCACCGTCAGAGCACCATTTCCGGGGCGGGTGTTACGACGATTAAGTGAACCAGGCAATTTAGTGCAGCCGGGGACGGAAATTTTGCAACTGGGGGATTTTCGTCAGTTAGAAATTGACGTGCAGGTATCGGAGTTGCAACTGGCCCAAATTGCCCTACAGCAAAAGGTCAACGTCAAGCTAGATGCGTTTCCTGGCCAGACTTTTACGGGCGTGGTAACCCGCATTTCCCCCCAGGCTGACGTTAATTCTCGCCTTGTGCCGGTGGAAATAACCATGGATAATCCTGGTGAAAAAATTGGCGCTGGGCTGTTGGCCAGGGTCAGTTTTGATGCCAGTGCAGATACCAATGTGGTAGTTCCAGAATCTGCCATTGTCGATGAAGATGCCATTTTTGTGGTGACCAAAGCAGGGGAAAAAGACGTGCTGGAACGGCGATCGGTTACCCTGGGGCAAACTGCCAACGGGAAGGTGGAAATTGTGGCAGGCTTAGCTCCCCAGGAACGTTTTGTGGTCCGCAGTAGTAGACCGCTACAACCGGATAGTCAAATTCGTCTCAGCGTTTTATCAGAAAAATAGCAGGAACAATAGTGTTAATGGAGACTGTTAAGTTTTTGTTCGTTTTAGCTCCACTGGAACTGTTCAAATAAATCGATTAAACCTCTCCGACATTTTCCCAGTCAAAAGACTCGAATCCTCGAACCATTGAAATTTTTCCTTTCCCCAGGAATTATTGCCTCCTCTGTTCCCCATCCCCCCAGCCCCTATGTCCTCCCCCAACTCCGTTTTTAGTCTGAGTGGCCTGGCCATCCGTCGGCACATTGCCACCCTTATGCTCACCCTGGCCATTATTGTGTTGGGGGTTTTCGCTGTTTTTTCCCTGCCGGTGGATCTGTTGCCTTCCATCACCTATCCCCGCATTGGCGTGCGACTAGATGCTCCAGGGGTATCTCCGGAAGTGGCGGTGGACGAAATTACCAGACCCTTGGAAGCGGCCCTGTCAGCCACGGAAGGGGTGGTGCAGGTTTACTCTCAAACCAGGGAGGGGCAAATTAGCCTGGATTTGTTTTTCGAGCCGGGGGGCAATATTGACCAAGCGTTGAATGACGCCACCGCTACCTTTAACCGGGCCCGCAACCAGTTGCCGGATGATCTGGAAACCCCCCGGTTATTTAAGTTTGATCCTTCCCAGTTGCCGGTGTATGAATTTGCCGTTACCTCCCCGGAGTTGTCGGGGCCATCGTTGCGGGTATTTGCAGAAGAGGAGTTAGCACGGGAATTGGGAGTGGTGCCGGGGGTGGCATCGGTGAATGTGTCGGGGGCAGCCCAGGAAGAAGTCCGGATCAATGTGGATTTACAACGACTACAGCGGTCGGGGGTGAGTTTGACCCAGGTATTGGATGCTTTACAGAGCCGAAATGTGGATATTTCCGGGGGCAGAATTGTTGGTACGGAGTCGGAACCTTTAACCCGTACAGTGGGTAGATTTGCTTCAGCCCAGGAAATTGAGGATTTAGTGGTGGGCACAGTGTCTGGTCTGGAGGATCAATCGGCCCAAAAAGTTTATCTGCGGGATGTGGCCACTGTTATTGACGGTACAGAGGAAGAACGGATTTTTGTGACCCTCAACGGTAATCCGGCGGTAAAAGTGAGTGTGCAGAAACAACCGGAGGCTAACACCATTGAAGTAGTGGATGGGGTTAAAAAACGTTTGGAGGAGTTACGCACAGAAGGCATTATTCCCCAGGCGGCGGAATTAACCCCTACCTTAGATGATTCAGTTTTTATCCGTAACTCGGTCAATAACGTTGTTGTTTCGGGGTTAATTGGTACGGTCCTGGCGGCGATCGCCGTTTTGTTATTTCTCGGTTCTTTGCGACAGACGTTAATTATTGTGTTGGCTATTCCCTTGGCCACCATGGCGGCCATCATTGTCATGAAGGCCTTTGGTTTATCCTTGAACGTTTTTAGTTTGGGGGGCTTGGCCCTGGGGGTGGGCATTGTGGTGGATAACTCCATCGTCATGTTGGAAACCATTGCGGAAGGGGCGGGCATGACCCCCGGCAAAGTTAATCCCCTCCCACTAACTAAAGGGGAAATGCGCAACCAGGCGATCGCCAGTAGTCAAACGGTGGAATCGGCACTGGTGGCTTCCACTAGCACTAACTTGGTGGCGGTATTGCCATTTTTGATGATTGGTGGCTTCATTGCCCTGATTTTTAATGAATTAATTTTGACCATCAGTTTTGCGGTGGCGGCTTCCATCCTGGTGGCAGTGACCCTAGTGCCCATGGCCGCTTCCCGTTTATTGGCCATTCGCCGCCGGAGTGGTTTGGGTAATTGGTTATTTTTTCGGGAATTTAACCGACGTTTTGCAGGGGCCACGGCGGCCTACGCCCGTTTTTTATCCATCCTGATCCGACATCGATTGGTGGCGGTGGCTTCTATTTTCATTGTTTTTGGTGGCAGTAGTTTGTGGATGATCGGACAGATTCCCCAGGAAATTTTGCCCCGCATCAATACGGGTCAAGCCAGTATGTTTGCCCAGTTCCCCCCCGGCACTCCCTTAGAGGAAAACCAACGCTTAATGGCGATCGTGGATGACATCCTCATCAATCAGCCGGAAACCGAATACGCTTTCACCACGGTGGGGGGGTTTCTCTTTGGCAGTAACGTTAATGCTAATGCTCTGCGCAGTTCCAGCACCATTACCCTAAAACCCAATACCGATGTGGAGGCATTCACCGAACGGGTGACGGCGGAATTGGAAGCGCTGAACTTGGTGGATATTCGTCTGCGGATGGCACCGGGACAGTTGCGGGGTCTGATTTTGAGCAATTCCCCCCTACGTAACGTAGATGTGGATGTGGTTTTGCAGGGGAATGATGCCGATGTGTTAGATGAAGCGGGGCGGGCAGTGTTGGCGGAATTAGGAGAAAAAGTTACATTGGCCCGTTTTCGTCCCGATGCCGATCCCCGTCAACCGGAAGTGCAGATTCGTCCCGATTGGCAAAGGGCGACGGAATTAGGTTTAACCACCCAAGCCATTGGGCAGACAGTCCAAACTGCTTTAGACGGTGCTGTGCCCACCCAGTTGCAACGGGAAAATCGCCTGGTGGATGTGCGAGTGAAATTGGACAATGATTTGCTCTCTGGCCCTGGGGATTTGGCACAAATTCCCCTCTTTATTGATGGCGATCGCCCGATCCGTTTGGGGGATGTGGCCACCATTGACCAAGGTCGGGCACCGGGGGAAATTCAACGCATTAACCAACGGCCGGTGTTTTTAATTGCTGGTACGTTAGTGGAAGGGGCTAGTTTGAGTGAAGCTCTCACAGAAGTTGACCAAGTTTTATCCGCCATGGAGTTTCCCCCCGGGGTGTCTCGACTGCCCAGTACAGCGGCGGCGAGCAATGAACAGTTACAGTCTTCCCTGGTGATTTTAGGGGGCTTGGCGGCGTTTCTCGTCTTTGTGGTTATGGCGGTGCAATACAATTCTCTCCTCGATCCTCTGGTAATTATGTTCACCCTACCTTTGGCTTTGGCTGGAGGCATTTTGGGTTTATACGTTACCCAAACGGCGATCGGTGCCACGGTAATTGTTGGTACAGTACTCCTGGTGGGGATTGTGGTCAACAACGCCATCATCATGGTGGAGTTAGCTAACCAAATCTGGGCCGAAGAAGGCATCAGTCGAGAAGCAGCTATCTTACGGGCAGCCCCCCAACGCTTACGACCGATTTTGATGACCACCATTACCACCGTGCTGGGCATGTTTCCCCTCGCCCTGGGCATTGGACAAGGATCAGAATTGCTCCAACCTTTGGGCATTGTGGTGTTTTCCGGTCTTTCCCTCGCTACCTTACTAACCCTATTTTTAATTCCCTGCTTGTACGTGTTGCTACACCAATGGGAAGGGGTTGATATAGAAAAAGTCAAAACCGATTTGGAATCCCGCTTAACCGAAGAAGATGTACCAACAAAAATCCAATAATCGTTTGCTCAAAATTTTTGCAAATATTCTAGGTTGAAAAAAGATTGAAATACCAGTCTATTGGGTATCCACAGATGTTTTCGGTGCCTTGCAGAGCTGAACAATATTTTTTCAGCTAGGAAATGTAGTTAGTGTGTCATTGATTAGGTATTTGTTTTGATCTATAAAGCTATCCAAGATGTTTCTGGCATTAGGGTGCCAAGCACCATGATTCATTTGTGGAATAGGAAATGGCAGTTTTTTAATTTCATAAGATACGGCTGAATCCGATGCAACTAGACGAGCAACATGTTCACAATTCCATCCCAAAAGCCCATAATCCCAATCTTTAAAGCAAATCAAAGCGTAACAGAGCCGCTCGATTGTCTGATATGGAGAAAACTTTTGCACGTCTGGGACAATAAAGAACTCGCTTGGATTTCTCGTAAAAATCGAAAGCCCGCCTGTGTCAAAAATCAGATTTTCATCGAGTCCAATGCCATAATGCCAAGAAACGCCCTCATACCAATTTACTAAATGTCCGTAAAAACGACTATTCGTATTTATCACTTGATGAATTTCTATTATTTTTTGATTATCTTCATCTAGAGAGATAGCCATAGTCTTATGTTGATTTACTTAGAGTTAATATTATGAAGAAAGAACCTCGACTTCCACCGCTGTGATATTTTCTTCTGGCTCTTCTGGTAATGTTGTGGGCTCTATTTCTTTATCAAAGATTAACTGACCATCCACACAATCAATGAGAATTTTGTCCCCTGCAACGAAAGTATTTTCTAAGATTTTAGTGGCAATAGGATTTTCCAACTGTCGTTGAATAGCACGTTTTAAAGGTCTTGCTCCGTAGGTGGGATCGTAACCAGCACTGACGATGTGATCCAGGGCAGCATCGGAAAGAGAAAGCGTGATTTTTTGCTCGTCTAATAACTTCTCGATGCGTTTAATTTGTAGGACGACAATGCGACGCAACTCATCCCGTTTCAACGTATGGAAAATAATTAGATCATCAATACGGTTGAGAAATTCCGGACGGAAATGTTTGCGCAGGGATTGTAATACCTGTTTCTGCATTTTGTCGTAGTCGGCATCATCGGCGGAAAGGCTGAGAATATGGTCACTGCCAATGTTACTGGTCATGACGATAATGGTGTTGCGAAAATCCACCACCCGCCCCTGGGAATCGGTAATGCGGCCATCATCCAAGACCTGCAGCAAAATATTAAACACGTCTAAATGGGCTTTTTCCACTTCGTCCAACAACACAACGGAATAGGGACGACGGCGCACTGCTTCCGATAATTGTCCCCCTTCCTCGTAGCCCACGTAACCGGGGGGAGCTCCAATTAAACGGGAAACGGCGTGTTTTTCCATATATTCGGACATATCAATCCGCACCATGGCTTCTTCGCTGTCAAACAGAAACCCGGCCAAGGCCCGAGCCAATTCCGTTTTACCTACCCCCGTGGGCCCCATAAACAGAAAAGAGCCAATGGGGCGACTGGGGTCCTTCATGCCGGCCCTAGCCCGACGTATGGCCGCAGAAACTGCCGCTACTGCCTCCTTCTGACCGATCACTCGCTGATGGAGGTGACCTTCCAATTGCAATAATTTTTGCCGTTCCGTTTCCATGAGACGGTTCATGGGGATGCCCGTCCAACCGGCGACAATTTCGGCAATGTCCGATTCCGTTACCTGTTCCCGCAAAAGAGTATTACCGGAGCCTTGAATTTCTAGTAATTTACTTTCTTTTTCTTCAATGTCATGTTGGAGGACTTCTAACTCTCCGTACTTAATTTTGGCGGCCTTTTCCCAATCAGTGGCCCGCTCAGCTTTTTCTACCTGAAGTCTTAGCTCTTGCTCCTTTTCTTTGAGGGTGTTAATTTCTTCCAGCATCTGTTTTTCCGACAGCCATTGACCGGATAATTCCTGTTGCTGACCCTCTAATTCAGTAATTTCCTGCTGAATTTTTTCTAGTCTTTCTTTGGAAGATTTGTCAGCTCCTAAACCAGGACGTTTTTCTTCCCCTTCTAGGGAAAGTTTTTCCATTTGTAGTTGCATTAAGCGTCGGTCAATATCCTCTAATTCCACCGGTTTGGAAGTAATTTCCATTTTTAATCGGGCGGCTGCTTCGTCCACTAAATCAATCGCCTTGTCGGGCAAAAATCGATCTTGGATATAGCGATGGGAAAGGGTAGCTGCTGCTACTAGGGCGGAGTCGGTGATTTTGACCCCATGGTGTACTTCATATTTTTCCTTCAAACCCCGCAGGATGGAAATCGTATCATCCACGCTAGGTTGCTTGACGTAAACCTGTTGAAATCTTCTTTCTAAAGCAGGATCTTTTTCGATGTTTTTGCGGTATTCATCCAATGTGGTGGCCCCAATGCACCGCAGCTCCCCCCGGGCTAACATGGGCTTGAGCAAATTCCCTGCATCCATGGACCCAGAACCTTCGCGACCACCGGCTCCCACTACGGTATGGACTTCATCAATGAATAAGATGATTTGCCCATCGGAATTGGTCACTTCCTTCATCACTGACCGCAGTCTTTCTTCAAATTCCCCCCGATATTTAGCCCCGGCAATTAAACTGCCCATATCCAGGGAAATTAACTGCCGATTTTTTAATGATTCTGGTACGTCGCCATTGATAATCCGTTGGGCCAAACCTTCGGCGATCGCCGTTTTGCCCACCCCCGGTTCACCGATCAGGACAGGGTTATTTTTGGAACGCCGAGAGAGTACTTGAATAACTCGACGAATTTCCTCATCTCGACCGATCACTGGGTCTAGCTTACCCTGGCGGGCCTGCTCCGTCAGATCTCGTCCGTATTTATCCAACGCTTCATATTTTTCTTCTTGATTTGGCTCCGTCACCTTTTGGGAACCTCGAATCGCTTTGATGGCCAACTCTAAATCCTGGGGGTCAAGGTTAAACGCGCGGAGGGTTTTGCGCCCCACCCGGTCGTCCTCTGCAAACCCCACCAGTAAATGTTCAACGGAAATGAATTTATCTTCCCAGCTACTACGGGCGGCATCGGCCCGGTCTAGCATCACATCCAAACTACGCCCCAGGTAAAGTTGTTCTACATAAGCCTGCTTGGGTTGCCGGTTGGTGAAAATTTCCAACTGTTGCCGTAGTCCCTCGCCATCCACCGCCGCCCGCTGGAAAATCCTTGCCGCCAAACCCATATCCTGCTCCAACAACGCCAGCAGAATATGCTCTACTTCCAAATTTGTGTTCTTATAACGACGGGCTACTTCTTGGGATTTAACAATGGCGTCCCAGGCTTGTTCAGTAAATTTGGTTGGATCAGTAGGTTGCATTCAGACTAGCTTGAGGGATATGGGCAAAACTGCTCATCCATTGTAAGGGGGACTGAATCATTTTCCTAGTTGTTAAGCTTTGCATTTTTGATTAAGCTTGTCTGGAATACAATTTGGCAAATTTTTTATTAGCTATTATCCCCTCAGCTTTGTCCCTTTAAAATTCCATCTAGCTATCTAATAATGATTGTTTTTCCTAGATATTTTAAAAGTAGGTTGTCATAGTCTATGATCTTAGTTTACTGCTTTGTTACCTGAAATTAATATTTGCCAAATCAGTTTTGCCAGCAAAGAAGAGTCACTTCAACAAACATTTCAGACTCTGGTAAAATTTTGGGGAATACAATTGATAAGTTATGAAACTGTGCCTAAAAGAAAAAAACTCATTGCGCTCCTGAAAAATAGTCCTAACAACATTAGATTCAGTGATGTCTGTAAGTTACTGGAGCTAGAAGGCTTCTATCTTGAAAGAATCACAGGTAGTCATCACATTTTCAAAAAAAATGATATTATTCTGGTTATTCCCGTCCACAACAAGAAAGTCAAGTCAATCTATATTCGCCGAATCCTTGAAATTATCGAGAAAAAATAGATGAATTATCCAATTGTTATTTATCCCTGTGCAGAAGGTGGTTTTGTCGCTGAAATTCCTGCGTTATGTGGCTGTTTGGCCCAAGGAGAAACCCTAGAGGAAACTCTAGAAGAATTAATGATAGTTAAAGATCTCTGGCTAGAAACAGCCCAGACCCACAACCAAAAACTGCCTAGTTTGGAAGCAGAAATTGCCAAAATTAAGATGTTGAGTGCCGCATAGGGTACATGGGTATTTTTAGGGCGATCGCCGCTAAATCCGATTGCAGGAATTGGGTAATGAAAATGAAATAGCTGGCTGACCGTTGGAGAAAGACCGGGGGTGTTTAAAAGTCGTTGCAGGTTCCCCTTGGGTGCTATGGTATGGGGGGAATTTTGCGTTTAACCCTCATTCCTTGTCTTTATATCAATGGTGATGGCGGCATGAGTTACCAGCGAGTTTTGTTGAAATTGAGCGGTGAAGCCCTCATGGGAGACCTGGGCTATGGCATTGACCCCGCTGTGGTGGGAACGATCGCCCAGGAAATTAAGGATGTTCTCCAGGCCGGGGTACAGTTGGCCATTGTGGTGGGGGGAGGCAACATTTTCCGGGGAGTGAAAGCTTCCGCTGCTGGGATGGACCGGGCCACCGCCGACTACATCGGTATGATTGCCACGGTGATGAACGCCATGACCCTCCAGGACGCCCTCGAACAAATGGATATTCCCACCAGGGTGTTAACGGCGATCGCCATGCAGGAAGTGGCGGAACCTTACATTCGTAGGCGGGCCATCCGTCATTTGGAAAAGGGCCGGGTAGTAATTTTTGGGGCTGGTTCGGGTAATCCTTTTTTCACCACCGACACCACTGCCGCCCTGCGGGCCGCCGAAATTGATGCGGAAGTGGTTTTCAAAGCGACCAAGGTGGACGGGGTCTATGATTCTGACCCCAAAACCAATCCCAATGCCCGCCGCTTCACCACTCTGACCTATAGCCATGTGTTGGCCGAAGATCTCAAAGTCATGGACAGCACGGCGATCGCCTTATGCAAAGATAATAATATTCCCATTATGATCTTCGACCTGGGGGTTCCCGGTAACATTGTACGGGCCATCAAAGGCGAAGCAGTCGGTACGTTAGTTGGAGAAAATTGTGAAGTTAGCTGAACTCAAGGACCACATGCAAAAAAGTGTTGAAGCGACCCAGAGATCCTTCAATACCATCCGCACCGGCCGGGCCAATGCCTCCCTGCTAGACCGGATTACTGTGGAGTATTATGGCGCCGAAACCCCGTTAAAATCTCTGGCCACCATTGGCACCCCCGATGCCAGCACCATTGTGATTCAACCCTTTGACATGGGCAGTATTGGCACCATTGAAAAGGCCATTTCCCTGTCGGATCTGGGTTTAACCCCCAACAACGATGGTAAAGTCATTCGTCTGAATATACCTCCTCTGACAGCGGAGCGACGCAAAGAACTAGTGAAAGTAGCAGGTAAATTGGCGGAAGAAGGCAAAGTGGCCATCCGTAATATTCGCCGGGATGCGGTGGATGAAGTGAGGAAACAGGAAAAAAATTCGGACATTTCCGAAGATGAAGCCAGGGATCTGCAAGAAGAAATCCAAAAATTGACTGATCAATCCACCAAGCGTATTGATGAATTGTTGGCGGCTAAGGAAAAGGACATCACCACGGTGTAATCCTTTGCTAGACTGACTTTCAACAGTGGTCAAAATAAACCCTGGACTCATTGGCCGAACATCATTGCTCCCTTGAATTCTATGAACTTTGGCTATCTGATTTTTTTGATCACTTCCGCCGCTACCTACGGTATTTTTGCCCTGGGCTTGAATTTACAATGGGGCTTTGCCGGGTTGATTAATTTTGGCCATGTCGCTTTTATGACCCTGGGGGCCTACGCGACCACCTTGCTGAGTTTACGAGGTTTGCCCATTCCCCTGGCAGTGTTGGTAGGGATGGGATTGGCCATGGCGTTGGGTTTGCTCATTGGCACCTCTACCCTCAGATTAAGGGAAGATTACCTGGCGATCGTTACCATCGGCGTTTCCGAGTTAATTCGCTTGATAGCCAACAACGAAGAGTGGTTAACCCAGGGAACTTTTGGGGTACAAAGTTTTCCCTGGCCGATGGATTTTAACCCCACATTATTAAGTCGCATTGTTTTTGTGATTTGGCTCACAGTTCTCACTATTTATGCTGAAAGTATTTTAATTAAAAGTCTCTTAAAACAGTGGAAAGAGGGTAAAAAAATCCAAGGTAAGAGTTATCAGCCCCGTAAGCCTTTGGCTTTGCTAATTTGGGGAATTATTACCACAGCGTTGATTTTAACTGCCTATGTGCCTGGGGTAGTTTCTTTGTATAACTACTCTGGTAAGGCGGGGCTAATGTTATTAGCTTTAACCTTGTTGGCCCTTACCTATGCTGGTTTGGAATTTTGGGTCCATTCCCCCTGGGGTCGTATTCTCAAAGCCATCCGGGAAGATGAAGAAATTCCCCGGGCCCTGGGCAAAAATGTTTTTTGGTATAAGTTACAGGCCTTCATGGGTGGCGGGGCGATCGCCGGTTTAGCGGGGGCATTGTTTGCTTGGCAATTGACCAGTATTTACCCCAGTAATTTTGACACGTTGCTGACTTTTAACGCTTGGATCATTGTGGTGCTGGGGGGAGCGGGCAGTAATGCGGGCACGGTGTTGGGCACCATTATTTTTTGGGCCTATGATTCCCTAACCAGGTTTTTGTTACCCCAAATTGCTTTTTTAGACCAGAGTCAAGCCGGAGCTTTACGGGTTATGGTCATCGGGCTAATTTTAATGGTGTTAATGGTGTGGCGACCCCAGGGCATTTTAGGCAAAAAAGAAGAGTTAACCCTAGGGCGCTAAGGGCAACTTTGTTCAAATTCCCTTAAAGAATGAATTGGGGTGGGCAGATTTTAGAATGATGGGCTATTCGAGAATAGAAAAATGGGAGGAAATAGTGATGAGCGTGTATTTAACGGTAAGTCTTTAGATAGAAAATTTATCCCCGCAGAGTGATTCCTTAAAGTCAATCAAAACAGACTAAGAAGATAGCTTATCAGAATATACAAAAATATCTCTGCTGGAATCAAAGAAGTGGCTGGAAAAACATACTTAATAATATGAGGTTAATAATTCAGTCATTATGCTATTTTAATTTATTAAAGCCCTGGATGGCGGTGATTTATACACCCCAGCCATTAAGAAGCTTTCATTTATTAAAATTTTCCCGGCTTACCGTGCTGACTAATTCCCTAACACCACAGGTTTTTCCAATAAATTAATGACAAGATTTAGGCTTGCTTTTAATTAATTAAATCTGGGCGATTAAATTATTAAATCATCAAAAAAACTTGTAAATCTCATATGATTTCAGTGGCAATTTTGTCAAGCCTAGGGTTTAATCTATAGGCAAACTTAGTTTTTTGTCCGACAAATACTCAACCAGTTGCCCATTGGTTGATACCATAAATACAAGCCAGATACATTTTGCTTTTTTCCTACACATTTTTTGTGCTTTGGCAATCCGCCGGCCACGACTTTTAAGTCCATTTCCAACCCATGCGTGAACTGCTCTACTGTGAAGTCCCCACCCCTGCCACCGCTGAAGTTGTCGCTTGGCTTCAGGGAAATTGGTCGCCCTTAGTGGGGCAAAAGTTGCCTACGGAGCAAGGTTTACGGTTGCGGGGTTCCTCCGGCCAAAGCAGTGAACTATCCATTTTTGTGTGGTCTCTACAAAGAACTACCTATCTTAAGTGTGTGCGTTGGGGTGACACTAGCTTCCCCCAAGAAACGGCGATCGCCAAGGAATTAAGGCGGGCATTAGGGCAAAAATTTCCTCCCACCTATCCGGTCCCACCGGCGATCGATCTGGATCGGCAAAATATTTTCCAGGCGTTACAAGATCGATATCCTGAAACGGTTAAATTCTTCCAAAAATTTCCCCAAGGAGAATATGACCTCAAGCGCGTTTACTGGTGGGAACAACGGTGGCGGGACAATGTAGCGAATCCCCAAACCCCTAGGCAGGTGGTCAGTCAAACCTCCACGGTAACGGCGATCGCCCCTGCAACCCCTGAGTTTGACCTAATTTACCTGGGCGGGGCTCTGGGTTCAGTCCATGCGGCGGTGATGGCCCGGTTGGGTTATCGGGTACTGCTCATTGAACGATTGCCCTTCGGCCGAATGAATCGGGAATGGAATATTTCCCGGGATGAATTTCAGCGGTTAATTGACTTAAATTTATTCACCCCAGAGGAATTTGAAAGCGTCATTGCCCGGGAATATCGAGACGGGTTTAATAAGTTTTTTGATGCCTATAATCCGCCCCATCTTAAAGCTAATGTGCTCCACACTCCCACTGTATTAAACATTGCCCTAGATTCGGCTAAATTCTTGGCTATCTGTGGACATAAACTCCAGCAAGCAGGGGGAATTATTTGGGATGAAACTGAATTTATTAACGCCACTATTGATCCGAACAAAGTGGTAGTCCATTGCATTAATTTGGAAAATAATCAAACAAAATTAGCCCAAGCCAGATTGTTAGTAGATGCCATGGGTACCGCTTCTCCCATTGCTTGGCAATTAAATGGCGGTAAAACTTTTAACAGTGTTTGTCCCACGGTGGGGGCCGTGGTGGAAGGCCTAGATCCGGTGGTTTGGGATAATGCTTATGGTGATGTGCTCAATTCCCATGGAGATATTTCCCGGGGTAGGCAGTTAATTTGGGAATTGTTCCCCGGAGCAGGGGACGAAATGACCATTTATCTTTTCCATTACCATCAAGTTAATCGGGAAAATCCTGGTTCTTTGTTGGAAATGTACGAAGACTTTTTCAGCATTTTGCCGGAGTATCGTCGCTGTAATCTGGAAAAGTTAACTTGGAAAAAAGCTACCTTCGGTTATATTCCTGGTCACTTTAGCACCAGCGCCCAAGACCGTACCATTGCCCTAGACCGATTAATGGCGATCGGGGATGCCGCTTCTCTCCAATCTCCTTTGGTGTTCACTGGGTTTGGCTCTCTAGTACGGAATCTAGCCAAATTAACGGACTTGTTGCACACAGCTTTGCAGTATGACCTGCTCCAAGCAAAGCAATTAAATCAAATTCGGGCCTACCAAAGTAATATTGCTGTGACTTGGATGTTTTCCAAGGGAATGATGGTGCCGACGGGGAAACAATTGCCGCCCCAACAGGTTAATGCCATGCTCAATACTTTCTTTGGTCTATTGGCAGACTCGGCCCCAACGGTGGCGGAAACTTTCATTAAAGACCGCACTACTTGGCTATTATTTTCTCGCTTAGCTCTTAAGGCTGCTAGCAAAAATCCCCAACTATTGTTTTGGATTTGGCAGATGGCTGGCACCGAGGATCTACTAAAATGGCTGTTAGTTTATTTTGATTTTTCCCGTCAAGCTTTACTCAATGCCCTATTCCGCTTTTGGTATCCCCAGTGGCTAATTAATTCCCGCAATTGGTTGGAAAAGCTTTCTCCCCAACTATGGTTTTCTTTGTTGTGTTTCGGTTATCAAATTCAACCAAAATTAGCTCAACAATCCAAGTAAATTAGGGCGACATTAAGAAAAAAATATTTGCTCCGGCACATTCACCAATGCAAACATTGCTGTTAATCTGATTATGGGAATGTGTCCAGCACCAAAGTTCTCAAAACGCTAAGCTAGGCCCATGGCGATCGCCTTAGAGAGTTGAATTGACAATGACCTTTGACCGACGGACATTTTTACGTAGCGGCATGGCCCTGGGCCTTGGTTCCTGGGCCTGGGCATGGTCCGGCAGAAATATGGGCCAATCCCTCGCATCCAACACCAATCAAAAGTGGGCCCTACTGTTGGCGGCGGGGCAAGGTAATGGAGCCAATGGCGATCGCCGGGGATTGATGGGATGCACCACCGATAGGCAATTGCTGGGGGAAGTTTTAACGGGGCGTTACGGTTTTGATCAAGCCAAGATTGCCGGGTTAGACCCCCAAGGTATTACCCTGTCAGCCCTGGAAATTTTATTTGATGAGCATCTACGGCAACAGGTGCAGAAAGGCGACCCAGTGGTGGTGGCCTTTAGTGGTTATGGCAGTTATAACCCACCAGCAGCCATGACCCCCAACCCGACCTGGGAGCAGGCTCTACCCCATTTGGGACTATTTCTAGACGGGGAAGGAGAGGATAACTTTCTACCCCTCACTACCCTAATCAATTGGTTGCAATCTCTCAAAACTAAGCAGGTCTATCTTGTGCTCGACTGTGGTTTTAGCACTGGGGTGGAGGAGTTTGAGGGCAATCTCCGGGGTCGTAGTGGCGGTCGGGGTGGGCCAATCCCCCCAGAAGTTAACCCCAGCAATCCCCCAACCAAAGCAAGTTTGGGCAATATCACCCTAATTAGTGCCACTAGCCCTGGGCAAACTGCGGTGGAAGTTCAACTGGGCAAGCAGTCAGCGGGACTATTCACTTTGGCCCTCACCCAAAGTCTTTGGGAAAATAGCTCCACCAGTGTGATGGCCAGTCTGTGGGACCATAGCCGCAATTTACTGGTTCCCCGCCTAGGGACAGAACAAATTCCCCAATGGCGATCGCCAAATAATTCCCCTGATTTCCTCGCTCCCACCACCCTAACCACGGGAGGAGAGGGAATGGTAACTGGCTTAATCAGTGGCAATTCCCTACAAAGTCAAATTGTGGCCCTGGCTCCCCTGGTGCAAAAGCGGGCTTTGGTGCATTCCTGTTATTTAACTTTTCCAGCTACGGAGACGGGGAGCGATCTTAACTCCACGGATAATTCCCTCTGGCAAGTGCAAAGTGTTAAAGGACAAAGCGCCACATTAACGGCGATCACCAAAACTTCATCGACCAAGGCCGAGTCAGCGACATCCTCAACGGAAGCCAATGGCGGGGAAAGCAAAAAGGAAATGCTGGTGGGCAGTGCCCTGCGGGAAATATACCGAGCTATCCCTAAAAACCTCGCTTTAACAGTGGCCCTAGCCCATGACCTGGAACGCATTGAGCGGGTGGATGCCACCAGTGCCTTTGGGGCGATCGCCGCCGTGGAAACAGTGATTAATGCCGGGGAAGGTAGTGCAGACTGTGTGTTTGGCAGACTGGAAGCCCATCGCTATAGCCTCTTTACCGAGGGGGGAAACCCTTTGCAACCCCTGACTAAGTCTGAGTCCAGCGGGGCGGTGAAAACTGTCATTGGTGCCCTAGACCCCTGCTTGAACCGTTTGCTGGCCTTGAAATGGCTGACCTTACTGGCCAATGGCAATAGCACCCAACTGGGGGCCGGCATCAAACTGGTGCAACAAACCAGCGGCGATAATCCCCTGCCCCGCCTAATTTACCAATGGCGATCAACCCGTTACCCCTATCCTCCCCAGGACAACAACCCCGGCAATGGGGGCAATGGCATACCCAATGCTCCCCCCAGCTTCCTGCCCGCCGTGGCCACCAACCAAGCTTTACAGTGTGAATTGGAAAACTTTAGCAATGAAACCCTCTACGGTTGTTTGATTGGGGTGAATAATCGCGGTCTGAGTGTGGCGGCCATTCTCCGTCCAGACCTAAAGTTACTACAGGGCAAAGAACAACTGACCTGGCCTAGCCCAGAAGATCCCCTCTGGATTATTGGTGGAGACAAGGCGATCGCCCATTGGTTTTTAATTCTTTCCCGTTTTCCCCTGGCCGGCACTGCCACAGCCCTAGGACAACAAATCACCGGCAACAATTCCATCGATCCCCCCAGCCTAGAAAGCCATCCCCCCCGGGTGCTGCCATTGAAAAATTTGCTCCCTGTGGTACTAGCCCTGGTCCAAGACCTAACCGCCCATGGGGTGACGGTGGCCCCAGTCCCTGACGATATGATTTTACTATCCACCGCCGATTGGTTAAGTCTGCCCATTATGTATCAAGTCATTTAGAAAAGCCCGCAATCTAGGGATTCCTTGTTAGGATATTAGACGTTTCAGGGTTGGTGGAGCTTCCCTTGACCAGCGGGGTCTGATTATGGGTATGCCATGGACCTTGGTGCGGTCATTAACTCTAGGCATTGCTTTTTCCGCTGAAAATGCCCCAACCCAGCCACTGTGCTACATATTTTTGTCTGTCCATTGTTCATCTATGACATCTTCCTTGCCCTCGTCCACCCAGCATCGGTTGCAGCAACTACCACAGATTCCGAGTGTCTGGGAAGGCGATCGCCGCCCGTTTCAGGGGGGATCCTTGGGGGAAAGGGAAGATGGGGAAGCAGGGGAATGCATTCTCTGGGTGGATGGCACTGAGGGGCTGGTGCGTTCCATGGATGTGATTCCTGAAACTTCAGGCATGGAAACCGTAGTCCGTACTCTGATCCGGGCCATGGAGATGCCCCGATCGCCAGCGCCCCCCTGTCGGCCCCAAAAAATTGTTGTCCGCAACCGGGAGCTACAGTTTTTACTGCGGGGAATTCTCCAGGGCCTGAATATTAATGTGGAATACCAAGCCCAGCTTCCCCTCATTGACGAACTCTTTCGCACCTTTGACACCATTGACGATCATCGCCCGGCTCCCATTCCTCCAGCATTCGATGTCCCCCTTAAAAAGTTAGCCCGGGAAATTTGGCATTTATCCCCCTGGGAGGTGTTGACCGACCTAGACATTATCGCTATCCAAATTCCCACCCTGGAGGGAGTGCCCCCCCTCTACGCCTGTGTGATGGGAATGTTGGGGGAAGAATATGGCATCATCCTCTACCGTTCCCTGGAATCCCTGAAAACCTTTCGGGCAATGGCCATGGGTGAGGACGATAACCAATGCCTAGAACAGGTTTTTCTCTCCCAGGACTGTTGGTTCATTAACTACGAAGCCGGAGACCAGGGAGAAACCCTGCCGAGGGCAAACCCGCCATTTTTCCCAGCTAGCCAAGATAACCAGGCCACAGCCATTTTCGGCAGTATCCATCCCCTAGAAGGCATTCGTCCGTTTATCGACGAAGAGGAGGCCTTAGCGATTTACTGTGCCCTGGAAGGATTGGCCCATTTTGTCAAAGCCCACCACGGCGATTTTGAAGCGGAAAATGTCGAGCTAATTACCAAAGAAGTGAAGGTCAAACATCCCCTCAAGCCCAAGAACACCAAGGAACAGCTATTGGTGCAGCTTTCCACCCAACCGGAGCTAACGGCGGAGTTTTTGGGGCAATTGGGTTTTGATGAGGAAGAGGAAGAAGACGATGATGATCTGTTGGAAGATGATTTAATTCCCGATAATTCGTATATGAGTTTGGGTATGGTGCCCTGGGACTTAGTGCATAGTCTCCGTTCCTCCCCGATGGTTCATTACCAAGCCAGTGAATTTCGGCAAAAGGGGGATGGCATGCCAGTGTTGATGATCCAAACTAGCCGTCCTAAGGCCAAAGATTTAATTCGCCGGTTACAGCAAGAGGGAGAAATCGCCGGACTGGGTTTTAATGCGGGGCGAGACTGCTGGACGGAAACTAGGTATGACTTGGGTATCCTCAAAACCGGCCAGGATAAATTGTTTCTCTTTGGAGAATTTCTCCTTGATGCCCCGGCCCACCGCCAGGCGAAAAAAAATTGGGAGCGTCGCTGTCGCGATACCAAGGGTTATTGTGCGGTTTTAATTGCCATGGGGGTAACGGGACAATCCAAAGGTAGGCCGGAACTACGCCATATGTTGGGCTATTTTGAAACCCGTTTCCTCACTCCCCAGGAGTTGGGATTGGGCACCCTGCGCTTATCTTTGGGAGTTGACCTAGACTTTTAGGGATTTTGTCAATTTTTATTCTAAAAATTCCACCATGACTAGCCAGAAATCCAATCTTACAGTCTGTGGTTTTAGCGTTTTTCCTGGCGTTGGCGAATAATGTTTTCCACTTGGGGACCCAAATCCAGAAGACGTAAAGTTCCCCCATTGCCCTGCCAGGTAGCAAATAAACAGAGATAGCGACCCATGGGGGCGATCGCCGTGATGGTTTCCCCGAGGGAAAAATTGCCAAATAAAAAACCTTCATAGTCCAACAAAGCTACTTCCCCATGGCGATCGGCTAGTAGATAACCCCAGGGAAAAGGCTCAATGAATTGGGGCTGGATAGTTAGGGCAATGCGATTGACTTTCAGGGGTTGCAGACGAATCAAAATACCAGTGTAGGGAGCATTATCGGCCAAGCCAAACAGATGGTTGCGGGAGTAGCGATTAACTACCAATTGAAATACCAAAAAAGAAAGGCGAAAGGCTGGAAACAGGGACCCCCGCCGATTAAACAGGAAAAAAATAGTATGACAATAACTTGCCGTTGATTGAGACTGCACCAACAGGCCATGGTTTTGGTCTAGGGTGAGCAGTTGATCCGGCCATCGAATTACTACGGCTGCAGCCACAGGTAAGCTGTGGTCAGTGCGCCATAATTGAAAATGGCCTTTTTCACTGTCCCGATCGCCTACTACCACTGCCAAAGTTTTACCACCGGGGCTTAGATTGGCCAACAGACGCTCTGCCCGCAAATTAATGCGAGGTTTGGGGAGAGAGAGAGCGCCAAGTAGGGTTTCTCGCCACTGGTAAAATTGCCATTCTCCTGGTTCACCTCCCTGGATTAAGAGGCTAATTTGGTCTTGATTTACTTCCAGATTAGCTATGGTTCCCGGTAAACCCAACGCCCAGCGGGGCAAAGGATGGTGCTCCACATTTCCATCGCCATACTCCCATAGGTACAGTTCGGCCCCATTGCCTAGGTATAACCAAAGTCCTGCCCCAGTTAGGTGACTAATGGGAAATAACAAGGGAGTACTGTGTTTGACTGTGGCCGTAAAGGCTAGCGGAGCTGGAGCCAAGTGATGGTAAAGATAGCCGTTACCCCTGGGGGGATCCTGTTCCAATATTTGTTTTTGAACCGTGGCCAAATCACTGGCCATGGCTGTGGCATTGGGAAATCGTCTTTGGGGTAATTTCTCCAAAGCCCGTTGGACAATGGGGGCAAGTAAGGGAGGAAATTCCGGCGGTAAGGTTAAGCGGACATTGAGATGGGCTGCCTGCAACGCTTTAGGAAATCCTGAAAACGGGCGATCGCCGACGATGAGCTCGTACAGCAAAATACCCACAGCATAAATGTCGGAAGCTACAGAAAACTTGCCGTAGAACCGTTCCGGGGCCATATAGGCGGGAGAACCAGTGTAACCCTTGCTGAAATTAGGATTGCCCGTTTTAGCTGTTAGGCGAGCAATGCCAAAATCTGATACTTTTACCTGCCATCCCTCTGCCCGGGGTATTAACAGGATATTTTCCGGTTTAAGGTCACAGTGGACAATGTCATGCTGATGGGCTTGGGCCAAACCCAGCAATATTTGTCTTAATAAATCTATTTTTCCCGCCAAACATAAATCTCCGTCCCCATCAATAATGTCCCGCAGAGTTCCCCCCTCACAGTAATCCATCACCAAATAGCGGCCCCCAGGATGGTACTCCAAACCATGGCAAGCCACAATGTTGGGATGGCGCAGGGTCAACAGATAGGACAGTTCCCGCAGAAATTTATTAGTGGGAAATACCCGATGTTCTAAATCCTTCAGGGCATACATTTTGCCCGTAGTCCGGTGAATAGCACAGTAAACCCGCCCGAACTGTCCCTGTCCGATCTGTCCAATGATTCTATATTGGGAGCGGGGAAACAGCGGCATAACCGCCACATTGGCAGTCTTTACCATAAAAAATACGCCTAGGACGGGGAGTGATTCCATCTTACCTTTGTCCTAGGCGATTATTACTGTTGTTGTTGTCTGGGAGGCAATAGAGAAAGTCTTGGCCGGGGGGCTAAAACTGGAGTTTTAACCAAATAGGTTAGCTGCGGTGGTATCGCTTTCTTCGGCCAACAGGGGTTTAATTTCCCGGTCTGGATCGGCAATATAGGCCTCATGGCCAACTCCCTCCGCCGGGGGCATTACCGGGGTCGGCTCTAGCTCTAGGTCTTCCACTGGCCCTTCATAGTACTGCTTATGGAGCGCTCGGGCGACTTCATAACTGTCCAAATCCCCCTGGTCAAAATAGAGCTTGTAGGCCTGACGCAGATCGTCTGTAGCCTGCTTGCGGTTATCCAAACGAGCGTAGGCCATGCCTCGATGGTGAAAAGCGCCGGCCAAATCCCCCCTAAGGCGGATGGCTTCCGTACAATCCCGCACGGCTTCGGCCCAATCTTCTAAACGGTAATGGCTTAAACCCCTTTGGTAATAGGCTTCGGCGTGGGGATAGGCGGCAAGACTCTGGGTGCAACCTTCCATGGTGCGTAATTCGGTCACCACGGCCAGCAGGTCTTGGTGTTTAATATCCAAACCGGCATGGGTTTGGGCAGCAGCGGCTTGGAAAGCTTCCAACTTCCCTTGGAGAGCTAGGGATTTTTCTGCCAAAGCCTTGGTCAAATTTTCTTGGTTCGCGGCGATCGCCTGTTGTTGTTGGCCAAGGGAAGTTTGAATATCTCCTTGGAATTTTTGTAGATACTCCTGTAGGTGGGCTTGATTTTGATTGACCAACTGGACAATTTGAGCCGCTGTGGCCCGTTGATTAGCCAGTAAATGCTCTTCCAACTGCTTACGGTTAAACAAATGCAGTCCCACCCCTGCTGCTACTGGAATTACCCCCGCCGCTGGGTTAGCAGGCAAGACCACACTGGCGATCGCCCCACCGATTAAGGCCACCACCGACAGCCCATCCCAGATCCCGGAGTTGTAGCCGGTGGCTGAGGATCCATTTTCTGGGGAAGTTACTGTTTGCTCATTAACTTGATTTTCCATCATAATCCTGATTCCTTTGTCGACAATGGGTAAAACACAGATTGCTAGAGCTAAAAAAACTCATCAACGTAATTTGAACAGCTTGGGCATCCTCAGGAAAAACTCCGCTGGACTAACATTCCGGGGCCTAACCAAACAACGCTTCCTCTTGGTGAGTAAGAATTTTGCAATCAGAAGTGGCATAGGCCGCACAGAGCAACACACAACCCGCCGCCAACTCCTCCGGCTTGAGGAAATCGGAGCCTTTATCCGTATGCTCAACCGTCCCCTCCAGCAAACGACCGGCACAGGCCACACAGGAAGCTGCCCGACAGGAATAGGGCAAATCCAATCCCTGATTTTCCGCCGCTTCTAGAATTAACTCATCCTCCGCCACCTCAATGGTGACATCACTGCCCGTAGCTGGATTGACTAAATTGACGGAATAAATTGCACCCATGAATGACCCAAACAATGGACTGAAACTAGCAAATTAACTACTAAGAATGGTGTGGTCTAACTTCAGTGCTGGTAACACCATGGCCACCTCATCCGGCTCCAGAAATTCCTTAATGGTTTCCTGAATTACCTTATAGCTAATCTTGGCGTATTCAGTATAGTTGTAAGCCCGCACAATGGTCTGATACCAAATTAATAGACCCTCCCGCAGACGGTCCAAATCCCCAAACAGGATGGCTGTAATTGAACAACGGAACACATTAGTCATGTCCCGCCGGCAAATTTCCGTCACATCCCGATTGCCCATGTGGAAAGTATCCTGGGGTAGACCCCGCTTTTGGGCTTCCCAACGGTGGATAATTTGCTCTTCACTATCCCGGATTTTTTCGTAGGCACTGATACGGGTTTCCGCTGTGTCTAAAAAGTCCTGGAGGAATTGCAACTCCTGGTCCGTAGCATAGCGACCATCCGCATCAATGGTGAGACGAGTCAACGGCTTAAACATAAATAAGAATCCTCATAAAAACAAACATTAAACCGCCACAGTCAGCCAGGAAATTATTCATCGGTATCGTTGACAATCTGAATTTTGGCCGCCTGTAACTGGTCATCTAGTTGACTAATCATGGAACGGGTAATTAACTTACCTTTTTCCACTAGGATGCTCCCATCCCGAGGATTGAGAATATTTTCCTCCGCTCGACGGCCAATCAGCTCCTCGATGTCCTCAATTTCACTGACGTACATCCCAGCGGGCAATTCCACCACCACGCCTTCATCCAACACCCGGGCTTGGCAAGCCAAACGGGAATAACGATTGTGGGTGGTGATCACCTCTAGGGTGCGCTGCTCCCGACGGTTGAGGGGAGAAAGACTCTCCATCCCAGCGGTGATGTAAACGTGACAAGTGGCACACATACCCCGACCACCACACTCCTTCATGATCCGTAAATCCTGACCGAGCAACCCCGAGAGCAGGTTATCGTTGGTCTCGATGGCGACTTTTAAATCAATGGGGTCGAGCTTAATAGTTTTAGCCACACAATCCTCCTTAGTACTGGCAACAATGGCATTAACCCTGTTGGCGACAGAGCAATTCCATAATGGTGGCATGGTCATGGCCTTCTGTTAACCAAGCAGAAACTGGTTTGAGCCGTTCCTTGAGACCGAGGATGAACAGATTTTTTTCTGCCCCTAGGGATTCACAGGTGGTCTGTTCACAGTGGAGGTTTTCCCCCGTTAACTGGGAGAAAAAGGCGGTGAGAATTCCCGCTTCCAGGAAACCCATGGGGCATTTACCCTGGGGAGCACAGGCTACAAAGGGAGAATTGACCACTTCAGCGACAATGAAGCCGTTTTGGTAGTACTTTAAGTCGATGTCCACCAGGCCGTAACCATGGGATTTCCAGCACTGTTTAAAGGTTTGCAGAAATTCCACCATTTCCATCGCTTGGATGGGTTTGCCGTAATACTCCTGGAGTTCATCGGCAAAGCGTTTGTAGAAAGCACTGCCCCAGGTTTTGCCACAGGCGGTGAGGGCTACCCCAGCGCCAATGCCGAGTTCTGAATCGATGGCCGTAAATAAACCCTTAATTAAGGTGTCTGGCAAAGCAATGAGGCGAGCCCCACTGCGGTTTTCCAAAAGGCCAAATTCGTTGTCTCCTTGGAGGTAAACGTCGGGGGCAAAGTAGTTGCCTTTGGGGGGTTGGGCATTAATTAGGGCATTGACATCAATCATGGTTACTCTCCTAGGGTCATCATTTCTGCTTCTTCCTCTGCAACGGCGGCGGGGGCTTGGCCGAGGATGGTTTGGTCGGCCTGAACTAGAAAGGGTTCTAGGAGACGGTATTGGGGGCCACCCAAGAGGGACTCCAACTGTTCCTTGAGTAATGCGGATAGTCGGATTTCGATCGCCAATAGGTCGTGGGCTTGAACCATACCTTCGAGCCATTCCAGTAAACGGTATTGGAGATATTCCGGATTACTGAGGAGCATGGCCATGGCCCCATAGCGCAAAACGCTAATCCAGTGCAGAAGGGCCTGTTGTAATTGGGTTGCCGGGACGTTGCTAAATTCCTCTTCTAACCGATCGGCGATCGCCTGAAAAATGACAATTTCGTTGTCCCGGAGTAGACGGTAAGCACTCAACCGTTCCCGCATCAACCCCAGTTGCTTATGAAAGGAAATGATTTCCGGAGGTTGGAGATAGTGGTCTTCGGCCCGATGAAAAAGCCGTTCAAAATCTTTTTGCATAGTTTTACGGGTCCTTAAAATAAATCGGAAAGATCTTCCAAGCCGATGGTTGGTTCAAGCTTGGCCACTGGTTCCCTGGACTGGACTGGGGCCTTAGCCTGGGGTAAGGTTCCCCTCGATAAACTTTGCCCATGCCAATCAATGCCCCGACAAAATTCCGCCACCGAAGCAGTGAGAGAAAGGGGACGGGGAGGAGCTTTGGGACGATGTAGGGCCGGTAAATTTTCCTCTGGAGCATGGGGGCGCTGACCAGTCCAATTTGCCTGGGTAAAAAAGTCCGCCACCGACAGACAGAGCAAAGAAGGTAAATTATCCAAACTTTCTTCCGTTACCGAACATTCCAGCACTGGCGGTGCTCCCTGCCAGTTGTAGCCCCGGAAAAAATCCCCTACCTTCATTTGCCCCCACTGGGCTTGATGAATCATTTCAGGTATTCCCCTTTGACGAGTTTGGTGGCAATATCGTTGGCATTGGCCCCTTCGTTTTGCCAGAAAGTGGCGGCATCAATGCGGTCTTGCTTACCAATCAGAAACTTGCAATAGGTTTCCCCCATGGCGTAGCACTGAATTTCAATGCAGTTGAGGGACTTATTCACCAGGCGGCTAAAGAAACCTGCCAACAGGCCAGCGTAAATATGGCAAACAGGCTTACCCACATCCCCCAACGTCCGGGCCACAGCGGAGTCGAAAATATCCACAAACAAAAAGCCGTTTTTCTGTTCACTGAGGTCAATGGCCCAGTTACCCCAGCCCTGGGCGGTGAAGGGCCACCACCAACCTTCTAGCACATAGTTAAGATTGAGCTCGCTCAAAGAACTGGTATAGCCAAATTCCGTCGGGAACCACTGGTTAAAAAATTCGGCATCGTAATGGCCCCACTCCTTGCCGATGTTGTACATCACCACACTGGAGGCGTTGCCCACTTCTTCCTGCAAGCCGTCAATTAAACCGACGATAAAATCTTCGCTGGTAAGAACATTGCGGCAGTTATTCCAGTCCACAATGGAACCGGAATTCATTTGAAAACAAAAGAAGTCTTCTACTTGATAGTGGTGATGTTTGCTGGGATGAACCTTTCTTAAACTATGTTCCAACAAGTTAGATCCTTTGACCTTAGCCGGAATATTTGATGTACTAATGGAAGTTAAAACCATGGACGACATCCCCTTAGGTATGGTGAAAAAATCAGTTTGGCTTGGCAGGTAACCCATCTATGGGTTAAAAAAGGATTCAGGATAAAACGGGCAAATGCTGTGAAAAATCAAGAGCTCTGTCCTGGGTTCACGGTGTCGAGTGATTTTGACTTACCACTGGCTGTTTTCCTAAATGGAGAAAATTTGACTGATGTCCCGCCGATGACCGATCCACTTTGTATTCAGTACAAAGAATAATCGAAGCTGTTGTTGAAGTTCCAACTAACCCTAATTCTTACATAGCTTTTGTAGGCGGGAGAAACCTCTGTTACAAAACGTTGTCAAGGGGAGAAAGATAAATCAAAATTTCTCCATTAATTATTGTTAAGTTTGATTTGATTTTATTGACAAAAACATCGATTAATTTCCTGTCGGCTGGCAAAATTCTAGGGAATAGGTCTGGGCCGGTTGCTTCTCCGTGGCTAGGTAATCTCTCAACCAGTCACAACCCTGTTCCACTAGTTGACGGAGCCGTTCCTTCTCTGGAGTGACGGGCCAACTTTGTAGGTCCCCGTTTTGGGCCACGGCTAACAACCATTGCCCTTGCCGATTAAAATCTAGCCCTAATAGCGAACCTGATGTGCTGGTAAATTCCCCCCGGAGGTTACCCTGTTGGTCCCAAAGTCTGACCATGCCGTCACTGGCAGCGGTGGCAATCCATTGGCTGTCGGGACTGATGGCAATCTGATCAATGGGTAGGGGGTCACTTTTTAGGGTATGCAATAGTTGTCCCTCCACACTCCAAATTTTGGCGGTGCCTTCCCGCCCAGCGCTTAACAGATACTTCCCGTTGGGGCTGTATTGCAGTTGATTGAGGCGATCGCCGTGGGCCACAATACTTCTAATCAGGGTGCCATCAAAATTCCAGAGGGTGAGATTACCCTGTTCATCGCCAGCGGCCAATTGCGGCAAGGTCGGGTGGAGACTAACACTGCGGATGGGTTCTTTCCGTTGTATGGAGTTTCCCAAGGCAAGGACTATGGGGTCATTCAATTCAATGGGAACCCCTTGGGACTGGTTTCCACTGGTCTGGTTATTTTTTGTCCCCTGCCAAAGTTGCACCTCTCCGCTCCCGGTGGCCATGGCGATCGCCCATTGGGGGGATGTGGGAGTAGTACGCAGGTCTACGTCGTAAACCCGGCTAATATCCGTCCTCCAGGTTTTGAGCAATTGGGATTTAGTCTGGAGTTGCCAAAGTTGCCATTGCCGACCCCGTTGCCCCAATAACCATTGGCCATCGGCACTGAACTTGAGGCGGTCAAGATTTTGGCTAGCATCGGATAAAAACTGTCGGCTCCTATTCTTTGTGTTGAACAAAATTAAGGGCTCATTTTCCATGGCCAAAGCAATGGTGTTGGTCTTAGCATTTTCCGCCACCGCCCCGAGTACAGCGGGCAGATTGAGGTTAACCAAATCGGACTTTGGGCTCATGTCCCAAACCTTCACTAAGTTATTCTCCGCACCGATCGCCAATAGGGCTCCATTGGAAGCCAAGGCCAAACCAAAAATTGCCTCTGGGTAACCCTGGTACTTTTTCAGCATTTTGCCGCTGGTGGACCAATGAATGACACTGCCATTACTACTGCTGGAAAATAACTGTTTGCCATCGGGGGTGAAGACCACCCTGGTAACAAATTCATCGTGGCCCGATAGGGTGGCTTTAATTTCCCCTTGGGGAGTCCACAGTCTCACTGTGCCATCGTCCGCCGCCACAGCCAGTAGATTGCCATTGGGATGCCAATTAACTCCAAAAAAAGCCACCTCCGGTAAGCCAAACTGACGGATGAGATTACCATCTAAATCCCAGAGGCGAATTTGTCCGTCCCGACAAACGCTGACTAGGGTTTGGCCGTCAGGGCTAAATTGGGCGTCATCCACGGATTTAGTATGGCCCCCCAACACAGCCAAGGTCTTACCCGATCGCCAATGCCAAAGGCGCACAGTGCGGTCTCGGGAGGTGGACGCAAGGATTTCCCCGTCGGGGCTGAAGCTAACGCTATAAACAGAATCTTGATGGCCCTTGAGGGTTTGGAGCAGATTACCGTCTAGGTCCCAAATTTTGACCGTCTGATCTTGCCCAGCGGTGGCGAAAATTTTGCCGTTGGGGGAGAAATCCACCCGGTAGATACTGCCTGTGTGGCCGGTGAATTCCCGTAAAAATTCCCCCTGGGGTGTCCAAAGGTGCACTGTCCCATCCCGGGAAGCAGAAGCAATCAAATTCTTATGGGAACTGATGGCTACGCTGGTAACTCCGTCCCGATGGCCCGTCAAAACGTTTTTTTCGGCAATTTGGCTAAGAATTTGTTGCAAACTTACCAAGGGACTGGTGGCGGGGTATTGACTAAGGGTTTCATCCGCTTTGACCAGGTGATGAAGTTGGTTCCCGGCTTCCAAAGCGGTGACCAAACCAGGAATTTGATCAAAGGTAAATTGCCGTTGGGCGCTGGTGCCTAAGCGTTGGAGTTCTGTGCCCTGTTGACTCCGTTGTTGTTTGAGGGTGGCAAAGTAGGCCTGGCTCAAGGCGATCGCCGAGCCCCCCAGGGACATCATCAGCACCACAATGCCAAAACTGATCATCCGTTTCGCTTTGACATTGGCTTGAGTCAAAATTTGGTTGGCAGCGAGGGAAGCTTCCTGTTCCTGATTTTGGCTGGCGTTGAGGTAGCGGTAATCCACCCCGCTGAGGTTTTTGCTACTGGCCCAAGCCAATGCTTCCCGTAGGGCTTCCCCCCGCAGTAATCGGGAAGAATCTTGGTAATTGGAATTGATCCAGGCTTGGAGGTTGGTGCCATAGGGTCGGAGTTTGTTCAGTTCCTTACTGACCCATTGGGCGTTAAAAATTGCTTGGTAAATGGGGTTATAGGGACGCAACTGCCCTTTCACTTTCACCACCAGCCCCGTTAGTCGCAACACCGTTTGTTCAACGCTATCGTCCGCCGGAATAGCACCTTTATGCAAAATTTCTTGGTACAGCCCCAACAGTTGCCCACTGCGGGCTTGATCTTTTAATAGGCGATCGCCAATGGTGCGAAAGTGTACCGGCTCATCGTTGGATTCCCAATGGCGGATAATTTTTTCTTCAATTAGTTGGGCAATGGTAGTGGCAATAGTTTGAGATTGGCAATCTAAATCCCCTTTCTGTAGAGCTTCTGCCACCAATTCGCACACTTTCTGGGTTAAAAAGGGTTGCCCCCCAGTCCAAGCTAAAATTTCCCCCAAAATTTCCCGGGCGCTAACTTCATCTACCGGCAAACCAGCACTCAGGGGCAGAGCTTCCGTTAGGGTAAAACCCGTGAGGGCAATGGCTTGGCCAATGTTAAATGGCGTTTGGGTTTTGTTATCAATTAAATCTGAAGGAGTGGCTACGCCAAACAGGGCAAAACTCAGGCGGTTATATTCGTGGTCATCGGCCCGTTGGTTATAGCAAAAACGAATGTAGGAAAAAAAGTCATCCAGGGAAAAGGGCAGACTCAATACCTTATCAATTTCATCGATAAAAATGACAATCTGGCGATCGCCAATGGTTTGAAGAATGATTGTTTCAACAAATTCCCGTAGCTTTTGAATGGGACTGAGTTGTTCCCGCTCCCGTAACCAAGGCTTGAGGGCCACCTTCCCCGCCAAAGGCAAACCGAGGTAAAGCTGGGTAATAATGCCGTTATACCACTTCTGAGGGTCAGCTTCGGTGCCTAAACTGGTGATGTCAATGGACACACACACCACCCCGTCCTGTTGCAGTTGATGCATGGCCCGCACCCGCAGGCTAGATTTACCCATCTGCCGGCAGTTGAACACATAGCAAAATTTGCCCGCTCGCAACTGGGCCAATAGTTCCCGATCCGCTTCCCGTTGACTGTAGCTGGGATGATTAGCGGCCAAGCTCCCCCCCACCTGATAGGGGGTTGACTGCAATAAATTGAGGGCGATCGGCGACATTGTTTCAGCTATGTTTTACTGGTGCATCCTAATGAATTAGGAGATTAGAACAGTATCCTGATTCTTTGATAGCATACAGGGCCTTTGCTTTAGATTTTTATTTTATCTTGTCGTCAAGGCGATTATTTCCAAAGACAAACTCCACTTTAAACGATAAAAATATCATCAACGTCAGGGGAAAACATAGGGAAATTAAGCCAAACTTAGCGGTTAATACTCCACCGCAGATAGCACCGACGGTAAATCCAAGCAAGGAGCTACCAAATTTAATTAATCTGGTGCGGGAAGCATCAAGATCTTGAAGGGATAGTTGTAGTTGAGCATGACTTTGTAAGCTGCTAGTCAATGCCAAATCCATGGTGAACTGAGTTAGGTTATTGGTCATGGCAGTAGTAGGGGCAATGTGTCCCAAAGATTCCCGCATTAGTGCATTTTGCATGCCCATGGAAAATACTCCCAAAGAACCAGTCACAAACAATGGTAAGTTATTAACCGATTTATGGTGAGGTGGATCCAAGGCAACGGCACTGATTGTAAATAGTAATAAAACTAAAGTTTCTAAACTGATTAAATAGGCTAAACGTAGTTGATGGCGACGGGCAAGAACGGTGGTTAGGAGTACCGCAAACATAAAAACTGGAATGACTGCAATCCTCACCCAAAGGGCTTCTCCCCCTACCCCAATTATTTCCGTTGCGGCAATGACCAGATTTCCTGTGATGTGGGAAGTGAACAGACCATTGAGCCCTAAAAAGCTAGCCGCATCGATAAAACCAGCCACCCCACTGAATAATACACCGGCAACTAACTGCCCACTTGATAATAGTTTCATTGTCCATAGTTGCCTAGCAAAACTACGTCATTGTAGCGTCAATCAGTGGAGTAAATTATAGGCTAAACTACGTTGACTGAGTTGGACTAAGTTATATGGAAAAAACAAAGTTTAACAACTCAGGGTAGCTTATTTTTGCTTATTTTTAAGCAGGTAAAAAGTCGAATTGCAAAATCAAGTCGTTATAATCTTGATCGCCGCCACCTACCATATCTTCAAAGCCGAAAAGGTTACTACCTAAACGTGACATTTGACTGATGCCATTGTGGTTAGCTCCATTGAAAGAGAACAGGGCAACCGGACCGAAGTTGGGATCATTACTGGGATTTTGACTCAGAACTTCTGCAATGGTGCTATTGGGAATAATGACCATGCCGTACATCTGATTACCTAACAAATTAACCGTCTGTTGAGTAGTACTGAAAAAGCCATCGGGGGCAGTTAAGCTAACACCAGTTAAGGGAGCTTGGGCACGACCTAATGCCGCTTCGGTATAACCTGAATCACCGGGTTTGAGATCAATTTGGCGATCGCCATTAAGGTCCAATCCCCCAGTCAGACTGTCGACTTTGTACAAAGCAATGGCATTATCATAGGCCCCAGCCCGACTAATGGAAACTTCGGCAGTGACGGACTGACCCAATACCCCTGGCACCACCAAAGTTTTGGAGCCAATTTCGGCAGTGATACCAGCAAAGTTTAGTTGATGATAACCGCGGCTATCGGTCTCTATGATGGGAGCAGTATCGATGGAAAAAGTAGTTTCATCCCCCTGTTGACTGTAGAGAATGTAATAACGGTTTGGTTCTAAATTTGCGTTGCTAAAATCACCAAAAAACTGTGACTCTGTTGCAATTAAATTATCAACATTAGTAAAGCTTTGTTGGGCTAAGCTACGGGTTAGTGCCTTTGTGGAAGCACCATTTTGATCGCTGAAAATAAGCTGCTTACGAGCTAAAGCGGCCGCTTCATAACTTGGATCATCCGGCAACAGACCATCGATGGAACCATTGGTATCATCCACCTCAATCCAGCCCATGGCATAATTTTGGTTAGGACTATTAATTAGCCTTAATTGCACTTGGCCATCGGCACTGGTGGGAGCCCAGAAAACTCGGTTGTCATTACTGATTAAGCCTGGAATCACCCTGCCCAAATAGCCTTTAGTTTGCACTAAGCCATTGGTTAATCCATCGGCATCACCCCGATCGCCATCCCAAAGTTGAAGCTCTAGACCCTGGGGATTATTTTCGTTATCAAAGTTGGTAAATTTGGCTCCCGTCATGCCATTGAGCATCAAGGATTCATAGTTGCCGGCTACGGGGTTATAACTGCCAAAGTCATTAAATTCTGCTAAGCCATTAACATCTAACTTAACTAGGGCTTGACCAGCATTAACGGTGGTAGAGAAGTTAATTACGCCCCCTGTTAAACTATTTGCTGACTCTCCTGGGAGATAATTCCAATTGCGAATTTGGGAACCATTGGCATCAGCAGCTAAGAAAAATGCTTGTTCCCCATTCCCTGGCTGTAACCCTTCTTCCAACAGGGAAACCAACAGGCCAAATTGTTTGTCTCCTGTGTAAATACTATCATTAGGAACTTTAACTTTAATCGTTTTTTTTGTCTCCCCAGGTTTGAATACTAGCTGTCCTGCTACTGGTAAATAGCGATCGCCTGCTTTGCCATCCATATCCTGGGTTAGGTAACTGACAACAACATATTTGTCTAGATCGCCTGTCCGTTCAATGGTGAAGTCAACTTCCCCCAAAGCTTCAGAAGCTGTAGGACTGGAAACAAATAGTTTTGTAGCAATATTTATATCTCCGACATTGCCTGTGTTGGTATTTCCGTTATTAAAGTTGCCGGTATTAGCATTGCCTGTGTTGATATTTTCATCATTAAAATTGCCGGTATTGGCATTACCCGTATTAGCAATATTGGTATTTAAAGCTGCTGTATTGCTTGTTCCATTGCCATTCGGTAAAACAGGCTGGGGCTTATTCTGACTTGGAGCGGTAAAACTTGGCATTGTTGGCTGATTAACTAAGACAATGGCGGCGGAATTATTCGATTTATATTGATAGAATCTTTGTCCGTATTGATAAGTCGTCCCGTCCGCACCAAAGTCACTGCTTAACTGCAAACTATCACCGCTTTCATCCATTAAGACGATAACGGTATTATTGCTGGACAAATTAATAACGCTGAGGGAATTAAGGGTTAATTGATTTGCACCATAATCCCGAATATCAATGGTTTCAAAATCCTGTAACCGCAGGCCAGGGGAAAGGGTAGTTAGATCCCAGTTTTGGCCGTTGTAACCCTGCAAAGCTAAAATATCAAATCCTGTGCCCCCATTTAACCGACGGAAATAGGTATCACTGACGGAAACCCAGTCATCACCGGGGCCAGCATAGACCACATCCAAACCACCCTTGGTCAAAATTTGATCATCCCCCTGCCCTGCCAGGAAGCTTTCCCCCGTGGCACTGCCCACCATCACATCATCACCAATAGTGCCCGTTTGATTCACCGTGTCGTTAAAGTCACTGCCAAAGAAAACGTAGCTGAGATTATCAGTTTGACTGTTGGGAACGAGGGATTCCGTCCAGGAGCTATCAATCTGGGTAATGGGGGAAGCGTAGTTGACCGATCCTTGCAATTCCTGCCAAGACTGACTGGGGTTGGGCAAATACCAGAGTTGGCCGTTGTCGTATTCAGGATCTCCCAAGCCCACAGTGATCTGGGGCTGGCCATTGGCGCTCCACTGGACGGTTATGGCATTTAGGGTGGGAATTTGCAAGCTGGAGTTAATGGCTGGGGTGGCAGTCCAACCATTGCCGTTGTAGTAACTCACCGTACTATCGGCTTGCCCCACCACTATTTTTAAATCATTAACATTGTTGGGGGGATTGGGACTAGAACTAAAATTCCATTGCACCGCCATTTGGGCGATCGCCGCTCCCGAAGGAAGACCGGAAAGGAAAGTCCACCCGCCCTGTTCCCCGGAGCCTTGGTAATACCAGACGGAGCCATTGTTGCCGTTATCATCCCCCAGACCCACCACCACTAAGGGTTGAGCGTCATTGCTAGTCCACTGCACGGCCAGTTGTTGTACGGGATAAACCCAGCCATCATCGTGGAATTGAGTCCAGACACCGTTACTGCCCTGGTAATATTGCACCTCGCTATTATCCAAGCCAACCACAATATTGGGATTACTAGCTTCCTGCCATTGCACCGATAACTGGGTAACACTTTTGCCAAAATTATTAATGGTTCGCCAACCGGACTGGGTGTTGTAATAGATCACCGCCCCATCAGCCAAACCAACAACAATTTGGGACGGAGATCCATCCTCCCCCCATTGCACCGCCATTTGGGTAATGGCAGACCGCCAACCGTCTCCCTGGTAAGGGCCGTTGTTAACCCAGGTTGAACCGTTGTAGTATTCAATCCCGCCCTTGCCCCCCAGGCCCGCAATGATTTGGGGATTACCGCTCGTATTCCAATTAACTGCTAACTCGTTTATTTCTGCGGGAAGTTTGCCCCAGGATTGCCAGTTTTGATTACCACCGGGATAGTACCAAATATCGCCATTGGATTGGCCAATAACTGCCTCGGGCGGTCGGCTACTGTTATTCCAATTGGTGGCCACCTGATTGGTCCAAACTTGATTGGCTTGCCAATCACCTCCCCCCATTTGAATCGTTTGGTTACCGTCAAGGTAGAGGATATAACTATATTTATCATCATCGCTAAGTTCGCCATTTTCAATAAACACAATCTGCTGGTTATATTGCAGATTGTTTTCACCAGGAGCACCAATAATAAAATCTGCAAAACCATCACCGTTAATATCCCCTCCGCCATTCAGGGCGATACCCGCTTGGGAGTTGGGCGAACCATCAATGGCAAAACCCCTGGGATTTGAACCCTGGGATTGATTGGCCCGCAACTGCCCTAAATCGAAGGGTTGATTATTCCAGTCATCGCCGCCGAAAACCACAAACACACCGCCCTGATTATTTTCCGCATCAACGGTGTAGGGGGAACTAATTAATAAATCATCAAAACCATCCCCATTAACGTCCCCTGCCTGGGCAATGCGGGACAGTTGATAGGTACTGATCTGTCCACTGGGGTTGGTGAAGGGAGCTGCCAGAATAACATCGGGTTGGGCCGTATTGCTTAGACCATTACTATTCCCGTAGAAGATAAAAACGCCCCCTTGATTGCCGGGCCGACTCAAATAATTGGGCAGATTATTCGGTTCCCCGATCGCCGCCGCATAATAATTGGAAGCTAGGACTGCTAAATCCGCAATGCCATCTCCATTGAAGTCGCCAATATTTTCTAATTGATTGGCCGCCGCCAGGGTATTAATTACAGAGGAAGTGGTGGGAGTGGGCAATAGGGAAAAACTGCCGCTGGTGGAAATCTGCCCTGCTATTTTCCTTTCGTCACTACCAATGGCAATTTCTGGAATACCATCACTGTTGAGATCCACCCCTGTGGCTGTTGTTTGGGTTTCGGGATAATCAATATTGGTAAAACTGTTTAGTACTCCTGTGGAATTCCCCCAAGCTACCTGATTGCCGTTATCTCCCCACAAAAGTACGTCGTCATAGCCGTCACCGTTGTAGTCACCAATGGCCATGGATTTGGTCACGCCCCCCACTTGATTAATGACCACAGGGGAGGAACTGGAGGTAATACTTAATGTTTTTAAGTCCCCAAGACTGGTATTGCCCAAAACAACATAAAAATTGCCGTTACCATCTAAAACTCCCAAATCTTTAATGCCATCACCGTTAAAATCACCGACACTAATCACGTCCCGAAGGGTAGCATTGGGAACGGAAATCACTAAATCTTCACTGCCACTGGCGGTTGTTAATAAATCTTTGGTGCTGTTCCCAAAAATAATTGCGCCGGCATTAGTTCCACCCGAAAAAACATCGGCAAACCCATCCCCGTTAACATCCCCCAGGAAACGAACTAAACTACCGTTGCCCAGGATACTGCCTGTAAAGGGAAGGGGAAAACTGGTTACATTCAGTTCTTGGGAACCTTGGGGGCCGGGATAGCTTAAATAAAGTTCATTGTTGGCAAAGGCGATCGCCGGCGGGGACTGACTGATGTTGTTGGTAATGACTTGGGGCGATGACCAATTAATGCCATTACCGGAACTGACGAAGTTAAGTTGATTACTACTGTCGAGGTAGCTCAGATAGAGATTGGTGCCGTCATTGGTAAGACTGGGGCCGCCCTGGGAACTCACTCCAGGAATAGGAATACTGCTCCAATCGTTAGCGGAAAGATCGGCGTTGGTGGTGGATGTTATGTAGTCAAGAGTACTGGGGGTATTTCTAGTTCCTCCTTTGTAAACCAGATAGAGGGTATCCCCCAACACTGTGGCACTGATAGCACTAATAGCAGTTTGGTTACTACCAATTTCGTTGGCGTAAATCCATTCATTACTGCTGTTTAAATAAAATTGCAGAACGGTGGAAGTTGAGTTGTTGGCGGCAAAAAGTAGGGACAGGGTTCCTTGGTAAACAAACAGGGTCGGCGGTGTGGAAGAAGTGCCCCCCAAGGCCAAAGGAGCATTCCAGGTCTGGCCTTGATCTTGGCTAGTGATGATATTTAACCCGTTGTTACCATCTACATAGGCCAGGTATAAAACATTGTTAAAAAAGGCGATCGCCGGGGGAAAAATAGTTTGGGCAGATTGAGGTAACTGTACTTCCGAGTTCCAACTTTGACCATTATTAGTGCTGACGGTGAAATAAATTTGGTTATTGCCACCGAAACCTTTATAGGCTAGGTAAAGGTTGGAGCCATTGATAAGAATTGCCGGGGTGGTGTCAATATACTGGGATGTAGTTTCAAACGTGGTGGGAGGATTACCAATTAAATTGCCATCAATGACAAAACCGTTATCGGAAGCAACATCCGCCAAATTAAGACTGCCATCGGCGGCCAACCAAGGCTGACCGAAAACCACATAAAATTGCTGGGCATTGGGGGCACTGATTAAAAAGCTATCAATGGGTCTGTTGTTCGGCCCTTGTGTGCCCGTGATATTCCCTAAACTAACTACTGCTGTTCCTGCTAGTTGATTGGGCAAACTGCCATTCAATACAAAAACTTGTTTACTGTCATTGGCGATCGCATTTAATTCAATGATCGGTACTATTTCGGTTGATAAATCCAAGGGGCCAAACAGTAAATAACTTTGCCCTGTGCCGTTGCCTGCTTGGGGGGCAGTAATTAAAAAGTCCTGATAACCATCGCCGTTCACATCCCCTGGGGTCATAATGGTCATGCCGGCCCGACCCCCAGCAATGCCGCCATTAATGATTAAATTACCTGCTTCATTGAGGGCTTGGAGAGAACTGGAAGGGGTAAATTTACTGCCGCTAAGTGCATAAACCGCCCCCGCACTGCCATTAACTCCCAAGGCAGAAATTGCTAAATCCTGATGGCCATCCCCGTCTAAATCTGTAAAGTCCCCTAGGGAAATGGCCGCTCCGGCCAAATAGTTTGCCCCTACTCCATTGGCGGCAGGAATATTAGGCCCAGTATAGGTAGCCACTTTGCCAAAGGGCTGGCTACTGGTCTGGGAATACACATGGACTGCTCCAGCGGCGATCATAGTAGTATCGGGATAATTGCCCTGGTTGTTCGACGGTAAAGCACTTTTGCCCACCCATTGGTTACTGACTTGTACGCCGTAGGTGGAGGAACCGATAAATAGATCGTCGCCAGAGTTGTTGGTGAAAGTGACCGGGCCACCGGAAATTTTACGGGAAACCCCCAAGCTGTAGCCGGCCGTTTCTCCCACGGTCACAGTCTGGGCAGGATTTTGGGGATTGGTCAGATTAAAGGTGTTGCCAATATGGATGGGGGAAAGTTGACTAGGATTACTGGGGGAAACAAGATAGACTTTGCCCACCGCCACCCCATTACCGTTTTTGGCAAAGGGAGCACCAAAGGCAATTTGGGGGTCATTACCAGTGAAATTGCCGATCGCCACGGAAAAACCAGCCCCGCCCTCGGCATCCACTCCATCAATCACAAAACCCTGATCACTAGTCCAGTTACTGGCATTACTGAGATCAATAATTTGATTTTTGCCCTTCAGGCCATTGAGATAATGGCCGTTAATCACATAAATGCTTCCCGTTCCCCCATTGGCGTTGGCATTCCCAATGACCAAATCATCTACGCCATCCCCGTCCACATCCCCCGTCACTAAAGCCATAGGCACATTATTATTAATATCCCCGGCGTCGGTAATGCCCGTAATTAGCACCCCGTCCCCATTGCCCGATAAATCCGTGGTGGTTAAAGGCAGGGTGGATTTTTGGCTTAAAACATCGCCCCCGGCAAATAAAATCTGGATTGACCCCTGTACGGCATTGCCCTGGGTTGTATAACCCCGATTGCCCACGGCCACATAGGCCAAAGCCCCATTACTAAAACCACTGGCCATCACTGCGGCGATCGCCGGATTATCGGTATCAATCACAAAGCCACTGTCCACCAAGGAAAGGGAGGCATCATTAGCTTCTTTGATGGTGGCGATGCCGAGAACTTGGTTGTCTAAATAATCGGGACTGTTAGCCGATACGGGGCCACCTTGGTTGGGAATCGGGGAAAGGGAGGTAAAGGTAATAGGGTCAGTTTGCCCCTGGAGGTAAATATTGACTGTGGCAGGGGAAGTTAGGGGACTACCCTCTGTATCCACAAAAATGGTAAAGGTTTCCGTTGCCCCCATAACCCGATGGGAAAAAGTAGCTCCAGGATTCAGACTATTGAGTAACTTATCCCCAGAAATGAACTCCAATTGGGGCGTCGTACTATCTGCGTTCTCCGCTAGAATTACCCCTAGCTGCCAGCTCTCACTAAACGCATTACCTGTGCCATCTGTGCCTACAGTCCAGAGTTGATTATTGGACGTAGTTACAGTAAACCCAGTAATCTCACTTCCCTGTTGCCCGGTTAAGTTAACTTGAAAAATGGTATCGGGGTTACCGTTGGGAGCAATTTGGGCATTATTATTACCAGCAGGATTAGCAGAAACAATGTCCCAAATGGGATTATTGGCTGCCGAAAGAATGGTAGGAACGACTTCATCAACGGGGTTAATACTAACGGGACTTTGCCAACTATTGCCACTGCTGTCCCAAACGCTGTAGTTAGTTTCTGGTCCCGCTGTCACTGGCTCAAAAAAGCGAGCTTGATAGTGGGAACCGACTTCGTTAACCCCCCAAATTCCGTTAATTAGTTGGGAACCCGTTAAATTGAGAAAATTATTATTACTTGAACTAGGGCTAGAACCATTATCAACATAGGAAAGAATCGAATTATAAAAAGCAAATTCATCCAAATAAACAGACCCACCACTACCCGCTAAAGTTAGCGTTCCCGACTGGGGCAAATTGGCAAAAGCAATATTTTCTAGAGTATTTACCAATTGACCATCGAGGTAAAGGTCAAGAATTTGTTTAACAGGATCATAAGTTCCCACCACATAATGCCAATTACCAGTGGTAACAGTGCCGCTAATCTGGGGGTTACTCCCATTATTCAAGGTAAAAGTTAAGCTATCTTCATTCAAACTCAGATCAAATACCCCGGCCAAATTAGCCAAACCCACTACTCCGTCAGACGTTGGTAATTTGAACCAAAATTCCACCGAAAAACCTTGCACGGAAACAGGTACTGGCGAATTGATTGTTATCCCGCCACCATTGAATAACACGGCGGGGTTAAAGTCCCCTGTATTGGTGTTAGTATTTTCCAGCGCCCCCACCTGGCCCAGAGTATAACCAGCCGTGCTGTAGGTGCCATTTCCTGCCACGGATAATTGCCCTTGGTTAATAACCGTTGTGCCGCTCAATTCCCCTAGCCGTAGATAAACCAAAGGATTCTGCTCTGATACCAAGTTGCTGTAGGAAGGGGGCCGGCTTTCCGTCCAGAAAATCGCTGGTTGTCCATTAATGGAACTAATACTTAATTCACTGAAACTATTGGGATTGATGCCGGCATTTGCTCCGCCTAGGATTGTTGGATTAGTCCACGTAGTACCATTAAAAGTCGCTAACTGAATAGTGGTATTGGGATCACCATCGCTATCCAGTTGGGTATTCAACCAAGCCGCCAGTAAATTGCCCCCAGGGCCAACTCCCAATGTTACTTTTTGGTCCTGTCCTGGTTGGCTGGAGAAAATCGGAGCGGCTAAACCCCATTGATTATCGGGGCCAAGCACCGCATAGTAGATGTCCGATTGCTGAGCGGCAGTGGTTATCAAGGCCGCTTCATTGGGGCCGTAGTTTTGCCCGGGAATGGTCTTAAGAGAGAGGGCGGAAGTATCGACGTTAACCCAAGCTACAACGTTTTGCAATGCTTTGGTGCTGGGATTTTGGTAAAGCGTGGCCACAACATCCGAATTAATACCGGTAGTGCCAGGAATAGTGGTGATGGAGGAAATACCACTGTCCCCAAAGGGAGAAAATGCCGTTTTAATAACCGTACCTGTGCTAGAAGCGGTGGTTAAAAAGTTGTTGGTGCTGAAGGATGCAACGGTTTGGGGAGTGCCAGTATTGCTAACTAAGTTATTTTCACCATTGGAGTTAGGGGTATAGGTAATGGTGACCAATTGACCCTGGCCAATAATCTGATTTAAAACCAGGGTGATAGAAGTATCAGCAACGGTGACGCTGGTGACGGTAATGGGACTGGTGCTATTGCCATTAACGGTGACTTGAAATTGACCGCCATTGGGAATTTGATTGACGTTTAGGGTCTGATTGAAGGGAATGGTGATCAGGTTAGAAATTACCGACCCTAACAAACTGGTGGGAGCAGTACTAGTACTGCCAGCGGATTGAACAGAGTTGGTGAAATCAGGAACCCAAAAGCTTGTATTTGTGGCATCAGCCAGATACAGATTAGAAGTGAGATTAGTCCCGCTTAAGCTATAACTAACTTCAACAATTTGGCTAGCATTAACAGAATTAGTCAGGGTTAGGGTAATGGTATTTTGGGCTAGGGAAACGTTGGTGGGAGTAGTGGTATTCCCATCGCTAGTTTTAATCGTAAATTGGGAGTTACTGGGGGGATTAGCCGAGTCATTTTTGAGATTATCGGCAAAGACAAGGTAAAGATAATCGCCTTCTGCTAAAACGGAAATGGGAGTAATGGGAGGGGTGTCACTACTCCAAGCTAATAAGATGTCCCCCTGACTGGTGAGGGCTAAGGCGGGGGAAGTGTCCTGGGCAAAGTCACTGGTTAAATTACTCAGTACCGGTTGGGTTTGGACATTGATAACACCGGCAAAGGTACGATTAATCAACCCCCAGGCAGTGGGAGCAGTGCCATTACTAACGGTAAAAGCTGTGATAGTTTTCTGATTGGCAGCTTTAAGTTGTTGGTCACTATTGGCATCAGGATTGTACTGGACAGTATAGATTTCACCAGGGTTAATGGCGGTATTGGAAGCAAGGGTTAAAACAATTCTGCTTTGATTGACCGCTACATCAGTGATAGCAATGGCTTGATTACTGCTGTTGGTGACCGCAAACCAATTGAGTAATTGATTCTCAGTAGGCAGAATATCCGGGTCTAGTGGACCGTTAAAAGCAATAGTAATCTGTTGATTATTTTGGGTGTAGTCATTTCCTGTACCACTGGTGGGATTATAGGTATAAATTAGAGTGTCGGGAGATTGAAGGGCAACGGGACTACTGGTAAAGTTACCTAATTGATTGCCACTGTACTTAACAATAATATTGGAAAAAGGCTGGCCATTTACGGTGGTGTAGGGGATTTCCTGCTCTAGTCGTAAAATAACTTCACTGTTGTTACTTTGGCTATCAGTTTGAACCACCACTCCAAACACAGGAATAGTGGAAATTTGACCATTGGCGTTGGTAACGGTGACAGTAAAGTCTGTGGGATTAAGACTAAGATTAGGCTCCAGGAATTGAGCAAGATTAATGGTGAGCAAAAAGCCATCAACACTAGCAGTATTATTCGCTTCCAGCCCAGTTTGGTTATTTTGAGATGAAGAAGCAGCAAATGTTTGCGTCCAAGTGGGAAATCCTGCAATCCTAGCACCAATAAGACCAAGCAGACTGACAGTAAGATTGAAAGGAGCACCAATGGTAATGGAAGAGGGAGTATCTCCTTTGATAGTAAAAGTACCATCAGCAAAGAAGCCAATGGAACCAAATAGCTTAAAAATAAAGGGAATTTCAAGGGTTCCTTCAAAGCCTAATGTAACAGGAATTCCCACCAGTAAAGATTCCAGCTCTACAGAACTATTTTGATCAATGGAAGCAAAGGCCGCTTCCAGATTAGACAGTAAAGCTAGAGCTGCTGTTACTTCAGAATAGGTCGGTAAAGCATTGTAAAAACCATCGGTAATAAATAAACGGTCTGTGTTACCGCTTAAATCAAGGTATGGAGCTAATAGGGGAAAATAATTACCGGGATCTTTTGGGGCAACCTGCCATTGCAGAGCTACACCGGCATTAAAAAATAAGCCGAAGTTAAAATTTAGACCACGATTTAAGATATCATCAAAACCAAATAAAGGAATAGACCCCGCTAAACTAGCTAATGCTCCTCCAGTTTCCAAATAAAGGGGAAATTTACCGTCAGAATTACCATTACTGTTGCCATAGCTATACAGAGAAGACAACGTAAAGGATAAATCAAACCCTTCTTGAGAATCCGGAGAAAGTGCACCTCTTCCCTGACTTCTCCATTTATCAAAACGATTACTATCCTCGCTATTGCCAACATTCCGTCTTTGTTTTCTCCCTACGGTAGCCAGGGAATTCAGTAGTAACCTCCCTTTGGTTGATTCACCGCCCCCAAACAAACTCCATTCGGGATTATTGCCCGATGAACCCTGCAAAGAGATAGATAAAATTAGAGGGCCGAACATGCTTTTTAAAACTTTCTCTGGTTCTTGTCCTAATTTTTTAGCAAGAATAAGTGAAAGGGCATTAATATTAAATTCATTGGATGCGTTCCAATTTAATCCTAATCCTTGATAGGTAGGTTTGTTGCCAAGAAAGCTTGCTTCCCCTGCACTAAGAACTTCATAACTGGCGGCAGGGGCATTGCGATTACGACCTAAATAATTGTAGGAATTTCCCTGGATAATATTGCCGCTAGCAGGGGAATTTTGATTACTGCTAAATTGATTTTGGTTGACTGTAAAACTTTGATAATAGAGATCTGTATCCTCTCGGATGGCTTGGTTTTTAGCTTGCTCTGCATCAACTTTTTGCCCTACTACAAGCACTGTGCCATTTTCTTCGGCGATCGCCCTGGGGGCCAAATCTCCCACTTGGTCTGAAGTTAGGGCCTGGGGAGTGCTTAACCATTCCGTCCTGCCCCCGGAGTTGTAACGAGCGGCGGTGTAAAAAATATCACTGTCATTGCCACTGCCCTGTTGATAAACCACCACTAAACCAGGGGCCGGAGCGGCGTTACTGTTATTACCAGGGGGCTGAATTAACTTGTCATTGGCGATTAAATTTAGACTAGTGAGGGATTGATTACCCACATTGGCGATCACCTGGGCATTAACCCACATGGCGGAGTTCGGATCATAGACAGCGTGCCAAAGACTGGTATTTTCCACCCACACAACATGGGTCGTTCCTGCTGAATCTGTGGTGAGCGCAGACAGGCGATCGGCCAAATTGATAGTCATAAGTTCGATTAATTGCTGGGAAGATAGGCAAAACCAATGGCTTTTATTTGGCTTGACTGCTCAATACTGAGATATTACGTTACTATTCCGCCGATTTCCTCTTTGCTCTCCGTCATTATAGCGAAACAACAGTGAAAACCACTAATTTTCAAGTCATAGCAGTTGGGAAAATGATCATTCTTAGTAATATTACTTAATGGTTAATCATCACCGCCAAATAATCGGGTAAATACAGGAGTTTTAATTTTTAATACTAATAACTAACTAAGGCTTTCTGCCCCTAACTAAAAATGCCGTAAAAGCGCAGAAAAATTCTCCCGCTTGATCATTTTGGTCAATCGCCTTGAACCAAAGGGTAAGATCATTTTGGCTGATTGTTCCCTGTTCGCTAATTTTTTCCACCGTCCGAGATAGGTCCAAAATTTTATCAGCTAATTCAAACTCAGTCAGGCAAATGGTAATGGGGTCAACGGCAATATCAGTTAGCCCCGCCTGCCGGAAGTATTTAAACAGATAGCGACCCACCCAGCCAGAAGGAAAGTTATCACACCAAAAATTGGTAATTGCACGGGTTACGCCCCGCTGGTCAGAATCGATGACCAACGTTTCCCAGTCCGGCTCAAAGGCCACTACCCAACCATTAGATTGTACAACCCTGGCCATTTCGGCGATCGCCTTTTGGGGCTGGGCAATGTGTTGCAGAGTGCGGTCAACCCTAGCCGCAGTGAAATTAGCACCGGGAAAAGGTAATTGCTCTGCATCAGCTAAAACAAATTCAAACTTAGTGGTGGAATTTTTTGCCCGCTCTCTTGCCTGGTCAAGCATAAATTGACTACGATCCACCGCTGTAACTTTACCCGTTTCCCCTACATAATTAGCCAATAAAAGGGCATCATTGCCAGTGCCACATCCCACTTCCAGCACTGAATCACCGGGCTTTAACTGCATTTTCTCAAACGTTTTTTGTTTGTAATATTTATACAAGTCCAGTGACTGTTGCAATTCCAGACAACGGATAAAGTTTTCAATGTTTCCAGAGTTATCTAAGTCTTGAAAGTCGCTGGCAAAGTATGTCATGATTGTGACTCAATAAAAAGCAAATTCATGTAATTACTATTAATAATTTTCACTCCACTTTACCCGTTTGGATCACACCATTTGCCAAGTTATTTCCTCGCCGGCCCGCAGAGGCACCAATCCAGATTCAGGGAAAGGTAATTCAGCAGGAATACGCCAAGGGTTTTTCATCAACGTAATTTGTGCTGTATTACGGGGCAATTGGTAAAAATCTGGGCCATAAAAGCTAGCAAAGGCTTCTAGCTTATCCAGGGAATTAACACTTTCAAAAGCTTCGGCATATAGCTCCATAGCATGGAGGGCAGAATAGCAACCAGCACAGCCACATAAACTCTCTTTACTATTGCGAGCGTGGGGAGCACTATCAGTGCCGAGAAAAAATTTAGGATTACCAGATGTGGCCGCGTGTAGCAATGATAAACGATGTTCTTCCCGCTTCAGAATTGGCAGGCAATAAAAGTGGGGACAAATGCCACCTTTGAATAAAGCGTTGCGACTAAATAGTAAATGTTGGGGCGTAATAGTGGCTGCAATATTATTAGCAGATAAAACAAATTGCACTGCATCTGAAGTAGTAATATGTTCCAGCACTACCCGCAGCCGGGGAAATTTTTCCCTGAGAGGAATTAAATATTTTTCAATGAATACTTTTTCTCGGTCGAAAATATCAATATTACTGTCCGTTACTTCGCCGTGGAGTAATAGGGGCAAGTCCACCTGTTCCATGGCTGCCAACACTGCATCACATCGATGGATATCCGTGACGCCAAAGTCAGAATTGGTGGTGGCTCCAGCGGGATAGTATTTTACTGCTTTAACAAACTGGGATGCTTTGGCCGCAATAATTTCTTCGGGATTAGTATTATCCGTTAGATAAAGGGTCATCAGCGGTTCAAACTGGCCTCCCGCAGGTATGGCGGCGAGAATCCTTTCCCGATAGGCGGCGGCATCAGCCACGGAACGCACCGGAGGCTTCAAATTGGGCATGACGATCGCCCTAGCAAATTGACGGACAGTGTGGGGTAGAACTGCTTTCAGGGCCGCTCCATCCCGTAGATGCAGGTGCCAGTCGTCGGGTCGAGTGATGGTAAGCTTTTCCATGGCTTAATCATAAGCTGGTTTAGGTTTAGTTAAAAGTCTTTTTCCCCTTCCTTAAACTTCAAGATTTAGGGGGCTTGGAGACGGCGATCGGGTAATTACTTCATACAGCACATCGGGGTCTAAATCGGCTCCATTGGGTCATTGAATAGTTCCAAGTTCCGGATTGATTTTGACTTGAGCAAAATATTCAAGGTCTTTAAGTGGCTCAAATACACCTGTAAATTCAATTTGTTTTTGAATATCAACTATTCCATCTTGATTATCTTCAAAGCGTAAATAAAGCTTGTAGTTTTTGAGAGGGTTAACAGCAACAATATCTTGTAGCATAGCTTACTCAAATGGTTGAATTTTTCCTTAGCGACAGAACTTAATAAACACTTACCTGTTACTTTAAGGGACTGCCTACTCGGCATGATTCTGTAAATTCTTTTATACTCTAAATTGTTCTGTCGAGTTGTTGGTAAGCAACTGTTATTGAAAATGGCTACTGAACTACTTTTTAATCTCAGCAATGTGTTTGTGTTGCCGTTTTGGGGCTTGATGATTCTACTGCCACGGTGGCAATGGACGGAAAAAGTGATGAAGTCCCTGCTCCCCATCGCCATTTTAGCTGCGGTTTATCTATTTTTATTTATCGGTTCCTTGGGGTCCGAATCGGCGGCGGCGTTGGCCAGTCCGGAGTTGTCCGTTATTGCCCAAGCTTTTGCTGACGAAAAAATTATGGCTGTGGGTTGGGTCCACTATCTGGTGATGGATTTGTTTGTGGGTCGCTGGATTTATTGGCAGGGGCGAGAAACTGGGGTTTGGACGGTACATTCCCTCATTTTATGTTTATTCGCTGGGCCCATTGGTCTGTTGTCCCATCTGCTCACGGCGGCCATTACTAAACAATGGGGCAAGGGGAATGACTCGACAATGGAAACGCCCCAAACGGAGATTGGTTAATCGCATATAATACATCGGGGCATAGGTCTGCCCCTTTTTGCTATAAATTATTCGAGAGTTTCAAGAAAGTAATGAAAGGCGCCAGTTGCGTAATAGTTCTATGTTACCATTGACCCTAAATTTGGCAAATATTGCCATGGTGATATCAACTATTGCCTTGGCCATAGCTTTGTAACAAAACTATACATACAATGGGAGGATGGCCATACCTGCTCCATTACCCCCCCGCCAATGCAAATTGAATCAAAAACAAATACCAACATCCGTTCTGGGTTAACCCTAATTGCGCCTTTTTTCCTTTGGGGAACGGCCATGGTGGCCATGAAGGGGGTTCTGGCAGATACCACGCCTTTTTTTGTGGCAACGGTGCGCCTCATACCAGCCGGAATCTTAGTCTTGCTCTGGGCCATGGGACAGAAACGTCCCCAACCCCAGAATTGGCAGGGCTGGGGCTGGATTATTTTATTTGCCCTGGTGGACGGTACTCTTTTTCAAGGATTTTTAGCCCAGGGGTTGGAGCGCACAGGGGCAGGCTTGGGCTCAGTGATTATTGATTCCCAACCGATCGCCGTGGCATTACTTTCCAGTTGGTTATTTAAAGAAGTAATTGGCGGCATTGGCTGGCTGGGACTCTTACTAGGGGTGGGAGGCATTAGCCTAATTGGGCTGCCGGATGAATGGTTTTATCAGCTTTGGCATCTCCAGGGTTTAAGCATTAATTGGAGTGGTTCCGCCCTCGGTAGTAGCGGGGAACTGTGGATGTTGTTGGCGTCCCTCTCCATGGCGGTGGGCACAGTGCTGATTCCCTTTGTTAGTCGTCGGGTGGACCCGGTGGTAGCTACGGGGTGGCATATGATCATTGGTGGTTTGCCCCTGTTGGCGATCGCCTTGGTGCAAGATTCTGAACCTTGGCAGAACATTGACCTCTGGGGTTGGGGCAATCTCGCCTATGCAACAGTGTTTGGCAGTGCCATTGCCTACGGCATTTTTTTCTACCTTGCATCTAAGGGCAATTTGACTAGCTTGAGTTCCCTGACTTTTTTAACGCCCATTTTTGCCCTCAGCTTTAGTAACTTGATTTTGGAGGAACAACTTAGCTCTCTGCAGTGGTTAGGGGTTGCTTTTACGTTGGTGAGTATTTATTTAATCAACCAGCGGGAGCAGTTAAAGATACAACTGCGAGACATTTGGAGTTTGGTTCGTAAACCCGTAATTAACGATTAATTTGCGATTGTTGAGCCTATTTCAACAATTTTCCTAAAATTTAGAACATTTCCATCTGTTTATTCACTATTCAACCTAAAATCCCCAGGAAATTTGCCCTATGGCCATGGAGGTAAAAATTTGCGGTTTACGCCATCCTGCCCAAGCCCAGGCGATCGCCGCTTTGGGATTCACCACCCTGGGATTTATTTGTGTGGAAGCTTCTTCCCGTTACGTCAGCTCCAGGGAAATTGAACTGGTTTTGCAAAGCTTAACTGCCCATAACAAGCGATCGGCGATCGGAGTATTTGCCAATGTTTCCCTCCCTAAACTGGGGGAATTTTTAGCCCAAACTAGTCTGAACGGTATCCAACTCCACGGCGATGAAAGCCCCGACTTTTGCCGCCAGGTTAAACAAGCATTTCCCCAACACCGATTGATCAAAGCTCTCCGACTCCGGCGATCGGCAGATTTAGAACGGGCTGAAGCCTATTACAATGCCGTGGATGTCCTCCTGCTCGACGCTTACCATCCAGAACAATTGGGAGGTACTGGGCAAACCCTACCCTGGCAAAAGCTACAGCAGTTTCGGCCGCCCCTGCCCTGGTGGTTGGCGGGGGGATTAACTCCTAGCAATGTTCAAGAAGCCTTAAATTTACTCCAGCCTGACGGCATTGACCTTTCCAGTGGCGTGGAACAGGGCCCGGCGGATAAGGATGTGGCCAAAGTTGCCCAGTTAAGGGCTCAGTTGGACGCCCTAGCAATTTTGCAGCACTAAAATTATTCTGGAAAAACCTAGGCTTTTTGAGACCGATTGCCGTGGGTCGGACAGGGAGGCGCACTCAAACTGCGGTCTAACCAACCTTCTGCCTGTTGCACATGGGTTAAGGCTTCCTGGGGATTATCTTTGAGTAGATACACCAATGCCGCTGCCAATTCTTGTCCGGCCTGGGCTTGACGATTACCCTTTAAACGATGCCAATCCTGGGGGGCGATCGCCAATCTTTCCGCTAGGGCCTGGGCCAGTTCTAGGGCAGAAAGTTCGGGGTGACTGACGAGGGAGGAGGTTTGGGAAGCAAAGGGAATCATGGTTACAAGCTACGGGGAAAACTATGGCCACCAAGCCATGGACGGCGGGGTAACTGCTCTGATTATTACCTTTTTTGCCGGGCGCCTGTTGGAAATTGCCCTTGCTCCCTTGCCCCGAAAATTATGGCATTAGACCCATTCCCCCAGAGGCAAAAAGTTTTCCCCGGCATATTCTGGATAAATTTTGCCCAAAAAAGAAAGCCCAGGCAAAGTTCCCCAGGCTCACTCAAATATGTATTTTTTGGCTATGGGCAAGGAATCGCTCCCACCACTACACCAGCCTGAGTTCTGGATATTCGCTGATAATGTCGTTGCTGGTGAGGGTATCCCCTTCTTCTTGGGGCGTCCAGAGCACCTCAATGGCCAACAGGCGATCGCTACTAATACCGCCCAAAGTTTGCAAGGATTGTTTTAACTGACTGGAATCATTCACTGCCGGCAAGTTCAAATTGCCCAAGGCTGCGGCAATAATGGTCACCAGAATATATTCTCCCGCACCATCGGGAACTGCATCGGGACTATCTCCACCAATGGCGGTTGCCCTTCCCCCTTGACGTAGCTGATTGTTAAAGTTGCTCAGGGTTTCGTCGGTAAACTTACTCCGTTCGGTGAGAGCTAATTGATTAAAGGCAGCCTCAGCAGCACTCAAGCGCACCTTGTCACTCTGACTAGATCCATAAACCCAATATTCAGGATGGCGGAGCAGAGCTAAAGTAGCTTCCTGGAGCACTAGGGAACGACCATTGGCAGTGCCAGTATCAGCAGACAGGGCCAATTCATCCAGTTCTTTTTTCAATTCCTTGGCACTGGCCAGTAACCCCACCTGAATTTGGGCAATGCCCACTTGGGGATCGCTGCTGGCCGCCAGGCCACCGCCCCCTTCACCACTGCTGCCACCACCATTACGGATGGCATTGATAACTACGTTGGCGATCGCAATCATCACTAAAATGCCAAAGATGCCGCCGAATCCCCCACCAAAGCCAAAAAAAGGAATGATGAAGGGAAAACCAAAGCCACCACCACCATAGGTTCCACCGGAACGATAGGAGCCACCACTAGGACCGCTGTAACTACGACTGGGGGCACTAGGGGCTCGGAAGGAGCCACCACCAATGCGGCCACCACTCCGGCGAGCTTCAGCTTCAAAGGTGGGGGTAAAAACTAGGGTAAAGGCCAGGACAAAAATAATTACCACTGAAGTGCCCCGCATCCAGACCGATCGCCAGGTAATATTTTTGGGTAGAGGTAAATTCTTGAGCATCTTAAGCATAGAGGAAAAGTTTTTCGATATTCCGGCTAGGACTCCCTGGTCAAGGGTTCACCAAATCCAGGGTAGATTCAAGCCTGTCAGTTAAACATAGTGCCGTTCACTCCTCTAGGGTAACGGATTCTTCGGACGAAAGAGCAGGGATTTTGTACTTGCAATTGTCACTAAAATGCCTCATCTCCGGCCATGGGCGCTGCCAAACGGTACTGATTTTTACAAAAAAACTTTTGGAGAACATGTTAAAAGTGTCTGGCTAGCCTTATAAATAAGACAACAACCAGATCATTGCACGAGGAGTACCAGGTTTGAAAAAAGTAGAAGCGATTATTCGCCCCTTTAAACTAGACGAAGTCAAAATTGCGCTGGTTAATGCAGGGATCGTTGGTATGACGGTTTCTGAAGTTAGGGGCTTTGGCCGTCAAAAAGGTCAAACAGAGCGTTACCGTGGCTCTGAATACACTGTTGAGTTTCTCCAAAAACTCAAAATTGAGATTGTCGTCGACGAAGGACAGGTTGACATGGTTGTTGACAAGTTGGTATCGGCGGCCCGCACCGGGGAAATCGGTGACGGTAAAATCTTCATCAGCCCGGTGGATTCGGTGGTACGGATTCGGACAGGGGAAAAGGATACCGAAGCTATTTAATCTTTTTGAGATTAGCTTTCCGGTTGCCGTTAATGTTGGGCAGATTGAGACAAGTCTCGGTTTTGTTCTCTTGGCCCCAGACACTTTCCTGTCACTGCCATCAAAAGCTGTCAAATTTCAACCCAGGCCACTGGTGGATGAGTTTGTTAAACGCTTTTCCCCGGTGGCTCACTTTCTGTTTTTCTACCTTTGTCATTTCTGCAAAGGTTTTTTTGTGCTCCGGGAGCCAAAAAATTGGGTCATAGCCAAAACCCTGATCGCCTCTTGGGCTATGGGTAATTTCCCCTGAACAGATGCCTTTAGTACTCAGTTGAATACTGCCATCGGGGGCGGCGATCGACACCACGCAAATGAATTGAGCTTGTCTTTGGCTTACCCCTTCTAGAGCCTGGAGCAATTTGGCAATTCTTTCCCTGTCGGTGTTGCCATAACGGGCGGAATATAAACCCGGTGCCCCATCCAAAGCATCCACTGCCAAACCAGAATCATCGGCGATCGCCCATTGATTCACGGCCTTTGCTACCTGGGAAGCTTTTAAGCAAGCATTTTCATAGAATGTACTGCCGGTTTCCTCCACCTCAATTTCCGTTGGCTTAAGGGTTAATTGACAACCAAGGGGCTCTAAGTAAGTTTGCATCTCGGCTAATTTACCGGGGTTACCCGTGGCGACAATTAAAGTAGGCATGGTTTTACTAGGTTTTACGGATCGTTAAAAAAGTTTTTCGGGGACAAAAATTAGCCAGACCCTCTGGGTTAATCTTCTGCTATTCTGTATCAGAGATGCTGGTGTAGCTCAGTGGTAGAGCAACTGATTTGTAATCAGTCGGTCGCAGGTTCAAATCCCGTCACCAGCTTATTTTGAATTCATTAACCTATCATTGATCATCGTCTAAGCACTCCGCATGGTTTGCCAGAGTTGCTTATATTGGTTGACGGTGGCAATGTCCAGGGGCGCGAGAAATTCACAACGCTCCAGTAACTCCGGTGAAAAAGCCAATAAAGGGTTAGTGCTCAGGGCGGAAACCTCCAGGTTTTGATAGGGCACCGCCAGGGCATTACTGAAAGTTGCCATCTGCTCTAGACTGGAAGGCTGGGCGGAAAAATTTAACCATTCATAGGTAATTTCAGCCGCCTCCATCTCAGCGGGCATAGTCCAGAGATCAGCCCAGAGGGATGTACCGGAACTAGGAATAACCGCCCTGAGTTCTGACTGATTTCTCAGCAGAGGAATAATTTGGTTTGACCAGCCCACTGCTAACCATACATCTTTATTGAGTAGAGCTTGGAGATAATATTTACTGTTGTAAAACTTCACTTGGGTCGCCAATTCTTGCAAAGCGGAAGGTAGGGCATTAACAGCTTTGGGGTTGGTGACATTGTAGGAATAACCCAGCTTTTTCAGAGTCAAACCGATCGCCTCCCTGGGATCATCCACCAGAGCAATGCGTTGCTTTAACTCTGGCCGCCAGAGGTCAGACCAATCGGTCGGTTGCCAACCTAAATCAGCAAATGGTTGTTGGCGATAAATAATCATGGTGGGCCCCCAACGGTAGGGAACAGCCCAAATTTTGCCGCTTTGATCCGGTAAGCCTTGGTCATTGCGTTGCCCCAACAATTGCCACCGTGGAGGCAGACTAGACCATTGGCTCAATTGGTCGGGGACAAAGGGTTGAATGAGCTTTTCTTTGATTACCCGTTCCAACCATAAATCTCCCCCGGTGACCAACTGGGCTTTTGGGGTCTGATTTGCCCTCGATCCACTGCCCCACAGTCCCTTGGAAGTATCTGCATTTTGGGCATTGTGCCAGGTTTGTAAATTGTCGAACAAACTCTGCAGATTGGCGATCGCCTTGAAATTTAATTCCTTAGCTTGGGGAAACTGCCGCTGAAATTGGTTAATTAACTGGGGCGGCAGGGAACGGTTCAAAAACTGCACTTCTTTGCTACTGCCCTGGCCAGGCCAACAGCCTCCTAGACCCGTGGCAAGGCCGACAGCGGCGGCGGACTGGAGAAAATGGCGGCGGGAATAGCAGGGTAAATTCATGGCAACTCCACCGATGTTGGTTTAGCAATGTGGGGCAGCCCCCAGCCCAATTTCTCCCGCAGAATCCGGAAAAACTCTGGCGTTTGCAGGCGAATAAACTTGGCAGGATAGGGAGATTTTGATAAATGCACCCGGTCTTCTGGCAACACATAACAACCGCCATTGCCATCCACCACCAACACCATGCGGTTGGGAGTAGCGGGAAAAATGGTCACCGGTTCTAGGTCGGAAAATACTAACGCTCGGGAAGCCAGGGAATGGGGGCAAATGGGCGCTAACTGAAACACTGGTACATCGGGGGTAACCACTGGGCCTCCAGCGCTAAGGGAATAGGCCGTGGAACCCGTAGGAGTGGAAACAATAATGCCATCGGCGGCAATGTCCACAGAAGCATGGTAGCCTACCTGAATTTCAAAATGGCACATGCTGGTGAGGGGTTCCCGGTGCAATACCATTTCGTTCAGGGAGAGCGCTTCCCATAAAAGGTTTTCCTCCCGCATTAACCGCACTGTCATCATGGAGCGGCTTTCAATTTGGTAATCACCGTTGATTAACTGCTCGATCGCCGTGGGTAGTTGGTTGAGGTAAATTTCCGTTAAAAAACCCATGTGCCCTGTGTTAATGGTCAACAGGGGGATGCCGAGGGGGGCCAACTGACGAAAAGCTGATAGTACTGTGCCGTCTCCCCCCAGAACAATGGCAAAGGGCATGGACTCATCAAAATGGGGCGGAGTCAGATGTTCAATGCGGGTATGGCAAATGGGGCGATCGGGCTGGGAATAGCCCAACAGGCCACCGGATCCGGTTTCCATCGCCACTGTAAACCCACTCTGTTGCAGTTGCTCCTGCAATTCTTGGGCAACGCTACAGGCGGTGGGCTTATCGTCGTTGAAAATGATGCCGACTTTTGGCACAGGGGCGAGATCCTAGGGAGTCAGGGAACAGGGAGCGGAAAAATCGAATAGAAAACGAGATTATCTAAAAGTATCAAATTGTCAATCAAACTAGTCAAACTAGAAAAAGAAATTATTTTTCTTCTTTTTGCCTTCGGTTTGGGTCGGGTTAACCTCATAGTCCAGTTCTTTGAGCTTCTTGATGATGCGCCCAAAGTATTCCTGTAGGTAGGATTCTAGGGTGGTGGTTTCCTTCGGATCAAGGCCAAATTGTTCGTACACCGGAGCCATGTCCGCCGTTAAAGCTTTACCACTGGCCAGCACTTCCGAAAACGCTAGGCGATCGGAGGCGTTATAGGTCCACTGGAAAAAGCGAGTAAAGCTCCGCATAAATCTGAGCACCGCCATGGGCACCTGGGAAATACGGGCATTATTGCCAGACATTCTTTCACAAAGTTGAATAATTTCCGTTGCCCCCCAAGCCCGACTGCCCACCACTGGATAGGTTTTACGGGCCACACTGTCCAATTCCACCGCCCGCACTGCAAACTTAGCCACGTCTTGGGTGTTCATGTAGGCGATCGGGGTATTCTCGCCGGTTTGCCAAACCGATTGATTATCCAAAATGGGAATAGCGTACTGACCAATTAACCCCTGCATGAAACCCGCCAGTTGCAGAATGGTGTAGTCCAAATTCGTTTGGGCTAAAAATTTCTCGGTACAATTTTTGATGTCCATCAGGGGCACTTTGGGATATTCGGCCGCCCGCAAAATGGAGAAAAAGACAAACTTTTTGATACCCGCTTTCTGCACTGCTCGAATTAAATTAAGCTTGCCTTCCCAGTCCACCTGGCGAATGGTGAGGGAGTCGGTGGCCCTGGCGGTGGAAGCGTCAATCACTGCGTCAATATTTTCCAGGGCTGGGGACAGAGTTTCCGGCTTACAAATATTTCCCCCCACGATGGTGGCGCCCCACTCTTTAAGAAAAGCTGCCTTTCTTAGGCTACGAACCAGACAAACAACGGTGTGACCTTGGTCGATCGCCTGCCGAACAATTTGCCTGCCGAGGGTTCCTGTGCCGCCTACCACCAAAACTCGCATTTTAATTTTCTTTACAAATTTTAATACTTTGCTAAATCCTATCAGACTCTGACAATTATGGGTATTGGGGCCAGGGCACAAAAATTTGTTTCCCTACCCCGGTACTGGCTCCAATGTCAATGCAATCCCACCATGGCAGGGTCAACCCCCACCAAAAACAAGGATAAGGTAACCCATCCAACTGCCCCAAGGTTAGGAAGAAGGGAGGAATAATAATGGTCAGGACGTTGGACGCTCCACTAAACCACTGGGGCCAGCCTGTTGACAATATTGCAAAAAAGTAGAGAAAGCTTCGGGGCAGTCCACCTCAATAATTTTGCCGCCAATTTCGTCAAAACTTTCGTTGCGGGATTGACGCCACATGGGAGTGAGCTTGATGGTGATGGTGGGTAAAGCTTCATTGTCCATGCGCCGGAGCTTGACGGTAAAATCCGTGTCCTGGGGCCAATCATTGGGAACGCTCACACAGATACCGTTGCGAGTTAAGTCGAAGGATACCCCCACCAATTCCCCTTCCATATCGAACACTTGGCAAAAGGCCAACATCCGCTCTTCCTGCCGTCGCTCCTGCACCCCCTGGAGATGGGCAATGGTTAGGGCTTCTTGGGAGAGGGAAGATGGAGAATCTTGAGCCATGGAGATTATTTCCTCGGTTAAATTAGGTTTACCTAGTAAATGGGCCAGGTTGACCATTATTGTAGTCATTCACTGGGTCGATCTTCCTTCCATCAGGGTCATTTGGTTAATTGTTGATGAGAAATGGGAAGGAGTAATCCATAGATATTTGCCCAGTTAACTCGATTTGAGCAGAATTGGGAAGGACGTATTGGGAACTTTGGTTGACAGGGCAACAAAGCCAGCATTTTTTGGGTTTATCTAAGCGGGGGACACCATGGTGGCCAATACTCCCCAGAGTCGGCGGGGGCCGTCTTGACTGCTAAAGAAAAATAATTCTGTCAGCAAAGAAAGCAGGCGATCAGAGGTAATGGGGGCTAAGGGAATATGGGCTTCTCCCCCTTGTTTCTCTCCATAGGCTTGCCAAGCTGAGGTAAATTTTCGGGCGTACTCGCTTAAAAGTACGGTTTGTAAAGGATTTTTACCCTGTTCCTTGGTCTGTTCAACTAAACTGACCGATCGCCGCAGTAGTTCTTGGTAATGGGCCCCTAAATAGGCGATCGCCATGGCCAAAAGTCGAATTCCCTCCACATCTAGCTGGCCGGGGGCAACAGCAGGAATGGGGTATTTCCTAGTCAAAGATTGGCCTGTTGTCGTAGATGACGAAATTTTTTCTAGGATTGCCGTCCAAGTATCCTCGTCCACATCAGTCAGGGCAACCAAGGCCAACAAAAGCTGGTCCAGGTAGCAATTCATTTGTCGCAATTGTTGACGGTTGGGGGCAACAGCAAAGGACTGGGGAGGAGCTGGGCTGGAGGCGAACTGGGTGAGAACCATAAAATCTTGGGGAACAGGGGAATGTTAATGAACACATGACATGCATAGGATAGCGAATTGATTTAAAGCAATGATTCCCCCTGAGATAAATATATTTTGACCCACTGCTCCGCTTAATTTTGGCGCTAATCTGGGCAAAAATTCGTTGGTTTTCGGAAAGGTGAACCCGTAGCTAGCTTGTATTGCCCAAACCTAACTCATCATTGCTCCATGGCGGCCAAAAATCTTTAGGACAAAACTCGCCAGAGGTCAAGGCTTGATTTTTTCAGAGGGAAAAATTCCTCGGCTAAATAATCAAAAAGTTGAAAAAAAAAGTTTTTCAGCTAAGGTTTGATGTTATATTTTATCTTATGTAGACTTTTGAAAAAAACAAGTCCCCGCAATCAAGCATCATTCAACGGAAAAAATAATCCTATGCCAAACGCCTCCACCGCACTAACCGGCAAAGCATTACTCAATAAAGTTAAAGAACTATCCCATCTGCCCCGTCGAGAAACGGCAAAAGCCTGTGGTTACTACTCTACTTCTAAGGAAGGACAAGTACGCGTAAATTTGACCGACTTCTATGACGCAGTGCTAGCGGCCAAAGGGGTTCCCCTCGATCCCTCTGGTACCAAAGATGGTCGGGGTCGTGAACCGACATTTCGTGTTAGTGTCCACAAAAATGGACAGATTGTTATCGGATCCACCTACACCCAAGAAATGGGTCTTAAGTCCGGTGATGAGTTCGAGATCAAGCTCGGTTACAAGCATATTCATCTGAAGCAAATTACCGATAGCGATGACGAAGAGGAAGTATAAATTTCTCGACTGCGGTTCCCTATGCAAGGGGGACTAAGTGCTTTTTCGCCGGGGGGGAGACCTGAAACAAAAAGGTTTCTCCCTTTTTTTATCAATTAGGGATGACGGCGGACGTACTGTCAAGCTGGGCCTTGCAAATTTTGCTTTTGTTTAAACGAAAATTGGCGATCGCCAGTGGGATGGGCCGATGGAAAATTTGATGGAGTTTTGGCAACCATGGCCGGGATTGTTAAAAATTATTGTTTTTCTTTTTAGTTGGCTAGTGCTGTGGTATCCCGTTGCCCTGGTGGTGGGTCGTAAACTAGCTTGGCAACCCTGGCAGGCTGTTACCCCGGAGCAAAAATTACCCTTGGTGTTATCGCTTTACTTGGTTTCCCCCCTACCCATCTGGGCGGTGACTTGGTTAGACCAACAATCCTTGGGGGATTACGGTTTAAGCGTCATCTCCGACCAATTACTTTCCCTGGCGATCGCCGTGGGGGTGGCGGTATTCGGTTTAGGCTTAACTTTGGCAATACAGGGCCAAATTGGTCTACTGCAATGGCATCGGGAAAAATGGTGGGATTTAGTCAAACTTTCCCCGCTTTTTCTCATACTGGCCCTGGCGATCGCCTTGGTGGAAGAGTTAATTTTTCGGGGTATTTTCCAAAATCAACTGCAACAGGATTTACCAGTCTGGGGGGCAGCCACCATCGTCAGCACCATTTTTGCCATCCTTCATCTGCTATGGGAACGGCGTTTAACAGCTTACCAACTGCCAGGATTGTGGTTATTGGGCATGGTATTGCTGTGGGCCCGTCTGGTGGATGGCGGTAATCTCGCCCTAGCTTGGGGACTCCACGGGGGGTGGGTTTTTGCCCTGGCGGCCTGTGATGCCACTGGTTTAATTACCTATCCCAACACCGATGGCAATATTTGGGTGGGCAAGGCCAATCAACCTTTAGCCGGTTTAGCTGGCATTATTTGTTTGCTCCTCACTGCTTTGGCGATCGCCTTATTTCCCCATCTATCTCCCCTCTAGCCAGGATTTTAACTCCCTAATTGAACCGAATGATTTTGCTATGATGGTTCCCCGTTGCCATCTTTTCTCTACTTTGTCCCTATGCCAATGTCCCCATCAGTAAGATTTACTGGCTTTCTTCCCCGCCGATTAATGGGCCTTAGTTGGGGCGTTATTTTAATGCTGGCATTGAATCAGGGCTTAATTAGTTGCGGGGCTAGCAAAGCGGATCAATGCCGACAGCTAATTTTAATTACCAAACAAATGGCAGAGGAAGGGGCAAAATATCGAGATACCACCTCAACGGAAGAAGTGCTGAACATGGCCGATGCCTTCGATGCCACCGCCACAAAAATAGAACGACTCAACCTTGAAGATCCAGTGCTAGCTAACTATCAAGGGGAATTGGTCAGTATTTACCAGGGCAATGCGGAGGCCACCCGCACCATGGTCAAAGCCCTGGAAAGTAAAGATATTTTGACGGCCCAGCTTGCCCAAAAACAGGTAGCTACCATTGGCCAGCAGGAGCAACAGGTGATCACCAACATCAATGTCCATTGTCAACAGCCCTAGGCACACTAACTCCGAAGTTTTTTGTCCATCATGTCACCGCAGTGGGCAGATTTTGGACTCCCCATGGCTTAGTTTTAACTCCGGTTTAACCTCCGGTCAGAAAGGGTCAGGAACCAACCCCTAAAATGGGAAAATAGCCACAGTGCCCGAAATTTTCATCTGCAAAATCTTCAACTAGACATGACCACTACCCCGCCCGTCCTCAGCGGTCCCGAAATTCGTCAACAGTTTTTAAACTTCTTTGCCGATCGCCAGCATCAAATTTTGCCCAGTGCGTCCCTGGTGCCGGAGGACCCCACCGTACTGTTGACCATTGCGGGGATGTTGCCGTTCAAGCCAATTTTTTTAGGACAAAAGTCGGCGGAATTTCCCCGGGCCACCACTTCCCAAAAATGCATCCGCACCAACGACATTGAAAACGTCGGCCGCACCGCCCGCCACCATACTTTCTTTGAAATGTTGGGCAACTTTAGCTTTGGGGATTACTTCAAATCCCAGGCGATCGCCTGGGCCTGGGAATTATCGACCCAAGTATTTAAACTGCCAGCGGAACGGTTAGTGGTCAGTGTGTTTGAAGAAGATGACGAAGCTTTTGCCATTTGGCGCGATGAAATTGGTATTCCTGCCCACCGCATTCAACGCATGGGAGCGGACGATAACTTTTGGGTTTCTGGCCCCACTGGTCCCTGTGGCCCTTGCTCGGAAATTTACTACGATTTCCACCCGGAATTAGGGGATGAAAAATTAGATTTGGAAGATGATAGCCGCTTTATCGAGTTTTATAACTTGGTATTCATGCAGTACAACCGGGATAATGCGGGTAATTTAACGCCCCTGGAGAAGAAAAATATTGACACTGGCATGGGCTTAGAAAGGATGGCCCAAATTTTACAAAAAGTGCCTAATAACTACGAAACAGATTTAATTTTTCCCATTATTCAAACAGCGGCGAATATAGCAGGTATTGATTACGCCCAAGCCAATGAAAAAACCAAAGTTTCCCTGAAGGTAATTGGGGATCATGTCCGCTCCGTTGTCCACATGATTGCTGACGGTATTAGTGCTTCCAATTTAGGACGGGGCTATGTGTTACGGCGGTTGATCCGTCGAGTGGTGCGCCATGGTCGTTTACTGGGCATTAACGGTGAATTTACCACTAAGGTAGCAGCCACTGCTGTTCAACTCGCCCAGCCAGTTTATCCCAATGTTTTAGAACGGCAAAGCTTGATTGAGCAGGAGTTACAGCGGGAAGAAGCGGCTTTTTTAAAAACCCTAGAACGGGGAGAAAAGTTACTGGCGGATTTAATGGCCGACGGAGTGACGGAAATTGCCGGCGCAGATGCGTTTACTTTATATGACACCTTTGGTTTTCCGTTGGAATTGACCCAAGAAATTGCCGAGGAACAGGGCATTACTGTGGACGTAGAAGGGTTTGAAAAAGCCATGCAGGAACAACAAGAACGTTCCAAAGCAGCCCACGAAACTATTGATTTAACCGTGCAGGAAAGTCTGGATAAATTGGCTAACCATATCCATCCGACGGAATTTTTGGGCTACACCGATTTACAAAGTTCTGCAATAGTCAAAGCGGTATTAGTTGGGGGGGAATTGGTAGATCAAGCGGTCGCAGGGCAAACGGTGCAAATCGTACTAGATCAAACTCCCTTTTACGGCGAATCCGGCGGTCAAATTGGGGATAAAGGTTTTCTCAACGGCGACAATTTGCTCATTCGCATTGAAGATGTGAAGCGGGAGTCGGGCATTTTTATCCACTTTGGTCGGGTAGAACGGGGTACAGTGCAAATTGGCACCACTATTACCGCTACTATTGACCGGGCTTGCCGCCGTCGGGCCCAGGCCAACCATACCGCCACCCATTTACTGCAATCGGCTTTAAAAAGAGTGGTGGACGAAGGCATTTCCCAAGCTGGTTCCCTGGTGGATTTCAACCGTTTACGGTTCGACTTCAACTCTCCCCGGGCGGTGACCATGGAGGAGCTACAACAAATTGAGGACTTGATCAATCAATGGATTGCCGAAGCCCATCAAACTGAGGTGGCAGTAATGCCGATCGCCGATGCGAAGGCCAAAGGGGCGATCGCCATGTTTGGGGAGAAATATGGGGCTGAAGTGCGGGTCATTGACGTTCCGGGAGTTTCTTTGGAACTGTGTGGCGGCACCCATGTGGCCAATACGGCGGAAATCGGTTTATTCAAAATCGTCGCAGAAACGGGCATTGCCGCCGGGGTAAGGCGCATTGAAGCCGTGGCAGGGCCGTCGGTGTTGGATTACCTCAATGTGCGGGAAGCGGTGGTCAAAGAGCTCGGCGATCGCCTAAAAGCTAAACCGGAGGAAATCCCAGACCGGGTCCACCAACTACAACAGGAATTAAAAGCCAGCCAAAAGCAGTTGGAAGCCCTCAAGCAAGAGTTAGCTCTACAAAAATCGGAACAGTTATTAACCCAAGCTCAAACTGTGGGTGAGTTTAAAATTCTGGTGGCGGATCTGGGTACTGTGGACGGGGAATCTCTCAAAACTGCGGCGGAACGGTTACAACAAAAATTGGGAGAAAGTGCAGTGGTGCTTGCTTCCATTCCAGAAGAGGGCAAAGTCAGTCTAGTGGCGGCCTTTAGTCCCCAATTGGTTAAAACCAAACAGCTTAAAGCTGGTCAATTCATTGGTGCCATTGCCAAAATTTGTGGCGGTGGCGGTGGCGGTCGTCCTAATCTGGCCCAGGCCGGTGGACGGGATGCCAGTAAGTTACCAGAAGCCCTGGCCACGGCGAAACAAACCTTGTTGGCTGAACTAGGTTAGGGGTTAGGTTTTAAACCCGTCATTTTACTGTCAAGGCTCCACAGCGGTAATGGTCCACTACTAAATTGAAAAATTCGGCCACGGGGGGTATTTGCAAACGATCCACCGTGGTCACCACCGATACTTGCCGTCGAAAATCCTGGCGATCGCCGGACTCTGGGCAAAATAAATAGCGCACGGAAAAGTTGGGATTATCAATCACCGGTGTGACCAAGGATTGGGGCATCAAGGCAATCATTTCGCTCCCCTGTACCACCCCATAAAAGGCTTCAGGAATATTTAGTTCTAAACTAACGTTGAGGGGGATTTCCCGGCGACTAAATTCATCTTCTACCAGTCGTCGCATCCGGTAACCATCTTTAAAAATAACCTGGGGATAGGGGCCTAAATTTTCCCAGGTGATAAATTTTTTTGTTGTCAGAGGATGATCGCTCGCCATCAAAATACAAATTTGCTCCTCATAGAGGGGTTTAATAGCCAACTCTTTGGTATTAGTTAAATTGCGATGGCTCATAATAATGGCCACATCCACCAAACCATCCTGTAAAACCTTCAAAGCCCGGTCACTCCCCAGGGCCGTCACCCGTAGTTGAATTTGGGGATGGCCCAGGCAAAATTTGGGCAATAAACTAGGCAAGGAAGAGACACAAACTGAGTGAATTGCTGCCACACATAATTCCGTTTGTTTGCCTTGAAAAAGACTACTAATTTCTTCGCTAGCCACATCCCATTCTTGACAAATTTTCCTTGCCCGCCGCAGAAATAATTCCCCTGCCACCGTTAATTTAGCCTGGGCTCCCCGATGAAATAATTGGCACTTGAGGGCAGATTCCAAACCTTGAATTTGCCTACTAATGGTGGATTGGGTGACTTCCGATTGTAATGCCGCCTGTTGAAAACTGCCTAGCTCTGCAACTTTTAAAAAAGCCTGTAACTGTTCTAGTCGCATAGGTTAGTTTTCGGGGAAAGTTGGCATAATAAACTATTCCTAGCTATAGCACTCTCCATTATTCAAAAATGTTATTGATGCACTTTTCTCGGGGCGATATAATGAAAAACGGGAGGACAGATTTTCATCCATCTTCCCGGTTAATTTCTGAGGAGTTTTTCAGCGTTCTAAGATGAAAAGAATCCATTCATCTAGTGAAAAAAGTTATCCCGTGGTCCAGTCTGCAAACTGACGAGAAAAATCTTTTTCCAGTATCATCTAGGGGAATTTATCGGTCATCTAAAGCGGCAATGCCGGGCAGAACTTTACCTTCTAGCAATTCCAGGCTAGCGCCCCCACCGGTGGAAATATGGCTCATTTTTTCGGCCACTCCCACTTTTTCCACTGCGGCGACAGAATCTCCACCACCGATGATGGTGACAGTGCCACTGGCGGTCAATTCAGCCAAGCTGCAGGCGATCGCCTCGGTACCAACGGCAAATTTGTCAAATTCAAATACCCCCATGGGGCCGTTCCAGATGACAGTGCCACAACCAGCGAGGGCATCCTGGAAGGTTTTGACGGAGTCGGGACCAATGTCTAGACCCATCCAACCATCGGGAATTGCATCGACACCAACGGTTTGGGCATTGGCATCGGGGGCAAAGTTGTCGGCCACTACTACGTCCGTGGGCAGGAGAAATTCCACGCCTTTTTCTTTGGCTTTAGCCATGAGGGATTTGGCCAAGTCCAATTTGTCTTCTTCCACCAGGGATTTGCCGGTGTTTAAACCTTGGGCTTTGTAGAAGGTGAAAATCATGCCGCCGCCGATGATCAACTTATCGCACTTGTCCAATAGGGTTTCGATCACACCGATTTTACTGGACACTTTGGAACCTCCCACGATCGCCACTAGGGGACGTTTGGGGGCTTCGATGGCTCCTTGGAGGAACTGTAATTCCTTTTCGATTAGGTAACCAGCAACGTTGGGGCTGAGGAAATGGGTGACCCCTTCGGTGGAAGCGTGGGCCCGGTGGGCAGTACCAAAGGCATCGTTAACGTAGAGGTCGGCGTTGGCCGCTAAAGCTTTGGCAAATTCAGCATCGTTACCTTCTTCCCCGGCATGGAAGCGGAGATTTTCCAACAGGGCCACACCACCATTGGGTAGGCTAGCAATTTTGGCTGTAACTTCAGCACCAATGCAATCGTCGCATTTGACCACCGGCTGGCCCAATAATTCCCCTAGGCGATCGCCAACGGGGGTGAGGCGCATGCTGTCCACTACTTTGCCCTTGGGACGGCCAAAATGACTGCCCAAAATAACTTTGGCGCCTTTGCTCAACAGGTCTTTGATGGTGGGTAAGGCTGCCCGAATCCTGGTGTCGTCGGTGATGCTGCCGTTATCTAGGGGCACATTAAAATCTACCCGGACAAAAACCCGTTTCCCTGCGAGGTCTGCCTCCGTCAAATTGGCGATCGATTGCTTAGACAAAACCTTTTCCTCCTAAATGTCAAATAAACTTAACAAAATTAAACCAGTCAATGTTACCGCCGACAATGGAAAGCCCCAAAATGACCTCCAATGATCGCATTCTGACCATTCTGCAACAGGACTACGCCAATTTTCCCTGGCACCAAACCTTCAGCATCTATGACCCAAACGTTTATTTTCAAGATCCTTTAAGCCAATTTCGGGGTTTGGCTCGATACGAAAAGATGATCCAATTCTTGGGTCGTTGGTTTCAGGCGATCGACCTACAGCTCCACGAGATTACCCAGGTGAACCAGGAAATTACCACCCGTTGGACCTTGAACTGGACTTCTCCCCTGCCCTGGAAACCGAGAATTGCCATCAGCGGCTGCAGTGAATTAACCCTAAATGAAGCTGGGTTAATCATTTCCCACATCGATTATTGGGATTGTTCCCCCTGGGATGTGGTGAAACAGCATTTTTCACGATAGGTTTTCATCTTCATTCGAGTGCAGATTAGCTTCTAATTAGCTGCGGCTCCAACAATTAATTTCAGATCAACACTGAATCAGAATTGCGCGAGAAATTTTCATCAAACAGCAATTTCATCAGGAACAACCATGAGGCGACGATCACGATCAGCAGCAAAGGCAAAACAAGCCTGGATATCTTCTGGAGTGAGATCAGGGAAATCATCCAAAACCTCTTCAATAGTCATTCCACCTCCAAGGTAATGTAAAGGTTTTACAAAAAATAAAATAGTAGTTTAATAATTTATCTCCCCCCTTTTCTTTTATTGCAGGGAGGGCAAAGCAATCTTAAGTTTTTTATATTAACAGATAATTCGGGATGAGTTGCAATAGGTTTTATGTGATCTATTTCAAGATATTCCGGGCTTTGAGCGACAAAAGCACAACCAAAGCAAGCACATTTTCCTTGCTGTTTTTCATATTGATTTTGTTTCCATTTTTTTCCTTCTATTGAGTCTCGCCAACGATTAAATACATTTCGAGGAGTATAATAACCCCTTATATTTTCCTCCCTTCGCTGAAGCTTTTCTAGATCATGGCAAAATTTTCGGCGAGCTAGCTTGTATTTTTCATACAATTTTTGGAAGTCATTATCTAAATCTTCATTCATATCGTCCTTTAATTTCTAATGAACGCCTTTCTAACTTAGCTAGCTTACGATTTACTTCTAAGGTTGTAGTTAATGCTTGCTGTGCTAGTTGTTGTAATTCAGATGTGTTTTCCTGAGTAAAACTAATAGGTATGATATTGTCAAGAGTGGGGATCAATATATCTATTACTTTTTTCAAACTTGTTCTTGTTCTTTTCTGAATCCTCTTATTTTCAAGTAAGGTATTAATCGATAAAATTACCTCTTGAATATTGTAATTTTTACCTCTTTTTGTTTTTGAAATCGGCTTAAGTTCTTTAGTTATCCGCTGAGCTTGATAACTTGTCAATCCAAGTTCAAGCAACTGTTTGCGAGTTATCAGTTCCAATTTTTGCCTCCTCATAAGCATCAATCATAGCTTCAATCCACGGTTCCGGTTTTAGACCGAATCTTTTCGCCGTGCTATAAACCTTTATCAAAAGCTCCATTAATGCACTGTGTTGCTCGTGGAAGCTTTTTTTAAAATCAGCAATTTCTTGGGCGTGACTCTGTTCGATTTCTTTGATTTTATTTTTCTTTTTTGTTACTTCACCTTGTTGTGCAGCTTGTTTCCTTTGCCTATCCAGCAAAACCTCGCCTGCGAAATCTGCTAGTACGAGTGAAAGAACAGCTATATCTCGGTCTGTTACATCCTCAATACCGTACTCATGTTTGTAATAATCGAGGGTGGATTGAAGGTCGGAGAAATTAACATTTAAAGCTTGATAAGCCCTTTCCGCATCAGCCTTTGTCCACCCCAAGCCTTGAGCGAAGGTAAGAGCCTCTTTCTTCGTCATACTCAAAATCAGAATTTCTTACTACAGTTTCTCAGTCTAGCATTTTAGAGATCGCCTCATTAATCCTTCACAAGTGACGATCTCTCTAGGATAAAGCTACCTGGGCTATCCTTCCTTATAAGCCTCCATACCTTCACAGGAGCAAACTAAATGGCGATCACCGTAGGTATTATTAATGCGGCCAACGGCGGGCCAAAATTTAAACTGCTTAGTCCAAGGAGCAGGGTAAGCAGCTTCTTCCTGGCTGTAGGGATGGTTCCATTCGCCACAGATGAGGGATTGGGCCGTATGGGGAGCATTTTTCAACGGGTTATCAGCGGGATCAATTTCTCCATGGGTGATCGCCTGAGCTTCTTGGTAAATGGCAATCATGGCATCACAAAAACGGTCTAACTCCCCTAGGGATTCACTCTCCGTCGGCTCCACCATCATGGTACCCAGCACCGGCCAGGACACCGTGGGGGCATGGAAACCAAAATCCATGAGGCGTTTGGCCACATCTTCGACCTCGATCGCCGCTTGTTTCTTCAGGGGACGCAGATCGAGAATGCATTCATGGGCCACTAACTCATTATTGCCCCTGAATAAAATGGGGTAATAATTTTCCAGCCGCTTTGCCATGTAATTGGCACTGAGAATGGCCACCTCCGTTGCCTTGGTTAAACCCTGGGGGCCCATCATGGCAATGTACATCCAAGAAATAACCAAGATACTGGCACTGCCGTAAGGGGCAGCGGAAATCATGCCAATGGATTGGTCTTCTGCTTGGAGTTCAGCAGTCGAATTTAAACTAGTCCGGGGTAAAAATGCCTGCAAATGGGATTTAACCCCAATGGGGCCCATACCGGGGCCGCCACCGCCGTGGGGAATGCAAAAAGTCTTGTGTAAATTGAGATGGCACACATCCGCCCCAAAATCAGCCGGACGGCACAGTCCCACCTGGGCATTCATATTGGCCCCATCCATGTAAACCTCGCCGCCAAAACGATGCACAATGTCGCAAATAGTTCCGATGGTGGCTTCAAATACCCCATGGGTAGAAGGATAGGTCACCATTAACGCCGCCAGGCGATCGCCGTACTTTTCTGCTTTACTGGTCAAATCTTCCACATCGATGTTGCCTTCCCCGTCGCACTTAACCGGGACCACCTGCATGCCACACATCACCGCACTGGCTGGATTGGTGCCGTGGGCCGATTCAGGGATTAAACAAATATTGCGTTGTTCCTCACCCCGACTGAGGTGATACTGACGGATCACCTGCAAACCCGCATATTCTCCTTGGGAACCGGCATTAGGTTGCAAAGAAATGGCATCAAAACCGGTGATTTCCCCCAACCAGGCTTCCAATTGGGCAAATAAAATCTGATAACCTTCCGTTTGACCAGCGGGGGCAAAGGGGTGAATTTTGCCAAATTCAGGCCAAGTAACCGGCATCATTTCCGCTGTGGCGTTGAGTTTCATCGTGCAGGAACCCAACGGAATCATGGAAGTGTTTAGGGCTAAATCTTTGCTTTCTAATTGATGCAAATAACGCAGTAACTCGGTTTCGGAATGGTACTGATTAAAAACTGCATCCTGTAGGTATAGACTCTGACGGGTTAAATCGGCGGGAAAGCTCGTTTTAACTTCCGACCACAGTTCCTCCGGTGTAAAGGGTAAATTATCCTTACCAGCAAAAACTTGCCACAGGTCAAGCAGATCCTGCACCGTCACCGTTTCATCCAAGCTAATGCCCACTTCCCCAGGGACCAGGGGCCGCAGATTAATTCCCCGCCCTTCCGCCGCTTTCAAAATGGCTGGAGCACTCTGTTCCCCTACCCCCACCCGCAGGGTATCGAAAAAGTAATCATTATTGAGACTGTAATTTAACCGCTTTAAGCCGATCGCCAATAGGACCGTCAACTGGTGAATTCTCAGGGCAATATTTTTTAGCCCCGTGGAACCGTGGTACACCCCATACATAGAAGCCATCACTGCCAAGAGAACCTGGGCAGTACAGATATTACTAGTGGCCTTGTCCCGACGGATATGTTGTTCCCTGGTTTGCAGCGCTAAACGGAGAGCGGGGTTACCATGGGCATCCTTGGAAACCCCCACAATGCGTCCCGGCATTTTCCGCTGATATTCGGCCTTGGTGGCAAAGTAGGCGGCGTGGGGCCCACCGTAACCCAAGGGAATGCCAAACCTCTGGGTACTGCCCACCGCAATGTCAGCCCCCAATTCACCGGGGGGAGTGAGCAGGGTCAGACTGAGGGGGTCGGCGGCCAGGGTAACCAAGGCTTGGTGTTGATGGGCTTTGTCAATGAAACTACGGTAATCATAAACAGCCCCATCGGTGGCAGGGTATTGCAGTAAAGCGCCGAAAATGGACGTAGAAAAGGAAAAAGTATGATGGTCGCCGACAATTACTTCAATACCGAGGGGATTGGCCCGGGTTTTAATCACCTCAATGGTTTGGGGATGGCAGTCCTGGGCAACGAAAAAAGCATTGGCTTTACTTTTGCTGACCCCATAACTCAGGGCCATGGCTTCAGCGGCGGCGGTACCTTCATCCAACAAAGAAGCATTGGCAATTTCCAGCCCGGTTAAATCCATCACCATGGTTTGAAAATTCAACAGCGCTTCCAACCGACCCTGGGCAATTTCCGCTTGGTAGGGGGTATAGGCTGTGTACCAACCGGGGTTTTCTAAAATGTTCCGTTGGATAACCGGCGGGGTGATGGTGTCGTAGTACCCCATGCCAATATAGGAGCGAAAAACTTGATTTTTGGAGGCAATGGATTTCAGTTGGGCGATCGCCCCATACTCACTTTGGGAAGCTGGTAGTTGCAAAGACCGGGGAAAGCGAATGGCCGGGGGCACGGCTTGGTCAATCAAATCCCCCAAAGTATCAAAACCCAGTGTCTGGAGCATTTGCCGCTGTTCCGTTTCTCCGGGGCCCAAGTGACGATCCAAAAAACTATCCGCCGGAGCTAACTTCTCCTCTAGCTTAGTCAGGTCAACGGCGATCGCCTCGGAGGTAGGGACAACAACGGCGGGCTCTAGGTTGGGCATAATGGCGGAGTAGGGAAAGGATGAACGCCTGGACTGGATCTGTCAAAAAATGTTACAGATTGGCTCTAATTAGATACAAAGCTTAACAAATTTTGGTAGGCCTAGGGGTCAGCATTGCCAAGGCGGCCCCATCCCCATAAAACTCGTCCAAATATTCTTAAAACGTTTCCCATTTGCCGATGAATGAAAACTCCATGGAATTTTTTCTCCCTGACCTAAATGCTACCGATCAATGGGGACAACAATTGGCCCAACAGTTACCGCTGGGCACCATTATTTTGTTGCAGGGGGATTTGGGAGCGGGGAAAACTAGCTTAGTCCAGGGCCTTGGCCGGGGGTTGGGCATTACGGGGGAAATTGTCAGTCCCACTTTCACCATTGTTAATGAGTATCGGGAAGGTAAGATGCCCCTTTACCATCTGGATTTGTATCGACTTAACACCCTTGAAGTCGAGTATTTATACCCGGAACAATATTGGCAAGGGGAAGATTTTCCCTTGGGTATTACCGCGGTCGAGTGGCCGGAAAGATTACCGCAACTACCAAGTCAGTATTTACAAATTCAACTGTGCCACCAAGGAGAAGGAAGGAGCATCGCCCTGACAGCCCAGGACTGGGCCATGGATTTAAAAGAGCTATTGCCCCCTAGTTAAAACCTAGTTAAAACGCTGTAGTTCCGTGGCAATTAACTGGGCCAGCAACGGTTGGGGCCCCAGGGGTTCCCCCAATTGCAGGCGGAGCTGGCCATGGACCAATTGGAGTTGTTCCCGCTCTTTTCTGATCAGGTCTGTCAATCCTCCGGCAAATAGAAAGTAAGGCAAAATCACAACTTCCCCCGGCGTCTTAATTTCCCCCAGGACGGTGTTCAAACTAATGCCCCCTTTCCAGTAGGCTGCCCTGGCCCCTAATTTTTCCGCCACCGTGGCGATCGCCAAATTACCACCGGCCCGTTTACTACCGTGGGCCAAGAGGATTCTCTCCGCCTGGGGTTGGTTTTGGTACTGCAGGAAAGACTTTTCTAGTAAGGCTGGTAGCCAGGGATAAACCCCCAAAATGGGCAAACAGTGAATGGAGATGCTATTACCCAACTCCGCTTTGGCCTGGGCAATGGCCTGGGGCAAGTCTTCACAGGTATGTACTCCCATAAGCAGAAACAGGGGCAGAATGACAATCCGTTTGACCCCCTGGGGAATCAGGTTTTCGGCTAAGTTTACCAACTGTTGATGGAGAGGTAACGCCTGGGCCTCCAAGCTGGCACTAAACACCGGCGGTTCCAGTTGCTTCCCCTGATTTACCTCCGTTAATAATCCTCCGGAATAATACGCCCGCCAAGTTTCCGCCCCATTGCGCTTAGCTAACCCTTTCTTGCTTTCCAGGGGGCGGGGTCTGGGTAAAAATTGACCCACTAGGTAAGTCAGGCGATCGAGGGCGATCTGGGGACGGGGATCACGGCTACCGTGGGCAACCAACAGATAGGCAGTGGACAAGGTTGATTAGGGGTGATGGGAAGTTGGGCTTAATATATCTTAATCAACACATCCCTACCCTGGGGTGACGATTTTAACCAAATTCAGAGCTTCCAACGGCCCAAAGCCCCCAAATGCGGCGGGATCTTTTCCAGCAATGGCATAGGGCACAGCATATCTCGGTTAGATCCCCGGCGGCAGGCTGTGGCAAAGGGAACCGAGAATGGCATGATAGTTATACCGCTCAATCTTTCGGTAAACCATAGCAATTAAATTTTATGGGGTTTGCGGATCTGTCGATTCAGTCCATTGCCACAGAGTACGATCTGACTGTGCAGTCGGTTTTCGACCTGTGCGACCAACTCGGCATAGCCTACAAAAACCAGGATACTAACCTTGCCCTAGAGGACGCTAAAGCGGTGATTATGCAAATTCTACACCGCCAGCAATCTGCTTCTGAGTTAGGGGGCCTTTCCTGACATTGTCGGCTGGTTGCTATGGCTCCTGTTCCCATACTGACCGAGCAAAAACCCTCGATTTTCTTGGCATACTTGATTAAAACCCTATTTTTAAAAAGATTGAGAATTGACCGATTCCCTTTCTCACCCCTTATACCAACAGTTTGAGGAGAACCTTTGTGAAACGCTTTTTTCTGGTGGCGATCGCCTCTGTCCTATTTTTCTTTAACACCATGGTCGGCAGTGCCAATGCGGTGGAGTTAACCGAAAGCACCCGCACCATTCCCCTCGATGAAGCCGGTGGCACCACAACCTTAACCGCCCGCCAGTTCACCAACGGCCAAAAGATTTTTGTGGACACCTGCACCCAATGTCACCTCCAGGGTAAAACCAAAACTAATAATAACGTTAGTTTAGGCTTGGCAGACTTGGCTGGTGCCGAGCCCCGTCGGGACAACGTCCTGGCCTTGGTGGAATTTCTCAAGAATCCCAAGAGTTATGACGGTGAAGATGACTATTCGGAATTACATCCCAATATTTCCCGTCCCGACATCTACCCAGAAATGAGAAACTACACCGAAGACGACATCTTTGATGTGGCTGGTTACACCCTCATTGCTCCCAAATTAGATGAACGGTGGGGTGGCACCATCTACTTCTAGAAAAATAGAGAAGTAAACCATCGAACTCCGTAAAAACTAGCAAGATCTCCCCTCGATTCTGAGTTGGAGGTCTTTTTTATTGCCAAAAAGTAACCGTTAATAATTGATCCAAACTTTCACCAAATGGATTGATTGTGGGCAGTGGAGTAGTCGGATAAATGTCTTGGATATCAGAGCGTGCCTCCTGCCAGATTTCTGGAATTAAGGCCTCGCCGTAATTCTTTAAACTAGGGGAATCTCGTAATAACCGTCGAATTTTCTTTCGTTGTTCTTTAATAGTAATTTCCCAGCCACGATTATCGTAAGCGCTATTGATATAGCCTCGTTTTAACAGATGCTCCAGGAGAACTTCAAGACGATTTTCTAGCTCATGTTTTTCACTGCGACCCAAGGCACTTATTTCTTCCTGAATATTTTGCCAGTCAATGGATTCCAAGTCATTTTGTTGAATATATTGTGCCTGTTCTTCTGTCCACCGTACAAAATCCGTTTCGTAAAGTTGGTTTTTCATGGGTTTTAATCAAATCTATTGACCAATTTTAAAGGTATATCTAAAAAATCAGCAATTTCCCGATCATTAATCCCCCCAAACTTCCAAAAGCTTGAGGGGACTTTAAGCTGGTTTACCCCAGCATTGGGAGATGGTTTTACCCATCCCCCTGGGGTGATATGCACTATTTGATAAACAACATTTCCTGGTAGGTAGGCAGGGGCCAGAAACTATCGGCAATTTCCCCTTCCAGGGCATCGGCAAAAGTCCGTACTTCATCCATCAGGGGACGGAGAGTTTGGGCGCAATACTGCAACTTCTCTTCGGTGTTGGCAAAGTCGTGTTTAGCCATAGCTTCACTTAGTTTGGCGACAGCACCGACCATTTGGTTGGTCAAATCAGCGATCTTTTTGGCACTTTCCTTTTCAAAATCAATGCCTAAACCACTGAGGCTGGCAATGGTGGAGGAAAGTTTGGACAGGTATTCCACTGCCGCTGGATAAATGACCGTTTTGGCCATGCTGACCACCAGTTTGGCTTCCACTTCAATGGAGAGGATGTACTGCTCAGCGTAGACTTCAAAGCGGCTTTCCAACTCCACTGGAGTCAATACACCAGTTTTTTCAAATAGGTCTTCGATATACTTCTCCTTCAGCACCGGCAAAGCATCGGCAGTAGTACGCAAGTTGGCCAAACCCCGTTCTTCCACTGCCATTTTATGCCATTCTTCGGAATAGCCATTGCCACCAAAAATTACCTGGCCGTGGTTTTCCATAATTTCCTTCAGCACCGTCAAAATGGCAGTGTCCAAGTCCAATCCCTTGGCCAACTCCGCCTCCAGACGATCGCCAATCCAGTTAAGGGAGTCAGCCAGCATGGTGTTCAGCACAATTAGCGGACCAGAAACCGACTGACTGGAGCCCACTGCTCGGAATTCAAAACGGTTACCAGTGAAGGCAAAGGGAGAAGTACGGTTTCGATCGCCAGCGTCCTTGGTTAAATCTGGAAGTACATCAACTCCCAGATCCATCACGCCTTTTTTCTTGGAATCCTTCACACTGCCGGTTTTGATCTGTTCAAACACCTCTTCTAATTGGGTACCCAGATAAACGGACATAATGGCCGGGGGAGCTTCGTTGGCCCCCAAACGGTGGTCATTACTAGCCGTGGCGATCGCCGCCCGCATCAGAGGGCCGTATTTGTGCACTCCCCGAATCACTGCACCGCAAAAAACGAGGAATTGGGCATTATCGTGGGGAGAATCGCCGGGATCAAGCAAATTACCCTGGGTGGAGTTACCCACTGACCAGTTAACGTGCTTACCGGAACCGTTGATGCCCGCAAAAGGCTTTTCATGGAGTAGACAGACAAAGCCATGTTTTTTGGCCGTATTTTTCAGTACCGTCATTAACAATTGTTGGTGGTCACTGGCCACGTTAGCCGCTTCAAAAAAGGGCGCAATTTCGAACTGGCCGGGAGCCACTTCATTATGGCGAGTTTTAGCTGGAATACCCAACTTATAAAGGGTCTCCTCCACGTCCTGCATGAACACCTGCACCCGTTCAGGAATAGCGCCAAAATAATGGTCATCGAATTCCTGACCCTTAGCCGGGAGCTTGCCAAACAAAGTCCGTCCGGCGAGGAGTAGGTCCGGCCGTTGGCTAGCAAAATTGGCATCCACCAAAAAATATTCCTGCTCCGCCCCACAACTAGAATTAACGTGGGCAATGTCTTCGTTACCCAACAAACTGAGCACCTTGCGGGCCGCCTTATCCATGGCCGCAATGGACCGCAATAGGGGCACTTTTTTATCCAACGCTTCCCCTGTCCAGGAAACAAACACCGTCGGAATACATAGGGTGGAACCATTATCCGTTTCCATAATGTAGGCAGGACTGGTTACGTCCCATCCCGTGTAGCCCCTAGCCTCAAAGGTATCCCGAATGCCACCGTTGGGAAAAGAAGAGCCGTCCGGTTCCCCTTGTACTAGAACTTTGCCGGAAAACTCTGAAATGACATTGCCATCCCCCTGTACAGAAATAAAGCCATCGTGCTTTTCCGCCGAGAGGTTGGTCATGGGATAGAAAACGTGGGCATAGTACATTGCCCCTTTCCCCATGGCCCAGTCCCGCATAGCAGTGGCCACTGCATCAGCAACGGAAGGGTCCAATTTTTCGCCAGTGGTAATAGTATTTTTAATTGATTTGAAAACGCCTTTAGGAAGACTGGCCTGCATTTTGCTCAAATTAAAAACGTTCTCAGCCCACATATCTTCCAGGCGGGATAACTTCTTGCCAGAAGATAGAGGTCGATTGATGATTTGGTGAACTGATTGGGTGCGGGCGGCGTTTCCAGTCATGGACTAAATCTCTATTTCAGAATTTACAAACCCCCCAATCATACGCAAGATGATTTTTTAAAATAGACAATATAGATACAAAAACAACGACCCATTTCTTTGCCTCCCAAGGGGAAGCGTAAATGGGTCGACATCGTTGGATCACAATATGAAGAAATATTACAAACAGATACTACTACCCCATTACCCAGAGATAAATTAGAAAACTTTCCAAGTTATGTTGTCTGAGAAAACCGTTGCCCCTAGTAGCGATTAACGGACTCTCCCCGACTGCGGGAACGACGGACAGGGGCGGGGCCAGCAGAGGAGCGACGACGGCGTAGGGGGGTCGATTTCCCAACGGAATCGGTGAGGTATATCTCTAGGAAGGCTGACTGTTCCATCTGGTCAGCGGCGGTGGTAAGTAGGGTGCGAATGGTTTGCAAACTCCTCCCTCCCCGGCTAAGGAGCCTTTCCCGGTCTTCGTCCCCTAGGGCTAACCGAATCCAAACCCGGCTATTTTGTCGAAACACCTCACAGTCCACCTTCAGATCATCGGGCTTTTCCAAAAAGGGACGGACAAGAAACTTGACCAATTCAACGTAGTTTAGGGTAGTCACAGGGGGCAGACGTTGGTAAACACCACGGAAAAAACCGGCACTAAGCTTTTAGCTGTTCGAAAACCTGGGCTTTGGTCAAAATGGAGCGGACGGTGTCGGTGGGTTGGGCACCTTCTTTTAATCTTTTGACGATCGCCGGTACATCAAGGCGAGTTTCATCGGTGCGGGGATTATAGAATCCTAATTCTTCCAAGGGGCGACCATCCCGGCGGGTGGTGCTGTGCATGGCAACGATCCGATAGCTAACTTCACGTTTCTTACCAAAGCGTTTTAGACGGAGTTTAATCATACTAAATAAAAATAGACTGGGAAAAATTTCGCGTTTATCATTCTAACCTATTTTTTGGGGCCAGAATTTTTAGGGTCGTAAATTTTCAGGGGCCCAGCTCAATCGCCGCAGATAGCCATGGCACCAGGGCTTTCCCAATGGGGTCAAGGATTCCGAACTCTCCCCCGGGCACAAACTGACTCAGGAGCACAGACAGTCGGGATGTTTTCTTCTATGATTGATGTTTGTCGTCAGCCACTCCCCACTAAATTTATCCCCGGCCTACCGGATTTCTATCCCTAAAAATTGAATGTTTTCCTCTTCTGTTGAGCTGGAACTTTTTTTCATCTTCGTTTTGGTGGTGTTAAATGGAATTTTTTCTGGCTCGGAAATTGCCATAGTCTCAGCTCGTAAAGTTCGTTTGGAACAGTTGGCAAAGCGGGGTAATCGCAAAGCAAAGCTGGCACTGAAGCTGGCCACAGCCCCCAATAATTTTCTGTCGGCGGTGCAGATTGGCATTACTCTGATTGGCATTTTAACCGGTGCGGTGGGGGGAGCAACGGTGGCCCTGCGTCTGGCGGAGTTTTTGGACGATATTCCCCTCTTAGCCCCCTATGCCGGCCCCCTGAGCATTTCTCTGTTGGTGGGGTTCATTACCTATTTATCCCTGGTGGTGGGGGAGTTGGTGCCTAAGCGCATTGCCCTCAGCCATCCGGAACACATTGCCTGTGGAGTGGCCCCGGCGATGCATTTAGTAGCCCAGTTGACAGCGCCCCTAGTTTATCTTTTGGGGGTCTCCACCGATGCAGTACTACGGCTATTTGGTATTACCAGTAAGGAAGCTAGCCCGATCACGGAAGAGGAAATCCGGGTCATGATCGAGCAGGGGGCCCAGGCCGGCATGATTGATGAAGCAGAGCAGGAAATGGTGGAACGGGTTTTTCGCTTGGGGGACCGCCCCGTTAAAACTTTGATGACTCCCCGCACGGCGATCGCCTGGTTGGATGTGGAGTCGGACTGGGAAGAAAACCAACAGGAAATTCTGGACACACCCTATTCCCGTTTTCCCGTGGGTAGGGATAGTCTGGACGAGTGCCTAGGTTTTGTCCGGGTCAAAGACATTCTCAATAGCCAGTGGTCAGGACAAAAAATCAACCTGGAGGAAATTGTTCAGCCGCCCCTATTTGTGGCGGAAAATACCCGCTCTCTCCATGTGTTGGAAATGTTCCGGGCTTCCGGTACCCACCTGGCCCTAATTACGGATGAATATGGTGGCATTGAAGGCCTAGTCACCCTAAACGACCTCATCGAGGCGATCGTGGGAAGTATCCCCAATGACGACGAAATTCAAGAGCCCCAAATCATTCAACGGGAAGACGGTTCCTACCTGCTCGATGGCTTACTGCCCATTGATGAATTTAAGGAAATTTTTGACATTGAAACCCTCTCCAACGAAGAGGAAGGCCACTACCATACCCTCGGCGGCTTTGTGATCGAAAGCTTGGGCAAAATTCCTCAATCCGGTGATTATTTTGTTTCCGATACTCTCCGAGTAGAAGTGGTGGATATGGACGGTATCCGTATTGATAAAGTATTAGTCAATCAACTGCCGGAGGATTCTTCTACAACGGAGGAAGAGTCTGAAACAGATAATTAAACTTGTTTCTCTGCATAGATAACAAAGTCATCAATAATATATTTACTCATGGAAGAATAACCGAAGTACTTTTCTTGCAGTTTGGAAATTTGGGGACGCTCCGGCAGATCCCCTTGGATAAATTGCTTGAAGTCTTCCTTGTTATTGGTTCTTTTGCCAGTTGAAGTAAAATATTTATAAAGGATCAATCGCAAACCGAGGCAATCTAAAAATGATTTGATTAAATCTCTCTCCTTCGCTAAATTTTCATCAGGATAAGTGTCAAACATCTTATAAAATTTATTGCCTTGGATAACCAATAGAACTTTTCCATCCGGTTCTAAACATTGCTTGAAAATTGATCGATAAATATCCAAAGATTTACTTCTATCTTCCCCTTGGTAGAAAAAACAATGGGCAATAATAATCAAATTAAAAAATTCCTTCGGTAGTTTATGGCGATAGTTGTCATAATCAAAAATATTGACTGTATTGAATTGATAAAAAATATTGGGCGGGAATTTAAGTTCGTTAATGTACTGTCGCCAAAATTGTAGGCCTCGGTATTGTAAATTACGTTCCTTTTCTAGAGAATAATAAGAGCAATTAAAATCACTAATTTCTTGATGTTGAGCTAAAGATTCTAGAAATAAAGATAAACCGAATAGCATTGTAGCTGGGCCGGCGGCAATATCAAGAATCGTAATATTTTTGGGAAGATATCCAGCTTGATAAATAAAAAAATAGGCGAGATAGCTACAATAAACATTGTCCAAAAAATATTTTATTAAGTACACATGGGGGCTAAAGGCTTTGTCATAGGTTGGATCTAGTCCCTTTTTCAACCCATTTAAATCTCGATGGGCTTCGTCTATTTTTTTCTTGGCTTCATTATCATTTAATCCACTATCGGCAATGATTTTTTCCAGAAAATGAACTAACTCAGTTTCTAATTTTGCAAATATTGAAGTTTTAATACCCGTACATTCGATTTTGTAACCGTCATGGTCAATTAAGCGAAAAGATTGGCTGACTTGCTGTATTAGCTGTTTTTTTATCGGAAATTTTTGCTGAATTACTGATGAGCTTTGTTGAAATATATAGTCAGTAGCTTGCCGGACTTTTGCTTGATAGTTTTGATTTTCTAGAAATAACTTTTCTAAAAGAGTTAGCCTATAACCTTGCTTTTTTCTGGCTAAAATTAAGTGTTGGGCTAGTTTGGTATTGCCGCGAGCAATTTCAGATTTTATGATTTTTAACTGCCATAAGCCTTTGACAGCCTTGATCGGATTAATCATAGCCAAAACCTTCTCTGCCTTCAAAAATTTCTACACCATAGTATTGATTGAGTAACTCTAATTTTTTGAATAGATTATGATAATTCTTATCTTCATCTACATACCACCATTGATATTTTTCTTTTAATTCTATAGCTTTGGCTGGAGTGGAAGCTTTTAAAGATTGATTTTTACTGCTGTGAAATGGCTGTATAACTATCCTGTCAACTGTGGCTAATTGTTCAATAAACTGGGGTAAATCTTCATCATAGGACGGTAACAGGGGGGTCATGGTAATGGCAAATTTAATTTGATAACTGTCATCAGAAGGAAGTTGATGTCTGAGTTTTTCCACTGTTTGTAAGCGAGCTTTAACACTGGGAGAGCGACTTTCAAAATCTTTTCTCACCTTTTCGCTAGCGGTGGGAATACTAATATTAATTCTCAGCTTGTGAAATTGACCTAAAAGATCAATATCTCTCACAACCATGGGACTACGGGTTTGTAAGACTAGTATGGGTTGATATTTAACTAATACTTCGAGAATTTTTCTTGTTATTTGTACTTCTTTTTCAATTGGTTGATAGGGATCGGTCACACTGCTCATATAGATCCGAATCGGACGGTCATATTTTTTACTAATTCTCTCTAGTTCACTCACCAATAATTCTGCTGAATTTTCTTTTACCATTACCCAATCTCCCCAATTAGCCCTTAGTTGAGAGTTGGGACTAAAGGCCGAAGCATAACAATAGTCACAACCGAACTGACAACCACGATAGGGATTGAGGGTGAAATCGTAGTCCTGAATAAAACCAGTAGCTTTATTGAGGATAGATTTAGCTTGGTTAATGGTAACTTGCAAAATTTTTCCCTCAAACAATTTTTAATTTTTGCAAGAACAGATGAAAACGGTGAAGTTAGAATCAACCCCACCGCATTAATTAGATACTTTGAAATGCCAATGTCATAGCTAAGTCAAACTGTGGACTAGCTGCTGATGGGTAGTAATTGGAAGAGGAGAGAGTTGATAAATCCCAGCAGAATGGCGCCAATGAGAGCGCTCCAAAAGCCCCAGCGGAGGCTAAAACCATCTACAAAAGCGGCAGCAAGGGCAAAGATGATGGCGTTGACTACGGTGTAAAACAGGCCAAAGGTCAGAAAAATTAGGGGAAAAGTGAAAAACGTCAGTACTGGACGCACTAGGGCGTTGAGTAAACCGATAACGACGGCAGAAATGAGGGCTTTTTTAAAGCTGGAGATTTCTACCCCTGTGGGCAGTTGGGCAATGATCAGCAGGCTGACTGAGGTGACAATCCAGACGATAAGTAGTTGTAACATTTTCCCTCCGTTGGTAATTACAATGGTGGACTAAAACAATGCCCCCATCTTAAACGTTGGCCGCAATGATTGGCAGATCAATTTCAGTACGATGCTGGGGCTAGGGCGATCGCCGAGTTGAGCAAAATGATTGAACGGTGACAGTTTTGCTAGCGTTGTCTGGAGAGAATGGAGACAATGAAATGGCCGGGCTAGCAAAGGGCAGTTTGGTGAGTTTTAACCAGTTCCAGCGGCCCTGGGATAAGGCTTACCGTCGGTGACATTTTTTTCCTTCAGATTCCCCTTTTTTTAGGACGTTATGAAACCGCACATCATCGTTTGTGGTTTGGGGCAAACGGGTTATCGAATTTTTAGCCTGCTTAAACAACAGGGAGCGGAAGTGATTGGCGTTTCCGATCGCCCCGTGCCAGGGGAAAATCCCAGCAATATTGTGGTGGGGCAACTGAATTCCACTGCTACTCTGACTAGGGCCGCTATCCACACTGCCCAAACTTTGGTGCTAGCCACCAGTGACGATGCCTTGAATTTGGCCATTCTGACCCAGGCCCGTATTCTGAATCCCCGCATTCGCATTGTTAATCGTTTGTTCAACCATGCCCTGGGTAAACGTTTAGACACCACCTTGCCAGACCACGTTAGTTTGAGTGTTTCCGCCCTGGCGGCCCCGATTTTTTCCTTTGCGGCTTTGGGCAATCAGGCGATCGGGCAATTGCGTTTGTTTGACCAGACTTGGCCCATTCAGGAAATTGTCATTCACCAAGACCATCCCTGGCTCAATTTACCCCTGGCGGATTTATGGGATGATCCGAGCCGAATGTTGATCTATTACCTACCGGCCCACAGTGAAACGGATTTAGTAGGCGCAGTGGTGAATAATTTAACGTTGCAATCTGGGGACCATTTAATAGTGGGACAAAAACCCCAACCCAAGACCAAACGGCGATCGCCTTGGCGCAAATTTTCCAAACTGATTACCAACCTGCGGGAGTATCAGCGGTATGTCCAACAGGTGATATGGGTGGTGTTGTTTTTATTGTTGATGATTTTTCTGGCCACCTTCATCTACGTTTCCATTGATCAACATATTGCCCCAGTGGACGCGTTGTATTTTTCCGTGGGCATGATTACCGGGGCCGGTGGCAAGGAAGAGGTGGCCGAAAAGTCCCCCGATATCATCAAAGTATTCACAGTGGTGATGATGATCGCCGGGGCGGGGGTGATTGGTATTTGTTATGCCCTACTGAATGATTTCATCCTTGGCAGTCGCTTTAGTCAGTTTTTGGATGCGGCCAAGTTACCCGATCGCCATCACATCATCATTTGTGGGCTGGGGGGAGTGAGCATGGCCATTATTGAAGAGTTAATTCACCAGGGCCATGAAATTGTGGTAATCGAAAAGGATACAGATAATCGTTTCTTGCATACGGCCCGCTCCCTGGGGGTGCCCGTAATTGTGGAGGATGCCCGCCTAGAAAGAACGTTGGCCTGCGCCAATATCAACCGAGCCGAAGCCATTGTGGTGGCCACCAGCGACGACACCGTTAACTTGGAAATTGGCCTAACTGCCAAGGCGATCGCCCCTAGCCTGCCAGTGGTGTTGCGTTGCCAGGATGCCCAGTTTAGCCTGTCCCTGCAGGAAGTATTTGAATTTGAAACGGTGCTTTGTCCGGCGGAATTGGCCACCTATTCCTTTGCGGCGGCGGCCCTGGGGGGCAAAATTTTGGGCAACGGCATGACCGATGATTTGCTGTGGGTAGCCCTAGCCACCTTAATCACTCCTAACCATCCCTTTGCCGACCAATTGGTTAAAATTGCAGCCCAAAAGTCTGATTTCGTTCCCCTCTATCTAGAACGGGGTGGCAAAACCATCCATAGCTGGGAATTATTGGGTACCCATCTCGACTCTGGAGACGTGTTGTATTTAACCATGCCCGCCACTGCCCTAGAGCAACTTTGGCGATCGCCCCGTGCCACTGCTGATCCTCTGGACTCTTTTTTGGTTTAGCATGGGGGGATGGAACTCTTGACTCGGCCCAATGGTGATCAAGAAAGAACGCTTTGTCTATGTTTAGTATTTTTAAGTTAACCAACAGCAGAGGATAACTTCCAAAAGAAATTAAGCTCAAAAAGTAGCAAAATAAGTTTAATTCATAACTGAGTTTTACTGCTAAACAGCGGTGCAAAAAAGTCAGATAAAATAAAAGCTTCACTTCGGTTTTATATTGTGACCATGGTTCCCAGGCATCTGCTCTAGGGAGTTTTTCCGCTGCCTTTAGAGAGTATTTTCTCCAAGTCGGCTAACTCCCCCATTTTTAGGCAAAATCATATACAGACTATCCCAATATTGCCAGAGCTTTGATGACTCACTGTAGAAGGCAGACTAAAATTCTAGCAATGGACTCCCAGTTGGAATAAATTTTTAGTCTCCCCCGGCGCTGGAGTTTTTTTGTAGTTAATGGCGGTATAATGTGAAAGTTTTTTATCTATTTAAATTTATAAATGCTAACAGCGGAAAGAATTAAATTTACCCAGAAACGGGGGTTTCGTCGGGTACTAAACCAACGGGTGGATGCCTACTTTGCCGAGCATGGCCTGACCCAAAGGGATAATCCCTCCATGTATCTGAAAACCCTGATTATTGTGCTCTGGTTGTTTTCCGCTTGGGCCTTTGTGCTTTTTGCTCCAGTTATTTTTCCGGTGCGCCTACTGGGTTGTATGGTTTTGGCGATCGCCTTGGCGGCCTTTTCCTTCAATGTCGGCCACGATGCCAACCACAATGCCTATTCCTCCAATCCCCACATCAACCGGGTTCTGGGCATGACCTACGATTTTGTCGGGTTATCTAGTTTTCTTTGGCGCTATCGCCACAACTATTTGCACCACACCTACACCAATATTCTTGGCCATGACGTGGAAATCCATGGAGATGGCGCAGTACGTATGAGTCCTGAACAAGAACATGTTGGTATTTATCGTTTCCAGCAATTTTATATTTGGGGTTTATATCTTTTCATTCCCTTTTATTGGTTTCTCTACGATGTCTACCTAGTGCTTAATAAAGGCAAATATCACGACCATAAAATTCCTCCTTTCCAGCCCCTAGAATTAGCTAGTTTGCTAGGGATTAAGCTATTATGGCTCGGCTACGTTTTCGGCTTACCTCTGGCTCTGGGCTTTTCCATTCCTGAAGTATTAATTGGTGCTTCGGTAACCTATATGACCTATGGCATCGTGGTTTGCACCATCTTTATGCTGGCCCATGTGTTGGAATCAACTGAATTTCTCACCCCCGATGGTGAATCCGGTGCCATTGATGACGAGTGGGCTATTTGCCAAATTCGTACCACGGCCAATTTTGCCACCAATAATCCCTTTTGGAACTGGTTTTGTGGCGGTTTAAATCACCAAGTTACCCACCATCTTTTCCCCAATATTTGTCATATTCACTATCCCCAATTGGAAAATATTATTAAGGATGTTTGCCAAGAGTTTGGTGTGGAATATAAAGTTTATCCCACCTTCAAAGCGGCGATCGCCTCTAACTATCGCTGGCTAGAGGCCATGGGCAAAGCATCGTGACATTGCCTTGGGATTGAAGCAAAATGGCAAAATCCCTCGTAAATCTATGATCGAAGCCTTTCTGTTGCCCGCCGACCAAATCCCCGATGCTGACCAAAGGTTGATGTTGGCATTGCTCCAAACCCACTTTGAGGGGGTTCATTGGCCGCAGTTTCAAGCTGACCTAGGAGGCAAAGATTGGGTGATTTTGCTCAAATCCGCTGGGATATTGAAAGGCTTCACCACCTTTGGTTTCTACCCTGCTCAATGGGAAGGACAAACCGTCAGAATTGTTTATTCTGGTGACACCATCACCGACCCATCCATGTGGTCTAACCCAGCCCTGGCCAAGGCTTGGACCAAGGCCATGCAAATTCTCCACGAGGCTAGGCCAGAAAAATTATATTGGCTCCTGATTTCTTCCGGCTATCGCACCTACCGATTTTTGAGCATTTTTGCCAAGGAATTCTATCCCCACTATCTCCATCCCACTCCCCCGCCTGTACAAAATTTTATCCATCAGCTAGCCCAGAACAAATTCCAAGCCAACTACGATCCTAGTTTGGGCATTGTGCGCTTACCCCAGCCCCAAGTATTAACCCCTAACCTGCGCCAGGTGCCAACGGAAAAATTAGGCGATCGCCATGTGGAATTCTTTTTACAAAAAAACCCCGGCCATATCCAGGGGGATGAGTTGGTGTGTTTGGCGGAAGTGTCAACGGAAAATTTGACCAAAGCGGGACTAAGAATTTGGCATTCCAGCTATGCTGTAAATATCTTGAATTGATTGGTCTGACCACCGTGGTCTTTCTGCCTAAACCGAACTCCGCCAAAGTGTTTAATCAGCCCCAGCGCTTCGTGGCCGGTTGGTACTGGTTGCTGCGCTCAAAACAATTAAAACGAGGCCAAGTTAAGGCAGTATTTTTACTAGGTAAAGACTTGGCGGTTTATCGCACTGACAGTGGCAAAGTAGTGGCGGTGGATGCCTATTGTCCCCACATGGGAGCCCATTTGGCCGAGGGCAAAGTGGAGGAGGAAAGTTTACGTTGTTTTTTCCACAATTGGCGATTTGATCACCATGGGCATTGTGTGGAAGTACCCTGTTTAGCTAAATCATTGCCGGTGAAAGTTAATAGCTGGCCCGTGACGGAAGCCTATGGTTTAATTTGGCTCTGGACTGGGAATCAACCTAGTCAAACTTTGCCTCTGCCCCTAGAGTTGACCAAGGAAAAAGTAGTCAGTGCGTTGGGTAAAAGTTTTACAAAAGCTTGCCATCCCAATGTGGTGATGGTTAATGCCATCGATGCCCACCACTTCAATACGGTACATAATTTTCCGGTGGAAATTGACTTTAAATCCGAGGTTATTGATCAAAATATCATTAATTTTGCTAACACTACCAAGGGGGGGAATGATTCCCTTTTAGTGCGTTTGATTAAACCCTTTTATCGGGAAGCAGGTACCTATAATTTATCCTATTGGTTTGGCAGTACGGGAACGGTAACTTTGGGGCCAGATTTTTTACATTTTTATATTATGTTTACCCTGCGCTTAGGCAAAAATGGGCAAACGGAAGGGCAAACAATTTTGTTGACTAAGCATCGCCCTGGGCTTTGGGGTTGGTTTATTAACGGCATCATTCTTTGGCTAACTAAACTGGTGGGTAATTACTTTGCTAAGGGAGATACAAAAATTTTTCAGACAATTAAATTTGCGCTTAAAACACCTTTAGCAGAAGATAAATCAATTCTTGAATTTATTCACCATCTGGAACAACAACCTGTTCTCCAGTGGGAAACTTGGCAATCACTAGATGAAGACAAATCTTTGTCTGTCCCGGTAATAAATAACCACAATGGAAGTGTAAAAATCCATGGCACAAACTGTTAGTGGCTTTAATTTACCTTCCCTTGCCTCCGGCGATCGCCTGCATCGGATTTTTGCCTCTGCTCTGGATAGACCGAGGGAGGAGGAAACTCTTGATTTGACCCAGAAATTATATTGGCCCGCCGAATATTTTGGCTTAAACCAAGTCACCATATTTCAACAGGCCAGCGCCGTGGAACAGGCAACAATTTTGGCGATCGCCAACCAGGACTTGCTGACGGAAATTTATTGGGTGGAGCAGGCCGGCATGGGCTATATGGCTAAAATGTCACTGTTGGCAGAAACCTGTGAAGAACGAATTTTATACAGTTTATTTGCCGCCGATGAAGCGCAACATTTATGCCAAATTGAACAATTTTTTCAGCAAAAGCCAGAGTTTAATCAGGATAGTTTTTTATCTTTTATGGGGCAATTATTGGAAGCCGACGATAAAGCCCTGTTACTAACTATGGTGCAGGTAGTGCTAGAGGGTTGGGGGCTGAGCCATTACCGTTCCCTGGCACACCATTGTCGGGACAATCATCTGCAAGCAACGTTACAGGGATTTTTAGCCGCTGAAGCCCGTCACCATGCCGCAGGAGTCCAGCAATTACAAACCTGGCCGTATGAGCAACAAAGTCTAGATAATATCTACCAGGCATTAAGGGAATTTTTGCACATGGTCCAGGTGGGGCCCCAAAGATTGGTCAAGGCCATAGAACAGGGCAAAGGTTATTTATCCCCTGGCGATCGCCAAAAAATCTTTCAGGAGTTGAAAACGGAAGAAAACAGTCAACAAAAACTTAATCTTTTGCGTTCCTTAATGAACCATGGAGTGCCCCCAGAAATTATCATTCGTCTGGAGGGACAACAATGTTTTCTGCCCTATAGTGCTGAGCAATGTGTACTATGACTGCTGTGATTAATTCCTTGTCTCAACCCAATGTTACATCAACATCCTTGTTGGCAAAAGATAGCAAAACTCGAAAAAAATTAGAACTTAATTACCGCCGGGCGAAGCAAACAGATCACAGTCCTAATTTAGATCAATTGGCGGAGCAATTTGATTATCAGCAATGCCGGGATCAATACTGGCAAGCACCGGAATTTTCTTTACTTCACGGCACTCCCCTTTGGGAACAGTCTAGTCCAGGGCAAAAATTAATTCTGAATCATCTTTATTGGGTGGCTTACTACAGTCAAATTATTGCGGCGGAAGTGGCGACTATTTTCTTCAATCAAACCAGTGCCACTGGTTTATATCCTCTGACAGATTTTCGTTTAGTTTGTGACACCCTAGACCTGGAAACTTCCCAGGAACGTTGCCATATCAATGCTTTTCAGACTGTAATTGACCAAGTAGAGTCAACCCTATTCGGCGGTAATCTGTTTGGCCAACCCCGGCGATCGCCCTTCCGGGAAACGATGATTTTTGCCAACACAAATTGGTTTAAAAATTGGTGGAAAGGGATACAACTCCAAAGCTTTGGTTTACTGTCTGCTAACAATGCTTTTTTAGCTTCTCAATACCTGACTGTAAGGGGACTGCGGACCTTGAATGGTAAGTTAGTGCAGCATAAGCTGAGTAACTTTTACCAACCCCAGGAGCCGGAACATAACACCATCCCAACCCAAATTTCCTACTACCATTTCCTAGACGAAAGCTTTCATTTCAATACTTCCACCATTTTGTCCCACGACGTTGGAAGTCTTTTTCCTAGTCCCACTGTCTTTGAGCGGCAATTAGTCAATTTGGGCATTAGGGGATGTCAAAGGGATCATTACCATGTGTCCGTTGCTATCAATGGAATTTTTTGGTACGACCCCGCCTTATACGACACCATTACGAAGTTATTAACCTCGCCTCTATTTGGCCTTTCCGCCCAGGAATGTGAAGCCATGCTTTGGGCCTGTTTCGCCCAGGAAACGGAAGCCTTGCACCGTAGTTTTCAAACCCATCAAGAAGCCTGGTTATCCTACCAAGCTTACCTAGACCCCCTACCGTTTGTAGACCGGACAAACAAATCCATGGCTCTGATGAAGGGCAATTCCATGGAACGTTATTTAAGACTCCAGGGCAGGGCATTGCAGCGATTTTTGCAAACTGCCCCATCGGTACACTATCTAACGGAAAAATAAACAGTATTAGCCCTATCAAAAATTCAGTAAATTTTGTTTAAACTTGTTTAAACTGGTGGTGGTATGGAGAAACGTATAAACTCCATCCCCCAATGGTTAGCAAGAATTAAGTCTTCCCTCGGAGCAAGCAACAGGAAGGAAAGTACTATTGTTCGAAATGGTAGCTCCGGCATTTTCCCCTGGGTAATCTATCCCCAATTTCCCGATGTCCATCATGCCCCCTCCTCCGTCTTCGGTTCCGCCCCATCAGGGGCATGGGTTTTGGCGGGGAGCGGTTTTGCTTGTCTTGATTTTTTTGATTATTTTTGGGGGAGTTGCCGTTGCCCACTGGCGCATAGAAATGGTTAGTCAACAGATGCGCCAACAGTTGCTGAGCCAGGTGGAAATGGTCTCCCTAAACCTAAACTTTCGACTTTTTCAAGAGCTTTCCTTCACCCCACAAGACTTGGAGAATCCTTCCTTCCAAAGACTCCACAATCAGATGGCTGCCTACGCTCAGACATTCGAGCACCGTAGCATATACACCATGGTTATAAGGAGTGGAAAAATTCTTTTTGGCCCTGATAGTCTTAAGTCCGGAGATTTTCTTGCCCGCGACCCTGGTGCCGTCTATAAAAATCCCCCGGAGGCGGTCCGACAGTTATTTGAGCTCCCTTCCAAAAAATTAGTCATTGGTCCATACCATAGTGAACGGGGTAATTTTGTTTCGGCCTATGCGCCCATCCTACAGCCCCAATCCGAAAGGGTTTTGGTGATCGTTGCCATGGATATGGAAGCGAGGCAGTGGCACCAAAAATTACAGCAAAAACTCTGGACTCCCCTCCTGTTCTCCGTGGGATTAATAGCCTTAATTTTAGGGGGAGATTATCTGCTCCAGGAACGCCGCCGCTGGAGAAATTCTTTCATCACTAACCAAGGGGAAGCTTTGGCCACGGCGATCGTGGGTCTGTTCCTAACCCTGGCCCTAACAGCAGTGGTTCAGGAGAATTCTTTACTCAATAGCCAAAGAAATTTTAGCCAACTTGCCATCCCAAGGGCTAACTTGTTTGCACAAAAACTTTGGGAATTGCAAAATTATGGTCTTTCTAGCCTCAATAGCTTTATGGAGTCCAGTGCGGAGGTGACCCGTGCTGAGTTTGCCCGGTTTACCCTACCCATGATCAGAAAATTGAGTATTCAAGCCTGGGAATGGATTCCTAAAGTTACCGCCGCCGATAGGGAAAATTTTGAACGTAGGGCCAGGCAGGATGGGATAGAGAATTTCCAAATTTTTGAACTTAATCGTCGGGGGAAACCTGTTCCTGCCGAGGGAAGGGAAGTTTATTATCCAATTTTTTATGCGGAACCATTGGCGGGTAATGATATAGCCCTGGGCTTCGATGTCAGTTCTAACGAGTCTGCCAAAATGGCTTTGGATGAAGCCCTTGAGAATAGACTACCCACCGCCACCAATCCCCTGACTCTGATCCAAGAATTGGGAAAACAAAGGGGCATTGTTGCTTATTCCCCAGTGTTTGCCGACGGTAATCTGGAAAATCCCCCCATGGGGGTAGCAGCGGTGGTGTTGCGATTGAACGACTTTTTGACCCAAACTTTTGGAGAAATTAGTTTTGGTGATAAATCTCTGGAATTACAGTGGTTGCAACTGAGTGTGGATCGATCGCCTCTGGTTTTGGCTTCGTCTGCCCCTTCTCCCTTCTCTATGAACAATTGGCAGAGCAATAAGGAGCTATTCCAGGTTTACCCCCTGTTTATTTTTGGCAGGGCCTATGCACTGCTGCTTTGGCCCGGGCCAGAGTTTAACCAGAACTATCCCAAGCAAATGGCCATGGTCGCTTTTGGTGTGGGCACGGGGATCACAGTTCTAGTCACCATCATTGTGGCAATTATCACCAACAGTCAGGCCAATCTCACCCATCAGATTAGGCAAAGAACCAAAGAATTACGGGCAACCCTGGGGCAATTGCGGGAACGGGTTAAGGAAATGGATTGCTTAGTGGCGATCGCCCAGATGGGCCAACAAGCGGATTTGGTGCTGGAGGAGTTTTTACAAAACACCGTAGACCTTTTGCCCCTGGCTTTCCGCTACGAAAAATTAGCTTCCGCCCGTTTGACCTGGGGCAACTCCATCTACCAAAGCCCTAACTATCAAAAGACCGATTACTGTTTGATAGCAGAATTCCAAACGGAACATTTCCATCGGGGCCAGTTAGAAGTTTGCTATGGCGAAGAACGGGATTTTTTGCCGGAGGAAAAAGCCCTACTCAACACGGTCAGCCAATTTCTGAGTCGTTTCCTCGAATCCCATTACACCGAAATCATCTTGGAAAGAAATGAGCGCAATTACCGGGAAATTTTTAACTCCACCCACGAAGCCATTTTTATTCAAGATGCTCACCAGGCGACAGTGCTGGACGTGAACCAACCTATGTTGACCATGTATGGCTATGGCAACAAAGAAGAAGTCATTGGCCGGCCCATTGGTGATTTCAGTGCCGATAAACCGGGTAAAACCGAAGCAGAAATTGAGCAAAAACTCCGCCAAGCCAGAAACGCTGAGCCCCAAATGTTTGAATGGTTAGCGAAAAAACAAGATGGCAGCCTCTTTTGGGCCGAAGTATCCATTCAACCCACAGTGATTGATGGCAAATCCCGCTTACTGGCCGTAGTCCGGGACATTAGTGAACGCAAACAAAACCAGCAGCGCATTGAATATCTCTCCCGCCTATACGCCACCCTGAGCCAAGTTAACCGAGCCATCATCGAAAATCGCGAACGGGATGATTTATTCCGGGCCATCTGCGATGTGGGAGTGGCAGTGGGGCAGTTTTCCCTGATCTGGTTTGGGCTCATTGACCCCGATCGCCAAACCATCATTCCCTACATGGCCGGGGGTCACACCACCGCTTACCTAGAAAATATTCGCATCACATTCAAAGACGAACCGGCCGGCCGGGGTCCCACCGGTACCGCCGCCAGGGAAGGAAGATTGGTGATCTGCTCCAACATTAGCCAAGACCCCAAAATGGCTCCTTGGCGTGGCAGTGCCATGCGCTATGGCTTTCTTTCCTCCGCCGCTGTACCCATCCGCCAGGGCGGCCAAGTAGTGGCGGTGTTGACTTTTTATTCCCAGGAAGCGGGCTTTTTCAGCGAAGACGAGCAGGATTTGCTCCAGGAAATTAGCGATAACCTTTCCTTTGCCCTGGATGCGATCCAATTAGACCAGGCCAACCAGCGGGCCCAGAATCAATTGGGAGAAAACGAAGAACGGTTACGCCTGGCTCTGGAGGCGGCCAACCAAGGTTTTTACGACCTTAATTTACAAACGGGCCAAGCCGTAGTTTCGCCCCAATACGGGCAAATTTTGGGCTACGACCCCCAGTATTTCCAAGAAACTGAGCAACGCTGGCTGGAGCGCATCCACCCCCAGGATCAACAAAGGGTCAGGGAAATCTACGACCAATATATCCAAGGAAAAATTCCCCGTTACGCAGTGGAGTGTCGCCAACGAACCATGGCGGGGCAATGGAAATGGCTCCTTTCTCTGGGCAAAATTGTCGAGTGGGATAGCCAGGGCAAACCCCTGCGGATGTTAGGTATTTTGACCGATGTGACGGAACGAAAACAGGCGGAGGCCCAGATTGAAAACCTGGCCTATTACGATCCCCTCACCGCTTTGCCCAACCGTCGTTTGTTGTTGGACCGGGCGGAAAATGCCTTGGCTTTAGCCCAACGGTCGAAGCATTTCGGTGCCATTGTTTTGATAGACCTCGATGGCTTTAAAACCCTCAACGATGCCCGGGGCCATGACAGCGGCGATCGCCTGTTGCAGATGGTGGCAAAAAGATTGGCCGATAGTTTGCGGGATTCCGACACCGTGGCCCGTTTGGGGGGAGATGAATTCATTGTGCTGTTGCCGGAGTTGGCCCATGACCGGGAATTGGCGGCTAGGTTGGGGTTGGGGGTGGGGGAAAAAATTCGCCAAGCCCTAGCCACCCCTTTTACCCTGGAAGCGGAACAGGTACAGATTAGCGGCAGTATCGGCATAACCCTCTTCCCCAAACTGAACGAAAAAGTTAGCGATTTGTTTAAAGAGGCGGACACGGCCATGTACCAAGCGAAAAAGGCTGGCCGGGATAAGGTTTGTTTATTCGAGTCGCAGATGCAGTTGGAAGTGGAGTCCCGCTTTGCCCTGGAGGCGGATCTACGCTCAGCCCTGGAACAAAAACAATTCCAGGTTTATTTGCAACCCCAGGTGGATAGCCATGGTGTCTGGATTGGGGCAGAGGCTTTACTCCGTTGGAATCATCCCGGTCGGGGTTTTATTCCCCCCAACATTTTCATTCCCATTGCCGAAGAAATTGGCTTAATCGGGGGCATTGGCGATTTTGTACTGGAGCAAGTTTGTCAGTACTTAGCCCGGCTGCAACAATTGGGCTTAACTCTGCGCATTGCCATTAATGTCAGTCCCCGCCAATTCCGCCAAGCCAACTTTGCCAAGGAAATCAAAAACTTGCTGGCCTGCACCGGAGTAGATCCCTATCGCCTCACCCTGGAAGTGACGGAAGGTTTAATTGTGGAGGATACCCACCAGGCGATCGCCACCATGTTTGAGCTGCAAACTTTGGGTATTCATTTTTCCGTGGATGATTTTGGTACGGGCTATTCCTCCCTGTCCTATCTGAAACGGTTACCCCTGAATGAACTGAAAATTGACCGAGCCTTTGTCCAGGATGCGCCCCAGGACCTCAACAATGCCGCCCTGGTGGAAGCCATCATTAGCGTAGCCCGCACTTTCAATCTGGCGATCGTGGCGGAAGGGGTGGAAACGGAGGAACAGGTGCAATTTTTAGCCCAGTTGGGTTGCAATTTTTACCAGGGTTATTTCTACGGTCGCCCCATGCCCATAGATGAATTTCATCAAAAATTAACCGCCAGTTAAAGTTGGCCGAACGGATTAACCCAGACAAATGGGGGAATGAGGCCAGCATTTTCTCCCCTTCCACTAGAATGGGGGAAATTCTTTTTACGGGGGAACATGGCCAGCAATAACAAAGGTGGCGCTCTGTTGGCAGGCATGGTAATTGGCGGTTTAGTGGGATCGGTGACTGGGTTATTGTTAGCCCCCCGCTCCGGCAAACAAACCAGGCAACTGTTAAAAAAATCTGCCGACGCCCTCCCCGATTTAGCCGAGGATTTGGCCACAACTCTGCAACTCCAGGCAGACTATCTTTCCGAAGCCACCCAACGTAATTGGCAGGGCACCCTGGAACGGCTCAAAGAGGCGATCGCCGCTGGGGTGGAAGCAACCCAAACCACCGTGGTGTCAGAACCGGAACCAAAACCAAGGGACATTACAGCGGAAACTACCCTGGCGGACAGTTAGTTTTTTCATTAATCTTTGGGCTGGTTATGGTTGTTTAAATCCTTCCCCACCAGAAACTTGTGGCCACCGCTGTCGCCCCTCACCCCATTGCCCCCGTAGTTGACTTTTTCTGTACCTATGACCGAACCCCTTTTCTGGCTGGGTCTTTCCCTCACCCTGGTGTCCATTAGCCTGACCGCTGTGTTGGTGGTGGCCCTACCGGCGTTACAGGAACTGGCCCGGGCGGCACGCAGTGCAGAAAAATTATTTGACAGCCTTAATCGGGAATTTCCCCCCACGTTGGAAGCCATTCGTTTAACGGGTTTGGAAATTAGCGAATTGACAGATGATTTAAACCAAGGGGTCAGAACAGTGGAAGACGTAGTTCAAACCGTGGACCGGGGCGTAACCATCACCAAAGAGGGAGCCAAAAAGGTGCAAGGGGGTTCCAAACGCTTTGTGGCGGGAGTCAAGGCAGCCTGGCATTCCTGGCAAGTCTATCCCACAGAGCATTTAACCGTGGAGAGCAAGGGAAAAAATGGTAAAAAGTAAGCAAATATGACTGTTTCTCCCTCAGCCCTGGCGGAATTGGGGTTTAACTACCAGGAAGAAGATTCAGTGCGCCCTTGGGCGGCGGTGCTGGTGGATTTACCCCAAAATGAAGGGGTTTATACCTATGCCATTCCCCCAGGTTTAACCGTGCAGGATGGGGACATTGTGGCGGTGCCCTTTGGTAACCAGCAGTTGGGGGGCATTGTGGTGGGTTGTTTGACAAAACTGCCACCGGATTTGCCGCCGGAAAAAATTAAGCCCATTCAAGACGTAATTGTATCGGGCTTTTTTGCGCCCCATTATTGGCGGCTGTTGCATTGGTTGGCGGAATATTATTGCACCGAGTTAATCACCGTTATTCGCATGGCGTTGCCACCAGGTTTACTCCAGCGGTCCCAGCGTCGCATTAAATTGAATGGCGATCGCCTGCCATCGGACTGGCCATTGTTTTTGAGTCAACCGTCCCACCAGGGAGCAAGGCAAATTCTAACCCTACTGCAATCATCTAAGGAAGGGGATTATAGTTACCGTTACCTGCGGCAAAAAGTACCAGGGTTGACTAAGGCGTTGCGGGATTTGCTCAAACGACAATGGGTGGAAAGTTACCTGGAACCCCCCAAAGCGGTGCAGCCCCAGTTACCCAAAATGGTGACTTTATTAAATTTTGACCCCAGTTTCAAACTGACGGAGCTACAGGCCAGAACCCTGATAGTGCTCAAAAACCAGGGGGGGGAAATGTGGTTAGCGGATTTACTCAAAGCAGTGCCCTGTTCCGCCTCTACCATTCAATCCTTGGCAAAAAAAGGACTAGTGGCGATCGCCGAACGGGAAAAATTACGGCTTTTCCAGCAACCGTCGATTAATGCCAGCCAAGCTCCAGAACTAACTCCTGCGCAGAAGCAAGCTTGCCAAACTGTCCTGCCCCTCCAGGGTTACCATCAGGTTTTGCTCCACGGTGTCACCGGCTCCGGCAAAACGGAAGTTTACCTGCAAATCTGTGGCGATCGCCTGGGCAAGGGCCAATCGGTTTTAGTGCTAGTACCGGAAATTGGTTTGACCCCCCAGTTAACCGACCGTTTTCGGGCCCGTTTTGGCAATAAGGTGGCTGTGTACCATAGCGGCCTATCTTCCGGGGAAAAGTACGACACCTGGCGGCAAACTCTCCTAGGTCATGAACAGATTGTCATTGGTACCCGTTCCGCTATTTTTACGCCCCTGCCTAATCTGGGATTAATCATCCTTGATGAAGAACATGACAGTAGCTTTAAGCAAACCCAGTTAACTCCTAATTACCATGCCCGCACCGTGGCCCAACGCCGGGCCGAACTTGAACAATGCCCCCTCATCCTGGGTTCCGCTACCCCTTCTTTGGAAAGCTGGCATACAGTTCATCGCCATCAAAATGACCCCCAGCGACATTACCTAGAGTTACCAGAACGGGTGCAGTCCCGCCCCCTACCCCCGGTGCAAATTGTCGATATGCGGGCGGAATTAAAACAGGGCAATCGCTCCATTTTTAGTCGGGCTTTACAAACTGCCCTGGGGGAACTCAAAGCCAAACAACAGCAAGGTATTTTGTTTATTAACCGCCGGGGCCATAGCACCTTTGTCTCCTGTCGCAGTTGCGGTTATGTGTTGGAATGTCCCAACTGTGACGTTTCCCTTTCCTATCACTACGTCCAGGGCAATGGCCAACCTCTCCTGCGGTGCCATTACTGTAACCATGCGGAAATCCAGCCCAAAGTGTGTCCGGAATGTTCTTCCCCCTATCTGAAATTTTTTGGCAGTGGCACCCAAAAAGTAACCGAAGCCCTAACCCAAGAATTTCCCGATTTACGCTGGATTCGCTTTGACAGTGACACCACCCGCCGTAAAGGTGCCCATCGAGCCTTGTTGGATCAATTCCAACGGGGAGAAGCAGATTTACTGGTGGGAACGCAAATGTTAACCAAAGGGTTAGACCTGGCCCAGATTACCTTGGTGGGGGTGGTGGCCGCCGATAGTTTACTTAATTTTGCCGATTATCGTTCTGCTGAGCGGGGTTTTCAGACCTTAACCCAGGTGAGTGGCCGGGCTGGCCGGGGAGAAGAGCCGGGGCAAGTGATTATCCAAACCTATACCCCCCGCCATCCTGTGATCCAAGCCGTTAAAACCCACAATTACCATGGTTTTATCGCCCAGGAGTTACCCCAACGGGAAATGTTAAATTATCCCCCCTACGGCAAGTTAATTTTGCTCCGTTGTCTGGGGACCAATGAAAGGGAGGTGGAAAAAACGATCCAGGCGATCGCCGTTTTGTGTGAACAACTTTTACCCAAGACCGTGGAGATTTTGGGACCCGCCCCGGCCAGTATTCTCCGCATTGCCCAACGGTATCGCTGGCAGTTGTTAGTTAAATATCCCAGCTTCATCAAAGTAATTTTGCCGCTGGAGAGAATTAAACAAATTTGCCCTAGCTCCGTTTACCTGGATATTGACGTGGACCCCCTCAGCATTGATTAGGGTCGGCACAACCATTATTTAACGAACAAACACGCCAATGGCATTGCTCACCCGGGCCGCCGTCACTGGCGATCGATCCAGCAACTGACCCCCCAGGGCCAGGGAGGTGGAACTGCCGCCATCTAAATTCAACGCATTCACCGCCCCCAACTGTTGCAAAATTTGGGCAAATTCCCCCAAGCTAGCTCCAGCTCCCCCCACCCGGTTATGGCTAGCCACCAGGATAATGTTGCCGTTTCTGTCCACGGCGATCGCACTGCGGGAGGCCCGTTGCTGTTGAAAAGCACTGGAAAAACCTTCCCCTGTTGCATTGAGCACCATGCGTCCCTGGTCAATTAATAAGGGCCCTGCCCCCATGCCGTTGGGGAAAGCGTTGAAAGCTTCCGGCGTCGATCGCCCATTGACGTTAAGGGTGGTTCCCACAGCCAGAACCCCGGCGGGAATTTGGTTGCCCCGGTCAATGATTAAATAACCATCGCTGGGAATGGGCATTTGCTGTTGGCCCGCTTTGGGCAAAGGATATTGGGCAGTGACCTGGCTATTTTGCACCACATAAACCTGTTCGTTATCACTGAGGGGAATATAGCTGGGGCCCCAGGCGGGGGTATAGCGGGCAATGCCCCGTTGCACATAGCCACTGTTGAGATAATTGGCGGTTAAGCGTTGACCAGACCCAGTGGTGATTATTTCCGACAAAGATAGGCGCCCAAAAGTGGTTTGTCCCTGGTCATTCCAGGCGATCGCCCCCCGGTTCAAAATCGGCCCCGATCGCCAATTTTGCTGACTCCACACTGCCCCTAGGGGAAGTTGATTATTGCGGTTGAAAAAGCCCGCATTGATAGCTACCGCCGCCCGTTGATCCCTAGCAATGGTCACCAACGGTGCTGTGCCCTGGGCCATGGTGGGATTGGCCATCAAAGGTCGTAAAGAAATGCCTGGAGATCGGGGGTTAATGGTGACGGTGGTGACGGGAAATTGGCCGCCGCTGATATTGACAAAGCGTTGTTGCCAAGTAATGCCCTCTGTCCAGTTGATAGTTTTGACCGGAGGAGCATCAGCCCGGGCATCAATTACCAAACGGAAGGGAGAAGTAAGAGTACTAACCTGGAGCTTGTAACCCACGGGTAATTGAAAATGGACTTTGCTGCTGGCCCCTGATCTTTCCAGGCGATAACGAATTTGTTGCCCGCCGCTGGTTTTACCACCCAAATCGTCCTGGTCAATGGCCTGTAGTCCGGGGGCGTTGGCATTGCCTTGGCTACCGATGGTACTGCTGGCGTTAATGGTGACAACGGCTTCTTCCCTGGCTTGGCTCACTTGCCAAAAGGCTGGTTGGCTTAGTTCCAACACTACCCTTTCCCCCCAGGATTGCCTACCGTCCCGCACGGTCAGAATTTGGGCATTGGTGTTGGGCATCACGAGGGTATTGCCCTGGGCTTGCAACGGTCCGAAGCCTTGCAAGAGGGAAGTTACATCCAGGTAACGATTGGGAGCGACAAAACGGGCGTTTAAAGTTTGGCGATCGCCACTGAACCATTGCACAGGTTGCTGATTGGGGCTGGTGTTATCAAGCAGATCTAGCCCTAGAAACTGCATGGCCCCAGTATCCCCAAGGCCGGTGCGGGTCTGGCCTCCCTCCTGCCATTGACCCCAGGCCACAGGATAGGATTTACCGTCAATGCTAATTTGATTGCCCTGTTGAATAAAATCTGAAGAGGATTGGGCCACCACTGGACTGGGCAAAAACAGTTTTAGCCCCAGCATTACCGCCAGAGTAAGAACAAATAAGCACGAAAAACCAAACCAATTTCTAGTCCAATTAACCATTTTCAGCAAATCCCCTAGGGCCATGGAGCCATTCTGCCATTAATCCACAATGGAACCAATCCTTTGGTGCCGGCTCTGGCACAGGGTAAACCCATCGGCATTGGTGAGTTGCATGGTAATCGAAATCCAGTCGGCGATCGCCTAGGCTTGGGCCAGATTATCCAAGTAACCAACAATGGCCATAGGATCAGAGAAAGTATTACTCCTGATTTGCTGAGATTTGAACCTATGCTTGCCCGTCAACAACCCCGCCGTGTGGCCCGTGAACTGTCCCTGTTGAGCCTGAGCCAATTGAGCCGCAAGGACACTAAGCCCGAAACCTTGGAGCAAGGCGACCTGGAAGCATTGTTGTTGGCCGCCACCCGCACCCTGAGTGGGGAAGTCCATGAAATTTTAGAAACGGCCTCGGCGGAATTGAGTCGTAGCCATGAACGCCTGTTAAACAGTGAAATCCGGGCTAGCAACCTCAACAGTGCTAAGGCCATGTTGGAAGAGGCTATGACCCTAACGGAAACGGTGATTAATCGCCTAGCCCTAGCGGTGGATTTACCGGAAACGTTGCAGTTGGCGGGGCAAATGGAAGTACGAAAATTTGCGTTGGAATTGATTGGCACCGTCTGTCGCCGCCGTCAGCAGATTGATGAGCAGTTGCAAGAAGCCATGGTGGACTGGCAACTGTCCCGCCTGGCCAAAATAGATCAAGACATACTCCGTCTGGCGATCGCCGAACTGGATTACCTCGGTGTGCCCCAAAAAGTCGCCATCAATGAAGCAGTGGAGTTGGCCAAACGTTATTCGGGTCAGGATGGTCACCGTTTTATCAATGGGGTCTTGCGCCGAGTTACCGAAAAAAAGACTGACGGAGCCCCCGTCACCCCTGGTGAACCCCGTTAATATTTGTTATTTTTTTTGTGACTGCCTCCAGTGGCGCTCATTCCCTTTTACGTATATGGCGATCGCCTCCCCAAATTAATGACAGAAGCCAAAGCCCCCGCTGAAAAGAAAGCTAAACCCCCCGCAGTGGAAGAGAAGCCCTTCACCGAATTCATCAACCAAGATTTTCTGCCGGCCCTCCAAAGTGCCCTCGGCAAAATTGGCCTGGGTCCGGTGGCCCTGGATTTTAGCAAAAAGCCCATTGCCATCCCCGGCGCTGACAACACCCCCTATTGGCAAGTACAAGGCACCTGGAGCGGCGATCGCCAAATTTCCAAACAGTTCAACCTCTACTTCTTCCAGGAAGACATCAAAGGTCCCAAAGGCTTTGCCTACAGCGTGGATAATCGCCCCCCCAGCACTCTAGAGTCCTTTATGATTGACGAGCGTAAAGTAACCCTGGATCTGATGGTGCTCTACACCCTGCAACGGTTAAACGGTCAAAAATGGCTAGGGGGCAACTAAACCCAGATCAACTCCCAGTGCCCCAGCAAAAGTAACTCCCCAGCTCCATGATTAAGCTCCCTGTGCTCCTCGCCGACATTAATATCCAGAGTCTGCCCACCGAGCCGGAGCTAATCCTCAATAATTTAGCCATCACCACCCTAGTGGAGAATCTAATCATTCTTCTCTTAGTGGCCACCCTGGTGGCCTTGGTGGCCCGCTGGCTAAAAATTCCCTATGTGATCGGCTTAGTCTTGGCTGGTTTAGCCATTCCCCGGGGTCTATCGGTTGGACTAAATCCGGAACTAATCCTGAATTTCTTTTTGCCCATTCTCATTTTTGAAGCGGCAATCAACACCGACATCAGCCGTTTACGCAGCACCATCAAACCTATTACTGTGTTGGCCGGCCCTGGGGTCGTAATATCGGCCGCTATCACCGCTGTGTTGTTAAAAATCGGCCTGGGTTTGGCTTGGGTTACCGCCGCTGGGGTTAGTGTTATCCTCACTATCACTGACACCGTTTCCGTCATTGCCGCTTTTCGGAGTGTGCCAGTTCCCCGCCGTTTAGCCACCATTGTGGAAGGGGAAAGTATGCTCAATGACGGGGTGGCCATGGTGTTGCTCAGCGTCATTACCACCATCCATATCCAAGGAGGCTTTAGCGCTGGGGAAGGCATTAGACAAATTTTTGTTGCCTTTGTGGGGGGCGGCTTGGTGGGGCTGGGGCTGGGCTATCTCTGTGTGGGTCTTTTTCGCCAACTCAACGATGACCTGAGTGATATTCTCCTCACCGTGTCCGTTTCCCTTGGAACTTTCCAAATTGGTCAAATGCTGGGGGTTTCCAGTGCGATCGCCGTGGTGGTGGCAGGGTTGGTAATTGGTAATTTGGCTCTGAAACAGACCTCCGCCTCGATTAAGGTCACCCTGTTAAGTTTTTGGGAATACGCCGGTTTCGGAGTTAACACTCTTATTTTTCTGTTGGTGGGCATTGAAGTCTATCCGAGTATTCTCCTCTCCACCATTCCTGCAGCCCTGATTGCCATTGTGGCCTATCAAATTGGTCGTGTTTTCTCCATTTATCCCTTGCTTTATCTGCTCAGCTTTTTTGATCGCCCCCTGCCCCTGCGTTGGCAACACGTTTTAATTGCGGGTAATGTCAAAGGCTCCCTTTCGATGGCCCTGGCCTTAGCCTTGCCCCTGACTCTACCAGGAAGGGATCAGGTGGTGACACTGGTATTCAGCACCGTGATGGTTTCCCTAATTGGCCAGGGTTTGAGTTTGCCTTGGGTGGTGAAAAAATTGCAACTAAGCAAACCTTCTCCATTGGCTCAAAAAATTGCCATGCTCCAGTTGAATTTGGTCACAGCTAAGGCCGCCCAAGGAGAGTTAAAATATTTGTTAGAAGCGGGAAGTTTACCTAAGTTTTTATATGAAGAACTATTCGCCGATTATCAAGCTCGTATTGCCAACTCTGAGCAAGAATTAAGAGAATTTTATAACCAGAGAAATTTAATTTTTTCCGAGGGCGAAGTGGAAAAGAAATACATTGATGGCCTATATCGGCGTCTCTACATAGCAGAAAAAAGTGCCATTAATGATGCCTTAGCAAAGGGTATATTAGCCGATGACATCAGTGATGAATATTTACAGGTGTTGAATGAAAAACTTTTAGCCCTGCAGGATGACTGACGAACTTAACGGCAGAGGTAACCACAATTTAGTTCGCTTTTAAAATTTCTCCTGACTCTCCAATTTTTGGGGAAACTAAATAAAATTTCTCCCCCATGATCGGATTTCTAACGGCTCGGTTTTAGGGACAAGCTAAAACTCGACCAACAGGCTCTTAGGCACTGATGTATAGTGGAAAAAGGTAAGTGCTATGGGAGCTGAATGTTAATGAATTTTTTAGTAATTTGTCAAAAATTTTTCACCCCCAATCTATTCCCATGGAAGGCGATCGCCAGGGTCCAGAGGGAAAAGCCCCAGTCCCTTGGCCGATGGCAGTTCGTAGTCCGGACTGGCATTCTAGTTGCTACTTTTATCCTCGCTTTGGGGAGCCTCGCAAGCCCTAGCCTAGCCCTAGACTATAACCGGGGTAACTTAGTGGGGGCAGATTTTTCCCATCAGGATCTGCGGGGCTCCATCTTTGACCATGCCAATTTACGGGGGGCGGACTTCACTGGAGCCAATCTGCAGGGAGCACGATTCTTTTCTGCCAACATGGATGGGGCTATTTTAGAGGGGGCCGATGCCCGGGGCGTAGATTTTGAATCGGCTCGTTTGACCCATGCTAATCTTCGCAATGCTCGCTTGGAGGGTTCCTTTGGCACCAATACCAAGTTTGGGGAAGTAGACATCGAAGGGGCTGATTTGACGGATATTATTCTGCGGCCCGACACGGAGGACTATCTTTGTGGGCTAGCCAAGGGAACCAATCCAGTCACAGGACGAGAAACAAAAGAGACTCTATTTTGTCCCTAATCCTTTTTACCTAAGTCCTCCTCAATTTTGGCTTCTGACCCATTGCCTTGATCCGTTGTATTTTCGTTGGCTGGTAGAGCAACGGCGATCGCCGCAAAGACCTTGCCTACAGGGATCAGCTTGATGCCAGCGGATTCAATGCCCGTTTGACCTTTGGGCACAATGGCCTTTTTGAACCCTAACTTTGCCGCTTCTTTTAAACGAATTTCTAACTGGGAAACGGGACGAATTTGGCCGCCTAAACCGATTTCCCCCAGAATAATCATGGTTGGGTCCACCACCCGGTCCCGGAAACTAGCCACCAAGGCGATCGCCATGGCCAAATCCACCGCCGGTTCTTCCACCTCCAGACCCCCCGCCACCGATAGGTACGCATCCAATTTAGAGAGGGGTACCCCCAGGCGTTTTTCCAATACAGCCAGAACTTGTAAAAGGCGATTGTAGTCCACCCCAGTAGTCGATCGCCGAGGGGAAGCGTAACTGGTGGGACTCACTAAAGCTTGCAATTCCACCACCAAGGGGCGGGTACCTTCACAAGCCACAGTGATGGCGGTGCCGGACATAAATTCCTCCCGACTGCCCAAAAATAATTGGGACGGGTTGAGCACTTCCTGCAGCCCCGATTGCACCATTTCAAAAATGCCGATTTCCTGGGTGGCCCCAAAACGATTTTTTACGGATCTCAGCAAGCGATGGGATGCAAATCGATCGCCCTGAAAATACAACACCGTATCCACCAAATGCTCCAAAACCTTCGGCCCGGCGATCGCCCCTTCTTTAGTTACGTGCCCCACAATAAACAAACTAATGTGATCTCGCTTGGCCAATTGCATTAATAAACCCGTACATTCCCGCACTTGGGAAACGGAACCAGGGGCCGAACTAAGGGCCGGAAAATATAAATTTTGAATACTGTCAATGATGGCCACCTGGGGTTGCAAGGCTTCCAATTCCCGCAAAATATCGTCCAAATTAGTTTCCGGTAAAACAAATAAATTGCCATCGTGGGCAAGATTGTTTATGCCATCTTGAGCTTGGCTTGGCTCAACGGTTTGGGTAATGCCTAAGCGGGTGGCTCGGAGCTTAATTTGTTGTCCTGATTCCTCCGCTGAAACGTATAAAATCCGGGGCAAACGGGTGGCCAACTGGAAAGCCACCTGGAGCAACAAAGTTGATTTGCCAATGCCCGGATCTCCGCCAATTAAAATTAACGCCCCTGGCACAATGCCCCCTCCCAAAACCCGGTCCAACTCCCCGTAACCAGAGAGGAAACGCCCTTGATTTTCCTGGCGAATCTGGGAAAAAGTTAAAGCCGCCTGGGGCTGGCCGGTTTTTACCTTGGAAGAACGGGATTTTTGCGCCCCTAAACTACGGTGATTGGTACCACTAGAAACGGCATTGACAATTTCCTCCTGCAAACTTCCATACTCATGGCATTTGGGGCAGCGGCCAAACCATTGGGCATGATCCGCCCCACAGGCAGAGCAAACAAACTTTGTCCGGGCTTTAGCCATGGTTGTCAATGGAGGAGAAACTTAGGGCCCTATCTTCACCTAATCACGCCGAATGGAGCAAGAAAAAACCACTGGCCCCTTCAAATTCCGTTCTAGGGAAATCAATGGGGCCAATGGCCGTAATAATTCAAACCATCAAACAATCAGTGAGCAGTGTTTTAGTTCTTTACTCGGTTAAAAACTAGTAAAAACTAGGCCAATTTAGCTGGCCTTGAACTTACCAGGATTTTCCACATCTGTGCGGGTCCAATCGCAGGTGAAACCTTTGGTTTCCGGTACGAACTGGTTCCAGGGAATGGGGTCCACGGGGCCATCACTGGACCAAACAATGGTGAACTGACCTTCGTCATTGACTTCCCCAATGCGGACAGTTTTGGAAATGTGGTGGTTGGGTTGCATGGTCACCATGCCTTCCGGAGCGTCAAAGGTTTTACCAATCGCCGCCGCCCGGACTTTTTCTAAGCCTTCGGGAGTTTCACCCACATCTCCAGCCGCTTCCACCGCCGCCTTCCAGAGGTAAACGGAAATATAAGCTGCTTCCATGGGGTCGTTGGTCACCCGGTCTTCACCGTATTTAGCCTTAAAAGCTGCCACAAATTTTTGGTTGGCAGGGGTATCCACACTCTGGAAATAGTTCCAAGAAGCAAACTGGCCGAGCAGATACTCCTTACCAATTTGACGTACTTCCTCTTCCGCCACACTCACGGACATGACCGGATATTTATCGGGGGTCAAACCAGCGGCTTGGATCTGCTTGAAGAAGGCAACATTACTGTCCCCATTCAGGGTGTTGAAAATTACGCCGCCATCGGGCAGGGCTTCCCGGATTTTGGTGATGATAGGGGTAACTTCGGTGTTACCCAGGGGTAGGTAATCTTCCCCAAGGGTTTCGCCACCTTTGGCTTTCAACTGCTCTTTAATGATGGTGTTAGCAGTGCGGGGGAAAACGTAATCGGAACCCACCAGGAAGAACTTATTGCCTTTATTTTCCAGCAACCAATCCACCGCCGGTTCAATTTGTTGGTTGGGGGCGGCACCGGTGTAGAAAATGTTTTTGGAACATTCCTGACCTTCGTACTGTACTGGGTACCAAAGCATATGATTTTTGGCTTCAAATACCGGCAGTACCGCTTTCCGGCTGGCGGAAGTCCAACAACCAAAGACTACGGGTACCTTATCTTGGTCAATTAACTTAGCCGCTTTTTCCGCAAAAGTCGGCCAATCGGAAGCTCCATCTTCTTTGATGGCTTCAATGGGTCTACCCAAAACTCCACCGGCCGCATTGATCTCTTCGATCGCCAGTTCCGCCGCTTCCACCACGGTGGTTTCACTGATGGCCATGGTGCCACTGAGGGAGTGGAGCAAACCAACTTTAATCGGTTCCCCGGTGGGAGCAGTACCGGTGGTGGGGGACTCAGTCGGTTCAGCAGTGGGTTCGGTGGTAGGTTCCGTGCCGCCGCCACAGGCTTTGAGCAATAGACTGGCGCCTAGGGTTGCTGATCCATACAGCAAAAATTTACGTCTTCCAAAAGGGTTAGTCATACGCGAAAAATTATTACCTCGTAAGGATTCTAAATATGCTTGTTGGCTGGTGGGGAGGAGTTTATTGGGCGGAAACAGTGCTCTTAAAAAGTTTTTATCCGCAGTTTATTTTGGTCAACAAGGCAGTGGATTTCCAGGGTAAATCCGCCGGAAACAAATAAGACCCCATACTACGAGTAGGTTAAGAAAAAATTATGTAGCATAGGATACCGTTTTGTCCGACTAAGCCCCTTTTGCGCCTGTTTTGTCCCCATTGTCAGGGAGGCTTAGCATTGGAACCGTTCAGCAAGAACAATCTTGGGGCTAGTTATTGGGGAATTATCGGCGATCGCCAGAGTTTTCTAAACGATAAAGGGCGAGGAAAGTCGTTTCCCACACTAGCCGAGGTTGAACGTAGGCGGCCAGGTATTTACGGGCTTTTTCCAGAATTTCTAACCATGGCCGTTGGTGGTGGCCATGCCAATAGTGATACTGGAGATAGTCCACTAACCAGAGTTGGGCACTGTTATCCAAGTTGCCATCCACCATCTTGGCCAAATCAAAGGCTGCTAGAGGACTAGTTGGTGGTTGCATTAACTTTTGCCGCAGTTCCGCCGGAATGCTCTGCATTTGCTCCCAAGCTTGAAATAACAGACCGGGACTCCCCTGGGCGATCGCCAACAGTTCGGGGTGGTGGAGGATTTCCTGACGGCCCAATCTCTGCAAAATTTTGGTCATATCACCTTCCCCTAAACGATAAAAGGGGATGCGTTGACAGCGGGAAACAATGGTGGGCAACAGGACATCAACGCTGGGGGCCAAAAGGATTAAAGTAGCCCTTCCTGGTTCTTCCAAGGTTTTGAGCAAGGCATTGGCGGCCCCTTCATTCATAGCTTGGGCTTCCTCGATCAGAATCACAGCCCTGTCTGCTTCCAACGGGGGACGACTGAGGAAACGGTTGATTTCCCGCACCTGTTCCACTCGGATTAATGGAGCCGCCCGTCGTTTAAGTCCAGCCTGGTCTGCTTCGCTGGCGGTTAGCAGTTTGCCCTGGTGTTGAAAAGTGGGTTCTATTTTCAATAAATCGGGATGATTCCCGGCAAAAAAACGTTCCTGGCGATCGCTTTTAGTACCCAAGCCCATTAGCAAGGTTTCCCCAAAGGCCTTGGCGGCTAAACTTTTGCCCACCCCCTCTGGCCCCACTAGCAAATAGGCCGGAGCAATGCGTTTCTGGGCGATCGCCTGTTGGAGTAGAGCAATGGCTTGGTCTTGACCAAGGATAGATTGGAAGCGATTCATGGCCCTGCCCAACTTTGTTACCCTAAACAAGATTAATACTTAATTTTCCCTGCTGTTTTAACTATTCCATGCCCGAGTATTTGCTTCTGCCCGCTGGCCTAATTTCCCTCTCCCTGGCGATCGCCGCTGGACTGTATCTCCTAACTGCCCGGGGCTATCAGTCATCGGATTCCGTGGCCAACGCCTACGACCAATGGACAGAGGACGGCATTTTGGAATATTACTGGGGCGACCATATCCACCTCGGCCATTATGGCGATCCGCCAGTGGCCAAGGATTTCATCCAATCGAAAATTGATTTTGTCCATGCCATGGCCCAGTGGGGCGGATTAGATACACTTCCCCCCGGCACAACGGTATTGGATGTGGGTTGCGGCATTGGCGGTAGCAGTCGCATTCTCGCCAAAGATTATGGTTTTAACGTTACCGGCATCACCATTAGTCCCCAACAGGTGAAACGGGCGACGGAATTAACTCCTCCCGATGTGACGGCCAAGTTTGCGGTGGACGATGCTATGGCTTTGTCTTTTCCTGACGGTAGTTTCGACGTAGTTTGGTCGGTGGAAGCAGGGCCCCACATGCCTGACAAAGCTGTGTTTGCCAAGGAATTACTGCGGGTCGTGAAACCAGGGGGCATTCTGGTGGTGGCGGATTGGAATCAACGGGACGATCGCCAAGTGCCCCTCAACTTCTGGGAAAAACCAGTGATGCGACAACTGTTGGATCAATGGTCCCACCCTGCCTTTGCCAGCATTGAAGGTTTTGCGGAAAATTTGGAAGCCACGGGTTTGGTGGAGGGCCAGGTGACTACTGCTGATTGGACTGTACCGACCCTCCCCGCTTGGTTGGATACCATTTGGCAGGGCATTATCCGGCCCCAGGGCTGGTTACAATACGGCATTCGTGGGTTTATCAAATCCGTGCGGGAAGTACCGACTATTTTATTGATGCGCCTTGCCTTTGGGGTAGGACTTTGTCGCTTCGGTATGTTCAAAGCAGTGCGAAAAAACGCCACTCAAGCTTAAATTGCCACGTAAGAACTCGCTAATTTCTTAATTTAGCTGAATATTTGAGGTTTTTGACTGCATTTCCCAGAACTATTATGTACTTTCTGCTTGTAACTCTGGTAATTTTAGTTTTTCCCCTACTTTCTATTGCTTTGGAGTGGACCACTTCCGGCAATAGCCAAGCTTTGGTGGATGTGCTGGCCCGCTGGTTTGTGTTTTGGGGGGTGGGGGTGAGGCTATTTTTAGCTGGGGTGGTGCAAATCACTAAACCAAGTTTCACTGCCGAGAAAATTCTAGGTGTTCAAAGTCAAGACTCTCTGATTTTGGTCAAAGAGTTGGGCATCGGCAATTTGGCGATCGCCAGTGTGGCTTTGGGGAGTATCTTCGTCAACGCGTGGGTGCTGGGGGCCGCTCTGGCCGGGGGAATTTTTTATCTTTTGGCGGGCATTAACCATATTTTGCAACCCGAACGCAATGCGAAAGAAAACTACGCCATGGCCACGGATCTATTTTTGGGGTTACTGTTGGGGGGTATCTTGTTTTTTGCTTGGCAGCCCTAAGCCAATCGACTAATACCCATAGCTCAACTAACCATATGGCAACTATGATTCCTGGCGAAATCATTACCCCCGAAGGTGACATAGAACTAAACGTAGGCCGCTCCACCTGCACTATTAATGTGGCCAACACTGGCGATCGCCCTATTCAAGTGGGTTCCCATTACCATTTCTACGAAGTCAATGCCGCTCTGCAATTCGACCGGGATTTGGCCAAGGGGATGCGGTTGGATATTCCAGCGGGAACGGCGGTGCGCTTTGAGCCAGGGGACGAAAAAAACGTTAACTTAGTGGCCTATGCTGGCAGTCGGGAAATCTATGGCTTCAATGGCTTGGTGAACGGCCCTCTAGAGTGAAGAGAATCTGCCCAAAAGATTAGGTTTAGATCACATTAAAATCAGGCGATCGCCGCCTATTTTTGTTGACTGGTAAACCTTTGCATCGCTTCTAAAGCAGAAGACATCAGTACGCACTCTTCCAACAGGGCAATATCCAAATCTGGAAGCAGTTGGCTTTTGGAAATGATTTGGTAATGATCGCCATTTAAAAAGTAGATAGAAAACTTTTTGTCTTGCCACATCCAGACTTCACCAATGCCAAGTCGTTGATATTTTTCCAGTTTTTTGGCACTGCCACTGCTGATATTGACTTCAATGGCCAAGTCGGGATGGGCCTTTTTCTCACCAAGATAGTAAGATTCATCGGGTTCAAAGGAAACAGATTCTCCCTTCGATTCCCGGGTGGCACTGCCCACCGGAATAAATTCAATTTCCCGTTGCCAAAAGTAGATACCCAACAAAATGGCAATCATACTTCTAATTGATTCGTGGTACTCCCCCAGGGTCATGAACTCAATTACTCCATCTAGATAGGTAATGCGTAGCCCTGGCTGTTGTTCCATGACCGCTTGAATGGCTTTAAAAGCCTCCCAACTGTGGTGACCGGGCAGCACAAGGGTTTGGTCTTGGGTAGGGATCGGCGCAGAACTGGTGATGGTCATGGGGACAGACCCTGCTCTGGGTGGCATAAATGCAATATCTTCCATATTACAAAAAACCTGGAAAACGCCATTGCCTTGGCAGTTGGAATGCCAGTATCTGACGATGGTTGCCGCCAAATAGTAAAATTAAGCGGTTATTTGGAGAACTGGCCCTGTGATCGAACGTTATACCCTGCCTGAAATGGGCAAAATTTGGACGGATACCTACAAGCTACAAACCTGGCTAGACGTGGAAATCGCCGTTTGTGAAGCCCAGGCGGAGTTGGGTTATATTCCCCAGGCAGCGGTGGACGAAATCAAGGCCAAAGCTAAGTTCGATCCCCAACGAGTGCTGGAAATTGAGGCGGAAGTGCGTCACGATGTCATCGCCTTTTTAACCAACGTTAATGAATATGTGGGGGATGCGGGGCGTTATATTCACCTGGGACTAACAAGCTCCGACGTACTGGACACCGCTCTGGCGTTGCAATTGGTGGCGAGCCTAGACCTGATTTTGGAGCAGTTGGAAAAACTAATTCAGGCCATCCGTTACCAAGCTCAGCAGCATCGTTACACCGTCATGGTGGGCCGTTCCCATGGTATCCATGCCGAACCCATCACATTCGGATTTAAACTCGCTGGTTGGTTAGCGGAAGTATTGAGAAACCGCGATCGCCTGGTGCGGGTAGCCCAATCCATTGCCGTGGGTAAAATTTCCGGCGCCGTGGGCACCTATGCCAACATTGACCCCAAAGTGGAGGCGATCGCCTGTCAGAAATTAGGCTTAGAACCAGATACGGCTTCCACCCAGGTCATTTCCCGAGATCGCCATGCGGAATACGTGCAACAGTTGGCTTTGCTGGCCGCCTCTTTGGAACGGTTTGCAGTGGAAATTCGCAACCTGCAACGCACCGATGTTTTGGAAGTGGAGGAATATTTTTCCAAGGGCCAAAAGGGTTCTTCCGCTATGCCCCATAAACGTAACCCCATCCGCTCAGAACGATTAACGGGAATGGCCCGGCTGGTTCGGGGTCATGCAGTGGCGGCGTTGGAAAATGTAGCTCTCTGGCATGAACGGGATATTTCCCACAGTTCTGTGGAGCGGGTTGCTTTTCCCGACTGCTGTATTCTCACCCATTTTATGTTGAAGGAAACCACGGATTTGGTGAAAAATCTGTTGGTCTATCCCGAAAATATGAAACGCAATATGAACGTTTACGGCGGGGTAATTTTCAGCCAAAAAGTTCTGCTTGCCCTAGTGGAAAAAGGCATGAATCGAGAAGATGCCTACCGAGTGGTGCAGGGTTCCGCCCACCAAGCCTGGAACACGGAAGGGGGCAATTTTGAAGAGCTAGTCCGAGCTGATGCCCAGGTAACGGCCCTACTTTCTGCCGAAGAAATTGACCAGTGCTTTGACCCCCAACAACATTTGACTAACCTGGCGGAAATTTACAGCCGTTTGGATATTTAGTTAAAAGTTTGGATCTGCCTTCCCTTCTGACTTCGACCCATAATCACTAACGGTTTCCTTTCCCATCTACGATCCGTTGGTGCTGATCTATCCTTCACCCAAGCCTTTACCTAAAATTCTATGACCCCCAAATTAATCATCCATGGTGGTGCGAGTTCCCTCGACGATAAGGGGGGCTTGGCCACTGTGCGCCAATCCCTACATCAAATTGTGGCCGCAGTGTATGAAACCCTAACAGCGGGGGGCAGTGCCATGGATGCGGTGGTACAAGGTTGTGAATTATTGGAAAATGAGCCTCGTTTTAACGCTGGTACTGGTTCGGTGCTCCAGTCGGATGGACAAGTTCGCATGAGTGCTTCTTTGATGGACGGCGATCGCCAGAATTTTAGTGGGGTAATTAACGTTTCCCGCATTAAAAATCCGATCCAGATGGCCCAATTTTTGCAGGGGCAAACAGACCGGATTTTGTCCGATTATGGGGCGGCGGATTTAGCCAGGGAAATGCAACTGCCCATTTACGATCCCGCCACGGATTTTCGCATTCAGGAATGGATGGAGGAACGGGGAGAAGATGTGCGCAAAAAAATGGCTCGGCTAATTGCTGATCCCACCGTGGGCATTGAAGCCAGAAAAGGCACCATCGGCGTAGTGGCGTTGGATGCTAACGGCAAAATTGCGGCCGGTACTTCCACTGGGGGCAAAGGGCTAGAGCGCATTGGTCGGGTGAGTGATTCTGCTATGCCGGCGGGGAACTATGCCACCCGTTTTGCTGGGGTTAGTTGCACTGGAGTAGGGGAAGACATTATCAATGAATGTTTGGCCGCCAAGGTGGTAATCCGGGTTAAGGATGGCCAAAATTTAGCTCAAGCCATGGCAAAATCCATCACGGAAGCTTTGGAAAATAACACTGACCTGGGGGCGATCGCCTTGGATCATCAAGGCCATATTGCCTGGGGAAAAACCTGCCCTGTCCTATTGGCGGCCTATCACACCGGTACGGCGATCGGAGACACGCTGGAATTAACCGATGGCGACCACTACGGCAACGCCTCAATATAAAAACTGCAAAAAACAGTTAAAAAAATACAGACAAAAACACGGGGAAAATAAACAGATTCCCCTGGTTTCTAACCGTAAAAAACATCCGAGTTTTAGAACTCCCCGGGTAGGATTCGAACCTACGACCAATCGGTTAACAGCCGACCGCTCTACCACTGAGCTACCGAGGATTGACTCAACGATTCAACATCATAGCAACTAAAAGATCTTTTACACAAGCCCCTTGCTAAAAAAATTACTAAATTCTTAGGCCGGTTCCCAGCTTGGGGCCAATTTGCTCCCAGGGCCCTATGGCAGGGGGCCAATGTTGACCGTTATGCTGAAACAGAATCCTGTTTGTCATCCCCTGGATAGATAGGCTGATTTGCTTTTCCTCACCCGTCAAGTTTTTATGTTGACCCACCACCGTCGTCCGGTTTGCCTATCGCTCATTTCCACCGATTTGCCCATTCTTTCCACCCTGGAGACCGCCGCTACCCTCTACCAAAAGGATTTGCATCGCTTTCACCTCCTACTCCACCAAGAACAGGAGCAAGTTCCCAACGGCGATCAACAGGTATTACCCTCCTCTCAACTATTGTGGTTAGAACTGTCTCCCCGACGCATTGTGCTGACTCGCCAGGGTAATAGTCAATTTTCCTACCGTCATTTTTGGGAACAGGGAGTTTATGGCATTAGCCGCTATTGGCTCAATGAACAGGAAAGACATCTGAGCGACTCCTTCCAGTTACGGAATTACACCAGGGACATTACCTTGCAGGGGTCTCCCTTGCCGGAATTTTTGCGGGTGGAATATGAACTCTGGGCAGCCCAGGAATGTTTGGGTCATTATGTGTTGCATTTGGAAATTTACCATTAACCCCAACTCCCTGGCGATCGCCGTTGTTTTATTGTTGATCCGTTTGATCTGCCATTGATTTAACTAAGTATTCTGACTTTATGCACCAAGCCCAGGCCGAAAGGCTGCTGTTTACCCCTGCGTCTCCCCAAGCCGATGCGGTGCCGTTAATTTTTGCCTTTCCCAACATCTACAGTGTGGGCATTACCAGTTTGGGGTATCAAGTAATTTGGTCAACCTTAGCCCAACGCTCCGATGTGCAGGTTAGTCGTCTTTTCACCGACGCCCAAGAAACGTTACCCCGATCGCCAGAATTGGTAGGCTTTTCCTTTTCCTGGGAGTTGGACTACAGCAATATTTTGACCCTGTTGGAGCAATTACAAATTCCCCTGCTGGCGAAAGAGCGGGCTGCTGAAGATCCTTTAATATTCGGTGGCGGCCCGGTGCTGACCGCTAATCCAGAACCTTTTGCAGACTTTTTTGACCTAATTTTGTTGGGGGACGGGGAAAATCTACTGCCGGAATTTATTGATGGTTACCAAAGCGTGCGGTCTTGTTCTAGGAATGAAAAACTAGAAAAACTAGCCCAAATTCCCGGCATTTATGTGCCTAGTTTGTACGAAATAAGTTACGAAGCCGCTGAGGGCAAAATTAGTCACATCCAACCCAGTACCACCGCCATTCCCGCCCAAGTTAGTAAGCAAACCTACCGGGGTAATGTTCTGTCTGCCTCCACAGTAGTGACGGAAAAGGCCGCATGGGAAAATATTTTCATGGTGGAAGTGGTACGCAGTTGCCCGGAAATGTGTCGATTTTGCCTAGCTAGTTACCTGACGTTACCTTTTCGGCCAGCGGATACGGAAAAATCCCTACTGCCCGCCATTGAACGGGGATTGCAAGTGAGCGATCGCCTGGGATTGTTAGGAGCTTCCGTAACCCAACATCCGGAATTTAACGAGTTGTTGGATTACCTGGGAAAACCAGAATTTGACCATGTGCGGCTCAGCATTGCTTCAGTGCGTACCAACACAGTGGACGAAAAATTGGCCCAAACCTTAGCTAAACGGGGCACTAAATCCCTCACCATTGCCATTGAAAGCGGTTCGGAAAAACTCCGGCAAATTATCAATAAAAAACTGACTAACGAGGAAATTCTCACCGCTGCCCAACAGGCCCAGGCGGGGGGATTACAGGGATTGAAGCTTTATGGCATGGTCGGCGTGCCAGGGGAAACAAGGTCAGATGTGGAAGCAACGGTAGATTTATTAAAACAGGTCAAAAAAGTCGCCCCCGGTTTACGTCTCACCTTTGGCTGTAGCACCTTTGTCCCCAAGGCCCACACCCCGTTCCAATGGTATGGGGTCAATCCGGAAGCCAAACAGCGTCTACAATTTTTGCAAAAAAAACTGCGGCCCCTGGGTGTTGATTTTCGTCCCGAAAGTTATAACTGGTCAGTGATGCAGGCTTTAATTTCCCGTGGCGATCGCCGTTTGGCCCCATTACTTCTACTCACTCGCCATTACGGAGATACGTTGGGCAGTTTTAAGCGAGCTTTTAAGGAATTAAAGGGAGAATTACCCAGTTTGAACGATACGGTCCATGCCGATTGGTCAATTGCGGATAAATTACCCTGGCAGCACTTGCTGGGGCCTTTACCCCAAACTACCTTGGTAAAACATTTACAAACCGCCCAGGAGTTTTTCTAACTTTATCCTTGGGCAACTTGCCCTAGCGTGCCAAAAAATTCTGGATAGGAAATGGCGGCCGCTTCCGCCCGGTTAATAATTGTTTGCCCCCCACTACCTAAAGCGGCGATCGCCAACGCCATGGCAATGCGATGATCCGTCAAGCTATCCACCTCGGCCCCTTGTAACGGGCTTCCCCCTTGAATTTCCAGGCCATCATCAAATTCGGTGACTTTGGCCCCCATTTTGCCCAACTCCGAAGCAATGGCCGCCAGGCGATCGCTTTCTTTAACCCTCAGTTCTGCGGCATCTTCAATGCGGGTAGTGCCCTCTGCAAAGGCCGCCGCCACTGCCAAAATGGGAATTTCATCAATCAGTCGGGGAATAATTTCGCCGCCGAAGGTGCAACCCTGGAGATGGCTTGCCCTAACCCGCAGATCTGCTACCGGTTCCCCCGTTACCAATCGTTCATTCTCCGGGGTAATGTCCGCCCCCATCTGGGCCAACACTTCCAACACCCCTGTCCTGGTGGGGTTAATGCCTACATTTTCCACCAACAATTCTGATCCAGGCAAAATGGATGCCGCCACTAACCAAAAGGCCGCCGAGCTGATGTCCCCTGGCACCACCACCCGTTGCCCCGTTAAATGGGCCGGGCCATGGACAGTGACGCTATGGGTTACTGGATCAATGGTTAATTTGGCTCCAAAGGCCTGCAACATGCGTTCGCTATGATCCCGGGATAGAGCTGGTTCTGTAACCGTGGTGTCCCCCTCGGTGGTTAACCCCGCTAGCAACAGGCAGGACTTTACCTGGGCTGAAGCAATGGGGGAATGGTAATGGATCGGTTTTAATTGGCTACCCTGGACTGCCAGCGGCGCAAACTTGCCGTTACTCCGGGCCCAAATTTTTGCCCCCATTTGTTGCAAGGGTTGAATTACCCGGGACATGGGGCGGTGACGGAGGGAATCATCGCCGGTGACGGTGAATAAACAATCTTTTTGCCCGGCTAGCAAGCCCAACATTAAGCGCATGGTGGTGCCAGAGTTCCCCGCATCCAAAACGGTACTGGGTTCCTGCAACTGTCCCAGACCCCGACCCTGAACGATGATTTTTTCTGAATTTAGTTCGCTGATTTCTGCTCCCATGGCCCGAAAGCAATGGGCCGTACTACGGGGATCTTCCCCCAACAGTAGCCCTTCGATAATGGTTTCCCCGGTGGCGATCGCCCCCAACATCAAGGCCCGATGGGAAATGGATTTATCCCCCGGCACCCTTAGGCGGCCAGTCAAAGCGACCCCTTGGGCAGGGGGATTAACAGTTAAGCGTTGATGGGATTGATGATTGTTGAGGGAAAGCAAGGCCATGGAGGGGACAAATTAGGGGCAGGGAAGACCAAGCTAAATTGTATTGGCATTTCTGCCCCCCGCCAAATTTTCCTCGGTTAGTCAAGGAAGTAAAAAACATCGTTACCATGGTCAGTGGAAGGGCGACAGTTTGTTAATTTCAACAGGCGATCGCCTAGCAACCATTGCCAGACCAGAGGCCAAACCAATGAAATACCATTATTCCCCATGGAAATTAGTTCTGCTTGCCGGCACCGCTTTTGTGCTCGGGACCCCTACTACCGTTACAGCCCAATCCTATAACCCAGTGGAACCTTTCCCAGAAGACTTACCGGCCACGGGCAATATCAACGACCTCGATGGCCTCCAGGAACGTCAAGTGGAAGATTGGTTCCCCCAACAAAATATGGGGACTAATTCCCAAACCCTATTGGAAATTAACACTACCAATACCCCTCCCCTCAGTATCAATGACCGTAGTAGCCAGATCAAAGAAGAAAATGATTGGCAACGCAGTTCTTCGGGGGAACCCAAACAAACAGGTTCCGGTTTTCCCCTGGGTACTTTTTAGCTGATCAATTTGCTTGTCTTGGTAGGGCCCTGTCTCCCCGTGATTCTGGGAGGCAGACAGTTTTTTCTTTCCTTTATTTTTAATGACCGTTGCCTTTTGTCAACTCCAATCACTGTGACAGTGCTCATTAATGGGCGATGTGCTTAACCCTGTGGCTCCCGGCCAAAATCCCTGTTCCCGACCCGGATGCAAATTTTTCAGGGGAGCTTGACAGAACTTGGAATGGTGCTGGTAGAATAACAAAGGTTAATCAATGGGGTGTAGCCAAGCGGTAAGGCAGCGGGTTTTGGTCCCGCCATTCCTAGGTTCGAATCCTAGCACCCCAGTTTCGTCAATCTATAAGCCTTTCAGCCTTTCCCCACACGGCCGTTGCTTTTTGGGAGAATAGTTATGGTCCTAATCTAATTCCCCCAGGGACTCCACCTCCTGCTCCAGGCTTTCCTGCAAATTCTTGATGAAATGACTCAGCTTACCCCGCTCAATGTATGGCCAGCCGCCACTTTCTTCGATATCCCTTAGTAGGCCATATAGACCCCGACGGGTATTGGGCAAGGCCGGTTCAAAATAGTCGATGCGAATGTGACGGTGCAGAGATTCCAGAACCCTTAGGAGCTGTAGCAAACGGTCATGGTCGTCCTGGTAATCTTCCGCCAGGGCTTCGGTGGTGGTCATGAGGGCTTCTAACTCGGGAGTTAGACATAATTTTTGGTTGATCGATTCCATTGATTCCAAATAAAGCTCAGTTAGGCAGATGGGCTGTTCGCAAACAAACACCAACCCAAATGATAGTGGTTTGTGGCCAAAGCCTTGCTCTGACCTGTTGCGGAAATGCCCCTTCCGGCCATATGGCTGGTAAGGTAACGAAAGTTTGGTAGAGTGGATCTCGTTAAAATATGCCTATTTTGTCCATAATCCCTAGGGTTGCATCCGTGTAAGTCTGGAGCCGGACAAGGCCTGAAAAAGACAAAAAATTTGAGATTGACTTAAGCGAGGTTAAACCATGAGGTTTCGTCCGTCTATTGTGGCTTTGCTTTCAGTCTGCTTTGGACTACTAACGTTTTTATATAGCGGCAGTGCCTTTGCGGTTGATAAGAGCCAGCTTACCTACGATGACATTGTAAATACGGGTCTAGCTAACGTTTGCCCTGAAATTTCTTCCTTCACCAGAGGAACCATTGAGGTGGAACCGAATACTAAGTATTTTGTTTCTGACTTCTGTATGGAGCCCCAGGAGTATTTTGTTAAGGAAGAGCCCGTTAATAAGCGCCAAAAGGCTGAGTACGTTAAAGGTAAGGTTCTGACCCGTCAAACCACTAGCCTAGAACAGATCCGCGGCAGCATTGCAGTGGGTGCTGATGGAACGTTGACTTTTAAAGAAAAAGATGGCATTGACTTCCAGCCGATTACGGTATTACTTCCCGGTGGTGAAGAAGTACCCTTCTTTTTCACGGTGAAAAATTTTACTGGCACTACGGAGCCTGGCTTTACTTCCATCAATAGTTCCACCGATTTTGTTGGGGATTTCAATGTGCCTTCCTACCGGGGGGCTGGTTTCTTGGATCCCAAAGCCCGGGGTCTATACACTGGTTATGACAATGCGGTAGCTCTGCCTTCAGCGGCGGATAAATTCCGTACCAACAAGAAGGAAACCCCCTTGGGTAAAGGAACCCTTTCCTTGCAGGTGACCCAGGTTGATGGTTCCACTGGGGAAATTGCCGGTATTTTTGAAAGCGAGCAACCCTCTGACACTGATTTGGGTGCTAAAGAACCCCTTGATGTTAAAGTCCGGGGCATTTTCTACGGTCGAGTGGACACCGATGTTTAATTTTTTGTTGTGGTAGCTGACTGGCTTTTTAGTTAGTTACTTTGACGAGCTGAACAGTTTGGCGATCGCCGTTAAGGTGGTCGTCTTTTTCTATCAAATTAATTCAACTAAGGTATTGATTCTTTTAAGTATTTTCTTGTCGTTTTGTTGCCAGTAAAGATAATCGCTCCAGGCTTGCTCAGAGAAAATTAGCTTCACTCCAATAGTTCCCTTTCGACACCTTGATCATTTTCTAATTGCTTGATCGCCGACATCAATTTTTGAGCATTGTTCGGGCTACGTAGTAGATATGCTGTTTCTTCTAATGACTGATAGTCTTCCAGGGAAATCATGACGACAGATGGTTGGGTATCCCTGGTGATAATTGTTGGAACATGATCACTACATACTTGCTCCATGATAGCTGCAAGTTTTTGTTGTGCAATAATTTGGCTGACTGCGTTCATGTTTGGCAATTGTTGGGGCAAAGTTTCCCCCATTTTAGCCCGATTGCCAATACCTCACAGATAGCCAATTGGCTAAAGGGTATCTAGATATTCTTCGAGAAGTGCTTGAATATCCCCTAATTGTTGTCGGTGGAGATTGTTGGGGTCAAGTTGGTGCTGGATGATTGCAATACGTTATCGAGTTTCAATTCTAGCTCGGCGAGTTTCTCGTTCTGTTTGCTTAATTCGGCGTTGCTCTTCCTCAGTTCGGCGTTGTACTTCTTCAAGTCGGACAAACCCCCGTAGGAGTTGATCCAAGACCACAAACGTGAAAGTAATCCCGGCGAAGCTGAGTCCTGCCCATTGGGGAATATGGAGTTGGTAGTTTCTGAAATAGATGGTTTCATATTTGAGAGCTACTCTGGTTACAAACACAAAAACACCTGTCCGTCAGCTGAGCATTTAAAATGAAAGTTCTCGATTATTAACAACACAATCTTGAAGATATAATTCAATTATTTCTTGATAAGAAATGCCTTTTTCTTGTGCTTTCTTTTCAAAAAAATCAACTACATCAATTCCCAAAGGTAAAGTAACTTTTTGTTTAAGCTTTTGAGCAAAAGGATTAGGACGGCTTTTCATGTTGGCTAGATCATACTCTTTCTTCATAATATTATCCTCTATATTGTTTCGTTTCTTTAGGAGTAGCCTTGCGAGCAGAAATAATTCTGATGATAGATTCATTCTCTTGGAAGCAGTGAACAATTAGCAGGATTCTCATTCTGGAACTTCTACCCAGCATTAGGAATCTATCTTCTACTTCTGAATGATTATCATCCCAAAACTGAATAGCATTGTCATCGTAGAAAACAGTCTCAGCTTCCTCAAAAGAAATACCATGTTTTTTCTGATTGGTTCGATTCTTTTCTTCGTCCCATTCAAAAGAAAGTGAATTCATTTTAAGGTCGCTAATCTGTGGGAGACACTGCTTTAAGTCAGTTGTGCCCCTATTCTAGCATGGTGGAAATAAGCCCATGGTTAATGTGGATCGCCGTTAATACCCGATCGCCAAGCACAATCCGATCCTTGATCGTCAGTTAACCCTGACCGCCTGAACAGTTACCAAAGTTTTTGAACCGGGTAAAGATCGAAGACTTTATCAATACTTAAAATCGGAATTTCTTCGGTCATAGATTGGGCAATTAAGATTCGATCAAAGGGATCTTTATGGTGATGTTCAAGAACCGCCAGTTTCCAGATATGCTCCAAGTCAATAGACAGAACCTGCAAACCATTGATGGTCATTTGATTTTTGATTAATTCTTCTGGGGAAATGTTAAGTTGTAACTTTCCAAGTTGCAGTTTAATTTGTATCTCCCATGCACTTGCTGTACTCAAAAATATTTTGTTACTTGTGTTTGACAATAAAGAACTTACTTTTGAAGATAGTTTTTCCTGAGCAATTGATCACCAAACAAAGGCATGAGTATCTAACAGCAGTTCCATAAATCAGACTTCCGAAAAAAACTCATCCGTTAGAGGATCATTAAAATCATCACTTATCCAGCCTTGTCCTTGATACAATCCTGAAATTCTAGTTGCTTTTTTTTCTTGAGTTTCATCGGAATTTGCTGTTATAGATTCTAGAAAATCTAGAATTTGTTTTTGGTTTTCCGGAGAAAGTACCTGAATTTTTTTAAATACACTCTCTGATAGTTCTATCGTTGGTTTGGTCATAGTTTTGACATCTTAATCAATCGATAATAGCTCTATGCTAACACAAGCTCAGCAAGCCCACTGCCAATAGGGCTGGGCATCTGTCAACCTCTCCCCCCTGATCGCCAAGCGCTATCCTATTCTTGACCGCCAAATAACCTCAGACCAGAAATGCCACCACAGAAAAAGCGGCCAAAAAAGAAGATAAACCACTGGGATCTGCCTAAAGGATTTTGATCATGAGAAAATGATTATTGAAGAGATTGTCAATACTCTTTTAACTACTATGACCAGAATCATGCAAGAACCATTGCAAAGTAAACTTCATGCGGTAATTCAGCAACTTAACTTAGTTAAGCAAGTTAGTGATTCCGAATTCTGGATAACGACGGAAGAATTGTGTATTTTGCTAGAGTTTGATGCAGACACCTTAAATATGTTGAAAACTCAAGAGGTATTATTTCAGTTTGCTTGGCGAAATTTTGTTTGCACTTTAGTTAGCCATCAGGGTAATTACAAACTTTGGCAAATTATTAACCAGTCTCAAGTCGAATCCTCTTCACAATCAACTGTTAGCCAAGCTGAAGAATCCTACGCACCTTCATTTCTAATTAATCACAACTTTTATAAAAACTTATCTAATAATTCATCTATAGGTCAAATTCAGATAGAGCGACAGTCTACTTCAGCTACTCCCCAAGCTTCACCAGAAATTTTGCCATCCCATTTTATTCAGGTGAAAGATTTTTTGAGTGCTACAGAGTTAGAGCAGTTGTTTAAATTTGTAATTCAGAATGAAAATAATTTCCTGCCTACAAGCAATTCAGCTAATGATTCTGATTATCGTCGCTCTATGTTTTTGCCGATTTTTGCGCCGTTTTCAGAATTAATAATAGAACGAGTAAAGGCAATTTTACCCCAACTGATTAGTGATCTACAAATACAACCTTTTCAAATTGATTATGTAGAAGCTCAACTTACTGCCCATAACCATGGAAATTATTACAAAGTACATAATGATAATGGTAGCCCCGATTCTGCTACCCGTGAATTAACCTATGTTTATTACTTTAACCGAGAGCCTAAAGCCTTTTCTGGTGGAGAGCTAGCCATTTATGACAGTAAAATCGAAAATAATTTTTATGTAGCCGCTGAATCATTTAAAACTGTACAGCCAGTTAATAACAGCATTGTCTTTTTTCTCAGTCGCTATATGCACGAAGTTCTACCAGTAAACTGTCCTTCCCAAGCTTTTGCAGATAGTCGATTTACCATTAATGGTTGGGTGAGAAAGAAGTAAAATTCTATCTTTACGGTTGTGCCTTTAATTCTGGGAAAATAAGCAAAAAAAAGCAAACTGCTGGAGTCTGCCTAAAGTAATTTTGATATTGTTTTGCTAGAGATTTTTGGGCTTAATGAAGGGGGAGGAAAACACTCTACGGGCTACCGAGGAATGTAAGTACAGGTTTTGTTATTCCCGCTTTGAGAGTACGTCCCTCCTAGATCATCGCAAGCCTTCTTGTTCTGTACATTTACGGTAACTGGGGTAGGAGATGGGCTGGGACTGGGAGATGGGCTGGGACTGGGAGATGGACTGGGACTGGGAGATGGACTGGGACTGGGAGACGGGCTGGGACTGGGAGATGGACTGGGACTGGGAGATGGGCTGGGACTGGGAGACGGGCTGGGACTAGGAGATGGACTGGGACTGGGAGATGGACTAGAAGAAGCTGTTAAGAAGGAACCTGTGTAAATTGGGGGCTCAGTTATAGCATCATCATCAGCTAAACTGGAGTCAATCTGAGACCAGCTAGAAAATGATGTAAGGGTAGGTGATGGAGCGGTAAGTGGACGTAGGTCAGGAGGAACCGATCCCCAGGTTTGAGAGGTTTGGGTAACAGCCAATTTGCCATTATTTACAGCACAATTGCCTTTGGCATAAGTCTTACCCAAAAGCATTCCTTCATAACTCCCATTTCCTGTGCGACCTATATCGTAATTGGGGGCAAGAACAAAAGCTTTCGTCGTTCGGCTCGAGTTTCCATTCATGCAAATTGAACCACTACTCGAAAGACCAAATATTTGGATATCTGTCGGCTGGCAACCATCAGCTGTATTACAAGTTCCGTTGATTTCCGCATTTCTACCAATGTCACCAGTTACATACAGACGGTATTTCTTTCCTCCAGTATTGTCAAAGTTAAGCTCAAACTTTCTGTCTAAACTACTAGATTCATAGTAATAGTAACCGTCAACCGGCTGTTCTCCACTTCGGGGGAGAGAGATTGAATCGTTATTCCCCACGTTTAGTGTATATACACGATTCTGAGATCTTGCCGATGCTAAAGCCGACAATGGGATGGAAGGCATTGGGGTAGATGCCCTTACAGCGGCAAATCCCCCAGCAGCGTTCTGTATTGAGTTAAGATCATCAATATAAGCATCAGTTAAATCTGTGGAACCACACCCTGCCAGGACTATATTTCCTCTTATTTCACCAGTCTTAGGAACAGCGGGAGTACCTGTTGTATCTACAGTGTCACCAGCAGTACCCTTATCAACACCGCCTTCTGATATCCAAAGTGCAGGCACCGTATCCGAACCACCAAAAGTGGAAGTTCCTGGTTTTCCAGAAATAGGAATATCCACCATCAAACGGGTTACGGCGTCAGTTGCTCCTTTGCTAGACACTCCCTCAACAACTAGACGCCCAATAACTTGACCTTGGGGAATTTTGCCTTTGTTCTCTTCTTCAACTCCAACTTTGTAACTTACTATACGAAAAGAGCTATTGCTATTAATCGGTTCTACTTGACCAGCAGACGCTTCAGTAGCTAACTCACGAAGTTTGCCTAAGACTTGTTTTTGAGATGCAAGTTTAGCCGAATCAACGCCAGAAGAGCTCCCCTCACTACAGATAGACCCACTGTTGCTTGATACCGAATTTAGATGCTCTTCAAGAACAGCTCCAAGGGTAGTTTCGCTGTTTGGTGTTCCATCCGACTGTATTAAGGTTGCCCAATCAGAATCGTCGAAAAGAGCTGCATATTTACTGCTTGCAAGCAAACCTTGAACACGCGCTAAGCCGGTCTCCGCTGCTGCGTCACTAGAGGACTTAGCTGCCTTCGCTGTGACCTGATTTTGATCATTCATCCCCTTCATAGCAATAGCGGCGGCCGCCACCGTAATCACCAAACCGCCCATAATCACCATGGGCATGGCAAAGCCGGCATTACGTTTGGGGGCAGTGAGGAAATTGAGGAAAAAGCGAGTATTCATAATTGATCTTCAACTGTGAGTAAAAATAAAGTGAGCGAGATAGGAAAGCAATCAATAAAAGAAAATAAAAACAAACGAATTACATTAGGAACACTGAACTTTGGTTCTTGTTTGAAGCTGGGTCAACTCTCTACCACCACCCTTCATTTCACCAAACTGTATTTTATTATCCCGGTTAACCCACGTATGTGATCTGGATCACAGCCCTCCAACCATTCATTAAACCCTAAGCCTAACCTACCCAGACAGAATCAAAAAAGTAGCAGAGGAGTTAGAGATAAATCTGGCTAAAAGCCCAAAACCATTACTAGTCAAGGAGTTAGGCAAAATCAAAAATGCCCTGCTGGGGCATAAACCAATTGGTAACTAAACTCGAAAAGAATCTTCCGTTCAATCACAGGACCAACCATCAATTCGCCCAAGTAAATTACTGCCCTGCCCTGCCCCCACATCAGTGGACAGCAAGCAAATTTAAAAACTTTTCAGAACATGTTTGGAAAGTTTTATTCCGCCCCCTAAATCCCCCAATACTGGGGGACTTTCATTCAGTTTCCCCCCAAATTTGGGAGGTTAGGGGAGCTTTTCGAACAGGCTCTTATAAGGTTATTTAATGGACTTATCGGGGCGGACATCGGTAAAATCAAAATCCATGCCGAATCGGGTATGAAAGGCTGACGTACTTTATTTTGCACTTATATTCTAGACTTAGTTATCGTAACGACAGTTTCCCATAGCATAACGTTCAAATTATTGGCTAATTTTTCATGCTACTATCCCTGCGGATCAATAACTTTGCTTTGATTGATTGCTTAGAAATTAACTTTGGGCAAGGCTTGAATGTATTGACGGGGGAAACCGGCGCCGGGAAATCAATTTTGCTTGATGCGATTGATTTATTACTAGGAGGAAAGGCCGGAGCGAGGGTTTTGCGCCAGGGGTGTTCCAGCGGTGTGATTGAAGGAATTTTTTCCACCAGTACCGAGCTTAATGATTGGTTAGCAACCCAAGCCATTGAACCATTGGAAGACAACACCATTGCCTGCACGAGGGAATTTAGCAAAAAAGGAAGCTCATTAAATTCCCGTTCCCGCCTGAATGGAGTGTTGGTAAATCGCCAAATTTTGGCAGAATTGCGGAGCCAATTGGTGGAAATTACAGCCCAGGGCCAAACTCAACAACTATTAGATCCGGGGCAACAACGGCAACTACTGGATTTATTTGGCGGGCAAAACTTATTAGAAAAACGTCAAGCGGTGGAAATAACTTATAAAGAATTTACCCAAGCCAAACAAGCTTTAACAGCCAGGCAACAATCGGAACAAAATCGTTTACAACGGCTGGATTTTTTAACCTATCAGTTACAGGAATTGACCGAAGCAGAATTAACCGATGGCGATGAATGGGAATTGTTAATCCAAGAACAGGAAAAACTTTCCCATGTGGTGGAACTACAACAGTTAAGCTATCAAGCCACCCAGCTTTTGTACCAAAGTGAACGGGATACCCCGGCGATCGCCGATTTGTTGGGGGATGCGGAAGGACAGTTGCAAACCATGGCGGAATTTGACAGTAGCCTTAATCCCTTATTGGAACTGGTACAAACAGCTTTAACCCAAGTAATTGAAGCAGGACGGCAAGTGCAACGCTATGGAGATAATTTGGAAGCTGATCCAGAGCGGTTAGGGGAAGTGGAAGCAAGATTGCAGGTGCTGAAAAGGATTTGTCGTAAATATGGCCCTAGCTTAACCGAAGCGATTGCCTACCAAGAAAAAATCCAAGCTGAATATGACCAGTTGACGGATGGAGAACAATCCCTCGCCCAGTTGCAGGAATCTTTGACCAAGGCAGAGCAAGAATTAATTAAACATTGTGGTCAGTTAACTTTAATTCGCCAAAAAACGGCGCAAAAACTAGAAAAAAGGTTGGTACAAGAACTCAAGCCCCTGGCCATGGAAAAGGTAATTTTTGTTTGCCAATTGGAGTCCAGTGCCCCCAGTAGTTTCGGCGCAGAACAGGTGGTGTTTTATTTCAGCCCCAACACCGGGGAAAAAATTCAACCCTTGGCCGCCACTGCCTCCGGTGGGGAAATGAGCCGATTCCTCCTGGCCCTCAAAGCCTGTTTTAGTGAACTGGCTCCCCCCAGCCAAACCTTAATTTTTGATGAAATCGACGTGGGAGTATCCGGCAAAGTAGCCCAGGCGATCGCCGACAAGCTAGCCCAACTCAGTCAGCGCCAACAACTGCTCTGTGTCACCCATCAACCTTTGGTGGCGGCCCTGGCCGATGCCCATTTCCATGTGGACAAAGTGGTCATTAATGAAAATATTGCCGATCCCACCAATCCCCAGCTTGACGAAGATTTACGCACCGTTATTCGCATTACTCCCCTCCAATCCGACGGCGATCGCCAACAGGAATTAGCCCAACTCACCGGGGGCCATTCCGCCAAAGAAGCGTTAGCCTTTGCCCAATCTTTATTGGAAAAATCCGCCGCCCGTCGCCAAGCCTCCCAAGTTTAATCCCGAGCCGCAGGGTTAGTTAACAGTGGGAATCCATGCAAAACTGGAGACAGTCCAACTACCGTTGTTGGTCAGTTGTCTTTTCCCTCCCCTCACCATGCCTGCCAAAGACGTTCAAATCTGCCCGATCGCCGTTGACACCACTGTGTTTCGCTCCCGCACCTGGGACAGGTTGAAGTTTGAAATTGAGTATGGTTTGCAACGGGGCACCACTGCCAATAGTTACCTGATCAGTGCTGATAAGATTGCCCTCTTTGACCCGCCGGGGGAATCCTTCACCGATAATTTTGTCGGCACCCTAATTCAACGGTTAGACCTCAACAGCCTGGATTACGTCATTTTGGGCCACGTCAACGCCAACCGGGCCCATACCCTGAAGCTTTTGTTGAGCCTAGCTCCCCAGGCAACCATTATCTGCTCTAACCCCGCCGCTCAAAATTTAGAAAAATTGCTGGCGGATGCTGAAGTCAATAATCCTATCCAAGTGATGAAAGGTAATGACCACCTGGATTTGGGCCGGGGCCATGAATTGACCTTTATCCCCACCCCTAGCCCCCGGTACCCAGGGCAACTCTGCACCTACGATCCCCGCACCGAAATTTTATTCACCGATAAACTGTTCGGGGCCCACGTTTGTGGTGACCAAGTGTTCGATGAAGGTTGGACTATTTACCAAGAAGACCGCCGCTATTACTTTGATTGTCTGTTGGCCCCCGCCGCCGCCCAGGTTAGTGCCGCCCTGAATAAGTTAGAAGCCTATCCAGCCCAGACCTATGCCCCCAGCCATGGCCCCCTGGTGCGCTACGGTTTGCGGGAGTTGACCCGTAACTATCAGCAATGGCTCAGTGAACAACAGGCCCAAGCTTTGAACGTGGCCTTAATTTACGCTTCTGCCTACGGTAATACCAGCACCCTGGCCCAGGCGATCGCCAGAGGCATTACTAAAGCTGGGGTAGCGGTAACGGCCATCAATGCGGAAACTAGCAACGCAGAGGAAATTAAGGAGGCGATCGGTAAATCCGCTGGCTTTATTTTTGGTTCCCCTACTCTGGGCGGCCATGCCCCCACCCCCATTCAAACGGCCCTGGGCATCACCCTGGCCAATGCGTCCAAAACCCAACTGTGCGGCGTGTTTGGTTCCTTCGGTTGGAGTGGAGAGGCGATCGATATGCTGGAAAACAAATTTCGGGATGCGGGCTTTAGCTTTGGCTTTGACACCATCCGGGTGAAATTTAAGCCCACCGACCAAACTTTGAAAATGTGCGAAGAGGCCGGTACGGATTTTGCCCAAGCTCTGAAAAAGGCAGAAAAACGCCGTCAACCTAAATCTGCTCTGCCGGAGTCGGAATCTGCCCGCACCGAACAAGCGTTAGGCCGTTTAGTGGGTTCCCTCTGTGTGGTTACCGCCCAGCAAGGGGAATTGAGCAGTGCCATGTTAGCTTCCTGGGTTTCCCAAGCTACCTTTTCCCCCCCTGGTTTGACCGTTGCCGTTGCCAAAGAAAGGGCGATCGAATCTTTGCTACACAAAAACAGTTGCTTTGTGTTGAATATTTTGCAGGAAGGCAACCATCTGGGACTGATGAAACATTTTCTCAAACCCTTTGCCCCCGGCGGCGATCGGTTTGCAGACGTGGCCACGGAAACGGCGGAAAATGGCGCACCAATTTTGACGGAATCCCTGGCTTATTTGGAATGTCGGGTACAACAACGGCTGGAGTGCGGTGACCATTGGGTTCTTTACGCCGTGACTGACCGGGGTGCCCTACTCAAAGATGGGGTAACGGCGGTGCATCACCGGAAATCTGGCGATCATTATTAGTTCAATGCGCAAATTTAGTCCTAATACACCGTTTTCTCGATGAATATACCCAACTGGGTAACTGTTTCCCGTTTATTGGCTTTACCCCTGCTATTTCTTTGGCTACCGACTCCAGAAGCCGAAACCCGTTGGTGGGGAGTGGGGATTTTTTTGCTGGCCGCCAGCACTGACTGGTTGGATGGTTACCTAGCCCGCCGGTTAAATCAGGTGACGGAGTTGGGCAAATTCCTTGATCCGTTGGTGGATAAATTACTGGTATTAGCCCCGTTATTAATTTTGTTAACTTGGCAGGTAGTTCCCCCCTGGGCAGTGGGTTTAATTTTGGCCAGAGAGTTAGTCATCGCCGGTTGGCGGGTTAATCCCCAGCTTGCCAGTCAAACAGAAATTGCCGGGGCCAATCTCTGGGGCAAAGTAAAAACCGTTACCCAAATCACGGCGATCGCCTTGTTGTTAGCACCGTTGCCAGAAATTTATGGCCAAATTGGCACGGTCATCTTCTGGATAGCAGTGGTTTTAACGCTCATTTCCGGGGCAATCTACCTGTTTCCTCCGGGAAACAACAAAGTCGAGGCTGGCTAAAAACTAACTTCATCGGCGAAACTCTGCCACCGGACAAAATGAAAAGCACCGGCCACGGAGCCCCAAACCCGTTCGTTGGTTTCTGGATCGTAACCACGGTCGAGGCTAATTAATCCCGTTTCGCTCACTTCAAAACTATTTTCCAGATAGGTTTCCTTGCCGTCCCGCATCACTCGGCATTGCCGTCCCGGTTGCACTTCCCCTTTAAAGCTAGTGCCGGTCCATTCCACAATCATGTCACAGCCATGCATGGGTTCGAGATCAGCGGGGGTTAGTTGAGCTAGTTTGCCCAAATCCCTGGCCGCACCATAGAATTTTTCCTCATCTTTGACTTTAAAGTTTTCAATTTCAATATGATCTTCCACCACCTTTAATTTCAGCACCCGTAGGCGATAGGGCCTCTGCAACATAAAGTCGTAGGCCTGTTCTAAAAATAAAAGGCGATCGCCAAACTTTGCTTGGTCGAGGGGACGAATGGCCACCCGGATATGGGCATAAAAAGGGGGATTTTCAAAGGCTTGGGCCTGGTTGCTAAAATCGGCGGCCATCCAACGGGCTAGGGCGGAAAGATCAGTGGAATGGGACATAAATAGTTATTGAATAATGACTGCTTTAAAAGGTTTTTAAAAAATGTCTAAGTAAAGACAAAATACATTGGAAGCCTTCTCAAGGCATCTAATATCTTGTTTCAGGTAATTTTACCGCATTAGTTGACGCCAAGTATTCATTAAAAACTCTGTACGAAGCGTGGTTTTACCTTTGATAATGGAATCGGCAGGAAATAATTAGTAAATCTCGATCAGCAATCGTGTACACCAAACGATGCTCAGAATTGATGCGCCTCGACCAGTAACCGGAAAGATTTGCTTTGAGTGGTTCTGGTTTTCCTATACCATCAAAAGGATCCCTGGCAATTGCCTTAATGAGTAAATTAATTCTTTTGAGAAGTTTTTTATCATTTTGCTGAAACCAGAGGTAATCATGCCAAGATAGCTCGGTAAAGGCGATTTTCACAGTTCCAATAAATCTGGTAATTTTTGCTTAATGATCTGTCCAGTTTCAGCTTGCTTAATCGATGCCATTAAATGTTCTGCGTTGGTTGGATTAGAGAGTAAGTAAAGGGTTTCTTGCCAAGAATTAAATTCATCCAATGATATTAATACCGCCTGCTGACCTTGATTGTTGCTAACGATGGTTGGTTCTAGATCAGAAATGACAGCATTAATTAATTCATCCAAATGATCTTTGGCTTGGGTGGTTGTAATTGCTTTCATTCAGCTCTCCATTGAGATTTTGCTCCATTGTAACTGTGTCCCTTGACCAGGAAAGTTGCCCTTAATTGACTATGCTGACGGAAAATTTTCCTAAACCGATCGCCAAGTGCCATGGAAACTAAAGGGAATTACCTGGGGTAAAGCTAAACGACAAATGGGTTCTGCCTGCAAACGATCCGCATCCCATAGCCACACCTCACTGCCATGGCGATCGCCGTCATAGACCACAGTGATAATCCAACCCCGACCGCCGTCATCCGGGTGGGGAATGTAAAGGGGTTCCACGGGATACTGATGCTCTCCTAGCTTAGCTGTGGTTACATCCCCTGTGTGGTAATCAATGCGGGCAATTTCCCCAAACCATTGGGAACCAAGGATTTCCGCCGGTCGTTGCAGAGCCATATAGGTATAGCGCCACGGTTGCCCAGTCCGTTGGGGATTAATCACCGGAAATTCCCCACTGCGGCTCAGCACATTGGTTAACTCAACTATTTTGGCCGTTTGGGGATTGAGGATAGCTTGCCATAGTTGACCATCCGTGGAGGTTTTCACCGCTCCGGTGGGTACTTCACGCAAATATTCATTGGTTTGGGCGAAATCGTTGAACCGAACAAAATCGAGCCGCACATTGCCATCGTCCAACTCACAGCCGTTGCCGTAGTGCCATTGGAACCAGGATTCCGTTTCCCCTTTACTGACAATTTCCAACGTTTGGCGATCGAACACCACAATCTTTGTTCCCCCTTGGGCATCCCAACCCAGAGCATCGGCATAGGCCACATTACCCAACAGTAAAGAAAATTGATTGAGGGTGATAGGGGGTAAAAACAGGACCAGATAACGCCCCGCCATGCAAAAACTATGGCAGAAGGGAGTGCGGCTCAGTTTCAAACGACGGTGCTTGAGCAAGTTGCCCTGGCGGTCTAGACGGTAAAGGTTGAGGTTAAATTGGAAATCCACCCCAATACTAAAAATTTCCCCCGTGACCGGATCCCGCAGAGGATGGGCGGAAAAAGGTTGCCCCGGTTGAAAAGCCCCGCCAAAATCCTCCGTGCCCAACGTAGCTAAATTCTCTAGATCCAAAGCGTAGGGATGCCCCGCTTCCCACAGGGTCCATAGGCGATCGGGCAGAGCCATTACCGAGGTATTAGAAGCATTTTTGAGTACATCGGTCTGGGTCAACAAACTTTTCCAGTAATGCCAAACCCCTTGAGGATCAACCATGCCGTAGTTACCGTAAAGATAACGTCCTGCTTTTTCTTCCTCTGCGTAACCTTGGGTTTGCACGTAACGATAAAGTCCTTGGGCTTGCCCTTCGCCAAAATGCACCGCCAGAATCGCCCCATCCCCATCAAACCAATGGCCGACTTTTTCCGAACCCCGACTGAGGCGGCCCGGCCCATTGCGATACAAACTCCCCTTTAATTCCGCCGGAATTTGTCCTGAGATCAGCTCCAATCCAGTGCGGTCAAATTCCACTGCGTTTTGGCTGAAATTGCTGGCCCAAGCGGCCCGGGAGAGGGTAGCGGTCATAGAGGGGTGAAAAAATTTGTGTGGGAAATGACGGCAGAAAAATCAGCCTTAACAGACGTTGGGCTTCCGGGGAACACCAGCAAAAGTAGAGACATTACTGGGGTTTTTCGACTGCAAAGCTAGGCAGATCATAGCAAAATTTCCCAGGGGACAATGGGGATTCCTTGAATGATGACGACCCAAATTGGGGATAAAACCTAGTACCGATCAAAAGACAAAATAGTTAATTTTTCGATGCCCGGTTTGGGCTTTTAAAAAGCTGGCTATTCGTGGTTACACTAAAAGTTGTTGATGTTGATTGAAATACTGACGGTAAACCGTGGCGGTGACTGCAATGGTACTAAGGGTGTTGGTCAATAAAATTAAGAACATAATCAAAATTTGATAGACCGAGGCATTGAGGGGATCACCCCCAGCTAACACTTGCCCGGTTAACATTCCCGGCAAACTGACCAAGCCCACCACCATCATTTGGTTCACAGTGGGAATCAGACTGGCTCGGATAGCGGCCCTACGATAACTGGCGATCGCCTGGCCGGGGGTAGCTCCTAAGCAAAGGTGGGTTTCAATTTCCCGGGGATTTTGCTGAATGGCACTGGCTAATCTTTCACCGGCTAAGGAAGCGCTGTTCATGGTTTGTCCCAGAATCATGCCAGTGAGGGGAATGAGATATTGAGGGGAATACCATTGGGGCGGCTGGATAATCACCACCAGGGCGTAACCCAAACTGATGGCAGTACTGGCCCCCAAGGAAAGCCATAGCCAACCAAACAGGGATTTACTGCGGGGATTAATGCGATTTCTGGCCACCACGGCGGCAATGGTTAACATAATCGCCAACACTAGCAACACTGCCCAGGGATTATCCAAGGAAAAAACCACTGCGAGAAAATAGCCCACCACAATCAGTTGCAAAATGGTGCGTCCCCCGGCCCACAGTAATTGCCCCGTCAGATTTAGCCCCTGCCATTGCAAAAGGGCGATCGCCGCGCCCAGGAGTCCCAACATCCAACCAATGTCGGCCCAATCCAGTTCGATTAAGGCGTGTTCCATCGTTTCTCCCCACCAGTGTGGATTCTGCTTTGCTTATTGCAATAGCCCCAAACTTTTCAATGCCTCTAGGGCTGCCTGTTTGGTGGCAATTTGCTTACTGGGGCCAGAGCCTTGGCCATGGATTTTTCCCGCTACTTTGACGGTAAAGGTAAATTCCTGGGCATGGGGTGGCCCACTGGTGTTGATTAGTTCATATTCTGGCAATTGTTTAGTTTTGGCCAAGGCCCACTGCTGGAGCATGCTTTTTACATCCATGGTCGGCACTAGTTTTGGCGATCGCCCATCCTGGCTTTTTTCCCACTGCTCTAGGATGGGAACGAATAGTTCTTGAATGAAATCTTCCACCGCCGTCAAACCCCTATCCAGGAGAGCCGCCCCCAACAATGATTCAAAAACATCGGCCAGGATGGAAGGGCTGGATTGTCCATCGTCCCTGGCCAAACTTTGGCTCAGGCGAATTTCCGGCGCAATGTGTAAAAACCTCGCTAGATAGGCCAACTGATTTTGATTAACCAACTGGGACCGCAGACGGGTTAACTCTGCCTCAGTAAAATGGGGATAACGTTCAAAAAGAATGCGCCCCACCACAAAACCCAACACCGCATCCCCAAGAAATTCCAGCCGGTCATAGGAAGGAGTACCAGGATGTTCGTTGCAATAGGAACGATGGGTGAGGGCTTCGAGTTTTAACTGGGGGTCCCCGATGGGGGGGAAATCGGGATGGTTCACACGCCCCGTTCAATGGATCTTTCTGCCTGGGTAAATTCCAGTTGTAAGCGTTTTTTCAGCTTTTCGGGAATGGGACGGGCACCGTAGGAAGTGTAGTATCCAGCCAGGGAGTTGAGGGCCGTTTGCATGGTGGTAAAGGATTTCAGCCCACCGGCATCACCTTTGCGACGGTAACGGGAAATATAGTCATTAATCTGGCCCCGGGCGGTGTCCTGCACCTCTTGGCGATTGGGGGCATCCTGGGGTAGATCGATGGCCTCCCGCAGGGTGGCAATGACCGTCAGGGTATCTTGGCTATAGTTGCCGGTGAGTCCTGTGCCGCTGTCGCAGGCCGTCAGACCGATCGCCACCACCAAAATTAAGGCCAACAGCCGTGACAACTGATTTTTCAAAAAGGACATCACTGAGGGTTCCCTCCCTGGATTGTTACTAAATTTTGTTAATTTTTCTATCCTACCAGTTGGCCAGGGCCCCCTAAGACTTCCTTTTATTCTGACTTGAGGATGGGGGCGGGGGAAGGGATACTGGTTTCGGGGGCTCCATTCTGATTGGCCAAAGCCTGGTTGGTCACCTGGAGGGCAATGTTTTTTATCGGGTCCTTATACTGCACTGGAGCCAGCATAATTGCCTGCTGGAAAAAAGGGTCGGCCTCCTTAACTTTGCCAGTTTGGGCCATGACCTGGGCCTGGGCTAGGACGGGACGAAAATCATTGCCGTTGACTTTGCTAGCGGCTTCATAAATGGCGATCGCCTGGTCGGGGCGATTTTGACTGAGGTAAATTTCCCCCAGCAGAAGTTGTAAGGAAGTGAGTTGGTCGGGGGGAACAGTGCCAGGGGCTCCGGTTTGGGCTTTGATCGCCTGGGTGATGGCATTTTGCACAATGGCCACCGCTTCAGCGGGGCGTTCCTGTTGGGCATAAAGTCCACTTAGACCTTTCAAAGCTTGGATGTTATGGGGGGATTGAGTCAGGATTTCTCGGTAAACCTTTGCCGCCCCCGCATTGTCCTCCAGTTGGGTCTTAAGCTGGGCCAACAGAATACGGTACTGCACCTGATCCGTTCTAATCTGTCCCAACCGCTCGAGAGGGGCGATCGCCGCTGCCAGATTTTTTTGTTGCAGGCGAATTTCTAGCAAACCTTGGAGAGCATTGACATTATCCGGCTCCCTTTCCAGCACTAACTGATAGCCCAACGCCTGACTTTCTAGAGGTGTGCCCCCATTGACGACTCCATCCGCAGCGGGACGGGGTTGCCACAAACCCATCACCAGAGGCACCAAGGAAAATAACACCAAGGCACTGACCATGGCCCCAATGCCGACATAAACCCAAACATCCCGTTGTGTCCTAGAAGTTGCCACCCCAATGCCTCCTCCGGCAAGATTTACCCTAGCTTAAAGCAATGATTGAAAAATTTAAGTCTAAATAATTTAAATCTCAGTTAATAACCCTGACAGATCACTCCACCAGTTCAGTCATGGAAGACTCAAAGATAATTTTTACCATCCAGACTAGCAATTTTTGCTTTTCCAGCATAGCCGCCCGACCCTAGAAGTCCATGTTAAGCGCTGTTCTCAGAATGGTTAAATGGAGGGGGAAATATAAATCATTGTAAATTTAAGCTTTAGATTTCAGCTTTCTAACAGAATTTTTGCCCAACTAATCCGTTGCCAGGGAGTTTAACAGTGTCAATCAAGTTAGTAGTATTGGACATTGATGGCACCATCGCCGGAGTATCCAATCAAATTAACCCGTCAGTGGTGAAAACCATTCACCAGGTACAGAGCCGGGGTATCCAAGTGGCGTTGGCCACTGGCCGTATGTTTAGTTCTGCTCTACGGTTCCATCAGACCATTCAATCAACCCTGCCTTTGATTAGTTACAACGGTGCCCTAACCAAGCATCCCCACACTGGTGCTGTTTTAAGGGAAAAACCCCTGCCCCCGGCGATCGCCTTGGAAATTTTGGACCATTTTGAGCGACCGGAACTGGAACCCCATCTTGATATCCACTGCTATTACAACGACCAGCTCCATGTGCGGCATATCACCCCAGAAACCCATGTTTATATGGAAAGGTCCGGTGCCATGGCCCAAGCTAGCGGCGATCTACGCTCAATTATTGAATTGGGTAGCACCACCAAAATGTTAGCCATCAGTCGCAATGCTCCCCTCATGGCCCAGTTGATGGCGGAAATGGGTCAAAAACTCCAGGGCCAAGCCGTGCATCTGACCCAATCCACCGAGATTTACTTTGAAGTCACCCACGCCGAAGCCACCAAAGGCCTGGCCCTGCAACATTTAGCTGAAGACGTGTTAGGGCTTGATCCCCAAGAAGTTTTGGCGATCGGAGACAATTTTAACGACGTGGAAATGCTGAAATATGCCGGAGTGGGGGTAGCCATGGGTAATGCTCCCCCGGAAGTGCAAAAGGTGGCAGACTGGGTAACGGCGGACGTGGAAGCCGATGGAGTGTCCCAAGCCTTGGCTAGGTTCTGCCTAGATTCAACCCTAGCACTCTGTTAATTGTTGGCCCAAAACTGAAAAGGAGCCCGCCAACAGCAAACTCCCCTTCAGACCAAACAAATTAATCTACTTAATGCCCAGGCAAAAGTCCTTAGTAGGTTTCCACGTGCCAGCGGTGCTCTTTTTTCATTTCCCGTTGGAAAGTGGTCCACTCCTTGCCATTTTGTTCCGCTAGGGCAGTGAACGCTTCATCAATGCCGGGTTCCATGCCTTTGAGACCACACATATAAGTGTGGGTTTTGGGGTTTTGCATCAAATTCCACAGTTCTTCAGCATTTTCCGCCACCCGGTGCTGGATATACATCCGGCCGCCCTCCGCATTTTGTTGCTCCCGGCTGATGGCATAGGTTAAGCGGAAATTATCGGGAAATTCCGCTGCCATTTTTTCCAAATCATCTTTATAGAGAATATTTTCTGATTTGGGAATGCCAAAGATGAGCCAAGCTAGGCCTTTAAATTTGTAATCTTCGTGTTGTTCCTTGAACATACGCCACAGGAAGGCCCGGAAGGGGGCAATGCCGGTGCCGGTGGCCAGCATCACAATGTTGGCATCTTCGTCTGGGGGTAAGAGCATTTCCTTGCCAACGGGGCCAGTAATAGCAATGTCGTCCCCTTCCTTGATGTTGCACAGGTAGGTGGAGCAGACCCCTTGTACGGTTTCCCCGGCTTCGTTTTGATATTCCAATTGGCGCACACAGAGGGAAACGGTTTTGTCGTCGCCAAAATCACCGTGTCTGGTGGAAGCAATGGAATACAGGCGCAACTTATGGGGTTTGCCCTTATCATCTTCCCCGGGGGGAATGATACCGATACTTTGCCCTTCTAGGTAACGGAGATCCCCAGCGGAGAGGTCAAACGTGAGGTGTTGTACTGTGCCAATGGCCCCTTCCCTTACCAAAGGATAATTTTCTAAAACTTTGCCGATGTAGGGAGTTTTGGGACGATAAATATTGACGGGAATATCGTCAGCTTTTTTTTCTTTGGGGGTTGTTGTCATGGTTTTGTTAGATTCAGGGGCTGGATTAGCCACCGCTTCTGAACCACTTCCCTCGGATTGACTGGGTTTAGCAATGCCCTCGGTGTGGGGTAAAGGCGAATCTCCCTCTAGAGGCTTAATGCTGACAATTTTTCCTCCCATCCGGGTAATGCGTCGCATTTCTTGGTTCATCCGCTTTAGGGGGACGGTGATGAACGTGCTGCCACTACGGCGGATGGGATAGTCTAAGCCATCAGTCATGGTGCTCTGACTCAGGCCGATTACCTCATAAACGAATAAACGATTACCGGCATCGCTCTGGCGGGATGAAGTCGCTACGTAACCGGGACTGTACATGGGTTAATTGCTCCCTACTCAATCAAATAATACTGACAGAAATTTATCGCAGTATTATCAAGCCTACCATCGTCAGGCGATCGCCGTGGCCGGGAGGAGCAGTGGGGTCAGAAGCGGATATTTAGTCCTACCACCCTAACAAAGTTAACCTTGATAAAATGTAACCCATGTATCACTTTACCGGACGATTAACCCTGGAATGAACCTCCACTAGTCTAAGTTAAGTCTAGTCATAGGGCGCGCCCCCCCTTGAATCGGTCAATCTTGTAGAAGGGAATACAATTCTGATAGAATTCATACTCAGTATTCAGAGGGTCAGGCTATATCTCTGGCTAGAACCGAAGAGCGTTATCTGGGGTTGACCAGGATGACTAGATCTCAGGATTAGTTTTCCTTCGGCCCTTGACAGGGGGTTAACAAGCCCATAGGCTCTGGTTTGTCTCTCCAACACGCCATCTGGGGTGAGGAGAAATTTTCTAGGAAACCGGGTTAACAATCAGTTTTGCATTTTTGAGGGATGTTATGACCACACAGCTAGACCGCGTGGTTCTTATTGGTGTTGCCGGGGATTCCGGTTGCGGTAAGTCTACTTTCTTACGTCGTTTAACGGATTTATTCGGCGAAGAGTTCATGACGGTAATTTGTTTGGACGATTACCATAGTTTGGATCGCCAGGGTAGAAAAGCCGCTGGGGTCACCGCCCTGGATCCCAGAGCCAACAATTTTGACCTCATGTATGAGCAGATTAAAACGCTCAAAAGTGGTCAATCCATTATGAAACCCATTTACAACCACGAAACGGGGCTGCTGGATCCGCCGGAAAAAGTTGAACCCAACAAAGTGGTGGTTATTGAGGGTTTGCATCCCCTCTACGATGAACGGGTGCGGGAACTGGTGGATTTCGGGGTCTACCTGGACATCAGCGAAGAAGTGAAAATTAACTGGAAAATTCAACGGGACATGGCCGAACGGGGCCACACCTATGAAGATATTTTGGCTTCCATCAACGCCCGTAAGCCTGACTTCACTGCCTATATCGAGCCCCAAAAGCAATATGCGGACGTGGTGATCCAGGTGTTGCCCACCCGCTTGATTGAGGACAAGGAAAGTAAACTCCTGCGGGTTCGTCTTGTGCAAAAAGAAGGGGTTAAATTCTTCGAGCCAGCCTACCTGTTTGACGAAGGTTCCACCATTGATTGGCGTCCCTGTGGTCGGAAGCTGACCTGTACCTATCCTGGCATCAAGATGTACTACGGCCCCGATAATTTTATGGGCAACGAAGTATCTTTGCTGGAAGTGGACGGCAGGTTTGAAAACCTAGAGGAAATGGTTTATGTGGAAAACCACCTCAGCAAGACTGGTACTAAGTACTACGGTGAAATGACCGAGTTGTTGCTCAAGCATAAGGATTACCCAGGCACTGACAATGGTACTGGCCTGTTCCAGGTGTTAGTGGGTCTGAAAATGCGGGAAGTTTACGAACAGTTAACGGCGGAAGCTAAGGTCCCGGCCTCTGTGTAACTGCGGTACCAATAATTACCTGACCTGCTGGTCTGCATAACCTAATTTACTATTTCGTGGTGGCCATGGCTGTGGTTCCGCCACGATTTTTGTTGGGGTTTGATTTAAGGGAGAAATCTTCTAATATCTAAGGCGGAGTCGTTGTTTGATATCTTCACAACATCCGGGTTGAGCTTATTTCTGGGGAGGATAATGATGCCATTTTTACTGGTGGTGGTGGTGGTTTTATTTGCCGGAGTGCAACTTTTCCAATGGCTATGGGGGGTAATTTTGCCCCTGCCTATTTACGTTATGGCCGGTGCTTTTTTGGCGATCGCCAGCAATTATGACAAGGGCATGGCGGCTTTGATTAACCGGGGTCAGGAGTTATTACCCCATCACCAAACCCCAGGGGCAACCATGACGGCGGAGTTGGAATCCCCTAGGGTTAGCATTGATGGAGTTATTAATCCGTCAGAGTTGACGGAACAGAAGTCCCTAAACGATGACTAAATCCCCCCTTAAACTGGTAAAACTGAGGCGTTCGTCGGTTTCATCCACCACAATGGTCTCACCAGGTTTGTAATCCCCCCGTAAAATTCCCTTGGCGATCGCCGTTTCTAGGTATTTTTGGACGGCTCGTTTTAAAGGTCGGGCCCCATAAACGGGGTCATAGCCCACGGCAGCCAGAAAATCTAGGGCTTTATCCGTTAACTTCAAAGTTAATTTTTGTTCCTCCAAACGGGTAGCCAAAGACTGAATTTGAATTTGGACAATGGATCGTAACTCGGATTTTTGTAAGCCATGGAAAATAATCGTTTCATCCACCCGATTGAGAAATTCTGGGCGGAAGTTTTCCCGCATTACATCCATAACTCGGCTCCGCATTTCTTCATAACGACTATCATCCCCCGCCACATCCAAAATGTATTGGGAGCCCAGGTTACTGGTCATAATGATAATCGTATTTTTGAAGTCCACCACATGGCCTTGGGCATCGGTTAAACGGCCATCATCCAGGATTTGGAGCATGACGTTAAACACATCCCCATGGGCTTTTTCAATCTCGTCAAAAAGAATGACCGAATAGGGCCGGCGGCGAATTGCTTCCGTCAATTGTCCCCCTTCTTCATAGCCCACATAGCCCGGAGGGGCCCCCATTAAACGGGAAACAGCGTGTTTTTCCATATATTCAGACATATCAATCCGCACCAGGGCTTCTTCCGTGTCGAATAAATTTTTCGCCAAAGCCTTCGCTAACTCAGTTTTCCCGACCCCTGTGGGGCCCAGAAAAATAAAGCTAGCGGTGGGACGATTAGGATCGGAAAGACCAGCTCGGGAGCGTTGAATGGCTTCGGCTACGGCGGTTACCGCTTCATCCTGACCAATCACTCGGCTGTGTAGTTCATCTTCCAAGTGGAGCAGTTTTTCTTTTTCCGATTCCACCAATTTACTGATGGGAATGCCGGTCCATTTCGAGATAATTTCAGCAATGTCAGACTCTAAAACTTCTTCCCGTAAGAGGGATTTGCCAGAGGTTTGTTGCTCCGCCAATTGGGTTTCCAAAGCTTCCACTTGCCGCTGTAAATCAGTTAATTTGCCATACTGTAACTCCGCTGCTTTATTGTAGTCGTAATCCCGTTGGGCCTGTTGAATTTCTAGGTTCACCTGGTCGATGGTTTCCTTAACAGTACGAATTTGATCAATAACCGTTTTTTCCGACTGCCATTGGCCATTAAGTTTAGACTGTTCTTCTTTAAAATCAGCCAACTCTTTCTCCAATTTTTCTAGCCGCTCCTTGGAAGCAGAATCATTTTCCCGTTGTAAAGATAAACGCTCCATTTCTAGTTGGAGAATTTTCCGGTCAACTTCATCTAATTCCTCTGGTTTGGAGGTGATTTCCATTTTTAATTTGGCCGCTGCTTCGTCTACTAAATCAATAGCTTTATCCGGCAGAAAACGATCACTGATGTAACGATTGGACAACATGGCCGCCGCTACCAGGGCACTATCGGCAATTTTTACGCCGTGGTGTACTTCATAGCGTTCTTTTAATCCCCGGAGAATGGAAATGGTATCTAATACATTGGGTTCATCCACTAAAACTTCCTGGAAACGTCGTTCCAAAGCCGCATCTTTTTCGATATATTTGCGATATTCATCTAAAGTGGTGGCCCCGATACAACGCAAAGCACCCCGGGCTAACATGGGTTTCAATAAGTTGCCCGCATCCATGGCTCCTTGGGTGGCCCCAGCGCCGACAACGGTATGAATTTCGTCAATAAAGAGAATAATTTGCCCCTGGCTGTCGGTAACTTCTTTAAGTACCGCTTTAAGTCTTTCTTCAAATTCCCCCCGGTATTTTGCCCCGGCAATTAACGCCCCCATATCGAGGGAAATTAGTTTGCGATCCCGCAATGATTCCGGTACGTCATGGTTAATAATTCTTTGGGCTAAACCTTCGGCGATCGCCGTTTTACCAACCCCCGGTTCCCCAATTAACACAGGGTTATTTTTTGTGCGGCGGGAAAGGATCTGAATGGTGCGCCGCACTTCTTCATCCCGGCCAATGACAGGATCTAGTTTACCTTCCCGGGCTAATTCCGTTAAATCTCGCCCATATTTTTCAAGGGATTCGTATTTGCCCTCTGGATTTTGATCGGTCACTTTTTGGGTTCCTCTAATTTGCTTGATAATTTCTGCCAACTTATTTTCTGTTAGGCCAATTTCTCGATATAAGTTTTTGCCCAGGCGGTCATCTTGGCCGTAAGCCGCCATCAAGTGCTCGATGGAAATATAGTCGTCTCCATATTTAGACTTGGCTATTTCCGCATTGTCCAACAATTTATCGAGACTGCGGCCTAAATAAATCGATTCACTCGGATTACTTAATTTTGGCTGTTGGGCAATAAAGCTATTAACTTGATCGTTAACTCGGGGAATGCTCGCCCCAGCCTTATTAAAGATGCTGGTGGCCAGACCATTTTGTTCTAGTAGGGCACTGAGTAGGTGTTCCGTCTCAATTTGCTGTTGTCGATGCTGTTTAGCAATCTCCGGTGTTTTGGCGATCGCCTCCCAAGCTTTCTCCGTAAATTTATTAGGATCTGTGGGTTGCATAAAATTTTCTATATTGGCTATTGGGTGTGTAAGGACTACCAAATCAATTTTAGGGGGTGGAATCCGGAGCTAGGAAGGAGGGTTTTCCCAATGCAGTGGTGGGGTTTACCCTTGCTCAACCAGGGGATGGAAGTCTTTCTAGAGGATGCCGGAGGCTGACTTTGAGCTAGACAATGGCGCAAAAACAGTCAGGGAAGGAAAATTTGTGCCATTCAACTAGGCCCCAAAGCCCCTTTCTTGTAAGCTAAGGGCTAATCTTGACCCCTACGCAGAATCAGACGCCATGACTTGGAATGAGGGCTACGTCCTAGAAGTTAACTATACCTATGGTTTTTATGGGGAATTAAGTCCCCTTAAACTAGCCCTAGCCAACACTCTGAAGTCATTAAAATCCCCCAATCTAGAGAAAAATTTTAATTACTGCGAACTGGCTTGCGGCCGAGGATATTCCACCAATTTATTGGCAAGTTGCTACCCCCAGGCTCAGTTTTACGCCAACGATTTTAATCCTAGTCACATAGTTGAAGCCCGGACCCTAGCCGAAACAGCGGGCACCAAAAATGTCCATTTTTTTGACGATAGTTTTGAAGAATTTATCAATCAAGATTTACCGCAGTTTGATTTCATTGTTCTCCATGGTATTTACAGTTGGATTACCCCCAGAAATCGTCAAGCGATCGTGAACTTTATTCGGCAGAAAATCAAAGTGGGAGGTATGGTTTATATCTCCTATAACACTCTACCGGGTTGGGCAGCGGCAAGACCGATGCAAGCTTTGATGCTCCGCTATGGACGTAACTCCTCCGAGCCAATTCTAAGCCGTATTGAAAAGGCATTGGATTTCACGGAACAAATGCTGGAGTCCAAAGCAAATTATTTCACTCAAAATCCAATTTTAAAACCCCGTTTAGAAAAGCTGAAAGAACAAAATCGTTACTATCTAGCTCATGAATATTTTAACGAAGAGTGGAATGCTTTTTATTTTGATGAAGTGGCCAAAGAATTAGAAGAAGCCAAGCTCAATTTTATGGGATCAGCCCATTTAATCGACTATGTGGATGCTGTTAACTTGTCCAGTGCCGCCCAAACCCAGCTATCTCAAGTAACAGATCCAACTTTTCGGGAAGTAGTGCGAGATTTCTTTTTAAATACCCAGTTCCGGCGAGATATTTTTGTCCGGGGAAAACTTGCCCTCTTGCCCCAGGAGCATTTACAAGCGTTGGGGAATCTACGGTTTGCCTTAGTGGTACCGATCAAATCAATCAAGCTTAAACAACAGTTTCCCTTGGGAGAAGTGGAACTCCAGGAAAAAGTTTATCGTCCCATTTGTGAGGCCTTGGAAAATGGGCCTTTAACCCTAGGGGAATTACAAAAAGACAGCAAAACCAAAGGCATCACTTTGAACAGTCTTTACCAAGCCCTAATCATCATGACTGGCATTGGTTATACCCATCCGGCGGTAAATGAAACGGTGCGGAAACAAAGACAAAAATCCACCGATGCTTTTAACAGTGCCGTCAAAACAAAATCTCTCTATAGCGATGAAATGGCATTTTTAGCCTCTCCCCTAGTTGGCACAGGTATTGCTGTCAATCGTCTGGAACAGCTACTGCTATTAGCGAAAGAGCGCAAACAAGACGGCCCTCAATTTGTCTGGCAAGTACTTTCCAGTCAAGGCAAGAAAATTATTAAGGAAGGAAAAACCTTAGAAACAGAAGCTGAAAATTTAGAACATCTCAAAAACGTAGCAGAGAATTTTAATGGCGATCGCCTGCCGCTATTGACTAAGTTAGGAATTAGCTAGTTGTGTTTATTTTATCAACTGAACATGGTCCCCAAGCACTAGCCAACTTCCCATAACTATGTCTTTTAATTGACTTCTCCGTCATCATTGGGCTGGAGAATTTTCGTCTTTATTTTGCTCTGGTAATGAAAAAATTTGTTGTTATTGACCATTCCCTGTGCAACTTGCAAGGACATCACTATGAGTGTAGTGTTGCTGTGGCAGAAGCAGCCCAGAGACAAGGCTATCAACCGATTATCATTGCCAATCAAATTCTGAAGGAGTCTTTAGCGGCTGGAGATATAAAAATTATTCCAGCTTTTCAAGTAGATTGGTTCAACCAGCCAACCAATGGCGAAAATATAGAATCTATTGCCCCCGATTTATTAAATCTAACCCAACCTTGGCAAGAAAGGTGGCGTCATCAACTTTATCTGTGGCAACAAAATCATCCAGAACTAAGAATACTTTTGGAAAAAGTAAAAGGTAGCACCCAACGGTTGAAAGGGTGGTTTAAAGCCGATCTTAGATCTTTGCGGTCCATACCCTTAGCTAACACAACTTGGGGCTTATTAAAAATTCTTTGGGGTGTTACCCGTCTAGTGGGAAAAATTTCCATAAAAATTATTAATAAAACTGTTGATAAATTTAATCAATCCGAAGGAAATTCTGTTGTAGAAACCAAAAGTTTTACCCAAACCCTAGAGGAAATTTTGCCGGCGCTAGAGCTGACTGCGGCGGATCACATTCTTATTCATACCTTCGGCATTGAGCAATTAGAAGAACTATTTTATTTTTTAAATAATCAAAACCAGGATGATTTGCCTACCTATCATCTATTATTTAGGCGTGATACTGAAGACCCATTAGTAGTCAATGCTACGGGCATAGGATTAAAAAAATGTTTGGAAAAGTTTTGCCAAACTGAACTCTGGCCTGGCAAAATTCGCTTTTACACAGATACTAAAGATTTGGTGAGAAAACATAATCAACTGAGTCCCGCAATTTTCACCCAGGTACCGATTCCTTTTCGCCAAGAAAAACTAAAATTAGAAAATTTTCATAAGGGTGATAGTAATAAAAATTTTGTTCATATAATTTATTTAGGTGATGCCAGATCGGAGAAAGGTTATCAGCATTTACCGGTTTTAGTAGCAGATTTATGGACTGATTATCTCAAGCCTGGTTTGGCAAAATTTACCATTCAATCTAACTATAATGTTGTCGGAGGAGAAGAAGTAATTCTAGAAGCTAAGCTTAAACTTTGTCAGTATCCTTGTAGTGCAGTGGAGTTAATTGATCATGCTCTGGAACCCGATGCCTACTATCACTTATTAGCTTCAGCGGATGTGGTGGTATTGCCCTATAACCCAATAAATTATCAACGTACTTCAGGGGTATTAACCGAAGCTCTGGCGGCGGGTAAACCAGTGGTGGTACCCCAGGGTAGTTGGTTGGCGGAGCAGGTTGATGAAACTAGAGCTGGCATTTATCAAAATCCCCAAGATTTACCCAGGTCAGTTCGGTATGTGTTAGAAAATCTAGCTAGTCTGACGGAAAAAGCTGAGCATTTTAGTTACCATTGGCAATTTATTCAATCCCCGGATTACTTTTTAGAATGTCTGCTTAAGCCACTGGCAATATCCCTTGTAAAAACGGTGGAAATTCAGCCCGAAGTTTCAGCTAGGGCTTCAATATTGGTGATAATGGCTCTAGATAAATTAAGCGATAGGGATAACCTTAATAAAATCAGATATTTTTGTCGTTGTGGCTATGGAGTTTATGGCATTTTTTATCGCCGCTTAGGCCAGGCTAACTTACCGGAATGGGACTATCTTAGCGATGATCTACACCAGCTTGGCTTAAAACAATATTGGATTTTACAAGATTATTATGTAGATGATGATTTTTACATTGATTTTGCTAAAAATTCTACCAGTTTATCTCCGGAACAACAGAAAAAATATCTACGGGATTATTACGAGCATAGATCAACGCTAATTACGGATTGGGTACAGTCGGCAGGTTTGCTTATTTCGCAAGAATTACAAAATAAATTGGGTAGTAACATCGATTTAATTTACGCAGATTCGTTCTTCTGCCAACATTACTTAAGAAAATTAGGCTTAGATTTAACTAGAACCATACTGGAGGTGGATAGATTTCATACCTATGATGATGCCCTCCGCCAAAGAAAAGAAATTGTTTATCAAGATTTTCAGTGGGAACTTGATCAGCTGAAATTATTTGGAGTTTTACTCACCACTACTGAACCTTTGGCTTTTAAGTTGCAGGAATTACAACCTCAAACACGAATTTATTCACTGAAAACTAATGGTCAAGGTCTTGATTATGAACATTTAAACCAAGCCTTTACCGATATTCTTGGAGAGAAACTTTTATCTGCAACTAACAACAAAAATGTTGTCAAGAAGGTTGTCATGCTTTATCCCTGGGGGGATATGGAAGAGCGGCGTAGTGGAGCCAGTCAGCGGTCTGGAAAAGTGGCAGATTTTCTTGCCAGTCAAGGCCTAGATGTGACGGTGTTTACCATTGGCGATCGCCAGAGTAATTGGCAGGGACAAATTCATTATCGTTATTTCAGATCAACCTTTGCCCAGGGTGAGCTAATACAGAAGATTTATCAAGAAGCGTTTTTAAGTTGGCAGAAAATGCTGGACATTTCCCTAGCTGACAACATTAATTTTTTCCCATTGTCCCACCAGGAGTTAGGGGAAAATTGGCTGCCTTGGATTTACTATGGCAGTCGTTTTGACCAGAAATTTCAAGAAACGTTAGAGCGAGTGATTGATGGGGCAGATGCGGTGTTGCTGGAATATCCCTTTTGGGCGGCGATCGCCGGGCCCATTTGTCGCCGTCGGGGAGTCAAATTAATTCTCACAGCCCATGACGTGTTGGCTAAACAATTGCCACCGCACACATGGTTAGCCCAGATTGCCCTGGCAGAAGAATTGCAAGCCTTGCGGGAAGCCGATGAAGTAGTGACCCTTTCCCCCGATGACCAAGCATTTTTTCAAAGTCATAACATTACCAGCCATTGTGTTCCCATTGGTTTAGACACCCAAGCCACCGTAGATTTACTTGCTCCAGAAACAGCCCTGGCGGAGTTACAATCCTTTGACTCCACCATTGATTGGCGAAAACCTTTCTGTTTATTTGTGGGTAGTCAACATCCTCCCAATGTCAAAGCAGTGGAGCAAATTCAAGCCCTGGCCCAAGTTGGTAGTGGCCATTGGCAGGCGATCGCCGTGGGCAGTTGTTGTCCACCAACTCAGAAACGAAACTTTTTGGCCCTGGGGAAAGTCTCCGATTCCGTCCTCCAAGCCCTTTATCAACGCTCGGCCCTGGTGCTAATTCCCCTCGAAGCGGGCACTGGTATGTCTGTCAAAACCCTGGAGGCAATGGCCTGTGGTAAGGTAATCCTCGGCACGGCGATCGCCTTTCGGGGCTATCCGGTGGAGTCGGGGGTAGATTGTTTAATCAACAATAATTTAGCCACTTATGTTGGGGTAATTGAAGATATTATCCAGCACCCCCACCAATATGAGCAGTTGGGTAATTCTGCCCGCAACTTTGCCCAAAACTACGACTATCGTCAGCTTTATCAAACCTACCTAGATTTGCTTTCATGAAGGTATTAATCACAGATTTTGACCTATTTGCCAAAGTAGGTGGCGGGCAAACTTTTTACCGCAGTTTAATTCGGAAAAACCCCGATATTGACTTTTATTACCTGATTGACAAAGAAGCTCGTGTAACTGAACGCCCTGATAATGCCCACGGAGTCCCCTTTCAGGAAAAATATTTCCTCGCCGATTTAAACAATTTTTTTGACGTTAATCCCCCTAAATGGGTTTATCGTTCCTTCATCAGGGCCAGTAATATTGCCACGTCAGTGGCCGGCATGGAATTTGATTTGATCGATTCCCCTGACTATGAACAATGGGCGATTTTTTTGCGTCCAGCCCTGGATTACCATCGGGTGAAATTTGCTAAGATTGCCCTTTCTCTCCACGGCAAAATTTCCACCACTTTAAAGTTAGATTGGTTCAATCAAGGGAAGGAAAATATACCCCTAGAACTAGAAGAATGGAAGCAATACGCCACCGTAGATCTGCGTTACGGTATTAGCAAAAGCTACATTGACGAATGGCAATCCCTAAGTCGATTTTCTGCCCATTATTACCATCCTCTACACTTTTTTGAATTACCCCAGCCCCTAGAAGCAATTGCCAGTGGCGATCGCCCTGATTTAAACTTTGTTGGTCGCACAGAGAAACGGAAAGGCCCAGATATTTTTATTGATATCGCTTGGTGGTTAAACAGAAATCTTTATCATGAAGCTAATATCATTGGCCCCCATAGTTTTAACGATACCGGCACCATTTCTTCGGAAACCTATCTCCGGAGTATGCTTGGCGATCGCCAGAGTCCGGTTAAATTTTTACCCCCCAAACCGCAACAGGAATTGATGGGCTTATTCGCCCGCAAAACAGTCACCTTCGTACCCTCACGCTACGATACACTTAACTTAGTAGCTTTGGAATCCTTGTTTTCCGGTTGTCCCACTGTAGTTGGCGGTGGAGCTGGGGTATGTCGTTTACTCAAAGAAGACTTTCCCGATGTTCCTTTCGTAGAAATTGATCTGGATAATATCTACAGTTGCTTACCAGCCATTGAAAATATTCTAAGCGACTACAATAATTACCGTCGCCGATTGGTGGATAGCGTTAAAAACTCAACAGCCATTGCTGATAGTCCCATTTTGGCTGATATCTATCAACAAACTGGCCAGTACGAGGAGGAAATCAGAGATGAGTTACAAAGTTGGTATGGTCAATTAATGGGCTATTGGGTAAGTACCCAGGAAAATGTTTCTTTCTTACAACCGCTGAAAGCCCAATTAAAACCAACTCTCAAGCAAATTAAAAATAATTTAAAAAGCACCGCTGGACAATTAAAAGGTAAAATTTTACAGCCCTTAGCAGATGACCGCAATGCCCAGTTAGTTAAGGCTCCTAATTTACTTAAAAAATATAAAGAAGCCTTCAATGCCACGGAACAAACCGCTAAAGATTTGGCGGAAAAAATCCAAATGGGATGGCGTTTAGGCTCCGGCTACGAGTCAGAATTCCAAGGAGTGCGGGGTAAATTAGCTACCAATTACCGCATCGACCGGGTGCGACTCTGGCGGGAGCTAGCACGTATTGAAGAATTACGGGGCAATACTTTGGTTTCTGCCACCTATAAGGTCCGGGCCCTGCGAGCATTGGGTTCAGATCAATTTGGCGATTTACCCTTTGTGTTGCGGACCCTGACGGAATATGGCTTTCCCAAGGAAATGGCGGCGGTGTCTGCCCTTTATGGTCAACCTTCAGAACGGGAGGAGCGTTGCCTTAGCTTAATCGAACAGGCTCGTTTGGATAATTTGGCCAATCCGGCGGGGGATGAGTATGAGATTTGGGACGATCGCCGGGGGGATGGGCCATACCGAGCTTCCATTATTGTTTCCCTCTACAATGCAGCGGCAAAATTACCCCTATTCTTAAAGACCCTACAACACCAAACCCTAATTAAACGGGGAGAAGCGGAAGTGGTATTGGTGGATAGCGGTTCGCCGGGAAATGAGTATGAAGTTTTCAAAGATTTAGCTCCCACCCTGGGTTATCCTCTCCTATATGCCCGATCGCCGCAACGGGAAACCATCCAAAGTGCCTGGAACCGGGGGATTAAGTTGGCAAAATCCCCATATTTAGCCTTTTTGGGGGTAGATGAAACCATTTTGCCCGACTGTTTAGAAATTTTGGCGGGGGAATTGGATCAGGATCCAGAATTGGATTGGGCCATTGGCCATAGTTTGGTCACCAATGTGGATATGCAGGGGGGTTGGGTCAGCGACATTATGCCCTACGACCGCACTGGCTATGAACAGGATTTAGTTTATCTAGAAACCTGCTACTTATCCTGGGTAGGGGCGCTATATCGCAAATCAATTCACGAACGTTTTGGTTACTATGACCAAAGCTTCCGGGGGGCAGGGGATACGGAATTTAAAAACCGGGTCATGCCCTTCATTAAAAGTAAAGTGGTGGATAAAATGCTGGGTCTGTTCTGGAATTATCCCGATGAGCGCACCACCCAAAGTCCTGCCACGGAAATTGAGGATATGCGGGCTTGGTATTTACATCGCACCCTGGCCGGTGTTAAATATGCTTTCCAACGGCGATCGCCACGAGAAGTGGAAAATTTACTCTACCATTGCCTGGGCTATCGCAAATCTTACTGTAAGCATACTAGTACAGATTTTGACCATGCCCACAATTTGGTCACTTATCTAGAAAAAGTTGACCCCAATGCTGAAGCTTTGAAATACGCTCCGGGCATTGAAGCATTGCTAGGAACCTATCGCTCTCTGGATTGGTTACCCAAATTATCTAAATTTTCTCCCCTTAACTCCATGCTAACGGCTCGCAAACTAACTAAACAATGGGAGCAGGAACACCAACAGTCTTGGCCTGAAGATAGACTTTTTTCTCCCCATTACTCAATTTTTAACGATAATCGCCACGAACAACATTCTTTCCTTTGGTTTACGGATATTACCGCTTCTAAAAAATAATTATGTTTAACAGAATCAAAGATAAACTCAAATTCAAATTAGCAAAAGTCCTTGCTCCAGAAATTGATAAAAAGCTAGCAGTGGAGGAAAAACTGTCCTCCGTACAATTTTTTGGCATTGCCCCTTGGTACCAGGAAAACCTTTGGGAACCGCCAGTGCAAATAGTATTACGAGATCTCTGTAAGCCGGGAGATGTTGTCTTTGATGTGGGGGCAAACTTTGCGGGTTTAACCACAGTAATGTCGAGAATGGTAGGGCCAAAGGGTATTGTTTGTGCCTTTGAAGCTAGCCCCCGCATTATTGATAAAACCCAACGCAATTTAGTATTGAGTGGCTGTAATAATGTCCAGCTTTTTCACCATGCGGTTTACTCCACTTCCCATGAAACTGTAAAAATTTACCTGGGCAGCCATCTCAATGACAGTATTTACAGTGAAAATGGAGAAGGCTCCAGCTATGAAGTCAAAACCATTGCTCTAGATGACTTTGTGGAACACACCAAGCTGGTGCCAAATTTACTAAAAATGGACATTGAAGGAGCAGAATTTGATGCCATTAAAGGTCTGGAAAAAACGTTAGTTTCTGCCAAACCCCATTTAGTTTTAGAAACCCAGCGGGATGATACTCGATGTTTGGATTTTCTGCGCAATTTGGGCTACGTTGCCATCGACGTTAATACCTATCGGGAAGTTAAAACTGCTGACGATTATCCTGTGGGGGCAGACATTCGCAATAATCTCTATATCCATGGCGATCGCCTAGGGGAAACTCCCTACCAAGTCCCATTTCAGTTTGAGAGCCATAGCCTGTTAGATGCCGATCATTTCGAGCGGGGTAAGGATGGTTCTGCTCGCCTCAAAAGTAAGTTAATTTTGCCCAAAGGTCGCTATTTAATTGATTGGGATTTCACCGCAGAAGGCACCCAAAATGATTTAATGTGCGGTGTTAAAGTTAATGACAAAGTGATATTTCGCTACCATGCCTTTAGTCAACTATTAGCCTCTAGCTATCGGGATTGGGTGATTAATTTGCCCGAAACTAGTGAAATTCAACTTTATTTTGAATTCCAACATGGCACCCAAGATCCAACCCTAACCATCAATAGTGCCAAAATCACCAAAATCGCCAACTTTGACCATCTTCCTGCCGCCCTTTACTTCTAGTGTTTAATCCCCAATGTTAGTTCCCCTTCTTGGTTTGGCGATCGGGTTTCTCCTGTTAACTTTTAGTCTTTTGGTTTACAAGGGAGTGACCATTGTCCAACGCTATACTTTCTTAGGCAAATTTGAAAATAATGTGCTTTTTATTTGGGGGAATATTTCCATTTCCCTAGCTGCGATGCTGGGTATTGCTGGTTATTGGAATGTTTTTCAGGGGGACGATCTACGTTTGGGGAGAATTGTTTTGTTCCTCGTCGGAATAATAGCTACGAGCTGGTCAATACTCGAAACACTGGATATTAATCACCCTCTGAAGAAATTTGCTGTTGCGGAAAAGATCAAAAAAATAGGGGTGTTAAATATTATTGGCTACATTCTTAGTGGCGCGGCAGTTCTAACCTTAATTTCTATTTTTGGTATTGCTTTTTTTGACTATAACTATGGTGGTGATGCTTTTATGTATCACATACCCTTCGCCGCCAGAATTTGGGGCATTATTCCCCCAGAACAATATACTTTTGAATATTTTACAGAAAATCGATTTCTTGGTTTTCCCCTCTTGGCAAACTGGCTGCAGGGATTGTTCTGGGTGGTTTTTAACCGCATTGAAGCGACTAATTTAGTTTCTTACTTTAGCCTAATAATTTTAATTGTTTATCTCGTAAAAGTTCCAAAAATTCCCTTCTACCTAGCTAGCCTTTCCCTGCTGGCCGTGCCCATGATTCACATGCATGCGGCAAGAAGTTACATTGATTTGCCAGGTAATGTTGGGGTTAGCATTTGCATTTTAACTTTATATTTACTCTACATACATAAGGTTAAACTTAATTTAAAAACCATTTCAATTTTATTCTTATCCGCATTTGTGGCGGCCAACATTAAATTGCAACTAATTCCTGTAGTTTTTTTGTTAATACTTTGTTCATTGCCACTTTTTGTTATTAACTACTGGCAAACAGATAAAACTCGCCAGGCCAATATGCTCAAATTAGCCCAAGTATTTGCATTGGGTACCCTTGCTAGTCTGATCATTTTCTACAACCCCATCAAGAATATTGTTCTTTACCAAAACCCTGCCTATCCTGTCAAAATTACCATTGTTGGCCAGGTGCTTAATCACACCGAAGAATCTCCCAACTTCATGCACGAAAAGATTCGCCGGCTCCCCCCCCCAGTCCGATGGGGACAATCTTTATTAGAAATTAATGCTTTTGACGATCGCCGACCCTGGCGCTGGACCTTGGCCATGGATTTTATTTCGTGGAACGAAGAACGTTTTGGCATGGGGGGTTACTTTGGCGGCTATGTAATTTTTAACGCTGTGCTTTTTGTCTTTCTTTGCTGGAAAAATTGGCAAAAATCCACCAAAGTGGCCCTGGCTTTGATGCTAATTATGTCGGTGGTGACTATGTGGATGCCTCAATCTTACGAATTGCGCTACTACATGTATTGGATGATTGTGTTTGTCAGTCTCAACGCCTATTTAGTTACCCGTTTCGCTGAGCATAGTCCCAGCCCAAAAACTATTCTGAAGCCCCAATATTTTGGCTTAGTTGCCTTTGTGTTTATGATTATCTTTATCCACAAAACTAACAAATTCTTTACCTATCCGGCTTTTCAACCCCTGACCCAACAGTTAGAAACCGCAGATTGGATGGTGAAAAAGGAAATTTTTAGTCAAATTAAAGATGGTGATCGGGTTTGCATTGTGGAAAAAGCACCCTTTAGTTTCTTTTACAATTCCTATTTTCATCCCGGACGGAATTATTCAGTTCGAGCCGAATTTAATCTCGAGGATGAAAGGATGAAGGATAAATGTGAAGGATTAAAAATTCTGCGCTAAGAGGCCATTGGCGATCGCCTAACATCGGACTAACCTCTGCCGCAACTTCTTGGAAAGTAGTCGAAATTAGCGTTTCATGGCCCGAGCCATATCTCGGTCATCCTGACGACGCTTTAAAGTCTCCCGTTTATCGTGGAGTTTTTTCCCTTTACCAAGGCCCAGAGCAACTTTTACCCAACTACCCTTGAAATACATTTTCAACGGCACTAAAGTTAGGCCTTTTTGCTCAACTTGACCAATTAATTTCCGAATTTCCCAGTTATGCATTAGCAAACGCCGGGTACGACGGGGATCATGGTTAAAAAATAAACTACTTTTGTCATAGGGCGAAATATGCACGTTCATCAACCAGACTTCCCCGTCCCGCAGCAGAGCAAAACCATCCCGTAAATTAACCTTCCCTGCTCGAATTGACTTGACCTCAGTACCCTGCAGCTCGATGCCCGCCTCATAGGTCTCTAAGATTTCGTACAGAAAACGAGCCTGGCGATTATCGCTGACAACTTTTATCCTTTCTTTTTCCTTAGCCATGAACCGTCAGTAATGTATCCGTAATATGTCTGTTAGATGTTGCTCTTGTAGATCCAAAAGCATGGCCTACCGAAAATACCAGGAACTCGCTGTCACCAATGACCCCCAGCAGCCTATGCTGTGATTCCCTATAAACAATCCGAGCCTGAAAAGGATGACTCCAGATTCTTCCGTTGTTCCATACGGCTAAGGAAATAGCCTGTCATCATGGCCGAAGCCAACAGATTAGCGAAATCCTCCCGGTCAGTAGTGATTTGCACATCGAAGTCATCCATGGGTAACATTCCCACTAGGCCTTGGACATTCTGGTGAATAATCTCTTTAATCTCGGGGCTGGCGGATTGGGCAATCCAGGCTAAGGTTTCGGGGTGTTGTTTTTGCAGATATTGGAGCAGTGTGTTGACCCGTTGTTCTTCCTGTTCAGACGTATGAAAGTCAAAGTTAAATTCCATTATTACTCCCTAACTCCGGACTGACCTTTTAATCACTGGCATTACCTTCCACTATAGCGGCTCAGGCAAAGTTTTGTAAAAAGCCATAAAACTGGCTAGGGTAAACAAGTACCCAAAAACCTGGGGGAATAGCCCATACTTAAATTGACATTTAGGTAATCTAAGAATTTTTGAAAAATACTTAAATTTTCCTATAGACACAGATGGTGCGAGCCATGGTTTCCAACCGTATCTGTAAGGGCGAACGATGGGATTCGAACCCACGAGTGGAGGAACCACAATCCTCTGCCTTAACCCCTTGGCTACGCTCGCCGTTTCGCTTTCGGCATTAACCATGCTAGCACAGTGTTTGGATCTTTTTGGCACTATTTCGACTTAATCTCAATTTGGGGGGTTAGTTGTTCCGCTGCAGCGGATTCTAACCATTGGGGGAGATTTTCTGGCGTAATAGTTTGTAGATTCTCTAACAGCAAAACGCTGGACCGAAATAAACTCTCTATATCCACTTCCCGATGGTCAGGGCGAAAACCCTTCAAGCGGCGGATACCCTCCCCCAGTAAAGTCACTGCTCCCCGCCAATTGTGATTGCCAAGATGATAGTGGGCTACGGCAATTTGCAAAATACCTTGGTAGAAATTTTTCTCCGTCGGGTTAGCCTCTAGCCACACTGCTTCGAGGGTGTTATGGCAGGCGTAAAAATCTTGCCGGTTAAATTGTTCGATGCCTAGGCTTAGGCCGATATTTTCGTCCATGGTTAATGGATGCACTGTCGATATGTCGATAGAGGGGAGGGTCAATATTAGGTCAGTTGGGATGGAGCCGAGGTAATTTTCCGCTAGACTGGGAAGCGTATTCTGCGGATTTTTCTTCCACCCGGTTTCTGCTTTTTTGCTTTTCCGAATGGCGATCGCCCAGAATCGTTGAATCGCACTTATGTACGACCTAAAAATAGACAGAATAATCCTATAGCAAAGCAAATTCATCACCTTAGTGCTAACTCCCTTAGCCAGTGTACATAGCTTATTTTTTCACACATGAAAGCCTGTAAATAACGTAGTTTGTCTAACATTGTTGTACCTGCTTCTTTTGGGATTACCAGTAATTTTAGTATTAAATAAGCAATTATACAGGTATAGATTTGAATCCCAATTGCATTCTCATTTTTGGCAATCAGTCTATTCAGCTTTAAGTGCATTTTTAAGAATTTCCATAACAATTCTATTTGCCATCTTTTTTTATAAATTTCTGCTATTTTTTCATCACTAACTCCTTCTATTTCTTTACTTTCTATAGGTAAATTTGTAACCAATCTAAACTCTGAATTATCATGGGTGAATATTACCACTCTACTCTCTATTTTATTCTTTCCAGTTCCAACCATATAGTTATCATTGGCTAATTTTTCTAGCTTTATATTATTCTTTATTCTTAATACATGATATTTGTTATTCTCCTTTTGTAATCTCTTGATTCTCTGTAAGTCACAAAATCCTCTATCCATTACTGCTACTCCATTTTCTGGAGTCTCTTCTATTGTTTCATTCCCATATTTATTATCATGACCTTGTCCAAAGTGAATTACTATTCCCCCCGGAATCCCTGTTGATAAGTTAATCCCACTGAATACTTTTACCTGATGAAATCCAAGGTTCCACATCAACTTACTAGTTATGCTGACAATGGTTGAATCGAGAGGAAATATTTCTAATTCTCCCTGCTTAATTTCCTTCCTTTTCGACAATTCCTTTTTTAAGGAAAATATTATTTCTCTAAAAACTCCCACATCCCTTTTTTTGCTTGCCTTTGAGAATGTAGATATATCGACTGTCTCTCCTCGTAAGTTCAGTCTTTTAAACATACTCCTCATGCTTGTCTGGCTCTGGTCTAACACTAATCCTAACCAGATACTCACAAACTTAAATGTGTCTAATACTGGGTAGTCATCTTTAGGAAAATTAGATAGATAAGTTTTGACAATATGTCCAAAATTTGATATCATCGCTTCAATTATTCTAATATTTCTGCCCTTTATTCTATCATTTTAAAGGGCTTTTTTTCTCTTTATAACTATCGTTCAACACTTCTGGCGATCGCCATATTGTCCCCCTTACCCTGTTTACCATGACCAAGCGTAGTAATTTGGATTCTAACCACATTATTTATCGTTCCGAAGAGCTCCTAGGAGCCGCATCAAACCGCTACAACATTACTGTCAGGGTAGCCAAGCGAGCCAAGGAAAATCGCTCCGAAGATTTTGACAGCATTGACGATCCCAACATGAAGCCGGCTATCCGGGCCATCATTGAAATGTCCGACGAGCTCACCCGCCCAGAAATTATTAGCGATAATTAATTCCCCCAGTTCCATGTTTAAGCCCCTTTTTCCCCTGACGTTACTATTGGGTTGTCTGAGCTTTTTGCTCACCATGCTACTCCATAGTCCCGGACAGTGGGGGGCTGTTTCCCAGGCTCAGCCGGCCCCGCCCGCTCAGGGAGTGCCCGCCGGAGGATATACGGTGGTGGTGGAAATAATTGCTCAGCAGGTTTACGCTCGTTTTCCCGATTTGCCCAAGGGTAACGATTACCGCCGCCAAAGCGATGGTAGCCCAGATCCGGAGAATACCCTGATCAGTCGGATGATCCGATATCACCGCGATATACAAAAAAGGCCAACCCGCTATCGTTTTGATTGGCGTTTAACCCTAGCGGATTACCTTGGTGCCAATGATCAAATGGTGCCGGAGCGTTATCCCGGTTTTTCCACTCTCCAAACAAGTCCCCTCGATGGCGATCGCCAACTTATTGCCGGGCTAAATCGGAAACAACGGCAGGAATTAGTAGATTTTCTCGCCGAACTTTATCGCCCCCAGGCCGCATCCAATGGAACAGATTCTGGTTCGGGGGAACAAGGTGATCAGAATCCAACGGCGCCCCCAGCCGTTACAGCTCCCAATCAACCTGGACTTTCCCAGCCGGGGGATGCCCAATTGTTGATGCCCTAGCTCTTCAACGGCGGAAAAATAAAACACAAATAATTAACCCCGACTTGGGCATAGGCTGCTTCAGACGGGGTTGATAAGAACAGGCAAGAAGTCAAACAAAAGCGTTTGGGCTTTGGAAAAGCTGAGAATTAAATTAAGCAAAAGATCGACAAAAATTAATCACTGAATGAGACTGCACGTCAACGGGCAGGATGCAAACATGGGTTTATGAATTAAATTAGTTTCCCCATGGAGCCAACTTAACCAACGCACTTCCTGAGGATGGATTCCTTTGGCGGTCAAGGTGGCGGCCCCAGAAAGAACCAATAAAACTGTCCCTCCCAAAAGACTGCTGGCTACTAAGAGCACAGCACTCATCGGTAAAACTGACTGTAATACCACCGTCGCCAAAACCCCCACTGTAGCGACCAAAAACACCAGCGGGAAACCGACCACCAATAGACAAACTAACAGGGTGAAAGTCCAAACAGAAAAACTCTTCATTAGGACGAGCATATAGCTCATTCCTACTCCTTCCCTTGACGAAAGCTCCATAACTATTAACTCCAACAACAACAATCGGGTGAGGCAGACCCCAAACAACGGTGCCCAAATTGAAGGCTCCGACTGGGGGCTGTTGAGTCCAGTATAGGCAACGACTTCGAGAAACTGAGATTTCTTTATAATTATTTACATTTAATCATTGACATTTATTCATTATTCTTACACTCTGCTGTTTCCCAGCCATAGGTAAAAATTAACCTCAACTCTATTTATCTCAGTTTAAAGCCTGATTTCATGGCTAGTTTGTCGTTTAGCTTTGATCCCCACATTTTTCTTTTTTGTGCTGGAGACGGCATGGAGAAGGCAATTAATGCAAGACTCAGTTAGTTTTACATTTGTTAACAATTTGTCGCTTGAATCTCATTAAGGACATAGGGACAAACGTGGGGAAACAAATGCGTCGTTTTGTTAAACAACTGACGAAAAACAGAAAAAAGTCTTTAACCTATTAAATAATGTCCCCAATGTCCCCATTGAATTCGACCGGTTATATTCGTTGCTGCAGGCTGTATCGTCTCCTCTGTCTGCATCAAAGGTTTACCGGGGGTTAGCTGTGCCACAAGTGCAAAATCCGGTGAAAAAATCCCATGAACCAACCTCCCCGCCCCTCTGTTCCCCCGTTGCCCCCCCTTCCCAACAATCCTGCTGGGCGACCTGCGTCGTCCATTCGGCAAGAAAGTATGGCTCCGGAAACTCAGTTTATGCCAGCTCCCCCCAGCATTGGCCAGCCCCAACCGCAACATCGTCCCCCGACACCCAATTTACCCACTAGCCCACCAGCCCCAAGCCATGCCAACCTAGGGCGATCGCCAGGACAACCTAGTCTGGAGGAGTTAATTCGCAGTGCCTTTGACCAAGGTTTTTCCGATGTTCACCTGGGGATAGGGGAGGTGCCTCGCATGCGGGACCGGGGAGAAATGGTGCCCCTCCGCTATGAGCCAACGGATCAGCAAACTTTCATGAGTTGGCTGCGGGAAATTCTCACTGAGGATGAAATCCAACGATTCAAGCGGGAATTGGAATTTGACGGAGCAAAGCAGTACGACTTTGCCAGGATTCGGATTAACGTTCTTGAAAGTCTGTTGGGCTCCGCCATGGTACTGCGGATTATTCCCCTCAAGATTTTGACCCTGGAACAGTTGCGCTTGCCGGATATTTTGCGTACTGTGTCCGACTCCCACAAAGGCCTGATTCTAGTGACGGGGCCCACCGGTTCCGGTAAATCCACTACCATGGCCGCTATGGTGGACTACATCAACAAGGAGCATGCCAAACACATCATTTCCATTGAAGATCCGATTGAATTTGTACACCAAAGTCGTCGTTCCTTGATCCGCCAAAGGGAAGTGGGCATGCACACCCTGGAATTCGACAACGCTCTGAAGGCTTCTCTGCGGGAAGACCCGGATATTATCCTGATTGGGGAGATGCGGGACCGGAGTACGGTGAACACCGCCCTCAAAGCTGCCCAAACCGGTCACTTGGTCATGGGAACCCTGCACACCAACAGTGCCATTAAGACCCTAGAAAGGATTTTGACCCTCTACACAGCGGAGGAACAACCAGCCATGCGGACGGCGATCGCCGAATCTTTGGTGGCCATCGTTGCCCAAGGTTTATGCCGTACTACCGATGGGAAACGGGCCGGTTTCCATGACATTCTGATTAATACGGAAACGGTCAAGGATTATATTCGCCAAGGCAAGTACGATGAAATTGCTGAACTGATGGAGGATGGGGAGTACGACGGTATGATAACTGCCAACCAATCCCTATTTAATCTCTACCAAGAAGGGCGGATCACCGAGGAAGTAGCTTTGGAAATGGCTCCGGTGCGGAATGAAATGGCCATGCGACTGCGGGGCAGAACCTAAGGCATGCGGTACGCCCTAGTCCACGAGTGGCTCACCCCGAAGGCCACGGGGGGGTCGGAATTGGTGGTGCAGGAGATTCTCAGTCATGTGACGGCGGATCTCTATGCCCTGATTGATTTTGAGTCCACCAACCCCCACAGCTATCTTTACGGCCGTTCCATTGGCACCACTTTTTTGCAACATTTTCCCCGGACAGAACAGGGAGTGCAAAAATATTTACCTCTTTTGCCCCTGGCGATCGAGCAATTGGACTTGGGACAGTATGACGTTATTCTTTCCTCTTCCCATGCTGTGGCCAAGGGAGTGTTGACTGCGCCCCACCAAGTTCATATTTGCTATTGCCATACCCCCATGCGCTATGCCTGGGATTTAACTTTTGACTATTTAAACAACAGTCGGATGGGACGGGGTTTGCCGGGGATTTTGACCCGTTACCTGCTCCACCAACTACGGCAATGGGATGTGATTTCCGCCAATCGAGTGGATTACTTCTTGGCCAATTCACAGCATACGGCCCGGCGCATTTGGCGTTGCTACCGGCGATCAGCCGATGTGGTCTATCCCCCCGTGAATTTAGACCGTTTTACCTACCAAGAAAAAAAAGATGATTTTTTCCTGACAGTCTGCCGTTTAGTGAGCTATAAACAGGTCAAGCTGATTGTCCAGGCTTTTAACCAGTTGCAATTGCCCCTAGTGGTGATTGGCGATGGTCCTGATTTACCGCTCCTGCAGGAATTGGCTCAACCCAACGTGCAGATCCTTGGGCCCCAACCCAATGCCGTAGTGGAGGATTACATGGCTAGGGCCAAAGCCTTTGTTTACGGAGCCTGTGAAGATTTTGGCATTGCCCTAGTGGAAGCCCAGGCCTGTGGCACCCCAGTCATTGCCTTTGGCCGTGGGGGGGCATTGGAAACCGTAGTTGACTATCAAAAAAATCCCAAAACTGCCACCGGGATTTGGTTTGATCAACAAACAGTAGAGTCTTTGGTGCAAGCAGTGGAAACTTTTTCCAACATTAGCCATCAGATCAGTTCAGAGAACTGTTTCCTGCAAGCAAACCGTTTTTCTTCTAAAATATTTCAAACGTCGTATCTGGCGTTGCTGGAAAAATACTGTCATCAAGCCCCTCGTCGGACTTAGTGGCGGTGGGAGTCCTCAGTTATTTAGCAAAGAATCGTAACAATTGTCGATTCAGGCTTTATGATTAGGACCATATGGTGTGATGTGTGATGGAGTACGATGACTGCCAATAGCTCACCGATCTCTGTAAAAGCCCTCCGTGCTTTGATGAGACGCGGATTTTATCCAACGGTCTCTCCGAGAAGGTATCAAGGTTCCCGCTCCAGTTCCCTCACCGGAACCGTGGCTAAAAGGGTATTCGATATCTGTTTCTCCCTGTCGGTACTGGTTCTCTGTTCCCCCCTCTACCTGGCGATCGCCCTAATGATTGCGGTCAGCTCTCCGGGGCCTATTTTCTATGTGCAAGAAAGGGTGGGGCGCAAATTTAAACGTTTCAAATGTATTAAGTTCCGCACCATGGTCACCAATGCCGATGAGGTGTTGGAAAAGCTGATGGCGGGCTGTCCTCAAACCAGAGAAGAATTTGAAAAGAACTTCAAACTCCGTAATGATCCCCGCATTACCTGGATTGGCAAATTTTTGCGCCTGACTAGCCTGGATGAATTTCCTCAATTCTGGAATGTGCTCAAGGGGGATATGAGCTTGGTGGGGCCCCGTCCCTTGGTGCCGGAGGAGTTGCACAAGTATGGACGTCAAATTAACCAAGTTCTGAGCATTAAGCCAGGGCTAACCGGCTTATGGCAGGTTTCTGGCCGCAACGATATTCCCTATCCTGAGCGGGTGCAAATTGATGTTTATTACGTCTATTACCGCACCATGACGTTGGATTTACTGATCATCGCTAAAACCCTGGGTGTGATGCTGTTTCCCAACAATAATGGGGCTTATTAACTCTCCTAAGCTAATTCAGCTCCTAATTTAATTAATTTTCGAGCCTTCCTTGATGTGGCCAAAATTAGACCACATTCAGTTTGGTTAGAGTCTATTTATCCCTTCCTTGCATCCATAGCAACATTTAGGGAATTCTTTGCCGCAAATAAACCAACAGCTTTTCAAAATGGGCTGGCATAGGGGCGATCGCCGTAATTATTTCTCCGCTCACCGGATGGATGAGGGAAAGCTGGTGGGCATGGAGGGCTTGGCCGGGCAGGTTGACGTTGACACTGCCAGGGGAAGTGTAGAGATTATCCCCTACCAAAGGATGGCCCATTTGCTTACTGTGTACCCGAATTTGGTGGGTACGGCCCGTTTCTAGCTGAAATTCCAACCAACTGTGGTTCCCAATCCTTTCCAACAGTCGCCAATGGGTAACCGCTTCCCGACCCCCTTTTTCCACCGGGACAATACCCATTTTCTGGCGATCGCCGGGATGACGGCCCACGGGGAGATTGACCGTGCCTTGAATTTCCTTTGGAGATCCATAAACAATGCCCCAATACAGACGGCGAGCAGTTTTCTCCTTGAGTTGAACCTGTAGGTTATGCAGTGCTAATTCAGTTTTGGCCACCACCATCGCTCCAGTGGTGTCTTTATCCAAACGGTGGACAATGCCCGGTCTTTGCACGCCGCCAATGCCAGCCAAATCGGGACAATGGGCCAACAAAGCATTAACCACTGTGCCGTCGGGATGACCAGGGCCGGGATGCACCACCAATCCCGCTGGCTTGTTGATGATAATTAACTGTTCATCCTCATACAAAATATCCAAGGGAATATTCTGGGCCACCACATCCAAAGGAATCAACTCAGGAATATTAACCACCAGGCGATCGCCAGTTTTGAGGATCAAGTTTTTATCCTGACAAACTAACCCATTGCGTTGCACCTGCCCCGACTCAATCAATTTTTGACAACGGGAACGGGACAACTCTGGTAGCTGTTCCGCCAACCATTTATCCAGGCGGACACCCAGTGTGCCTTCGGCAACGCCATCGGCCGTTACCAACAATTCTTGATAGGGATCTGAATCCGTAACTTCATCAATAATTTGGTCAATCATCTATTCTTCTTCCGGTGAAAATTGTCCTGGCAACGCATGGGGAATCAATGCATCCAAATTGATCACCTCCAACGCAGAAACATGGGTGGCACTTAAATCCACCAGCGGAGCCATGCCCGCATCCTTTGCTTCCTGCCAGCGGGCCGCACATAAACACCATTTATCCCCTGGTTTTAATCCGGGAAATTGGTAAGCCGGTTGGGGTGTGGAAAGATCATTGCCCCGGGCTTTGGAAAACTCTAAAAATTCCGCTGTCACCTGGGCACAAACCACATGGCGGCCGAAATCCGTCGGCCCCGTTTGGCAATAACCATTACGGTAAAAGCCCGTCAACGGTGACTTACAGCAACATTTGAGGTCACCGCCCAACACATTCTTATCCCGGGAATCCTGGAGAGTAGCCATATTGTTTAAGCAAAAATAAGAATTCTATTTAACAATCTTCACACCAAAACCATGGTAGTGCCGCCGCCAAAAAGACTAAAATGATAGGTTCGTTGCGGCCATAGTCCCGACGATGATTTTCCGTGAACAACAGCAATGCTTAACCCAAACCTAGCAGAGATTGAACTCTCCCAAGACGACTACCAACGGTATTCCCGCCACATTATTTTGCCGGAGGTGGGGCTCGACGGCCAAAAACGTATCAAGGCCGCCAGTGTCCTGTGCATTGGTTCCGGGGGTCTAGGTGCCCCATTGCTACTCTATCTGGCTGCAGCGGGGGTAGGACGGATCGGTTTGGTGGATTTTGACATTGTTGATACTTCCAACCTGCAACGGCAAATCATCCACGGCACTTCCTGGGTAGGCAAGCCCAAAATCGAGTCTGCCAAGCAGAGCATTATGGAAATTAATCCTTTCTGTCAGGTGGACCTCTACGAAACCCAGATTTCCTCCGCCAATGCTCTAGACATCATTGCCCCCTACGACATTGTCATCGATGGTACGGACAATTTTCCCACCCGTTATCTAACCAACGATGCCTGTGTGCTGTTGAATAAGCCCAACGTTTACGGCTCCATTTTCCGTTTTGAGGGACAAGCTACGGTGTTTAACTACCAAGGGGGGCCAAACTACCGTGACCTCTATCCAGAACCGCCACCGCCGGGGATGGTACCTTCCTGTTCCGAGGGGGGAGTTTTAGGTATATTACCGGGCATCGTGGGTACGATTCAGGCAACGGAAGCACTAAAAATCATTTTGGGAGCCCCCAACACCCTCAGCGGTCGTCTGCTGCTGTTCAACGCCTGGGATATGAAATTCCGGGAATTGAAACTGCGCCCCAATCCTGTGCGGCCGGTCATTGAAAAATTAATCGATTATGATCAGTTTTGCGGCATTCCCCAGGCCAAAGCCGCTGAAGCAGAACAGGCCTCTGCTCTGTCGGAAATGACAGTACGAGAGTTGCATGCCTTGATGGAAAGTCAAGAAAAAGACTTTATCCTCTTAGATGTTCGTAATCCCAATGAATATGATATTGCCCGGATCCCTGGCTCCGTACTAGTGCCTCTGCCGGACATTGAAGAAGGCCATGGCATTGACAAGGTCAAAGAATTGCTAGACGGCCACGAGGGCATTTTGATCGCCCATTGCAAATTGGGGGGGCGTTCCACCAAAGCTTTATCTCTGCTTAAAGAGGCCGGCATTGAAGGCATCAATGTTAAAGGGGGTATCACTGCTTGGAGTCGGGAAGTGGATCCCAGCGTGACCGAATACTAAACTTTTGTTTTCCTAATAGTTGTTGATCACGTTGATCATATTGGCGATCGCCATTTTCCTGGTAGTGGAGATGGCGGTCACTTTTTTGTATGGAATTTACCCAATTGATTGACCTTCGCTAGCTTGAAATAAGCAAAAATACACCAACGGAAATCATTAGAGCGCCGGCTAAATAATTCATTATCCGTTTATTTTGTCTACTGATTAATAGCCCTGAGCGGTGGGCAAGAAAAGCATAAAATATTTTTACACCTCCCACCGTCAGAATGGCGGTTAAGATTATGACTGCGATATCAAGATAGGCAATATTATTGACATCAACAAAAGTGGGTAAAAAGCCCAGGTAAAACAGGACAGCTTTTTGATCGGCTAAAGTTATGAGCAATCCGGCGGAAAAACTAGAAGAGAGGGATTTGACATCTACCTTGGCCAGACTTTGATTGTTAACTTTGGCTCGGATAGTGTTAATTCCCAGCCAACTTAAATAAATGCCGCTGATATATTTAAGAATGACAAAAAAATCGCCCATTGCCCCCCGTAAAAAAGCTAAACCCCAGAGAGCAATGAGAATAAAAATAATATCGCCTAAAACAACGCCAAGGGCCGCAAATAAGCCATGAATAAAACCACCACTGGCACTTTTACTCGAAACGGTTAACACACTCAAGCTGGGAAGAGCCGCTAGGATCAACATCGCCCCAAACAAACTGAGTATGTTAGACCAACCCATGGTTAACACCTTAAATAATCTAACGACTCCGAAGAATTTCTAGGGTCACATCCCCGTCAAAATCTGGAATGGGAGCCTGGCACTTAGTCAGGGCCACTTTTACTTGCTGGGTTTTGCCTGTTCCTAAAATGGCATCGGCGATCGCCTCGGCCAGTTTTTCAATCATTTTAAACTTGGACTCACGGATGAGCTTTTGCACGATCGCCACCGCATCCGCATAGTTGAGGGTATCGTTTAGGTCATCGCTCTGCCCAGCCTTGGCCAAATCGATCCAGATGGTGAGATCAACCTCAAACCATTGCCCTAAAAACTGTTCTGCATCGAAGTAGCCAGTGTAACCATAGGCTCGAATTCCCTTAACGTTTAACGTATCCATAAATTGATTAAGTACTAGCTGACTACCAGATATTGAACTAAGAACAACAAGTTCCCCAGCTAACCATGGTATGATCACCCCGTCAAAAATTGCCATAATTTTTCCCTGCCATGCCTCCCCAATTTCCCTTAGCTACGGTTGGTGCGCTGGTTACTGCCCCCGACGGCCGAGTTTTAATTGTCAAAACCACCAAATGGCGGGGCACCTGGGGGGTGCCTGGGGGAAAGGTGGAATGGGGAGAAACATTAGAAGCGGCCCTAAAACGGGAATTCCAAGAAGAAGTGGGGTTAGATCTACGGGAAATAAAGTTTGCTTTGGTACAGGAAGCGGTGAATGATGAACAGTTCCATTGCCCAGCCCATTTTGTTTTATTAAACTACTACGCCCGTTGTGAGTCCACTCAGGTGATTCCCAATGAGGAAATTGTTGAATGGGAATGGGTCACTCCCCTAGAAGCATTGGATTTTCCCCTTAATAGTTTTACCAAGCTACTTTTGGAAGATTATCAGCAACGTTTTATGTCCATTTAATGATTACTAAAATCAGTTTTTTTTGGCAATCAATGAAACTAAATTCGTTAAGCTTGACCCAACTAGAAATTGATTTTTAACTATTTAGTATTTTAACAATAAGCAAAGCGAAAATTATGGCGGCCATCAACCCCGGCAATTGGACTTTACGAGAAAAAATCGGCCAATTAATTGTGGTGCGGGCCTCAGGATTTTTGTTTGACCATCAAATTCGTTACCCTGCTTGGGAAGCTCCCAATCAAACTCTGCAGAATTGGTTAGCAAACCTTAATTTGGGCGGGGTAATTCTCTTAGGGGGCAGTGGGGCTGAATTAGCTTTACGCACTGCTCAGTTACAAAGTTGGGCTCCGACGCCATTACTTTTAGCCGCTGACATTGAGGAGGGGGTGGGGCAGAGATTCTCCGGTGCCACTTGGTTTCCCCCTCCCATGGCTTTAGGCAGCATTGCCGAGCAAGATTTAGACTTGGCTCAACAATATGCCAAGCAGATGGGGGAAGTGATTGCCCAGGAGGCCCTAGCGGTGGGCTTGAATTGGATTTTGGCCCCGATCGCCGATGTGAATAATAATCCTAACAATCCAGTAATTAATGTGCGGGCCTTTGGGGAAACCCCGGAGATTGTGGGGACTTTAGTGCGGGAATTTATTACGGGAACCCAGCAATTTCCTGTGCTAAATTCTGCTAAACACTTCCCTGGCCATGGGGACACTAGCACCGATTCCCATTTACATTTGCCCGTTATTCCCCACCCCATCGACCGACTGGAAACCTTAGAGTTGCTTCCTTTTCAGCAGGCGATCGCCCAAGGGGTGGATAGTGTGATGACTGCCCATATTCTTGTCCCTGCTTGGGACGATAGTAATCCGGCAACTTTATCCCCGGCCATTTTGACTGGACAATTAAGACAAAAACTCGGTTTTGACGGCATCATTGTCACCGATGCGCTGATTATGGGGGGAATTACGGACATTGCTAGCCCTAGGGAAGTGGCGGTACGGGCTTTGGAAGCAGGGGTGGATATTCTCTTAATGCCACCAGATCCAGTAACTGTGATTGCGGCGATCGCCGAGGCGGTGGAATCGGGTCGTTTAACGGAGGAGAGAATTGAACAATCTTTGCAACGGGTATTAACTGCCAAGGAAAAATTAGCCCCCGCCCCTGATCCGAACAATTTCACCATTAATTTACAAACTGGGCCCGGCCGCAAATTAGTGGATCAAATTCTCACTGCAGCACTGCAAAGCGAGGGAGATTTGCCCATTGCCAACCTAGGCGATCAACCGGGAAAAAATTTAGTTATTGTGGATGATTTACTTACCGCCGATTTCCTTGACCGGGCTTGTCCTGCTCTAACTTTGCCGGTGAAAGGAGGATACACAGTCAAAATCCTCACTCCAGAATTGTTGGAACACTATCCCCTTGGTCAAAATCCATTTTTACTCCAGGTATTTATTCGGGGCAATCCCTTCCGGGGCACTGCGGGTTTAACATCTGCAACCCAAGCGCTGTATCGCCAATGTTTAACCCATCCATCCTTACAGGGATTAATCGTCTACGGCAGTCCCTACGTTTTAGATTGGTTCCAAACCCAGATGGCGGAACTCTGCCCCCATTTACCCTGGGCCTTTTCCCATGGCCAAATGCCCCAAGCCCAGGCGATCGCCATTGGCCGATTATTCGGTTGGCAAGATTTATCTGATCAAAGCATTAAAGATAGGACTTTTACCACCTAAAAGCTGATTCACCCAGGCTCAAGCAATACTCTGGGAAACCATAGCGCTGGTAATTCTTGCTCAACTATCTGAGGGAGTAGGGGTCAGTTTATCCAACGGTTCTGAAGGTGCTGTCGGAAGCTCAGTAATTTCTTCTTCAATCACCTTTTCCTCTACCATTGTCTGCAGTATTTCCTCTTCTGTCTCCCCTACTAACTCCGGTTCCTCCACCGCTTCAGGCTGTTGGATATCTGGGGATAGTTGTGGGGGGGACTCGGAAATATTTTCTTCTGTAATGCCCTCTGGGGAAGTGTTCAAATCCTGTATGGTCTCCTTTGGAGCGGCAAGGGGAACTTCTTCCACTACTACTTCCGTTTCCTCCACTTCAACCTGTTGATCGAGTTCAACTGATTCCGTTGCTTCCGTTTGAATGGCAGGTTCCGGCGCAGTTTCCACCAATTGCTCCGGCTCTCCCGCTTCCTCCACAGGCTCCACTCCAAAGGGGCGGTCCAAGCCGACCATAGTGTAGGCTTCCGCTAAGGGCACATCCCCTCGCATTAAACGGGAAAAGGCATCCTGGCCATCAGGTTGGTAATTGATCACCCGCACTGTGTTGTTAAAACGGTTAGCCACTAGGTTGCCCGCTTCGTCAATGAACTCCAATTTGAGCCAATTTTCCCCGGTTTCAAAGCCTTCCAGGTAAATGGGTTGCCATTGGTCCACCAAAAAACTTTCATCATTGACAGTGACCCGGATGCGCCAATCGCTCAAGTCAGCATCATTGGTCGCTGCAATGTGGAGGGGAGCGTTGGTTAAATAGTAGTCCAAAAGAATTGGTTCAGCGCCATAGTCTCCCTTGGGACGGCTATAGGTCAATAGGGGTAGGTCGGAGTCTGGATTATTGCTGTCGGTTTTGGTGAGAACGTGGAAAGTAACTTGGGCATAGGCCCCATCGTTTTTATAGCTTTCGTGCCAAGGGCGGACAGGAAAGGCCCGCAGGGTATGGGTGCCCGGCTCCAAATCTTCTAGGACAATGGGTTGGTCTAGGTTATAAATCGCCCGATAGGGTTCGTTATCCAAAATTAGATGGACATGGGCCCGCAGGGGAACAGTGTCATTTTGGTTCAGGGGTAGGTCTTCCGCCCGGAGTTTCACCGCCACTGTGGTCTTTTTGAGCACCGTATCGGGGGCCGGGGAGAGGATTGTTACCTGGGGTTGGTATTGATTAAAGCTGGAGGCTAGGGCTTGTATTGTTTTGGGGGGAGATACTTCCCGCAGGTTGCCCAACTGCACTGGTTCGCTAGTTTTAATTAAGGGGGGCGGGGACGATGCCGATAAAGATTGACAACCCCCTAAACCCATGGCGATCGCCAGCAGACATATCGTCAGCACAGTGGTCACATGGGACCAATAGCTTGGCCGACAATTATTTTGATTATGCCAATGGCGATCGAGCACAGTGTTAAGCCTCCCTCCAGTTATGGTCAATTGATACCAAGTTAGTTATCCAGCCAATATTTTCCTGCAGTTTCCTGATTTTCCACCTTGGGCAGCCCCATGCTGTAATTCAACACCCGACAATCTAGGTTGTAACTAACTTTACCTGCTTGCAACAGGTCACGGATAAAATGCTCCAAATCCGAGCCAATGCGCCGTAAATTGTAGTCAGTTAAATCTTCACCACTGTAGGACTCCACCAACTCATCGAAGCGACGATAAACCTGTTGGAGAGCATCTTCATTCCAAACAAATTCGTTATCGGGGTCCACATCCATGGTCAAGACATTGTTACTGGGAATCAGTTCATTACCTTGTACTTCAGCGCTAAAAATACGGACGTGGCGGGTAGTGGATTTAACAAGCATGGCAATTAGCTAAGCCTCTGGAGATCAAGAGTAATTCTAAACAAATTTGTCCGGGGTCGGTCACCAGGCAATGGCAAGAATCCAGCCAAACCCTTGTTTGAAGAAGATATTTAAAAGTCTTATCGCCCCTATCAACTAATAGGAGGGGGGCTTTAGGGCCAGGGGAAGACCCTCGATTTGAGCCCATAGCCCCCCAAATTAAGAAGTCCGGGGGCAAACAAAATTTAGAGGATTTACCGGTTCAGTTAGCTCCACCCCAACTACTATTTGTAGTTCTTAACGCACTCTTCCACCAAGGGCAGCACTGCATCTACATCTTTCCAGCCCAGAATTTCTGTCACCTTTTTCTCCAAATTTTTGTAGGAGCGGAAGAACTCGGCAATTTCATCCAAGCGGTGCCCAGCCAGGTCATTGATGGATTTAACGTAGGTGTAGCGGGGATCTTTGGCGGGAACACAAAGAATTTTTTCGTCCCGATCGCCACCGTCAATCATTTCCAACATACCAATGGGGCGGGCGGTAATTACGCAACCGGGGAAAGTGGGCTGGTCCATAATCACCATGCCATCGAGGGGATCGCCATCGTCAGCCAGGGTGTTGGGGATAAAACCGTAGTCGTAGGGATATTGCACAGAGGAATACAGTACCCGGTCGAGGGCAAAGCAATTCATGTCTTTGTCGAACTCGTATTTATTTTTGCTCCCTGCGGGAATTTCGATCAACACATTGATCAAACCGGCTTTGGGCTGGGCAGGAATACGGCTTAGATCCACAATTTTTCTCCAACGAAATACAAAAGAGTCACAACCAAACGGGCTCAAAACCCGATCGCATTTTACTCGTTGGGCTCCCCTTGTACCTAGCCTTAGCTGAGGGGAATTTCCCTTGGCCCTTTCACAGGCCATAATTAGGACGGTTATTGTCAATTTTTCTGCCCCTGTCCATGGTCTATTTTCCCCTGCCATCGCCAGCCACTGCCCTAACAGTGCCCAAGCTGGGGGAGGCCGATGGTATTTTCCTTTCCCTAGTGTTGCCCACCTATAACGAAGGGGAAAATATCCAAGCCATGGTAACTACCCTGGTGAAACTGTTGGAAAACCGTTGGTCTGGACAGTATGAGTTGATTGTGGTGGACGATGACAGTCCCGATTTAACTTGGCAAAAGGCTTTTAACTTAAGCGACACCTATCCCCAATTGCGAGTAATTAGAAGAACAGAAGGACGAGGTTTATCCACGGCGGTGATTCGAGGTTGGCAAGAAGCTAGGGGAAATTTTTTAGGAGTTATTGATGCAGATTTACAGCATCCTCCCCAGGTCTTGCTGGCCCTGTTGGCGGAAATGGAGCGGGGGGCAGATTTGGCAGTGGCTAGTCGTCATCAATCAGGAGGGGGGGTCAGTCAATGGAGTTTAGTGCGAAGGCTACTTTCCCGGGGGGCCCAGATGCTAGGTTTATTAATTCTGCCGGAGGTAATTGGCCGTCTGTCCGACCCCATGAGTGGTTTTTTCTTGGTTAGGCGTCAGGCGATCGCCGATTGTCCCCTCAGTCCAGTGGGTTACAAAATCCTCATTGAAGTGACGGCCCGGGGGCGCATCCGTTGGTTGGCGGAGGTCGGCTACGTTTTTCAAGAACGGCGATCGGGGCAAAGCAAGGTCACTTGGCGACAGTATGTGGAATATCTCCAGCATCTATGCAAACTGAGGTTGTCCCTTTCCTCCCGGTTTTTGCAATTTTGCGCGGTGGGGCTAACCGGAGTGGCGGTGGACATGGCCATTTTATTTATCCTCACGGAACCATCCCTGGGAGATCTGCCCCTGAGCCGCAGTAAGATCATCGCCGCCCAGTTAGCCATCCTGAACAACTTTTTTTGGAATGACCGTTGGACTTTTCAAGATCTAACCCAGGGACAAAATAGTCCCTCCCAAGTCAGTAAACGTCTGCTCAAATTTAACCTGATCTGCTGGGCTGGCCTGGGCATTAACCTGGGGCTGTTGAATTTCTTCTTTAACTTTTCCCACTTCAACCGCTACCTAGCCAACGCCCTGGCGATCGCCCTAGTGACCCTCTGGAACTTTTGGTTCAACCTCAAACTTAGTTGGCGAGTTACGGATGTCTAATGCCCTCCGCCGCTGAAGTTCCACCGGATCAACCGTTGTCATCAAGAAAAAATTAGGGCCTATTCGTCCGGTTCGATGGTGCTGGACAGCCCGTGACTCCGCAGGGTTTCACAGTAAAACTCAGCGTGTTCCAACTCACAAGTAATCACCAAAGACATGCCGTTAAAGTGGGCTTCCATCATAATGTCCACCGCTTGGGGCTGGGTCATGCCCGCCACCGTCTGGATCAAAGTTTGCACCACATGCTCCATGGAGTTGAAGTCATCGTTGTGCAGTAAGACCCGGTAACGGGGGGCGTGTTTGCGGATTGTGCTATTGCTGGGCTTGTTTAAAACTTCGGTCGCCATCATTTACCTCCCTGGGCGAAAGTGGAAAAACTTCAGATTCTTTACGTATAGATTTTAACCCCCAGTTCCCCGGAGCGGAGAACGTTACAATGGTAAAAGTAAAGAAATGTAACAAACTTCCCCATTGACCATGGTCACTTCCCCCCCAACCAGTTCCCCATCGCAGCGCTCCTACAGTCCGCAGGATTGGCTGAGAGGTTACCAGTCCCAGCCCCAGGAGTGGGATTATTGGGTCGAAGACGTGGAAGGGAGCATACCCCCAGACCTCCAGGGAACGCTCTATCGCAACGGCCCTGGATTATTGGAAATTGGCGATCGCCCTTTGAAGCATCCCTTTGACGGGGACGGCATGGTGACAGCCTTTAAATTTCCTGGGGACGGTCGAGTACATTTCCAGAGCAAATTTGTCCGCACCCAGGGTTACGTGGAAGAGCAAAAAGCGGGAAAAATGATCTATCGGGGCGTCTTTGGTTCCCAACCGGCGGGGGGCTGGCTCAAAACTATCTTTGACTTACGGCTAAAAAACATTGCCAACACCAACATTACCTACTGGGGCGATCGCCTCTTGGCCCTATGGGAAGGGGGACAACCCCATCGCTTGGAACCATCAAACTTAGCAACCATTGGGTTGGATGATTTGGGCGGCATTCTTGCGGAAGGGCAACCCCTGTCGGCCCATCCCCGCATTGATCCGGCTTCAACTTTTGATGGGGGCCAACCCTGCTATGTGACCTTTTCAATTAAATCCAGCTTGAGCAGTACCCTCACCCTGTTAGAGCTAGACCCCCAGGGTAAATTGTTGCGGCAAAAAACTGAAACTTTTCCTGGTTTTGCTTTTATTCATGATTTTGCGATCACGCCCCATTACGCCATTTTTCTGCAAAATAACGTTACTCTCAACGGGTTACCCTACCTTTTCGGTTTGCGAGGAGCAGGGGAATGTGTGCAATTTCATCCCGATAAACCTGCTCAAATTATTCTCGTTCCTAGGGACGGTGGAGAAATAAAAAGAATTCCGGTACAGGCAGGCTTTGTTTTTCACCATGCCAACGCTTTTGAGGAAAATGGCAAAATAATCCTCGATTCCATTTGTTACAATTCCCTGCCCCAGGTAGACACCGATGGGGATTTTCGTAGTACGAATTTCGATAATTTAGATCCCGGACAGTTATGGCGTTTCACCATTGATCCCGCAGCAGCCACGGTGGAAAAACAGTTAATGGTTAGTCGTTGTTGCGAGTTTCCCGTTGTCCATCCCCAGCAGGTTGGCCGTCCATATCGCTATGTTTACATGGGAGCCGCACACCATAGCACAGGCAATGCTCCCCTTCAGGCCATTCTCAAAGTAGATCTAGAGTCCGGCACTGAAACTCTACGTTCCTTTGCCCCCCATGGTTTTGCCGGGGAACCTATTTTTGTGCCCCGACCCGGTGGCGTGGCTGAAGATGATGGTTGGTTGCTCTGCTTGATTTATAAAGCTGATTTGCACCGTTCCGAACTAGTGATTCTTGATGCTCAGGACATTACTGCTCCGGCGATCGCCACTTTGAAGTTAAAGCATCACATTCCCTATCCCCTGCACGGTTCCTGGGCCCAGACTTGAAGTCTAGATGGCCACCGCAGAAGCCCTTACCAACGGTCAAATTCATAATAAATATTGCCCAGGGTTTCGTAGGTGATGCCAGGGAGCTGGCGTAATTTGGCGTCTAAGTAATCCATGGCTTCATCTTTAGTCATGTTAGTACGTTGCATAAAAGTCAGTACGCTCACTTTGCCCTGACTTTGTTTGACTAATTTTTCGAAAATCACTTCTACCTCCTTTTTTAAATTCCGCAGGTAAATATAAATGGTAAAAGCACAAATAAAGGAAAAAATTAGCCCTAAAACATGAAATAGTGGCAGTCTAAACAAAGAGTCCGCAAAAACAAATTCAAAAATGGCAAAAAAACCGAGGGTAGAGAAAAACACCGGCGTTGAACCGATGCGTTCCTGCTCTGTTCTCGATTTCAGGCTGACTAAACGGTAAACGTAAAAAACGGCTGTTAAGAACAAATAGAAAAGCCAGTCCATAAAAACTCACCAGTCCACTGGCGACTCACCACAGGTTAGGGGGCTAGAGGAAAATTCGGCCTGCCAGCACCATTCTAGAATCTTACTTTCAAAATCAGGGCACTATCAGCATTCAACTGCCACCCAAAATAAATAGGCTTAACAATGTTCCACTATTCCAGAGACTGTGGAGAATCATCGAAGATAAAAGATTGCGGGAACGGCTATAAACAAGGCCGAGAATGGAGCCCAAAACAAATAAAGGTAAAATTTCCGACACATTCAAATGGGCGATGGCAAACAGTAAACTGCTGAGAATAATGGCTACACTAACGGGAAAGTAGCGGGTTAGGGCTGGTAGGAGAAAGCCCCGGAAGATAATTTCTTCAAACACCGGCGCTAAAACGGCAGCGGTAAAAAAGAAAATTCCTAGCACTAACCAATTTTGGGAATCCAAAGCAAGGGAAAGCAAGGGATTACTGCCCCCCTGGCCCTGCCAAATTTCTTGATTTACTAAGGACACCAACACCACCAATGGCAATGCCACCAGGTAGCCTCCCAAGCCCCACAAAATGGCTCCGAAGTTAGGACGCAGGGTAAACCAATCCTGGGGTAGGGGACGAAAGTCCTTTAGGGAGACGAATAAAGACCCCAAACCCACTGCGGCGATCGCCCCATAGGTGGCCAATACGTAGAAGGCTTTGCCCATCAATGACAAATCCGCCATGGGCAGAGGTAACACCCCCACCACCAACGGCAAAACAATCTGGCTGGGAAAAAAGAAACCCACCACCAACACCTGCCAAGTGGTTTCCCAATTCCAGGGAGTGTCCCATCTGGTTTTGGCGTTAGTAGCTAGAATTGCCTTTTCCCGACCCAAAGCCCATTGCAATAACAGTCCAATCATCAGCAAAACACCGATGCCTCCTCCCAACAAAGGCAAGCTGTTGAGTAGGGCTAATTTCACCAGGGCCCGCTGGCTAGCCTTTTCCACTTCTGTTTGCAACGCTCCACAGGCGGGGGTATCACAAACCTGATCGAGGCTTTCAAGATTACCTTGGCGGCGATAAAGCTGGGTCAGTCCCTGCCAACGAAACCATCCCTTTAATTGGCTATTAATAACCGCTTCCGCATTGGAGGGGATGGGTTCGGCTTGTTGTAGAGCAATCAGCACGGTGGCGATTTCTTGCTCATTTGGCTCACCGTTGCTCACTACAGATTGCCAAGTATCGAGGGATTTTTGCGTCTGATTCTCAGCGTATTGGAGCAACCCCAAATTAATTTGAATTTGGTTTAGGGTCTTTTGATTTTTGGCAATGACTGCTTGGATTGGGGCCGGATTGACATTGGGGGATGTCTCCAGGGTCGCCTGTTGATTTTTGAGCCGGTCTAGATAGTCAGTCAATTCCTGGACTGCTATTTCGTACTGTTTTAACCCTCCCTGTTGGGGTTGACTTTCCAATAGGGCTGTTTGCAGGGTTTCCCGCCATGTTCCCGATTCCCCCTTCCCCTGCCAAGCCGAAGCTTGCAACAACAGATTGGTTTGGGAAAGTTGTAGCTGAGACTGTACTTGGGGTTCTTCTAAGCTTCCCACCAGGGAAAGTAAAAAGGGCACCAGGGAAATAACCGTCAACAGGGCGAGGATAATTCGCTTCATCAAAAAAAAACTGGGTCTAAAACCCCGTCCTTGGCTCAGGGACGGCTGTGTTAACGAAGCTAGCATAACCCATCGCCCCCTTTTGGCCAGGCCGGTTATCCCCCTCGGGGAGCATTGCCTTTGTAGTACAATGAGTGTTAAAAAACAACGATTATGCCTCCAACTTTTGTTCTTGCTTCTGCTTCCCCCGCCCGCAAACGTTTGCTGGAAATGGCCGGCATTAGCCCCCTAGTGGCCGTGAGCCATTTCGATGAATCTTCCTTAGCCGCCGACAACACAGTGGCCCTGGTGGAAGCTCTGGCCAAGGCTAAAGCAGGAACGGTGGCCAGTAAATTCGCTGATGCCCTCGTCCTCGGCTGTGATTCCCTTTTATTGGTTAATGGTCAAACCTACGGTAAACCAGAGTCGCCCGCGGTGGCGATCGCCCGTTGGCAAACCATGCGGGGTCAGGTGGGGGAACTGTACACGGGCCATGCCTTGATTGACCGCACCCAAAACCGTTGCCTGTGCCAAACGGGGTTAACCAAAGTTCATTTTGCTGATGTGGATGACGACACCATCCAAGCCTACGTGGGTAGTGGGGAACCCCTCCAATGTGCTGGGGCGTTTGCCCTGGAAGGCAAAGGGGGAATGTTAATTAATAAACTGGATGGTTGTTCCAGCAACGTGATTGGCCTGAGCTTGCCCATTCTGCGGTCATTGTTGCAACGGTTGGGTTACTCCCTTAAAGATTTTTGGTAACAATAAACTAAATTATCCCACAAAGTTGGACTAGCGGAACCATTCCGTTAGCCCACCGGGTTTATCCACCAATGTGATCCCCGCTTCCTGCAGCACATCCCTGAGGCGATCGCCTTCGGCCCAGTTTTTATCTTTTCGGGCTTGGGTGCGTTGGGCCACCAGTTGTTCAATATCCCCATCAGTCAAACCATTATCGTTGCTAGATTGGGACTCGGGATTAATACTTAAACCCAGAATCTCTGCCAGACTGACCAAAGTAATCCATTGGGTTTGCAACAAATCCAGATCGGCGGGGGTGGACCCCTCAAATTTTAATTTATTGCCCTCAGACCGTAGATGCTTGGCCAATTCAAACATTACGGCCAAACCACCGGCAAAATTAAAGTCATCGTCCACCGCCTCCTGGAATGCCACCGTCCATTGGTTCGCGTCGGGGCCTAGGGGGGTAAATGCCAACTCCCAGCCAAAATCTCCACCGTAGTCATAGCCAAATTGCAAACCTTCCCTTAGCGTGTGCCAACCATTAGTGGCGGCGGCGATCGCCGTCTCGGTGAAATCTAGCGGTTTACGGTAATGACCTTGGAGAACCAAAAGTCTGATTGCCATGGGGTCAACGGTTTTTAGCAAAGCCCGAATGGTGGTGAAGTTCCCCAGGGATTTGGACATTTTTTCTCCATCTACCTTCACCATGCCGTTATGGAGCCAATACTGGGCCAGGGGTTGACCCGTCACCGCCTCCGATTGGGCAATTTCATTTTCGTGGTGGGGAAAAATTAAATCATTGCCCCCCACATGTAGATCAATAGTTTCCCCTAAAAATTCCCTCACCATGGCGGAACATTCAATGTGCCAGCCCGGCCGCCCCTTACCCCAAGGAGATTCCCAGGCCGGTTCCCCCGGTTTAGCGCTTTTCCATAAGGCGAAATCAAACGGGTCCTGTTTTTGGGCTCCATCGGGATCGGCCACTGTCACCCGGCCGCTGGCCCCCGCCTGCAAATCCTCTAGCCTGCGTCCAGAGAGCTTGCCGTAGCCGTCAAAATTACGCACTGAGTAATAGACATCTCCACCGCTGGGATAGGCGTAGCCCTTAGCTTCCAACTCCGCAATTAACCTTTTAATGCCATCTAGGGTGTGGGTAGCCCTGGGGTAAAGATCCGCTGGTTGCACTCCCAACGCTTCCATATCTTCAAAATAGGCGGCGATAAATTTTTCTGACACCGCCTCCATGGTGGAGCTTTCGTCCACTGCCCGTTTGAGGATTTTGTCGTCAATATCAGTGAAATTTTGCACATAGCGCACCTCATAACCCGACCATTGCAGGTAACGACGCACCAAATCCCAGGTAATGCAGGTACGGGCGTGGCCTAGGTGGCAATAGTCATAGACGGTGATGCCGCAACAGTACATTGTCACCAGGCCAGGGTGGAGAGGTTGCAGGGGTTGTTTGGCTCGGGTGAGGGAATCGTACAGGCGCAGGGTCATGGGCAGGGAAGGCAAAAATCAATGGACAGTCTTCCCATTATTCTCCATCAAAGCCACACCCAGGCCCAACGGCGATCGCCAGGAATTGGGCCAGACTGGGAAAACTGAGCGTGGTAAAAAGGTAACGCTTTCAGTACTAGGGAGAAAGGATAGGCATTAACTCCTCTGCCTCATCAAAAATGGTCAAGCGGGCGGGCTTACATTGCTTGACGGTTACCTGAATATCCTGGGCTCCTTCTCCCCGCAAATCCTCCAGGTAGCCTAGCTGGGCTTTTTCCGCACTACTACGGCGGGCAAAGGGGCCAAAATAATAGGTACAGCGAGGAGCGCCGGTGCTAATTACAACCCAGTGAGCCATGCCCAGCAAGGATAAAACACGGATCCACAGTTCTTTCATAGGACTTTGGGTAGGGATAGAGACAAGGTAATGGGATTTGTTTGCTGTCATTTTAACTTTCCAATCCGCAATATTTTGTTACATTGCCGGCAGAATCGTAATTAAATCTGCTACCTTGTCCCTTCTTTTCCTAATCCTCGGAAACTTCTCGTAAGTCGGAGGCAGTGTGGGATAGGGTGGGGCGATCAAAACCCCGTTGGCGAAAAATTTCATAAAGACTGATGGCCGCCGCCACAGAAGCATTCAGACTGGGGGTTTTACCGGCTAAAGGAATGGTAATTAGATGGTCACAGTGTTTTTGGGTGAGCAAGCTCAATCCCTCTCCTTCCGAGCCAATTACTAACCCCATGGGTTCTCGCAAATCCGCTTGATGCAGAGCAGTTTGTTTCCCTGCTACGGTGCCATAGATCCAAAAGCCAGACTCCTTCAATGTTTCCAACGCACGGCTAAGATTTACCACCCGGGCCACGGGGAAATGTTCCAAGGCGCCAGCGGCCACTTTCATCACTGTGGAAGTGATCCCGGCTACCCGCCGTTGGGGTAACACCATGCCCTGGGCCCCAAACGCTTCGGCGGTACGAATAATTGCCCCCAGGTTATGGGGATCGGTGATGCTGTCGATGATGATCAAAACTGGAGCAGTGCTTTGGCTTTTAGCTTTATCAATCAGATCCCCCAGTTCCCAGTAGTGGTAGGGGGCTACTTGGGCGGCAATGCCTTGGTGATTGGCGTTGTGGGTGATTTGGTTCAGGCGAAAATTATCGACCTCATCCACTACCGTGCCGTTGGCCTTAGCGGTTTGAATTTTAGTGCGGTAGCGGATGTCGTGGCGGAGATGGGAAGTAATCCAAATGCGGTTCAATTGGCGATCGCCGTCTAGGGCCGCTAGAACAGCATGGTGGCCGTAGAGTAAATCCAAGGCTTCCTGGGCTTGCTCGGAGTCCATCGGCGGGGGAGCAGCAGGAAAAGTTTTGCCAAAGGGAGGCTTCTGGCCCGATCGCCGGGGTCTATCGTCACCGTAGCGGGGTTTATCCCTGTCTTTATCTTTAAAACGACTCTTAAAGTTGCTGGGCTTATCCCCAGCCCGTCGGGGTTTATCGTCGTTGGTCCGGGGACGGGGCTTATCCTGGAAGCGATCGGATTTTTCTTTAAAACCCTGGGGCTGGTCATCGTTAAAGCGGGGTTTATCTCCACTGCGCTTTAGTTTGGGTTTCTGCTCTCCATAGCGGGGCTTATCTCCACGGGCAGAACGGGGAGAAAATTTCTTCTTGGGCATTTCAGTCATGACTTTCGGGGGCTAACGGGGGGCGGCGTCGGGCAGTTCAATTAAGGCTAATAGTTCATCTAGTCGACGGGCATCCCTGAGGTATAAATAACCTAAAAGAGTTTCTAAACCACTGGCGGCCTGGTACAGTTCGGGATTAGCTCGCCGGGAGGTAGATGTGGCGGCATTACGACCCCGACGCACCCATTCCTTTTCTGGGTCGGTTAATTGGGGTAAAAGGGTGGTTAAAATTTGGGCCTGTTGTTCAGCTCGAACTTGGGCCACTACCCGACGGTGAAAATCCCCTATGCGACGGGGGGGAAACAGATAACAACAACGGACATAAAGTTCAAAAACAGCATCTCCTAGATAGGCCAGGGCCACGGGGGATAGGGACTGTACCGCAGGGGCATCAGCGGGGTTCAGGGAAGATTGCCAAAGGGGATGGTCATCAAACTGGGTCATGGCACCTCCCCATTGCAGTCAAAACGGGACAGCACCACCATGGTTGGACCACCCGTGAACAACCAACCATCATTACCCCTCAGTGGTAGCGGCGATCGCCTCAGCCAGGGAATTATGGAGATGGAGGAATTTTTCCAAACGCACCAGTTTTACCGTTTGGGTAACCCTAGGGTTGGTGACAATCTGTACACTTCCCTGTTTGTTTTGGGAAAGTTTGGTTACCTGCACCAAAGCTCCTAGGCCAGAGCTATCAATAAAATCAATGGTGGACAAGTCCAGCACCACATGGGGAGGCCCTGCTTCGATGTGATCGCTGACTACCTTACGGAAGGTAGGCTCGGAAAATGCGTCCAACAAACCCGTCAGACGGAAGATTTGTAACTTTTCCTTGACTTCTAATGTCCCGCGCAAACTGACCGTCAAGTTTAGTGGCTCAGCAATAACGCCCTCCTCGGCTTTACACCCTGTACTCAAAATTGAACAATGTCAAATTGTAGCTTACTTTGCTTGCCCATTCGGAATTGTTAACTAAAATATCAGCTCAAAAAATCGAAATGGGCGATCGCCTCTAGGATAGCGCCAGCATGGCTCGATTGGGCCCGATAATGACGAGAATCCCCCCATTGGTCATACCAGTGCAATAATTCCGGCTGGGCATTACGGACAATGACACCCCGAGCGGAAGTTTCAAATAAGCCAATATCATTGCCGGAGTCCCCACACACCAGGGTTTGAGACGGCTCCATGGCTAAATGTTGTTGCAGATATTGGGTGGCGTTACCTTTGTTACTCCGTTGGGGCAATAAATCCACATCTTTGCCACTGCTGAAAATCACCTGCACCGGGATGCCGGTTTCCTTCAACATCTCCGTTAATTGGTCGATGACGGTGGGGCAAGCCTGGGGATCGAGATGATAGCTAATTTTCCATGGGTTTTGTTCCAAGGGAGATTGGGGTTTTAAGGCCTCAAAACCATCGGCGATCGCCTGGAGGATATCCCGTTGCCAATGCTCAGAGAGGTAATCAGCCCAATGTTGGTCCAGGCCTTCTGGATGGTAAATTTCACTCCCCACCGCGGTGAGCCAATAGTCCGGTTCCATGAGTCCCACCTGTTTTTGCAACTCCCTCGCGGAATGGTAGGAACGCCCCGTGGCATAGGCCAAATAAAAATTTCCCCGGCGATCGCCTAGATATTCTTGCAAATGTTCCAGGGCTTGTTGATCTCCGACCCAGGTATTGTCCAGGTCAGAAATTAGCAATAACTGTCGCATAGGATTGATCAATGTAGATTTACCAACAAAGTTGAATCTCCGGCGTTAGAGTATGTTTGAAAAGTCATGATCCACTCTCCAAATGTCTTCACTAAAGCTCCGGCAAATTTGGGGGACTTTGAACACTATTCCCCCCAGAATTGGGGGGCTAGGGGGCTTTTAAAAGACGTTCCTAGACCTCAAACGATTTGCAGTGATTAAGTAAACTAATTACCCTGCCGTTGTTTGTGGTCGCTGATGAAAGATTCCACCAATTTCACATCTTCTGCGCTGCCAATAATGGCGGGGGTACGCTGATGTAATTTAGAAGGAATTAAGTCCAGTAAACGTTTTTGGCCGTCACTAGCCCTTCCCCCAGCCTGTTCCACCAAAAAGGCCAGCGGCGCAGTTTCATAGAGCAAACGCAATTTGCCGTCGGGATTTTTTTCCGTACCAGGATAAAGAAACACTCCCCCTTGCATCAAAATCCGGTGAATATCCCCCACCAGAGCACCGCTATAACGGGCAGTGTAACCTTCGTGGCGATGGACGTAACGGGTGTAATCCCTCAGGGCTTCATCCCATTGCCAAAAGTTACCTTCATTGGTGCTGTAAATGGGGCCGTGGTTGGGAATGCGGATATTTTCCTGGGCTAAAATAAATTCCCCCAAACTGGGATCGAGGATAAAGCTATGCACTCCGGAGCCGAGGGAATAAACCAGGATGGTGGAGGGGCCGTAGAGGATATAACCAGCAGCAATTTGCTTGTCTCCGTTAGCCAATAAATCTGACGCACTGCCGTCTAGATCGTCCCCTTCCTGTTGCCGAATGGCAAAAATGGAACCCACGTTGAGGTTAATGTCCACGTTGGAGGAACCATCAATGGGGTCGTACAGCAAAGTATAGCGACCAATGGGGCAATTTTCAGGAATATAGTAGGGTTTTTCCATCTCCTCCGAAGCCAGACGACAAACCAAGCCACTTTGCTTAAAGACAGAAATAAAAACATCATTGGCAAATACGTCCATTTTTTTCACCGATTCCCCCTGGACGTTGGTTTCCCCAGTGAAGCCCAACACATCGGCCATTAACCCAGCTCGACTCAGGCGACGGGCAATCAGTTTTCCCGCTAGGGCAATGCGGTTCATGATGGCACTCAAATCCTGGGCATCGGCCCCAAAGCTATTCAGTTGTTGGAGTACGTGGCGTGAAAGGGTGGTGCAATCCCGGTCTAGTAAAGAGTTAGGAATATGAATCTCACTAACGGTCATGGATAAAAGTCTCCTTGGATTGCTAGGCTCAAAGTCCCTTCCATCCTAGCTTGATCTTTCCGAACCCCGAAATTTGCCTATTTTCAGGCGGATTTTGCCGACCTCTGCCCCAAAATAAATTCGGCGATCGCCAAATCTACGGGGGTGGTAATTTTCAAGTTAGTATCTTCCCCTGGCACTATTTTCACGGGTTGCCCACATTTTTCCAGCAGGGCCGCATCATCCGTTACTTCCCAACCTTCCTGTTTACCTTTGTCATGGCAGGCTTTGAGCAGGGCCACGTCAAAACCCTGGGGCGTTTGGGCTCCCCACAATCCTTGGCGATCGGGGGTGTCAGTGATCCAACCATCAGCGTTAACTATTTTGATGGTGTCCTTCACTGGCATGGCGGCAATTAATCCTTGGCAATGCTGGAGAGCCTCTGTGCAACGATCAAACAAATCCGGCGTAGCCAAACAACGGGCACCGTCGTGGATTAACACAAATTTCGCCCCCGGGGGCAGAGCTTGGATGCCATTAAAAACCGATTGTTGTCGGGTATCTCCCCCCACAATTAACTGCACTGGTTTAGGGCTATGGAGGGGAGTTAATAGAGCTTCAAAGGCTGGAAAATCGTAGGGTTGGCCCATGATGCCAATCCACTCAATGGACTGGGATGCCAATGCCGCCTGCACTGTCCAACTCAGCAGGGGTTGCCCCAAAACATTTAAAAGTAACTTATTGTGACCGCTCCCCATCCGTTTGCCGGAACCCGCCGCTGGAATTAGTAAATGCATCTACCCGACCGTCAACTCTGCTGAAATTCTCGGTCTCAAACCTTACCATGTTTACTTTGGGGAAATCTCAGTACAAAAGGAAAATTCGCAACGATAGGTCTAGAGATGATCGGCTCTGCAAAATTCCCCAGAGTGGCTAGCTGGTTTTGATTTTAGCTCTTTATGAAAGTTGATAAATAAGCTAGGATAAAAACATTAAAGTTAACAGTCAGTACAATGGACGACCTCACCATCTACACAAGTCCGGAAGAAGAAGAGTTAACTGCAAAAAAGGCTGAACTTGAAACTTTAGAGTCAGAATTAGCGGAAAATGAGCTTAAATTGACGACTTTTCAAGCTGAGTTACATAGTTTTGAACAGCAGTATTTAGGACTGATCGGAAGTCGCTATACGGAACTGGAACGCATTGAAGCGCAGATTACGGAGTACATGGACTATTTGGAGTCATCCCGTAATTTTAAACCGTCGGATGGTTTGAAAAAGCTATATCGAGAGGTGGCAAAGCGTGTTCATCCAGATTTAGCAACGGATGAGGTGGAAAGGGCTAAACGACAAAATTTAATGGCCGCGGCAAATCAGGCCTACGAAGAAGGCGATGAGCAACGGTTACGGGAAATTTTAGCTAGTTGGGAATCTGATCCTCATTCAGTCCAAGGAGAAGGCGTTGCAGCGGAGTTAATTCGGGTTATTCGTCAGATTGCCCAGTGTCGTTCTCGGTTAGTAGCCATCCATCGAGATATGGCAGAGTTAAGACAAACGGAGCTTTTTGAGTTAATGGAGCAAGTAGAGCAAGCACGACAGTCTGGTCAAGATCTTTTGACAGAAATGGCTAAACATCTGGATGAGCAAATTGCTGAGGCTCAAGAGCGTTTACAGGATTTAAAAGAACAATTAGGGGTTTAATCTCATGACTGATAACTACAAACAAAATTTAGCTCGTTATTCTTCTGATGTGGTCAAAAAGGGGTTACAGCTTACCCAAAAAATCACTTTATCAAAGAGTGAAAAGAAATTCGAAGATTGTACAAAAATATTGACAAAATCAAGCAACCATGAGCATCTGTTCAAACTTGGAGTAGAGCAATATATATTAGGAAATATATCTGATGCCATAGATTCTTTTACTAAAGCTTTAGAATTTAATGATAGATTTTGTGAAGCCTATTTTTTGAGGGGCTTTGCTCATTCTTTTCTAGGTAATAATATAGACAGCAAAAATGATTTATATCTGGGGCTAAAACATAAGCAATTTTATCAAGATTCAGTTATTGCTTTTTATTCTAAAATTATTATAATCTCTGAGCTACAAGCAAGTAGTTTTATTCTTTCATGTTACAATGATTTGCTACAAATTAAGACCGATATCAACAAGTGTTATAATCCCATTGAATTATCTATTCAAGGGGCTATTAACAGACTACTGGGTAATACTCAAGATGCTCTTGAAAAAATCAACGAAGCCTTAAAACTAAATTCAAATTTTGTATCTTCTTACATATTACGGGCTGAAATACATAATCTTTTGGGTGATTTTGATGCAGCTATTGAAGATTGTTTTACTTCTCTAAGGTTGAATCCAATGCACATTAATAAGGATAATACACTATATATCCTTGGTTCTTCTTTCCTTTCCTTAGAAAAATACCAGTCTGCAATTGATTACCTCGATCAATCATTGGCTTTAAATGGTAATTTATTTAATGGATTTTATAATAGAGGTCTTGCTTATTATAAGATGGGACAGATTAAGAAGGCTATCAAAGATTTTTCTGATGCTTTAATTGTTAAGCCAACATTTGTTTGGGCTTATATTAATAGAGGCGTAGCTTACTACGATTTAGGTTGTCATCAAAAATCCTTAGATGATTATAATCAAGCGTTAGTCATTGATTCTAAGTGCAAAGCGGCATATGTTAATCGAAGTATAGTATTTAGAGAACTTGGAAATCATGAGAAGGCACTAGAAGATTTACAAAAAGCTCAAACAATAATTGATTAACTTTCTAATAAACTCATGAATATTCAAGAAATTCAAACTATTGCCAACCAACTGACCTTAACGCTTGATTCTCCCCAATCCGTAAAGTTACAAGTCAAGCAAATTAATCTTGCCCAAAAGCAACTACGAGCTATTAAAAAGGAAATCAACGCCCACATTCGGCAAATTAATCAAGACGCAAGCCAAGCCTATTCTGATAGTATCGTTTCCGTTGGTTTAGATATATTTGGTAAAAATAAGTGGGCAGGGCGAGTTCGTGCAGAAACTAGGCGCATGATTGAACGTAATAAAAAAGATGCTCGTCAGCCTTATATGGAATTAAAAGATTATATTGATCAGTTGATTTTAAAAGGAGATAAGCTCAAATTAAGTGCTGAACAATACCTACTTAGTAGAGAATAAAATAGCTGTCGACTCGACTATTATTTCTGATTATCTCTTTACAATTTACACAAAATCCCAATTCAGTTTCTAAAAGAATCCAACGTTTTTTGGGTAATTTCCCCCAACTGAGCTAGCGTTGGAGCAGAGGCGTTAACAGCGGATTGACTGAGCCAGAGTAAATATTCCACATTGCCCGCCGGCCCGGTGATAGGGGAAAAAGTTAAACCGTTAAACTGCCAACCGAGGCTCTGCCCTGATCGCCACACTTGGTCAATGGCCTCTGCCTGGGCTTGGGCATCCCGCACCACTCCCTTTTTGCCAATTTTTTCCCTGCCCACTTCAAATTGCGGCTTAACCAATAACACCACTTCCCGGGGAGGAGCGAGGAGAGACCAGAGGGGAGCCATCACTTTGGTAAGGGAAATAAAGGACAAATCCATCACCCCCAAGTCCGGCCAGGGTTGATCCCCATACAAATCCTGGGGCGTGAGGTAACGAAAATTGGCCCGCTCCCGCAAAATCACCCGGTCATCCTGACGCAATTTCCAAGCCACCTGGCCGTAACCCACATCCACGCCGTAAACCTTCGTTGCTCCCCTTTGTAATAAACAATCCGTAAAGCCACCAGTGGAAATGCCCCCATCGAGACAAATGCGACCGGTCACATCAATGGCAAATTCCGTTAGGGCCTTGGCTAACTTTTCCCCTCCCCGGGAAACGTAGGGAGGCCTTTGGGCTAGTTCCACCGCCACATCCATGGTTACCAGGGTGCCTGGTTTATCCACCAACTGTTGATTAACTTTCACTTCCCCCGCCCGGATCAACCGCTGGGCCAGGGCTCTGGATTCACATAAACCTTTGGCTACCAAAAGGGCATCCAGTCGTTGTTTATCTGCTTTGGCCATTATTGAGTGCCTTTAAACAAACCTTGGGGACGAATGAACAAAATGATGATCATCAACAGCAATGCCACCCCCATTTTGTAACTGGTGCCAAACCAAGGCACGCTCACTTCCTGGGCTACGCCAATAATTATCCCCCCGGCGATCGCCCCGTAGGGATTACCAATGCCCCCTAGAATCACCGAAGCAAACATGGGCAAAATCAAAAACCACCCCATATTCGGTTTCAGGGTGGTCATCAGGCCATACATGGATCCTCCTAGGGCTGTTAACACTGCGGTCATTACCCAGGTCCACATCACTACCCATTCCACGTTGATGCCGGATACTTTCGCCAGATCAACATTGTCCGCCACGGCCCGCATCGCTTTGCCCACTTTCGTCCTTTGCAAAATCAAATGCAACACCACCATGGCGGCGATCGCCATAGCAATGACCAGTAGACGGTAATACTCAAATTTAATGCCCATAAAATCCTGGGCAGGGACAATGGGCACTCGGTAATTTTGGTTATTGCCACCCCAGATCAAGAGGATGCCGTTGCGGAGAAATAGGGCTAGACCAATGGAAATAATGATCAGCGTTGTTGCCGTAGCCCGCCGGGCCCGCATGGGCTTCCAGAGCAACCATTCACCAATGAACATGGCAATGATGGTACCGACACAACCCAGGGCCATGGATAACCACAAATTAATGCCGCTGGTGTTGGCCCACCAAGTTAAATAGGCCGCCAAAGTCATAAAATCACCATGGGCAAAATTAGACAGGCGTAAAATGCCATAGGTCAGGGTCAACCCCACTGCCCCCAGGGCGATAATGCTTCCCACCGCAATGCCATTAAAGATTAACTGTGATAGATCCATGCCTTCCTAACGTGAGACCAAGGGCGATGTCGCCGTAAGCTACCCTACTTTAGGGGATTTTCGTTCATTTTTGTGATCTCCATAACATCCCTTTTAGGGCGGCAAAAACACGACCCATAGGGATGCCTAAACAGGTGGTTAAACAATGGAGCGCCATTTTCGATTTTGGCTAGGGCAAATCATGGTGGAAGACCAGGGGTAAACCCAGTTTTTCGATAAAATGGGCCCCAGACCAAGGCTTGTAATTTGCCAGTCTGCTCAATTTTTCCTGGTAAATTTCCCCGTATGGCTCTCATCACTGTTCAATCCCTCCGCAAAGATTTTGGTATTAAAGAAATTCTGCGGGACGCTACGTTCAACATCGAGCCAGGCGATCGGGTGGGATTAATTGGGGTTAATGGCTCCGGTAAATCCACCCTGTTGAAAATGATTGCCGGGTTAGAACCCTTTGATGGCGGAGAATATTGGTGCAACAGCAGTGCCAAAGTGGTTTATTTACCCCAACAACCAGAGATGGACGGCGATCGCACCGTGTTGGAGCAGGTTTTTGTGGACAGTGGCGAACAGTGGCAATTAGTTAAACAATACGAACTGCTGTCGGACAAGTTGGCCCACCAGGGCAGTGACGAGCAATTGCTTAATCAACTGTCGGCCCTATCAGCCCAGATGGAAACCAGTGGGGCCTGGGAATTGGAAACCCAAGCCAAAATTATTCTGACCCAGTTGGGGGTAGATCATCTCGATGCCAAAGTAGGCGATCTTTCCGGTGGTTACCGTAAACGGGTGGCGATCGCCGCCGCATTGTTGTCCCAACCGGATGTGCTGTTGATGGACGAACCCACTAACCATTTGGATGCTTTTTCGGTGGAATGGCTACAAAGTTACCTGCAACGGTTCCGGGGAGCATTGTTATTAATTACCCACGACCGCTATTTTTTGGACCGGGTGACGAACCGTATTTTGGAAATTGACCAAGGAGAACTGTATAGCTACAACGGTAACTATGGTTATTATCTGACCAAAAAAGCGGAAGCAGAGGAATCGGAACAGAGCAGTCAGAAAAAACACCGGGGAGTGTTGCGGCGGGAATTGGAATGGTTAAAAAGAGGGCCTAAAGCCCGGAGCACTAAGCAAAAAGCCCGCATTGACCGCATCCAGGATATGCAGGAGACCAGCTTTAAAACGGGGACGGGAAAAGTAGATATTAGTACGGCTGGGCGGCGCATTGGCAAAAAAGTGGTAGAGCTGGAAAACATTAGCAAGGGCTTTGAAAACAAACAATTAATTAAAGATTTTTCCTATATTTTCACCCCCGGCGATCGGGTGGGAATTGTGGGCAAAAATGGCGTGGGCAAATCCACTTTAATGAATATGATCACTGGCAGATTGGAGCCGGACCAAGGCACAGTGGACATTGGTAGCACCATTCATTTTGGTTATTTTGATCAACACTCCGATGACCTGAGTTTAAATCCTAATCAACGGGTAATTGATTACCTCAAAAGTGTGGCGGAATTGATCAAAACCACCGACGGCGAAGTAATTACCGCTGGGCAGATGTTAGAAAGATTTTTATTTCCCCCCAATCAACAATTTGCTCCCATTGCCAAGTTATCCGGGGGAGAAAAGCGCCGTTTATTTTTACTGCGGGTGTTGATGCGAGCCCCCAACGTTTTAATTTTGGACGAACCTACCAACGATTTGGATGTGCAAACCCTGGCGGTGTTGGAAGATTACCTGGAAGATTTTAACGGTTGCGTCATTGTGGTTTCCCATGACCGGTATTTCCTCGACCGCACCGTGGAAACCATTTTTGCTTTTGAAGAAGAGGGAGAACTACGGCAATATCCCGGCAATTACACTTTGTATTTGGAATATAAAAAAGCAGAACAGGTTAGAGCAAACCAAGAAGAAACTGAGTTAAAAAAATCTCAACCAGTTGCTTCTGTTACGACCAAAGTTAGCCAAGATAGTAGCTCGAAAAAACTTTCCTATAAAGAAAAGCGGGAATACGAACAGCTTGAGCAACAAATTCCCCAATTGGAAGAAGAAAAAGCCCAACTGGAAGCCCAACTTTACCAGAGTTCCAACGGCAATTTTACCGAGTTGCAAAACCTGACGGAACGCTTAGCTAATTTAAGTGAAAGTATTGATCAAAAAACAGAACGTTGGCTAACTTTAGCTGAGAGAATTTGAGGTAATTTGCTATTTTTTAGACTTGAGTTGCATGTCAGACTGGCTGGCTTAACTTACCTGGAACGTTGATCATGGCGGAGTTATACTTAAAATGCTTACATGGCAGAATAAACTCATCTTGTGAGAATAGTTACTATGCTTGCCTCTAGCCCCATCACAACGCTATGGGAATTTCTCACCCTATCCCACATTGAAGACTCTCCGGCGTGGGAATATGTGAACGGAGTTATTACTCAAAAACCCATGCCCCAGGGACAGCATAGTCAATTGCAATACCGACTTTGCCAGGCCATTAACCAAGTGGCCGAGCCCCTTCGCCTCGCCTATGCTTTGCCGGAGTTACGCTGTACCTTTGCTGATCGTTCCCTGGTGCCAGATATTTCTGTATTTCGTTGGCAAAGAATTCCCTTAACTACGGATGGAGATATTGCTAATCATTTTACGAGTTGCCCTGATTGGATAATTGAGATTCTCTCCCCCCAGCAAAGCGCAACAAAGGTAATTAATAATATTCTCTATTGCTTAGAGCAGGGCAGTGAATTGGGGTGGCTCATCAGTCCAGAGGAACGTTCAATTTTAGTTTTTTTTCCCCAGTACCCACCAAAGTTTTACGGTGTTGAAGCTGCAGAGATGAACAATAGGGAAGAACTATTGCCAGTATTAAATGGTTTGGACCTCAGCCTAACCACAGCGGAAATTTTTGCTTGGCTCAAATTTGTCCGTTAAGCATTGATGGGCATGCTCAAGCTATGGGCAATTTTATCAGCAATGCCCGTGACCCAATTTTCATCCTGTTTCGTATAACTGCGGGGAATATTGGCTCCTAGGATTAACACACCCCGATCGTCGAGGGGCTGACAGATTAAACCCTGGGTGTTGGCGGGTAAATAATCAAATTCCACTCGACCGGGATAGAGGGGTAAATTCACCAAATAAACGGGCTTTTGGGTTTGCATTACCCGTTCTACAATCGGCCCCGGTTTCACTTCTTTTTGCTCACTCAAAATGCCCCGGCGCAATAACACCTGGCGATCGTAATAGACCACCATGGTTTGGGTGACCGTATTAGTCAAGAGCAAATGGGAAGCCCAAGCTAACTCTGTTTTTATTTCCTGGGGCAGACTATCCAGTAAATCAAAGCCTTCTTTGCCTTCTAGCACCACCGCTTCCGGGGACTTGGGCTGAATCCGTTGCCAAATTAGCCAGACACACACCAGCATCCCCGCCAAAATTACCCCCACCACATCGGAACGGGCTTGGGAAGGGTTTAACATGGGGGTGGAAAGGCGGTTAATTAGCAATAACAGTCCCCCGAGACTGCCCGCCCCAAGGGGTAATAAACGAACAATACGATTGGGATCTGCACTCATGGTGGCAATTAACTGGCAATGGGCTGAAAATTCCTCGGTAAATCCCTAGGAATTACGGTTCTTCCCCCGGTTCCAGAATGCGTTGGAACAGGTAACCGGTGCCCCGGGCAGTAAGAATTAATTCGGGATTGCTGGGGTCTTCCTCTAGTTTGGCCCGCAGGCGGGAAATATGCACGTCCACCACCCTGGTATCCACATGGCGTTCGGGGGTGTAGCCCCACACTTCCTGGAGAATTTCCGAACGGGAAAAGGGCTCTCCGGAGCGACTCACCAACAATTCCAACAGGCTAAATTCCATTCCTGTTAGGCGGATGCGCTCATCCCCTTTATACACTTGACGCTTGTTGGTATCAATGCGAATGGTGGCAATTTGCAACACGCCCGAACTGGGAATGCCCGGCATACCGTTTTTGTCCACCCGCCGTAGCACGGACCGGATTCTAGCTTCCAATTCCTTGGGGGAAAAGGGCTTCACCACATAATCATCGGCCCCCAGTTCCAAACCGGTAATGCGATCGGCCACATCCCCCAGGGCGGTAAGCATAATAATGGGAATGTCCGATTCTTTACGTAGTTCTTGGCAAACGCCGTAGCCGTCCAGCTTGGGCATCATCACATCCAACACCACCAAATCGGGGTCGCTCTCATGGAAAGTGGCGATCGCCTCTTCACCGTCGGCAGCGGTCACCACTTCATAGCCAATCATGGATAAACGGGTTTCCAGTATGCGTCGGATGCTGGCCTCGTCATCGACCACCAATATCCTTTCTTTATTGGTTTCCAAGATCCACAACCCTCCTTTGATTAACTTGTATAACGATTAGTGAAGTTTCGTGGCAAAAAGCCATTTCCCTAAGCATATAGCCAAATTGGGGGTTTGGTATCGTTGGTATCAATGGGGATGGGGCAGATCAGCTAATTTTGGCGATCAGGTTTTCCACCCGTTCCTTAACCTGGCCCCGCACGGTGCGAAAAACTTCCAATGATTGACCATCGGGATCTTCCAGTTGCCAGTCTTCAAAAATTTCCTGGGTTACCCATTCCGGCGGCAGATTAACCCCACAGCCACAAAGGGAAATTACCACGTCGTAATCGTCGGCGTTAAAGTTTTCGATGGGGTCGGAGGTCTGGCCGCTGATGTCTATGCCTACTTCTTCCATCATGGCAATGGCGGTGGGATGGACCCGGGAAGATTCCAGTCCACAACTGGTAACAGCAATTTTGCCGGCCCCTAAAGTTTTGGCAAAGCCCTCTGCCATTTGGGAGCGACAGGAATTACGTTTGCAAACGAACATTACCTTTTTCACAGTTTTAGCCTCGCTTAGATTAATTAGTTTGATTAATTAATTGATGGAATAAATTGGAGTGATTGGAGTTAGTTTCAGTGGGAAAAACATCAACCATCGGTGTTGACCTTAGCTTTTCTTTCACTATGGCGATCGGTTAAATAATCCACCTTGTCCCGCAGTAGCAGGGTGAATTTGTATAGTTCTTCCATCACGTCCACCACCCGGTCTCGATAGGGGGAATCCTTCATGGTGCCGTCTTCATGGAATTCCTGATACGCCTTAGCCACGGATGATTGGTTGGGAATGGTAAACATCCGCATCCAACGACCAAGAATGCGCATGGTGTTGACGGCATTGAAAGATTGGGAACCGCCACTAACCTGCATCACCGCTAGGGTGCGGCCCTGGGTGGGACGAATGGAACCAATTTCCAGGGGAATCCAATCAATTTGATTTTTGAGAATTCCTGTAATGTTGCCGTGCATTTCCGGGGAAGACCACACTTGGCCTTCAGACCATTGGCTTAGTTCTAGTAATTCTTGAACTTTGGGGTGGCTATCCAGAACTTGGCCCCGCAGGGGTAATTCCCTCGGATCAAAAAATTTGGTTTCCGCTCCCATGGTGGTGATGATGCGGCCCGCTTCTTCGGCCAGTAAACGGCTGTAGGAACGCTCCCGTAGGGAACCATAGAGAAATAAAATCCGGGGAGGATGGTTAAAGTCGGTCATTGCTGGCAATTAGGCAAAGTTGGTTAGAGCTTGTTTTAAAAGCCCCCCTGGCCCCCCAAATTTGGGGGGAAACTGAGTGAAAGTTCCCCAGTATTGCGGTCGCTTTAGTTGGTCGATTGAGGGGGCAGAATAAAACTTTCCAAACACGTTTTTAGATCCTAATTTCTTGATTTATACAACGGGGGTCTAGCAAAGTGGCTTTTTCCGGGTCCCTGGGGAACCAAAAGGCTGTTTTTTTGCAAATTTCCACCAGCATTAACATCACTGGCACTTCAATTAATACCCCCACTACGGTGGCCAAAGCAGCTCCAGAATTGAGGCCAAATAACATCACAGCGGTGGCGATCGCCACTTCAAAATGATTACTGGCACCGATCAGGGCGGCGGGGGCGGCATCTTCGTAACTGAGTTTGAGTTTTAACCCCAGAACATAGGTAATGAGAAAGATGAAATTGGTTTGGATAAATAACGGCACGGCAATTAGAAAAATATGCAGAGGATTATTAACAATCAATTCCCCCTTAAAAGCAAAGAGCAAAATCAACGTCAATAACAAAGCCACAATGGCGATCGGGCTGAGGTAATGCAAAAATTGACTCTCAAACCATTGCCGTCCCTTATGTTTCAAAATCCAGTAACGACTATAAATACCGGCGGCCAGGGGCAAACCCACGTAAATTAACACCGATAAGACAATGGTTTGCCAAGGCACTGTCAAGTTACTGGCCGCCAACAGCCATTTACCCAAAGGTGCGTAAAGGAATAGCATAGCCAAAGAATTGACCGCCACCATCACCAAGGTTAAACCCTGATTGCTATAGGAAAGGTAACCCCACATCAATACCATGGCGGTACAGGGCGCAATACCGAGCAAAATGCAACCGGCAATGTAGGAATTGGCTAAGGTTACCTCTTGCCCCCGGATTATCTCCGTCGCAGTCAACAACGGGGCGAAAAGATAACCCAGGAAAAACTGGGCAAAAATCACCATCGTAAACGGTTTAATTACCCAATTCACCACCAGGGTCAATATCACCGGCTTAGGAGCCTTGACCGCTTGTCGTGCCTGGGAAAAATCAATTTTCACCATGATGGGGTACATCATGAAAAACAAGCAAATGGCGATCGGAATGGAAACGTTATAAATGCTCCAGGAATCGAGGGTTTGGGCCACCGCGGGCAATAACTTCCCCAGGGCAATGCCAATGACGATACAAAGGGCAACCCAGAGGGTAAGGTATTTTTCAAACAAATTGAGCGTTCCCCCAGCCTTAATGGCTTTGGGGTTAATGCGATTGACCATGACAACTCATCAAAAAAACTTGATGGAATAATCTTACATCAAAAAAACTTGATATGTCAACTCGGTCTGTCCCCGGTCTACTGTTGCCGTGTCTTCCGATGGAAAAGGAGCAAAATAGAGTACTTTATGGAAATCTCATTGCCCCCATTGTTCCATTCACATCCTCCGCTGCCTTAGGTAAAGGGGCATTCAACCTATTTTTCTGATAAAACAATGCCCGCCCCCAAAATTATTAAAATTGGTCAAAATACTGCTTTAATTCTTGCTTCAATTGTCCTTAGTTTGGTAATAGCTGAAATTGCATTGAGGTTAACTGGCATAGGTAAATACAGTCTCTATGACCGAATTTTATTTTTTACCAAGCCTTCCCTGGTGAGAACGGGGGATAAAACTGTTAGGTATGAGCCAAGAACGAAAATTAGAAGTGTTGCTATCTATGGGGATGAAGTTGATTACGACATTGTCTATGGCACCAATAACCTCGGTTTTGTAGATGACGTAGACTACAATTTTGATTCCGCCCCCGGCAAAAAAGTTGTGTTTGTCGGTGACTCTTTCACCGCCGGAGATGGGGGCAATCAGTCCTGGATCAGTCAACTAAGGCGACGTTTGGATCGCCCAGAGATCAGTCTATACAACCTTGGTATTACCGGCGCTGGAGTCAAACAATTTCAGCAATTACTGACAAGTGTTAAAGATGGGGCGCATTTTGATGAAATTAATATCATGGTCATTGGTAATGACTTTTTTCGGACTTTGTGGTATCCGTTAATCCAAGACCAAGCCCTCTGGTTTTGCCAGCAAGAAAACACTAAGGAATGCGTAGAAAATTACCCTCCAGTTATGTACATTGCCAACTACAACGATAGTCAAGAAGAATTGGTAGACCGGGCCAAAAAATTATATGAAACTAAGGGTTCTTCGGAGGAACCCAAGCTAAATTTTCTGCAACAGTTACGTCTGTATAATCTAGCCTGTGATGTGTATAGTTTGGGCAAAAATCAAAGTTCACTCGTTCATTTTTGTCCTCATCTTAAATTTAATCAGGCTAATGAGTATGACAAAAACGAGCTATACAAAAATGCCTTAGCTAGTTTAAGAGAGATTAAAAATAGTTTTCCCAACGCGGTTGTTCGTGTCGTCCACATCCCGGAAAAAGGAGAAACTTTCAGTAATAAGTACTCCCTGGAAATTGGAAGTGATATCAAGCAAATAGGATTGGAGTATGTTCCCCTGCTAGAAATCTGCACTTGGAATCGAGACATGTACCATAAACACGACGCCCATTTTAATGATTTGGGCTACCACAATTTGACTGAGTGCATTTTGGAAAATTTATTTTGAATTTTTTGAATGATATTAAAGGGTAAAGTCAGACAAGAGGATGGCAGGGGCAAGTTTCACCGTGTTGTGATTCGGGTGCCCCTTAGCTCCTTAAAGGTATGGGATTTTTACTTAACATGGACTACGTAATCGATGCCTGATAGATTTTTTCAATGGATTCGTCCAACATGGTGTTGAACTCAGCATCAGTTTGTTGGGCCGTTAGTCCCTCAGTCAAAGCTCGTGAAAAGCTTGCTATGACACCGTGATTCCTGCTTAGACGCTCATTAGCTTCCGCTTGGGAGTAGCCCCCCGACAAAGCAACCACTCTCAAGACATTGGCATGTTCGATGCAATTGCTATAAAGGTTGTCTTGCTCCGGCAGAGTGAGTTTGAGCATCACCCACTGTCCTTTGGGTAATTGGTTGAGATGTTTCAGCATGGCTTGTTTGAGTAACGCTTCCGCCTGAGCTTTCTCCGAGCAGTGAATATCTACTTCGGGCTCAATAATCGGCACCAGGCCAGCGGCAATAATTTGCTGGGCTAGCTCGAATTGCTGGTCCACGATCGCCTCGATACCGGCGGGATTGGCATGTTTGATAAATGACCGCATTTTGGTACCGAAGATGCCTTTTTTCTTGGCCTTCATTAGCAGACTGTCAAGCTGGGGAATGGGCTTCATCAATTGGCTCCCATCCTTCTCTTGGGCCAGTCCTTTGTCTACCTTCAAAATCGGTACGATTTGTTTGTTTTGCCAAAGGTAGTTGGCCGTGGGCTCCCCATCAACCTCCCGGTTCATGGTGTCCTCGAACAGGATTGCGGCCAAAATCCGATCGCCAGTGAAGCCGGGACTGGTCATGATCCTGGTCCGCATTTGATGCACCAGTGCGAACATTTGGTCGTCACCAGAATAGGTATTGGGTTCGATTCCATAATCGGCCAACGCCCCTGGAGTACTACCACCGCTTTGGTCTAGGGCGGCAATGAAACCAGGATGGGATTTCATTTTTTTCAGTTGTTCCTGGTTTGGTTCGAGAGTCATCACGCTTTCTTCCCTCTGCGATAAGTTTCTGTAATATCTTAAGGTTTAAATTTCATCCCATAGGTTTTGTAACGTATAGGGACTGCCCGGCATGGTCCAAAAGTCTCCCGACACGTAGCGGTAATGACGGTCTAATAGGGCAATTTTCGCCATCTCGCTATCCGTGAGGGTGATATCTGCCGCCCTCAAATTTTGTTCTAGTCGTTCAGGATTAACCGACTTCGGAATGGTCACGGTTCCCCGTTGAATGGCCCAGGCCAAAAGGACTTGGGCCGCACTGCACCCTTGTTCAGCTGCAATCCCATTAATCACTGGATCAGTTAGTAATTTCGGTTCTGCTGCTTGTTGGAAGGCCGCCGGGCGATCGCCAGAGCCCAGGGGAGAATAGGCTGTTAGTAAAATGTTTTGCGAGTTAGCAAACGTTAGCAAGTCTGATTGTTGGAGGTAGGGGTGCAATTCCACCTGATTGACAGCGGGGGGAATACGGGCCATGGACAGCACCATTTCCAACTTCTTCAGGCTGAAATTAGACACCCCAATATGGTGACAGAGTCCCAAATCAACGGCCTTCTCCAACGCTTGCCAGGTTCCTTCTAGGGAAGCCGGGGTAAATGGTAGTAACTGATCACCGGATTCAGGAAATCCAACATCGGGTTGAATGACCACCGGCCAATGGATTAGATATAGATCCAAATAATCTAGACCCAAATCCTGCAAAGTTTTTTCGAGAGCAGGTAAAACCGCGTCGGGATGATGGGCATTACTCCACAGCTTGGAGGTAATCCAGAGTTCCTCTCGCTTGACCACCCCCTTGGTGAAAGCATTGGCTAAAGTAGCTCCAATTTCTGCTTCATTGCCATAGATAGCAGCACAGTCAAGGTGACGATACCCCAAGTCCAAAGCTTGCTCAACGGCTTGACCCACTACCTGAGGGGACGATTTCCATGTTCCCAGACCCAGGGCGGGAATCTGCTCCCCATTGCTCAAAGGGAAATATTTCATTGAATTTATCCTATTGAAACTCTGCACAGTACCTAAATTTTCACTTATTTAGACAGCGTTTGGTCAAATTTCAAGCCTGTGTCTTCTTTGGTTCAGGTTTACGATGAATCTCTGCAAGATTTCTCCATCCGATTAAGTGATTAATCCAAACAACCAAACCCGACATTCCCAATTACTCGCAATGTGAAGGATTTTGTTGCTACGGGAGTTTGTTTACTTAATCCTTTCAATGTTGATCAGTAATCGGCACCATTAGCCTTAGTTCTACTATTCAGCGCAAACTTACCTCAGGAAGCCTGCAAATTATTGATATATTCCCGAAATCGTTCCAAGTCAGCTTGAATAGTGGATTCCACCACCCGACCGAGGAAGAGATTATCCATTAGCAATGCCAACCAGCCTGGGACGCTATAGGCAATGGTGAGGCGGACAATGCTTTTGCCATGGCGGTCATAAAAACGCACTGCGCCCCGGTTGGGTAAACCATCCACCGATTCCCATTGGATTATTTGTTGGGAAATTAACTTAGTAATCCGGGACAACCAGGTGAATTCCAAACTGCCACTGGCCAACTTCCAGCGGGAAAGGTCGGGATTGTCTTCCAGTACTTTGACGGAATCGATCCATTTCATCCAGCGGGGCATCTGCTCCAGGTCAGACCACAGTTGCCACACCAATTCGATGGGGGCATCCACTTCCACTTGCACGCTATGTTCTAACCAATTAGCCATGGGTTTTGCCGATGTTTACCAAAATTACTGAGATGCCAGGACTGCAGTTTGCAAACGGGCTTGGTTGGCCAAAATCGCCTGGGCCGCTTGACGACCGGACAGGGTGGCCCCCTCCATACTATCGATGTAATCCTGTTGGGTGTAGCTACCGGCTAAAAAGAAGTTGGCTATGGGGGTTGCTTGGCTGGGGCGGAACAGGTCCATGCCCGGTGCTTCCCGGTACAAAGATTGGGCTAGTTTAATTACGCTGTACCAAGTCATATTCAAATCCGCCGCTGAGGGGAAAAGGGCTTTGACTTGTTTGAGTACCCGATAGGCGATCGCCTCGTTGGATTCTTTCATAAAAGGGTCACCGGGGGTCAATACCAGTTGTAATAGGGAACCTTCCCCTGGGCGGTAATAGTCGGCGGGGCTAGTGAGGGCGAGGTCGGCAAAACAGGAAAACTCTGCGTCGCTGGTGTAGAGCAAATTATCTAAGCCAAAGGCTTGTTCCAACTGTTTGCGTTTAGCGGGATCGTTCATTTCCGTAACCCAACCGTCAAAGCGCAGTTGCACCGTGGCCACGGGGACAGTGTCTAAATAGTAAATTTTGTTGAAAAAATCCCATTGGGTGCGCCAATTTTCCGGCAACAGATTTTTAATACCCGGCACGTCACAGGCGGCTACATAAGCATCGGCGGTTACGGTTTTGGTTTCCACGCCGTCATTGATAATTAATCCTGTTACCCTGGTTTCCCCGTCCGTAACTTTGGTCTTGATTTCCTTAACTTTGTGCCTGGTGTAAAACTTGGTGCCCCGTTGTTCCAAATATTCCTGAATGGGTTTGTGTAAATATTCCTGGGGGGAACCTTCCAACATCCGCAACACTGATGCTTCTGTGCGGGCGGCAAACAGTTGGAAAATGGTCAGCATACAGCGGGCAGAAATATTTTCCGTATCGATAAAACCCAACGCGTAGGCGATCGGGTCCCACATTTTTTTCAAACTACCTTCGTTGCCACCTTTGCTGAGGAACCATTCCGCAAAACTAATTCTGTCCAAATCCCGGATGGTTTTCATGGCTCCGTCAAAGTCCACTAAACCCCGCACAATGGGACTGGTGGCCAGGGCGATGGAGTTGGCAATTTTATCTTTGGTATCCAGTTGGGACGTGGTGAAAAATGCTTTCAGACCGTTAAAGGGAGCACCGGTGAGGAAACGAAAGTCCAGTTCACCAATGCGGCCCCCTTGGTTAACAAAGGTGTGGGTATGTTCCTTGAGCCGTAGATTTTGCTTGGCCCCCACCTTTTCCATCAGGTTAAAAAGGTTGTAGTAACAGCCAAAGAAAACGTGCAGACCCATTTCAATGTGATTACCGTCGCCGTCCACCCAACTGCCCACTTTACCGCCGATGAAACTACGGGCTTCGTACAGTTCAACTTCGTGCCCCGCATCTACCAATTCCACTGCGGTGGCCATTCCCGCCAATCCTGCTCCCACAATTGCAACACGCATTTCGGCTTTACCCTTTGATTTGACTTTGACTGGCCCGCTAAATCGGCACTGTTACAAATTTTAATGTTGATTGATCCCTCCCGGCAAGCGCCAAGGTTGTCAGCCCAGATCATCTAAAGTAGTTGCTATAAATAGTTTGCGTTGGTTATTCATTTTCCCCATGCCTCTGCTTGTGTTCCGTTCTCTATCCCGTTGTCTATTGGTCACTGCCCTAATATTGGTTCTCCATGGACCCGGGCTTTGGTCCCATCCGGCGATCGCCGCTGACTTGGCCCCGACCAATAACCGCAATAGCCAAACCCTGACTCCCTACCTCAACCGGGCGATCCAGAGGATAACGGAATTTCAACTGGATAATGGCTTGAAATTTATTGTGATGGAAAATAATGAGGCTCCAGTGGTGTCTTTTTACACCTATTTTGACGTGGGGGGCGTGGACGAACCAGTGGGAAAAACTGGGGTGGCCCACTTTTTGGAACACATGGCGTTTAAGGGAACGGAACGCATTGGCACTAAGGATTTTACCCAGGAACAACAGTTGTTGGATCAGTTAGACCAAGTGTTTGCCCAAATCACCACTGCCAGGGCTAAAGGAGATAAGACGGGGGAACAAAAGTTACAGGAGCAATTTAAGCAAATCCAACAGCAGGCCCAGGATTTAATCAAGCAGAACGAATTTGGTCAGATTATCCAGATGGCCGGGGGCGTGGGTTTAAATGCGGCCACCAGTGCCGATGCTACTTTTTACTTTTACAGTTTGCCTTCTAACAAGCTGGAACTGTGGATGTCTCTAGAGTCGGAGCGCTTTTTGGAGCCGGTATTTCGGGAATTTTACCAAGAGCAGGAGGTGATTCTGGAAGAGCGGCGCATGCGGACCGAAAATAACCCAGTGGGGCAAATGGTGGAGGAATTTTTAGATACGGCTTTTACCAAACATCCCTACCGCCGCCCGGTGATTGGCTATGACGAAGATATCCGCAATCTTTCCCGCCAGGACGTGACGGATTTTTACGAGAAATATTACATCCCCGGTAACATGACCATTGCCGTGGTGGGAGACGTGAAGGTTGACCAGGTAAAAAGTTTGGCGCAGAAATATTTTGGTCGTTTCCCCCAGCGTCCCCCTACGCCCCAGGTAACGGTGGTGGAGCCTCCCCAGACGCAGCAGAAGGAAATTAATCTGACCTTGCCTTCCCAACCCTGGTACTTCGAGGGTTACCATAGCCCCGCTTTTGATGATCCCGACAGTGCGGTGTTTGATGTGATGACGACTATTTTGAGCAGTGGCCGCACTTCCCGCCTTTATCAATCCCTAGTGGAAGAAAAACAGTTGGCATTGATGGCCCAGGGCTTTAACGGTTTTCCGGCGGATAAATTTCCCAATTTGTTAATGTTCTATGCCCAGAGTGCCCCCGGTCGCAGTTTGGACGACCTTAGCGAGGCGTTACACGGGGAAATTGAACGGCTAAAAATGGAACCCGTTACCCCGGAGGAATTGGAGCGGGCCCAAAATTTACTGCAAACTTCCGCTTTGCAATCCCTCAATTCCAATATGGGCATGGCCCAACTGTTGGTGAAATATAACGTCCGCACCGGGGATTGGCGTAATTTGTTTGCCCGCTTAGAGGCGATCGCCGCAGTGACACCGGAGGATATTCAACGGGTGGCCCAAGAAACTTTTCGTCCAGAAAACAGTACCATTGGTCGGATTTTACCGGAATCTAATCGCCAATGATTCCCCTAGAACATCCGATTTTGCTAGAAAGTTTTGCCCACATTGACCGTTCTGTGGGGCCCCATAATTTATCTTCCCAGGAGTATGCCATTGCCCGCCGGGTGATCCACAGCACAGCGGATTTTGATTTTTTGCATTTACTCCGTTTTGCTCCGGATTTACCCCAGGCTGAGTTTGATCCAGATCTGCCGGAACATCAGGCGATCGCCAGGGGAATAGAAAGTTTGCGCCACGGTCAAACCATTGTGGTGGATGTGAATATGGTCAAACAGGGCATCCAAGGTTTAGTCCAGCGCACTTTTAACAATCCAATCCAAACGGCGATCGATTTTGCTACCATCGCTGACCCAGGCAAAACCCGCACCGAAACCGGCATGGACCGCTGTATTGCCCAATTTCCCGAAGCTATCTATGTCATCGGCAATGCCCCCACCGCCTTGTTAACCCTCTGTCAGGCGATCGCCGCAGGTAAAGCAAAACCGGCCCTAGTTATTGGTGTTCCGGTAGGTTTCATTGGGGTTTTAGAAGCGAAAAAAGCCTTGTCCTTACTACCTTGCCCGCAAATAAGGGTTGAGGGTAACAAAGGTGGTTCTCCCGTGGCTGCAGGTATTGTCAATGCGTTACTCATGCTGGCATGGCGGGAAGGCTGAAGAAATCCCCCCCATCATTGGGAGGCCAGGGGGACTCCAACAAGTCCTAGAGAATTTTTCGGCCAGTGAGGATGCCCCGCACTTCCAACATGGCGGTATAGGTGGGAATAATATGGAGAGTTTCCTCTGCTGGGGTTAGCTCCAAAGCAATTTGCACCGCTTTTTCAAGATTTTCTTCCAAAATTAGCCTTGATGTGTGGCCATCCCACGGTTCCTCCCCTTGGCTAGGTTGAATTAAATTTTCCTGACTATATTGCAAACGCAGTGCCATGTCATAAAGGCGATCGCCACTGACAACAAAAGTGCCCCCGGAAGCCACTAGGGGTTCTGTATCCACATCCCAAATCCAAGAAACATCGGTGCCATCGGCAATGCGGTCATTGAGCACTAATAGAGTGGTGGAGCACTGGCCCTGAAGTTTGAGGTCATTAACAGCCCGGATGGTTTCATTTAAACCCACTGGATTTTTAGACAACAAAATGCGGACATGTTTGCCCTCTACGTTCAATTCCTCCGCCCGCCCAAAGGCCGCTTTAAAACTGCGGATATTGTTGAAAATATTTTCTGTGTTCACCCCCAATTGTTGGGCTACCAAACCAGCGGCGAGGGTGTTGTATTTGTTGTAAACGCCGATGAGAATTTGGGGCCACTTACTGCTGTGGAAAGCGGGCTGACTTTTTTGGAATCCACAGCTGGGACACTGATAATCCCCCAAATGGGAAAGGTACACTCCCCGATAATCCAGGGAAGTGCCGCACTGGGGACAGTAGATGGAATCCACTGCATGGGGAATTTCTTCCAGGTATAAATCCGGCTCGCTCAGGCCAAAGTAACAAACCCGTTGGGCTAACTTTTGCCCCAGATGGGAGAGGGTGGGGTCGTCGGCATTGACCGCAACAATGGTGTTTTCTGGTAAAGGGGCGATCGCCTTTTGCCAGCGCTGACTGATGCTATCCACTTCGCCGTAACGGTCTAATTGATCCCGGAAAAGATTCAAAGCCAAAATTGCCCTGGGTTGACAATCTTTTAACACCAAAGGAAGTACATTTTCATCCACTTCTAAGATGGCGAAATCGGTGGATAAACGCCCAAATAAATTGGCATCGGCCAGTAAAGCGGTGATTAAACCATTGATTAAATTAGCGCCGGTGGCATTATGGGTGACTCGATAGCCCTGATCCACCAAAATTTTTCGTAACAGCAACGAGGTGGTGGTTTTGCCATTGGTTCCCACTACTAAAATTACCCCCTGGGACACCTGCTGGGCCAACAGTCCCAACATTTTCGGGTGCAGACGACGGGCAATTTCCCCCGGTAACACACTGGCAGACCCCAACCGCAGAGCTTTAACCACGGCCGTAACGGTCTTGGCCACCCCTACTGCAATGCCGAGACGAATCCCATCGGCGATCGAAAGATTACTCATGAATATCTAAGAAAAATAAACTGCCCCCAAGTAACAGTAAGAAAATCAATCTCTACCGTCTTTGTTCAACATTACCGTTGAAGATTACTCCATTGGCGTAGAGCGGGGTAAAAAGCCTGGCAAATCAATGGAGCGACGGGAAGGTTTTGGCTCCTTAACCGCAAAACTCAGTTGGTCAATGGCGGGGATAGGGTCAACGGGTTTAGCCGGCTCCACGGGAGGGGAGAAAGGAACTTCTTCTGTCTGATTCCTTTGCTCTTTTTGCTCCTTCTTACTTGCCGATGGCTGGCCAGCCGATTCTTTATCTGGGGAAGGGGAAAAGTTTACCAAGCCTGGTGTGAGATCCGCCACCGGAGCACTGGCCGACTCAGAACTGCCCCTGGTAAATGAAGCCAACACATCCCCCACACTGGCCCAGGGTTTCACTTCCTTAGACTGGGTTGTTACGTTAGCCACCACCTCACCAATGGCTTCCAGGGGAAGAAGGTCAGGTTGGGCCAGGTATTGTTCCAAGGCAGATTTATATTGCAAGGCGTAGCGCTGTTGTCGTTGTAAGCGGGCAGTCAGTTCAGCAAGTTGTTGTTCAAAGCGGGCCACCTCTGAGTTGTGGCAAGTGATCTGTCCTTTTAGTTGTTCATTTTCCGTCTTCAAACTATTGATCTCAGTGCGAAGTTCTTGAATTTTTACCTCATTGCTATTGCCATGCTCTCCACTGTGCAACTGATTTTGTTGGGCAATGATCAAATCCTGGCTGGCGGCGAGCTGTTCCGTCAGGGTTTCCACCTGTAACTGTTGTTGTTTACACGCTTCTTGGTAAACCTGCAATTCCGCCACCGTATGGGCCAATTGTTCCTGGGCTTGGGTGAGGGCGATCGCCTGGTCTTGAATTAAATTCTCAGCACTGGAAGCCCGACGCTGGTGCCCCAGGAGTTCCTGTTCCGTAGAAGCTAAACGTTGTCCTAGGCTAACAACCTGTTCCTGTAAGGCTTCATGGGCCCGGAGAAAGGGCGGAATTAGCACACTAGGAGCAAAATTATCTTCATCCACTTCTTCATACTGCAAATCATTCCCTTCAAACATGACGGACGTTTCCTGTTCCAAGGGGGTCATTTCCTGCAGAGCCGCTTCCCCTGCTAGCTCCGTTTCCACCAGCATTTCTTCTAACATTTCGATGCCGTCCAACATGGCACCGAAATCCTCATTTTCAGAGGAATTTACCTGTTCCTGTACTTCTTCATTCAATCCATTGAACAATAGGGCCAATTCTTCAGCGTTGACGTCCGCTGGGCCATTGTTTTCAGACTCGGGGAAAAAAGACAGGAAATCAGAGTTATTCATAAAAACTTAGGGCTGGGGGGAAGCAGAGGACAATGGCCATGGACCGGGGGCAAGCCGTCACTGCCTATTGAAGATGGCTCGACTTCGGTTTAAGTTTCCGAGGTTGGGCATAAATTTAGCCAGATTTGTTCAATTTCGTACAATTTGCATACTTAAGTCTAACCAGGGAGAACGGGTGATGGGGGCACTGCTGGAGATAAAGTCCACCCCGGTGCTGGCGATCGCCGTTAGATTGGCCAGGGTAACGTTGCCGGAAGCTTCAATGCGGATCAGGGGATTAGCTTGGCGGATTAATTTGACGGCAGTGGCCATGGTGTCGGTGCCCATATTATCCAGCATAATAATTTCCACCTGGGTGGCGATCGCCTCCTGTACTTCCTCCAAATTGCTGGTTTCCACTTCAATGGCCAAGGGATAGGGCAAATTTTGCCGTAGGGTTTGCACTGCTTTTGTAATACTTCCCGCCGCTTGAATATGATTATCCTTGACCATTACCGCATCATCCAGGCCAAGGCGATGGTTCATGGCTCCCCCCAAACGACTGGCATATTTTTCCAACACCCGCAGCCCTGGGGTGGTTTTTCTCGTATCGACAAAGCGGGTGGGATAGTCGGCGATCGCCTGGACGTATTGTCTGGTCATGGTGGCAATGCCGCTTAAACCCATCACCAAATTAAGAGCTACCCTTTCCCCAGTCAGTAAACTGCCTAAATTCCCTGCCATGGTGGCCACCACCGTGCTCGCAGTCACCGCTTGCCCTTCCCCAGCCAAGACTTGGAATTCCATGGAGGGATCCAAAAGCTGAAAAATACGGGCGGCCATGGGTAATCCAGCTATCACACCATTTTCCTTTGCTACCCAGCGGGCCTGGCCTCGATGCTGTAAACCGAGACCCTGGGTAGACCAATCTCCCCGGCCAATATCCTCCGCCAACCATTGCTGGAGCCAAGGATCAATAATTATCCACGGGGGTAAACAGGTCATGGGGGCTGGGTTTGTTACCAAAATTCGCATCACTCTTCTTATCAGAAATTGGGGTGTTGGATGTCCGATCGCCCTTGGAGAGCATTGGCCGGATAAACCAATAACGTATTGCCACTGCGCCCCACCACATAAACCTTTTCATTGACGGCGATCGCCACATCGGGATCCTGACATTCCGCTCGCCAGGAGTTGCCCTCATAGAGCACCCGACCGGTTTCCCCGGGCAAAATAGCTGTTAGACATTGCCCTTCCACTGCATCCTGGAGAATGCTTTTGCGGCTGGGCCGGGGCAGAAAACGCCGCAGTAAAATAATCGACAACACCGATAACCCCAACCAAAAAAGGGACTGGAGCGCAAAACTGCCGGGGACCAATAGGGCCACTCCAGCGGTAGCCACAGCGCTTAATCCCATCACAACGGCCACAAAATCCACTGGGAAGATAACTTCCACAAGGCAGAGTATGGTGCCTGCTACAATCCAGAGATAAACAGGGGACATAGGAAATAGCTTGGGCTTGCGGTTAAAGCCGGAAAATTAGCAACCAGGGGGGAAATGCTCCCCTTCTCCCCAATCCTAACCCAGTCCATTGATTCCCGGTGATGGCAAGTTTGTTGAATTTTCTTTACAATTGTGCTTAAGTTGACAGTCCAGCTCGCCGGAGTTGGGTTAACCTGAAGGTAGTTGAGCTAAGGCCGACAAAATGGCTGTATTTAGCTGTTACCTCAAAGTCACGTCGGACCCCGTTCGTTGCTTCCTGACCACCACTGCGAGATATAAAAATATGACTACTGCTACCCTTGCATCTGCTTCTAACTCTGATTCCGCCATCTGGAACAGTCTCAAATTGGCGATAGCCGATAGCTCCGGTTTCAAATGCTGGCAGGATGATAACGGCGAGGCTGTGGTGTCCAAAACAGAAACTGTGGCCCCTCCCCTGCTGGACGCCCAAGTGCGCCACTACCTTCGTCAAACCCTGGAAACTTTAGCTTACTAAACGCCACTATTTAGTTTTTGTTCATCTATGGTTGCGGTGATTTTGGCTTTTAGTGTCCTAGTCCATTGTCTTCTTCCTCCCCCTGCTCCAGGGGTTTTTTTCTGCCCTAATCTGGGAGGGGCATCGACAAATCGCTGGCTGTAGCCTGGGATGCGGAGTGAGGTAGGGATAATCCCGTAGTATCTTGTACAGTAGCAACGCATTCTGGATGTTGTTAGCGTCACCATCTTGTCCTAGAGGTTCCCATGAACTTGGCAGTTCCTGCATTCGGTCTTTCCACTAACTGGTCTGGTAATGGCAATGGTTCCAACTCTGAAGAAGAGTCGGTGCTTTACCAGCGGTTAAAGATGGTGGAGGAATTGTGGGAAAGGGTGCTCCAAAGCGAATGTGGCCAGGAATTGGTGGATTTGCTGACGGAATTAAGGCTTCAGGGTACCCATGAGGCGATCACCAGCGAAATTTCCGAAGAAGTCATCATGGGTATTACCCAGCGCATTGAGCATTTAGAACTCAATGATGCCATCCGGGCGGCTCGGGCCTTTGCCCTATATTTCCAGTTGATCAACATCGTTGAACAGCACTACGAACAAAACGAGCAACAACGGAATCGTTGGGAAGCTTCCCAGGAAACCAACTTCTATGAGCAGGCGGGCAATGAGGAAGAAATGGTCCCCCCATCCCGATTAGGCGCGTCAACGGAACCATTGCCAGTGGGCATTGACCAGAATGAATTGCAAGCTTCTGTAGGTACGTTCCATTGGTTAATGAGGGAGCTAAAACGCCTCAATGTGCCCCCCCAACATATCCAAAATTTATTGGATCATCTGGACATTCGCCTGGTGATCACCGCTCACCCCACGGAAATTGTCCGTCACACCATCCGGCGCAAACAAAGAAGGGTGGACCGCATTCTTCGTAAACTAGATCAACTCCAGGGTTCTGTGACCGGTCGGGACTGGCTCAACACCTGGGATGCAAAAACGGCGATCGCCCAATTAACGGAGGAAATTCGCTTTTGGTGGCGTACCGACGAACTTCATCAGTTCAAACCCACTGTGTTGGACGAAGTGGACTATTCCCTCCATTATTTTGATGAAGTACTGTTCGACGCTGTACCGGAATTGTCCAAACGGTTAGGACAAGCTATTAAAGAAACCTTTCCCCATCTGCGGGCCCCCCGGGCTAATTTTTGTTATTTTGGCTCCTGGGTCGGTGGCGATCGGGACGGCAACCCTTCGGTAACCCCAGAAGTGACCTGGCAGACGGCCTGTTACCAGCGGGGTTTAGTGCTGGGGAAATATTTGTTTAGTTTGGGGGAACTGGTGGCCATTCTTAGCCCTTCCCTCCATTGGTGCAAAGTCTCCCAGGAATTGTTGGACTCTTTGGAACGGGACCGCATTCAATTACCGGAAATTTACGAAGAACTTTCTCTCCGCTATCGCCAGGAACCCTATCGGATGAAGCTGGCCTACGTTACCAAACGGCTGGAAAACACCCTGCGGCGTAATAATCGTCTAGCCAACCCAGAAGAACGGCAAACGATGATCACCATGCCGGCCGAAAATCACTATCGCACTGGGGAAGAATTATTAGAGGAATTAAGACTCATTCAGCGTAATCTGACCGAAACTGGTTTAACCTGCCTGGAGTTGGAAAATTTGATTACCCAGTTGGAAGTCTATGGCTTTAACCTAGCCCAGTTGGATTTTCGCCAGGAATCTTCCCGCCACGCCGAGGCGATCGCCGAAATTGCTGAGTATATGGGGGTACTCACCACTCCCTACGAAGAAATGGCCGAAGAAGATAAATTAGCCTGGTTAGGGGTAGAACTGCAAACCCGCCGTCCTTTAATTCCCCAGGAAATGCCCTTTTCGGAGCGGACTAGGGAAACCATTGAAACCCTCCGCACCCTGCGCCATCTACAAATGGAATTTGGGGTGGATATTTGCCAAACCTACATCATCAGCATGACCAACGATGCCAGTGATGTGTTGGAAGTATTGCTGTTAGCCAAGGAAGCCGGATTGTATGACCCGGCCACCGCCTCCAATTCCCTCCGCATTGTGCCCCTGTTTGAAACAGTAGAAGATCTCAAAAACGCTCCGGGGATTATGGATTCTCTTTTCAGCTTGCCTTTTTACCGGGCTACATTGGCGGGCAGTTACCATTCCTTAAAAGAGTTGCAAAATCAGCCACCGGATTATTACCAAATTCCCACCACCACAGCCCTACTAAATCCCGGCAATCTCCAGGAAATTATGGTGGGCTATTCCGACAGCAATAAAGACTCCGGCTTTTTGAGCAGTAACTGGGAAATTCATAAGGCCCAAAAATCACTGCAGGCAGTGGCCCAAAGCCATCGGGTAATTCTCCGGCTGTTCCACGGTCGAGGAGGATCTGTTGGCCGGGGGGGCGGCCCGGCCTATAAAGCCATTTTGGCCCAGCCCGCAGGCACCGTGGACGGTCGGATCAAAATTACCGAACAAGGGGAAGTGTTAGCTTCTAAATATTCCCTGCCAGAGTTGGCCCTCTACAACCTGGAAACTTTAACCACGGCGGTCATCCAAGCTAGTTTACTTAAAAGTAGTTTTGATTTCATTGAGCCCTGGAACCGGATTATGGAGGAGTTGGCCTGCACTGCCCGTCGAGCCTACCGGAGTTTGATTTACGAAGAACCGGACTTTTTAGATTTCTTCCTGACGGTTACCCCCATTCCTGAAATTAGCGAGTTACAGATTAGTTCCCGCCCTGCCCGACGTAAGGGGGGTAAAGCGGATCTCAGCAGTTTGCGGGCCATTCCCTGGGTGTTCAGTTGGACCCAAACCCGTTTCCTGCTGCCGGCTTGGTATGGGGTGGGCACGGCGTTGAAATCCTTTGTGGACCAAGACCCGGTCAAAAATATGAAGTTGTTGCGTTACTTCTATTTCAAATGGCCTTTCTTCAACATGGTGATCTCGAAGGTGGAAATGACCCTTTCCAAGGTGGACCTCACCATCGCTTCCCACTATGTGCAAGAGCTATCTAAGCCAGAAGACCGGGAACGATTCGATCGCCTTTTTCAGCAGATCAAGCAAGAGTATCAATTAACCAGGGACTTTGCCATGGAAATTACGGCCCATCCCCACCTCCTGGACGGCGATCGCTCTTTGCAACGGTCGGTACTCCTACGAAATCGTACTATTGTTCCCCTGGGGCTACTGCAGATTTCCCTGCTGAAACGTTTACGCCAAGTAACCCAGGAAGCGGAGACCAGCGGCGTGCGTTACCGTCGTTATTCCAAAGAAGAACTACTGCGGGGAGCTCTGTTAACCATTAACGGTATTGCGGCCGGAATGCGTAATACTGGTTGATCCAGTGATATGGTGCCTAATATTGGGTAAGGACCTGCCCTTGCCTAGACCCTGCTTACTGTGACGAAAAATTATCCCATACCATTGCCAATGTCCTGACCATGGAGAAAATTCGCATTGCCTTAATTGAAGATGAAGATTTGATTCGCCAAGGTTTGCAGGATGCTTTGACCATGGAACCCAGTTTTGAGTGGGTGGGGGAAGCCGCCAATGGCCGGTTGGGATTGGTGATGATGCAACAAACACGGCCCGATGTGGTAATCATCGATATTGGCCTGCCCGACATGAACGGCATTGATGTCACCCAACAGTTGAAAAAAGGCCCGCTCAATTGCCAATGTCGGGTAGTGATTTTGACCCTCAATGACCAAGAAGAAACAGTATTGGCCGCCTTCAGTGCTGGAGCCGATGCCTATTGCATGAAAGATAGCCGCACTGAATTGTTAATTGAAGCGATTCAAGCCACCCATGGTGGTTTTGCCTGGATTGATCCGGCGATCGCCAGAATAGTTTTGGCCCATGCCCCAGGGGCGGAGCCATCGGAACCATCTTCCCCCAGCCGCACCTCTTTGTCCTATGGGTTGACGGAACGGGAGCTGGAGGTTCTGCAGTTGATTGTGGACGGTTGTAGTAATGCCGACATTGCGGAAAAACTCTATATCACCGTGGGCACAGTTAAGACCCATGTACGGAATATCCTCAACAAGCTCTGCGCCAATGACCGCACCCAGGCGGCGGTGAGGGCCATCCGCTCCGGATTAGTTAATTAGGGTTACTGACACTGCTAGTGACGCTCTGGCCCCAAGGGGAAATGGGAGTTTTTACCCTAATGCTTGGTTTGGTCAGAAACAGTGGAGATTTTGGACCTAAGCCTATCTCCGCCGACCAGAACCGGGCATAACCGTGCGCCAATTGGTTTTAGCAAGCTTCAACTGCTCTGGGGATACTTTGGCTGAACCCAAATCCGCCCCGGAGAAATTGGCCCCCTGGAGATTGGCGTATTTAAAATTAACACCGTTGAGATTTGCTCCCCGTAGATCTGCCCCCCGCAGGTCAGCATAGCCAAAGTAGGCATCGCTCAAATTAGCCCCTTTGAAGATGACATTTTTCAAGCGGGCCTTGCCAAAGTCTGCCCTAGTGAGCTCCGCTTGCTCAAAATTAGCATTGGTCAGATTAGCCTGATAACAATTAATCCCCGGCACAAACGCCTTAGCTAACACTATGCCCACTAAATTCTGATCGGCAAAATCCCTTTTACCCTGGGCATACTCCGCCAAAAAAGTTTTGCCATTCCAACGTTTAGTCTCCGGTTGGTTGGCGATCGCCTGCTTTTCTTCTTCCCGACGGGAAAAGGGTTTTGGGTTAACCATGTTGTAGTCAATCCCCCCTGCCCCAACAGAGCCTCCATCCGCCATATTGGAGGCAGGACGTACCCTGGTGGTCGGAGACTCAATATTGCTGGTAGCCCTATCCCTGGGACTTTGCCTCGGTTTAGCTGTGCGGGTTTTAATGCCAGTATTCAGGCTAGTGGAACTAGGGTCCCTGGGCTGGACATTGGTGTTAAATCGGGTGGATGGGTCGCCATAGTCTGGAGAAGAACTATTCCCCATGCGGATACCCGTGGCCGGCTCGTCCCCAGCTCCTGTTAGGGTAGTAAAGGGGGTAGAAACCATGCCCTGCATCATGCCATCCTCATAGGTGGGCATCTCCAGGGCATCCAGCACCTGTTGGGCACTCTTGTAACGGTGGCGCACAGAAAGTTCCAACATTTTGCGGATCACTTCAGCAAATTTGCTGGAAACTGTCACATGTTTTTCCCAGTCCATCTCCCCGGTTTGGCTATTGCAATCAATCTCCTTGGGGGTCTTACCAGTTAGTAAATACAAACAAGTTACCCCGGTGGCATAAATATCACTGGCGTAAACTGGCCGCATGGCCATCTGTTCCGGGGGAGCAAAGCCGGCGGTGCCCACCGCAAAGGCCGTTAAGGCCGTTTGGGCAGAGGTGTTGGAAGAGAGGACCGAATCAATTTGATTTTTCACTGCGCCAAAATCGATCAGCACTAATTTCTGGTCTGTTTGCCGCCTAATGAGGTTGGCAGGCTTAATATCCCGATGAATAACCTTTTGGGAATGGATATAGTCAAGGATAGGTAATATTTCTGTTAAAAATTGCTTGACACTCCCCTCGGTAAAAGTGCCATTTTTTTTCACTTCTTGGTGCAAATTATGCCCCTTAACATACTCTTGCACTAAATAAAACTGGTGATCGTCCTCAAAATAATCCAGTAAACGGGGCACTTGGGGATGATTGCCCACCCGACCCAGGGTCTGGGCTTCCCGCTCAAACAGTTCCTTGGCCATACGGAACACATTGGGATCATCGGTTTGGGGCCGTAACTGCTTCACCACACAAATGGGAGTCCCCGGCAGTGCCACGTCCGCTGCGGCAAAGGTGGCCCCAAATCCCCCTTTTCCTAATAAACCCAAGGTTTGGTAACGGCCGTTGAGGCGCAGACTATTCCCACAGGCCTGGCATACCTGCACATTATTGGGGTTTTTCGGATGGGGACAATTGGGATTAACGCAAAAACTCATTCCGGTTCACCAGATGGTGTGATGTAAGACTAACCTATTAACCTATGCTGTATTAAATTCGTTAAATTTTCCGAGGGTTGATGGGATGGGGAAGGCCACTCTATTTTAGGCTAGTTAGTGGGAAACTTTGGTTCATTGAGCTTCCAGAGCTATAAATTTGTTCCGAAAGTTGTAAACATGACCCGGAGTGGCCTGGGGTAATGCCTTCAGCGATACAATAGATGCCGCTGACGCCATCGCAAACTAAGCAAGCATTAATACAAATCAGTAGAAAAGGAAACCCATGCGCATCTCTGTCAACTGGCTGCAATCCCTGGTTGAACTTAATTTGTCTCCAGAAGAGCTTGGGGAATTGCTAACGATCGCCGGTTTGGAAGTGGAAGAAATTGAAGACCGTCGGAGCTGGGCAGCGGGGGTGGTGCTGGGGCGAGTAATTTCCCGGGAAAAACACCCCAATGCCGATAAATTAAGCGTTTGCGTGGTGGATATTGGGACAGAGGAGCCTTCTACCATCGTCTGTGGTGCTGCCAATGTCAGGGCAGATATTTTGGTACCGGTGGCCACCCTGGGCAGTTACTTACCCAAAGTAGATCTAAAAATTAAACCCGCCAAGTTAAGGGGGGTAAAATCTTCCGGCATGATTTGTTCCCTAGCGGAATTGGGTCTGAGTAAGGAGTCTGAAGGTATTCATATTTTTCCAGACTTGGACTTGCCCTCGGGTAGTCCTGTGGGGCCCCTACTCGGTTTAGACGATGTCATTCTAGAAATTAGCCCCACCGCCAACCGGGCCGATGCCCTCAGTATGGTGGGGGTAGCCAGGGAAGTGGCCGCCCTCACTGGAGGTAAGCTGAGCCTACCGGAGATAAAAGCGGTATCGGTATCCGACCAGGATTTGCCCATCAGTGTGACGGAACCCCAGGCTTGTCCTACCTATGTGGGCACAGTAATACGGGGAGTCAAAGTGGGTCCTTCCCCGGATTGGTTACAACAAAGACTGTTAGCGGCGGGAACTAGGCCCATCAACAACGTGGTGGACGTGACCAATTACGTGCTGTTGGAATGGGGTCAGCCCTTGCACAGCTTTGACCAGGATAAATTGCAAACCCTAGTTGGCCCAGAAGGGTTTGCCCTGGGGGTACGCTTTGCTGAGGAAGGGGAAAAGTTAATTACCCTGGATGACCAGGAACGGACTTTGCAACCCCAAAATTTATTGGTTACTGCCAACGACCAACCAGTGGCGATCGCCGGGGTGATGGGGGGAGCCGCTACAGAGGTGGATGAAAATACCCAAAATATTGTGCTGGAAACCGCCCTATTTGATGGGGTCACCATCCGCAAATCCAGTAAGGCCATTAATCTCCGCAGTGAATCTTCCACCCGCTATGAACGGGGCGTGAACCGGTGTGAATTGGAAGTCGCTTTGCACCGGGCGATCGCCCTAATGACGGAATTGGCCGGGGGCACCGTAGTCCGCCAAGGTAAAGCCGATCAGCGGCAAGACCGAGGGGAAGCGATAATTAATCTGCGTTTGGAACGCTTGCAACAATTGCTGGGTAAAGTAAACACCCCCACCGGCATCGGTAATATTACCGCTGAAGATGTGGAAAGAATTTTGACCGATCTGGGTTGTGGATTAACCCGACAATCAGACAGTGACACTCCGGTGTGGGCTGTGACAGTACCCTCCTACCGTCAACGGGATATTGAACGGGAAATTGACCTAATTGAGGAAGTAGCCCGACTGTACGGCTATGACCACTTCTGTGAGCAGTTACCCTCCAATACCATTGCCGGTGGTTTATCCCCCTCCTATCAAGCTGAGTTAGCCCTACGGGAAGCCTGTCGAGGAGTAGGTTTAACCGAGGTAGTTCATTACTCCTTAGTGAAACCCCACGGGTCTGAAGTGATGCTGGCTAACCCCCTCTTTGCGGAATATTCCGCTCTCCGCACCAATTTACTCGATGGTTTGATTACCGCCTTTGCCAACAACCAGGCCCAAAATAATGGGGCTTTGAATGCCTTTGAAGTGGGTCGGGTCTTTTGGCAGAACGAAGGAGACATCGGTGAGGCGGACCACCTGGCGGGCATTTGCGGCGGATCCCAGATTACCGAAGGCACCTGGCCCCAGGGTGGTAAACCCCAACCCATGAGCTGGTACGATGCCAAAGGTTTATTAGAGGCCATCTTTCAGCGTTTGGGGGCAACCGTCACCTACAGCGGCGATCACCAAGATCCCCGCCTCCATCCCGGTCGCACCGCCCTGTTGAGCTGTAACGGAACAGTGTTAGGACGCTTTGGGCAACTCCATCCCCAATTACGCCGGGAAAAAGGTCTGATTGATGAGGTTTACGCCTTTGAAATCACCCTAACCCCCCTATACCAAGCCATGGAAACCCAAATTCTGGGTACTCCCGATTTCCGTCCTTATTCCCCTTACCCAGCGGTGGCCAGGGATTTAGCCCTCTATGCTCCCCTGGAACTAACCGTGGCGGAACTGACCCAAGCCATGGTTAAAGCGGGCGGCGATTTACTCGAGCAGGTGGAACTATTTGATGAATACCGGGGGCAATCCGTCCCCGCCGGACAACGGAGTCTCGCCTTTAGTTTGGCCTACCGGGTCGGCGATCGAACCCTCACCGATGCCGATGTGGAACCCCTACATAATCAAATTCGTGAAGCTTTGACCAAACAATTTGCCGTTAGTTTACGCAGTTAGAGGTCGAGGAAAAAGTTATCGGACAACTCGTAAATCTTGGCAATGTCTAGCAAAAAGTTTAGGCATTGTTCCGGGTCCATGGCACTGGGCCGTAGGGTGGTGAAGCCGGAATATTTCAATACCAAAGTCTTAACCTGTTCCGTTGACAAATCATTCACCGTGATCGCTTGCATAGACCAAACCTCGAAGTTTCTTCTTCTGATCGGCATACACTCAATGATCTGGGGGCTGTGGTGGCGTTCATCTTGCACAATCCGGTGGTAGGTTTCATTAACCTGTTCACACTCTCCTTCCAATACCTGCAGAAAAGCCGGCTTGCTGTAGCAGAGCAGTCCGGTAATGCCATTGGCCGGATTATTTCTTTGGGAAGATTCTAAGATATCTTTTAAATCCTGGGGTTGTAAATTGGGAATGCCCTGACTGCTGTAAATCAAACGGTACAAACTCATTTTTGTGCGTAGCTTTTAGCTACTTTGTAATTTTAGGATTAATAATATGGTGGGTTGCTATCTGGATTAGAATCAAGGAAAACAGTACCTGGGAACAGAAATCGCTCCTTTGAAACTGTCTTTTCATCACGCAGAAAAGCCGTCAGGAGTTGGTTTTATTGGTGGGAAGGAGTTTTGCCACCCGATCGAGTAATTCTTCTGGAACAAAAGGCTCACTTAAGTACCCAGAAGCTTGACAAAGTTTGATACGAATACCGCTGATCAAATTGTCACCTTTCCCCAATAGTAGGATCGGCACATCTTTAAGTTGATTGGACTTACGGCAAAACGAACAGAGTTGATAACCGTTCATGTCCGGCAAGTCAGTATTTATGATAATCAGATTGGGGGGAGAATTCAACAACACCGTTAAAGCCCGAAAGGGATCATCCAGTACTAAGGCTCGATAGCCTTCTTTTTCCAAAGAATAGGTCATCATGCGCTGCTGGACTTCCCTATGGTCAACATAAGCCACCAAAGGGCGGTCATCCGTTTGAATTTCTTGATAAGGCAGCATCTTGATTTCGCCAGTCTTGACCATGGGCTGTAGCATTAATGCCAACTCCAAAGTACTGATTTCCAAATGCCCGGCAATTTCATATAAGCAATTTAGATTTTCCAAGCAAGTGTGGAAGCGTTTTAGCCAATGTTGGCCATGGAGGTTATTTTTCACCAAATTTTGGCGCAGACTAAGCCAGTTTTCCACTAGGGGTCGCTGGAAAGGCGAGTTAATATAGGACCTCAATTCCCACCAATAGCGAATTTTATGTTTGATGGGGGTAATAGTTTTTTCTAACTCTAAATTCAAAAATAGTTCGCTCAGTTCTTTTTCTTGATTAAAACGATAGGATGTTTTAGGTAAGGAAAGTACCTGAACTAAGGCTTCTTGGCTAGCTTGGGTCAGAATCGAGCGGGTTTGCTGAAAGGAAAAAACATCCCTTTTCCAGAGCCCGGAAAGAAAAATATAATCGTCAGCAATTCTTGATGGCAGTTCAATGCCCTTCTGACGAAGGGTGCTACCAATCAGATAATTAAGTCTTTCGGAACAACCATTGGCGCTGTTGGCCAAGTGAATACGACCATCCCCCAAATAAACTTGCCAATAAACAAATTCGTCAAAGGGGTTTTGTACCACAAGTTTGCCGCTGGCTTTTTGGTTGACGAGGGAATAGAGGAGTTGGGCCGGAATCGCCTGCCGAGTTTGGATATTACCTGGGGAAGAAGTGGACAAAACTGAATTGCTCATTATGGTGCTTGAACAGTGGATGGAAATTTAGAAGGTTGGATTTAGTTAATTAGCGGAGCAATTGGCTGATTATTTAATGGTATTGTGTATTGCTGGATTTTGAAGATTTAGACTATTTTGACTAATTTCCCCGGCCTTAGAGACGGCATTGACCTGGAATCAAAAGTGGAGTTTATGGAGTATTTAAATATTAAAAACATACTAACAACAAATCAAAAACGGATTCTTTAAACTGTAGCTAGGCAGCGAGTTTCCAGAAAGGATGATGTGCGAAAAAAAGCAGTAGTATCTTGATCAGTTAGAGGGCGACTGAAAAGGTAGCCTTGGCCATAGTCGCAATCCATGGATTTGAGCATGGCTAATTGTTCTACACTCTCCACGCCTTCGGCAACAATTTTTAGATCTAGACGATGACCTAGTTCGATAATGCTTTGGAGAATTACCTGATTTTTTTCCCTAGTCAAAAGGTCATCTAAGAACGACTTATCAATTTTTAAAGTCTGGAGAGGTAAATCCTTGAGATAGGAGAGGGAAGAATAGCCGACACCAAAATCATCAATGGCGATTTGTATGCCCATTTCATTTAGTTGATTGAGGCGATTAATGGTTTCCCCTGGTTCATAGAGCATAAGACTTTCTGTCACTTCCAGGGTAATTTGCTGGTAACTTATTTGAGTCTGAGCAACAATACTTTCTATCTCGCTTACTAAGTTCGCTTCCTGTAATTGACGTAGGGATAAATTGACCGATAACTTGAAAGGAGGAATGCCTTGGGAAAGCCAGCGTTGGTATTGAAGGCAGCTTTGTTGTAGTACCCAGTAGCCCATGGGGACAATTAATCCGGTTTGTTCGGCAATGGGAATAAACTCGGCAGGGGAGATAAAGCCTAGGCGGGGGTGGTGCCAACGAATGAGGGTTTCGACCCCCAATAAAGCTCCTGTTTTGATATCAATCTGGGGTTGGTAATGGAGGTGAAATTTTTTTTGCTCCAGGCAATGGGCCATTTCCCAGGCCAGGTTTTGAATTGGGTCATTAAATTGGGGAGAGTTGGGAACTTTACTAACTCCACGGAGAAACAAGGAATTGTTACTAAAATTTGGGATAGGTAAATTACGAAACCATTTTGACAAATTGTCCAACATTGCATGTAGTGAGGAAACAAAATCTAGGGAGGAGTTAGGAAACCAATGGCGGATTTTTTCACCATGGTAAAGCGAGGAATTCATGACATTTGTTCGTTCCAAAAAAGAGAAATTATTGATTTTTAAATAAACGCAATTAAGTTATTCTAAGCAAACGCTAAGCTTAGATGCCAAGTTTGGAGACAATTTGACTGTGCTTATATTTTTTTTACATTAATAAATCCTAACCTAGTCCAGGGAAAAAATTCAATGATCCTCCCGGACTAGTTAGCCCCTGAAATATAGCTTTGCCGCTGAAATTAACTGCCTTGGGGATGGAAAGCTTGGGCAATGGGCATGCGCCAACCACTGCCAAAGGCTCGATCTGTGACTTTCAGTCCCGGGGCGGCCTGACGACGTTTGAACTCTGACTTTTGCACTAGTTGGCAAATTTTTAGTACGACTTCCCGCTCAAAGCCTGCGTTGATGATTTCCTGGGGAGACTGATGTTTTTCGACTAATCTCCCAAGAATGCCGTCCAAGACATCGTAGGGGGGAAGGGAGTCGGTGTCTACTTGCCCTGGTTTGAGTTCGGCGCTGGGCGGTTTAGTCAGAACGCTGGGGGGAATGATGGTTTGTTCCCGGTTGAGCCAGCGGCATAGTTCAAATACTTGGGTTTTGGGGACGTCGGCGATCGCCGCTAGGCCACCGTTCATGTCCCCGTAGAGGGTGCAGTAACCCACCGCTAATTCCGATTTATTGCCAGTGCTGAGGAGTAGATGGCCAAATTTATTGGCGATCGCCATCAGGAGGTTGCCCCGGATGCGGGACTGGAGATTTTCTTCGGCAAGGCCAAAGGGGGCATCTTGAAAAAGGGGTACTAGGGCCTGGTCATAGGTGGCCATAATCGGCCCAATGGGAATAGTTTGGGTATTCATACCTAAATTCTTTGCCAAGGCCAAGGCATCCTGAATAGAATGGTCAGAACTGTAGGGAGAAGGCATCAAAATTCCCAGCACATTTTCTTTGCCCAAAGCTTCCACAGCAATGGCCGCCACTAGGGAAGAGTCAATGCCGCCGCTCAGACCTAAAATTGCCTTACTAAAACCGCATTTGTGGAGGTAGTCTCCCACCCCCAACACCAGAGCTTGCCACAATTCTTCGGTATCCACCATAGGTAAACTAGCTAACTTTTGCCCAGTTAACTCCCCACTACTTAAGTCATAACTTAACAGGGCTAAGTCTTCTTGAAATAACGGTGATCGCCCAATAATTTTGCCTTGGCTATTGACAGCAAAACTACCCCCATCAAAAATGAGATCATCATTGCCCCCCACTTGGTTAACATAAATCAAAGGCACATTAAATCTCTTGGCACTGTGGCTAATCAAGGATTCTCGCAGGTAATGCTTGCCACAACTGTAGGGAGAAGCTGATAGGTTAACAACTAAATTCACGCCCTGATCAATCAAATCCATGAGGGGGTTAACTTGATAAAATTTTTGTCCCCAAAAAGCCTCGTCATTCCACAAATCTTCACAAATAGTCACACCAATTTTGACGTTTTTATAGATAAAATATTCACTCTTGGCAGCCGAGGCAAAATAACGGTCTTCATCAAATACGTCATAGGTGGGTAGGAGACATTTATGAAACCACTGCTTTATCTGTCCTTGTTCAATTAATACTGCACTATTCCAAAGTTTTTTTTGTCCTTGGCGTTCTGCCTGGTGGTGGGGAGTAACAGTGCCCACTAAAATTGCTATAGAAGGAGGCATTTTTTCCGCCAGCCATTGTAACTCTTCTTCCAGTTGTTCGACAAAACTTGGATTAAGTAACAAATCCTTGGGGGGATAACCACAGAGGGCTAATTCCGGCGTTAATAGTAAATCAGCTCCCCTTGCCTGGGCTTGCAGGGCTGCCGTGACAATTTTTTCGGCATTCTCGGCGATCGCCCCAATGGTGGGATTAAGCTGGGCAAGGGCAATGGTAAACATAGTCAGAGGGGTATTATGGTAATTATTACTTTAATCCACCGGAGCCAATTCAGACAAACACTAGGGGTTTATCCCGGAGTGGCGCAAAGGCCCGGGCATCAAAACGAAAAAGACTAGCGGGACGACCTACTCCTTTGCTGATTTTTTGGCCGGTGTCCTTGAGAAAACCTAATTTTAATAAGCGGGAGCGAAAATTAGAATAATCGGCAAAATCTTCCCCTAAAACCGTGGTGTAGAGTTGAAATAAATCATTTAAAGTAAACAATTCTGGCAACACTTCAAAGGCAATGGGGCTGTATTCCAATTTATTACGGAGCCGCTGATAGCCATAGTCAAGGATTTGATTGTGGTCAAAAGCTAAGGTCGGAATGGCCGCCACATTATGCCAACTGACCTGACTCAGATTTTTGCTCATTAACTGGGCATCTTCGTAGCGGATGAGGGCGAAATAGCTGACGGATAGATACCTGACCCCATACTGATCCGGTGCTTCCCTGGGGTCTCGACCAGGGTTACCAAATGTATATAATTGTTCTAAATAAAGATTTTTGACGGCAATCTTTTCTGATAAAATCCGGTGGGCGGCCCCCTCTAGGGTTTCCCCCATTCTCACTAAGGTGCCGGGAAAACTCCAATAATTTTGATAGGGCTGATCTTCTCGTTTAACTAGTAAGACCAATAAACGATGTAAGTGGGTATCGACGGAAAAAATAACGTTATCCACACCCACTTTAAAGTCAGCTAAATGGTTTTGTCGAGGCTGGCCCATCGGATTCATCAATAATTTATTTGACCTATATGCGTCTATATTCACCGCTCTAATTTTGGCTGACACTGGGGACAAAAGTGGGCCGATCGCCCTCCCAATTTAATTTTGGCGATCACTGTACCACAATGACGACAGGGTTCTCCTTCCCGACCATAGACCTGGGCCATACCGCCATAATTACCATTGATACCAGTCACCTGGCGATAATCGCTGAAACTAGTGCCTCCAGCCTCAATGGCCGCTGTTAAAGTGGCTTGAATTTGTTGATGTATCAGTTCACAGTCCTGCAAACTCACCTGATTACTCGCCATGGTGGGATGGAAGCCGCAAAAAAATAAGACTTCATCGGCATAAATATTACCCAAGCCTGCCACCAACCGTTGATCCAGCAGGGCATTTTTTAAAGGGCGGCGACTGGATTTCAGCTTTTCGTAGAGATATTCCGCCGTAAAATCCGCCCCAAAGGGTTCTGGCCCCAACTGTCCCAGCCCCGTCATTACTTCAGCCCAAGGGCGATCGCCTGGTAGGAGCCAGACTTTGCCAAAGGTGCGGGTATCCACAAAACGTAACTCCCACCCGCCCTCAAAGTGGAGCACCACCCTAGTGTGTCGTGGTCTCTGCTGATCCCGTTCTGTCCAGAGTAACTGCCCTGTCATACGTAAATGGCATCCCAACCATCCCGCCGGCCCTGGGGCTTGATTGCTTCTAAGTTCCCCCAGCAAATACTTTCCCCGCCGTTGCCAGCCCACCAAACGACAACCGGTAATTTGCTTCTGAAAATCCTCAACAGAAACGGGGTAGGCAAGACTGCGATCAAGCAACACTTCCCCTCCCCCGATGGTCTGCTCCAGGGTCAAACGATTGAGCCCCCGGCATACTGTTTCAACTTCTGGTAGTTCTGGCACAGTTCAACAATGCAAATTTAGTCCACAGTCAAGACTATTTTGCCGCCGCTTGCACCAATTCCAATTCATTTTCGGCAAAGTTGTTGGTGTTTACCCCGGAAGCACTACCGCTGAAACCGTTGTAGTTCACCCGGTCGAAGCGCACAATCACCGGATAGAGAATGCCGCTTTTCTCCACACTAGCAACCGTGCCAACATCACCGTACCAGTAGGACTCAGTGCGTTTGATTCTAACTTTGTCACCACGATTTAAGGCCATGATTTAATTCCTTAGATAATTGCGATTTGTAAAAAACTATCCCGTTTGCTGGTGTCCCGAGGAAGCCCCAGGCAACAACCCAGCCCACTTAACGCCAAATTCTACCAGCTTTATTCTGCGTCCTCCCCCTCCCCCCGACTTTCCCAAAACAATTCTTTACATATCCCTGCTCCTGGGAGTGGTTCTAGGGAAAAGAGCTTGACCCAATTCCCCTTTCTGGATCATATGGATAGATAATAGAAGCACAATCGACAGTTATGAATAATCTTAAAATTTCCTGGGGTTTCTAGATTTTCTTTAAATCTTATTTTCCTTAAATTTTCCGTAATCTCTTCTTAAAGTTGCTCCCCTACTCCCAAAAACTTGATTCAAGTCCTTTTTACCGCCGCCTAGTATGGAATTTGACTTCATTACTGCTGCTCACTTGAGGGCACAACTGAGTTTGGCGATCGCCTGATATTCTGCCGCCCAGAAAACTCCCCTAACAAAAAAATCATGGTGAGCAAAGAGACATGAGGTAGGAAAATAATGGAGAAAGGTCAGAATTATCTACAACATCATTTTTTAAGCGCAACCCATGCCCAAAATTTTGATAATTGAAGACCAACTAGAGGTTAGGCAGAATATAGAGGACATTCTCTCCCTGGAAGACTACGAAGTTATTTCTGCCCCCGATGGTGAAACTGGTCTGGCTTTGGCGAAGCAACATCTGCCGGACTTAATTCTCTGTGATGTGATGATGCCCAGGGTGACGGGATTTGAAGTATTGATGTCCCTACGCCAGGACCCCAACTTGGCGGTTATTCCTTTTATTCTTTTAACAGCAAAGGCAGACCACCACGCATTCCGCCAGGGCATGGAATTGGGGGCAGATGATTATTTAACCAAACCCTTCACCATCGATGAACTGCTCCATGCCATCACCACCCGTTTGGACCGCCATTATCAGCGCCAGGCCATGGTGGAAAGCCGCCTGGATAATCTGCGCCAACAAGTTACCCGTTCCCTGCCCCATGAATTATTGACCCCCCTAAACGGGATTTTGGGGACGTCCCAGTTGCTGATTAATTTCTATGATTCCCTCTCCCACAATGAAGTGATGGAATCGTTGCATGACATCAAAACCTCTGGGGAGAGACTCCATCGTTTGGTGGAGAATTTTTTGTTGATGGCAGATTTGGACCTACTCTTGGCCAGCCCCACCCGCCTGGAGGTGTGGCAATCCCGGTTGAGTCAATACACCGAACTGCCATTGAGCTTGGCTCTGGTGTTGGAGAATTTGGGACAGAATCAACCCCGCCGTCAGGATGTGGAAATGATGATTGTGCCCCAGCGGGTCCAGGTGGCGGAGCCAGATTTTCAGAAAATTGTTCAAGAATTGCTGGACAATGCTTTTAAGTTTTCACTACCTGGTACCCTGGTGCAACTGGAAGCCGTGGCTAAAAATGGCACCTGTCACTTGACCATCCGAGACCATGGTAGGGGCATGGCCAAAGAAGAATTAAATTCCATCGGTGCCCATGTACAGTTCCGGCGTCACGAATTTGAGCAACAGGGTTCTGGGCTGGGGTTGACCTTAGCTCAACGACTGACGGAACTCTACGGTGGAAAATTGGCGATCGCCAGTGTCCCCGGGGAAGGCACCACCATTACTATCCAGGGCTGGGAATCAGACTCCATTTAAGACTCCAAGGGCAATAGTACTGAAATCGAAATCCCTAATGTTTTTTGGTTTTTCCTAGCAGCACCACCACAATATGCCCCCACCTTAATCCTGGGTTATTTTTAAGTTATTGCTCCACTCCCTCCAGTTGATGGCAAAATTGCTTGCCGGTATTTGTAATGTAATTCACTGATGGATAGCACCCCCCACCGTAAGTCCGATCATATCCGCATTGTCCTAGAAGAAGATGTGGTGGGCAAAGGCATTTCCACCGGCTTTGAAAGATTGATGCTGGAACACTGCGCTCTTCCTGCGGTGGATCTGGATGCAGTGGATTTGGGACTGACCCTCTGGGGTAAATCCTTGACTTACCCTTGGTTGATCAGCAGTATGACCGGCGGCACGCCAGAGGCCAAGCAAATTAATCTATTTTTAGCCGAGGTGGCCCAGGCTTTGGGCATCGCCATGGGTTTGGGTTCCCAACGGGCCGCCATTGAAAATCCTGATTTAGCCTTCACCTATCAAGTCCGCTCCGTCGCCCCAGATATTTTACTTTTTGCCAACCTGGGATTAGTGCAATTAAATTACGGTTACGGTTTGGAGCAAGCCCAGCGGGCGGTGGATATGATTGAAGCCGATGCGCTGATTTTGCATCTCAATCCCCTCCAGGAAGCGGTGCAACCCGATGGCGATCGCCTGTGGTCGGGACTCTGGTCTAAGTTAGAAGCTTTAGTAGAGGCTTTGGAAGTGCCGGTAATTGTCAAAGAAGTGGGCAATGGCATTAGCGGTCCGGTGGCCAAAAGATTGCAGGAATGTGGGGTCGGGGCGATCGATGTGGCTGGAGCTGGGGGCACCAGTTGGAGTGAAGTGGAAGCCCATCGACAAACCGATCGCCAAGCGAAGGAAGTGGCCCATAACTTTGCCGATTGGGGATTACCCACAGCCTGGAGTTTGCAACAGGTAGTGCAAAATACTGAGCAGATCCTGGTTTTCGCCAGCGGCGGCATTCGTTCCGGCATTGACGGGGCCAAGGCGATCGCCCTGGGGGCCACCCTGGTGGGTAGTGCGGCACCGGTATTAGCAGAAGCGAAAATCAACGCCCAAAGGGTTTATGACCATTACCAGGCACGGCTAAGGGAACTGCAAATCGCCGCCTTTTGTTGTGATGCCGCCAATCTGACCCAACTGGCCCAAGTCCCCCTTTGGGACAGACAATCGGGACAAAGGTTAACTAAACCTTAAGGGACATTTTGCTCTGGTTGACGATACAGTGAAGCTTGGACTGGTTGACCCCGATAGCTGCGGAGTAGGGCATCAAGCCACAGTTTTCCTTTAATAATCCCCCCATGAAATGGCATAAAGAGAGCAAAGTATTACTACAAGGAGTACATCATCCCCTCGGTTTAACCTACCTGGAACAGATGCGGAGCTGTGGGACCAAGCTGGTGGCGGGGGTAAGTCCAGGCCATGGGGGAGAACTAATTGGGGATTTGCCGGTATTTGATTTGGTGGATTTAGCCGTTAAAACCGTCGGCCCCGTGGACATTAGCTTAATTCTCAATCCCCCCTACCGAGTTTTGGATGCGGCCCTAGAGGCGATCGCCGCAGGCATTCGTCAACTAGTAATTGTGTCCGCTGGAGTCCCCCCCCTGGATATGATTACTCTCCTGCGGGAAGCCCAAGCTACCCACACCCTGATCCTTGGTTCCGGTAGTCAAGGCATTATGATCCCCCAACAGTTTTCCGTCGGCACCCTCGACCCCAATTGCTATCTACCCGGGCCCATCGGCATTATTAGCCACTGCGATCGCCTCACCGACGACATAGCCCAAACCTTAAGCGCCGCTGGCTTGGGACAATCCATGGTGATCAGTCTAGGCACCGACGGCCTCAATGGTTCCAACTTTGAGCAATGGCTCCAGGTGCTAGAAGAAGACGAACAAACGGCAACTATTTTATTGCTGGGGCAACCCAACAGTAACGGGGAAATGCGGGCGGCGGATTATGTGGCCTCGGCCATTGAAAAACCAGTGGTGGCCTATTTGGCAGGACGGGGCGCAAAAATCAAACGACACTTTGGCGATTCCCTCACCATTGTGGCCAACCAACTGTCCCATAAACGTCCCCTTCTAACCAGCGTTGAGCAAACGGTACAAGCCTTTGAGAACGCTAACATTCCGGTGGCGGAAGCCCCCTGGGAGCTACCCATTTTTTTGCCCCTAGCCATGGAAAGTCGCCATTTGGGCACTGATTAGGGCAAAGATGATGGAGATAGATTCTGCTTTCCCGCCAGCGGTCACCATGGGGTTAGTTACTCCTCCAAGCTTTCAGCTATGCTTATTGGAGTAGTGAGAAGAATCTTGATAGACTGGCGGGTGAGTTATGCCAACTTGTGTGATTGAGTTTGAGGAAAATTGTTGATGAAAGCCATGATTTTGGCCGCCGGCAAGGGCACTCGGGTCAGACCAATCACCCACACCATTCCTAAGCCGATGATCCCGATTTTGCAAAAGCCCGTGATGGAGTTTTTGCTGGAGTTGTTGCGCCAACATGGTTTTGACCAGATCATGGTCAATGTGAGCCATCTAGCGGAGGAGATAGAAAGTTATTTTCGGGATGGCCAAAGGTTTGGCGTACAAATAGCCTATTCTTTTGAAGGCAATATTGTTGATGGTGACCTGGTGGGCAAGGCCTTGGGATCAGCCGGGGGGCTGAAGAAAATTCAGGAGTTTAACCCCTTTTTTGACGACACCTTTGTGGTGCTTTGCGGTGATGCGCTAATTGATTTAGACTTAACCACTGCGGTTAAGCTCCACCGAGAAAAAGGGGCGATCGCCACCATTATCACCAAGACAGTGCCCCAGGAATTGGTATCTAGCTATGGGGTAGTGGTCACGGACGACAACGGCAAAATTTTAACTTTCCAGGAAAAGCCAGCGGTGGAAGAAGCCCTGAGCACAGAAATTAACACGGGCATTTATATTTTTGAGCCGGAAGTAATCGACTACATTCCCTCTGGCCAGGAATACGACCTGGGAGGGGATCTATTTCCCAAGCTGGTGGATAGCGGCCTACCCTTTTATGCAGTCAATATGGACTTTGAGTGGGTAGACATTGGCAAAGTGCCCGACTATTGGCAGGCCATCCGGGGAGTGCTTTCCCGGGAAATTAAAAATGTGCAAATTCCCGGCATTGAAGTTAGACCGGGGGTTTATACAGGCATCAACGTAGCCGCTAACTGGGACAACATTGAAATTGAGGGTCCAGTTTACATTGGCGGCATGACCCGCATTGAGGACGGGGTAAAAATCATCGGCCCTTCCATGATTGGCCCCAGTTGCCTGATCTGTCAGGGAGCGGTGGTGGACAACAGTGTAATTTTTGAGTATTCCCGTTTAGGTCCCGGGGCTCGCTTAGTGGATAAGTTGGTGTTTGGTCGTTACTGTGTAGATAAAACCGGAGCGGCGATCGATGTGCAGGCAGCGGCGTTGGACTGGCTCATCACCGATGCTCGCCATGCCGCTGTGCAATACCGCCAAGAATACCCATCCCAAAGGGAAATTTCCAAGCTTCTCCAGCCGGAATAATCACAGAAGAGAACTGGGGGAAATTGTTTTTCTCCGGTTGCAGATTTTGATTAGACAAGGGGAAAAGAAACAGAAAACCTAGCTAAGCAGGTCTAATTTTTGCAAGGACAACTGGGCCGCCTGGGACACCTGGGGGTGCTCATCCTTGACCATGAAAGTCAAAGCAGAACGACTCTGGTCGCAGGGCAAATTTCCCAGGGCCTCCACTAATCTTTGGCGAATTAACCAGTCCTCATGGGATGCAAAGGCCAAAATCGCATCTACTGCATCCACGGCACCAATTTCCCCCAGGGCCGCGATCGCCGCTTGTTGTACCACTGCTTCGTCACTTTTCAGTGCTTCCAGCAAGACCGTTTGAGCCCGAATATCTTTTAAATTGCCCAGGGCCACCGCCGCACTGAACCGCACCAGCCATTCCGTATCTTCGTAAAAAGCCCGGCAGAGGGGATGGAAAGCCCGTTCGTCTTCTAGATAACCCAGGGCCCCCGCGGCATCGGCCCGGATGCCATAGTCTCCATCGGTTTCCAACAGCTTAACCAGAATGGGATAGCATTCCTCGGTTTGCTTAATGCCCAGGGCAAACACCGCCATGGAACGCACCTGTAAAGTATCGTCATCTAAAACTTTTTTAATCAGGGGCACCGCCTCCTCACTGGAATAGGGTCTCAGGGAAGCTAGGGCAATCAGGCGATCGCGGGAATTGGGGCTGTCGAGTTGGCTGGCAATTTGTTCGAGGGTCAGGGCTGTCATGGCTGGGTTTCTGAGAATTTCTTCTGCCATTGTAACAAAACTTTATAAAGCTATCCTGGTACTTCTCACCGGCGATCGGTCGGTAAACCCCCCACGGACAAATTCTCCCCGGGCAACATAATCCCGTAAACTTTCTTAATATAGTTTGTCCCCTGAGGACAGGAGGAAATTGCAGTGACCATTACCTTTGTTAAAGAGCAGAAGGATATTGTTGTGGCCCAGGGTGCCAACCTACGGGAAAAGGCCCTGCAGAATGGCGTTGATATTTATACCTTGAAAGGAAAACTGATGAACTGCGGAGGCTACGGCCAATGTGGCACTTGCATCGTGGAAATCACAGCGGGTATGGAAAATCTTTCCCCGAAAACCGACTTTGAAAATAGGGTATTGCGCAAAAAGCCCGACAATTTCCGTCTCGCCTGTCAAACCTTGGTCAATGGGCCGGTGAGTGTGAACACCAAACCCAAAGGCTAGGGGCGATCACCGGAGGCCAAGGGCTGGATAAGGGCTAGATATGATGTCATTCAACATCCGGAGGTAAGATCATCAACTACTTTAGTCGGACCACTAGTTGATGATGGTCTCTTTGGAATCCCCAGGGTGGAGACGGCTGGATTTTTGTTCTTCCCCTGGCCCAGTAGGGGAACTATCTTGTTGAGCTAGTTCCTGTTCCAGGGTACTGAGTTCAGACTGAAGCCTAATCTGTATTTTGGGGCCGGAACTGGCTAAGCGTAGAACCATGCCATCCTTGAGGACAAGCTTTTCCACCATTTCCGCTTCCATATAGGTGCCATTAGCTCCCAAGTTAATGGCGACCCAAGCTTCCTCTTCCCGTCGGAGTTCTAGATGATGCCGGGATACTACAGCACTATAAAGTACAACATCGTTATCCGCCGCCCGACCCACACGGATGGTTTGTTCCGATTCAAAGGTCCAGCTCTGGACAGCAACGCTTTTACCCGGGAGAAGGAGGGTGAGGGTGATGGCGGCCATTCAAGTTATGCGTGCATTTGATTAATCGTTTCCCATTGTACGGTCTGTCCTGCTTTTGCACCTAGGTAATTCTGGTGGAGGCGATCGCCCCAGAGTCCTCTTAAAACCACGCCAATGGCAGTCAAGGAAATCAAGCTGGGGCCACAGCACAGATTTTGCCAGCGCCATGTTTTGGTAATATGGGAAGCCTAACTATCATGCCCAATAACTCCGGCATTGATAACAATTACCGACAAATTAACCCTAGAAAATTACCTGACTGCGTTTAGCGAAGGGGAGGATTGACCGCGATGGATAATAAGCAAATGTTGATGATTCCGGGGCCAACTCCCGTACCAGAAAAAGTTTTGTTGGCCATGGCGAAACATCCCATTGGCCACCGCAGTGGTGACTTTAGCAAAATCATCGCTGAGCTGACGGCAAACCTCAAATGGTTACATCAAACTGAAAACGACGTGTTGATGCTGACTACCAGTGGCACGGGGGCTATGGAAGCGAGCATTATCAACTTCCTCAGCCCTGGCGATCGGGTATTGGTGGGCAATAACGGTAAATTTGGCGATCGTTGGGTCAAGGTGGCCAAAACCTTCGGTTTAGCAGTAGAAGAAATTAAAGCCGAATGGGGCAAAGCGTTGGACCCCAATGACTTCAAAACCTTGTTGGAAGCGGACAGCGATAAAACTATTAAAGCTCTGATCATCACCCATTCCGAGACTTCCACCGGAGTCTTGAATGACTTGGCCGCCATCAATGCCGCCGCTAAGGCCCATGGTGGGGCGTTAATGATTGTGGATGCCGTAACCAGTTTGGGCGCTACCCCCGTGGCGATCGATGATTTGGGCCTGGACGTGGTGGCATCCGGTTCTCAAAAGGGTTATATGATTCCCCCTGGATTGGGATTTGTTTCCGTAAGTGCCAAAGCTTGGCAAGCCTACGAAACCGCCACTATTCCTCGCTTCTACCTGGATTTGAAAAAATATAAAAAATCCACCGATGAAGATAGCTCCCCCTTCACCCCCCCCATCAACCTAATGTATGGGTTGCAAGCGTCTCTGCAAATGATGAAAGCGGAAGGCCTAGATGCTATTTTTACCCGCCATCAACGCCACACCAATGCGACCCGGGGGGCCATGAAAGCGTTGAATTTACCCCTATTTGCCCCCGATAATGCGGCAAGTAATGCCATTACCGCCGTTGCGCCCCTGGGAGTGGAAGCGGAAAAAATTCGCAGTACCATGCGCAAAAAATTCGACATTGCCATGGCCGGTGGGCAGGATCACCTGAAAGGAAAAATCTTCCGCATTGGGCACCTGGGTTTTGTTTGTGACCGGGATATCCTCAGTTGCATCGGGGCCTTGGAAGCCACTTTGATTGAACTAGGTTATGAGGGCGTGACCCCTGGATCTGGAGTGGCCGCCGCCGCTGGGGTTTTGGCTAAAGGTTAATCACCTGACAAAGTCTTAAACCAGCAATATTAACAACGGCGATCTCCAAATATCGTCACAGAGGGGGGTAAACCAGGGAATGAACAATTCTGACCTTGGATTTATCTCCTCTTTTTTTGTGACTGTATTTGGCCAGTGGGATTAACTAGAGTCATGTTCACCGAGCCGGTTTTCAAAAGAACTAATAGGGTGAAAGCATTTGGACGTAGGGCTTAGATTTTTATTCAGGAGAGTTCCAAGAAAGTAATGAGAGGTGCCAGTCCTGCAGTAGTTCTATGTTACCATTGACCCTGAATTTGGCAAATATTGCCATGGTGATATCAACCATGTGGGCTGACCTGGATACAACTTTCGTGCGGCGATGAAATCTAGCAAACCAATGGCGATTATCTGAGTTGTTTCTCTCAATTCCTACTGTTTCTCTTTTGCTAATTATATGAAACGCATCGGGATGTTCATCCAGCAGTGGTTGATAGGGCTTCTAGTCATCTGATGTAGTACATAGTTGCTTTTTGGTGGCGGCCGTGGAGATATCCCTCTTTCATCAATCTAGGCAGAAGAAGAATAGAATGTATTCCATGAATTTAGCAAATACTTTAATCGATCTAGCTTATCAACCTTGTTGTAAAATTTAGTTAATTCATCCAAAACATGAGCAAATGGAAATACTTTTAACCACTTTTTGATAAGATTTATTGCATTAAATACAGAGATCACTAATCGTAGGTTGTTTAGCCATTTTTCTTTATCCCATTTTTCATGCTTTTGATGATACTTTGACGTTGAATTTAGAGTCGGATTAAAATTCTCATCATAAAAACAAATCATACAATATGCACACATCACTAATTCCCACCATTTTTGAATTTGCTCATAATGAGTTACCCTAAAATCTGCCCATCCTAATTCACTTTTGCATTGCTTAAATCCATATTCTATCCATGACCTTACTCCATATATTCTGCCAACTTCTTTATATTTAATATCTGGTATTCGAGTCATTACAAACCATCCTGCTTTTTCCTCCTCTTTTTCTGTTTCTGTTTTAATTTCCCAATATCTTATTGCGCTTTTTTGCCATAAACTATTTCTCTGATATACCTATCTTCCTGTTTTCTATCCCATCTTATGTGTTCAAACCTCCTCCACTTATTTGCCCTTACTTTAGCTTCCTTTGGAAGCCAGACCCCATGATTACTCCGGATTCCCACTGCATATTCTATTTTTAATTCCTCTACAGCACTGATAAAATTGCTATGGCTTTCTCCATATAAGCTATCTGACACTACTCTTTTTATTTTAAAACCACTTTCTTCTAGTTCTTTTATTATCTCTACTGCTAATTCCGGCTTTGTTTTATACTTATCTCCCTCTTTTAATCTTTCTTTTGGTTTAAATACTTTTGATTCTAGAGGAAACGTTACTCCATCGCAGTAACCATAGGCATTTACTGACACTATACCGCTTTCTATTTTTCCTAAATTTTCAATATATTGTCTTTTTACATAATCTGTTGTTTTCCCTTTTTTGGGGTCTCCTGTTTCATCTATTATTACAGAAGTGTTGAACGATAGTGATAAAGAGAAAAAAAGCTCTTTAAAATGATAGAATAAAGGGCAGAAATATTAGAATAATTGAAGCGATGATATCAAATTTTGGACATATTGTCAAAACTTATCTATCTAATTTTCCTAAAGATGACTACCCAGTATTAGACACATTTAAGTTTGTGAGTATCTGGTTAGGATTAGTGTTAGACCAGAGCCAGACAAGCATGAGGAGTATGTTTAAAAGACTGAACTTACGAGGAGAGACAGTCGATATATCTACATTCTCAAAGGCAAGCAAAAAAAGGGATGTGGGAGTTTTTAGAGAAATAATATTTTCCTTAAAAAAGGAATTGTCGAAAAGGAAGGAAATTAAGCAGGGAGAATTAGAAATATTTCCTCTCGATTCAACCATTGTCAGCATAACTAGTAAGTTGATGTGGAACCTTGGATTTCATCAGGTAAAAGTATTCAGTGGGATTAACTTATCAACAGGGATTCCGGGGGGAATAGTAATTCACTTTGGACAAGGTCATGATAATAAATATGGGAATGAAACAATAGAAGAGACTCCAGAAAATGGAGTAGCAGTAATGGATAGAGGATTTTGTGACTTACAGAGAATCAAGAGATTACAAAAGGAGAATAACAAATATCATGTATTAAGAATAAAGAATAATATAAAGCTAGAAAAATTAGCCAATGATAACTATATGGTTGGAACTGAAAAGAATAAAATAGAGAGTAGAGTGGTAATATTCACCCATGATAATTCAGAGTTTAGATTGGTTACAAATTTACCTATAGAAAGTAAAGAAATAGAAGGAGTTAGTGATGAAAAAATAGCAGAAATTTATAAAAAAAGATGGCAAATAGAATTGTTATGGAAATTCTTAAAAATGCACTTAAAGCTGAATAGACTGATTGCCAAAAATGAGAATGCAATTGGGATTCAAATCTATACCTATATAATTGCTTATTTAATACTAAAATTACTGGTAATCCCAAAAGAAGCAGGTACAACAATGTTAGACAAACTATGTTATTTACAGGCTTTCATGTGTGAAAAAATAAGCTATGTACACTGGCTAAGGGAGTTAGCACTAAGGTGATGAATTTGCTTTGCTGTAGGATTATTCTGTCTATTTTTAGGTCGTACATAAGTGCCATTCAACGATTCTGCTATTATTACTATTATTTCTCTTCCTTCTAAAACTTCTAAGATAATATTTAATCTTCTTTTTTCTAATTCTTTTAATTCCCAAGGAGAATCTGTCATAAAATGCAGTAGTCCCTGTTCATTTTTCAATCCTAGTGATGATGCTATTGCAGGTAAACTCTTTCTTTTTATATCACTTAATATTCCCACAATGATATATTTAAATGACTCATAAGACCTCACTTCTAGAAATATATCTTTATACAGTTCACTATATGTGTCTACACACTGTACTGTCTTTTTCGCCTCTCTTGTCTTTGTCATTCTCCCTCCGCGCTTTTCAGCCTTTTATCTCCATTTTAATTCCCTCAGTCTGACGGAAGAGGGATACAAAATATCTGTCACCCTTATTGCGAAGCCCAAATCATTTTAGTGGAGATAATTTGGGCTTGATTTTTTCTTTGGAAATGGGCTCTAGCAAGTGCTACCTTGGGCATCAAAAATAGTCCCAAATGACTTATAGCACCTGTTTCCTGAAAAATTAACAGGAATAGTCGTTGAGTAAACATCGGGTTTCAATGTCGCAACACCTTTAATAAATACTTGAATGGGCTGATTAGAAATTGCCAATGGAACATCAATGTGGACAGTCCGACCAAGGGTTATATTTCCGGAACTTTTTACCACTGGTAGATCAACAAAAGCCCCACCTAGATACTGTTTTTGAAAATACATCACCTGCATTTCCGCCACATAACCGGCTTGATTACTAAAACTAATACTTCTCGGCCCAGGCGTTCCACCAGTGAAAAATGTCCCAACTTTAGCAAATCCACGGCTATCACTCAAGGGAACATTATTAGCAATGCCCACTTGCCAGATTGTGCCCGATAAATCCACGTAATTTTTTGTGCCAGGGGAACCAATGTAGGCAATTTCTTTGACTTCCGGCAGTGCTTTTTCCACCGCCGCAATCGCCCCTCCTGTAACAGGTGCCACCGCTGCCAGAGTAATACAACCTGCACCGACTGAAGCCGCACAAACGAATGCACCACCCACGCCTGTCGCCACCCCGGCAAGGGTTCCAGCGGCAATTGTAATTGCTGAATTGGCTATGTCATGGCCAACAATTCTGACAACTGCCACACGGTTTGCCCCCTCAGTACAGGAACTAAACCCCAGTGTCACATCCTTCTTAGTATCTACGGGATTCCCAGTTACTTGATATTTTGAGTAGTCTTTGGCCTCTGTTGCATCTTTGCCGATGAAAACAATCGAGCCGGGGTCATACCAATCTACGTTTACCGAGAAAGCGCCGTTGTTAAATACACACTGTTTACCCGGGATTAATGTCTGGGCCTGGACTGAGGATGGTAGCAGCAATGGTAATGTGAACGTGGAAGCAAGTAAGCTTAGAACCGCTAATTTAACCGACATAATCCTTTCCTTCTAATTTTTGTTGAGGCAAATACTGTTTTTGTAGCATCCAAAAATTTTTGCCACACCCAAAAATTGAGCTTAGTCAACAAAGGATTGTCGGTTGATTTGGCTGAAAATTAGTTATGACAGGCATTTTGAGAAATCTATAATCATTCTACACACGTCATACTCTTATTTAAGGTATAAAAGCTCACTTTTTCGGCAATTTTCATTATGGAAATTTAGCTGTTCTTGAGAGAGACTAATTTTGCCATTTCATTAGGATGAAGAATCAGAGCATCACTTTCTGAATGTACAATGAAGGGTTGGGAATACCTTACCAAACAGATCGCCCAGAAGATAAGCCATGGTTGCACAAATCGATTCACAACAACAGTATGAACAGGCCACCCAGGCGATCGCCAAGGAACTATTAGCCCAGACCAGGGAGAAAAGATCGCTGTGGGACAAAATTGGCGATAATCTGCGGCTCGATGACAAGTTGCTGGATTGGACCATGGGTCATCCTGGATTGCGGGTGCAATTGTTCAAATTTATCGACTGTCTGCCAGCGTTGCAGAGTAACAGTGAGATTGCCAACCATCTCCAGCAGTATATGAGCGAAGAGGAGGTGGAATTACCAGAAGCACTGAAAAAATTGTTGAATTTTGCCGATGCCCACTCGACGCCGGCCCAGATTGCAGCGGGAACGGTGAGTAAAGCGACGGAACAGTTGGCTTTTAAATACATTGCTGGGGAAACGATCGCCCAGGTGATCAAAACAGTGGAACGGCTCCGCAAGGAAAAAATGGGCTTTACCATTGATTTACTGGGGGAAGCGGTAATTACGGAATCGGAGGCGGCGGAATATTGGCAAAATTATTTGGACCTGATGGCCCAGTTATCCCAGCAAGCCAAATCCTGGTCGAAGGTGCCCCAAATTGATCAGGCAGACGGGGAAATATTGCCCCAGGTGCAGGTATCGGTAAAGTTAACGGCTTTTTATTCCCAGTTTGATCCCCTGGACCCCGCAGGTAGTAAAGCCAAGGTTTGTGAGCGGATTCGGGAATTGTTGCGGCGAGCCCAAGAATTAGGTGTCGCTGTTCACTTTGACATGGAGCAGTACCACTACAAAGACCTGATTTTAAATATTCTCAAGGAATTGTTAGTGGAAGAAGAGTTCCGCTCCCGCACCGATGTGGGCATTACCATGCAGGCCTATCTGCGGGATTCGACCGAAGATTTGGAAGCATTAATTCCCTGGGCTAAACATCGGGGTTATCCCGTGACTGTGCGCTTGGTGAAAGGAGCCTATTGGGATCAAGAAACCATCAAAGCCCAACAGAATCATTGGCAAATTCCGGTTTATGTGGAAAAAGCCCAAACCGATGCCAACTACGAGCGCATGACTCGGCTATTACTGGAAAACCACGAATATTTGTACGCCGCCATTGGTAGTCATAATGTCCGTTCCCAAGCCCTGGCCTGTGCGATCGCCGAAGAGTTGAATATTCCCAAACGTCGTTATGAAATGCAGATTCTTTACGGCATGGGAGAACCCCTGGCCCGGGCCATTGTTAAACGGGGTCATCGGGTGCGGGTCTATGCACCCTACGGTCGGCTGTTACCGGGGATGGCTTATTTAATCCGACGCTTATTGGAAAATACTGCTAACAGTTCTTTTCTACGCCAAAACCTAGAAGAGCGGCCCATTGAAGAATTAATTGCTCCGCCCCAAGTTAAAGGCATTAATGACCTACCCACCAAGGGTTATGGCAACGCTCCCGACACCGATTACGCCGATGCTGATTTACGCCAGCAAGCATTTCAAGCCCTAACCAGGGTTAAACAACAATTGGGCAAAACCTATCTGCCCTACATTAACGGCGAGTACGTGGAAACGGCTAACTACATTGATTCCGTTAATCCCTGTCGTCCATCCCAGGCGATCGGGAAAGTGGGGTTAATCAGTGTTGAACAGGCAGACCATGCCCTGGAAATAGCCAAGGCTGCGTTTCCTGCTTGGAAAAAAACTCCAGTACGGGAACGGTGTGGCATTCTCCGCAAAGCGGCAGACATTATGGAAGAGCGTCGCCATGAGTTAAACGCCTGGATTTGTTTGGAAGTGGGCAAAATTATTCCCCAAGCTGATGCGGAGGTGTCCGAGGCGATCGATTTTTGTCGCTACTATGCCGATGAAATGGAACGGCTAGACCAAGGCGTTAACCTCGATATTCCCGGTGAAACCAACCGTTATTTCTATCAACCCCGGGGCATTGCCCTAGTGATTTCCCCCTGGAATTTCCCCATGGCGATCGCCGTTGGTATGACGGTGGCGGCGTTGGTGACGGGCAATTGTACGTTACTAAAACCAGCGGAAACTTCCACGGTAATTGCGGCTAAAATTGCGGAAATTCTTATTGCAGCGGGGGTTCCCCCTGGGGTCTTCCAATATGTACCTGGTAAGGGGTCGGTGGTGGGTTCCCACATGGTCAATCATCCCGACGTACATTTGATTGCTTTCACTGGCTCCAGGGAAGTGGGCTGTCGCATTTACGCCGATGCCGCTTTGGTACAACCAGGACAAAAACACCTCAAACGGGTAATTGCAGAAATGGGCGGCAAAAACGCCATCATCGTTGATGAAAGTGCGGATCTCGATCAAGCGGTGGCCGGGGCAGTGTATTCCGCCTTTGGTTACACGGGCCAAAAATGTTCTGCCTGTTCCCGGGTGGTGGTGCTTTCCCCCGTACACGATGCCTTTGTGGAGCGGTTTGTAGAGGCAACCCGTTCCCTCAATGTGGGCCCCACCGATGACCCCAGCACCCAGGTTGGTCCGGTAATTGATGCCAAGGCCCAAGCCCGCATTCAGGAATACATCGAACAGGGTAAGGCGGAATGTGAATTGGCGATCGCCTGTGATGCTCCTAGTGAAGGCTATTTCGTCGGTCCCACGGTGTTCAAAAATGTTGACCGCCATGCCACCATTGCCCAGGAGGAAATTTTTGGTCCAGTGGTAACCATTATTCGGGCGGCCAATTTTGACGAAGCGTTGGAAATTGCCAATGGTACCGACTACGCTTTAACGGGGGGTCTCTATTCCCGTACCCCAGATCACATTAATCGTGCCGCGGCGGAGTTTGAAGTAGGCAATCTTTACATCAACCGCACCATCACCGGGGCGATCGTTTCCCGCCAACCTTTTGGGGGGTTCAAAATGTCTGGGGTTGGTTCCAAAGCGGGTGGACCAGATTATTTGTTACAGTTCTTAGAACCACGCCATGTAACGGAGAATATTCAACGGCAAGGATTTGCACCAATTGAGGGGGCAGATCAGTAAATAAGTAAATGAATAAGAAAGGCAAAATTGTACAGGGTTCTTGAGTCATCGGGGTCCTGCTTCAAATTATTACGTATTATAGGGTGTTAGTTGGTTGATTGAAGTTCTCTTTAGTCGCCACTACTACATCGTAGTAATTTCAATAAAAATCCGACAAGACTTCTATTAACCGAGAGACAAGTGATCAATTAAAATTATGGCTTCCGTACCATTTACAGACAGAGAAATGCAGAAAGCATGGCGAAACAATCTCCAGGCATCTACTCATTGTTCACGCACTAATGCCCATAGACTTTTATTATTTTATTCAATAGAATGTGGACTCAAAGCAGTTTTGATGAAACGACAATCTGCATCCTGCACAAGCTTTTGTGATGAAATTACAGAAGCACAGCACAATATTAATAAATTGCTAGACTATTTAAGTGCAGCACCGTCTCTAAAGTTATCAGCATCTCTTCAAATGGAGCCCATTCAAATCAAAGGTAAAAAGATTGAGCGAAAGATAGATGCGGGAAAAATCAATCAGGCGTGGCGATATGGCGGATGCTTGATTGATACTGTCAATAGCAGTTCTTCATTGAGGACAATAGAAGACGATAAACTGGAAAAGCAGTTGATGTGTATATCAGAGTGGATTCGACAGGAGCTAAATTCGTAATGAGATCTTTGAAATATTTGACTTGGCTAGATGTTAAAAGATTTATTCGTAAAATTACTTTCAATGGAGAAAAACTGCCAGATTGTATTAATTCGATTTCATGCTTTTCTGATGCACTAGAAATTGGGATTCCAAATTTGAACTGTATAGAGGCTGCTCAAGGAATTTTAACTAAGTGGTTTCAAGACTGGTATCAGCTAGATCAGAATCTTATTCGCTTAGATCTTGGCGATGCAGCTTTGCCTATTGAGTTTTATGAAAATGAACCTTCACAATTTGATATTTCAGGTTTTATTCGTCCTTTCTGGCAGGAAATTGCATATATAAGCAGTGATTCAGATAGTAATATTGATTTAGTTAAATTAACTTCGAAATTTCATTTTCCAGAAACTGCTTTATCATCGCCAAAGATCATTGCATTTTATTCTTTCAAAGGAGGTGTTGGTAGGACGTTACATTTGGCCTCTTTCTTATTTGCTCTTTTAGAAGCATCTAAAGAACACAATAAAAGAATCACTGTTTTAGTAGTAGATGCGGATTTAGAAGCCCCAGGATTAACCTATTGGGATAAATCAGAAAAACAACGACCTGCAATTTCCTTTATTGACTTTTTGGAAGCTTATCACTACACTCCTATTGATCGTCAAGAAACTATTGTGCTATTAGCAGAAGAGATTAAGAAAACTCCTAGATATGAAGAGGGATCAACCTTTTATTTTTTGCCAGCTTGCTTGAGTAATGAACAACTTTTAGATACTCCAGTCTTACCCGAGCATTTGGCTCGAAGTCCTGAAGGTGAATGGTCTTGTGGAAATGCTCTTCATCAGTTAGGAATAGCATTATCCGCAGATTATGTTCTAATAGATTTGCGGGCAGGCTTAAGCGAAATTTCGAGTCCTATCATTTTTGACCCCAGAATTCAGCGTTTCTTTGTAACGACAGCTACAGAACAATCTACTGCTGGTATGAGCCTCGTTTTAGAGCAAATTAGTCATATTGCTCCCTCTGAAGAAGAGATTAGTAGTGGAAAATTTTATGATCCATCAATAATTATTAGTTTTCTAACTCCTGAATTAAAAAAGCTTTCTGCCTTTGAGAATTCTTTAGAAAAATTCAACTCTGCTTATAATCCTGGTGATCAGTCCGATGATGAAAATTTATATTCTGCAAGATTAGAAATTAAGGAAACAGACTTTACTCAAGAGTTACTTTATGTTAATTCTTGGGAGGAAGCAAAAAATAAATTAGCTTCAACTTCAGTGATGAGAATTGCAAGGGAATGGGCTGCATCTCAATTAACAGAAGACCCTCAGATTTCAAGTGCAGATCTCACAATTGACAATTCTCTAGAATCAGTTCGTAATTTTAGAAAGGTGTGTAAACAGTATGAATTTGCAGAAAGTGGTGAAGGAGAAAGTTTATTAGTCACTGAATCTTTGAAAAATTTAGCAACGACTTTTCGTAATGAATTACCTCGTGTAGTTTCGATTGGAGCTAAGGGAGCTGGAAAAACGTTTATATATGTTCAACTTTCTAGATTAAAATACTGGGAAACATTTCTAAGGCGTGCAACAAGAGACTTAGCTGAAATCGAACCAAGGACTCACATCTTTCCCCTACTTCAGTCAAGTACATTGAGGGATGCGGCAGAAAATATTGTCAGAGAGGCCAGGGCGTCAACTCAGAAAGCTTTGTCTGATTCTATGCTTGAATTTTATCACTCAGATTTTCAGGACAGCATCAAAAGTTTTCTTGAAAAGTCTAGCAGTGAACCAGAGTGGACAAGATTTTGGATTCAGCAAATATCTAAGTCGGTTGGTTTATTACAGAATAATGATTCTTCAAGTTTGCTAATCTTAAACGATTATTTAAAGCAAAAAAATGTTCGCCTTATTTTTTTGTTTGATGGATTAGAGGATATTTTTGCAGAGGCTGTAGTAGATTCAGGGCAACAAATTGCGTTAAGAACGTTAATTAATTTGCCCAAGAGACTAAATGAAATTAGACAGGCTAACTTTGGCTTAATCATTCTTCTGAGACGTGATTTTTTAAGATACTCAGTTACACAAAACCTCGCACAATTTGAAAGCCTTTATAGTCCTTACGACTTATCTTGGGATGCAGACTCATTTTTAAGATTGGCTTATTGGGTTTGTAGTCAAGCTTCTGTGATTGGTGCCAACGAAGAAGTCTTGGATAGTTTGAGTCGAGAAGAACTGGTTACCAGTTTAGAAAATTTATGGGGAAAAAAATTGGGAAAAGATACTGGAAAAGAGGCGCATACCGCGAATTGGATTTATGCAGCATTGTCAGATTTCAAGGGGCGCTTACAAGCGAGGGACATTGTTCGACTCCTCTATCATGCTGCACATATCACTATCGATAGAAGTGGAGAAGTTCAATTTGAGCGTTGGTCTGAAAGCCGTCTTCTGCCGCCTCAAGCAATTAGACGAGCAATAGAGCCTTGCAGCAAAGATAAAGTTAGCGAAGTCAAAGAAGAGTATCCCGAATTTAAAAAATGGGTTGACATTGTAGAAACAGAATACACACCAGAGCAGAAACGTGCACCTTTTACTTTGGATGCGTTATCTATCAACCAAGCAACCATTAGAATGCTGGAAGATATAGGTGTGATTTATGAAGATAGAGGTAAAGATGACATTGCACGTTACTACATGCCGGAGATATATCGGTCAGGTCTTGGGTTTACTCTAGAGAAAGGAGCCAGACCTCGTGTATTAGTCTTGAAACGAAAAGCACTAGGGGCAGATATCTTTTAAATAGAAGACAACTTTTGCAAAACTATTGAAAAACATTTGAATTACATCAAACGAACTGCATTATGAAAATCACCCATACTTCTTGAAAAAAAATTGAAGATCTGATTGAAAACTTAGCTGATTTATACGGAATGTTTACCCAAGATGAAGTACTGGGAATCAGGCAGTGATTGTTTCCCCCTGCAAAAAATCCTGTAGTTGTTGATCGTGGTCGTGACTTAATGCTCCCAACGGTAAATCTTTCACCGCAAAAGCTTTGACCTCGGATACTTCCTGGCGATCGCCAATGAGCAAATCACCTTGCGCTTTAACCACCAGGGAAATGGTGACGGAGTGCATACGGGGATCTCTGTCGGGACTGGAATAGACCCCAAGCAGGCGATCGATTTTTATCAACCGTAAACCGCTTTACCAGGGACCTGGCTCCATCTGTCAGTACATCTCGCAGCGCCACATAATTAGACCGTCCTTCTGCTTGGTGGCCAATCATGTACTTTTTGCCTAAATTTGACCCCCGGATCATCACGTCCGACATAGGAATCCCAATTGAGAACCGACATTCATTAGCTTACTCAACAAACTCCCAACCCTTAACACCCGTAACAAACCGTTACCCCGGACCGACACAATTGATGATTAATCACCCAGGGAAACCACACGATGCAACACTTCATCAATGCCATAGGGACAGGTATCAGGCAGAGCCAAACCCGTTTCCTTAAATCCATCGGCCCGGGCGGCAGGATAAATTTTTGATAGGGATTCATTAATCAAATAGCGTTTTAGGCTAGGACTATCTTTCAAGTAGAGATCGATATTTGCTCTTTCTTACTCTATTGTTCCTTGCCAACTGCGAGAGCGCCGTTTTGGCTGATAATCCCACTTCAGCAAATGATGGACAATCAACCGCAGACTACTCAGAAGGCGATCCCTTTCTCGCTTCGACAAATCCCGTACCTCTTCCACCAAATTTTCAATATCAAGTTCCGTAAATTTACCCGATTGGAGCAAATCGGCCATGGTTTCTGCCCATTGGCTATAGTCTTTTTCATACAGCTGATCGATTTTAATGTTGTCCATGGATGTTTGTGCTTGAATCTTATTTTACAGGGTTATTTCTAACAAAATCTCTAGCTCCAAATGGACCACCACCGCAAACGCTAAGCAGACATACATTCCCGATGAAGAGCATTTTATCTGCGTATCGAGAAACTTTTCCACCTCCGCAAAATCGACAATTTCGTCCGCGCCAACCGAAGAAGCCATTAATGCGGGCTCCCCCTCTTGAAGACCCTTCCGCTTAATCTCCTAATAGAAAAGAAACTGGTTAATATCGGTTTGTTTCAAATCCAGTAACTACATAATCCTCTCCGTGGCCAAATCCTGGAACTTATTCGTCAGTATGGTCTCAATCACACTTGAACGTCGCTTGAATTCTCCCTCCGTCGGCACACTATCTACTATCTAATAAAGCTTTACCCATCGGCTGAGAGTTAAATTTGGTCAGCCAAAGTCTTGATACCAAGATGGAACAAACTTTAAAATTTTTGCCCAGGAATAGTAAAAAGTTAATCTAGAATTAGGGTAGCAGGATTTTTGTCCGTATCCCTCACCATCCATCGCCCATGGCTACCAAGAAAACTTCCCTTTGGCTCTACGACACCACCCTCCGAGACGGGGCCCAAAGGGAGGGAATTTCTTTGTCGTTGACCGATAAATTGACCATTGCCCGCCGTTTGGATCAATTGGGTATTCCCTTTATTGAGGGAGGTTGGCCCGGAGCCAATCCTAAGGATGTGCAGTTTTTTTGGCAATTACAGGAAGAGCCCTTGGAGCAGGCGGAAATTGTGGCCTTTTGCTCCACTCGTCGCCCCCACAAAGCGGTGGAAACAGACAAAATGCTCCAGGCGATTCTCTCTGCTGGAACCCGCTGGGTAACCATTTTTGGCAAGTCCTGGGACCTCCATGTGCTGGAGGGATTACAAACTAGCTTGGCGGAAAATTTAGCTATGATCAGCGACACGATCGCCTATCTACGTAGCCAAGGGCGGCGGGTGATATACGATGCCGAACATTGGTTTGATGGCTATCGAGCTAATCCAGATTATGCCTTGGCAACCTTAGCCACAGCCCAGCAGGCCGGGGCAGAATGGCTCGTGATGTGTGATACCAATGGGGGTACTTTACCGGGGCAAATCAGCGAAATTACCACTAAAGTTCGACGGAGTTTAGGACTGGACGGTCAATCCGATCGTCAACCCCAACTGGGTATCCATGCCCACAACGACAGTGGCACAGCGGTGGCCAATTCCCTCCTGGCGGTGGAGGCTGGAGCGACTATGGTTCAGGGCACCATCAATGGCTACGGAGAGCGCTGTGGCAATGCTAATCTCTGCACTCTGATTCCCAATTTACAACTGAAACTCGATTACGATTGCATTGAACCGGAAAAGCTAGCCCATCTCACTAGTACTAGCCGTTTAATCAGTGAAATAGTCAACCTGGCCCCCGATGACCATGCTCCTTTTGTGGGGCGATCGGCTTTTGCCCATAAGGGCGGAATCCACGTCTCGGCAGTGCAACGTAATCCCTTTACCTATGAGCATATTGCCCCGAATTTGGTTGGTAATGAACGGCGTATTGTGGTGTCAGAACAAGCGGGGTTGAGCAATGTTTTATCTAAAGCGGAGTTATTTGGCATTGCCCTAGATCGTCAGAATCCCGCCTGCCGCACTATTTTGGCAACCCTCAAAGATTTAGAACAGCAAGGTTACCAATTTGAAGCAGCGGAGGCCAGCTTTGAACTGCTTATGCGTCAGGCCATGGGCGATCGCCAACCCCTATTTTTAGTGCAGGGCTTCCAAGTACACTGTGATTTGCTGACCCCGGCGGAAAATCCTGCTTATCGCAATGCCTTAGCCACGGTGAAAGTAACTGTTAATGGGCAAAATATCTTGGAAGTAGCGGAAGGCAATGGCCCCGTCTCGGCCCTAGACCAAGCTCTGCGTAAAGCCTTGACCCGTTTTTATCCCCAAATTGCCGATTTTCACCTGACTGACTACAAAGTACGGATTTTAGATGGAGGGGCCGGCACGTCCGCCAAAACCCGTGTCCTCGTCGAATCCAGCAATGGCGATCGCCGTTGGACCACTGTAGGAGTATCGGGCAATATTTTAGAAGCTTCCTATCAGGCGGTGGTGGAAGGCATTGAATACGGCCTGCGCTTATTAACCTGTGGGCTAACTAATCAAGAGGCGATTTCCAGTTAATATCTGCTTGTTAGAATTTTAAAAAATCTGTTGCTCAAGTTTTAATTTATTCTTCAACATTTTCCGAGATTAAATAAACAAATTAAAGCTTTGTAAACAAAATTTGAACATCATTCAACCCGGCCGTAGTAGGCGATCTTTTGGTGGTCTGGATGTCGTTGATTATATTGCCATGCCCAGAGTTGATCCCCTTGGGAAAAATGCCACCATTCCCCCGGATGCCGCAGAAACCCGGCGCTTTCCATGATGGTATTTAAGAGTTCTCGTCGTCTTTGATATTGCTCAAATTCTTTCCTTTGGCGATCGCTATTCGGTTCCACTGTTTGATAATAATTGGGCAGGGAACGGGCTGATAATTCGTCAATTTCTCCCCCCATATCCACAGGTTGCCCTAAGTCATCCAGCAACGTTATGTCCAGAGCTGCTCCCGTGCTGTGGGGCGGAGGGGTGAGGGGATTATTGTTGGGAACGGCCCAAATTTGATAAACCTGGTGATAAATATTTTCCTTTTGTTCGGGGGTTAAAACTTGGCCTTGTAAGCCATCTCTCGCCACAATTTCGGCAAAAGTGTGATCCACCATAAACTGTTGAACGGCGATCGGGCGGTAAGCATCAAATACTAAAATCTCCCAGCTCGGCTCAATGTCAGCCAAGGTCAACCGAGCCTGATCCAATCTTTTTAAAACTCCAGTACGCAATACGTAAGGCGATCGCCCTTGGTAATCCGCTCCTACTTGTGCGTAGGGATGGGGTTTAAGCGATTTAACGCCTTCAAGATTGATGGGGGCGAGGGGTTCACCACAATCTTGGATGGGAATAGCAAGATAGGGTTTGAGCGGGGTATCAAAGGACATCGAAGCTGAGTTACAGGGGTAAAAACAGTAAATCCCCCAGAATTTGGAGGATTTTAAGCATTCTAACTTGATGGAAGTTTATTCAGCAGTGGCGGGATAAACACTCACTTTGCGGCGGCTTCTGGTTTTATGCTCAAACTTAACCACACCGTCAATCAAAGCGAAAAGGGTGTCATCTTTGCCCCGGCCGACGTTGTTGCCGGGATGAACTTGGGTACCCCGTTGACGCACGATGATGCTGCCAGCGGTAACGGTTTGACCACCGTAGCGTTTGACTCCCAAGCGTTGGGCGTTAGAATCGCGACCGTTCCGGGTACTCCCCGTTCCTTTCTTATGGGCCATGGTTATTAATGTCTCCTGTTAATGGTTAACAAATTTTTTTCAGGCTAGCCAGCGAGTTCTGATTGTACCCGACCTACAATACTAGCCAAATTTGACTGGTTGTTGTCTTAACCAGCCACCACTGGGGTTTTAGCATCCACTTCGAGGGCCTCGGCGATCGCCGTGCCGTTGACGGAGATGGATTTCACCAATAGGCGGGTGAGCTCTTGGCGGTGACCCCGTTTTTTGCGGGTTTTCTTTTTGGGTTGCATTTTGTAGACGATGACTTTGCGACCCCGACGGTGGGAGAGAATTTCCCCTTCTACAGTGGCTCCAGCGACGTAGGGCTGGCCAATGGTGACATTGTCTCCGTCTTTGACTAGCAACACCTTATCGACCACATAGCTGTCTTCCGGTGCGGCGTCGAGGTGGTTAATCTCGTAAAAACGGCCGGGCTCAACCCGAATTTGGGTTCCCCCAATTTCAATAATGGCGTAACTCATAATTTATTTGCGTAAATTGCCGTACAGGTATGCCGCCGTTAAGTTTTCTGGTTTATTTGAGGAACTTGTTAACTCTGCCCCCTAAATCCCCCAACGTTGGGGGACTTTGAAATTGATCCCCCCCAGAATTGGGGGGCTAGGGGGGCATTACAAACAGATCCTAGGGAAACAACAGAAAAATATTAAGCTCTGGCATTTTTGGGTAATGGTTGTCGTAACCTGATCCGAGCGGGATAGTTGACAAGCGATCTTCTATTTTCTAAGTTGCTAGCTATTTTGTCAAACTCATCCTAACTGGTGTTTGCTGGACCGCAATTTGTTCTGCCACCAACTCGGCCATGGCGATCGCCGCCCCGGATTGGCCCCGCACCTGTTGTAATTGTTGACGTATCTGGGTTAACTGTTCAGGATGGTCTAACCAGGGCGTTAATTGACTAGCCACCCCCATTGGCGTTAGATCCCCCATCAATTCCGGCACAATTTCCCGACCAGCCCAGAGATTGGGCCAAGCAAAGAGACGTTTTTTCTTGGCAATGAGGTAATTAATCAGGCGGGTGGATTGTTGTCCCACCCAGGGAATGCGAGCAATTAATCCTGGTAAACCGTCCAAATGCTTCAGCGCTTCCGTGTGTTGGGTAGGCAATAAAATCACCATGGGGATGCCCAAAGCTCCCAGTTGAGCGGTGTTGGCCCCCACAGTGGTTAGGGCGAAGGTCAATTTTTTCAACTCCGTCAGGGCGGGAAATTGGCGACAAATATCAATTCTTAATCCCGTTGCTGCCAACAAATAGGATTCTTGCCCCTCTTTTTCCATTACTTCTATTTCAATATTGCCCATGGAACTAACCAAGGGGTTGGTTTTGACCTGTCCGTAGCTCTGCAATTGCTCCAAATCTACAGTGGGCGCCAAAAAAAGCACAAATCGGCATTGGGGATGGGTTTTCTGTAACTCCACGGCGATCGCCACTTCCAGGGGCACTCCCTGGGTCAGTTTAGTTGCCTTAGAACCGGGCAGGAGACCGATTAAAGGTTTTGCCGATGGACCTACCGGAGCGTCGGCGGCATCAACATCCACCATCAAATCCCCCACGACGGTGGCTTTTGATCGATAAATTTCGGGTAAAGCTTGGCGTACTTGTTCATTCATCACCCCAAAGGCATCAATCCACCGGGGCCAGCGGGCATCCCACTCGGCATAGACCACGGAACGATAGCCCAACCGTTTGGCGATCGCCAGGGCAAAAAACTGATCTCCCCCCAAAAAAAGCACCACCCCTTGGGAATGCCAGGACCATGACTCGGCCGTTTTCCCCCAGAGCAAGAAATTCCAAAAATGTTCACTACTCTGCACCCGGTCCACTTCTGGATAGCTACGCACCACCTCCGCTTCCCTACCCATGGCATGGGGACAGGGGGAAAGCATCACCGAAATCCTCAGGTGGCTGTAGCCCAAAAGTTGACGCAAAGCCTGCACAACAGGACGAACCCAGGTGGTCACTTCCCCTGGGCCATTGGACAGGATTAAAACGTCAACGGGATTGGTTAATACGGGCAAAGTTTGCAAAACAGTAACAACCTAGGAGCCCAATTTGCTGATAATTCTTTGGACAATTTCCACCCCAGTGAAAGCTTGCCAACCAAATAAACCAATCAATGTGATATTTAGGGTGATGTGGGTTAAGCGGGCTGTTTCATTACCCTTTTGCATCCAGGGCACCAACGCCGCCGCCGTAGCGATTAAACCAATCATGGCGAGACCAACGAGTAAGTGGGGACCGACAAACAGCTTGCCATTGTTGATATAGGTAACCGCCATGCCGCCAATGGTCCCCAACACCATTAGGGAAAGTAGGAGAGAGCCGAGGATAAAGTGTTTACCCTTAACATCTTTTTGGAGCAACTCCTTCCGTTTTTCCGGTTCTGCGGAGCGAATTTGTCGGGACTGGAAGCCCAGCCACATGGCGTACACCGAAGTGAAGAACAACGCCCACATCATAATGGGGTGGCCAAATTGGCTATAAATTTTAATCGGTTCAGGAATCTCAAGGGCCAGTAGAGGAAACATCATTTTAATTAAGTTGATGATTGGTCGTAGTTAATACAGCTTGGAAAAAATCTAACTACGGTTGCTTAAAGAAATTTAACACAGCCCATGGTGACAGCGGTTCCTCCCCCGGTTAGGACTTGGCCCATGCTCAACTCAGTTCTAGGGATGCTAGTTCCAACTGTTTGCCATCCATTACTGTTTGGCTAATCTGGTCGCAGTGGGGACAGCGGTAAATCCAATCCTCTGGCTGAAAATTTTCGTGGCAGTGTTGGCAACGACAGGTAACGGGAATTTCTTCAATTTCCAATCTCGCCTCGGCGGCCATGGTATTTTGTCGCACCACTTCAAACGCAAACCGTAGGGCATCGGCCACCACCCCAGACTGTTGCCCCACCCGCAGGGTTAAACGATGGATTTGGCTGGCTCCATGGTCTTCCGCCTGGGCAATGGCGATCGCCAAAGTTTGCTCCATCAGACTAACTTCGTGCATATGATTAACTCTGGGTAGTTCATTTTCCAGACAGGGCAATCCCAGAACAATGCGGCGGAAAACCAAAACTTAGAAGCAAAATCTAGCTATTCTTTAGGGTGCCTGCAGAGGCTTTGATCTGGACAGATCCCACCTCATAGAACTCGGTGTTAGTATTCGGTATTCTCGTTGCTGTTGCTGCTACTTTTAAAAGCTTGTTCAAATCCTAACCTTTGCTCGGCGTTGCGAAGAAAATAGCCACTCATCATGGCGGAGGCTAAAAGACGGCCCAAATTTTCCCGGCTAGTGCTGATGGTTACCCCAAAGTGCTCCGGGGGTAAATTTCCCAACAGACCGATAATGTTGCGCTCCATCACCTGAAACACTTCCTGGGAATCGGGGCGAGATAATTGGGCAATGGTTTCGGGGCTTAATTCTTGAACGTATGTCCACAAACTATCTTTGCCTGGGGCTTCATTGCCAGCGAATAACGGTTGGGGACGTTGGGGTTCATGGGTCACAGTGGATCTCCTCTTCTAGTAATGGAACTCGATTTGGGATTGATTCCGATGGGATAAACACAATGTAACAATTTCAGGAAAAAACCGGAGGGCAAAGAACCGAACTTACCCTGGTGTTGATGCCGCCCATTGTTGTCGCCGAGCTTCGTAGAGCATTACCCCGACGGCGATCGCCACGTTGAGGGATTCCACCTGGGGAGCCTGGGGAATGGCCACTTGATGGGTGGTTAGTTCCAGCACGGGAGCGCTGAGCCCTTGGCCTTCACTACCAAAAATGACTATGGTGGGCCGCTGAAAATCAATTTCCCAGAGAGTTTGGGTTGCCTGGGGAACGGTGGCAATGAGTTGTAATCCCTGGGTGTGAAATTTTTCCAAGAGTGGCGGCAAAGATTGCAGTTGTTGCTGGGGCAAAAGCAAGCTACTACCGGCGGAGGAGCGCAAGACCTTTGGGCTGGTGGGATCAACGCAGTCAGCGGTTAACCAAATTCCTTCCACTCCGGTGGCGGCGGCGGTTCTAAGAATAGTGCCCAGGTTACCTGGATCCTGTAATCTTTCCAGCACTAGGCCTAACCGAGCATGGGGGGGCGGCGATCGCCAAAATTGATCCATGGTTAAAGTTGCTACCACGCCGTCGGGATTAACGGTGCTGGCCATTTTTGCCAAAACTTCCCCACTGACCAAATAACTGTGGACAGACTGGGCCATTAGGCGATCGGCCAAGACGGGATTTTTTTCCTGCCACATTGCGGTGAAACAGCCATGGTTAAAGCCTTTGCCCTGGGCTAAGGCCACTTCGAGCAAATGGGTGCCTTCCAGCAAAAGTTGACCCTGTTGTTTCCGTCCCTTGGTTTGGTGCAGTTGGCGCAATTGTTTAACCAGGGGGTTTTGGGTGCTGGTGATGGAAGCAATGTCACTGGTCAACGGATACACCTTCCTGAATACGCATGGGCAGAAATTGAAGACAAATTAAGCTTATCGTCCCGTGGTGGAAGGTTCGGAAAAACCTAATTTGAAGCTGATTCCACCCAATTTTTAGCCCGGCTCCAAAGGCGGCTCCCTGGGCCGTGGCATCCAACACCGCAGGCCGTTCTACGGGAATGCCTAAAACATCCGCTTGGCATTGCATCAAAAAGTCATTGTTACAGGCTCCTCCATCTACTTTCAGTTGTTGAATGGGGGCGGGACTATCCTGGTTAATGGCCTCCACCACTTCCCGGGCTTGGAAGGCGATCGCCTCTAGAACCGATCTGACTAGATGGGCTTTAGTTACCCCTGCTGTTAAGCCAAGAAAAGCGCCACAGGCATTCATGTCCCAATGGGGAGCCCCCAAACCACTTAGGGCCGGCACAAAGTAAACGCCGCCATTGCTATCCACACTGCGGGCTAGGCTTTCACTGGCCGCCGCTGATTCAATTAAACCCAACTTATCCCGTAGCCATTGCACACAGGAACCAGCAGTGAACATACTTCCTTCCAAGGCGTAATCCCTTGTCAAGCTTTTGTCTCGGTTGGTTTGGGTCCAAGCCACAGTGGAAAGTAAGCGATGTTGGGAACGGGTTACCGTTTGCCCCGTATTCGCCACCAAAAAAGCCCCCGTGCCGTAGGTACATTTCAGCAATCCTGGGCGATCGCAGCCGTGGGCATAGAGGGCCGCCTGTTGGTCACCAAAAATGGCGGTAATGGGAATTTCTACCCCCAGAATTTCCGGGTCGGTAACGCCGAAGTAACTCAAACTAGGTTGCACCTCCGGCATAATCTGGGCGGGAATGGTGAATAAATCCAACAGCTTTTCATCCCAGATGAGGCTGTCTAAATTGAGCACCATAGTACGGCTAGCATTGCTGTGGTCCGTGCGGTGTACTTTACCCCCAGTTAAGTTCCAGAGGGCCCAGCTATCAATGGTGCCCGCCAACAGATTAGCTGGATCGACACTCTTACTCTGTTTAACCCAATCCAATAACCAATGGAGTTTGGTGCCCGAAAAATAGGCATCTAACACGAGGCCGGTGCGCTCATAAATTTCGTCCACGTAGCCCGCCGCGGTTAATTCTCCACAAAAGTGAGCAGTGCGTCGATCCTGCCAGACAATTGCCGGATGGAGGGGTTGGCCAGTGGTCTTATCCCAGAGCAAACACGTTTCCCGTTGCACCGTTAGACCGATCGCCACAATTTGTTGGGGTTGGATAGCGGTTTTTTGCACCACTTCCTGCATGACTGTTTTCGTATCCCGCCAGATTTCCAGGGCATCGTGCTCCACCCAGCCAGCCTTGGGATAGAACTGGGTTAACTCTTTGTAAGCTTGCCCGACAATATTGCCTTCGTAATCAAACAAAATAGCTCGATTGCCGGTGGTGCCCAAATCCAGGGCCATTACATACTGATTATGTTTTGCTGTCATAGACGGTAACCTCCGAAAAATTAATCAAAAAAAATCCTTGCTCTGGTTGGCCCTAGCATTCCTTCTTCGAGCGACTGTTGCGCAAAATCACACCCTGGCCATCCCGCAACTCAAACACCCGTAACGAATCCGCCGTGGAATCCACATTCACCCCCGGGGTGGCGATCGCCACTTCCCATTCCTGCAAATCCAGTTGTAACCAGTCCCCCAAGGTAACAATGGCAGGATCTCCCTCCATATGGGTCACCATCACCACCTTTTCAGGATCATCACTGTGGGCTGTGGCGGGGTTAGTCCTGAGACCATAAAAAAGAGTGTGGTCATTTTCATGGATGCGGTTAAAGCGATCGCCGTCTTGGAGATTGTGGTGTAACCAGGGATGTTGCCGTCGGTAATTGCGCAATGCCAAGTTAAAACGACTTCTTTCTGGGTCCACTTGGTCGAAATGATAGGATACCCGACAAGCTTCGTGGCCATCTTCCATAAAAGCCCTAGCAAATTTTTTCAACTTCGGCACATCCAAACGGGTAACAAATTCCGGTTGTTCGGCATGTTTAAACTGACTGAGTAATTCCAGATCACAGGCCGCCGCGTCCCCATCTTCCTCAGGCTCATAGCCCAAACAATGGCGACAGGCCTTAGCTACCGCTTCGAGCTGAAAATCTTTTTTCACCATGGCATCGGCCACTGCCTTCATAAACCGTTGCAACAGTGCCAAATCTTTAAAACCCAGGGCCTTTAGTTGGGGAAATAGTTGGGGGTGCTGGTATAACTCCGGGGAAATTTGCCAATCGAGAAAACCCGCTTCTTCAAAAGCTACTTTCACGCCATAGCGTTCATCGGTGTTGCGGAAAAACCCCCAGGGACTGTGCATCATGGCATTTAAAAAATCCATCGGTAAGCCCGGGCAAAAACCATAGACCCACAATAAGGTGGCCGGATTGTCGTAGGCATTGTGCAACACTTCCGGCAAAGTTGTGCCCAAATTCCAGTTAATTTCCGAGTTATGGTGGTCAATTTGGTTACCCCGGCGCACCGTATCGTGGTTACCACAGCCAGTGATCCACCGATCGCCTTTGTACATCACCTCACAAACCCGTTCCCATTTCCGTTGCCAAAAACCCTTGAGGGAGGGGGTGTTATGGGCAAAAATTAGGGGACCCCACTGGTAGGATTCCGGCCGCAGCTCAATTAACTCCCTATAGGTGGATTTCTCTTCCCAACCGTCTTCGGGCCAGGGACGGCCATCTTCAAAAATAGTGAACAGTAACCGTTTACAACCTTGGATTTCCTGCACCACATCGCTCATAGCTAATAAATAGGCATCGTCCTGTTCCACCCGTCCCGTGAGGGGATTAAAAAAGCGGAAATCCTGGCCCCCATCCACCCGAATACCGTCGGCTCCGGTATTAATTTTGCGCCGTTGCATTTCCAACAAAATGGCCCGAACAATGGGCAACTGATGGTTCAAATCCTGGCCGTACATATTGGGGCCTTTAAAATATTGCCGATTGAGCAATTCCAACGCCTGGTTATCGGCATGGCCATAGACCAAATCGTAAATTACCTGAATGGGGCCGCTGGGAAAATTGTGCAACGTGGCAATCAAGTCCACCAATTCATCCGGGCGCAAAGTACCTAACACCGCAGGATTAGTGGCTCCGGAACCGAGAATGGGCACGTCATAGCCCCAATTTTGGGTATTGGGTTTGCGGAGGGTAACTTTGATTTTCTCTTCCACCACCACAGCCCCTTCTTCCACTTCTATTTCCTCCACCTCTTCCCCGGCAATGGAGAAAAATTCGTGGTCTTGGTTGAAATCTTCCAGGCGATATTCAATGGTGGGTTCGATGGGCAATAGTTGGATGGCGTCGTAGCCCAAATAATTCTGTTCCGCGTCGCTGAGGGGTTCGTGCCGGAGAATTTTTTCCCCCAGCCGTTGGTAAATTTTAGTGAGTCCCACCAGGGTGCCTTCCGGGGAAGCGGTATTGATGTGGATCTGCAAAATATTGGCCATGGCCCCCACCCGACAAATGGCCGCTTCGCTGTCTTCATCGGGATGCAAATTTTGATCCACAGGAATGGCCGGGTTAAGCACCGCCGCCCGCTGGGCCTTAAGCTGCTCCGGATCAAAGACATTTTCAGGATTTTCTTGGCAATGGTTCAGGGCAGCCGATCGCCGTAAATAATCTAAATCCGCCCGTTCCCTCTGCATTTTTTCCACATCGTACAGTTCCGCTGGGGCAAAAACACCGTAGGGCAGGGAATAGGTCAGGGGATCACGGATGACCAACGTGTTGGACAAAATGGAATCGTAATAGCGCAACCAATAGAAAGAACCAGCTTGATCTCTGGTGCCTGGCCGCATCCCCGACAGCACAGCCCAAACAAATTCCCCCTGTTGCGGCAATTCAATCCTTTCCCAACGAAACAAGCCAGTTTGTTCCGGCGCTTGGAAATCAATCTCCCCCAGGGGCGTAAACACCTCTAGGTAAATTAACTTTTCAGTAAAAGCCCCTTCCCCCGCTAACCGGGGCACCCAAAATCCCACTTGGGTTAGGCCATCCCCTTGGTAATGGCCCCCCAATTTTTTCACCACTTCCCGGGCCGCTTGGAAATAGTTCTCCGGCGATTCCGTGACACTCCGGGCCCAAGCCATTAGTTTTTCTGTTTCTTCTTCGACCAGATGGATACGATTCAATGTTTTCATACTGAAAAATAAGCTCAAAATAAGCTGAAATTGCTGGGGAGTAAGGGATTTTCAACTCTGTCATTGCTGACTTAGGGGGGCAAAAACAATGTCAATCCAGGGATAAATCCAGGCATATTAGTTCACACGTTTATTGTTTATCCCTAGGCGATCGCCGGGGGCAAAGCTCAATGTTATCAAAACTCCATAAAAAAACTGCAAAAATTATCCTGACTGAATGGAAGTCAAAAAGACTGGAAAATGGGATCAAACAACAAGAAAAAATCAATTTACCCTGCCCATGGCAATAGTTTTAAGGTTAACAAAAAAAATAGAATTTACCGCAATCGACGGGTAAATTTCCAGAGGATACCCCCAACTCCAGAAGCAGAAATCTTGCCAGAAAAGCTTTTTCTGTTACTATACTTAACAAGTAACTACTTTTTCCATAGTCCAGGGGCGGCTTTCCAAAAACCAGAGATTGGTGGCTTGCCGCTGCTGTTCTCCTCTGGAGTAAGGGGAAAAGGTAATTAGTGTTACGGCATTTTACTGACGGGTTAAGTAATCTTTAACAAAGATTTATGAGCCGTTACCGTAATTGCCCCCACAGGGGAACGCGATGTCTGTGGACTCGCCCAGGACGTAATCAATTTTTCTGTACCGATATTAGCGGTGAAAAGTTTTATTCAACGTACTAAAATGCCCCGGCGGGAATTAACTTGGGTTCCGGGAAGTCGGGTGCATTAGCCGTACTAGACTAACCCAATAGTTACTTTGTTTGATTCTTGATTTTGGAGACCGCTGATTTTATGAATTCATCCCTTGTGATCCTTTACCACCGTGAGCCCTACGACGAAGTTAGGGAAAATGGCAAAACGGTGTATCGAGAGAAAAAGAGTCCCAACGGGATTTTGCCCACCCTCAAAAGTTTTTTTGCCGATGCGGAACAGAGCACCTGGGTCGCATGGAAACAGGTTTCGCCGAAGCAAAAGGATGATTTTCAGGCGGATATGTCCATTGAAGGCCTTGGCGATCGTTGTACGGTGCGCCGGGTGCCCCTGACGGCGGAGCAGGTAAAAAACTTCTATCACATCACTTCCAAGGAAGCCTTTTGGCCCATTCTCCACTCTTTCCCCTGGCAGTTCACCTACGATTCTTCTGATTGGGATAATTTTCAGCACATTAACCGCTTATTTGCCGAGGCGGCCTGTGCCGATGCCGATGACAATGCATTGTTTTGGGTCCACGACTATAACCTCTGGTTAGCGCCCCTTTACATTCGTCAGCTCAAGCCCAACGCCAAGATTGCCTTTTTCCACCACACCCCCTTCCCCAGCGTTGATATTTTCAATATTTTGCCCTGGCGGGAGGCGATCGTAGAAAGCTTGCTGGCCTGTGATCTCTGTGGTTTTCATATTCCCCGCTACGTAGAAAATTTTGTCGCCGTGGCCCGTAGTCTCAAGCCGGTGGAAATCACCAGACGGGTTGTGGTAGACCAAGCCTTTACCCCCTACGGTACGGCCCTGGCGGAACCGGAACTCACCACCCAGTTGCGTTATGGCGATCGCCTCATTAACCTCGATGCGTTTCCCGTGGGCACCAATCCGGCAAATATCCGGGCGATCGTGGCCAAAGAAAGTGTGCAACAAAAAGTTGCTGAAATTAAACAAGATTTAGGCGGTAAGAGGCTAATTGTTTCCGCTGGGCGGGTGGATTACGTGAAGGGCACCAAGGAAATGTTGATGTGCTATGAACGTCTACTGGAGCGTCGCCCCGAATTGCAGGGGGAAATTAGCCTGGTAGTCCCCGTAGCCAAGGCCGCTGAGGGAATGCGTATTTATCGCAACGCCCAAAACGAAATTGAACGACTGGCAGGGAAAATTAACGGTCGCTTTGCCAAACTGTCCTGGACACCAGTGATGCTGTTCACCTCTCCTTTAGCCTATGAGGAGCTCATTGCCCTGTTCTGTGCCGCCGACATTGCCTGGATCACTCCCCTGCGGGATGGGCTAAACCTGGTGGCTAAGGAGTATGTGGTGGCTAAAAATGGCGAAGAAGGAGTTCTGATCCTCTCGGAATTTGCCGGTTGTGCGGTGGAACTACCCGATGCGGTGTTGACTAACCCCTACGCTTCCAGCCGTATGGACGAATCCATTGACCAGGCCCTGGCCATGGACAAAGACGAACAGAAAAAACGCATGGGGAGAATGTACGCCGCCATTAAGCGTTACGACGTTCAACAATGGGCCAATCACCTACTGCGGGAAGCCTACGCCGATGTGGTACTGGGAGAGCCCCCCCAAATGTAGGCGATCGCCAATGCCAGTTGTGGTCGGCGGATGGTAACCAAATAACCATTGTCCAAACCCCCTAAAAATTGCCCAAAGTTAGAGTTTAGGGGGCTTTTTTCCATTCAATTGCACGATTTATTCCTCATTGGAGCATTACCCAGCCATGCGTAATTTCCCAGAAATCCAAAATACGGCCTATGACCTAATTGTGATTGGGGGAGGCATTAACGGGGTTGGCACGGCCCGGGACGGAGCCCTACGGGGCCTAAAAACCCTCCTGATCGAAAAGGATGATTTCGCCAGTGGTACGAGTAGTTGGTCCACCCGCTTAATCCATGGCGGCCTGCGCTATCTGGAATATTTTGAATTTAATCTGGTGCGGGAATCCCTGCGGGAGCGGGAAGTTCTGCTCCACACCGCCCCCCATTTGGTCCAGCCCCTCCAGTTGACCATTCCGGTGTACGACTGGTCGAGCCGGGCCTATTGGGAAATTCAGGCGGGCATGATTCTTTACGACATCCTCAGTTTTGATAAAACCCTCCCTTCCCATAGGATGTTAAGCCCCCAACAGTTCCAGCAACTGTTCCGAGCGGCGGAGAAAAAAGGCTTAAAAGGAGGAGCCCAATATTTTGACGGCCAGGTGGAATATGCGGAACGGTTAGATTTAGAAGTGACCCTATCGGCCCAAAAGGCCGGGGCGGCCATGCTCAATTATGTGGCTGTGAAGGGGTTGGAGAAAGGGGAAAATAACCTGATTACCGCCATCCATTGCCAGGATCAACTGAGCGGAGAAAAATTTACTGTTAATAGCGCCCAGGCGATCGTCATTAATACCACTGGCCCCTGGGTAGATGAAGTTTGTGGCTTAGCCCATCGAGGGGGAGAACCCGTTGCCATTGTCCAAGAAAGAAAAATTGGTGGCACCAAGGGCAGTCATATTGTGGTGGATCCCTTCCCTGGAGCCCCCGCTTCAGCCTTATATGTGGAAGCGTTTGTGGATAAACGGCCCTATTTCATCATTCCCTGGTTGGGTAAATATCTGATTGGCACCACGGACCACCGCTATGATGGTTCCCTCGACAGGGTTAAAGCCAGTGATGACGAGATTGATTACCTGATTGCGGAAACTAACCGGGTGATGCCAGCAGCTCAGTTAACCAGGCAGGATGTGCGTTTCACCTATTCCGGGGTGCGCCCTCTGCCCTACACCGATGGCAAAAAGGCCGGCAGTATTACCCGCAACCATATTCTTTATGACCATAGTCAAGACGGAGTTAATAATTTGATTTCCCTAATTGGCGGTAAGTTGACCACCTATCGCCAGGTGGGAGAAGAAATGGTGGATAAGGTTTATGGCAAGCTGAGACGCTCTGCTCCTCCCTGTCCAACCCTGACCCAACCTTTACCGGGGGCAGAAGCCTATCCCCTGTCCTTGGAAACTGCCATGGATAAATATGGCAATCATTTGGAGCGTCATTCTATTCAACATTTATTTTGCCTTTACGGAGCCAGGGCTGGAGACATTTTAGCCTTAGTCCACGGAGCGCCGGAGTTGGGGGAAAGGATTATTCCTTCCTTGCCGGATATCAAAGCCCAAGTTGTTTTTGCAGTACAAGCAGAAATGGCCCACACCTTGGTGGATATTTGTCGACGACGTACGGCGATCGCCATGGTGACTAACGATTATGGCTTTAGCGCCCTGGCCGGCATTTGCCAAACGTTAACAGACCATTGTGGCTGGACCCAGGAGCAATGTGACAAGCAAATTCAAAAGTACCATGAATATATGGAGCAAAACTGCATTCCCGACTATTGTCTCCACTGAAAAAAGTTAGGCCAAGCCCCAATTAAATGGGGGAATTGAATCCCAAGTCGGGGGAGAAGCTAGAAAAAAATCCCCCAGCATTGGGGTCACTTTAGTGGGTCAATTGAGAATAGTAACCTGAAACCAGGCAAAGGGCCCTGGCCCTACGCTCCCATGCCAGAATATTGTTTCAAACCCTGTCGCCATAGCCAACGGTTAAGCAGGGCAAATATGCCAATCCAAACACCAATAATTAATAAACTCTTGAAGAAGGGCAAAGGTAAACCCACCAAAGCGGCGGCGGGGAAGTAAACACCGTAGGGGAACGGGGTGAGTAAAACAATTTGCCTTACTGCGTCGGGAAAGGTCTCTAGGGGAGCAATAACGCCCGACAGAAAAATATAAAACAAAAACCAGAGGTCTTGGAGGGCGCTGGCCCGTTCCGTCCAAAAGGCACAGAGGGCAAAGGTGTACTGAATCAAAAAGTACAAGGTAAAGGAACAGACAATGCCAATTAGCCCTTGGATAAAATGCCAGGGATCGGGCAGCCAAAAGGCTTCGGGATAGAGGGAGAAAAAAAGAACAGTCAAAATAGCCAGAATGGGCAGGCGGGTCATTTTTTCGGCCCAGTGGCGGGCTATATGATGCCACACCGGATCTAGGGGTTGCAGTAAACGGAAAGATAAAACTCCTTCCAGCACTTCCTTTTCAAATTCCCAAATTACCCAGATGGTGGTCATCTGGCGCACCACAAAGACAGCAAAAAAATACCGGGCCACCTGGATCGCGTCAAGGGTAAAGTCGCCACTCTCCGCTGCTTTCACCCACACGCCCATCAAAATTAGAGGCAGGGAGCCGGACAAAATCCAAAAGAAAATTTCTGCCCGGTACTCCACCATTTGGGCAAAGTAAACGCTCAACAGCACCCGCAGTTTGTGGGGAAAATGACCCATAAAGTTTTAGTCAAATTACAACTCACCCGCTATCCCCAGCCAAGGTTTGGGGGGAGTATTCACTTTAACCTGCTTCTTCTTCGACGGGAAAGGGTAACACCGGCAGGCGATCGCCTCGGAACACTTCTTCGGAAAGTTTACCTAGGGCTTCACTGCGTTGACCAAGGCAACGGGCTAAACCCAGGGCGGAAAGCACGGGCAGGGTAGTGGCGCTTAAAACTAATTTGGTTAAGGGATCCATGGCAATTGAGATGTATAAGTTACTTCAACTTTAACGGGGCCAGAGTTTGCGCCACCAGGGAATAGAATCCCGGGGGCCTTCCAGATAGTTAATTTTGTCCTCAATTTCCCCCAGGGGCCAACCAGTCAAATTAGCAAGGGTCTTGGCTTCTTCCCGTTGGCGTTTTTGCACCGTTTGACGATAGGTGTTGGCGGCGGTGCAATTCATTTCCCCACGATAGGGACGCCGTAGGACATAACGCCCTTGGAACAATTCCTGGTTAGCGGTGTTTTGAAAACGTAAATCCTCCGGGAATTTGTCGGGGGTGTAGCGTAAATGTAAACGGGTGATGAACACATTGCTGTTGCCAGGGAAAGGCATACCCCGGAAGGAAGGATTGGGGCTAGCACTGGGTTGGTCTAACCAAAATACTCCGGCTTCTTCTAGTTCTTGGGGGGAAAGGGGATCCGCCGAACAGGGATCACAACTGCCCATGTCCCAGGCATATTCCAGAAAGGCAACATTTTTGCCGGAGCGCTTATAGGCAGTGTCGAACATAGCGCCATAGAACTGGCCAAATTCCCCCTGGACAAATTCAGGTAAATCTAAGTTAGAGGGAATTTTTTCAGTGCGATAGTTGGTAACTTCCACCGCTCCTTGGGGAGAGAGTAGATAAACGATTAATTCTTGGGGGCCATCTGCATTCACCATACCTAAACGAATGGGCAACATAAACCGGGGGGATTCATAGGCCATCATCAGCGGCCGTAAGGCTTGAAATCCTTGGCGATCGAATTCTTTCAGGTTGACTTTAGCAACAAAAAACTTTAGCCCTTGTTTAATATATGCTCCCAATACATCGGTCGCTCCAGGGGGAATGCGGTAATTATTTTGGTTTAACCAAGTTTCTAGGCCATTGGATTCCTTGGCACTGAGGATGAGAATGTCGTATTCTCCTACCGAAAACTGATTTTCAATGGTGACTCCCAACGCTTCATTGCTTATTTTTTCTTGCAATCCTCTGGTCATGCTGGGGGCCGCTGGCATTGCATCCATAAATTGACGGCCGCCGTAGGTTTCACAGGGATTATTGTCAAAATATTCCACTAAACGGGGGGCACTAAAATTGTCTAAACGCTCAATAATTTTTCTCTCCCCTACGTTTACTTGGTCTTCCTGTAGCACCACCGGAACCGGCACCACGAGGGCAAAATCTTGGGCTTTCCCTTGGTAATCGTTGGCCATGGTTAGCACTGTCTGATCGCCGTCTTTGGCAATGATCACCTGGGACGCATGGTTATAAAGACTAGTGTCAGCCTGGGCTACATAAAAACCACAAAAAGCCAGGGCAGGCCGAACAAAAAACAATAGGCTCAGCAAGCAAGCGACTAGGATGACCCCTGGACGAAGATAGGCAAAAATTTTCCGAATGGCTTTATCCATAGTTATGGGAGTTATGGGTCTCGCTGGCTTAAAAACTGCCGAGATGGTTACTGACAATCTGCAATATAGTCCGCATCATTGACGATCGCCATCAGTAAATTAATGAAAGTTTGTTAATTTTTGGATCATCATACTATCGGGGGAAGCTCAGTTTCGTGAATGATTGTTAAGTTAGAAGTAATGATTTAATCATTAACCTTACTCCTCCCACCTACAAAATTATGTTACTTTTCCTACTTCCAGGCAGCGGCGATCGCCTGGCCAAATTTTCCACCGCCCTACTAAGCTTTGCCTTTATGGGACTAGGAAATTTAATCACACCAATGGCCGTTGCAGCCCAAAATTTTCCTCTGCGCCAAGGTGTTCATTTTTATGGTGAATCTGCCCAGCCGGGGTTAGTGGGCCAGGAATATTTCATCTTTCAGGTACGGGGCAATCAACTGATAGGAGCTTTTTTTGCTTACCAGTCTGAGTTTGCTTGTACCCATGGCGCCGTCTCTGCCCAAGCGTTGGATTTGGTAGTGGAAGACCCCTATGGGGAGCAGCCCCCCAGCCGTTTTGCCCTGAACCTAGTTCCCCGATCGCCAGTGGCCCGCAGTGGTAACAATATTGACTTAACGTTGCAGGGCTTAAAGGAAATCAGCACCATTGGTGCCCTGGAACAGGACATTTTGGCTGCTTGTTTATAGTTAAAACCAATCAAGCTCTTTCCTCTGTCGGAAAAAACAGACTTTTTCACTTTCATTCCCTGTAGTTGGGATCAATCTGGCGGTGCTCTACGTCCCAAAACCTGTAGGGTGGAATATTGCCACATTGCCAAGGAGTTTGATTTTTCATGGGCATGATTGACTGGGCCATTGTGCTGGTCTATTCGGCGATTGTCATTGCCATTGGGGCGATCGCCAGTCGCAAACAAGATAATACCGATGAATATTTCCGGGGTGCAAAGCAAATTCCCTGGTGGGCCCTAGGTTTTTCCATCATTGCCACCTCTTTTTCCGCCGCTTCTTTGCTGGGGGGCCCGGGGGAGGGTTACGGCCACGGCTTTTTATATTTGCAACTGCAATTGGGAGACTTAATCGGCTATGGCTTAGTCATTGCTGTCTTTTTGCCATTTTTTGTCCGGCTCAATCTCACCACTGCCTACGAATATTTGGAAAGGCGCTTCGATGCCAAAACCCGTTCCCTCGGTTCCCTTTGTTTTCTGCTGTTTGTCATTGCCCGCCTAGGGGGACTTTTATACGCCGCCGCCCTGGTGTTATCGGTGCTAACTGGCATTAGTACGAATACTGCCATTTTGATGGTGGGGGTGGTTTCGATTATTTACACCGTTGCCGGGGGAATCACCGCCGTAGTTTGGACGGACGTGTTGCAATTTGGCATGATTTTCGTCGGTTTGGGGGCGGGCATTTGGGCCGCAGTTACCGCTGTGCCAGGGGGTTTTGGGGAACTGTGGCGCATTGCTGGGGAAAACGGCAAGTTGGTGGTATTTAATTTTGATTGGGATCCCGCTTCCATTCGTTCTCTACCCACAGCGTTGATCGCCTACGGCATTTTAGCTTTTGCGGTGGCGGGGACTAATCAACAGTCAGTCCAGCGTTATGTTTCCTGTGCCGATGAGCAATCAGCCCGCAAAGCCATCTTTCTCGGTTGGTTTTCCGGCGTTTTAGGAGTAGGGGCCACCCTGTTACTAGGGGTTTTGCTATTCAGCTTTTACCAACTCCAGGGAGGGTTACCAGGAAATATCAAACCCGATGAAATCCTTTCCTATTTTATTGTCAACCAAGTCCCCCCTGGGGCATCGGGATTCCTCGTGGCGGCGATTTTTGCGGCGGCCATGTCTTCCATCGATTCTGCTTTGCATTCTTTGGCCACTTGCATGACGGTGGACTTTTACGACCGTTACATAAATATTCAAGCCAGCGAAATGCGCTCAGTCCGGGTGGCCCAGGGGTTAATTATTGTCTGGGGCGTAGTGGCAATTTTTTCCGCTATTTATGCCGCTTCCACCGGGCAGGATCTACTAGAATTCTTGGTGTCCTATACCACCATGTTTTTGGGACCGCTGTTGGGGATTTTTCTGATGGGGGTCTTGTTTCCCCGCATTAATGCTCTGGGTGCTTTTTACGGCACCGTGGCGGCAGTTTTACTGGTAATTATTGCTTCCAATGCCGGTTGGCTTACTTTCCCTGGCATTTGGCGCTCGGCGGTCACTGCTCCCCTGGCTGTTCTGCTAGCTTTAGGGATTTCCCTCTTTGCCAGCGCCCCCACTCCTAAGCATTTACTCGGTTTGACCATTTGGCATCCGGTCACAGATGCTCCGGGCACCAATGTTGTGGCCAGGCCGGGAGCCGATGACCAAGATTTGGGCTAGTGAACTAACTGTTTGAGTTTTGTTGAATTTAAGGGCTTTTTTATGAAGTACTCACTATTTGTCGCTACGGCGATCGCCACTGTTGTGGGAGGATCAACCACGGGCCAAGTAATGGCCCAGTCCCCCAACCAAGATCTGCGGAGTTTTTTTGAAACGGGTCGTCCCCAATCCCAGGACACTCTGCGGTTCCAACGTCCCCCCAGCGGTGTACCGCCTATCCGCACCAATGCTAACAATTGGCAGTTAATTGTTTTTAGCCAGGGTAATGTTTCTTTTTGGATGCCCCCAGGAATTTTGGCCCAGGATAACGTTGTCATTGCTACCGCTGAAGGGGATTTAAATTTTCAAACCTTGACCAGCACCGACAACGACCATCGTTATGTGGCGGCCTATGCCACAGGGTTAACTGAGCAACAAATTAACGACCCTGCGGCCCTGTTCACCGCTATGCAAGCCAGGGTAGCCCCGACGGAAACCTTTTCCCTCATGAATGAGCGCCCGGTAACTTTGGGGGATTATCAAGGCTCGGAATTTACTTTTGAAAGTGACACAGAAAGAGTGACTTTTCGTGCCTATTTAGTCGGGAATAAAATCTATGCCATGGGGGTCATACAACCCTTGACCAGCACCAGAGATAATGCGGCCCGCACGTTTCTTAATGCGTTGCAGTTCATTGATAATTGATGCCCTGATGATTAAAGCCCTGGTCACACCGGAATGAATTTTGACCAGGCGATCGCCAAAATTTCTAGGGGAGAGGACGCATTCTAATTGTCTCCATTGTTGCCCTGGTTTTTGCTCGATTCCCAGCGAAATAGCCAAGTCATCAGGGCCACTACCCCCAGTTGGAGGGCCAAATTGGGCAAAATCTCCGTCGGGTCGTAGCCGGCCAGCAGTCGGAGGCTAAAAATAAATACGCCAATCAGGCCGGAAGCCCCCAAGCCCAGGTAGATAAATTTGCGGAAACCTCGATAGGGAGCCTCGGCCTCAGCCTTTAAGCGTTCAAATTGGTCTTTGTTAGTAGGCAAAATTTTGCAGGAATGGGGTCAGAAAATTACAACAATTTCTCGATGTCCGCCGCAATTTCATCGGGTTTGGCGATGGAACCGTAGCGTTTGACCACTTTACCTTGGCGATCGACCAAAAACTTAGTGAAATTCCATTTAATGTCCTCCGCACCACCCAAAAAAGGAATGGCCATACCAGGGCTAGCTGCGGTTAAAAACTTAAATAGGGGATGGGCGTTGGGACCATTGACTTCCACTTTTTCAAATAAGGGAAAAGTTACTCCATAACGGGTTTCGCAAAAGTTTTTAATTTCCCCTGAGCCACCGGGTTCCTGCTGGCCAAACTGATTACAGGGAAAACCAAGCACCGTAAAACCCCGATCGCCGAATCGATTGTATAGAGCCTGGAGTCCTTGGTATTGGGGAGTGAAGCCACATTGACTGGCGGTGTTGACAATTAACAGCACTTTACCTTCAAAGTCCCTCAGAGCTACGGGGGAACCATCCAAGGCATTGGCAGAAAAACCGTAGATTGTGTTGTTGGCTTGGGCAGTCATAGAATTTAGCGAAGTAAAAACAGTAAAAAAAGACTTGTCTAACTCAACAAATCAATCAACAATTTCTGTAGTCTAACAAAAACTTAGAGGGGAGCAGATTGCCCCAAGGTTCCTATACTAGCCATGACTAAAGCTAGGGGCTTTACCACGTTTTTAGGCAAGAATAATGAAATTCAATATCGGAATGTTTGTGGTGCTGAGCCTAGGCGCTGACCACGTCCCCCATCAGCAACCCAGCAATGAGGAGCAATAACAGAGCCACAGAGAAATCGAGGATTTGCGGATCAAGACGGCGGGCAATCCAATACCCCAGGGAAACCCCCAACAGACTAGTGGAAATTAGGGCTAGGGCTGAGCCGGCAAACACCACCCAGGGAGATTGGGACTCAGCGCTAATTAGTAAGGTACTCAATTGGGTTTTATCACCCATTTCCGCCAAAAAAATGGTCAAAAAGGTAGAAAAGAATACCGGGCGAAAATAATTGGGAGAGGCGGGTAGATCTTGGCTCACGGCGGTTTGACTGGACGGAAGTAACAGCGGCAATGGTGGGGACACAGTGGCCCATAGACCCTGCTCTTTTTGATAGCCTAGCGGATTGGGGGACTTTCCAAGCCTAACTCCAATCTCCTAAGCAAAAGTATGGGCGAGATAATCGCCGGGATTGCCGAACAGCTTAAATCCAATCTTCTTCCTCATCAGCCCCGTTATTTTCTTCTGCCACGGGGGGATTGGGAGCCGAATTAATTACCCGGTAGGGAGCATCATATACACCACTTGGACGGGGAGGCTTGGTATCTGAGGGCTCGTTTTTCTCAGCTTTAGGCCGGGCTGGGCGATATTGCTGAGAATAAATAGTACCCTCCCGTTTCGTGTTTTGGGGGGTTTGGGGAGCTTCAAATTGTCGCAGATCCGGTAAAGGCTCCCTGGGAGGTGGGGAAATTATTTCCTCTTGGGCAAGAGGGGGCAGATTATCTCCTTGATCATTTCGATCGCCTTGGTCATCATCAGAGGCTATCGATGGAGTGGGCCCTATTGTTTCCGGCGGAAATTTTTCCCTATTCCTGGGGGCAGGGCGGGGGGAATCTTGGACAGTGGGCCGGGGTCGAGTCGGGGGTTTGGGGTCAGACCAATCAGCCAAATCCGGTTCTGGCTCATCCCAATCCCATTCTTCTGCCATGGTGACTGGTTGCGGTGCCCGTTGGGGACTAGGGGGAGTGGTGGGGGGCGGCGGTGGCTCAAAGGATTCCGATGGCGATCGCCGGGGGGGATTGGGGCGAAAATTTTGGGGCCTGGCTTTGGGTTGACCTAGGGAACTCAGGACATTGATCAGCACACTGGTGAAAACTCCCAGGGTGAGGAATAGTACTACCCACAACCCCAGGGGCAAGGTGAAGCTAGCTAGGGCAGACTCAGCAGTGGTGCCGAAAAAATTTAGTTGTATGGGCTGTCGATTTTGCAGGAAAAAAATTAATCCTGTTCCTATCAAAAAAATGAGCAGTAAACCTTGCATAAGTTTTTAATCAATGGCGTAACTGATCACCAATCTCCAGGGGAACATGGACATCTAAATAAATATTAACCGTCACTTATAAAATACCTCTGCTTCTCAGACGGGAGTAAAAAGGTGATTTTGGTTGAGAATCTGCTTCCTGGATTGACTGCCACTGTTCTTGAATCTGTTGATCAACTTCTTCTTGATGATCGAAATAATAGCCCATAGCAGAATATGCTTCCGAAGGCTTTAGATAGGGATGTTGGCGGCACATTTCATCCACAGACCAACCATGGGAAAGATAGTCCATCACAATATGGGCAACTTGAATGCGAGGCAATCTTTCCAGATGGGCTGGCTGGTCGTCTATTTTACGAATATGGGGATAATTAGTAACGGTTAACATTTTTGATCATTCACATTTAAAGACCGGAATTATCTTGAATTTGGGCAAATAATTGGCGAGTACCTTGTTCCTCCACTAGGGTGGAAACCATGGCCGCCATCAACGTTTCTGGGGTCACAGTAAAGGGTAAGCGGTGAATGTCCGAATTGGGTAAACAGGTAAATTCCGCCGTCTGTCGTAATTCCTCCAGGGAAATTCGTCCCAGACCCAGATCTTGCAGGGTTTTGGGTAAACCTATCTCATCGTAAAAGCTCAGTAATTGGCGACGGGCAGTAGCGGCGAGTTGATTACCGCTGACCAATTCTTCTAAGCGTAACTGCACCAAAATGCCATAGGCGACTTTTTCCCCGTGGAGGGCATGGTGGGCCTGGGGCAATTGGGTCAAACCATTGTGGACTGCATGGGCTGCGACGGTGCGGCAGTTAGCACCACCCAAACCACCGATTACCCCCGCCATCAACAAACTGGCATCCACCACTTCCCGCCAGGTTTCGCTACCCGGTTGGGCCAGGGCTTCAGCGGATTTTTGGAAAAGAATATCCCGCAAAATTCGAGCTTGTTGTACAGCGGCCACGGTGAAAGTATCGCTGGATTGACCACTACTAACGGAAGCTTCATACCATTTGGCGATCGCATCTCCAATGCCGGCAACTAGTAATCTTGGTTCAGCCCGTTGGATCAATTCATAATCCACAATCAATAAATCCGGGCATCGGTCTAGGGCCACGTCATAACGGAAAGCCCCCGTTTCGCTGTAAACATTGGCCAAGGCAGTCCAACCCGCACAGGTAGCGGCCGAGGTAGGTACTGTGGCGATCGCCAATTGGGTTTGATGGGCCAATAACTTAGCCGTATCTAGGGCTTTGCCTCCCCCAATACCTAGGATAAAATCTGGCTGTTCCTGGTGAACCCGTCGCCGCAACTGTTCGAGGGAAGACTCGGCGCAGTCAGGTAAATAGCTGGCCAGAGGCAGGGTCAGACCATAATTTTTCTGCAATGTTTGTAAAGACTTTTCCCCCAACTCAGCAGAGTGGCTACCCGTTACCACTAGGCCCTTACTCCCCAATTTTTGCAAATGTTCCCCCGCTTTAGCCAAAGCACTACGAATCACCACCGTGGGGGCGATCGCCATGGAAACCAAAGGTTGGGTGACAGGGGAAATTGATGGGGCCATAGTCGCAGGTTCGTTTAGTCTCAATAGTTGCCAAAATCCAATTGAAAACCAGGTTATTCCAGCCTAGCTCAGCGCTATAGATTCGGGAAAATCACTGGTAGTAATTGGCTCAAAACTATTTTAGGAAAAAAAGAGGCTTTTTGCCTTCTCCCCCTGCTGCTGGGGAAAACTGTCATTTTTACCTCGATCAAATCAATGGTTAAAACTGGGTTAATACTATGGTGACCAGGCTTAGCATGAAGTTTTGTAACGGTTTTGTAAAGCTCTATTGCAACTTTGCCGTCCCAGCGGCGATCGCCTACCCCTAAGCAAAAAGACCGTGATAGGATGCGATCCGTGCTCGCTCACTTTTTTTATTAAAAGAAATTTAGGAGAAAGGCTTTGGTATTACGGGTAGCAGTCGTTGGAGGAGGCCCCGCTGGTTCTTCCGCCGCCGAAATTTTAGTAAAAGCCGGAATTGAAACCTACCTGTTTGAGCGTAAGCTAGACAACGCCAAACCCTGTGGTGGAGCAATTCCCCTCTGTATGGTGGATGAGTTTGATCTGCCCCCGGAAATCATTGACCGCCGGGTACGGAAGATGAAAATGATCTCCCCTTCCAACATCGAGGTCAACATCGGTCAGACCCTCAAGGACGACGAATATATCGGCATGTGCCGCCGGGAAGTGCTGGATGGTTTTCTCCGGGAACGGGCGGAGAAACTGGGTACAAAAGTCATTAATGGCACCGTTTATAAATTAGACATTCCTAGCAAAGATAGTGATCCCTACACCCTCCACTATGCCGACCACAGCGTTGGTGGCACCACTGGGGAAATGAAAATCCTAAAAGTAGATGTGGTGATTGGGGCTGATGGCGCTAACTCTCGCATTGCCAAAGCCATTGACGCTGGGGATTACAACTATGCGATCGCCTTCCAAGAGCGGATTCGTCTGCCGGAAGACAAAATGGCCTACTACGATGAACTAGCAGAAATGTATGTGGGCGATGACGTTTCTCCGGATTTCTACGCCTGGGTATTCCCAAAATATGACCACGTGGCGGTGGGCACCGGCACCATGAAGGTGAACAAAGCCCGCATCAAAGACTTACAGGCTGGCATCCGCACCAGGGCTGCCAAAAAACTAGAAGGCGGAGAAATCATCAAAGTGGAAGCCCATCCCATTCCTGAACATCCCCGGCCCCGGCGGGTGGTTGGTCGAGTAGCCCTAGTGGGGGATGCCGCTGGTACCGTCACCAAATCCTCTGGGGAAGGCATTTACTTTGCCGCCAAATCCGCCCGTATGTGTGCGGAAACCATTGTGGCCACCAGCAATAATGGCCAACGGGTGCCCACCGAAGCCGATCTGAAACAATACATCAAACAATGGGATAAACGCTACGGCGCTACCTATTTGGTGTTGGATATTCTGCAACGGGTCTTCTATCGCACCGATGCCACCAGAGAAGCCTTTGTGGAAATGTGTTCCGACATCGATGTGCAAAAGCTAACTTTTGACAGTTACCTGTACAAAACCGTGGTACCCGCCAATCCATTGGTGCAAATGAAAATTACCGCCAAAACCATTGGTAGCTTGCTCCGGGGTAACGCTTTAGCCCCTTAATGCTAATGGCTTGTTAGTTTAACTAATTTTTCAATAAAGTAGAGAGGTGAGTTTTGGCTCACCTTTTTATTGTCTTATTTTTACCAATTTTTTAATTTATGCGACTTAAGCCTAGAGATATTGAGATTAATCCTAATCTCCCTAAGTATCCTTTTGATAATGATCTGTTAGACCGTAAGGAAGAAATTGAAAATTTAACGCAGATTATTCAAATTGACCAATTACATTAAATTCAAGGATTTTCAAATGACTACTGAAGCTGCCCTATTAAACATTGCTGAAAATCTGCCTGATGACTTAAAAATCGAGCTTTTACACTATGCTGAATATTTAATGAATAAATCCTTAAATGCGCCCCAAAAGCCATTAGCAGGATCGATGAAAGGAACTTTTATTTTACCTCTACCCGAAGACTTTGATGCCCCCTTAGAAGAATTTGAGGAGTATATGTAATGAATTCTGTTTTGATAGACACCCACGTTTTTATTTGGTTAGCAGAAGATGACTCTAACTTGCCTGTGACGACAAAAGATACCTTAGAAAATATGGATAACGTTTTTGTTAGTATTGCCAGCTTTTGGGAAATTTCTATTAAACTAAAAATTGGTAAACTTTCTCTCTGTGGTGATTTCAATAGTATTGAAGCTAGTTTTCAAAGAACCCGATTCAAGCTATTACCTATTACACTAAAAGACACAATTAAACTTTATAATCTTCCCTTGCACCACAAAGATCCCTTTGATCGTATTTTGGTATCCCAATCGATTAATCATTCTCTTATTTTAGTCAGTCGTGATCAAGCTCTGGATGATTATCCGATTCAACGCCTGTGGTTGTAGAAAATAGCGACCTGAACGAAACTGTTGTGCCCGCCAATTCTAGGGACGTTTATTGGTAAAAATTCATCACATCTGTGAACCATTGCTCCAGGCGATCGCCATAGGCAGGGAGAGAATAACGGCGATCAGCCACTGAACGACAATTGGCCCGGTCGATGGCTGATATTTTTCCTACAGCGGCCACCAAAGCCGGAACGTCGTCGGGGGGTACTAAAAATCCTGTTTGCTCGGTTTCGACGATTTCCCTTGGGCCACCCCGGTCATAGGAAATTACCGGCACCCCACAGGCTAAGGCTTCCACTGCAACCCTGCCAAAAGCCTCTACCCATTTATGGGTCATTATTAGGGCTTGGCACTGACCTAAAGCCTGTTGGAATTCAGCAGTGGGCAAAAAGCCCTTATATTCCACCTGGGCTTGGGGATAACTGCGTTTTAGGGACTGCCAATACTGTTCATCCTGGAGATAACCAAAAACTTGCAAAGGCAAATTGGTTGCTTGAGCCACTGCAAAGGCATCTTCCAAACCCTTTTCCGGGGAAATGCGACCGGCCCAAGCCAAAGTTTTACCTGATTTAGGAACAAATTGATACTGGTCCAAATCAATGCCACTGCTCAAAATGCGGAAAGAATCCGCCACAGCATAGGTTTCAGCCTGGGCTTGGGTGTGGGCCCCCAATGTGCCGGGACATAGCTGAGCCACCCGGTTGATCGCCTGGTCCATAACTGCATTCCAGGAGCTAATGCAAACATAGTGCAATACCGGCCGCTGTAAAAAAGGGGAAAGGTAAAAAGGTAACCATTCATAGCCAAAATCGACAATTAAGTCATAATCTTGTTCTACTTCCCTGATGTAGTCCCACATATGGGCCACCACCGCATCCTCTGGCATCAGTACTGGATCGTGGTAGGTCGGCTCTGGAATTAAAGGCTGCAACGCCCCGGCAATTTCCTGGATGGGCAAACCGGCGATCGCCGAACCCTTGGGGGCGACAATTTTGACCTCATGGCCACGACTGACCATGGTGCGGGTGATGTTTTTTAAGTTCAGGGCCACTCCCCCCAACCGTCCAGAATTGAGGGAACTGACGGGACTAGAAACAAATAGTAGGCGCATATTTAATGCCCAAGAATTGGAGAAATAATTCCCTTAATTCCTTTAGCTTTCCCCCTGCATGGCCCGAATTAATTCCTGGGCTACTTCAGGGCGGGAGAATTCCGGTGGCGGCAATTGTCCATCCCGAAGCAAAGCCCGCACTTTAGTGCCAGAGAGGTGAATGCGGTCTTCTGGGCCACTGGGACTGGTTTTAGTGGTGGCCATTTGCAGGGTCTTTTTGCAGTAAAAAGCGTGCTCGAACTTCATCGGCACAATACCCAGCGCTTCCGGGGCAAACTCGTCAAAAATTTCCTGGGCATCGTAGGTGCCGTAGTAGTCCCCCACCCCGGCGTGGTCCCGACCTACAATGAAATGGGTACAGCCATAGTTTTTGCGAATCAGGGCATGGAAAATAGCCTCCCGGGGCCCGGCGTAGCGCATGGCGGAAGGATTAATACCCAGAATGACCCGCTCTTTGGGGAAGTAATTGTCCACCATAATTTCGTAGCAACGCATCCGCACATCGGCGGGAATGTCATCACTCTTTGTTGCCCCCACCAGAGGATGGAGAAAGAGGCCATCAACTACCTCCAGCGCGCATTTTTGAATGTATTCATGGGCCCGGTGGATGGGGTTACGGGTTTGAAAGCCGACAATGGTTTTCCAGCCCCGCTCGGCAAATAACTGACGGGAAGCGGCGGGGTCAATTTGGTATTTGGGAAACAGGGGATGGGGTTCCCGCTCCAGTAACCAGATGGGGCCGGCCAGGTTAACAGGGCCTTGGTCATAAATCACCTTGACTCCAGGGTGGGCTTGGTCGTCGGTGCGGTAAACGTTTTTAGCTTCGTGGGCTTTGTTGTAGTGATATTTCTGGGTCAGCTCCAACACACCGATGAATTTACCAGCGCTGTTGTCCAACCGCACCCAACTGCCTACTTCCAAGGGAGCGGCCACTTCCTCTGTCACTGATAAAGTCACGGGTACCGACCAGGGCAAACCGTTGCTGAGTTTCATTTCTTCCACCACCAGCTCGTAGTCGTCCTGCTCCATAAAGCCCTTGAGGGGACTAAAACCGCCAATGGCAATCATGACCAAATCCGATGTGGCCCGTTCATCCAGTTGCACCCTGGGCAATTTATCGGCGATCGCCAAAAATTCCTGGCGTTCTGCTTCCGGGGCGAGGCGATTGATCAGTTGGCCGCCGTGGGGGGCAATGGCTGCAAGGGAAGTGGTCATGGTTAATTGGTAATGGATAGGGGAGATGACTAGCAAAAAGATTGATTAAACCCCAGACTAGATTGCCATGGAGGGGCGACAAAACTCAACTAGCGGCACTATCTTGTCAGCCCACCGGGATAGAATCCGGGCAACTAATCAGGAAAACATTAATGATTGCTACCCAACTCTGTTCAAAGTTATGAGGTTTACCATTAGCCCTGATGGGTATTTTTTGATCTGGGTGAAATCTTCTGCACAAACCCTGGACTAACGGAGGTTAATATCACAATCCCATCCAAAGATTCCTGGACAAGAGTGGGAGTTTCTAAGCCTATACTTTGCAGAGGCAAAACGGTTTCCGTCGCCCAATATTTAAAAGAATGTAGCTAAATCAACGCCATCAGAAAAAATCCGTCAAAATTACCCTTTTCAAGGAAATTTGCCACGGATCCTAGCCTTGTTGGCATCAACGACCTTCAAGGGAAACTAAGCATCATTTCCTCAAGCTTGTGAACAAGTTTTTAGATTATCTAATTAGCACAGGCAACGCAGCCATCGGAGGAATCCTTAAAGTCATCCTTTTGTACAGTGCGAATATAGTAGATCGCCTTACAACCGGCCTCCCAGGCCATGACCAGGGTGTCAAAAATGTCCTTGGCATTGAGGCTTCTTTCCGGTTCTTCAGGGAAATAAATGCCCGCATTGAGGTTAAATAATAACTCCATGGAAATGCCCGTATCTGTCCATTGTTGGATGGCGGCCACGGCTTTGACTACTTTGCGCTGGTCCATGGTTTTATTCTCCGGGTAGAACCAGAAACAATTACCAATGAAGGGCGGTGCAATGGGGACAGTGCCCTTAGCCCATTTATCGTAAAAGAAGCGGCTATAGACCGGCAAAATGCTGGCAGTGCAACCTTGGACTAGGGATGATGATGTGTTGGGGGCGATCGCCGTAATGTGGGAGTTGCGAATGCCGTGGGTTTGGATGTCGTTGGAGAGTTTTTCCCATCGTTCCGGTTTAGCCGCATTAGCTTGAAACCAACTGACGGGTTTGGAACCAATTAATAAACCTTTTTGCCAGTCACTACCGGGGAAAGCAGGGTAAGCTCCCCGTTCCTTGGCCAATTCCATGGAGGATTGGGTGCACCAATAGCCGATTTCCTCGAACAAGCGATTAATATCCGCTAACTCGTCATAATTCAGACGACGTTTAGCCAGCCAGTCTGCTAACCCCATGGCTCCCACCCCGATGGTGCGGTATTTATTGTTATGGCTTTTAGCATCGGCAAAGGGAGGCGCAGTCAATTCAATGGTGTTATCCAGCATCCGCACAGCAATCTGACTGACCCCAGCAATGTCTTGCAAGTCTAGATTGGCAAGGTTGAGGCTAACTAGGTTACAGCAATGGGCATCCTGACCAGGGGTAACGTTGGAGAATGATTCACAGCAAAGATTAGTGCCAGGAATATAACCTAAATGTTTATTAGGATTGGCTTTATTGATAGTGTCTTTAAAGGAAAGATAGGGCATCCCGGTTTCTACCTGGGTACGCATTATCTGCTTAAACAATTCCCGGGCATTAATACGTTTGTAGAGGGTAATGGTGGTATCGAGGTTTGACTCAATTTCTCGATAGGCACCTTCAAATTGTTCCCCCCAGAGTTCGGCTAACTCAATGCCCATTTTTTCCCTAACTTCGTAGGGGTCCACTAACGTCCAATCTTCTTTGTTAATGACCCGCCGCATAAATTCATCGGGCAAGATTAACTGGGGAAAAATATCATAGGCTTTACGTCGTTGGTCACCATTTTCCGCCTGCATTTCCAGAAATTCTGGTACGTCCAAATGCCACACATCCAGCCCTACGGTTACGGCTCCGGCTCTGCGCCCCCCCTGATTAACGGCGATCGCCGTATCGTTGAGCAGTTTTGTCCAGGGAATCACCCCTCCGGAAGCGTTGGGCTTACCCATTACCCAACTGCCGGTGGCCCGGATGCGGGAAACGTTAACTCCCACTCCACCACCGTTTTTGGAAATTCTGGCAGCATTGGTAATTTCCCCAAAAATACTTTCCAGGTTATCCTCCATGGCCACAATGAAGCAGGAAGTCAGAGAACCACCGGGCACTCGTAAATTAGCCAGGATTGGGGTGGCTAAAGAAATTCTACGGGCTGCAATTGATTCATAAAATCTCCGGGCCCATTGCAAACGGCGATCGGGGGCTTCCACCGAAGCTAATAGCAGCGCACAGGTTAATAACGCTTCCTGGGGTAATTCGTTGGGTAATAGATAGCGGCTAGTTAATAAAACTGCCCCGGCATAGTCATAGTCTGTGTCCCAGTCCGAGTTAATCCAACAGCCCGCTTCCTGCAATTCCCCTTCGCTGTAAGTCAAGATGCGGGAGTCATATTCCCCATTGGTGACCTTGGTTTGTACCGTGCGTAGATACTGCCCATACTGATATCCCCGACGCACTAGGGTATCTTTCCACAGACTCCAAACATGTAAACGGCCAGCCACGTAGCGCCAGTCTGGTTCGTTGGGACTGCACATTTCCAGAGCGCAGCTAATTAAATTATCTTGAATCTCTCTAGTGCTAATCCCCTCTCTCAACCTAGTCGTTAGCCCTGCTTCTAGGGCGATGGAGTTCACTTCCAACCCAAGGCAAGCCCAGTCCACCACTGCCCGAATTTTGCCAATATTTAGGGGAGTTGAGGAGCCATCTCTACGGATCACTTGTATGCGATGTCCCTGATGGGAACCCTGGCTAGTGCCGGCATGGGCATCATTGGCGGAGGAGCTGATAGGGGCGCTGATGAGGGTGGGATGCATAGAAAAAGACAGTCAGGGGGACTTCGTAGGGTAGCGGAACAAACTGACAGGGTCAAGGGCCCAAAGTGAGAGCTTAGATAAATTAAGCCACAGATATGGTGTGGCCGACACTGATCTTACTCCACATCTGGCACTTTATCATAGGCCACCCCCCTGGGGATCGGGTTGCTAAATTGGCTACCAAATGCCTAGAATTAATCCTTCAATGTCTGAAATCACCCCAGGGTGAGCCATTGCCCTGATAACAATTTTTGTTAAGATTGGGTTCGTTCCCCCCCCCAACTATTATTTCTTAAAAAATATGTTTGCTCTACCCATCCTGGCGGTTGCTGGCACGTTTCCCACCTACTTTGTAGCGGTCTATGTTGTGGGTTTGGTGGCGGCGGTGTCCATCGGTTTGGTGGCCTGGTACAATTCCAAACGCCCTGTGGGTTGGGAAAGATCAAAAAGACCAGATTTTATTCCCAAAATTAACACCGGCAGTGATTCGGAGCCACCCCAATTCACCCCTCCGGAAAACTTAGTAGAATCTCCATCGACCCTGGAGGCGGAAACTGGGGAGGTGGAATCCACCCCTGCCAATTCTCAGCCGGAATAGTTGGACATATTTTCTAGAAGTTTTTTAGAAGGGGAAAGTGAGTTGTACAGTGCCACTTACACTAGGAGCCCCAGCCCCACCACTACCGGGAGTAGGTAAAACCGTCAGCACCGGTTGAATAAATAAATTACCCACCAGATGGTACTGGGCATAAAGCTGGATCATGGTTTCGTAACTATTAAAGCCGTAGCCCGCTAGGGGATTAGCATTTAGCCTGGCCCAGGAAAAACCGAAACCGTAACTGTCCAACGGGCGATCGCCAAAGGGGGCAATGAAAGTTAAACCAAAGCCGAGGGAACTATGCATTAAAGCTGTGCTGGAGCTGTTCCAACCACCTTGGACAAAGCCAACAATACCGTTTTGATCTTCGCTATCCCGGAATTTACCTAGTTTTTGCACCAAGTAAGCATACATGCCCCCCGTTTGGGCTTCAAATGCGCCCCCAGGGGCCGTTAGCGGACCACTCTGTCGCCATCCCCCTACCGCCACACTGCCCCAACCGGTTGCCGGATCATCAGCGTAGGGAGTCCAGGTTCCCCCCACTTCTGCCACGCTGAACAACGCACCGGAAAAATTAGGCCAAGTTAAACCCGTTTGTACTCCCTGTGCGCCTCTGCCGTCATAAATTCCCGCTTGGGTGTACCAACCATTGGGAGTAGCGGGATTGTCGCCGGGGGCACCCCAGGATTTCCATGAACCATATAAACCAAAAGCTGAATTGTAGTAGCCGGGAATGAAGCCCAACATGGCCGGCCCTACAAATACGGGAGTATAAATTAAGCCGGTGGTGGAAGTGAATAATTGCGGATTGGTTTGGGTCACAAAGGGTCGCCCCACATAACCAAAATTCATCGAAGGGATTAACTTGCCCACCCGAAAAGAAAGGCGATTATCAAGAAAGGTTTGATTGAGCCAGAGTTGGTACAATTCCGTGCGATTCAAAGGGGGCCCGGCTTCAATGGAGTTATAGCCCTGGACAGAACCTGCCGCAAAGTTGACTGGTTGGCCGTTATATTGCAAACCTTCCACTTCAAAAAAAGCATTTTTCCAACCCACTGCTTTTTCTAAATCTATTCCCAAACCTAAAATTAAAGCTCCATTAAAATCGGTGGAACCAGGCTGATTGCCGCCGGAAATTTGTTGACTAATATTGCCCATAAAAATGCCCCCTAAACGAAGGGGACTGTTTTCGTCTAACCCTAACCATTGACCTAGTTGTCCTGTACCCACTAACATGTTAGAGGCGGCGGGGTTGCCACTGATAGCGACTACGGATTGATGGGGTTCATGATGGTGATCATGGTCTGGGTCAAAATTGTTTATCTGTAATATCTGGGCATAATGCACAGCCTCTTCTTGCCAGTCCCCTAATTCTCCTGGAGTTAAAGCTTTTAAAGGACTGATTCTAACATCTTTAGCAAAATGAAACTGGGATTGTTTATTAAGAAATATATCTATATTTTCTTTGTTTTTACTATTATTTTGATCATCAAATTCTATTTCTGTAACTAAATTTATCTTGCCAACTTCCTCTTCTGGCATAGACTCGGCCAGAATTTTCGACTGGGGAAAGATGGCGATCGCCAAAGTGAGGCTAAGCTTAAGCCAAGAATAGTTAGAATTTGCAGAAAGAAATTTAGAAAACAGTATTAATCCTAAATCCTGCACACCAAAAAGCAAATAATAAAAAGTCATGATGGAGAAGGGATGAGTCGAGAAAATAGTGCGAAAAATAATAAAGCTTTTTTGATATATTGAGACGCTTCAGACAACTTCAATTATTAAAATACAAACACCATTACTCTGCAGATAAACAGCAAATATAAAGCCACTATTACACTTCCCCAAAAGTCAATTTTTTCTTTATAATATTTTTGCGGGTAAAGCCAAAAACGCATCATTTTTTGAATAACTGGAATTACAAAATATTGAAGCAAAATACAGGAGCACAAGGTATTGATTAAAAGAACCACAGGTAATGGAAAAATATTTAGAAAACCAAGGAACTTAGTTTGGATAAGCACCATAGGATATAATCCCATTTCCACTATAAGAGGCATTTTCCATTGGGCTAGTGTTGTTGGTTTTCCTGCAACATCAAACCAACTAGAAAAGCCGCTGGGAAACTGACTCACTACGGATTCCTCGTAAAAAGAAGAGCCCTCTTCAATTAATACTTCTCTTTCTGGAGAATTGAGCCAGTGGTTAAGATTATCCAAGTTATCGAACTGAAAATTAACAATCCAGGTTTTGTTATTGGCTTTTTGTTCTATGATTGATGGCCGAATATCTGACTCAATAAAGCCAGGAAACTTCCTCATTGTTTTATTAATTTTGTCATTCCATTCGAGCCAATTTGCTTCATTTTCTGGCTTTAGAGTGGTTGTAATCAGCATAGAAGCTTTTTGGGTAAAATTTGACAAAAACTGTCTTTTAGATAATTGCACATAAGATTTATGAGATAAGAGAATCTTAAATTCTTCCGAGTTTAGATAGTGGTTAAGATTTTTTTCTTGGGCAAATTGAATAATTGTTAACCACTCAGTTCTAGTTTCTGGAATAGGAGCTAAAAAATCAGCATTAATAAAACCAATTTGTTGTTGGGCAGACAAAATTAGTTGCCTTTGATCAGCCAAGTATTTTGGCTCATCTTCAGGGGCAACTAATTCAGCAAAAAGCACCGTATTAACGCATTCTTTATTCTCTGGATTAGAGTATTTATCCATGACTATCTAAAAAACAAACGAAAAGTGCTCGCGACAAAAATCAATAAATTTTAATGAATTAGTAACTTAATTTGTCCAGTGAAGTTGGGTAATGGTAAAAGTTTTAAAATTTTATAATTCATCAAATTTATTTCCAGAAAAAATAAGATTAATCTAAAGGAATGTCTGCATCTCCTTTACTGGATTGATACACATCAGACATTTCAGCATAAACAGCCTTTAGATTTTCAATGCGGTCCAGAAAAGACCGCTTTAATTCTCCTTGATAGCCATCAACTAGCTTGACCAAATCATGACTTTTCCAATAGTAATTATCATGGGAATAGTCCCCATTTTCTACCTTGAATACCTCTTTTAAGATACGCAGGTCATGGGGAATATTAAATGAATCACGAGAATCTTCAAAACTAAAAAGATAATAAAAATTATCGTATCCGCCCCAGGTAATAGCTGATAAACAAAGTGAACAGGGCTCGTGGGTGGCAAGAAAAATGCAATCCCGGGGATTAGGACGCTTTTTCCGGGGAAGTTCATAGAGTTTTTTCATGGTGTGGACTTCACCATGCCAGAGAGGGTTTTCCGTTTCTGTATTCGTACTGGATACTAACGTTGATAGGTCTTCCTTTTTAAGAATTGCCGCACCAAATAGTTTGTTTCCGGCTTTAACCCCCTCCCGGGTTTTAGGAACAATATCCTGTTCAATCACTGAAAGTAAGCGGTCAATAATTTTAGATTCTGAAAATGACATGATTTTTTTTACTTTACCTGCTAACAATAAAGTTAATGTACATTTCTGAAAAAAAGATGTCTCAAGATTTAATCAAATCTTAATAAAAATTAATAAAGCCATATAGCAAAAATCGCATAGATTAGGACATAGCATAGATTAGGACATAGCATAGATTAGGACATAGCATAGATTAGGACATAATATAGGAAAAAGATAAAGATAAGGAAAAAGCGATGCCAGCCCCCTACAGTATTGACCTGAGAGAAAAAGCAGTAAGTGCAGTGGAAAGAGGTGAGAAAAAAAGCCAGGTGTGTAGGACGCTAAACATTAGTCGCAACACATTAGACCTATGAATTAAGAAAAAGAGGTATATGGGAAGTGTATGCCCAGTAACAGACTACCATCGTGGTCCACAGCCGAAAATAAATGATTTAGATAAATTCAAAGAATTTGCGGAGGAGAATAGTCATTTAACTCAAAGGGAAATGGCGGAGAAATGGCCCGAGACGCTCGGTAAAACAAGAATAGGTCAAGCTTTAAAGAAAGTAGATTTTACCAGAAAAAAAACTTATATTTACAGGGAAATAGATGAAGAAGAAAGGAATGTGAAAATGAGCTCAAGCAATATGCGCCAGAAAGATTGACTTATATGGGTCAAGCTGGTCTAGATGATACCCTGGACTACCCCTATGGTTACTGTCATAAATCAGAGGGATTTAAGGGGACTAAATTAGGACATAGAACCAAGAGAGTCAGCATAATAAGTTGTTGGTAGAATGGAACTACAATAGCTCCAATGATATTTGAAGGATACTGCAACGCCCAAGTAGTATGCAGGTGGATAGAAGAAATGTTGTTACCAGAGTTAATACCAGGTCAGATACTAATTATGGATAATGCAAGCTTTCATCCGAAAGAAAGAATCAAGGAATTGTTAGCAAAAGCTGGGTGTGAGGTTATATTTTTACCACCATATTCACCGGACTTGAACAAAATTGAGAAGTTCTGGGCGAAACTAAAACGTTATGTTGCCCAACTGGTTAGTAATGGAGAATCGCTGATTGCTGCATTGGATATAGCGTTGAGAGAGCTGTCCTAACTATCTCATTCTTTGCTTATTTGGCGCCTTGGCAGGGGAAAAAGACCCCTGGCCATTGGTTGCCCAACAATTAGCGGAAGCGGTGGCCGGTCAAACCGTAGAGGAAGGCATACTATTTTGTTGGACGGGAACGGGTGTCTCCATTGCGGCCAATAAAGTACCGGGTATCAGGGCCGCCCTAGTGAGGGATGCGGAAACTGCCAAGGGAACCCGTTGGTGGAACGATGTCAATGTGCTGGTAATGAGTTTACGGGCCACTTCCCCGGCGATCGCCAAGGAAATTTTGGCCGCCTGGTTTACGGAACAAGTCAAACCGGAAGAATTGGATTGTATTCAACTGGTGACGGCGATCGAGCAAAAATATTCTAGCCAAACCTAATCCAAGTAAGCATTCCACCGTCCAGTCAAGATGTTGCTGACCACAACTGGGGCTAATTAACCACCGGGGCAGTAGGGGCCGCATTGGTGCCAGTGGGGGTGGGTCCCTCAAACGGAGAAGCTACAAAACCCAATTCATAAAGCTGTTGGTAGGATTTTCTGCCCAAGTCCGTGGTGGGATTCTGGGAACGGATAATTTGTAGCAACAGGGGCACCGCCAAAGCTGGTTCGTTGTTGGCTCGATGTACTAGAGCTAAACGGTAGGTAGCTTCATCCCGCAGTTGACCAGTTTCCAGAGCGGCAATTCTTTGTTCTTCAAAAATAACCGTGTTAATGCCCGAGAAACTATTAGCTAATTGCAGATGAAAGTTGGACAATTGGTTAAAAATCTTGCGGGCTTCCTGTAGTTTTTCCAGAGCCACTGTGTACTGGTTAAGATTAATAGCCTCATTAGCTTCATTCATTAAGCGACGGCCGGCGCCCACGCTCAAGATACTACCTTCTTGGTTGAGGGGACGAAACTCCCTAGAATTTTCGGGACCACTACCCTCGATAATCACTTCCTCCACCTCCGTGACCCCCTGTCCCCGGACTGACGGAGTCAAACTGGAGACCACGGCAAGGCCGCAGACAGTTAAAGCCAATATGTGCACAAGACGTTGAAGCATAGTCAAATTGGGGAAGGGCAAATGTAGGAAGGTAGTTCAAGGCAAACTGCAACGTATATTAACATTCCCGGTTGATCTCTTTAGGACACCATTGGTTTACTTTTGCCATTGCCAAGGCCACTGGTCTTTTCCTCTCCGGCCCCAGGGGAAATTTGTTTTACCCCAATCCATTCTCCCCGAAGAATTTCCGTTCCCAACTCCTTGTCAAAGTGCTTTGTGGCCGATGTCCCGTCGGTAATACATACCATCAAAGTCAATTTGTTCTACTCCCCGATAGGCAGTGGCGATCGCCGTGGATAAGTCTTTTCCTAGGGCGGTGACTCCCAATACCCGGCCTCCATTGGTCAAAACTTTGCCTTCCTTTAATTCTGTGCCAGCATGGAATACCTTAACATCTTGAGCTTCGGCTTCAGCCAAACCATTGATTTCATCTCCTTTGCGGTAACTGCCGGGATAACCACCAGCGGCCACCACCACACAAACAGCATTACCGGAATGCCATTGCAGAGGTCCCAATTGCTCTAGGTTTTGTTCCACACAGGCCATCAATACCTTTTCTAGAGGAGTGGCCAGGAGGGGCAACACCGCTTGGGTTTCAGGATCACCAAAACGACAGTTATATTCCAACACTTTAATTTCCCCGGTGGGGCTGACCATTAAGCCGGCATATAATACTCCCCGGTAATCAATGCCCCGTTTAGCTAAAGCGTTAGCAGTGGGCTGTAGGATTTGTTTTTGCACCTGGTCTATGACCGCTGGCGGGGCGATGGGAGCAGGGCAGTAGGCTCCCATGCCACCAGTATTGAGCCCTTGGTCTCCTTCCCCAATGCGTTTGTGGTCCTGGGCTGGTAGCAGGGGAATAACTGTTTTGCCGTCACAGAGGGCCAGCACGGACACCTCTTCCCCCGGTAAAAATTCCTCCACCACAATTTTTTCAAAGCCCTGGTCAAATAATTCGGCGATCGCCGTGGTTGCTTCGGCTGAAGTTTGGGCCACAATCACCCCTTTACCAGCGGCTAAACCGTCGGCTTTCACCACAATGGGAGCTCCCATTTTCGTGGCATAGGCCTGGGCTGGAGCTGGCTCAGTGAAAGTTTCCCCAAAAGCTGTGGGCACTCCCGCTTCGATTAATAACTGTTTAGTCCAAGATTTACTCGCTTCCAATTCTGCCCCGGCTTTGGTGGGGCCAAAAACTTTTATACCCAGTGCTTGTAATTGATCGGTCAACCCCAGGGTAAGGGGCAATTCCGGCCCCACCACTACTAAATTAATCTTTTCCGTTTGGCAAAATTCACAAATTTCCCCCAGTTGATCCACGGCGATCGCCACATTTTCTGTTTTCGGTAACCCAGCAGTACCGCCATTTCCCGGCAAGCAATAGCAATGGCTCACCTCCGGCGATCGAACTAACGACCAAGCCAAAGTATGTTCCCGTCCACCGCTACCAATAACTGCCACTTTCATGGACTGTAACCTCTACAACTGCTGGAAAAATTATGATAAATTAGCCGTTCTCAAGATTAACAGAATGGCCGGAGTTGACTGGAGTTATTTATCTCCGCCCCCCCACTTTCCATGGCTGAACAGCATTTAATTATTTTCACCCGTTGGCCAGAACCCGGAAAAACCAAAACTCGCCTGATCCCTGCCCTTGGCTCTAGGGGAGCGGCCAAGCTACAGCAACAACTGACGGAACATACCGTTCAAACCGCCCATAATTTTCGCTGCCAAACCGATGCCCCTTGTCAAATAACTGTTTTTTACACTGGCGGAACTAGACAGCAGATGGAACAGTGGCTAGGAACTAATTTTTGTTATCAACCCCAAGGAACTGGAGATTTAGGCGATCGCCTGCAACAGTCTTGCCAGTGGGCCTTTGGGCAGGGAGGCAACAAAGTTGTGATTATCGGCATTGATTGCCCTGGTATTACTCAAGAACTACTCCAAACCGCCTTCACTGCCTTGGATAATTACCCGGTAGTGCTGGGGCCGGCCCTGGATGGCGGTTATTATCTAATGGGCTTGACCAACTTCAACCCAGCCTATTTCGAGCAAATTGACTGGGGCACTGGAGTCGTTTACCAACAGACCTTGGCAAAAATTGTCCAAAATGGCGATCGCCCTTACGACTTACCAACCCTACCGGACATAGACCATCCCACGGACTTGCAATACCTACCCGTCACCTTCATCGCAGCAGATAAAACTTAGGTTGACAGCGCTAAATAGGCAGCGGTATGATGAAAATTTGTCGATGATTTTCTTATCTATTAGGAGAACGATCCTAATTCCCACTATATTTAACACATGCCAACTATCCAGCAGCTAATTCGTAGCGAACGCTCGAAGGTACAGAAGAAAACTAAATCCCCTGCCCTCAAGCAATGTCCCCAACGGCGGGGAGTCTGCACTAGGGTTTACACCACCACCCCCAAAAAGCCCAACTCCGCCCTCCGGAAAGTGGCCCGGGTACGCCTCACCTCCGGGTTTGAAGTAACTGCCTATATCCCTGGCATTGGCCACAACCTGCAAGAACACTCCGTAGTACTAATCCGGGGCGGTCGGGTAAAAGATTTGCCTGGGGTTCGCTACCATATTGTGCGGGGCACGTTGGACGCCACCGGAGTTAAAGACCGCAAACAGGGTCGCTCCAAATACGGCACCAAACGGGAAAAAGCGAAGAAATAACTTTCCCAACTTTCCATTAGCCTAGCCGCCCCTGTCCAGTGAAGGTGTAGCTGGCTTTACCACTCCCCTTACTTTCGGCAACCCAGCCCGAAACGTTTGGCAGTAATCACAACTTTTAATCGTTATCCAGAGCAAAAAGAGTAAAAAGTTATGTCTCGTCGTGGCAATGTCAAAAAGCGCCCTGTGCCCCCGGATCCCGTTTACAACAGCACTCTGCTGAGTATGACCATCCGTAGGGTAATGCGCTCCGGCAAAAAATCCTTAGCTTCTAGCATTGTTTACAATGCCTTGGCCTCCGTTGGTGAGAAAACTGGCGAAGATCCCTTGGAAGTGTTTGAAAAGGCAATCAAAAACTTGACTCCCCTGGTGGAAGTTAAAGCCCGCCGGGTTGGTGGTGCCACCTACCAAGTACCCATGGAAGTTCGTCCTGCCCGGGGAACTGCCCTAGCTTTACGTTGGTTGGTGCATTTTTCCCGTGCTCGGGGTGGTCGCACCATGGAAAGCAAATTGGCTAACGAAATTATGGATGCCGCCAATGAAACCGGTGCCGCCATCAAAAAGCGGGAAGAAACCCACCGCATGGCCGAAGCCAACAAGGCCTTTGCCCATTACCGCTACTAGGCAATAGGCAAGGCAACATTGATACAGGTTTGGGGTTGAGTTGCCCCCACGCCTCCCTGGGTTAGTTTTCAGGAAAATTCCCCCTAGATTTAGTTGCAGATCTAGAAAGGTCGGGGAAAACGTATAGAATTGTTAATGGCCTCCCGTTTTCCCTTGGGAAAGAGAGAGCTTGTTTTTGGTCGAACCCCCGGTTAGGAGTAAACTTTATGGCTCGCACAGTGCCCCTAGAACGAATACGTAACATTGGTATCGCCGCCCACATTGATGCGGGTAAGACCACCACGACGGAACGGATTCTGTTCTACTCTGGCGTGGTTCATAAAATCGGTGAGGTTCATGAAGGTACGGCAGTAACGGACTGGATGGCCCAGGAAAGGGAAAGGGGCATCACCATCACCGCCGCCGCTATTAGTACCGATTGGTTGGGGCATCATATCAACATCATTGACACTCCGGGGCACGTGGATTTCACCATTGAGGTGGAGCGCTCCATGCGAGTGTTGGACGGAGTAATTGCTGTATTTTGTTCCGTGGGTGGAGTGCAACCCCAATCAGAAACAGTGTGGCGTCAAGCGGAACGATACCAAGTGCCCCGCATTGCCTTCGTCAATAAGATGGACCGCACCGGGGCTAATTTTTTCCGGGTCTGTCAACAGATTGGCGATCGCCTACGGGCCAATGCGGTGCCCGTTCAAATTCCCATCGGTAGTGAAGCGGAGTTTGAAGGCATTGTGGATTTGGTGCGCATGAAGGCCTATTTATACAAAAACGATCTGGGCACAGATATCCAGGAAGTTCCCATTCCCGATTCAGTGAAGGATAAAACGGAAGAATATCGCCTGCGCCTAGTGGAATCGGTGGCGGAAGCAGATGATGCTCTGATGGAGAAATACTTGGAAGGGGAAGAGTTAACCGCCGATGAGTTAGTAGCCGGCCTGCGCCGGGGAACCATTGCTGGGACCATGGTGCCAGTGCTTTGTGGCTCCGCATTTAAAAATAAGGGAGTTCAACTTTTACTCGATGCGGTGGTGGATTACCTCCCCTCCCCCCTAGAAGTGCCGGCGATCGAGGGACATCTACCCGATGGCGAAGTAGCCACCAGACCGGCGGAAGATAAAGCTCCCCTGTCAGCTTTGGCCTTCAAAGTAATGGCGGACCCGTTTGGCCGGCTCACCTTCGTGCGGGTTTATTCCGGCGTGTTGGAAAAGGGCAGTTATGTATTGAATTCCACCAAAGAGAAGAAGGAACGCATTTCCCGATTAATCATCCTCAAAGCCGATGACCGCATTGAGGTGGACCAGTTAAATGCCGGAGATTTGGGCGCAGTGTTGGGGCTCAAGGATACCCTCACTGGGGATACCCTTTGTGATGACCAAGAGCCGATTATTTTAGAATCCTTGTTTGTCCCCCAGCCAGTTATTTCCGTAGCGGTGGAACCAAAAACTAAACAGGATATGGATAAGCTTTCCAAAGCTTTACAATCTTTATCCGAGGAAGATCCCACTTTTCGCGTCAGTGTCGATCCCGAGACCAACCAAACGGTAATTGCTGGCATGGGAGAATTGCATTTAGAAATTCTGGTGGACCGCATGCTACGGGAATTTAAGGTGGAGGCCAATGTGGGTGCTCCCCAAGTAGCCTATCGGGAAACCATCCGTAAGGCAGTACAGGCAGAAGGTAAATTTATTCGCCAGAGTGGGGGCAAGGGCCAATATGGCCATGTGGTCATTGAGGTGGAGCCTACCGAGCCAGGGACGGGCTTTGAATTTGTCTCTAAAATCGTCGGTGGCGTTATTCCCAAGGAATACATTGCCCCGTCGGAACAGGGGATGAAAGAAGCCTGTGCTTCGGGGGTATTGGCGGGCTACCCGGTCATTGACCTCAAAGCCACCTTGGTAGATGGGTCTTTCCATGATGTGGACTCATCGGAAATGGCCTTCAAGATTGCTGGTTCCATGGCAATCCGGGAGGCTGTGGGCCAAGCTGACCCTGTGCTCCTAGAGCCGGTCATGAAAGTCGAAATTGAAGTTCCTGATGACTTCATGGGCAACGTGATCGGTGACCTCAATGCCCGTCGGGGCCATATTGAGGGCCAGGAAACGGAGCAGGGCATAGCCAAAGTGGCCGCTAGTGTTCCATTGGCGGAAATGTTTGGCTATGCGACCGATATCCGGTCAAAAACCCAAGGCCGGGGTATTTTTTCGATGGAATTTAGCCATTATGCAGAAGTACCCCGTAATGTTGCCGAGGCGATCGTCGCCAAAAGCAGAGGCTATGCCTAAGCCGGCAGTTCTCCTAGGACTGCAATCTGTGTAGAAACAATCAAAGGACTTATTTATTCATGGCACGCGCAAAATTTGAACGGACGAAAGACCACGTAAACATTGGCACCATTGGTCACGTTGACCACGGTAAAACCACCCTAACGGCGGCGATCACCATGACCTTGGCGGAATTGGGTGGTGCCAAAGCCCGGAAATATGAAGATATTGACGCGGCTCCTGAGGAAAAAGCCCGGGGCATTACCATCAATACTGCCCACGTTGAGTATGAAACCGATAGCCGTCACTATGCCCACGTAGACTGTCCTGGTCACGCTGACTATGTGAAAAACATGATCACCGGTGCTGCCCAGATGGACGGTGCGATTCTGGTGGTTTCCGCCGCTGATGGCCCCATGCCCCAAACCCGGGAACACATTCTTTTGGCTAAGCAAGTAGGGGTTCCCAAACTGGTGGTCTTTTTGAATAAGAAAGACATGGTGGACGACGAAGAACTGCTGGAATTGGTGGAACTGGAAGTTCGTGAATTGCTCAGCGACTACGATTTCCCCGGTGATGACATTCCCATCGTTGCTGGCTCTGCCCTCAAGGCGATCGAAGGAGAAAAAGAATACAAAGATGCGATTCTTGAACTCATGAAAGCCGTTGACGACTACATCGACACCCCTGAGCGGGAAGTTGATAAGCCCTTCTTGATGGCGGTGGAAGACGTATTCTCCATCACTGGTCGTGGTACCGTTGCCACCGGTCGGATTGAGCGCGGAAAAGTTAAAGTTGGCGAAGAAATTTCCATCGTCGGCATTAAAGATACCCGTAAAGCCACTGTTACCGGTGTGGAAATGTTCCAAAAAACCCTTGAAGAGGGAATGGCTGGGGACAACGTGGGTCTGCTCCTCCGGGGGATTCAAAAAGAGGACATCGAACGGGGTATGGTTTTGGCTAAACCCGGTTCCATCACTCCCCACACCGAATTTGAAGGGGAAGTTTACGTGCTCAAGAAAGAAGAAGGTGGCCGCCACACTCCTTTCTTTGCCAACTACCGCCCTCAGTTCTATGTACGGACCACTGACGTAACCGGTACCATCAAAAGCTACACCGCTGACGACGGCAGTGCTGTGGAAATGGTTATGCCTGGGGATCGTATCAAAATGACCGTTGAGCTCATTAACCCGATCGCCATTGAACAGGGGATGCGTTTTGCTATCCGCGAAGGTGGTCGTACCATCGGCGCCGGTGTTGTTTCTAAGATTTTGAAGTAGTCCTTAGAACAACATTCATGATGTAGTTGGTGTTGGGTTGGTTACGGTAAGTTTTTTCTGACTGGGCCAGCCCCACTGACTATTCAACTTTCTGAACCTTGACAATTAAACAGTCCGCTAATTCTGAGTTAAATTTCCATGGCAACATTGCAACAACAAAAAATCCGTATCCGCCTCAAAGCCTTTGACCGTCGCCTCCTCGATACATCCTGCGACAAAATTGTTGATACCGCTAATCGTACTAATGCCGCCGCTGTGGGGCCGATTCCTTTGCCCACCAAACGGAAAATTTATTGTGTGTTGCGCTCTCCCCACGTGGATAAGGATTCCCGGGAACATTTTGAAACCCGCACCCACCGCCGCATTATCGACATTTATCAGCCTTCTTCCAAGACCATTGACGCTCTGATGAAGTTGGATCTCCCTGCCGGGGTTGATATCGAAGTCAAGCTATAGAATTTGACATTCTTATTTTTAGAGTCAAATTGTCCTCGCTAGTAAAATGGTGAGGATTTTTTATTTGTTTAATGGCGAAACTTGCTGGTCTAGGTTGTAGTCTGAACATCTAGAATTTGCTCTATTTTTATGGGAAGTTCTTTGGCTGAGGGAGGCCAGTAATTAGTGGACAAATTACTCAAAATTGCCCAGCTTATCGATCAATTCACCGCTTGGATTGGGAAATTTACCGCATGGTTAGTATTGGCAATGGTACTAACTGGCGGCTGGAATGTGGTGGGGCGCTACCTCGGCCGCTTAGTAGGCCAGAACTTGGCCTCCAATGGTTTGCTAGAAGCCCAATGGTATTTGTTTGATCTAGTTTTTCTTCTCGGTGCTGCCTACACCCTGCAAACCAATGACCATGTGCGGGTGGATATTTTTTACAAATCCCTTGGCGATCGCCAGCGGGCTTGGGTGAATTTATTGGGTACCTGTTTATTTTTATTCCCGTTTTGTGGGCTAGTGATTTTTTATTCTTGGGAATCGGTGATCAATTCCTGGCACATTTGGGAAACTTCGCCGGATCCGGGAGGATTACCCCGTTATCCCATTAAAACCATGATTATTGTCGGTTTTGTCCTACTTATTTTCCAAGGCATTGCGGAAGTAATTAAAAATCTGGCGATCGCCCTTGGTCATGTTGATACGGAGGCTAGGGGTTAATGGTGGACTACGATTGGTTAGGGCCAATGATGTTTGTGGGGGCATTGGTCTTCCTGGGCTGTGGCTATCCCGTTGCCTTTTCCCTGGGGGGAGTGGCGATTTTATTTGCCATCATCGGCGCGGCTTTAGGTTCCTTTGACCCCATATTCTTGTCCGCCATGCCCCAAAGGATTTTTGGCATTATGGCCAATGGTACTCTGCTGGCTATTCCCTTTTTCATCTTTTTGGGATCCATGCTGGAGCGGTCTGGCATTGCTGAGCAACTATTAGAAACCATGGGTATTATCCTGGGGCATTTGCGGGGAGGACTAGCCCTGGCGGTGATCCTAGTGGGTACTATGCTGGCGGCAACCACCGGAGTTGTGGCGGCCACCGTTGTGGCCATGGGTTTAATTTCCCTACCCATTATGTTGCGCTATGGCTACAGCAAAGAGTTAGCATCCGGTGTCATTGTCGCCTCTGGCACCCTGGGACAAATCATTCCTCCTAGCGTAGTTTTGATCGTTTTAGCTGATCAATTGGGAGTTTCCGTGGGGGACTTATTTATCGGCTCCCTCCTTCCAGGACTAATGATGGCCGGCAGTTTTGCCCTTTATGTCTTGATAATTGCCTGGTTAAAACCGGACTTAGCCCCGGCTTTACCGGCCGAAGTTAGGAACATTGGCGGCCAGGAATTACGCAGACGTATAGTGCAGGTGATGTTGCCCCCGTTAGTTTTAATTCTGTTGGTGCTGGGGAGTATTTTCTTCGGCATTGCTAGTCCCACCGAAGCAGGGGCCGTGGGTTCCATCGGGGCGATCGCCTTGGCCCATTTTAATCAACGTCTGAACTGGAAAGCCCTCTGGGAAGTCTGTGACGCCACCCTACGCATTACCAGCATGGTGATGCTAATCCTATTGGGGTCAACTGCGTTTAGCTTAGTGTTCCGGGGGCTGGAAGGCGATCGATTTATGTTTGATCTTTTGGCTAATTTACCCGGTGGCCAAATTGGCTTTTTAGCCATTAGTATGATCACCATTTTCATCCTGGGATTTTTCATTGACTTTTTTGAAATTGCCTTTATTGTTCTGCCTCTGTTTAAGCCTGTGGCAGAGGCACTAAACCTTGATTTAATTTGGTACGGTGTCATTGTGGGAGCCAATTTACAAACCTCCTTCCTCACACCGCCCTTTGGTTTTGCCCTCTTTTACTTACGGGGAGTGGCACCAGCTAGCTTGACCACTGGACAAATTTATCGGGGAGCTGTGCCCTTCATTGGCTTGCAAGTTTTAGTGTTGTTGTTAATTATTATTTTCCCTGCTCTGATTAATTGGTTACCTTCTTTAAGTGTTCAATAAAGTAATTAATTTTCTACCTATGGGGAAATTTTTCTGCTTTTTTACTTATACTACTCTTTCCATGCGTAGCCTAATTGTCGCTAGCTGTTTACTATTTTTAATTCCGGGTTTAACTGTCAGTGCGACGGCCCAAACCATGGTCTTGGAAACCAACGGGATAGCTATGACTAGCCGAGAAGTCAGCCTAGAAGCCATTCGGCAACGGGGTAAATTAAGGGTGGGAGTGAAGGATAACTTACGACCTTTGGGTTTTCGGGATGGACAGGGGGAATTAACTGGTTTAGAAATTGCTTTGGCCCGTCGTTTAGCTTTGGCTTTGCTGGGGGATGAAACGGCGGTGGAGTTGGTTCCGGTACAGAATCAGGACCGGCTTCCCCTATTACTCAATGGTGACGTGGATTTAATCATTGCCCAAATGGGCCAAAATCCTGCTCGCGATCGCCTGGTGGATTTTTCCCCGCCCTACTATATGGACGGAGTTGGTTTAATTAGCAAAAACAGCTCCCTGAAAAACATAGACCGCAACCAGGCTCACACCATTGCGGTGCTTAATAACAGCGGCACCATTCCCGTTATCAAACAAGCATTTCCCCAAGCTACCCTTGTGGGGGTAGATTCCTACGACCAAGCCTATCAAATTCTAGAACAGGGCCAAGCCATGGCCTTTGCTGGGGACAATTCCGTGCTGAGCGGCTGGGCCCAATCCCAATCCGATTACTATCATTTACCTTTGCAATTAACAGTTAACCCCTTAGCGATCGCCATGGCCAAAGGATTGCAACATCAGGCTCTCCAACGGGAAGTTAACCAAACCCTACTGCAATTGCGGGCTTCTGGTTGGCTCCGGCAACAATGGCAAGCCTGGGGCCTGCCCTTCTAAGAAATGCAGAAAATTTCACCCCAGTCAACAATACTTAACAAAGGTTTACAATTGCCTTGGCTTTTGTTAAGGTGTAGTTGTCAAAGTTGGTTTACCTAGAGAAATCAAACATGCAATCCTCACAGACCTGGGCGATGTCCTCCGCAGACACAGCTACCAAAGAAACCAACTGGCTCTCTCTGCTGTTCTTTTTGATGGGGGCCATGAATGCCTACATGTTTTTCCGTCGCCAACGGGATTGGTTGAATCAGCAGGGACTGCGTCTGATTAAAGTTGCCCTGGCATCCTTCGGCTGTGCCGCTCTCCTGGAAGCATTAATCTTTTAGGGGTGATTCTTCCGCCGGTGGTACTTTTGATTGACTATTATCAATCAACTGTTTAATTATTGCAGTGCATTTCAGCTAAATGACATAGGCGGCCTGCAGGCCCCCAAAGCAACTAATATTTAGTCCCTGGCGCCCCTGGTGGACGTTATGACTGCGATGATTGTGATGGTTTCCCAGTCCTAATATCCCTTCGCGAAACATGGACTGGTCGGCGATCGCCTCTTCCCAATTAACGCCTTCCACCACGGCATCGTGCCAAACTACCTGGGTTAGGTTGGCCCCCATCAGATCAGCCCCGGTCAGGTCCACTCCAGTGAGATTTGCTCCGGTTAAATCTGCCCCCCGGAGGTTAGCGCCCCGCAAACTGGAGTGACTAAGGTTTGTGTCCCGCAGGCAACTGCCGGTTAATTTCGCCCCATCCATGGCTAAACCGTGGAGACTGAGAGCACTTAAATCCATTTCCTTCATAAAAGCCCGGCGCAAATCCGTTGCCCACAACCTAGCATCGCGCAAATTAGCCAGACTAAGGCAAGCTTCCTGTAAATTAGCCCAGGAAAAATCGGCTTTCTGGAAATTGGCTTCCCGTAAATTGGCAGCAAACAGATTAGCTCCGGTCAGATTAGTCTGCTCCAGATTAGCTCCCCGGAGATTGGCATGGGCTAGGGTTGCCCCGCTCAGCTTAGCTCCTTTGAAATTAGTTTTAACTGCAAAAGCCCCGTAGAGACTGGCTTTGGTCAGATCGGCATGGCTTAAATCTGCTTGGTTGAGTTTGGCATAGGTCAAATCTGCCCAGTTCATTTGGCAGTGCCCCAGGCGGGCTTTGGTCAAAAAGGTGCGCTGCAAATTACTACCAATCAGGTTCGTGCGCTCAAAATCGACAGAAATCAGAGTGAATCCCGATAGGTCAGCATTTTGTAAATTTTCCCGAGGAAAGCGGCGCACACCGTGTTCGTAGGCCCGCAGGAGAGGATTGATGTTCATAGACAAGGAAACTCCATGTCGAGAATATTTACTGTTGTCTCTCTTTGGCCACTGGGTTTGGGCGGCGGCAATTTTGATCAATGAAAGCACAGCAGTGACGTTGAATAGATATTTGCCCAGAAAAATCCTTCCGTCTGTAATGGATTTTACCTAAAACAAACTATTTGGACACACTTTTTTGCCGGGCTGACACAATTCTTAATTGTTTATTAAGAATAAAATTGTCTATGTCTTAAGATAGAGAGTGGAGTCCATAACCTTTGCTGTATAAAGATTTTTTCTAAATATTTTTCAAGAAAAATTGATTATTTATGCCAGCAAGCTATTAACTTTTTGTAGTTAAGCTATAAACTCATTAACAAATAATTTTAATAAGTTTTATGAATTTTTCCCCCGGCCATAATCGCCACAAAGCTATTGCCCAGACCAATCTGGAGCATTAATACCGGAGCTATGACAATGAATATCTCCGGAGGCAAAAGATGATAAAACTTTACAAAAAGCTGAGGGTGCCAGCGTCCCCATCCAATTCCGCTTTGCTACCCACGGGCAAAATGGCATTGACGCCGCCATGACCAAACGGTAAATCCGCCACCACTGGTATGCCCAAATCCCCCAGGCGATCGCCAAGGACTTCTTCCACTGTCCAACTGGGGAATCCGGCGGGAGCTTCACATTCACTGAACCGCCCCAGGGCAATGCCAGCTACCTGGGATAAATTGCCGGAGGCTCGCCATTGGGTCACCATGCGGTCAATGCGATAGGGGGATTCGGTCACATCTTCGATCGCCAAAATTACGTTTTCAAAATCTGGTTGCCATTCTGTTCCTAAAAAATGGGTAGCAACGGTTAAATTACCTGCCACTAAACGCCCTCGGGCCATTCCTTTCTGCCAACTGTTCCCGGTCAATGGTGCAAGGGGAAGACCCTGAAGATGCCCACGCAACCGTTCCAGGGCCCAATCCGGCTCATCGCTGAGGGTAGTCAACACAGGGCCGTGGAGGCTGATAATACCTGATTTGAGCAAACTCCATAAAATCCCTGTGACATCGGAAAAACCCAACACCCATTTTGGTTGGCTAATTGCCGGCCATTGCCAATCTTCCAGCAACCGGGCGGAGCCGTAGCCCCCCCGACTACATAAAATTCCTTTACACTGGGGGTCTAACCAAGCGTGGAGTAAATCTTGCCTACGTTGTTGATCTGTTCCCGCTAGGTAGCCGAAGCGATTGTGGTAACCTTGGCTGAAAATTACCTCGTAGCCCCACGATCGCCAAATATCCACCCCTTTTTGCAAGTCCGCCAATTCCCGCAGACTACCGCTGGGGGACACCACAGTGAGGCGATCGCCTGGTTGGAGAGGGAGAGGTTGAAGAAAATTTTTGGGCAGGGAAGACATTGGTTGGGCACTGTTTACAAGGTTTACCAGGGCTGGATCTAACCATGCTGGGCTAGATATTCAGCCAAATCTTCAATGAGTCTGGGCAATTCCGCTTCCGTGGTCAAACGAATCCGGTCATCCCGTAGTGTGAGCAATACCTTAGCCGCAAAGGGGCTGGGGTAAATATTTGGGTTGCAAAATACTTCTAAAAAGACTTCTCCACTGTGGCAATATTCCAAATTCTGTTGCTTCTCCGGTCGGCCTCCCTGGTTAACCTGAGCACCAATGGCCTTTAATTGATTGACCAATTGGTTGATCTCCCCCTGGAGGGTGATCGCCGCTTCGGCACTAAAGGGAAAACGAACAGAACCTTGGAGTAAGTTGAGGGTTAGGGGAGCTGTCATTACAAAAATGGGGCTGGGAAATTGGATATTTAATCAATGGAGCCAGAAAAGACAAACCTGGGTCTCCACCATCAATTCCAGATTACTGTGCCAAATGGCAATTAAAGTAGAACCTCTTTCAAGCATCCTCTCTTACCATGGGGTCATAACATTAATATTTCCGCCCGAGGGGGAAGGTTATTATGTGCCAAAACTGCGGTTGTAGTGCGGTGGGAACCGTTGCCCATAGCCACCATCACCATGGCGATGGAAATTTTGCCCACAGCCATGATGACCATGACCAGCAAGAACATCATCACCACCATGGCAACTACAGCAAAAGTCCAAGTCAGCAGACTGTGACCATTGAACCCGATCGCCAGTCCATTGCCATTGGCCAAGGCATTCTCAGCAAGAATGACCGCCTAGCGGAAAGGAATCGGGGCTATTTCCAGGCTAAGGGCTTACTGGTGATGAATTTCCTCTCTTCTCCCGGAGCCGGTAAAACTGCTCTGATCGAAAAAATGGTCGGCGATCGACAAAAAGACCATCCCACCGCCGTCATTGTGGGGGATTTAGCCACCGATAACGATGCCCAACGTCTCCGCAGTGCCGGGGCGATCGCCATTCAGGTCACCACAGGAAATATTTGCCATCTGGAAGCGGAAATGGTGGCCAAGGCGGCCCAAAAGTTAGATTTAGACAATATCGATCAATTGATCATTGAAAATGTTGGTAATTTGGTTTGCCCCACCACCTATGATCTAGGGGAAGATTTACGGGTCGTATTATTTTCCGTCACAGAAGGGGAGGATAAACCCCTTAAATATCCCGCCACCTTCAAATCAGCCCAGGTTATTTTAGTCACCAAACAGGACATTGCCGCCGCAGTGGATTTTGATGCAGAGCTGGCTTGGCAAAACCTACGGCAAGTGGCCCCCCAAGCCCAAATTTTTGCAGTGTCTGCCCGCACGGGGAAAGGATTGCAGTCCTGGTATGAGTATTTGGATCAATGGCAACTCCAACACTATTCGCCGTTGGTTGATCCAGCATTGGCCTAAGAGTTGAAGGAAAAAGATTATGGCAGTGACGTCTCCATGGTTCCGGGCAGTGGTCAGTGCGGCCCAAATGCAGGAGATTGAAAATTGGCTATTCACCCAGGGTATGCCAGTGGCGGCCTTGATGGAAAAAGCGGCTCTACAGACCGCCCAGAGATTGCTAACGCTCTATCCCCTCAGCACATATCCCCGCATCGGGGTGGTGGTGGGCCCGGGCCATAACGGTGGCGATGGTTTAGTGGTGGCGAGGGAACTAAAGCTCCAGGGCTACCAGGTTCAGGTTTTACAGCCCTTGGACAAGTTAAAACCCCTGACCCAAAACCACGTTGACTACGGCAAAAGTTTGGGCATCCCTTGGGTGGATGGGGTCCAGGCTTTGGCCCATTGCGATCTGATTATTGATGCCTTGTTCGGCGTTGGTTTAACTAGACTTATCACCGGAGCAATCGCCGACCTAATCACAACTATCAACAATCTACCTATCCCCGTGGTCAGTATCGATCTACCTTCAGGTATTGAGACAGATACGGGGGAAATTTTAGGTGTAGCAGTGGAGGCAGACCGGAGTTTTTGTCTTGGTCTTTGGAAACGAGCTTACTTTCAGGACAGGGCTTTGGCCCACCTAGGTCAGACGGAGTTATTGGGCATCGGCTTACCCCCCCAGGCGATCGCCAATGTTTTAGGAGAAGTTTGGCCAGTGCAAGTCCTTGGAGCTGACCAAGCTCAACAAACATTGCCCCTCAGTCGCCCGTTAGTGACCCACAAGTATCAACAGGGCCACCTATTACTGATCTGCGGTTCTCAACAGTATGCCGGGGGAGCGTTGCTAACCACTCTGGGGGCCAGGGCCAGTGGGGTGGGGATGGTGACAGTGGCGGTGCCCATGGGGATTAAGGCCTTGCTCCACAGTCAATGTCCCGAAGTTTTGGTGAAAGGTCTTTTGGAAACTCCCTCCGGGGCGATCGCCGGTTTGGGCAATTTGGACCTATCCCGTTACAGTGCTGTGGCCCTTGGACCAGGGTTAGGCTCGGACGTGGGCCCCCTGGTGGAAGAAGTTTTGTCGGTTAATTGTCCCCTGATTTTGGATGCCGATGGTCTCAACCAATTGGCTCAGCAACAATTACTACCCCTATTGGCAGTACGGACAGCCCCCACCGTGTTAACTCCCCATGGAGGTGAATTTAAAAGACTTTTTCCCGACATTGACCAAGGCGATCGCCTCACTGCAGTGCAAACAGCGGCGGCCATGTGTCAGGCCACAGTGCTGCTCAAAGGGGCTAAAACGGTCATTGCTAGTCCAACGGGCCCCACCTGGGCAATCAAAGATAGTACTCCAGCCCTAGCCCGAGGAGGCAGTGGGGATGTCCTCACGGGATTAATGGGGGGTATCTTGGCCCAGCCAGAAAAATTTGACCTTGCCCAAAGGGTGGCAACAGCAGCCTGGTGGCATGCCCAAGCCGGTATTTTAGCGTCTCAACAAAGAACAATTCTGGGGGTAGACGCCCAACATTTAGCAGAGTATTTAATTCCGGCCTGTCGCCAGTGGCTTGGTCCCAATGTCGCTAACTGGCCCGCTAATTTGTCCCATTCAAGTTGATTTTGGCAAAAAATCCCCTCTAAGCGAGCTTGGGACTGGGTTAGCCTAGTTCAGTTGACTTCTGGGCGAATGTCGGTAAGCTAAACTAAGATTAATTCCGGGGAAAATTGTTCCTGGGGAGTAGCTAATTTTAATCATCTGAGTCTGCAAGGTTACAAATTCCATTTCCTGGCGTGAGGAAGTTCTTACACCGTGTCATCCACTAGCACCCTAAAACCGTCTTCCACCAAGGTCAAAGCCAAAGCCCAGCCTAATTTTTTCCAGCGGGTATTGTGCACCACCGGCACCACTTTTCTGGGGGTGGGTCTAGTTTCTACCGCTGTGGTGGCAGGAGGGGTGGCTGGCTTGGCCTTTAGTTTTCGTAATCTACCCGATGTGCGGGGTCTAACTTCCTACGTGCCCGCCCAAACCAGTTATATCTACGATGCCAAAGGACGGGAATTGCTCAGCCTCCACGGGGAAGAACATCGCAAAATTGTGCCCCTGGCGGAAATTTCTCCCAACCTAAAACGTGCCGTACTGGCGATCGAAGACAGCAATTTTTATAAACACCAAGGCATCAACCCCAACAGCATTGGGCGGGCCCTGTTAGTCAACTTTAAAAGTGGTGGAGTAAGCGAAGGGGCTTCTACCCTTAGCATGCAGTTGGTAAAAAATATTTATCTGAGCCAAAAAAGAGTTTTTACCCGCAAATTGGCCGAAGCGGTTTTGGCGATTAGAGTCGAACAGGTATTCGACAAAGACCAAATTTTGGACATGTACCTCAACTATATCTACTGGGGCCATAATAACTACGGTATCCAAACGGCGGCTGAGAGCTACTTTAAAAAATCCGCTGCTGATCTAGATTTGGCCGAATCGGCTATGTTGGCTGGCATGATCCAAGCCCCGGAGGCCTATAGCCCTTTCAACAACTTTACTGCGGCTAAGGAACGCCAGGAAGTCGTACTAGACCGCATGGTCAGTATTGGTTGGATTACCCCTGCCGAGGCCGAGGCAGCAAAAAAAGAACCCCTCCAGAACAAGTTGGGTCAACCCACTGCTTGGCAAAACAGCAAATTGCCCTACGTTACCGATGCAGTTATTGCTGAACTGGAAACTAGATTCGGGAAAGAAGCCTTGGCCCAGGGCGGTTTGAGAGTACAAAGTACCGTTGACTACGACACCCAAAAGCTGGCGGAAAAAACTGTCAAGTCCGCCTATAGCGGTTTGCGGGGACGCATGGGAAGGGCAAAGGATTTACAGATTGCCCTAGTGGCGGTGGAGCCGGAAACCCATTTCATCAAAGCCATGGCCGGGGGAGTGGACTACAACAAAAGCCAACTTAATCGGGTCACCATTTCCCGTCGTCAGCCGGGTTCGGCCTTTAAACCCTTTGTTTATTACAGTGCCTTTGCCAGTGGAAAATACACCCCCGATTCCTCCATTGAAGACCGTCCCATCAGTTTGAGAGACGGAGCAGGTTTCTATTCTCCCAAAAACTATGGCGGCGGTTTTTCCGGCTCTATGTCCATTCGCCAGGCAGTGGCCAGTTCTGCCAATATTCCAGCGGTGTTGATTGGTAGTCGTGTTGGCCTTAATAAGGTGATTGAGGATGCTAAGCAGATGGGCATTAAAACACCATTGCAATCTGTTCTTTCCTTGCCCCTGGGGTCGGTGGATGTGACTCCATTGGATATGGCCGTAGGTTATGCCACCCTAGCTAGCAATGGCTGGTATTCTGAGCCCACCGCAATTTTGCGGGTTACCAATGTGCGGGGAGATGTCCTGCTAGACAATACTCCCAAGCCCCAACAAGTGTTAGATCCCTGGGCTGCGGCTAGTACTTCTTCAGTGCTCACTTCCGTTGTCCAGGGAGGGACAGGTAAATCGGCCTACCTAGGGCGTCCCACTGCTGGCAAAACTGGCACCACAGACAATGAGCGCAACGTTTGGTTTGTGGGTTATGTGCCCCAATTGGCCACCGCCGTCTGGATTGGAGATGATGCTAACCGTTCTCTGGGTAAGGGGATTTCAGGAGGGGGTTATGCCGCTCCCATTTGGCGCTCTTTTATGAGTCAGGCCATCAAAAATATGCCAGTGGAAAACTTCCCCTCTCCTTCCCAATTCCCCCGTCCCAAGCCGGAAAAACAGCAAAAATCCTAGGCTTTGATCCGATCGCCGCTGGGGGTTAGTGAGGGAGAAAAGTGCCCGTTGGACGGCGGGAGTATGGCAGAATGGGAGGAAGCCAATCTGCCGGAAATTCATGACTGCCACTGCTGTTAAAACCGATTACGAAGCGATTATTGGGCTAGAAACCCACTGTCAGCTCAACACAGCTAGTAAGATTTTTTGTAATTGCTCCACTGATTTTGACAGTCCCCCCAACACCAATGTCTGTCCGGTGTGTTTGGGTTATCCGGGGGTTCTGCCAGTGCTCAATGAAGAAGTGTTGGCGGCGGCGGTTAAACTTGGCTTAGCCATCAATGGCCAGATTGCCCCCTACAGTAAGTTTGACCGCAAGCAGTATTTTTATCCGGATTTACCTAAGAACTATCAAATTTCCCAGTTTGATTTGCCCATTGTGGAGCATGGCTCCTTGGAAATTGAGTTGGTGGATAAAAAAACTAAAGAGATTACCCGCAAAACCATTGGCATCACTCGTTTACATATGGAGGAAGATGCGGGCAAATTAGTCCATGCGGGGAGCGATCGCCTGGCGGGGTCAACCCATTCCCTGGTGGATTTCAATCGCACTGGGGTACCTTTACTAGAAATTGTTTCGGAGCCGGATTTACGCACGGGGCAGGAAGCGGCGGAGTATGCCCAGTCTTTACGCCAACTGGTGCGTTACCTAGGCATTAGCGACGGCAATATGCAAGAAGGTTCCCTCCGTTGTGATGTAAATATTTCTGTGCGTCCGGTGGGGCAAAAGGAATTTGGCACCAAGGTGGAGATCAAAAACATGAACTCCTTTAGCGCCATCCAAAAGGCGATCGAGTATGAGATTGAAAGGCAAATTAAGGCCATCGCCGACGGGGAGGAGATTTACCAAGAAACCCGCCTCTGGGAGGAAGGCAGTCAGCGCACCATCAGCATGCGAAAAAAGGAAGGCTCCAGCGATTATCGCTATTTTCCTGAACCGGACTTGCCCCCCTTAGAAGTGTCCGAGCAACAGAAACAAACTTGGTTTGCAACCTTGCCGGAACTCCCCAGTGCCAAACGGGCCCGCTATGAACAGAAACTGGGTTTATCTGCCTATGATGCCCGGGTATTGACCGAAGACCGGGATGTGGCGCTCTATTTTGAGGAAGCGGTGAATGCCGGAGCTGACCCGAAAGCAGTGGCCAATTGGGTTACCCAGGACATTGCCGCCTACCTCAACAACAACCGTTTGACCATCAGCGGGCTGGCCCTGAAACCGTCGGCCCTGGCGGAGTTAATTGATCTAATTACCAAAGGCACCATTAGCGGCAAAATTGCCAAAGATATTCTGCCGGAGTTGCTGGAAAAAGGTGGCTCTCCCCAGAAAATTATTGAAGCTAGGGGCTTGGTGCAAATTTCTGACCCCGACGAGTTGACTGCCATCATCCAAGCTGTCATTGCTGACCATCCCAAGGAGTTGGAAAAATTCCGCAGTGGTAAGGGCAATATGCAGGGTTTCTTTGTCGGTCAAGTCATGAAACGTACTGGCGGCAAGGCAGATCCAAAGTTGACTAATCAATTAATTGGTAAACTCCTGGCCCAAGCTTAAGGTTTCCCCGGCTAACTAATGGCATTTGGGCATTGCTTCCCATGGCTTGATGTTGCACTGTTGGGGAGCATTGTTGCCTTGGTTATTTGGAAAAATCAACTCGTTTATAAAGCTCTGCAAGTTTGATTTTTATAGTCATTTCAATTAACGATGAGAGAATTTAATGTAAAATTATGGAGTGTACAAAATGAACAGGTTTAAACAATGGCTTACAGTTTAGATTTAAGGCAAAGGGTAGTAGCTTATATAGAAGCTGGAGGAAAAATAACTGAGGCTTCCAAGATATATAAAATAGGAAAAGCCTCGATATACAGATGGTTAAATAGAGTAGATTTAAGCCCAACAAAAGTAGAGCGTCGCCATAGGAAATTAGACTGGGAAGCTCTAAAAAAAGACGTAGAAGAAAATCCCGATGCAAGATTGATAGACAGAGCCAAGAAATTTGGAGTGAGGCCGAGTGCCGTATATTACGCATTAAAGAAAATGAAAATAAACAGAAAAAAAAAGAACTACGTTATCGAGAAAGAAACCGGGAGGAACGAGTTAAGTACTATAGAATGTTAAGAGAACTAATTAAGCTCTATGGTAGTCAAGCTATAGTTTACATAGATGAATCTGGATTCGAAGCAATCCAGGCTTGTATTTATGCCTGGTCAAAAAAAGGAAAAAAAGTTTATGGAGATAGACAAGGAAAAAGGGGAGTCAGAGAAAATCTAGTAGCAGGGAGAAGAAAAGGAAAAAAAGATTTGATTGCGCCGATGGTTTTTACCGGGAGTTTGAATGCAGAAGGCTTTGAAGGATGGTTAAAATTATATTTGCTACCCTCCCTCGACATTCCATCAATATTAATAATGGATAATGCTCCTATTCATCGTAAAACTGCCATTAAAGAATTGGCTAAAGAAGCAGGTCATGAAGTTCTTTTTTTGCCGAAATATTCTCCTGATTTAAATGATATTGAGCATGACTTTAGTGCCTTGAAACGAGCTAGAATGTACGCTCCTATTGACACGTCTCTTGATGAAATTATCCGTTCTTACTGTGGCGTTTAGCGTCTCAGCTTTATTTGAAACTACTATAAATCTAAATTTTGCCTAAAATAGTTAAAATCAATCATTTTTATCAAGATTTTGACAACGGATTCAGACAATACAAAATATTTGCAGATAAGCTCAGCAAATCTTATTAACCTCTCCTAATTTTACAGAGAAGTTAAGATAAAATTTGCTCCCCATTGTCCATGAAGTAGTCAATTTAGGGAGCAGAATAAGACTAGGCAAATAACACATTAAAGCTGGCCAAAACCTTTTTTCTTCTTTTTCTTTTTCGGCTTACCGCCACCACCTCTGTAACCTCGAAAACCTGGGCCTGGTTGACCGCCAAACATACCTCCCCCCATGCCTGGCATTGCTCCCATCCCTGGCATACCTCCAGGCATTCCTCCCATGCCCATTTGCTGCATCATGGTCCGCATCTTGGTGAAATTGGTGATTAGCTTAGACACATCGGTTTCACTATGACCCGATCCTTGGGCTATGCGACGACGCCGACTGGGGGATTTAGCTAATAAATCGGGATTCTTCCTTTCCTCCGTGGTCATGGAACTAATCATGGCTTCGGTGCGCTTGAGTTCCTTTTCCCCTTTTTCGATGTCGCCACTGCTGAGCTTATTCATGCCGGGAATCATTTTCAGCAGACCCCCTAGGGAACCCATATTCTTCATAAAGCGCATTTGCTTAATGAAGTCATCAAAATCGAAGGTGGCTTCGAGAATCTTGTTCTGTAACTTCTCCACGTCCCCGACATCGATCGCCTCTTGGGCTTTTTCCACCAGGGTCAGCACATCCCCCATGTTTAAAATCCGACTGGCTAGGCGATCGGGATAGAAAGGTTGCAGGGCCTCCACTTTTTCCCCCACCCCGACAAATTTGATCGGCTGGCCGGAAATTTGCCGCACCGATAGGGCTGCACCGCCCCTAGTATCCCCATCTAACTTGGTAAGAATTGCTCCGGTAATACCAATTTGCTCGTGGAAAGTATGGGTTAAATTGGCCGCCTCTTGCCCCGTCATGGCATCTACTACCAGTAGAGTATCGTCAGGTTTAACAACCTGTTTAATTTCGGCCAACTCCGCCATCATTTGGGGATCAATCTGCAAACGACCGGCGGTATCGATTAAGACCGTATCGACTCCCAATTCCTTGGCTTTTTCCACCCCTTGGCGGGCAATTTCCACCGGGTTGGCATCACTGCCCAGGTCAAATACAGGCACATCAATCTGTTGCCCCAGAGTTTTTAGTTGGTCAATGGCGGCGGGGCGATAAACGTCCGTGGCCACCATCAGGGCACTGCGTTTTTGTTTGCGGAGATAGAGGGCTAATTTGGCCGTGGCGGTGGTTTTCCCGGTCCCCTGCAAGCCGGCCATAAGAATGACGGTGGGAGCTTGCTCTGCTTGAGCTAGGGGCACGTTGCTTTCCCCCATCAGGTTTACCAGTTCGTCGTAAACAATTTTGATGAACTGTTGCCCTGGGTTAACCCCACTGATCACATCCGCACCGAGGGCTTTTTGCTCTACGTCTTTGATGAAACCCTTGACCACCTGGAGATTCACGTCCGCCGCCAACAGGGCTCTCCTGACTTCCTGAAGCGCCTCTTTAATATTGCTTTCACTAATTTTGTCCTGACCCCGGAGCTTCTTCCAGGCATCTTCAAGGCGATCGGCTAAGGCATCAAACATAGACTTTTAACGGCGGGACGGAACTTTAACTATTTGTAACCAATTCAACTGTAGCAAAGGGTTGCCCTGGCCAGAGAATCTGATCGGTCCCATCCCCTAACCATGGGCGGACCCAGGCCTCTCCTCCCCAATGGCGATCGCCGTGTAATTTGGTTTAGATACCCACCTCAACAATCCAGTAATGACCTTGCTGATCACTCGAAGGAGAGAAACCAATAATGGACAACAAAACTCTGGTTGAAAAAAGGGTAAATTACACCCTTAGTTTAAATGGTCGGTTAATTATTATTGAAAACGTCCCAGCACGGGTTAATGAAGAAACTGGAGAGCAGTTTTTTTCGCCAGCAACGGTAGAGTGTTTACAACAGACTGTTCTAGACAATCAGGAGCCGGATCATTTTATTCAAATTCCGGTTTATAGTTATTCAGAAAATCAAATCATTCCTAATAATTACGAAAATGGATAATTCAGAGCAATGGTACACAAGAGAAGAAAGAGAATTATTGCATAAAGCTCGCTATTTCTCAGGTTCCCATAATTATTTTTTTGAGTTAAAGGTAGCCAAAAATGGCTCAAAATATATTGTTATCGATCAACGCAAGAAGGTTGGAGACAAGTTTGTGGGATCAAAAATAAGAATTTTTGAAGATGAGATGTTGGAGTTTGAGCGTGTATTACATCAACTTATAAGTATCGCTTCTGGACAAATGCATGTTTCTGCTGATAACTTGTCTCAATCAAGCTCTATAGAAGTAGAATCCAAAGACCTTTCGTGGGAAAATAATTCAGATATCTGCCCTAACTTTTTTCCGATATTAGCTACTACTAATAACTGGCAAGAGTTTGAAAAATATACCTTTTTATTATTAAAGTCACTAGGAATTGTAACTATCAAAAGTTTCCTTGGAGAAAAACAAGCTGGTAAGGCGGATGGATTTTTTCGGACTACTAATCTTTCAGTCATTTATGACTGTACCTTGGCAAAGGGAGACATTGAAACTCTTAAAAGTCAACAAATCATTAATTACTGTAGTCAATTGAAGCAAGGCAGAATAGAGTTTTCAGATAGAATAGTTGAAGAATTTCATGAAGATCATAAGCAAGTTTGGATAATTAGTCGTCAACACTCTCGAAAAATTCAAGCAATTAATTCTATAGAAGTTAAATTGATTTCCATCCAAGATTTAATGAATCTATATGCAACTAGATTGACATCTAACTCCTCATATGAGTCTTTAGATTTGCAACTAAGAAATATTTAGCATTTAAGAGTAATTGCTTGCATACTAGGCTGAGTTTAACACTTCTGTTTCTGGATCTAAGGTTAACTGTATATTTTTTTCAGAGTCATCAATAATTTGAACTTGTAAATCTTGGTAAAACTCTTCCTGAGCCAAAGATACTTTCGACTGGGAACTTAATAATAGTAATGCCCAAAATACGCCAACTTTATCTTTTTTATCCGGCAATTTATCTGGATCTAAATGATGATGCCAACAGTGGAGTAATGTATCCAAATCTACCCAGGAACGATGGGGTAAATCAGGCAAAATTTCCGGCAGACGGGTTTGTAAAAATTGTTCCAATTGGCTGGCTAACTCAGTTAAATTTTCCTGGTGGGCTAATTCGGTAATGATTTGTAGTGCTTCCCGCCGGGATTGGGGACGGGCCCGTTTCACCCGCTTGGGTTTTTGTTCGCTTTTTTCGATTTCAACGGCGATCGCCTCGATCTGATCAATTAATTCCGCCAGGGTAACCCGACGACGTTGTAGGGGCGGGACAGCAGTGCGGCGACGCAGACGATTTTCTAAATCCCTTGGTAACCGGGCAATTAGACCATCGGGCCATTCTTCTAGCTCAGCTTCAGGTAAAACTTCTTCTGGTTCCTGCTCCAAATTGTGGAGACTGTCAGCTTTGTAGCGCACCAACATGGAGGCCCAAAGAAAAGCCTGGCCAGAACGGGGTAAATTTTGCTGTTGAAAATTCAGGTCGAGGCTGTTGAGAATGCCCAGATCCTGCAAAAAGCGATCAATTACATCGATCACCGACACGTCCCAGGGGTTAATCTCCCCTTGGTGGGCCATTTCGATCAGGGTATCAATGGCATGACTCGCCGCAGATGGTGTCATAATTCCTTATGTTAACTGCCCGCTGTGAAGATCACCAGTTGGAGGACGCAGGCTTTATGGATGGGGTTTCCCTCGCGGATTTACGCTTGAACTATACCCAGGGGGGTTTAATCGAGGCTGAGGTGGCAGACCATCCCTTTGCCCAATTTCACATATGGCTCCAACAGGCGATCGCCGCTGAGTTGCCAGAACCCAATGCTATGACTTTAAGCACTCTGTCCGAGGAAGGCCATCCGGTGGGGCGTATGGTGCTGCTCAAGGGTTTGGATGAGCGGGGCTTCGTTTTTTACACTAACTATGACAGTGCCAAGGGGCAACAGTTAACGGCCCATCCTTGGGCAGGATTAGTGTTTTGGTGGGCGGCCCTAGAAAGACAGGTACGGGTGGATGGTCAAGTGGAAAAAATTGATCCGGCAGAATCCGATGCCTATTTTCAGTCCCGTCCCCGGGGTTCTCAATTGGGGGCCTGGGCTTCTCCCCAAAGTCGGATTGTTGGCGATCGCCAGGAGTTAGAAGACAATCTAGCCCGTTGGGAAAAACAATACGAAAACCAATCCATTCCCCGCCCCCCCCACTGGGGAGGATTTCGAGTGATTCCCCATCGCATCGAATTTTGGCAAGGCCGCCCTAGTCGTCTCCATGACCGTTTGCAATTTAATTTGCTTGATGGTCAATGGCACAGACAGAGGTTGGCGCCGTAGAAGTTAAACTAGCCCCCATTCCATTGCAGTCTTAAAGTTTTGACGTTTTAGTCCATAAAGTTGATCAGAGTTGCGTATTTATAAACATTTGAACTTTTTATCGTCCTTTCTCTACACAAATTTGAATCAAGTATTCTCCTTAGTGTGTTTTCTGTCTTAGTCAAAATTGGTCTTACTGCCGAATTTTCATCTTCCAACGGCAGCCTTCTTTGAAGATTTAGGATAGAATCATAGGATTGTTTTGCCGTCATAGCCCCTAAGATAAATACGTGCGTCTAGAAATTTCATCGCCTCAAACAAAGCTTCCTTACCCCAAAACTGAAGAATTACCATTTACCCTCCAAGAGCTCAGAAACGCTATTCCAGCGGATTGTTTTGAGCCATCGGTAGTCCGGTCCTTGGGCTACTTTTTTTTGGATGTTGGTTTAATTGCCGGGTTTTATGCTCTAGCGGCCTACCTTGATTCCTGGTTCTTCTATCCGATTTTTTGGTTAATTCAGGGAACCCTATTCTGGTCCCTGTTTGTGGTGGGCCATGATTGTGGCCATGGCTCCTTTTCCAAATCCAAAACCCTTAATAATTGGATTGGTCATCTCAGCCACACGCCAATTTTGGTGCCTTACCATGGCTGGCGTATTAGTCATCGTACTCACCATGCCAACACGGGCAATATCGACACCGACGAAAGTTGGTATCCAGTGTCGGAGCAAAAATATAACCAAATGGCCTGGTATGAAAAACTTCTACGTTTTTACTTGCCTCTGATCGCCTACCCCATTTATCTATTTCGGCGATCGCCAAACCGGCAAGGCTCCCATTTCATGCCCGGCAGTCCCCTATTCCGTCCCGGAGAAAAAGCAGCTGTTCTCACCAGCACCTTTGCCCTTGCAGCCTTTGTCGGCTTCCTTGGCTTTTTAACTTGGCAATTTGGCTGGCTATTTTTGCTGAAATTTTATGTTGCCCCCTACCTCGTGTTTGTGGTGTGGTTAGATTTGGTCACATTTTTACATCACACTGAAGACAATATCCCTTGGTATCGTGGTGATGACTGGTATTTTCTCAAAGGTGCCCTCTCCACCATTGATCGGGATTACGGCTTCATTAACCCCATTCACCATGACATTGGCACCCACGTCGCCCACCATATTTTCTCGAATATGCCCCACTACAAGTTACGCCGGGCGACTGAAGCCATCAAGCCCATTTTAGGGGAATATTATCGATATTCTGACGAGCCAATTTGGCAAGCTTTTTTTAAGTCCTACTGGGCTTGCCATTTTGTTCCTAATCAAGGTTCAGGGGTCTATTACCAATCCCCATCCAATGGTGGATATCAAAAGAAACCTTAATTGATCCTAATTGAATCAAACCAACATCGGGAGGGAAGGCAATATTAGATGGTATTACTCCCTTCCGATCGCCTTATGAGAAGTATGGAAGAAGTTAAACAATCACACTCCAAAAGATCAGCATTAAACCAACAACGGTGCTGTGGTGAGGCAGAAGATTGAAAAAGGATTGTTTACCTAACTGTTGACTGAGAAAAATCGACCAAAGTACCCCGGCCAAAAGCAGCATACCTTGCAAAAAGGCGATCGCCGCTGGATCCGCCACCAACATCGGTAAATCAAAGGGTAAAGACCAGTGGAAAGTTTTTGGCACTAGGGTCAACACCTGCCCCGCTTCCCCCAAACCCAAGTTGAGATAATGGGCTAAGTTGGCCGCTAAAGTGAGAGGCAATAGACCGTAGGCTAGGTTAATGAAGGGAATTTTTTGCCCAACTTTAGGAGCGGGAATCAAAAAGTAGGCGATTAGTGGCAATAAAGCTGGTAAAAATAGTAAACCGAGGGACAGAAAACCATGGTCAATAAATGTACCCACTGGCGATAAATGCCATACCTGGATAAATTCTGGTAATCTCCTCAATAAAACGCTATTCAGGAGTAACAACAATAAGGCTACTTCGTAAGGGCGCACGGTATGGGTAGTAACAATGGCGATCGCCGGGGGACGCAGATTAAATTCCACCGAACGATGGGGACAGGCTTTTAAACAGGTCATACATAGTACACAATCCCGATTGTCGGTTAGTTGGGCCGGATGGGTACCCAGGGGACAGCCTTCAGTGGCTTGACCTTCCCCCTTAGCGGGGCCTCCCTTGTAGCACTGGTAAGTAGTACATTCTGCCGAACAAGTTCCCTGTTGGGCCCGCAATTCTGTGATAGCTAATTTAGCAAACATGCCGTTCATGCCGCCAATGGGACAGAGGTAACGACACCAAAATCTTTGCTCAAAAATCACGGAGCAAACCATAGCTCCCCCGGTAATTAACAGTAATAACCAAGCAGAAAGATAAGCAGTATTTTCCAAATTCCACAGTTCTTCCCAGAGTAAAATTAGGGCAAAAAGGGCAAAGAGAAACCAACCACCCCAATTTTCCGCTGCCTGCCTCGGCCATTTTTTCAGTTTCCTCGGCCAGAGCCAGAGAGATAATTTTTGGGTAATTTCTCCGTAAATCATAAAGGGACAAACCGCACACCAAAGTCTACCAACAAAAATAAATCCCAATAGCACTAGGGGCCACCACCATGCCCAAAATAAATTCAATGCAAAATTTTGGTCCCTAGTTTGGGGCCCTAGAAAAAGAATAGCCACAATGACTGGGAAAGCGAACACAGTGAAGCCATAATTGAGGCGATCGGGCCACCAGGCACTGCGTAAAAATTGCCGTAATTGCGGGTAACGGTTGAGTAAATTCAGACGAAATAATTGTTTCTTACCTTGGGAAGGCCAAATAATTTCCTCGGTAATTACTTTTTCGCCCTGTAATTGGGTTACCGCCCGTTCCACTAGATTGTTTAATTCCCGAATATTATTAGGAAAATCGTAGGCTTGTAAGCGACGCAGGGCCTCCGGTGCTAGGTTAGGAACTTCGATGCCCTTGGAGCGACAAATTAAACTTAAATAATAGTCAACGTAATCCTCAATATCCGCTTTTCTTACCCGCAAAGGGGGAATTTTAATGGTGTTAGTAAATAGGGAAGTAAGCTTGGGAATGATGTTTTCAGCAATGGCAATTACCTTGGCTTGACTATGGCGAAAAGTTGGTTCTGCTCCCCCTGCTGTGGCCACCGGTTGGTAAATACCTTCACAAATTAAGTTGGCGATCGCCGGTAAAAGTTGGGGTTTCAATTCCTGAATATTGTTCAACAGTAAGGTTCCTTGACCCAAGGCATCTAAAATTCCGGGTTTACCTTGATTGGTGCCAAAGAGTTCTTGACCACTGGCGGATAGCAGAGCACAGTTGACCTTCACCATCACCGACCGTTGGGCTTGGGCTGAGCCAAAATGAATCAGGGCGGCGGTGTTATCCTTTTCCAGTCCCGGCTCTCCGAACAATAATACTGGCTTTTGATCTGTTGATACTGCTTTAATTTGCTCCCGGAGCTTTTGGGCATAGCGACTTTTACCCATAATGGCTCGCTTAGCGGCAGGGACGAGGTAGGGGCGTAAAATCTTCTGTTTTTCCTGTTCAAAAAATAATTGGGCATTCAGTTCCCTGAGTTCCTGCACCAATTGTTGGGAAAAAGCCTGAGTTATCTGGGGATAATCTTGCAGCAATTGCCGCATTTTTTGCCCTGGTAAATACCACAATTGGCAGTCAGTAAGGGCGACTAAATCCTGTTCTAGGGGACTATCAATTATGAATGCCTCTAGATTAATAATTGCCCCTGGCAATAAACAAAATTTCCGGGCATCAGATTCCAACTGTCCTTGACCAAGAATGTACAAGTCCGTTCCCTTGTCCCTATCTTTGGGCAGACTTTCACCCTTAGCCAGGGAAAATTCAATTAATTGGCTGGCGATCGCCTCCAGAATCTCCGGGGCAAGTTGGCCTAATTCCGTCCGTTGTCGGAGCCAGGAAAGCAAATAGGAAAGGCGATCGGTCATGGCAAAACCCCTGAGGAAAAACCTATGATCATACTAATCGATGCTGTAACATCTATCCTGAATTAAGTTCTGGGATATTTTTAATCTAAGTTATGAAATTGCCCTACGGAAACCAAGCTGATGTGAAGCAAATAACTGATAAACTACAGACCTATTCCCTTAACCTAAACCATCCTAATGGCAAACATAAAGCTAGACTTTTTCGAGCTAAATTGGGTATAACAATAGATAACCAAGACTTTCTTATTACTAGGCTCAGAAAAGTAGCCGCTCATTATCAAAATTTTGAATTGACAGATTCTGACCAGTACGGAGAACGTTATGTGGCTGTTTTTCCCATGACCACTACCACTGGAACAGCGAAAGTACTTAGTGCTTGGATAATCCGCCCCGGGGAGACCTATCCTCGACTAACCAATGTTTATCCCATTCGCAATTAGCATCAAGGAAATTACACTTATGGACAACCTTCAACTACATAGTCTTGTGGCGTTAAAAGAAGATATTACTGCCAAGCTTTTTCTGACAAGCCAGCCAATTCTATTGCGTCAGGGACAAGTTGGGACAATTATTGAGATCCTGGGGGGAGGGGAAGCTTTTGAAGTCGAGTTTGCCGACGGAGATGGTCAGGCTTATGCCATGTTGGCGGTTCCCAGAGAAAAATTAATGGCTTTACACGATCAACCAATCTTGCTAGCAAGTTAGGCAGTACTCAATTGGAGGTTAGGTTTAGTTATTGGCTGGTATCTCCGGTAAAATGGGCGGGGATTTAAGCGCACTTTGTAGGGAGTTTGGCCAATGTCGAAGTTTGTTTTTGTGACTGGGGGAGTGGTCTCCAGCATTGGTAAAGGCATTGTGGCCGCTAGTCTGGGACGGTTACTAAAATCCCGCCATTATTCCGTTTCCATTCTTAAGCTTGATCCTTACATCAACGTGGACCCCGGCACCATGAGTCCCTTTCAGCATGGGGAGGTGTTTGTCACTGAAGACGGAGCCGAAACAGATTTAGATCTGGGACACTACGAGCGTTTTACCGATACTTCCATGTCTCGCCTCAACAGCGTTACCACCGGGTCCATTTACCAAGCAGTGATTAATAAGGAACGACGAGGAGCCTACATGGGGGGCACTGTACAGGTTATTCCCCACATTACCAACGAGATTAAGGAAAGAATTCTCCGGGTGGCCCAGAACACGAACCCCGATGTGGTAATCACAGAAATTGGCGGCACCGTGGGAGATATCGAATCCCTGCCCTTTTTGGAAGCGATTCGCCAATTCCGCAAAGAGGTGGGTCGCCATAACGTTATCTACATGCACGTTACCCTCATTCCCTGGATTCCCGCCGCCAAGGAAATGAAAACCAAGCCCACCCAACACTCGGTTAAGGAGTTACGTTCCATCGGTATTCAGCCGGATATTTTGGTCTGTCGTTGCGATCGCCCGTTGCATCCAGGTATGAAGGAAAAGTTATCGGAATTCTGCGACGTGCCGGTGGAATCGGTGATCACCTGTCAGGATGCCAGCAGTATTTATGAAGTGCCGTTAATTTTGGAAAAGGAAGGGTTGGCCCACCAGACCCTAGAACTGCTGAGAATGGAAAATCGATCGCCAGATTTGTCCCAGTGGCAATCCCTGGTGGAAAAAATGCAGTCCCCCCACCATGACATCACCGTGGCCCTGGTGGGTAAATATGTCCAACTCAGCGATGCCTATCTTTCCGTGGTGGAAGCTCTGGGCCATGCGGCGATCGCCAGTGACAGCAAACTCCACCTGCGTTGGATCAGTGCCGAGGAGATTGAAGCCCAAGGGGCAGCCACCTTTCTGAAAGATGTGGACGGCGTGTTAGTGCCCGGCGGTTTTGGCATTCGGGGGGTGGACGGCAAAGTCCAGGCGATCGAATATGCCAGGGAAAATCAACTGCCCTTTTTGGGCCTATGTTTGGGTATGCAGTGCTCCGTCATCGAATGGGCTAGAAATGTGGCCAAATTACCGGAAGCCAACAGCGCGGAATTTGAAACGGAAACCCCCAACCCAGTCATTAACCTTTTGCCAGAACAACAGGATGTGGTGGATCTGGGGGGAACCATGCGGTTAGGACTATATCCCTGTCGCATTGCCCCAGATACCCTGGCCTTTTCCCTGTATCAAAAGGAAGTGGTGTACGAACGGCACCGCCACCGCTATGAGTTTAATAACTCCTACCGCACCCAATTCACCGATACTGGTTTTGTGGTCAGTGGCACATCCCCCGACGGCCGCCTAGTGGAAATCGTTGAATATCCCCACCATCCCTTTTTCATTGCCTGCCAATTTCACCCGGAATTCCATTCCCGTCCCAACCAAGCTCATCCCCTTTTTAGCGGCTTTATTAATGCGGTCTTAAAACGTCGCAATGCCCCTGCTAAGATAGCGGTTAACTGCCACACCGTTACCGAAGATCATGAGCCAAGTTAAACAAATCCAGGGTAAGGCCTTGCCCCTAGTGGGGGATGACATCGACACTGACCGCATCATTCCCGCTCGCTTTTTGCGTTGTGTCACCTTTGACGGTCTGGGGGAACATGTTTTTGCCGACGATCGCCAGCAACAGGGGGGCAACCATCCTTTTGATCTGTCCCAATACCAAGACGCCACAGTGTTGGTGGTCAACCGCAACTTTGGTTGTGGCTCCAGCCGGGAACACGCTCCCCAAGCCATTATTAAATGGGGTATCAAGGCCATCATTGGGGAAAGTTTTGCTGAAATCTTTTTGGGTAACTGCTTGGCCAACGGTGTGCCCTGTGTCACTGCCCCCCATGGTCAGATTGCCGATTTACAACAAGCCATTACCGCCGATCCTAATTTGGCAGTGAATTTAGACCTAACCACCGCTGCCGTTACCTACGGCGATCGGAGTTTTCCCGTAATTCTCTCCGACGGGGCCCAGCAAATGTTGCTGGATGGCCAATGGGACACCTGTGGTCAACTGGTGCAAAATCAGGGGAAAATTGCCGCCACCGCTGAAAAATTGCCCTATCTCCATTGGCAAACTTCCGCCGCCTAGAACCTATTGCTTTTTTCCGTTGGGTGTGTTGGTAAGTCAGCTTTTTTGGGCACAATGCCCACAGAGTTGGTTTATGTCTGGTCGTCAGAACACACCGCTTTGCTCTCCCCTCCCACCACCGTCAGGACACAATGGAAACTGAGCAACTTCTTTGGCAATATGGCCAGGGCACTAGGGATTTCAGCCGCATTGAACTACATCATGCCGATTTAATCCAGTCCGATCTAGTGGGCATTATCCTCAACCGGGCCCTGCTCGCATATGGCAACTTCAGCGGCAGTAATTTATCTGAAGCCCAGCTACGGCGTACTAACCTAAGCCATGCCCGTTTGATGGGAGTGAAATTTGTCGGGTCAGACCTGACTGGCATAGATTTAAGCTATTCAGATCTCAGTTGGGCGGACCTAACCGATTGTGACCTCAGTGGAGCCAATTTGGCCTATGCCAAGCTCAAGCAAGCCCGGTTAATACGGACAAATTTAGAAGGGGCTAACTTGGCGGAAACCGATTGCCAGGGAGCAATCCTAGAAGCAGTTAATTTCAGTCGAGCGGATTTGAGTGGGGCCGATCTCACACGAGTTGATCTGGCAGAGGCTAATTTCAGTCGGGCAGATTTGAGTGGGGCCGATTTTCGCAAAGCCAACTTTGACCATGCCAATTTGTATAAGGTGAATCTAAGTCAAGCCCAATTACGTCATGGCACAGTGGAGGAGGCTTTTCTGCAGGGAGCAGACCTCAGTCAAGCTAATTTGAAAGGAGCGAATTTAGGCAGGGCATTGATGAAGGAAGTTAACCTCAGTTTGATTAATCTATCGGAAATTCATCTTAAAGCTCTCCCCAACAAGGAGCAGATTAACTGTGCCGGTTGCGCCCTGCGGGGCACTATTTTCCAGGGAGCTAATTTCCAGAATGCTAATTTTGAGTATGCTTTGATGGAAAAAGCTTTATTGGCCGGGGCCATACTCCGGGGCGCCAATTTAATCGATGCCTGTTTACGGGGGGCAGACCTACGTAATGTCAATTTTCAAAATAGTCACATTAGCGGCATAAACTTGGCAAAAACAATTATGCCCGATGGGAGTGTACATCCCTGATGAGAATGCTATCGGTGTTTGGGGCGATCGGAGGGGTGATGGTATTGGCCAGTGGTGCTCTGATGGCGATCGGCAATCCGGGCAAGCCTGACTATGAAGACTACGCAGTGGAAACCCTCAGTACCTATCTAAAAACCGAGATTTGTCCCAAAGCGCCTGCGGATTTTGGCGGCTTCGTGCAGAGTTATTGCAAAACCTTGGTGGATGCAGGACAACCACAAATTAAACAAATCATCGCCCAAACTACTAATCAGCAAAATTTTTTGTTGTTTAGTATTTACCAAACCACATTATCTCTGCCGGATCCTTTTCCTACCTATGAGTTTCAAACCATTGGGGTAATGAAGCAGTTTTATACTTATCAGGCAATGGAAATTTGATCTTCTTTTTAATTAATCTAAAGGTGTTCTTGTAACGTTGCCAAAGCCTTTGAGTATACTTAAATAAGTTCCACAAATATTTTTTTAGCCTGACTATAAACTTAATCATTTATTCTACTTTTGTGGCTATTAATAATGACTCAGTTAATTAAATCTTTACCGGGTTGGCTGAAGCTAATGTTGATTTTTCCCATCTTTTTTCTGAATGGGGTTTTGCTGAGTTTGATTATTAATCGCTTTCGGGAACTCTTTGACTACATCATCATTGCCACCCTAGTGACTTTCCTGCTCAAATTAACCATCAATTTTTTGGTCAGTAAAGGGATTGGTAAAAGGCTGGCAATTTTTGCTGTCATCACCATCAGCTTTGCCCTCATCGCCTTGGGAGGCATCACCCTTATTCCCTTAATGGGTAATCAATTGGGCAATCTTTCCCAAGATATTCCCCGTTGGCTCAGCGGCAGTCAAGAGCATTTAGCCAACCTGAAAAACTCTACTTTGTTTTTAACTTTGGATAATGCGGGGGTCAATGTCGATGATTTATTTCAGAAAGCTTACCTAACTTTAAGCAAGGAATTAGACCGCATCGGACAAATCAGTTTAAAAGTATTAACGGAAACCATCGGTGGGGTGGTAGATACCCTGGTCATTCTGGTTTTGACTATTTTCTTGCTGGTGGGAGGAGATACTTTTTGGCAGGGAATTCTAAGTTGGTTACCCTCACCCTGGGAGAAAAAAATCCCCCAATATGCCGGTGAAATTTTTCGAGATTATTTCATTAGCCGTTTAATTCTTGCCGCTGGTTCCAGTATGGCTAGGTTAGTGGTTTTTATGGCCTTGGGCATTCCCTACAGCATTCTTTTTGCCTTCAGTTTGGGGTTAGCTAGTTTAATTCCTTTTGCTGGAGCTGTAGTTACCCTGATTGGAACCTTAGTTTTGTTATTAAAAGGCTGGGTTGTAGCGGTGAAATTTTTTGTCAGCGCCATTGTCATTGACCAAATTACCGACAACGGTGTTGCGCCTAAATTAATGGGGGACAAAATTGGTTTAAATCCGGTCTGGATTTTAATTTCAATTTTTATTGGGGCGGAAATAGCTGGCTTACTGGGCGTGTTGCTAGCCGTACCGATCGCCAGTGTGATCAAGAAAGTGATTGATGATATGCGGGCTGGAAAAACTGAGAACGAAGAAATCGATACCGAGGAACAGGTAGAAGTACTGCCGGAATCCCTGGCTTAGGGCGTTGGGGTAACTATGTAGAATGACGGAAAAAATCGGGAGCAATCAGCTCAAACCCGTTCTGGGGGGAGGGATAAACCTGAGAAGCAGAGGAGAAGCACCACCACGCCGTTTTACCTCAGTTTATGACCTGGTGTAACCAGGGGGGAGTCATCAATTCTCGTTTTCGTTTCCGGGTACGAGCCCGGTCTACTACCACGCAGAATGCACAGAGACACCCTTATTTTTCAAGCATAGATCAAAAAACGTTGTTGGCAGTCACCAACGCGGTAGTTACTTCCCTGCCATTATAACCCCATCCTTCGGCGATCGGGCAATGGGGCTAGCCTCCGAACAGAGACGTTAATCGAGTTGAAATTCTTCCAGATAACGCACTAAGGGGAATCAAACTCAACCTAATTTAGTTTCACTAATTACCCTTTTACCCTTGACGGTGGTTGAATTTCCATAGGGCACTGGAAACCCAGTTGGTGAGAATGTGGGCCACAATAGGCACCATTAAATTGCCGCTGGCGATCGCCCCATAGCCCAACACTAACCCCACCACCGTTGCCCACACCACGTAGGGCCATTGCTCCGTACTACTGAGGTGCAAAACGCCAAATACTAGGCTGGAAACCACCACCGCCAAAACACCTCCCCCCAAGGCGGAAAGCATCACTCCCCGAAACAGTAATTCTTCACTTAAACCGGGCAATAGTCCTAACCAGAGCAAATCTGCCCATACCAGGGGTTTAATCACAAAGGCAAGGTAGGCATCGGCACTGACCCGATAGGCAGGCCAAATCCGATAAATTAACCCACTGGTCAGAATGATTGCAGTTGCTAAACCCAATCCCAATAAAGCGTCTGGAACATTAAAACTGATTTTTAACAGGGTGACATCCCCCCACCATTGCCAAAGCTTAGCAATGATCAGCAGTAGCACCGCTGTGAATCCCATCACCCCCAAAATTTGGGTACGGCTTAGGGGCTCCATTTCGGAAGGACTATTGGATGAAGACACAGATATTCAGGGTAGGCGGTGAAGAAGGGGAAAATCCGGTTGGAAACAATCAAGGTTAATGCCTGCACGGTCTGCACAGAGCACTCCGATCGCCTCTAAATAAGAGTTTACCCTAACCACAGAAATGCCTAGGTCTTCGCCATAGACTTCTAGCTGGGTAGAGTTATTTTCCACTGCAATGATGCGGGCAGAAGATTGGCTAAAACTCATCAAAGCGGAACCACCGCAGGCGCTGGCGGGCACAACCACAGCATTCACATCCCGACTCCAGAGGGTTTGGCCCTGGGCATTGGGAAATCTTTGGTAATGGGGAGCCCGACTCAGTCCCATCAATACACAGGGTAAAAAAGTGTAGCCCAATTCCTCCGCCGCTGACCGGGGGGAAATGTCTGGGTCTAAAGGCAAAGGACTCAACGCTGGGGCATGGGCACAGGGCACTTGAAATTGCCGCACAATTAAATGGGAAATGACCGCTTCCGCTCCGGCCAAGGGATCCACCCCATGGCCATGGCGATAATCAGCCAGCACTTGAGTGCCCACATCATCGGGAAAGCGAGCAATGACGGCGATCGCCTGGGCTTGGGTCTGGGTCAATAACTTATCCGCCGCCCGCAATAAACTTTCTGGGTTAGCAATGGTGCCCCAACTAGTGCCAGAGTCCGACAGGCGCAATTCCACCCCCAAGGGTTCATCAGTAACAACGTAATCCGTCAGGGTTAAACCCAGGGTAGCCCGAGCCCCGTCCGCCACCTGTAAATGTCGCCAGCGCAAATCCTCTTCAATGCCTTGATCCAAAATTAGGCCAATGGCGTTGTTACCCACAGGAGTTAAACCCCAATCTCCCTGGGCAAAGCGATCCAGGGCGTAACCTTCCACATAAAGGGCGTTGGGTATGGGGTAATAAAGCTGGGCCCCGTTTAACACATTGGGATGGGTAATGAGGCGATCACACACCTGGGAAATGGCCCTGGCGATCGGTAGAGCATCCCCAGCGTAACCACCAAGGGCCGCCCCCACCCCAGTGGGAATAATTAAAGTGACGTTATAACTCAAAGTGACCGTAAAAGACTGGAACTAGTAAAACTTAGAACGTGTTTGGAAAGTTTTATCCCGCCCCCTAACTCGACCCACTAAAACTCCGGCAATACTGGGGAACTTTCACTCAATTTCTTCCCAAATTTGGGGGGCCAGGGGGGCTTTTAAAACAGGCTCTTAACCTTTTTTTCTAGACTTCCTGCACCGCCGTCACCGTCACCACCGCTTCCACCTGGGCTTTTTGTTGCTCTTTATCCACCGCTGTCACCGCCCACCGCAGGGGATCGCCCCGTTTAGCCAATTCCTGTTCAATTTCCTGTTGCAGTTGCAGGGGATTTTCCTGGAGGTCAATTTCAGCAGTGATGAAATGGGTCGTCATAGGTTTTGGCAAATATGGGCGGGTAAGGCAACTCTGACTGATTCTAGCAAAACCCCAGAAATTTTCCGCTAAAATTTGAGACTATCAGCAAGTTTTACCTCGGCAAACAAGAGCTTGAAAAAGGTTTTAACCGGCACTACTGCCCTGCTCATTTGGAGTTTACTGGTGGGGGCAGTGTTATGGGGGGAAAGTATTTGGTTTTCCCATCCTCCCCTACGCCCTGGTGATCGAGCTTCCCTTAACCAATATTTAATCGATCGCCTTAACCAAGGGGAAGGCAAGGAGTTGGGCAGTGCGGCCCTAGCCCTAATCCACAATGGCAAAGTGGACACCATACATACGGTGGGAGTGGAGAATGTTGATTCCGGTTCCCCCGTTGACCCAGAAAATACCCTCTACCAAATGGCTTCTGTGAGTAAACTGGTTACGGCCTGGGGGGTAATGAAATTGGTGGAAATGGGACAGATTAATTTAGACGATCCAGTTTTATCCCATCTTCGCCGTTGGCAATTTCCTGCTGATAGTCCTTACCGAGGAGAGGTAACCATTGCCCAACTGTTGAGCCATACCGGGGGACAGAACGATCATTTAGGCTATGGAGGATTTTTGCCGGGGCAACCGTTGCAAACCCTGGAACAGTCTTTGACCCTAACAAAAGATGTGGCCTTTGGGGAACCAAGGGGGGTGGAGGCAGTTTATCCACCGGGAGAAGAGTTTAGCTACTCCGGGGGCGGTTATACCGTTTTGCAACTGTTAGTGGAGGAGGTGACGGGACAATCCTTTGCTGAATTTATGCAGGAGCAAATTCTGCACCCGTTGGGTATGACCGGGGCGAATTTTGATTGGCCAACCATTGTTGACCAGGGAAGAGCTAATAATTTGGCCACTAGTTTTACCGAAGATTTACAGCCCAGCCCTCCCCGCCATTTCACTGCCACCGGGGCCGCTTCCCTCTACGCCAGTTTGGCTGACATGGTTAAATTCGCCCAGGCCCATCTCCAACCCAACTCGGTTTTGAAAGCTGACACTTTGCAAAGGATGGCAACGGCCCAACCGGGCACCGATGGCACCTGGGGTTTAGGTATGATGCTGTACCAAACCACCACCAGTGGGGGAGCTGTGATCGGCCATGACGGGGGCAATATGCCCGCTCTGAACCACACTTTGCGAGTTAATCCAGAAACGGGCAATGGCATTGTGTTGCTGCTATCGGGGAATCGTAGTCTGGCTAGTCATCTAGGGGATGATTGGGTTTATTGGGAAACTGGCAAGCTAACGACGGCGGCCAGGGAACGATTTTGGCAATCCCGCCTTGTACCGGCATTGATAGTCATTGGAGCCGGGGCGATCGCCATTGGCCTTTTGACCTTTATTACCCCAGGCTTACTGCGGCAAATTTCAGGCCATTGAAACTCTCGGTTGAGCCCCTAGACCATGGTGAACTGCCTATCGTAGTTGGCCACAGGCACAGTCCTTTGTTCACATTTAAGGTAAATGGTTAGTATCTCCTCCGATGGCGATCGCCGTCTGACGATTAACTTACCTCCCAGGAGTTGGAAGAGATTTTTGGTCACATCCCAATTTAAACTCAGGCAACCGGTTTGGGGCTGGAACATCAACAATTCCCCCAGAGCCCTGACGGGATTGGCTTGGTGTACTGACTGGGTATGGAACTGCACTTTTAACTGGTCACCGGCAGTGGTGATCTGTAAATTGATCTCTCCGCCGCCGTTGAAATTCCGCACAAATTTTTCAATCATGCCCCCCAGCACCTGGTCTAACAAACTGGGGTTACTCCACACCTGGGGCAAAGAATGGGGAATCTGAGCTTGTAAATTGACGTTATAGCGCTGGGCCTGTTTTTGCCAGCGGGGAATGCCAGCTTGGAACACCGCTTCTAAGGATGTCACCGTCAGGGGCACCACCAATTCCGGCAGGGGGGTTGATTCCAATTCCGTGGCTCGGAAAATCAGGTCCATGCGGCTGATTTGATCGCTACACTCCCGGTCAATGGATTCAATTCGTTTGAGCACTTCCGGGGAAAGGTCTTTGCGACGCAATAACAACTTGGTTAGGGTGCGAATGCTAGTCAGGGGAGTCCGCACCTCATGGGTTAAGGCTTGGAGCAGTTCCACATCCGGGGATGGTTCCGCCGATTCCTGTTCTTGGCATGGGGGAAGATTATAGGGATTGGGCTGGTAGTCCAACATCAATTGCCCAAAGTAAGTCACCAAACGGAAATCGGGCTGGGGAAAATTAAAAGCCGCTATGGTTTTTTGCAAGAGGGACAGATCAGGACTTAGGCCATATTTGAGGCGGGCCTGGAGGCTTAACCAAGCTTTATGCTTGTAAACCGTTTTGTGAAAAAATTTTTAAAATAAAAAAGGGGACCTCTAGGGTCCCCAATTAATTAGTAATATAATCTATTAAAGGTCATTCAAAAGGTCATCCACCGGATCAGCTTAGTAAAGCCCTCGCTAGATTTTAATGCGGATGTTGCGATTACTTCGCCAACTATTGCGATAACAAGAAAAAGCCAGCCTTTCATGATATATCTCCCAATTTGTGTAGGGCTTATTATGCACGCTTAAAAATAATAAAAGCAGACTTGACCTGATAGTTTGGCTGTGAGCAATTATGTGCTTAGTGCATCTAACGCTTGAGTTAAGCCGCGCCGCGAAGCGGCGTCGGCTTGAACGAATTGTTAGACATTATTTGCCGACTACCTTGGTGATCTCGCCTTTCACGTAGTGGACAAATTCTTCCAACTGATCTGCGCGCGAGGCCAAGCGATCTTCTTCTTGTCCAAGATAAGCCTGTCTAGCTTCAAGTATGACGGGCTGATACTGGGCCGGCAGGCGCTCCATTGCCCAGTCGGCAGCGACATCCTTCGGCGCGATTTTGCCGGTTACTGCGCTGTACCAAATGCGGGACAACGTAAGCACTACATTTCGCTCATCGCCAGCCCAGTCGGGCGGCGAGTTCCATAGCGTTAAGGTTTCATTTAGCGCCTCAAATAGATCCTGTTCAGGAACCGGATCAAAGAGTTCCTCCGCCGCTGGACCTACCAAGGCAACGCTATGTTCTCTTGCTTTTGTCAGCAAGATAGCCAGATCAATGTCGATCGTGGCTGGCTCGAAGATACCTGCAAGAATGTCATTGCGCTGCCATTCTCCAAATTGCAGTTCGCGCTTAGCTGGATAACGCCACGGAATGATGTCGTCGTGCACAACAATGGTGACTTCTACAGCGCGGAGAATCTCGCTCTCTCCAGGGGAAGCCGAAGTTTCCAAAAGGTCGTTGATCAAAGCTCGCCGCGTTGTTTCATCAAGCCTTACGGTCACCGTAACCAGCAAATCAATATCACTGTGTGGCTTCAGGCCGCCATCCACTGCGGAGCCGTACAAATGTACGGCCAGCAACGTCGGTTCGAGATGGCGCTCGATGACGCCAACTACCTCTGATAGTTGAGTCGATACTTCGGCGATCACCGCTTCCCTCATGATGTTTAACTTTGTTTTAGGGCGACTGCCCTGCTGCGTAACATCGTTGCTGCTCCATAACATCAAACATCGACCCACGGCGTAACGCGCTTGCTGCTTGGATGCCCGAGGCATAGACTGTACCCCAAAAAAACAGTCATAACAAGCCATGAAAACCGCCACTGCGCCGTTACCACCGCTGCGTTCGGTCAAGGTTCTGGACCAGTTGCGTGAGCGCATACGCTACTTGCATTACAGCTTACGAACCGAACAGGCTTATGTCCACTGGGTTCGTGCCTTCATCCGTTTCCACGGTGTGCGTCACCCGGCAACCTTGGGCAGCAGCGAAGTCGAGGCATTTCTGTCCTGGCTGGCGAACGAGCGCAAGGTTTCGGTCTCCACGCATCGTCAGGCATTGGCGGCCTTGCTGTTCTTCTACGGCAAGGTGCTGTGCACGGATCTGCCCTGGCTTCAGGAGATCGGAAGACCTCGGCCGTCGCGGCGCTTGCCGGTGGTGCTGACCCCGGATGAAGTGGTTCGCATCCTCGGTTTTCTGGAAGGCGAGCATCGTTTGTTCGCCCAGCTTCTGTATGGAACGGGCATGCGGATCAGTGAGGGTTTGCAACTGCGGGTCAAGGATCTGGATTTCGATCACGGCACGATCATCGTGCGGGAGGGCAAGGGCTCCAAGGATCGGGCCTTGATGTTACCCGAGAGCTTGGCACCCAGCCTGCGCGAGCAGGGGAATTGATCCGGTGGATGACCTTTTGAATGACCTTTAATAGATTATATTACTAATTAATTGGGGACCCTAGAGGTCCCCTTTTTTATTTTAAAAATTTTTTCACAAAACGGTTTACAAGCATAAAGCTTGCTGCAAAATTTCTGGGTCAAAAGTCCAGTAGAACTGGGCCAAACCCTGCTCATTTTTGCCCAACAGCAATAGCAGACCAAATTGGGGGGTCATCAGCCAGCAAAATTGCTCTTCCGCCAAGGGGTCCTGGGGAAACAGGGGAATTTCCCGCATGGGGAGGACAGCACTCCATTCGGATTCCTCGCCAGCTAAACAGGGCCAGGGGGAAAACTCTTCCCAGGGGGTGGCAATGCCTTGGTAAAAATTTCGCACCAGCACCGCATCTTTCAGCACTGGGGCAGGGCCCGTCAAACAAATTCCCGGTAATTCTCCCCCAACATTGGGCAAAGTTTGTCTTAAAAATGGTTCCAAAGCGGCGATCGCCCCAAACCATTGTTGCTGTGCTCTGGGATGGGCCCACTGGGGAGCCCGCCCTCGGTCATATCCTCCCCAACCGGAAGACACAAACAAATCACTCAACTTTAGGCAAACTTCATTCACGGGAACCAGATTTTTAGGATGGGAAAGTTAACAGCGGTAACAACGGGGGACGATGTTCTGAAAGGGAATAGGAAATAGCAAACTTTTTGCCACTGCAATTTAACAGACTCAGCAGTCTTGTGTGGCCTCTCTCCCTGATGGTAAGCCCATTTTCCTTTCCCCCTTAGGCGTAAAACCGAACAAAATCCGACGGATGGACGCAAAGGCGCGAAGAAAGGATGACAAACCTATACCGCTCTCCGTCTTGACCAGGGCAAAACTACGTTAATTCCTCAATCATTTTTGTGATGCATTAACACTATGATCATTGGCGCAGGTACGATCCAATAGAAATTATGAGTTTATGCGGTTTTAAAATCTAATTACCTAATTAAGGTTTTGCACTGGTGGTGTCAACTACTCCGAGCAATTGTCCTCCTACGGTGAACATATCCAGCGGAAGAACTCCGTCACCCTGTTATTTTTAAGCAACCGATCGCCGGTCTAAACCCGTACTAAAAATGCCACCCCCACGCCATCAATGCTAGAACTGGTCATGACTTCACTCCTTTTGAAGAAGAGATCACCGAGAGTCAATTAAGATATCTTAATGTCAATATTTTTTCACTAAATATTTATTTTATCTATTGTTGGAAGGTTGCTGATTACTCCACCCTTGGCGATCGCCCCCACAGTGAAATCGGACCCAACACAGACAGAAAAAAACGCTAATAAATTTAGTATTTCTCACTGTAGAATCCTGTTTTGTATCAAGTCTAATAGAGATACTTAGTTACCGAAAAAAATAAAATCGGCACCAGCTATCAAGTTTTGGCGATCGCCATCATCGAGGCCATAGAGAATTGATTATTTTCACTAAATCGGATTAAAAGATTTATGAATTACAGAGTAAAAAGGTTGAAGTCGAGACTAAATCGCCTTGATATTGACTATGGCCGGAAAATTTTCTATTAATAAATTCTCCTAAAGTCCTGTTTCGTACAGATAAGAATGTAGTTCCGAAGATAAACTCTTGGTTTGGGCCTGACCGGCGTCCCGTTTGCGCACAATCCTTACTCTATACAGAGATCAGCTTATCGTGCAGAGTAAATTTTTCCAAGCTTTGGGAGACAAGGAGTCATAAACATTTTAATTCAAATGAATCTAAGTGGCGTTAGCATACAACCCTTATGATTGTTAGTGAATTGAGATGCCATTTTTAATTAATTGCATTGCCAATGACCAATAATCCTCCCATAAAATTAAATCAGTTATTAGGACTCCTCCCCGTCGAAGCTTATAAACGTTTAGCGCCCCATCTCAAAAAAGTTGTCTACAAGACCGGCACAGTACTATACGAGCCCAATGAGGTGATGGAATTTGCCTATTTTCCCAATACAGCTATGATTTCCGTTGTCTCAATTATGGAAGATGGCTCCACCACAGAAATTGGTTTAATTGGCAATGAAGGAATGGTGGGATTGCCCATTATTCTGGGGGGAAAACAAACCACAAGCCAGGTCATCGTCCAGGTGCAAGGGGAAGCTTGGAAACTAAGTGCCCATATACTTTTACGAGAGTTTGAGCAGTCTCCCCAACTGCAGAGAATTTTGTTGCTCTATACCCAAGCCAGACTCACCCAGGTTTCCCAGAGTGCCGCCTGTAATCGCCAACATAAAATTGAAGAACGTCTAGCCCGTTGGTTAATGTCTGTCCATGACTGTCTTCAAGTGGACGAGATACCCCTTACCCAAGAATTTGTCGCTAATATGCTCGGAGTCCGGCGATCGGGGGTAACCATTGCAGCGAACTCTCTCCAACAATCCGGCATGATCACCTATCGTCGGGGAAAAATAACTTTGTTGGACTACGATGCCCTTAAAAAAACTAGCTGTGAATGCTATCAATTAGTACAAGATGAATATATTCGTTTACTTGGTTTCCGTCAGGGTTAAGCTAAATAAGCTAAAGATAAGAGCATGATCGTACAGACAAAAAGCAATATTTTTTCTAAATTGGATGTGGGGAATAATAAATAAAAAGCAGAGGTTTCTAGCCCATAGGCACACTATTACCGGGTGAAGAATTCTGGATTAATTCTGGATTCAATATTTTCAACAACTGCCTAGAAGCCTTGCGCCGACGCCAAATCTTCAAGCATCTCGGAGAAGTAGATCTGACTATAATTGTCGATTTTCCCAGAACTTCCCGTCATTCGACTATACAACTATTGCCAGTTCAACAGGTGCAATGCAATGTCCTCCTATCTTGTCAACGAAACTCTAGCGGTAGTGGAAGAGGAGATTGATCGATTTCTGACGGACTTTCCCCCTGACCATCCCTATGTCATGGCCCTGTCGTTGTCCTGCTTCCGCCAACAACTCAAGGCGAAGATTTTAAGCACAATTCCTAACCGTCATAAAGTTAGGACAGACGAAGATTTAGAATTTACTTCTGTCCATGGCTACACCGGCCTAATTGAAGAAAAATTAGTTATTGAAGAAAGAATTCTTCGGGCAATGCCAGACATGATTGATAGCTTAATGAGTCGTGTGCATCAAGAAGATTCAGGGGAAATTATTGACCAGGATACCCAGGCAAGTTCCCTCTACCAGGATAGGGATTGGTGGGTGAGGGTGCACACTATTATTCCCTGTGTAACCTATTACTTTGGCCCTTTTACCGATGAAAAAGAAGCTAACAAAGCTTATCCTGGTTATCTCGAAGATTTGAGGGCAGAAAAGGCCATCGGTATTTTCGCTGATATTAAACAGGACTGCCCCCGAAACTTAACCGTGGTTGACTCACCAGCGGATCTGAAACAGGATCAGCGAAGATTATGGAAAATTTATAAAAAAATTTATCGACAAAAGTCAGTTCTCGAAAATTCGTACCACAATTTATTAGAATTGTTACCTGGAAATTACTTAATTATTGATTGCCATGGAAAAATTCAAGATGCGAACCAAAATGCCTGTCGTTTGCTTAAAACCGATAGAGAATCCCTAATGGGGAAACCTTTTATTTACTATGCACCGCAACAACAAATTTCGTTACTCGAAAACCATCTGGAAAATATAGTTAAAGATCAAAGTGAATGGCAGGTGCCCTATTGTTGGTCAATGCAACTCCAATCCTTGAGCAGTATTTCCATCAGTGTGGATATTCAAGCCACCCAAAAAAGAAATGACAATGGTGAAATCAATGGTTTTTATTGGCTATTAAATGACATAACGTCCCTCGCAACCATTAACGACCAACTTTATTATGATTCTCACCATGACAGCCTGACTTGTTTACCTAACCGTCGTTCCCTGGCTCTTTTTTTAGAAAACCTACACCAGAATGTCCATGGCAGAAATAATTCTGACGACCAGGCATTTGCTCTGCTGATGCTGGACTTGAATAAATTTAAGAGCATTAACGATCGATTCGGACATTTGTTTGGAGATAAAGTGCTACAACGGGTAGCAGAAATCCTATTGGAGTGTGTGCGAGACGGTGACCAGGTTGCTCGACTGAGTGGAGATGAATTTATAATTGTTTTGAAATCAACCAAGTCAGGTGATGATGCGAAAAAATGTGCAGACCGCATTCACCGATTATTTTCCCGTCCGTTAACTATGGAGGGAATTCAACTGCTTATCAGTACCAGTATTGGTATTGTGATCAGCAACTACGAACAGTTTGACTATGATCGTTTAATCGATTATGCCGACACGGCCATGTATGAAGCCAAGCGCAACGGGGAGCTATTTGTGGTTTTTGATGAGACTCAGCCTTCAGCCAATGGCAAATCCCACCTGTTACCAATAAAAAATTTATCTTTGGAAAAATAACAAGGGTAGGAGATGTATAGCTGATCAAGATAATTATGAGACATTAAGATATGCAGTAATCTTGAATAACTTTATCTATGCTAGTACCGGAAGGTGCGTACATTCTCGCTCTCTTTAATGCACTAAAGTCATGCTCTATATCATTCAAATCTGGGGAATAAGTTGGCAAAAATAACACCGTGTGTCCTGCGGATTTCACTATTTCCCTAATCTTATTTTTTCGATGAATGGGGGCGTTATCCATAATCAAGATTGATGTAGCTGTTAATGCTGGTATTAAAAAGAATTCCAGCCATCCTTCAAAACCCGTTGCATTTAAGCTTCCTGTGAATAACATCGGCACTATTAAGTCTTTTTTCGTTTTTCTTCTTCCTGCTGCAAGATTTTCTTTTTTCCCTCTTTTTCCCTGATTTTCTCCATATACTCTTTCTCCCTTTTTAGACCATCCATAAAGTGAGGATACAAATTCCTCAAAACCAGCTTCGTCTATAAATACTGGACTTTTAGTATCGTACATTAAAACTAATTGGCTCAAGATTTTCTGATATTCTGCTCGCTTTTGGGCATCTCTCTCTTGATAAAGTAACTGTTTTTCTTCTTAGTAACTTTCATTTTTTTGAATTGATAACAGAGTGAAGCAGGAGTTACACCAAATTTTTTAGCTCTTTCTTTTAAAAGCATATCAGGATTATTTTTCACATCCTCTTCCAATTCTTTTCTGTTTATCTTACGCTGGCGGGTCTCAACTTTCGTTGCCCCAAGCTCTTCTCTGCCCAACCAGCGATAAATTGTTGCTCTGCCCACCTTAAATATTTTCGAAGCCTTTGTGATTCCACCACCACTCTCGATGAAATCTATTACCTTAATACGTAAATCAAGATCGTAAGCCATGACTGATTTAGTTGTTTATGGATTCTTGTGTTATTCTTCCAATATATTACCACAAAACCCAGGTAAGACGCCTCATAATTAATTAAATTAGCTATAAATTAGTAGCTAATTTCCACAAGTCGCTCTGAAGTATTGGCCTCCATTGCCAATAATCCCAAGACAAGCTCCTGAAAAGCAACTACGACATAAGGCTTACCTCCCTTAGCGTTCTTGCCACCATCAAAGCCTTTTTTTCTGTTGTTTTAACCGATTGAAAATCAGTCAACACAAAAATATTCCCCCAAAGTTTTCAGTCCATTGGCAACAGTGGGGGAAGGGGGAGCTAAAACTAATTTTGATGTTTAATTTTGCCGTGGGCGACCGGGACTAATAGGCATCCTGGAGTTCGTAAAAATCGGGGGAAATATAATCCTTACGCAGGGGCCAGCCTACCCAATCCTCCGGCATCAAAATCCGTTTCAAATTGGGGTGACCTTCATAGACAATGCCGAACATGTCGTAGCATTCCCGCTCTTGCCAGTCTGCCGCTTTCCAAATCCAGTACACAGAGGGCACCACCGGATTTTCCCTGGGCAAAAATACTTTTAGTCTGACCTCTTCCGGGTTACGGGTATCCTCGGTCAACTTCACCAGATGGTAAAAACTCACTAAGGATTTACCAGGCCCTTCATCGTAGGCTCCCTGGCATTGTAAATAGTTGAACCCATAGGCATATAAAGCCGTACAGAGGGGCAGAAGCAAATCCGCTTCCACTTGCACCATTTCCACCCCCAGGTGATCCGCCGTTAAGCTCTGGTGCTCAAAGCCATTGGTGGTCAGCCAGGTGGATACAGGGCCCACAGGGGCGATCGCCGTCTCCTCTTGGAGATTAACAGCTTCATTGGGGGAGTTCACTTCCTCAGCCACGGTTTAATTGCTCCTTTTGTTGAGAGGTGGTCAAAGCGGGAGGTACAGGCATTCCCATGGCCTCCTGCAACTCCCGGGGGGGAGCGGAACGGGTACCCTGTTGTAAATACTTGCCGTCCAAAATCGGCGCCACCACTTTCATTTGGTGGGAAGTGCTGTAGTAGCGATGGGTTTGCTGAGTAATGGCCCGTTCTTGGATAGATTCATTGGCCACCTTTTTGCGCAGTTTAATAATGGCATCAAAAATGGCTTCGGGGCGGGGAGGGCAACCGGGAATATACACATCCACCGGAATCAATTTATCTACCCCCCTTACCGCTGTGGTGGAATCACTGCTAAACATACCACCGGTGATGGTGCAGGCTCCCATGGCAATGACATACTTTGGCTCCGGCATTTCTTCGTAGAGGCGCACCAAGGCCGGGGCCATTTTCATGGTGATGGTTCCGGCGGTGATAATCAAATCCGCTTGCCGGGGGCTAGAGCGGGGCACCAAACCAAATCGGTCAAAATCGAAGCGCGAACCGATCAGGGCGGCAAATTCGATGAAGCAACAAGCAGTGCCATACAACAACGGCCAGAGACTAGAAAGTTTGGCCCAATTGTAGAGGTCATCCACCGTGGTTAAAATGACATTTTCCGAAAGGTCTTGGGTGACCTGGCTACGGCTGGCGGGGTTGAGAATTTTGGCTGTGGCGACCCGTTCCAGGTCAGTGGGGTTAGCAGGGTTGGGACTCATGGGAAATAGGAGAAGACAATAGGGGGGGCAGGCAAGGCAAGGACAATGGATTGGTGGCCATTACTAAACTTCTAGGACCACTCCAGAGCCCCTTTGCGCCAAGCGTAGACCAGGGCAACCACCAAAATGGCAATGAAGATCAATGCTTCTACAAAGGCTAACAGGCCCAATTGATTAAAGGCAACGGCCCAGGGATAAAGAAACACCGTCTCCACATCAAAGACCACAAACACCAGAGCAAACATGTAGTAGCGGATGTTGAACTGAATCCAAGCTCCGCCAATGGGCTCCATACCGGATTCATAGGTAGTTTGCCGTTCTGGGCCACCATCCCTAGGACGGAGGAGTTTGGATGCGGTCAGGGCCAACACTGGCACCAGGGAGCATATAAAGAGAAAGCCAAGAAAATATTCGTAACCGGTTAAAACAAACACAGGGCCAATGGTCTCCTCACGGCTAATGGTGGTCAGGGGGGGTCCAGCGGTGTTGCACCCCAAGGGATTACACCTGGGTCAAGCTTACCGGACTTGTGGGCGATCGCCTGGGGGCATTCTGCCAATTTTTCTGATTATAGGACTCCAACCAGGACAGACCAAGCCCTGAACTATATGTTTAACCTATGCTTATTAATCGTTTGGGCAATAATCCAATTCTGAAACGATTCACATTTCGGTGCCCGCTCTTTTGTAGAATGGAACCTCGGGCCATTGCCCCCCATGATTTCTTGTCATTCTTTCACCATGACCCCATCCGCCCCAAATTCGACAGTGTTGCCCAGTGCTACCCCCGTCTGTCCCCAGAGTTCGGCCTGTCGTTGGCGTGGATTGATTGAAACCTATCGGCCCTATTTACCGGTATCCGACCAGACTCCAGTGGTCACCCTTTTAGAAGGCAATACTCCCCTGATTCCCGCTCCGGCGATCGCCAAACGCATTGGCAAGGACGTAAGGGTTTTTGTTAAATATGACGGCCTAAACCCCACCGGTAGTTTCAAGGACCGGGGCATGACCATGGCCATTTCCAAAGCCAAGGAAGCAGGGGCCAAAGCGGTAATTTGTGCCAGCACAGGTAATACTTCAGCGGCGGCGGCGGCCTACGCTCGGCGGGCCGGTTTGCGGGCTTTTGTGATCATTCCCGATGGTTATGTCGCTTTGGGAAAATTAGGCCAAGCTTTAATTTACGGTGCGGAAGTGATTGCCATTGATGGTAACTTTGACGATGCGTTGACCACCGTGCGGCAGTTATCGGAACATTACCCCGTAACCTTGGTAAATTCCGTTAATCCCTACCGTTTGGAAGGACAAAAGACCGCCGCGTTTGAAATTGTTGATGTCCTCGGCCAGGCCCCCGATTGGCTCTGTATCCCCGTGGGCAATGCGGGCAATATCACCGCCTACTGGATGGGTTTTTGTCAGTATAAAGAATTGGGCAAAGGCGATCGCCTACCGAGGATGATGGGTTTCCAAGCCGCTGGTTCCGCTCCTTTTATCCAAGGGCAACCCATTAGCCATCCCGAAACCCTAGCCACTGCTATTCGTATTGGCAATCCTGCCAACTGGGATAAGGCCTGGGCCGCTTCTAGGGAAAGTAATGGGGAATTTCACCCCGTCACCGATGCCGAAATTTTGGAAGCCTATCGTATCCTAGCTGCCGAAGAAGGGGTTTTTTGTGAGCCCGCCAGTGCCGCTTCCGTAGCTGGTTTATTGAAGCAAAAAGATCAAGTTCCCGCTGGAGCCACCGTGGTTTGTGTGCTGACCGGCAACGGCTTGAAAGATCCAGATTGTGCTGTGCAAAATAGTGGCAATCAAGTGAAAGCGGGTTTAAAACCAGATTTGGAAATTGTTGCTAAAGCGATGGGTTTTTAGCCTAAATTTCAGCCAATTTATCCATAGTTTAGCTGGGGAGAAATGATTACTATTTACCCTGGTAAATGTATCGCAAAAAGTCCCCTTCCACCCTAACTATTCCTTGACCTGGTAGGGAAGAAGTTTGGGAGCGGTTGGGGGCATTAATCAACCCTACTATCTGTTCAATTTCCTCAAAATTGGGAGATTGGCTTTGACAGGATTGTAGAAATTGGCGAATGATACGCCGTTGTAAGGCCAGGGGTTTTTGACTGAGTAAACGACAGTTTAAACTTTTTTGATCCGTTTGGCTTAGGGTTTGATAAATTTCTCCACTAACTTGCTCTAAATAAGCCACTTCTGCTGTTAACAATTCCACCGTTTGAGCTAAACTTTTTTCCACCTGGGGATTGAAATGTTTCTTTAAGTAGGGAATCAATTCTCCTCGAATGCGGTTGCGGCGATAGGTCAACTTTTCGTTGAGCACGTCTTCCCACACAGACAATTGTTGTTGCTGGCAAAAATCTCCAGTTTCTTGACGACTAATTTCCAAGAGGGGACGGATTAGCCTAATCGGGCTTTTGTCTGAGCCGGACTCTTCCAAATTCCTCACCCAATTCATCGCTTGTAAGCCGTCACTGCCACTGCCCCGCACGAGGTTAAACAATAAAGTTTCTGCCCGGTCGCTCTGGGTATGGCCAGTCATAACCACCGGAAAATTTTCTGCTTTGGCGATCGCCGTGAGGGCGTGGTAACGCCAATGGCGGGCGGCGGCTTCCGTTTGGGGTAAATCTTGGGCATCCCGTTGGAAATAGGGTAGTTTATAACCTTGGGCTAGGCCTTGTACGTGGTCGGCAATGCCTGCATCGGTGGGCCAACGGTGGTCACAGTGGGCTACGGCCAAATGCCACTGCCATTGTTTGGTTAAATCATTAAGTAGATGCAGTAAACAGAGGGAGTCTTGTCCCCCGGATACCGCCACTAAAATTCGAGTTCCTTGCAACTCGGGGAAGCGCCGTTGCAAATTTTGATGGAGCTTACTGTGCAGTAATGTCCAAGCCATTTATATTATTTTTGTCCACTAAATTTTCAATTTTTCCCACGGGAAACATCAAGATTTAATAATCCCATGGCCCAGGCTCTGTTGAATAACGCTTTTATCCGCCGTTGCAGTGACAATTTTTTTAACTTTGTTGGCAACTTGCTCACCCCTAGTTGGGATGGCAGACTTCTGGGAATTAGGCAATTAAATATTCAAACCATTATTGATATTGGCGCTAATAAGGGACAATTTGCCAAAAAAATGCGCCGCTATTTTCCCCAAGCTCAAATTTTTGCCTTTGAACCCTTGCCCCTACCCTATCAACAACTCCAACAATGGGGCGATCGCCAACAAAACCGTGTTCGTACTTTTAACTTGGCCCTTGGCGATCGGGTGGATGAGTTGGAAATTAATAGCCATGTGCTTTTTACCGCTTCTTCATCCCTCTTACCAACGACGAAACTTTGCGAAAGCTTATATCCCATGGTGCGGGAACAGGAAAAAATTATCGTTCACCAGTCAACCCTTGACCGGGAAATGGAACAATTTGTAGGAAAGCTACTGCCGGAATTACTGGTAAAAATCGACGTACAGGGTTACGAAGACCGGGTGATTCGAGGCGGAGAAAAAATACTAAGGCAAGCTAAGGCCTGTATTTTGGAAATTTCCTTAGATGGACTGTATAAGGGGCAATGCCAATTCCGGGATATTTTTCCCCTATTGGACAATCTCGGACTGCGCTATGCTGGCAATCTGGATCAAGTGGTCGCCGCCGATGGCCATGTGCGCTATCTCAATGCTCTCTTCTTGCGTCCCGATTAACAATTTTTGAAACCTTTCTATGCGCGTTGAACCCTGTTGCCAAGCTCTCCTAGCCCAGCTTTTACCGGAAGTTGATCCCCAGCGGCAGGGAGTTTGCATTGATGTGGGGGTGGGCACCTTTGCTTTTTATTGCCAAATTTTTGCTGAGTTGAATTTCACCAGTCTGGCGATCGAGCCGTTACCAGTGAAGGCTTTAAAAAAATTAGCAGAAAGACCTAATTTGACTTTGCTTCCTGTGTGTTTATCGGATCAGAACGGAGAACAAACCCTATATATAGGCAAATTTGCTGGCATTTTCAATAGTAATTTCAGTTCCCTTTCTCCCCAATGGTTTGGAGCTTCTAGTCAAGCTAAAAAAGTAAAAACTCTAACTCTCCAAAGTTTAATTGACCAAGAAAAAATTGACAAAATCACCTGTCTAAAACTAGATATTGAAGGTTGGGAATGGGCTGTAATTAAACAGCTAGAAAATATAGAATCCTATTTACTGCCTGCGGTAGTGATGTTTGAATATGGCGGCGGCGTCAACCGAGGTCAAAACCAAAAGGGTTGGGCCCCAGAATTCTTTGAAAATACATTAAACATTCTTAAATCATTAAAAACTCTTGGCTACGGCTCCGGAATTTTATTGGATTTTGCTCCAGATTGCCAAGAAATAACCTTTGATTTAAGCCAATTGCAAACATCTGAGTTGGATAAACTTTTCCCCCCTCAAAGCGTTTACGGCAACATTATCTTGTTTAGAAATTATCAACCAAAAGCAAACCAGCTATCCCAGATTTGTGAACCCTATTATCGAGTTAACATTCTGGAACGGCTGGTCAACACTTTAGTCTCCCGCTAGGAATTTAACTATGGCTGAGCCTGAACGGGAAATCCTTTCTGCCGCAGGAATTCCGCCGTAGCCGCGTCAGGATTGTAACGGAAGCCAAACTGCGCCTCTGTACTATCATGAATGATCTTGGGGGTCATGAGAATAATAACTTCCGAACGGTCTGTTGTGTCTGTGGACTGCCTAAACAATGCTCCAATCACCGGTAAATCCCCTAGAATTGGAACTTTACTTGTGGTAGAACGTTGAAGTTCCGAAATAATGCCAGATAGAATGAATGTCTGATCATCCCTCAGCCGAACTACACCGGAAGTAAGTTCCCTTTTGTTTATCAGTGTTATTTCGTTGATGGCGCCAGCACCACTATCAAATACTTGTGTTCCAGCAGGAGATGCAACGATTGGATTAACGCGCAAAGTAATAAAGCCATTGTCATCAATTCGATCAACTATGACATTTAGTGTTAATCCAACATCTTCCAGAACCGGCGTAATAGTTCTAACTGCTGTATCTCCCTGGGTATCAACTTGCGTATCAACGCTGGCAATAACAGATTCTGTTAACTTAACTTGAGCAGCCTCGCCTTCTTGAACAATCAAAGTTGGATCGGTGAGAATTTTCGCATTCCCACTACGTATTTGAGCGTCAATTTGTGCCTGAAACTTTTTAGGATATTGATAAAAAGATGGCAAACCAAACTCAGGTTGGGTGATTGTTAACAGACCTTGTTCATCTACCTCCACAATTGGAAATTCAGTAACTCCATTAAACAATGGATTGTTGGAAACGGCTCCAGAACCTGATGTGAAGAAATTTATGGGGATGGTCCCTGGGCCAAGAGGCACTTCAATGTTAGTTATTCTATTAAGATCAAAGAAAATCTCTCCGTCTTGAAAAGGATTAACAATGGCAGGTGGATTAGTGATTCGCCCCAGGTTATTGTTGATATCAATTTCCTGAACTGGAGCCGTGTCACCAAAGCGCATGACCGCAGAACCACTGTCTTGGACAAAGAAACTATCTCCTATGCCAAAGGAAAAACTGCTGTCATAATCTTGAATATTATTAAGATTGATGTCAATAATTTTGACGTTTACTGCCACTTGGCGGCGGCGAGCATCCATTTGAGTAATCATGGAACTAGCCAATTCCACATTACGGGGTTCACCCACCAGGGTTACAGTGTTTAAACGGGGATCAGTGCTAACCACTAGCCCTTCCAGAATTAAAACTGAAGAATCGTTGGCTGGTTTTTGAACAGTTAAGGGAACTAGAGTAGGAGGCTGCTTAATTACCCTTGGCGGCGCATTTTCTGCCAACTGAACATCTTCCTGACCTTCAAATAGGATGTTAACTTCCGCACCCTGAGAAGCCAAAGTACTGGCCACAGACTCAGCACTAGCCTGGTTCAACCGGATAGTGCGGGTAATAATATTTCGAGCCGAAGGCAAAAGATTAGCCCCAGCGAAAATTGTGTTACCCCGACGACTAGCTTTTAGCCCTGAGGCCATCAGAACGTAGTTAAAAACGTCCTGAACACTTTCATTTTGAATGTCCAGAGTAATGGTTGACTGAGCTTGGGGAGGAGCAACCTGACCACCGGGAGGTGTACCTGGGGTAGGAGTGCCTTCATTGTTTTGGTTATCGGTAAAAATTAGATTCATGCCAGCATAACGGGTTAGCACAGCCAAAACTTCCCTTGCTGGGGCCTCCCGTAGTACCAAGCTTGGTACGTTAACCTGACCCCTTTGGCCAAGATCAATCATGTCGAAGGAAGCATTGATGTTGGAAATGGCCAAATCCCCCACTGGTGGCGGCACAGCCCGGGAACGTACCGGAGCCACAGGTACCGCAGGAGATAAAATGCTAGGATTTCCCACCTGAGGGCTGGCACCACGTTGGGGCACACCACCCTGCTGTTGGATGATTATTTCGGGATTGGGAAACATGACCTGCCCACTGCCCGCTGGAGGGGGAGGCATAGGGCGGCTGGGGGGAGCCATTTGAGCAACACTGGTCTGGTTCGGTTCTGGAAAATTTAATGCCAGTGGGTCGGATAAGGCTTCCAACTCCTGCACCAGCAACTCAATATTCGTCAACTTTTGCCCTGGTTTGACAAGGGATTTAGCCTGCATCAACTCCAATGATGGTTTCCAAGAATCAATTTCTTCTTTTTGCTTGAGAGACTGCTCCAAACTCTTTTCAAACTGTAGCCAATCTCGACTTGAGTCACCGGCGATCGCCGTCCGCAAATCTCCATCCAAAGTATTTGACTGGGAAACCGTTTCTGCCTGGGCAGGCGCTAGGGCCAACAAGCAACAGGTCGCTATTTCCGTTGTTAACCAAAACCGAAAATTTTTCACAGAATTGCTCCTCACACACCAATTAAAATCAATTATTGAATAATTATTCAAAAATCGTAAGACCGTTAGCGATAATCTACCAGCAAAATTACCCTTTAGGGGGCCGGGGCCGCTTGTCCTTCCGCTGGAGGTTGTCCCTCAGCCGGTGGTTGACCCTCCTGTCCAGGCGGCGGCGGGGGAGGAGTCAGGGCGGCAATCTCCTCAGGGGTTAATGGCATAAACACCTCCAACGTTAAATCCGTAGTTAGGATATCTGGCGCATCAGTTTGCACTTGTACAGTGTCACCATCCCTAACCACATTGACTGGAAATTCTGGATTAACCAAGCTAGTCCGCAAATTTTTCATCAAAATTAACGGTTGCAGCCGTTCAATATCCCGAATTAATGCCAGGGTTTCACTAAAACCGCCCGTCATGGAAATGGTATAAGTTTGTCGTTTAAGCTGATTTTTTGCGTTTGCCCCCAGACTATCATCGGAGATTACCACCGGATCTCCCTGGGGCAAAAAGCTGACTAACTTCACGTTTCTATTTACGAATAGAGTATTGAAGTTATAGAGGATTGTGTTCAAGTCCTCGCTATTGGCGTAGAGTTCCAACACTGTCGCTTTACGCTGTTGAGCTTCCTGTAACTGCACCTCCGCATTGGCTAGCCGACGCATCAACACTTCCGGGGACTGCTGATCCACTTGAGCTTGTTTAGCTTCTTCGTCCTGTCTTAGTTGTTGATATTCTCCCAAAGCTGGCATGACAAAATTGAGCAGAACATAACCCATGGCCAGCAAGCCAAGAATACCTAAACTAATGCCACTTACCTGGGGGGTGAAGGTTATCCCAAATGCAGTTGGATAATTTCCTCCCGCATCAAATTCCTCATCAATAATTGTTGTCGTTGATGAATACTCTTCGCTGTAGCTGGTCATGGCACTCCTCTAAAAACAAAGTTCGGTGGCTAGGGATCATCAATTATTAGCTGGTGGGGTTTCTGCTCCAGGAGCTCCCTCCGCCGGTGGCTCCAAAATAGGCGCAACCTCCGGTATTCCCGCAGGTCGATCCAAGACGCCCTTCAGTTCCAGAAACTTGAAACGAGCCACTAAACCGGCTGCCCCATTGGCGATCAATGCCGTTATCAATTCCTTATCGGGGGTATTGGTAATTTCCGTTTGGATGGTATAACTCACTCCCGCTGGAATGACAACACCAGAAGCAGCTTGATCTGCACTTGGCTCCTCTGTGCCCCCGGTTTCTGCCGTTGCCCCTTCCCCCGTAATAGGTAGGGCTGCCGCGTTGGCTGTCATCAGCTTAGTTTTATTAGCCTGCAAAAACTTCGAGCTTTGCAAAGTCAGCAGAAAATCATTGAGGGAGCCATAGTTGCCAGCAAAACCGGAAAGAGTGATTACATTTCCTTCCTGCTGGATACTTTGGAGTTGCACTTCCTGGGGCAACTGATTAGTTATCTCCTGAAACAGGGCTGACCAAGGTTTAATTTGATTAAAAACGCCAATTAGCCCATCTGCTTCTTGGTGAGCCGCCGCCGTTTTTGCCTCAACTTCCTGGATTTTTTGCTGTTCCCCCTGTAGCTGGGATAACTCCGTTTCCAATTGTTGGATATTGGTTTGAGCAACACCCTTTTGCCAATTGATTAGCAGTACTCCCAACCCCGCCAAAGCAGGCAAAAGTACCATCACCCCCGCCCCAATATAAAGCGGCATTTGCTTCTGTAGATCGTCCCCCGTTAGGGTGATAGTGGTAGTTTGGGTCGACCGAACAACGTCAGAGTTACGATCCTTGAGAAAATTTACATCTAGGCTATACATGGGATGGTTTCAGTGGAGTATGGCATCGGACAAGGAGAGGAGTGAAGCAATAGGTGTGGGCAAGGTGAACAAACCAAGCCGCTAGGCTTCCCGGATACCTAAACCCAAAACCGTGGCCAAACTGGGTCGCTCTATGTCAGAAAAATTCTGATCCGTGTCGATCGCCAGAGCTTCAAAGGGATCAATTTTGACGGTGGGAATACTCAAACGTTGGGTGAAATACTCATCCAACTGAATCAGGCCACCACCAGGGCCGGCCAAGAGTAACTGCACTAGTTCCAATTCCTCACTCTGGTTGAGGTAGAAGTTAATGGACCGTCGCAACTCGTCGGTTAGTTCCCCCATCACACGCATCAGAGCATTCATCCCAGGATTAACCGCTGTGCCTTGGGTGCTCATGGTGTCAAACTGGGTGACGGGAATGGTCATGCCCTGCAAAATTTCTGGATTGCGGGAAGGGGGCAAATTCATTGCCCGGGAAAGGGCATTTTGCATTTGGTAAGTACCAATGGGCACTGTGCGGGAAAACTGGGGTACTCCATCGACAATGATGGCAATTTCCGTGCTATCGAACTCAATATCAACCAGCACCGCCGCTTCCCGGGAACCAAACTGCCGCAACTGTTCCCGAATGGTTCTAATCAACGCAAAACTATTAATTTCTAGCACGTCCACCTGGAGCCCTGCCTGTTGAAAAGTGTCCAGATAGGAATCGGTTACCTCCCGCCGGGTAGCCACTAACAACACTTGCACTTTCTCAATGCCATCCTCATCTTCAAACAAGCCCAGCTTTTGGTAATCCAAATCCACTTCTTCCCTGGGATAGGGTAGATACAGGGCAGCTTCGTGATTTAGCACCATGTCGCGCAACTCATTTTCGTCCAACTCCGCCGGCACCGGCAGCATACGGATGATCGCTTCCCGCATGGGTACCGCTGTTGCCACCTGCTTGGTGTTAATGCCATTCTCGCTCAGCAGTTCCTGAATAATTTCCGCTAGGGCCGGAGAATCAACGATCTTTCCTTCCTCGAAAATTCCCTCCGGAATGGATGCGTGTCCAAATTTCCTTAGTTTATAACTCTGACCCTGGGAAGTAAGTTGGGCGACGTTAACCCTTTCTGGGGTAATTTCTAGCCCTACCCCGGAGGATTTACGGCCAAATAAGCTGGTAAAACGGCTAAACATGGGGGTTGCGGTAATCGCTGGCGATAATAAGACAAAATTATTAAGGAGTAAGGATGGGAGGGAGAGAATATCTATCAGTCAATGGTAGGGTTCTGGCGCACACTGTCAACAATAAGCAACAAAGTGTTAACTAAGCTTCAACTGAAACCTTACTGTAATCCAGTCGGAGGGCAATCAACAAAGCTTACAGTGCCTGGCCACGGATTTTAGCGGAAAAACCCGAGGCTTTAAACTGCTCCAACTGCAAAGGTAGAGGTTGCTGGGCGGGTACACTGATGCGCACCTCAAAATCGCTTTTTCCAGGAGGAATTTCGGCAATGTTACCCAAGCGAGTCCGGTTTTGCATGGCTGGTTCGTGGTTAGCATCGTAAATGCGTCCAAAAACATCGGCATCATACACTGTTTTCCCCGTCCGATTGTTGGCAATGCCGGTTACCAAAAAACAGTTAGCCGGGCTGCTCGAACCACTGCCCACATTGCCTTCCGCTAAGTCTGCTGGACAGGGTTTATAGTCAATTTCTGTCAGGGGCACCTCCGTTAGAGCCCAGGCGGGCATGGCGATCGCCAGGGACAGACAGGTTACCGCCAGAAAAAGAAGGAAAGACCGCAGAGCAGTTAAAAACATAGATTCAAAGGGAAACGAGCGTTAGGGCCTTAAAAACCTGGGGCAGTGGGGGGCAGAGTGGGATTGCCAAAACGGGTGTAACGAGACCAATCTTCCAACAGGGATTGGTTGAAAGGATCAGGTAAATCCCTGGTATGGATGACGGTCCCCCTGGTTTGTTGCTCCAAAGCATCTTGGTAAACGGCTTCCACCACAGCGGCATCTTCGGCAATCATGTTGTCAAAGTAGGAACCGGGCCAACTACGCCAACCAAAAATTTTGTTAGCTTGGCCAGAAATACTGGTGAGGTCGTAAAAACGCCCCGTGGCATTGTAGGAAGCTCGGGTGAAAACATTCTCCAGAGTATCTCCAGCGGCGACGGAAGTTTCTTTCTCTTCCATAAACTGCCCCAATTGTTGCCGAGAGGCTAACATCCTGGCCTCCAACTGGGTGAGGCAGGCACTCAAACCTGCGGCAAATTCGTTCCGGGTTAAAGCCCGATCGCCCCGGAAAGTGCGGTCAGGATAACCGACAATGCAGCCGTAGTTATCCACTAAATTTCGTAATGCTTCGTAGGCCCAGTTGTTGGGGGAAACATCCCGGAACTGGTTAATGCTGGTGACTTGCCCCAATAGCTCTGTATAGGCTTGGTAACTCCGGTCATAGTTAGCTTGGGCTGTTTCCTTATCTGGGGCCGGGGCAGGCATACCAGGGACAAGACTGACGGGGTCGGCGATCGCCGGAGGAGTCATCCCCCCTAGTAGCAATCCCCCCAGGGCCGCTAACAAACAAGATTTCATCGATCGGTTAATCATTACAGAACACTCCTCAACCAAAATGACCAACGGACTGGAAAATAAGCCGCAAAAGTTAATAAAATTTAATATGTCGTCAGCGTAACCGGAGGTGTGGGCGATCGCCTGCCAATCAACACCAATTTAGACGGCGATACCTAATAAATGTAACCCAATTTCCCCCAGCCGTAACCTTTATCCACAATTTCCCCCGATTATTAACCCCTGGAACATTTCCACTGCATAAAGGGCCAATTTTGTTTGAAGAATTATCAACGGCTCACCAGAGTACGGAAGAAAAATTTGGGCAGGGCCAACATCCGCCGCCAGCGCCAAGGTTCTTGGTATAGCCGATAAAACCACTCCAGGTTGTAGCGACAGAAAAATTCCGGTGCCCTCTGTTTCGTGCCGGACCACACGTCAAAACTGCCCCCCACCCCAATCCAAATGCCCTGGGGACAAAGATGACGATGGTCCCGAATCCAATACTCCTGCCGGGGAACTCCTAAACCGACCAAAATTAGACAGGGTCGTTCCCGGGCCAGAGTTTGTTGCCAAGCGTCCTGCTCCGATTCGGTTAAAAAACCATGGTTAGCCAAAATTTTTAATCCTGGATATTCCCGCTGCCAACGCTGGGCTGCTAGTTCAGTGATACCCGGTGCTCCTCCATAAAAGGCAATGGGCTGATTATCCTTACCTTCGCCAATGTGACGCACCATGGCCTCCGCTAGTTCAATGCCAGGGCAACGGCTTTGCTCGATGCCTTCCAATTTTAGATAAATGGTTACCCCTGCTCCATCGGGAATGACCAATTCTGCCCCTTGGATCACTTCTTGCACCGCTGGTTCCTTCTCGGCCAGCATCACCATTTCCGAGTTGAGGGTGACCACGTGGACTCCCTGACCCCTTTGCAGACAATTTTCTAGCCAATGACCATAGTTATCAGAAAGGTGCACCTTCACCCCAAAAACCGAGGCTGTTGGCAAGCTTGGCTCAGCAAAGTTGGTGACCATAGGGAAAATAAATTGAAGTGAAGAAGTGCCTTAATCATTTCCCTCCGCATTGTCCAGAGGGATGGGACTCAGTCTAGTATTCTCCCAGAATTGCCGGAGTTTAAGTGACAAGGATACGAGGGAAGAATCGCCAATTTCTCAAGGAAACTTTGATCAGCACCTTTAACCACCCATCATCCCATCGTCTCAGACAGCGTTTAAGGCTGAATATCAAACAAATGATTGTTGGGCAAATTACTGATGGAGCGTTGTAGTTGGTTCAATGATTGGTTATAGCCAATAATCGCCTGTAGGAACCTTCCCCGGGCGTTGGCTAAGTCCCGCTGGGCGTTAATAACGTCCGTTTGGGTGCCTACCCCAGCCTGGAACCGTAGTCGAGCTAAACGGAGGGCTTCTTCAAAACGAATGACGTTGGTGCGGGTACTGCCAATATTTTCCTTGTTGGAAATTAGGGTGTAGTAGGATTCCTCTACTTCCAAACGAATTTGGTTTCTTTGCTCAGAAAAAGCAGTTTTAGCAATGTCCATCTGGCGATCAGCCCGGCGAGCTTCGGCAAAGGCCCGGCCCCCGTCAAAAAAGTTCCACCGTACTCGAGCGGCAAAGGCATAACCATCCACTAACCCGGCACTGCTATCAAAATTATTTTGGTAGGTGTAATTGGCCAGAAAATCCACCCTGGGTTTAATGGCTGCCAGGGCAATGTAGCGGTCCTGTTCGCTCACTTCAATTTGCACCAATTGTTGCTCCAGTTCAGCCCGGTTTTTATAGGCTTGAACAATGCTTTCATCCAGGGGTAAGCTCCAATCCCCGGCTTCCACAATTTCATCGGCGGCGGTTAATTCCACCCGTTGCCCCACGCTCAACAATTGGGCCAGACGGCGGCGGGCATTGCGTTGATCGGCGATCGACCTGGTTAAAGCTTCGTTGGCGGTGGCCAAATCTCCTTCCGCCCGTAACACGTCAAAGCGGGTGCCCAACCCGGCCTGTTCTAACAAACGGGCATCCCGCAAACTCTGGGAAGCATCTTCCACGGAGGCTTGGGCGATCGCCACCTGGGCATCGGCCCCCTGGAGAGCATAGTAACGATCTGTGGCTTCAAAGCGGGTTTGTTCTGCCACCACTTCCACCTGGAGGCGACTGTTTTGCACCAACTGCTCGGCTTTGGCAATTTGGGCGCTCCTTTCCCCCCCGGCATAAATACTATAGGTCAGGTTGATGTTACCCACTGCATTGGTGCTAGTTTCCGAACGCAGTTCTGGGTTGACGGTAGTGGTTTGATTCTGGTTGGCAATGAGGGCATTGGTGGCTTCGGCCGCCGCACTACTATCCCGACTAAAGGTAAAATCCGTGTCCAGGCTAGGGAAAAGGGCCGCCCTTGCCGCCATTAAACCAGCTTCCTGTTGCTCTAGGGATAGCTTGGCCTGCTGGAGTTGTTCATTATTTCTCAGGGCCAGATCAATGGCTTCGTCCAAAGTAATAGCTTGCCGAACTGTGGTGTCCACCTCGTCGGGCTTGGTGGGAAACATGAGGGGGTTACCGGAGGGATTTAAGCGCTCGTTGGGCGCTGTGTCCGGTAATTGGGGAAGAGGAAACCCACTGTCATCAGCATTATTTCCTGTTTCTGCCGATGGTGCATTGTCCGGAGGAGAAACACTTTGGGCCACGGCGATCGCCCCCTGGCCGCCACTGAAGCCGGGCAAAAAGACACCGACGCTGGTGCTGAGTAGCAACAACAGAGTGGAAGAAGACCAAAATTTGAGCGGATGGATTGATTTCATTGGGAATGTGACCAGACAACTCAGCCGTAATCGCAAAAAGGGGAAACGCTGTTCGCTAAATAACTTACCGCATTGCCCTAAGAATTGTAACCAATGTTATTCCAGACTGTAGGCCACGGCCCCCGATCGCCGGGGATCTCCAACCCCTTCCATGGTCCCCGCAGTGGTGGTGGCAACCCCATGAACTCCCCCAAAAAACATATTTTGTTCCGTCCAAAGGGTACCCTGGGTGCCGTCGTCAAATCGCAACTGGGCCAGAATATCAGCTACAGAGGTTGGCTCCAAATCTAATTTATGGGCCTCCCAATGAATACGTTCCCGCCCCACCGCTTCGGCTAAGGGTAATTGGTAATCTAGGTGATGACAGACCACCTGCAAAATGGCACTACGAATGCGATTTGATCCCCCTGACCCCAAAACTAGCCGGGGTTGTTCCTGGTCTAAAAGTATAGTGGGGGCCATCATCGATGATAGGCGTTGCCCCGGTGGCCATTGGTAAAAGCCCTGGGGATTGAGGTCTTCTTCCCCCAACATGTTGTTCAGCATAATGCCCGTGCCGGGAATAAAATGCCCAGACCCCTCCCCATTGGAACTGGTTAAGCTGGCGGCATTGCCCTCTCCGTCTAAAACACTGATGTGGGTGGTGCTACCCAATTTATTGATAAATTTTGATTGTCCTAGTTCCGAGGCCAGGCGATCGCCGCCGAGAAATTTTGCTTCAATGTCCCCACAGTGGAGATTGCCATCTAAATATTGCCGACGGGCTTGGTTACTCAGGGCCATCACTTGGCTAAAAAGCTGAATTTGTGCCGCACTGCCCAGGGGATATTGGCTCAAATCGTATTTTTCTAGCAACTGCAAAGCAAAAGCAATGAGAATGCCTCCGGCACTGGGGGGAGGATTGGTTAACAGTTGCCGTTGGCGATATTGGGCCCGCAGGGGTAGACGAATTTCCACCTGATAGTCGGCCCAGTCCTTGGCGGTCAGAGCACTGGCTTCCCCCAAAGATTCCAGCACCCACTCGGTTAACTCTCCCCGGTAAAACCAATCCGGGCCATGGCGAGCCAATTGTTCCAGCACGTCCGCAAACTGGGGCAGATAGGCCTTTTCCCCTTGGCGGAGAATTTTTCCTTGGGGAGCGTAAAACTTTCTGCCTTCCTCTTGTTGGGTCAGAATTGGCTCCAGCAGACCATTGGTAAAGTCATTGAAACGGTTGAGGGTAAATCCCTGGCGGGCATATGCCACCGCTGGTTCAATCAATACTTTGAAAGGTAGCTGCCCCAGTTTCCTATGGGCCGCAAATAATCCCGCCACCATCCCCGGCACGGCGATCGCCCCTTTACCAATGTGAAAAGTTTGCCAAGCTCCACCAAAATTGAGGGCAACGGGGTAGAAGTCCACTGCTTTTTCCCCTGGGTTAACTTGGGGTGTTTGGCAGAAAAAATCGAACAGGTAACTCTTCTTCGCCGCCGTCTGGGCCAGCAGAAAACCCCCTCCCCCCAGGGAAGTTAAACTCGATTCCACTACGCAGGCCGCCAACACCGAGGCGATCGCCGCATCGAAGGCATTGCCCCCTTCTTCGAGCATACATTTGCCCGCTTCTGCCGTTTGGGCATGGCCCGCCGCCACAACCCCAGTGGTTTTACCCGCCATAGAAAGTTTCGATAACAATTGAAAATTAAACCGCCGGAGCAGTTTTTGTTCCTAGGGGAATCACTTCTGCTTCATTGCTTTCCCTGGCCACCCGCACCAAAAGCCCTGCTAAGACTAGACTTGATAAACAGGAACTACCACCATAGCTGAAAAATGGCAGAGGTAAACCGGTGGTGGGCAGAGCGCCACTGGCCACACCAATGTTGAGCAGAGATTGACCCACTAGAAATATCACTACTCCCAAACCAATTAATCGTTTGACCCGATGGCGACAACGCATGGCCACCCGCAGCCCCATGGTGGTAAATAGGCCGAGGAACGCTAAAAAGGTAATGCAGCCCACTAGCCCAAATTCTTCCGCAAAGACAGCAAAAATAAAATCCGTGGTTTGGATGGGCAAATAGAATAATTTTTGCTGGGACATGCCAAATCCCCTCCCGAGAACTCCCCCAGAGGCGATCGCGTATAAACTTTGCACCAACTGGTAACCATCGCCCCTCGGGTCGGCAAAGGGGTCGAGGAAAGAGGTGACCCGAGCCCGTTGATAGTCCCGGATGGAAATACTTGTCACTGCAGTGGTTATCCCCAGCAGAGCAGTGGAAATGAGATAAATCCAGGGAAGACCGGACGCTAGGGCAATTAACCATAACCCCATGCCGCACAGGGCAGTGGTGCTCAAGTTGGGCTGGAGCAAAATACTACCTAGGGTTAGGGCAAAAATGCCCAACCAAATGAGGCGCGATCGCCAAGGGAAACGATGCCAATTGCCGAACAAATTAGCCGCCTGCAGCACTAAACAGGGCTTCATAAATTCTGACGGCTGGATCAAGATTGGTCCCAAACTAATCCAACGACGGGCCCCATTTACTTCCACTCCCAAACCGCTTTTGGTCAAAAAAATCAGCAGTAAAACCACAATCAAAAACCAGGGCACTAGCTTGAGGCAGACCTGGAGGGGCAAACGCACCAGAAAATTAAAAATATTTAGCCCCAGCCAAAGATAGGCAATTTGTTTGAGGATAATGCTCAGGCCTGTGCCGCTGGTATCCAGACTTTCCGCATAGGAAGCGGAAAATAGCACCACCACGCCCATTGCCATCCAGGCGAAGAACAAAGTCCGCATCAAACGGGCTTCCCCCGACCACCGCAGTACCTCAGGGTCATAAAAGGGGAAAATGATTCGGAGCAAATTGGCGGCGGTGATCATGGAGCTAGCGATTTTCGTAAAATTGTAACCGTCCCACGCCCAAATCTAGACCAACAGAGGCTGGCCCGGAGGGAAAGGCTTGTACTCGAAACTGATAGACCCCTGCCACTTCTGGGTTTTGCTCCGCTAGCAGAGCAATAGTGACGGTGTTACCAGGAGCAATGGGGGGATTGAACTGCACCACAATGGTTTGGGAATCGCCGCTGGTGGAAACCGCAGAACTGGCCAAGTCGTTACCCCGTTGGGAAGGCAGGCCCAAAAATACTTCTGTTTGACTTAAATCCAGACTAATAGGAGAGGGATTGGGTTGTTGGTGCAGCACTACCTTGCCTAGGGGCTCAATTTCTCCCGCAGGCAGACTAACACTAAAAAAATATCTGCTGTTGGGGATATTAATGCCGTTAAAGTCCGCATCCACATCGGCCAAACTGGGGGGAGTGCCGGTAAAAAAGGTGGCATTGGCGGGAAAAGGGTCTGTTTGGGCTTGGACGGCGATCGCCTGGGGAAAAACTAAACTAACCCCCACCAGGGTGCCCAATAGCAAGTTAAAATTCTTCGACATAGCTGATAAATCCCGGCTTCTATGAAAGATAAACGGATTGGCGATCGGTCTAGTTCCCAACCCAAGTTATTATACGGGGCGACCCATTGACAGCGACACCAACATTCCCTTTGGTCAGGATAGTTTAACGTGACTCATATTCTTGGCATTTCTGCTTACTACCACGACAGTGCGGCGGCCCTGGTCAAAGATGGCGTTATTGTGGCGGCAGTGCAGGAAGAAAGATTTACCCGCAAAAAACACGACGCTTCTTTTCCCACCCAAGGCATTAATTATTGTCTTGGGGAAGCAGGTATTAGTTTAAAAGAAGTGGATTATATTGTTTTCTACGAAAAGCCCTTAGTGACCTTTGAACGGTTACTGGAAACCTATCTGGCTTTTGCCCCCAGGGGATTGCGGTCTTTCATTGCCGCCATGTCCGCTTGGTTGCAGGAAAAACTTTACCTCAAAACTGTCTTAAAAAAAGCCCTAGCAGAATTGGGCGACTGTAAGACCAAAGATTTGCCTCCTTTGTTATTTAACGAACATCACCAATCCCACGCCGCTTCAGCTTTTTTCCCCAGTCCTTTTGATGAGGCGGCAGTGCTCTGTATGGATGGGGTGGGGGAATGGGCCACCACTTCCCTTTGGTCTGGCCAAGGTAATCAGTTAACGCCCCATTGGGAAATTCATTTTCCCCATTCCTTGGGTCTGCTCTACTCCGCTTTTACCTACTACACGGGTTTTAAGGTTAATTCTGGCGAATATAAACTGATGGGTTTGGCCCCCTACGGAGAACCGAAATATGTGGATTTAATTTTAGATAATCTGTTGGATTTGAAGGCTGACGGCACGTTTCGCCTCAACATGGCTTACTTTAACTATGCCACTGGTCTCACCATGACCAATAAAAAGTTTGCCGATCTGTTTGGTGCGCCCCGGCGATCGCCGGAAAGTCCGTTAACCCAAAGGGAAATGGACATTGCCGCTTCCATTCAAGTGGTAACGGAAAAAGTCGTGCTCCGCTTGGGCAATACGGTGTACGAAGAATTGGGGCTGGAAAATCTTTGTTTGGCCGGGGGGGTAGCCCTCAACTGTGTGGCCAATGGTCGCTTACTACGGGAAGGCAAATTTAAAAATATTTGGATTCAACCGGCCGCTGGAGATGCGGGAGGGGCGATCGGAGCGGCCCTATCAGTATGGCACCAGTATTTACAGAATGAAAGAATGGTGCGAAAACCCGATGCCATGGCCGGTTCCTACCTAGGCCCTAGGTTTACCAACGAAGAAATTGAAACTTATCTGAAAGGTCCCGCTGTACAAGCAGTTTACGACTATTACTCCGATGAAGATTTATTTGGCAAAGTGGCCCATATCCTCGCCGGAGGCAATGTGGTGGGTTGGTTCCAAGGAAGGATGGAATTTGGACCCCGGGCCCTGGGTGGACGTTCCATCATAGGAGATCCCCGCAACACCACCATGCAATCGGTGATGAATTTGAAAATCAAATACCGGGAGTCCTTTCGCCCCTTTGCCCCGTCCGTGTTGGCCGAAAAAGTGGGTGATTATTTTGAGCTAGACCAACCCAGCCCCTATATGCTTATTGTGGCCGATGTAAGGGAAGAATTGCGTTTGCCATTGACTCCTGAACAAGAGCAACTATTTGGCATTGAAAAATTAAACATTCCCCGGTCCCAACTACCTGCCATCACCCATGTGGACAATTCTGCTCGAATTCAAACCGTTCATCCGGAAACCAATCCCCGCTACTATCAACTACTGCGTCAATTTGAAGCCCTGACAGACTGTGGAGTACTGGTTAATACTTCCTTCAACGTGCGCGGGGAACCCATTGTCTGCACCCCAGAAGATGCCTACCGTTGCTTTATGCGGACGGAAATGGATTACTTGGTGTTGGAAAATTTTGTTTTAGCTAAAACCGCCCAACCCCAAAGGGAGCAGGATCAAAAATGGCAGGAAGAATTTGAGCTAGATTAAACATTCTCATCCTGTTTATTCCAAAAAAACAGCCGCAACTGCAAAAAGTTAAACGGCTGGATAAACTACTAACGGCTTTAGCTAGGCTTAGAACACCAACGCTTCGGCGATCGTTTTGTTGTAAATGATCCGCCCCGGAGTCGTCTGAATGTACTGAGTAATAATCTCCCCATCAACTCCTTCACGGATTTTCCGTTCCCGGTAATATTTCATCACCGTGCCATCCCCCAAATCCTCGGTTTTGATGACCTCTGTGTCTGGTTTTTCCGTCACCACATCTTCATCCAGATGGCGAATCCAAATTTGGGAGTGGAGATCCACTTGGCCGTGGTCATAGGCCCGCAAGGCATCTTCGATCCCGGCAAAGTAACGTCCTGCTCCCTTTTGGGCATTGGGATTTTCTGCGGTGAGGTAATAACAGCCCAATACCATGTCCTGGGAGGGAGCCACAATGGGTTTACCTGTAGCGGGGGAAAGAACGTTATGGCAAGCCAGCATCAACAGCCGGGCTTCACATTGGGCCTCTAGGGAAAGGGGGACGTGTACAGCCATTTGGTCCCCGTCGAAGTCAGCGTTAAAAGCAGGACACACCAGGGGATGGAGTTGGATGGCTCGCCCTTCCACCAAAATTGGCTCAAAGGCTTGGATACCCAAACGGTGCAGAGTGGGTGCCCGGTTGAGCATAACGGGGTGTCCAGTGATCACTTCCTCCAATACGCTCCAAATTTGCGGATCGCCCTTGAGAATCAATTTCTTGGCCGCTTTGATGTTGTTAACAATGCCTAGTTTGATCAGACGGTGAATCACAAAGGGCTGGAATAGCTCGATCGCCATTTCCCGGGGCAGACCGCATTGGTAAATTTTGAGGTTGGGGCCCACCACAATAACGGAACGACCGGAGTAGTCCACCCGTTTACCCAAGAGGTTTTGACGGAAACGACCCTGCTTACCTTCAATGATGTCGGAAAGGGATTTCAACGCCCGGTTATTGGCACCCACGACGGTGCGACCCCGGCGACCATTATCGATCAGGGCATCCACTGCTTCCTGGAGCATCCGCTTTTCGTTGCGGACAATGATTTCCGGGGCGAGGATTTCCTGCAGACGGGCCAGACGGTTATTACGGTTGATTACCCGACGATAGAGATCATTCAGGTCAGAGGTGGCAAAGCGCCCCCCATCCAACTGCACCATGGGACGTAAATCTGGCGGAATAACAGGGATCACATCCAAGGTCATCCATTCCGCTTGGGAGTGGGTAGCGATGAAATTATCAATTACCCGCAGACGTTTAATCAGCTTGGCCCGCTTTTGTCCTTTACTAGCCAGAATTTCTTCCCGGAGCTTTTCCGCCACTTCTTCCAGTTGCAATTCTGCTAAGAGCCTTTGCACCGCTTCCGCACCAATGCCCACTTCGATACCTTCTAGCTCAGAATCTTCAGCATAAATTTGGTCTTCAATTTCTACCCACTGGTCTTCAGTCAGGAGTTGCTTATATTGCAGATTGCTGGCATTGCCGGGGTTGAGCACCACGTAGGCGTTGAAGTAAACGATCTGCTCCACATCCCGCAGGGCCATGTCCAAAAGAATGCTGAGATAGCTAGGGATGCCTTTGAGATACCAAACGTGGGTGACGGGGGCGGCTAATTTGATGTAGCCCATGCGGTGACGACGAACCCTAGATTCCGTTACTTCCACGCCACAGCGCTCACAAACAATGCCCCGGTGCCGTGCCCGTTTATATTTGCCACACCAGCATTCCCAATCCTTGGAAGGACCAAAGATTTTTTCACAGAACAGACCGTCCATTTCCGGCTTTAACGTCCGGTAGTTAATGGTTTCGGGTTTGGTCACTTCCCCCACTACGGTGCCGTTCGGTAGGGTGCGTTCTCCCCACTGGCGGATCCTTTCGGGGGAGGCGATCGCAATTTTGACGTAATCAAACCGAGGTTCTGATTGGGCTTTCATGCTGGGCAAGGAACAAAAAATTTCAGACCCTTCATTGTACGATATTTATCGGCCCCTGGATGGGAAACCGGGTCAATCAATGGGTCTAATTTCTTATACTTGGAATAGTTTTTCGGTGGGACAACAGGTGTTTTGCCAAACTTGTTTGGAGGAGAATCTGGAACTAGGTCTGGTGAAAAAAGTCCGATCTGTTGTAATGTCTGGGGGGAAGTGGAGACCCTTAGGGGTACTGCCTGGCTTTTCGGTAGTCTAAAACCTTGGTTGAAAGGTGAAGATGTTTCAACATATCCAAAGCCGTCGCTAGTTGTCGCGCAGCTATTTGCCAAATCAATTTTCCCGTCTTTAAATTATCTGTTGCTATGAGTCTGACCATTGCCGATTATCAATCCTTCTTGCGGGAAATTGAACCCTTTGCTCAACTTCCTGCCCCGGCGATCGCCGAGATAGCGGCAAAACTGAGGCCGCTAAGGTTTCGCATGGGACAGATAATTCTTGCCCGGGGAAAGTTGGCCAATAATGTTTATTTCTTAGTCAGTGGGCAAGCAAGACTACTCGGTTACGACCCCGGCACTGGTTACCCCGCCACCATGGCTTTGCTCCAGAATGGGGCAGTGATTGGGGATAACAACGCCATCAGAAATGTCCCCTGTGAAACGGCGATCGCCTCTACGGAAACTATTTGCGCCAGCCTCACTAGGGACGAGTTTTTAGCTTTGGTAGATAAGTATCCTGAACTAGCCAGGGTTTATCGCCACCAATGCGGTCGGGTGGAACTATTCGATTTATTAGGGGAACAGCTACAACGCACCGCCCAAGGCAATGTGGATTTGCGCCAGCTAACCCTGGAAATGTTGCCCCAGAGTCAGGTTTACGAGTTGCAACCCGGTAGCCACAGTTTGCCCAGTGATTTGCCCGATCCCGAAAGACTTTGGTTGGTGAGTAGTGGTGAATTGGAGCAATGTCCCCGGGGTAGCGCTTTGCCTGATCCAGACTCTGCCTTGGTGCTCAAGGCCCAAACCCTTGTCCGTTTGATTGGGCTACCTCCTTTACCCCGGTTTTTCCCGGGAAGTTCTGGATCGAAAACCAATGGCAATGGTAACGGCCATGGAGAAGTGCCCCTGGCCACGGTGACCCGCCTCGCTCCAGAAGATTCCCCCTGGGATGATATTCCCTATGCTGACCCCAACCAATTGGGAGAGCCGCTACCAGAGCCCACCGTGGTCAAATCTGGGCGCAAAAGTTATCCCGTTGTGCGGGGGCAAAATCCCACCGATGCCGGGGTAGCCTGCTTCCAGATGATTAGTCAATATTTCGGTATGCCTTTCCGTCGGGACATCATCCAAAGGATTGTCACCGAAGAAATTAAGCGCAGTGAAGCCCTTTCTTTGCCCATTTGCGGTGCCATTGTGGAGTTGATGGGTTTGACCAGTCAGTTGGTCCGCATCCCCAAGGGAGTTTTTGGGCAAATGCAGGTCCCTTTTCTCATCCGCTGGCAAGATAGCCTTGCCCTGGTCTACGAAGCTGGCGATCGGGAAGTAAAAATTGCCGTACCGGAATTGGGTCTAGTCAAACGCGACACCAGTGAGTTTCTTGAAACCTGGGGAGAAGAGGGGCAAGGGGAAGTGCTGATGATGTACCCTTCCAAAGATACGCCCCAGCAACGGTTCGGCTTGAGTTGGTTTTGGCCAGCGTTGGTGAAGTACCGCTACATTCTCCTGCTGGTCTTTGTGGCATCCTTCTTTGTCCAACTATTTGGTCTGGCCAATCCCTTGATGATCCAAATCATCATCGACAAGGTGATTGTGCAAAACAGCAAAGATACCCTGCAGGTGCTGGGTATTGCGTTGGTGTCGATCGCCATTTTTGAGGCCCTCTTAAGCACCCTACGAACCTACTTATTTGTAGATACCACCAATCGCATCGACATGAGTTTGGGGTCGGAGATCATCGACCACCTACTGCGGTTACCCCTGCGCTATTTTGAGAACCGCCCAGTGGGGGAAATTTCCACCAGGGTTAACGAACTGGAAAATATTCGGCAATTTTTAACAGGTACGGCCCTGACGGTGGTGTTGGACTCCGTTTTTTCTGTGGTCTACATCGTCGTGATGATTATCTACAGCCCTCTGCTGACGGCGGTGGCCCTGGGAATTGTGCCCATTTTTGTTATTTTGACTCTGGTATTTTCCCCCCTTATTCGTAGGCAGTTACGGCTCAAAGCGGAAAGAAACGCCCAAACCCAGTCCTATCTAGTGGAGGTAATGTCAGGGATTCAGACCGTTAAAGCCCAAAACATCGAGTTGCGCTCCCGCTGGCAATGGCAGGACAAATATTCCCGTTATGTGGGGGCCGGTTTCAACACTGTCATTACCTCTACCCTAGCTAGCTCCTCCAGTCATTTTCTCAACCAGTTATCCGGTTTACTCGTACTTTGGGTGGGGGCATCCCTGGTGTTGGATGGGGATTTAACCCTGGGTCAGTTAATCGCTTTTCGGATCATTGCCGGCTACGTTACCTCCCCTATTCTGCGTTTGACCCAACTCTGGCAGAACTTCCAGGAAACCGCCCTGTCCCTGGAACGGTTGGCGGACATTGTTGATACGCCCCAGGAATCGGAGCGCGATCGCCAAAACATTCCCATGCCCGAAATTGCCGGCGAAGTGAAGTTTGAAAACGTCAGTTTCCGGTTTAAAAAACAGGGGCCATTACAGTTGAACAACATTAACCTGTCCTTCCCCCCGGGCACCTTTGTGGCTTTGGTTGGGCAGAGTGGTGCTGGTAAAAGTACCCTGACCAAACTGCTTTCCCGACTGTATGAACCCGAAGGGGGGCGGATTTTGGTCGATGGCCTTGATATTGGCAAAGTGGAACTCTATTCCCTCCGTCGTCAGGTGGGGGTAGTCCCCCAGGAAACCCTCCTGTTTGAAGGCACAGTGCAAGAAAATATTGCCCTGACTAACCCAGACGCGACCACGGAACAAATTATCTCGGCGGCTAAAGTTGCCTCTGCCCACGAATTCATTATGACCTTGCCCAACGGTTACAACACCAGGGTAGGGGAACGGGGAGCTACTCTCTCCGGGGGACAACGGCAACGAATTGCGATTGCCAGATCGGTGTTACAGCGGCCACGCATTTTGGTGTTGGACGAGGCCACCAGCGCCCTGGATTACATAACCGAACAACAAGTATGTATCAACCTTGGGGATGCCTTCAAGGATCACACCGTCTTCTTCATCACCCACCGCCTTAGCTCTGTCCGGAGCGCCGACGTAATCGTTATGATGGACCAAGGTTCCGTTGTTGAGCAGGGTAGCCATGACGAATTAATGGCCCTCAAGGGACGTTACTATTACCTTTACCAACAACAGGGCGCCGGCGGTGACGATGTTTAGTGCCCTCACCTAAAACTGTGTGAATTTTTATCAACTAGCCAGACAGTGTGCCCCCATGGGTTTTAAAACTTTGTCTATACCATTACCATTAGCCTAAATAATTTCCTCGCCCAATCAACTCTTTGTCCATCATCTTTGGCGATCGCCCCCAGAATTATGAATAGCCCCACCCAGGAACATGCTCCCCAAAGGAACGGCCACAGCTCCAAAACCATGGATGCGGGCACCTTGGCCGACGTAAAAGAACAGGAAAAGGCTGCCAAAACTCCCGTTGCTCTCTCATCCAACTCATCCCTATTCCAACCGGAACAAGCCATTGTCATGCGTCAGTCCCCCATGTGGGCCCGGGGTATTGCCATTGCGATTATGGGGGTGACTGTGGTGGCTGTGACCTGGGCTTCCATCGCTACCATTGAACAGGTGGTCCCCGCCACCGGACAACTGAAACCCCTCGATACAGTTAAGGACATCAATGCTCCCCTCAATGGGGTGGTTAAGGAAGTTTTAGTCGAAAACAACCGCAAGGTCAAAAAAGGTGAAGTGCTGGTAATCATGGATTCCAGCAGTACCCGGGCAGAATTGACCGCCGCCCAAAATATTCGCTCTAAGGTTCTCCAGGAAAATGCTTTCTATCGCACCCTACTGCAAAACGGTTTGGAGGGCAGTACCCTACAGAGGGCGATCAGCCAGCTCAACTTACCCTGGGAAGTAGTGGCTTTGGCCAATAACCGGGCTGAATTGATTAATGAAAATAAACTTTATCGTCAGCAATTGGGGTTAAGAAACGCCAGTGGTGAAGGCCAACTCAGTGCCGAACAACTTTCCCGACTGGAAATGGCCCGCTTTGAATTAGGCAGTCGTGTGACCGCTGCTGAATTGGAGATTCGCCAAATTGAAAAACAATTACAGCAGGCCAGCCTACAATTGAGGGCGGAAAGGAGTCAGCTCCAGGAAGACCAGAAAATCTTGGCTGGGCTATTGGGGCGCAACGAAGCGGCCCTCGTGGAGGCAGAGAAAAGCTTAGCGATTGAAGCAGGCATCGTTAATAGTATGACCCCCTATGACCCCCTTGCTAGAGGAGGGAGCCCTGGCACGGTTACAGGTAGAAAAACAGCAACAATCCCTCAATGACAGGACTCAGCAGTTAATCGAGCAAAAAGTTAACACGGTGGTGGAAGTAGACCGCCAAAAACAACAAATTGAGTCCCGCCAAGCAGAAATCCAGCGCTTAGAAACGGAGCAATCACGCCTTCAGTCTTTAATTTCCCAAGCCCAAGCCCGCCTGGCCAACACCAGCGCCGTAACTGATAAGGACATCTATGATCGCCTTGCAGACAACAATAAGCGGCTGGCAGAAATTGATAGTCAGATCACCAAAATCATCGTTGATAACGACAAACGGCTGACCGAATTAAACGGACAGATTGAACGGGCAAAGGTAAACCTTGGTTATCAAGAAATCACTTCCCCGGTGGATGGGGTTGTATTTGACCTCAAGGCCACCCCTGGTTACGTTACCCCCCCCAACCAAACTGAACCTCTGCTCAAAATTATTCCCGCCGATAGCTTAGTAGCCGAGGTGGATGTGACAAATAAAGATATCGGTTTCGTGCGCACTGGTATGCCCGTTGACGTACGGATTGATTCCTTCCCCTACAGTGAGTTTGGTGGAGTCGATGGGGAAGTGGAATACGTCGGCTCCGATGCCCTGCCCCCCGATCAAACCTATCAATTTTATCGATTCCCCGTCAGGATCAAGCTAGATAGCCAGGAATTAGTTAGTCATGGGCGGGAGATTCCCCTCCAATCGGGCATGTCCGTCACAGCTAACATCCGTGTCCGTGAAAAACGCACGGTGATGAGCATCTTCACAGAGCTGTTTACCAAGAAAATTGAGAGCTTAGAAACTGTTCGTTAGTGTTCTTGCTTTTATTGCCTCAAAATCAGACTGCTTCCAACTGCCACCGCATCGAAACTTTGGCTAAACTGGGGGCAGTTCTTTTTATCTACCACCATGGTCAAACGACGCAAGCTAATTTCTTACACTGCTTTCAGTACGGCGATCGCTGTCATCACTGGTTGTTTTGGTGGTAATAGTAGTAACGGCCAAGGACAAACGGTAAATGTTGGTACCATGGCGGACCTCAAGGCCAAGGGAGAGTTGAAGGGGAACACTCCCAAGGGGCCGGTGACGGTAGTACCCAATGGTAATAGTGGCCAGATTAGTGCGGTTAATCCCACTTGTACCCACAACGGCTGTCAGGTGAATTGGAAAAAAGCCAATGGTAAATTTGTCTGTCCCTGCCACGGAGCGGAATTTGCGGCCACCGGCAAGGTGCTGAAGGGGCCCGCCATCAGGGATTTACCTACCTATGCTACCCAGGTGAGCGGCAACAACATTCTGGTCAAAGCCTAGGGGCCACCCAAGGTTTTTCAAAGCCGCTTGGATAATTGGTGGGAGGAAAAAGCTAAGTTATGGTGAGAATCTTTGGGGCGACGGTGTTGGCCCTGCTCAGTTGGGGGGGCGCGGGGGAACCCTTAGTTGGCCAGGAAGTGGCCTGGCAGGAAGCGAAGGTTTTTGCTGTACCCACCCAAGCGGATCCGGCCATCGACAAAATTGTAGATAATTACCTCGATCGCCTGGAATCCTTGGGCTACGATCGCCAGCGCCAGGGCATTTGGTTACAGTCAGAATGGGCCTATTTGGGCTACAACCAGGGAGAAAGTGCTTTTCCAGCGGCTTCTTTGACCAAAATTGCCACCAGTGTGGCGGCGTTGGATAAATGGGCACCCAACCATCGTTTTATCACCCGTTTTTACACCGATGGCCCCATCCATAACGGGGTTTTAGAGGGGAATTTATTCGTCGCTGGGGACCATGATCCCCTCTTTGTCTGGGAAGAGGCGATCGCCGTGGGCAATGCCCTGAACCAAGCAGGCATTCGGGAAGTAACCGGAGATTTGGTGGCGGTGGGCAATTTTGCTATGAACTTTGAGGCCAACCCTGCCATTGCCGGAGCTTTATTTCAACAAGCCGTGGATGAAAGCCAATGGTCGGCCACAGTGAGCCAAGCCTTCGGGGATTTACCTCCCAATACTCCCCGGCCCCAAGTAAAAATTGCTGGCGCTGTCCAGACCCAGGCTGTTTTACCCGCCAACTTAGAACCGTTACTAGAGCATCAATCCCTTCCCCTAGCGGCCTTGCTCAAACAGATGAACATCTACAGCAATAACGATATGGCCGAGATGTTGGCCCAGGCCATAGGCGGAGCGGCGATCGTGGCCCAAACCACCTCGCGCTTGGGGGCAATTCCAGCGGCGGAAATTCAACTAAAAAATGGCTCCGGCCTAGGGGTGGACAATCGGCTTTCCCCCAGGGCCGTGACCAAAATGTATCAAGTTTTAGCGGCGCAACTGGAACCCCATGGCCTAGGCATTGACGATATTTTTCCCGTCATGGGGCGCGATCGCCGGGGAACATTGGAATGGCGCAGTATGCCCCAGGGATTAACGATAAAAACTGGCACATTAAATACGGTCAGTGCCCTAGCGGGTACTATTCCTACCCAGGAGCGGGGCACTGTTTGGTTTGCCATCATCAATAATGGCCCCAATTTTGATCGTCTGCGAGTCGAGCAGGACCGACTGTTACAACAAATCGCCGAACATTGGCAGGTGTTACCGGAAAATTTAAATGCTGGCCCCATGGATAAGGTTTTATTAGGCGATCCGGCCCGTAACCTAACTCCCCCACCGTCTGAATCTTGATTATTAAGAATTTTCAGACCCCTGGGATTCCTGTCGTTGTATCCTAGGCGGTGGAAATCCCTGGCCAGTCAATTTTGCCCCCTATGAATACATCATCCCCCGTTTTCATTCCCGTAATTCTTGCCGGTGGTAAAGGAGAAAGATTTTGGCCCCTAAGCCGTAGGCAACGACCTAAACAATTTTTGTCCCTGGATGGTTCCGGGGTTAGTCTATTGCAGGCCACAGCCCAACGTCTACTATCCTTGGCTGGGGACTGGGAAAATTTGTGGGTGATTACGGCGGCCCCCATTGCAGAAGGTGTTTTCGAGCAATTGCCTTCATTGCCCAAGGAAAATTGCCTAGTGGAGCCAGAGGGAAAAGATACGGCCCCTGCGGTGGCCTGGGCTAGCCTAGAAATCGCCCAACAGTATGGAGACGATGCCATTATTGGTTTTTTTCCCGCTGACCACTGGATTAAAGACCAATGCGCCTACGAGCAAACTTTGAAAGCGGCGATCGCCTATGCCCAGGAACAGGACGCCATTGTCACCCTTGGGATTAAACCCCATGGCCCCGCTACTGGTTATGGCTACATCGAGCAGGGCACATTGGAACGGGAAATAGATGGTTTACCGGTGTATCAAGTGACCCGCTTTACCGAAAAGCCCGACCGAGCCACGGCCCAAACCTTTGTGGACAGCGGTAAGTTTAGTTGGAATAGTGGCATGTTCATTTTCCGAGCCGGGGTGGTACTAAGGGAATTAGACCGGCACGCCCCCGAATTATTAGCTACTTTAAGGGCTAAGGGAGCAGCCGGTTACCCAGCTTTAGAAAAGAAAAGCATTGACTATGTATTGATGGAAAAAACCCAATTAGCCGCCGTTCTACCGGCCAATTTTGGTTGGGATGATTTGGGGGATTGGAATGCCTTGGAGCGACTTTTTCCCGAAACAGAAGCCAATGTGGATTTGGCTAACCATGTCAACTTGCATAGCCGGGGCTGTATTGTTTACGCCAGTGATGAGAACCAGATAATTGCCACCATTGGCTTGAAAGACGTGGTAATTGTGCGGGAAGGCAATGTCACCCTGGTGGTGCCCAAAGACCATACCCAGGACATCAAGGATTTGCTTAAACAACTACAATCTCAACCGGAGTACGAAAATTTGCTGTAGAATAAGCGGCCATAAAAAATTGATTTTATAAAAAATCTGGGTACCGCTAACAAATCAAAAGTTATTGATATCGGCAGCACACAATTTTTTAGTTTCTTCTGTAGAAAATCCTAAAGAATTAGACTGTGATAAATGTCTTTCAATAAATTACTGTCAACTACCCGTTAGAATATCTATCTTCCCTTCTCTAACAAGCGATCATTCTGCTCGATGTGATTCTAATTTGGGGGGATTTAGTTGAGGAAAAAAATTCCCAAGCTTGGAACCCACAGGCTATTGCCAGTGGCATTGTTTGTGCCATTTTGATTTGGTTTGCCCACTCGGTTCATGGTAACAAGTCTTAATCCAATCCAGAAATGCTCCCTAGCAAGTGAAAAAACTCACTTTCTCTGGAGTGGGGCACAACCAATTTAAGGTTTACTTATAGGGAATTCAAACCCAGGTAAACAAGATGTTTCAACCATTGTTTGCCAGAATTAAAAGACCGAGCCATCCTAGGGAGGCTATCAATGTTTAGGGAGGAGGGTTATGGGCACTAGTCCCCAAAATTCAGAGTTTACTGAGCGTTTAAGCCAAGAAATACCTTTTTTTGAGGGATTAAGGCTGGAAGTATTGCAAGAGGCCATTGCCCATGTTTCCGTTCGCAGTCATCCCGCCAACCAAGTTATTCTCCTCGAACATGACTGGGGCGGCTCAGTTTATTTCGTCATGGATGGCTGGGTCAAAATTCGCACCCATAATGTGGATGGTCGGGAAGTAACCCTCAACATTGTCGGCCGGGGAGAGATTGTCGGGGAAATGGCGGCGATCGAAGAGGCTCCCCGCTCCACCGACGTCATCACCCTTACCCCGGCGGAAGTGTGCAGTGTACCAGCTCCGGAATTTTACAATTTTCTCCAAACAGAGCCCATGGCGGGCATTCGTTTAGCCCAGATCATTGCTCGCCGTCTGCGGCAACTTAACCGTCGTTTGCGGCTGAGGGAAGCAGAAAGTTTAACCCGGGTGGCGGATACCCTGCTATTTTTGGCGGAAGGTCGGGGCCGAGATACGGACAAAGGGGTAATTATTCCCAATTTGCCCCACCGAGAATTGAGTAGTATTAGTGGGTTAGCCAGGGAAACTGTCACCCGTTGCCTAACTAAACTGGAAAAACGGGGCTTAATCCATCGAGAGCCGGATTTTATCAGTGTGGCCAATCTCAGGGATTTAGAAGATCTAATTTCCTGAACATAGAAAATATTGCCCTGGCACCATTGCCGATCGCCGAAACATAGTATGTCACACTAGGTGGGTTGGGCTTGTTGCCACAGAATCCCGTGTTAGATGGGTTCAAAGTTATAACTGAAAAACTTTTTCCATGACTTTTTCTGCTGACCGATCGCCGAATACCGGAATTAAAGCTGAGATTACCAATTCTGTTAGTGATCCCAAGGAGACTACGGCGGATATGGTCGATGTGAATAGTATGGATGAAGACAATTGGGTGGATGCGGGGGACGGAGAAACAGAGGAAAGCAAAGCACTACAGGAATTACCCTTGAGCCGTCAACAGCCGGTGTTGAAATCTCCCCAGACCCTGGCCATGGTGGAAAGCGCCTTTCTCGCTAGCATGGTCAGCATTATTTGGCTGATTAATTATTATTTTCCCATTGGCCCCCTATTAAGGATCCTGTTTCCCATTCCCCTGGCTCTGGTTTATCTGCGTTGGCGATCGCCGGCCGCCATTAAGGGCATGATTGCCGCCGGGTTGCTACTTTCTGTGTTGATGGGCCCCACCCGGAGTGTGGTCTTTGTCATTCCCTATGGGCTCATGAGTTTGCAGTTGGGATTCTGCTGGGTGAGAAATGCATCCTGGGGCTTTTCCATTTTTACCGGTGCACTAATCGGTACCTTTGGCTTTTTCTTTCGCTTTTGGCTATTTTCCTTTCTGTTGGGGGAAAACCTTTGGCAATATGTCATGGGACAGATCACCAATTTGCTTGACTGGCTATTTTTACAATTCAATATTTTGGCTCAGCCAGACGTGCTACTAGTACAATTCTTGGCAGTAGGTATGGTTTTCCTCAACAGTCTGATTTATATGCTGGCAGTGCATTTAACAGCGCTCTTGATTTTGGATCGTTTGGGTAATCCCATTCCCCGGCCTCCCCAATGGCTAAAAGTGATTTTAGATTACGATTATTAGACTTGGTAAATTAATGGGAAACGGCAAATTATCCCCGTGATAGGATAAATGCCAACGTTTTTGTGATCCACTACTATGGGCCTGCTATTTCTGAAACTAATGGGCCATGCCCTCGGTAGTATCGTTATGTACTGGGGTTTACTGCTTCTGCTGATTGCTCCCTGGGTATTGGCATTGCTATTAGTTGTACTCATCAATGGAGTGTGGAATCAAATCACAGGAAAGAATGAAGAATGGCAATGGTTTGGCAATTGGACAAGTGCCATTGTCGATGTGATTAATTCACTCAAATTTCAATGGATCGGCTGGATTCCAGGAATTATAATCCAAGTTTGGTACGCTGGTTACGCCGCAAACTTAGTACATAATTCGACTTTAGACAAAACGGACATCTATGTCATCGCCTTGCAATTGATGGGGAGCGCAGGGGTGATTTTTGCAGCATTGGTTTTCTACTGGCTTTATTGCCTAGTGGTGGAAGTCAATCTAGGCAAATGGATTTACATTTTAGTGGGGGGAATTTCCTTGACGGCATATTTTGTCTTTCTACAATTCCCCCAGGTTGCTGAGACTTTGGGTCAAAGATGGCAACAAATATTTGATTCCCTGCTTTGGGCCATGGTGTGAGTGATGCCATCAAAACCTGACTAAAAAGTGTCCGTGGGAACAGGTTAAGCTCCAGACAAGACAGTAAACTAAGACCATGGAAGTCCGTCTAACCTTTGCAATGTAGTCTTTTGGAGAGTCGGTTTTATGTCAGACCTGAACCGTGGCATCATGAAATTCGACGGGGCAGATAAGCCCTTCCTCGTCGCTGTTTCGGCAATGTTAATCCTGGGGGGCATTGGTGCCCTGATTATCTGGGCCCTACGGGTAGCCTACGCTGTGGGCTAGGAACTTACCGCCATCATCAAACTTAATGAGCCAATCCCTTTCCGCCGAAAAACTTCACTTCACCACTAAATTGGCCTATGGAGCAGGGGACTTTGGCCCGGCTATAACTGCCAACATTTTGGTGTTTTACCTGCTGTTTTTCCTCACCGATGTGGCGGGAATACCGGCGGCCCTGGCGGGTAGTGTGTTGATGATTGGCAAAATTTTTGATGCCATCAATGACCCGATCATTGGCTTGTTAAGTGATCGCACCCGCAGTCGATGGGGCCGGCGTTTGCCTTGGATGTTGGGAGGAATGATTCCCTTCGCTCTTTTTTACACTGCCCAGTGGTTAATTCCCCATTTCAGCGACGATCGCCTGACTAATCAATGGGGATTGTTTATTTACTATGTGGCGATCGCCATGGCATTTAATTTGTGTTACACCACGGTTAATTTGCCCTACACGGCCCTAACACCGGAGCTGACCCAGAACTACAATGAGCGCACTAGGCTAAATAGTTTTCGTTTTGCTTTTTCCATTGGCGGCAGTATTCTTTCCCTCATTCTCTACATCCTCATCGCCGCCGGTTTGCCCGATCGCCCCCAGCAGCAGTTTGGTGAATTGGGAGTAATGATTTCCGTGCTCTCCATCTCGGCTCTACTGTGGAGTGCGTTAAGGCTACAAGAAAAGGGTAAAGAACCAATCCTTTCGCCCAGTCTACGCCGACGTTTAGCGCCTCTGTTAATGGCCGCCGGCATTACCCTAATCTTATTGGCGATCGCCAAAAGTTTTAACTTGTTGGGGGGCAGCGGTTTTGATTACATCAGCTTTTTCCTCATTCTACTGGGGTTAATTTGGGGTGGATTTGGTTTTACACTGCGGGACAGCGCTGTAGAAGAACATCTACAAAAGCTTGAAAATTCCCCCAGTCCCGGAGTTACAGAAAATTTGCCTCTGCTGAAACAACTCAAAATTGCCTTCAGTAACCGGGCTTTTCTATTTGTCATTGGTATTTACCTCTGTTCCTGGTTGGCCGTCCAATTGACCGCATCAATTCTGGTTTATTTCGTGGTTAGTTGGATGGGCTTAAATGAGCAACAATCCGGCACCATTGCCCTAGCTGTCCAGGGCACCGCCCTCGTGATGCTATTTGTTTGGCAAGCTTTGGCTCAGTTTTTAGATAAAAAAGTGATCTATTTTCTCGGCTCCATGGTGTGGATGGGGGCAGAAGCTGGGCTTTGGTTAGTGCAACCAGGACAGGTTGCTTTACTGTACACCCTAGCTATTTTTGCTGGAGTGGGAGTGTCCGTAGCCTATTTAATTCCCTGGTCTATGATTCCCGATGTGGTGGATCTAGACGAATTAAACACCGGCAAACGCAGAGAAGGATTTTTCTACGCCTTTATGGTGCTATTGCAAAAAGTAGGTTTAGCCCTTGGCTTATTTTTGGTGGGGCTAACTCTGGAAGCGTCCGGCTTTATTGCCCGCATTCCTGGGGAACCAATTCCCATTCAACCGGACAGTGCTCTCTGGGCCATTCGTTTTGCCGTTGCTCCCCTGCCAGCTTTCTTTTTACTGGGCGGATTGATACTAGCTATTTTCTATCCCATAACCAGGGCAGTTCATACCGACATTCGTCAACAATTACAAGCTCGGCAGCAAAATAACCATATTTGATCTTTCCGCCATTGAGCATTGAGTAGTATAGGTCAGGATCAGCGCTGCGGATAAAGCGTATCAAGTAAAAATTGAAGGCCCCGTTGCATAAATCACCTGGGCTGAAGAAATGATTTGGTGACGGCGTAACTAGTTAAGACTAGTGTGGATGCTCTCACGGGTAATCAGGTCAATGTCTCGATCAAAAGTGTTTTTAAGCTCTGTCTTCATTTGGTCTAAAGTTCGGAAGTGCTATTTCGCCCCGACTTTGGTCTTTTTTGGGCATTCACTACATAGATGACACTACCAAATCATGCAAGGATTAAAAATTAATATCCAAACTACTGACAATCTTCTCAAGAAAGCACAGTCAGGAAAATTGGCTACCGTAGAAATAGACGAAAGTAGCGGAATTTTAAAGTATAGGTTTCACATATAAAATAGATGTAGTTCATGTCAAACCCAACAAAAGTACTGCACATGTTGTTTTTTTTGAAAAATATCTGAGCAAATGGATCTGCCCGGACCGTAAACCGTTACCATCGATAGAACAAAACTTAACATACCAGTAAAAATTTTTAACGTATGGCAATGGCTTGGTTAATGGGGTTGGGTTTGGCCCTGGCTTCGGTGCTGTGGGTGGAACTGGTGCGGGACTGCTACCATGCCCTGGCCCATGTGTGGTCGCCCCTTTATCGTCTCCATGGTTGGCACCATCGGGTGTTTCGGTCGGATTTGTCGGTGGTGAGTACGGAAATTTATCAAAAGGCCCACTGGTACAATGATGTACCGGAAGCATTGGTAATGTTAGCTTTTGGTATTTGGCCCCCGCTGTTGACTTGGATGTGGCAGGGTTTCAGTCAGTGGCCTCTAATCCTGGCCGCTAGCGCTGGAATGGTCTACACCCTAGGTTTTTTACTATCGGCGATCGCCAGGGGAGTGGGGTTGCCCAATGCAGACGAAATTACGGATTTAACCCATCGCCCCGGGCCATTTTTAACACCACCGGCCCCGTGGATGGTGAACCGGACTTATCATTGGCGGCATCATTTTGACGATCCTAATGCTTACTTCTGTGGAACTTTAACTTTGGTGGATAAAATGTTGGGCACCGCTTTGTCCCTAAAAGGTAAAAAAATTGCAGTGACCGGAGCTTCCGGTGGTTTTGGCCAAGCCCTGTTGCAGGAACTCCATCAACAAGGAGCTAAGGCGATCGCCATTACGTCCTGTGGTCAGGAAGTAACTGTTATCGGAGCAGAGAAAACTATTCCCATCAGAACCGAACAATGGTGCATTGGCCAGGAAGATCAACTGAAGGATTTACTGGCGGAAATTGATGTTTTAGTTATCAACCATGGGGTAAACGTCCACCAAAGGCGCGATGGCCAGGCAATTCAGGAAGCCTATGAAGTCAACACTTTTTCTGCCCTACGGCTGATGGAATTATTCCTAGCCACGGTGAAAACTAACCGCCACATCGCCACCAAGGAAATTTGGGTCAATACCTCTGAAGCGGAGGTGAACCCGGCCTTTAGTCCTTTGTATGAACTGAGCAAGCGGGCGTTGGGAGATGTAGTTACCTTGAAGCGCTTGGATTCCCCCTGTGTGATCCGTAAGCTGATTTTAGGACCGTTCAAAAGCAAACTTAATCCGGTGGGGATTATGAGTGCAGCCTGGGTGGCTCGGCAAGTGGTGAAGGGGGTAAAACGGGATAGCCGCAATATCATCGTCACCATCAACCCGATCACATTTATTGCTTTTCCTGTCAAGGAATTTTTTGTCTCCCTTTACTTCCGTTGCTTCACCAAAAAGTCCTAGTTGGTGTTACGGCCTTTGCCGGGATGCATAGCTGAGTAAAAGCAAAAAGAATGCCGTTCCCAAAAGATATTTCAAACCATCGGGAATCCAAGGGGCCGGGGAAATAAACCCTTCAATAATGCCCGCAACGATCAGCAGGGGCACAATGCCAAATACCAATTGAGCGGCGGCGATCGCCTGTTGTTTGATGGCGTAACTTCGACGGTAGGGCCCTGGCCAAACAATGCCCTTAGCAATGAGTAATCCCGCTGCCCCTGCCAGAAAAATTGCCGGTAATTCCAGGGAACCGTGGGGAAAAACAAAGCCCCAAAAGGGAATGGCTAAATTATGTTGGGCTACCAATGTTCCCACCGCCCCCAGCAGTAAACCGTTGTAAAACAGAGCGTAAATAGTCCATAGTCCCACCACCACTCCTCCGGCCACCATGCCAAAGGCCACAGAGAGATTGTTGATCATAATGCCACTGGCCGCCACCGGCTTCATCGTTAAAATTGACCCCATCCAGAGCTGGCCTTCGTCCCGAACAGTGCTGATTAAATCCCCTGGCACCACCAATTCTAGAAAAGCGGGATCCCGCCAGCTATACCACCAGGCAATGGCACTGGCGAAGCAAAAAATACCAAAGGCCGCCATGGTGTAAATCCCCGTTTGTCGCAACACTAACGGCAACTGCCACAGGTAAAATTCTTTTACTTTGCCCCATTCCTGTCGGCGATCGCCTTGGTAAATCTGGCTGTAGGCCCTAGTGATTAAAGCTTGTAAGTTTTGCCTCAGGCGGGGATTGAGATTATGGGTTTGGGCTCGGGCCAGGTCGGCGGAAGTAGCCCGGTATAAACTAGCCAACTGTTGAATGTCCTCCGTGGCCAGGAACTTGATCCCCTTGGTTTCCATACGGGTCAAAATTTGGTCCAGAGTCTGCCAATCTTGGTCACGGCGGGCAATCCAGCGACGAAAATCCATGGGAGAAAACCTAACAAATAAACTATTTTGGCACCTAAGTTCCAGCCCTCGACCCCTAAGTGAACGGCAAGGATTTTCCCTGGATAGATGCCACTCCCCGAAAATATCGCAAGCAATCGCTAGAATGGAGGGCAATGTCTAGTTTTCCTGACCACATCCTAGGTACCTATGCCCCAATTTCCGTGGAAAGATAACGATGCCGAGCTGTCCCCCTTAGAAGCCTTCCTAGCCGAATGGGATGATCCCGAAGCGGAGGAGGAGGATTTTCGCAACGATTTCTTCCGGGGATCGGAGGGGCGGCGCAAAAAAGCAGCGGTAATGCTTATGGCCATTTGGACAGTCGTCATCACTCTCCATTACTGGGTTTGGGGCAGTTGGCTGGTGTGGGCCCTCACCGGTGCCCTCTCTTTGCAGGCTCTCAGGTTAATGAAAGCAACCCCAGAAGAAGCCCCCCCCCTGCTTACTGGAGATGCATCCACGGTGCCCTATCCCCAGGTTTGTTTAATGGTGGCCGCCAAAAATGAAGAGGCGGTAATTGGCAAAATTGTGCAGCAGTTATGCTCTTTGGACTATCCCGGCGATCGCCATGAAGTTTGGATTGTGGACGATAACAGCACTGACCGGACTCCGGCCATCTTGGACCAACTACGTCAGCAGTATCCCCAGTTAAAAGTAGTAAGGAGAGGCGCGGGGGCCAGTGGCGGTAAATCAGGGGCTTTAAATGAAGTGTTAGCCCAAACCCAAGGGGACATCGTTGGCGTATTTGATGCCGATGCCAATGTGCCCAAAGATTTACTGCGGCGGGTGGTGCCCTATTTTGCTTCACCGACTTTTGGGGCTCTACAAGTACGCAAAGCGATCGCCAACGAAGCTGTCAATTTTTGGACCAGGGGCCAGGGGGCGGAAATGGCCCTAGATGCCTATTTTCAACAGCAGAGAATCGTTACCGGCGGCATTGGAGAACTGCGGGGTAATGGTCAATTTGTGGCCCGCCAAGCCCTAGATGCGGTGGGCGGCTGGAATGAGCAGACCATCACCGATGATTTAGACTTAACCATTCGCTTACATCTCCACCAGTGGAAAGTGGGTATTTTAGTCAATCCCCCGGTGGAAGAAGAGGGAGTCACCACGGCGATCGCCCTTTGGCACCAACGTAATCGCTGGGCGGAAGGCGGCTACCAACGATACCTCGACTATTGGCGCTGGATTTGCACCCAACCCATGGGCTGGAAGAAAAAGTTGGATTTGTTTTCCTTTCTATTAATGCAATATCTTTTACCCACCGCCGCTGTACCGGATTTACTCATGGCCCTGTGGCAAAGACGTTTTCCCCTGCTCACTCCCCTCAGTTATCTGGCGATCGGTTTTTCCTGTTGGGGCATGTACTACGGACTAAAGCGCTTAACTCCCAGCGAAGGCGAATCTCCTTGGCAACAAATGCCGGCCCTACTAGCTCGCACCATCGGTGGCACCATTTATATGTTCCACTGGCTGATCATTATGCCCGCCGTCACCGCCCGCATGGCTTTTCGCCCCAAACGACTCAAGTGGGTGAAAACGGTCCACGGTGCTGCTACGGAGGATGCCCTTGAGCTGAAACAAAGTTAAGAACCAAGCGTTAATTATTAATTGTTATTGAGGCACAAACTATGGCATTAACCATGCCACGATTTTTTTCTGCTTTCCTTTCCCCCTTATCCGTAGTGCTTCTGGTGGCTGGTATGGGATTCCCTGCTGTCCAAGCTTTGGAACTGGGTGAACCAGAAGGTCAACTGCAAGCCCTCCGGAAGGTTTTCTGCTCGACGGAAGATGGTCAACCGATAATCTACTGGTGGGAAGGTAAAACCTATAGTCGGATTCCAGGAGAGCCAGACCGTTTGCTTTTTCTGGTGGAGGGCATGAATATCCGCCAATGTGGCCCCCTGGCAGATGGCCATGATGACGAAGATTTTCGCATGGTGAGCCGGGAGATTTTACTCTACAAAGATCCCGTTACCGGAGAAGTGTTACGTCAGTGGGAAAATCCCTGGACTGGCAAAACAGTCGAAGTCTTTCATGTGGCCAACGATCCGGTGAATTTTAGCTATCGCTTAAAGGACAATGACGGCAGTCCGATCGCCAGGGAACTTACGGTGTTAGGAAACCAATGGTGGATGAACGTAACCGTGCCCCTGTTTTACCCCAATCCCTTGGGAGGGAAATTTCAGCGCTATGTGGGGGGAACCTATCACGCCACGGAGATGTTCAACTTCTTTGGTGATGTCGACGCTTTGACGGATCCCCAGGGGACCTCAGCCCCGGCCTCCGTTGGTTGGGCTAGGCTTTCCAACTGGTTACCTTGGATGGAAATGGGCGATCGAGTTGGGTTGTTATACTTCAACACCGCTGGGCGTAAATTAGCCAGCTTCGATGATTTGTCGGCAGTAATGCAGAAGGAAATTACCACTAACTTTCCCGAGTACGTTGAACCGCCACCCTTATCTGACCAGCGTCCCAACGAAACCAGTTGGAGTTCATTCCGGCAACTCTTAGAAAGTGGTAAAAATCAGTAACTGGGAACTACTTTGGTATTCAACGTTGGATTTTTTAACACCAACGTCAAGTCTCCGAATTATCCTCCGCATCAAAGGGAGTAGAAATTGCCGGTTGAAAAAGGCGGAAGACGTCATTGTTTGCTATGATATGGAACTGTCAGTCTGGAGAGATGGCTGAGCGGTTGAAAGCGGCTCCCTGCTAAGGAGTTATGGGGTTTATAGCTCCATCGAGGGTTCGAATCCCTCTCTCTCCGTTTACTCCTATTCCTGAACAGTGCCTAGCAAATAAAGTAGAGCCATGCGGATGGCTACTCCACTGGTTACTTGGTCTTGGATCAAGCTAATGTCCGGGTCATCCATCAGTTCGGAGCTAATTTCTACCCCCCGATTCACCGGCCCCGGATGCAGCACTTTTACCCCTGGTTGACACACCTTTAGGCGATCGTGGGTAATGCCGAAATAATGGTGGTATTCCCGCAAACTGGGTAAAAGATGGGCTGTCATCCGTTCTTTTTGCAACCGCAAAGTCATAACTATATCCGCCCCTTCCAAGGCTGGCTGCAACTGCCAATGACAATGGAGTTTACCCGATCCCGGCGCTAGGGTTAATTGTTGAAATTCCTTTGGTAACAGGGTGGGAGGCCCCGCTAAATGCACGTCAGCCCCGGCGGTAGTTAGACTCCACAGATTAGAACGCGCCACCCGGGAATGTAAAATGTCTCCTACCACCGCGATCTTCTTTCCCTGGAGGCATTGAATGGCAGGATTGTCCGGCGCAAATTGGGAGCAGATAGTAAATAAATCCAGTAATCCTTGGGAAGGATGCTCATGTTGCCCATCCCCCGCATTGAGTACCTTGACTCCGGTTTGGAGCCGGTCCATTTGGGAAGCAATGAAATGGGGCACCCCGGCCTGTTGGTGGCGGATAACAAAAATGTCAGACCCCATGGCAAGGTAAGTTTTGGCGGTGTCCAAAATAGTCTCTCCCTTGGTAAGGGAAGAAGTACCAGGGGAAAAATTCATCACATCAGCGGAAAGGCGCTTGGCCGCTAACTCAAAGCTGCTGCGGGTGCGGGTAGATGGCTCAAAAAAAAGATTGGTGACTACTTGTCCCTGGAGGGCAGGTACTTTTTTTGTTTGTCCACTCAGTACTTGCTGGAATGTGGTGGCGGTCTGTAGCACAATGTCTAATTCTTCGCCCCGCCAATCGGTTAGGTCTAAAATGTGGTTTCGAGTCCAACTGGCCACCATGGTCATTGCCTTAGATTGCCTTAGATTGCCTTAGATAGATATGGGGCAGGCGGTAGTCCCCAGGGATCCATATTGGGGGCGATCGCCAGTTAATGCAAGTCTTTTCCTCGCTACACTAGGGAGGAACGTTCCCATGTATTTAGCTAAAAGTCCGTGGTATTCTGAAATGCGCCAACGGTGTTTAGCTTTTGCCCTAATTTGACTGCCTTTGACTATGACCACCGCAACCCATTTGCTGAAACTTGCCGCGACAGTTCTATTAGGAAGCTTGGTGACAACGGCCCCATTAGTTAGGGCCCAGTTCACAGCCCCGGCTCCCCAGAATAATACTTCCACCCCGATCCCCAAGGTGGAACTAAATTTCCAGCCCTTGGAAACGGCCTTAGCATCCCAGCAGTTTAGTCAGGCCAATGAAATTACCCGCCGCCTGCTGTTGGCCGCTACCAATCGGACACTCCAGGGTTGGTTGACCACCGACACTATTGAGCAAATTCCCTGCCAGGATCTGAAAACCATTGATCAGTTATGGTTACAACATTCCAACAATCGTTTTGGCTTCACTCCCCAATTGGAAGCGTTTTTGGCCACGGGGAATCGCCCCGGTAGATTAATGTCACCGGAGTCCTACGACCAATTTGGTGATCGCATTGGCTGGCGTAAAGAGAACCAGTGGGTCATTTTCAAGAAAAATTTGGACTTCACCCTTAACGCCCCGGCGGGCCATCTACCTAGCCCCAGGGATGAGTACCAAATTAATGGTGGGCGCTTAGAATACACTGCCCTCATGGGTCGTTTCCAAGTCTGTCAATCGGGACAAGTACCCACTGCTCCAGTGCGCTTTACCCCCTTTGGCTCCTAGAAAAAAAGCCTCTGCCGAAGAGTCTTGAGCAATTAATTAAAAAGGTAACAGTAACAGGTAAGCCCATGGCCAATTTAGAAACCTATGTGCGGATGGCGGAGGATGAACTGACGGAATACAGCAGTGAGGCCCGCAAAATAGAAAAAATTCGTCGCAAGATGGCTTTATCTCTCAACTACAAACAACAGCAGGAGTTAAAAGCTGAGGTGCTAGAAATTATGCCCCAGGGATTTTTGCCTCGGTTAGTGGAAGATAATCGTCAAACGGCTGCCCTACCTTTTTGGGGTATTGCAGGCTTGGGCTTATTATTTGGTATTTCCCTGCAACAACCGTTGGACTTTCTGGCTCCGGCGATCGCCTTACCCATAGCGGTCAAAATTCAACAGTGGGGCTGGAAATTACAGGCTAAAAGGTTACTTCTGAAAACCATTGATGAATTGGAACAGAGAATCAAAAATCCAGAACAGTCTGCCGGATGAATTATTTTATTTAAGCAAGCTGGCATCAACGGCAATGCTCGTGCTAGCGAGCTCATCTTCAACCGGATTAAAACTTTTTATAACCCGGCCACAGAACCACCATTTTTGAAAATATTTATGGCTAATGGGATCCGTTAAATCGGTGAGGGAATCGATGCCAATACCGTTGCGGCCATGGGTTTTGCCAGAACTGTGGATATATTTTCCTTCCCCCAGATACATTCCCACATGATCCACCCGTTGATTGCCAAAAAAAATTAAATCCCCCGGTAAAAATTCCTTGGCGATCGCCTCCACCATTACTTGGTTTAATTCTCCCGATCGCCGTTGGGGCCTCACATCAACTACTTGCTGACAAAAGGCGGCCTGTTGATAGGAATCCCTGGGTAGCCAAATACCTTGACTAGCAAAAGCGGCTTGCATTAAACCGGAACAGTCGTAGTTGGGGCCGATATTACCTCCCCAAAGATAGTAATTTTCCCTTTGCTTCGCTTCCAGCAAATAGTCAATTACCTGGGAAATTCGCTGTTCAATTTCGGCTCTGGTTACTGTCACTGGTTGATAAGCATGAACGGCCGGGGTCAAATTTTGTAAATCGTCCTCCGCTAGCCAACCTTGGTAACGGTCTTCCGCCTGTTCCACCAACACTGCTGACCGTTCAATCTTCTCTGTTAGGCGCAAATATCGTCCCTGTTTTGCTTGGGTAGCTAATTCCTGGTGATCGCTACTGTCGTAAAAATTTAAATCCTGTTGGCAAATGAATTGGCCTGTGGGAGATACCGGCAACATCGACTGAAACTTATTTCCACTCGCCATAAACTCCTCTATTTTCCTCCAGAAAAGCCGGAAGCCCGGAGTTCACGCCTACCACAAGCATCCCTTATTGCTGCTACCTTCCGGTCCTGACAAGATTTGGGCGTTGTAATCGCATGAGTCCGAGCCATTTCTAACCTATCACACTTTCCGTCGCCTTGCTCTCATATTCCGACCTACCCACTGCCCAAGCCCTGGAACGATAAAACCAGACAAGGTAGCGGCATTTCAACTGCATTTCCCTATCTGGTCTTAGTTGTCACTATTGTTCTCAACGGAGAGGGAGGGATTCGAACCCTCGTTGAAGTTACCCCCAAACAGCATTTCCAGTGCTGCGCCTTCAACCGCTCGGCCACCTCTCCAATTTGGTCACAAGAAATGATTATACAATAGTGGAAGACACAAACCTAATTTGGATTCAAACCAGCCCATAATGTCCCGTTCCCACCGAGTTCTGATCCACGATCGCCAAAACGAAAAAGACTACAGCGTGATTGTCTCCGACGACCGTTACATTCTCCACCAGGCGGAAGACCAAGGTTTTGAGTTACCGTTTTCCTGTCGTAATGGGGCCTGTACGGCCTGTGCGGTGCGGGTTATTTCTGGGCAAATCCATCAACCGGAGGCCATGGGACTATCCCCGGACCTACAACGGCAAGGTTATGCTCTTCTCTGTGTTAGTTATGCCCAATCGGATTTGGAAGTGGAAACCCAAGATGAGGACGAGGTTTATGAGTTACAGTTTGGCCGCTACTTTGGGGCTGGTCGGGTGCGATTAGGTTTGCCTTTAGATGAGGACTAGGTAGGCTACAACTACAACCTGATTTTCCTAGTTGCAACCTTTCGTTTGGCCAAATTGAGAATTTTTGTAATGACTTCTGCCCAAAAACCCGTTTTTTCCCCATCTGATCTACAAACTTGGTTAGAAATTGCAACGGAGGCGGTGCTGGCGGCGGGGGCGGAAATTTTTTCCCTCTGGGGTAAGGTGCAACAGATACAGGAAAAAGGCCGGGCCGGAGATTTGGTTACGGAAGCCGATCGCCAAGCGGAAGCGATTATTTTGGAAATCATTAAACGCCGTTGCCCAGACCATGCCATTTTGGCCGAAGAATCAGGGCAGTTAGGACAGGTTGACAATCCTTTTTGTTGGGCCATTGATCCCCTCGATGGCACCACCAACTTTGCCCATAGCTATCCTGTGTCCTGTGTTTCCATTGGATTACTGATCCAAGACATTCCCACAGTGGGCGTAGTTTACAATCCCTTTCGCCAGGAATTATTTCGGGCTGCCACCAGTTTAGGAGCCACATTAAATCGCCGGCCCATCCAAGTATCCACCACCGCCAGCTTGGATAAAAGTTTACTGGTGACGGGTTTTGCCTACGACCGAGTGAAAACTTTAGATAACAACTATCCAGAATTTTGCTATCTCACCCATCTCACCCAAGGGGTACGGCGCAGTGGCTCAGCGGCGATCGATCTCATCGATGTGGCCTGCGGTCGTTTGGACGGCTATTGGGAAAGGGGGATTAATCCCTGGGATATGGCCGCTGGCATTGTCATTGTGCGGGAAGCAGGGGGAATAGTTTCCGCCTATGATTGTTCTCCTCTGGATCTAAGCACTGGGCGCATTCTGGCCACCAATGGGAAAATTCACCAGGAACTGAGCCAAGCCCTGGCGGCAACTCCCCAATGGTTCCAGCAGTACGCCGCCGCTAGAGCACAAAAAATTTGATTGCTTTGGTGCTCAAGAGAAATTAGGGGTCAAGCTTTGGTGAACGTTTCTAACAATTTGAGAGTATTTTTCTCTTTCTGAGGAATAATGGAGTAGAAAGGGATAGAAATGCCCCCCTCCCGTAATTTTTATGAGCTCGTTTCCCATCAAGCAAGGACTGTTTAATTATGACGTAGTTGACCACCACGCCATTCTTGGCTGTCCTCTGGATGCGACTCCCGAAGAAATTCGTAAAAGTTATCTCAAGATTGCTTTCCAACTACACCCCGACACATCAAAAGCTACCAACGAAGAAGAGCAAGCCTTAGCAGCAAAACTTTTCTCCAAGTTTGTTAACCCGGCCTATGAAGTTTTAAGCCGAGAGAACGACCGTAAAGAACACTTGCTTATCATCCAGCAGACAGTGAGCAACTTAGCTAGCATAGGGCAACCGAGCTTTAGCAGTGCAGAGTCCCAGAAACTCCAGGGAGCAAAGCAAAATTTGGAATTGGTTTACCGCAAGGTGGTCACCCCCCTGAGCAAAGGGCTTTACGAAGACTTTAAAACGGTTTTTCGCAAGATTGCCCAAGTGAGCGAATACAATCTGATTTTTTTGATGGTGAAAGGGGAAAATGCTTCTGCCCGCCCTGTGTTCCAAACTATTGCGTCTTCAAAAGAAACGGTTCCTCCCGTGGTTTCAGGACGATCGCCCCAGGGCCCAACCCCAACCCCTCCCATCAATAATCCCCCGGCGGAAGAACTTTCTCCCTTTGAAAAGAGTTTACGGCGAGCCCAGGAAAACTTTGATCGTCGGCAATATGAGAAGGCCATTGCCGAATTGAAATCTGCCCTGAAAACCGACCCCAAAAATGCCCAGGCTCATTGTTTATTGGGCATGGCCTATCTAAAGAACAACATGATGACCATGGCCAAGGTTCACATTGGCTCAGCAGTGAAGTTAGACCCCAATGACCCTAAAGTGATGGCGGCGAAAAAAGAATTGGCCAAGCACACTAGTTCCGGCAGTAGTCAGGAGGGAGCCAAGTCCAGCCAAGGGGGATTTTTGGGCGGGTTATTCGGGGGCAAAAAGAAATAACCCAACCAATTAACATCAGGTAAGTAGTGGGAAGTTCAGAATGTTTTAAGGTTCCTCAGCCCTAACGTCGAGGGCGAATCACTAAGCGGCGGTGGGGCTCATAGCCCTGGCTTTCTGTTTCCAAATCCTGGGAATCTTCAAAAAAGCTATGGACCTGACGGCGATCGGCCGCAGTCATATCCTCCATCTCCACTGGCTCAAGGGTTTCCCGTACCCGTTGGGCTGCCATTTCCGATAAAGAAATCAACTCCGACTGGCGACGAGACCTAAATTCTGCCAACTCCACCGTGATGGGCGTAAAGTTTATGCCACCGTCGGCCACGGCAGGACGTAGAGAAGCATTGAGTAAATACTGAATGGCATCTAAAGCCAAACCGTTCTCCGCTAGCAACCGCTCAATCTGGCTTGAGGATAGATTTTTTTCCTCAATGACTAACCAAGGGCCCATCACCAAAGTATTTTCTTTATCCTCTGCTACGGTGACAGTACTGGGAAAACCCATTAGAGTGAGAAGTTCTTCGAGCCAATTCTGGGCTTGGGTAACTATTTTTTCCATCGTCAATATTCAGGTCTCAATTTAACTTCCGCAATCACAATAAAGCCTCCATCTCTACTGAGAAAGGTGAAGACTTATGGTTTAAAAATTTACGAGGTTTTTTCCTTCTTTTTACTGCTTTTCTTTTCAAAGGGTAGGGACTCCCGGCCTTGGGTGGCTTTTTGTTGTTCATCTAACAACTTTTGCAGGTTTTCCGGTAACGGCTCTCGCATCAGAATGAGGGTCTGTATTGTCTGGAAGACGTTGGCCATGACAATGTACATCAAAACCCCGGCCGGCAAAGGGAAGAACAGGAACATGCCGCTAAACAAAATAGGGGTAATTTTGTTGATGGTCTGTTGCTGTTGGGCTTGAGCGTTGGGTGCACCTCCCCCGGAGGCACCGGACAATTCTTGGTTGAGATAAATGCTGAAGCCAAAGAAGACAATCATGCCAAGGATGTCCCAGTTGATCTCACCGTTTTCGCCAGTTACTCCCACTTGCCCCAGGGCCTTGATGAAGAGAAAGCCGGTGCGGGCCGCAATGCCGGGGATAGTTACTTGGACGGTAGCATCCCCCGGTACTAGGGCTTCAATGGTGCCGTCGGGATTAACGCTAATGCGGTCTTCACCTTTGGTGACACTATAGGTAGGGGTTAAAATTTGGCTATTTTTTTCGGGGATTACTTGGTTAAAAGCTTTGCCTTCGGTGCTCTGAATTTCCAACTGGGTTTTCTCCCCGACTCCAAGCATTTTGCCACCGGGCAGGAAAACAGCAATGGGATAATGGAGGGCTTCGTCTACGTAGATATTTTGGGGTTTCGTGGAGAAAGTTTGGGGAACAATGCGCTCTACCTGTTCCTGGGGTAATATTTGCAGGTCAACGGTGTAATTAATATCGGAAAAGGGAGATCCCCGCAGGGTGGCAAATAGGGCAAACAGGATGGGCATTTGCAGCAACAGGGGTAGGCATCCGGCCAGGGGATTACCAAATTCCTTCATGACCTTGGCCATTTCTTCTTGCTGTTTGGCTGGGTCGTCCTTGTAGCGTTTTTGGATTTCTTCTTGGCGCTCTTTCATCAGGGGCTGGGTGATTCGCATTTTTCTCATGTTGCGAATCTGGCCGGCACTGAGGGGATAAAGCCCTAAACGAATTACTAGTGTGAGGGCAATAATAGCAAAACCATAACTGTGTACAATCCCGAAGAAAAAATCCAGGATTGGCAGCATGATATTTGTCGAAATAAAACCGATACCAAAATCCATTGCTAACAAGCTCTCTAGATAAATATTGCCAAGGTTGCCGGGAAGACTGGGGGGCTCAATGGCTCCAGTGCTTGATTAATATCATTAATTACTGTTGTTTCTACTGCTGGGTGATAGCTTCTAAGGGGCGACCGGTTTTGTCGGCGACCCGTTCGGCCATATAGTCATAGACTTCCCGAAAGTTAGGCATGGCCCGCAGCTCTAGCCGAGAACGGTCATTGAGGGTGACAACTATATCCCCCCAGAGGCCTATCCCCCTAGGCATTTTAATCATTTTCGCCACTTCGCCATAGACGATGTCGGTGCGGTCTTTACCCATCCAACCGCCGGTGACAGAAATACGGCGATCAGTAATTTTGTAACGAAGCCAGATGGCCCGGACGATCGCCCCAACGGTCAAAGGGAGAAAGATGACGGTGAACCCCAATAAAATATTGACGATCAAGTCCCCGATGTGGGGGCCGCCCTCATAATAAGTGGTTTCTCGAATGCCCATGGTCAATAATCCCAGCTTGGCTAAATAACTGCTCTAATTCTCGCAAAAAACGTTCATAATTGCACCCAATGCCCTGGGGCAAGACAATAATCACCACATCAAAACCCGGCTTGATTTGGGGCTGAAAATGGTTAATGACGGCGCGAATTTGACGTTTTAGACGATTTCTAACCGTGGCTTTTTTACTAACTTTTTGGCTGACGGTGATGCCAAAACGGCTATGGTCGGCCTGGCGATCGCCTAGAACCCGCATTAGTAAATTGCTGTGACGATGTCGCTTTCCTTGCTGATAAACGGTCTGGAAATCTTGCCAGTGTTTTAAGCGCAGTGTTTTGGGTAGTCCCACGGAAGGAAACTATACAGCCAAGCGATGACGACCTTTGCTCCGGCGGGCCTGGATAACTTTCCGGCCGTTATGGGTACGCATTCTGGCCCGGAAACCGGAAGTACGTTTTTGTTTGCGGTTGGTTCCGCCGAGGGTTCGTTGAGTCATGACCCGTTACTCCACAAAAAAAGACACAGTCTCCAATTGTATCATTGCTCATGGATTAAGCTAACTCTAAAATTCGATTGGCGATCGCCGGGGAGACGGGTAACACCGACAGGCGGTTCCCTTTTTTAAGGACTCCTAATTCCTCCGGACTAAACTGGGCTTTGAGGGTGGACAAAGTAATCATCTGGGCAAATTCCCTGGTAAAACTGGCTTTAACGGTGAACCAACGGGGCTTCTCCAGAGTAGCCTTGGGGTCAAAGTATGGGCTAGCAGGGTCAAACTGCGTGGGGTCCACCACTTGCTCGGCAGTAATGGTCATTAGCCCGACAATGCCCGGTGGCTTGCAGTTGGAATGGTAAAAAAAAGCTTGATCTCCCACAGCCATGGTTTGTAAAAAGTTGCGGGCTTGATAATTTCTCACCCCATCCCAGAGGGTCTCTCCTTCCGCTTTGAGATGGTGAATGCCATAGGTGACGGGTTCGGACTTCATCAGCCAAAAAGCCATAATTAAATCTGGTTTGAAAAGGTTGGAAGTGACTAATTTAGGTGGGCCCTTTGTTCATAGGCTTGCCAAGCTAAATCCACTAGGGCAGTAATGATGGCCACGGCCACCTCTGTCCCCCCTTTTCTTCCCTGGACTATGATGTGGGGTATGTTAGCTTTTTGCAAATTTAATTCCACGTCTTGGCGATCGCCAAAATTAGTGGCGGTGGCAATGACCAGGGCCGGCTGGATGCGTTGGGCTTCTACTAACTCCATCAGGGCATCTAAGGCGGTTTGGGCGTGACCAATTACGAAAATCCCATCTGGGTAACGGTGGGCCAAGTTCAATATGCCCCAGGCTTCCTCTGTTCTTTCCTTTTGGGGCCTGGTAATGCTTTGGGTAGCACAATAAACAGGGTTGGCAAAGGTCTTTTGCAAAGTGGGGACAATGCCTACCTGTACCATGGGCACGTCCACAAGAATGGTGGTGCGGGATGCTAAAGCGGCGGCCCCCACCGTCAGTACCCGGGCGGAAAAATGCAGTAGGTTGAGGTACTCAAAATCCCCCGTGGCGTAGATAACTCGCCGCAGAATCTCATACTGAGCAGGGCTATGGCCATGGTCCCCGATTTCATAGTCGATGGTGGCTAGGTTTTGGGCGTCGCTAATATGCCAATTCATTATGCTTGTGCCATTGCAGGGGGTGAAATGCCTCCATACCATCTTCCCCTATTTCTACAATCCCAGATGGTTGGGGGGCGGGGATTTTTCCCCACTAAAATTGTATTTGTTCCCTTTCCTTCCCCTTGGCCATGGTCAATTTTCGTCGCCGGGCTCTCCAACGTCGTCTGCAAAATGATCCCTACTACCGTTTTCAATCTTGGCAAGAATTGGCGATCGCCGGGGAATTGGGCCTCAGGATTGAAGTTAACCAAGCCACAGTGGATGAATGGCTGCGTTTGCCTGGGTTATCTATTCACCAGGCCCGACAACTAAAAGAATTGAGCACCATGGGGGTGCAATTTCTAGCCCTGGAAGATTTGGCCGCTGCCCTCAATGTCCCAGTGCAACAAATTAAGCCTTGGGAACCCATACTTTCCTTTACCTATGCCGATCCGGATAGCCTACTGGCACCACCAAAAATTCCGGTTAACCAAGCCGACCTTAACCAATTACTTACCGTGCCCCATCTATCTCCGGCGATCGCCACTGCGTTGTTGCAAGAAAGGGAGATTGGGGGAGACTACCGCAACCTAGGGGATTTACAAAAGCGTTTAGGATTGCCAGTGGCATTGATTACCCAACTGATCCACTATCTACAATTCTAAAAAGTGCTAAAACCACTCTCAAGCCGGCCGAGAGTTCGGGCTGACCAACCCCACTAAAGCTAGGAAAAAATCCATTACCTAGCCCTTGGACTATATTGGACTAGGGAATCGATCCAAGTTAGTTAATCCATCCATCCTTTTCCCAACTGTTGGCGGTTTTATGTCTGCCATTGTTATAGACTGTCCTGCAAATTTCCCCCTGCCCCGGCTCGCTTGATCCATGCCCAATCCTCGACGCATTGTCTTTGGTGATGTCCACGGCCATTTCGACGCCCTTACTGCTTTGTTCGAGGCGATCGCCCCCAATGAAAGAGATGGGGTTTACTTCGTCGGTGACCTGATCGACCGAGGTCCAGAAAGCGCCAAAGTGGTGGATTTTGTCATGGAGAACAAGTACCATTGCCTGTTGGGTAACCATGAACAAATGATGTTGGATGCGGTGGGGGGCTTTAACTTTTCTCCCCAACTACTACATGCTTGGATTTATAGCGGCGGCAAATCAACCCTAGAAAGTTATGAGCACCAGATTCCCCAAAGCCATGTGGACTGGATGCGCAACTTACCCCTCTATCTTGACCTGGGGGATGTTTGGTTAGTCCACGCTGGGGTAGATCCCCGCCTCCCTATCGAAGAGCAGGGAGAAGCCCAATTCTGTTGGATCCGGGATGAGTTCCATCGCTACCCCTATCCCTACTTTGCCAACAAGTTAATTATCACCGGCCACACCATAACGTTCACCTTTGCCAACGTGGAGCCGGGTAAGTTAGTGTCGGGCCCCGGTTGGTTGGATATTGACACTGGGGCCTATCATCCCAAAAGTGGCTGGCTCACTGCCCTAGAACTAAATAACCAAGAAGTGTATCAAGCCCATATCTTCACCAATGAAGTCCGCCGTTTGCCCCTGGAAGACGCAGTGGTTCCCCTGCCGCCCCAGAACTTGCATCGTTCCCGGCAGAAAGGGAAAAAAAGAGGTCTGCTGGGGTAGCCTGAGAGCCTGTTTTAAAAGCCCCCTGGCCCCCAATTTTTTTGGGAAACTGAGTGAAAGTCCCCCGTTATTGGCGGATATTGTCCATGAAGCACTCAGCCGCAGCCAGCTAGAAACGACCTATGGTGGAGACCCAAAAAATTAGCCGATTCTTTTTTGACCAAGGCCAATCAAAATTGAGCCCCAACTCGCTACTGCTGAAATTGGGGTTTTCCTGCACCAAATCTTGGTCAAAGTGAGAAAGTATTTATTTTAGGAAAATGACCGATGACGGAGGTTCCCTAATCCAAGTTGAACTGGTTGCCCCGCTTATACTGCAGGTAGGCCGCCACAAACAGCCCTGCTAGGGTTACAGGAATTAGTCCAAGTACAATGCCGAGCAATAGGGGTTCGATCACGGGTTTTCTCCAAAGGGTTATTTATTATCTTTGCTATCCTACCAAAAATTCCCCCAGTGCTTCCCATGCAAAAAGCTTGCGGAAGTTTCGACCACTGTGATAGTGTTATAAATCGTCAGGTAAACGACTGGGGCTTGTAGCTTAGTGGATTAGAGCGCGTGGCTACGGACCACGAGGTCGGGGGTTCGAGTCCCTCCAAGCCCGTTTTTTGCATCACGCCGATTATTATCATCGGGCTGGGCTCCCTAGCTGGGCCCAGTTTTTTTATAGCTATGGAGTTGTAGACTTTAGCTTTCCGGCCTGAGCACAGGGGACTATGAATTTCCCAGGACCAAACCAAAGATTCGGCTATCTACAGAGGCTAGAATTAGAAGCATCAAGGTGAGTTTGACGCACTCGTGTTTTGCTAGGCCACAGATATGGGGCAGGAGTTTCCACCATGGGCTACGGAAAGATTTTAGTTGCCTTAGACCGTTCTGAATTGGCCAAGGAAGTTCTACAGCAGGCGATCGCCCTAGGCCAGAAAGAATCCTCCCAGTTGATGGTGTTCTACTGTATTCCAGTGGACAGTCAGGATTTGAGTATTTACCCCAGCTTTTATGGGGAGGCGGCCATTGGCTTTTCCCAGATAATTAAAGAACATTTGGAAGAACAACAAACGGAAGCCCGGGAGTGGCTGCAATCCATTGTCCAACAGGTGCAGGAGGATGGGGTGGCATGTGAGTGGGATGTAAAAGTCGGGGAACCAGGGCGCTGGATCCGTGACATGGCCAAAAATTGGGATGCTGATTTGGTAGTGCTTGGTCGCCGGGGGCTCAAGGGTTTGGCAGAGGTATTTTTGGGCAGTGTTAGCAGTTATGTCATTCACCACGTGCAATGCTCGGTTTTGATTGTCCAACATTAGCTAGCCGGATTATCCTCGCCCCCGCTTAAATTTCCCTATTTTTTGATGACGGATTTACCCCATTCCCCGGAGTCGGCATCGACATCAGACCGGGACCGACAGATTTTTCTAGAGGCGATCGCCGGTCGGGAAAGAACCTTGGTAGATGTGATTGGCCAGGCGGGGGGAGATTTTCTCAAAGGAGAGTCCCCCGTACCTAAGTTAATACAGCGAAAGACAGAGCTGAAATTGTTTGTCAACGATCATTTGCAGGACTCTGAAGGGGCATTATTGTTGGTGTTACAAACCCGCATTGACGAAGCAGACGCCTTAATTAGCAAACATTTGGAGCTTCCCCTAATAGCCTTGACCACCATGGTGGAGCAGGTGCTAGATAATTCTGCCCTGTTGACAGAAATTGTGCGTCAAGCGGATTTTCGCTGGGGACAAATCTATGGTGAACGCCCCCATTTTGAAATTCCCGGCAACCCCCCCCATCCCGATGACCCCTACACCATGACGTCGGTCACAGCCCAGCTTGAAACTTTACTTCGGGTATTGCCGCCGAAAAGTCCAGAAGTCAAGACTTTTGATAGTCTTAGATTGAGGGCCATCGTCGATGGTCTTTGTTAGTCAAGGAAAAACACTTCATGGAAAAAATTTGGGTCAATGAACAACTAGATCCCGCAGGCATTGTCTATGCTTGCATTGCTTGTCTGGACGAAGACGCCGCCCAGGATTGCCATCGTTCTTGGCAAGACAATCTGACTCCTGCCCAAAAAGCAGAGGGATGGACAGCGCAACTCCGCATGGTTAATTCCTGGGATGATGTCCCCGTTAATGCCCTTAAGTTAAGTTTTTAGCCAAAATCACTCAGTTATTCCCACTATCATTTTGGTATTAGAAAGGGTTTATTTTGCTTCTTTCCACTGGATACTGGATAGTAGATATATGCCATGGTCCCCAAACCTGAGTCAGAGCCAATCTTAAGAAATAGCCGTTGTTCCGCTCAACATTTGTCTTTGACCTGTTTTTGGTAAGCTGAAGGGTGGAGTTTCACCGGCAATTGCCCATGACTGTCGCCCCTCACCATCCCTTCAATCTGAGTATTTTTTGTAAACGTTTGCTCAGTTTTTTGTTTTTAACCCTAGTACTTTTGGGGCTAAGCCCCGCCCCTTCCCTGGCCACTGGGGTTTATGACCTGCCAATTTTGTCCCCTGGCTCTAAGACCTTCCTGGTGGATCAAGCAGAGGCCATCAGCCTGGCCAATGAAAACAGACTCAATAGCGATCTAAAAAAATTAGCCCAGTCCAGTGGGCAAGAAGCCCGGTTTGTAGTTATCCGCCGCTTAGATTTTGATGCCACCATTGACGGCTTTGTTAATGATCTGTTCGAGCGTTGGTATCCCGATGAAGCCAGCCAGAGCAATCAAACCCTATTGGTGCTAGATACCCTCACCAACAGCACTGCTTTGCGTCGGGGAGAAACGGCAGAGTCCCTATTGACCGATGAGATGGTGGATAGTTTACTGCGGGAAACCCTAGCTGTTCCCCTCAAGGATGGGGCAAAGTATAACCAAGCGTTGATTGAAGCTGACAAACGTTTGGGCGCAATTTTAGCTGGACAACCGGACCCGGGTCCTCCAGCCCTGGAAGAAATTAGTTTGGAAGGAACTTTCACTACAGCGGAAGAAACCGACGATACCAGTGCCACCGTTTGGGTAGTGGTGCTGTTGGCGTTGGCAACCCTAATTCCCATGGTGACTTACTTCTGGTATGTGGGCTTACCGGGACGGTGAACATATTCCGCTGGTAATAATAATTTTGAATTTTATGAGTCGGACTTAACCGTGCCCCTAGTTAGTCAATCGGATTTAGTCTCAGCGGCGATCGCCCATCGGGTCGTCAGTTTTCCCACGGATACAGTGCCGGCTTTGGCGGTGCGTCCAGAAAACTCAGCTTTAATTTACGAGCTTAAACAACGGGAAGCTAGTAAACCATTAATTTTGATGGCGGCAACCGTAGAACAAATTCTCCCTTACCTGGCAGGTAGTCAGCGGGAAAAGCAACTGTGGCAGGCAGTAATGGCAGAATATTGGCCCGGTGCCCTAACTTTGGTACTGCCGTGCAGCGAAAAGTTGCCCCCGGAAATCAATCCCCGTCAAGACCAGACCATTGGGGTTCGCATTCCCCGCCAGGCGATCTCCCTAGAAATTTTGCTGCAAACGGGACCCCTGGCCACCACCAGTGCTAATTTGTCGGGACAGCCCCCCCTGGAAAAGTTGGCCGATATTGCCGAAACTTTCCCTGCCGTTCATTGTCTAGATTGCCTCAGCCTGGAGCAACAGGGGCCAATTGGCAAAGGTCTACCGTCCACCGTTGCCCAATGGGACGGAGCAAAGGAAATCTTCCAAATTCTGCGCCAAGGGGAAGTTGTGTTGCAGGATTAGTGGCTTTCCATCTCCCCACCACCACAGACTGAAGCCCCAACGGAATCAATCACCCCTCTAATGGCGATCGGCAACCCCTAGCAACCACCGGCTAGACAGATTTTTTTCAGCAAGCTATTTACAAATTGTTACAATCTTGTTATATTACTCATATACATAACCGGCTCCCAAGCAAAGAAATCTCTGAGCTTGAGGCCAAATCCTTTGAACATTGACAAATACATAAGGAATTATAACCAAATGACAACGACTCTCCAACAGCGCGAAAGCGCTTCATTGTGGGAACAGTTTTGTCAGTGGGTGACCTCTACCAACAACCGGATTTATGTCGGTTGGTTCGGTACCTTGATGATCCCCACCCTCTTAACTGCCACCACTTGCTTCATCATTGCCTTCATCGCCGCTCCCCCCGTTGACATCGACGGTATCCGTGAGCCCGTTGCTGGTTCCTTGCTCTACGGTAACAACATCATCTCTGGTGCTGTTGTACCTTCTTCCAACGCTATCGGTTTGCACTTCTACCCCATCTGGGAAGCCGCTTCCTTAGATGAGTGGTTGTACAACGGTGGTCCTTACCAGTTGGTAGTATTCCACTTCCTCATCGGCATTTTCTGCTACATGGGTCGTCAGTGGGAACTTTCCTACCGCTTAGGTATGCGTCCTTGGATTTGTGTGGCTTACTCTGCCCCCGTATCCGCTGCCACCGCTGTATTCTTGATCTACCCCATTGGTCAAGGCTCCTTCTCTGATGGTATGCCCTTGGGTATTTCTGGTACCTTCAACTTCATGATCGTGTTCCAAGCTGAGCACAACATCCTGATGCACCCCTTCCACATGTTAGGTGTGGCTGGTGTATTCGGTGGTAGCTTGTTCTCCGCCATGCACGGTTCCTTGGTAACCTCCTCCTTGGTGCGTGAAACCACCGAAGTTGAATCCCAGAACTACGGTTACAAATTCGGTCAAGAAGAAGAAACCTACAACATCGTTGCCGCCCACGGCTACTTTGGTCGGTTGATCTTCCAATATGCTTCTTTCAACAACAGCCGTTCCTTGCACTTCTTCTTGGGTGCTTGGCCTGTAATCGGCATCTGGTTCACTGCTATGGGTGTAAGCACCATGGCGTTCAACCTGAACGGTTTCAACTTCAACCAGTCCATCTTGGATAGCCAAGGCCGTGTAATCGGCACCTGGGCTGATGTATTGAACCGCGCCAACATCGGTTTTGAAGTAATGCACGAACGCAATGCCCACAACTTCCCCCTCGACTTAGCGTCTGGGGAGCAAGCTCCTGTGGCTTTGACCGCTCCTGCTGTCAACGGTTAATTCCTTGGTGTAATGCCAACTGAATAATCTGCAAATTGCACTCTCCTTCACCGGGGGGTGCTTTTTGCTGGTTGACCATGCTTGAGTAGAGCTTAAGTTGACAAGTATCTCTCCCCATCGTCACTCTTAGAAGGAGAGTAGGTTGATTTATCATGGATAACCTCCGTCTGCATCCAGACACCATCCAAGAAATTAAGCAAAGAATAGACATTGTCGAAATTATCGGCGATTATGTCGTGCTCAAGAAAAGGGGGCGGGATCACCTTGGCCTATGTCCTTTCCACGATGAAAAGTCACCGAGTTTTAGTGTCAGTCCAGCCAAGCAAATGTATTATTGCTTTGGTTGTGGGGCTGGGGGCAATGCCTTTAATTTTTTAATGGAACTGGGTAAGCGTTCCTTTACAGATGTGGCTTTAGATTTAGCCCGTCGCTATCAAATCCAAATTCAAACCCTAGAGCCGGCGCAAAAACAGGAGTTACAACGGCAACTATCTCTGCGGGAACAGCTCTATGAAATTATGGCTGTGGCTGCCGGTTTTTATCACCATACTCTTTTTCAACCCCAAGGACAGGAAGCTCTAACTTATTTGGATCAAAAACGTTGTTTATCTTCAGCTACGATCCAAGAATTTCAGTTGGGTTATGCTCCAGCTGGTTGGGAAACTCTTTACCGCTATTTGGTGGAGCAAAAACGTTATCCTGTGGCGGCAGTGGAACAGGCGGGCTTAATTAAGGCTCGTCAATCTGGTACTGGTTATTACGATCAATTTCGCCATCGTTTGATGATTCCGATTCGGGATGTTCAAGGTAAAACCATTGCTTTTGGCAGTAGAACCTTGGGAAACGATGAGCCGAAATACCTCAATTCTCCAGAGACTCCTTTATTTCATAAAAGCAAGACTTTATTTGGTTTAGACCAAGCCAAAACTGCTATTCAAAAAGTAGATGAAGCAATTTTAGTAGAGGGCTATTTTGACGTTATTGCTCTGCACGAAAGTGGTATTAAGCAAACTGTGGCGGCCTTGGGAATCGCCTTAAGTCGAGACCAAGTACAAAGTTTGATGCGGTTTAGTCAATCTAAGCAAATTATTTTTAATTTTGATGCCGATAAGGCTGGTATTAATGCTACCCAGCGTGCGATCCAGGAAATTGAGCCTTTGGTTTATAGTGGTCAAGTTAATTTGCGTATTTTGAACCTACCGGCGGGGAAAGATGCCGATGAGTTTATCCACAGTAGTGCTGAAAATAAAGAAATTTACCAAACTTTAGTTAAGCAGGCTCCCCTCTGGGTAGATTGGCAAATTCAACAATTGCTCAAGCAAAAAAATCTCAAAGATCCCCTCGATTTTGAGCAGGTAGCCAGGGGGATGGTGGACATTCTAAAACGTTTAACAGACCAAAATAAACGGGCCTACTATCTACAGTTATGTGGAGAAATTTTGAGTCAAGGAGACAGTCGTTTAATTAGTTTGCAAGTTAATAATCTTTCTAGTCAACTGACCTATGGCGATCGCCCTGGAAAAAATGGGTCTAGGCATTGGCAGGCCAAGGATCCCACCAGTAGCCTGCTGGAGAAGGCGGAAGCTCTATTGTTGAAAATATATCTCCATTGCCCCCAGGAACGGCCAACTATTGATCAAATATTGACGGAAAACGATCTTTTATTTAGCTTTGCTCACCATCGTTTACTGTGGCAAAAAATTGACCAGGTGCGGGAGTATTTTAATTTGGATTCCGACCCCGATAATCAGCTACCCCTACTAGTGCAATTAGCTTACCTGGAGCAAGAGGGAGACTTTAACTCCGTTGAGTCTCTTTTTCAACTGACGGAAACCAGTGCCGAAGATCTGTTTCGAGCTAATCTGCGCATTCCAGAGGCGATCGCCATTATGGAAAAAGTGCCTTGGGAAAGTTATCAAAAGCATTGCTTTGGTAAACTGCAACAGTTAGATCCCCGTACCCAAGCGGAGGATTTTCGTTACTATCAAGAGCAGTGGCAAAAAGCTCACCAAGAAATTCAACGGCTAGAAAGTCAACGCCTGAACCAACCGCTCAATTAATAGACTAATTCCCCAAATTTTGCTCTGGGGAGAAATTGAAGTTTTTTCAATATCCTTGTCTTCTATTGCGATAATATGGGGACAAAATTTTGTCTGATCCCAAACCAGTTAAAGACAAAATTCTCATAGTTCAGGTAGTTGCAGAAAACGGTCATAAAGTCTCAGACTAGTTGCTTTAAGATCAAATTGGGGACAGAAATAACCAAACTTTATTTTTTGTTACAAAAATCGTGTTCCATGTTACAATTTTCTATATAGAAATCAAAGACTGCGCGAGTTGGGAAACCGCCACTGAGATTTCCTCAAGCAACAACAACATTTGGTGGAGTCAGGGAGAGTTTCTCTGACTCTTTTTGGTATTTGGCTCCCCAATCCCAGCTTGGAGGATAATGCTCGAAGCGTACTTAAAACTGTTTTACTGAGTTGCCTGGGTACCCTGTTTTAGTCATCGTTCAAACTGGGGAGAGTCCTTTAAATCTATCCTTAACTTTTTTCCAGTTGCTCCTGTTTATCGCCCAAATTTTGCTTCGATTGTACCAGAGGTAAGCGATTGGGAGCATCGGCCATCATTTCGTCAAATTTTTCCACCAATTCCCCAGGATAGGTTTCCAAAATACGGGTGGAAAGGGAAATGCGATTTTTATACTCGTCAATTTCTTGGACGTAGACACTGATGGCTTGGCCAAAGGCGAACAGGGTATTGAGGGAATCAACCCTGGTGCCGCTCACCTGGCTGACATGGAGTAAACCCGTTACCCCTTCAATTTCCACAAACACGCCATAGGGCTGAATTTTAGCCACTTTGCCTTCGTAGATATTGCCCGCCGCAATTTTGCCCATGGATTCGGCCTGTTGGATGCGACGCTGGGTCAACACCAATTTATTGTTATCCTGGTTGGCCTCGAGGATATGGGCTTTGAGCACTTGCCCCACCAAAGCGTCCATATTGTCCTTGTGCATAAGGTGCGATCGGGGAATGAAACCCCGCAATCCTTCCACATCGCCCACCACGCCTCCTTTGTTGGTACCGGTGACGACCATTTCGAGGGTTTTGCCACTCTCCTCCAACTCTGCCAAATTTTCCCAAGATTGCTGGATTTGCAACTGACGTCGAGAAAGCCTTACCTGCCCTTCGTCATTTTGTTCACTGGTGACGAGGAAATCCCAGGCACTATCTAGGGGAAAACTATCCTCAATTTCTGCGTGGGGCCGTAGACCTAATTCCTGTACAGGGACAAAGCCAGGGGATTTACCGCCAAAATCCACATAGACTCCCTCGTTAGCGTGCTGACAGATTTTGCCATGGACGGTTTGACCTTTCTCCGCATGGTAGTCGTGTTTGTCAAGGGCTTTGGCAAATTCATCGAGGGAAAAGGCTGCACTGTTGGAGGAAGAAGGCATACGAGAACAGATTGAAAAATCATTTTGAATGCCTTATTCTAGCAGGATTGCTTGGGACTTTCGTGACAAGCTAGTTCCAGTGTGGGACGGCCCTTACCTGGGTAGGATCAGTTTTTTGCTTTACCTTTACCGCTGTTGTTGGCTTGCTAATGAGCGCTCTTTCTTCCCATAGTCAAGTATTGTCTATGCTGCGTACTACCCCAATCAATTTCAACCATTGGTATGTGGTGGCCCAAGCAGGGGAATTAGGTCAGGGACCACTGGGAATTGTTCTTTGGGAAAAGGCGATCGCCATTTATCGGGACCAGGATGGCCAGGTGCGGGCGGTGGAGGATCGTTGTCCCCATCGTCAAGTGAAGTTGAGTGAAGGGAAGGTGTTGGGCAATAATTTAGAATGTGCTTACCATGGTTGGCAGTTTGATGCCCAGGGCCACTGTGCAAAGATCCCCTATTTTAGCGAGGATCAAAAACTTCCTCCCTGCCGTTTGCGCACCTATCCTGTGCAGGAAAAAGATGGGTTTATTTGGCTTTATCCAGGGGATCTAGACCATCTTGCCAGCCACGGACCAGAGCCCTTGGCGATACCAGAATGGCACCATTTAAACCACATTGGTAGTTTCGCCGCCTTTGATTGCCCGGGTCATTTTTCCTACCTGATTGAAAATTTAATGGATATGTACCATGGGCATTTACACGATAATTACCAGGCTTGGGCCTCTGCTTCTCTCCGGGAAATTGAAACCAATGGCGATCAGGTGGTGGTGGACTACAATGCCCAAAGTTATTACAAAATTGATAAAATCTGGTCCATTTCCCAACTGTTTTTCCCTACCCTAAGACGATTGCATCCAGAAAATTTGCGGGTGAGTTACATCTATCCCCATTGGTCCTCTACGTTGGGAGCAGACTTTAAAATTTACTGCCTATTTTGTCCCATTTCTGCCAACAAAACCAAGGCCTATTTAGTCCACTTTACTTCCCTAGAAGCTTTTCCCAAACTACATAAACTACCCGTTGCCTTTAGGAGTTTTTTAAAAAATTGGCTATCGGGAACAGCCCGGCCCTTACTAGAAGGTTTGATTGACCAGGATATTCGCATGATTTCCCAAGAGCAAGCCGCTTTTGAGCAGAACCCAGATCGCCAAAATGTGGAAGTTAACCCAGCCCTAGCTAAGGTCCAACAATTAATTCGTCAACAGGCCTTGGCCTCGGAGAATGCATGACTTCTTTGATTAAATTAATCGGGGTTAGCACCACTGAAATAACTGGCGCCACTGTTTTACTTAATAATATTTCTCTCCACATTGACCATGGGGAAATTATTGGTCTCCAAGGGCGATCGGGGGCTGGAAAAACCACTTTACTAAGGCTATTCAATCGGCTCCAAGAGGCAAGCCAGGGCAGTATTTTTTATGATGGAAAAGCTTTAACTAAATATCCGATTCAGCAACTGCGCCAAGAAATAGTTTTAGTGCCCCAGGAGCCAAAACTTTTGGGTATGACAGTGGAAGAAAGCTTAATTTATCCTCTAGAATTACAAAAAGTTAGCAAAACAGAATGTCAAAGGCGAAGGATTCGGGCCTGTGATATTTGGGAAATTCCCAGTGATTGGTTAGATCGCAATGAGTTACAGCTTTCTGTGGGGCAAAGACAGTTGGTTACCATCGTACGGGCCACCATGTTAAGTCCTCGCATTCTTCTGTTAGATGAACCTACTGCTGCTCTTGATCCGGCGTTAGCCCAAAGGGTTTTAACACAACTAAAATTAATCAACCAAGAAAATGGTACCACTATGGTTATGGTTAACCATACGCCGGAATATTTAGAAAATTTTTGTCAACGTATTTTCACCCTCTGCCAAGGAGAATTAGAGCAAGAAACTACTCTAAAAAATAGTTAAGTTGTTTGAAATTTAATCGCTAGCAAAGTAATGTCATCAAACTGTTGAGCTTCCCCCATATGTTCCTCCAGGGACTCCTTGATATTAAGCATTAATTGATCAACTGAGTTAAACGAACTGCCTAGGGCGTTTAATAATTTTTCCTTGCCAAAAAAGTTACCAGTGGGTGATTTTGCTTCCGTTACGCCATCGGTGTAGGACAGTAGTAAGTCTCCTGGCTGTAGAATAATTTCTGCCGTTTTAAACTGCAGATCAGGCAGCATTCCCACCGCTGGTCCTGTGGAGGTTAACTTGGTTTTCAACTGGTGGTTACTATCGACAATAAAAACCGGTTCGTGACCGCCATTAATATAGGACAATTTACCACTGCTAGGTTCTAGAATGCCAAAGAAAATTGTGGCAAACATACTAGCTTCGCCATGGTTAATAGCGACGTAATTATTGATTAATTTAATAGACTCCAATGGTTCAAAATTAATGTTATTGAGCAAATTGTCTAGGTTGACATCTAGTAGACCCTGACCGCTAGGCAAATTAAAAGAAGGATTGATTAAACCATCCAGGGCCGCTTGCCCGGAAAAAATGCGAATTAAACTGCGGAATAATCCCATAAATAATGCGGCCCCTACCCCTTTGTCACAAACGTCCGCCACCACTATTCCCAGGCGATCGCCAGGAAGCTCAAATAAGTCATAAAAATCTCCAGCCAGTTGTTGGGCCGGACTAAAGTAGGCAGAAAATTCCCACCCGCTCCTGGTTAATAAATGGGCTGGCAAAAAATTCTTTTGCATTTGTCTACCTTTTTCTAGCTCCTTAGCCATCATTTCTGAGAGGCCTTCCACCTGTTGGGTATATAACTTTTCTTGATCCCGTAAACGCTTTTTTTCTAAGGAAGAACCGATGCGAGCCTTGAGTAATACTGGGTCGAAGGGTTTGGGCAAAAAATCTTCCGCCCCCATCTCAATACAACGAATAATACTCTCAAATTCATCTAAAGCTGAAACAATAATGACCGGAATATGCTGGAATTCTACACTGGTTTTTAAATATTCTAAAAACTGGTCTCCATTAGTTTCTGGCATGAGTAGATCCAGCAAAATTAGATCGTAATTTTGACTTTGGAGAAGACCTAACGCGTCCTTCGCACTTAAACAAGTGGTGACTGCATGGCCTTTGCGGGTTAAGTGTTGAAAAAATAAATCTAAATTGCTGGGATTATCGTCTACCACCAGAATTTTGCCTTTTAACAGTTCCCTGGAGTCAACACCATTAGTTTTGATATTGCCTAGGGAAATTTCATTGGTATTTGAGGAAGATGGAAAGATGAAATCAGGGGATAGACCGGTTCCATTGCCGGGATTTAATGATTCTAAAAAATTGGTAAAAATTGATTCAATATTATTGACTAAGCCCTGCAAGCGTAAGGCCGCTAATTTTATTTTTCTTATATCTTCAGTAAGTTCAAGTTCATTGGTGCATTCCTCTGCTTCGAGCAAACTATCGCAGTTAAGAATGATGTTAGTAATGGAAAAATTAGTGCTGTGAGGAATGGTGGAAAAAAGCTTCTGAAAATCCGACTTATCCTCTCCGTCAGAATGCTTAACAAATAGGTTGATAATTTCAAGTAACTTCTGTGCTTCCACCAGTAATGTATCTATTTCTTCTGTAAGGGGAGAATTGGCTTCTGCTAACTCTTCTTGAACCATTTCCCCATAGCCGACAATCGCATTAATGGGAGTTCTGAGCTCGTGACGAATGAAAGCGGTGGCACTTTCTATATCAACTGAATTAATAGAAGGATTCATCATTTATTAAAGAACTTATAGTTGATCAACCTAGTTTTACGAATTATTTTAGCCTTTACTGATAATTAATAATTCCCAAATTTTGTCAGACCTAGGTAACTTAAATACCCTTGATATGCCCTGACTAGATGATTGCTAACTCAAAATATAACCACCTTTAAATTTTTGTTGCTCCCAATGGCAAAGGATTATTTCACGAAAACTATTAATAAATTGGGTGATCAAAAAAGTAAAGATCAATAACACTTCAATTAATCAATGCCTCCATTTTTTGTAACAGACGCTTGATTTCAATCGGCTTGGTATCGTAGTCGTCACAACCGGCGGCGATCGCCCTTTCTCGGTCACTGGCCATGGCATGGGCGGTCAGGGCAATGATGGGAATGTGAGCTCCATCGGGATGACCTTTAATTTGCTTAGTGGCAGTCCAGCCATCAATGATCGGCAGACTCATGTCCATTAGAATAAGCTGGGGAGACTCCGAGATAGCCATGGTCACAGCCTGTTCACCGTCAACGGCTATCACCACCTCGTATCCTTTGCGGATCAAGCGACGGGATAGCATGTCGCGATTCATTTCATTGTCTTCAACTAGGAGAACCTTAGCCATAGATTCCATACTGAACAGTTGTTAGAATTATAGCAATAGTTGCCCTGTTTTATTCCCCATCAGGTTGTTTATCTTTAGCCCCCAAAATTCACCCAGACAAGAAATGTTCCTTCGCTGATTTAACCCATGGGGGAAATGCTGGTGTTATTTCCACCAAAATCTTCAGTAATTGTATATGAGTAATTTTTAGCCATGGTCTCAATTATTAAGTCGGTGCGAAGAAGTTTACTGCTTAAATTTGTACTTTCCTATTTTTGTCTTTCCAGCGTGGTAGTGGCGTCAATTTTCTTAGTTGCTAACTACAGGGCAGTTAAGGGCATAGAAAGCCAAACCTTTAATCGTCTAAATATTTCTAATAACCTCAAAGAATATCAATTAGAGCAATGGATGGAGGGACAAAAAGATACATTATTTTTACTCAGTGATATTAACAGTATTCAGGCAAATACTGAATTGCTAAAAAACACTAGCGTTAGTGACCCTCAATATAAAATAATTCAGAAGAGATTAATTGAAGAGTTGCGAGAGATTGATCTGTTTCTGCCTCATATTGAAGCCATTAATATTCTCAACACCGGTGGTATTGTGGTGGCTTCTAATAACTTGGATGAAATCGGCGTCTATAAAGGCATTGGCAACCAGACCACTTATTTTGCCAATATTAATTCCAATTTTAAAACAGTGCCAAATTTCTATTTCTCTAAGGTTTATAATCGTCCTAGTATGACCTTTGCCACTAACATAAAGCATGATATAACTCGGGAAAGACTAGGTTATTTGAGTATAGATATTAATTTGAATGCCGTTGATGATTTAATTCGCAAACGTACTGGATTAGGAGACACGGGAGAAACGTTTTTGGTAGGAGAAATAAATAATCAAGTTTCGTTTATTGCGTCGGATGAAAACAAAAAATTGACGGCCAATGGTTCCAAACCAAATTTTAATAGCTTGGGAATCAATTCAGTAATGGCTGGCAATAGTGGCCAGGGTAGCTATGTTAATTATGCTGGCACACCAGTGTTGGGGGTGTACCAGTGGATAGAAAAATATAATTTAGCTTTAATTACTGAAATTAGTGAGGTAGAAGCCCTGGAATTGGCTAGGCGATTTACCCGCATGTTAGTGTTAGTGGGATTGGTGAGCACAGCTTTGCTTTTAATTGCGGTTTATCTATTATCCATCAAAATAACTAAACCAATTTTGCTTATTACTAAAGCCGCCATTGATATATCTTCCGGCGATCGGGAGGCTAGGGCTCCAGTGCTAGGAGAAGATGAACTGGGTATTCTAGCCAAATCTTTTAATTTGATGACCAACGAGTTGCGGGAATCCAATTCTAGTTTAGAGAAAAAAAATCAGGAATTGGAGCTAGCCCAAAAACAATTAGCAGTTGCTAATTCTTGTTTAGAGGAAAAGGTTCAACAAAGAACTGAGGAGTTAGAAAATACAGTCAAGGCGTTGGAATTAGCCAGTTCCGAAGCCGAAGCTGCCAATGCTACGAAAAGTATTTTTCTTGCTAATATGAGCCACGAATTGAGAACTCCCCTGAATGCCATCATTGGTTATAGTGAAATGTTAATTGAAGAAGCTGAAGACTTAGATTCAGAAGAATTGGTGCCAGACTTGGACAAAATTTTGCGTTCTGGTAAGTCATTGTTGGCTTTAATTAATGATTTACTAGATATCTCCAAGATTGAAGCAGGAAAAATGGAACTCTATTTGGAGACATTTAACCTCAAGGAATTGATCGCAGGCATTCTTGATACTATCAGTCCCTTGCTTAAAAACAATAACAATAAATTAGAGGTGGAAATTTCCCTGGAATCTGAAGAAGTCTATGGGGATTTAATTAAGCTACGGCAGGGGATACTAAATCTGCTTAGTAATGCCAGTAAATTTACCAAGGATGGGATTATTAGTTTTATCGTTGAGGAGTTCAAAGTTGACGAAAAAGACTGGCTTTCATTTCAGGTAAAAGATACGGGAATTGGTCTGACTGAAGAACAAATGTCGAAATTATTTCAACCTTTTACCCAGGCAGATTCCTCCACGACCCGTAAATATGGTGGCACTGGCTTAGGTTTAGCTATTACCCGAAAATTTTGTCAGATGATGGGGGGGGATATCTATCTAACTAGTGAAATAGGAGTGGGCTCTAGCTTTACTATTAAACTACCTAAATACGCTCAATTAAATTCTGCTAAAAATGATTAATATTTGTCTTTTTTTGACTACTTTAAAAGCTTGTTCATAGCCATGGCGGTAGGGAAGAGAAATTTTTCTTGCCAATGCTGCGGTGATTTTGCTAGTATCCAATCCAATTACCTTATTACCTTGGGACCCGCCTAGAGCACCAAAGGACGTCATACCAATTGGAGAAAAATATCAATGGTTAGTTTAGGGTCAAACTGGTGATGGCTAAAAATTCTAATAAACGGGGTGGGGATAGTCATAATGGCAAAAAATCCCCCCGAAAGGGGAAATTCCAGGGCGGTAAGTGGTTATTAACGGGTTTTGCTCTAACGGCGATCGCCTTAGTGTCGGCGGGGGCAGGATCTTTGTTGGCCATGTATTCGACTCCCCTGGGCCAGAGCGAACTTACACCGGAGCAGGCAGCGGTATTTGGCCAGGAAAAGGCCGTTTCCTACAAGAACCTCAATATCCCCCAACTCAGCCGCCCCATTAACGTGTTGCTGCTGGGTACCAAGGTATTAACCTCCGAAGAACCGGACCCCAGTCAGCCCAATCCCGGCTACCATGCGTTAGTCAATTCGGTGGAGGGCCTCACCGATACGATGGTATTGATTCGCCTTGACCCGAAGGAAAAATCCTTGGTGGTGCTATCCATTCCCCGGGACACTAGGGTGGAAATTCCCGGCTACAGCGGTGCCAGAAAAATTAACCAGGCCAATGCGTTGGGGGGCCCGGCTTTGGCCGCCATGACGGTGACTGATTTACTTGGGGATGTGCCCATTGACCGTTATATTCGGGTGAATGTACAGGCGGTGGAAAAACTTATTGATGCCTTAGGGGGGGTAGATGTATATGTGCCCCGGGATATGAAATATCAGGATGATAGCCAGCGTTTGTACATTAATCTCAAGGAAGGGCAACAGCGGCTAGACGGGGAAAAGGCTCTACAAATGTTGCGGTTTCGCTACGATGCTCTGGGGGATATTGGCCGGATTCAAAGACAGCAAATAGTAATGCGGGCGGTGGTGGAACAGGCCCTCAAACCCCAAACGATTCTACGGATACCGGACATCGTCAAAATTCTCCAGTCCAACATTGACACAAACTTGAATATGGAGGAGTTAGTGGCGATCGCCGGTTTTTCGGCACAAATTCCTAGGGAAGACGTCAAAATGTTGATGTTGCCGGGGGATTTTAATGGCACTGGCCGCACTAGTATTAGCTACTGGCTACCCCACCAGCCAAAAATTCAAGCGATGACCGAGGAATATTTTGGGGCCATGGCCACCAATTCTTGGTTGTGGGATATGGATGAAGACTTAACTGCCCTCGACCCCTATGGTCTCCGCATTGCCATCCAAGATAGTACTGATCGCCCCCAGGCAGTGAAAGCTTTGGTCAAAGAGTTGGAGACTGCCGGTTATAGCCGCATCAACGTAGTCAGTGCCTTTTCCCCGCCCTTACAAACCACCAGGGTAATTGCTCAACAAGGCGATCATTTGGGGGCCAGGCAAGTACGCAATAGTATTGGTCTGGGGGAAGTTTTAGTGGATAGCAATGGTTATCTGATTTCCGACGTTACCATTCAAATCGGGGCTGACTGGCCATAGGAAATTCCAGCGCCCTATTTTTGTTAAAATTCAGTCACAATTAGTTTGTACACAATTCACCATAAAATCCCGCCCAATTAGGAGAACCACATTAAAATGTTAAAAAAATTGTTTGGCGCTAAAAAAGAATTTTACGTCCAGTTAGATGAAAGCCAAGCCCCCGCCCAGGTGGAAGAGGCCGACGTGGCGATCGTAAAATCGGAGGTAGCTCCGGTGGAAAAACCGGCTCCGACCACTTCGAAAAAAACTTCCATTAAGAAAAAGTCTGCTACTAAAGCGGCTGCCCCAGTGGAAACTCCTGCCTCCGCTCCAGTGGCCCCGGCTCCCAAGGCCAAAGTTGATCCCAGCCAGGTGGCCTTTGCTAGTGGTGACCCCATTCCCCAAAATGTTGCTCGTCGTACCCCTGGCCCTAGTTTGAATCGTTTCAAGGAAATGGCTCGCCAAGTTAAGGTTAAACGCTAAAAACCTCATTGATTTACTGTTTTATACTCAATTAGGCTAAATCAGGGGCAACAGGGGTTGATAAAAACTTTTAGATAAGTAACTTCAGTCCATAAAGCGTACCCTGTCTTAACTAAATCAGTCATAACTTTGGTCTAGCCATTTGTGGGGGTGCCATTCCCTTCCACTGCTTGTGAGAATAATCACAGGCAGTTTTTTTGTTACTTCGATTCAGAATCTGTTGGTAAAGTTTCAATTTTCCTCTCAATCGAACCACTAAAGCTCTAGGAATACCGGGGAAATTTTATCTAGCTTTCCACCAAATTTGGAGGCCAGGGGGGTTCTTAAAATAGGCTCTGAGGCTTCAACTTGCAGACATTAGCATTTCTTTACAAATAATCAAAACCCAGGCCAGGTAATAATTTTTCCCCTTTGGAAACTATGGGGTAGCAATGGAAACTGTCTTGTCAGGATCCGGGGAATTGGACAGGATGAAAGGCAACATCAAAAATTTTCCCTGGGTTTTCACCCTGATTTTCTTTTAGGCTTTTTGCCATAATCCTTATCCCTTTTAAGATTCTCCTGTTAATTAACGATGGTATCCACTACCCTACCGACTCAGTTAGAAACCATTCGCCCCGGCATTAAAGCTCCGGTAAAGGAAACTCTCCTTACCCCCCGTTTTTACACCACCGATTTTGATAAAGTTGCCAATCTGGTGTTGACCCTCCAGGACGAGGAAATTGAAGCGGCGTTGGAGGAATTGCGAGCCGATTACAATCGTTATCATTTTGTGCGTAACGATGATTTCAAGCGTAGTTTTGACCACATTGATGGGGCCACCCGTTTAGCCTTTATTGACTTTTTAGAGCGGTCCTGCACCTCGGAATTTTCTGGTTTTCTGCTATTTAAAGAGTTGTCCCGTCGTCTCAAAAATCGTAGTCCCAAATTAGCAGAGGCTTTTCATCTTTTGGCTAGGGATGAGGCTCGCCATGCCGGTTTTATTAACAAAGCTATGGCGGATTTTGGTCTTTCCCTCGATTTGCGTTATTTAACCCAAAAAAGAACCTATACTTTCTTCCCGCCAGAGTGGGTAATTTACACCGTTTATTTATCAGAAAAAATTGGTTATTGGCGTTATATTTTAATGTTTCGCCATTTAGAAAAGAATCCCGACCACAATATTTATCCCCTATTTAACTATTTTGAGTGTTGGTGTCAGGATGAAAACCGCCACGGAGATTTTTTCAAGGCTTTACTCCGTTCCCAAACAGCCCTGTGGAAAACTTGGCAATCCCGACTTTGGTCCCGCTTTTTCCTCTTAACGGTGTTTGTTACCCATACTCTAACCGTGTTTGAGCGGACGGATTTTTATCAGTCGGTGGGGCTAGATGCTAAGCAATATAACGTGGATGTGGTGACAAATACCAATGCAACGGCAGCAAGAGCTTTTCCAGAAGTTTTGGACACGGATAATCCTAAATTTTTCCCCCGCCTAGAAGCCTGTGCCAGCGCTAACGAAAAACTAACGGCGATCGCCAACAGCGAAGCCCCGAAATTGGCCAAATTCTGCCAAAAGGCACCGTGGATTGCTGTGATTATTTGGCAAATGATCTGTATATTCCTGCAAAAGCCAGTGGACGCCGAAGCCCGTCGGGGGATGGTGTGTTAATTTATTCAACTTTTAACTTACTCCAATTGTTTGCTGATTATTGCTAATTACCTTTGGTAAAACCATGACTAACCTTGCACAAAAACTCCGCTACGGTACCCAACAATCCCACACTTTGGCAGAAAACACTGCCTACATGAAATGCTTTTTAAAAGGCATTGTAGAGCGGGAACCATTTCGGCAATTATTAGCTAATTTGTATTATCTTTACAGTGCCCTAGAAGCAGCTTTACGCCAACATCGGGACAATGAAATTATTAGCGCAATTTATTTTCCAGAATTGAATCGCACTGATAAATTAGCTGAAGATTTGACCTACTATTACGGCCCTAATTGGCAACAAATAATCCAGCCTACTCCCTGTGCAAAAATTTATGTCGATCGCCTCAAAACTATTGCAGCAAGTGAACCGGAACTACTCATTGCCCATTGTTACACCCGTTACCTAGGGGACTTATCCGGTGGTCAAAGCCTGAAAAATATTATTCGTTCCGCTTTACAATTGCCGGAGGGAGAGGGCACGGCCATGTACGAATTTGACAGTTTGCCTACCCCAGGCGATCGCCGTCAATTCAAGGAAATTTATCGGGATGTGCTGAACAGCTTGCCCTTAGATGAAGCCACCATAAACCGGATTGTTGAAGAAGCCAATTATGCTTTTTCCCTCAATCGGGAAGTTATGCATGACCTCGAAGACCTGATCAAAGCGGCGATCGGTGAGCACACATTTGACTTGTTAACTCGCCAGGATCGTCCAGGCAGTACTGAGGCTCGCAGTACCGCTGGTCATCCCATCACCCTAATGGTAGGTGAATAGGTTAAACGGGAAAATTAAGAGAGTGTTTATTTCAATTTAATACTCTCTTTTGCAATTTTATGTAGACACAATCTAGATAAAAAACAATCAAATGTGAGTTAAGTTGTCAATATTTTTACTATTGCTTGATTTTGGCAACTCAATATTCAGTTAATTCAAGAGAATTTGCAAAATATTTTCCCAGCGATGAAAACAGTTGTAAAATTCTCTAAATACTTCGATAAAAATTCATTTAAATAATCCTGATAGTATCTAAATTTATGACCACCACATTTCCTACTGTTGAGTTTAGCGCTGAGTTATTAAACAAATACAATCAAGGCATTCCCCGCTACACTAGCTATCCCCCTGCCACAGAGCTAAACAAAGAATTTGATCCTAGTGATTTTCAGACAGCTATTAACCTGGGCAACTACAAAAAAACGCCCTTGTCCCTTTATTGTCACATTCCTTTCTGTGCTAAAGCTTGTTATTTTTGCGGTTGTAATACCATCATCACCCAGCACAAACCAGCGGTGGACCCCTATCTAAAGGCAGTAGCCAAGCAAATTGCCCTAGTGGCTCCTTTAGTTGATCAACAAAGACCGGTGCAACAACTCCATTGGGGGGGGGGCACCCCCAATTATTTAACCCTGGAACAAGCAGAATTTTTATTCAATACTATTACTGATGCTTTTCCATTGGCAGAAAATGCTGAAATTTCCATTGAAATTAACCCATGTTATGTTGATAAGGATTATATTTTTGCCCTACGTCAACTAGGTTTTAATCGCATTAGTTTTGGAATCCAAGACTTTAATAGCCAAGTGCAACAGGCAGTTAATCGTATTCAACCGGAAGCAATGTTGTTTCAGGTAATGGATTGGATTCGTCAAGCTAATTTTGACAGCGTTAATGTGGATTTAATTTATGGCTTGCCCCATCAAAACCTAGCAACATTCAGGGAAACCTTACGCAAAACAGCTCAGCTTAATCCTGACCGCATTGCCGTGTTTAATTTTGCCTATGTGCCTTGGCTCAAGCCAGTACAAAAGAAAATGCCCGAATCAGCCCTTCCTCCAGCGGAGGAAAAGTTGAAAATTATGCAAGCTACCATTGCAGACCTTACCGAGCAAGGCTATGTATTTATCGGCATGGACCATTTTGCCAAACCCGATGACGAGTTGGCGATCGCCCAACGGCGGGGAGAATTACACCGTAACTTCCAGGGTTACACTACCCAACCGGAGTCTGATTTATTGGGTTTTGGCATCACTTCCATCAGTATGTTGCAAGATGTATATGCCCAAAATCATAAAACATTAAAAGCTTTTTATAATGCCCTAGACCGAGAAGTAATGCCTATAGAAAAAGGGTTTAAACTAAGTCAAGATGATTTAATTCGTCGCACTGTAATCAAGGAATTAATGTGTCAATTTAAACTCTCTGCCCAGGAATTAGAAAGCAAATATAATTTGGGCTTTGACTGTGATTTTAACGACTATTTTGCTAAGGAATTATCGGCCCTGGATGTCCTGGAAGCGGATGGTTTACTCCGTCGGTTGGGGGATGGCTTGGAAGTTACCCCCCGGGGGCGAATTTTAATTCGTAATATTGCCGCTGTGTTTGATACTTACCTACAAAATAAATCCAAACAACAGATGTTTTCTCGGGCAATTTAAGGACTCTTTTTCCTTAGGTAAATCATGATCAAATCAGCTAGAAGAACTAGCAAATAAATATTTAATTCGCCCCCTTGTTTACCTCCGCCTCCATTTCTTCTTGGACTTGGAAAAACCGGGGGTAAATTTCTTCGCAGAAAAATAAGGTACCAGCGGTCACACAAAAAGGAATAGTTACTAAATTAACCAGAGGAATGCTGACCCAAACTAAACTTGCTAGGGCAAAGCCAGCGCTCAGGGGGAGAGATTGAAAAATCAATAGTAACTTACGACGAAATTTGAGACGACGGCGTTCGAGGGGAGGGTCAAAAAAATCTAGGCAAGTTAATAAAGATGTGGAGCTAATGCCCACTACTGCAGCTAGGGGAGTACCAAATGCAGGCAGAAGGTTGGTGGCAAAACCGATGATGGTAAAAGTAATTAATAAAACTATTTTTTTCAATTCAAAGGCTAAAGCTCGTTTGATGTCCTGTAACAATCCCACTTCCTGAATGGCTAATTTACCTAGGAGTTTTGTTTCCAGCTTTTCTGACAAGATGCTATACCAAGGAGAACCTAATAATCCTCCCACCTGGGAAAGTAAAAATCCCGCAATAACTAGCAATAGTAAGCGTATTAGCCAGATATAAAGAAAAAAGATAAATTTTAGCACCGGCAAGATGTAGGGCAGTACTTTGGGAATGCGTCGGTTTAAAATTTCAATCCAATCGTGGGCATAATTACGCAGTATATCGACGCTATCATTACCTAGATTTAATAGTTGCCAATAAAGTAAAATACCTAAGCTAATATTAATAATTAAAGGAATAATAATATAAACTAATAAGCCTGGACTTTCACGTAGAATTTTGAATGTGCGGAGTGGATAAGTAAAGCCTTTGAAAAATCCCATATTTTTTATAGTCCCTCCAATGCCGCCAATAAAGCTTTGGCTTTTTGCAATGATTCTAACCATTCCTTGGCGGGATCACTGTCTGCCACAATGCCGGCTCCCACTTGTCCTGTCACTTGTCCAGAGGTGAATAACAGGGTGCGAATGAGAATATTTAAATCTAAGTTCCCCCGTTGATCCCAGTAGCCACAGGAACCGTAAAACAAACTCCGCCGCACTGGTTCTAATTCTTCAATAATTTCTAAACAACGTATTTTGGGACAGCCGGTAATGGTGCCACCGGGAAACAAAGCTTTGACCAAATCTACTCCGGTTTTATCTGGTTGTAAAATGCCTTTTACATTACTAACTAAATGGGACACATGGCTATAGCGCTCGATCGCCAATAATTCATCTACTTCCACCGTTCCCCAGGTACAGACCCGGCCGAGGTCATTGCGTTCTAAATCCACCAACATGATATGTTCTGCCAACTCTTTGGTGTTAACCAGCAACTCCTGCAATAATTGTTCATCCTCCGCCAGATTTTTGCCCCTTGCCCTAGTGCCAGCAATGGGTCTAGTTTGGGCCACATTGCCTTCTAACTTAACTAATCTTTCCGGAGAACAACTAACCACATCTCCCCACGGCGATCGCCAGTAACTAGCGAAAGGAGAAGGATTGATAGTTTGTAGATGTTGATAGACCTGCCAACTGTTAAGCTTTTGCTCAGTTTTAGCAATGAAACGTAGTGTTAAATTAGCTTGAAAAATATCTCCGGCTTTAATATATTGTTTCGCTTGATTGACCATGGTTTCGTACTGATCTTGGTCAGTGGTATAGGTCAAATTTAAGGGAGGCACTTGAGGCGATGAAACTGAGTTGATTTTATCTGCTAACTGAGTTTGAAAAAACTTAATTTTCTCCTGGTCGGTAGTAGCTAACCATAATAATTGCTCTTGATGATCTAAAATTACAAAATTTTCAGGCTCGTACCAATAGGCCACCGGAAAAGGTAAATCATCAGCTTTTGAATAAGGTAATTTTTCAATTGCCCAAGCAGTGTCGTAACCTAACCAGCCTAACCAACCGCCATGGAAAGGTAAATGTTCAGGAATATTTTTTGTCAAATTTACATCATGATTACATGGGCAAAGTTGGTTTAAAAAGCTAAAAATCTCTTCCGGCTTAGGAGTCCATAACCTACCCTTTCTCGGTTGGCCGGCACAGAGGGAATAACGGCCTAAATGGGGATGATCCGGTGAAGCAGGATAGGGACTTTCTAGTAGGGTGGCGATGCCTTGATGACCAAATAATTGACTAAAAATTTCACTGCCCGTGCGGCCTTCTAGGGGCAAACAACACCAATGCCAGGGTTGGAGTTCCATCAGGCCATGCCTCCCCACAGGATCCGAGCCCCCCAAAATAAAATCAAAGTTCCCAGCACCAACCAATCCGCCCGAACAATGCGCAATTGATGCCACTGAACTTGATGCTCGTTGGGAGTGGTGAAGCCCCGCACTTCCATGGCGATCGCCATTTGTTCTGCCCGCAATAAAAGGTTTTCTAGTAATCTTTCCACCACTAAAATCCAGATTTGAGCGCTCCGTTTAATGCCCAGTTTTTTCCAATTAATGGCCCTAGTGCGAATGGAACGGAATAGATTTTGAATTTCTTCCATCACCAAGGGGATAAATCGTAAAGCAAGGGTCAAAATTAAGGTGATTTCTGTAATGGGTAATTTAAAGCGCCGTAGGGGAGCCATTAATTCTTCTAGTCCAGCGGTAATTTCCTCCGGGGCAGTGGTGAGCAAATATAAATTGGTGCTATAAACCAGGGTAAAAATCAAAGTGCTAATGCGAATTCCCAACTCCAAAGAGCGGCGAGTAACTAATAATCTGCCCCATTCAAATAAAACGTACTGGTATGAGGTCGGGGATACCACAATTTCACTGGTAGGCGATCGGGGTTGTTCTAACACAGTGAAACCGTCGGGACTAAAGGTAGTTAACAGGAAAATTAGGCCAGAAAAAAATACCAGTAAGCCCATTTGTTGCTTCCATACCCGCCAGGGAATACGGACTGCAAAGGTTAATAGAATTAGAAAAATGACAATGCCAAGGCGCCAAATAGCGTTGGCCAACACTGGGGCTAACAAAAAACTCATTAGCCAAGCTAGTTTTACCCTGGGATCAAGGCGGTGCAACCAAGTCACCGGATTTTCCAAATACAAGCCGATGGGTAAAGACCGCATCAAGTCCATAGCAAGGCCCGCCCTACAACAATTGCTTCCCTAGCATTTTGCCACAATCCCATCAGCGGGGGATTTTCCCTATTTCCCCAGTGCCCCACTCAAACTCTGGGCGATCGCCGTTAACTGGGCACAGGCCTTTAGGGAACCTTGGATTAAATGACCTGCGGCCAAGGGACGGCGCAATAAAGCTTTAGCTAAGGGTAAGGGTTGCAAAGCCCCCTGCTCAGTAAAAACTCCGTTGAGATCCGGTAAATCCTGGGTCATGGTGTCGCTCACCACCCGCAAAATGGCCACAGGAATTTGTTTTGCTTCCCCAAAAGCCAACACCGCTGTATTTTCCATATCCACCACCTGGGCACCGGATTTTTTTCCCAACAGTTCTTTTTCCTCCCCCCGACAAACCACCTCCGACACGGTAATGCCTCTCACTGCGGGAATCTGCCACTCTGGCCCCAGTAAATGGTTAACCCGGTCCATCAAACGACGATCGCCAACGTATTCTTGTCGCTGACCATGGTTCCCACTCTCCCAATATTGACATTGCTCTACCCAAAGGGCCTGGCCAATGCCGTAATCAGCAGATAAACTCCCAGTCACCCCCATCACCAATAAACCTTGGGGCTTTTCACTTTTCGCCCAGGTTTGGGCCAGATTTGCCAAAAAAGATTGCACCGCTGTGGCCCCCACTGGCATCGCCTGCAAATATATCTGGTCAGTTTTTCCCAACCCCTTGGCGATCGCCTGAGCTTCAGTGCCCTGGGGAGCAAGAATCCACCAAGGGACAGAGTGGGGATTGAGGTCGGCTGAAATCATATGTTAACCTTAACTCTTGCAAATAATTCTTATTTAAAGTACCGTTTAAATACTTGCTTTAAACAGTTTAGATCTGAATCAGGTCTGAGTTTTAAACGGGATCAGTCCTCCCACTATTGTTGCTGCTTTTTTGCCCCTGGTTCCTATGACAGTCGCCCAATTTTCTCCCGTTGCCCGCCTTTCCATAGAAGACTCTGTTTTAACGGTACAGGACTTAGGCAAAAGCTTCCGGGGGCAATCCACCCCAGTACTCCAGAAAATCAACTTTAATCTAGCGCCAGGGGAAATTCTGGGACTATTAGGACCATCGGGTTGTGGCAAGACAACTTTGTTGAGAATCATTGCAGGCTTTGAAACCCCCACCAGTGGCACCGTTCATTTGGAGGGGGATTGTGTTTCTGGGGAAAATGGACTCACTCCCCCAGAACAGCGTCAAACAGGCATGGTCTTTCAGGATTACGCCCTGTTTCCTCACCTCACCATTACCGACAATATCGCCTTTGGCCTGCGCCATAAATCCCAAAAATTGAACCGTCAACAAATCCAAGGGCGGGTGGCAGAGGTGCTCCATTTGGTGGGATTAACGGGACTGGAAAAACGCTATCCCCACGAACTATCCGGTGGTCAACAACAACGCATTGCCCTGGCCCGGGCTTTGGCCCCTAAACCTAACCTAATTTTGTTGGATGAACCCCTCAGTAATCTGGATGTGCAAGTGCGCCAAAGGTTACGCCATGAAATCCGCCATATCCTCAAAGCCACCGGTACGGCCGCTATTTTTGTCACCCACGATCAGGAAGAAGCCATGGCCATTTCCGATCGCATTGGGGTGATGTATCGGGGGAACTTGGAGCAAATCGGCACCCCAGAGGAAATTTATCGATCGCCTGCTTCCCGTTTTGTGGCGGAATTTGTTACCCAGGCCAATTTTGTTCCGGCCCAGCGACAGGGAACACTTTGGGCCACGGAGTTTGGCCAATGGCCTTTAACTTTCCAAGGCATTCAGCCTGAATTGCCCTCAGTGGGGGAACTAATGTTGAGGGAAGAGGAAATTGAACTGAGCCCCGCCAGTGATGGCCCAGTGGTCATCCGCGATCGCCAATTTTTGGGCCGGGAATACCGCTACTGCTTGGAAACCCCGGCCGGTCGACAGATTCATGCCCGTACTTCTTTGCAAACGGTAATTCCGGTGGGCAGTCGGGTCAACTTAACTCCCACCAATCCCTGTCCTCCCCTATTTGCCCAGGGCTGAGGCAATTTAATTCAAATTTAATTCAATGGTATGTGTTAGTCAGTTAACGTTCTAGAATGGGCGGTGTTGTGGCCCCACCATTGCCGTGAGTGAATCTCCCTTAACCATTGTCATTGTTGATGAGGATCCCGTGTTTCGCCTGGGATTGATCACCGTGCTGGGGAGGGAGACCGGTGTGCAAGTGTTGGGGGAAGGAGAAACCCTGGACGATCTGCGGCAACAGCTAGAAACCCTAGCTCCCAGTATTTTATTGATCGACCCCCAGTTTCCCCGCCGCTCCCAATCTGCCTGGCCCCTCCTACGGCAATTGAGCAGTGCTTACCCCCAGGTCAAAATTTGCTTGCTCACCGCTAGTTTGGAATACGATCAACTACTGGCGGCCAAAACCCAGGGCATTGCGGCCTACTTTCCCAAAGGAACGGCGATCGCCGACTTGGTAACGGGCTTAAAACAGGTTCATTTTGGGCAAACCTGCTGGCCTAGTTTGCAAACCGTCAATGCGCCCCCCCTGAGCCTGTGGGAAAAGTTGATCTGGCCCCTGTTCCGGGACGGATTAGGACAAATTGAACAAAGCCTCCAACAAGTCCAGAAGAGTTTACAGGTACCATCCCTATCGGACTTTGACCGACTATTTTGGCGGGGCAGAGAAAGAGAACTGAAATTTGCCCAGTGGTTAGTGCGGAATTTATTGCCCCAGCGCCTCAAAACCTGGCATAAAGCGACTAATATCCTGACTGCCACCACCACCGTCTTGCCCCCTTCTCCCCCCAGTCCCCGCCGTTCTGGAGTTAGGACCATTACTCTGCGTCCCCCCAGCAACCTCACTGCCCTGGGACAAATTCTCCAACAAATGCCCCTACAGGTGGAAAACCTTACCGCCATCCCCCTGGAGTTGGACATTCTCCAACCCCTTAAACGTCAGGAACTTCTTTCCTTGGGGCAACAACAACTGGAAACCACCATTAACGAACTCAAAGCTCTACGGATTACCCCAGCCCAGTTGCCAGAAAATTGCCTATCCATTGTGGCGGAAATGTGGCGGTCTTTAAGCCTGACCTTTTTTGGTAAATACTGTCAGCCCAAAAGCGAGTTTAGCCTTGAGCAAATCCAGTCTTTATTGGAAGTCTACCAGCCCATTATTTGCCGGGAAAAATTGGTTAAAATTCCCTTTGTTGTGCCCCTGTTTCACCATCTTCTTTTTGGCGAGCCCCTGGTGGTAAATCAAAAGGCATACCCCTTAGGCTCCACGGAAGCGCAACAATATAGTGACCTATACGCCCAGAATTTAGTTATTCAATTGGCTAACAGCACCATGGTTTTCATTTTGAACTATTTTGCTGACCATGAAGCCATTAAACTTGCCCTTTATGAATACTCCATGCTTTCTTCTCGGCAAGTAGCCCGGTTCCGTAATGATCTAGCTTGGTACTATCAATTTAGCCGTTACTGGCTTAATCCCAAACAAATTTTTGAAAGTCAACATACCCTGTTGTATCTCACCCCCGCCGGGATTGTGACCACCCAGGTTTATGCTCCTCGGCAACAGGAATTAACCCAACTAAGGGCAGTACCTTGGTTTGTCACCATCGTCCTGGAATGTCGCGACGCTCTTTCTCCCCGTGTCAGATCGGTGATTGAATTTGTGGGCAACGGTCTGGTATTTTTGCTAACCCAAGTGGTTGGCCGGGCGATCGGGCTGGTGGGGAAAGGCATTATCCAGGGTATTGGCAATACCTGGCAGGAAAGCCGCAGTCAACAAAAGCGTTCTAACTGATCTCCGTAGGCCTGGCTCTGATTCAATACGGCAGTTTAGCTTAACGATGGCGGAAGCAATTAGACAAAAATTAATTTCTAGCAAAGCTTTGTAACTACTTTCTTGCCTGCGATTAAATTAGCTATGCTTGTGGCTACTTACTCAATTTACTTAGAATAATCCTAATTTACCTAAATCTAACCTCAAATTTACTCTATATTTTCAGCTAATAAAATGATCTCCTCTGCCGCTACTTTTCGTCAACATCAAGAGATTTTAGTCATTGCCACCCAGGGCAAAAGTCTCCATAATTTCAACAGCAAAATTCAGGCAGTGGTGCAACATTCCGGCGTTAAAACAGGACTTTGCACCGTATTTGTACGCCATACTTCCGCCTCGTTAATTATCCAAGAAAATGCTGACCCCGATGTGTTGACGGATCTGGCCATTTTCTTTGCCCAATTGGTGCCAGAGGATGGTCGTCGTTACCGCCATAGCACAGAGGGTTTGGACGATATGCCTGCCCATATCCGGTCTGCCTTAACCAAGACCAGTGAGCACATTCCCATTGTCAATGGTCGTTTAGGCTTGGGAACCTGGCAAGGAGTTTTTCTCTGGGAGCATCGGCAACGGCCCCATCAACGGGAAGTAATTGTCCACGTCAGCGGTGAAGTTTAACTCCATTGCTGACTAAATCTAACCTTCATAAACGGGGATTTGCTTTCCTTGCCCTATCAGGGAGGAGTAGTTCCCTTAGCTATGGAAGAACGATTAACTAACCGGAAGTTGGAGAGTTTCCGCACAGAGCCACAGAGCTCGGGGCACGTGGAAGCACCCTTTCCATTTCCCCCCTTTTAGGTTGAGTAACACCTCTCCCCGGCGATTCAGGTAGCCAAACCATTCCCCATACTCAGGATCGGCGAAATGACTCCAGGCGTAATCATGGACCCGCTCAAACCATTGCCAACATTTTTCTTGGCCAGTGGCTTGGTGGCCCTTGGCTAGGGCAACCAGGGTTTCCAAATGTACCCACCAGAGCTTTTGGTCCCATTCCAGTTGTTGGGGAGGGTGGCCCTGGCGATCAAGGAAATAAAATATGCCACCAAATTCTTCATCCCAGGCATATTCCAGGGTGTTCAACACCACTGCAATGGCTTGCTCCTGTAACTGGCGATCGCCGGAGCGTTGGGCAATGTCCATCATGAACCACATGGCTTCAATGCCGTGTCCTGGGTTGAGCAACCGCCCTTCAAAACTATCAACAAATTCTCCTGTGGGGGTCACCGCTTCCCGCATTAATCCTATTTCTGGGTCGAGGAAATCCGTCATCACTTCTCTGACGGTTTGGGCCAACACCTCTTCCACGGTAGTAGGCGGTAATAACCATTCCATCTCCAGGGTGAGGTTGGCTAAAATCATCGGCACCGCCAGGGATTTGAGGGGTCTAGTACCTGGATAGGACTTCTCGTATTGACCTTTGGGATTGTGCTGACGGCGTAGGACGTTATTGTAGGCCTGCAGGGCAATGGCTTTAGCTTCCTGCGCCCCACTGGCTAAGGCATATTGACTAAAGGCCATGGCGGCGAAGCAATCGGAAAAAACGTTATAGGGTTGACGCAGGGGTTTGCCTTCCTGATCCAAAGCAAAATACCAATTACCGTCTTGATCTCGGCCGTGGCGAGCTAAAAAATCAGCACCATGGCGGGCAATTTCTAACCATTGGGGTTTTGGTTCCAAACGGTTGTAGAAAACGGCAAACTGCCATACCTGACGGTTTTGTAACCAAATGAATTTATCTGTGTCAAAAACCTGGCCTTTACGGTCTAAGCAGGTAAAGTAACCGCCCCCCTGGCGATCGAGGGAATATTTTTCCCAAAAGGGCAATACGTCCTGGTGTAAAGCCTGGTAATATTGCTGGGCTAACTCCTGACGGCGATGGGCAATCATACAATTAAACTATTAACTATGTGATGGATGGCGGTGCGCAATGGCTCAGTTTTCAGACAACAACACAACATAGCACGACTGGGCAAAAAGCCAATTTTGTCCCCCGGGAGTCGGTTATTTTTTTACTGCGGCCGATAACTGTGAAAATTTGTTAAAAATCCTTACGTTGTTAATAAAAAGCGGGATTAATTTCATTCTTTAAACCATCATTAAATAAAGAAGGCATTTTTTCTTCCCCGCCCAGTGTTGCCTGCCATGATTTGTTTCCCCCGTCCCATTTTTCCTTTCTTAACGGCGATCGCCACCGTTGGTTTCTGCACTTTCGGCCCTGGCCTAGGGGGAGTTTTACCCAGTCAGGCGGCCCTTACCCCTCCTTTCATTGCCCAGGAACAAAATTCTGCCGCCGCCATAGAACAAAAGTTGCTAGAGGGGTTCGATGAACTGGAAAGTGGTTCTCCCCTCAAGGCGATCGCCATTTTTACCCAGGTAATCGACACCGATGACCAGAATGCCGATGCCTATAATTTGCGGGGGGTAGCCTATATGGTGATCGAACAGTACACCGATGCCCTGGCGGACTTTGACCAGGCCATTGCCCTAAACCCTAAGGACCCAGCCATCTATTTCAATCGGGCTAACGTCCACGGAGTACTCAATAATTACCAAGGGGCGATCGATGACTGTAGCCAGGGAATCTTGCTTGATCCCCAGGATGTAGATCTTTTAATCTGTCGTGGTCAAGCCCAATTGGGGTTAGAACAACCACGCCAGGCCATTCCCGATTTTGACCGAGCCATAGAGCTTGATCCCCGTTCTGAGGAAGCCCATTATTTTCGCGGGCTAGCCTATGCCATGGTGAACAATTACGAACGGGCCTTGGCTGATTTAAATCGCACCATTCGCCTCAATCCTTACAATGCTGATGCGTTTATTCTCCGGGCCGGTATCCGGTCGGAACAGGGGGAAGTGGAGGAATCCTTGGAAGACATGATCCAGGCAATTAATTTGCTTGATCGCCAGGGAGAATCAGAAAGGGCGACAGAAATTCGTCAATTGTTGGGTTATTAATCCCATCGCCAAGGGACAAAGGCGAAAATCAGCAATTCCTGACCGGGGTTGAAGGACCAATAATTAACCCCGAGCAGAACTGCTATGATTGGCCTCTGAGTTTGAGAATGTGGCAGGCTTTTCCTATGGCTGACTGGCAGGTAATTGAGGGCAACATCACCGCCCCCAAAGGTTTTAAGGCGGCAGGCATCACGGCGGGACTAAAACCGTCCGGTTCCCCCGATTTAAGCCTGATTTACTCCGAAACTGAGGCGATCGCCGCGGGAGTTTTTACCACCAGTCAGGTGCGGGCAGCCTGTGTGGACTATTGTCGCCAAAGGTTACAGGCTAAGGCCAGCGCTAGGGCTATTTTGGTGAACTCTGGCCAAGCCAATGCCGGCACGGGCAAACAGGGCTGGGACGATGCGGTGGAGTCGGCCCAACTGCTGGCCCAGGGGCTAAACATTTCCCCCGAAAGTATTCTGCTCGCTTCCACTGGTGTCATTGGCCAACGCATCAAAATGGAGCAGTTACGCCAGGGCATTACCCCATTAATTCAATCCCTTGCCCCCAATGGCGGCGATAAGGCGGCGAGGGCCATTATGACCACGGATTTGGTGCCTAAAACCATCGCCCTGGAAACAGAAATTGATGGTCGCCCGGTGAGGATGGGGGGCATTGCCAAGGGCTCTGGCATGATTCACCCCAACATGGCCACCATGCTAGCTTTTGTCACCTGTGATGCGGCGGTTTCCACCGCCCTCTGGCAGCAGATGCTCAGTCGGGCCACCCAAAAAACCTTTAACCAGGTGACTGTGGACGGGGACACCAGCACCAATGATAGTCTCTTTGCCCTAGCCAATGGGGAATCCCGCACCGCCGCCATTACGGAAATGGGCCCCAACGCCGAGAAGCTGGAAGCCATGCTCACTGCTGTGTGCCAACATTTGGCCAAGGCGATCGCCAGGGATGGGGAAGGGGCTACCTGTTTGATGGAAATTCAAGTCACTGGGGCCCCGGATGATCAATCTGCCAGGGCCGTGGCCAGAACCATTGCCGGTTCTTCCCTAGTTAAATCCGCCGTATTTGGTCGGGATCCCAACTGGGGACGCATTGCCGGGGCAGCGGGGCGAGCTGGAGTTAAATTTGACCAAAATAATCTACTGATTAAATTGGGCAACTACGTACTTATGGACCAGGGCCAACCCCTAGAATTTGATCGCCCTGGAGCGAGCAACTACCTCAAGCAGGCCGCTTCTGGCGCTTATCTAGAACAGGACACAGTACTAATTCAGGTGGATCTAGGTACTGGTTCGGGGCAAGGAACCGCTTGGGGCTGTGATTTGAGCTATGACTATGTCCGGATCAATGCGGATTACACGACCTGATCTGTTGGGTCGCTGGGATAAAATCTAGTCCTATTGCCTCGCCCTGTTGTTAGACTAGTGCCCATGACCCGTTCCATCCCTAAAATCCGTGAGCAGTTAACTCAGATCGAAAATCAAACGGCCATTCTGGGGCATCACTTTGCCGCCACCTATGACCAGTATGCCCAGCGTCTGGGACAGATTCTCCAACAGCAGGGGGTCTATGCCGTCTATCAGATTTGTACCCAAATTTATCCCGATGCTTTTCTCCAGCTAGATTACAATCCCCGTCATAAATTTCAGACCCAATTACGCACGGCGATCGCCAAATTTTATGAGCAACTGCTAGCAAACTTGGAAAAAGAAGGAATTTTTCTGGACTCTTCCCGCCAGGAACAGATTGTGGAGGAACCAGAGAACACCCCAGAGGAAACGGAAGAATTGATCCTATTGGGGAGCGATGGAGAGGTTCCAGAGGAGGAAAAACCCGAAGATAGCAATATTCCGGACTTACAGGAAATCAAAGACTTTCTCAGTCAAGCCCTACAGAAAGAAGGCCTATCCCTAGAAATGCTATTGCCCCAGGGGATGGGGTCTACGGAAGCCAAAGTACCGACCGTGATTAAAACTCCTGAGGATTTACAAAAATGGCATTTACAGGTGGAAAAAGTCCTGCACCGTAGTGTGGTAGCCCTGTCGATGAACATTAACCGTTTGCTCACTGCTAGTAAAATTATTCCTCCCAATCTGCCCCTCCATATTCTAGAAATGGCCCTACAGTCGGAGGATGACCGGCTAGCCCCCAACCGAGAAAAAATGCCCCACGTGGTCAATTTATTGATCGAAAAAGCTCAAAAACCCGAGTCGGACAATGTCTCCCCACCGCCTACTGACCAAGGGGAGGATGATACGGAAAACGATGATGATGACGATGAAGATCTTTCTCCAGAGGCCCTAGAGGAATTGATTCACCGGTCAAAACGGGGACAAATTAGTCGTTTGACAGCCCTGAATTTGCGGCTCAAGGATCTGGAATTTGCTGACGTTAATCTGGGATTAATTCGCAAACAAATTCACACCTATCTCAAGGATTTAAATAAACTGGAAAAACAATATCGTCAGTTAGAGCGGCAGCAGGTGACGGCCAAGGCAGAATTAGCCTGGCGTAGTACGTGGCAAAATCAAGATAATGGTGGAGCTTAGTACCCCAGTTATCCTCTGGGAACTGGCAGCGGTTGGCGAAAAGTTGCACACAATTCCCCCAGTATGATCAGAGCTTTAGAGGACTAATTGGGGACAATACCTAATTTTGTCAATACTTTCTTCGGTGACATTAGAGAGTGTTTTAAAAGCCCCCCGACCCCCCAAATTTAAGGGAAAACTGAGTGAAAGTCCCCCAGTATTGTCGGAGCTTCAGTGAGGAAATTTAGGGGGCGGAATAAAACTTTCCAAACACGCTCTTAAAGATTCCTGTGATCCAACAATGACAATTGTTAGGTATCCCTGTAAATTGTCAACTGTTTTAAGTTTTAGACTTTGGTAGCCCGGTTGCGACTACCCTCCATTTCCCTCACTTTTTTACCCCGCCAGAATAATCGAATGGGGGAGCCAAAAAAGCCCAGTTGTTTACGGAATTGCTTTTCAATGTAACGGCGGTAATTATCGTTAAACCGGTTGGGATCATTAACAAATAAGGCGATCGCCGGTGGTTGGGTCGAAACCTGGGTTCCGTAATAAATTTTGCCCTGTTTACCTTGGCGAGTGGTGGGGGGAGAATGCCAACTAACGGCTTCTTCCAACACTTCATTGATTACAGCGGTGGTGACCCGACGGCGATGTTCCTGGGCGGCAATATCCACACAATCAAGGATTTTTTGCACCCTTAGGCCGGTTTGGGCACTGACAAAAATCATTTCGGCCCAATCCATAAAATAAAGCCTAGCCATTAACTGTTCCCTGTGCTCGTAGATGGTGTAGGAATCTTTTTCCACCGCATCCCATTTATTTATCACCAGCACCACTGCTCGGCCATCTTCAATGATGCGCCCCGCCAATTTCAAATCCTGCTCCGTTACCCCATCCAAAACATCTAGTACAAATAACACCACATCGGCCCGGCGAATGGCCTTAAAAGCCCGGTTAATGCCAAAAAATTCGGCGCCATAGTCCACATTCTTTTTCCGCCGAATGCCTGCCGTATCAATTAAGCGATATTTCTGCCCGTTGCGCTCCACCACCATATCGATGGCATCCCTAGTAGTGCCGGAAATGGGGCTGACAATAGCCCGTTGTTCCCCGGTTAATGCGTTGAGCAAGCTGGATTTACCCACATTGGGACGACCAACGATCGCCACTTTGATCTCATCTTCTTCCGGCTCCTCTTGGGGGGCGGGCAAATATTCCAACAGGGCATCAAGTAAATCGCCCGTACCACTGCCGTGGATGGCCGACATGGGATAGGGTTCCCCCAGCCCCAAATGCCAAAATTCCGCCGCCTGGATAGCACCTTGGTCGGGGGATTCACACTTATTCACCGCCAAAATGACCGGAACGGATTGTTGCCGGAGCCATTGGGCAATCTCTTCATCGCTGGCAGTGGGCCCCTGTTGGCCGTCTACCACAAAAATAGCTGCCTTCGCTTCCGCTAGAGCTAGGTTAGCCTGTTCTCGAATTTCGGGTAAAAATTCGCTGTCATCGTTGAACACTAACCCCCCCGTATCCACCACTTGGAAGTCTCGGTCTCGCCAAAAAGCTGGACGATAGGTACGGTCCCTCGTGATGCCGGGTTGATCATGGACAATGGCTTGTTGGTTGCCGGCTAAACGATTAACGAAGGTGGATTTACCCACATTGGGGCGGCCGATAATGGCGACGATGGGAAGGGACATAAAAAATTTAAAGGCAAAAAATTGAGAATAAGTGAAGAGAAATCCGTGGCTTTGTGGTGATCGCCGTTGAATAAGTTTAGAGAAAAGGGGAAAATTAAGTATTCCGAACTTAAATTAAAGTTAATGCGTATTTGAAAGAATAGGGATATTATGTCTTCTAATTGGTGTGAGTTTTGAGTGAGGAACAACCGCATGACTTTCAAAAAGCCGGCCCAGATGCTTGGTCTTCTAGGAGCATGGTTAGTGCTTGGGGCCTGGAGCAGTAACACGGATCACCATGGTATCAGTTCTCCGTCGGCTTTGGCTGATCCCCCATTTCCCAATCAAAAAATTTCCCCTGTCTTCACTCAAAACAATGATTACAGTTCTACTATTTCCTTTTCCCCTGCAACCCTAGTTAGCCAACGCCCCAGTCGATCCGGTGGTCGTTCCATTTTAATGGTCGAAGCAGAGGAGGATAATTTTGCCGTTCTCCAAGCCGTTACCCTCACCGTTGATAACGTAATTTTGCACATTAACGGGCAACAAACCGCCGCTGAGTTGACCCTAGATTCCCGCACCAATCGTTTAGCTCTGGTGGTAGAAGGGGTGAAATTAGCCGATTCCATCCCCATTAATCAAGATAATGCTGGCCCCGATGGCACTCTGATGAAACGTCGCCTCAGAATTAAACAATTAGACCGGGGTGTGGTGGAAGTTAGTCTTAATGCCCAGGAACAAAGTTGGACTGTCCGCTCCCATAACCAAGGTTTACTCCTAGCTCCCACGGCGATCGCCAACACAGCGGAAACCTTAGAAATTAAGGATGAGGTCAGTCAGGGGGAATTATCTCCTGAAGAAACTTTGATACTTTCCCAAACAACGGCGATCGACGGAGCAAGGGTAGAAGAAACAAGTGTGGAGACAACCACTACTGAATCTGCCCAGAATGGGATTACAGAAGAATCTTCTGACCTTAACCAAACCAATGGCCTCGACATTATTACTGGCCCCATTGAGCCAACAATTTCTTCCGAAGAAAGTACTGTAAACGTTCTAGAAACCCAGAGAGAAAATGATAGTAATCAAGAAAAATTGGCAGTAGTTCAAACTGATCAAATAGAAGTAACAGAAGTCGAAGTCACAGAAACCGAAACTCTGGATACTGTTGAATTTGTCCAAGAGGAAGTGGTAGAAGAATCTCCCCCAGAAGAATCTGAAATTACCACACCTTTATTGCGTCAACCCTTAAGAATATTAAACCTGCCCACCGCTAACCAGCTTTTGCAAGGACAGGTATTGGGCGCGTTTGGCCAAACCCAAACCTTTGGTGGGCCAGGCATGGGCAATCAAACCTATTTTATCTACGCTGATTGGGGACTCACTAACGACCTCCAAATAGGCTGGTCTTTCATGTACAACGACGACCCCACCTACAATGCCGTTAATGGAGCTTTTATCGAGCAGTTATATCAATCAACTGGTCCTAACTTAAAATACAACATTTACAGCGATGAAAATTGGGGTATCAGCGTTTTAGGCTCCATTGAACAATTCCAAATTTACAGTGGTCCTGGACTATTTAATAATGCTAATTCCCCCACCTTGAGTAGAACTGTTGCGGGAACTGTACAACTCCCCATTTCCTATAACTTGAGCGAACAGTTTCAGGTTACTTTTACGCCGGCAGTTAATATTTTTTCTGATAGTCTCAATAGCATTCCCTTTTACGGCACGGTCTTTAGCGTCGGATTGGGAGCAAATTGGCGCGTTTCCGAGCAACTTTCCCTTTTTGGCAATACCGTAGTTCCCTTATCCGGCGGTAATTCTATCAACACATCTAGGGAAATATCCAAAACCCCCATTTGGTCTGTCGGCGCTAATTACGCCTTTAGTAAAGCCGTCGGTTTTGAGTTGAGCTTAACTAACTCCTTTGGGGGCACCCCGGCCACTGGCATCTTAACTTTGCCCACCGCCGCCAATGAAATTCTATTGGGAGCCCAGTTTAAGATAGCTCCCCTTGCCAAAGAAATTTATCATGTTGACTATAACGACCGGCAAAAAAGATTATTGTTTGACTGGTTTACGCTAACTACTCCCTATGTTTTTCCCACCGATGATTTCGGCGTAAGGTTTACAGCGGATACCGGGGGCAGTATCGGCGGCGGGATCTTTTATAGCGTCTTGCAAAATTTCCAAATGGAGTTACTGCTCTCCTACATTGGCGGTTTTGATACCAAGTCGGTCATAGACTCATCCCAGGGAACCGCTACCCAATGGCGCCTAGGGGGCAAGCTTGCATTTTTAAACCAAGCCGATGGCGATCCCCTGTCAATTAGTGGCCGTTTAACTGGTGGTCGCGATATTAGTGAAGAAGAACAGGGATATTTTATGCTTGAATTTCCTTTTATGTATGAAGTCAATAATCAATTAGCTTTGCTCTTTTCTCCCAAGGCTGCAATAACCGGTGGCAAAACTCCTGTGGGATTGGGATTGGGGGCAAATTATCAAATTTCCCCTGTCATACAATTGATTGCTGAAATTACCCCCATCGTCACCGGGGAAAGACTAGTATGGTCTGCTGGTTTAAGACTATTCCCCCTGGAAAACTTGGCGATCGATTTAATGGGCACCAATGCCACCAGTCAGCTTGATTTAGGAGAATTGATAGCGGAGCCTGGCACCCGTTTCTCTGCCGGTATCCAGTGGCGCTTTGGCCAGGGCTCTAGTAAATAGCCAATCTCTTTCTTTTTTCCATCAGGGACACAAATGTTGAGTTTGAGTTTTCGATGATGGGGGAATTTAAGCTTTATGGCGGCTTTCCCCAATACCATTGGTCATGGCGCCCTATGCTTTGATGGATTCCCAAAAAGCACGGCCATGAATTGCGGGTTCGGGACAGAGCGGAAAAACCGATGTGCCGGTAGGGACTGCTAAAATTGTGGGGTCTTCAGGTCATGTCACCAGACAAATGATCTTAATTGACGGATTGGCGTAATCGGAAACAACCATGCGAATTTGGCCAGTGGTGCTGACAGGATTAGTTATCGTTTTCCTTTCCCTTGGTGGTGGTTGGGCTATGGCCCAGACGTGGGCTCCCCATGGTCAACCAGCCAATGATCTAATGGCCCAGGCAAGCATTCCCCAGAATTTGCCCCCAGTTATCCCTGATAATCCCCGTTCCGTCGATCCGATTCCTACCCGTTACCTTCCTGGTTTCGAGTCCTACATCGAAACCTGTACTGGCTGTCACATTGCCCTGCCACCGGAAGTCTTACCCCTGGATTCCTGGCAGGAGATTTTGCGTCGTCCGGATGTCCATTATGGGGTCAGCATTCCTAACATTAATCGCCTGACCCAATTGCTGATTTGGGATTATGTGAGTACGTTTTCTCGACCACTGCCTCCAAATAACCCAGTCCCCCTCTATGCGGAAAAATCACGCTTTTTCAAAGCTCTACATCCACGGGCCCCTATGCCGGAGGAAGTCACAAGTAAGACCTGTATCACCTGTCACCCCGGGGCAGAAGTTTTTGACTTTATTACGTTGTCTCCAGAATGGCAGGATGCTCCCTAGGGAAAAGCGGATCTGATGGGAAATCGTTTTGCCGTTTCTGAAAAACTGCCAATTTTGACCTAAGAAGCCAGCACTGAAGGGGGTTTGGCAAAAATCATCCGACCGGCGGAGGTTTGCAAAGCTGAAGTGACAATGACCTGCAATTCTGACCCTACATAGTTGCGCCCTTCTTCCACCACCACCATGGTGCCATCTTCTAGGTAACCTACTCCCTGGGAAGCTTCCTTGCCTTGTTTGATGATTTTTAGCTCCAGAGAATCCCCTGGTAGGTAAATGGGCCGCACTGCCTGGGCCAAATCGTTCACGTTGAGAATTTGGACTTTTTGCAAGTTGGCAACTTTGCTGAGGTTGTAATCATTGGTGAGCAAAATGCCATTGATTTCTTGGGCTAAATGGACTAATTTGGCATCCACCGTGGCAATGTCGTCATAGTCAGCGGAATGAATAACGATGCTTTCGGGAAAATCCGCCTGGATACTGCCGAGAATATCTAATCCCCTCCGGCCTCGCACCCGTTTTTGGTCATTGCTGGCATCGGCTAATTGTTGCAGTTCTGCCAAGACAAATTGGGGCACTAATACCTGCCCTTCAATAAAGCCGGTGGCTAATAGGGGCTCAATGCGACCGTCGATGATGCAACTGGTATCAACAACTTTAGGCGGGATGGGCTTGAGGGTGCCCTCGGCCAACAACATGGTTTCAATGCTGTTGGGGTTAATTAGGCGCATGAAGGTGCGGCCATGGGTGTCGGCCAAACTGATACCAAGAAAAGCAAAAACCACACTGCCAAACACTGCCAGGGTGGGCTTAATAAAGGAAAATTCCCCTGGAATGGGCAGTAGAAAGATGGGAGCTAGCATGAGATTAGCAATCAACAAACCAATTACCAAACCCACTGCCCTGGTAAGAATTGTCTCAATGGGAGTTTGTCGAATCTGATTTTCCAATCTGCGATAGGTGGTTTGGGCCACTAACCCGATCGCCAGACCAATAATGGACATGAAACCCGCCGCCAGCCAACGCAGGGCCTCCATGTTGGAAATTTGCATCTGTACGGAATCCGGTAACAGGTCCACCACGGCGAAGCCGACCCCTGCAAAGGTGAAAATGGAGAGGAGAATAATGACGGCGTCTAACATGGTGGAGTTATGAAACTGGCGTTGATAACTTGGAGGTGGCAGGAAGGGGGATGTTGACAAAAATTGTTCAATCTGGACGGACTTTCCCAATTGGTAACTTTTCCTGAAGTTCCATATATTATATCCGCCTGGCCTGAAACTGATGGGATACTATAATTGGTGAAGACCTCGTTTCTAACGCCATGAATGACAATACCACCGCCTCGCTTCGGGACTCTGAAAAAATAGAAGTTTCCATTCAGTTGGACTCGGATCTAATGGATCAAATTCAGCATTTGACCAATGAGCCAAATCGGGTAATTGAAATGGCTGTGAAGCAGTGGCTACGGGGTGAAAAACAACGGGACGATGAGCTAACCCGCAATTTACGCCGCAATCCCCCTGTTCCTCCCCGGGGAGAGTGGAACGACTAATTTTTTGACTTCCTACGGGAGAAATAGACCCCATGGTTGATTATGCTATTTCCTCCGCTGACTCCATTACCTAACCACTTTTTGACATGGGACAGCCGAGCGATTTGACGGAATCCACCCTCAGATTTTCTTCTTTGGATCCTCTGCATCCCCCGGTTATTTCCCAATTGACGGCGATCGCCAAAAGGATCCGACGCAATAGCCTCCATCTGCCCACCATTTGGCAAGAGGCAGTGGATAGTATTGGCTCTACCTTGGGGGTAAGCCGTTGCCTACTGTTGACAAAGGATTTCCAAAGTCGCCACCTGCAGATTGAAGCAGAATTCTGTCAGCCCACAGTGACCGCCTTCGCTGCTCTAATTGTGCCGGAGGAAAGTGAAATTTGGCGGCAGTTATTCGAGCAACACCAACCCATCACTCTCTACAATGTCCAGTTTCAAGGGGAGGATTTGGGGGGACTGTGGATTTTCCCCACCCTCTACCAGGACCAAGCCAACGGCTATCTGTGTTTGCAACAAGTTGGTCCGGCCCCTGGTCCCTGGCATCCAGAAACAGAAGCCCTACTTCAGGAATTGGCCGAGCAAACCGGCACGGCGATCGCCCATGCCACCCTCTACCAAGAACTAACCCAGGCCACCAAAGCGGCAGAAGAAGCATCCCGGCTCAAAAGTGAATTTCTGGCCAGCACCACCCACGAACTCCGCACCCCATTAAATGGCATTATTGGTTTTCTGCGGCTAATTTTAGACGACATGGCGGATTCAGAGGCGGAAAAACACGAATTCGTCGAAGAAGCCTACCAATCTGCCCTGTTATTGCTCAATTTAATTAATGATATTCTCGACCTGGCCAAAATTGAAGCGGGTCGAGTGGGCATTGAATTGGAAGTGGTGGACTTTAGTGAAGTGCTCCAGGCAACAGAAAATTTTGCCCTGCCCCAGGCCCAAAATAAGGGCCTCAGCTTTAATCTCACTGCCCCCAACCAAGGCCCTCTGCTGGTGTATGGCAATCAGCGTTGGTTACTGCAGGTGATGCTCAATATTGTCGGCAACGCCATCAAATTTACCCACGAAGGAGGTATTACAGTGGCCGTGGAAGTAATGCCCCGCACTGTGCTCTGGGAAGGTGTACAGAAACCAGGATTATTAAAAGTGAGCGTGGGAGATACGGGCATTGGAGTTTCCCTCGAGCAACAGTCCAAATTATTTAAAAAATTTGTGCAAATTGATGGCTCCCATTCCAAAGCCTATGGAGGTACGGGGTTAGGGCTGGTAATTTCTCAAAAGTTGGTGGAAACCATGGGGGGCAAAGTGGCCTTTTTTAGCATGGGGGAAGGACTGGGGTCCACCGTCACTTTCACTGTTTTACTAGAGGAATTACCCTAACGCAGGGTGGGGGCAGAGGATTGGCGGCCAATGCGTCGGCTATAAGCCTGGGGATCCAATCCGTCTCCTTGGTAGAGGTATTGGGACGGGATACTCCTCTGGAGGGAAGTGATGCGATTTTGGGTGAGGGGATGACTGCTAAGAAACTCTGGAGCGGCACCACTCTGCCGTTGTAATTTTTCCATGAAACTAACCATGCCTACGGGGGCATAACCAGCCCGCACGAGGTTCCTTAGCCCCATGGCATCGGCGCTTAATTCATCTTCCCTACTCATGGGCAGATTGAAACCCAGTTGCATAGCCATCTGGACAATATTATTTTCCCGCATACCGGCGGCGGAAATTAATCCTTGGGAAAGACCCACATCCCTCATTCTTGTCACGGCATGGCGTTCGGCAATGTGGGCAATTTCGTGGGCAATGACACCGGCTAATTCCGCTTCATTTTCGGCGGCGGCAATCAAGCCGGTATTCACATAAACAAAGCCCCCCATGGTGGCAAAGGCGTTAATTCTGCGGTCATCTACCACCTGGAATGTGTAGGGGATATTGGGGCGACTACTGGCCCGGGCTAACCGTTGACCAATTTCGTTAATATAACTTTGCAATTGGCGATCGCCGTGGGGACGAAATTCTCCTTGTTGGTAAAGTTGCTGATTAATCTGTTGCCCTAGCCGTACTTCCTGCTGGTCAGAAAGATTGGAAAGTTGAATCACCTGTAATCCTTGGAGCAATAAATTCATCCAGGACTGGGCCCGTACCGGGGAAGCAATGGCAACGGTGACAGTGGCGGTGAGAACAACGGTTAAAATCCAAGCAAACAAACTTTGATAGCGACGAAAACCCATCTTGCACTAGGCCCAATTAATCCACAACATCGGCGGTGGTTCCCCTAAAAAAGTATGAAGATAACCGGAACCAACCAGGGTAAAACCTGTTGGAAAACACGATTAAGTCAGGGAAAATCACCAGCAGATAAATTAATCCTATGGCCGGAGACTGGGGCTAAGACTATGGCCTATGGCAGTTCTTAATTTGTGCTATTTTGCGCTCAATCCTGGGCTAGGGCTTCCAATAACAATGCCATTTGACTGATCAGATCCTGTTTCACTAATGGTTCTAGGGGCTTACGGTCAGCGATTTGAGGCCGATCAAAATATCTGCCCAAGCCATCTTTCACCTGTTGTTGAATAAGAAACTCCAGTTCTTCAGAGGCCCGTTGCCGTTGATATTCGGCGCCCTCTTCGGAGGTGGCGTACAGTGGTGGTAGGCGGTTGAGGGCATAGGCGGCAATGTCGGCAATATCGGGTTGTTTTTCCGTGGTCTTCTGATATTTAGACACCTGGGAAACCACCTCAGTGAGGACCATTTCCTCCATGACGTTAATAAATTTCTTGTGGGGCATGGCCACCACGTCCCCAGCCAACAGGGCCGCCATCAGGCGATCGAGCGCTTCGTATTCCCCTTGGTCTAAATCCACTCCACTTTCACAAAGACGTCCCACTTCTGCTTCCATAGCGGGGGTGAGGTATCCATCCTGGAGGGCTTTGGTAAAGATTTCTTGGATGCTCATGGGGGGGCTTAGTGCGGGGTAGAAAGGCTGATTGGCGGAGGAAAAAAGTACAGAGTTATGTGGCAGATGGTGGTTATAGAGATTGGAGATTAGCTCAGTTTTATCAACGGGCCATAAAGAAATGGTTTGACAATATTGCCTAATCGTCCCAATGGCTATAACTGCTTTGACTGGATGATTAATTCCTAACGGCGGGGAGTAATGTAGGCGATCGCCGCTAGGCGCACAATGGTAGAACGTTCAGAGTCATCGACTAGCCCTAGGCCATCGGTATCTTGCCAACGAATGGTGCCGAAGAGGGAATCCCCCGTTAGTAGTTTGATTTCCACCGGGGTTTGATCCTTGATCAAAAGCTGTACTTGGCGGACACTGGGTAATCCGCTATCAAATCTGCTCATCAGTTTTCCTGCAATTCCCCTCAATCTTAATATCTTATCGGTATTTCGAGGATAGAAACTCCAAAAAACATTAATCTATAGTCCAAGCATTAATCGTAAAAAATTTAGCGGAGGGGTTCCTGCTGGATACTCTGCACCCGTTGTAAAAGTAATTCTGGCTGGAGGGGTTTGAGCAAGTAATCGTCAATACCTTTTTGGGATAAGGCCTGCCACTCCGCTGAGGATAGGGACTCACTCAGCAGAAAAACCGTGACCTTACTGATGCGCCGGGACTTTTTAATACCCCTGGTCACTTCCGTTACATCGACAAAATCCCCATCCACAATAATCAAACCCGGTTGTAACAGTTCCACCTGCTGCAAAGCATTCGTAGTATCAATTAACCAAATGACCTGATAGTTAGCCACAGTTAATAATTCACAAATCAGCGTGGCAATTTCCTCATCCTGTTCGATGACAATTACACTGGAATTAAAGGGCATGGCGGCATCCAACTTATCCTGCACTTGTCCCTTGGTGGTTGGGGGGAAATTCTGCTGGGGGATTACAGTGGTAAAAATTGTCCCTTGCCCAGGGCTAGATTCCACTTCGATATACCCGCCATGGAGTTCCACCAACTGCTTGGTTAAGGCCAGGCCGACGCCACCGGTTTCATAGAAGCTAGTGTAGCTGTCCCCCGCCACTTTAAAAGCTTCAAATAACACCGGCAACTGTTGTTCATTGATGCCAATGCCCGTATCTTCCACCTGAAAAATAGCCTGGTTACTTTCTTTCCAAATGCGGAGGATAACTGTGCCTTCCGCCGGAGTAAATTTCAGCGCATTATTGAGCAATTGGGTCAGAATTTGGTCAAGTCTTTCCTGATCAGCGCAGAATTGGTCTTGGCCCACATTAATTTGGTAATCTAGCTCTAAATTAATTTGTTGTTTAATTGCCACCCCCAACAGGGAGTGAATCACTGTCTGGGCTAGGGTATGCAGGGAAAAAGATTGACAGTTGAGGGCTGTTTGGCCGGATTCAAGCTGGGACAGTTGGATAATACTGTTAATTTGATCCAGCAGTTTTTTACCGTTTTCTTGGATATTTAGTAGGTAATATTGTTGCTTAGCTGGGGGTAGGGAAGCGGGATGGTCGAACCATCTTAACAAAGTAGCAGAAAGACCGATAATACTGGTCAAAGGAGTGCGTAACTCATGGGAAATATTATTGATAAATTGACTTTTGAGGAGGTTAGCTGCCTGGGCCGCCATGAGGGTATCCCGCAATTCCTTGGTCCGTTCAATTACTCGCTTTTCAAAGTTATTTTTTTGTTTTTGCACTTCGCTATACAGCAAGGATTGCACGATCGCCACAGCTAGGTGTTCGCCGATTTGGCCTAAAAAATTCTTCTCGCTATCCAACCATTGCCGGGGGTGGTGACACTGGTGGGCAATCAACAAACCCCAAAGTTGTCCTTCAACAATAATGGGAGCAACTAATTTAGCCCGGACCTGATAGCGTTGCAGCAGCCCGACTAAACAGTAGGAAGAAGAGTAGTGATTTTCAATGTCGCTGACCGCCACCACGGCGCCCTTAAGATACTTCTGTTCGTAGCTGAAGACCTGGGAAAAACAATCGTTTTCGGTCATGATGCCCAACATGGTGTCAATTTCTGGCGATCGCCGGGCTTCGTAGGTCACCTCTCCATATTGCTGGCGGGGCCTGGGGGCGGGAATTTGATTTTCCTCGAGCGGTGTTAGGGATGGTTGGCTGTAGTGGAATTGGTAAATAACTAGGCGATCGACAAAGAGAAATTTTTGCACTGCCGTCACCGCATTGTTGAGGATTTCCGACAGGTCTAAACTTTGGCGAATTTGGGCAATAACCTGGCTCAAAAGTTTGACTTGACTAGCCTGCAAACTGTCCTGGAGAGAAGGCTCTGGGGAAAAGCTGGTGCTGTCGCTATTGAGAATTTCTAGTAGCCCCAGGGTCAATTGTTCGGCAATGGTGGGACCAGATGGAGTCTCTGGCCGGTGGGGCATGGCTTCCGCTACCACGGGCAAATTTTGCTTTTGAATGAAGTCTTCGATGATACCCTGGGCAAAAGTGATGGACACCGCATAATGGTGGGGAGAAATTTGTTCTCCTTCCAACAGGGCCCATTGCCCTGGACTAACCAGGAGGGCAAAACGGTGGTCAACCTCTGCCTCCAGCACCGATGGCCCAGGGGGAGGCTTCAAACTACTGGGCAAATCCCCCACAAAACACTGCACCCCATCTCCTGTTTGTTGGGCCAGGGTACGCCAAAAACGGAGCAAGCGTTCAAAGGTGACAGCAGGTAAGAGTCGACGGAAAATGGGGGAAAAAGCGGGTAGCATGCCGAATTGAACATAGACTGGGCGGCGGCATTCAACGACCAAGCCCCATGGATTTCTATTTCCATCATGCCTAGGTTTTTGCCTAACCCTTCAAAATCTAAGTATTTTTAAAGATCTAAGATTTTTTTAAGGAAATTATTTATCTAGCCCTTGTCAGTCCATGGATTTATCTCCATATATTTTCAACTATTATGCATCGTCTTGCTAGTCTTCCCGGTGGTTGGACCCCGGCCATGGAAGGGGTTATTATCGTTGAGCAAACTCCTGCGCCGCTAATTTTTTTAACCGCCGCTGACACTGATATCCAGGCAATCGCCAGGGTGTGGCCCCGATTGCCCGGGGATTTTCCCGATCTGCGGGTTTGTAATCTGCTGAATTTGCAACAGTCTTTTTCCCTCGATGACTACGGCGATCGGGTATTGGGCCAAGCAGAGGTAATTGTGGTGCGGCTGTTGGGGGGAAAAAGCTATTGGCCCTACGGCTTGGAAGTATTGGGGGAACTAACGGTAACCAAACCAGATCTGAAATTATTTGTCTTGCCGGGGGACGATCGCCCAGATCCCTCCCTGATGAACCAGTCCACAGTGCCCCTCACCGCAGTCCATTGCCTGTGGCAATATTTTGCCGAGGGGGGAACGGATAATATTCGCCATGGCTTGATGTGGTTGGGGGACTACGGTTTTGGTCGCAATTATCGGCCCCCTGCCCCCCAAATGGTGCCAAAAGTGGGGATTTATCGTCCTTAGACAATTCTCACTCCACTGTAGACCCCCTAACCTCCAGCCAACGGAATTTTTATTGGTCAATCCCGCCACTGAACATCCCCTCGTTACCCCGGGTTGACCTAGGCTAAGCTGGAACCATAATTCCTCAAATTCCCAAATTTGCCATGGTTAATCATCCCTTGCCGCTTTTGTTAGCCACTGCCCTAACCTTTACCGTATCTGCCCCCCAGACCATTGCCTCTGGTGTTGATGATTTATCCTTTAGCCCAACCCCAACGGAAACCCTAGTTAGCTTGAAATTTCCCCAGGCTGGTGATCGGGGTACCACCCAAAGCTCCGGAGGAGGAGGCACTAGGGGCGGCAGTTGTTTCACCCAGGCCAACACCAACCTCAGAATAGTGGCCCCCAGCCAAGACACGTTTACCGCTACGGCCAATCCTAGTTTGTTTGTTTATGTACCCGCCAACAAAGGAGTGGAAGGGGAATTTGTCCTAGTGGATGGGGCCGGGGAATTAATCCATAGCCAAACCGTGGCGGTGCCCAGTAAGGAAAGTATTTTGGCGATCGCCGTTCCCACAACCGTAGGGTTAGAACCAGGCGGGGAATATGCTTGGGCATTTGCCGTTAATTGCACCATTGACAACCAAGTGGTGGGCAGTGCGGTGGAAGCCGGGCTCGTGCGCCAGGAATTAGATGTTGAGATAACAGAGCAAATTGAAGAAACCAATGAACCTTTGAGCAAAGCCAATCTCTATGCCAACCAAGGTATTTGGCAAGATACGTTGATGATTGTGGCCAGTCTGCCGGAACAACGGCAGGAATTGGTAGAACTGTTTGATTCCGTGGGTTTGGGTCAATTTAGCGATGTGCCCATTCTTTTTGTCGGTACCGATGAAGCCGGAGACGTTCCCTTGACTAACTGATTAGTAGGGCGTAAATTTTGCCATTCCCCCTGGAGGGTGAAACCGGCCCAAAAATAGGGGGAAGCAAAACGGGGGTCTTCCTTCAATTTTTGTTTGGCCCATTGCAAGGCGGCGGCCGGGGGCATTTGCCGTTGCAGTAAAGCCCGGTAAAACTCCGTCATTAAACGGGCGGTGGCTTCGTCATCCACACTCCACAGGCTAACCACGACCCTAGCCGCCCCGGCATACATAAAACCTCTAGTCAGGCCAATTAGTCCTTCGCCCCGGATTTCCTGACCAAGTCCTGTTTGGCAAGCACTGAGCACCACTAAGTCCGCTGGCAGGTTAAGGTTAAAAATATCGTACAAACGCACGAATCCGTTGATGGGTTCCCCCTCTGGATTGAGTAGGGAAAGGACCAGTCCCGACAGTTGAGGATTTTTACTGTTGAGAATGCCGTGGGTGGCAAAGTGAATAAAACGATACTGCCCCATGGTGTCGGCAAAAACCCGGGCCCTGGTGGCTTCAAAGCCTAATTCATTTAAACTGGCTTCCGGGGGAAAGAGGGCCACCAATTGTTCAGCTTCCTGTTCGGTGTAGGGGAGCCGGTCAAAATAAACCCCCGCATCCCTGGCGGACAGTTCCAAATCCACCGGCAAATTGTCTGGACGACGGGCGATCGCCGTACCCAACCTTTCGTCACTACTGGTGAATACTGGATCGGCAAACACCGCCAGCAAATTGGGGGCTGGTTTCCTCTGGGCCGTATTTTGCCGCAGAATGCCTAGGGTAGAAGCAGACGGCATGGTAACCAATTCGTGGCGATCAGTTAAATAGGTGGGGGGCTGGCCGGGAGGATTGTCCGTCACCAAGGCTCCAAAGGGCAGATATTGCAACACGCCATCGGGCACAATCAGCAATCTTTTTCCTGCAATCACTGTCGGGTCTGGGATTAACTGACTATATAACTGGGCCCCTTGATTGATGGCCAGGGGGCGACGAATCCGCTGGGTAGGCTCCAAAAAGGATTGGCGAAAGGTCTTAATGGCCTCGTCCAACTGGTCAGCGCCGGGAAGTACGTAACTCCGCAGGCTAGATTCACTTACCACCCAGAGATGACTGCGCTCTTTGCCCAGGGCGTATGCCAACAATAGGGTTTCATTGTCCAACAGGGCTTGGATTTGAGGTAAGTCCAATGGTCGGGGGCGGGTAAGGGCGCTATAGTCGGGATTTTGTCGCTCAATTTGCCCTAAAACTCGGTCATACCGTTGCAATAGATCTGTTATGGCCTGGTCCAACTCCCTTTGTTTTTGTGGATCATAGTTAGAACTATATAACTTGATTTTCTTTTCCTGGAGGGTATTGAGTTGCTGTTCAATGGTTTCTTTTTCGTTTACCAACTGAGAAGAAATTCCCTTGGTGATTTTCCCTGGGGTTTGGGCCAAAATATCCAACAAAGATCTAGCTTTAGCGGATTCACTAACCACCAAAGCTTTTTCATCCCAGCCTTGATTGGGTTGCCGTTGATGTTGTTCCATTAACAGGTCAATATAAAACTGATAATAATCCTGTTTGGAAGCTAAAAAGCTAGCCCTTAAATCCTCGTTGCCAATGGCCTGTCGTAGATTTTCCAGTAAATAAATTGCCTCTTCAATTTCCGCCATGGCCTGCTGTACTTCTCCCTGTTGCTTCCAAGCCACCGCTAACCAATAGCGAGTTAAGCTTTCCTTCAGGCGATCGCCAGTGGTTTGTCGTAGGATTAAAGCCCGTTGATAGTAATCGAGCGCTGTGGGTAAATCCCCTTGCAAAAAAGCTAGGTAACCCAAATTATTTAAGCTACTAGCTTCCCCATTTTTATCCCCCAACCGTTGCCAGATTATTAATGCTTTTTGGTAATTTTCTTGGGCTAAATTTAATTGCTGATTTTGCACCTGCATAAAAGCGAGGTTATTTAATCCCGCTGCCTGGCCTCGCACAAGATCCGGTGTGGCCCGATCGCCAAGGTCATGGATCAAACCTTGCCAATGTTGAAAAGCATTTTCTTCCAGGGCTAAAGCGCCTTTTAGATCTCCACTGGCTAATTTCACCTGGGCCAAATTATGTTCAATGCCAGCGATATTACCCCGGTTCCCCAAGGATTGGGCCTGGGCCAAAGCTTTGTTGTAAAAATACTCGGCCTGAGTTGTTGCCCCCAAAGTCAAATACATTTGCCCCAACTCATTCTGACTAATCACCTCCCCCGTTTTAAAGTTGGCTTGTTGCCAAAGGGGTAAGGACTTTTCCAAGCTTTCAAATGCCTCCTGGTAGTTACCCTGTTGTAATTGCAATTGGGCGATCGCCACCAGACCATTAGCCTCCGTTTGGGTATCTTTCAAGGCTTGGGCGGTGGTTAATAACTCTTGGTAACAGGCTAAGGCCTTTGTCGGGGGAGCCAACTGACGCTGAACCAAACAAAGAAAATTTAACGTGACCGCTATCTGGGGTAAATTATTTTCCTGCCGCCAGAGGGCCAAGGCCTCTTCCCAGGAACTTTGGGCCGCTTGAAAATCTGTTAGGTTACCCTGCTGATAATGCTTGAGACCCTGATTAAAATATTGCTGAGCAGTGGCGATCGGAGTTTTACTTTCTCCTTTCAAGATGACTTCTGGGGGAGACTGGGCTAAAGATATATAACTCCATTTCCCGCCCCCCAAAACACAAACTGTGACCACGGAGGCAAAGGTTAAGTTGAACAAAAAACGCACTGCCATGACCACTTTTTCTCCAATAAAATACGTTGATAAACGGCTAAGATGGAAGCGAAAATTTTCCTGTGTCGTCTAGCCCCAAAGAAAAACGACTTTCCCCCCCCCTAACCAATTTTACGTTCCCCTACAGATCCTTTCCCGGTGCCATGCCATGATTACCCCACCCAGCTCACCCAAAGCCAAATTTCTTAAACTAAGTGCCATCGGTGCTTCTGCGCCCTTACTCGCCCTGGGATGGGCCGTGGCCCCCAGCCAAGCCCAAATCAGCCAAGCAGTGGTGCAGGAAATCATTGACGGTCCCCAGGTTTACATCGAAGAAATCCAGGCAAAAGTGGATGACCAAGCGGAATTTGGCCAGGTCATAGTGACCAAAAAAGCCAGAGCCGGAATATTGTTTAATAATGGGGCGTCAGGAAGATTGAGCGAAAATGCCAGCGTAATTGTCGGTCAATGCGTAGAGTTGGAACGGGGTAAGTTGCTGGCCAGTGGTCCTGTCAATGGTTGTATGGCGGGGGTCAGTGTGGCGGTGACTGGCACAGTGTATGTCATGGAAAGGAATGAAGGTCAATCGGGGGAAATTAAGGTTCTGGAGGGGGCGGTGTTGGTTAGTGATCCGGAAAATCCACAGCAAAGAACTCGGGTTAAAGCGGGGGAAAAGGTCAGTGTTTTGGAGGGCATCCTCGGTTCTGTGATTCCCATGACTCCGGAGGAGTTAGTCGCCCTTTTGAGTGGTAGTTTGTTCAATGGCTTCAGCATTCCGATCACTCCGGATGGAGCCTTGCAGAGTATGTGCTCCAACCTTTTGCCCGGGCTGAGTTGTTCCACCGGCGGAGTGAACTACTCTCCCCCTATCCCCAGTTTGCCGGTGCCCATTCCTTTCCCCAGCTTTGGTTTCTAAATCAATAGTCAACAGAAAACCTTCCCCTCAACTAAGTTGCTGGGAAAATGTATTTGTCGGCCAAGGGACTTGGATGGGGAAATGGAACTTCACCGCCCCATTCGAGCTTAATCTTTGGGATACTACGGACAAATTGCCGGGTTCGGATGTTTTATTTGCTTCGTTTAATTCACATTGACCACAATTTTTGTTTGAAATATTTGCAATAAAATTATGACCTTAGCAAAACGGATTTTGCCTTGTTTAGATGTCAATGCAGGGCGGGTGGTCAAGGGCATAAACTTTGTTGATCTCCAAGATGCCGGGGATCCGGTGGAGTTGGCCCGGGCCTATAACGAAGCGGGGGCAGACGAGTTGGTGTTTTTAGACATCACTGCTACCCACGAGCAACGGGACACCATTATTGATGTGGTTTATCGCACTGCGGAAGAGGTGTTTATTCCCCTAACGGTAGGGGGCGGCATTTCTACGTTGGAACATATTAAAAATCTGCTCCGGGCTGGGGCAGATAAGGTGAGTGTTAATTCCTCTGCTGTGCGGGACCCGGACTTTATTAGTCGAGCTAGTGACCGTTTTGGGCGGCAATGCATTGTGGTGGCGATCGATGCCCGTCGTCGGTTAGATGCGGATAATCCCGGCTGGGATGTGTATGTGCGGGGGGGGCGGGAAAACACCGGCCTAGATGCGATCGCCTGGGCGGAGGAAGTGGCCAAACGGGGGGCAGGGGAATTGCTGGTCACCAGTATGGACGGGGATGGCACCCAAGCGGGTTACGATCTGGCCCTCACAGCGGCGATCGCCGAACGGGTGGAAATTCCGGTGATTGCTTCCGGGGGAGCGGGTAATTGTCAGCACGTGTACGAAGCATTCACGGAAGGCAAAGCTGAAGCGGCACTGTTAGCTTCCCTATTGCACTATGGTCAGTTAACCATTGGGGAGTTGAAAACCTTTTTAGAAGCGAGACAAATTCCAGTCAGGCACACTGCGGTTTGTGGCTAAGGGGACAACTAGGAATAAATTTTTTGTCAAATCCCTTCAATCCTGATGATGGTGGGCCAAAAGCAATTCTTCTTGCAACAACTTTTGATAAAGTTCCGGTAAACGTCTGGTAATCACATTGTCCTCAATGCCGTAGCCCAAACTAGTCCAAGTGGGGGAAAGGTGACGCAAAACCTGGTCTAGATGCCCTGCCCGCAATTGGGCCCCAATATCCATCCCCCAGGCTTTGGTATCAGCTAGCCAACGGTAAAGCACTTGGTCCTGGTACTCCGGCTCAAAGCTGTAATTTTTCCAGAGCAAAAATTTCTGGGGCTGGGGATGATATTTACCCGCTTTTTCAGCCCAGGTGGTATTCAAAAACTGGTAACGCCCAGAGGCAGTACTGCAATTGCCCCGATTCGGCCCCATAAAAATTTTGACGCAACGGTTGGGATGTTCGCTCAAGTCCTGGACATGCTGTCCCCCGTAAATAACGTTATAGGGTTGGGGCGTATTGGCTTCACTAGCACTGATGGTCCGCATCAAGGCCCGCAGATAGGGATCCCCCCCTTCCATCACTAGAGGGGCGATTTCCACCGAACTGGAGAAAGAAGGTAGTTTTAGCTTCGACCAAGGGGACTGCCACAGGGCCATACCTCCCCAACCCAACAAAACGGCGATCGCCATGGTCCAGGGCCAGGGGGAAGCTAACCAGGGGCGACTTTTAGCCGAGGAAAGGTCGGATGGGGAGTGGGAATTGGGGTCAAGCAAAAATTCGCGGTCAATCATGGATGGGGGCCAGCGGAACCAGGGCGCTTTCCATCATAGGACTATAGCCATGGCAGAATAAGTTTCCCTTTTTTAGAGAAATTCATCCCCTACGACGAAGAAACCAAAGCCTTCCCAGAAAAGCTTTAAAATAGTTAACAAAGCTAAATTGTTGCAACAGTCGATCTTCTGCGACCACCGTTGTCAATTTTCCTCCAGCTTCTTAAGTTTTAACTTTTTCCTTTTCTGCACCTTGAACGTTTCTGTCCCCCGTATCCCGTCCGATTTACCGATGTTTGATGCCATTGATGCAGCCCTAGCTGACATTAAAGCGGGCAAGGCCGTGGTGGTGGTGGACGACGAAAATCGAGAAAATGAAGGGGATTTAATCTGTGCGGCCCAATTTGCCACCCCTGCTCTAGTTAACTTTATGGCAGTGGAAGCCCGGGGCTTGATTTGCCTAGCCATGACTGGTGATCGCCTGGACGAATTGGATCTGCCCTTGATGGTCAGTAAAAACACCGACAGCAACCAAACCGCTTTCACCGTCAGCATTGATGCAGCCCCCCATTTGGGCGTAACCACAGGGATTTCCGCCGAAGACCGGGCCCGGACGATCCAGATTGCCATTAACCCCGTCACCCGCCCGGAGGACCTTTCCCGACCTGGCCATATTTTCCCTCTGCGGGCCAAAACTGGGGGAGTACTGAAACGAGCCGGCCACACCGAGGCGGCAGTCGATCTTTCTCGCCTAGCAGGACTCTATCCAGCGGGGGTAATTTGCGAAATTCAAAATGCCGATGGCTCCATGGCCCGCCTACCGGAATTGGTGGAGTATGCCCGCAAATATGACCTCAAACTGATCAGCATTGCCGATTTAATCAGTTACCGACTCCAACATGACCGCTTTGTGCAACGGGAAACCATCTGTGAATTTCCCAGCCAGTTTGGGGAGTTTAAACTCTACGCCTACCGCAATTTATTGGATCAAACAGAGCACATTGCCATTGTGAAGGGTGATCCTAGTGAATTTGGTCAACAGCCGGTGATGGTGCGGATGCATTCAGAATGTTTAACGGGGGATGCCCTGGGTTCTCTCCGTTGTGATTGCCGCATGCAACTCCAGGCGGCCCTCAAAATGCTGGAAAACCATGGTTTGGGGGTGGTGGTTTATCTCCGCCAGGAAGGCCGGGGTATTGGTTTGGTCAATAAGCTCAAGGCCTATTCCCTACAGGATTTGGGCTATGACACCGTGGAAGCGAATGAAAGATTAGGTTTTCCGGCGGATCTGCGGGACTACGGCATGGGGGCGCAAATGCTCAACGATTTAGGGGTGAAACAAATCCGTTTGATCACCAACAATCCCCGTAAAATTGCCGGACTGAAAGGCTACGGTCTAGAAATTGTCGAACGGGTGCCCCTGTTAATTGAGGCCAACGACTATAACTCCCATTACCTGACCACCAAGGCAGAAAAACTAGGGCACTGGTTAGTCAAAAACTATCTGCTGGCGATCGCCATTAAATTTACTCCCAACGTTGCTTCGGCCCAACAACGGTACGAAAAATTGGAAAAAATCCGGGCCCTGTTACAGGGAACCCCCCTCATGGTGCATGAAGACAACCGCCCCGTGGCGATCGCCCTATTTGGCAAAAATAGCCTAATTTTCCACGTCGGCCTAGACCAAAACTTACCATCGGGCCAGCCTTGGCAAAAGCACGACCATTCTCCCTACCCCGCTTTGGTAAAGGATTTTCTCGTACAGCTCAAACAATGGCCAGACCTACAGGCTCTAGCATTCCTCATCGCCCAAGGGAAAGACCCCATGGAAACTCTCCAAGTCAGTCTGGACCGGGAAAATGTATCCTTTGCCGACCTCACCGCCGACGCCCTAAACCAATGGCAGCCCCAAACGGTGTACACCTACAGCAAGCAAGGCAGCGGAGAAATGACTAACAGATGAATTCCATTTCCCCCCAGGAACATAGTTGTGGAGTTTTAGATATTTACTAGAATCACAGCCGGGCCAGGGCCTTAATTTTAGATTGCTTATCGGCGGCTAAAAAAGTCAATTCCTCCGCTTGCACCAGACCTTCCTTGAGCAGTTGGGCAAAAACAAAAATAATCACCGACTGGCGATCGTCGTACTTGCCATCAATTTCGTGGCGTTTTGCACTCAAAAAATCATGGAGTTTCCAAAGATCATCGATCTGCGTAATTTGGGAAGCTTGGGCTTGCACCGTTGCCAACAGTCCATCCAATTCTCTTTGGTAGGCCTTACGGAACAGGGCATGGGCAGACTGGGTTTCAGCTTGGGACCAAGGTGCTTCGGCGGTTTGTAACATTAACTTATGATATTGATTTGTAATTATCATTACCATAATAAAAAAAGTGAGCCTGCTCTGCAACGAGAAGCCCACAGTTATTAGTATTTTGGCTGCTTGTCCGACCGACTATGGCAAAGACAAAACTCTGAAGGGAGTTATTCTAGCGAGCAAAGTTGAGTAATTCTTTGGGGGAAGCAAGGAGGTCGATCGCCACAAAGAAAATTTTGCCCTCGGGGTTGAGGAGAAAGCGCCAGGCGATATTCATGCCCACGTTGCCACCAAACCAAGGGGTTTGCACCTTACCGGTAACTTTAATTTGGGTGAAACCATCTTCAGCGGGTTCAGTAACCCCCCGTTCCGGGATCAATTTCAGGTTTTGGCACTCTTCCCGGAAAAAGCGGAGCACATTTTCTTTACCGACAATGGGCCGTTGGAAGGGCGGTTGGAGGGCACCGTCGGAGGTGAACAATTCGATTAAGGTGTCGAAGTCATTGGCATTGAGGTTGTCCATGTAGTTGAGGACAGTGGCATTGGTCACCCCTTCAATGGAAACTTTGGTGCGGCTGGCGGTATCTTGGGGAGGAACTACGGGCTCAGCGATGCGTTTGCCGTCCTTACCAGCGGTGAAGCCCATGTCCACCACGGCATTACGCAATACGGTAATTTGTTGACCGGATTCTAGGCCTTGGATCGTAGCTAGCACTGCATTGGCATTGGCAGAAAGTTGGTAACCAGCGGGAATGGGGGCGACAAAGCCCTGCTCCATCAGTTCGCCTAAACGGTACCAGAAGCCAAGTTTAATGTTGGGGGACCAACTGGCGTAGGTGCGGCACAGGGGAGTGTCAGCTCGGTTGGCCAAGTCACACATGGCCTGGGTTTGTTGGAGGGGCCCCATGGCTTGAATTTCCTTGAGGGCATTTTCGGCCAGTTGCATGCTGGCGGCCCCAGGGGCGGCGATCGTAAGGGTTTTACCCATTTCTAGGTAAGCAAACCAAATCAGAGCTAATTGATCTTCGGCATTGAGTTGGCTAAAACGGGCGATGGTAGCGGGTACAACGTCGGCCGCTAGGGTGTTAGGGAAAATTCCGCGGGCAGAGTCAATGGTGAATGGCATAGGTTTTATACGTGAATCAACTTTCCCCAGAATTTACCATGGTTTGGTAGCCCCCTTTAGGATCGGAAAACCGAATGAAAACCCAGATTTTTTCTAAAAGTTTGTCCTAGCTTGACAATAATAGGACAAAGAATATAGTGGCTGAATAATTATTGTGTGGGCTACTATTAGTTGGGGAATCTAAATGATGGCATCAACGGATACAAATCAGATTGTTCTATTATTTATTTCCTCTCAGTGGTAACTGGTTGGAGTGGTGATCAATAATTGTTCCCTAGTCGCGACAATAGTCACTCTCTAAAACTATTTTTCTTCAGGCTCAGCTTTTTTCCTGTAACGCTCCTATGCTTTATCAATTGGTCGTTGATTCACCCTCGTTTAAAAAGGTCATTCGTTTACAAAATTCTTGTTATTCCATTGGCCGTCATCCGAGCAACACCATTGTTATTCCTTCTCCCCAAATTTCCCGTCGCCACGCCACCCTAATCAAAAAAATTAATCCTAATTTAGATATCTCCTTCCACATCATTGATGGAGATTTAGAAGGTCATCGCAGTCGTAATGGAGTGTGGGTTAACGGTGAATCCCATCTAGATTATGAGTTGGTGCATGGAGACGTCATCGCCCTATCGGAAGATATTCAAATTTTCTATCAGGCCATCCCCACCGACCCCAAAGATACTATCTCCGGCGGCGGCGATCGCCAGCGGTTAACCCCAGATCTATCAGAGCATTTTCCCCAGGAACAATGGGACATCACTCTGATTGGCCACGAGGATGACTTATCCCAACTGAGCCATGAAAAGCTATCTAAACTAGCCGCCTGTATTGAATATAGTCCCTACCCCATGGTGGAGATCGATTACTTCGGCAACTTGACCTATCTGAACACAGCTACTAAGGAAAAGTTTCCCTCCATTCAGAAAGATTCCATGGCCCATCCCCTACTCAAAGATATTATTCCCCAAAGGGAAGATACTCCCATTTACTATCTCCGCACTAGAGAGGTACAAATAGGAGATAAATTTTATGAGCAACATATTCACTATCCCGCCGAAAGTCAGTTTATACGTAGTTACATTTTCGATATCACAGAGCGTAAAGTAATTGAGCAATCAATTCATTACCAAGCTTTTTATGATCCCCTAACGGACTTGCCCAACCGCTTTTTGTTCAAGCAAGAATTGGGTAAAGTCCTAAGTAACGTTCAGAATCAAAGCAGTGTTTTAGGTTTAGTGCTTTTAGGTTTCCGAGAACTGCAATCTTTAAATGACTTGCTGGGGCACAGCGTCGCCGATGAAGTACTCAAAATTATCACGGAAAGATTATCCGCCCATGTGAGATTAGAAGATTTACTTTGCCGGTGGCGTGGAGATACTTTTATATTGTTAATTCAATCCTGCCGTAACCTCGACGAAATTGAAGTTTTTGTGCGACGACTGTTGGCAGTGCTAAAAAGACCATTTTTCATTGCTAATAATCCCCTTTACCTCCAGGGCTATGCGGGCATTGCCTGTTATCCCAACCATGGTGATAACGTGGAAATTTTGCTGAACCGAGTGGGAATAGCATTAAACGAAGTTAAGGACATCGGCAGTCGGCAATACTGCTTCTATGAAGAGTCCATGAATAGTGACCATTTAGAAAGAATTCAATTGGAGCATGCCCTACACCAGGCTTTGGAAAGGGATGAATTCTTGCTTTATTACCAACCGATTATTGATGTGCAATCCGGTCGCCTTTGTGGAGTGGAAGCTCTGATTCGTTGGCAACATCCCATTCACGGTTTAGTATCTCCAGGATTATTCATTGGTTTGCTGGAAACCACTGGCCTAATTATTCCCGTGGGGGAATGGATTATGCGTACAGCTTTTCAACATTTCCACCATTGGGCTCCGGCGGTAGACGATGATTTTCGCATTGCCATTAATCTGTCTCCCCAACAGTTCCAAGCTCCGGATTTGTTGCCAACAATTTTACGTATTTTGGCAGAGTCTTCCCTCCCTCCCCATCGTCTTGAGGTGGAAATTACCGAAAATATTGTCATGCAGAACGTCACAGCTACCCAAAATCTCCTCAATGCTCTGCAATCCCACGGTATTCGGCTTTCCATGGATGATTTTGGCACTGGCTATTCTTCCCTTTCCTATCTTAAAACCTTTCCTTTCAATACCCTGAAAATTGATCGTTCCTTTACTAAAGATATCCTCCACACCCCCAAGGATGCTGCCATTATTCAGGCCATGCTGCTGTTGGGCAATGGTTTTAATTTAAACATTATTGCTGAAGGTATAGAGGAGGAGCCCCAAGCTCGTTGTCTCTACGATTTAGGTTGCCGAGAAATGCAAGGTTATTGGTTTAGTCATCCCCTTTCAGAAGCAGAAATTACGGCTTTCCTAGCAGAAGGCAATTTCCAAAGATTTTGCCTCGGTTAGGGAGCTTTTTCGACGAATTTAGTATAGCTAAGTTCATTGATTGCATTCCAACTAAACATTTGACTGCGGAATGTTTGCCATTGTTGATAAATTTCCTTAAATTGGGCATCTTTACTGGCAAATTCTGCTAGCAATGCTCGGGAAGTTTCCTGGGCCACTGTTAAAATTTCTGGAGAAAAGGATTTCAGAATTGTGCCTCCATCCAGTAATGTTTTCAGGGCAATGCTATTAAAAGTTTCATAACGGGATAGCATCAATAGATTGGCACTACGGGCCGCTTCCTGGAAAATAGCTTGGTATTCCGGCGGCAATTTCGCCCATTGGCTTTGGTTTACCAATACGTCCAAGCTGGGGCCTGGCTCCCACCAACCGGGATAGTAATAGTATTTGGCCGCCTTATTTAGCCCTAACTTTTCGTCGTCGTAGGGCCCTACCCATTCCGCTGCGTCAATGGTGCCCCGGTCTAGAGCTAGGAATAGTTCTCCCCCAGGAATCACCTGGACGTTGACCCCTAGTTGAGCCATTACCTGCCCTCCCAAGCCGGGAATCCGCATTTTTAAACCCCGCAAATCCGCTAGGGATTCCACTGGCTTTTTAAACCAACCAGCCATCTGAGCCCCGGTGTTACCGGCGGTGAAGTTAATGATATTAAAGTCGCTGTAAACTTTTTGGATCATTTCCAACCCCCCCCCGGCATAGAGCCATGCATTTTGTTGTTGGGCCGTCAAACCAAAGGGCATCACGCAGGCAAAACCCAGGGCCGGATTTTTGCCGATGTAGTAATAACTGGCGGTGTGGCCACATTCAACGGTGCCATTTTGTACTGCGTCTAGCACCTCTAACCCCGGCACAATTTCCCCAGCGGCGTAGGGCGTAATCTGGAATTTACCCCCGGTCATGGCGGCGATCGCCTTGCAGAAGTCCTCAGCGCCCCCAAAAAGAGTGTCGAGGGATTTGGGCCAACTGGTGACCATGCGCCAACGAATATTTGGCAGTTCTCCTCCAGCGGTGGCTTGATTATTGGAGGTGGTGGCCTTGCCACAGGCAACTAAACCAGCAGCAGTTCCAGCGGCGATCGCCGATTGGCCAAGGAGTTGACGGCGTTTCATAGGGACGGGGGATTAAAAATATGATTGAAGGGATTTTCCCACAGGTTTACGGCGATATTCGGTCGATTTTGGAAAACTTGTCTTTAATTTAAAATGTAAATGTGATTGTTGATCAACCTAATGGCGATCGCCAAATTGGCGGCAAATTAACCATGATTGCTTCGCCCGACCTCCGACCGACCCCATTGACCCCAGAGGAATATCTAGCCTGGGAAGCGAAACAAGAAATCTGCCACGAGTACATTGACGGGGAAATCCTAGCTATGACTGGTAGCAGTATTCCCCACGATGATTTGGTTATTAATTTGCTGGGCGTTCTATTACCCCACATTAAAAGTCGGGTTTCTATTTTTCCTAAATTTCCAATGTATTGTCTTTTTACATAATCTGTTGTTTTCCCTTTTTTTGGGGTCTCCTGTTTCATCTATTATTACTATTATTTCTCTTCCTTCTAAAACTTCTAAGATAATATTTAATCTTCTTTTTTCTAATTCTTTTAATTCCCAAGGAGAATCTGTCATAAAATGCAGTAGTCCCTGTTCATTTTTCAATCCTAGTGATGATGCTATTGCAGGTAGACTCTTTCTTTTTATATCACTTAATATTCCCACAATGATATATTTAAATGACTCATAAGACCTCACTTCTGGAAATATATCTTTATACAATTCACTATATGTGTCTACACACTGTACTGTCTTTTTCGCCTCTCTTGTCTTTGTCATTCTCCCTCCGGGCTTTTCAGCCTTTTATCTCCATTTTAATTCCCTCAGTCTGATGAAAGAGGGATAATTTTATTCCCCCGGCCCAGTTCCCACCGCAGTTGTTCTGATTCGCGACCCCACCATGGCCTACTGGTTATTTCAAGGCAATCCTAAGTACTATCGCATTCTTCAAGCCATTGAGGAGCAAGAGGAATTGCCCTGGTTGGTGACCCGTTATAGCAAAGAAATTCAAGTTGGCGATCGGGCTTTGATCTGGATGGCCGGGCCAGAAGCAGGGATTTATGCCATTGCCGAAGTAACTAAGCCGCCGGAAATTTACCCAGAGCTACCCGATGGGCAATATTGGCTAATGTCTGACCAAGCTAAGTTGGATAAACCGAGGGTACAGCTCAGATTCCTACGCAAGTTGCTGGGCCAACCCCTCCGCCGCCACGAACTCAAACAGGACCAGATTTTACGGGATTTACTGGTTATTCGGGCTCCCAACAGCACCAACTTTCGGGTCACAGAAGAGCAATGGCAGCGTGTCTATAGCCTTAAAGGCTAGAAAAAAATTTCGGTTCCCATCGCCGGGATTCAACCATGGTCTAACAGTTGAACCAACCAGTTATGCCTTAATTCCCCACAGGCGATCGACCAAGCCTGCCCTATTTCCAGCTCTATGTCCTGGTTATAAATTGCTGTGATCAACAAATACAACAGCTCAAAGTCCACCCGTTCCCGCTCTTCCATAAATTGAAATTGTCCGTTGGCAGAATTATTGAGTTTTTCAATTTCTTCCCGGCCAACTTTGCCGGTGATAGCCTTTTGCCGTCGATCTCGCCAGAGGTGAAATTGATGCCTCTTCTCCAATGACACCAATTGATTAAAGTTCTTAATATAGTTGGTAAATTGACTACCATCGCGGTGCAAAAATGCGATGACTGTTGAGGCTTTAGCGGTACGAATCAAGATATGTTCTGGTAACCTTTTTCTGCCCAGACTAAGAAAATCAGTTTTGAAAGAGTGTATTGAGTTAAGGGCTTCCAAAATAATTTTTAGTTTGCCAATATCATCGGATTCAGTGATTATTTGTAGTTTTTGATAATCATCTTTTAAGATTTCACGATTTTGGCAGAAGAAATCTTTTACCTGTATTTCTAGCGATTGTTGCGACTGATTTTCTGTAATGAAAAAATTGAAATTAAGATCAGCGTCAATTTCATTATTTTGATTAGTTTCCCCCACGGGATTACCAATTAATGCTTTGCTTACATTCTGGCTTGTAGGAGCAAAAAAGTTTGTTAAAGTCAAGCCAATGTCGTAAATTTTTGCTTGCAAATCACTTAATCCATTTTCCAGTAAATTTAATCTTTGCTCGAAATCAAGATTTTTGTTACCAAGGTCGAAATTCTGAGGGATGATGCCAGATCCATTAGCCTTAGCAGAATAAAGTTTGGAAGCATTATTGATCAAGTGACGAATTGACGGTGAGCGCAAAAGGGAGGTAATTTCTTGCTCACTAAATATATCCGTGAGCTTAACCCCTACTGCATCAGCCTTGGTCATCAACACCTGACCCATCAATTGATCGTCTGGACGGTCAAGATTAATGTGATATTGGCCTACCCTTTCCACCACGGAAGAATCCCAATGGGACTGAAAATATTGCCACCGATCTGGAAAAAGGTTTAGGATAACCAAACAGTTGGGCACATGGGTAAAAATTTCCTTAAGCGCTTCGCCGAAGCCAATTAATAAGCTCTGGTTTTTGGGTAAACCCAGCACTTCCAATTGATCAAATACCATTACTAACGGCTCGTCCAACAAGGATAATTTACTGAAAACTGAAATTGCTTCCAGGGAAAAGCCCTCCTTACCCAGGTTTTCATGCCAATTACTCAAACCCAATAACATTAAATCTTCTTCACTCAATTCTTGTCCGGCCAACCAACGTGCAGTGGTCTGTTGACGATAACGTTCTGTATAGCGACAAAATTTGATAATTCCCTTAATAATTTCAGGGCTATTTCCTCCAATGCCATAGTGCTCTGTCCACCATTCACTGGCTCTTTTTTCAATGTGATCCCAGTAATCCCGTTTCTTATCTGTTCCTTCCGTTCCTAGTAGCTGATAAATATTTAAGGGGTTTTGCTGGACAATATCGACTATATGTTGATCTTTTTGGGTCAGCCGAATATTTTTCATTTGGCTAATTAATTTAGTAAAACTATGGGCCAGCAAAAACTCTAGCTGACTATAACTAGTGCCGGGAATTTGATAAATGAACGATTCTAAAATGCGGCTGTAAATATGGTAAATGATTGATTCTTGATTGTTGGGGTGGCGTATGAATAATACTCGGTTTATCTGTAAAATTTCCTTGGTGAGCCGCATCATCAGGTGGGTTTTCCCTGATCCAGGAATCCCTGTCACTACTACACCCTTAGATTGTCGATTTTTATCCTGTCTGACTTCCTTAATGATTGCCTTCAGTTGTTCAAATTGTTGTTGATAAATAGCTTTTGCATCAACGTGTTCCTGAAAAGGGGTGTCAACTCTACTGGAAGAAAAAGGATTAATGCCAATATTCATTGATTTGGAAAAGCCGTTGCAATCTTGTAAAAAATTGTATAACTGGTGGGTGAAAAGGGCATCGTAGCGAGCGCGGTGCGCCGATTCTTGGTTGAAATACTTGCCTTCAACCTTTAAGAAAAATTTTTTGCTCAAAAACTCCAAAGAGTAACTGCTTAGGCCGGGATATTTTTCCTTGGCCAACTCAATAGTACATTGGGTGCTTATTGGCCGCCAAGGAATGCCCACCTGCAAACAGCTATTTCGTAAGACACGGCAGTCATGGTCAGCATAATGGAAAATGACTAAATGCCCATGGGTGATGCGCCAAAAATTTTCCAACACCTGTTTCAGAGGAAAAACTTTTAAACCCTGTGCTCGATCTGCTAAGACTTCATCCACCAATGCTTCATATACCACTTCCCCACAGTGATTAATAATGCAAATTTCCCTAAGTATTTGAGAACCTTCAGAATCTACAACGAAAAAGGAACTGGGTTTATCCATAGCTGTGATGGGAAGCAATTACTCCCATGATAGCCACAAGAATAACTTCAAATTTAATTCACCAGATAAAATAGCTTAAGTGTATTGCTCACCTCCACGCAACTACATGTAACCGGTTAAATACCAAATTTTCCCGATCTCAACTAAATCAATCGCCTAGGGCAGGGAAATCTGAAGTAAATCTAAAGAATATTGATGCTGTAGCCAAGTTTTCTTTCCCCTGGGGAGAGTGTTGGTTAGAATCTGACGGTGACTGGGGTTTTTCTCCCCCCCTTGCCCCCATCGTTGAGGTTGCAGATCAAAACCATGGCTGAGTCTATTCTCCCCAATGCCATTCGCTCCCAAAGTCAACCCCAAGCCTTTGTCCAGGTTGAAGTCTGGATCCGTCGGCTGGTATGGAAAATTGTCATTGCCACAGTGTTATTGATGGCGGTGGGCAGTGCCACCAGGGTGATGAATGCAGGGTTGGCCTGTCCTGACTGGCCTCTGTGCTATGGTCAGTGGGTTCCCAGTCAACAAATGAATTTACAGGTATTTTTGGAATGGTTCCATCGCTTGGATGCCGCGTTGATTGGTTTTAGTACCCTGATTCTGGTGGGCTTGAGCTGGTGGTTCCGTCGGGTTCTACCCAAGTGGTTACCCTGGGCTACCTTAGGCTCCCTGGCGTTGATCCTGGTGCAGGGATTGTTGGGGGGGCTGACAGTGATCGAACTGCTACGGTTTGACATTGTAACCGCCCATTTGGGCACAGCCATGGCTTTTTTGGGTTCTTTGGTGATCATTGGTCTCTGTCTGATGCCCTACCAAAGTAATCAAACGGCGGGCAAGTTAAGGCCGGTGGCCCTGGCTAGCACCACCATCATTTATCTGCAATGTTTACTGGGGGGATTGGTGGGTTCCCAGTGGGCGGCCCATCAGTGTTTGGCGATCGCCGGCACACAATTTTGCCAAGTGTTGCACAGTCATCTGTTGGGGGTGTTACCGACGGTGTTGGGGGTGGGACTGACTTTTTGGTGTACCAGGCGCACTCCGGCCCTAAATCCCTTTTTGCGCCAGTTGGGCAATGGGGCCCTAGCCCTTTTGGGGGGACAGATCCTATTGGGAGTTGCTACGCTAAAGCTCCATTTACAAATTGAACCCCTAACCGTAGCCCACCATACAGTGGGAATTTGTCTCTGGGCTACCCTGTTGGCGATCGCCGTTTTGGCGGTGCGGGACCATCGACCGACGGCCCCCATTACATCCTGATGATAAAAATCTTTAAGTCTCCCTAGGGAGGGAAATTTCTGCCGTTGCGGTTAAACTAACTGCCATTTTTTGTCCAGTTGGGGAATACTCGCTTAAAATTCAGGAAAAATTTTTGATCTCCCCCCTGCTTACCCTTTCTTTTGATTCTCTATGGTTACTTCGACAAAAATCCATCGCCAACACGATTCCATGGGGGCGGTGTGCAAAAGTTATTATCAGTTAACCAAACCGAGAATTATCCCCCTCTTGCTGATTACCACCGCTGCTTCCATGTGGATTGCCTCGGAAGGTCGGGTGGATTTACCCAAATTGCTGATCACTCTGCTGGGAGGAACCCTTGCAGCCGCTTCAGCCCAAACCCTGAACTGTATTTACGACCAAGACATTGACTATGAAATGCTCCGCACCAGGGCCCGACCCATCCCAGCCGGAAAAGTGCAACCCCGCCATGCGTTGATTTTCGCCCTAGCCTTAGGGGTACTTTCGTTCGCTCTTTTGGCCACCTTTGTCAATGTACTAAGCGGTTGCCTAGCATTATCCGGCATTGTCTTTTACATGTTGGTCTATACCCATTGGCTGAAACGACACACGGCCCAAAACATTGTCATCGGTGGGGCTGCGGGTTCCATTCCCCCCTTGGTGGGCTGGGCCGCTGTTACGGGGGATTTAAGCTGGACTCCCTGGGTACTGTTTGCGCTAATTTTTCTTTGGACTCCCCCCCACTTTTGGGCCCTGGCTTTGATGATCAAGGATGATTATGCCCAGGTGAATGTCCCCATGTTGCCGGTAATTGCGGGGGAGGAAAAAACCGTTAGCCAAATCTGGTACTACTCACTGTTGGTGGTGCCTTTCAGTTTGCTGCTAGTTTATCCTCTGCACCAGTTGGGCATACTTTATCTGGCGATCGCCATTATTTTGGGGGGACAATTTCTGGTCAAAGCTTGGCAACTCAAACAGGCTCCCGGCGATCGGGATTTGGCTAGGGGATTGTTCAAGTTCTCCATTTTTTACCTAATGTTGCTCTGCCTGGCCATGGTGATTGACAGTTTGCCCGTCACCCATCAGTTGGTGGCCCAAATGGGAACTTTACTGTTGGGTTAAAGTTGAACCATGGCCCAGGTTTGGTTTTTCTCAAAGCTCCACTGACTTATTTGCCAATTCCTCCTTCCTTTCCTCCCATGTGTCTAGCCCTACCTGGCCAGGTTGTCAGTTTAATGCCCAACTCCGATCCCCTGTTACTGACGGGAAAGGTTAGCTTTGGGGGCATCATTAAAACCATTAGCCTTGCCTACGTACCCGAGGTTAAGGTGGGGGATTACGTGATTGTCCATGTGGGCTTTGCCATTAGCATTGTGGACGAAGAGGCGGCCCAGGAAACTTTGATAGACTTGGCAGAAATGGGAGTTTAATTCCTAGAGTTAAGAATAGAGAAATAGACACGACTCCAGAACCGTTACGGGTGACAAATAATGTACGGCCCAGATCCCCAAAATAAGCATCCCATGGCGGGATTTGCCCAGATTTGCTTTATTAAAAATACTGTTTCTAACCCCAACATAATTATTGGTGATTACACCTATTACGACGATCCCGAAGATTCAGAAAACTTTGAGCGCAATGTTCTGTACCATTTTCCCTTCGTTGGCGATCGCCTGATCATTGGCAAATTCTGCGCCCTAGCCCGGAATGTAAAATTTATTATGAATGGGGCTAACCATGCCATGGAAGGATTTTCCACCTATCCCTTTGCAATTTTTGCTAATGGTTGGCAAACAGCAGAACTGGAAGAAGAACCGCCCCATAAGGGAGATACAGTCATTGGCAATGATGTGTGGATTGGGTACGAAGCGGTAATTATGCCCGGAATAAAGGTGGGAGACGGGGCCATTATTGCCGCCAAAGCCGTTGTCACTAACCATGTGGCACCCTACACCATTGTGGGGGGAAATCCCGCCCGTCCTATCCGTCAACGTTTTAAGGACGAAGTAGTTCAAGCTTTGTTAACCATTGCTTGGTGGGATTGGGACATAGAGAAAATTACCCGCAATCTGGACAAAATTGCCGGGGCTGATATCGAAGCGTTAAAAAACTGTAGTTAGGGCATCGGGCTAGCCGTTACATTCAAACAAACGAATGAAGAAAAAAGTCACCATTTTCAAACCATAGGGAGACTTCCACCAAATGGCAGGGAAACTACCCACCGGAGCATTGAGGGAAAAATCCCATTGGTCATACTCATCAAAACGAACCTTTCCTTCCTGCACCCAACCCACTTCCTGGGCAAAGGCCCCCATCACTTTCCGGTCTTGGGTACGCAAAGTATCGGTGTTACCACCTACCTTTTGATAGGCTTCCAATTGCCGGCTAAAGCCAAAACGATCTTCGCTGTAGGTACGCCACAGGCGATCAATTACCGTTAAAACTGTACAGGGCAAAGCAGATAAAGTTTCTGGGCTGAGGTTATCCCGATTACGATTGAGGGTTTCGAGAATAATGCGGGTGGTTTCGTGGTCCGCCGTCTTAAAATCCCCCGCAATTAAGCATTCCTGCAACCTACCATAGCGCTCAATGTCCGGGATTAAGGTCAGTTTGCTTTCCAGATTTTCCACCCGTTGGCTGAGGCTCTGGACTTGGCTGGCCAAATTCTGGCATTGTTGAGCCAGCTCAGCATAATTGTGTTCATTGGAGTCTGGGGTGATGGAATCAGCCATAAATGTTGCTTAGTTACTCCAATCAGAGTGTTTGATATCGCAGGTAATGGATTAATCTTCTCAAATTTTTTAAATTTCTTCCATCTCTAAACGCCCCGCTGTTACAGCGTCAAAAGCAAAAGCCAGTACTACAGGCATGGGATTTTTGAGCAGAAAAGCAGAACCGATCGCCAAAGCAGAAACAGCCACAGCGGCGGTTAACCAAGCTTTTTCTTCTTCGCAAAGACCTTTTTCTAGTTTAATTGCCCGGAGAATTTTGCCAGGAATGGGCTCCGGCATGACAGCCCCAGGGGGAAAAGCCCAATAGTAATTGAGTCTTTCCATGAACAAATCCGTCCAACCATTGGCTTCACACCATTCTTCAATCCAAGCGTCGCAAAAATGTCTCATGTTTAGGTATTTATGCTTACCTTGTACTCAATAAAAAAGCAACCATGGGACTAGCAACCCGGCTTTCCCGCTATCTTAGCAAGGCTATTTGGGAGGAAAGAAAAATGCCATAAAACTTAACTTTGTTTAACTCAAGTTAATGGTCCCGAATCCAGGGCAAATATGCAAATTTGTGGGCAAAAAGTGTCCCTCAAATCGACAAAAAGATCGGCAAAATTCAGTAAAACTAGGGCGTGGGCAAGGGGAGTTAAAAATTGATCGACGGGCTTGGGAAACTGTCGGAGAAGTTGAGAAGAAATATTGGGGCCTATTTAAGAACGTGTTTGAAAAGCCCCCCTGGCCCTCCAAATTTGGGGGGAAATGAGTGAAAGTCCTCCAGTATTGCCGGAGCTTTAGTGGGTCGATTTAGGGGGCGGAATAAAACTTTCCAAACAGGCTCTTAAGGATTACCATGCCATGTTTGCAGTTGTTCCCAGGCTTCCCGTTGGCTCACAAGATTTTCCTGGTCAGAGAAAAGGGCTAGGGCCGCTTCTAGGTCAGCAATGGCTTGGGCTTGCTCTCCTAATTGCCAATAAATTTTCCCCCTAGCTTTGTAGGCTTCGGCCAATTGGGGGTTTAGGGTAATGGCCTGGCTGTGGTCGGTGATCGCCCCTTGGTAGTCCGCTATTCTGGCCCGGGCAATACCCCGATTAAAATAGGCATCAGCATAGCTAGGATCTAGCAGAATTAATTCCGTAAAAATGGCGATCGCCCCCCGGTAATTTTTTTTGATCCCCTCATCCATGCCATCAATTAACCTTTCCTCCAGGGGATGGTCCCCCAGCAATGGCAGGGAACGCTCACTGTCAACCATGTCTTGGGTTAACAGAGGCAAGGGAAAAACCAATGACAATGCCCCCAACATAGCCATAGCTATGGACAAGAGGGAGCGGCCTAGGGGATAACCATGGTTAACCATAGGATTTATCTATGCCAACGGTCTGGCTTTCGGGGACTTCCTGGCAAGGGTGTGCTAGCTTTAGCTAAAGTTGAGCCCATACCTAATCAATTCCTAGATTTTTTAACATAAATCTTCCCTTAGCGAGAAGCCATGCGCGCCCTATTAATCTATCCGTTGTTTCCCCCTACTTTCTGGTCCTACGAAAAAATTCTGGAGCTAGTGGGTCGGAAGGTTTTATTGCCTCCCCTAGGGTTGATCACCGTGGCGGGCATTCTCCCTCAAGAATGGGAGTTTAAGCTGGTGGACCGCAATGTCCGCAATGTGACCGAAGCGGAATGGGATTGGGCGGAAGTAGTAATCATTTCCGGCATGATTGTCCAGCGGGATGACATGGTGGAAAACATCAAGGAAGCTAAGGCCCACGGTAAGTTGGTCGCAGTGGGAGGCCCCTTTGCCACGTCAGTACCGGATGAAGTGCAGAATGCCGGAGCAGACTTTTTGATTTTGGACGAAGGGGAAATTACCCTACCCCTGTTTGTGGAAGCGTTGGAGCGGGGGGAAACAGCAGGTATTATCCGGGCCCAAGAAAAACCCGACGTTACCACTACCCCCATTCCCCGCTATGACCTGCTGGAATTGGATGCCTACGATTCCATGTCGGTGCAGTTTTCCCGGGGTTGTCCTTTCCAGTGTGAATTTTGCGACATTATTGTCCTCTACGGCCGTAAGCCTCGCACCAAGGAACCAGCCCAGTTACTCAGGGAATTGGATTATCTTTACGAGTTGGGTTGGCGGCGATCGGTGTTTATGGTGGATGACAATTTCATCGGCAATAAGCGCAACGTTAAATTACTGCTCAAGGAACTGAAAGTTTGGCAGGAAGAGCACCAATATCCCTTTAGATTCAACACTGAAGCCTCGGTGGATTTGGCCGATGACCAGGAATTAATGGATTTGATGGTGGAGTGCTATTTTGATGCGGTCTTTTTGGGCATTGAAACCCCCGATGAAGAGAGTTTAGAATTCACCAAAAAATTCCAAAATACCCGTAATTCCCTCGCGGACTCCGTTGATAAAATCATCAAAGCTGGTCTGCGACCCATGGCGGGCTTCATCATCGGTTTTGATGGGGAAAAACAGGGGGCTGGCGATCGCATTGTCCGTTTTGCGGAACAGACGGCCATTCCCACCACCACCTTTGCCATGCTCCAGGCTTTACCCAACACAGCCCTGTGGCATCGACTAAAACGGGAAAATCGCCTGCTGGATGAGAGCAAAGGCAACATCAACCAAACCACGTTGATGAACTTTATTCCCACTCGCCCCTTGGAAGACATTGCCAACGAGTATGTGGAGGCTTTCTGGGAGTTATACGATCCCCATGGCTATTTAGACCGCAATTACCGTTGTTTTCTCAAGCTGGGGGCACCGAAATGCAAGACCGCTTTCAAACTCCCCAATTTAGTGGATTTAAAGGCTTTGGCGATTGTAATTTGGCGGCAGGGCGTTAAACGGGACACTAGGTTCCGCTTCTGGCACCATGCTTTCGGTATTTTGCGCCATAATCCCGCCGTGTTTGAGCACTACATCACCCTTTGCGCCCATAACGAACATTTCCTCCAATACCGGGAAATTGTCCGCCAGGAAATTGGTGAACAATTGCGAGATTATCTCAGCCGCCAACAACAGGACAAAGTAGAAGAAACAGTTCTCAGTCCAACGGCGATCGCCGCAGAAACAGAAAAAGTTCTAGCTAGTTAAGCCTATAAAATGTCCCGGGGATTTATGTTTTACCAACCCTGGGACAAAAGCAGGATCAATCCGATTAATTTGGGTCTGGCTGTTGTTCCAGGTAAGCAAGGAACTCGATTAACTGCTCATCGGATAATAACTGACGGGAACGTTTGCCATAGGTTTGCAAAAGATAGTTCCGTCCCTGGTCACTGGTCCAGCCCAGTCGTTTTAGTTCCAGGTTACTGCGGGCAATAATTTCCGAAAAGTCCATGGGTCCTGCGGGCAGTTCTGTTGCTCCGGAGACCGCCATATCCGGTTCAGGCGAATCTGGTTTAGCTTCAACAGCGAGGGGTAATTCTGGGGTCGCAAAGTCGAGTTGAAGTTCGGAGTCAATAGGAGCGGACTCTTCCGGTTGATTAAAGGTGCTATTGACCATTGCCGGAGGCGGGGTCGGCTCCTCTAAGGACAGCACTGGATCAGGACTAGGGGGAAAGGAAATGGGAGCGGGGGTTAAGGTTGGCTCAGGGGCGATCGCCGCCTCAACTTCCGGCGACTTTTCAACAACGGGAGTAGGGGGATGCGCAGGAGTTACCGGTGTCGGATTGACAATGGCGGGGGGAGTAACGACTTTATGGTTCTGCTTCGGAGATTTACTTTCTTTTTTAGGGGAGGAAGGTGGGGGCGATGGCTTCGCTTCCATATCTTCAACAATGGCTGTTGGGGAAGACTGTGGGACTGTTGATGAAATATGGGTTAAATCCAAGCTGGCGATCGCCCTTTCTTTGGCTAAATCCTCAGCAGCTTCTAGGGGAGACTGGGCTGCTAACGCGCTGGCCACCACAATGCCTTCTAAGGTGATGCTGGCTTGGACTATATATAACCCCCGGTCAATTTCGAGCAGGTCACAGCAGAGACTGCCCTGGGGATAATGTTGGCGAAAAAGGGAAATCAGACTGGACATTGGCATCTGGTTGCGGAGGGCCGTCCCCCATGGTAACAGAGTAACTTTGCCTTTCTGTCCATTGCCCCAGGTAAAAATTGCTCCCTGGCGATCGCCAATTTTGGCGGGATTCCCCCTAAAGGTTAAGATGGAGGTTTGTGAATTGCTCCACAAGCTAAACAAACTTCATATTGGAAAAATTACGGTTATGGCAAAGCGAGTCAAGGTCGTTTTAAACGAAACTATCAATAAACTAGGTTTCACCGGCGATTTAGTGGAAGTGGCCCCCGGTTATGCCCGGAACTATCTCATTCCCAAGGGTCTGGGAGTGGTGGCCACCCCTGGTATTTTGCGCCAGGTGGAACAAAGAAGGCTCAAGGAACTAGAACGGCTTAAAGCGGAAAAAGATGCCGCTGAAGCCCGCAAAGTGGCCCTGGAAACCATCGGTCGATTTGTGATCAAAAAACAAGTAGGGGAAGCGGAAGCTATTTTTGGTACCGTTACCACCCAGGAAGTGGCCGATGCAGTGGAAGCGGCTACCAACCAAAGTCTCGATCGCCGGGGCATCAGTCTGCCGGATATCCACAAAACTGGTTTTTACCAAGCCCAAATCAAACTGCACCCCGAAGTCATCGCTACGGTGGAAGTGCAAGTTGCTCCCCTATAAGCCGGCGGGCCCTTGCTGATCCATTGGGGCCGAGCTGGATAGATTTTTGTCAATGCTCCCCCCCCGACCTAGGAAAATTCTGGGTATCGATATCGGGGGAGTTTTAGTTTGTCAACAGGGTTAATCCGGACTTCAATCTGGGACTGAGCAAAGACAGGAATGCCCGGCATCAATACAATAGATTAAGTTAGATTAAGTTTCTGAGTGGTGGTTCTGGCCACCTTGACCAATCGTTCTTAACCCATGGCCCCTGTAATCGAAAAAAGTCCAACTGTTGCCACGGTAAATGCTTCCCCCACTGGGATATGGATTATGGCAGGCATTGTTTCCCTGGTGATATTGGCAGTGGCTTTGTTTAGTTTTATGAACTTTGACCCCTATGTAAGCCAGGTACTCGCTCTCAAAGGAGATGCGGATAGGGGTCGGGCCATTTTTCAAGCTAACTGTGCAGTTTGCCATGGCATCCAAGCTGACGGTTACATTGGCCCCAGTCTTTGGGGGGTATCCCAACGGCGGTCCCAGAGCCACATCATTCATCAGGTGGTGAGTGGTCAAACTCCTCCCATGCCCCAGTTTGAACCCAATCCCCAGGAGATGGCGGATTTATTGAATTACCTCAAAACCCTCTGAAGGGATAAGGCCAGATTGGTTTGGATAGACGTTTTTAGCCATGTTCTTAACCATCTGGTTTTAGGCCATTTGTTGGATGCCACTGCCAACCAACCCCACACCTATTGATCTCGATTGATCCCGCTGGAGTGAGATTAACCCCATTTTTAACTGACTCAAGCCTTGCCGTTTTAAACCGAAGTGGGATTTTCTGCCAACAACTGACTGACCACAGCCCCTAGACCGACGGAATTGGATGCTTTAAACAGGAGGCGATCGCCTGGTTGGAGGGTAGTTTTTAGGGCTGCCACTAAACTAGGCCCATCGCTGAAGGATTGGGTCTCCACACCGTTAGCCCCGGCGGCAATGGCATCGGTATTGGGATCATTGGCTAATAGGAAAAGACCGTCTAAACCTAGGGCTTTCACTTTGGCCCCCACCCGTTGGTGAAATGTCGGGCCATAATCTCCCAGTTCCTTCATCGCCCCCAGCACTGCTAAACGTCGCTTCCCAGGGGTATTGGCCAATAAATCCAAGGATGCCAACATGGATTCCAAGCCAGCGTTATAGGTTTCATCCAATAGAACCACGTCCTGGCCCCATTGGTAACGACGGGCCCGCCCCTTGGGTAACTCCACCGTCAGCCCCGACTGTAACTGCTGCCAGTCCAACCCTAAACATTGGGCCACGGCGATCGCCGCTAGGTAATTAGAGGCATTGTGGACACCGGCTAGGGGCAAAGGCAAACTAACTCCATCAAGGATTAAATTTTCCCCATCCACTGTCCCGTGCACATCTCCCCCTTCTAGGCCATAGGTAATGGTTTTTCCCTGCCAAAACCGTTGGGCTGTCTCCATTAACAAAGCATTATCCCGATTGAGAATGGCGGTGCTCTCGGGCGGTTGGTGGGCTAGTAATTCACACTTGGCTTCGGCGATCGCCAACTCCGAGCCTAAAAGACCAATGTGGGCAGTGCCAACGTTAGTAATTAAACCGATGGTGGGCTTGGCAATATCCGCCAAAAGAGCAATTTGCCCCCGACCCCGCATGGCCATTTCCACAATGGCAAAATCATGGTCTGGGGATAGTTCCAACAAAGTTTTCGGCACCCCAATTTCATTGTTGTAATTAGCTCTGGTTTTATGCACATTGCCAAACTGGGACAACACCGCCGCAATTAATTCTTTGGTGGTGGTCTTACCCACAGAACCGGTTACCCCAATGATGGGAATGGTAAACCGTTGTCGCCATCCCGCTGCGATGTGTTGATAGGCCACCAAAGTATCTTCCACTAAAAATTGGGCCACCGTCTCCCCTAATCCCTCCACTGGCCGATCCGTCACCACGGCGATCGCCCCCGCCGTCAAGGCCTGGGGAATGAAGCTATGGCCATCAAAACTTTCCCCCCGCAAGGCAAGAAATAGGTCCCCTGACACCAAAGATCTTGTATCGGTGCAAATATTATTTATCCGTATATCCTCGGAAAGATTGGTAACAGACAATAGACAACTTTCTAGGAATGTACGGATGTCAAATAGGGAAAGTTTGGAGTTCATGGGAAAGAATAGGAGTGAAAAATATGGCGGAGGAAAACTGAGTTAGAATTGACTCAGGAATGTTAAGTCATTTGCAATTTTTATCTGTGATCTAGATCACCTCCCATGGGTGCTTGCATCACTTACATTGGAGGAGAAATAGATACAGAAAAATCGGAAGCCAGTAATGACCAGTAAAAACATCCTGGTTTTATTCCGATGGGACCAGGGTGTATCTTACCATCCACAGCGGTGCCTGATTAAAGGCCCAGGGTGTCTTTGACCTTATCTCATGATTTCGTTTTCATTATCGATTTTTCCTGCTCCCAATTTGCCCCCTTTTCCCCAAAGAGGGTTACCACTGTGAACTATAACCATCCCCAGGCTAGCGACCCCTACAAAATGAATGACGAGCAGGCAATTTATGATTATCTGCTCGACTTGGTCCAGTCGGTGGAAGGGGAACGGGTATTGGAAGTAATGGGTAATCTTTTTTTGAGCGGACAGGGCAGTTCCCAAGGACAAGTTTCTACCCACTTAGAAAAAGTAATTAGAGTTAAAAATAATACCGAAGAATTTAACTACTTTTTTAACCGTTGTTGCTATATTCTGATCAACTATTGGCAACTTTCTCCCCAAACCCAGCGTTCCATTCCCCAGCTGGTAAATATGGTGGAAAAAGCAGTGGCTAACATCAGCCCCGGGGGTAATACAAAAGGTAACATCCGCCAACTAGTTAAAAACTTTACCTTGAGCGAACAATTTGTCCGCTTGAAAAGATTGGCCAGCGTTGTCAGCACCAAGTTTGAAACGAAATCTAGCTCCGTCGGCACCCTTATCCACCGCTATCCCTATCTGTATGATTATTGTCTTATGGGGGATGACAGCAGTCGGGAACATCGCCAAACTATCCACCGCATCAAAGCTCAAAATGAGCGTAAGTTTGAAATTAACCTTTCTCAGTACGTCACCTACCGGGTGCGCATGGCCAGAACTAATAAAGCCGGACTCATCTTGCCGGATAAGGAATTGATCAAGCCCGTGCAAAATCCCACCCTACTGAGTGATCGGGATCTAAACAGTTCCCTCAAACATTTTGTTGGTTCCGTGGAAAACGGTCAGAGTTACCGGTCCCTTTCCAAAAGTTTTCGTAACCATGTGGCCTATACCCAATCTTTTGGCACTTTTAAGGATGAACTTTACGAATATATCCGGGGCTCCCTACAGAATAATTACAAACAAGGAAGTTTTGATAAGAAATTATTTGATCTATTCCAAAATGCCTATCCAGAGTGCAATCAACAGAAGCCAACAGAATTTTTAATGATGCGGACTTCTAGTCAGTTGCTCAACTTTTTGGTGGTGGAAGGTAGCAAAAATCCTGATCACTATGTCTTTATTGATCTAATTTCCAATATTGGTGTGAAGAAGACCATTGGCGTATTGCTAAAAATTGTGCTTTTCTGCTCCAAGGTTAAGCCTTATTTGGAAAAACGTTTTTCAATTTTGTTTAATCATTATGAGTCGGTGGCCCGGGAAGGGGTACCTTGGCTAGTGAAAACCTTGGAGAATATGCAGGTTGCGTTTAGCATTCATTTTGGCCGAGTGGATCTTTCTAGTCTGAACCGCTCCCATCTGCCCACTTAGAAAGTTTTTTTCCTCACCAAGAAAAGAAAAAAGGAATACAGCTCGATGGCCGCATTCCAAGATAGTTAATTTGTGATCTGGTATTTCTCTCCCTGGGGATCAGTCAAAGTTAATTACTGACCAATCATGGGTCAAAAATTACTAGTTGTCCCAGTATTAAACTTTTTTCAGGGAGCCGAAGGTGCGGTAGCCATGTTCGGGGTCATATAAATGACATTGCCCACTAATTTGTTGCATTAATTGCCAGTTAAAGGTGCGCTCGTAAAGAAAAGGTCCCCAGTTTTCTTTTAAACTTCCGTGGGCTAGTCGTAGGTTATAGGAAGGGATGGCAACGGAGAGGTGGTGGGGAATATGGACGTTGATGTCATGGCAGAGCACTTCCACCCAACGGGGATAATCGCAGTGAACAGTACCATTTAACTGGGCTTCGGCGGCACTCCAATCGGCGGCGGGACGGAAACGAATTTCGGGAATGGTGTGGTGCACAATGGTAAAAGTGCTCATCCAAAAGTGATACACCAACCAGGGCATTAGCCAAAATTTGACGAAACCCCACACCCCTGTGGTGATAATTAGGGCAGGAAAGGCGATCGCCGCAAACAGGAAGACAACGGCAATGGATAATTTGACTTTATTGCGGTCCCTTTGGGCAAAGTTGGAAAGTTTGAAGTGCATTAAGCTCCAATGGAAAATGGAACCAGTCCACCAGAAGGGACCCCGGATGGCCCGATAAAAAAGCCGGACGATCGCCGGGCTGGCTTGGAAAGCTTCCACACTCCAGGGATCCCAGGCGTTATCAACCTCAATTTTGTTGGTGTGGAGGTGATGGTGGTCGTGGAGTAGGCGCCAGCTATGGAAAGGGTAGATGAGGGGAGCAAAAGCGATATGTCCCACTAAATCATTGACCCAGCGTTTTTTAGCAAAGGAGCGATGGCCACAGTCATGGCCGACAACGAAGGCCCCCGTTAAGGCTGTCCCTGTCCAGATCCAGGTAATGGGCAAGCAGTACCAGGGCAGATAAATAATGCCCAAATAGCCCACGGCGATCGCCCCTAGGGTAATCAAAACAGAAGCCCAGGCTTTGCTCGCTTTTTTCTCGAAGCATTCCTTGGGCAGGGTTTTAATGATGTCTTGTAGTTTGAGATCCGCAATCGGGCGATCGGGATTGCTGGGCGTTACCGTTGGTGTCAACGGGGGAATCGTGGCAGTCATTTATAAAGGTTTATCTCCAAATGGAAGGTCGGACAGATTTTGTTTATGGATTCATGGGCTATAAAGCGGCCAAGGTTTGCCGTGCCTAGGAATTAATACTCAGGTAAACAAACTTTTCTTTTTATAACACGTTGCCATTGACCAGGAACCGAATTGCTTCTGAATTCAGCCGCGATTACCTGGTCCACCATTAACAATTGAGAATTAATCTGTCTTAACTCCGCCACTGGATTTGCAGCCGTTGGGGAAATTGGCGATCGCCCTGGAGGGTCACGCCCCGGTCATTGGCGGCTAAATGGCGGACTATTTTATACACCGTTTCCACCTGTTCTGGTGCTTGCACTTTGGTGGCCAACGCTTCTAGGGCAATGGGCCCGGATTCATTTTGTAGGGTAGAGAGAATCGCCTTCTGTAGTTCCAAAATCGAGGCGGCGGCCTTTTTCCCCGCTTCTACCCCCGGTTGATGGTAGGCGTTGACGTTCACCAAGGAACCATAAAAACTCACTGCTCTTTCATATAGGGCAATCAAAGCCCCAACGCTGGTAGCGTCCACCTCGGGAATGGTGACAGTGATGGAGTCCCGTTGATTTTCAAATAGCGCTTGCCTGGTGCCCTGCAAAAATCCCGATAAATAATCCCCACTGGTGACCCCCGGCTCTAACTCTAGGGATGGCCCTTGGCGATCGTGCAATACCTCAATGAAAGTGGCAAAAAAGTTGGGCACCCCATCCCGCAACTGCTGGACGTAGGCATGTTGATCCGTAGAACCCTTATTGCCATAGACTGCAATGCCCTGGTGGACCACATTGCCATCCAAATCCCGCTCTTTACCGAGGGATTCCATAACCAACTGTTGCAAATAGCGACTAAATAACAACAGCCTATCTTTATAGGGGAGAATCACCATGTCTTTTTTCCCTTGGCCATCCCCGGCATAATACCAAGCTAACGCCAATAGAGCCGCTGGATTTTGTCTTAATTCCCTCACCCTAGTGGCTTCATCCATGGTTTTAGCCCCGTCGAGCATGGCCTGAATGTCAATGCCCTGGAGAGCGGCCGGTAATAGTCCCACCGCCGATAACTCAGAGGTTCTCCCACCCACCCAATCCTGCATGGGAAAAGCTTGTAACCATTGTTCCGTCTGGGCCTGCTGGGAAAGTTTACTGCCGGGCATGGTCACCGCCACCGCATAATCGGCAAAATGAAGGCCCTGGGCTTCAAATACTGCCTTCGTTTCCGCCAGACCATTGCGGGGTTCGGGGGTGCCGCCGGATTTACTAGTGGTCACCACTAGCGTACTTTTTAGTTTGTCTTGGGCTTTTAAGCAGTTCAGCACCCGGTCAATGCCGTCGGGGTCAGAGTTATCGATGAAGTGAATCGCCAAGGGAGGGAAATTGGGGGCCAAGGCCTGGGCCACAAATTGGGGGCCTAGAGCCGAACCACCAATGCCGATCGCCAGCAGGTCGGTAAATTTAGGGGCTGTGGGGGGTTTTATGTTCCCTTGGTGTACGTCAGCGACAAAGGCTTTGATTTGCCGTAATGGTTCAGTGATTTCAGCCCGGATCCCATCATTGGGGGCCAGGGCCGGATTGCGTAGCCAGTAATGCCCCACCATGCGTTGTTCGTCTGGGTTGGCGATCGCCCCTTTTTCCAGCGCCACCATATCTTGAAAAGCTTTGGCAAACTTGGGTTGCAAATCTTCTACCAAAGCATCACTAAATCCCATGCGGCTCACATCCAGGTAAAAATCGAGGCCACCATGGTAATAAAGCCAATCTTGATAACGTTGCCAAAGTTGTTGGTTATTCATCGAAAAAATGGGTCTGAAACCCCGCCCTTGAGGACGGCCTTGCGTTCACATCTTAAGACAATTAGAAAGATTTTATTAAACAGGAAAAAACATCCGGCCAAAAATTGAGGACAAAAAAAGGCGATCGCCAAGGCTTTTCCCGCAACACCAACCCCAGAAAATTCCCTCGGAGCAAAATGGGGCAAGTTTGGCGACAGTGTGTGGTTAACCACCAAAGTTCTGTCCAAAATTCCTAAGTGAACCAACAAATAGTCACCTCCTATGCCCCTCCACATCCCATCCCAGTTATGGCTACCGGGAGAATATCAGAGGGTGCCCCCCAAAAATTCTTCAATTTCGCGATCGCCAAGGCGACAGAGCACCGGTTCCCGGTCAGTTTCAGAGCAGGAGCGATAATCCGATTCCCAGGCCTGTTCCGATTGTTGCTGTTGTAAGGTGGCCACCTGTTGCTCTAGTAATTCAATTCTTTCTAATAATAGGCGAATTACTTTGCCCTCCGAATCTGGTAACTTACCATGTTCCAAAGGATTAACCCTTTCCCCGGAAGGATGCACCATGCGCCCTGGCACCCCCACCACCGTAAAATCTGCTGGCACGTCCCGTAACACCACTGACCCCGCCCCAATGCGGACATTATCACCGATGGCAATGTTACCCAATACCTTAGCACCAGCTCCCACCACCACATTTTCCCCCAGGGTCGGGTGACGCTTGCCACTTTCTTTTCCTGTGCCCCCCAGAGTTACCCCTTGGTAAATCAAAGAATAGTCCCCCACGATCGCCGTTTCACCGATCACTACCCCCATGCCATGGTCAATGAACACGCCCTGGCCAATCTGGGCCCCTGGATGGATTTCAATGCCGGTGAAAAAGCGGGCAAGGTGGGACATTAGGCGAGGAAAGAAAGGTAGCCCGAGAGTATAAAGACGATGAGAAAATCTATGTATTAGTAAAGCTTGCAAGCCAGGATAACAAAACAGCACCTCTAACCAATTGCGGGCAGCGGGATCTCGCTCAAAAATAATCCTAAAGTCAGCAATTAGTGAATTCAGCACCCGGTCAATTCCTACCTAAAATTGGCATTGTTTGCGTTTATCCGACAAAGGTTGCAATGGGGTTTAACCCAGTCTAACGGGAGCCTCGATAAATGCGCTCCGCCTGTTCCCTGGGCAAATGGCCAAAACCAGGTAAAGGAGACAGTTGGGGAGCTGGGGATTCTGTTGCTTTCTCACGACCAGGACGTTCCTTGCCGGGAACCTTAAACGCATCGTAGGAAATCAGGGGTGAGTTGGGATGGAGAGCGTACTCATCCTCCGGCTCCAGGGCATTGATGCGACTTTGGGGGGCGACAAAATCATGGAGTACACCGTCGTAGGCCAGTACTTCACCCTCTTCAATGCGATAAATCCAGCCGTGGAGGGAAAGGTCTCCCCGATGTAACCGGGAATGGATGGCGGGATAGGTCTGGAGGTTTTTGAGTTGGGTGAGAATATTTTCTGCCACAGCAACTTCAATCAAATCTTCCCCTTCCAGATGGCTGTAATTGTCTAGAACTAGACGGCGGGTGGCTTCCGTATGTTTGAGCCAATCGTACACCAGAGGAAGTTTTTCCTGGAGAGAGTTGAGTTTGAGCAGACCTTTCATGGCTCCGCAGTGGGAATGGCCACAGACGATGATCTGATTAATTTCCAGCGCCACTAGGGCATATTCCATGGCTGCCCCTTCCCCACCGTTGGCTGCTCCATAGGGGGGAATAATATTGCCAGCGTTGCGAATAACAAACAGGTCGCCCACTTCCGATTGGGTGATTAAATTGGGGTCCACCCGGGAATCGGAACAACAGATGAAGAGAATGCGGGGATGTTGGCCGTGAGAAAGTTGCTCAAAGAGGTCACGGTGGGAAGAGAAATAACCTTCTCGAAATTTTTGTAGTCCCTCGATGAGTCTTTGCATACGATCGCCGTTGATGGAATTCCAGCCTTCCATTGTATCATTGAAGACTTGCGGCGGGGGGTCTAGGACAGCGGGGCAATTTGTCTGGGATATCAATGAAACTTCGGCCATGGAAAGGTTTTAATGACCTCCATCGTTTGCACACAATCCAAAGAATAACAAAGAAGTAATGGTGCAGGTTTTTCGCACAATCGCAGGGTTACAAACCTATCTCCGCCAAGCTGGTCGGGGCAAAACCGTGGGCTTAGTTCCTACCATGGGATCTCTCCACGCCGGCCATGGCAGTCTGCTCAAACGGGCGGTGGCGGAAATGGATTTAGTCGTGTTATCTATTTTCGTTAATCCCCTGCAATTTGGCCCCGGTGAAGATTTGGAAAAATATCCCCGGGACTTCGACGGCGATCGCCAATGGGCAGAATCTTTGGGGGTGGCGGTAATTTTTGCCCCGACGGTGACGGATTTGGGCATTGATGCCAAAGGAGATCAAACTACGGTACTGCCTCCTCCAGCCATGACGGAAGTTCTCTGCGGTGCCCATCGTCCCGGCCATTTCCAGGGGGTAGCTACTATCGTCACTAAATTGTTCACCATTGTTTGTCCCGATGTGGCTTATTTCGGTGCCAAAGATGCCCAACAATTGGCTATTATTCGTCGCCTAGTGCAGGACTTGAACTTAACTGTGACTATCCGCAGTTGTGCCACAGTGCGCGAGGAATCGGGTTTGGCCATGAGTTCCCGCAATCAATATTTAAGCCCGATAGAAAAGGAACAGGCTACGGTGCTATACCGCAGTTTGCAAGCCGCCCAACAGCGATATCGTCAAGGCGATCGCCAAGTTTCTGCTTTGTTGACCGCCACCCAGGACGTTTTGGACGCGGAACCGTCTGTCCAGGTGCAATATTTGCAATTGGTGGAAGCTGACACCCTGCAACCCATCACTGGAACATTACCGGACCAAAATCCTGTTTTAATGGCGATCGCCGCCTATGTGGGTAGTACCCGCTTAATTGATAATCTTGTGCTTAATCATCGACTGCCTATTATTGCCATTGATGGCCCCGCCGGAGCCGGAAAATCCACTGTTACCAGACAGGTGGCTGATGGCCTGGGTCTGACCTATTTAGACACCGGAGCCATGTATCGAGCTTTGGCTTGGCTGATTTTAGACCAGGGCATTGCTCCCGAGGATGAACCAGCGGTGGCGGAACTTACCAGTGGTGCGGAGATTGAACTAATGCCCCGTCCTGCCCCCCAATTGACCGGAGTTAAAGTTAATGGGCAAGATGTCAGTGATGCCATTCGCACCCCGGCGGTGACCCAATTGGTTTCCACCATTGCTGCCCAGGGAGCCGTTCGAGCCAAGTTACTAAAACTACAAAGGAAGTATGGCGACCAAGGAGGAATTGTGGCGGAAGGTCGGGACATTGGCACCCAGGTTTTTCCCAACGCGGAATTGAAAATTTTCCTCACCGCTTCAGTTCAGGAACGAGCCCGCCGTCGCCTCAAGGATTTTGAAGCTCAGGGTAATCAAGCAGTGGATTTAGCCCAATTGGAAGCGGACATTGCCCACCGGGATCATCTTGATAGCACTAGGGCGATCGCTCCTTTGCAGAAGGCAGTGGATGCAGTGGAAATTATTACCGATAACCTCACCATTGCCGAGGTGGTGGAGACTATTATTGAACTTTATAAAAAATACAATAAGGGGTAATTCTGGCTAGTTTTTGAGCACTTAATAAAAGGGTTAGAATGGGTTTCAACGGCAAATAGGTGGAGTGTCGAGGCGAATCTAAAATGCTGAAAGTAGGAAACACAAACCTAACCCTGACTGAGTTTCTAGCCTTACCGGAAGAGAAGCCGCCCCTAGAGTATCGAGATGGGCAAGTTAGTGCCAAACCTATGCCAAAAGGAAAACACAGTACTTTACAAACTGCATTGTCATTTGCCATTAACATGGCCTTGAAAAAGGAAAAAATTGCTTGGGCATTCACAGAGTTGCGTTGCAGTTTTGAAAATCGGTCTATTGTTCCTGATATTGCGGTTTTTACTTGGGAAAATATTCCCTGTGATCAAGATGGAGAAATTGCCGACAACTTTTACCTCCCGCCTAATTGGATGATTGAAATATTGTCTCCTGAGCAAAGTCAAAAAAAATAGTAAAAAATATTTTATTTTGCTTGAATAATGGCACTAAAATGGGTTGGTTGATTAATCCGAAAGAGCAATCTATCTTTGTTTATCAACCCGGCCGATCGCCAGAAATTTTCGACGAAACGGAGTCAAAGTTACTGATGCCAAGCTTTGCCCAGGCCATTGATTTAAATTTGGGAGAAGTATTTGGCTGGCTAATTAAGTAATGTGATCTAATCTTGACAAGGAAGATGGATAAATCCGGCGATCGCCCCAGGAGTTTGTACAATTCTGGTATGTGAATTAAACATGGCGGTAAGTCTCTTCAGTTGGCCGCCAGCCCGACGTTTTTTCCCACTGGTGTACGGTTGCCATTTTCCCTGGTCGTGTTCCCATGCCCTCCCACCCATCCCGCAGTACTGTTTTTAATCCCCTAGAGTGCCGCCCTGATAGTTACAAAGGCTGGTACCAACAGGGCAATACCCTCTGGCAACAGGGGAAATACAATGATGCCCTCCTCAGTTATGAACGGGCTTTGGAGTATTATCCTGGGGATTATTGGGCTTGGTACAAAAGGGGCATTACCCTGGAGCATTTGGGGCGTTACAGAGATGCGGCAGAAAGTTATGACAACGCCTGCCAAATCCAACCGGAAAACTACTGGGCTTGGTACGACCAGGGTTGTGTGTACCTCAATGAAATTGATGATTTTGCCCAGGCTATCCCTTGTTTTCAACGGGCTTTAGATTATTTACCTAAAGATTATTGGGCCACCTATCGTCTGGGGGAATCTTACCGACTCTCTGGCCAGTACGAAGCGGCGATCGCCAGTTTTCGGCAGACGTTAACCATTCGCCAGGACGATTTTTGGTCTTGGTACCGCCAGGCGGACTGTTTTCGCCGTTGGGGCCATTACGCTGAAGCTTTGCAATGCTATAAAAAATCCCTGGAAATCCGTCCCAATGATTACTGGGCCTGGTTTCGACAAGGGGAACTATGGCAACAAATCTACCGTTATGGAAGGGCGATCGCCTGCTACCACAGGGCGTTGGATGTGGAAGTGGATGACGACTATAGCTGGTATGAAATTGCCCTTTGCCAAGTACTACAAAAAAATTACTCAGATGCAGTTTATGCCCTGGGAAAGGTGTTGGAATGGTATCCAGGCACCTACCTAAGTTTGATTGAAGGGGAACCAGCTTTTGTTGACCTCCAGCCCCTGCCCAGTTACCAAGCTTTACTCCAGGCGGCTAGGCAAACTGCGATGGAACCGGTTTTTGACTGAAAGCATGTTTGAAAAGCATCCTTAAGTGTGATTACCCATTGGCACTAGTCGCTTTTAGCCGGTCTCTAGTAAATAAACAATATGCGGTGCGTACTTAATTCCCCATTAGCACAGCACCAGAACCACTGCCCTGGAACATAATCCAAGACATCAGAAAGTTACTCACAAAAATTGCCAACAGAGAAGTTACCACTGCGGCGGTGGTGGATTCCCCCACTCCTTTGGCTCCGCCCCTAGTAGTCAGGCCCCAGTTACAACCAATGATGGCGATTAAAACTCCAAACACAATGCCCTTGACGGGGCCGCAGAATATGTCCCAGGGGGTAACAAAGGTCTGTATGGATTCAAAAAATACCTGGTTGGCAATGCCATAAACATTGCTGGAAATTACCGCTCCCCCCATCATGCCGGTTACTAAAGCCAGCACACTCAAAGTGGGCACCATAATGCAACAGGCCAACAGTCGAGGAATGACTAAATATTCCACCGGGTTAGTGTTGAGCATATAGAGGGCATCAATTTGTTCTGTCACCCGCATAGTACCTATTTCGGCGGCAAAGGCTGACCCAACCCGCCCGGCCACCACCACGGCTGTCATGATCGGGCATAGTTCTCGGCCCAGGGCCAACATTAAAATCCCCCCCACAGCACTGCCTGCTCCAAAAGCTAAAAATTCCCTTGCTACCTGGATGGTGAAAATCATGCCAATGACAGCGGCGGTAATTAGGGTAATGGGGAGGGAAGCGGGGCCAACAAACATCAATTGTTGAGTGGTGTTGCGCCCATCAATTTTGCCGGTAAAAAGCTGAAAGGAAGTGTTGCCCAACAATAAAATTGCTTGTCCCGATCGCCGGAGCCAGGAGCTTAATTCTGCCAAGATAATTGATTGGGTCATCGCCGGGGTTTGAAGAATGGGACGGTAGGGGGGACGAAACCATAGGCGCATTGTAGCTCCTTGACAAACCGGTCACCAAAGTTGCCACAATGATTTGTTAGCTAATGCCGTTGCTCGATGTTACCAAGAGAAGCTTTGTTAAAGGGGGCCCCAGACCGGGAGGCGATCGCCAGGGTAATTGACCAGGCGGAACAGGCCCTGCGTACCTGGGAAGTGGTGGTGTCTGATTTTTGTGCGCCGCCCCTGATTGCGGAAATTCAAACCCGTTTTGATTCCCTGACGGAATTACATTTTTTACCCTGGGGGGGCTATCCCCAAGCGGAACGGCAGAGACTGGCCATTGCTAGGGCAGAAATACCATTAGAAACGGAGCAGATACCCCTCACTGCATTGGATGTGGCGGGTAATTTTCTCTTTGACCCCGCTAGCCATCGGGACTTTTTGGGGGCTTTGTTGGGCACCGGGTTAGTAAGGGAAAAAGTGGGGGATATTATTCTGTTGGGAGAAAGGGGAGCCCAGGCGATCGTGGTGCCGGAGGTAGCGGAATTCATCAGTCTTCATTTAACCCAGGTGCGTACTGTACCAGTTAAAGCTAAGGCGATCGCCCTGGAAGAGTTAAAAATTCGCCCGCCTAAAACCAAAGAAATGACTACGGTGGAAGCTTCCCTGCGCTTAGATGCCATTGCTTCAGCAGGGTTTGGTTTGTCCCGCAGTAAAATGGCCGATGCGGTCACCCAGGGCAATGTGCAGGTCAATTGGAAGCCCGTCACCCAGTCGAGCTATGCCCTCAAAGCGGGAGATTTAGTCACCTATCGTGGGAAAGGTAGGCTAGAAATAGGCGAGATTACAGTCACCAAAAAGGAACGCTATCGCATCCAATTAACCCGATATCTTTAACCAGTTTCAAGGCTTGCCGGGATGATATCTTTTGCCAGTGGAATGTCGAATTAATCCCTCTATCTATACGTTCGAGGCAAAGGATAATGTTGATATCTAACTTTAATCAAGGTTTGTTAGAAAACCTATGGATTTAATTCTTTGCCATCAAACGGCGGACTTTGATGTGTTAGGGGCGGCGGTGGGGCTAGCCAAACTCCATCCCGGCAGTCGCATTGTCTTGACTGGTGGTTCCCATCCCACAGTGCGGCAATTTTTAGCACTCCATCGTAACGAATTTCCCCTCATTGAACTGCGGAGCGTCAACCCCGACAAAATTCGTTCCCTCTACATTGTCGATAATCAACAAGGTGATCGCCTGGGCAAAGCAGCGGACTGGTTAACGTTGCCCCATCTGCGACAGGTTGCCATTTATGACCATCATCTCAACAGTCCTAGGGATATCGAAGCGGATATTTGGGAGCTGGAAGCGGTGGGGGCCAGTACAACTTTAATTGTGGAGAAATTACAACGGGCTGATATAAGTCTTTCCATGGTGGAAGCGTCGGTAATGGCCCTGGGTATCCATGTGGACACCGGCAGTTTGACCTTTACCCAAACCACAGTGCGGGATGTAAAAGCCCTAGCTTGGTTAATGGAACAGGGAGCTAATTTACGTTTGATTGCGGAATACGCTGACCCAGGCTTTCCCCCACCTCTGCAATTTTTGTTTGCGGAAGCGATGCAAAATCTCCACAAGGAAATGGTGCGGGGCTATTGGCTCGGTTCAGTGCTCTTAACCACGGAAAATTTTGTGCCGGGCCTGTCCCATTTGACGGAAAGATTATTATCTCTGACAGAATGTGATGCCCTACTACTGGGTCATGTTTACGACAAAGGCAAAGATAAAACCAAAAACGATGAACAGCGAGAAAAAACCGGAGTAATTAGTAACCAACGCTTTTCCCTCATTGGCCGTACCCGTATTCCCGATACGGATTTAACCCAATTGTTGGAACCCTATGGCGGCGGGGGCCATGCCCAGGCGGCAGCGGTTAATTTGCGGGATGTTGAGCCAACCACCGTAATGGCAGAAATCTACCAAGCTTTACAAAGACAAATTCCCAAACCCCTATTGGCTAGGGATTTTATGTCTTCTCCGGTGCGGACCATTCGACCACACACCACCATTGAACAGGCCCAACGGGTTTTGTTTCGTTACGGCCATTCTGGTTTGACAGTGGTGAATCAAGAAGAAAAATTGGTGGGCATTATTTCCCGTCGGGATTTGGATTTAGCCCTGCACCACGGTTTCAGCCATGCCCCGGTAAAAGGTTACATGACCCGCAACGTTAAAACCATTGCCCCTGACACCCCCTTACCCCGCATTGAAGCGATTATGGTGGCCGATGACGTGGGTCGCTTGCCTGTTATGGACCAGGAAAAATTAGTGGGCATTGTGACCCGGACCGATGTGTTACGGCAATTATTGCAGGATAAACAAGAACAATCGGGACGGTTTGGCGCACCGCGCAGCGGATCTCTGCGAGATCGCCCGACCACTCCTAATCAGAATTTTGGCCAGGGTAGCCTACTGCAACTGCTAAAAACCCATTTACCACCGGCCACTTGGCAATTATTAACTACGGCCGCTCAACAGGCCCAGACTAGGGGTTGGCATTTATATCTGGTGGGGGGAGCTGTGCGCGATTTGTGGCTCCGCCATTCCCAGGGGGCAGAAAAACATCAAAACATTACTTTTCAAGATATTGATTTGGTGGTGGATGGCTTCCATGCCACGGCGGATGTGGGGGCTGGGGTTGAGTTAGCCCAAGCTTTGCAGGGGGACTATCCCGGCGCGAGGTTATCGGTCCATGGGGAATTCCAAACGGCGGCGTTGCTCTGGCATAAAGATCCCCAGCTAGATACCCTGTGGGTAGACATTGCCACTGCCCGCACAGAGTTTTATCCCTATCCAGCGGCGAACCCAGAAGTGGAAGCTAGTTCCATTCGCCAGGATTTATACCGGCGGGACTTTACCATTAACGCCCTTTCCATCCGCTTAACCAATCCCAATCCGGGCAAATTGTTAGACTTTTTTGGCGGCATGAATGACCTGCAAAGCCAACAGGTGAGGGTATTACACGCCAATAGTTTCATTGAAGACCCCACCCGCATTTACCGAGCAGTGCGGTTTGTGGTGCGCCTCGGCTTTGAACTGGAACCCCAGACGGAAACCTATATCCGCTATGCGATCGCCAGTGGAGTCTATGAACGTTGGCGGCTAACGGAGCATCCCACTCCGGCCCTAACTACCCGTTTAAAGGCGGAGCTTTCTATTATTCTCAAAGCCCCCTATTGGAAAGGGGCATTGACGTTACTGGCGGATTTAGATGCGCTTAAATGTCTTCATGCAGAGCTAAAGCTAACAGAGCAATTATGGTGGCAAGTACGTTATCTCTCCCGCTGGTTACGCTGGTTTGACCCGGAGCGAAACCTAGAACATTGGTTACTGCGCCTAGGTATTTTATTGGGGGCTTTACCACCCCAGGAAAGGGAAAAAATTGCGGCGGGCTTACAGTTACCCAAGGCCACCATTGACGGATTAACTAACTTAGAAACCATCGAAACGGCGATCGCCAAGGGTTTAAATTCCCCAGCATCTCCAAAGTCCAGTCCAAAGTCCAGCGTCATTTACCAAACATTGAAGGATTATGACCGCTTCAGTTTATTCCTGGTGGCCGCCAGGGGAAATAAGCTGTTGAGAAAGCAAATTTGGTTTTATTTCAGCCAGCTATGCCAAGTGTCGCCATTTTTAACTGGCCACGACCTCAAAGCGCTGGGTTATAAACCGGGGCCCCAATTTAAGCAAATTTTGACTGATTTATTAAACGCTTGCCTAGACGGAGAATTAGGCGATCGCCAACAGGAAGAAGCTTGGCTAAGAACCCATTATCCTTTACCGAACAAAGTTTAGTTTTAAACAATTTTTCAGTCCTATTTGAACTACCCGGAGTGCTTTGATTGGGAATCTACTATGAGTTTAAATGAGCCTGACGCCAGTTCTCAGCTAACGTTTGCATTGCCGACATTTCGGTTGGTTCAATTCGTTTTAAATTGGCCAAAATAAGACCCATCCTTCCAGTGTGTTGTAATTTTTCTTGATGCCGTGCAAGAAAATCCCAATAGAAATAGTTAAAGGGACAGGCATCTTTACCAGTTCTAGCTTTATGGTTGTAGGAGCATTGTTGGCAATAATCACTCATTTTATTAATGTAGTTAGCAGAAGAAGCATAGGGTTTTGATGCTAATATTCCTCCATCTGCAAACTGCCCCATTCCTAACACATTGGTTTGCATTACCCAGTCGTAGGCATCGATAAAAGCGGCATGGAACCAGTCTTGGAGTTTTTGAGGATTAACGCCAACAATTAAGGCAAAGTTGCTGAGAACCATTAATCGTTGAATATGGTGAGCATAACCTGTTTCTTCGACTTGGTTTAAGACAGTGGCTAAACAATTCATTTTGGTGTGGCTGGATTGCCAATAAAACTCAGGCAAAGGAAAGTCATGGTTAAACCAATTACCCTGCCCGTAATCTTCATCTACCCATTGATAAATGCCCTGCATATATTCCCGCCAGCCCAAAACCTGACGAATAAATCCCTCCACATTGTTTAAAGAAATGTCTTGGGTGGCAAAGGCGTTAGTAGCTGCTTCAATAACTTCTAATGGGGTCAACAATCCTAAATTTAAATAGGGGGAAATCAGACTGTGCCAGAGGGTTTTCTGCCCCATTACCATGGCATCTTGGTAGGTGCCAAATTGACTTAAACCAACATCAACAAAATATTTCAGCCCTTGCAGGGCGTCTTGACGGCTAACTCCCCATTGAAAGCCAGATAATTGCCCATAACCAGGTAAATTTAATTGTTCTATCCGTTCGATAACCTGTTGGGTAATGTCATCGGGGGGAAAAGAAAGGGGCTTGGGGGGAGAAAGGTTCTTTTTGGCGGGCTTGCGATTATCCTGGTCAAAATTCCAGCGGCCCCCCACAGGTTGATCATCCACCATCAAAATTTGCCAACGTTTGCGCCCTGCACGGTAAAAATCTTCCAGTAATAGGCGCTTACGATCGCCAGCCCAGGCGGAAAAATCCTCCCTAGACCAGAGAAAATGATTGTTGGGTAATAGGGTTAGTTCACAGGGCAGAGTCAAAGATTTTAACCAAGCTTCAAAGGGGCGATCGCCAGGGGCCATGACTTGGAGGTGACTAACGCCCTGGGTTTTAAGCCAATGGTGTAGGGGAGTGAGGAAATCTGCGGCAATTTCATAGGTAACGGACCAGCCCTCGGCCCTCAAATCTTCAGCAAAGTGGCGCATGGCGGACCAAACCAACACTAATTTTTGGCGATGGTAGGGTCGTTGACGGGCAAATTCCGCCGACTCGATCAGGAGAACGGGGACCTGTGAGCGATCGCCTTGATGGCTTTTTAAGGCCGTCTGCCCCGACCAAAGTTGATCTCCCAATATCCAAATGCCAATGGTCATAGCTGTAATATGGTCTGTGAGAAATGGACAAAGGAGTTACTTAGTTGCTGGCGATCGCCGACCGAAAAAGTCTAGTTAACAATCAATTTCCCCCTGTTCAAGCAAGTCAACCAGTCAGCAAATCAACGACGATAATTGGGATGAATTAGTAAAAAATTGATCAAGAATTAGGCTTGTCGGACAAACGTTCATAAACTGTGGCTAAACCCCGAGCATTGCCTACGTTACCGGGAAATAAAACCACCGGCAAAAGGGGAAAACGGGGATGATCCTCATCCGTTCTCACTAGGGAACAACCGGGAATAATTTGCCCCAACAACCGTACAGAAGTTAACTGTAATCCCACGCTCAGCACGTCATTGGAAGTAATACCTCCTTTGCTGATCAAAAAGCTGATGTCCTGGGGTAATTGTTGGACAATTTTCATCAACAGTTGGGACAGGGTAACGCCAAAGTCTAACCGTGCCTGCACTGAGGCAAAACTTAATTCCCCTCGACTGGTGTAAATTACCGGTGTTTTTCCCTCGGCGCGAATTTCGTTCACCGCCGTCAAAGCATTGACAATAATTTCGGCTGGACTATCGGGATGATCCCGCAATTGTTGCACTGGAATTTCAATGCCCTGCACCGTTTGATCCTTGAGCAATGTCATCAATTGTTCGGTGGTTTTTTGCACATGGGAGCCCACCAAAATTATTCCTGGTTGGTTGGTGGGTTTATAGCTGGCCATGGCCACCGGAGCCACTGGTTGGGGCCCCAAATTAGCTAGGGATGTGAGAATACTGGCCGCACTCCGCAACAGAAAATGTTTGCCCTGGCCACTAGCTATGAGCATACTTGCCGCCAGGCGATCAAAATCTTTTTGGGTTTCTCCGTCCACCACCACACACTGGTTATGGTTAAAATCCATCAGGCGATCGCCTAAAGCATTATTGGCCTCACTAAGATCCCCTAGGGTGATGCGTTCCACCTGGGCCGCCCCAATCTTGCCTTGGGTTTTTTCTGCCACATAATCAGGCAAATAACTATGGTGGTAGCCAAACACCGAATCCTGGGCAAATTCCGTTGCCGCCACGGGCACCAATTCACCATCCACAATCAGGTAATGGACACTGTCCTTGGTTACCCTGCCCCCTTCAAAAAAGGCTGGCACCAGAAAATGGGCATCAAACGGTCCCAACTCCCGGTTGATCACATCGGTTTCCAAGGGGTAATGGCCCCGCAGAGTGGAATCAGAACGACTTACAACCAAGTAGTGATCGACCGCTTCCGTTGCTAGGGCTAGTTTTAAATTCTGGCAAATTTCCATCACTACCTGTTCCGCCTGAGTTGGGGGTAAGGCCCTGGTGTTGCTGAGAATAAAAAAGATCGGACTTTCATCCCGTAGACCTTGCCGCAGAGTTTCCACGTCCCACTGCATCAGCAACAGGCAACTGTGAACCGTTTGGGAGCCGGTGGGGTCATCATCAATAACAATGATTTTGGTGGGGTCAGCCATGGCAAAAAAGAATTGCGGAATTTGTGACAAGTTTGTTCCTAGCCCTCCAGTCTAGGGGAAAATAGCCATGGTCTATAATCTTGGTAAGTTGGTTTCGGAATTTTATGCTGGAAATTGTAGCGGCCATTTTCATTGTTTTGTTAGGCTCTGGCATTTGTTCCTGTGCAGAGGCGGCCCTATTTTCTGTGCCCTTGGTAAAAGTACGGCAGTTATCCCAGTCCAATAATCCCTCCGCCATTGCCCTCCAAGCTATTCGCCATAGGATGAATCGCCCCATTGGCACCATTGTGGTGCTCAACAACATTTTTAATATTGTGGGTAGTATCACCATTGGAGCCTTAGCAACTAAACATCTACAAGATGCTTGGATGGGAGTTTTTTCTGGAATTTTAACCTTGCTAATTATTGTTTTTGGCGAAATTATTCCTAAGACTCTGGGGGAAAGATATGCCACTAACATTGCCCTTTTGATTGCCATACCAGTAAGATTTTTAACCTTAATTTTTACTCCTTTAGTGTGGTTGATTGAACAAATTACCAATCCCTTCACCCACGGCAAAAGAGTACCCAGCACCAACGAAGCAGAAATTAAGTTTCTAGCTACCCTCGGTTACAAAGAAGGGGTAATCGAAGGAGACGAAGAACAAATGATTCAGCGGGTTTTCCAGCTTAATGATTTGATGGCAGTGGATTTGATGACCCCCAGGGTGATTATCACCTATCTTTTGGGAGAATTAACTTTAGCGGAATGCCAACAAGATATTATCCAATCCCAACATACTCGTATTTTAATTGTTGATGAATACATTGATGAAGTCTTGGGCATTGCCCTCAAACAGGATTTACTCACTGCTTTAATCCAAGGAGAAGGCTATAAAACCATCGCAGAATTAGCTCGACCAGCCCAATTTGTTCCAGAAGGCATGAGAGCCGATAAACTTCTAAAGCAATTTCAGGAAAAACGGGAACATTTAATGGTGGTTATTGATGAGTATGGCGGCGTTGCCGGTGTGATAACCCTAGAAGACGTGGTTGAAGTTTTAACCGGGGAAATTGTTGATGAAACTGATAAGAATATTGATCTCCAGGAAATTGCCCGTAAGAAAAGACAGGCTCTATTGAAACAACGGGGGGTGGCTCCCTAAAATTTCTTGATCTCCGCAACCGATAAAGACAGTTAAAACTTAATCAAAAGCAGAAGTGTTGAACGATAGTTATAAAGAGAAAAAAAGCCCTTTAAAATGATAGAATAAAGGGCAGAAATATTAGAATAATTGAAGCGATGATATCAAATTTTGGACATATTGTCAAAACTTATCTATCTAATTTTCCTAAAGATGACTACCCAGTATTAGACACATTTAAGTTTGTGAGTATCTGGTTAGGATTAATGTTAGACCAGAGCCAGACAAGCATGAGGAGTATGTTTAAAAGACTGAACTTACGAGGAGAGACAGTCGATATATCTACATTCTCAAAGGCAAGCAAAAAAAGGGATGTGGGAGTTTTTAGAGAAATAATATTTTCCTTAAAAAAGGAATTGTCGAAAAGGAAGGAAATTAAGCAGGGAGAATTAGAAATATTTCCTCTCGATTCAACCATTGTCAGCATAACTAGTAAGTTGATGTGGAACCTTGGATTTCATCAGGTAAAAGTATTCAGTGGGATTAACTTATCAACAGGGATTCCGGGGGGAATAGTAATTCACTTTGGACAAGGTCATGATAATAAATATGGGAATGAAACAATAGAAGAGACTCCAGAAAATGGAGTAGCAGTAATGGATAGAGGATTTTGTGACTTACAGAGAATCAAGAGATTACAAAAGGAGAATAACAAATATCATGTATTAAGAATAAAGAATAATATAAAGCTAGAAAAATTAGCCAATGATAACTATATGGTTGGAACTGGAAAGAATAAAATAGAGAGTAGAGTGGTAATATTCACCCATGATAATTCAGAGTTTAGATTGGTTACAAATTTACCTATAGAAAGTAAAGAAATAGAAGGAGTTAGTGATGAAAAAATAGCAGAAATTTATAAAAAAAGATGGCAAATAGAATTTTTATGGAAATTCTTAAAAATGCACTTAAAGCTGAATAGACTGATTGCCAAAAATGAGAATGCAATTGGGATTCAAATCTATACCTGTATAATTGCTTATTTAATACTAAAATTACTGGTAATCCCAAAAGAAGCAGGTACAACAATGTTAGACAAACTACGTTATTTACAGGCTTTCATGTGTGAAAAAATAAGCTATGTACACTGGCTAAGGGAGTTAGCACTAAGGTGATGAATTTGCTTTGCTATAGGATTATTCTGTCTATTTTTAGGTCGTACATAAGTGCGATTCAACGATTCTGGTATGAAATGTATCCATGATTTTAGTTACAGGCTAAATTGGTTTTTAGTTATTGATTATTTCTAGTGGAATTTTAAAAAACTTCAATTTGATTAAAATCAACTTCAATAGTTATCTGGTCATCGTAGTATAAGTTAGGAATGAAGGCTCCGATAAATTCTAGAATATCTGGCGGTTGAAAATGCTCAGGCTTGGTTTCGGGATGGGGATAATAAATTAGACCGTTAACTATTTGAGCATCAGTAGCAATGATACGGCAATCAAAAAAAGAAAAATCTTCCGCTGGATCTTTACTTGACTATTGTATTTCTTTAAAGGTATATTTGGCTAGCTTTATTTTGTATTGATGAGGCGCAATGCTTAAGTTAATTGTGCCTAAGTAATAATCATCTAAATTTAATCCATGCTTCCCAAAAAAGGGCTTTTGCATAGCAATAGTTCCCCCAGGGAAACGTTGATCACCAGACTGACCGGAAGCAACTCCATAACCAGCTTTAACTGTTGCTTTAATCTAAACCCAATGATTCACTGAGAAATCTCCATAATTTCTGAAATTCTATCGCTGGAACCGGAATTATCTATCGATTAGTTATGGTTATCTAAATCCTAGGCGATCGCCAATTTAAATAGAGGAAACTAGCTATCTTGCTTTATCATTATTGATGACACATGACTATCTAATGTAGATATGTCCGGTAACTTTTTTTGCCAAAATAATGCTTTTCCCATTTGGGGATCTAGCTCATAATTCCCAAACCCGAATGATCTGTACGCTGATTGGGCAACATGATTTCCTTCCAGTACTTCTAAGGTGAGTTTGCAACAGCCCAAATCTAAAGCGATGGCTTCTGCTTTTTGCAACATTAATTTTGATAAACCTTTGCCACGATAAGGCAAAGAAACAATGACGTCATGAATATTTAATAATGGCTTGCAAGCAAAAGTAGAAAATCCTTCTAGACATACTAAAAGACCAGCAGGTTTAGAATCAACAAAGGCGAGGATAATGTGGGCAGAAGGTCTTTTAGCAAGTTCTGCTGGCAGATTTGCTTTAACATAATTGGGTAATTCTTCTCCTCCTCCCATGGGATCACAGGCATATTCATTCATCAATTGAATCATTGCTTCTGCATGGACAGCTGAATTAAGATCTGCTTTTACAATGTCAATCATTTTTGTGATTTTAATAATTAAGACTACGTTAGGTTGATTCGTTATTTAATAAAGCAATTGCCGCGGCTAGGGTAGAGGGATAATGCTTAGCTAAATCCGCAAACCAAATTCCCTCACCAGACAGTGGGTCAAGTTGCTCTAGCCATTGTTGAGCTTTTTGAGCGATAATTGCCTGTCTTTGTTGCTCTTGGTGATCAATTAATTTTTTTAATTCTGGGTTTAAAGATTCGGATGTTTGTTTAAATGTAGCTTGAATTTTAGGCGTTTTTTCGGAAAAATAATTAACCTTAAAACCTTGCTTTAATTCATTTAAAATAATATCTAAAGTTGGATGTTTTTGCTCCTTATTTGAAGTAGAAGCTATAGCTGGATTACTAGATAGCGTTTCTGGCTCTTCAATATATTTTTGGCGGAGGTCAGCCAGTATAGAGTCAATGGAATCGGAGTTATTCATAATAAAATATCTGGTTTCAATCCTCAATAGCATTTAATAAAACTTCAGTTAAAGTTAGGTCTTCCATTTCATCAAAGGTTACCGTATCAACAATATCAAACTTGGCTCCTACTTCCATTAATTGATCATCAAGGGCCTGGAGAAACTTGGTGGCACTGGGATCATTCCCAATTTGCATGAATGAAATAGCTAATTCTTCATCCGCATCTAGACACTTACTGGCTTGGATAATGATTTCAAAAACGGATCTACGGTCATTGGGTTCTCCATCCGTAATGACTAAAATAGTTTCTCCTGTTGGAGCCTGATTAGATTTTTTTCGTTGTAAAAAATTATTGAGCGCATCTTGTAACACAGCGGTGAGATTAGTACCACCCACTGGTTCATTTTCTTGAAAAATTTGCTCCACTTTAGATGCGTTAACGTTGTCATAACGGCGGAATTTGCCGGAGAAAGTGTACACTGTGATTCCGTTAGCATCTAGCTGGTCACATTTTCTGGCAAGGGCGAGGGTTGATTCTTGAACTAGCTCCCATCGGCTTTTTTGGAATTTTGGCTCAATGATGGACATGCTACCGCTTTTATCAATAATGAGCGTGTAATCCCGTTGGTTTGACATGCTGAACCTGCTTGTAAAATGAGCTTGTTGTCAATTATAGGAAATTTTTTAGGCCTGTCAGTGAGATAATTCTGATTCTTCAGGGGTTAATTTAGTCAAATTTTAGGTTATCGCAGTTCCCTGCCTCACGCTCACCCATCGCTAGAGCTGGAAATTTCCGCCTAGAACAGTTAAAAGATTCTCAATTTCGACCGGGACAGATTTAGATAATAATGAAATAACATAATCAGTTAAAATTTCTCCAAATTGTAGTTCTGACTACGCCTACTTATATTATTTTTAAACAATTTAGCTAGAGGCGATAAATTAAGACTTTATAGCTAAGTTTCTAGAAATTTTAAAAATATAGTCATTTCAATTAACGATGAGAGAATTTAATGTAAAATTATGGAGTGTACAAAATGAACAGGTTTAAACAATGGCTTACAGTTTAGATTTAAGGCAAAGGGTAGTAGCTTATATAGAAGCTGGAGGAAAAATAACTGAGGCTTCCAAGATATATAAAATAGGAAAAGCCTCGATATACAGATGGTTAAATAGAGTAGATTTAAGCCCAACAAAAGTAGAGCGTCGCCATAGGAAATTAGACTGGGAAGCTCTAAAAAAAGACGTAGAAGAAAATCCCGATGCAAGATTGATAGACAGAGCCAAGAAATTTGGAGTGAGGCCGAGTGCCGTATATTACGCATTAAAGAAAATGAAAATAAACAGAAAAAAAAAGAACTACGTTATCGAGAAAGAAACCGGGAGGAACGAGTTAAGTACTATAGAATGTTAAGAGAACTAATTAAGCTCTATGGTAGTCAAGCTATAGTTTACATAGATGAATCTGGATTCGAAGCAATCCAGGCTTGTATTTATGCCTGGTCAAAAAAAGGAAAAAAAGTTTATGGAGATAGACAAGGAAAAAGGGGAGTCAGAGAAAATCTAGTAGCAGGGAGAAGAAAAGGAAAAAAAGATTTGATTGCGCCGATGGTTTTTACCGGGAGTTTGAATGCAGAAGGCTTTGAAGGATGGTTAAAATTATATTTGCTACCCTCCCTCGACATTCCATCAATATTAATAATGGATAATGCTCCTATTCATCGTAAAACTGCCATTAAAGAATTGGCTAAAGAAGCAGGTCATGAAGTTCTTTTTTTGCCGAAATATTCTCCTGATTTAAATGATATTGAGCATGACTTTAGTGCCTTGAAACGAGCTAGAATGTACGCTCCTATTGACACGTCTCTTGATGAAATTATCCGTTCTTACTGTGGCGTTTAGCGTCTCAGCTTTATTTGAAACTACTATATAATCGTTGATATTTACTGTTCCATAAATTTATTCACAAATCATAGTATTAAAATTTATTTGATGAAGCCAAAATTCGTCGGTGATAACAAACATTTTCAGTTTTTCTCCTGATTAATCATTTCATTGATCAGATCAATTCAAGACTAGCTCAAATTATTCCCGTCGGCGATCGCCATTGATGCAGCTATAATGATTGCCGCTTTATTTCCCTGAACTTTGCCCATGATTAAGAATGATATTTGGATCCGTGCTCAAGCTGCCCAAGGCATGATTGAGCCTTTTGAACCCAAGTTAATGCGGCAAATAGAGGGACAACCGGCTATTTCCTTTGGTCTGAGCAGTTTTGGTTATGATATTAGGCTTTCTGCGGCGGATTTTCGCATTTTTCGCCATATTCCGGGCACTGTAGTTGATCCCAAAAACTTTAACCCCCACAATTTGGAAGCTACCCAACTGCACAGGGATGACAGTGGCAGTTATTTTATTTTGCCAGCCCACTCCTACGGCCTGGGAGTTGCAGTGGAAAGATTGGCCATCCCTGCTAATGTAACCGTACTTTGTATTGGTAAAAGTACTTACGCCAGGGCTGGTATTATTGCCAACTTAACTCCGGGGGAAGCGGGGTGGTGTGGTCACCTCACCCTAGAATTTTCCAATTCCTCCAGTGCTGATTGCCGTATCTACGCCAACGAAGGCATCGTACAGTTACTCTTTTTTGAAGGGGAAGACTGCGATATTAGCTATGAAACCAGAAGGGGCAAATATCAAAATCAGCCCCAATCAGTTACACTACCCCGGGTTTAGAGTTGGAAGAGATCACTCATCAACTACTAGACCAGGGTGGGATGAAAGAAAAAGGCCAGGGCCACAATGGCATAGGTAGCAAGCAACAGGATGCCCTCTAACCAATTGGAAGTGCCATCACTACTGATAGAGTTGACAATCAAAACTGCCACCAATACCGCTACCAACTCGAATGGATTGAAGTTTAAATCCATGGGCTGACCGATCGCCCAGCCGACGATGACCAAGACTGGGGCCACAAAGAAGGCAATTTGCAGGCTCGACCCCATCACCACAGACATGGAGAGATCCATTTTATCTTTCATGGCCACAGTGACGGCGGTGGCGTGCTCGGCAGCGTTACCGATAATGGGTAGGACGATTACCCCGGTGAACAGGGCAGTTAATCCCAGGGATTCCGTGGCCACCTCTAAGGAACCCACCAGCAATTCCGATTCCACCGCTACCCCTAGGGTGACTACCAATAAAACTCCCGTCCAAAGCCAAAGATTGGGTTTTTCTTCTTCCGTAGGAGGTTCCGGTTCTGATACATCTTCGCCGAGTTCGGGCATCTCCATATTCTCGGCCACGCCCACATCGTACAGATAGGCATGGGTTCCCATGGAAAACACCAAGGAGAGGAGGTAGACACCGATTAACACCACGGCCACGGCCACAGAGAGATTTTGTAAAACCGTTTCCTCCACCCCCGTGGAGGTGTATTGCAAGGCTGTGGGTAACAGAATCGCCACTACCCCCAAATTCATGGTGGATGCATTCAAGCGAGCGGCGAGGGGTTGGAAATTTTGTTCCTTATAGCGCAATCCCCCCAGGAAGACGGCAAAACCCATTACTAGCAGTAAGTTACCAATAATTGATCCTGTCAGGGTGGCTTTGACCACCTCGATTAACCCTTCTTTTAGGGCGATATAGGCCAAAATTAGTTCTGTGGCGTTGCCGAAGGTGGCATTGAGCAGGCCCCCCGCATTAGGACCGATTACCACGGCGATTTCCTCCGTGGCCGTGCCCATGAAGGCTGCTAGGGGCACAATGGCCAAACCAGCCAAAATGAACACCGTCGTTTCCCCCCAACCCAACCAGTGGGCGGCAAAGGAGAGGGGACAAAAAACTAACAGGACAAGAAAAATCTTACTTTTGGTGGACATAACCTGGCGATCGCCATTGAAGCGGTTTTTTGGATAGTTCGATTTATTATGCCCCAGGAAATTTCAAAATTATCTCAATTTGCCAAGATTAAACAATCCCTCCTAGGGGAAATTATTGATCACTCTCCTGGGTGGTAGGCAGTGGTTTAGAATATATCCCTGGGCGCTTTCCCACAAACCAATTACCAGGGTTGGCCGAGCGGTTGAGGCAGCGAACTCATAATTCGCCCTAGACAGGTTCAACTCCTGTACCCTGGACTTAAAACGAATCAAATTTTTGGTTGTTCTGACTGAAGATTGTCGTCGATTTGGATTAAAGGCAACAGAGTTTATTTCCCAGTGGTAAGCGTGGGTAATCGGGGCGATCGCCTGCTAAACTGGAAAGGTTGTCAAAAATTCGCACATCCAAGCTTTCGGGTGTTTCTGCCACAGGCGGAAATTCCCTTGGATGAAGGATAAACCCGAATAGGAGAAAATTTAACATGCCCGTAGTTTCTCTCGCAGATTTGCTAGAGTCTGGTGTTCACTTCGGCCACCAAACCCGCCGCTGGAACCCCCGCATGGATCAATATATCTACACCGCCCGCAATGGTGTTCATATTATTGACCTGGTGCAAACCGCCCAACTGATGGAAGATGCCTATGAGTATGTCCGCTCTTCCACCATCAACGGTAAAAAGTTCTTATTTGTCGGCACTAAGCGCCAAGCCGCTGGCATCATTTCCCAGGAAGCCCAACGCTGTGGAGCTCACTACGTCAATCAACGGTGGTTGGGGGGAATGCTCACCAACTGGGAAACCATCCGCAAACGGGTTGATCGCCTGAAGGAATTGGAAGCCCTAGAAGCCAGTGGCGGCATTGACCGTCGGGGTAAAAAAGAAGGCTCCATGCTCCGGCGGGAATTGGGCAAATTACAAAAATACCTGGGCGGTATTAAAAATATGCGCAAGCTCCCCGACGTGGTGGTAATCGTGGACCAACGGCGGGAACATAACGCCATTCATGAATGCCAAAAGCTCGGTATTCCCATCATTGCCATGTTGGATACCAACTGTGACCCAGATGTGGTCGATGTGCCTATCCCCGCTAACGATGACGCCATCCGTTCGATCAAATTGATTGTGGGCAAACTGGCCGATGCAATCTATGAAGGTCGCCATGGTCAACCGGATGTCAGCGATGACTACGAAGAGTTTGACGAAGGTTTGGATGGAGATAATCTAGAAGTAGAAGCCGCTGAGGAAGTGGAAGAAGCGGCCGAAGCAGAAGTTGCAGCCACTCCAGAAGCTTAGATTTTGTCCCTTTTTTCCTTTTTCTCACCGATGGGGCAGGGCAAACCCAGTCCCAGTACTAGGGGAAAATATAGCTGGTGTTGACCATCACTTTTTTCCCTTAGCCCAATAATTACCGTGCAATCATAGAAAAACTGATTAGGAACGATAACCATGGCAGAAATTACCGCTCAACTCGTGAAGGAACTGCGTGAAAAAACCGGCGCAGGCATGATGGACTGTAAAAAAGCCCTAAAGGAAAATGAGGGTGATTTAGAAAAATCCATTGAATGGCTCCGGCAGAAGGGCATTGCCTCCGCTGATAAAAAATCTGGCCGTACCGCGGCCGAAGGTTTGGTCCATAGCTACATCCACTTTGGTGGCCGCATTGGCGTGTTGGTGGAAGTTAACTGCGAAACTGATTTTGTCGCCCGGGGTGATCGCTTTAAAGATTTGGTTAACGATGTGGCCATGCAGATTGCCGCTTGTCCCAATGTGGAGTACGTTAGCGTAGCCGACATTCCCCAGGAAATGGTGGCTAAAGAGAAGGAAATTGAAATGGGGCGCGACGACCTGGGCAAAAAGCCCGCCAATATCAAAGAAAAGATTGTCCAAGGGCGCATTGATAAACGCCTCAAGGAGCTATCTTTGCTAGACCAGCCCTACATCAAAGACCAAAATCTCACCATTGAAGAGTTGGTTAAACAGGCGATCGCCGAATTGGGGGAAAACATCCAAGTTCGTCGCTTTATCCGCTTTAACCTTGGTGAAGGCATCGAAAAAGCAGAAACCAACTTTGCGGAAGAAGTGGCCGCCGCCGCTAAGGGCTAGTAACTCAGGCTTGATTACCGCACTACTTATTAGCTAAATCTAAGAACCTTTTGAACCCAGATTTCCACCGCCACAGGCCAGGGAAGATTTGGGTTTTTGCTTTTGGGATAAACCCCAGAAAATCTTGGCAGCCCATCTTTGCTTTGCCCAGAGAGTGTGTCAAAATCGTGGGTAACTTAGTCTGTCCTAGGCTTCCATAACTTATAATTATCGCCATCATTGCTATGTTGCCATTGCCATTAATTGCTAACGGAAAAGGATTTATCCGCGCTCTAGAAAACGACGGGGCTTTGGCAGTGTATGCCCCCCTAGAAGGTGGTTATGAAGGTCGTTACCAAAGACGCCTACGGGCCAACGGCTACGCCAGTATATCCCTTTCGGCAAGGGGTTTGGGGGACGTGGAAGCCTATTTGATGCAAGTCCATGGAGTACGTCCGGCCCATTTAGGTAAGAAAAACATTGCCCAAGAAGGAGCGGTGGGACCGATTTATTTTGCCCAGCCGATCGCCGGTTATCAGTTGGAAAATTTACCGGCCCAAAGTAAAGGTTTGGTGTTGTGGATTTTGGAAGGTTATATTCTCTCCCAAACCGAAATTCAAGACTTAATTAGTCTCACCAAAAGAGTGCCCAAACTGAAAGTGGTGTTGGAAATGGGCGGCGATCGGGTTTTCCGCTGGCAACCTTTACTGGATTGCTTGCAGGCGGCCTAGTTTTTCCTGTGCAACAGCTTTGATTTGCTGAATAAAATCTTTTAACCTTCATTTTTAACCCCCATGACCGCCCGTCTTGCCCGTCCCTATGCGGTTCTTTCCATTGGTGCGGCCCTGGCCACCATGGGATTGAAATTGGGGGCCTATGCCATTACCGGTTCTGTGGGTCTGTTGTCCGATGCGTTGGAATCCACTGTGAACCTAGCTTCGGCGATCGTTGCTTTTTGGGCTCTGTCCTTAGCGGCTACCCCGGCGGATTCTGAACATCCCTTTGGCCATAGCAAGGCGGAATACTTTTCTAGTGGATTAGAAGGGGCCTTCATTTTTGTTGCGGCCCTTGGCATCGGTTACAGCGCTGTAGAACGTTTACTGAGTCCCCGACCCTTAGATCAAAATGCTTTGGGCATTGCCTTGGCGATCGCCGCTACGGCCTTAAACGGAACAGTGGCTTGGATTCTTTGGCGGGCGGGGAAAAGATTAAATTCCATTGCCTTGCGGGCCGATTCTCAGCATCTAATGACCGATGTCTGGACTTCGGTGGGGGTGGTGGTGGCGGTAGCTTTAATTTTTGTCACTGGTTGGGAATGGCTAGATCCCTTGATAGCCCTTGGGGTAGGATTCAACGTGCTCTGGACAGGAACCCATTTATTGCGGGAAACCATCTCCAGCTTGATGGACCAATCGCTGCCCCCGGCCCAACTCCAGGCCATCACTAGCTGTTTTTTGCCCTACGAAGACCAAGGAGTACGTTTTCATCTATTGCAAACCAGGCAGGCCGGCTCCCAGTCTTTTATTTCCTTCCATGTCCTAGTGCCTGGACATTGGACTGTGCAACGGGGCCATGACCTCTGTGAAGCCATCGAAACGGCGATCGCCGAACGGATTACTGGCTCTAGGGTAACCACCCATTTGGAGCCCCTGGAAGACCCTAAATCTTGGCAACATCCTGACGAGTTTCCCCCCTCTGCCCCTTTAAACCGGGATAAGCCCAATTAGGTTTTGGGGTATCATGCAAAAACTTGGCTCCGGCAGATTCCGGCTCCGGGTAGCATAACAAACTTTTTTGTCATTTACGACAACAGGAGAACTTTAAAAAATATGAACAACTATACTAAAGACGATGATGGACGGCTGAATAATTTTGCCGTTGAACCCAAGATCTATGCGGCCGATGCTCCCAGTAAAGCCGACAAACGAAATTATTTGATTATGGCGGCCATTACCGTTGTGCTGGTGGCGGGGCTGATTGCGGTGGCTGTGGTAGCTTCCGGGGCTAGCACCTAATTTTGTCCGTAGATTAAGAAGGTATCGCCATCGTCACTCCCTAGTTGCGATGGCCAGTCAACTTCTAGAATTAAGGAAAGGGGGAAAGTGGCATGGGGCAAAAAACTACAACTTTGTACGACACCGATTTCAATCTTTGGATTGAGCAAACTGTGCGTCAACTCAAACAAGGTGATTTGCAATCCTTAGACTTAGAGAATTTAATTGAAGAAATAGAGTCCATGGGCCGCAGTGATAAACGGGAAGTTTATAGTCGCTTGAAGGTACTTTTCCTGCACCTGCTCAAATGGAAATATCAACCCCAGAAGCGCACTGGTAGCTGGAAAAACACCATCGATGAGCAAAGGGATCAGCTTAATTTAATTCTGGCCGATAGCCCCAGCTTGAATCCCTATGTGCAAACCATATTTGCCGATTGTTATCTTAAAGGGAGAAAGGGCGCAGCCAACGAAACCAATTTACCCCTCTCAAACTTTCCGGTGGATTGTCCCTTTTCCCTGGCGGAAATGCTTGATGCAGAATTCTTTCCCGATTAATTAATTTTTCTGGCAAATTTCCCTGGCTCCATGAATACCCCCTCTTCGACCCAACCCGCAACAATGGTCAAAGCGATAATCCCAACTTTGTACGACACCGATTTCAATCTTTGGATTGAGGAAACTGTGCGTCAACTCAAACAAGGCGATTTACAATCCTTAGATTTAGACAATTTAATTGAAGAAATAGAGTCCATGGGTCGCAGCGATAAACGGGAAGTTAAAAATAGACTAATTGTTTTGATGATTCATTTGCTCGAATGGCGGTATCAACCGGAAAAACGCTCTAACAGTTGGACAGCGACCATTAACGAACAACGTCGTCAGTTAGGCCTCATCACCGGGGATAGCCCTAGTCTGAAACCATTTTTGGTTGATAATTTTCCCGGTTGTTATCAGATAGCCCGCAGGGATGCGGTGAGGGAAACGTTTTTATCGCTATCAGTTTTCCCCCTGGATTGTCCCTTTTCCCTGGCGGAAATTCTCAATGCTGAGTTTTTCCCCGATTAATCTGTTGCCTAGCTGAATGAATTCCCCTGCCCCTGATCCGGCCCTCTCTACGGCGATCGCCAGCATCCAACAATCGTTAAATTGGTATGCGAGCCAGCGTCGCCATTGGAACTATCCCCCCAATCTGGAATTGCAGGGGGCGGTGCGCCAGGACATTCAAGCCATGCACCAAGCCTTAGCCAAACTGGAGCAACGGGTATTTAAAATTGCGGCCTTTGGCTTAGTCAGTCGGGGTAAATCCACCGTGATTAATGCCTTGTTGGGGGAAAAACGCCTGGAAACAGGACCGCTCCATGGCGTAACCCAGTGGCCTCAATCGGTACGGTGGTGCAGTAACGACAAAATTCAAATTGATTTGATTGACACGCCAGGGCTAGATGAAATTGCCGGGGGTGCCCGAGCCGCCATGGCCCAAACCGTAGCTCACCAGGCAGATCTGATTTTATTTGTTATTGCGGGGGACATTACCCAAACGGAATTTACTGCCCTCCAGACATTGCGCCAGGCCCAAAAACCTCTATTGCTAGTTTTTAATAAAATCGATCTATATCCGGAGCAGGATCAACAACAAATTTTTGCTCAGCTACAGTCCCTCACTCCTGACGGGGAAGATAGCCCCATTTTTTCCGCCGAGGACATTGTGTTAGTGGCCGCTGAACCTCCCCCCATAATGGTGCGGGTGGAATATGGCAACTCCCCTAAGGGTTCTCGGCCTAGCCCGGCCCTAGAAGAGCGATGGGAAAAACCAGCCCCCAAACTGGATCAACTACGCCAGAAAATTTTCACTATTCTGAACCAGGATGGCAGTCAACTGCTGGCCCTTAATGCTCTGCGCCAGGTGGAACAAGCCGAAAAGAATATTGCCACTAAAACCATTGAAATCCGCACTGCTGAAGCTGACCAACTCATTAGTAAATATATGCGCTATAAAGCCCTGGCGATCGCCGTGAATCCCATTGGTTTATTGGATTTAGCCGCCAGTGTGATCACCGACCTATTGTTAATTCGGAATCTAGCCCGAATCTATGGCCTGCCCATCACGAGCTACGAAGCAGGGCGCATCTGGAAAAAAGTACTGATCGGTGCGGGTGGTATTTTATTGAGTCAATGGGTATCAGCTTTATTTTTAGGCTTACAAAAAACCGCCAGCCTTGTTGAAAACCCAGGTAATCTAGCGGCCTATGCCGGGGGAGCCTTACTCCAGGGGGGAGTGGCCGCCCACAGCACCTATATTGTTGGGGAAGGGGCAAAAATTTATCTAGCCCAGGGAGCTAGTTGGGGCAATGCCGGCACCAGTACGGCGATCGCCAAAATAAAAAATGATGCCCCCCCAGACAGTATGCTTAGGCGTTTAGATGATGTAGGCGGCGAAGGGTAGTTCGGATTAAGCAGCGCGGGGAAAAAGAGAGTTAGAAAAACACATCCATTTCAGAGCGCCCGGTGATTTTGAGCCAGTTTTGGGCCTCGATGTAATTATTAGGGGCTAGGCGTATGGCCTGTTTCCAATATTCCGCCGCTTTATCAAATAAATTCTCTGCGTCGTCTTCCTGCCCTGCTTCCTTCGCCTTTTCCCCTTGGAAATGGTAAATTACCGCAATGTTATTCAACGCCGAGGGCATTTTGGGGTTCAGTTCAATGGCTTCTTGGTAAAGCCCCAACGCCTTTTCATGGTCTCCATTACTAGCGTGGATTAGGGCCATGTTATAGAGAATATAACTGCGGTCATTGGGATTTTCCTCCAACCGTAACGCCTCTTCATAGTTATCCAGCGCCTCTGCGTATTCCCCATCCGCCTGGGCCGACATACCATCCCGATAATAAACAAAGGCTTCCTTCGCTTTTTGGTTAGTGGGCAGAATTTTTAGGATAATGTCCGCCATAACGGTAAAGGACTTATCAATGAAATTATCGTTACGTTGGGTGCGGGGCATAGTAGTGAAATAATCTTATTTTGGCCAACTATTCTAACTTTTCTGGTAGCGTCGGCAAAACTCTCCTTTACCCTACTGTTTGCCTGGAAAATTGGATAATGGCCAAAATTATTTGATGAACCGGGCCAATAACTTTTCCAACTCCACCCAGACGAACATTAAACTGCTAAAGCCAAAACAAACCAGTAGTTGCTGGGGACTGAGCCAATCGGTGCCAAAGAAATTTCTCAGGGGTTCAAAATACACCAAGCATAACTGCAGGATAGTGGTGACAATTACGGCCCCCCACAGGTAGGGATTGGTCAAAGGGTTCATTTCTATGGTTAAACGATGGTTGGAGCGTACGGCAATGGCGTGGCCCATCTGGGCAATACAGAGGGTGGTAAAAACCATGGTTTTCCAACTGTCGGGCGCACCAGCTAGGTCAGCACTGTGATAGGCCCAGACCATAAGGGTGATGGTAACCACCGCAAAAACCAGACCGATGCGGATAATGTAGGCCCCCAATCCCCGAGAAAAAATACTTTCCTGGGGACTAAAGGGGCGACGCTTCATAATATTTGGTTCCCCCGGCTCCATGGCCAAAGCTAAGGCTGGCAAGCCATCGGTGACCAAATTCATCCAGAGAATTTGCAGGGGAGTAAGGGGCACGGCAGATAGCCCTAAAAGGGGAGCAGACGCAATGGTGATCACTTCCCCCACGTTACTACCCAGAATATATTTGATGAAATTACGAATGTTGTTATACACCACCCGCCCTTCCTCGGCGGCGGCCACAATGGTGGCAAAGTTGTCGTCCAACAAAACCATGTCGCTGGCTTCTTTGCTCACATCGGTGCCAGTGATACCCATGGCAATGCCAATGTCTGCTTGCTTGAGGGCTGGGGCATCATTGACCCCATCTCCGGTCATGGCCACAAAACGATTCCGAGCTTGGAAGGCTTTGACAATGCGTAGTTTATGTTCCGGGGAAACCCTGGCAAAAACGCTCACTTCTTCCACCTGGGCTTCCAGATCGCTTTGTTGTAGTTGTTCTAAGGTTTGCCCAGTCAAAAAACGATCGCCAGCTTGATTGATGCCCAAATCCTTGGCGATCGCCAGGGCCGTTAGGGGATGATCACCGGTAATCATAACGGTGCGGATGCCAGCGGCGAGGGATTTTTCCACTGCTAACCGTACCTCTGGCCGGGGCGCATCCAACATGCCAACCATACCCAACCACACCAGATTATCTTCGGCAGCTATGAGGTCAGGGGTGCTGGGAATCTGGGCCAGGGATTTACAGGCAAAACCCAACACCCGTAATCCCCGACTGGCCATGAGATTGTTATCACTCAAAATTTGTTCTTGATGCTGGAAATTGAGGGGTACACAATGGTCAGCGGTATGAATTTGTCCGCAGTGGGGGAGGAGTAACTCCGGCGATCCTTTGGAAAAAATTAGGTAGGGCCCTGGCGTTAAGGCCAAATTTTCTAAAATGCCCAATAAATTTGCTAAGGGGGACTCTCCTTCGGCTGGCACTTCCACAATCACCCCCATGCGTTTGCGCTCCGAAGAAAAGGGAAATTCCCCCCGCCGCATAAAACTAGGTCTTAACTGTGCCTGGTCAAAGCCAAATTTCTTGGCCAGCACTAGCAATGCTCCTTCGGTGGGGTCCCCAATCACTTGCCACTCCATTTCCCCTGGATTGTAGTTCAGTTCAGAATCGTTACAGAGGATGGCGTTGAGACACAGTAATTGCAAGGCCGGGGGCCATGGTCCGGAGGTCGCCCTCTGTTCTCCATCCGAGAGGTGGATGATGTTGCCCTGGGGTTGGTAGCCTTCTCCGCCAATGCTGAGGCGATCGCCATGGGTCAGCACTTCCCGCACCACCATTTTATTTTGGGTGAGGGTGCCGGTTTTATCGGAACAAATGACGTTAACGGAACCGAGGGTTTCCACCGCTGGTAATTTGCGAATTAGGGCATGGCGTTTAATCATCCTCTGGGTGCCCAGGGCCAGGGTAACCGTAATCACCGCCGGTAAACCTTCTGGCACCACCGCCACCGCCATGCTGAGGGACGTTTCCACCAACTGCCGCAGTTCGCCCCAGCCACTCTGCCACACCCCCAGAATAATAACCAGGGTTACCAGCAGGAGAGAGCCTGACACTAGCACTCCGGCTAAGTTTTCCATCCTTTTTTGCAAAGGGGTGGGTTCCGGGGCCACCCTCTGTAACATCTCGGCGATTTTGCCCAATTCGGTGGCCATGCCAGTGTTGGTAATCACCACTTTGCCCCGGCCTTGGACGACTTCGGTGCCAGAAAAGACCATATTTTGGCGATCGCCAAGGGGAGTATCTAAAGGTAAACCAGTATTACTGGCATTTTTTTCCACTGGCTGGGCTTCCCCGGTTAGGGCCGATTCTCGAATGAGAAGGTTAGCCGCTTCGATCAGTTGGCCATCGGCACAGAGTTGACTGCCCGCCTCCAGCAAAATAATGTCCCCCGGCACCAAGCTGGCCGCCTTAATTTCCTGGCGATCGCCATCCCGCAGTACCTGGACTTTGGGGGACGCCATTTTCTTCAAAGCAGCTAAAGCTTTTTCCGCCCGACTTTCCTGGAAATAGCCTAATAAACCGTTCAGGATAACAATGGCAAAAATGGCGATCGTGTCCTTGAAGGGAAAACCCTCCATGGTTTCTTCCCCCAACCTTAAGCTGATCAGATCTAATGCTCCAGAAATAATTGCCACCCCGATCAACATCAAGAGCATGACATTGGTGAACTGATCCAGCAAAATTTGCCAATTATTACGACCGGCGATCGTGGTAATTTCATTTAGTCCATAGGTGCGTCTTCGTTCCATCACAGTTTTTTCTGCCAACCCCCGGTGGGGAGCAGTGGTCAACCGATGCAGGGTTTTATCGATGCCATAGCTATACCAAGCCTCGGCCTTAACTGGGGAGACGGACACATCAGGGTCAGACATTAAAAAGTAGGCTTAAATTTAGGTTCCCATTGGTTCTAATAGGCTATTTCCTATTTTAAAGGCCGGGTTTGGGGGCCTACTACAATTGACCGTAATTGTTTACACTGAATTTCAAGCTTGTTTATGAGTTGAAATACTTAGAGACCCTTCCCATGTCCAAAAATATCGTCGTTGCTCCCTCAATTTTGTCAGCGGACTTCAGCCGCTTAGGTGAAGAAATTAAAGCCGTGGACGAAGCAGGGGCTGATTGGATCCACGTTGATGTGATGGACGGCCGCTTTGTGCCCAATATCACCATTGGCCCGCTGATTGTGGACGCCATCCGTCCCTTGACAAAAAAAACCCTGGACGTTCATTTAATGATCGTTGAACCGGAAAAATACGTCGAAGATTTTGCCAAGGCCGGTGCTGACATCATTTCCGTCCATGTGGAGCACAACGCCTCTCCCCATCTCCATCGTACCCTTTGTCAAATTCGGGAATTGGGTAAAAAGGCCGGGGCGGTGCTCAATCCTTCCACTCCTCTGGATTTTCTTGAATATGTGTTGCCCGTCTGCGATCTAATCTTGATCATGAGCGTTAATCCCGGCTTTGGTGGTCAAAGCTTCATTCCCGAAGTGTTGCCTAAAATCCGTGCTCTCCGTCAGATGTGTGATGAGCGGGGTCTGGATCCCTGGATCGAAGTGGATGGTGGTCTTAAACCCAATAACACTTGGCAGGTTCTAGAGGCCGGAGCCAACGCCATTGTGGCCGGTTCTGCGGTGTTCAATGCCCCCAATTACGCTGAGGCGATCGCCGGAGTACGCAACAGCAAACGTCCAGAACCCCAACTGGCAACGGTGTAAAATTCCGCCCATGGACAAAATAGGGAAACAAGGGGGCAATATAAACCCCCATTTCCTGCCATAACAAAAGCCCAGGAAGGAATCCCCTGGGACAGTTAGTTGTGAGGTGGACTATGTTTTCACCTCTCCTGAATTTTCAGGCGATCGGCGGTCGTTAGCCCCCAGCTACGGCGGGCACAATACTTACCTCATCCCCTGCACTCAGGGCTGTATCCGTACCTTCCAAAAAGCGGATGTCTTCTTCGTTGACGTAAAAATTGAGAAAGCGGCGGGGTTTGCCTTCTTCGTCGCACAGCCGGGCCTTGATGCCGGGGCAATTAGCTTCTAGAGCTTCAATCAACTGCCCTACGTTAGCGGCTTCACAATCAATGGTAGCTTGACCACTGGTGAACTTTTGTAGCGGAGTCGGAATAAGAACTTTAACCGTCATGATATTTGCAAAAAAAAGAGGATTGCTCAACCGGGGCAAAGCCGGTGAAACCACTAGATCGATTAGAACGCTAAAGTCCCTTCAACGTCAAGTCAGTCACTGTGAACTAATCCGCATTAGCAAACTGGATTGATAAGCTCAAACGCGCCTTCAAGTAGTTCAGTAAAAAATCGGGAGCGGAGCGCTAAAATTCATATCCCCGCCGCAAGCGAACGGGGCATTACGGAATTTTTCCTTCGGAACGCACTACCGCTCTAAGACTTACGCCTCAAGGGGCGGGGAATTTACCCTGAGAGATTAAACTTGAATTTCCCAAAACTTGAATTCCCATGGACATTGGCTCCGTGAGTTACAAATATGCATTCAAATTTACACATGTATAGCTAATTTAGCTAGTTATGAGAGGTTTTGCTAATTTTTTTTGGTAACATGTTGCAAGAATAACTCAAAAATCTATAAATAACGAAATCAGTCATGGCTTACGATCTTGATTTACGTCTTAAGGTTATAGATTTCATCGAGAGTGGTGATGGAATCACAAAGGCTTCGAGAACATTTAGGGTGGGCAGAGCAACAATTTATCGCTGGTTGGGCAGAGAAGAGCTTGCGGCAACGAAAGTTGAGACCCGCCAGCATAAGATAAACATAAAAGAATTGGAAGAGGATGTGAAAAATAATCCTGATATGCTTTTAAAAGAAAGAGCTAAAAAATTTGGTATAACTCCTGCTTCACTCTGTTATCAATTCAAAAAAATGAAGATTACTAGAAAAAAACAGTTACTTTATCAAGAGAGAGATGTCCAAAAGCGAGCAGAATATCAGAAAATCTTGAGCCAATTGGTTTTAATATACGGTATTGAAAGTCGAGTATTCATAGACGAAGCTGGTTTTGGGGAATTTGTATCCTCACTTTATGGATGGTCTAACAAAGGAGGAAGAGTATATGGAAAAAAGCAGGGGAAAAGGGGGGAAAAAGAAAATCTTGTAGCAAGAAGAAGAAAAACAAAAAAAGACTTAATAGCGACGATGTTATTCACATGAAGCTTAAATGCAACGGGTTTTGAAGGATGGCTTTAATTATTTTTAATACCAGCATTAACAATCAAATCAATCTTGATTATGAATAACGCCCCCATTCATCGAAAAAATAAGATTAGGGAAATAGTGGAATCCGCAGGACACATGGTGTTATTTTTGCCAACTTATTCCCCAGATTTGAATGATATAGAACATGACTTTAGTGCATTAAAAAGAGCGAGAATGCAGGCACCTCCTGGTACTAGCATAGATAAAGTCATTCAAGATTACTGCATAGTCTAGTGTCTCATGGTTATACTAATCAGCCATGAATAAAACTACCCATTGATGGAAAAGCGATTGAGTCTCTTTTAAAAGGCTGAAACGCCTATTTCTCAAAGATTTTGCTCTACTTTCCTGGACTGACAATCGCTATATTTTCTAATCTCTAATAAGCTCCCTTCCTAAACAATAATATTCTGACAGTTTCCACCAGAATGTCCCAATCAAGATTTAATGACCAGTTATCAATATAGTACAAATCTAGTCGGGCTACGTCATCAAAGCTACCGATATCCGATCGCCCGGAAATTTGCCAAAGTCCCGTTACCCCAGGCATTACCTGATGACGAATATGGTGCCAAGCATCAAACCTTTCCACATCCCGCAGGGGCAGAGGCCTGGGGCCCACCAAACTCATTTGCCCCATCATCACATTGAATAGTTGGGGGATTTCATCCAAACTACTGCGGCGGAGAAAATGCCCCAGGGGAATAATGCGGGGGTCCCGTTTGAGCTTGAACATGATGCCATCATCGTTTTCGTTGGCGGCTTCTAATTGTTGCTGAAGCAGGGGGGCATTGACCACCATGGTGCGAAATTTCCACATTTGAAAGGTTTTACCCTGGAGCCCCACCCGTTCCTGGCGGAAAAAAGCTGGGCCGGGGGAAGATAGTTTGATGGCAATAACGATCGCCAAAAATAGGGGAGAAAGCACCACAATACCAAATAACGCTCCACCATAGTCCAAAGCTCTTTTGAGGCGGTAATCCAACCCCACCAATAAAGGAATTTCCACCCGCACCGTTGGTAAACCAGCAAAAATCTCCGGCATGCCCCGGCGGTAGAGCATATCCCGGCTGGAGGGCAGTAGTCTTAGGGCAATGTTTTCCCCTCGTAAATGCCAGTACAAACTAGAGGCTAAATCCGCTTCAGGTAAAGCCTCCGCTAGAACTTCCTGGGCCCCGGATGCCAGAATTTGTTGCAGAGTGTGATGGCTGTGGGCTGTACTGGCCAAGGCAACTCCTACCACTCGGTATTGGGAACGCCGTTCCAAAGTAACGGTAAGGTGCTGAATACGGCAGGAGCTAGCAATTAAAAAAATAGGAATGGCTTGACGACTTTCCAGGGGACTGAGGACTAGGCTAATTACAAAACGGGCTAGGATGACAAAAATAATACTGGTGCCCCAAGCGGAAAAAAATAGGGAACGGGGCAGGTCGATCGCCGGATCGTAAAAATATTTGGCCACCAGGGTCAGCAAAAAAACGGAGCTGATCAGCTTAACAACTCCGAGAAAGTTTTGAGTGCGGGTCTGGGGACGGTATAAACCGGCGTAGGTAAAAACAATCAAAACGATGGCGGCATAGCACCAAAATAAACTGGGCAATCCCCACCAGTTCCACCAAACAAATTGCGGGGGGGGCGGGGAATAAAAATCATTGAGACGGTGGGCCACAATCCAAGCCACCAGTAGGGCAGTAAAGTCCGCCCCTAGCAAAAAAAACAGCTTCAACCATTGGGGGGGAGCCAAATGCACCCCGGTGAAATTATGGGGAGCCCGAATATCCGTTGCTAAAAACTTTTTACTAAACCACTTATTCATCCGTTGTCCCTGGGGGGCGCAATGAACGATCGCCGTTGCGTTCAATCTAAGCCTACCCTTTCCATTACCCAGGGAAATCAGCCATTAACGTATTGTTGCAGTAACTTTTCCAATTGACTAACAGGGGCCCGGGGAGATAGCCTCGGCAAAGTAATTTCCCCCGTCGGCGATCGCCACACTAATACCGGAATTTCGTATTGGTAGGCGGCCCACCATTGTTCGTCAGTGGTGATGTCACGGACTTCTAGCTCAATGGTTAGGCTATTAATCTGGGCTAATTTTTCCATCAATCCTTCACAAAGATGGCAACCGGGCTTGCTGTATAAAATTAATTCCATTATGTTTTCAGTATTTTTCACCGTTGGTTAAGTGGGAAAACAATTTGGTAAAGCCAGGCGATCGCCGAGACAACCAGTAATAAAAACACTACCCAGTCCCCCCAACGGCTGTAGAGAATGAGGCCCCGGCGACGGTAAATGGGGGCAGCATGGATTTCATACTGGTTCATGGCCGATAACCAAAGGGTTTTTCCCCGGGGATTAATTATCGCCGAAAGTCCAGTGTTGGTGGCCCGGGCCAACCAACGATCGCCTTCAATGGCCCGCATCACGTCTAGGGCATGGTGTTGGGCCGCCATGGTGTCGCTGTAATGGGCGTTGTTGGCACTGGAAAGAATAAATTCCCCTCCCTGTAACAGTTGGGAACGCAATAGATCGGGAAAGGCAGATTCGTAACAGATCACCACCGCCGCTGGCCCAAAGGGAGTTGGTAAAACCTGGGGGCGATCGCCTGGGAGTAGCTGTTCTTTAAGGGGGGAAAGCCGTTGAATCAACTGACCAAAAACGTTACTGAGCGGAATATATTCCCCCAGGGGTACTAGTTTAAACTTATCGTAACGACCAAGCAATTTTCCCTGGCCATCCACCGTCAATAAACTATTGGTGTAACCATCCCCTTTAGTGCCATAGGCCCCCAACCACACCGGCACTTGGGTTTGTAAAATAGCTTGGTAAAAGCCACTTTTGGCCACCACCGTTTCCCAAAGATAGGGTAAGGCTCCCTCCGGGGTGAGTACTATTTCTGCTCCTTGCTCAGTTAGTTTTTTGTAACCTTCTGTGTAACCGGCGATCGCCCGCTGCCAACCTTCACTATTAAATTTAATTTGGTTGGGAATATTCCCCTGGATAATACCCACATTAATTTTCTCCTCCGGTGTATCCGCTAAAGGTTTTTGATAGAGTAACCAACCTCCTCCTTGACAGAATAACCAAATGAGAATAGCAATTAAAAAATAATGCCAATTTTGTTTATTTTTGTTAACAGTTTTACCGTCTAAAAAATCAATTAAACCTAAAGCTAAAAATCCATTAACAGCCACAATAAAAGCACTTAATAAAGCCGGGCCACCAATGGCTCCCCACTGCAAAAAATGTAACTGACTAGGGCTTTGGGTATAGGCCACAGGACTCCACCAGAGAATGGAATGACTCCAAAGAGTTTCCAACCCACACCAACTAGCGGTGCCCCAAAGTATAAATAAATATTTTTTAAAGGTGGAATTGACTTTTGTCCGGGCTGTGGTAACTTCCCAAACCGCCATGGCCAGTAACCAAACAAATACTAGGACAACACCCCAAGCTGTGATGGCTAACCAACAAAAAGCGGCGATCGCCAGACTAGCTAACCAAGGCACTCCTAACCAGGTAAGGGGATGGACTCCGGTGATCCAAAATAAGGCCACGCCATAAAATCCCCCTCCCCAAGCTATGGCTGTTAGTGACCTTGAAATTAAAAATTGTTTAAGCTGGGTAAAATTAAGCCTAGTAGTGTTAGCTCTAAAAATCCAAATCCAGAGGGGAATTTGTCCAAACCAAGCTACATAGGTCCAACCTAAAGGAGCCGTTGCCAAACCCATGGCAATGCCCCCCAATAGTAAGGGCAAAACTTTTCTTGCTATGGTGCTCAATTTTTCTTTAGTCAATCAGTTTGCATCCCCAAAAATTATCCCTTAAAGCTGCTGGGCCCGACTTTGGGCTTGGTTAATTAGGGTCTGAGCCTGGTCATAAACGGTGGTGCCAGGCTGTACCTTTTGCAATTGGCTAATAATCTGGCTAATTTCCCCTTTAATGCGGTTACGACCCTGACTATCATTACTGGCAGGCAGATTAGTGAGTAGGTTTTGAATTTGAGTTTGGGCTTGGTCAAATTGAGCCGTTGCTCCCTGTTCCGCCGCCAAATTGATGCGAATTTTACCGAGGGTTTCCGTATATTCGGCCAAAAAAGTTTGGGCTGACAAATATTGGGCGTCCTGGGGTTGCACCGTTTGTAGTCTTTGGATGGCTTCTTGGTACAAATTCAATACTTCCTGCCATTGATTCGCCGTTAACGGAGCCTGGGCCATGGTTTGATCCGCCCGTTGGGCAAATTGTTGGGCCGCCATCACCATGGTTTGGGTTTGATTCGTACCAGCCACTAAGCCTGCGGCCTGTTGAAATTCCTGTTCATAGTTCCGTAAACGATTGGTGGTTTGACTCCCGGCTAAGGTTTGCTCTGGAATTAGGGTTAATTCATTGATGGCTCCTTGCCAACTTTTGATCGCCGCTTGTCGTTGTTCTGGGATAGTGGCCTGTTCATAGCTAGCCCTAGCAGTTTGAATGTTTTGTTCCGCTGTGGTCAGGGCCGATAGGGCATTTTTTTCCTGAAAAATCCTGGCTTCCATGCGCCCCACCTGGGCCCGGGCCCGCTGAAATTCATCAAAGGTGAAATTCCAGGAACAACCTCCCATAAACTGGCAAACCTTCACCGGCTCATAGCCAAGGAACCACACTGGCAACTGATCTAAATTTTGCTGGGCTAGGCGCACTTTTTCCGCCCCCAATTCAATGTCCGCCGCGCTGGTGGCATTATTCACCAACTGATCCGCCTGTTCTCCGTGGGCGATCGCCTCGCGGTAATTTCTATCCATGTTCAGATAACTGGGCAGTAGCAACATGGGGGCCACCCGGGCCACCGGCCGCCGCACCATAGGATAGGGCAAATTCACCAACCAAATTAAGCCCATAAAACCCACTAGACCAGCCCCCATAACTCCCCCGGTCATTAGCCAGAGCCGCCATTGCTGGGCCGTATTTAACTTCGCCGCCTTAGTTAGGGTTTGGTCGGCCATGGTGGGGAACATATCCGTCACCTGCTCGGCCAAATCTTCTTTACCCAGGGGTTTACCTTTTTCCTGGGCTAATTGATTTAAGCGTTTGAGGACGATATCCTTTTGCACCTCAAAGCCGAGGGATTCCGCTTCCCGATTAATTTCCTTGGTTAAAAATGACTTTGCTTTAGCATTGAGACGCATGACAGTTTCCCCCATTTAGACTGAAACGCAACGGCGGACTACCCATATTCTATTTTGCCCCGCCATTGTTGCGAGATTATTAGTTAAATCAAAGAACGCCAGAGAGTTTGAAGTTTGAGCTCAATTTCTGCCACTTCTTTGAGGGGATCGGAACCGGCCACAATGCCCGCCCCGGCGTATAGTCTGGCTCGATTACGGGACAGAAGGGCAGAACGAATACCGACAATAAACTCAGCATTACCTTCACTGTCCAACCAACCCAGGGGAGCAGCATAGAGATTGCGGTCAAAGGTTTCATGGCGACGGATTAAATCTTCGGCGATCGCTACGGGGACACCGGCCACAGCGGGGGTGGGATGGAGTTGTTGCACCAGGGCCAGGGGATGGATGTGGGGCGGCAGAGGGGCTTGAATTTGGGTCCAGAGGTGCTGAATATTGGCCAATTTAAGCAACTTCAAGGAGGAAGCCTGGGGGCTTAGGCCCAATGCCCGGAGACGCTGGAGGAGGTAATCCAACACCGCTTGATGTTCCCGCAATTCCTTGGGATTGTGCAATAACTCTTGCCCCAATTGGCGATCGCCCTGGACATCGACATCCCTAGGAGCCGAACCTGCTAGGGCATCGGTGACCAGCTGTTGATTATGCAAACTAAGTAATCTTTCTGGGCTAGCCCCCACAAAACAATCCCCCTGGCCATTGCCCCAGGAGAATAAATAGCAATCTCCATACTGTTGCCGCAGTCGTTGCAAACAATGGGCCACATTGAGTCGAGAACCATAGTCCAAATCCAACGCCGTTGCCAGCACTACCTTGCTCAATCTTTGCTGGGCAATTTCCTCCAAGCTAGAGGCGATCGCCTTGGAAAGCTTGGCCACCTCTATTCCCGTCAATCGGGGAGCTTTTACAACCATGGAGGGAGTATGGGTATCCCTAGCAGGTTGGGCCCGACGGATAGCGCTGAGCATTCGACCGATAAAATCCACCAAATCGGTGACATTGGTGTTGCCATCTAAACTAATTTGCCAGCTTAATAAGCAATGCTGGGACGTTTTCACCACTTGGATTTGGGGTAAAAACAAAAAAGAATTAGCAAAAGGATTGCGGTTGGAGGGGCGGTCAAAAAAACTAAAGCCACAAAAAATATAGGGGCGTTGACTTCTGCCCTGGACATTACCAATGGGCACTAAGCGCTGGAAACATTCCTCTGCAAATTGTTGGGCTAAACTGAAGCGATACTTGCCAGAAATCCTCAGGGACTGGCAAATACCAAAAGCCAGTATGGTTTCCCCTCGCTGGGGATTTTCGCCGTAAAAATGCACCTTATCTTGGACATTGAGCGCCCCAAATACCGCCAGGGGATCAACCTTGCCCAAGTTCTCCGTAAAGCTCCACAGGAACCGTTGGCCAGAAGCAAGTCCCCTCTGCTGTTCCACCAGATAACCGTGCAGAACCGAGGAATTATCGAGGGAGCATGGATGACGGTCGAGGAGGGGTGTCGCAACGGACATCAGGGACGATCAGAAATTATCAATCAAAATTATCGAGTTTCGGAGACCGCTGTACCCATTACCCAAAGCGGGTGAGGGGAATCGAACCCCTATCATTAGCTTGGAAGGCTAAGGTTTTACCACTAAACTACACCCGCGTGTTGTCCTAGCGTTTTTAAGACTAACATATTTTGCCTAGACTTTTGTCAGGAGAACTTTCCCGTTGGCTACCCTTCCCCCTGCTCAGTCTTCCCCCTGGCGTTTATTGCCCTACATCCAAGCTCCCGGTAATTTACAAATGGCCTTGGATCAATGGTTATTGGAAGATTATTTTCCCCGCACCGGGCGATCGGTATTGCGATTCTACGGTTGGTCTAGGCCCACCATTTCCCTAGGTTATTTGCAAAAATCCTGGCCAGACCATTGGCGGCAATTAACTTGGCAGGGGCAATCGCTTGGGTTGGTAACGAGGCCCAGTGGTGGGCGGGCAGTGTTGCACCAAGGGGGGCTAACCTATGCTGTGGTCACCGGGGCCACCGGAGGAAAGCGGCGGGAAATTTATCAGCACATTTGCCAATTTCTCATCCAAGGTTGGGACCAGTTAGGACTGTCCTTAACCTATGGCCGGGGAGGAAGGGGTTATATCCACAATGCCAGTTGCTTCAGCACCGCTACGATGGCGGATTTAGTCAGCCCCACCGGGGACAAATTAATTGGCAGTGCCCAACGGCAAACTTCCAACGCCCTTCTGCAACACGGGGAAATGATCTGGCATGGCGATCGCCATTTGTTTGAGCTTGTTTTTAACCAACCGGCTCCTTGGCAAAAAACCATGGCAGAGTTGACCAATGATCCCAGTCTGCCCCAGGTTTTAAAGGTTTTAACGACTGCAGCCCAACAGCACTTTCAATCCCACTTACGGTGGGAACCCCTAACGCCCCAAGAGTGGGCCATGGTGAAGGAAAAATAGAAAAAATACTGAAGCTAATTTTGGCTGGACTTCCTGCTCGTTGTGAATAAAGTTGTGAATAACATTGACAGGACTTACGCAAGATAGATGAGGTTAAGGTGGTAGGATAACTTTTTTCACTCGTTTAGATTACTGTCAGTATTTACTGAGCAGCCCAATTAACTACACCCTAACAAACCTTGCCAAGCATCTCGATGGCGTGAGCCATAACCGAATTAAACGTTACCTACAGGGAGTAAAACTGACTCCTCGTTTGCTATGGGAACAAGTACGTCTAGAGCTAATCGAATCACCAAAAGCTTATGTTGTCTTTGACGATACGGTGTTAGACAAAAGCTATAGTAAAAAAATCGAATGCAGTCAGTGGCAGTATAGTGGCAATGCCCGAGGACTAGTCAAAGGTATTGGTCTGGTCAGTTGTGTTTATGTCAATCCAGAGGTGAATCAGTACTGGGCGATCGACTATCGTCTATATGGCAAATGGATGGATAGTTACAGTAAGCTAGAGCATGTCAAGGAAATGCTCAGTCAAGTGACACATAGCAAGAATCTGATGTTCGCCACTGTACTGATGGATAGTTGGTACGCAACTAAAAAGCTGATGGCTTTTATTGATGACACATTAAACAAGATTTACTACTGCCCGCTGAAACGGAACCGATTGGTGGACGATAGTGGCATCACTTCTCCATACCAACGGGTAGATGCACTGCTATGGGATGCATCCGAAATACAGCAAGGAAAAGTGATTAAAATTTGAGGCTTTCCGGCTCACAAAAAAGTGCAACTGTTCCGAGTTACGGTGTCACCACACCGGACGGAATTCGTCGTGACTAATGACTTATCTCAAGATTCGACTCAGGCGACACGAGAGGAGTGTCGAATGCGCTGGAAGATTGAGCATTTTCATCGCGAACTAAAGCAGTTGACTGGTGTAGAAGCCTGTCAATGTCCCAAGGGACGCATTCAACGTAATCATATTCACTGTGCCTTACAGGTCTGGAATTTTCTTCGTCGTCAAGCGGTTAATAGCCCATTGACAGTCTACGAAATATCTCATCAACCATGGTCTGATTTCCTGCGTCAACAGCTTCGTTCCCCTGCTCTTAAGTTTTCTTTTGCGTAAGTCCTGAATGGATTTGTCACCGCCTCATTGGGAGATTCATCGACTGGGAACTGGGAAATCATGATGGCACCCAGGGTCGTTTGCTAGAGCAACTGACAAAGTGCAAAGTGACGGTGCACTGTACTGATAACTGGAAGCCCTATCAACAACTGCTGGATGAATATCCCAATGTTGGTTGATTTTAATTCCATTGCTGTTTCAAATCTGCCAGGGCGGCCCAACGACGATCAAAGCCATTGCCTGTGCCATCATCCGGCACCTGGGGAGCTTGGCAATCTTTACCACATAAGTTTTTCAGGGGCAGAGCTAAATTAAATTGCTCATATAACCAGGTTTCCACATCAAAGTGACCATCGGGGGGCAACACTTCCGACAAGTCATCCCAACTTAGTTCCCGTTCCAAGACTGGGATCGTATTTTCCCCTTGGTTATCCAACCAGAGTATTTCCTTGGTATCTAATGCTAGCCGTTGGTTATAGCTTTGGGCACAACGGTCACAGTGGAGGGTAACAATGGTTTCCGCTTCGGCTTTCACTTCCAAAAAGGTTCCCCCATGGCGCACAGACACTTCCCCGCGCACCGGCGTTAGGGTCTTCAAGTCGGCGATCGCCTGATCAATGGCCAGGACCTGGGTACAGCGGGGCTGTTTGAGGAGATGGGGTAAGTAAATGGGCTGTATAACCATGGCAAAAATCGACAAACACTATTCAGCCAGCAAGACAACAATGGACAGGAAAGTCTTTTAGGTACTGGATGTATCCTTTTCTTCCACCACTTCGGCCTGGAGTTTTTCCCGTTCCTCTGGGGTCATATTCGCCCAGCGGAGTTCGATCATTTTATCTTCATACTCTTTAATCTGTTGGTGATAGGTCATGTCGTGGGTAAATACCCTAGTGACATAGGAAAGGAGCCAAATGATTAGGCCCCCCACTAGCACCGCTTGGGTCCAAATGCCAGCCTGCTGAGCTTCGATGCCAAAACCCTGCAATCCGGCGTAAACTACTCCGCCCAAAAGGAAAAAACCCAGGGCAATGGCCAAAGCATCAATGCGTCGCATGGTGGTTTTTCCTGGGATGACAAATGGGAACAATGGGCAACAAAAAAACACGGCAACTGGGTCTGGAGTAACAGCCGACTCAGTTAGAGACTAAACAAAAGCAAAATCTAGGCAGCCTGGCGGCGGGGTCGTAGATTCAGCACCGGACTGAGCACTAGTAACCCAGGGAAGAAGAGAAAGACCAAAAAATACATGACTAGTCTTTCGACGGAACTAGCCACGTACCAACGCTTTTGCAAATACCAATACAAAAGGGCTGGAAAAACCAATAGATAGGCTAGGCTTAGGCCTAGATAAATTATCGCCAATAAACCGGTTTCAGAAAGTAGCAAACCTAATAAATCTTCCATAATCCTGGCGGGGGTTAGGGTAATGGGGCAATGGCCCAATCAAATTGTGAACCAATCTTGCCTGCTAAAGCAAGGAAGGAATTTATTATCTACAGAAATGATTGTTATTCGGAAGAATAATGGGCCTCACATTCTGAAGACGGGCGGAAAACCCTCGTTCCGAAGGGCAAAACCACGGTCACAAAAGAATATTTTGTACGTGTCTAGCTTGGTTTTCGCTATTTTTTGCTATATCAGTCCGATCACTGTATCAAAAATTGAAGCTAGGGCGCAAGGCACACCAGCCACTGGCTTGTCCCAGTAAATTGGTCAGCGAGCAAGGGTCCTTCCTGCCCAGCATTTTGCTCAATGGGCTGATAAACACAATCAAAATGTCAGTGATTATGATAGAGTCCGGCTGAACAGAAAAAGTAAACTGCAGCTCTGACCAGACCTCTATTTTTTTAGACAGTCGTGCATCTATGGGTTCCCCAGAATTTTCTCCTAATGTTACCTCTCTAACAACTAAACCTCCTAAACGCTCCCGCCATCGTAAAAGACCCAAACGTCGCCCCATCCATTGCCCTATCCACGGTTGTTACCTAGATAGCGTCAGCCAAAAACATGGACTCTACGCTGACCAAATTGCCCAACTGCGGAGCCGGGGCTACACCCACAAAAAAGCGAGTCTTGTCCTTGGCGATCGCCCCACCGTCAGCCTTACCGGGGAATGGCTAGAAGAATTTTGGTGTCCGGAATGCCAAAGCAAGCGATGGTACTACGTTCGCAAGCAGGACAGTATTTACATGGTTACCCCTGCTCCCCGTAGTCTGTGGGAAACCGCCACCGGGGTAACTGATCCCAAGGGAAATCCCTCCGTTAGCCAATATACAAAGACTAATGCCAATCAACACCGACTTAAATCATCCCGCTTTAACTTTTAGGGATAGGGGAAGCCGGTATCATTTTGCCCCCCTTGGTAAGACGATAGGTTATGCCCCGCCACAGGACTTGTCGTTGGGAAAAAGATAGGGCCCAAAAAACCAAGCCAAAGCAGTCCCGCAATAGTAATAAAGGTAAATAGCGGATAGTTTCCCCATCTTTTAGTTCCTGGGCAACTATGGCCGCTGTCCCATAACGGGTAGCTAGGGTTATGAACAGAATTAGCCAGGCCCAAGGCTCAGACCAATGACAAAAGGTAAACAAAAAGGCGAAGGGCACTGCCCGAATAATGATGGTGGCTAAAAAAGGCAAGGGGCGAGCCAGGTAAGTATTTTGATCCCAATAAAGTTGATGGCTCCACCAATTAGTCCAATTATCCAAATTCACCCCTGCGTCGATGACATAGGGCAGTAAAACCATCTTTAACCCCCCCGTCCAAACCCGCTGCCCCAGTTCAAAATCCTCCACCAAGTAGTCTGCTAAACTTTCTAGGCCGCCAATTTCCGTTAAAGTCGATCGCCGAATGGCAATGGAAGGACCTAAACAAGCTTTGGATGCTCCAGTTACCTCCGCAAACAGAACACTGGGCATGAAGTCAGCATTGATGCTCAGCAATTCTAAACCTTCGTACCATGTTTGGGCTTGGGTCAACTTGAAAGGGGTGGTGACACAGCCCACCAGGCGATCGCCCAAGGGACTGACCATGGTGGCCAAGTAATCGGGGCGCAGATTGGTGTCACTGTCGCTTATCACCAAAATGTCGTATTTAGCATGTTTTAATCCCCCTAGGAGATTATTAACCTTACCGTTGGCTCCCTGTTCGATTTGATGCACCGCCACAATAATTTTTTCTGGGCCAAACTCCGCTTGAAGCTTTTTGACTATGGGCAACGCCGGATCCTGGGGATCTTGCACACAGTAGATTACTTCATAGGCGGGATAATTCTGCTGGGCAATGGTGCGTAAGTTGGCTTCTAGGTTTTTTTCCAAGCCCCGCACTGGCTTCAGCACTGACACCCCTGGTTGGAAATCTTGCTTGGGTAGAGACCTTGCCAGAAAAAGGCTAGTGGTAAACACGGTCAGCAGGTTATATACAATGCCCCCGGATATGGGCAATAAACATAACCAGGACATAATTTCCCCCCATTGGCCAAGATTCACCCCGATTTAACCTCCCGTAGCTATAACAATGCCGACCCCTAACCCTAACAGATGGGGCGATCGCCGTGGTGTATGGCCGCCATACCGAGGAAGATCAAATTGTCATCCCAGGCCACCGAAAGATTAGGAGAATGCTCTTTTAGGAAGCCATGTAATATCTTGCCGTCTCCCCCGGTGATAACCATGGCGGCACCAGGAAAAAGCTTTTGCCAATCCTGGAGATAACTCTGCAATGCCCCCAACACGCCATAGACAACACCACTAAAAATGGCGCTGGGGGTATCTAAAGCCCAACGGTCAGGCAACTCGGTTAATTGATCCATTTCTAACTTCGGTAGGGCCGCCAGGCGATCGCCAAGGGTTGCTAACTGCAATCCCAAACCGGGCAAGATCGCTCCCCCCACCAGTTTTTTATCTTGGTCAAACCCTGTAATGGTCAAAGCAGTGCCTCCATCAACCACTAGACAGGGAAAGCCGTAGGTCAGCCCCGTCCCTAAACCAGCCAGGGCCCGGTCAATGCCAAAGCTGGGGTAAAGATTGACCAGGGGAAGATTCTTCAGGGTCAAAATTTTAGGCTGATATACTCGCCAAACTTCGGTTTGTTCCGGTACCACCGATGCCAACATCAGAGGAACTTTCCCCAACAAAACCGGCAACTGAGCTGACTTGGGGTTGTAATCTGTAACCCAGGTTTGCAGGGGAGCATTGCCGCTACAATATGCCCAGTGCAGACGGGAGTTGCCTATCATTAGGCCTAACCAAGGTTTTTGCTTGTCATTATCCAGGGCTAAACCACAACCCGGCTTTGATGTTTCCACAGCAACCAAATTTCTGCCTTTGGCAGACTAAGCTAATCTAGCTTCCCCATTAGACCACGGCTAACCAGAGTGATTAACTATGAGTCGCAAAAATCTCATCCTATTGGCGGTTTACATTGTTTTTACCGTGGGAGCTAGTCTGTGGTTGGGACAGCGAGCTTACCAATGGCTACCCCCTGCCGCCGCCCAGGAGGCACAACCTGTGGGGGATTTGTTTAGTTTTTTGGTCAGCCTTGGTAGCGTGGTCTTTTTGGGAGTGGCGGGGGCCATGGCATACTCGGTTATTTTCCATCGATTCAGCCTGCAGAATCCCCAGGGGGCACCGATCCGGGGTAATGCCCGTTTGGAAATTTTTTGGACAGTGGTGCCGATTATTTTGGTGACCTGGATTGCTTGGTATAGCTATGTCATTTACCAACGAATGAATGTGCTCGGCCCCTTACCCGTGGTGGAAGTGCCTCAATTACTGGGGGAAAAGGCGATCGCCGCCGATGCTCCAGCGGAACTAGCCATGGCCCAAGGAAGCAATATTAACCCCGAAAGGATTGGCGTAGAAGTTAAACAATGGCTGTGGACTTTCACCTATCCCAATGGGGGGGTAACTAGCCATGAATTGCATTTGCCCCTCGATCGCCGGGTAACATTGAATATGACCTCCAAAGATGTGCTCCATGGGTTTTACGTGCCTAATTTCCGCATTAAACAGGACATTGTGCCCAACCGAGAAATTGAATTTAGTTTTACGCCCAATCGTTTGGGGGAATATAAGCTCCACGACTCTCAATTTAGCGGCACCTACTTTGCCGTCATGACAGCTCCCGTGGTGGTGCAATCTTTGTCCGACTACCAAGCTTGGCTGGAAAGTCAAAAATCCCTTACCCCAGGGGAATTACCGAATCCGGCCCTGGATGAGTTTAAACAAACTCCCACAACACCTCTGAAAAGCGGCTGGCCCACCGTGCCACCTGGGACTCGCCAATAGAGCTTAGGGGAAGTTGGGGAGGCCCCTCGATTCCTCAAAATTTAAGGTGAATTTAAGTTAAAGTCCCTCAACCTTGGGGAATTTAGAGGATAAATCCAGACCTTTTAAACATCCTTTCCAGTGGCCCACCATCAATTAACCCACCGCTCCTGGTAAAGATTTGTAAACTATAATGACTTAGAATTTGAATGTAGTTTTAGCGGTAGAGACTGAATGGAAAAACTAATGCGGATTGAGCGGCTATTGCTGATTGGCCATATCGGCTCCATGGCTTTTGGCTTGGCGGGGTTATTACTAGTATTACCCCACCCGGAATTCATCGCCCATTTGCCTCCCATTGGCCAAGTCGCTTTTCAATGGTCTATGGCTGGTGGTGGCGTGGCCTACATGCTGCTGGGCTTTGCCGCTGTGGCTGTTTATGCATTCCGCACCCTGGGGCTTTTGCCTACCCTCGGATTTTTGATTCCCGCCCTGGGTATTTCCGTTTCTGCTGAATTATTGGGGACCAGCACTGGTTTTCCCTTTGGTTACTACCGCTATCTATCGGGATTGGGCTACAAAATCGCCGGTTTAGTCCCCTTTACCATTCCCCTTTCCTGGTTTTACCTAGGATTTTGCTCCTATCTTTTGGTCAGAGCCGGTTTACGTCATAGCAATTTACCCCGCCTAGGGCAAGAATTGACGGCGATCGCCGTGGGGGCGACTTTGTTGATGTCCTGGGATTTTGTTTTGGACCCCGCCATGAGCCAAACCACCATGCCCTTTTGGGTCTGGGATGTACCCGGGGCCTTTTTCGGCATGCCCTACCAAAACTTTGCCGGTTGGTTTTGCACCGGGGCGATATTTATGACGGTGGCCACCATCATTTGGCGGGTCAATAAAGTTGAAATTCCCGAAGCGGACTTTTCCCTACCCTTGGCTATGTATCTGGGCAATTTTGGCTTTGCCATGGTGATGAGCATTGGAGCCCACATTTATCCTCCCATTTTCCTCGGCTTTTTATTGGGGGTTGCTCCAGCTTTATATTTCTACCGTCGAGCTGGAGAAGATTCCCGTTCCACCGCCGTTTCTCGTTTAAAGTCTGTCATTGAGCAGGACAAAGCTGATTTGGCGGCCATTAAATAATTAAATAAACGATTGTAATTTTTTTGCTGGCGGGTATGACTTTCCATTTTTAAATGCCAAGTTTGAGTAGATCATTGCAAAGGGGCGTTGTAGGATGGAATGTCAGCAACCGTCACCTGCCGCCATAGGTACTTTACCTCGGGGACTTACATTCAGACAGGGTATTGCGGGGTAAGTCTCCAAACATCGTGGGTTGTTAACCTACTCCATAAAAAATACCCAGGCGAAGCTGGCGATCGAGTGTAAAAGACTCAACTCAACGCAGACCTGCAATAGGGGGGATACCGGCAAGATTTTCAGTCTTGGCTCAACCTTTGTTCCGTCGTAGTTGGGGATTGTCCTTACCTTTGCCTGGGGCTAAAACGATCATTTCCATGGCACGACAAGCTCGCTATCAAAACCTTTTAGGGCTCAATCCGAGAACTGAATCCCGCAGTCTAATTTGGTGTCGTCGTTTCTCCGTTCGTCCTAATTGCCTTGGGCTTTTGTATAGAAAAAATTGCTTTGAAAAAACTTTAGAACCGGGTATTTACTCCTTTTGGGATTTTCGCTCAGAATTGGAACTTTTCCTGATTCCCCGTTCTGACCAGTTCTTTATTGTTACAAATCAAGAAGTATTAACCAAAGATAATATTCCTCTACGTTTTTCTTACATTGTCAATTATAGAATTACAGACGGTCAGAAATTGTTGACCTATATTGATCCTGCCCAAATGGGATACATCGAAGGGCTAGCAAGTATGATTCAAACTCTGATTCATCCTCTAACCCAAATTTATTGGCGTAGTGCTATTAGTGTAATTAACAGCCTTGAGCTTAATGAGCAATGGGAAGCTTTCATCCCCAATATTCCGGATGAATTGCAAGAATCAGCCCAAAAATTTGGGGTTATGATTGAAGCAATGAAATTAAGGGATATTACTTTTCCCAAAAATATCCAAACTCTTTTTGCTCTTCAGTTAGAAGCCAAAATTAGAGGTCAAACGGATTTGGAAAATGCCCGCACAGCAGTTGCCACCGCTAGGGCGTTAAAAAATGCTTCCCAATTAATAGGAGATGATCAAAATATTAAGTTCCTGCAGTATCTAGAAACCTTAATTAAAATCGCATCTTCTGGGAAGCATACCTTTGTTGTTGGTGGCTCAGAAAAAATAACATCGGATAGTTGAAATTCAGCAAATTAAAATCTGTTTCTCTGTCCCCTTCAAACTTTGAGCATTACCCATGACTAAATCCCCAAACCTAACCGTCGCTGTCATTGGTACCGGCTTTGGCCAAGCTGTGCATATTCCCGCCCTGCAATATCATCAGCAGACCCAGGCGATCGCCATTTACCATCGGGATTTGGCTAAAGCCCAGGAGGTGGCTAAATCCAACGATCTAGCCTATAGCTACAACAATCTGGAAGAATTGCTGGCTAACCCGGAAGTTCAAGCAGTTACCATTGCCAGCCCACCGTTTCTCCATTATGAAATGGCTAAGCAGGCCATTTTGGCGGGGAAACATGTGTTGTTGGAAAAGCCCATGACATTAAGGGTGGAGGAAACCATTGAACTATACCATCTGGCCCGGCAACGGGAAGTGCAGGTAATACCGGATTTTGAATTTCGTTTTGTCCCTGCTTGGCAATATGTGGCGGAACTTTTGGGGCAGGGAATTTTAGGGCAGTTGAAACTGATCAAAGTGGATTGGTTGGTGGGTAGTAGGGCCAACCCCAACCGGGCTTGGAATTGGTATGCCCAAAGGGAAAAGGGGGGCGGTGCTTTGGGGGCGTTGGCTTCCCATACCTTTGACTATCTCCATTGGCTATTTGGCCCGGCTCAGAGTTTAGCAGCTAATTTAAGTGTGGCGATCGCCGAACGGCCTGATCCCCTGGACAATAATCGTTTGAAGCCAGTGACGGCGGAAGATACGGCGCTAATCAGTTTAACTTTGGCCAATGACGTTCCCTGCCAAATAAATATTACCTCTGTAGCCCATGGTGGTCGCGGCCATTGGTTGGAGATTTATGGTGAAAAGGGGAGTTTAGTACTAGGCAGTGACAATCTTAAAGATTACGTCCATGGCTTTAGAATTTTCCACCATCCTGTGGGGCAACCCATGCAGGAATTGACGGTGCCGACCCGTTTAGATTTCCCCAAAGTATTTGCCGATGGCCGCCTTGCTCCCGTTGTCCGGGTAGTAGATGAGTGGGTGCAAAGTATTAACCAAAAAAGAACCCCCACACCATCTTTGCGCCATGGGGTTTACTCCCAACTATTAATGGATTTGACCAAGCAAGCCCATCAAGAAAAGCACTGGGTGGCTGTGCCGGATCTCGATCGCCTTTTGGCCCAGTAGTGTACCCATGGCCAAAGTTCCGCCCCTGATTGTTATTTGTGGCACCACCGCCAGTGGGAAATCCCAACTAGCCCTTGATCTAGCCCAGCGGTTAAACGCAGTTATTTTGGGGGCCGATTCCAGGCAAATTTATAAAGAATTGGACATTGGCACCGCTAAACCCACCCTTGGCGATCGCCAAACGGTACCCCATTATCTGATTGACATTTGTGAACCAACGGAAAACTTCACCCTAGCGGAATACCAACGGCAAGCCCAGGAGTTGATTGCGTCATTAAACCAACCGATTCTGCTGGTAGGCGGCACTGGTTTATACATCCAGGCGATCGTCAAGGGGTTAAAAATTCCTGCTGTTCCACCCCAGACCAATTTACGTGAACAGTTAGCTAACCTCGGCCAACCCTTTTGTTATCAACTTTTAAGTCAAGTGGACCCCGTAGCCCAAAGCAAAATTGAACCCGCTGACGTGGTGCGGACCCTGCGGGCTTTGGAAGTTTTCTATGCCACTGGGCGACCCATTTCCAGCCTACAAGGGGAAAATCCCCCCAGTTATCCCATTGTGCAAATCGGTTTAGGTCTGGAACCGGAGCAACTCCAACCCAGAATTGTTCACCGTACCCATGCCATGGTTGAGGCGGGGTTAGTGAAGGAAGTTGAGGGTTTAATCAATCAGTATGGGGAAGACCTACCCCTGCTCCATACCCTTGGTTACGCTGAGATTAAACAATATCTCCAAGGTCAAATATCGTTAACTCAAGCGACGGAGTCCATCATTGTCCACACCAGGCAATTTGCCAAACGTCAGCGCACTTGGTTCCGCAAAGATTCGGCAATCCACTGGTTTGATGCTAACCAGCCAAACCTATTAGATTCGGTGACAAAGTTAGTACAAGTTGACGTAAACGAAGGAATGTTTTAAGTATTGCGAGGGAAAATAGTTTCTACAATGGCATTATTGCTAGTTTTCTTTCAAGACTTTGACTCCTATGGCCATGGATAAGGATACGAAATTTGCCCTCTTGGTAATGGGAATCCCCCTGCTAGGCGTGCTCTATTGCGCCTTCATTTTGGCGGTGATGCTTTCCTCGGAAACCGCCAGACAACATCCCATTATTACCGGCACTATTTTTGTCTTAGCTCCTTCCCTCATTTCCGGCACCATCTGGTTAAGGGCTTCCTTTAAAGCTAGAAAAGAAGAAAACTTGGGGCTTTAATGGGCATTCTTTATTTGGTGGCCACTCCCATTGGCAATTTAGGGGATATGACTCCTCGGGCAGTGGAAACATTGCAAACGGTGGATCTGATTGCGGCGGAAGATACCAGACATACGGGGAAATTACTACAACATTTCCAAATCACTACGCCCCAAATTAGTTACCATGACCACAATCGCCATGGCCGTACCCAGGAGCTATTGGCCAAATTACAAGCGGGGCAAAATATTGCTTTGGTGAGTGATGCGGGCACTCCCGGTATTTCCGATCCAGGACAGGAGTTGGTGGCGGCCTGCGGAGAAGCAAATATTGAAGTGATACCTATTCCTGGGGCAACGGCTTTAATTGCGGCTTTAATTAGTTCTGGTTTAGCCACTGACCGCTTTGTGTTTGAAGGTTTTCTCTCTACCAAAAACCGGCCTCGACAGCAATTGTTGCAAAGTCTGGCCCAGGAAGAGCGAACCATTATTCTCTACGAAGCGCCCCACCGTTTATTGGCCACGTTGACCGATTTACAGACCTTTTTGGGCCAAGAACGCAGCTTAACCGTAGCTAGAGAACTAACTAAATACCATGAGCAATTTTGGCGGGGCACTCTCCAAACGGCGATCGCCTACTTTACGGAAAATACACCGAAAGGAGAATTTTGCTTAGTCATTGCCGGGGCTACACCGGAGGACAGGCCCAGCTTCTCTGAAGAAAATCTACGGGACGAATTGAGAAGTTTAATGGCTAAAGGGTTAACTCGCTCCCAGGCTAGTCGGCAATTGGCAGAAGAAACTAAACTGCCCCGTCGGCAACTTTATCAACTCAGTTTGGAATTGGAAGCCGATGGTTGAAACCTGATTCTTTGGGAACATTCATGGCAACATCCACCTCTGGAAATTCACTAAATTTTTCGCTCAGGTGTTTCAGATTGGGCCGCTAGCCATTGTTCTAATTCTGCGAAATCAGAGCAGTCCAACAGCACTTCTCCCAACTGTTCCAATTGAGGCACTGTGAGAATGTCAATCCTCGACAAATTAACTGCATTCAACTCTCCAAAACGATGTCTAATTTGTTTGAGTAGCAGAGATTTTTGTCCACGTTCGATGCCCTGTTCAATGCCCTGAAGCATCCAACTGGTTGTTAACTGCATAACGTCCTCCTGTTCCAGGGGGGAAAATTCAGCGATAGCTTCTTTAAAAATTGTCTCTTCCGCTTGGTTAAGGGTGAGATAGGTGTCCACAAAGCCAGAGATTAATTGCATTCTAGCCGGATCTAGCTTGAGGGTTACCAATAGTCGCAAACATTCAGCCTTAACTTTGACGCGGTCGGGGGGAGCAATCTGAACTTTTGCTAAAGGAACTCTGCAAAAAAAATTGTCAAAAGTTCCTTAAAGAGGCGGTCGTGATTAATCATCCTTCGTGGCGAGATTTGAAATCTTCGATAGTCATTGCCAAACCTTGATCTAGGGGAATGGTCGGTTGCCAGTCTAAATAAGTTTTCGCCAACGTAATATCCGGTTGCCGCTGTTTGGGATCATCCTCCGGTAAGGGTTGATAAATTAACTCTGCATCGGGGTTAATGGCATTCTGGATTTTTTCTGCCAGTTGCAATATGGTATATTCCCCCGGATTACCCAAATTAACCGGCCCGACGTAATCCCCATTCATGAGGCGCATTAGGCCTTCCACTAAGTCGGATACGTAACAAAAACTGCGGGTTTGGGAGCCGTCGCCAAACACAGTGAGGGGTTTACCCTGTAGCGCCTGCACAATAAAGTTACTCACCACCCGACCATCGTTTTCCAACATACGTGGTCCATAGGTATTGAATATCCGCGCTACTCTGATATCAACCTTGTGCTCTCGGTAATACTCAAAAGCCAGGGTTTCCGCTACCCGTTTTCCTTCGTCGTAACAGGCTCTTGGACCAATTGTATTAACATTGCCCCGGTAGCTTTCCGGTTGGGGATGAACATCGGGATCGCCATACACTTCCGAGGTGGATGCCAACAAAAACCTTGCTCCGACCCGCTTAGCCAAACCCAACATGTATAAAGTGCCCATCACATTAGTTTTGATGGTTTTGACGGGATTGAACTGATAATGGACGGGGGAAGCGGGGCAGGCTAAATGGTAAACCTGGTCGACTTCCAAGCGAATGGGCTCGGTAACGTCATGGCGGATGAGCTCAAAATTGGGATTATCTAACCATTGGACGATGTTGCGTTTGGTGCCGGTGTAAAAGTTATCGAGGCATAGAACCTCGTGGCCCTGGGCCATCAAGCGATCAATAAGATGGGAACCGATAAATCCTGCTCCCCCGGTAACCAAAATCCGCATTGTTTCCCCGCTTTGTTCAAATGGCATCAGTTTAGCATTTGGCAAATGGCTGGGCATCAGTGCAATTCACTTTGTTTACCCCTGAGAAAATAAGGTACGGTTGCCAGTTAACTGGTATGAAGGAACACAGCCGATCAATCCAGTAGCCCTGGAATGGTTTTAATTTCCAGCCGTTGCTCCGCTAGTTCTACCGTGGGCACAATGGCTTCAACAAAGGGGACGAGCACTTCTTTGTCTGGGTTTTTATCCAAAGTTATCCCCAATAGGTCATTGCCAGCACTGTAAAAATCCGTCACTATCCCTAGGCGATCGCCATTGTCATGGTCGTAAACAATCAACCCCAGTAAATCAGTGACGTGGAATTCCCCCGGCTCCAACGGTAGGCGATCGGTGGCGGGGACTAATAGTTGGTAATTGACTAAAGCTTCCGCTTGATTACGGTCGGTAATTTCAGTAAAACGCAGAATATAAAGGTTTTTGCCAGGAATTTGTTTGCCCTTTTTTAGCGTTAGGGGTTGGGGCGTTTCCTGGGGGGTTTTTCTAATCCACCGTTGACCCTTAGTCAAAAATCTAGCTGGGAAGTCTGATGCTGAAAGAACCCGCACTTCCCCCTGAATACCCTGAGCCGCAACAATGGTACCGATTTCCAGCCAATTTTCTGTTTTCTGTTGTTCTGTCATGGGTTCTGCCATATTTTTTCAATCAATTTGCCCCACTAATTTTTCAGCTTTTCAGTAAAGTCAAGTTAATTGCGCTCATACAACTGGCTGACTTGTTCCACCGAGAGGCGAGACTGGACACCTAAAGTTAAAGGGGAGCGATCGCCGTTTTGGAAATGGTCAGCGGCGGCACAGGCAATCATAGCGGCATTGTCGGTGCAAAACTTTAGGGGCGGAAAAAAGACTTGCAATTGATGTTCTTGGGCGGCGGTTTGGAGATGATAGCGTAAACGACTATTGGCGGCCACCCCTCCCCCGACGGTAATGGTGGTTAAGCCATGGTCTAGGACACACTGAATGGTCTTTTTGGTCAAAGAACGGGCCACCGTATCTTGGAAACTGGCCGCTAAATCATCCACAGGCAAGGGAGCTGAACTCTGTTTAAGTTCCTGAGTGAGGCGTAACATGGCCGTTTTTAAACCACTAAAGCTGGAATCGTAGGGATGATATCCTCCTTGGGGCAAGGAAATTTTTCCTTCTGGTAATTTAAACGTCCCTGGATCGCCCTGTTTAGCCGCCCGGTCAATGGCAGGGCCCCCTGGGTAACCTAAATCCAGCAAACGAGCTACCTTATCAAAGGCTTCCCCGGCCGCATCGTCCCTGGTGGTGCCCAATTGTCGGTAATCCCCACAACCTTTAACGTGGATCAAACTGGTGTGGCCACCGGAAACTAGCAAACACAAAAATGGTGGTTGCAAATCCGGTTGACTCAGATAGCTGGCGTAGATATGACCTTCCAGATGATGCACCCCTAAAAAAGGTTTTTGATGCACCATGGCTAGGGTTTTAGCCGCCGTCACCCCCACCATCAACGCCCCTGCCAACCCCGGAGCCACGGTCACGGCGATCGCCTCAATTTCTGGCCAACCCAAACCACTTGCTTGCAAAGCTTGGTCGAGACAGGTATTAATTAAAAGTAAATGCTGGCGAGAGGCCACTTCCGGTACTACCCCGCCGAAAATTTGATGGGTTTGTATTTGGGAAGAAACCACATTACTGCAAACGTTACGATTATTTACAATTGCCACCGCAGTTTCATCACAACTTGTTTCAATTGCTAAAATGATTGCCATTCTCTGCTAGTTTGAGTTTGATCCAAAAGACGACGGTTTATTAGCCCAGTCTTTCCTATTATCGGCTAACGATCCCCGGATCACGGTAACAGGTTGCGAATCTTGCTTATTTATTTAGCCGCCTTTTTAGTCTTTTGTTTAACCAAGGAAACGATTCTTATGAAACATTTGTTGGCGTTGCTCCTAGCCTTTACACTCTGGTTTAATTTCGCTCCCTCAGCTTCGGCGGACGATTTTGCCAATTTGACCCCCTGTAGCGAAAACCCCGCTTACTTGGCCAAGTCTAAAAACTTCCTCAATACCACCAACGATCCCAACTCCGGTAAAATTCGGGCGGAACGTTATGCCTCTGCCCTCTGTGGCCCCGAAGGTTATCCCCACCTGATTGTGGACGGTCGTTTCACCCACGCTGGTGACTTTTTGATTCCTAGCATTTTGTTCCTGTACATTGCTGGTTGGATCGGCTGGGTTGGTCGTTCTTACCTGATTGAAATTCGGGAAAGCAAAAATCCTGAAATGCAGGAAGTGGTTATTAATGTCCCCCTAGCGATCAAAAAAATGTTGGGTGGTTTCCTTTGGCCCTTGGCCGCCGTTGGTGAATACACCTCCGGCAAACTGGTGATGAAGGATTCAGAAATCCCCACTTCCCCCCGCTAATTAGTTGGGCATTGACTGGGAACTATTGATGTTATTGCTTAATATCTAACTCCCTTCAATTTCGACATTATTTTTGTTTACCTTTGTCAATTTTGGAGACTCAATTTATGGACGGTTTGAAATCCTTTTTGTCAACTGCTCCGGTCATGATCATGGCTTTGTTGACTTTCACCGCTGGTATTTTGATCGAGTTTAATCGTTTTTATCCCGATCTTCTTTTCCACCCCTAGTTTTGTTTGGCGAATAAATTCTTCTCACTATTTTTTGGTGAGATAAAAGATTGGTTGGGATTTGTAATTGAGATCCTAGCCAATTTTTTTTGGTAAAAATAACTGGATTAATCGGTTAATTTACCTGGGTTGAGCAAATTAAGGGGATCTACCTGGCGTTTAAAAATTAATTGGGATTCTGGCAGAGGTTGTACCGACCCTCCGGCTAAACTATAGGTGTGGGGATTGGCGATTCTGGCCCCTAGATTTTGGTGGGCGGCCATGATTTCTTCCAGGCGATCACCGTTGATAAATTTAACCAAAGGAAAACCAGCTAGGCACATTTGCCCTTGAATGCGCATTATTTCGATGTGGAACATAATCTCATCCTTAAATAGTTTTGCCAAGGCGAGAATTTGCTCTACATCTCGATAGAAAAATACTTGAAGATAGGTCAAACTAGGATCCACGGCCCTAGCCAAAAGAGTGGTGTGGTTCCAATTAAATTCAATCAAATTAATTTTTTTCCCTGGGCTTTGGGGATCTTGCTCAAAGATAATTTCCCCTTTACTTGCCTTGGCCAACTGCGTAAAAGCTAGCCAATCCAACTCAGAAACAATCACCATTACCCAGTGAGCTCCGGGTTGATAATAACTTTTTAAACTGCTGAAATATTGCGGAATCGGATCGGCTTGAATGGAAATTTCCTTACTAACAATGCCGTCTTGATGGGCCAAATTTTGGGCAAAGGCGATCGCCGAAGATAAATTCGTAAAACTGACGATGGCTTCCCGCCAAGGTAGGGCTGGAGTAAGGGGCAAAGTAATTTCAGTAATAATGCCGTTGGTGCCATAGCCATGGATGACTGGTTGGGCCGCCTCGCCGGACAGAATCAGCCGTTGGGGTTCCGCTTCCATGGTCAACACCGTGAGGCTCTGGACGTTGCCCGGGTCGAATAAGGTGCCATAGTTCACTGCCCCCATGCCAGTACTGCCACCGCTGACAAAACCCCCCACGGTAGCTGTTTGATAGGTGGAAGGTAACAGGCGCAGCTCCCAGCCCATTTGTTTAGCTTGTTGTTCCAGCTTGCCTAACTTTACCCCCGGCTCCACCACGGCCCGACCCGGTTCCAGGCTAATGATCCTTTGCATGGGGGATAAATCCAACACAATGCCTCCCTCCAGGGGAACACATTGGCCGTAATTGCCGGTGCCAGCCCCCCGCACTGTGAGGGGAATTTGATTGGCCACACAGCAACGGATCACCGCGATTGCCTCTGGTTCTGATCGGGCTAGGACGACTAAATCCGCCTGTTTGCCCTCCAACTGCGCCATCAAAATGGGGCTGAAATGGGCGTAATCGGTGGATAGCTTTTTTCTTTGCTGGGGATCTTGGATTACTTCCAAGCCCTGGGTAGTTAATGAAGCCGCAATGGCTGACCAATCCATTTTTATAATTCCTTGCTAAGTCTGGATTAGTCGCAGGCACCCATGTTATTGATTTGCACCACCAACTGGTCAATGGCCCGCACCAGGTTATCCCCAGAGCGACTCCAATCGTTGGCCAAAATGCTAAAAACAACGGTGCCGTGGGCGGGAGTGTTGGCATAACCAGACAGGGCCCTTACCCCCCGCAGGGTGCCAGTTTTTGCAAAGACGTTATTTTGAGCCGTGGTAGCTTTCATCCGTCGGGCTAGGGTGCCATCCTGACCGGCGATCGGCATGGAAGAAACGAACAAACTACTATTGCTACTGCGATACATTGCCTGGAGGGTGTCTACTAGGGAACGGGGCGTAGCCGCATTATTGCGGGACAAACCAGAGCCGTCGGCTACGCGAAAACCCTGGGGGTTAACTCCCAATTCCGCCACAGCCGCCTTAACAGCCCCAGGGCCTCCCACCGTGTTGAGCAGCAATTCTGCATAGCTGTTGTTGGAGCGTTTATTTGTGGTCATCACCCAATTACGTAGGGGCTGGGAACGCACTGTGGCATTGGGACCCAGCCTTTGTAGGGCCGCCGCTGTGGTAAAAATTTTGGCGTTGGAAGCGGGGATAAAAAATTTGTTTTCGTTATGGCTATAGAGCACCTGGCGATCATCAAGCCTTTCCACTAATACCCCCCAATTGGGCATGGCCTTGGCCCCCACAATTCGTTGCACAATGGGTTGGAAAGTTGCTGGACAGGCCCCCTGGTAAATGGGAGAACCAATGTTGCCAAATCCCCCAGTGGGCATTTCCACTTCGATGGGAACCGACTGCCTACCCTGAAAATAGTCAACGCTGGCAAAGGTTTCGGGCTGATTTGCTAAAGCTGGAGTGGTACTTAGCAAGGCGGCACTGGTGGCCAATACACCGACTTTTAACCAGGGGGAACACTTCTTACTCATGGGCTTCCAATAAAGTTCAGAACCGCGAACCATGGGGGAGCAAATTTCGTCAGCTTCAACACAGTGTTTAACTAACGGCGATCGCCCGTCCCATCTCTAGGTTTGGGCTTTTTGTGACGCACCATTTTTGATGCAGCAAAGTCAGGATTATACCACTATTGCCGACAACCATTGGCAAGCCACCAGGGAAACCACTGTTCAGGACGGGGGGAAATTTCCTTGGGCTGGCTCTATCAGGGAAAATATAAAAAGTAATGTCGGTGAACTTCCTAGCAGCGCTGACGGGAGATAATTTTTTCTACCATGGCCTGGCTTTCATGCACGAGGCTATGACATGGCCCTGGGGTTTGGGTTAGGGTGGGGACCAGGTTACGGGCTTGGAGCGTCATGTGCAGTTGCAGTTCCGCCACGTAATCACTGATGGCTTCTTGGGGCTGGGAAACGTCTACCTGGGTAGCTGACACTGTCCTTTTTCCTCCTTGAGCAATACTGTTGACTGAAAAATAATCGGCAAGTGCTGAATTGAGGGACTTGTGGCCCCTATAAAAACTACCATGGCATTAACGGAGACGCACACTTCTGCAACAGTCTTTAACATTTATCTGTCTGTGACCCTAGGATATTTTTCCTTGGGCGAGGCCATGGATCTCCTAGTTTTTCCTACCGATTTTTTTGCCAATCAGTTATCTCAGTTTCTTCCATGTCAGAGCTTCAAACCCTGATCCGCACTATTCGCCAAGAAGCAGAACGGGAACCATTTCCCCTAGACTCTCCCATTTATGAGCAGGCCGGCAAAGATGCCCTAGATCCAATTTTATTTGGGGGTAACCTCGGTAGTCAGCTCTGTTTTTTTGGCAGGGATTTAGGGGCGGATGAGGTGCGCCAAGGACAACCCTTAATCGGAGCGGCAGGGCGGCTAGTGAGGAAGGGGTTTTTTGAAGCTTGGCAGGGTCGGGTTCCCAGGGGACAAGATGATTTACAAACGGTCTGTCAAAGGATTTTGCTTACTAATACGGTGCCCTATAAACCCCCGGAAAATAAGGCTTATTCTGTCAAAGTTAAGGAAAGGTTTCGCCCTTTTGTGGAGCAATTGTTAGTGTTCCATTGGCAAGGGAAACAAATTATCACCCTGGGAACGGAAGCTTTTAAATGGTTTGCTCCCTATGCCCCCAAGGGCCAGTTGGATGAATTCTTCCAAGGGGGGGATAGGTACGAATGCTCATTAGATGTTTTGATCAAAGCGAAAACGGCGGCAGGCAAAGGTAGTCAAAAAATTGTTAGATTAATGCCTTTACCTCACCCTTCACCGTTGAATAAGCGTTACTACGGACAGTTTCCGACAATGTTGCAACGGCGCTTAACGGAAATTGCTTTCTAGTTCCAGACTTAAAATATTTATCACCTTTACTTCAAAATTAATTGAATTTAACCATGAAAGTTTTAGTTATCGGCGCCACCGGAGAAACAGGCAAACGAGTTGTCAATACCTTAACCGATCGCCAAATTGCAGTGCGGGCTTTGGTGCGGAACTACGACAGCGCTAAGGCGGTGTTACCCCCAGGAACAGAGATTATGGTAGGAGACCTGCTGGAACCAGAAACCATCAAGGCGGCGATCGCCGGTTGCACAGTGGTGATTAATGCGGCCGGGGCCAGACCCAGTGCGGACTTAACCGGGCCTTTCAAAGTGGATTATCTAGGCACTCGCAACCTGGTGGATATAGCCAAAGCCAATGGCATTGAACAATTAGTGTTGGTGTCTTCCCTTTGTGTGTCTAACCTCTTCCATCCCCTCAATCTGTTTGGCTTAATTCTGGTCTGGAAACAATGGGGCGAAAATTATCTGCGTCAGAGTGGTGTCCCCTACACCATTGTGCGGCCAGGGGGCTTGAAAAATGAGGACAATGATAACGCCATCGTCATGGCCGGGGCAGATACGTTATTTGATGGTAGTATTCCCCGGCAAAAAGTAGCAGAAGCTTGTGTGGAATCTCTCTTTAGCCCCAGTGCTAAAAATAAAATTGTTGAAATTGTCAGTAAACCGGATATTCCCGTGCAGTCCTTTGACGAATTATTTGCGATGGTGAGGTAATCACAATTTTCAAAATTCTCCCTTGCTGTCCCCAAGTCAACGTCTATCGACTGAGGTTGGGGTTGATCAGTTTGATAAAAGGGGTTAATCAGTTTGATAAAAATAGAAATCTGAATGAATTATTTCAACAAAAAGGGAGCCAAACTATTATCAGCTTTCAGGCAATTTTCAAAGGAACAAAGATCAATCAGGCAAAAAATAGCTAAGAGTTTCAATAAAGTAATGAGAGGCGCTAGTTGCGTAGTAGTTCTATGCTACCATTGACCTCGGTTTGGCAAATATTGCCACGGTGATATCAACCATGTGGAATGACTTGGAGACAACTTGCGTGCGGCCATGACATCTGGCAAACCGATTATCCGAGTTGTTTCTCTCTATAAAACAGTGGAAATTTTGGAACAACTAGATACTTTGTCGGGAGAAGATGTACTGCCAAATTTTCTGCTTTCCTTAACTCGCATCTCGCCTTAACTGCATTGCAGAGCAATATTTTCAACTTAACCATTGCTTAATGGAGAGAACCGTGCTAAGCTTCCAACCCTATGCACTACGCCATCCCCAAAACCTACGCTGAACTAGATGCCCTGCGCCGTTTCCCCGCTAACGAGGAATTAGTGGCGGTGGCGATCGCCGGGGTTATCAACTGGGCCCGGGCCCATGACCAATCTTTGGATGACGTGGTTCAGGAAATTCTGGCGGAGGATGGTTTATTGGATTACGTCCAAAGGGACCGCCTCAGTGAGATGATTGTGCAGGCTTGGCAGGCGTTACCCCATTTGCCCAATCCTTTGCCCAGTGGAGCACCGTCTGTACCCGGGAACTGGTGGGAGCCTCGCAGTAAAGCCGCAGTAAAGGTTCCGTCCCACTAAAGCGAATTAGCAACCAACCGCCACCGGCCATACGGAATTTGTAGCCGTCGGTGGTCAATAAATCTGTCACTTGTTCTCCGGCGATCGCCGTTAGGGGATTTTCATTTAGGGTTTGTACCAACGCAGTGCGGACATCCATGCTGGCCAAGGGTAAATCAATGCGGTCATACTCACTGACAAAGCAGACTTTTTCCTGGAGTCGACCATACTGTTCACTAATATCCTGTTGGGACTGTACCACTGTTTCCAACACATATAGGGCGGATAACAACGCATCCCGTTCAGGAATGTGACCCCCATAGCCAATGCCACCGGATTCTTCCCCACCAATCAAGACTGGACTGGTTAACATTCGATCAGCAATATACTTATAACCGATCGCCGTTTCCGTGAGGGGAATGCCGTAAAGCTCTGCCAACTTGGGAATTAGGTCGGAGCCACTAACGGTTTTAACAATTTCTCCCTGGAGGCCTTTTTGGGTAGCTAAGTGGTAAATCAAAATGGGAATTAAACCCTGGGAACTGAGAAAATTACCCTGGCCGTCTACTGCGGCAATCCGATCGGCATCGCCATCAAAAATCAAACCCACCCGTAACTCTGGCCCACCAGCTTTGGCCGCCGTTTGCAGCGCTGCTAATAATTTAGGAACGTATTTGGGCAAAGGTTCAGGGGAAGCACCGCCAAACAAGGGATCTCGATCGCCGTTAATTTCATCAATGGGACAACCTAGTAACCGCTCCAAGCCACTGGCGGCTGCGCCATGCATCACATCGGCAAATACCCGGAGTTTTCCCTGTTGAACTGCTTCTCGAATGGGTTGAACATTTACTTTTGCCTGCAAGCCTTGGCAGTAACTAGGCCAGGGATCAAAATATTGCAAACTACCTCCCGCTTGGGGCTGGGGTAAGGAATTTTGCAATTGGGCTTCTATTTTTTCTGTAACGTCACTGCCCACGGAACCACCGAACGCTCCTTTAACTTTTAAACCCAAATAATTGGCGGGATTATGGCTGGCTGTTAACACCAATGCGCCCAGGGCATTTTCGTGATGGGCCGCCCAACTAAAGGCCGGGGTAGGAGCATAACTTTCACTCAACCAGACTTCAAAACCCAATTCCTGGACTGTCTGGGCCACCAACAGGGCAAATTGTTCCGCCATAAAACGGCGATCGTATCCCACAATTAAGCGATGTTCCCGACCACTACTACCAAATTCTGCCGCCAACACCTGGGCCGCCGCCGCCGCCACCAACACCACCCGCTCAAAGGTAAATTCTGCTGCAATTACCCCCCGCCAACCATCGGTACCAAATTTAATCGGAGCAGGAGTGTAAACCATGACAGACCTAGTTTTTGTGGATTAGTGGATTGTTGGTGGAGCAGTCAACCGTGGTTATTTTACCCCAAGCTCTGCGTGTGCTCAGAATTACATAGTTTAGGTTTCAGACTATTATTGCCAATTTGCAAATAATAATTCTCGTTCATTAAATTTTAAAAAAATTTGTCCATTTTAAAAATTTAGTCTAGTCTTAAGGTAGTGAGGATTAAATATAAAATTTCGGTCACAGGTAACAATTAATGCCTAAGTATGCCGATATTTATCCTAGCAAAGAGTAAAATAAAATAAACAAAAAATAACCCCAATGTGGCTCATCTTTAAAACATGCCAGTTCTATTTCATTAGGGACATATGTTATTAGTGTGGTTTTAGCGAAGAGAGAGTGAAAGACCAGAAAACAAATTTGAAACCAAAAAATAAAATCGATATTTTTCCGTCTATAGAATCTTTGCCCACAGTTGTTCTTTTTTCTTTGTTTGGTCTTGTCTTCTTTCTTGCAACAAATCTACGACAATCATCTGAAAATATACAGAATGCACGAGAAAATATCAAATCCGAGAAAATGTACCAAGATTATTTAGAGGAAGAAAGAAGACTACATGAAGGTACTTTAGCAATGCAACGGTTAGAATCCCAAATGGAACTAAGAGCTAGTTTCTGAAGTAAAAATTAAAAAGTAATACGAGAAGGCATTATACGGATGAGGGCACCATAAATCATTGCTTAACTTATTTCGGTATAAAGTTCGTAATCCTTGCTTAATCGCCGATAGCGATTTAACCAACCAAAAGTACGCTCTATCACCCAACACTCGGCTAAAAGTTCAAATTCCTTAGATGAACGCTTAACGACCTCAATTACGATATGCCGTTTACGTCCTTTAATTTTCTTGCCACCATCAAAGTCATATACCTCCCCCTTTTTTCCGTTGTTTTAACGGATTGGGAGTCCACCATTGCCACAGTAGAGTTGGGAGTTCTTCCTATCTTTTTTCTCACCTCTTTACGTAATCCATCATGAACTTGTTGCCAAATTCCCTTCCTTTGCCACTTGTGAAAATATTTATATACTGTCTGATGGGGGAGGGAAATCATAGGGGAACATCTCCCATTGACATCCTGTGCGCTGTAAATAAAAGATGGCATTGATAATTTATTTCTCGTAGGTCTAACTCTCTAGGATGCCCAAATCCTTTTGGTGCTGGGCTGGTGACTTGGGCTCAATTACCTTCCACTCCTCATCACTCGTGTCACTAGCATATGGCTTGCCCTGAGGATTCAATACCTTCGGCGAACTACTCATCGACAATACTCAACTTTTATCCTCTCACCATAAAAAATAGATTTCTCCTATCCTCTTTTCTTTATATTTTCTTTTCTTTATATTTTCCCTAGAAATCACTTCCAAACAACACCCAGAACCTAGTAACTAGTTCGACTTACCCTCCTTTCTTCGAGCATGACCGGAGCTGCAAATACCTAATACAAGGTCAGTGCCTATCTCCCATGGCTAGCAATTGGGGTTGCGACTATTTTCGGTTTGGGTGTTGTCCGTCATCTGAGCGATGAACTGAGAAACAAACGAGACAGATTTAGAAAGAAACAGCTCGGTTTTACCTCTCTTGTTAAACTAGGGTTTTCGGACGGAAGTGGCTGTTTTTATCTGCCAGTGAAGCCCTTCGGCTCCATGTATTCAATGTACAAAATCCCACCAACAATGGCAAGCAATATTTAACTTTATTCACTAAAGGGAAGTAATCGATATTAATTTAGTTACGAAATATTAACAAAATCTAGTGCAATTTATTTGAACTATTTTTGTTGCTTAAAACAACTTTTTCGTTGTCTAAATTATCCCGATTAAGTAATCGACATTGAAGAAAGCTAAAGATTTGCTCACTTTTTAAAAGTTGATGTAACAATGAAGGCAACCAACTAGAGATTCCATTCGTTATTGTGGGCAAGATTGTGGAGGCACACAAATTCTTTCCCGACTAAGGGTGAAAATCAGGCTAACTTTCGCAATCAAATTTACCTGGTTTAGGCTCTCCCAATCATCTTTTATCTGCTGTATTGCTCCTTTTTGAGGATTTTTCCATGACCGTTGCCACCGATCGCCAAACTGTGCCCCCATCTGCGGCCCATCCTAGTGGAGACAAGCGTTTTAAGGTGTTAGACGCCACCATGAAGCGCAACCAATTTAATCAGGATGCCCTCATTGAAATCCTGCATAAAGCCCAGGAAATTTTTGGCTACCTGGAAGAGGATGTTCTGCTCTACGTAGCCCGGGGGCTTAAATTACCCCTCAGCCGGGTGTTTGGAGTGGCGACTTTTTACCATCTTTTTTCCCTTAAACCCAGTGGGAAACATACCTGTGTGGTCTGCTTGGGAACGGCTTGCTACGTTAAAGGGGCGGGGGATTTGCTGAAAACCCTAGATCAGGAAGTCCATCTGAAACCGGGGGAAACGACAGAGGATGGACAAATGTCCTTGGTGACGGCCCGTTGCATTGGAGCCTGTGGCATTGCCCCAGCCGTGGTCTATGACGGCAAAGTGTTGGGCAAGCAGAATGACGAAGCGGTATTGGCGGCGATACAACCTTGGTTAAGTAACAGTTAACGGATATTAAGTATCAGGTGATTGCTTGATCTTTTCTAGTTGATTTTTTGATTTGTTGTTATTGAGCTTAAACCCCATGGACATTAAAGAATTAAAGGAAATTGCCACCAAAAGCCGTGAGAAACAAACAAAAATTCGCATTCGTTGTTGTAGTGCTGCCGGTTGTCTTTCTTCTGAAGGGGAGACGGTGAAAAAAAATCTCACCACGGCGATCGCCGCAGCAGGATTGGAAGAAAAAGTGGAAGTCTGTGGGGTAGGCTGTATGAAGTTTTGTGGCCGGGGCCCCCTAGTGGCGGTGGATGACCGGAATCAACTCTACGAATTTGTTACCCCAGACCAGGTGGGGGATATTGTCAAAAAATTGCAGAAACCCGATGCAGTTGCAGAAACAGGCTTAATCAGTGGTGATCCCCACCATCCCTTCTACGCCCTGCAAAGGAATATTGCTTTGGAAAATTCAGGCCGGATTGATCCCGAATCCATTGATGAATACATCGCCCTAGGGGGCTACGAACAGCTTCATAAGGTTGTCTATGAAATGACCCCAGAGGAAGTGATCGTGGAAATGAACAAAAGTGGTCTGCGGGGTCGGGGTGGGGGCGGTTATCCCACCGGCTTGAAATGGGCCACAGTGGCCAAAATGCCCGGCCAGCAAAAATATGTCATCTGCAATGCTGACGAAGGCGATCCCGGTGCTTTCATGGACCGCAGTGTGTTGGAAAGTGATCCCCATCGCATCCTCGAAGGTATGGCGATCGCCGCCTATGCAGTGGGGGCTAACCATGGTTACATTTATGTGCGGGCGGAATACCCCCTAGCTATCCAACGACTGCAAAAAGCGATCCAACAGGCTAAACGTTATGGCCTGATGGGCACCCAAATTTTTGACTCTCCCATTGATTTCAAGATTGATATACGAGTAGGAGCCGGTGCCTTTGTCTGCGGTGAAGAAACAGCATTAATTGCCTCAGTGGAAGGAAAACGGGGAACGCCCCGACCAAGACCACCCTATCCAGCCCAATCGGGTTTGTGGCAAAGTCCCACCCTGATTAACAATGTGGAAACCTACGCCAACGTTGTACCCATCATTCGGGAAGGGGGAGATTGGTATGGCTCCATTGGTACGGAAAAAAGTAAAGGCACCAAGGTTTTTGCCCTCACAGGAAAAGTGGAAAACGCTGGTCTGATTGAAGTGCCCATGGGAACCACCGTGCGACAAGTGGTGGAGGAAATGGGGGGCGGTGTACCCAATGGTGGCCAAGTCAAAGCAGTGCAAACTGGGGGCCCTTCCGGAGGCTGTATCCCCGCCGATAAATTGGATACTCCCATCGAATATGACACCCTATTAGCCCTGGGCACCATGATGGGTTCCGGGGGCATGATTGTCATGGATGAAAGCACCAATATGGTGGACGTGGCCCAGTTTTATATGGATTTTTGCAAATCGGAATCCTGTGGCAAATGTATTCCCTGCCGAGCGGGCACAGTGCAACTTTATGACCTTTTAACCCGCTTTTTAGAAGGGGAAGCTACCCAAGAAGACTTGATCAAACTAGAAAATCTTTGCCATATGGTTAAGGAAACTAGCCTTTGTGGATTGGGGATGAGTGCGCCTAATCCGGTAATAAGTACCCTGCGCTATTTTCGTCATGAATATGAAGAATTACTCAAAGTCTAGTTCGGTAATTTATCCACTCAGTTAACTTTTCTGAAACACCATGAATGTTTTAACTGCTCCCATCAAAAGTGACACTTGGACTGAGGCCACCTGGGAAGAATTTATCCAAGCCACTGAAAATCCCGATTATGACAAAGCAAAGTTCTACTACTATCAAAACCAGTTGAGAATTGAAATGTCTCCCGTTGGTAACGATCATTCAAGAGACCATTACCTAATTAGTAACGCTATTAGTCTGTATGCAATTTTTAAGAAAATTCCGCTCAACGGAAATGATACCTGTAGTTATCGTAAACCCGGTCATTGGGAGGTACAACCTGATATTTCTTGCCATGTGGGGGATAATGCTATGGCTATCCCCTCTGGAACAGGTATTGTCAATTTAAATGATTATCCTCCCCCAGATTTAGTTATCGAAATTGCCAATACTTCCTTAGCTGATGATCAAGGAAAAAAACGGCTACTTTATGAAGAGTTAGGCGTTAAAGAATATTGGATTGTGGATGTGAAGGCCACTAAAATCATGGGGTTTAAAATGGAAAACCAAGGGAGCTACCAAATTCGAGAATCTTTAGTTTTACCTGGATTAAATTTAGCTGTTTTGGAAGAGGCGTTGCAAAAAACACGCCAAACGAATCATGGAGAAGTCATGCGTTGGCTACTTCAACAATTTAGTTAATTCATTTTCAAAGGAGTTTTTGGCCAATGTCTGTTGTTACTTTAACCATTGATGATAAGGCGATCGCCATTGAAGAAGGCGCAAGTATTTTGCAAGCGGCTAAAGAAGCAGGGGTTCCCATTCCCACCCTTTGCCATTTAGAAGGGATTTCAGAAGCGGCAGCCTGTCGTTTGTGCATGGTGGAAGTGGAAGGCACGAATAAATTGATGCCCGCCTGCGTTACCGCTGTGAGCGAAGAAATGGTAGTCCACACCAACACAGAAAAATTGCAAAATTACCGACGTATGACAGTGGAATTACTTTTTTCCGAAGGCAATCATGTCTGTGCCATTTGTGTGGCTAACGGCAACTGTGAATTGCAAGATATGGCCATTACGGTGGGTATGGATCACAGCCGATTTAAATATCAATTTCCCAAGCGAGAAGTGGATTTATCCCATCCCATGTTTGGCATTGATCATAACCGTTGTATTCTCTGTACCCGTTGTGTGCGAGTTTGCGATGAAATTGAGGGAGCCCACGTTTGGGATGTGGCTTACCGGGGCGCAGAATGCAAAATTGTTTCTGGTTTAAATCAGCCCTGGGGAACCGTTGATGCCTGTACTTCCTGTGGCAAATGTGTGGATGCCTGTCCCACGGGTTCTATCTTCCATAAAGGAGAAACTACTGCTGAAAAAATTGGCGATCGCCGTAAGGTGGAGTTTTTAGCCACTGCCCGTAAAGAAAAGGAATGGGTCAGGTAGGTTGAACTTTTAAGAACTTTTAACATCATTTCTAAACTTTTAATCATGGCTAAAATTCGTTTTGCTACCGTTTGGCTCGCTGGTTGTTCCGGCTGTCATATGTCCTTCCTTGATATGGACGAATGGCTCATTGATCTCGCTCAAAAAGTTGATGTGGTTTTCAGTCCCGTTGGTTCTGATCTCAAGGAATACCCGGACAATGTGGATGTTTGCCTAGTGGAAGGGGCGATCGCCAACGAAGAAAATTTAGAGTTAGCTTTGGAGTTGAGACAGAAAACGAAGGTAGTAATTTCCTTTGGGGACTGTGCTGTAACCGCCAATGTCCCCGGTATGCGTAATATGCTCAAAGGTAGCGATCCGGTTCTGCGCCGAGCCTATATTGAACTGGGAGATGGGACGCCTCAACTGCCCGATGAACCTGGTATTGTGCCGCCTCTATTAGACAAGGTTATTCCCCTACATGAGGTTATTCCGGTGGATATTTTTATGCCCGGTTGTCCTCCCGATGCCCACCGTATTCGAGCAACGCTAGAACCATTATTAAATGGGGAACATCCCCTCATGGAAGGGCGAGCAATGATCAAATTTGGTTAAAATTCAAGTTTTCTAAACAGTTTGCAAAATAGCTATTCAGGAGATTTAATAATGAATACCCAATTAGTAGAATCCTTGGTTCAAATAATTCAAAGTCTTTCCCCAGAGGAGCAAAAGTTATTGGAAACTCATTTGGCAGAAAAAAATAGCAACTGGCAGGAGGTTTTGGGGAAAATTGAAACCAATCGCCAAGAAATTTATGCTTCTCGTCAGGGAAAACCTTTTGATCTTTCTATAGATGAAATCATCGAAGAAATGCGTGAGGAAAGAACCCAAGATGTTCTACAAGCCTGTTTTGGAAAATGATTTTTAGGTATGACCAACCAAACTTCTTTCACAATTTGTATTGACTCAAATTTTATTGTCCGACTTCTTGTTGGGTATTATGAAGAAACTATCTATCTTGAGATGTGGAATAAATGGTGTAACGCAAATACTAAAATTGTTGCTCCTGATCTAATCAACTATGAGGTGACTAATGTTTTGTGGCGTTTAAACAAGACCAATCAGATTAACTACACTCAAGCCCAAATTGCTCTTACAGAAAGTTTTAATCTCGGCATTGAACTTTATTCAAACTCAGAACTACACCAGGATGCTTTGGCGATCGCCGAAAAGTTTCAATTGTCAGCCGCCTATGATGTCCATTATTTAGCTTTAGCAGAAAAAATGCAGATAGATTTTTATACCTGTGACAAAAAACTGTTCAATTCCGTACAACAAAATTTCCCTAGAATAAAATTAGTTATTGCTAACAGTAGTTAGATTGATTTAAATTCCTGAATATTTATTACAAGATCCGGCTTTCTATATTTACTGCTCAAAAAATATCTAAATCAACAATAATCAATCCCATGTCTAAAACCATTGTTATCGATCCCGTTACCCGGATTGAAGGCCATGCCAAAATCTCCATTTTCCTCAACGACCAGGGCAACGTAGATGATGTTCGTTTCCATGTGGTGGAGTATCGGGGTTTTGAAAAATTTTGCGAAGGTCGTCCCATGTGGGAAATGGCTGGTATTACCGCCCGTATTTGCGGCATTTGTCCGGTTAGCCATCTGCTCTGTGCGGCTAAAACCGGGGATAAGTTACTGGCGGTGCAAATCCCTCCAGCCGGGGAAAAACTGCGCCGTTTAATGAATTTAGGGCAAATTACCCAATCCCACGCCCTAAGTTTTTTCCATCTCAGCAGTCCTGATTTTCTGCTTGGTTGGGACAGTGATCCCGCTACTCGCAATGTGTTTGGTTTAATTGCTGCTGACCCCGATTTAGCTAGGGCAGGTATTCGGTTACGGCAATTTGGCCAAACGGTAATTGAACTTTTGGGAGCTAAAAAAATCCACTCTGCTTGGTCAGTGCCCGGTGGAGTCCGATCGCCGTTGTCGGAAGAAGGCAGACAATGGATTGTGGACCGTTTACCAGAAGCAAAAGAAACCGTTTATTTAGCCTTAAATTTGTTTAAAAATATGTTGGACCGCTTCCAAACAGAAGTGGCAGAATTTGGCAAATTTCCCTCCCTATTTATGGGCTTAGTTGGGAAAAATAATGAATGGGAACATTATGGCGGCTCCCTGCGGTTTACCGACAGTGAAGGCAATATTGTCGCGGACAATCTCAGTGAAGATAATTACGCTGATTTTATTGGTGAATCGGTGGAAAAATGGTCCTATTTAAAATTTCCCTACTACAAATCTCTGGGTTATCCCGATGGCATTTATCGGGTTGGTCCCCTTGCCCGCCTTAATGTTTGTCATCACATTGGCACCCCGGAAGCAGACCAAGAATTAGAAGAATATCGGCAACGGGCTGGAGGTGTGGCCACGTCCTCTTTCTTTTATCATTACGCCCGCTTGGTGGAAATTCTTGCCTGTTTAGAAGCCATCGAATTGTTAATGGCTGACCCTGATATTTTGTCCAAAAATTGTCGAGCTAAGGCAGAAATTAATTGTACCGAAGCGGTGGGAGTGAGCGAAGCACCCCGGGGTACTTTATTCCACCATTACAAGATAGATGAAGATGGTCTAATTAAGAAAGTGAATTTGATCATTGCCACGGGCAACAATAACTTAGCCATGAATAAAACCGTGGCCCAAATTGCCAAACACTACATTCGCAATCATGATGTGCAAGAAGGGTTTTTAAACCGGGTGGAAGCGGGTATTCGTTGTTATGATCCCTGCCTTAGTTGTTCTACCCATGCAGCGGGACAAATGCCATTGATGATCGATTTAGTTAACCCTCAGGGGGAACTAATTAAGTCCATCCAGCGGGATTAAACAAAAAACATTCAGACGGTCAAAAAAATACCCCGGCATCACCGAGGGCATATCTAGGAGAACTCAATGTCAATGGAAGGTACCGAAACCCCTAGAACCCGTGCCCTTAATAGTTCATGCAAAGGAATTCTGTCGGGTTTCCATAGCCTTATGTTTTTTATAGTAAACATAATGTTAATTTTTGTCAACGAGACTTGACGTCCGGTTCATTTTGTTGGTAGTGGTGCGTGTCCCACGGCGATCGCCCCATTCTGGCCGCCAAAGCCAAAACTGAGGCAGAGACCATAGTTTAAAGGGCTAGTTGCTGGCTGAACTGATTCAATGCGGACAAAGTTGAGGGGAAATTCAGGTTCTTTCAAACCAACACAGGGGGGCAATTTTTGCTGATGAAGGCTTAATAAAGTCAAAGCTACGGCGATCGCCCCGGAAGCGCCCAGGGTATGGCCAGTGGCCCCTTTGCTGGAAGTAATGAGAGGATTTTGAGGAAAAAGAGTTTGGATTAAAGCGGCCTCCCGTTGATCGTTGAAAAGAGTGCCAGTGCCGTGGGGATGAATCAAGTCAATTTGCTCTGGGGTTAAACCACTGCGGGTGAGGCAATGCTTCACGGCTTGCTGGGCACTGTGGTTATCAAAGGCAGGAGTACTACGATGGAGTGCATCACAACTAAAACCCCAACCCAAAATTTCACCGTAAATTCTGGCTTTTCTCTTCTGGGCTAATTCCCGGGTTTCCAATACTAACAAAGCTCCCCCTTCCCCCAACACTAAACCCTGGCGCTGGCGATCGAAGGGATAACATCCATCCGGTGCTAGCGTGGCCATTTTGCTAAAACCAGCCAATGTGAGCGGTGTAATGGGGGCTTCCACTGCCCCGGCCAACACCCGTTGGCAATGGCCTGTTCTAATTAACTCCACTCCCTGGGCGATCGCCCATAACCCAGTGGCACAGGCGGCCATGGGGCATTGCATCACCGTTACTTCCGGTAGAAGTTGGGCAGCTAAACGGGCGGCCTGATCAGGTAAAGTCTGCCACCAATCCACAAGCTTAAAGTTGGGGGCCACCGGAGGCTTAATGTTGCGCCCAACCCAATCTTCCCAATGGCATTGGTTAGCCCGACTAGAACCGATCGCCACTCCCCAGGGTTGTTCAGCGGGATCAAGTTGGGCATCATCAATGGCGGCCTGCACCAAGGGCGGAACCAATTGTCCCAGGGAACGAGGATAATTTCCCTGTAATGCCAAGGGGAACGATGGCAAGTTTATAAAAGGTTGCTTGGGCTTGATGGCCGTTTTTCCCTGTAACAACTTTGTCCAAGTTTGTAATTGATCTCCCAAGGCAGTGTCCAGGGCTAGCCCAGTGACCACCACTCCCATAGCCAGAGCCTCTATTGGAGCCGTTTTTTGTTTCCCCTGGCGGTCCATGGCCCAATTAACTACTAGCTTCGGGAATGGCAATTTCCAACATTTGCACCCGCCGGTCTAGGGCTTCCAATTCATCCTTTAGGCGATCGCCTTGCCCCACAATCACCGCAATCATCTGTTCGGGCTGGAGATACTTAGCCGCTACCCGTTGCACATCCTCCACTGTGGTGTCCATCACCGCCTGTTGGTAAGTGAAAATAAAATCCTCTGGATAACCGTAATACTCGTAGGTCATCAAACGGGAAAGGGTTTGCCCCGGCCTTTCAAAATTAAAAACAAAGGAATTTAAAATTGAATCTTTGGCATAGGCCAATTCCTCAGCGGTTACTTCAGTGATGCGTAACTTTTCAAACTCCTGTAACAGGGATTGGAGAAATTGCACCGTGGTTTCCGTGCGGGTAGGACCCCCAGCCAGAAAGTAACCGGGATAATCATAGGCAGCCTGCCAACTACCGGAAACGCTATAGGCCAAGCCCTGGGTGGAGCGAATATTGTTAAACAACCGGCCTGCAAAACCCCCCAGTACCCCATTCATCACCGACAGGGCAGCGTAATCCGGGCTGTCCACCATGCCGCCAATTTGTCCCAAAAGAACATTGCTTTGGGTAACGTGGGGCAAATTAACTAAAAAAACTTCACTGTCGTTAACTTGGCTAGCGCTGGGGGGAGTCAACTGGGGAACAGTCCCCGACCCTTGCCAATTACCAAACCTTTCCGCAATGGTTTGTTTGATGGTTTCGCTGTCAAAGTCCCCCACAATGCCTAAAATCATCTGGTCTGGACGGACGTAGCGCCGATGAAAATCAATAATGGCCTGGCGGTCGATATTGGCTAAGGTTTGGTACTCCACCGTGCGGGCATAGGGGCTGGTGGGGCCGTAAAGCATTTTACTAAATTCCCGGCTGGCAATATCTCCAGGGTCATCGTTACGCCGGGCAATGGCTCCTCGAAGTTGGTTTTTAGCCAGGGCAATCTGGGCTTCATCAAAGGCTGGGGTTTGGAGAACTTGGGCAAATAGGTCAAAGACTAGGTCAAAGTCCTTGCTCAAGGAGGAAAAACTAGCAGAACCGGAAGAGGTGCCAATGCTAGTTTCAATGGCAGCGGCCTTTTGCTCCAATAAATTATTCAGTTGGGCTGGGGAGTTTTGTTCTGTTCCCCCCAAACGCATGGTGGTGCCCGTCAACTGGGCTAGCCCCACCTGATCCGCCGGTTCCCAACGGGATCCTGCCCGCATCACCACCGATCCCGACACCAGGGGCAGTCTCCGGTCAGGCATTAGATAAACCACCAAACCGTTGGGCAGAGTGTAACGTTCGTATTCCGGCAGGTTAATCTCCGGCAGGGGGGGAAACGTCAACTGATCATGGGTTTTGGGTTGGTTCTCCAGATCCCTGGCAATGGCTGGAGTTAAATAAACATTGCTAAAAACGGCGATCGCCATCACCAAGGTGGCCACCAGGACGAATCGTTGCCAGGGCTTAGCGTTAGGAGCCACTGTTGGGGAAGTTTTCCAAGGTTTTTTCATAGGGCAAACAAGGCGATCGGACATTCCTAGTCCCCATGGGCCACTGGGACTGGGGCGGAAGCAAAAACGGTTACTAGTGCCAAGGCAAAAGCCTCCCCAATGCTAACAGTGCTTAACACCGGGAAGACTTTGGTTAACCAAGCTGGGTTGGGCCATGGTGCTGACCAACGACAACCGTCCCGACTAGACGGCTCCACCGGCCGCTTGCAGGCGAGCCCGAGCTTTTTTGTAATTGTTAGAAGCTTTCAGTTGGTTGGGTTTATCTTCCCCCCGGTTGGCCTCTTCCAAAGCCCCCTGGGCTGCGGTGTAGGCTTGGCGGGCCGATTCAGCATCAATGGTGGTGCCTAATTCAGCGCCGTTGACCAATACCTTAACTTCATTATTTTCTACCTCGGCAAAACCCCCCATGACGGCAATATTCTGCCAGTCTTTACCTGGGCGCACCCGCATCACGCCAATTTCCAAAGCGGTGAGCAGGGGAGCATGGTTACTGAGGATACCCAGTTGACCGGTGGTGCTGGGGAGAATGAGTTCCTGCACTTCCTCATCCCAAACTACCTTATCCGGTGTGATTACCCGTACTGTTAACGTCATTTTTAGGAATTTCCCTTTGATAGCGTTTCTATACAAACAACTGGCGATCGCCGGCCAGGAAGAAGGGGGATAACAGGCAATGGTCATCCTAGAAAACCACTGCTATTCCCCCTAACTATTTCCTAACCTAGACCCCAGGTTATTAACTTAACCCTCTTTGAGCTTGGCACCTTTGGCCTTAGCTTCTTCAATGTCTCCCACCAGGTAGAAAGCTTGCTCCGGTAAATCATCCAATTCACCAGCCAAAATCGCTTTGAAACCTTTGATGGTGTCAGCCAGGGAAACGTACTTGCCGGGGGCACCGGTAAATACTTCGGCGACGAAGAAGGGTTGGGAAAGGAAACGCTCAATTTTCCGAGCCCGGTCTACGGTCAAACGGTCTTCCTCAGACAATTCATCCAAGCCAAGAATGGCAATAATATCTTGCAATTCTTTGTAGCGTTGCAGGGTGGATTGCACTTCCCGAGCGGTGTCGTAATGCTCTGACCCAACGATGGAGGGCTGAAGCATGGTGCTGGTGGAATCCAAGGGGTCCACGGCGGGGTAAATACCTTTAGCGGCCAAACCACGGGAAAGCACGGTGGTACCGTCCAAGTGGGCAAAGGTGGTGGCGGGGGCGGGGTCAGTCAAGTCGTCCGCCGGTACATACACAGCCTGAATGGAGGTAATGGAACCTTCCTTGGTGGAGGTGATACGCTCTTGCAAATCACCAACGTCCGTACCTAAAGTGGGCTGGTAACCTACCGCAGAGGGCATCCGGCCCAACAGAGCCGATACTTCCGAACCAGCTTGGACGAAGCGGAAAATGTTGTCGATGAAGAGCAATACGTCCTGTTTGTTCACATCCCGGAAATATTCCGCCATGGTCAAAGCGGTTAAGCCTACCCGCATCCGAGCCCCGGGGGGTTCGTTCATCTGACCGTACACCAGAGCAATTTTGGACTCTTCCGGTTTGTCGGCGTTGATTACGTTGGATTCGATCATTTCGTTGTAGAGGTCATTCCCTTCCCGGGTCCGTTCCCCTACGCCACCAAATACAGATACACCACCATGTTGGATGGCGATGTTGTTAATCAATTCCATCATGATTACGGTTTTGCCCACACCAGCACCACCGAAGAGACCGATTTTGCCACCCTGACGGTAGGGAGTAAGCAGGTCAATTACCTTAATGCCGGTTTCAAATACTTGGGGCTTGGTTTCCAAATCCACCAATTTGGGAGCGGGACGGTGAATGGGGAAAGTTTCACCAGCGGGCACGGGGCCTTTGTTGTCAACAGGCTCACCAAGAACGTTAAAAATACGACCCAGGGTGCCGGTGCCGACGGGAACGCTGATGGGGGCCCCGGTGTCTACCACGTCCATGCCCCGGACGAGACCGTCGGTGGAACTCATGGCTACGGCTCGGACTTGGTTATCGCCGAGAAGCTGCTGCACTTCACAGGTAACAGCTACTTCGTTACCAGCAGAGTTTCTGCCTTGGACTTTAAGGGCATTATAAATACGGGGCAATTTACCACTGGGGAACTGGGCGTCAATTACAGGCCCGATGACCTGGGTAATTTTGCCAACGTTAGTTGCTTCTTTTACGGCTACCATGCTGATTGTCTAGGAATTTGTTTATAGTTAGACTACAGGATTACTGTTGAGTTTTGGTCAAATTTGCCATCTTTAAGGGTATCACTTTGGGGCTGTCCCCAACTGGTGAGATGGGTCAAATCCTAGGAGGATAGGCGATCGCCGGGGGGAGGTTTTGGAGCAAAAGTTGGAACGGGAAGATTGTCTGCGGGCAATTGCGAGAACTTTGCTGGAAAAGGACTGGGCCACAGCGGTGCGTTTTGCCATAGAGCAACTGGGGCTGTTGTTTGGCTGTCAGCGGGTCCATGTGATTTACCATGACCCAGCCAAGGACTGTTTACACATGGCGGAAGAATGGTGTGCTGTGGGTATTGCCCCCCGGTTATCAACTTTTCAAGGAGTACCGGTGGCCACCTATCCTTGGCTCTGGGCCAATTTGCAGGATAGTGAAGGCGTTTTGGTGAGGGATGTGGAGCAAATGCCGCCGGAAGCTGAGATGGATAAGGTCTCCCTGCAATTTGACCTGGTGAAATCCATCCTAGTGGTGCCCATGGTTAAGGATGCCCAGGTGTTGGGCTACATCAGCATGGTTCATCTCCACGACAACTATGGTTGGAACCCGGAGGAGTTGAACTTGGCCAAACTGGTGGGACAATTTTTGGCGATCGCCCAGGCCCGGCACCAAGCAGAGACAACCCTGACCCAAGCTAAGGAAGCGGCGGATGCGGCCAATCGGGCTAAAACGGAATTTTTGGCCAGTATTAGCCATGAATTACGCACTCCCCTCAACGCCATTATTGGCTTTAGTCAACTGTTGCATCGGGATCCCAGTTTGGCTCCCCACCGTCCCACCTTAGATATCATCAACCGGAGCGGTGAGCACTTATTAGAGCTAATTAACGACATTTTGGAAATGTCCAAAATTGAGGCAGGGCGCACCACCCTCAATGAAAAAATCATTGATTGCCATCGTTTGTTGGATAATCTCCAGGCTCTTTTCCAACTAAGGGCTCAGGAAAAACAACTCCTCCTTAAAGTGGAGCGATCGCCGGAGGTGCCCGAATGGATTAAGACTGACGGGGGCAAATTGCGGCAGGTGTTGATTAATTTGTTGGCCAATGCCATTAAGTTTACTGCCCAGGGCGGTGTCACCCTCAAGGTTAAATGCCTGACCGCTCCCCAGACTGATGAAGGTCAAGGAGCATCCATCTGGCTTCATTTTTTAGTGTCGGATACGGGGCCGGGCATTGCTGCCCATGAAATGGATGAACTGTTTGTACCCTTTGCCCAGACAGAAACGGGGCTTAAGTCTTGTCAGGGGAATGGTTTAGGGCTGCCCATTAGCCAAAAATTTGTTCAGTTGATGGGGGGACAAATTCAAGTCAGGAGCAAGGTCGATCAAGGTAGTGCTTTCTTTTTTGCCATTCCAGTGCAGGTGATGGCGGCCCCCAAGCCAACCCCGGAAACTTCAGCGGTTACCCTGCCGCCGTTAGATCAGTACAATCAAAAAGTTCTTGTGGTGGACGATCGCCCGGAAAGTCGGTTACTACTGCGCCAATTACTCACTAGTCTGGGCTTTGTTGTCCAAGAAGCGGAAAACGGAGAAATGGCGATCGCCCTGTGGGAAAGTTGGCATCCCCAGGTAATTTTGATGGATATGCAAATGCCAGTGCTGGATGGTCGGAGCACTACTCAAAAAATTAAAGCCAGCCCCCAAGGTCAACATACGATCATTATTGCCCTCACCGCCAGTGCTTTTGAAGGGGAACGGGCCGAAATTCTTAGCGCCGGCTGTGACGACTTTTTAAGTAAGCCCTTCCGCCCCGAAGAATTGATTGCCCTTCTGGCTAAACACCTGGCCGTGGCTTTACCTTCCCAGGGGCAACCACCGGCTTCCCCTCTCCGGCCATTTCCTGTGATAACGGCTCCGTCCCTATCAGAACAATTGGCTAAAACTCCCCAGTCCTGGCGACAAAAGATGGCAAAAATGGCTTTAGAATGCAATGACGATGACCTGATTACCTTGGTTGAGTCCCTGCCGACCTTGTCCCCATCCTTAGCTCATCTATTGGCCACCTGGGCCAGGGAATATCGTTTTGAGCAGATTTTCCTAGTGGTTGAATCCAGTTTTGGGGCGGTGACCCTAGCGGGGTAACCCAATTAATTGCTCCCAACTGTACTAACAGGTGTTGAAAATTCAGTTCAACTTCTACTTTTACTCAACTTTTCTTCCCCCTCCACCAATTCCCGCAGGCGATCGCCATGGGCCCGGACTGTAAAACCCTTTTTATCGTCGATGACACCCCGGACAATGTACGTTTGCTGGCCAACCTTTTGTCCGCCCATGGTTACCGAATCCGTAAAGCATTGAATGCTAATTTTGCCCTCAAAAGTATTGAGCAGTCCCCGCCGGACTTGATTTTGCTAGACGTTAACATGCCCACCATGAACGGCTATGAAATGTGTGCCCGGCTAAAGTCCAATCCCCACACCCAAGAAATTCCAATTATCTTTATCAGTGCCCTGGATAATGTGCTTGATAAAGTCAAAGCCTTTAACCTGGGGGGAGCGGATTACATCACTAAGCCATTTCAAATGGAAGAAGTGCTGGCCCGCATTGAACACCAACTGCTACTACAACAACAAAAACATCAACTACGAGCAGAAATCCAAGAACGGAAGCGGGCGGAACAATCCCTGGAGGTTTCCCTACGGGTGGTGTCCCACGATCTCCGTAATCCTGTGTTGGGGTTATCTATGGTGCTCAATAACTGCCTTAAACGGGCCGATCCAGATCAAACGGAACTTTCCCTGCCCCGCCAAACCCTAGAGCAGATGGCCCGCAGTTGTGAACGTCAATTAGCCTTGATCAATTCCCTGGTGGAAAGCCAGCATTGGGAACAACAGGGGGTTCCCTTAGTGTTGCGACGCCTTGATCTGGGCACCCTAGTGAGGGATTTTGCGGAGGAATGGTCGTTGGGGTTGGGGGAGCAGGAAGTAACTCTTAATTTAAATCTGGGGGAAAATTTACCCGCAATCATGGGAGATGCCAACTTTATTTGGCGGGTGCTGGAAAATTTATTGGCCAATAGCCTGAAATACAATCCTTTACCCCGGCCCCAACCGTTGAGCATTACCATTACGGTTACCGCCATAGACCAAACCCTAACCTGTCGGGTCAAAGATAATGGGGTGGGTGTGGATCTGGCCATCGCTGACCGAGTTTTTGAACGTTATCAGCGCGGCGATCGGGAGAACAATCCCCTTGGGCTGGGCTTAGGACTATACGTTTGCAAGCTCATTGTCGAGGCCCACGGTGGCCAAATTGGTCTCAATACTGCGGTTAGTAGGGGGGCAGAGATTTACTTTACCCTCCCCCTGGAAAAAGATTGTGCTTAAAATTTTGACATTTGCTAAGTATTGATCAACAGTGAGCAAAATTAATTGGTGATGCTAAAAGTTTGTGTGGATGCTACAGCAATACGGGGCCAATTGAGTGGTATCGGTTTTTATAATCTCAGTCTGCTGCGAGCCCTTAATGAACTACAACATAGCCAACAATTTCAAGGGCAATTTTCTCTACAAATTTATTATCAACCTGGCTTAAAAGATTGGTGCCAAGGAAATTGGCAAAAAAAACATCATCTGGCCGAATTCACCGATTGTACTTGTTTGCCGTTGCCAGTTACCCTGAGCGATCGCCTAGTTAATTTTCCCAATCCCATTTTGAATTTATTGGAGAAGCGTCTAGACAAACCGGATCTTATCCATGGCATTGACCATTATATTTTTCCTAGCCAAAAAGCCATCAATTTATTAACAATTCACGATCTAACTTTTCTCAAATTTCCCGAATTCGTTCCGCCCATTGTGCAACGTTACCACCAAAGAATTTTGCGTTGTTTGCCCTTTGCCCAGGGAATTTTAACCTTTGCAGAGAGTACAAAACGGGAAATTAACGAATATTACCAGTTTCCCCTAGAACGAATTTTTGTTACTCCCCAAGCTAGTCGTTACCGGGGTTCACAGTTATCCACAGAGCCAAGTTCTCCAAAAAATAAATTCATAAATGAGTCATTGTTAGCCACCATTCCCTACAATTTTGCAGTGCCCTATTTTCTTTTTGTCAGCACTCTGGAACCCCGAAAAAATGTGGTTGGCTTGATCGAAGCCTTTAATTTATTCAAACAAGTCACTAAGGCCCACCACCAGTTAGTGCTCATCGGTCAATTGGGCTGGAAATATGAACCCATTCTCACGGCGATCGCCAATTCTGCCTATCAAGATCAGATTCATCGTTTGGCCTATGTGCCCAACCAGTGGCTAGGGGAATTTTACCAACGGGCGACAGCTTTTGTTTATCCTTCTTTTTATGAAGGTTTTGGCTTGCCAGTGGTGGAGGCAATGAACTTTGGTTTACCGATAATTACTGCTGGGGCTGGATCTTTGCCAGAAGTGATGGGAGACAGTGGTGTATTAGTAGATCCCCAAGATACCCAGGCTCTAGCGTTAGCATTGGAAAAAATTGTTAGTGATACGGATTGGCGGGATCACTTAAGGCAAAAAAGTTTAACTAGGTCTAAGGATTTTTCCTGGGAAAACACTGCCCGTAAAACCCTAGAAGTTTATCAGTCTTTAATTGCTTAACCCATGACTACAGAATTAATATGCTGCAAATTGCACCCCCATCGATTAGCTTAAAAGATTTTCTTGATTTGCCAGAAACTAAACCGGCACAGGAATATGTTGAAGGACAAGTTATTCAAAAACCTATGCCCCAAGGAAAACATAGTGTCATTCAAGGAGAATTGGTTGCAGTCATCAATTCATCCCTGAAAAACCGAAAAATTGCTAGGGCGTTTCCCGAATTGCGCTGTACTTTTGGTGGTCGCTCCATTGTGCCGGATTTGTCTGTTTTTGCTTGGTCCAATATTCCCAGGGATGATGACGGTAAAATTGCCAACTTTTTTCCCCTTGCACCTAACTGGGCCATTGAAATTCTTTCTCCAGATCAAAGCCAAACTAGGGTAATTAGAAATATTCTCCACTGTTTAAACCATGGTAGCGAAATGGGTTGGTTAATTGATCCTGCTGAGCAAATTATTTTTACCTATATTTCAGGAAAACAGCCGAATATTTTTGACCAAGCGGAGCAAATTTTACCCGTGCCAACCTTTGCTTCCAGTCTACAAATTAATTTTGGCTTAGTTTTTGATTGGCTCTCAGAATAAAATCATCGTCATAGTCTAAACAGCCTGAAAGTATTTAAGAATTCTTAAAATTTTTGTCGGCATATCCTCCAATAATCAACTCTAGATTTTCTGATTTTATGGCAACCTATCGCATTGAACATCACACTGAATATCGCTTTAATCAGCCCGTTTATTTACGTCCTCACCGTTTACGATTGCGACCCCGCAGTAATGGTTGGCAAAATCTGCTGACCTATAATCTAACCATTGATCCCCTCCCTGCCGGTTTAGCGGAAATCACCACCCTCGATGGCAATGGCGAACAAAAAGTATGGTTCACTGACCCCACAGAAAAGCTGGCGATCGCCGTGGAATCCTTTGTGCAAACCACCATGGAAAATCCCTTCAACTTTTTGCTAGAACCGTGGGCATTAAAACTACCATTTGACTATCCCCAATCCCTGGCTCAACAATTGAGGGGTTACTTGGTGCCCTACGAAGGTCGTCTTGATCCGGTGGCCGTGGAACTAGCCCAGGACATTGCCCATGATTGCCAGCGACAACCGATCGCCTTTTTACAAAATTTGACCCAAAAACTCTACGAACATTGTACCTATACAGTGCGGGCTATCGGGGAGCCCTGGGAAGCGGGGGTGACTTGGCGCAGTCGAGAAGGCTCCTGTCGAGATCTAACAGTGCTATTTATGGAAGTCTGTCGCGCCATGGGTTTAGCCGCCCGGTTTGTCAGTGGTTACGAAGTGGGAGATCCGGAGATTAGTCAATGGGAACTCCATGCCTGGGCGGAAGTGTACTTGCCTGGAGCTGGTTGGCGGGGCTATGACCCTACCCATGGTTTGGCGGTTGGCGATCGCCATATTGCGTTGGTGGCCAGTGCCATTCCCGCCTATTGCAGTCCGGTGGGGGGAGAAGTGGCACCGGTGAAAACTTTCCTGGAAACAGGTTTGACGGTGCAATCGGAACTAGAAACGGAGGTAAAAATCACCGCTGTGAATGATATTTAATTTAAATATTAATCCATCGATTAATAATTACTGATTATCCATCATGGCTAAAATAATAGCTTGAAAATGTTGATAGGAGATAATTTCTACATTGTCAAATGGGTTTAATGTCAATAGGTCACTATCTCCCGTCACCAAATAATTTGCATTGCCTGAGACTGCCAAATCCAGCAAGAAATTATCTTTTTTGTCTCGATAACTGTCAAAATGAAGATTCACTTCAACCAATTCAACTTTTTCGTTTAACAGTGCGATTAAATTTTGGATGGCTGTTCCGGAAAAGTACTTTTTGAATTTAGGATGGTGTAATACTTCCATCAGCTCAGTAAACAAAGTGTCACTGAATAAAATGACCACTTGGTTATCAATGATGGCTTGATTTAAACCTTGAAGAGTTTTTCCAATTAGAAAACTGATCCAGATATTCGTATCAATTACAACCCGGATAACTTCATTGTTCATGATAATTAGCTTGCCGGACCGATTCAACTTCTTGTGTAATGTCTTCTAAGGTTAATTCGTCAGTTTTGACAGAATTTAAAAATTTGTTAAATCTGGTGCCAAAAGTATCCTTTTCCAAAAGTTCTAATAATTCAAGTTTTTCTTCAAGATTACATTGGGCAATAACACTTTTAAGCTCAGGAAATTCCAGTGATGACAATGAGTGCATTTCAACTTTTCTCCGAGAGGCGAATTATAACTCCCATTATCACATTTCCAAATAGTGCCCCAAGGAGTTGCTTGAAAAGTCCCCTGGCCCCAAGCCTAGGGGGATAGGTTTAAAGTTCTGCAGGGTTGCCAGAGCTTTGGTAGGAAAATTTAGGATCAGATTAGAGCTTTGCCTACCTGCGCTAACCGTCTGTCAATGGACAAAGGGGCGATCGCCATTCCAGACCGATAAAATGTTAAGTTATATCACATTCAAGCAAAGTTCTTAGGAATTACCCCGTATGGTAGCAACGCCCGTTAAACAGAAATACGATATTAAAGATATTAGCCTCGCTCCCCAAGGTCGTCAGCGCATCGAATGGGCGGCCCGGGAAATGCCCGTGTTAAAACAAATCCGGGAACGCTTTGCCCAGGAAAAACCCTTCGCCGGTATCCGCTTGGTGGCCTGCTGTCACGTTACCACCGAAACCGCTAACTTGGCGATCGCCTTGCATGCTGGTGGCGCTGATTCTTTGCTCATTGCCAGTAACCCCCTGTCCACCCAAGACGACGTGGCCGCCTGTTTGGTAGCCGACTACGGCATTCCCGTTTACGCCATCAAAGGGGAGGATAATGAAACCTATCACCGCCATGTGCAGATTGCGCTGGATCACCGCCCCAACATCATCATTGACGACGGTAGCGACGTGGTAGCCACCCTGGTACAGGAACGGCAACACCAACTCAGTGACATCATTGGCACCACCGAAGAAACCACCACTGGTATTGTGCGTCTGCGGGCCATGTTCAACGATGGGGTACTCACCTTCCCCGCCATGAACGTTAACGATGCGGACACCAAGCATTTTTATGACAACCGCTATGGCACCGGCCAATCCACCCTGGACGGTATCATCCGGGCCACCAATATTCTCCTGGCCGGTAAAACCATTGTGGTGGCTGGCTATGGCTGGTGTGGTAAAGGAGTCGCCATGCGGGCCAAAGGCATGGGGGCTGACGTAATTGTCACCGAAATTAGTCCCGTACCGGCGATTGAAGCCGCCATGGATGGTTTCCGGGTCATGCCCATGGCCGAAGCTGCCCACCAGGGAGACATCTTCATCACCGTCACCGGCAACAAACACGTTATTCGTCCTGAGCATTTTGCCGTTATGAAAGATGGGGCGATTGTTTGTAACTCCGGTCACTTCGACATTGAAATTGACCTCAAATCCCTCAAGGAACAAGCCAAGGAAGTTAAGGAAGTTCGGAACTTCACCGAGCAATACATTCTCCCCAATGGCAAGTCCATTATTGTGATTGGCGAAGGTCGTTTAGTTAACCTGGCCGCCGCCGAAGGTCATCCCAGTGCGGTGATGGATATGAGCTTTGCCAACCAGGCCCTAGCCTGTGAGCATTTGGTCAAAAATAAAGGTCAACTAGAACCTGGCATGCACTCCATTCCGGTGGAAGTGGACCAAGAAATTGCCCGCTTGAAACTCCAAGCCATGGGCATTGCCATTGACAGCTTGACCCCCGAACAGGTGGAATACATCAATTCCTGGGCTTCCGGTACCTAAAACCGTTTACGGATTCATTTTTTACCTAAAACCCCTTCAATCTCCCATATTTCGGGGGATTTTTTTATTTTTAGGCAGGCCATAGACGCAATGCCCATAATTCCCCAGGCTAAGTTTTCAATCCCCCAATGTTAGGATTTGCGGATATCCTCTAGTGGGGGATGGTGATCGGCTGGGCCTCCAAACTAACCAGAAATTACCCGACGCAGGTCCATCACATCACTCATATTTTTAATTTTGGCCATGATGCCCAATAGCTGTTGATAGTCGTGAATATCAATTTTGAGACTAATAATGGCGGGTCGTCCCAAATGGGTTTTAACATCGGCGTTGCGGACGTTAATGTGGTTGTCGCTGAGGCGAGAAAGAATATCCTTCAGCACCCCTACCCGGTCAATGGCTTCAATGACAATGTCCACCGGATAGGTTTGGTGATTATTGGTGTTGGGATTCCAGCGCACCGGAATTAGGCGATCGCCGTCCATTTGTTCGAGGTTATGGCAACCCTGGCGATGGATGGAAATGCCCCGGGCTCCCCTGGTCACTACCCCCATAATGGGTTCCCCCGGTAACGGATGACAACAACCAGCAATGTGATACAGCAAACCCTCAATGCCGGCGATGGGCGAATTATCTTTGCCAGTGGCAGGGGGAGTAGGGGGATGGACTTGGGGGGAACTTGCTAGGGTAACTTCCTGGCTAGACTGGCTATTTTTAACGTTGTTGACATTATTTTCCCGCAGACGGTTGACCACAGAATTGGAGGTAATTTCGCCGTAGCCCAAACCAGCCAACAAATCTTCCACATTTTGGTAGTTACATCGCTCTGCCGTTTTTTGCATCGGTTCTGATTTCAGCAGGGCTTCCAAACCGGTTTTGCCCAATTCTTTCTCTAACAATTCTCGACCCCGGAGAATATTCTCATCCCGGCGGGAACGCTTAAACCATTGACGGATGCGGTGGCGGGCACTGGGGGTAACAACAAAATTGAGCCAATCCAAACTAGGGTGGGAATTCTTTTGGGTGACAATTTCCACAATGTCGCCATTTTTCAGCCTGGTATCCACCCCCAACCATTGGCCATTCACCCGGGCCCCTTTCATATGGTGGCCCACTTCCGTGTGGATGCGGTAAGCAAAATCCACCGGTGTGGCCCCCCGGGCCAGGGAAATCACCTCGCCCTTGGGGGTGAAAACGTAAACGTCATCATCAAAGAGATTTTGTTTAAGGTTTTCCACATATTCCTGGGCATCCTTGAGGTCGCTCTGCCAGTCCAGCAGTTGCCGCAACCAAGTAAATTTTTCGTCGGTGGAGGTGAGGGTTGCATTTTCGGAGCCACCACTTTCCTTGTATTTCCAATGGGCGGCAATACCATACTCCGCCACATGGTGCATTTCCTCGGTGCGAATTTGGATTTCCAGGGGTCGGCTAGTTAGTCCTAAAACTGTGGTGTGGAGGGATTGGTAACGGTTGGGTTTGGGCAAACCGATGTAATCCTTAAAGCGCCCTGGAATGGGTTTAAAGACGTCATGAACCACCGACAGAGCTCGGTAACATTCCCCCTTGCTTTCCACGATGATGCGTAGGGCGGCAATGTCATAAATTTCTTCAAAGGCCTTATCCTGGCTGGTCATTTTGTAATAAATGCCGTAGAGATGTTTGGGGCGCCCTTGGAGTTCAAAATGTTCAATGCCCTCATCCCGCAGGCGGAAGCGCAACATATCCTTGACAGTTTCCAGACGGGATTCTCGATCACCTCTTTTTTCTACTACCAGGGACTGAATTTTGCGATAGGAATCGGGTTCTAGATACTTAAAGGAAAGATCTTCCAATTCCCACTTAAAGCGCCAAATGCCCAAACGGTTGGCTAAAGGCGCAAAAATATCCTTGGTTTCCCTAGCAATGCGCCGTTGTTTTTCTGGACTTAACGCATCTAAGGTCCGCATATTGTGCAGGCGATCGGCTAGCTTGACCACAATCACCCGAATATCCTTGGCCATGGCCAAAAACATACGCCGGAAATTTTCTGCTTGATGCTCTGTTGTACTAGAAAAATTAAATTTAGAGAGTTTAGTTACCCCTTCCACCAAACTGGCCGTTTCTTCCCCAAACAAAGCTTCAATTTGTTCAATGCTAATGTCCGTATCTTCCACCACATCATGCAAAAAACCCGCCGCAATCATTGCCTCATCTCCCCCCAAATCCCGCAGTAGCCCCGCCACCGCCACCGGATGGGCAATGTAGGGTTCCCCGGATTTCCGCCGCTGTTGGGCATGGAGATCGTAGGCAAAACAGAACGCTCGACAAATTAGACAATGGGGCGCCGTTGTTTCGTCCTGGCCCTGTTCTATCTCCCTCTGCCACTGCTGTAAACAATCCTCTAACCACTGGGGCAATTCAATATCGTGAATGTCTTGGGCACAGGTGGTGTGAATGGTGGGGGTGGGCAGAGCGGCGACGGCATTCATAGTTTTGGGGAGGGTGTTAGGGTAGTTTGCACTAACTAGTTATAAAACAGAAAAAACGACCAAAAAAGCCGATAATTGCCAATTAACGGGGGAAAAATAGTATCAGCTATTAGCTTGTCAAAATCCCGTATTTATCTTGTAGCAGACATTTCTGTATCGGTGCAGGTTTTTGGGATTAATGTTAATTAATGTTAATGGTTATTAATGATTTTTGCTCCTTTTACTAGGGACAGGTAAAAGCGATACTCTCCCCAGGAGATTTCCCAGGGAGTTGGACCACACAGGGTCGACAAGTTTGAGTTAATAATCAGCAAGCCTTAACATTATTTTAACCTTGATTCGCCCAACCCCCGTCAAATTCATCGGAGCAATGTCGTCTACGCTACCACTCGATTTACCCGATCGCCTTAGGGAATTTCAGCAATTGTTGGATCAATGTCAGTGCACCATGGCCGATCCTGGGGCTGAGGGGGCGACGGTGGCCAAACAGGTTGACGAACTGGGGGATTTCATTCAGCATCATTTCCTTAGCGTCACAATGGAAGACTGGCCTTGCCAAGGACCGCAACCATGGTCATCCATACAAACGGAATTGCAAAGAACCCTACGCCTGCTCTCGACGGAATTAATCTTCTGGCGATCGGCCCGCTCCCCTCAACGACAGCACCATTATCAACAGCGTCTATTGGGGCACTATCAGCAGTTAGCGGATTTCAGTAAGGCAATGCAACAGTGGGTTGACGGCGCTGATTAAGCTGTTGCTGATTTCCTTGCGCCAACTTTGCTTCTTTGAACTAAATATTTTCTGCTTTTACTTTTAGCGATGATTGACCAATGGGTCTTACTACTGCAAGCCTTAGCGGGCTATGGAGTAATGGGGATAAAAGACCAGCAACCTTAGTTTATTTCAGGGAAGACTGGGCATAGCTAACTAAACCAGCGCCAATGTAGGAACTGTAATTGTCAATGGTGTTTTGGGTAGCAATGCGGTTAGGATTATTGAACAATTCACCCATACCCATGCTCAAGGTTAAAACGGTGACGGCGGCGATGGTGTAGTTGCGGATGGCGGTGGAGGTGTAGTTGGTGGAGGCAAACATGGTGAGGTGTTCCTTTGCTTTCAATAACTACAGCATAGGGAAATCTCCAGGGCATGTCAGTCCCAAAAAACCTGTAAAATCAAGGGTTTCAGCGTTTCCACTTCCCTTCTAAACATGGAAAAAAATAGAATTTCCTCCACCTTAGTCCACTCCTATCCATCCTTTGTCCCATCTTATTCAGCCACCATTGATAAAATTTTCCCCGTTCCCTAGAGCGTATTCACAAGCCTCTAGTGTTGGGGGATGTAGGGGCAGATTGGAGCTTGACCAGCATACTCTCAGGGGCTGAACCGATCGCCATTGTCGGCAATTTCCAGAATCGGTAAACGCACAGCAAAACAGGACCCTTCCCCTTCCTTGCTTTCCACTGTCACTTCTCCCCCATGGATATTGGCACAACGCTGTACGATCGCCAGTCCTAAACCAGTACCCGTTACCCCCTCCACATTGTCCGCTCGGAAAAAGGGATTAAATAATTCCGCCATGGCCTGGGGAGGAATGCCGATGCCCTGGTCCGTGACCCGGAAGATCATGGTTTTACCTTCGGCAATTACATCGAACAAAATGGGGGTGGGAGAAGGAGAATACTTGATCGCATTGCTGAGGAGATTACAAATAATGTGGCGCAATAAATGGGCATCCCAAACTCCCTGTTGCAGATTGCCTTGGGTGTGGAAATGAATCGGCCTTGGTTGGCGCTGGGCATTGTTCACCAAACGCATTAAATCCTGGCAAAAGTAAAGTAAATCCAGGGATTCAAATTGACAACTGAGCTGGCCATTTTCCGTTTTTCCCAGCAGTAATACCTCCGACAATAATTCATCTAGATCCTTAATAGCGGTGCGGATCATGTTGAAATAATTATGTTGTTGCCCTTTACTCAGGCGATCGCCACTTTCTTCCAACAAGCCCGCCGACAAAAGAATGGTATTGAGGGGATTGCGGAAATCATGGGAAAGCATGGAAACAAACTCTGACTTGAGCTTATTGGCTGCCTTCGCCTCGGACAATTCCCTTTCCTGGCGTTTAATGCTGGCACTCAGGATCTGGTTTTCCGCCGCCAATTCCCGCGCGAGGCAATGGCGTTGAATGGCATAATGGAGCGAACGTAGGAGAATATCCAAGCTCACGTCCCGCTTGACCAAATAGTCCTGGGCCCCTTGACGGACCGCTTCTAAGGCCAATTCTTCGTCTTGGTAATGGGTGAGGACAATGATGGGTAAATTTTGAGGATGGCTTTGCAGTTTCGGCAAGGAATTTAGACCTTGGCTGTCCGGTAGGGTTAAGTCCAACAAAATAATGTCAAACTTTTCCCCCTGTGCCAAAACCGTTAAAGCATCCCCCAACCTTTGCACATGGTTGAATGCAAAATTTTCCTTGGGGGAGCCTTTGAGAATTTCCTGCAGGAGGCGAGCTTCAGCCAGGTTGTCTTCAATGAGGAGAATGTGGAGGCGGGGACTAGCAGACATGGCGCAGGACCGGGGGAGGAATAACCGTTTGCTTGGCGTTCCAGGGGACACTCCACTGTATTCTACTTCCACCTTTCGGAGAGCGAAAAGAATTAATTAATCCCCATCCGCAGTAAAAGCGCCAAAGTTTGCCCATGCCATGTATGCCACCATCAACCGTAAACCCCCGTAAACACAATGAATAAGGGCTTTGTCTCCGGTGAAGAATTTGCCCGTTGGTATGCCACAGCCCGACAAATGGCGATCGCCCATGGCATTGAAACAGGGGAATTGAACTGGTTATTGCAGGGATGGACGGATTTAGACCGGTTAACCCTACGGTTGCAGGATTTTGCCCATCGAGAGATTGCTTTGCAAGAAACTTGGGAAAATATTCAACGGGGCTGGCGCAGAAGAGTCGAGGAAAAATATCCAGTGCAATACCTGTTGGGGCAAACCCAGTGGCGTGATTTTGTGATTAAAGTCACTGATGATGTACTAATTCCCCGGCCGGAAACGGAGTTAATAATCGACATAGTGCAACATGAGCATTCTGCCTTATCTCCGTCTAACTGCGCTGACCATTGGGTGGATTTGGGTACGGGGAGTGGAGCCATTGCCCTAGGTTTAGCCGCCACGTTTCCCCAGGCCCTAGTCCATGCCGTGGATTGCAGCGGCTCTGCTTTGGCGATCGCCAGAGAAAATGCCCAGTTGAATCAGTTTGGCGATCGGATTCAATTTCATCAAGGTTATTGGTGGGAACCCCTAGAGCATCTGAAGGGCCAGGTCCAGGGCATGGTGTCTAATCCGCCTTACATTCCCCAACGGGAATTGGCCCAGTTACAACCGGAAGTGATTAAGCACGAACCCCTTTTAGCCCTAGATGGCGGCCCCGATGGCCTGCAAGCAGTGGAGCAACTCATTCGGCGATCGCCAACTTATTTAAAGCCCGGAGGTTTTTGGTTGGTGGAAATCATGACCGGCCAGGCCCCCATGGTTGCTGAACTTTTGAGAGCTAGTGGAGCCTACCAAGATATTCAAATTCACCGGGACCTAGCAAGCATTGAGCGGTTTGTTTCCGCCCGTACCTTGAGTTGAATTGTTGAATTAGGGAGATTTTGTAATTCCCAGGAAAACTAACGTCCCCCCACCGTAATACCATCAACCTTAATGTGGGGTTGCCCGACGGTGACATAGACACTGCCGCTGACGGAACCACAGAATCCCGCCGCTAGTCCCAAATCCTGGGAAGACATGGAAATTTTATTCATAATCTCCGTGGCCGTGCCAATTAACGTTGCGCCCTTGAGGGGTTTAGTCAACTTGCCGTTTTCCACCAGGTAAGCTTCAGAAACCGCAAAGTTAAATTCCCCTGTGGCTCCCACGCTACCGCCCCCCATTTGCTTGCAGTAAATGCCCTTTTCGACGGAATTAAAAATGTCATCCACTGAATAATTACCGGGGGCAATGTAGGTGTTACGCATGCGGGAAGCGGCCGCATAGGCATAGCTTTGGCGGCGACCACTGCCGGTGCGGGGATGGCCAGTGCGAATAGAACCGGTGCGATCGGCGATGAAATTTTTCAAAATGCCATTTTCGATCAGCAAAGTGCGCTGGGTGGGCATGCCTTCATCGTCCATATCAATGGTGCCAAAGGCGTTATCTGTCAGCCCTTCATCCCAAGCAGTGAGGTTTTCATGGGCAATTTTTTCCCCTTTTTTATCGAGGAAAGGAGTAGTTTTATGTTCAATTTGGGTGGTTTCCAACAAATGACCACAGGCCTCGTGGAAAATAACCCCTCCGAATTGGTTGGCCATAATGATGGGATAATTGCCCGATTCCACGTAGTCAGCGTAGAGCATTTTCCCGGCGGATTCTGCGACTTCCTGGGCAGAGGTTTCTGCGTCCCAAGTGCGTAGATAGTCGGGATTACTGGTGTCCCCAGAACGCTTACCGATGGAAGTGCGGTGTTCGCCATCAGCACAAAAAAGGGAAAATCCTACGGATTGGGTCAGGCGGATGTCCCGGGCAAAGGTGCCGTCACTAGCGGCTACCAGAACCTCCTGCCAATCGCGAAAATAGGCGGCCCGTCGGGATTGGGCATGGCTAGCATAGTGGTCTAATTTTTGGTTAGCTCCCAGCAAAATATCGCTCATTTCCTGCATGGGGCTACAACGGTGTAACCATTGATCCTTTTCCTTGGCTCCGGCATAGTCCCGCAACATTTCCAAGTTCAGTTCAGGTACAAAGGATTGGCCCGCCGGTAAGGTTAAGCCCAAAATTGACAAACCCTTTTCCAGCGCAGTGCGGAGACCATTGAAAGAAATATCGTTGGTGCTAACGTAGCAGTCGCCTTTGCCTTTATAAACCCTGACACCGCAACCACTGGAGAGTCGGGGGGTGAGGCTGGTAATGGCATCGTCTTCCGCTAGGCAACTGACGTAATTGACCTTTTCGAGGAAAAACTCAACAAAATCCGCTCCGGCGGCCCTGCCCAAACCCAGCAATGTGGATAGAGATTCCCGCCATCTACCATCGAGGCGATCGCCAGGGGTGGTGTAGTTGAGGCTGGGTAAATCCTGGGAGAGGAGCAGAGTAGGAGGCATAGTAATTTTTCTCAGGAATGAGTGAAATATTTCTTAATGTATTCTAACCAACTCAGTGTAAGGTTTGACTCTAGCCGAGAAGACAGTAGATATTAATTTGTAAAGTTTTTTTACTATCTTTAAGATGATCAGTAAAAATAAGTTAAAATTACTTCCAGTAAATTGGAGACCAAAGTCGATAAACATAGAATAGTTATAATACTTAGTTCATATAGGGGGGACGAAAAAATCTCGTAAACGCAGTTTTCTAAGTAACAAAGTTTTTAGAACTCTACTTTTTACCTTAGAATCACTGTACGAAAAGGTCTCAAAATTCTACACTGATGTCCGACTATGAACCAGTGATTAATTTTTTATCTAAAATACAACAAGAAATCAAAGAAAGTCTTAAAAAAGTAAAGATCACGAAGTTTATTCTCAAAAAAGGACTCGAGCTGATGTAGATGTGACCAATAATTTGACTTCAGACCAGGTAATTTTACACAAATCAAGCAAAAATATGGAAATCAAAAAAATCGAAGAAAGACTTAACGCTTGTATTGAGAAGATTGAGCTAGATAGCAACAAGAAACAAATATTACTTAAGGAGATTTATAATTTAATTACGGAAATTGAAAACGATAATAGACTATCCATTTTGTATGAATATGAAAAACATTATCTTGAACTTTTACAGCAACATAAAGACGAAATAAAATTTGCTAATTCTATTCAAGAAGATTTACGACGTGAGCGTTCGCAGTTTTTCACCTATGGACTACGAGAAGTTTGTGAAACTCTAAAAAATTCTGGAGTTGATGCCGACATTGCATCAGCTTGGATTCAAGAGTTAGTTAAAAGCTATACGAAAAGCCTTGATGTTAGTTCTGAATTAGCAGCCAATCAAGTAATTGATACAATTGGAATCTTAAAAAGTGAGGCTAAAAAAGAACTAAAAAAATCAACTCAAGCAAAAGCACCAGATAATCTTAACGATGAATAATCATATTCAGGAAGATTATCAAATCATTTTAAGCTCACTTAGAGCTATGCGGAAAAATCTTCTTGATGATTTTTTGAATGAAGAGCCTACTATTTACTTACCGAGCTTTAGATATAGGGAAGATAAACAGTTAATTTCCCTTTCAATTGAAAAGTATTTCATCGTTTGGCTCAACTCATATTGGCATTTGCTGAAAGAAAATAGGTATTTTTCTGATGAAAATTATTATTTGAATCCATCCATCTATGTAAAAATTTTCTTGCTACTTGTAGATGCGTATAGCTTGCCAAATATCAACAATAATCAATCTTCATTAGTCTTGGAAATATTAGATATAAAGATGAATGCCTTGGATGAAATATTAAAAATTGGAGATAAATCGAAACAAACTTACAATCGATTGCAATTACAATGTGAAAAAGACAAAATCCTTTTTGAAAAGGAAATTAACAAACTGAGAGGTTAAAATGGGTATTACATCAAAAATATTTGGAATGTTTGACAAACTTGATGATATCATTTACGCGCCAGTTAAACTTGCAACGGATTGGGCCAGTGAGCCTCTACGTAGATGGGAATATCAAAGAGAAATTGGCAAAATAAACATTGACGCAGAAAACAAACAAAAGGAAAAAGAGTATAATCTCAATCTTGAGTTAAAAAGGCAAGAAGCAGATATCGACTTACAAATAAAGAAAGAAACTGAAATTGTAAGAATAATAGCTGAAATTGAGGAATGCAGAAAAGATTCTGAATTTGAAAGAATGAAAGCCGTATCTGAAGCGATGATGCGACTACAACGGGAGCTAACTCAGTTAAATGTTGATGCAATTAATATGATTGGGAGCATCCAGCTTGGTCTACGAAAACAAGCTCAAGACTTAGTATATGAAAGAACTATAAAATATAAAGAATTACAGGATGCAGCCATGCAGGAGGCTATGAAGGATTTAATGCGTATTGAAAAAGAATTTGGAGATAATGAATTATCAAAAAAAATCTTAATTAATGCAGTTGATCAACGCCTAGCAAACATAATCAATACAGCACATAATTTTTTGCTAGAACTTAATTCTGATATTAAATTACTTAATCAAAATATTGACATTTTAACAAGCAGTGGACAGAAATTCATAGAAAGACACTTATCCCAGTTCCATTCTTTGGGTTTTTCTAAAGAGGAAATAAAAAAACTCCGAAGCTCAAATACAGAGGTAAGCAACTAGATTATAAACACGAAGCCCTATAGCAAGTCACGATATTTCGTCATAAGTTGCTCAATGCGAGAACAATGGCTAGGTTTAATGTCAAAGATATTGAGTTTTCCTAAGCCAATTTTTCTAATAAATCTCTGCGGTGCATGAATTCCAACCCGATTTTGCAGTAGATAGCAAGTTTCAGTCATAACACACCAAGTTGTTATAAACTGCTCGTCTTGTAGGGAATAAAACAGATTCACTGCCGGAATATGAAACTCATCATTTTTATTAGCTAGGGCAAGCCAAAAGCCAGTATCAACAATGATCATATTTTTTTTCTAATTCGTGATGCAAATAAGCTTTATATTTCCTAGAAAGATTCAGATTCTGCATCCATGCAACCAATAAAATCTGACCAGTCTGTGGAAGAGACCGGCAAATTTGCAACATGATCTTTTTTAAGACTCTTGACTAAGTCAAAAACAATTTCTTGGGCTTCAGGCGGAAGTTCTGCAATATCTTGCTGAATGGTGTCGAGATTCATTGGCTAAACCCTGAATTCTGCTCAAAAAGCCTGCCGTAACAATAAGACCAGATTTATTTTCTTCCCACATATTCTAGCTATTCCTTTGGGACGCTGGGGCTGGGGTGTGGGATTCGATTTCGGGGCTAGGCTCGGGGTTGGTGGATTTGGGTGCCAAAAGCCTTCCACTGATAGTTTTGACCACAATGTATAAAACTGGCACTACAAATAGGCTGAGGAAAGTGGCCACCAACATCCCGCCAAATACCGCTGTACCCAATGCTTGCCGACTACCGGCCCCCGCACCAGTGGCGATCGCCAAGGGAAAAATACCAAATAGAGTGGAAAGGGCGGTCATTAAAATGGGGCGGAGACGATCCTTTGATGCTTCCAGGGCAGCTTTAGCAATGGGATAACCCTCCGCCCGTAACTGGTTAGCAAACTCCACAATTAAAATGGCGTTTTTACTGGAAAGACCAATCAACATCACCAAACCAATTTGGCAGTACACGTCATTGGGGAAACCCCGTAAACTTTGGGCCGTTAAAGCTCCCAAAATAGCCAGGGGGACGCTGAGCAGAATAATCACCGGGTCAATGTAGTTTTCATACTGAGCCGCCAGTACCAAAAATACAAACAGCAAACCTAAGCCAAAAATTAGGGGAGCCTGGCCCTGGGAACCCATTTCCTCCAAAGAAATACCCGACCATTGGAAATCAAACCCCGGTGGCATGACCTGTCGGGCGATCGCCGCCATGGCATTCATGGCTTGCCCCGTACTCACCCCAAAGTTAGCTGACCCCGTAATGGCGATCGAGCGGAAGAGATTGTAATGGGTAATAATTGGTGCCCCCACCCCCTGGGTCACAGTGACCAAATTAGCCATGGGAATCATGGTGCCGGACTCACTGCGAACATAAAGGCTATTAATATCCTCCGGGCTACTGCGGAACTGCTCATCGGCCTGGAGGTAAACCCGATAGGTGCGGCCCTGCAGAACAAAGTCGTTCACATAGCTCGAACCCAACGCCGTTTCCATGGTTTGGAAAATTTGGTCCACCGGCACCCCCAAGCTTTTAGCCTTGTTGCGGTTGACATTGACAATTAACTGGGGATTATTAGCTTGGAAAGTACTAAATACCCTGGTTAAAGCCGGATTTTGGTTGGCCGCCCCCAGGATTTCCCCCATCGTGCCCACCATGGTGTCCAGTTCACTATTCACCCGTAAATCCTGTAACTGGAAATCAAACCCACCAAATTGCCCCAAACCCCTTATAGGAGGTGGGTTAATGGGAATGATATTGGCTTCGGGAATTTGGGAAAATTTACCAAACATCTGACCGATGATGGCCTGCACCGATTGATTAGGAGCAGTCCGTTCCCCCCAAGGTTTGAGCCGGGTAAAAATAATCCCTTGGTTGGGGCTATTACCACTAAAACTAAATCCTCCCACTGCAAAGGTCGCCGTCACTTCTGGCACCGCTAGCAATTCCTTTTCCACCTGGGCCATTACCCTACTGGTGTATTGCAGGGAAACCCCCTGGGGAGCTTGGATAATGGTGATGAAATAACCCTGGTCTTCCTCCGGTAAAAAGGCAGTGGGCACAGTGACGTACAACCAAGCGGTGGCCCCAAGTAACAGAACAAATACGCCAATTACCCATGCCCGCAGATTGACTAATTTGCCCAACACATTGCCATAACCGTTTTTGATAATGTCTAGTACCCGGTTAAACCAGTTGAAAAATCCGGCAATAAAGGCCGGTGGTTCTTGGCCTTCCCGCAGTAACAGGGCGCAGAGGGAAGGGGTCAGCGTCAAGGCCAGGAAAGTAGATAGAAGAATGGAAAAAGCAATGGTAAGGGCAAATTGTTGATATAAAGCCCCCGTCGTTCCAGGAAAAAAGGCCACTGGAATAAACACTGCCATCAATACCAAAGAAGTGGCAATGACCGCCCCCGTCAGTTCCCCCATGGCCTCCTGGGCCGCTTCTTGGGGATCTTCGTGTTTAACTTTGATAAAACGGCTAATTTGCTCCACCACAATGATGGCATCGTCCACCACCAACCCTGTTGCCAGAGTTAAACCGAACAGGGTCAAACTGTTAATGGAAAAGTTAAAGACTTTGACAAAGGCAAAAGTACCAATTAAAGCCAGGGGAATGGTTAAAGCGGGAATTAAGGCCGATCGCCAGTCTTGCAGAAAGACCAAAATTACCAGGATTACCAGAACGACGGCAATGAGCAGGGTTTCCACCACCTCCGAGAGGGACTCCTGCACAAATTCCGTGGTATCAAAGGCAACGCTGTATTCAATACCTTCGGGAAAGTTTTGAGCCAAACGGGCCATTTCGTCTTTCACCAAACGGGCTACTTCCAACGCATTACTATCCAGCAATTGGTAAATACCTAGCCCCACCGCTTCGTCGCCCCGAAAGCGTAAAAAACTATTGTAGTTTTGGGCCCCCAATTCCACCCGACCGATATCTTTGAATCTAACCACAGAGCCGCTGGCCCCGGATTTAACAATTAAGTCCTCAAAATCTTTTACTTCTACTAATTGACTACTGGCGAGCAAGTCCAATTGATATTCTTGACCTGGGGGTGCTGGTTCTGCTCCAATCTGTCCAGCCCCCACCTGTAAATTCTGTTCCTGCAAAGCTCGACTCAGGTCCGCCATGGTCAACTGCTGGGCCGCTAATTTCATTGGATCTACCCAGAGGCGCATGGCATAGAGCCTTTCCCCAAAAATCCGTACATCCCCCACTCCTTCCAGCCGACGGATGGGATCCACCAGATAGCGATCGGCGTAGTTGCTCAAAAAAACGTTGTCGTACTCGCCATCGGGGCTAGTGATGCCGATGCCCAACAGTAGGGCGTTGGATTCTTTATTAACCCTGATCCCCGTTCTTCTCACTGCTTCCGGCAGTTGCGGTTCTGCCAGAGCCACGCGGTTTTGCACATCGACGGCGGCAATGTCCTTATTCTGGCTCCGGTCAAAGGTGACGGTGATGCTACTGGTGCCATCGTTACTGCTGGTAGAGGAAATGTACCTCATCCCCTGCACCCCGTTGATCTGCCGCTCCAAAATGTCGGTGACGGCCCTTTCCACCACTTCCGCATTGGCCCCGCTGTAGTTGGAACTAACCTGAATGGTGGTTGGGGCTACTTCCGGAAATTGGGCGATCGGTAAGCTAAAAATGCTAATCGTCCCCACCAGCAAAATGATGATGGCGCAAACGCTGGAGAAAACAGGGCGCTTAATGAAAAAATCAACGAACATGGCGGGGAAAAAGGCGATTGGTTGGCACAGACTGGCTCAATCTCCAGCCGACTCTGCCACATTGTTACATATCTTTAACAATTGCCTAACCCCACCTTGGGCTGATCTTCAGTCCCCCAGGATTACAGTTTTACTTATTAGCCTAGGGTTGCCTTAATAACTTCGTCGGTGACAGCATCACTGATAGTTACTTGCCCGATCGCCGTGGGGAGAATGAAACGAACCTTGCCCGCTTTGACTTTTTTGTCGTGTAGTAAACTCGCTAGCAAGTTCTCCACCGCCAGGGTTGGGGGCATCTCCGTGGGTAATTTAGTTTTAAGCAATAATTGCCGTTGGCGATCGCCGAGGGATTGGTCACAAAGTCCTAGGTAATGGGCAATTTTGGCCGCCGCTTCCATGCCAATGGCCACTGCTTCCCCGTGGTTAATCACTCCATAGCCCGTTAGACTTTCCACCCCATGGCCGACAGTATGACCGTAGTTGAGGATGGCCCGTAATCCCGCTTCCTTTTCGTCTTGGCTGACCACATCCACTTTAGCTTGGCAGGAACGTTGGATGATTTTGGTTAATAATTCGTCCGGCAGGCGATCGATGCTAGACAAATCTTCCGCTTCTTCTAGGGCTGTGAATAATTCTGAATCCCAAATCACTCCGTATTTAATTACCTCCGCCATCCCTGCCCGAAATTCCCGTTCCGGTAGGGTTTTTAACACAACGGGGTCAATATACACCAAGCGCGGCTGGTAAAAAGCACCAATTAAATTTTTGCCCTGGGGATGGTTCACCCCCGTTTTGCCGCCAATGGAAGCATCCACCATGGCTAGCAAGGAAGTGGGTACCTGAACAAAATTAATGCCCCGGAGCCAAGTGGCCGCCCCAAACCCCGTCATATCACCGATGACACCTCCCCCCAGGGACAGCAGGGTGGAATTCCGCTCCAAATTGGCCTGGAAAGCGACATCGTAAAGCTCATTAATGGAAGCCAGGGTTTTATGGGTTTCCCCAGCGGGAATTAAATGCTGAAAAACTTCATAGCCAGCCCTTTGTAAGGCTTGGATCACTACTTCGCCGTAGTAGTCATAAATTTCCGGATTGGACACCACCATAATTTTTTTGCCCAAACCAAGGGGAGCTAAATGGTCGGCAATTGCCGCTAATCCTCCCGGCACAATCTGTACTTGATAGGGGGACTGGGGCAGGGGAACGGGGATAGTGGTGGCCATAAGTTGCTGGTTCAATCGGTGGCGCTGGATCGTACAATAGCAAACAATTACAACGTTTTTATCAAAGCGAGGAACAAAATTATGGCCGCTGGTGTAGGCATTTTTATTGGTTATATTGCTGTTTTTACCGGGGTCACCCTTGGTCTGCTTTACGGTCTGCGGTTTGTCAAGCTGATCTAACCCATCTTCAGGTTAACTGAGAACTGGTCTGGGTTGGGTTGCCAGGCTTTTCCCCAGGGCTGACCGAATTCTGCTTCAAACCATTGCCGGAATTTGGCACCTTAACCAGTTCTTGGGGGCAAAAACTAGTCAATTAGCAACGTTAATCAAGCACTAACTAATCCCTAAGGCTGAACTTTTACTTTAAAAACTTTAAAAAAATCCATTAAGCAAAATATTTAGGCACCATTATGTTTCCCACCATCCGTCCCCGTCGCCTGCGCCAAACTGATGTTCTTCGCCGCATGGTCAGGGAAAATACCCTCACCGTCAATGATTTGATCTATCCCTTGTTTGCCGTTCCTGGTAATGCCATTGCCAAGGAAGTAGTTTCCATGCCTGGAGTGTACCAACTGTCGGTGGATAAAATTGTTGACGAAGCTAAAGAAGTACGGGATTTAGGCATTCCGGCCATTATTCTGTTTGGTATTCCCGAAGATAAGGATACCGATGCCACGGGAGCTTGGCATGATTGCGGCATTGTCCAAAAGGCGACGGAAGCGGTGAAAAAAGCGGTGCCAGATTTGGTGGTAATTGTCGATACCTGTTTGTGTGAATATACCAACCATGGCCACTGTGGCTATCTGGAAACGGGGGATTTGACCGGCCGGGTATTGAACGACCCCACCTTGGAATTGTTGAAAAAAACCGCTGTTTCCCAAGCTAATGCTGGGGCAGATGTCATTGCTCCCTCGGGGATGATGGATGGTTTTGTCCAGGCGATTCGGGAAGCCTTGGATGACCATGATTTCCAAAATATTCCCATTCTGTCCTACGCGGCTAAGTATGCTTCGGCCTATTACGGCCCCTTCCGGGATGCGGCGGATTCCTCTCCCCAATTCGGCGATCGCCGGACCTACCAAATGGATCCAGGCAATAGTCGGGAAGCGTTGAAAGAAGTGGAGTTGGATTTGCTAGAGGGGGCGGATATGGTGATGGTCAAACCGGCTTTGTCCTATATGGATATTATTTGGCGCATTAAGGAAATGACCAATTTACCAGTGGCGGCCTATAACGTGTCTGGGGAGTATTCCATGGTGAAGGCGGCCGCCCTAAACGGTTGGATTGACGAACAAAAAGTTACCCTGGAAACCCTCACCAGCTTTAAACGGGCCGGGGCAGATTTGATTTTGACCTACCATGCTAAGGATGCGGCCCGCTGGCTACAGGACTAGGGCCATAATCTCGGCAATAGATTGGTCCGAATTTCAGAGAGCTTGGCTATGGATGGGGCGGACGAGGAAAAAGGAAAGCGATGCTTGAAGCACCTTTGTTAAGTATTTGTATTCCTGCCTATAACCGCCCTAACTGGCTCCAGCGGGGTTTGGAGTCTATCGCCGTGGGTGAAGGGAGTGATATAGAAATAGTAATTACCGATGATTCCGACACTGATCAGGGCCAGGCGATCGCCAGTGAGGTGTTAAAAAATTGGTCGGGATCTTGGTGCTATGAACACCATCAACAACCGTTGGGCATGGCCCAGAACTGGAACCGGGCTATTCAATGGGCAACGGGGCAATATGTGATGGTTCTCCACGACGATGACTTTTTTTTGCCCCAGGGATTAGGTCTGCTGGTCAATAAGTTGCGGCAGTTGGGGAGCTCATCCCCAGTTTTATTATTTGGAGTCCGGGTGGTGGATGCCCAAGAACGGGTCGTGAAACGGCAAGGGTTTAGACAAGATAAACTTTTGCCCCCCCACGATGCATTAATACGGCTTTTTTCAGATTCTTCGTTTGTCCGTTTCCCGGCCATGGTAATTAGACGGGACTTATTCACGGAGGTGGGTTATTTCAATCCGGACTGGCGGGAACCCTGTGATCTGGAAATGTGGATGCGGCTGTTTGCCCGGTATGGAGTGTATTGCTGTCGGGAAGCCACGGTGGCCTATCGGGTACATGGCCAAGCACTCACCATGGGGTCATTTCATGGAGAAACGGTGAATATTTTGCTGAGGTTGTTTGGGGAATTGGAGAAGTTAAATATTTTGACGACAAGGGATATCGAGTTTTGCAAAGGATTATTCTTTCATCAATATATTTTGGCGGGGGCGTGGCGACAATTGCGGCGGCGGCGCTGGCGGGAGTTTAAACAGGTGATGGGATTGTTTGATTTACCGGAGTTGAAGTCGTTGTCCTGTCCAGTTAAATGGCGATTTTTGAGAGGGTTGTTTTCTTTGACGTAGTACCAATTTTTCAATGGGAGTAAATGACTTTTTCAATTGTTAAGGTAGCCAGTCGGGATCGAGGATTTGTTCTAGGATATAGGGACAAGCCAATGGAAATATTTCAGGGGACAATTTTGATTTGCGAATGGCACTTTTGCGGGCTTTTTGATAATCCTTCTCCAGAATTGTCGTGAGATGATTAAAGAGGACTTTGGACTCTAGCAGTAGATCTAGTTCTAAGCGAAAGTTATCAATTTCTTTTTCCCAACCTTTCCCTGACCATTCTTTTTCAGAGTGCCAATATTGATAAAGTAGTAAATGAATCAGTAGTCGGAGTAAATAACTTTCGACTTTGTGGCGTTGTTCCCGTCCCAATGCTTCTATTTCCTCAGTTAAATTGTCCCAGTCAAGCTGTTCGATGTCATGGTTTTTAAGTTGGTTAAGGGTAGTATCTAACCAAGCGACATAATCGTCTTCATAAAGGCTTGGGACAGAAGGGTTAGAAATCATCGTTTTTAGGAAATTAGTTATTGGTTGTTGTTACAGCATTTGGGCTGAATTTGGGTGATTCCAGTTAAGTTGGTTTTGTTATATGGTGATGCCTAGCCTTAGTCTTAGTTTAGTGTAGCTTTTTTACCGAAAACCCCCCATCAGTAGGTCTATTTCCATTCTGGGCTGGGTAGGAACGGGCTAGGGCAACCAAGTTTTGCCGAGTTTGTCGATCGCCGAGGGTAAAAGCTGAGGCAGATGGAAATTCATTATTTTGAGACGGTGGACTACCAAGCTTTAGGGCGGAATTTAGCATCATTTAAAATCATCAGATCGTCGCCAGATTGGGCAATAACAAAGAGTCCTTTACGGTAGGCGTAACTGGCAATCTGGTTGGGCACTACCATGGCGGCGACGGCTCCTAGTATTTTGAGAGGTTGATAGCGGGGTAGGAGTCGTTTAAATTTACTCATTCGTTCTAGGTGTTCATCTACATCTTCCTTGTCTAGTTTACTTTTCACTTCGATGGCGATCGCCTCATTGCCATTAACTACTAACAGATCAATTTCTAGCCCTTGACCATTTTTTTGAACGGATAGGTCGGTGGAAATTTCATGAACGTCAATGCCCCGTTCCCGGAACAGTCTAACGGCGGCAGGTCGCACTTGGTATTCGACAAACTCTCCCAAGCGGTTACCAAGTTGGCCAAGTAGGCGTTGGCTTTGTTCTTTTAAGAGTCGTTCAGTTTCTTGGAAACGACGATCCGCTTCTTGGGACTGTTCTTTGAGGAGGCGTTCGGTTTCTTTTTGGGCCTGGGCAAGTTCGCCGAGGAGTTGCCAGACTTCTTGGGGGGTGGTGGCCATGAGACGGGAAACGAGAGAGCAGTTCTATCTTAATCTTGGGACAGGGAGAGTTAATTGGAGCTAGGGTAGCCAGGTTTTACTGAGTTTGCTGATCGCCAATGCTAAAAGGTCTAGGTTTTAAGTTTTTTTGATCAGGCTACATTGGAGCTAATGTCATCAGGAAGAAAGGATAAAACATCTAAATACCACCACCATTGATGGGGGGAAATCTCATGCTCATTTCGATAGTTAGATAAATCAATAAAGCGAGAAATTTTTTGATAAGTAGTTGCCATGTTAATTAACATTTTTTATCTGCTTCTCGTAATTTTCTTTTTTCTCGTAGGCTAAATATGTTAACAATTTCTCCAATTTGATCCCGAATATTTAATAGCTCTAGGTGTTCAGCACCACTGACGTTAGGATAGTCCAGACTAGCGATGTAAATTCCAATAGCTCATTCATGATAATAGTTCTCCTAATTTGCCTAGGTCAGCAAAGACCGGATTGCTAAAATAATCGGACGGATTACTAGGAGGGAATGCGGTTTCTATTATTCTCTCTGATGTTAACATCAGGAGCCATAATCGATGTAGTTCTATGTTTAATTATGGGCCAGACAAGGTTAATTGGGGCTAGGGTAGCCAAGTTTTGCCGATTTCTTTGATTAAGCTTTTGATGCGGTGGAGATAGAATAGGGATTTGTAGTAGGGGGTATCACAAAGTTAGTTTTTGATCGAGAAGTAAAAAAATCACTTTTAATGAGGACAATAAACAACGCTTATGTAGATATATAATTATGCCCTTAATACCAAATAACTCGATATAACCCTTCATTTCTGTTTTCCAGTAAAATTGAGATGTAGGAGTAAATAGCTCTTGAAAACGGTTAAACTGGCTGGACTTTTTTGACAAGCCATTATAATGGTATTCGCATAACGCCACTATATCATTACATAAAAAAAGTTTATAGCCTTCTTTTTTGATTCGATTAGTGTAAACAAAATCTCCAAAATGATGAGGAAATCGTTTTGCATCAGGAAAGCCAACTTTATCAACAATATTACGAGGAATTGCCAGCAAATTACCATTTAAAGCGTCGCAATCAGTCATGCTATTAAAAGTATGGAAAATTTTCACGACTTGTAATTTATTATTATTTGTAAGGATTCCGCCATAGCTTGGTTCTTTGCTTTTTGGATCAAGGCATTGAACGCCAATAACTGAATTAGGATTTTCGTCGATTTTTTTTAGTAATTTAGAAATAGTTCCCATTTGAGGATAACAATCATCATTGAGCAAGATAAATAATTCACCACCCTGTTCGTAGGCGTATTTCATTCCCATCTTGACTGCTCCTGTCCACCATAAATTACCATCTCCTTCTAAAACAATTACCTGTGGAAACTGAGCGTTAACAGCTTCTCTTGTGCCATCGGTTGAGTCGTCATCAACAACAACAATCCTATACTGATCTAAATCCTCGTTAAGCTTTAGAGTTGTCAAGCATTGTAATGTAACTTCTCGACGATTATGAACTGGAATGATAATATAAATAGACTTAGTATTTTGCATGAAAAACATGAATTAATAATATTCTTTGTCTTCAATTGAGAAGTTTACGCTAGGTATCTTGGGAATCTACTAATTCTTTGTATTAAGATAAATGTGGAAATTCAATTAGTTTTTCTGAATTACAAGTCTATGAAATCTGTAAGCGACAATCGAGGAAAAATTTCTAGCTTTCCACCTTCTGTCGCATTGTAAATTGCTCGATTATTGTGTTCAAAATGAAACTTAGCCATAGTATATCCTACTTCACTTCCTAAGAGGTCTGGCAAGTGCCACTGAACACCATTTGCAAAATATTTAGGGTCAAAATGATTGGGGTCTTCTTGCTCCGTAGTGACTTGTTCATTAGGTAAACCTGTCATTCTAAATGAGTGATCGCATCCAATAAGAGCAACTTTTGAAAATCCAAAATAAAATGCCAACTGCATAGCGACAAAGGTTACAGTTGATCCATGAAATAAGCTGATTGAACAATCTTGAGCAAATTTAATTTGTTCTGTTGAGTGAAGGAAAATAATGTTTTCTCTAGGTTTAATCAGGGATGTGTGCTTACTGTTGATGAAAAGGGGGATTGTGGTGTTGTTATAAAAACTTGCATTTTGCTCGATTACCAAGGGGTTTACCGCAACAATACAAGATGGGCGAAAATCAGATTTATCAAAAAGTAAGTTGATTTTGTTTAGACCAAAAGTATAAATATTTTTAAGCAATGAAAAATCTGTTTGTAACAAGCTGGGGCCATTACAAACAATGACAGCTTTTTGACCTACATATTGATTTTCATACTGCTTAAGTCTGTGGCGTGATCGCCATGATTCAGGAGTCAGATCCCATTTAAGTCTGCGCCAAATTTCTGCTAAACCATACCGATAAGGATTAGCGTCTGGCAAACGCTCTACGGTTGTGTTTTTCGTCATGGAATTGAGCTCGGAAACAAGTTACTCGGTGCTGAGGCGTGCGATCGCCCCGCCGTCAATAGTTATAGTTTGCCCAGTCATGAAGCTAGATTGCTCATTGTCCGCTAAAAAGGCGATCGCCTGAGCGATTTCAGACGGTTGCCCGACACGACCCATCACAGTTTTAGACCCTAATTCTTGGAGTTGATGCTGGGGGGATTGTTCCACCAAATGACCACGACTCAAACCCTCCCTCAGCATGGGGGTATTTACGGCCCCCGGTAATAGGGCATTAACTCGAATCTGATCAGCGGCCCATTCGATCGCCATGGCTCGGGTCAAGGCAATTAACCCACCTTTAGAGGCGGCATAGGAAGCAATATTGGCGGAGGTCGCCAGCGCATGAACTGAACTAATGTTAACGATACTCCCGTGGGTTTGTTGGAGATATGGGTGAGACATTTTTGCCAAAAGAAACGCGGCCCGGAGATTAACCGCCATTACTTGATCCCAATCGTCTAGGGAGGTTTCGAGAATTGGCTGACAAATTTGCAGGGCGACATTATTAATCAAACTATGGAGATTTTGGGTTTCCCCGACCAAATTGTCAAAGGCAGCCGCAAGGGCTTTAGGATCGCCGCAATCAGCTTGTTGATAGTGGTCAATATAAGGGCATTTTGGGTCAGCTTGACGATCAATTCCCGTCACGAGCCAACCTTGTTGGGCAAAAAGTTCGGCTGTCGCCTGACCGATCCCCCCAGCAATACCGGTGATAAGAACAACTGGTTTCATGGTTAGTCTCCCGATGTTGCTCGTTGTAAGTCCCGCACCAAATTATCAATGGCCAACTGATTCACCTTGAGAACTGCCTCTCGGGTATTAGAACCATTATGAGATCCCAGAATTACCTGGGGCAGTTGGGTTAAGGGACTGTCGGCCGCCAAGGGTTCTTGCTCAAACACGTCTAGGGCTGCCTTAGCGACTTTTCCAGTTTGCAATGTTTCTATGAGTGCTGCTTGATCCACTAATCCTCCCCTGGCAACGTTAATGAGCCAAACGCCGGGTTTCATCTGGTCAAAGGTATCTGCATTCAGGAGGTGAAAGTTATCTGGGGTAAGATTACAGGCTAAAAACAAACAATCCGCCTGTTGTAATACATCTTGCAGCGGTACAGGATGCAATCCAGTTTGCTCACAGAAGTCGGCGCTAATGGGATGTGGGTCATAGCCTAACAATTTCAGCCCCATACTTTGTAAACGAACGGCGATCGCCTGACCAATACTGCCTACCCCGATAATGCCGGCTGTTTTACCCCGGAGGGAGTGGCCGCGAATCTTCAACCATTCCCCTTGCCGAACGGCTTGATCAATGCAGTGCAATTCCCTTGCCAAGAGAATTAGGTAACCGATCGCCACGTCGGCCACTTCATCACCAAAGACATTGGGGGTATTGGATGTCAAAATTCCCAACTGTTTTGCGGCGGCTAAATCGATAGCATCAACGCCAATGCCCCATTTGGCCAGTGCTTTTAGTTTGCCTTGTTTGCCGATAGTTAACACTCTTGCGGTAAAGGGATCATCCCCGGCGATTACCCCATCAAAATCGGCAATTTGTTCACAGAGTTCAGCTTCGGATAACTGTTGGGTAATGGTTGGGGCAACCACGTCTAACTGTTCTTGCTCGAATCGGGTTTGACAATGCTCTAGGGTATGGAGCATGGGGGGACAGGTTACTAAAACTTTCCATTTCATGATTTTTCTTGTTGGTAAAAATACATCATTTCGGCAATGCGGAAGTCCACTTCTTCATCAATATCCCAGGCTTCATCCCGGTCAATTTCAAACAGAATGGGATGATTGCCAATGCGGTTTTGTCGTTGGGTAAAGACGTCTTTGGTAAATAAATAAAGGTTGGAATTTTCTTCGTAAATTGGGGGTAAGTCTTGGGTTCTTAGCAAAATGTCGGGGTCATGGTTAACGGCATTACCATTGGCGTCGTAGAGGCGAGTTTGCAGACGGGTAACGCCAAATAAACTGTCATATTGGGGAGAATTCAATAATTGCTGAATGGCTTGGCTGATGGTGCTGGATTTCAGCAAAGGATTGGTGCTGTGGGTTTGTAGATATAAATCGGCGTCAATCTGTGCAAGGGTGTTAGCCAAAACCGCATTCATGGAGGTCATGCCTGAGCGTAGAGGTTCAGGACGCACTAAGCACTGCACTTTGGGAAACTGTTGGGGGGCATCGTCGAGGATAAAGGGGCTGTCAGTGTCAATACAGACCTGTTCGATTTCAGGGCAGTCGAGTAGTGCTTGAACAATGTGATGGTAAAGGGGTTTGCCGCCAAAAGAACGATAGTTTTTGCCGATGACTCGCTCACTGTCATGGCGCATGGGAACAAGGGCCGCAATTTTTACAGAGTTCATTGAGTCTGACAAATTAGTTAGAGACTGTCTTTAAAATTACCCTAGCAGGAGCGCCTTCTAAGCCTTGGAGCTTAATTGGTAAACAAATGAGTTCATACTCTCCAGGCTGGACAGCGTAGAGGTTTAATTCCTCAATAATAATCACTTCTGCCCCCAGTAGGATTTGGTGAGTGGTGGCGTCATCGCGGAAGCGTTGGACGGATAGGTAGTCGATGCCAATTAATTTTATTCCCTGCTCAACGACCCATTGAGCGGCCTGAGCGGTGAGGGCGACAAAGTTGGGGTCAAATTCGGATTGATTCTGCTGCCAGTGCAGGGAGTTGCGGGTGCGGATGAGCAGGCGCTGGGTTCTATCTGGAATGGGGGCTTGGGCGAGATGGTGGGGTTCAATGGCATCGACGTGGCTGAGGTCAATGACGGTGACGGGGCCAAGGAGGGTTTCGAGGGGCAGGGTTTCAACGGTTTTACCGCCCTGGAGAAAATGACTGGGGGCATCCACATGGGTTCCGGTGTGAACGCTCATGTGAATAGTAGTGTCGGTGGCAATATCGCCGTTGGCAAGGTCTAGTTCTGGCTGAAATTCGATGGCGGGACTGCCTGGCCAGCGGGGAAGCTGCGGATGAACGGCGACGGAAATATCAATTAGGTGGTAAGCAGTCATTGATGGGGGGAAGGAGGAGAGGGGTCAGGCACTAGCTGGGTATCGCTTTGGGCGTAGTTGATTTTGAGTGCGTCTTTGCTGGGGACGTTGGGGGTGATGGTGTTGATGGGGCGGGGATAATAGAAGGTTTGGCGCAGTTGCTGATTGAGGGAATTGTTTTGGTGATAGCCCTGATAGGTTCCCCAGAATTGCATGAGCCGGAATTGGGGAATGGCCCATAGTTGGGTCATTAGTTGTTGGCTTTGCCAAGCGTAATAGTAATCGCTCAGGGTATTACTGACAGTAAGGCGCACAAAATCCCCTAGGCTGAAGGTTTGTTCTGGAAAAATTTGTTTTAAGGCGATCGCCTCTCGACGGTAGCGGTTTCTGACCCGTTGAGGGGTTTCTTGGTGGACATGGATAATTTCGGCGTCGGGGACGTAGGCGATTTGATAACCGGCTTGCATAAGACGTTTGGCCCAGTCCAGGTCTTCTAGGCCGGTCAGGTCTTCGTTGTAGGGATATTTTTGCCACAGGTCACGGCGAATGGCGGCATTGGCGTTGTTACAAAAGGGAGTGGTTTGGGGAATCTGAGCTTGGTCGGGGAACCACTGGGCAAAGATTTGATGTTCGGAAAATTGGGTTTGGTTGTTGCCCCGTTGTTTGCCGTAGCTGAGGGCAATCTGGGGATTGGTTTGCAGGGGGGCAATCAGTTGTTTAAGCCAGTCTTGGTAAACGGGATAGACGTGGGCACTGGCAAAAACTAGATATTCACCGCTAGCTTGTTGGCATCCGAGATTGAGGGAGCGCCCAAAGGAAAAGTTTTGGGGGTCGATGCTGATGAGTTGAATGGGATAGCGTTGGGCAATGCTGACGGTGGCGTCGGTTGAGCCGGAGTCCACGATAATAATTTCGTAGTCGATGCCCTGTTGCTGCATAACGCCGCTGAGCAAGCGGCCAATGTGTTTTTCTTCGTTGTAACAACGAATAATTAGGGAGACAAGGGGCATTCTGGTGTGAAAAGAGTGAATAATTTAGAGAATAATTCAATAATTGACTAGATTGATTTAAACCCTGATTTTAATTTCTGATAGAGAGCATGAACTCCAGGCAATTTTTTAAAGATTTGCTTTAGTTTTTCCCAACGGTCTTGATGTTTCGATTTTTCTAGATATTGGGCTAACGTTTGCTCGAATTTTGATTCGTTCCCCTGGGTAATAAAGATCAGATTCCCCCAGGCTGGTTCATGGTTAAGGGGATAACGGACACATTGTAGCCAACGATGAGGCTCGCTAGTCTGTCCGGAGCGTCCATACTCTTTGATAACATCCCATTCCGAAATGTAGGTGATGTAACCACGCTCTGTCATGTAGTTGACCATATCGTGGTGAGTGTAGCTAAAGTTTGGCTGGGATCGGTTGTCCATAAACTCGACCATAACGACTTCTGGATGATATTTCTTCCAGTCAAAGCCTTGCAGAGCAAAAAAATCAGCTCCTTCAATATCAATCTTTAGAAAAGTAACTTGGTCTATTTTTAAGGCATTTAACGCATCGTCTAAACGGATTGTTTCTACCTCGTAGGCAAATTTATGGGTTGGATGAAAGGGTTTAAGGGTATGGATGCCAAAGTGTTCTTGACTGGTATAAAAGGGGACTTTATCACCGGTAACATTAGAGACGGCTTTTGGGATACAGGTGACATTATCAAAGCCTGATAGATTTTTATCAAAGACTTGTCGGTTTTTTGTTTCAGGCTCAAACGCAATGATTTTCCAGTTTTTTTGGGCAAATAACTGGGACACTCCCCCCTGATGGCTTCCGACATCAATTAAGACGGGTCTAAGAGCGGGAAAGGGATAGATAGAAACAAGATGATGTTCAGAAAAACTCATAAAACGATTAACCTAGTTTGTTTCGGGCGATTTGACAAAGTGATTTATGAAATCTTTCCCTAATCACTTCAGCGTTGAAGTCGGCAAAAGCTAATCTTTGTCCCATTTTACCTTGATGTTCTCTTAGTTTCTGATCTTTAATGATACGTAAAAAAAAATTCGTTAGTTCTTTCTGATTATTTTCAGTAACAATGAATCCAAAGTCATTCTTTTTAGCATATTCTATATTAGGATTATTATTTGGCCCATACAGTAAAATTGGCGTACCAGATGCCATATATTCGGGCAACTTTGATTGGAACGAGTATTGAGTATAGATAATACTTTTGACGTCAAAATTCAGTGGCAATAATAGCAAATCTGCATTTGCTAGGATATTGGGCTTAAGTTCAGGGGGAAAAAATCCTCCATATTTAATTACATTTGGTATGGCAAGTTTTTGATCAATAATTTCTTGATATATGGAAGGAGCATAAATAGTTAATGTAATTTGATAACCTTTTGTGTTAAGCGATAGGATAACGTCTTTTATATCAATTAAGCTTCCTAGTTCTTTATCCTCGGTTACCGAACCAGTATAAACTACTTGTAAGTTATCAGAAGGTTTATCTGTCTTGCCTTGATTTATAAAATTGTCTATTTCTATACAGTTATGAAATGTAACGAATGGCCTTTTATAACGTTCTTCAAATGCTTTGCACATTTGCTCTGAAATTCCAATATTGAGACTAGAATTTTCTATTAATCTTTTGAGTTGTTTCTGTAGTGCTGGTTTTCGGATAAAATTGTCGATTATTCCGCTTCTTTGCCCATAGCGTGCTGGCCAATCATCCATAATATGAATGGCATAAGGTATATTTTGGTTTCTTGAAATTTGGTAGGGTAAACGCCAATAAAAATAAGGTGTATCTAAGGGACGCGCATATATAATTTCCGGATTAAAATTTTTTATCCATTTTAAGATAGGACTAGGATTAGCAAGCCACCCCCCCAAAGTTAAAGAATTACCACTAAGCAAATCAGAAATTCGTTGAAGAGGCTTGTTAAGCTCCTCCAAAGTAAGCTTTTCAGGAATTAAAGATTTAGATACTATATGTAAATAGTTCTGACAAATTTTATGATCAATATATTTGTCATTCTCATGGCTATAAATCTGTGCAATTTTGTCTAGCGGCCAACCTCGAAAAAGGTTACTAGTTGTTATACCGCTAGCATTAATATGATTAAAAGGAACTGGATTAATAATTAAAATCCTAGGATATTTCATGTCCACTAAATATAACGCTGATGATGATTTTTAATTTTTTGGTTTCGCCATGGAAAGTGCCTGTTCAAAGCTAATTTTGTCGAAAATATTAAGTTTTCCTTCTAAGGTTGCATCATAAATTTTTCTGCTATCTCGCTTGAAATGAAAATTTGCAAGGTGAAAGGCTAGTTCGGAGGCTTCCAAGTCAGGCAAATTCCATTCTTGGTTACTAAAATATCGGGAATCAAAATGATTTGGGTCTTCGGAATTTAAAATTTGCTTTTCATTAGGATTCATTAGGATTTCCTGAATATTTAAAGTTGTGATCTACTCCGATCAAAAAGACTCTTTTGAACCCCATATAGTAGGCAAGCTGCATGGCAACATAAGTTACAGTATTTCCTTCACATATTTTTTGGGTAATATCTGTTTGAAACATATAAGGTCTTCCCGTTGTAGCTAAACGATAAATATTCTCTTTGAAGGGTATAATATCTTTTGATTTTGTAAATTCAAGAAAGCAAGGACAACGAAAATTCTGAATTTCATTTTGACATTGTTCGATGACCAAACGATTAACTGTTACATAATAACTTAAACTTAAATCAACTCGCTCAAAAATCAAGTAAATCTTATTGAGTCCGAAGGTATAATATTGATTTAGTTTTGCCAAATCCATTTTATTGAGAGAGGGACCATTCCCAATAATAAAACAATCCTCTCCCTGATGAATGTTTTTAAAAGAAGCCAGTTTAAGGGCATATTTTAGATACCATAAATAAAATTTAACTTTGCTTTTTATAGACAAGAATAATTGTTTTGTGATTAGCATAGAAAGTAACAAGTTGATGCCTCCTTTAAAAAAAGACTTTTTTTAGATATTCAAAAATTTTTTGTTTTTTATTCTTTTTCCGCTCATTGAAATTGTAGTCTGATATTTCAATTTGATAGTTTATCCTGTATTTTTGATAAAATTGATTCAACTCAGGAATTAAAATTTCTTTAAGAAATGGCTGCAGGTCAAAATCGGGATTAAGAAAAACAGTATTATCATGTTGACGATAAAAACCTAAAGATTTTGGAATAGAATATACCATGTTAAATACACAAGCGGTTCTCATGATGTAGGAATCTGCTGCAATTATAAACTTGATAGGAATTGGAAATATCCTATCTAATATTTTTTTAGGAAATGATAGTCCTGATGTCGGTACGAAAAAATCGAGCTTCTTAACTTTTTTCATTTCAGCAAAACAATCACCACTGGGCAATATGTGCTTATAGGGACGAGTTTTTCCTTCATACCAAACATCTAAAACGTGCTGGAATATGGCATAGTCTTTATTAATAAAATAATGCCATCTTATAATAGTTTCTAGTTTCTCTGGTTTCCACCAATCATCACTATCTAAAAAGCAAATAATTTCGCCGTTTGCTTGCTCAAACCCGGCATTAAACGCAGAAGCTTGACCTCCATTGTTTTTTACAAGGGCTTTTATCCGAGAATCTGTATAGCTTGAAATAACGTCTCTTGAGTTATCTGTTGAGCCATCATCAACAATAATTAACTCAAAATTATAATATGTTTGACTTAACACACTCTCAATAGCTTGGTCAATAAATTGGTCATAATTATAGTTAGTTATTATGACTGATATCAATAATTCTTGTTGTTTTTCTTCGTTCATAATTCCGCCTGCCTTAGAAGATTCATTTCAGATATAGCGGTTTTGAATTTGTAATTGGCATTTTTTTGATTAATCCAATTTGAATAAGGAATCATATATTCAAAATACAGCATATAAGCATATCTTTCGGCGTAAATTAACTGTTGATTGCGTAGTTGCAAATTTTGACTCAAAAAGATTAAAAATTCTTTTGTATTTAAAGGTGTGTAAACGAACTCTGTATTGGCATAATGAGTATTACTACAAACTATTACAGGTTTTTCTTTTAAAGCCATTTCTAATCCAGTAGTAGAAGTATAAACCAATCCAATTTTTGCCAAATTCATTAAAGTATATGGACTCGCGTCATCTTGAGGTGATATCACAATAATATTACTAGGTAAAGTAGGGAATTTTGATTGAATAAAATCTTGAACTTTGTCTCGGGTTTGCTGCTGTGGAGATATCTTGATTTCAGCAGGATGGATTCTAATAATCAATTGGGTATCCTGATTTTTTATATAAAAATTAATTACTGTAGTTATCCATTCAAAAATATTAGAAAAAATCGTGTCTTCTAAAACAACAGAAGAATCCCAAATGACATTAGTAAATAGGACTACTATATCTTTAGTTAAATCAATTCCATACTTAAGACTAAGTTGCTTTTGATCTTCAGTCATGGTTGAATATAACGGAACAATTCCAGCATTACCAACCACTTTTCTTTGTTCTAGATACCCATACAATCGTTGTTTTTGTTCTTGGGTTAAAGGAATATCTTTTCGTTGTTGCCATTTTTCTAAGGTTGGATAAGGGATAGCCGCTTTATTTTTGGCAAATACCAGAGTTTCCTTAAACGTTCCCTTTTCATAGGAAATATAAGGAATATCTTTTTCGTGACAATGTTCTCTCAAAAGTTGTTCAGCAAAAAACTTGCCATTTAACATAATTACTTGATCTACTTTGTTATGTTCTAAATAATGGGTTAAAAATCGATCAATTGTTTGACAACTTTCTACTAGAGAATGACGCAGAGCAAATTCTTCTTGCTCTTGAGGATGTTGACTTCTTAACAATCTTACCCATGAACACCAAACAATTTTTTCATAGTCTCGGTATGGCAAACTATCAGATTGAACAGGATTTCTTTCTAAATATTCACGAATAGAAATATAATTCACTCCCACTCTTTGACAAAGTTTCTTTAATAGATAAGAGCAGTAACTACACTGATGTGTTAAGGGTTTTGTTTCTAAGGTTTGACCATACATCATATTATCACAAGTTCTTATGGCTTGATCACATCCTACAACTGTTACATTCCAACCTTGTGTTTGAAGTTCTTTGGCAAAAGCACTTTCCACTGCTGTATGAATTAGCCAATATCGCTGAGTAAATATGAGAACATGATTTGCATTTTTTTTCCATGATGGGTGTAAATATATTCCCTTAATTGAGCCTTGTTGCCAAGAAGTAAAATAGCGATAGTAAATATCATAACACCAAGGAGATAGCCTAATAAATTTATTAATTAGTCTAGTTTTTAAAGAGTAAAATTTGGCTTGTATTTTCTGCATGAACATGATCTTTCTTGTTTTGAGGGTTAACTGATAACTTTTTTAATCGAGTCTATAATTTGATAAAGATTTTCATTAGACAAGGTAACAAAACTAGGTAAACTTAACCCATTCTTGCTTAATGATTCAGCTACAGGTAATGACTGATGAGTGTTATAAATGGGCTGACGATGAATAGGAATAAACAAAGGTCTGGTTTCAATTCCTTTTTCTTGCAACCTCGACATTAATTGATCTCGATTTAATTCCAGTTTGTCCTGATTAATTAAAATCGTGTATAACCAAAAGACGCTTTCTGCCCAGGGTTGACGCGGAGGTAAAGTTAAGCCTTGAATTTGTAACAATTCTTGTTCATACAGTTGGGCAATGCGTCGTTTAGCCTCAGGTATTTTATTAATTCGCTCCATTTGAGCAACTCCTAAAGCTGCCTGAATATTAGTTATGCGGTAGTTATATCCTAAAATAGGATGCCAGTATCTTTGTTTTTTCGACATTCCATGGTCTTTGAGAATACGAATTTTTTGTGCTAATTCTTCGTCATCAGTAACTATCATGCCGCCTTCCCCTGTGGTTACAATTTTATTACCATAAAAGCTAAAAATCCCCAAATCTCCTAAGCTTCCAACGGTTTTTCCCTGATAAGTTGCGCCGTGAGCTTCTGCTGCATCTTCAATCACAGCTAAATGATAGCGTTGAGCAATATCGAGAATTTTGTCCATTTTCGCAGGATGTCCATAGAGATGAACGGGCATGATGGCTTTGGTGCGAGGAGTAATGGCAGCTTCAATTAAATCAGGGTTAATATTCCATGTTTCCCATTCACTATCCACAAAAATGGGTTTAGCTCCTGTGTAAGTAACTGCATTAGCCGTAGCGATAAAACTTAACGTTGGAACAATTACCTCATCACCGGCACCAATATTTAAGGCGAGGAGAGCCAAATGCAACGCGGCAGTACCACTGCTAACTGCTACTGCATATTTTGTTCCGCAAAATTCAGCAAATATAGTAGTTTCAAATAAAGCTGAGACGCTAAACGCCACAGTAAGAACGGATAATTTCATCAAGAGACGTGTCAATAGGAGCGTACATTCTAGCTCGTTTCAAGGCACTAAAGTCATGCTCAATATCATTTAAATCAGGAGAATATTTCGGCAAAAAAAGAACTTCATGACCTGCTTCTTTAGCCAATTCTTTAATGGCAGTTTTACGATGAATAGGAGCATTATCCATTATTAATATTGATGGAATGTCGAGGGAGGGTAGCAAATATAATTTTAACCATCCTTCAAAGCCTTCTGCATTCAAACTCCCGGTAAAAACCATCGGCGCAATCAAATCTTTTTTTCCTTTTCTTCTCCCTGCTACTAGATTTTCTCTGACTCCCCTTTTTCCTTGTCTATCTCCATAAACTTTTTTTCCTTTTTTTGACCAGGCATAAATACAAGCCTGGATTGCTTCGAATCCAGATTCATCTATGTAAACTATAGCTTGACTACCATAGAGCTTAATTAGTTCTCTTAACATTCTATAGTACTTAACTCGTTCCTCCCGGTTTCTTTCTCGATAACGTAGTTCTTTTTTTTTCTGTTTATTTTCATTTTCTTTAATGCGTAATATACGGCACTCGGCCTCACTCCAAATTTCTTGACTCTGTCTATCAATCTTGCATCGGGATTTTCTTCTACGTCTTTTTTTAGAGCTTCCCAGTCTAATTTCCTATGGCGACGCTCTACTTTTGTTGGGCTTAAATCTACTCTATTTAACCATCTGTATATCGAGGCTTTTCCTATTTTATATATCTTGGAAGCCTCAGTTATTTTTCCTCCAGCTTCTATATAAGCTACTACCCTTTGCCTCAAATCTAAACTGTAAGCCATTGTTTAAACCTGTTCATTTTGTACACTCCATAATTTTACATTAAATTCTCTCATCGTTAATTGAAATGACTATAAATCTTCAAAGCGGGTAACAAATTTTCCGGCGGACGATACCCAGCCCGTTAACATGCATTCATTGACATAGGCAAGTTCTTTTTCGCCTAAAGAGGGTTCAGCGACAGGTAAGCGAATTCTTTTGTCAAAAATGGCTATATCTGCAACTTTTCCTTGGTCATCCAGTAAGGGAACAATCCGCACAGGCTGACTGAACAAGGCAGCAATTTCGCTAGGAGTCATGCCTAAACGGGCAGTTATGGAAGCAGGGCGACTTACCTGAGAGATTGGAGATTCTAAACCCAATCCCTTAAGCAAAGCCCGCCGAATATCGCCATCAGTGACTAAGCCGACAAAATATTCGGTATCAGGATCAATGAGTAAGGCTGTTCCTAACCCTCCTTGATCGATGGCTTGCATGGTTTGCCGAATGGTACTGTTAGCGAGCAAACTCATGGCGTTGATTTGTTTATCGTGGTTAACTATCATGAGTCAATCCTAACTCCTGTTTAATTAATTGATATTGTTCTTGAATTGTTTCAACCTGATGATAAATCTCTAAGGTGATTGTTTTACCTGTAAAATCATATTTTTTCAGTTTATGTAGGAGTTCACCGTCTTGAGTAAATCCTTGATTTTGGTCATGTTTTCCATCGTTATCACTCAAATGAACATAATTAGAAAGGGGAAGAAGTTTATCAAGTTGTTCATCAAAATTTAAACCTAATGAATTACAACTTACTTTTAAGTGAGCAACATCTAATAATAAGTTAAAATTTAGATACTGCTGTAGTTCTAAATAACCTTGATAGTCAGTCATCAGTAAGGGATTTTCTGGTGCATAGAGTTTTTGCGTGTAATTCAACAAAACATTATTTTCCAAATAAATTTTTAAGTCACTACCAGCCAATTGTTGTAAGGTTTCTATCAGAAGTGTTGAACGATAGTTATAAAGAGAAAAAAAGCCCTTTAAAATGATAGAATAAAGGGCAGAAATATTAGAATAATTGAAGCGATGATATCAAATTTTGGACATATTGTCAAAACTTATCTATCTAATTTTCCTAAAGATGACTACCCAGTATTAGACACATTTAAGTTTGTGAGTATCTGGTTAGGATTAGTGTTAGACCAGAGCCAGACAAGCATGAGGAGTATGTTTAAAAGACTGAACTTACGAGGAGAGACAGTCGATATATCTACATTCTCAAAGGCAAGCAAAAAAAGGGATGTGGGAGTTTTTAGAGAAATAATATTTTCCTTAAAAAAGGAATTGTCGAAAAGGAAGGAAATTAAGCAGGGAGAATTAGAAATATTTCCTCTCGATTCAACCATTGTCAGCATAACTAGTAAGTTGATGTGGAACCTTGGATTTCATCAGGTAAAAGTATTCAGTGGGATTAACTTATCAACAGGGATTCCGGGGGGAATAGTAATTCACTTTGGACAAGGTCATGATAATAAATATAGTCATTTCAATTAACGATGAGAGAATTTAATGTAAAATTATGGAGTGTACAAAATGAACAGGTTTAAACAATGGCTTACAGTTTAGATTTGAGGCAAAGAGTAGTAGCTTATATAGAAGCTGGAGGAAAAATAACTGAGGCTTCCAAGATATATAAAATAGGAAAAGCCTCGATATACAGATGGTTAAATAGAGTAGATTTAAGCCCAACAAAAGTAGAGCGTCGCCATAGGAAATTAGACTGGGAAGCTCTAAAAAAAGACGTAGAAGAAAATCCCGATGCAAGATTGATAGACAGAGCCAAGAAATTTGGAGTGAGGCCGAGTGCCGTATATTACGCATTAAAGAAAATGAAAATAAACAGAAAAAAAAAGAACTACGTTATCGAGAAAGAAACCGGGAGGAACGAGTTAAGTACTATAGAATGTTAAGAGAACTAATTAAGCTCTATGGTAGTCAAGCTATAGTTTACATAGATGAATCTGGATTCGAAGCAATCCAGGCTTGTATTTATGCCTGGTCAAAAAAAGGAAAAAAAGTTTATGGAGATAGACAAGGAAAAAGGGGAGTCAGAGAAAATCTAGTAGCAGGGAGAAGAAAAGGAAAAAAAGATTTGATTGCGCCGATGGTTTTTACCGGGAGTTTGAATGCAGAAGGCTTTGAAGGATGGTTAAAATTATATTTGCTATCCTCCCTCGACATTCCATCAATATTAATAATGGATAATGCTCCTATTCATCGTAAAACTGCCATTAAAGAATTGGCTAAAGAAGCAGGTCATGAAGTTCTTTTTTTGCCGAAATATTCTCCTGATTTAAATGATATTGAGCATGACTTTAGTGCCTTGAAACGAGCTAGAATGTACGCTCCTATTGACACGTCTCTTGATGAAATTATCCGTTCTTACTGTGGCGTTTAGCGTCTCAGCTTTATTTGAAACTACTATATGGGAATGAAACAATAGAAGAGACTCCAGAAAATGGAGTAGCAGTAATGGATAGAGGATTTTGTGACTTACAGAGAATCAAGAGATTACAAAAGGAGAATAACAAATATCATGTATTAAGAATAAAGAATAATATAAAGCTAGAAAAATTAGCCAATGATAACTATATGGTTGGAACTGGAAAGAATAAAATAGAGAGTAGAGTGGTAATATTCACCCATGATAATTCAGAGTTTAGATTGGTTACAAATTTACCTATAGAAAGTAAAGAAATAGAAGGAGTTAGTGATGAAAAAATAGCAGAAATTTATAAAAAAAGATGGCAAATAGAATTTTTATGGAAATTCTTAAAAATGCACTTAAAGCTGAATAGACTGATTGCCAAAAATGAGAATGCAATTGGGATTCAAATCTATACCTGTATAATTGCTTATTTAATACTAAAATTACTGGTAATCCCAAAAGAAGCAGGTACAACAATGTTAGACAAACTACGTTATTTACAGGCTTTCATGTGTGAAAAAATAAGCTATGTACACTGGCTAAGGGAGTTAGCACTAAGGTGATGAATTTGCTTTGCTGTAGGATTATTCTGTCTATTTTTAGGTCGTACATAAGTGCCATTCAACGATTCTGAATGTATTCATGACTAAAATTTTATCAAACATCCCAAAAGAAAATCCTTGAATGCCCAAACCTACATTAAAATCTTCAATTTTGGTATTGACTTGACAACCAATACAAAGTTGCATACCTTCTCCAGACCGAATCTCTGGAAGAACATTACCATTTTCATCCTCGAAAGCAATGTAGCGAATAACAGCATCTTTCTTGGGACCAACATCGGTTATTTCCAAAATTTTACGTTCCTGATTTATAAAAAAATCACTAGACTCTTGATTATTTCCAAATAAATCATCATCGTAAGTTTTCATCACTAATTCTGACTTATCCCATAGACTTTGTTGCCCCTTCTTGAGATAAAGAGCCGTTTCACAAATGCGAGTAATCATATCAGCGGCGTGAGTCACTAGAATGAATGAAACTTGATGTTTTTGTAATTCGGTTAAACGTTCATAACACTTACTCCGAAACCTAATATCCCCAACCGCTAAAACTTCATCAATCAATAAAATTTCTGGTTCAACATGAATTGCACAAGCAAACCCCAACCGCGCCGTCATCCCCGAACTATAACTCTGCACCGGCGCATCCAACGCCTCCCCAATCTCCGCAAACGCCACCACATCCTCAAATCGATCATCAATTTCCTGCCTCGTCAACCCCAAAATCGACATATTTGTGTAAATATTCTCCCTCCCCGTCAAGGTTGGATTAAACCCCGCCCCCAACGCAATCAACGGCGCAATCCGTCCGCGAATTTTTACCTCCCCCTCATCCGGCTTAATCAGACCACTAATAATGCGTAACAGCGTCGTTTTCCCTGCGCCATTGGCCCCCACTAAGCCCAACGCCTCTCCCCGCCGCAACTCAAAACTAATATCCCTCAACGCCCAAAACTCATCTGGTCTCAGATCCCGACGACTACCCCGCCCCACCATCTCCGCCGCAATATCCTGCACCCCATACCACAGAGAGCGTTTCAGACTACGACAAAACTTCTTCGATACCCCCTGCACCGACAGCACCACATCACTACCGCCGCCGGCGATCGGCTCCAGCCTTGGCAACACCTGGGTCATCCCATCCACTCCCATAAAGCATTAGCCACCAGCATACCCAACCAAGCCCCAACCCCTAACACCCGTAACAAACCGTTACCCATTAAGGGCTTGTTTCAACGCCTTTAGTGATCAACTACTCATGCGCTCAACAATAAACGGCATCGCCAAACGGTAAAACAACCACCCTGACAACAGCAAAATTACCATCAACCCACTAGCCCACCAAAACCCTGCTGGTTCCGATACCATCCCCACCGTCGCCAAATCCCGCACCGTTACCAACAACGGCGTCACCGGATTCCAGTTCACCAACACACTAAACCAACCCTTAGTTGGTGGTGGATAAATTACCGGCGTTAACAACAACCAAGGCGTCATCAACAAGGGAATTGCCCGGCCAATATCCTGATACAACGCCCCCAACGGCGATAACCATAACCCAATTCCCGTCCCCAACCCCACCAAATGGACTAACGCCACCGGCGCCAAGATCACCATCTCACTCACCGGAATCCGAAACCAGATAAACAAAGCCACAATCAACAGTAACTTAATCCCAAAATTGAAAAATACTTCCCCTAACTTTGCCAAAATCAACGCCTCCCTCGGGAAATTGATCTTCGCCAACATCGGTTTCGCCGCCCCCACCGCCGCCACAGGGCCATTCAAGGCCTCCACAAACGTTTGCCATAACGCCATACTAAACATCACATAGGCCGGATAAGGAATCGACGTTGCCCCCACATTGATCGCCCCCACATCCTTCGCCACCAACAACGCCACCGCCGTCACAATCGGTGGCAAAAAAGCCCAAAATACCCCCAACAACGACTGCCGATACTGAGCCTTAATATCCCGCACCAACAACTGCCAAGCCAGACCGCGAGACGCCAATAAATCCCGTCTCATCTCCCGAAGTAGAATAACAGGATGCCGTAAACGACTCTCCGGCGTATAAACAATGACTGGTTGCGATTGACGATGGGTCATTATATTGACTTTGTTTAAATACAAACGTGTTGAGTGATTATCATTCACCCTTCCTTCTGCCTAGTGACCAATCATGTACTTTTTGCCTAAATTTTCCACCCGAATCATCACGTCCGACATAGGAATCCTAATCGAGAACCGACACTCATCAGCTTATCCAACAAACCCCCAACCCTTAACACCCGTAACAAACCGTTACTTGATCGACCGAAATACGATTAATGCTATCGGTAATGATAACGACAACTGACAACACGAATGAAATCATCGGTGACTTCGTAAACTAGGCGATGCTCTTGAGTAATGCGCCGTGGCCAAAAACCTGACAAATTAAAACGAAGTTTTTCTGGTTTTCCTTTGCCGGCAAAAGGTGATTTTGGTAGCGTCTCAATTAATTCCATGATTTTTAACGCTAACTTTTTATCTTGTTGAATCCACCACTTTATATCTTCAATTGCCTGCGAATCTAAAACAACTTCCTTCATAGTCCTAAGTCATTTTTTACTTTTGTCCACGATGTAGCTTGATCAATTGATCGACTAGCGGTAGTTAATAACTTTTCAGCATTAACAGGGTTACTCAACAGATAAACAGTTTCCATCAAACTACGGTAATCTTGCTCAGATATAATAACAGCTCGTAAATAATTCGGAAGCTCTAGACAGAGAGGTTCTTGCTCATTACCTATTTTTTCTACCAAAGTGGGCAGTTTTTCAGAGAATTGTTGATAATTAATGGTTTCCATTTTTAATCCTTGTAGATATTGATCAAATTTGCTACTTAATTTATCTTATTTCATCAATTGGAGAGGAGGGAACTATTTTGGCGACCGCCTTTGTCCCGGCCCGTAAACCGCTTTACCAGGGACTTGGCCCCATCTGCTAGCACATCCCGCAACAACCCATAATTAGACCGCCCCTCTGCTTGGTGGCCAATCATGTACTTTTTGCCTAAATTTTCTACCCGGATCATCACGTCCGACATAGGAATTCTAATTTAGAACCGACAATCATTAGCCTACCCAACAAACTCCCAACCCTTAACACTCGTAACAAACCGTTACCCTAAACCAGTTAGATAATTTGCTAAATCTGCCATTACCGTAAAATTAAACAACGTCTCCCCCAATATGTAACCGATGACCAACACAGTGTGTCGCCGCACAGTTATATAAGGAGTTTTGTGATGCCAGGAGGCGGACTTGAACCGCCGACACGAGGATTTTCAGTCCACTGCTCTACCAACTGAGCTATCCCGGCTTTTTTAGCGCATTAACAACATACCAAGAAGTATCAACCTTGACAAGCTCTTTGGACAAATCCATAAACCGGGGCATTAACTGCCCGATCGCCAGCGGTTATGGGAGTGTGGCAAAATGGGGGACGGACAGTCCCTCAACAGAAAAACAAACAGCGATGCAGATCCGCGGAACCGACTACACAGCTTTGACTTGGCAGGGAGATGCCCTGGCCCTGGGATTTTTTGAAAATGCAACGGAAATTACTGGGGACCTGACCCAATTGGACGATCGCCTGGAAGGGGTATTGCGGGAACTGATTGAGGAAAAGGAGTTTAAGGGTAAAGCGGGACAAAAGTTGGTGTCTCGGGTGGGCAGTAAAACCCCAATCAAAAAGCTGATTCTAGTGGGACTGGGGGAAATTGAAAAATTTAACAGCCAGGTGTTAGGAGATGGGGCGGCGGCGATCGCCCGGTTGGCCAAGGGAGAAAAAGTTAAAACCCTAGGGGTGAGTTTGCCCCAACGGGAGCATGATCCAGCGCAAACAGCGGCAATTTTGACCGAAGGAATTTTACTAGCCCTGCATCAAGATAATCGCTTCAAGTCCGATCCTGAAGATAAGGAAATTAAGCTGACCACTGTGGAATTGCTAGGCTTGGGGGAACAGTCAACAGCCATTGGTAAAGCAGAAAAAATTGTCTCCGGGGTAATTCTGGCCCGGGAAATGGTGGCGGCTCCGGCCAACGAAGTCACCCCCTTAACCTTTACGGAAATTGCCACGGAATTGGCCCAGACCTACGGTTTAGAATTGGAAGTGCTGGGGCAGACAGAATGTGAGGCCCTAGGCATGGGGGCATTTCTGGGGGTGGCGAAAGCTTCCGAGTTACCACCGCAATTTATTCATCTCACCTATCGCCCTGCTAATCCGGTGAAAAAGTTGGCGATCATCGGCAAAAGTCTCACCTTTGACTCCGGTGGTTTAAACATCAAAGGTGCAGGTAGTGGCATTGAAACGATGAAAATGGATATGGGGGGCGGCGGTGCTACCCTCGGGGCTGCTAAGGCGATCGCCCAATTGAAACCTAACGTAGAAATACATTTTATCTGTGCCGCTACGGAAAATATGATCAGTGGCACGGCGATGCACCCAGGGGATATTCTCACCGCCTCCAACGGCAAAACCATTGAGGTAAATAATACCGATGCGGAAGGTCGCCTTACCCTGGCCGATGCCCTAGTATTTGCGGAAAAACTTGGTGTAGAGGCGATCGTTGATCTAGCCACATTAACCGGGGCCTGTATTGTAGCTCTGGGGGATGACATTGGTGGCTTATGGAGTCCCAATCAGGAATTGGCCGATGAACTCAAAGTGGCGGCCGATAAGGCGGGGGAAAAATTCTGGCAAATGCCCATGGAATCCAAATATTTTGAAGGTCTCAAATCCCCGATCGCCGATATGAAAAATACGGGGCCCCGTTCCGGTGGTTCCATTACAGCGGCGTTATTTTTACAACAATTCATCAAGGAAACTCCCTGGGCCCATTTAGACATTGCAGGGCCTGTGTGGACTGATAAGCAAAATGGAGTTCACAATGCTGGTGCCACGGGCTATCCAGTACGGACCCTAGTGCAATGGGTATTGGGATTAGCGGAATAGTCCCTCAGTGGTTCATGTTATTGATGAACAATGAAATGCCAATCAGTCCTGCAATTGCTAAGTCAAAGTAAACCAGATTTACAATCTCGTTTTGGTGTTACCCAGTTAGCACTGTTTGGTTCCACCGCAAGGGATGAAGCTGGTCCCCATAGTGATGTAGATATTCTCGTCAGCTTCGATGGACCTGCCACATCCCACCGGTATTTCGGAGTGCAGTTTTATCTAGAAGACTTGTTAGGTTGTGCCGTGGACCTAGCAACAGAAAAGGCCCTCAGACCAGAATTACGCTCCCAGATCGAACAGGAAAAAATAGATGTCTAAATCTCCCAATCGGGAATGGCATTTTTACATTGACGACATGATTTGCTTTGCTAAAAAAGCGCTGGCCTACACCATAGAAATGGATCAGGAAACCTTTATCGCCAGCGAAATTAACTATGATGCCACTTTACGAAATCTAGAATTAATTGGCGAGGCGGCTACCCATATTCCTAATGAGATACGAGCCACACACCCAGAGGTCCCTTGGCGACAGATCATTACCACCCGCAATCGTCTTATTCACGGTTATTTGGGCATTGATAACGATACTGTCTGGAGCATTATTCGAGACAATATAGTAGTTTCAAATAAAGCTGAGACGCTAAACGCCACAGTAAGAACCATCGGCGCAATCAAATCTTTTTTTCCTTTTCTTCTCCCTGCTACTAGATTTTCTCTGACTCCCCTTTTTCCTTGTCTATCTCCATAAACTTTTTTTCCTTTTTTTGACCAGGCATAAATACAAGCCTGGATTGCTTCGAATCCAGGCTTGTATTTATGTAAACTATAGCTTGACTACCATAGAGCTTAATTAGTTCTCTTAACATTCTATAGTACTTAACTCGTTCCTCCCGGTTTCTTTCTCGATAACGTAGTTCTTTTTTTTTTCTGTTTATTTTCATTTTCTTTAATGCGTAATATACGGCACTCGGCCTCACTCCAAATTTCTTGGCTCTGTCTATCAATCTTGCATCGGGATTTTCTTCTACGTCTTTTTTTAGAGCTTCCCAGTCTAATTTCCTATGGCGACGCTCTACTTTTGTTGGGCTTAAATCTACTCTATTTAACCATCTGTATATCGAGGCTTTTCCTATTTTATATATCTTGGAAGCCTCAGTTATTTTTCCTCCAGCTTCTATATAAGCTACTACCCTTTGCCTTAAATCTAAACTGTAAGCCATTGTTTAAACCTGTTCATTTTGTACACTCCATAATTTTACATTAAATTCTCTCATCGTTAATTGAAATGACTATATTCCCGAATTGTTATCCCAACTTGAAGTAATTCAGAGACAAATCGATAATCATCAAACTGATCAGGGGTGAGGTTTTGCTAACGGTGAGCATAATCTAAATCTTCAGCCAGCTCGATTTCGGTATAATGTCGGGTAATGTTCCTTTCCCCCAATAGAGTAGAGAAGTCACGGTATTCCATCTGGGCAAGTTCTCGAGCTTTGCCAAAAGATAAAAGCTCCAGTTGATATTGAAGTGGATCCCAAAAGTCAGGCCAGAAATGTAGAGAGGAAAGCTCTGAAAATCAGGAATCGAGCAAGAGATTAGGTGACGGGTAATGTACTTAGATTTTGCTGGTAAACAAAATAAGGTGTCTGATAATCTAGAGCTTGATGAAATCTTTCATAATTATACCAGTTAATCCAGTTTTTAATCTCCTGATTTAAATGTCTTCCATCCTCAAACTCATAAATATAAATTAGCTCATATTTAAGGGAACGCCATAATCTTTCGATAAAAATGTTATCGAAACATCTTCCCCTGCCATCCATGCTGATTTTTACTTCAGCCTGAAGCAGAATCTGAGTAAATTCTTTAGAAGTAAATTGGCTTCCTTGGTCACTATTAAAGATTTCAGGTTTGCCATATTTTTCCAAGGCTTCTTCCAAAGCGTTACAGCAAAACTTAACATCCATTGTGTTACTGATACGCCACGATAAGACTCGTCTGCTATACCAGTCCATGATAACAACCAAATAATAGTATCCTTTGCCAATCGGCAGATAGGTGATATCTGTACACCATACTTGATTGGCTCGATTAATCTCTAACTTCCTAATTAAATAGGGATACACTAGATTTTCTGGATTGCTGACACTGGTTCGCTTTTTTTGATAGATTGTCTGTAGTCCCAGTTTGTGCATTAGCTTGATCACTCTTTTTCGATTCACAAAATAACCTTGCTCTCGCAAGTAAGCTGTCATTTTTCGACTCCCATAAAAGAGTGTCTTCAAATATCGCTCTTCTATCAGTGTAGGTGGGAAGGTAAAATAATTGGAGCAATAATAAGGTCTCCTAAGGCCATTACTGCCTTCTTCAATTTGTCAAATAAGCAATGGAAGTTTCTCAATAACTGAGGTGTATAAATCACCGTCATCAACCGCTTTAATAAATTAAAGTAACATAATGGGTGAATTATTAATCTCATGTTGTTAAGTATGTTTTTCCATCCACTTTTTGATTCCACCAAGGATGTTTTTGTATATTCTGATAAGCTATCTCCCTAGTCTGTTTTGATTTGTTTAAGGAGTTATCATGCGGAGGCAAATTTTCTATCTGAAGACTTGCCATTAAATATACGCTCATCACTATTTCCCGCCATTTTTCTATTCTGGAATAGTCCATCATTCTAAAATCTGCCCACTCCAGTTCATTCTTTATTTGCTTTAATCCATACTCTATCCAGTTCCTTGCTCCATATAAGTTACCCACTTCTTTATATTTTATTTCTGATACTTTTGTCATAATACAATACGTTGAATTTGACGGCATTTTCTCCTTGTTATTCGTTACTTGCCAATATCTTTTTTCCCCTCTCTTTCCATAAATAATTTCTCTCACGTATCTTATTTCCGACTTTCCACTTGCAAATTCTCTCTCAAATTTTCCCCATTTGTTCGCTCTTACTCTTTCCTCTTTCCCAAGCCAGACTCCATGATTACTCCTTATAGCTAGTACATATTCTAGATTTTCTTTTTCTAATACTCTTACAAAGTTTTCGCTGCTCTCTCCATATTCACTATCTGCTAGTACTACCTTTATATTGAAACCAAGCTCTTTTATTTCTTTGATAATTTCCCCTGCTATCTCTGGTTTACTTTTGTATTTATCCCCCTCTTTTAGTCTTGTCTCTGATTTATATACTTTGCTGATTAATGGTACTGTCATTCCCTTTATAATTCCATAACACATCACCTCTACTATTCCATTTTCTATTTTTCCTAGATTGCCAATATACTGACGCGCAACATAATCTGTCTTTCTTCCTTTTTTCCTATCCCCTGTTTCGTCTATGAGCATTGTTATTGCTTCTCCTTCCGCAAAACTCAGAATTTTATTAATTCTTCTTTCCCTCACCTCCTCTAACAACCAAGGGCTTTTACCGAAGAAATAGTCAAATCCTTGTCCATTTTCTAGTCCTACTACCTTAGCTATTTCTGGGAAGGTTTTTCTCTTGATATTCGCAATTAATCCTAGATGCAAGTATTCAAAGCTTCTCACTTCTGGAAATAAAATAAGTCTCTGTATCCTTCGCAGTATTTGTCAATGAATTGTACTGTTTCTTTTGCTTCACGTAGGGCAACCATATACCACCTCTGCATTTCAGACTATCTTCTCCATTTTATCCTACCCACAATGATAGAAGAGCGATAATTAGTGTGAAATAGACACTAATCAGTCAAATCCGTCAGAATTTGCTCTAGTAAACGTTTTTTCAGAGTTTCCAAGCCAATGCCCTGGGCCGCCGCCAGGAAAATTGCCTCGGGATAATCCGCTTGGGCCGCTGCTAAAGCTTCGCTGGGCACCTGGTCAATTTTGTTGAACACCATCACCATGGGGGCCGTAGCAAGAGGCATTTCTGCCAAAATATTAGCCACTGAGGCAATTTGCCGTCGCCAAGCTCGGTCGGATAGGTCCACCACTTGGAGCAGTAGATCCGCCTCCGTTACTTCTTCTAACGTGGCCCGAAACGCATCCACCAAAGCGTCGGGCAATTTATGGATAAAGCCCACCGTATCCGTTAGCAAAATGGGATGGTAGGTTTGATTCTCCGGATCCAACAAGGATAAACGCCTGGTGGTGGGGTCCAACGTGGCAAACAATTGGTCCGCGGCGTAAATATCCGCTTGGGTGAGAGCATTAAGTAAAGTAGATTTGCCCGCATTGGTGTAACCGACGATCGCCACGGTGGGGACAGCCTGTTGTTGGCGTTGATTCCTTAGCCGGGAGCGATGGGACTGTAACTCATTAACCTGCTTTTGTAGCTTGGCAATGCGACTTTGGATGGTGCGCCGTTCCGTTTCCAGCTTGGTTTCCCCTGGCCCCCTAGTGCCGATGCCTCCCCCCAACCTGGACATGCCCTGGCCTCGACCCACCAATTTGGGTAGCAGGTATTCTAATTGGGCCAATTCCACCTGTAATTTACCGGCCCTGGATTGGGCCCGCTGAGCAAAAATATCCAAAATTAATTCCGTGCGGTCAATGACCCTAACTCCACAGCGTTGCTCTAGGTTCCGCACCTGGGCAGCGGACAGATCCCGGTCGAAAACCACTAGATTGGCCCCCGTGGTTTGCACTGCCAAGGCCAACTCTTCCACTTTTCCTTCCCCCACTACGGTTTGGGGATGGGGTTTACTGCGATTTTGCTGCATGACCTGGAGCACCTGGGCCCCGGCGGAATCCACCAGTCGTTCTAACTCGGTCAAACCTTCCGCAAAGCTCTGGTCATCCAACTCACTGGTTTTAAGTCCCATCACCAAGACCCTTTCCTGCCCTGCTTCCACCTGACGGGCGATGAATTCCCGTTCAAATTCCGCCTCTAGGCTTTCCACCAAATCGAGGATGGCTTCTTCGGCCAAATCTTCCAAGGCCACCGCTGGGGAAACCACCCAATCGGCTACCCTATCCCCCATATCGTCACTGCTTTGGGGCAATAAATGGGCCAAATACCCCGTGTCTATATAGCCTGTGACGCCGCCACCCCGTTTAGCAAAACCCTGGCCAGTAACGCTTAGCACCACTAGGGCATCCAATCTTTGCAGGGCCATGGCAATTAAACTAGATTCCCTGGGGGCTTCGCCCTTTAAATCCGTGGTGAGGCAACGAATGCCGGATAGTCGTTTTTCCCCATAGCGGGGCAATTCCAAGGGCGGAATTTGGGTTTGTCGGGGCGTACCTACCCCCACCCGGATAATTTGCCCCCGTCGGTTCACATACACTGAAACCGGCTGTTTAATTTCCTGACTGATGGCCCCCAAACGCTGGGCTAATTCCACCGTTAGCAGGCGATCGCCGGGGAGACGCTGTTGATAGAGGCGCTTTAGTTGCTTAATTTGACTGGTTTTAAGCCGTTGGGTTTGGCCGTAGATGGTATCGATAGGCTTTAGTCCTAATTGGTAGATTATGGAGGCAAAAAACAGAAGTTGAATTTATAGCCTAATGATCAATCCTGCCATAAACGACGACGGCTTTTACCCCGCAACCGTTGGTGAGTATCCCGCAAAAGCTCGGGAATGGCCAGATTATGGGGACACCGGGGCAAACAATCCCCGCAGTCGGTACACCGATCGCCTTTTTTACCGGGAAACCAGTGCCCCGCATTTTCCAACATTTGATAGCGATATTGACCAAAACTTTGCATATCAAAGGCGACAGCTAAATTGCGTAGACGTAGAATTTCGGGAATGTTAATTTCCTCCGGGCAGGGCAAACATTGATAACACTGGTGGCAGGCATCCGTACCCAATGCTTGTTTTTGATGGTCAAGCAAATTTTGCAAAATTCTCTGTTCTTGCTCACTCAATGGCTCCAGGTGATCGCCAAGGGATAGAGGTTCATTCAATTCCTGGGGAATGGCGGGGCCAAGACTCAGGGTTGTAATGCGAGCATCGCTCAAGAGAAAACGGTAGGTTAAACCCAAAGGGGTAAAGGGTTGACAGAGGTTCTGCAAAGTTACGGTTGGTGTGTATAGTTGACCGCCCTTGTCAGCAGGGGAAATGATGAAAATGCCCATATCGTGCCCATAGGCTGAGGCGATCGCCGGGGCAAGATGCTGATTAAACCAGTAATAATGCAGGTTAACAAAGGCAAATTTTCCCGAAGCAACGACCTCTTGTACTAGGGGCAAACTACCGTGGGTAGAAAAGCCAAGATGTTTAAATTTTCCCTGTTGTTGGGCTCTTTCTATCGCCGGCCACAATTGCTGTAACCATTGCCAATGCTCGGAGGTATTAATGCCATGGATAGCAAAGCAGTCTAAATAATCCACCTGGAGTCGTTGCAGAGAACGGTCAAGGCCCTGGATAAATTGTGCTGAGTTCTCCGTGGGACAAACTTTACTGGTGAGGTAAATATCGGAGCGATTATATTCCTTCAGTAACTCCCCCAAATAAACTTCGCTTTCTCCGTAGGCCGCCGCTGTTTCGATGTGGTTAATGCCCCCGGCTAGAGCCTTTTCCACCGTAGCCACAAATTGCTGGCGATTGCCTAAGCCCCGCATGGTGCCCAGGGAAAAAACAGATAAATTCAGATTGGTGCGGCCAAAACGACGGTATTGCAAAGGTCAGTTTTTATTGTTTTTATCAGAGTTGAGATCAAAATCTTTTCATCTACCAAGTAACATCACTGAGGTCGGCCCGTTGCAGGTTAGTGCCCACTAAGTTTGCCCCCCGTAAATTAGCTCCTTTCAGGTTGGCCCCGGTAAAATCCGCCTGGGTTAGATTCGCCCCCCGAAAATTGCCATAGCGTAAATCCGCCCCCCGAAAATTAGTCTTTCTTAAATTAGCCCAGCGCAAATCAACGGCGATCGCCGCCACCGCACTAAAATCTGCCTCCGGAGCATAGGCTTGGTGGAGATGGGCTCCCATTAATTGGGCTTGGCTGACCTTAGCTCGGTAAAGTCTTAAGCCGTGGGCTTCCACTTCGGTAAAAACAGCCTGACAAAAAAGGGCTTCGTTAGCATCACTTTCAGTTAGATCCGCCTCACTCAAATTGCAGCGATTGAGGGTGGCCCGACAGAGGTTAGCCCGACGCAAATTGCTTTTGTGCAGACTGGCAGCAATCAAATTGGCATCCGTCAAATCCGCCCCTTCCAGATTGGCAAAGCGTAAATCACAGCCGATCAAGGCGACCTGGCTGAGGTCCCCATGGGGAAACACTAACCCAGCCAAATTTTGATTGGTCAGTTCTAAGCCTTGGGGAACATGGCCATTGACCAAAAGACTAGCAACCCCACTGTTTAACCAGCCTGGGGCGTTGATGGGGGTAGGGGACAAACCATTGCTCATAATGTAATTCATCTTAACCCACTGGCGGTGGTAGTCCTTAGCCCAGGCCAGCCCAGCCATAGCCCGCAGCCATTAACATGCCGCTGAAGAAATGTAAATTAACAGCAATAAATTTACAGTTACTGACTTGCTCCGGCTGGTCATGATATTGCCCCACATGGCGAATTAATTGCACTGCCCAGGGCAGACTGGCAATTATCAGTAACGTTTGCCATGGAGCCTGATGACACAAAACGCCGATCGCCGTAATTAGATAAAGACTAACAACCGACAGGGTTAAAACCTGGGACCCCAACTTGGTGCCTAAACGAACAATGGGGGATTTTTTGCCGGCGGCCAGGTCATCTTCTACCTGGTGGAAGTGGGAGCAAAAAAGAATAATCGCCGTGCTGATGCCCACAAAAACGCTAGGCGTAAGCAAATTCCAGCTAAAACTTTGGCTCTGGGAATAATAGGCGGCGGCGATCGCCAGGGGGCCAAAGGTAATTAAACAAATCAATTCCCCCAATCCTAGGTAGCCGAGGCGAAAAGGGGGCCCTTGGTAGGTGTAGCCCAAAAATATGGCCACCCCAATTAACTCCAACACTGTCCAATCCTGGGCTCGCCAGCTCATGCTCATTAGCCCCAGCACACCAGCTAGCAAGAAAAAGTTACTAATTAAAAAAACTAGATTGCGATTGCCGGTCAAATTAACCACCGAATGGGCTTTACGCACATCAATGCCCGTGTCACTGTCAAACACATCATTGCTCAGGTTAATCCAAGCGATAATGGCGATCGCCGACAGCAAAAAGATGGTAAAAACATCACCATGCCACTGCCCAGTAAGGCCATAGGCCACCGCCGAACCAACGGTAATGGGCACCACTGCCACCGTGTACATGGGGGGCTTAATGGCCGCTAACCAAAGTTTGCGGGTTGCCGGGGCCGTCGATGGTGCTAGGGGCGAAGATTCGGTCATAACAGAGGGATGAAGCTAGTTCAAACTACCTGGGCTTCCGCTTCCAGTTGGTTTAAGGGTACGAAACATTCCCCTGGCAACAGCACTGGCTGACGATTGAACATCAGTTGACCCCGGTGGGTTTCTTTATGGATAGCAATGCCCAGAGGCTGCTTTTGGGATCGGGGGTGGAGCATGCGGTAACTGCGATAAATGCGTCGGGCCATCCGCAACATTTTGGGGTCTAGGGGCATGGGTACGCTCCTGTACTCCACATCAAAATCGCTCTCATCAGGAATAAAAACCATAACAAACTCCCCACTCAGGACGCATATGTGTTGTAGCCATTGACCGAAAAATGTCAGCCAGGTTAGCCATCATCATAAATAACAATAGGGTTTGACGTAAGGGCCACCCCAGAAGATTCTTAGTTATCCGACCAAGATCTAATTTGACCCGAACCGCCTGGCCGTGGGGAAATTAATAGGGCAGAGTTTGTCTAGTTTTTAGCCAAGGGCAATGGTCGTTACATTTCATCTAGGATGCTCAACAATTGCTCTCCCATTTGCCGACAGCCCACCAATTGTGTGCCAGGAGAAAGAATATCACCGGTGCGGTAACCCTGTTCTAAAACTTTTTTCACTGCATCCTCAAGGCGATCGGCCGCCTGGGGTTGATCCAAACCGTAGCGCAACATCATGGCGGCACTGAGCACCTGGGCTAGGGGGTTAGCTTTATCCTGGCCGGCAATATCCGGGGCGGAACCGTGGACGGGCTCAAATAACCCAGGGCCATCACTGCCCAAACTGGCGGAGGGTAACATGCCAATACTGCCGGTTAACATGGCGGCAATGTCGGAAAGAATATCACCAAATAAATTGCCCGTCACAATGGTGTCAAATTGTCTGGGACTCCGCACCAATTGCATGGCCGCATTATCCACATATAAATGGGACAGTTCCACATCGGGATAATCTACGGCGATCGCCATGACCCGATCCCGCCACAGTTGGGACACATCTAATACGTTAGCCTTATCCACTGAACAGAGTTGCCCGCGTCGTTTACGAGCCGTTTCAAAAGCAACCTTAGCAATGCGGTCAATTTCTCCCACGGTGTAAGCCATGGTATTGACCCCCCGTTTTTCCCCCGTTTCCGTCTCGAAAATACCCTTCGGTTTACCAAAATAAATGCCGCCGGTTAGTTCCCGCACCACCATAATATCCACCCCTTCCACCACTTCCCGTTTCAGGCTGGAAGCGTCAATCAATTGGGGGAAGATCGTCGCAGGACGTAAATTGGCAAATAGCCCCAACCCTTCCCGAATGGCAAGCAAACCAGTTTCCGGCCTTTGAGAACGGGGTAAATTGTCCCAGGCATAACCCCCGATCGCCGCTAAGAGTACCGCATCACTATCCTTTGCTTGGGCTAGGGTTGCCTCCGGTAGGGGTTGCCCTGTGGCATCAATGGCCGCTCCGCCAATTAAAGCCTCTTGAAAATTAAACGCAAAGCCAAACTGGTCGGCCACTTTGCCTAACACCGCCACCGCCACCGCCATAATTTCGGGGCCAATGCCATCACCGGGGAGCAGGGTTACGTTATAGGTCTGGGACATGGTAGTGGAAGAACTGAAAAAACTTTGATCAAATAAGTAAATTTAAACGGGCTTTGGGAATGGATTCCACAAGCTTCCCCAGTGTAGTGGATTGGGGACGCAGATTAGAAACTTCAGCCACTGGCGATCGCCTCCCACCTCCCAGCAAATACCCTTCCCCCAATAATTTAGGGAAAGGGTACATAAAGTGAAGAAAACGTCTAGATTAACTCCGATTTTGCCCAACTCTGGGGAGCAAAGAGAGTTTTTAAAGAGCTTTCTTGGAATTGATGGCAAAAACTAGGCCGCTGCTAAGTTAGCCGCCACAAAGTCCCAGTTGACCAACTTACCGAGGAAATCGGCAATGTAATCGGGACGACGGTTTTGATAGTCTAAATAGTAAGCATGCTCCCATACGTCCATGGTCAGCAAAGGAGTTTGACCGGCGGTCATGGGGTTTTCGGCGTTGCCGGTTTTGGTCACTTTCAAAGTGCCATTGTCTAACACCAACCAAGCCCAGCCGCTACCGAATTGGGTGGCTCCAGCTTGTTTGAAAGCTTCCACGAAAGCGTCAAAGCTACCAAAGTCAGCGTTGATTTTGTCCGCCAAGGCACCAGAGGGCTGGCCACCACCACCGGGCTTCATGCAATTCCAGTAGAAACTATGGTTCCAAGCTTGGGCGGCGTTGTTGAAAATACCGGCTTTGCTAGCATCGCCAGCAACGGCTTTAATTACGTCTTCAATGGATTGATTATCTAAATCAGTACCCGCCACTGCATTGTTGAAATTGTTAACGTAGGCGGCATGGTGTTTGTCGTGATGGAACTCCAGGGTGCTTTTGGAAATGCAGGGTTCCAGAGCGGTGTAGTCGTAAGGTAAGTTAGGTAGTGCGTAAGCCATTTAAATTTAAATTCTCTACTCAATAGGGGATTCCATGGCTCTCACTTTACCCTAAAGTTTCCTCGGTTAAAAGGTCGGTAATCCGGTGGAGAACCGCACAAAAGACAAAATATTGCCGGTGGCCATGGGCAAGAAAAAGAGCGACAAAGCCTTGGTAATCATCGCCGCCAACCAAGCCTGACAGTTTTTTAATCCCTTGTTAATCTCTCGGAGCTACTTAACAATTCAACGGGAAACATTGCTATCGCCCATTTCAAGCCCACCCGCTTAATAGGCTCGTTTTGACCTACTTTGATTTGGGTTAGTCTAGCTAGGACTTTAGGCAAACAGGATTACAACGACCTAATTCCCATTGTTGTCATTTGAAAGATCTACTCGGGAAGATTAAGACTGGTTTTGTCCTTGACGAGAAAGTTTTTGGCAGAGAAGAGAATGATCAACAGGGCAAAGTAGCCACAGAAAGCAACAGCAATCAAATTAGACATTTAGTTAATTTTTGTAACGGGAGATGTTGCTTCAAGCATAGGGGAAAATCTCTGGTTTTGGCTTTGGCATTGCTTATCGCACCAATAGTAGGGATTAATACTTGCTAAAAAGCTTGACCATAGATTAACTTCAATGCCTATGGTGGAGGTCGACATCGGCACACTCGAGGGTTCCACCCGGAAAATCATCTCAGCCTAGTTGGGGCAATGGATTAACGAGAGCTAGCTCCAGTCCTGTTGCTCCTCGGTACTCTGTTTGGCATGGGCCGCACCGCTGGCATAGAGGGCTCTAGTTTGGGCAAAGAGTTCTTCTTCAGTCAGATGCCATTGTTGAAGCACGGTGTCCAAATCTCGCTGTAAACTCCTGGCCCCGGGAAAATTTTTGTAACGGATTCTCAGCCTTGCCAAGGAGAGCAGGTGGGGAGTATCGGCGGGGGACTGCAAGAGGCGATCGACAATGGCCTGGTCTTTACTTGCTTGGGGATGGGTTTGCTCTCCGATCGCCATGGTTATGACTCCTGACAAATTTTCAAAAAGGGCAAAGGTTAAGTCTGGCTGGCCAAGTTATTGCCATTGGCTCTTATGAAGCAAGAAGAGGTTTGTCCTCATTTTCTTCTTTACTGGCCTCCAAACGGGCCTGGGCGCTGGCCCACTGACTAGCAACAATGGCCACTAGCAACCACCACAAAGTGCTCACCGGGGGACGGTACCAGACTGTATCTACCATGCCGTGGACCAACAAACCGATGATCGCCGCTAAAGCCCCCATAATCCAGATGCCTTCCGGGGCGAGGGTTTGGCGACAGCGTTTAACCAGTTCTACGCCTTTGCCTAGGGTAACGGCCAACAGCCAGAGCATACAGGTAAAACCAACTACACCCGTTTCCACCAAAATTTCTAGGTAAATGGAATAGGCACTCAGGGCGGTGAAGCGGGGCCGCATATAGTAAGGATAAATTTGGTTAAAGGCTTCGTTACCTGGGCCAATGCCAATGATAGGGCGGGCTCGGATCATGGCTTTTACCCCTTCCCAAACATTGATGCGGAAATTATTACTGCTGTCTTCCCGCCCAGCAAAAATGCTCATGGCCCTGAGTCGAATCGGTTCCACCGCAATCAACGCTCCCCCACCTAATATAACCGCCACGGCGATCGCCAGGGGCAAAGACCACCGTTGCCAAAATTTGGGTAATTGGGGTAACCACCAGAAGTAACAAAGGGCCAGGAAGGTAGCTCCCAGGGCCAGCACTGCTAGCCAACCGCCCCGGCTCTGGGTAAAAAAGAGACAGAGTAGGTTAACAATCACCATGGTTGCTCCCAGCAGTTTGGGCCACCACCGTCGCCATACCACCAGGGCACTCAAGCTCAAACCCGTCATGGGCACCAGGTAAGCCGCCAAGAGATTGGGATTACCTAAAAAGCTATATACCCTAGTGGCCTGGGCCAAGGTAGAGGTGGGGTCATTCCAAGTGGCTAACTGTTCTACCCCGTCCACCTGTTGTCGCAGACCGTAACTCCCCACCAATAGCCCTACCAGTAAAACAACGGTTACTAACCGGTTCAACCATTGTTTGTTTTGCAATAACCTCGCCGCCAGTAGAAACAGACATAAATTAGCTGTTAATTTCGCTAACCCCGACGCCGCCGCCATTTTTACCGGAGAAAATCCCACGGCGATCGCCGAAATGCACCAGTAGGCAAAAACTAAAACATGGATGGGAGTCAAACCCTTCCCTGGTTGATCAGCAAAGGTCAGCAGAGCCCAAAAGGCTCCACAGAGCAGCATAAAAATGCCCAACATGGTGGTGGAGGTGAAGGGAGCCGCAATAAAAATTATTGCCACTAGAGCCGTACCCAATGCCTCGAAGTGGGGCCAGAGCACACTAGCCTGTATCCAACTCTGTCCCCAGCCCACCAAACGATGGAGCACACTGCCCCGGCCCCATTCCTGGGGGGAAAAACCGCCAAACATCAGCGATCGCCAGATAGAGATGGGAGACACCATTAAATACTTTGCCCGTGAATTCTGAACAACTTTCTCACCAATTAGCCTAAGCCATGGGGCATATTCTCGGTAGGGATACAGCCAAAATTAGATCCCGCGGCTCTGACAAAAGTTTAGTGTCAAACAATTTCACAGCGTATCTCGGTACTCTTCCAATAGGGCGATAATATCCGCTAACTGTCTTCGGTGGAGTTGGCTGGGGTCCAGTTGGAATCTGGCGATCGTAGTACGATATCGAGTTTCGATTCTAGTTCGGCGAGTTTCTCGTTCTGCCGCCTCAGCTCTTTCATCCTTTGCTCGTGCCGCGTCTGCTTTTCGTTCTCTAGCTTCCTCATTTCTTCGTTGTATTTCTTCATTTCTGCGTTGTAGTTCCTCAAGTCGGACAAACCCCCGTAGGATTTAATCCAAGACCACAAACGTGAAAGTAAACCCGGCGAAGCTGAGGCCGGCCCATTGGGGGATGGAGAGTTCGTAGTTTTTGAAGTAGATGGTTTCATATTTGAGGGCTACTCCGATGGCAAACACCAAGATGGTGGTAATGATGGCGATAAATGCCTGGAAGTCTGGCATGGTCTGTTCCCTAAGACTGTCCCATTCTAGCAATGCCCGGGGATCGCACTTCCCCCAGCAAGGGTTCAGGTTGGCAAAGGCCGCTTAACAAGGGAAAATGTAGGGAACTATCCCCCCCTTTGTAATCGGCCCTGTGACTAAAATTCGCACTGTTTCTGACGCCAAACGAAAATTTTTTACCCACTACAGCCGTCCCATTAGTTCCATCTACCGGCGTTTTGTCGAAGAACTCTTGGTGGAAATGCATTTGCTCAGTGTGAACATTGATTTTACCTACGATCCGATTTTTGCCCTAGGCATTGTCACCTCCTTTAATAGTTTCATGCAGGGCTATCAACCCGCCGAACAATTACCGGCCATTTTCAACGCCCTCTGCCATGGGGTGGATCAAAACCCCGACCAAGTGCGCCAAGATGCCAAGAATGTGGCCGCCAGTGCCCATCACATTGGTCTGGATGCCTGGGTAACCGCCGCCGCCAGCGAACAAGCATCTGGGGATAATCTTCTGCTCAACACCCTCACGGGGATCCACCAACGCCACAAATTCAAATACAGTCGTTTATTTGCCATCGGGCTTTACACTCTGTTAGCTGACCAGGACCCAGAGGTGAAGGACAATGACGAAAAACGTCAAGATTATCTCACCAGGCTGTCGGAACTATTAGACTTGTCCCTCGATAAAGTGGTCAAGGATTTAGACCTGTACCGCAGTAATCTGGAAAAAGTTGACCAACTGCTTAAGGTGTTGGAAGATGCCGCCGAAGCAGAACGGAAGAAAAAGGAAAAACAAGCCGCTTCTACCACTCCGGCGATCGAGGAAGCTCCCGTAACCACAGCGGAGAGTTCCGAAAGCTAGTTCAATCCATGCCCCACTATGAGGCCCCATTGTGGAACTGAAACAGGTGATCATTGCCCATAAAGCCGGGCACAATGAAAGCAAAACCTATGCCGAACGGTGTGCCAGGGAACTGGAAGCTAGGGGTTGTAAGGTGCTGATGGGCCCCAGTGGCATTAAAGACAATCCCTATCCAGTGTTTTTGGCTTCCGCCACAGAAAAAATAGATTTGGCTTTGGTTTTAGGGGGAGATGGCACTACCCTAGCGGCGGCCAGGCATTTATCCCCCGAAGGCATTCCCATTTTGTCTGTTAACGTGGGCGGGCATCTAGGATTTTTGACGGAACCATTCGATGTGTTCCAGGATACTCAAAAGGTGTGGGACCGTCTCAACCAAGACCGCTATGCTGTTTCCCAACGCATGATGCTAGCGGCCAGTTTATTTGAAGGCGATCGCCGGGATCCCCAGATGGTGGGGGAAACCTACTACTGTCTGAACGAAATGTGCATCAAACCGGCCAGTATTGACCGGATGCCCACGGCCATCATCGAAGTGGAAGTGGATGGGGAGTTAATTGATCAGTATCAGTGCGACGGTCTTTTGGTCGCCACCCCTACGGGTTCTACTTGCTATACATCCTCTGCCAATGGCCCCATCTTGCACCCTGGCATGGACGCCATTGTCATTACTCCCATTTGTCCCCTGAGCTTATCCAGCCGCCCCATTGTCATTCCCCCTGGCTCTTCGGTAAACATTTGGCCCCTGGGGGATTTTGAGTTAAATACTAAACTTTGGACCGACGGTTCTCTGGCTACAGGCGTTTGGCCTGGGCAACGAGTGGGGGTGTGGATGGCCCATCGAGCAGCCCAATTTATCCTCCTACGGGAAAGCTATTCCTTTTACAAAACTCTACGGGATAAGCTGCAGTGGGCCGGGGCGAGGTTTTTGTACGATGGTAACAACAAGGTCAATTGAGTTATTTTGTCGTCAAACCTAAGATTTCGTGCGGGCAAGGATTAAAGCTAAACAAGGACAGGTTTTTAGACCCATTTTTCTGAAAATTTACTCTGTTTTTAGTCGGGATCAATTCTATCTAGGTTTTCCCGGTAAGTTTGGGCTGTACTGAAAATATGGTGACTTTCTAAGCATTTGAAATAGGGCCATGGCCCCCTGAAGAAACAAAAAGCAACCGCCCAAGAATAGTTTTGCCTGGAATGCGGTTGCCGGAATAGAAACAAGCCTAGTTATTGTTGATTTAACAGCCCTCAGGGCCACAGAAAGTATGCCCATAAAGTACTTCTGCGCTACAAATGTAGATGATGCCAGCGTAATCATTAAAATACTTGACGGCAACTCGATCAGCAATTTCTTCAGCCATTTCCCGGGTTTCAGTCAATATTTCAAACTTAATATTGGCCTCGATGTCGGAAGTGTTAGGTTGACCCGACGAGCGCACGTTACGGCTACCCTTGCCACCGGTATTCATTACCGTGTATCCTTTGGCACCGGATTCGTCGATGATTTTGGCAATTTTTTTGAGCAGAATCTTTTCTGTGACGATGACGAGCTTGTTCGCTGGTTTAGCCATTTTGTTTATCTCCTAGAAGTATGTAAGTTAATCTTTTTGGTCTGTTAGGTCAAGGGATTATTGACAGACCATAAACTATTGGGGATTAACCTGCACCAAGGGTCTGGGCAAGCCCAATGAAAAGCGGTATGCACACGCCGATGGCAATGGGAGTACCGATGGCGGTGGATGAACCGATATAGGCAGAGGGGTTGGCAGATGGGATACCTGCTCGCAAGGTAGGAGGCCCGGAGATATCAGAGCTAGAAGCGGCGATAACTGCTAAAACTACCACACCACCCAGACTGAAACCCGTAGCATAGTGGGCAATCATACCAAGACCAAAGGCAATAAACCCGTGCACTATGGGAGCTATTAGGCTATAGACCACATACCATTGAGCTACTTTACGTAGTTCACCAATTCTGGACCAAGCTTCCATGCCCATAATCAGCATCAAGATGGAAAGTAGTCCTCGAAAAAGAGGATCATAAAAACCTTCATAGACACTTTCCGGCTTGGTAAATATGCCCAGGGCAAGACCTAACAACATGGCTGATAGGGCAGGGCCTTGTAAACTTTCTTCGATAATTGGCCAGATTTTGACCCGATTATCTTCCGGTTCTTGCTGGCTTAAATACTCTTGGCGGGTACGAGGATAATCCGTTTGGTCGCCATAATCCCCGGCGGCAACGGGTTGCTTGCTGAACGATTCCTCAATACTAGCAGCAGCAGACTTACGTTTTCTCTTATTGAGATAAATATTAGCTACGACGATCGCCGTTACCAGGGCAGGAATATCCATAAAGGGATACAGAGCACCAGCCCAGGCTTCGTAGGAAATTTTTGATTCTTCCAACGTAGTGAGGGCGGCAGCCATTGTAGAGCCACTGACTGCCCCAAACAAGCCGCCGGTGGCCAGGGCATCCACGGTTCTGACGTTAGGCAGTTTAGCCAGGGTAAAACGGGCGATGAAGACAATAAGAATTCCCAATATCACAGAGAATGCCACGGGTAGGAGCATTTCCGTCAAGTTGGAGTTCCGAATTGCCATGCCCCCGGTTAGGCCAATCTTAGTGAGCAACATAAAGACGATGATCGTAGAAATCGCCTCTGGAATTACCAATTGGGTGCCAAGGGCGGCAATAACCATCCCCCCAATCAGAAAGGCTAGGGTTGGGGACTGCAATTGTCCCACGAAGTCCGTCAAGAAATTGGACAAAAAATCCATAATGTAAATTGTCTCCTTGGTTGAAATTTATGGGGATTGGGGTAGTAAAGCTTGGCCCTGAATCTTCGGCAGTTTGCTTGATCTTTCCAGGGGCAATGAACCCCATTGGCTTCGCTCTGTATAGACTCTTGTCTATGCAGGTTTGAATGCCTATGTCTTGAAATCTATAAGCTAAAGTCTATATGTAAATCCGACCAATTTTGCAGTTGTCCCCCTGGATCTGCTAAGTAATTTTAAATTTGAATGATAAGTTTTACTATTATTTGGCGATCGCCAGCTTTTTGGGGACTAGATGGTGACCCCGGATTTTGCTCAATGGCCCCCTGTAAGTTGATCAATGGGACAATTTTTCTGATTTTTAAATTGTTGTGACTAGTCGACCTGGAAGGGAGGCGAGACCTTGACTGGGGAGGATTCTAGCGGAGGACTATGGCGAGCAACATTGACCCAAACCACCGACAGTAGTAAGCCGACACCACAACCCAGGAAAAAGAGCCAAGCGTGGGAAGGTTCTAGAACAAATAAAAGACGGCGACTTTTATCATACACATGAATTATCCAACCAGCATTGTTATTTGTCTTTGGTTCCGATTGTCTTGATTCAAACTTGTTCATGGATTTCACTCTATGGTGATTATGAGCATTGCCCCAAAGTCGGTGAAATTTACCAGAGGAAAAATTGCCAAAAACGCCTCTGGAAAAAGCACACGATGGTTTCAGCTGGGAACAACTAATCTATTCTGAGTTTAAATTGCCCCGATTCAATAGATAGAAATAAGACTATTTTTTTAGAAAAAACTATATCTCTAAGTTTATGCAATATTTGGTTCCTAAGCAGTATCTTTGCCACAAAACTATCTCAAATTTGTCGAACCTTTTAATAAGTTAAATTTATAGCCTCAACTTATAGCCTCAACAACGTCCCCTGGGTTAGGCAGGAAATAAATTGGTTGAGGAGGCCATAGCCTTCCTCCCCGCTTCAGAACAGTGCCCATGGCAAATTGTTAAACTTCTTTTTCTGGCGGGAATCATTCTACCTCTAGTTTCTGGTCAACCATTGGAGGTTTAATGGGTAAGGAAAGGTAATTTTGCCTTCTTGCCCAGTTCTTCCCTTTCTCCCATGTTGAAAAAGTCCCTATCCACTGCTGTAGTCCTGGTAACTTTACTGCTGAGCTTTACCCTCACCGCCTGTGGAGGAGTGGGCATTGCCAGTCTGCAACGCTACAGTGACACCAAAGATGGTTATGAGTTTCTTTATCCCAATGGTTGGATTGGGGTGGACGTTAAGGGGGCTTCCCCTGGGGTGGATGTGGTGTTCCGGGACCTGATTGAGCGGGATGAAAATTTGAGCGTGATTATTAGTGAAATCCCCAGCGATAAAACCTTGACGGATTTGGGCACAGCCACCGATGTGGGTTACCGCTTTATGAAAACCGTCAACGATGCTTCCCAAGGCGATCGCCAGGCGGAATTAATTAATGCGGAGGCAAGGGATGAGGACGGTCAGGTTTATTACACTCTGGAGTACCGGGTGTTGGTGGGGGACAATGTGGAGCGCCACGATTTGGCCAGTGTGACCACTAACCGGGGTAAGTTAATTACGTTTGATTTATCCACGGCAGAAGACCGCTGGGACACAGTGAAAAGTCTGTTTGACACAGTGGCCAGCTCCTTCCACGTTTACTAATCCATTGCCTAGTAACTACTAACTACTTTAGACTGTTGATTATTTACCACCGCACTATGCTAGCAGCCCAGGTTAAGCCGGCCCCAAAGCCGGCCAGGGCGATTAGGTCTCCCTCTTTAATTTTCCCTTCCCGCACCGCTTGATCCAAAGCCAGGGGAATGGAAGCTGCCGAAGTGTTGCCGTATTCCCCTACATTACTGATGATTTTCTCGGATGGAATACCCAGGCGATCGCCCACCGCATCCATAATGCGTTGATTGGCTTGGTGAAGAATTACCCAGTCCAAGTCGGAGGTGGTCAACTGGGCTTTAAACAGTACTTTTTCGATGATTTCGGGCACCTTAGCCACGGCAAAACGGTACACTTCCCGGCCGTTCATGGTGATGGCTTGATAGGTGCCCTGGGCAACGGTTTTTTCTGCTGTTAAAGGTTGAGGGTTTGCTTGATAGGACAAATTAAGACAGCCATTGCCAGTGCCATCGGTGTACATTTCAAAGGCGAGCAAATTGTCCTGGGCTTGGCGTTGTAGCACCACGGCTCCGGCTCCATCACCGAATAACACACAGGTGGTGCGGTCCGACCAGTCCACCCAACGGGAAAGTACATCCCCTCCCACTATTAAAACCCTTTGGTAAACCCCGGTGCGTAAAAATTGGGCTGCTACGTTCAACCCCACCACAAAACCAGAACAGGCCGCCGTTATGTCAAAGGCAAAGGCTCTGGTGGCCCCCAATCCCCCTTGAATTTGGGCTGCAGTGCCAAATAAATCATCGGGGGTGGAGGTGGCCAGAATAATTAAATCCAGGTCTTCCGGTTGTAGTCCCGCCATGGCCAGGGCTTTTTGGCCGGCCTTTACCCCCAAACTGGCCAAATTTTCCTGGGCCGAACAAATGTAGCGTTGGCGCATCCCCGTGCGGGACTGGATCCACTCGTCGGAGGTCTCGACAATGTTGCTCAGGTCTTGATTTGTTAAACTCTGGTCGGCGATCGCCGTGCCACTGCCAATAATTTTGAGGCCACTGCCAAGGGTATTCAAAAGTCCTGACTCCCGCTGATGTCATGGTGAGCGATTACAGGCTTAAAGCATAGGACAAAGCTGGCCCCTGAGTCACTATGGCCGGGGGGAGTTTCTAGATATTCTGTAATTCCTCTGTTTTTTGTCGTTCCATTAATAGGGAAGTGGAACTGTTAATGCGCACAGAAACCTGATTATCGATCGCCTCCTTAGCTAGGCGAATGGCGTTAAAAATGGAGCCACTGCGGGAACTACCATGGCTAATTACACAAACCCCATCGACCCCGAATAGTAAGGCTCCTCCATGTTCGGCATGGTCCACCCGTTGCTTAATGCGTTTGAGGTTGGGGGCTAAAATAATGGCCCCCAATTTGCCCCGCCAGCCCCTGGGTAGTTCTTCTTTAACAATGCTCAGTAAAATTTCCCCCACCGCTTCGGCAAATTTAAGCACAATATTGCCGACAAAACCATCACAAACAATCACATCAAAATTACCGGAAAGTACGTCCCTTCCTTCGGCGTTGCCCACAAAGGGAATTTCCGGATTACTCTGCAACAATTCATGGGTTTGCAGGGCGAGGGTGTTACCTTTATTAGACTCTTCACCAATGTTCAGCAGACCAACCTTGGGGCTATCAACCCCCAACACATATTGGCTGTACACCGTTCCCATGAGGGCAAACTGTTCCAGGTATTTAGGCTTGCAATCCACATTGGCCCCCACGTCTAGCACAATTACCGATTTGCCGGGAACCATTGTGGGAAATAAGGTGCCGATCGCCGGCCGGTCAATGCCTTTTAAACGGCCCAGCCGCAGTAGGGCCGCCGCCATGGCCGCTCCCGAATGGCCAGCGGACACCACCGCATCGGCTTGTTTTTCTTTGACCAAATTCATCGCCACATTAATGGACGCCTTGGGCTTACGGCGCACCACCACCGCATCTTCTTCCATTTCCACCACCCCTTCCGCATCGACAATGGTAAGGTTAATGCCCTGATGGGGATGGCGGTTTAAACAATCCTCAATGGCCTGGCGATCGCCGACAAGGAAAATATCTACATCTAATTCCTGACTCGCCCGGATAGCACCGATAACAATCTCTTCGGGGGCATAGTCACCGCCCATTGCGTCTAAAGCAATTTTCGCCCGCGTTACAGCCATTGATCAAAACCCATTGAATCTCAAAAATTGTAGCAGACCGCCCGGTTAAGCAGAACTTTTCCCCATCCATCTAACTAACTTGATCCATAACCTAGGCTTGTTTTTCCCTGAGGGGCCTACTGACAAAATGGGCTACCTTGATATCGTTGTTATTCAACAGAATAGGGAAGCCGGATTAGCCTACCAGCAAATTTTCCTCTGGATATTTAATCAAACTTGGCTTAGGATCCCCCACGATCGCCGCCATCAAAATGGTAATGCCCACCCGACCAATGAACATGGTGACAATTAAGACCAGTTGGGAAAGGGGTTTTAGCTCTGGGGTAGTGCCCAAGGAAAGCCCTACTGTGGCAAAGGCAGACACCGCTTCAAATGCCAAGGACACCGCTTCCTGCTCCGACTCCAGGAAAATCAACAAACTTATGCTGGAAATCACCGTCACCATCGAACCAAACACCACGGCGATCGCCTTGAGAATTAACTGGGGTGGAATACAGCGGTCATCAATAATTACCCTTTCCTGGCCCCGCAGAGCTGACCGGGTGCAGTTGGCCAAAATGGCAAAGGTGGTGGTTTTGATTCCGCCGCCGGTGCCACTGGGACTAGCCCCAATGAACATCAACAACATCACCAGCACCAAACTAGTAGAACTCAGCTCATTCAAATCAATGGTGTTAAAGCCCGCTGTCCGGGTAGTCACCGACTGGAACCAGGCGACCAGTAAACGATCCTGGAAAGAAAACTGAGCAAAAGCTCGATTGCCCTGGGCCTCTAAAATCAGAATGCCGAAAAAGCCTAACAACAGCAGGAAAATAGTCACCCGCACCACCACCCGTAGGTTAAGGGAAAAGGCAAAGGGTCGTTGGGATTTTTTTACCTTTCGCACTAACCAGAAATAGGACTCGATAATTACCTGGTAGCCAATGCCACCAAAAATAATTAGGGCTGAAACGGTCAAATTAAGGGGCACGGAGGTTTGATAGCCGATTAAGTTATCGGCAAAAAGACTAAAACCAGCATTATTAAAAGCACTGACGCTGTGGAAAACGGCATACCAAAGGGCCCGGGGGGGAGGATAGTCCTGAAGGAAAACAAAAAAAAGAACTATAGTACCAGTAACTTCAAAAATTAGCGTGGTGGCAATGACTGATTTGATTAAATTATTGCTGCCCTGGGCAAAACGATGGTCAAAGGATTCTTGGATGGCAAACCGTTGCTGGAGGTCAAATTTGCGCCCAATCAGGATCATCAAAAAAGTGGTCAGGGTCATGTAGCCCAACCCCCCCAACTGGGCCAGCAACATGACAGTCAATTCTCCCCAAAAGGAAAAGTACTTGTTCACATCCACCACACTGAGCCCCGTCACACAAACAGCGGAAGTGGCAGTAAACAAAGCCACCAAGGGATTACCCCACTCCCCAGTACTGGTGGCAAGGGGCATCAGCAACAGTAATGTTCCCCCGGCGATCGCCGCAATGAAACCAAGGCAAATGGTACGGGAAATAGTCATTCCAGCAGATAAAAATAGGAACTTAGGTTCGTAGAATGGGCTTGGTGGGGCACCAAAGTTTTATAGAGGGATTCCAATTGCACCATATTGGCCGCAAAGGTGTAGCGCTCCAACACCCTTTCCCTCGCTTTGCGTCCCAACAAATCCGTAATCTCTGGATGGTCCCGTAGTAGCGGCAAAAGAATTTTGAGTTGGGCAGTCACCCCCTGGGTTTTGAGCACAATGCCCGCCCCATTTTCCAGCACTTCCCCATCCGCTCCAGCGTCGGTGGCCACACAGGCTGTGCCACAGGCCATGGCTTCCAATAAAGATAGGGATAAACCCTCCACCAAGGAAGGCAAAATAAAGGCATCGGCAGCCCGCAACAGTTGAATCCTGGTCAATTCATCGGCCACGAAGCCCAACCAATGGACTCCCATTTCCGGGCCGTAGTGGGTTTGCAGAGTCGATTTTAAAATGCCGTCCCCCACCATCAGCAGTTTGCAATGGGGGCCCATGTCGGAAAATTTCCAACCTTTGAGCAGAGCTTCCACGTTCTTTTCCGGGGCAATGCGTCCCAGATAAATGAATAACCGTTCGGCCTGGTACTCTTTTTTCAGGTCATTTTGCCCTGGACAATAGCGCTCCACCGCAACCCCATTGGGAATGATGGCCAGGCGTTGCCGGGGCACCCCCAACTTGAGTAAAAGGTTCCGCTGTAGTCGGGAAAAGATGATTACCTTATCGTACTGGGCCAAGGAGGGGGCATAGAGTTGGTAGGTCAAAAACTGGGTACTGGAGGAAAAATTGCGTAGCTTACTGTCAAAGGGGGGATGGAAGGTGGCAATTAAAGGTAAGCCCAATTCTTCACAAATTTCCGGCAAACGAAAATCCAGGGGAGAAAGGGTTAAGGAGGCGTGCACCAAATCCGGCTTTAACTTGGCCAGGGCATCGGTTAAAACCCGGCTGGAGCGGGGGGTAGGGATGGTATAAACGGTTGATTTAAATAGAAACGGTAAGGCCACTTCCGCGCAACCATTTTCCGCCAGGGGTTCTCCCTCCTCCTCCTGGGCAAAATGCAAAAAGCTGACCTGATGGCCCCGGTCTAGTAATGCATTGGTTACTTCCCGACCGTAGGTTACATTGCCGCAAAAGGGCGTTTTTTTTCCTAACCAAGCAATATGCATGCAGATAACCAGACCGTGAACGAAACCGTGCCAATCAGGGCATTGTAAACTTTGGCATTCTCAAAATTTCTTCGCCAATCATAGGGGATCTTTGGGCTTCTGGCGATGGCATTACTCCCTAGGCGCTGATTAAACTGCCCATGGCCCGACCCATATTGGCCGGGTGGAGGGCATCGAGGGCCGCGGTGGGTTCATAGCCACAGTGGACCATGCAATCCTGGCATTGGGGATTGTTGCTTTTGGGACCGTAATTTTCCCATCTTGTTTCTTCCAGTAGTTCTTGGAAACTTTGGTAATAACCTTCGTTGAGTAGGTAGCAGGGTTTTTGCCAACCGAGCACGCTGTAGCTAGGGCTACCCCAGGGGGTGCAATCGTAATCCTTTTCCCCCATGAGAAAGTCTAAAAAGAGGGGATTGTGGTTAAAATTCCAGGCTTTTTTACCTTTATTCCAGGGAGCTAGTAGTTCTCGGAACAGGGCTTTGGTCTGATCCCGTTTGAGGAAATGGTCTTGATCCGGTGCCCACTCGTAGCTATAGCCTGGGGAGATCATCATGCCGTCAATGCCCAGGGTTTGCAGATAGTCAAAAAATGCCTGCATTTTTGCCACGTTGGCCCCTTCAAACACGGTGGTGTTGGTGGTAACCCGGAATCCTTTGGCCTTAGCTGCTTTAATGGCTGCAACAGCTTTATCAAATACCCCTTGGCGATCGACACATTTATCGTGGTGTTCCCTGGGGCCATCGAGATGGACGCTGAAAGTCAGATAAGGGGAAGGCTGGAATTTGTCGAGGCTTTTTTCCAACAAAATTGCGTTGGTGCAAAGATAAATGAATTTCCGGCGGGCCACCAAGCCCCGGACAATTTCATCAATTTGAGGATGGAGCAGAGGTTCACCACCGGGAATGGATACCACCGGGGCACCGCATTCCTCCACTGCCCGAAAGCAATCTTCTGGGGAGAGATTTTGCTTGAGAATTTCCGTGGGATGTTGAATTTTTCCACAGCCTTGGCAGGCCAGGTTACAGCGGAATAGGGGTTCTAGCATCAGCACTAGGGGGAACCGCTTTTTGCCCTGGAGCCGCTGACCAACAATGTAGCTGCCTACTACTAGGGCTTGCTTAAGGGATACAGCCATGATTTTTTCACACCACCTAAATTTCTGATTATTACCGAAAAGTATGACACGGGAAAACCCTGCCATTCAGGGCCGGGATGGGCCAACGGAGTTTAATCCTGATTCTAATGACAAAGTACAGGCACAGCCACGGCAACACAGAGCAAAACCCCTTGCCGACAACGGTGGAATTACTCTTTAGAGGGGGAAATTATCCGTAGTCCCTAGGTAGATTAAGCTTTCTAAGGATTTAAGGATTTGCGGCCATAACTCTACTTTACGATTTAACAAACATTGATAATCAGTAGTATTGATTAAAGTTTGACCATTCTGAATGAGAGCCTGAAGTTGGGCTGTAATATCTTGATTTAAATTGGATTGTCGTCCTAGCAGTGCCAACGACCAAATCCTGGTATCTACGATGACTTCCATTGGACAGTTCCCTGTTGTTTATAGTCATAATCAAGACCTTATTCTATTGTCCCAAATATATTGATGATTTTCAGTAATTTTTATTGTTCTAGGTACGCTTGTAAAGCATGCTCAATAGCAGTTTTAAGGTCATATCTGGACTAAGATTCATTGCTGCTTGGAAAAAATCATCGTTAAGATTTAGAGTGATTTTCATGGCTAGTTCACATTAAAAATTATCGGAAATGGTTTGGGGGGGAAACTCATTGGGAGGAGGAGTCAGACCGTTGGTGCGGCGGAACTCCTCAATGTCCTTAATTAAAGCTCCCTCGGATTTTTGGCTAATTAGATAAAACTTGAATTCTTGATCCCGACTCAAATAGGCGGCATGGGCGGCTCCGTTCTCCACTAGGGGGCGGAAACTTTCGTCCCCAGCTACATACAACTGGAAAAAGGGCACCATGACAGCAGAACCATAGGTGTGGAGTAGGTTTGGATCAGGCAATTTCAAACTGACTGCTTCCACTGACTCGACCACGTTTTTGATATTGGCATCAATTTTGGAGAAATCTACGTGGGCTTGCCCTTCCATCAAAGTTAGATACTTATCACGACTGGCCAAGCGAGGGAAAGAACGGGCCTGTTCCAACACAAAAGGAGTGGCTGGATCATAACTGCCCCCAAGCAATAGAACTGGGACCGTAACCTTATGCAGTCCCGATACGCCAAAGATCGCACTGTTAACAGGATTGGCCGCCAGCACTGCCACTACCCGGGGGTCTCGGAAGTCATAATCGGACCGGGGCAGGGTTAGGGCATCGCATTGCAATAACAGGGCCGTGTTGGGGACTCCTTGGCCAATGCGACATTCCGATTTCAAAAAATCCCAGTCAATGGTGGCCCCGGCCACAGCTAACGCGCCATAACCCCCAAAGGAGTGGCCCCCCACCCCTACCTGGGTCAAGTTAAGGCGATCGCCGAACTCACTGGCATTGCGACGTTCCAACTCATCAATGACGTAGCTAATATCCTTGGGCCGGTCAATAAACTCGGTGGGATAGTAACCCTGGCGAGAAGTGCGATTGAGTAAAGCTTGGGCCTGGAGAATGTCACTGCCGGGATGCTGGGGCAAAGCCACCACAAAACCATAGGAGGCCATTTTCTCCGCCGCATTGTCGAAATCTTCCGGACGGGAAGCCAAACCATGGGAAAAAACTAAAACTGGTGTTTTGCCTTCTTTCCAGCGTTGGGGGCGGTAAACATCCACGTAAAAACGACGGTTACGACTTTGGTCGTTTAACCACCAGGTTTCTTTGGGGGCCACACCGTAGGGGCCCATTTCAGTGGGATCTGGTAAAGCACTAAAGTTGATATCCCCTTCTGAAGCCGCCTCAATTTCCGAGAGGGCAATCATCTTATCAATGAAGTGTTCGGAAGCTTTAACTAGCAGTTCCACCGCCCGGGCCCGTTCTTCCACCACTTCCCCTTGGAAATGGATATCGGTGGGATACTTTTTGATGAAATTGATGAGGCTTAGTCCCCCTTCTGGATCCTCGGCTGCCTGCACAATTGCGGCCCGAATACCATATTTGGAGTTAGCTCCCCAGGGGGCATTGAGAATCACCGCTGCCCTAGCCAGGGAATCTTCCCCCAGGCTGGTGTTAAAAAAGTTACTCAGCACAACGGGGTCCACCTCTGCCCGGAGCCCCATAATTTCCCTTAATTTTGCTAATTTTTCTTCGGAAGCTCCCACCAGATTAAATAAAAAGCTGAGATTGGAATCCACAGTGCCATCCTGCACAAATCTTTCTAGGGATTCCACCCGCACCGTCAACTTGATTGGCCCGTAGGTGAAAAAGATATTTTCCGCAGTTTTGCCCGGCAATTGAACGGCGATCGCCGTGAGGGCTCCCAAACAAACGGACTGCAGCCAACGACGGAGGTTTAAGGGAAAAGTGACCATGGAAGCTATATCGAGATTAATTAAAGGGGGGGGATCAACCAAGTTGCTGGACTGGAGCAGTGGGCAAGAAACCTGAGCTAATTCTAGGCAATTTTGTTGCCATTGCCCCCAACGTAAAGTTATTTTTTTCTCCATTACCTTTTGTTACCTAAAATTTAATGGAGCCAACCTAGGCTGGACCTTTTGTCACCGTTGCTCTGTCCACGGGATGGAGGATAATCTAAACGAAATCATTAGGGACCCTGACCATGCAAAAAGCCGACGAATTTGCCATCCATCTGTTTTTGGCCAATGGCCATCGAGAGGAAGTCCGTTTCATGACCATTCAAGATTTCCAAAAATGGTATAGCAACGAAGTTGTGCCCAAGCACGATTCCCAGGAATTTATCAGTGTGCCTATCAGAAATATTCAGGGCGAGTACATGGTGGTGCGACCCTCGGCGATCGTTGCCATTCGGGTGGAACCAATTTTCTTTGGCAGTGTGGAGCGCATGTAATCCGTTGTGTATAATCTTGATACAGAATGGGGTTTTGCACTTCCCTTGATGCCCCCATTACCGTGAACGTGCATGGATCAGTCCCTAACCCAAGATCGTCCCCTAGCGGCAGTGTTTCGACGCTTAGGCAGTGAGTTGATGCCCCCGGTGGTGGAAACGTTTGATCGGAGTAAAACAATTTTTTTTCCTGGGGATCCGGCGGAACGGGTTTATTTTTTGCTCAAGGGGGCTGTTAAGTTATCTAGGGTTTACGAAGCCGGGGAAGAAATTACCGTCGCTCTGTTGAGGGAGAACAGTGTTTTTGGGGTGTTATCATTAGTTACCGGGCAACGTTCTGACCGTTTTTACCACGCAGTGGCTTTTACCCCGGTGGAGTTACTGTCTGCCCCCATTGAACAGGTGGAACAGGCTCTCAAGGAGCATCCCGACCTGTCATTGTTGATGTTACAGGGGCTTTCTTCCCGCATTCTCCAGACGGAAATGATGATTGAAACCCTAGCCCACCGGGATATGGGTTCTCGTTTGGTTAGTTTTTTGCTGATTCTCTGTCGAGATTTTGGTGTACCTGCCCCGGACGGCATTCGCATTGACCTCAAGTTATCCCATCAGGCGATCGCCGAAGCCATTGGTTCCACCAGGGTAACGGTGACTAGGCTCCTAGGAGATCTGCGGGAGGGTAATATGATCTCCATCACGAAAAAGAAAATTACCGTCCATAACCCCGTTGCTCTCAGTCAACAGTTTACCTAACCACCCTCTATGACCAGTGCCTATATTCTGGTTCTTTCTGTCCTAGTTTTGGGCGGAATCATTGCTGCGCTGGGGGATCATTTGGGCAGTAAGGTGGGCAAAGCTCGCCTACGTCTGTTTAAACTGCGACCCCGACAGACGGCGGTATTGTTGACGGTGATTACTGGCACTCTGATTTCCGCTTCCACCCTGGGGATTTTGTTTACTTTTAGTAAATCCTTACGAGAGGGGGTGTTTCAACTAGATGATATTTTGGCGCAGTTGCGGGTGGCCAAAACAGAATTGGAACAGGCTAGCCAAGCGAAAGAAGAAATTGAATCGGAACTTACGGCTGTACGCGAAGAGCAACAATTGGTGCAGGAGCGCAGTCGGGAGCTGAATCGAAACTATACCAAAGCTTTGCAGTTATTGCGCCGGGTATCGGAACAATCCCGTAATTTGCGCCAGGAGGTGGCTAACCTTTCAGCGGAAAGGGCTCAATTGAACGAACAAAAGGACTCACTATTAGCGGAATCTTCAGAACTTCAGAGTCAGGTAAAACTGAGGGATCAAGAATTATCCAAGCGTCAGGAACGCATTGCCCAACAGGAAAAAGTCCTTGCCCGTCAGCGGGAACAGGTGCAATCTTTGGAGAAAAGGTTTGCTTCTTTGGAGGCCCAGCGCCAACAGTTACAAGCTGAAATTAATCAACGGGACACCAAAATTGATCAACTCGACCAGGCGATCGCCGCTAAAGATAATGACATCCAGGCCCGGGAAGAAAAGTTACAGGGGCTAGAAACAGAACTAAGTTTCCTGCAGAGGGAAGTGGAAGAACTCGAACGCTATTATCAAGATTACCAAGAGCTGCGGGGGCAACAAATTGCCATTCTGCGGGGTCAGTTATTGGCCTTTGGTGGTCTAAGGGTGGTAAGTAGCGAAGCTGTCACTGGTGCCGTGGATCAATTGTTGCGCCAGGCTAATCGCACTGCTCTACAACTGGTTAAAACCCCCAATATGCCCGTGCCCGATGAACCCATTGTCCGGGTGACCACCGCCCAGGTGGATAGTATTACAAGCCAACTCCAACCAGGCCAGGAATATGTTATTCGGGTGCTATCAGCGGGGAATTATGTGCAGGAAGAAAGGGAAATTCGGGTCTTTTTTGACGTGGTGCCCAACCGCCAAGTTTTTCGAGAAGCGGAAACCATTGCCACCATTTCCCTCGAATCCTCCGACTTTAGCGAAGTTGATGTCCAAAAACGGATTGATTATCTCCTGGCTGCCGCCCAATTCCGTGCCCGTCGGGAAGGTATTTTGGGCCCGATACAAGTGGAGGATGGGCGCATTAAAACTTTGATTGATTTTATCGAACAACTGCGCCGTCAGGCCGATAATCCCCCCAATGAAGTCCGGGCGATCGCCGCTGAGGATACATCGGTGGTCGGACCGTTAAAGATCAGAATTATTGCTTTGCGGGGCAATCAAATTATGTTTGAGAATTAATTTTGTCGGTCATCTTTGGAAATATACCCAGAGTAAATCCTGGCCAAGGCTCCATAAATCCAATTAACCAATTACCAAAGGGTATTTTTGGGGTCAATCTGGCGGTTATCCATGGCCGGAGTTCTAATGGGGGGCGGGGGCGGCAAAGGCATCGATCGCCGTTCATTAATGGCGGGAGGAGTAGGGGATTGGACAGCGGTCAATTTCAAAAAGGCTTGCCTTAGTAAAGGTAAACAATTGTCCCAGGTAACTTCTTTGTTAACTGGTTCCAACAAGTTGTAGCGTTTGAGCAATTCCTGAATTTGTCCCAGGGTATTTTCTGCTCCCCGATAATTCACCTCAATTTCCGAAACGATGGGTTCAGAGCTTCGTAAAGGGTCCCTCTCCACTGCGGCGATCGCCCGACGAACGGCGGAAGTCAACTCACTGCGATACTGGCGGGCCGCCACCCGACGTTGTTCTTCCACTCCCTTCACACTGGAGGCATAGAGGGGCGGTAAACGATTGAGGGCGTAGGTTGCCACCTCGGTTAAATTGAGATAATTTCTCAAGTTTTTGGGGTAAAAACGCAGTTGTTTATCAATCTCTTCATAGACCAACGTTTCCATCACATTGACATGAACGCCGGCATTGACGGGGGCTGAGGACTCGGAGGCGAGAAAATCCATGGCAGAGAGCTGGGGAAAGTGATAACTAGACGAGAAAAATTATCATAGGGGAGCGGGAGCAAAATACTGGGGAAAATACAGAGCAAATACATCCCCGGATTCAAGTGGCACTCCGATTTTAGCTGAATTAAGGGATTCTCGGCGCAGTCATTCAACACAATTTAACTGGTGTGGGATAATGGGTCAGTGCGTCATTTACCTAGGCTCATTATGCGACTGTCCCAGATGCTCTTTGTCACCCTCAGAGACGATCCAGCGGATGCGGAAATCCCCAGTCATAAACTTCTGGTGCGGGCCGGTTTTATCCGTCGTTTGGGCAGTGGTCTATACGCCTACTTACCTCTGATATGGCGGGTGCTAGAAAAAGTGAAGCGCATTGTCCAGGAAGAAATGAATCGCACCGGGGCCCAGGAGTGCCTATTGCCCCAGCTACAGCCGTCGGAATTGTGGAAAATGTCAGGACGGTGGGATACCTACACAGAGTCCGAAGGAATTATGTTTGCCCTCCGGGATCGACTAGAACGGGAACTTGGTTTGGGCCCCACCCATGAAGAAGTAATCACGGCGATCGCCAAGGAAATGATCCGTTCCTATCGTCAATTGCCGGTGAATTTATACCAAATTCAGACCAAATTCCGGGATGAAATTCGTCCCCGTTTTGGGCTTATGCGGGGGCGGGAGTTCATTATGAAAGATGCCTATTCTTTCCACAGTGACGAAGCTAGTTTAAAGGCAACCTACGGGGCCATGGACCAGGCCTACAGAAATATTTTTAGCCGCTGTGGTCTAGATTTCCGGCCGGTGGATGCGGATTCCGGGGCGATCGGTGGTTCCGGTTCCCAGGAGTTTATGGTGCTGGCCGATGCCGGGGAAGATGAAATTCTCTACACCGAAGATGGTTTATATTCCGCCAATGTGGAAAAAGCAGTGTCCCTTGCCCCCGATGCTAAACCTTCCCCTTTTAGTGGTTATAAAAAACAGTCAGCCCCCAATACCGCCACGATCGCCAAGATGTGCCAATGCTTAGACTGTGATGCCAGCAATGTGGTGAAAAACGTTTTATATCAAGCGGTGTACAATTCCGGCAAAGCGGTTTTAGTGTTGGTAAGTATCCGGGGTGATCAAGAAGTTAATGAAGTTAAATTAACCAACGAGTTGACCAAACTAGCTCCCCATTATGAAAGCACTAATATTTTAAGTTTGACTGTTCCCGATGAAAAAGAACAGCAAAAATGGGCGGCAAAACCGTTACCTTTGGGTTATATTTCCCCCGGCATTAGTGATGATTACATTGCCACAAATAAACAAGTAGCAGACAAATTTCTCCGGCTGGTAGATCAAACCGCGGTGGATTTGACCAACTTTGCCACCGGCGCTGATGCAGTTGATTACCATGTTACTGGAGCCAACTGGAGCACCGACTTTACCCTGCCTAAATTGGTGGTGGATGTGCGTAAAGCTCTGGCTGGTGATCGCCCGGTCCATGACCCCACAGGGGAACTGAAAACTGCCCGGGGTATCGAAGTGGGGCATATTTTCCAATTGGGCACCAAATATTCCCAAGCCATGGGAGCTACCTTCACCAACGAACAGGGGGAAGAAAAACCTTTGGTGATGGGCTGTTACGGCATTGGCGTGTCCCGCTTAGCCCAGGCCGCCGTTGAGCAGAGTTACGATAAAGACGGCATTATTTGGCCCACGGCGATCGCCCCCTACGAAGTAGTCATTGTGGTACCCAATGTGGGGGACGAAGAACAAATGCAGGTGGCCGAGCAAATTTACACAGAATTCCAGGCCGCCGAGGTAGATGTGCTGCTGGATGACCGCAACGAACGGGCCGGGGTCAAATTTAAAGACTCTGAACTTATTGGCATTCCTTATCGGGTTGTCACCGGCAAATCCCTCAAACAAGGACAGCTAGAAGTGGTCAAGCGGGCCGATAAAAGTGTGCAAAATCTGGCGATCGCCGCCGTTGTCCCCACCTTAACTGCCTGGATCAAAGCAGAGAAAAAGACTAGTTAAAACTACTTAGTCCTAGGGCCAGTCCAGTTGCAGAAATAGCACCCTTTTGCCCCAGCTTTTTAGGGAAAAATGCTATGGTCAATGTGTCTTGAATATCTTGAATCACTTTTTCCAGAGGGTAAGTTGTGATGAAATCTTTACTGCGGGGAATTGCCCTATCCGTGTCGGTGTTGATGGCCACAGGGGGCTATGGATTAACCACTTCAGCCCAGGTAGCTCCAGGGGATGACATACCCACCGTGCAAGAGGCTTTGGATACCCCCGATGTAGATGACATCACCGACCAACCCGACCAGTTGATCACTTGGATATGTAAAAACGGTAGTAAAAGTGTTGCTGTAGAAGTTAAGGAGCTGAAAGGTTGGCAGGAAACCGTTAACCCAGACCAGACTTGGGCATGCGAACAAAATATTCCCTCCGTTGATCCAGGGGATGCCACTTTTTCTTGTGAAACTAACGCCACCATGGGCTTAATCACTGTCTTTTGGCTAGAAGGGGAAGGCGGTAAAGCAGAGATGACAAGCTGGATGAATAACTTAGCTAATAATCAAAATATGGTCTGCACCCACGGCCAGAGTAATCCCTTTTGGGAATAGAGTTTTGCGCTGCCATTTAGCTGGGTTGAAGGGGAAAGAGTTTTCGTCCTTTGGCGACAATTTCCCCAGCTCCAGTTTGTTAAAGTTAAAACACTGACTATTAACAATTCTCCATGGCAATCCATCTGAAGGCATCACATTTAGGCGTGGCCGTGCTTTTACTCCTTTTCGGTGGGGCGATCGGTGCCGCTGGGGGGGGTTATCTTTTGTCTTCAGGCCAAAACCATTCCTCCCCCGACTCCCCTGTCAACACCAGTCCCCAAAGTCTGACTCCTGCCCCGGTGGAGAGCAATTACCGCAGTGCCCTCCCCCTAACTCTGCCTCGCTCTGCCCAGGATGATCAGGAGCTAAATTTCATCGCCCGGGCTGTGCAAAAAATTGGCCCCGCAGTGGTCAGAATTGATTCGGAAAGGACTGCTGTTTCCCAGGGCGGCCCCATGGGAGACCAACCCTTTTTCCGTCGCTTTTTTGGTGAGGAAATGCCCCCTAACCCCGACCCAAGGGAACAGGGCACTGGCTCGGGTTTTATTTTGAGTTCTGACGGCGAAGTTTTAACCAATGCCCATGTGGTGGAAGGGGCCAGCACAGTTAAGGTCACCCTTAAAGATGGCTCCGTCCTCGAAGGTAAGGTGATGGGAATTGATACGATGACCGATGTGGCCGTAGTGAAAGTTGAAGCGGAAAATTTGCCTGTGGTGGAAATTGGCCAATCCGATCGCCTGCAGCCTGGAGAATGGGCCATCGCTATTGGTAATCCTTTGGGTTTAGATAACACCGTTACCGTTGGCATTATCAGTGCCCTGGGCCGCTCTAGTTCCGAGGTGGGGGTGCCAGATAAACGGGTGCGCTTTATCCAAACCGATGCCGCCATCAATCCAGGCAATTCCGGTGGCCCCCTGCTCAATGCCAAAGGGGAAGTGATTGGAGTCAACACAGCCATCCGAGCCGATGCCCAGGGATTGGGATTTGCCATTCCTATTCAAACGGCCCAAAATGTAGCGGAAAATCTGTTTACCAAGGGCAAAATGGAGCATCCCTACCTTGGCATCCACATGGTTACCCTGACCCCGGAAATGACTAAACAATTGCGGACTAGTGGGGAGTTACCGGCAGGGGTGACAGCGGACACAGGGGTTTTAATTATTCAAGTCAGTCCAGGTTCCCCGGCGGCCCAGGCAGGGTTGGCCCCAGGGGACATCATTCTCGAAGTGGGGGGCATGGGGGTTAAAACCGCCACTGACGTTCAAGAACGGGTGGAAGTGAGTCAAATTGGGGAACCTTTGGCGATCGCCGTTAAGCGTGGACAAAAACCACAAATGATGGCAGTGCGACCAGGGCCCTTTCCCGAAGATTTGGGTCAATAAAGTCTAGCGCTTTGATTAGTATTTATAAACCCAGTTAATCCTTTGGCAAACTAACGACTTTGGAAAATGTTTTGCACCATGGTTTGGGGTAAGGCCGCTGCCTGATTGTTCAACTCGTCCATCTCCCCCCGATCCAGTTGCCAACCCAGCGCTCCCAGATTGTCCTGTACCTGTTGGCAGTTTTTTGCCCCTGGAATGGGCATAGTCCCCTGGCATATACACCAGTTCAAGGCTACCTGGGCCATGGTTTTTTCCCGCTCCCTGGCGATCGCCTGGAGAGTATCCAAAAGAGGCTGAATTTTGGGTAATAGTCGCCGGAACAATAGGCCACGGATACCTGGAGGAAAAGGTCCTTGGGGACCATATTTACCGGTCAACAGCCCCAGGGTCAGGGGACTATAGGCAATTAATTTGATGCCCAATTGCTCACAGAGTTCCTTCAAGCCTAATTTGCTGACGGGATCGGTGGAAAGCAAGGAATATTGCACCTGCAGACTGACAATGCTAACTCCCTCATTCTGACAAAAGTCATAGGCCTTTTGCAGACGCTTGGGACCGAAGTTGGATAAACCTAAAGCCTTAGCGTGGCCCCGTTGGCAAAGTTGGACTAAACCCTTGAGCAAAGGTTGTTCTTGCCAGGGAGCATAGTTGGCCGTGGACCAATGGAGTTGGACGAGATCAATTGGTCGCTGTAGTCGTTGCTGGGAAGCCATGCCGGCCCCAACCATAGCTTGGGGAGTGAGTCGCCACGGGTAGGGAGCTAATTTGGTGGCCAGGCAAATTTTGTCTTGATTTAGTCCTTCATAGGCTTGGGAAAATTGCCCCAACAGTTTTTCACTTTGTCCTTGGAGTCGGCCGGTGCCATAGGAATCTCCAGTGTCAAAAAAAGTTATTCCCGCCGCCACACATTCCCTAAACACCCGTTCCAGTTCTCCATTCATAGCAGGCTGGTAACCCCAGAGCAATTTGTTACCCCAAGCCCAGGTGCCACAACCCATGGCCGGCCAAATAATTAGGGAAGTATCTGTGGTGCTAATTGTCATAGGCCATAGCTAGTTGGTTACAAAGTTTGACGGGGCTGAATTTTACCAAATTGCTGGGAAATTTACTCCATAAAACACCTGTTGGGACGTTACTCCCTGCAAGTTAAGTCTTTTCAATACATTTGCCGTTTTCATCTGACTCTAGTCTAGGACCAATCCTAACCAGATGTGCATAAACTTAGATACGTCTTAAAATATGTCTAATTTTGGGTGGCCATTTTCAGGTAGACAAAACAAATGCTCTTTCGCAATTTAGCAAAATTATGATACACTCACTTTGTTTATTTGCAAAGAATTTACCCCGCATTTTACAATTTTAAAGAGTTTTTGATTTTATTTCAAATATCATTCAACACTTCCATTTCAAATCAAATTAATTTTTATCATTTGCTCCCATGGAGTCCAATTTTTTAACAACTATTTTCTTGCCCTTGGCTCTTTTTTTGATTATGTTTGGCATGGGGCTTGGGCTTACCATTAAAGACTTTAATCGCATTTGGCTAGAACCCAAAGCCGTTGCAATTGGTTTAATCGCCCAATTAGTTATGTTGCCCATGGTGGGATTCGGGCTATCATCTTTGTTTTCTTTGTCCCCAGAGTTAGCAGTGGGGTTAATGATTTTGGCCGCCTGTCCCGGTGGCTCCACTTCCAATGTAATTACCTATTTGCTCAAAGGCAACGTGGCCCTTTCCATTACCCTAACTGCCATCAGTAGTTTGGTCACGATCATCACCATTCCCCTGGTGGTTAATCTGGCGGCAAATTATTTTATGGGGGAACAATTTGCTCTCCAACTTCCTTTTCTCAAAACCGTTTTACAAATTGCCGTAATTACCATTATTCCGGTTAGCTTAGGTATGATTTTTTACCATTTCTTGCCTAAAATTGCCATGGTAATGGAGAAAAATGTTAAATGGCTTTCCCTATTTTTTCTTGGTATTATTATCGTTGCTATTCTAGTCAAAGAGCGGGAAAACTTGGCAGACTTTTTCCTCCAAGTGGGGGGAGTAACTGTAACGCTCAATCTTCTCACTATGGGGCTGGGTTATGGCATTGCTATCTTGGCGGGGCTAGGGCTTGCTGAAAGAAAATCTATCACCATTGAAGTGGGTATCCAAAACGGCACTTTGGCGATCGCCATTGCCACAACTCTTTTAAATGCTCCTATTATGGCCATTCCTGCTGCAATTTATTCCGTTGTTATGTTCTTGACCAGTGGCATTTTTGCTGGTTTACTGAAAGCCAAAATATTTAGGGGGCTCAAATCTACATAAAAACTTTTCCGTAACAAACCCATGGTCAAAGCTTTTATGCAAAAAATATTCTGGCCGTTAAGTTTGGCACTGTAACTTACTAGCAAACTACCAGAAGTTGGGAAGATTGACGATTACCTTGCTTGGTGGTGTGGGGCAGTTTGAAAGAGAGATGATGCTAGAGCGTCAGCGTGAAGGGGTAGCTAAGGCTGAAGAGAAGTATGAGGCTAGAAAACCTATCAGTGACGGTGTACCGGAACAGGTTGTAACTCTTGTACGTCATGGTAGGTCTAAAGCTTATGTAGCAAGGGAGTTGGGGATTAGTCAGGCTAGTGTGTATAGAATAATTAACTTATGTAGCGCTTAGCTCTCCTTAATTTCATAATAAATTTATACGTTTAGAGGAAATGGTAAATGATATTAGTTCTTCCTTGGTTAATAGGTGCTGGTGCTACTGCTACATTTGTTTGGGGATTTAATAAAATTAAAAATGCTTGGGATGAAGAAGATAAAAAAAAGGAAGAAGAAAAAAGGAAAAAAAGGGAAGCTAGAAATACTGAAGCTAAAGCAATATGGGATGCTGTTGAAAGATACGGAGAAATGTTAGTTTTTGAAAAAGAGAGAATAAGCCAGGAATGGAATCAAGTCAGCAAAAATATTTTGAGTGAAGACAGAAAAAATACAAAAAATTTAGAAGAAGATATAGAACATATAGAAAAATATATTGAGCAATCAAAAACTATTTATTCTGTTTGGGAAACAGTAGATAGCCAATCAAGATTAATAGAAGATCATTATTATGACACAAGAATTTGTAAAGAAATGAAAGAGGAAAATAATGAAAAAAGAAATAAAATGAAAAAATGGGAAGAATCGTCCAATTATATTAATTCTCATATCATATTTTTATATGATACTTTAGACTTAAAAAAAGAATGCAAAGAACAGCAAAAACTTATTGAGTCCGGTATGGATAGTATTGATAAAATGGATGGAGTTGATTTTGAAAAAGTATTACTAACGCATTTTACTAGGATGGGCTACAGGGGATCTTTGACTCAACAAACTCAAGATTTTGGTGCTGATCTAATTTTGATGAAAGATCGTAAAAAATATGTTATTCAGGCAAAGAGAAGTGCCAGTGCTGTTAGTGTAAAAGCTATTCAAGAAATTCTTGGTGCTAAGGGATATTATGATGCTGATATTGCTATTGTTGTAACTAATAATAGTTATACCGAAAATGCTAAAGAGTTAGCATACAGAAATAAAGTGGAGCTTTGGGATAGAGATAAACTAATTGAATTTATATTAGAATCACGAAAAATATGAATTTAATTTAGTTATTGTAACTACGGCGTTTTTGGTTAGACTATGGCAAAACCTAAACCGTTTAATACTTCACCCCATAGTGTTTTTACTTATGGTGCTAGAGAATTTACTTAAGATAGCACTATTTCCGTAGAACAAACCCTTACAGCCTATTGCAAGTGTAAGGGCATCAGTAAATGGAGGGGAAATAACTTCATTAAGGGTGGTTGAGATAAACACGTTTACTGATATCTAGCAACGTCACAGCATAATGCTTGTAGAGAATTCCCCTGTACCCCACCGCTCACCTATCCGTAGAGTTGGGAATTTATCGCTAATCATCAGTTAAAGGTACACTGTAGCCTGAACCTGTTGCCGTAACGACCTTAAACCATCGCATTATGGATTTAAAAGCTTTAATTCGGGATATACCGGACTTCCCCAAGCCAGGCATTATGTTTAGGGATATAACCACCCTGCTCAATAGTCCGGAGGGACTGCGCTACACCATCGACTCCCTGGTGGAACAATGTGAAAGCCAGGAACTTGTGCCGGACCATGTGGTGGGCATGGAATCCCGGGGGTTTTTATTTGGCATGCCCCTTGCCTATCAAATGAATGCCGGTTTTATCCCTGTACGAAAACCAGGCAAATTACCAGCCCCAGTCCACCGAGTTGAGTATGATTTAGAGTACGGTAAAGACTCTTTAGAAATCCATCAGGATGCGGTAGCTCCCCACCATCGGGTGTTAATTGTGGACGACTTAATCGCTACGGGGGGAACCGCCAAGGCCACTGCTGAATTGTTAACTAAGCTTGGCTGTGAGGTGTTAGGTTTTGCTTTTATCATTGAGCTTGCGGCCCTCAATGGCCGTCAATGTTTACCGGATTTACCAATTATTTCCCTGGTGGAATATTAAGGGCTCCCATGGTGTTCAAAACCTTGTATTCAAGAGGTTTTAAGGACCTATTGGCATCATTTGTTCACCAGAATTGACCCATTAAAGATTGGGCAATATCGGGAGAATTTAATCCGATTCTTCTCCAAACTTGGGGTTCCGGGGGTACTTTTTAAAAAAATTCTAATTACCCTTACCTTTGTCGCCACCAGGTAAACACCGCTAGCCCTAGGCCGATTAGGGGGACAATCACCCAGGTTAACCACCCTAAAACCGTAGCTCGTCGCACTCCTAGATTAATACGGCGATCGGTGGGGTCTTTGGCCCGCACATTAAGGGGTTGGTCAACGTTTTCTGCTAACCATTGCACACTGTTGAGAAAAATATCACCGTTGACAGCTTCGTTAAACCACGCATTGGTGGCAAAGGCAGCACTACCCACCACCACCATCTTGGCAGGGGGAAGCTCTGGGTCGCCATTTTGTTGAGCTGTTTGGGCCTGATCATTGCCACTGTCTTCGTTTTCACCGGCCGGTGATTCTTCCCGATCGCCAGCTTGATTGCTGTCATTTTCTGGCATTGCCTCTGGTTGATTGGTGCCATTGCCGGTGGGACTAGGACTGGGGGAAACTGGGGGACTAGGGGAGGGGTTAATTTCTTCGGGTTCAGTATTATTGCCTGTCTCCATTTCCTTGGCTGAACTGACTTCTTTCCCTTCCCTGGTCAAAGCCACAGCCACATCAAAGGGGCCCAACAAGTCCGTTTCCGGGTTTGGTTGCAGGTCTTCACTGATTAGTTGGGTGGCATACATCAAATCCGAAGCTTCCACTAGGGTGGTGGCTTGAATATGGGGTTGTTCCTTGGTGGCCACGGGGCGTACTAGGGGAAAAATGGCGATCGCCCCTTGGAGTTTCTGGGTGATGGGATGGTTGCCGTAACGATTGAAAATGGGCACGGTGGGGTCAAGGCCAAACACACCACCAGCTCCGGAAAGATCGATTACCAGTCTGGGATCAAAACTTACGCCCCAAGGCTCCAGAAGGTCTTCCAAGCCGGCATCAGCTTCCGGGGATACCATCACTAATAGGTTACCCCCTTGGTCGGTGTACTGTTTTAAAGTAGCAATTTCCGGCGCTAAAAACTTGCGGGTCGGCCCGGCAATGACCACTGCATCGGCATCTTCTGGAATACCTCCATCGGTAACCACGTTGAGGGGTTGGACTGTCACACCAAGATTTTCGAGGGCGGTCACTGCGGTGGAGATCCCCCTTGGTTCGTTATTGAGGGGCAATTCCCCATGGCCCTGGACGAGGTAAACCTGTGGTATTTCCTGGCGTTGGGCTTTGGCAATGGCATTGGTGAGTTGAATTTCAGAAAGGTCTTCCCGTTGCTGGAAGCTGAGTAGATTTTGAACTAATTGTTTCTTGTCGCCATACTCGATGAATACATCTCCCTTATTTTGCACATTAAAGTCCTGTACCAATTTAGGGCGGCGATCGGGGTGCACAAATTCAAAACTAAATTGATCACTGAAACGTTGGTAATTTTGCAGTAGCCTCCGATCTTTTTCACTAGGGGCATCGTCGAAAATCCAGACTTTGAGGGGTTGTTCCAGCTCTGCCACTAAGCTCTGACTTTGGGGGGCGAGGGTAAACCGTTGATTTTCGGTCAAATCCCAGGCGACAGGATAACGAAAAGCAATGTAGTTAATGAGGGTTAAAATCGCCAACACCGCTAGGGTGGAGGCAATCACGTTAGCGCTAGATTGGGTCGATCGCCGGCCGAGAAAACCTTGGGATCTTTGCCAAAGCCAGGTCCACCAGAGGAAGAAAAAAATCACTGCTATGGCCATCAAACCTAGATATAACTTACTCATTACCCCGGTTACCCCTAGGGCAATGCCCCCCGCCAAGCCAAAGGCGATCGCCGGTAAGAAGGCATATTTCCCGTAAGTCCGAAATAGAGCAGTAAGCCGAGCCATAGGTGATGTGATGCGAAATCCTCTGTATCGTATCTTACCGAAACGGGCTGGCCATACATGGAGCGATAGTTCTAGCTGGCTTAACCAAAATTTTTAAACTGGGTGACATTGGGCACGGATCAGCAAATAATTGGTGTTAGCCCTGCCATGCTGATTATTGTCCCCTGCCGCCATGACCACCGCTCTTTTACTCTGCCTGTGTCTGCTCTTGATTACCTATTTGATGGGGTCTATCCCCACTGGTTACCTAGCAGGCAAACTGTTATTGGGCATTGATATTCGGGAGCATGGTTCCAAATCCACCGGCGCCACCAATGTGTTTCGCACCCTGGGGAAACCGGCGGCGATCGCCGTTTTAGCCATTGATATCAGTAAGGGGGTAATGGCTGTGGCCTTGGTGCGGGCCATTTACAGCGGAGATTGGTTGCCGGCCTTACCAGCGGCCTGGCAAAACTGGTTAACTTTGGGGGTGGCCATTGCGGTGGTGCTGGGTCACAGCAAATCCATTTTTCTCAAGTTTTCCGGTGGGAAATCCGTTGCCACCAGCCTGGGGGTGTTATTTATGCTCAACATCTGGTTGGCCCTGGGCACTTTAGCCACCTTTTTGACCGTAATTTTCTTCACCCGCATTGTTTCCCTGAGTTCCATTGTGGCGGCGATCGCCGTTAATGGCATTGCCCTAGCTCTCCAATTGCCCCCGCCCTATCTTGCCTTTACCTTTCTTGCAGGGATGTATGTGATTGTTCGTCACCGGACCAATATTGAACGCATATTACAGGGTACAGAGCCCAAGTTAGGGGAAAAAGTCTCTTCAGTACCGGACAGAAAAGGGGTTGCCTAGCCATGGCCGGATTCCCTCGCTTTAGCGAAATCGGATTAGTTTAACCTGAGTTCAAAAAGAAAGAAATGGTGAAAAAGGCTGAGGATGACCCAAGCAAGCCCTCCTTAGGCATTCCACAGTATGAACTCAGTACCCTCCCACTGCCCACTTTTTAGGTCTCGAACGCCCATTTCAGAGCATTTTTAATGCAGACAGCACAGGTTCTAGCGCGGCTTGAACGGCCTAGAGATGGCGGTCAATCATCTCCGGTGACTCATGTTCACGGCAACTATCTTCCAACTGCTGAGCTGTATGGTGCACATTTTCTATTCCCAGCAGTGCCGCTGCACCCTTGATGCTGTGGGCATAGCGAGTTGCCGCTGTGGGGTCGTCGCTGGCTTGCTCTGTTCTAAATTGATCTGCAAAGTTGGAGTAGCGATCGCCGAATTTAACCAAAAGCCGGTGGTAAAGCTCCACATTTTCGATATATTGCATGCCAATCTGTTGATTAATGCCCGTCATGGAGGAAAATGACAAATCTGCTTTTAGATTGCTGCTTGGATTTTTTTTCTCCCTGGCAGAATTGGGCGGAATCCAATGGGCTAGGGTTTGGAAAAGTAGATCAGGCTTAATTGGCTTGGTTAAATGGTCATTCATGCCTGCATCTAGGGCTTTTTCCTGATCGCCGGCCATAGCATTGGCGGTCATGGCAATAATGGGCAGATTGCGGTGATATTCCTGTTGCCGGATGGCCCGGGTGGCATCATAACCATTGAGCATCGGCATTTGAATGTCCATTAAAATGGCATCGTAGGTATTACTGGTCAACAAAGTTAAAGCTTCTTGGCCGTTATTGGCCACTTGTACCCGCAACCCTTTAGAAGTCAGTAGATCATGGGCAAATTCCCGGTTAATCTCATTGTCTTCCACCAGTAAAATGCTGGCCCCCTCCAGTTGGGTGATCGCCTGGGTTACCGATGGTTTCGCCTCCAGAATGGAGACCCGACTAACCAGATAATCTTGGGCCACCGCTGGGGAAGCTGTTCCCAAACAAACCGTGAAATGAAAGGTGCTTCCTTGGCCCACCACGCTCTCCAGCCAAATATCTCCTCCCATCAACTCCGTTAGGGATTTACTGATGGCTAAACCCAAACCCGTGCCCCCGTACTGGCGGGAGGTGGAGGTTTCCCCCTGGTTAAACCATTGAAACAGTTTGCTTTGTTGGTCGGGGGTCAAACCAATGCCCGTATCTGTGACCGAAAATTGTAGTTTGGTTTGCTCGTTTTCGGTTTTTAACAACTGGCCCCGAATGGTAATTTCGCCTTGGTTGGTGAATTTGACTGCATTATTGCCCAGGTTGATCAAAATCTGGCTGAGACGGAGGCGATCGCCAACTAAAATCGGGGGAATTCTAGGATCAAGATGAAAGTTAAGGGTTAAACCTTTGGCTTCCGCTTGGATGCCTAAAATACTGTGGAGATTACCCATCACTTCTTCCACGGAAAAAGGCTTTTGCTCAAGCTCTAATTTGCCCGCTTCCATTTTGGAAAAATCTAAAATATTGTTGATAATTCCCAACAATAACTCCCCCGCATACTGGACTTTTTGGAGATAGTTCCGTTGTTGACTGGTCAAATCCGTTTGCAAAACCAACTCGCTCATGCCAATGATGGCGTTCATGGGGGTGCGGATTTCATGGCTCATATTGGCGAGAAACTCACTTTTGGCTTTGGTGGCCCCCTCCGCCACCAGCTTTGCTTCCAATAAGCTTTCTTGACTGTTTTCTAGCTCTTGAGTTCGCTCCTGAATCCGTTGCTCTAATTTTTCATTGAGGTGTTCTAGGGAAATTTGTGCTTCCTGTAACTCCGTAACATCTTGGATAGTTCCCCTCGATAAAAGGGGCAGATTATTTTTATCAAAAACGGTATTACATTGCTCCTGAACATACTTAATCCGACCATCAGGCATTAGGAGGCGATGGACAATATCGTAGGGTTGATATTTTTGCAGATGGCACTGATAGGCTTCATCAACCAACTCTCGATCGCCGGGATGAATGAGATTGAGAAAGGCTTCATAGGTTCCAGCAAAATCCTGGGGGGCAATCTCAAACAGATTGAACACTTCCGGCGACCAAAAAAGCACGTTGGTGGCATAGTCCAGTTCCCAGTTACCAATTTTGGCGATCGCCTGGGCCAGGCGGTAACGGTTTTCACTTTCCGTTAATTTTTTGACTAGGCGACGGGAACGGGCAATGCGCCAGATTTCATTAGAAATTAATTGCACGGTTTCCACATCCTGGTCAGTGTAAAAAACGTCCTTATTACCAACCCCGGTGAGCATCACCACTTTGCCATCGTCGATAACAGGGACGCTGATCAACCGGGCTAAATAGGCATGGCCCTCCGGCAAACCTTTTTTCCCTTGGTGGGTGGCGTAATCATTGATCAACACCGGGCGACGGAGTCTCAACGCATCGGCCCAAATGCCTGCTTCTTCCACGGGATAATGGCTAGCGGCTACAACACGACAATAGTTGGCCAAGGTGGCCCGGGACCAAGCCACCAATTCAATGGTCTGTTCGTCATCATTGACAAAATGAATAAAGGCGATCTTACTTTTCGTCAGTTCCTCTGCAAACTCCTGACCCCGTTGTAAAAATTCCACTTCACTCAGGCGATCGGCGTACTGGGGTAATTCCAACAAAACATCGGACCGCCGTGCTTGAAAAGCTAATTGCGCCTTGGTTTGCCGATCTTTTTTGAGCAAATAAGTCAGCCATAATACCCCGATAAACGCCAGTCCGAACCCCACCAATCCTAGATGTGGACTTATTCTTTCGATCATTGGCTTTATCTGCTCCACCTTGGCCTCGGTGGGAACCGTTTCAACCTGGGCAAAACTTTCCCCCCGAACAATTCCTGTCCCCCTACCTTCAACGCAATCGGTGCATTTTGACTCCTCTATGGCCACCGCTTGTTCCGTATCCCTCAACTGGCTGGCAGATAACTCCATGGAAGTGAGTAAGGCCACTAACACCCAGAATCTGGCCGTACTACGCAACGGAGAAAATGTGTTGAGGAAAAAAGACTTCATTCTGGGGGAGACAGATGATTGCTAATGTCCCGGCTGATATAGACCAGACTAGTTTGATTTTAATTTATTCCAACAAACATCAGCGGATTTTTGCGCCCATCCGCACAATGATATTTTCCAGCAAAACTATAGATTCACCGCTATAGATGAAGTCGACATTTACCTATTACTCTGCTTCAAATATTTTTATCAAGCCAGTTACGACAAAAGTGTTTTTACGGGCCAAACCCTGTTCAGAGAAAATTTAATTGAGGCAAAATATTGGCAGTTTCAGCCAGTTGATCTAGCTCCCGTTGCATCTCCGTTTTCACCAGTTGATAACACTGCTCGACATAATCCTTATCTTTGGCGGCGTCGTTGCCGTAACGCTCAAAGTAGATCGGTGGACAGATGCGAGTGTGCATAGTCAACGGTAAAGGCACATGGGGCAGGGGGCCTAACGCTAGACCCCAGGGCAAACCCAGATAAATGGGAAAAACCACCGGGTCCACGTCCAATAGCCAAGGCATACCAAGGTCATGGAGATATTTAACTTGGTCGTAGCAATCCCCCATAACCAACAGAGTTTCGTGGGAACCGACGGCGATCGCCGGGACGATGGGTACCCCTTGCCGCAGGGCCAATTTAATAAAACCTTTACGACCGGCAAAATAAATTTCATGTCGTTGGCTAAAGGGACGAAATACATCCTGGGCTCCACCGGGGTAAACCAACACACTGGCCCCGGATTGCAGAGCGGCGATCGCCATTTTGGGATGAGCTTGGACTGCCCCCACCTTAACGGCCAACTCTGCCAGGGGACGGCTCATTTTCCAAACCGTGGGATGCATTAAACCGTACACAGGGCGATGTAAACCCTGGCAACGAAACCAGTCGTAAATCATCATCACCATATCCGGTGAAGAAAGGCCGCCATTATGGGAACCCACCAGCAATACCTGTCCCGGCGGTAAATTTTCCCAGCCACTAGTCTGCACCCGGAAATAGTATTTGTAAAACCATTCCCAAAAAGGCATTAACCGTTTGATGGTTTCCGGATCCCGCCCCCCCAAAGACCAACCGTCCAGGGCAGGATTACACTCAAACAACGGCGATCGATCACTGGTCGCTCTTAGCACAAAAATATTAACCGTTTAGTAGGGCTTCAACAAATTCATAGCTGGAAAAGGGACGCAAATCCTCAATGCCTTCCCCTGCACCGATAAAACGAATGGGCAGATTCAACTGCTGGGCCACCGCCAGGGCCACCCCTCCCTTAGCGCTGCCATCCAATTTGGTCAGCACCACTCCGCTCAATTTGGCGGCCTCGGCAAATACTTCCGCTTGGCGTAAACCGTTTTGCCCCAGGGTGGCATCCAATACTAGTAAAGATTCCACCGTGGCGTTGGGGGCTTTTTTGTCGATAATGCGCCGGATTTTGGCTAGCTCGTCCATCAAATTTTTCTTATTTTGTAACCTTCCCGCCGTATCCACCAACAGCAAATTAACGTTACGGGACTGGGCTGCACTAATGCCGTCATAGACCACCGCCGCCGGGTCAGTATTTTGCCCAGGGTTAGCAATGACGGGAACGCCACTCCTTTCCCCCCAAACTTTCACCTGTTCCACCGCCGCCGCCCGAAAAGTATCCGCCGCCGCAATCACACAGTCATAACCGGATTGTTTGGCCATAAAGGCCAACTTACCGATGGTGGTGGTTTTGCCGGCTCCATTAACCCCCGTCAATAACCAGACATTCAGCCCTTCCGCTTCCGGGGCAAATTCAGCACTGGGCAGGGATAACAAAGGGCGATCGAGGATGGAACGCAAAATTTCTTTGAGGAATTCAATGGCCTGTTCCGGGGGCAATGCTTCCTCTCGCAATTTGTCCTGAAGGGTGGTAATGATGTAATCGGTGGCTTCAACGCCCACATCGGCCTGGAGCAGAATCGCTTCAATCTCCTCTACCGCCGCCTCGTTGAGGGGCCCCTGGCCCACGATGGATTTAAGTTGGTTGACTAGGTTAACCCTGGTTTTACTCAGTCCCTGCCGCAGTTTCCTCAGCCAATCAATTTCTTCCGCCGACACATCCGCTGCCGATCGCCCTTGGGCCGCTAGGACCTTGGCTGACCACATGAAGTCATCGTCCATGGCCATGGATTCAGCAGTTAGGGTGCCCGCCACTGTGGCTTCTTCCACCGCCGTTTCTTTTAAGGCTTCTAGGCGATCGGACTTTTGTAACCAAGCGGGGCCGGTTGTTATTTCGGTTTCAGGAGAAGGGAGATCTGCCTCTGTAGCTGTTGCTTGGTCAGATTCGGGGGCAACAACTATTTCTTCTGCGGTTTCTTCTATTCCTGCTTCAACCGTGATCGCTGCGGCAGACTCTGGCGGGCTAACAGTTTCCGCTTTACGGGCCTGAATATTTTGGTACGCCGCTTTCGCCCATTGGAGATAATCGTCCGGGTTGGCAGTGTCTGAGCTTGGTTCCTCGGGGGGGGGAGCAGCTAATTCCGTTGTTTGAGAATCTTCCTCGCTGGGGGATTCGGTTTCTGCCTGGATTACCTCCGGTGCCAATTCAGGACTAACCTCCGCCCCTTCCGGGGGAGCAGACTCGGGGGCAGTGTTATCTTTACCAAACTGACGACGGAACCAATTAAACATACGTTTGCGAAAAATACGAAGCCGGCCAAAATTCTAGGCGATCGCCCTGGGATGGAAATCCCACTGTTTTCAAATGACCATTGTGCCTAGTTTATCGGTTTTTCCCACACCGGGGAGGCAGGGGCTAAAAACCAGGGCAATTTTTCCTTTTGCCACCTAGGGATGAGCGCTTCAGTTTTCTTAGGCAGTTTAATTGGGCTGATCCTTAACGGTTACGGGCAAATCCTTCGCTCCGGCATAAAACACCAAAATTTTCACAGGGCCCTCCCCCACGTTGCGGCCATTGTGTACTGTATTCACCACTTCAGCGATGGCGTCCCCGGTTTTGATGAGCTTTTTCTGCCCATTTAGGAGGGTGACCTCCAATTCCCCTTCCAGCAAAATGCCAAAGGAGGGCACTGGATGGGAATGCCAACCCGTTTCGGCACCGGGGGCAATTTCGATCATCATGCCAGTGATTTCTGCTTGGCCTTCTGGGTAAGCCAGAGGTTGACCATCCCAACTAGTTTCGGTTTTGAGGATGGTTTCTACCTTAATTGCTTCCGCTGGCTCGAAAGCAAAAACCGTGGGTTGGCAAGCAAGAACTGTGGCTAGGGCAAAGAAGCTGGAGATAAATTTCATGGTGCTCAGGGTCTAATGTTGCTAGTCTTAACCAATTCTGCGCCATAAATCTTAATTTCAGCCCGTTAACCCCAAACTTTTCCCTTGGCTAGGCTTTTTGCCGGAATATTACGGCGATCGCCATACAGTCACAAAACCTGTACTTCTTTAATACGCCATGGCCATTACCCCTTATCGGCGAACTCAGCGGCGATCGTTTTAAAAGTGGGATGAATAGCCATAAACGCATCAACCACATCGGGATCAAAGTGTTGGCCGTAGCCGGCTTCGATAATGGCCACCGCCTCTTCGTGGGGCATCGCTTCTTTATAAACCCGACTACTAATTAAAGCGTCATAAACATCGGCGATCGCCATCAAACGGGCCGCAATGGGAATATCATCCCCCGATAGCCCTTGGGGATAACCGGTTCCATCCCATTTTTCCTGGTGAGAATAGGCAATTTCCTTGGCTAGTTGCAAAAAATCCACCTTCATTCCCAAACTTTTTTCCGCTTGGACAATGGCATCCCGCCCCAAAGTGGTGTGGGTTTTCATAATTTCAAATTCTTCTGCTGTTAAGGGACCGGGCTTAAGCAGAATGTGGTCCGGCACTCCCACTTTGCCAATGTCATGGAGGGGAGCCGATTTATAGAGCAAATTGATGGTGTGATCGGTTAAAAATTTCTGGAAGCGGGGATGGTTTTTTAATTGCTCAGCCAAAGCCCGGACATAATTTTGGGTACGGCGGATATGATTACCCGTTTCATGATCCCTAGTTTCCGCCAGGGAAGCCATCACCTGAATAGTTACATCCTGAATCGCCATCATCTCCTGGGTACGTCTGGCCACTTCCTGCTCTAGGAAAGCATTTTTATCAAGCAAAAAATCCGCCGCCGCTTTGATCGTCAACTGGGTATTAACCCTGGCCATCAGAATTGGTGGACTAACGGGCTTAGTAATATAATCCACTGCCCCTAGTGCCAGCCCTTTGCGTTCATCCTCAATTTCTGACTTGGCCGTGAGAAAAATTACGGGAATCCTCTGGGTGGCCGGATTTGCTTTTAAATGGGCACAAACTTCATAGCCATCTATGCCCGGCATCATAATGTCCAGCAGAATTAAATCCGGTGGGGGTAAAGTTTGGGCAACCTTGAGGGCTTTTTCCCCGTTATTGGCAATTTTGACCCGGTAGTAATCTTTCAATAATCCACTCATCAAAGCTAGATTATCCGGGGTGTCATCCACAACCAAAATGGTGGCTTTTGAGTTGGGATCGGGGGGAGTGTTCATTTTCAATAGTCAAAGATAAATAATGAGTATGTATAGCTAATTCAATCAAAAATAGGGCAACATAAACGGCTAAAGTACTTTTAATACAAGCTTGATAGAAGTCGCTATCGCTACTGTCTGAATTTTATTTCCACCAGCCATAAATTGTGATACGGTCTTTTTTACTTTTTAGATACATGTTCAGCGGAATTTAAATAGGGTAAACCCGCTTGTTGCCCTGCCCAAATCACTGACGAAGTTCAATTCTAAAAATTGAACCCTTGGGATAATTATCCACAACACTTATTGTGCTTCCATGGGCTTCGACAATAACTTTGCAAAAGGCTAAGCCCAGTCCAATTTGGGCAACCCCTTCTAGCATGGGGCCAATTTCGTATTTGCCAAAAATCCGTTCCCGCAGTTTTAGGTCTATGCCTGGCCCTTGGTCGGCAATGGCCACCACTGCGACGGCATCATCTGGATAGGCCACTGAAACTATGACTTCACTCTGGGAGGGGGAAAACTTAATGGCATTGCTAATCAGATTTTCGATGGCTCGACGGAACAGTTGGGCATCTACATTAACTGGACGATGGGGAGCGGGGGGATATTGGGTGATGAGGTTAATCTGTTTCTGGGCAATACTTTCCCTTAGGGTAGCAATGGCAATTTCACACAGGGCACAAAGTTCGGTGGATTGATAGTTCAATGTCAGAGCATGGGATTCCAGTTGGGCTTTAAGCAACAGGTCTTCCACCAGATTTTGTAGTTGTTGGGTGCTTGTTTGAATGGACTTGAGCTTTTTTTGTTGACGATCTAGGGGCAAGTCAGGCTTGTTCAATAACAGCTCGGTGGCCAGGCTAATGCTGGAGAGGGGATTGCGGAGGTCATGGACAATCATGTTCACCATGTCTTCCCGAAATTTGAGCAGGCGGGTGAGGCGATCGTAGGCGGCTTTGAGATTGAGATGGGTGCGTACCCTGGCCAGGAGAATGGGGGGACTGATGGGTTTGGTGATGTAGTCCACTGCGCCGAGGGAAAAACCATGTTGTTCGTCTGCTACGTCGGTTTTGGCGGTGAGGAAAATAACTGGAATATTCTTAGTTTGGGTATCAGCTTTGAGCTTGGTGCAAACTTCGTAGCCGTCTATTTCCGGCATCATAATATCCAACAAGATTAAGTCCGGTGGCGGCATAGATGCGGCGATCGCCAAGGCCTGTTCCCCTTTGCTGGCAATTTTGATGCGGTAATGATCCTTGAGCAAACCACTGAGCATGGTCAAAGTATCGGGGGAGTCATCCACAATCAGCACGGTTGCTTTGTTGCCCTTGGTTGTTGCTGTATCCATGGGTGATGGCGAGAGAAAAAGTTAGTGGCCTAAGCCGCTGGGGCTTAAAAGGGGTGACTGGGTTTAGTGTAATCCGTTTTTCTGATCCCCTAGGGTTGGGAAAATTGGCGGGCGGTGGTGAGGGCGGCGAGGGCGGCTTCAAAGTCGAAATTATTGATGCCAGCGGCGATCGCCGAGTAATGGTCTGGAAATGCTTGGCGTAAAAGATCCCCATGGTTTTGGAGGAGGTCGGCGGCTTCTGCATCATCTTCCCCCAAAAGTTGGGCTAAATGGTCACAAATTTCTTCTAATTGGCCCTGGTCTAAGGTTATGGCCACAGTTGCGGGTTCCGGCGGTAGATTACTGGTCAATTGGGCAATTAGATTATCCAGGCGATCGCCTAGGTTGGTAAGTAAATTTTCAACCTCTGGCTGGGGCCACTGCTCTTTAATCGCTTTTTCCAACTCCGCCGCTTCCTGTTGTAGCTCCTGGGCCCCAATGTTCCCGGCAACTCCTTTCAAGGTATGGGCCAACCGTTCGGCGAAGCCATAGTCTTTTTCCCCTAAAGCCTGAGTAATTTCCGGCAGAAAAGAACTTTGACTGGCCACAAACTTATGGAGCATTTTCAGATACAAACTTTTTTTGCCCAAAACCCGCCGCAAACCATCATCGCTGTTCAGTCCAGGGATATGGGGAATGGATATTTCTGGATCGCTAGTATTGATGGCCGATTCTTCTATCGTTTCTGGGGCTAGGGGGGAGTCCACCGGAATCCAGTGGAGTAGCTTATTCCACAATTCTTCTGGTTCAATGGGTTTGCCTAAATGGTCATTCATGCCTGCTTGCAAACACCGTTCCCGATCGCCCTGCATCACATTGGCCGTCATGGCCACAATGGGTAACTGAGCGTAACGGGGATTCTGACGAATGGCGATCGTTGCCTCGATGCCATCCATTTCCGGCATTTGCATATCCATTAAAACCAAGGCGTAAGCATTATTGTTCAGTCTTTCCAGAGCAATTAAACCATTGGCCGCCACATCGACGTTGAAACCCACATCCCGTAATAATTCCGCCGCCACTTCCTGGTTAATTTCATTGTCCTCCACCAACAAAATGCGGGCCCCGCGAATACGCCGTAATTTTTCCAAGGCCAAGTCTTCCGCCCCAATGCCCGAAGATTGTCGCATTTCCTGGGCCAGGGCCGTGGGATCCCCCAGCACCCTCGCCAAACTGTCGAATAAAACAGAGGGACTAATGGGCTTGACCAAAACATCATCAATGCCGAGGCTTTTGGCTTTAACAAACAATTCTTCCCGACCGTAGGCAGTGACAATAAAAATCGACGGCTGATGGTTTAACCCCATGGCTTTCAAACGACGGGCTACTTCCAAGCCATCCATATTGGGCATTTGCCAATCAATGAAAACAATGCTGTGGGGATGGTTCTCCCGATCAGCTTCTGCTAAAAAATTAAGGGCTTCCGGCCCGCTCTCCACCGTTTCTACCACAAACTTCATCTGCTCCAACAAATCTTTCATCACCAGGCGGGCATGGTCGTTATCGTCCACCACCAGCACCCGTTTACCTTCCAGATCTTTGCTCAAAACCAATCGGTGGGGTATGACATTACTTTTCTGCAAACAGACCTTGGCCCAGAAAGTACTGCCTTGGCCGTATTCGCTTTCAACCCCCACTTCTCCCCCCATCAGTTCCGCAATGCGTTTGCAGATGGCCAAACCCAACCCTGTGCCGCCAAAATTCCGGGTAGTGGAGGAATCCGCCTGTTGAAAACTGTTAAAGAGATTGGCAATGTGCTCTGGTTTAATGCCAATGCCCGTATCTTTCACCGCTAGGTACAGCACCACGTCCTGGTCACGGTATTCCTGGAGCCTGACCACAATGGTAATATCCCCCTGCTCGGTGAATTTGACTGCATTATTGGCATAGTTAATCAGAATTTGCCCCAGACGGAGGGGATCGCCGATGAAGTGGCGGGGTAGGTTACGGTCAATGTCAAACAGCAGTTCTAAACCCTTATTGGTGGCCTTTTCACTGATCAAAGTGGCAACGTTATCCAGCACCTTATCCAGGTCAAAATCAATGCTTTCCATGGGCAATTTGCCCGCTTCAATTTTAGAAAAATCGAGAATATCGTTAATTACCCCCAGCAGATGCTGACCAGAAAACCGAATTTTATGCAAATATTCCCGTTGACGGGGGGTCAGGTCAGTTTTCAAAGCCAGATGGGTCATGCCGATGACCGCATTCATGGGGGTACGGATTTCGTGGCTCATATTGGCCAAAAAATCAGCTTTGATGCGGCTGGCTTCCTCCGCCAGTTCCTTGGCCCGTTTCATTTCTGCTTCGGCGGCCTTAATGGGGGTAATATCTGCTAACCAGCCTAAGATGCCCTTTTGCCCCTCGTAGTCCGTGGCTAAAAAGGTAGCCAAAATGTCCCGGATTTCACCTCTGGGATTATACATTTTGTACACCCGGCTTTGACTGCGGCCAAACTGGGTCAGTTCTTCTAACATTTGCTGGCGATCGCCTAGGTCCACATAGATCTTTTGGGGCGAATCCCCTACTTTTAAATCCACCAGTTCACCGATGTGGGGATTGGCAAATTGGGTAATGCCATTGACGGTAATGGCCACCCCGACGGGGGCGGAATCGAGCACTGACTGCAGATGTTCCCGTTGCCGCAAAATTTGTTGCTGGGCTTCTTGACGGGCGGAAATATCCCGCACAGAGGCAAAAATATTCATTTCCCTTTGGCTCAGGGAAGGCAAGCTGGTCAAACTAACTTCAATGGGAAACTCCGAGCCATCGTAACGGGTGCCGAGGATTTCAAATTCTTCTTGATCTAGGGGGCAGGTGGGGCCCACGTCCTCCCCTTCCTGAAGCAGATGGAGGGATTGTTGCAACAGTTCTGCCAGGCCCAGTAGGGCAATGGATTGGCCAATCAGTTCTGTTTGGGAATAGCCAAACAACTTTTCTATGGAAGTATTGGCCAAAATGATATTTCCCTGGGCATCCAGCACCATAATGCCTTCCGGAGCATACTCGATAATTTGCCGATACCAAGATTCCGTCGCCACTAGGATTTTCTGCTGTTGATTTTGGATGCTGATTTCCCGCAAAACAAACAGCATTACCCCGCCAGTCAAAAGGGTGATGGAAATGGTGACGGCGATCGCCACTTCCTGAATATCAATACCTTGGATAAAAAATTCTCCCCAGGGGCGGCAGATAAAGTGGGTGGCCGTCATGGCGGTGTAGTGCATACCCGACGTGGACAGACCCATCACCAGGGCGGAACTCCCCAAAGCTGGCCCATGGGTCGTGTGGAAAATTTTGGCGGAATGGAAGCGGAATAATAGGGCCACAAAGGCCAACATGACCGCAATGACCAGGGAGAGGACAAATAGGGGCAGTTCGTAGTAAATATTGCCGTGTAACTCCAGAGCCGCCATGCCGCTATAGTGCATAGTGCCAATGCCCAAACCAAACCAGATAGCCCCCACCATGAGGTTTTTCGCCGTCGGGGCCTGGAAACTCAAAAAGTTCAGAGCGTAAATGCTAGCGGCGATCGCCGGTATAACAGAAATAAACGTGATCAAGGGATCGTAGCTGATGGGGCAGGGCAACTCAAACCCCAGCATGCCAATGAAGTGCATGGCCCAAATACCTAACCCCATAACAGTCCCACTGAGGGCTAAGGCAATTTTCCGTGACCAACGCCCCGGCAACGATAGGGCGGAACTGGCCATCAAGAAAGCCATATAGGCCGTAAAAATGGCGATCGCCACAGAGAGCAGAACTAATTTAGGGTCATAGGAACCCTGATAATTAAGCTGGTCAGCGTTGAGGGGACTAACAGGTTGCCAAAACATAGGTTGCCCATAGATATGACTATGCTAATCCACCTAGTCTTATTCCTGCCCCAATAATGACGAACAGCGTCGCCGAAAACGTTAAACTTTTTTAGACAAACTCCAGGACAATGTTAAAGGTAGAGCATGTGGACGCTTTGGCCCATATCCTGCTCAACAGTCAGGAGAGCATCAAATAAAGTCGGGAGTTTTTGGCCTGCCATTGGCAATTTGGGCAAAGGGTGCAAATTTTTAGGATGCAACGATCGCCTCCATAAAATAAATTCTCAACTTCACTGATTAAGCACGTCCCGTTTATGGGCTGGAGCCCCGGCCACGGCGGCCACTTCTGCAATTAAATCTTCGGGAACACCCATTTCCTTCAAGGTTGCCAGCAAATCCTCCGCCACTGCGTCGAAGTGTTCACCGTTCAAACCATGGTTTTCCACCAACTCTTTGTGGGCTTCCCGCATATAGCGACCATCATATTTATCCGTACCGCCAAAGGCATAGGTTAAAAAGGCTTTTTGGTGGGCCCGTTGTTTAGCCATATCCACGTCGGCGAAAAAATGTTTGATGCGGTCATCCTGCAACACCCGCTCGTAAAATTTGTCCACAGCTAGATCGACAGCGGTGGTTCCACCTAATTTTTCATACAAAGTTGACATCAATTTTCTCCTACAAGGATTAAGAATTGGAAATTTTGAGAGTTTCAAGAAAGTAATGAGAGGCGCCAGTTGCGTAGTAGTTCTATGTTACCATTGACCCTAAATTCGGCAAATATTGCCATGGTGATATCAACCATGTAGGGTGACCTGAAGACAACTTTCGTGGGGCGATGAAATCTAGCAAACCAATGACGGTTATCTGAGTTTTTGCTCTCAATTCCTACTGTTTCTCTTTTGCTAATCCCATGAAACGCATCAGGATGTTCATCCAGCAGTTGTTGATAGGGCCTCCAGTCATCGGTGCAGTACACTGTCACTTTCCACTTTGCCAGTCTCTCCAGCAAACGACTCAGGGTTTGACTATCACGATTTCCCAGTTCCCAGTCGATGAGTCTCCCAGTAACACGGTCATATGCCTTCCAGAGCCATAACTTGTTTTTTTTGCCTGAAGAAAATGCCACAGTTCGTCTAATTCCACTACGATTGCTGAGTCTGGAGCCGGTTTCTCGTAGTTTGCTTCGCCAAAATCCCTAATCCAGTTGAGCACTGATTGAGTAGAAACTCCCAATAGTTTCGCCGTGGCATTCATTGACATACCACTCATATACAGTAAGACCGCTTCTAGTTTCATCCAGAGAGGTTTACCCCGTTCTTTGGAGAGATTGGTGAATTGATATTGGCAACTCTTACATTTGAATCGTTGCTTATCCTTGACAAAGCCATTTTTGACGACATTCCCATGACCACATTGAGGACAGTGACAGTGTGTAGACATTTTTCCAAAAGCTCATTACCCAATATTCTCTATCATCCTACATCATTATCTATTTGAAACTCTCCGTAATTTTAATGATAGCCTTGTTACGTGATCAGCGCCTACCCGATACCAATGATATGGATAATCAGTAGCGGGTAATCAAACCCCAGTTACTATGACCCAACCAAAACATAAGTCCCCCAAAGTCTGAACTTCAGGGGACAAGGGAAACGGCGATGTATTTCCCCAGGTTTTAACCTTCTGGGGATAGTTGCCGAGAGGGAAATTAATGCAGTTGGATTACTTTGGGGCTTTCCTTCATATGGACAGTGTCTACAAAGCGGGCGGTGCTGGACTGGCTAGAAATAACCAAGCTTTGGGTCCGTACCCCACCATGGAAGAAGCGGACTCCTTCCATCAAAGTGCCAGGGGTGATACCACAGGCGGCAAATAATACGGTTTCGCCACAGGCCAATTCTTCGCAGTTATAAACCTGGTCAGGATTTTTGATGCCCATGGAAGCGAGACGCTCTAGGTTGCCTTCCCGACTTTCACCGATTAGGCCGGTTTTAACCACTTCGGGATCGTAGATTAACTGACCTTGGAAGTGACCCCCCAGACAGCGCATGGCAGCAGCGGAAATTACCCCTTCAGGAGCAGCCCCGATGCCCATCAGAGCGTGGATGTTGGTGCCGGAAAAAGCACAGGAAATGGCGGCGGAAACGTCTCCATCACTGATTAGACGTACCCGAGCACCGGCATTGCGGATTTCTTGGATCAATTCTTTGTGGCGGGGACGATCCATGACCACTACCACCAATTCTTCAATGCTGCGGTTGAGGCAATCGGAGAGGATTTTCAGGTTTTCGGTGGCCGATTTGTCGATGTCCACATGACCTTTGGCCGCTGGGGGAGCCGCCAGTTTTTTCATGTAGAAGTCGGGAGCGGCAAACAAACCACCTTTTTCAGAAATTGCCAACACGGCCATGGAACCGTTTTGACCATAGGCTACTAGGTTGGTACCTTCACAGGGGTCAACAGCAATGTCAATTTCTACCAATTCGTCGGGATTGCAGAAGGATTTGGCATCTTCTCTGGTGCAAATGCCTACTTCTTCGCCGATGTAGAGCATGGGTGCATCATCCCTTTCCCCCTCGCCAATGACGATGCGGCCCCGCATGTGGATTTTATTCATCCGTTCCCGCATGGCTTCTACGGCTACTTGGTCAGCGGTGTTTTTTTCACCTTTGCCCATCCATTTTGCCGAGGCGATCGCCGCTTGTTCTACGACTTCAATAATTTCTAAACCGAGGGTGCTGTCCACGAATTGAATCCTCCCAACTGCTGATTAGGTTTCCCTAGCTTGTGATTAAGTGTTAATAGTCAAAAGTCTATCAGAGGGGGGGATCAGCGTACAGCATTGTTGAGGGGGGTAATTAGGCTTGGGCGCTGACCACGGCGGGCACCAAAGATCCTCTAAGATTAAGAGTTGGGCGGATTATCTGCCTGCTTTTTGACTGCGTTGAACCATTCCACTGCCAAATTCAGCTAATTTTGACCATGACTGAGTCCGTAATCTCCCCAGAAGATGCCTTCAACCAGGCGATCGCCAGATATAACGGGGGGGAAGGCCCCGAAACCCTGATCCCGGTGTTTAAGGACATTGCCGATAGCTCCCCGAAAAATGCGACGGTGTGGGCTTGCCTAGCTTGGCTGTATCTCCTGGACGACAAGCCAACTTTGGCCTTCAAAGCGGCCCAAAGGTCGGTGAAAATTGACGGTTATCATCCCCAGGCAAGGATTAACTATGCCTTGGCCATGTTGGCTAATAAAAAAACCGGTGTACGGGAACAGGTGGAGTTAGCGGCGCAAATGATGTCCTTTGATCAGGAAATCGCTGCGGGAGTGATGGAAAGTTTGGATGATGGTCTCGAGCGTAAGCCCGATTGGCGAGACATTGAACGGATTAAGAAATGGCTGACAGAATAGTTTGACTAATCGGTTTTAACTTTAGGCAAATTCAGGCAATCAGTTCAGTCCCTAGTGTTCGTTTGTTACCTTGGATAGAATTCCTAACTTCGTACAAATATCCCTAGACCATGACCCCGGCCAAAATTCGTAACGCCTTATTAGCCGTAGTGGCGATCGCCTTGAGTGCGGCCGTTTATCTCGGTTTCCAAACCCAAACCCAGGGTATATCCCTAGAAGCCCAAGCCCAGCGGGCCATTCCCCTGGCCACTGCCTTGGACAATGGTCGTCCCACCTTGGTGGAATTCTATGCTGACTGGTGTACTAGCTGCCAAGCCATGGCTCCGGACTTAGCAGAGTTGAAGAAAAACTATGGCGGTTCGGTGAACTTTGCCATGCTCAATGTGGACAACAATAAATGGTTGCCGGAAGTGTTGCGCTATCGGGTGGATGGCATTCCCCATTTTGTTTACCTAGATGACACCGGCACGGCGATCGCCGAGAGCATTGGAGAGCAACCGTTGAGGGTGTTGGAGCAAAATATCACTGCCCTGGTAGCCCACGAACCCATCCCCTACGCCAATGTAACTGGCCAAACTTCAGTGGTGGAAAACCGAACCATTGAAGCTGACCCCACCTCTCCCCGCAGTCACGGTAATCCCCGCCCCAGCTAGGAGCTTGAGCAACCATAGCCAGAAACTATGCCAATCATTAAACTGCTACAGGTTCGGCTATCCCGCCCTTAGGCGATCGGCTAACATTTATTTGTGTGTGAGGAGTAAGATTAATAAGGAAGCAGCCGGAGGGTCGAAACATGGCAAGACTCCTTGCGGACTTCCTTATTTTTTTGCCTATTTTTTCGGTAATACCCGCCCCAGCAAGTCTCAGGAAAGGCGAAGATGAGGGATTGACCGTAGTCTATCCACTCGTTAACAAAACTTTATGGTATATTTAGATACAGCGGTGAAAGATTGATATTTCTCCATAGAAGTGTCTGCCGCCCCGAGGGTTTATTTGCCTAGCCCCAATCCGATCGCCTAACTTAGCTTTTGACTGGATTCTCCCCTCTCCATCCTCGAACTTACTGCTTTATGTTGGTACTTTCCGTCCTATCTTTGGCCTTAGCCTCGTTTTCTGCCATCCTGTGCTTCACTGTGCAGGAAGATGTGGTCAGGGCTTCGTTAGGTTGTGTGGCCGTATTGTCGATTTTGGTCACTCTCTTTTTTGCTCCCTGGGCGTTAAAACTGACTTTAATGGCGGTTCCCTTCGGTTTAGAGCGGTTTTATCGCCTCAATCAAAATGCCCCCATGGATTGACAGCCCATAATTTGCAACTTTGCCCATAACTAACTTTGCCTTTGCCGGAGTTAGGAACCTGTTTGTTTATCCACCCGAAGTAGATCCCTGAAACTGGCCCAGTTCGACGCTTGGGTGGTCCCAGAGCAGATGATTGCCCCGATCGCCGATTAGCCATTGTCTCCCCGACCTAAATCATATCCCCCCAAACTTCCATGCCAAAATCCTTCCGGATTCGTTAGGCTAGAGGGGGATTTTGAAAATAGTTTTATTTCAAATTTTTCAAATAGCTCACACAGCTAGGGGAACTAGGCACCACCATGGGGCAAATGAACACCGCAGACCTATTGGTTCAATGTCTGGAAAATGAGGACGTTGAATACATTTTTGGCGTACCCGGAGAGGAAAACCTCCACATCCTCGAAGCGCTGAAAAACTCGCCCATCCGCTTTATTACCACCCGCCACGAACAGGGAGCAGCCTTTATGGCCGACGTTTACGGCCGTTTAACGGGCAAAGCGGGGGTTTGTCTTTCCACCCTGGGGCCTGGAGCCACCAACCTGATGACCGGGGTAGCGGATGCTAACTTGGACGGAGCGCCCCTGGTGGCCATCACTGGACAGGTGGGCACAGATCGGATGCACATCGAATCCCACCAATACCTGGACTTGGTGGCCATGTTCGACCCGGTGACTAAATGGACCAGGCAAATTGTCCGCCCCAGCATTACCCCGGAAGTGGTTCGTAAAGCGTTCAAATTGGCTCAGAGCGAAAAACCAGGGGCCACCCACATTGATTTACCAGAAAATATTGCCGCTATGCCGGTGGATGGGAAACCCCTACGGCGGGACAGTCGGGAAAAGGTTTATGCAGCTTTTCGTACTTTGGGCACAGCGGCCAACGCCATTTCCAAGGCCAAAAACCCCATTATTCTGGCCGGCAATGGCACCATCCGAGCCGAAGCCAGCGAAGCCCTGACGGAATTTGCCACCAGTTTGAATATTCCCGTGGCCAACACCTTCATGGGTAAAGGCACCATGCCCTACACCCATCCCCTTTCCCTTTGGACAGTGGGCTTACAACAACGGGATCACATTACCTGTGCCTTTGAAAAAAGCGATTTGGTCATTGCGGTGGGCTATGACTTAATTGAATATTCTCCGAAAAAATGGAATCCCACTGGAGATTTGCCCATCATTCACATTGGCGCTACTCCGGCGGAAATTGATAGCAGTTATATTCCCCAGGTGGAGGTGGTGGGGGACATTACCGATTCCCTGATGGATTTGCTCAAACGGTGCGATCGCCAAGGTAAACCCACTCCCTACGGGGCTTCTCTCCGGGCGGAAATTCGGGCCGAGTATGAATGTTATGCCAATGACACAGGTTTTCCCGTTAAGCCACAAAAAATTATTTATGACCTGCGCCAAGTGATGGGCCCCGATGATGTGGTGATTTCCGATGTGGGGGCCCATAAAATGTGGATGGCCCGCCATTACCACTGTGACAGCCCCAACACCTGTTTAATTTCCAATGGTTTTGCGGCCATGGGCATTGCCATTCCAGGGGCGATCGCCGCTAAGCTGGTTTATCCTGAGCGCAACATTGTTGCAGTGACGGGGGACGGCGGTTTTATGATGAACTGTCAGGAGTTGGAAACGGCCATGCGGGTGGGCACTCCCTTTGTCACGTTGATTTTTAACGACAACGGTTACGGCCTAATTGAGTGGAAACAGATCAACCAATTTGGCGAATCCAGCTTTATTAAATTTGGCAATCCAGACTTTGTTAAGTTTGCTGAAAGTATGGGTCTCAAAGGTTATCGGGTGGAAGCGGCGGCGGATTTAATTCCTATCCTCAAAGAAGCTTTAGCTCAACCTGTGCCCACAGTGATTGATTGTCCTGTGGATTATCGGGAGAATATTCGTTTCTCGCAAAAAGCAGGGGAATTGGCCTGTGAAATTTGGGAATAACTAACCTTTAGCGACACCATAAAGATCTACAAAAATCTACCAAATCGACGCTAACTCCAAAACAAATTCTGGCAATACAGCCTCACCACTGAGGCTTTCAGGATTTTCTAAAACTTCCACAGCCTGACCAGGACGATAGATTTCCACAGTGCGAGTTTGGCGATCGATTAACCAACCCAATTGAGCCCCATTTTCTTGATACTCTTGCATTTTTTTCCGCAGGGGTTTTAGTTCATCACTGGGCGATCTTAATTCGATCACAAAATCCGGGCAGAGGGGCACAAATCTCTGTTTTTGTTCCGGGGTTAAACTTTCCCATCGTTCCCGTTTCAACCAGGCCGCATCTGGCGATCGGTCGGCTCCATTGGGTAATTTGAAGCCCCCAGAAGAATCGAAAAAATTCCGGTGCCATCGCGTTCTGCCCAAAGACCTAGCCATAGTATCAAAATGCCCTTACGGTTACTGGTTTCGCCTCCGGTGGGTGACATGATCACTAAATCTCCCTGGCAATTACGCTCAAAACGCAACTCTCGATTGTTCAAACAGAGTTGATAAAACTGCTCATCGGAAAGGGATAGGCTGTCAAGTTTGACGGTTATGGCGGCGGGCATTGGCTTTACCCCAAAGGCATTGATGTGGCATTGGCTCCCATTCTAAGTGATGTTTACGGTGACAGAATACCTATCGCTCTTCTATCATTGTGGGTAGGATAGAATGGAGGAAAAAGGCTGAAATGCAGAGGTGGTATATGGTTGCCCCACGTGAAGCAAAAGAAACAGTACAATTCATTGACAAATACTGCGAAGGATACAGAGACTTATTTCCAGAAGTGAGAAGCTTTGAATACTTTAAATACTTGTATCTAGGATTAATTGCGAATATCAAGAGAAAAACCTTCCCAGAAATAGCTAAGGTAGTAGGACTAGAAAATGGACAAGGATTTGACTATTTCTTCGGTAACAGCCCTTGGTCGTTAGAGGAGGTAAGGGAAAGAAGAATTAATAAAATTCTGAGTTTTGCGGAAGGAGAAGCAATAACAATGCTCATAGACGAAACAGGGGATAGGAAAAAAGGAAGAAAGACAGATTATGTTGCGCGTCAGTATATTGGCAATCTAGGAAAAATAGAAAATGGAATAGTAGAGGTGATGTGTTATGGAATTATAAAGGGAATGACAGTACCATTAATCAGCAAAGTATATAAACCAGAGGCAAGACTAAAAGAGGGGGATAAATACAAAAGCAAACCAGAGACAGCAGGGGAAATTATCAAAGAAATAAAAGAGCTTGATTTCAATATAAAGGTAGTATTAGCAGATAGTGAATATGGAGAGAGCAGCGAGAACTTTGTAAGAGTATTAGAAAAAGAAAATCTAGAATATGTACTAGCTATAAGGAGTAATCATGGAGTCTAGCTTGGGAAAGAGGAAAGAGTAAGAGCGAACAAATGGAGAAAATTTGAGAGAGAATTTGCAAGTGGAAAGTCGGAAGTAAGATACGAATAAGATACGTGAGAGAAATTATTTATGGAAAGAGAGGGGAAAAAAGATATTAGCAAGTAACGGATAACAAGGAAAAAATGCCATCAAATTCAACGTATTGTATTATGACAAAAGTATCAGGAGTATAGTCATTTCAATTAACGATGAGAGAATTTAATGTAAAATTATGGAGTGTACAAAATGAACAGGTTTAAACAATGGCTTACAGTTTAGATTTAAGGCAAAGGGTAGTAGCTTATATAGAAGCTGGAGGAAAAATAACTGAGGCTTCCAAGATATATAAAATAGGAAAAGCCTCGATATACAGATGGTTAAATAGAGTAGATTTAAGCCCAACAAAAGTAGAGCGTCGCCATAGGAAATTAGACTGGGAAGCTCTAAAAAAAGACGTAGAAGAAAATCCCGATGCAAGATTGATAGACAGAGCCAAGAAATTTGGAGTGAGGCCGAGTGCCGTATATTACGCATTAAAGAAAATGAAAATAAACAGAAAAAAAAAGAACTACGTTATCGAGAAAGAAACCGGGAGGAACGAGTTAAGTACTATAGAATGTTAAGAGAACTAATTAAGCTCTATGGTAGTCAAGCTATAGTTTACATAGATGAATCTGGATTCGAAGCAATCCAGGCTTGTATTTATGCCTGGTCAAAAAAAGGAAAAAAAGTTTATGGAGATAGACAAGGAAAAAGGGGAGTCAGAGAAAATCTAGTAGCAGGGAGAAGAAAAGGAAAAAAAGATTTGATTGCGCCGATGGTTTTTACCGGGAGTTTGAATGCAGAAGGCTTTGAAGGATGGTTAAAATTATATTTGCTACCCTCCCTCGACATTCCATCAATATTAATAATGGATAATGCTCCTATTCATCGTAAAACTGCCATTAAAGAATTGGCTAAAGAAGCAGGTCATGAAGTTCTTTTTTTGCCGAAATATTCTCCTGATTTAAATGATATTGAGCATGACTTTAGTGCCTTGAAACGAGCTAGAATGTACGCTCCTATTGACACGTCTCTTGATGAAATTATCCGTTCTTACTGTGGCGTTTAGCGTCTCAGCTTTATTCGAAACTACTATAAAATATAAAGAGGTGGGTAACTTATATGGAGCAAGGAACTGGATAGAGTATGGATTAAAGCAAATAAAGAATGAACTGGGGTGGGCAGATTTTAGAATGATGGACTATTCCAGAATAGAAAAATGGCGGGAAATAGTGATGAGCGTATATTTAATGGTAAGTCTTCAGATAGAAAATTTGCCTCCGCATGATAACTTCTTAAACAAATCAAAACAGACTAGGAAGATAGCTTATCAGAATATACAAAAACGTCCTTGGTGGAATCAAAAAGTGGATGGAAAAACATACTTAACAACATGAGATTAATAATTCAGCCATTATGTTACTTTAATTTATTAAAGCCGTGGATGACGGTGATTTATACACCTCAGTTATTGAGAAACTTCCATTGCTTATTTGACAAATTGAAGAAGGCAGTAATGGCCTTAGGAGACCTTATTATTGCTCCAATTATTTTACCTTCCCACCTACACTGATAGAAGAGCGATATCATCTTTTCTTTATATTTTCTTTAGAAATCACTTCTAAAGAGTACCTTGAAAGTATCGGTGCAGAAGTCATCGACGTTGATGAACTTAAGCAACGTGTTCTATGCTTTGCTATCAATGATCTTGTACGGAAAATAGCTTTTGCTGGTCACATTGACCCAGACGACATAATAGAGTACTACACCATAATAGAGTACTACACCATTGAGTTTGGTGGCGGATGTGTCGAGGAACAACACTACCGTTGGGTGCTTGAGTTGAACCCTAAACTCCCATTCGACCCCGATAGGAATTAACCCTATCAAATGGGCTAACATAGTACTATCGCAGGGGCGCAACAGTAGGTGGAAAGTATCGGGATGACAGGATTTGAACCTGCGACATCCTGCTCCCAAAGCAGGCGCGCTACCAAGCTGCGCTACATCCCGTGGTGCAACCCCCTCAATCTTAGGACACATTTCCCCCGATCGCCAGGGGTTGACCGGACGAATATTACCCCAAGGTTCCCCAAGGTTCATTAAGATGCTTGTAAATGGCTATAACGAGCTAGGGCAATGAGGGGAAAATATTGGCGGTAGTAGTGATAGCGGATATAAAAGTGACAGGGAAAACCGGTGCCGGTATATTCTGCTTCTTCCCAGGTGCCCTTGGGGGTTTGTCCCTGGACAAGAAAAGCCACGCCCCCCTCGATCGCCGTGGTTAGTTTGGCATCTTGTCCCAGGCTGGGTAAATATTTGAGGGCATCTAACAAACCAATTAGGGCCCAGGCTGTTTGGGAAGCAGTGCTGTTACCTTGACCCTTTAACTGCTTGTTTTTATAACTTTCACAGGTTTCTCCCCAACCCCCATCCGCATTTTGACAGCTCAACAACCAGGCGATCGCCGTTTTGATTTGGGGGGCAAAACGTTGGGCATCGTAAATGGCTAGGGCAGAAAGGGCCCCGCTGGTGCCATAGAGATAATTCACGCCCCAGCGGCCGAACCAACTACCATCCTGTTCCTGTTCTTGGAGTAAATAGGTCAAACCCCGTTCCACTCGTGGGGAATCCATGGTCAAACCACAGGCTCCCAGCATTTCAACCACCCGGGCGGTAATATCGGCGGTGCTGGGGTCAATCATGGCTTTCAAATCACCGTAGGGTAACTGGTTAAGCCAATCTTGGTCATTGTCAATGTCAAAGGCGGCCCAGCCTCCGGTTTTACATTGCATGGTGGCTATCCACTGCAAGGCCTTATTAATGGCCCCCTGTTTACGTTCCTCATCGGGGAGGGTAATGCCCTGTAACGCCATCATCACCACGCAGGTGTCGTCAATGTCAGGGTAGAAATTATTATCAAATTCAAACGCCCAAGCTCCCGGTTCACCGTGGGGATTTTTGATCTGCCAATCGCCGTAGGTGAGAATTTGTTTATCCAACAACCATTGCCCCGCTTTAACCAAGGCGGGATGATCCTTACCTAGATCCGCTTCCGCCAAAGCCCGCACAACCCAGGCCGTATCCCACACAGGGGAAACACAGGCTTGAATGGCATAGCTATCTTCCGTTTCCACCGCGAAATTATCGATCGCCGCTAGGCCCCTTTGCACATAGAGATCGTTAACGTCATAGCCCAACACTTTCAACGCCAGCAGGGAATTCAGCATAGCGGGAATAATGCCGCCCCAATCGCCACTGACTTCTTGTCGTTCTAAAATCCACTTTTCCGCCAGGGCCAAACCCTGTTCTCGGAAAGGTACTACCTTGGCTTGTTCCTGTAGCTTAAATAGGCTATCCAAACCGATGAAAATATCCCAAATAGTGCCACTCTCCGGCAATTTATACTGGACATTTTCCATCCCTTCCGCATAGAGTTCGTCCACCCGCAGACCCTGGGCAATGTCGTAAACGGGCTTTTGGTCACAAACAATCATCAGGGGGACCGTACTAGAACGGGCCCAACTGGACATTTCGTAAATGTTAAAGAAAAAATTGTTGGGCAAAAGCATCACCCAGGGGGGAATGGAAGGAGTACCCCGCCAGTCGTAGCAACCGATTAACGCCAGATGCATTTTGGTAAAAATGCGGGATTTGCTAATGCCCCCCCGGCCGACAATGAAATTTTTCGCTTTGACCAAGGCAGGATCGGTGGCTGGAACCCCCAAAATTCGCAGGGCAGTGTAGGCTTCCACACTGGTACTTAGTTCACCGCCATCACCATAGTACAGTTCCCAACCGCCATGGTCCCGTTGTTGTTGCAACAGGTAATTCTTCGCCTTCTCCAGGGGTCTTTGGGCCGCTGTGCCCCAAATTTTGTGCAGTATGACCACTTCGGCAGTGATGGTGACATTGGATTCCAACTCAGACCACCAGTAGCCATCGGCATATTGTTCCGATAGCAGGAAGTCCCGACTAGCGGCGATCGCCTGGCGCACCTGCTCGGTGCTAGGACAAGGAACGGAGGGAGAGGCGGCAATAACCATGGACAAAGTTGTAAATTTTTCTTTACAAAGATAACAGATGGATTAGGGAACGCCGCATCTTGCCTTGGTTAGGGGTTTGCAAAAAAAATTCTTCCCAATAGGTGGAGCAGACCTTTGGTGGAACTTTAAATATGGTCAAGAAAAACCGAGGAAAAAAGTATTCTGAAGTCTGACCCCACCGCTGGGAGGATGAATTCAATTTTGGCTTATGGGTTAGAGTTTGGCTCCACAACCAGAACAGAAACGATGGGTGATGAAATTTTGGGTTTGGCAATGGTTGCACTCCACCATCCGGGGACCATTGTCCCGTACCGGCACTTCCGGTAAACCTAGCATTTGGGCATTACTCATGCCGGGGGCAATCATAGGGTAACAGTTTTCATCTTTTTTGACCACCACATCCATCACCACAGGACCATTGTGGGCTAGCATTTCGGCGATCGCCGGGGCCAAATCTTCCCGCTTGCGCACAGTAATACCCTTGATGCCATAGGCTTCACAGAGGAGATTAATGTCTGGCATGCCCTGGGACATGTTAGAAGCAGAATAACGTTCTTCGTAGAAAGTTTGTTGCCACTGACGCACCATCCCCTGCCAACCGTTATTGAGAATAATAGTTTTAACCTGGATGTCGTACTGGGCTAGGGTTCCCAGTTCCTGAAGATTCATTTGGAAGCTGGCATCTCCACTGATGCAAATGACCGCTTCGTCCCCCACTCCCACTTTGGCTCCCATGGCGGCAGGTAAACCAAAGCCCATCGTACCCAAGCCAGCACTGGAAATCCATCGGCGGGGGCCATTGTTCAAAAACTGGGCCGCCCACATTTGGTGTTGTCCCACATCGGTGGTGTAGTAGGCATCGGGGGCCTGGCGACCAATTTCGTGTACTACCTCCTGGGGGGCAATAGTATCCTCATAGTGGGGCACCTGGAGGGGGTAATCGGTCCGCCAATGATCAATGCGATTTAACCATGCCTGGGTGGTATGGGGATGGGTGGGGTAATCCAATTCCCGGGCCCGCTGCAAAAGCTGTTCTAAAACATGGCGTACATCCCCCACAATGGGCACATCGGGAGCCCTGTTTTTTCCCACCTCCGCCGGGTCGATGTCAATGTGAATTACTTTGGCGCGGCTAGCAAATTCGTCTAGTTTGCCAGTTACCCGGTCGTCGAAACGGGCCCCCACCGCAATCAACAAATCACATTCGCTGACGGCAAAGTTGGCATAGGCGGTGCCATGCATACCCAACATACCCACCGAAAGGGGATGGTTTTCGTCAAAAGCCCCAATTCCCATCAGGGTGGTTGTTACCGGCAACTGGAACCTTTCCGCAAATTCCTGCACCTGGGCATGGGCATTGGCGGCGATCGCCCCTCCCCCTACGTAGAGCAAGGGATTTCTGGCCTGCTCCAACAATTGCAATGCCGCATTAATTTGTCGGGGATTACCTTTAACCGTGGGGCGATAACCCGGTAGATTAACGTCACCGGGGTCGAGGGGAATGTACTCACATTCTTCTAAGCCCACATCCTTGGGAATATCGATCAAAACCGGCCCGGGACGACCGGTGCTAGCAAGATGGAAAGCCTCAGTAACAATGCGAGCCATATCCGCCGCACTACGTACCACATAGGAGTGCTTAACGATCGGTAAGGTGATGCCAAAAATGTCAATTTCCTGGAAAGCATCGCTACCAATCATGGCACGGCCCACCTGTCCAGTAATCACCACCATGGGCACCGAGTCCAAATGGGCATTGGCAATGCCGGTCACCAAGTTAGTCGCCCCTGGTCCAGATGTACCGAAACAAACTCCCACTTTACCTGTGGCTCTGGCATACCCATCCGCCGCATGGGAAGCTCCTTGTTCATGGCGCACCAAAATATGCTCAATTTCCCCCGCCGCTTCAAAGCGGTACAGTTCATCATAGATGGGCAAAATTGCCCCGCCGGGATAGCCAAAAATGTGTTTGACCCCATGGCGTTTCAGGCTATCCATCAGGATATAAGCCCCGGTTTGCCGTTGGCTAGGAACAGTTTTCAGGAAATTTGTTTTGGGATTAGGAATTGATGCAACCACTGGACAAATCGCTTTAGGAAGCGTAGGCTAAGTCTTCTAATTTTAACTCAATCGGCGATGGGCTCCCTATGGCAAAAGAGGAAAAGTTAACAAACTTACATCATTTAGGTCAACTGAAGTAAATAAAGACTAGTATTTACTGGGACCTGGGTTTAGATAGATGAACATAGGATGACTACCGAACAAGATTAAGTTGACCTTCTTCAGGGAGGATTTCAATTTATTAACTAGCCCAAAAAACGATACCGCCATTAGGAAATATATCACCCCTACCGGAGGAACTTTGGCGGGTAGCCTGCACCGAATTTGTTTACTTAAGCATTAACTTTAGCTTCTGTTTTAGAACTTACCTCCGCCTCTTCGGCGATCGCCAATATTTCTCGCTCAAAAGCCACCTGGGCCCGGTTGGTTCTTCCCCCTAAATAAATTTCCCGTTGACCATCCCCATCAACGCTCAATAACCAGACCTGGGAATGGGAAACATAACTCATCATTACTCCCACCATCAACAAGCCAAAACCAAGATAAACAAAAGGAATACCGGGATCAGCTTTAATCTGTAAACCGGTGCTACCCACCAACTCTTTAATTGTTATATTCACTCCATTAATTTCCACCGTAGAACCAGCCCGCACTGCATCGGTCAAATTGCCCTCTTGGTCATAAATGATCATTGTACCTTGGAGGTCTTTAACTAATAGGGCGGCACCTTCGCTAAAGTCAGTTTTAGTGGGAATGTAGGCTCCCCACAACTGGCCACCATTGGCGGTTTGTAAAGGGGCCATGGGAAGTTGCAACACAGGACTATTGTTGAGTTGTACTTTTACCCCCGCAATGCCCCAGTTAGTTTGATAAAAAGTAACGCCTCGATGACGTAGGGGATGGTTAACGGAGATGGTTTGCCGGTCCAATTCTTCCCCTTGATTATTAACCACGGACAAATCAGAATAGAACTGATCAATGGCGCCATTTTCCGTGTAATTAATCCAGAATCGATTGACTTTAATGCCCCAATCCTTGGGAATTTGACTGTCGGCAAGGGGGCCTTTCTCGATAATATTACTTACCTGGAATGTTTCACCACTGGGAATCATATGTTGGGCAAAAAATCCCGTCAATGCTCCCCAAATTGCCCCCCCTAAAATGATTAGCATGGCGCCATGGACAATGATAGGACCGACTTTTCCCATCAGACCTTTACGGGCATAAACACTGTCACCTTCTTGGAAGATTTTGTAACCCCTATCCCGGAGTAAGCTCTCAATTTTATTTATATCTCCATCGGGTAACGAAAAACTTAAAGCTAGTTTTTTAAACTGCCTTGGTTGGTGATAAAACTGCCAACTGCGGGCTGCTTTTAAAGCAGGAAATTGACGATTAAAGGTACAGGCAGTCAAGCTAGAACCGAAAAGTATTAGGAGCCCCAAAAACCACCAAGTTCGATAGACCTGATTTAAACCTAGTTGTAAAATTACTTGCCAACTTAAGAATCCAAATAGAGCTGGATCTTCAGGATAATTCTGTTGGTAAAAACTTAAACTTTCCCCCTGCTCAATTACCGTACCACTGATACTAAAAACAGCAATTAATAGTAAAAGGGCGATCGCCAGACGGAGATCTGCCAGGGTTTTGAGGCACTGCCGACCTAACTGCTGAAAAAAGTTACTAGGGGAAGGATTGGCAATGGTCATGAAAGAGGTGACAGCGTTAAAGATAGCCCTATCATTGTGCCCCGATCGCCGGCCCCATGGCAATGGAATTTGGCCGATGATCAACAGTTGCTTCTAGACTCTAATCCTGTGGGAAATTCTACCCATTGACTAATCTGCGACCCCGGGGCAGCATGGCACTAGGGCCCCGGCAAGTTGTGGTTAAGTCAATATTGATGTGATTAATGGGCACCCAACCCGCCAGGAAATTAAGAAACAGAGTTTTCCCCCACCCACACAACCATCGTAAGGAAAAACCCATGGCTAATGATCAGGTACCGGCCAGTAAATGTCCTGTAATGCACGGAGCAAATACAACCGGGCAGAACGGCAATCTCAACTGGTGGCCCAATGCGCTGAATCTAGACATATTGCATCAGCATGACCGTAAAACAAATCCTATGGACGATGGGTTTAACTATGCCGAAGCGTTTCAACAACTGGATTTAGCTGCTGTTAAACAAGACCTACACCATTTGATGACCGATAGCCAAAGTTGGTGGCCCGCCGACTGGGGTCATTATGGTGGATTAATGATTCGTATGGCCTGGCACGCTGCTGGCACTTATCGCATTGCCGATGGTCGGGGTGGGGCCGCCACTGGCAACCAACGCTTCGCCCCCCTGAATAGCTGGCCAGATAACGTCAATTTAGACAAAGCCCGCCGCCTACTCTGGCCGATCAAAAAGAAATATGGCAATAAACTTTCCTGGGGAGATTTGATCATTTTGGCTGGCACCATGGCCTATGAGTCGATGGGGCTCAAGGTTTACGGTTTTGCCGGTGGTCGGGAAGACATTTGGCACCCGGAAAAGGACATTTACTGGGGAGCAGAAAAGGAATGGCTTGCTTCCAGTGACCATCGCTACGGCAGTGAAGACCGGGAAAGCTTAGAAAATCCCTTGGCCGCCGTACAAATGGGATTAATTTACGTTAACCCTGAGGGGGTGGATGGGCACCCGGATCCTTTATGCACAGCCCAGGACGTCCGCACTACCTTTGCCCGCATGGCCATGAATGACGAGGAAACCGTTGCCCTTACCGCTGGGGGGCACACCGTAGGGAAATGCCATGGCAACAGTAAAGCTGAGCTTATAGGGCCAGAACCAGAGGGAGCTGATGTGGTGGAGCAGGGCTTGGGTTGGCACAACCAAAACGGCAAAGGTGTGGGGCGGGAAACTATGTCCAGTGGCATTGAAGGGGCTTGGACCACCCACCCTACCCAGTGGGACAACGGTTATTTTTATATGTTGTTCAACCACGAATGGGAACTGAAGAAAAGTCCTGCCGGGGCTTGGCAATGGGAACCGGTCAATATTAAAGAGGAAGATAAACCCGTCGATGTGGAGGACCCGAATATTCGCCACAATCCCATCATGACCGATGCCGATATGGCCATGATTAAGGACCCCATCTACCGACAAATTTCCGAGCGTTTCTATCGGGAGCCGGATTATTTTGCGGAAGTATTTGCCAAGGCCTGGTTTAAACTAACTCACAGGGATCTAGGACCAAAGAGCCGTTACCTTGGCCCCGATGTGCCCCAGGAAGATTTAATTTGGCAAGACCCCATTCCCCCAGTGGATTACACCCTTTCTGAAGGGGAAATTAAGGAGCTTGAACAACAAATTTTAGCCTCCGGCCTCACCGTTTCCGAACTAGTCTGCACTGCCTGGGATAGTGCCCGCACCTTCCGTAGCTCCGACTATCGAGGGGGAGCCAATGGAGCCCGGATTCGTTTAGAACCCCAAAAGAATTGGCCCGGTAATGAACCAACTCGATTGGCAAAAGTCTTGGCGGTGCTGGAAAATATCCAAGCTAATTTTGCTAAGCCGGTCAGTCTAGCGGACTTAATTGTGCTAGGAGGGGGAGCGGCGATCGCCAAAGCGGCCCTTGATGGGGGGATCGAGGTTAATGTACCTTTTCTGCCCGGTCGAGGGGATGCCACCCAAGCCATGACCGATGCAGAATCCTTTACTCCGTTGGAACCGATCCACGATGGTTATCGTAACTGGCTAAAACAGGATTACGCTGTGTCCCCGGAGGAATTGCTGTTGGAGCGAACCCAATTAATGGGACTAACGGCACCGGAAATGACTGTTTTAATCGGTGGTATGCGGGTGTTGGGTACTAACCATGGCGGGACTAAGCATGGAGTCTTTACCGATCGGGTGGGAGTACTCAGTAACGACTTCTTTGTTAATTTGACTGATATGGCCTACCAATGGCGGCCAGCGGGCAACAATCTCTACGAAATTGGCGATCGCCAAACAGGGGAAGTGAAATGGACTGCCACCAAAGTAGACCTGGTGTTTGGTTCCAACTCCATCCTACGCTCCTACGCAGAAGTGTATGCCCAGGACGACAATCGGGAAAAATTTGTCCGTGATTTTGTGGCCGCCTGGACTAAAGTGATGAATGCCGACCGGTTTGATCTCCCTAGGGGCTAGTTGGCACAATAGAAGCATCACAAAATTCAGGCAACATTTCAGCAATCCATGGCAGACCAATTGATCCGCGCCACCGCCGCCGATGGGGGTATTCGCGCAGTGGGGGTAATTACCACCAACCTAACTGAGGAAGCCCGCCAACGCCATCGCCTTTCCTACGTTGCCACCGCGGCCCTCGGCCGCACCATGGCCGCCGGGTTACTGCTGGCTTCTAGCATGAAGCAGGAAAAATCCCGGGTAAATATCCGCATCCGTGGTAATGGCCCCCTCGGGGGTCTGTTGGTAGATGCCGGTTTAGACGGTACCGTGCGGGGGTACGTACAAAATCCTTCGGTGGAACTCGCTCCCAATGCCCAAGGGAAGTTGGACGTGGGGGGCGCAGTGGGCCAGGATGGCTTTCTCTATGTGGTGCGGGATGTGGGCTTTGGCTATCCCTACTCCAGCACAGTGGAGTTAGTTTCCGGGGAAATTGGTGAGGATGTCACCCATTATTTAGTCACCTCCGAACAGACTCCCTCCGCCCTGTTGTTGGGGGTCTTTGTGGGCAAAGATGGGGTAACTGCTGCCGGGGGGCTACTTTTACAGGTAATGCCCAAGGCTGCCCGGGACGAAGCATTGGTTGCCGCTTTGGAATCCCGATTGGGGCACTTGACCGGCTTCACGCCCCTTTTGCGTTCAGGCAAATCCCTCAAAGATATCTTTCAAGAATTATTGGGGGATTTTGGTCTGGCCATTCTGCCGGAAGTGCAACTTTTACGCTTTGATTGTCGCTGTTCCTTTCCCCGGGTTTTGGGAGCCCTAAAAATACTGGGACAAGATGAACTGGAAGATATGATCGAAAAAGACAATGGAGCCGAAGCCACCTGCGATTTTTGCGGTGAAGTCTACCAGGCCGATCGCCATCATCTGGCCCAGTTAATTGGGGAAATCCAACGGGAAAAAGCCGAAAAGCTTTAAATTCATCTACCCAGAAATGGCCAGCCAACCATGTAGTGGGGAAGGTGGAATACATTCAACGGTTGGCCTTTAGCCATTGGCGAAACTCCTTCAGGGCCGCCGTCTCCCCGATCGCCAAACTGCGTTCAATTACCAAGGGCACCTGTTCTAGAGATAAAAATGGAAAAGTGGGACTTTGGTCAACAGGTTCATACTGCCCCGACTCCGGTTGGAGCACAAATACTGCCAGGCGATCGCCGTCATAGCACCAAATCTCCGGTATGCCTAAATTGCTGTAGATTGGGAACTTGTTCAAGGAGCCACTGGTAATATCAATCTCTAATACCAAATCGGGGGGAGGATCCACCGTGAGGTCAATGTGTTGCTTGCCCCGCACCTGGGGTTCGTTTGCTATGTAATAGCAGGAATCTGGCTCCACTCCCTGTTTAGTTCGATCAATTCTTAACGTTAATGAACCAAATTTTTTAAGATTTAATCCCAATTCGTCGGTGATTGCTCGAATGAGGTCATCAATAAAGCGATTGTTGTTTTCGTGAACACCCAAAGGACTCATAATTTCTAGAATTCCACAGTCATAGGCAAATCTTTGACCTCGTTTTTCTCCTAATTCTTCTAGTAACTGATTGAACGTATTCCAACTAACTGGATTGAGCAAAATCAGATGCTCTGCTTTGGGTTTAGTTACACTTTCCTGTTTGCGAGTTTCTAGATTAACGGCCATTGCATCACCTCTCCCTGGAGATTCTATATCTTGCCCAAAAAGTTATCTTTCTACCTAGATCATACTTTGGGATACTCGGTCTCAACAATGCCAAAGATTTAATTCGCTGGCCAAAGATAAAGCAAAATAAATAAAATAATCCAAATTACATCGACAAAATGCCAAAACAAGGCGATCGCCGTCACCCCTTCATGGCCCCGATCAAAATTGTGGGGCTGGAGGGAGCGCCAATACATATAAAGCAAAAGACAGACCCCAGTGAAAACGTGCAATCCGTGAAAACCAGTTAGTAAAAAGAAAGTTCCCCCTGCGGATCCCGCATCCAGGCCAAAGGGCATACCGGCCCACTCCGCCGCCTGGCCAAACAAGAAAACAATGCCGAGACTGATGGTGGCTAACCACAGTAGGCGAAATAATTTCATTTCTCCTCGGTGCAGGGCTTTTTCGGCCAAAATAATGGCCCCGCTACTGGTAACTAGCACCATGGTATTAATGGCTCCTCTTGTCACATCCAAACCGTCTACCCCAGGGGGAAACCAGGGTTTATTAGTCAGCCGCAGAATGGTGTAGGTAACAAAAAAGCTGATAAACACCACACTTTCCGACATCAAAAAGACAGGAAAACCAAAGCCTAAATTATCCGGTTCCTGTTCTTCCGTCGGCTCAACATGGGGGAGATGATTACCTGATTCCATAAAATTTCCTCGTGTGCTTGCTCGGTTAGCGGGTTCAACGGCGGAAAAAGCCCATACTATGTGGTTACTTCGGTGGTCAAATCCACCGGGCGATCATAGCCATAGGGTTCCACTGTAATGGTAGGAATAACTTCAAAATTTTCCTCCGGTGGCGGTGAAGGTGTGGTCCACTCCAAGCCCAAAGAATTCCAGGGATTATTACCCACCCGACGGCCTTGGAAAGCCGAGGCCACCATATTGGCAATGAACGGTAAAGTAGACATGCCCAGCAGGAACGCCCCCAAACTGGCCACCACATTCCAGGCCGTGTATTCCGGGTCGTAGGAAGAAATGCGCCGCAACATGCCCTGTAGCCCAATGGGATGCATGGGGAAAAAGTTTAAATTAGCGCCAATAAAAGTCAACGCAAAATGGAGTTTGCCCCAGGCTTCGTTATACATGCGCCCAGTCATTTTCGGAAACCAGAAATAAATTGCCCCGTAAATGGCCATGGTCACGGTGCCAAAGACCACGTAATGGAAATGCCCCACCACAAAATAGGTGTTATTGACGTGCAAATCGAAGGGGGCAGAAGCTAACATAATGCCCGTGATGCCGGCAAATAGAAACATTAAAATTCCCCCCAGGCAAAACAACATGGGGGTTTTCAGTCGCAAACTACCCCGCCACACCGTTGCTGTCCAGGCTAAAACTTTGATGCCCGTAGGCACAGCGATGAGCATGGTGCTAGCCATGAAAAACATTCGCATCCAGTTGGGGGTAGCACTGGTAAACATATGGTGTACCCAGACGAAGGTGCCTTGGATAGCAATGAGAAAAGAAGAAATAGCGACAGTTTTGTAGCCAAAAAGCGGTTTACGGGCAAAAACCGGCAATATTTCCGAAAATACGCCAAAGGCAGGCAAAGCCATGACGTAGACGGCCGGGTGGGAATAGAACCAAAATAAATGTTGGTAAATAATTGGGTTGCCCTGATTAAAGGGGTCAAAAAAGGTGGTGCCAAAGGAAAGGTCAAACAGCAACATCACCGCCCCGCCGGTCAACGCTGGCAGACAAAAGAGTTGCAAAATTTGGGCGCTTAAAATTGTCCAGACGTAAACGGGCATTTTTAACAGGGTTAGCCCCGGTGCCCGCAATTTCCAAACGGTGGTGACAAAGTTAACCCCCCCCATAATGGAAGAAATGCCGGAAGTGGCCACTGCCAAAAGCCAAAGAAATTCGCCATTGATGAAATTACCCGACGGATTTTGAATGCTTACTGGAGGATAGGACCACCAGCCCGCCTGGGCCGTCCCTGTGGGTAGAAAAAAGCTACCAATCAATAACACTCCCACCACTGGCATTAGCCAAAAGGCGATCGCATTCAATACCGGAAAGGCTACGTCCCTGGCACCAATCATCAGGGGAATTAAGTAATTGGCTAACCCCACATTGGCTGGAAAAATCCAGAGGAAAATCATGATGGTGCCGTGGAGGGTAAATAGACCGTTGTAGAGGCTACGGTCCACCACGTCCAATTGGGGGGTGAGTAATTCTGCCCGGATAATCATGGCCAATAATCCCGCCACTAAGAAGAAGCAGAAGGACATCAGTAAATATTGAATGCCAATGACTTTGTGATCGGTGCTGAATTTGAGATAGTCGTGCCAGGGGCGTTGAAAGGGAACCGATGCGGTGGGCTGGTTAGTCATGCGCTCTGAGCGGGAAAGGGCAGTGCTTGTTTATTTTTAACAGAAAGCCATGCCGTGGGCCCCATTGTTCCTAAATTTGTTCTGGATCAATGTCTAGTCTCCTAAATTTATTCTCCAGGCGATCGCCATTGGTTTATTCAACATACTTGTCCCGATCGCCGTTGGTTTGTTGTAAAAGACGATGGAGTTCAGGCCATTGTTGGTTACTAATTAGGGTAATTAGCTGATCCAGGTGCTGACGATAGTCTTGCAAACTTTTTAGCAAAGCCCGTTGGTTATAGGTGGCCATCATGGTGCCCAACTCCGGGTTGCCGCCTCCCACCCGACTGGTATCCCGAAAACCCGAACTGGCCAAATTTTGGGCTAGTTTGAGAATATCCCCATCTTTTTCACCGGCACAGGCTTGGATTAAAGCAGCACTCACCATTACAGGTAAATGGGAAATCCAGGCTACTGCTTGGTCATGGTCTGCGGGAGTGCAGAGGTAAATTTTTACCCCCAGGGGTTCCAACACTGAACGTAAACAAGCCAATTGCTCTGGGTCAGTATATTCGGTGGGAGTGAGCACATAGGGAGCGTTGACAAATAAATTTTCTTCCGCCCCGTCGATGCCCTGGGCCGCTGTGCCGGCCATGGGGTGACCACCAATGAACCCAGACCAAAGTTGACTGGCCGGCTCGGCGATCGCCGTTTTTACAGAGGCCACATCAGTGACAATGGCTGTGGGCGATAGATGGGGAATAAGCTTCTCTAGGGTAGGCAAAATTAATTGTATAGGAGTACAAAGAAAAATTATTTTTGCTGTTTGGAGAAGAGATAAATCTTGACCCGCTTCATCCACCAATTGTCTTTCCACTGCTTTTTCACAGGTGCTTTGTTGCCGAGAAACCCCAATCAAATAATGGCCCCGACGACGCAAGTCTCCCGCCAAGGAAGCCCCAATTAAACCCAAACCAACAACACCAATTTTCATTTAATTTCAAGTCATCTTCATTGATTTTTATCAAATTCCATTGAGAAGTTCAAATGGTTAAGAAAATCACCGAATTGATTCAATTTTTGCAAGGATCATCTATGGGGGGATGCAGTCCCGTTTTCAACCAAAATCGTCGTGTTTCCTGGATAGAATCTTCCTCTGGATAACGGGTATCATTTAAATCAAGTCGGATACACGTCGCACGACCGGTTGTCGTGGTTCCTTGTATTATTATCCCTCTATTTGTCCAAATGAAATGTTCTGCCCAATTCTGTTGGCGGGGGTTAAAAATGGCAACAATAGTCTTAGTTTGTGGATCTATACTGGCGACAAAGTTGTAGCGCCTCTCGTTACAACGACGACAAGCAAGGGCAAGGTTATTAAATGCGTCAGAACCACCTAAAGATTTCGGAATTACATGATCAATGGTGAATCTGTTTGCACTCAATCGTTCTGGGGAATGACAATATTCACAGATATATCTTGCCCGTTGCCGAATAGCTTGTTTGAGATCTTCACTGATTGGCATCTTGGGCTGCTAGCATTGCGTTAATGTGTGTAAAAATACGGTCTAATTCACCAATAGCATCCAATTCAGCAATTTCTTCGATGGTAATTTTGTCGGATTTTTTCTTTTGTAAAAGATCTTCCATTCGTAATTGTAAGGATTCATTAAACTTGAATAAATTCCAGCTACCGACCTTTTCTAGATGAATTTCATGAACTAGAGAAGATGGTTTGCTAAAAGTTGTAACCATTTAAAACCTCACGAGCATTTGTTTGGCAAATTATTATTGTTTTAATTAGCCAAATTATAACGTTTCCAATATCAAACAAGGCTAAATCAGACATGACTGTTTCTTTAATTTCTAGAGGTGAACTCTGCCAAAAACTCTAATAGTGCCAGGGGAGCCACAGGGTTTCCTTCTTCATTCAAAGGCGGACTATAGCAGGCAAAAATGGTCGGTGACGGGGCCGGCAAACAAGCCAAAATTAGGCCACTGACCCCCGATTTGCAAATAAAGCCGGTGCGCCGAAAAAACGCTTCTGACATTTCATACAGTCCTGCTTTGGCCATGGTGGCTTTGACCCTGGCAGTGGTGTCCGGTTGTAACGGCGGCTGGGGACATTGCAACATTAGGCCTAGCTTGAATAAATCCTTGAGGCAACCACTCAAACAACAAAGTTGGTTATAGGTTTCTAGAGCCAGGGTCGCATCTTCCACATAACCTTTTGCTGCCAACAAATGGGCGATCGCCAGATTGCGGGGATTGGGTAGGGAATGGACTGAAGCCAATAGTTCCTGATCAAGCCAGAGTTGACATTGGGCGGTGTGGTTTAACCAAGTGAGAAAATTTTCACACCGTTGCTCTATCGTTGCCCCCGGAATATGACCCGCTAGGCAGATGGCGCCACTGTTGACCATGGTGTTGCGGGGATAACCCCCATCCTGCTCCAATTGCTCCACGGAATTAAAAGGTAAATGGGAAGGGCGATCGCCAACTTTTTGCTCGGCCCACTGCCAACCCCGGTGATGGAGTATGTAAAGCCACAGAAAGGGTTTGACCACACTCATCAAACTAAACGTTAAGTCTGTATCTCCTGCTTCGTAAATAATGCCGTTTTGGTCGCCAATGTCTAGGGCAAAATTACCTGGATCGACCAAGCTCAACTGAGGAATGTATTGGGGTAACTTACCGTTGAGGGCCTGAAGACGGGCAGCTTCTACCCATGTTTGCCATTGTTTGGTTGTAATGGCTCTGTAATTGGCGATCGCCATGGCATTAGGTTTAGGTATAGATTGATGATGTACGACTTTGGGATCTGAGTTTACGCCAATCCCCATCGTTATTCACCCTTTGTGATTCGTTGCGTCCTCCATGACCGTTTCTCCCTTTGATTTCAGTCACTATTTCACCTACCAGGAAATAGACCAGTTTTTACAACAACTACAAACTAGCTATGGTTCCCTGCTAACGGTGCAAACCATTGGCCAAAGCTATGCCGGCCGGGACATTTGGGTGGCGATCGCCACCAATCAAGCTACGGGGGATTATCGCAATAAACCTGGTTACTGGATCGATGCCAACACCCACGCTGGGGAAGTAACAGGATCGGCCGTGGCCTTGTATTGCCTGCATCAACTGATGACCAAGTATGGGGAAGATGCCCAAATTACCCATTTACTCGACCACTACACCGTTTACGTCCTGCCCCGGCTAGCCATGGATGGAGCGGAGAAATATTTAACCACCCCCTACCTATTGCGCTCCAGTGTGCGACCCTATCCCTACCCCGAAGAAAGAGATGGTCTTTACCCTGAGGATGTCAACGGTGACGGTTTAATTTTACAAATGCGCCTTCTCGATCCCTGCGGTGCCTGGAAAATTTCTGATCAAGATCCCAGGGTAATGATCGGGCGATCGCCAGAGGAATTTGGTGGTGAATATTACACTTTGTTGCCAGAGGGTCTGGTCCGTAACTATGACGGCTACGAATTTGACCTCGCCCCCACCCAGGAAGGACTAGATTTTAACCGCAACTATCCCCACCAATGGGCCCCAGAAGGACAACAACAGGGTGCCGGAGATTTCCCCTTTTCTGAACCGGAAACCAGAGCAGAGGCAGAATTTTGGCAACAGCATCGCAATATTAACGGTTTTATTAGCTACCACACCTATTCAGCGGTGATTCTGCGCCCCTACGCTTCCCAAGCAGATGAAAATTTACCCGTAGAAGACCTAGAGGTGTACAAAATTCTTGGGCAAAAAGGCAAAGAATTGACTGGTTACAATTGCATTTCCGCTTACCACGATTTTCGCTACCATCCCAAGGAAGTCATCTACGGGGTGATGGATGATTATGCCTATGACCACTACGGTTGGTTTGGTTTTACAGTGGAACTTTGGGACGCTCCCACTGCGGCCGGCATTGAAAAAGAAGATTTAATTGAATGGTTCCGTTGGCATCCCCCAGAAGACGATTACAAACTGATGCAATGGAATGACCAAGCGTTGAGCGGCGAGGGTTTTGTCCATTGGCAACCCTTTGACCATCCCCAACTAGGCAAGGTGGAAATTGGCGGTTGGAGTTTTAAAACCATGTGGCAAAATGCTCCAGCTCAGTTTTTACCCGAACTCTGTGAGCAACAGTTTCGCTTTGCCATTACCCATGCCCTCATGGCTCCCCGTTTGGCAGTGGCTAAAGCCGAAATTACTGCCCAAGGAGAAAATATTTACCAAATCACAGTGCAATGGGAAAATCAGGGTTTCTTGCCCACCTACACCAGTCAAAAAGCCCTAGAAAGGAAGGCGGTGCGCCCCATTCAAGTTACTTTGAAAAAAACAGATAGCGTCACTTTAATCACCGGCAAAATTCACCAGGAATTACCTCACTTGGAAGGGCGTTCCAACAAAGCGAAATCTTCCTTAGCCAATGGCATTGATTATCGCCGTCACTTGATTTGGGTAATTAGGGGTAACCCCGGAGAAAAGTTAACCATTACTGCCCAGGCTGAGCGGGCTGGCACGGTTAAAGTAGAATTGACTTTACCCTAGATCTTGTTTGGAAAGCTGTGTTTTGGAGTTGAAATTCCCTCTGCCCTCATTCACAAGGGGAAAATAATTGAAAAATCACTCTTTTTAAGAGAGGTTTAGGGAGATAAATCGTTTGATTTTGAGTTTTCCAACAAACTCCTAGAACGTGAGCAATAGCACATTTTTTAACTAACTTAATAAACAAAAAAAAGAAATGGGCATGACTATAATTTTGATATTGGTAGCGTTAGTAGTGATATTTCTACTAGTAATTTTCCTTCAGACAGGAACACCCACTGCTCCTCGAGATATTACCTATACCAAGGAAATTATTCAGCAATTATCTGCCAGTGAAAAAGAACAAATCATGGTACTGCTAAGGCAAGGCAAGAAAATTGAAGCGATCAAAGTCTGCCGTTCCCTAACTGGTTGTGGGCTAAAAGAAGCTAAAGACACAGTAAAAAAGCTGCTGGAAACTTTCTGATTCTCATCAAATACCCATCACTCTAGGCTTATCTACTTAACCTAGCAGAACCGTTAAAGGAAATTGTTTTGATTATGCTTTTATCAACGAGGAAACAATGGCTACTCACTCTAATTTCTTTACTGGCGATCGCCGTTAATGGCTGTGATCGAACATCTCCTCGGGAAGTAGTGGTCTACGTCTCCGTTGATCGCATTTATGCGGAACCAATTTTAGAAAAGTTTTCTCAGGCAACTGGCATCAAGGTATTGCCGGTTTATGACGTGGAAGCAACTAAAACCACAGGGCTGGCCAATCGTCTGTTACTGGAAAAAAATCGTCCCCAGGCGGATGTCTTTTGGAGTGGGGAGTTTGTGCAAACCCTAATGCTTAAACAACAAAATGTACTTGTGCCCTATACCTCCGCCAGTGGTGAACAGTTGCCAGCCCAATATCGAGATCCCCAAGGTTATTGGTACGGAGTTGGGGGACGAGCGAGGATTTTACTGGCTAACACCGAAAAGCTAGCGGAAAATCAATATCCCCAATCATTAACCGATCTGGTGTCCCTGGCCACTGGAGGCCAACCTGTGGGCATTGCTTATCCCATTTTTGGTACCTCCGCAACCCATGCCGCGGCTCTCTATGCCCATTGGGGAAATGCCCAGGCCGAGCAATTTTATCGTTCTCTCCAGGAAAAGGGAGTGGGGGTGGTGGACGGTAATTCGGTGGTTAGGGATTTGGTTGTTAACGGTCAATTGGCGATCGGGCTGACGGATACCGATGATGCTTGTAGCGCAGTGGCCAAGGGAGAACCAGTGGAGATAATTTTCCCCGATCAAGGGCCAGGACAAATGGGAGCCTTTGTGTTGACTGGCTCTGTGGCATTAATTGCCAACGCTCCCCACCCGGAAGCGGGCCAAGCTCTGGTGGATTTTTTAATCGCTCCCAGTACGGAAGCTGAATTAATTCAACTTGGGGGGAGTCAGTTACCCCTCCATTCCAGTTCTCCAGTTTCCACCTGCCTGGAAAATTTCGTGGTCAAACCGATGGCAGTCAATCCTACCCAGGTATTTGAACAGTTGGAGACTTCTAAGCGTGATTTACAAACTATTTTTGTGCGCTGATGCGATCGCCAACTAGCTTTGGGGGGTACTGGGAAAAATTGGGGTTGGTGGTTTCGGCCCTGGTTATTTTTAGCCCACTGTTGGCCCTGGTCATTGGGGCTTTCATGGGCATAATGGCAGGTCACCTGGATTGGTTGGCGCTAGCATTACCCTGGGGGCGACGGGGACATCTGCTTTGGCAAAGCGTTAAATTGGCCGCAGTCGTGGCGATCGCCGGCACCGTAGTGGGGGCTATGATTGCTTGTTTAGGTTGGCAATACCAGGCCGTCAGACGTTGGCGCTGGTGTCTATTGCCCTTATTATTCATACCGCCCTATATCCATGCCTTGGCCTGGTCTAAGTTAGGGACAGTATTGGGAAAAACTCTAACCCTGGTGGGTATTAATGGGGATATTCTGCCCCCTTGGTGGGGGGGTGCTGGCATTGAATTAATGGCTTGGTTACCTCTGGCGGTGGGTCTGACCCTGATTGGTTTTCTAGCTGTCCCCTTAGACACCATAGAAGCCGCTCGGTTACTAGCCCAGGATGAACAGGTTTTGCAGAAAGTGGTGCTGCCCTTAGCCATGCCTAGTTTTTGGGCCAGTGGTGCATTGCTATTTTTATTGAGCCTCACTGACTACAGCATCCCCTCCCTGTTTGGCGTCAGTTCCTACGCCCTGGAAATTTTTGCTGAATACAGCGCCAGCAACGAACCAATACGGGCTTTTTTCCTTGCCATTCCCCTGCTCCTAATATCTGCCCTAGGAATTATTTCTCTCCAAACTCCCCTACAACAAACTCTACAAAAACGCATCCAATGCCCAGCTTGGCAAATTCCCTGGCAATGGCCCCGGTGGTTACTGGCCTTCCAGGCGATCGCCATGGGTTTAGGCCTGTTCCAGATCATTGTCCCCGTCGGCAGTTTGGCGTTGATCAATTTCCAAGAGGGAGGATATCCCCTCAGCATCCTGGAGTCAGCCTTACCAGAAGCGGGGGTCACCCTCGGATTAGCCAGTTCAACAGCCATTCTTTCCCTGCCTTTGGCCCTGGTCATCAATGTCTCATTACAAAGGGAAAGTCCTTGGCAATGGTTTGTGTGGACACTACTCATTGGTGCCCTAGTTTTACCTGCGCCCCTGGTGGGGGTAGGCTTAATTGCCCTGGGGTATGCCCCTTGGGGTAATCCTTTTTACGGCGGCCTGGCCATGCCTATCCTTGCCCACCTAGCCCGCTTTACCCCCATGGCCGCCCTGATACTTTTTGCCCAACAACGACAATTAGACCCTGGCCTCTGGGACAGTACTTTTTTAGTGCCCGGGCCCCGTTGGCGTATTTGGCTTTATCTGCGTTTTCCCCTTTTACTTCCTGGTCTGTTGGCTGCTGCTGGGGTCGTCTTTGCCTTCAGTGCGGGGGAGTTGGGAGCAACATTGATTGTTATTCCTCCCGGCTATTCCACCTTGACCCTGCGGATTTATAACTATCTACACTACGGTGCTTCCGGGGAAGTGGCCCTTCTTTGTTTGTTCATGGTGGGGGGAGCGGCCATTGTCGGGGGATTCCTATCCATCGTTCTGCTGATGGGTTCATCTTTGCTGAGCCGGGGGAAAAAGTATGATCAGAGTTGAACAGGTGAGCAAAACCTATGGTTCCGTGGCGGTGTTACGGCAACTATGTCTAACTATTCCTCCAGGGGGAAAAACTGCCATTCTTGGCCGTTCCGGTAGCGGTAAAACCACCCTCCTGCGACTGATTGCTGGTCTCGATCGCCTGGATGGAGGAGAAATTTACCTTGGCGATCGCCAGGTTAGTTGTCCCCAGCATTATCTACCGCCCCACCAAAGGGGTATTGGTTTTGTTTTTCAATCTCCGGCTCTCTGGCCCCATCTCACTGTCCAGCAAAACATCGCTTTTGGCCTCGCCCACCTTAGCAAAACAGAGCAACAAGAACGCATTGAGCCATTGTTAGCACGATTAGCTATTGCCCCCCTGATAGATCGCTATCCCCACCAACTATCGGGAGGAGAAGCTAAACGGGTAGCCTTTGCCCGTACCCTAGCTCCCCGGCCGCCTTTTTTACTGTTGGATGAACCCCTTTCCAACCTTGATCAAGGTTTAAAAGAAGAGCTACTAACCTATCTTCAGGATTACTTAGACTTCACCCAGGCTTGTACCCTCTACGTCACCCATGATTTAGCTGAAGCCCAATTTCTAACCTCGGATATTCAGCTTCTCCGGGACGGTCAATTAGTCCCCCATTCCAATCCCTGAGCCCAGGAGGCTTTGTGAAAATGAAACCATGGCGTTTTCTGTTGCTATTGGGCATTTTTGTGATCCTCTCTGTGGAGTTATTGGGTTTAATGCGGCGCAATTTCCAATCCAAAAGACGCCCTGGTTGGCAAATAATTCGTCCCCCCCACGAAGTGTCAGCTCTGGTTTTACAGAATCAAATACTTTGGTCTGGGGGAAAAGATGGCGTGGTGGGTATTGATATCCAAAAGCGAGAAATTGTTAAAACCATCACCTGCGATCCCCCGGTTAATTTTGTCCAGGCTTTAGTTCTTGATCGACAAAACTGGCTCTGGATTGCCCATAACAAAGGACTGAGCTATTACGACGGTCAACGTTGCCAAGCTTATCAATCGGATGATTCCCGCTTCCGTGAACCCATCAATACCCTCTATCTCGATCGCCAGGGGCAGTTGTGGATTGGCACTTGGCAGGGGGCGGCGGTGAAAGAAAAAGCGGGATGGCGTTGGTTAGGAATGGCTGATGGTTTACCAGATTTAATGATTAATCTCATTGCCCAAGACTCTCAGGGGGGGATGTGGTTCGGTTCCTCTGTGGCTCCCCGGGGTGGCCTCAATTATTGTCTTAAGAAAACCTGTCAAAAATTCTCTACCAGCAATGGACTGCCCCATAATAATATTACGAGCCTCTGGATCAAGGACAGCAATAAGGTTTGGGTCGGAACTGGTTTCTTTGACCGAGGCGGAGCGGCCCAACTGGAAGCCAATAACTCTGGCTGGGTAGTCCGAAAAACCTTAACAGCGGCAAACGGATTGGCCGGGGCCAAAGTACGCTCCATTTACCAAGACCGCCAAGGGGTGCTTTGGCTCGGCTCAGAAAATGACGGCCTAGCTCGTTTAGCAGGAGAAAACTGGTTAACCCTGACGGAAGCAGATGGGTTAGCCAACCAAGAGGTAAAAGTCATGCTGGAAGATCAGGCGGGCAACTTTTGGATTGGTACCAAGGACGGCGTTAACTATATTCCTGCTGAACAACTGCTGAAATTAGGAGACAAGTAACCATGGACTTTGTCGAAGCCGAGCAAATGTATTATGATTGGTGTCAGCAGTTGCATGAGCGTCATATTTCAGCAACAGAATTTACTGCTTGGTTAGACCGTCTTCGGGTGCAGGATGCCCAGGGGAACTGGTGGCACATTGAACATCCCGGTGGTATGTGGCTCTGTTGGAATGGCCAAGCTTGGGAACGCAAGAATCCACCTAAAGAAGCAACCGATTCACCGCCAGGAACAGCATTAACCCAACAAATGAAAGAACCCCAAAACTTGGGACAACTCCTCGGCTGGCTCGCCGGTTCGGTACTCAAAGGAATTCCCAAGCAAATAGTTTTAGGAATTTTTCTCATTGTTATTGTTTGGCTGCTTCATCTTTTTCTACTCGTTGTCGTCAATGACGGGTTTAATCTCACTGGTACCAATCCCTGGTTCGATTCCGTTTTAGTATTAGGCGGTGAGGTGATTGCAGGTAGTTTATTCTGGATTTTCACGGGAATACTATTGTCCCAATTAATACACGGTACCCTGGGGCAATATCTTAAAGCGATCACGTCTTTCCCTGCTACAGTCGTCAGTTTTTGCCAACAGAGTAGCCAGTTCAAAGCTCCTATTCTATGGTTGGGCTTTTCCGGGGCGTTGGTATTTGCTTTGTTGTTTGGCAATCTTCTGGTCAGTCTCCAGATTCTGTTATTTACCCTAGTGGCACTCCAGGAATCCACTCACTTTCTCCGCTTAGTGCTCAAACTTAGTTGGCAAGATGCCCAAAAACTGATCCGCAAGGGTAAATCTCTCCACCCTCTGACCTCTGACCAGTGCCAACAACTTCTCTCTGGTATGGCTGTGGGTTTTGGCCTAGCGGCTCTCCTTCTCTGGCTGGCTCCCTCCCTACTGCGACTATTCTTCATCGCGGCGATCGCCGTTACGTTGTGGCAATTCTTTAGCGGAAAGCGGTCAACAACTTCTGCTCTCTCCCTATTTATTATCTTCACTGCGGGGAGTTTGACATTAGGGCAAATGGAACCGGTCTGGGCCGATGACGGCGGTTGGGCTGAATGTGGTCAGAGCCTGCAAACTTGGATTCAATGTGGAGGAACTGACCAAGCTATTTTAAATAGTGGTTTAGCTGGTTTGGCAATTTGGCTCGGATGGATTTTAGGGGGTTTACAAATTCCCTCAGCTTCCATGGCAAGCTCTGGTGTTATTTCCACCACTCCTGGTGCAACAACGTTTCCCCAAGACATTGAATATACCTATCCCGATGGACGGCACACCACCCTTGTCTATGATCCCGAAAAGGGAGGCTACATCAACATCCTCACCGGAGGATTAATTGACCCAAATGAAATCAATGCTTGGCATCAAAATAATCTGAGCACCCATCAGCAAACTGAAGATTGGCGTCGCCGCAACGAATACCTAGAAACAACGGGCCAAGATGCTCAAAGTCAAGCATTGCAGGCGATTAAAGCTGACTATGAAGAACGACAACACCTACTCAATAGAATCAGCCAGATGGAAAAGGATATATTCGAAGGAAAAATGGGATTAGGAGATTTGATGAATCCTGGACAACCAGGAGACGTTATGGCACAACTATCTCGATTAGGAGAGCAAATTGCCTCTGGTGATCCAATTGATAGGCAAAAATTACAGGCTTTGGGAAAACTTTATTCAGATAAAATTTCTGGTCGAATACTCACTGCCAATCAAATACCACAACCTGATATTTGGTTTGACTCTACAGTTGATGCGGCGATGGAAACAACAAAACAGCTTGCCACTGTTAGGGGAGAAGACGGACAATTTTCTTGGTTAAGACTGGCCGGTAGAATTGGCGCTGCTTACTTAACAGGTGGAGCTTCAGAAGCTATTTTGATTCCAACTCAGGCAATTATTAGCTCCAAAGAATATGTGGCTCAAGGAGGAGACAGCATCATAGAAGGAAGTCGTAGAGCAATGGAAACCGCCGCCACATCATTGTATATGGGGGAAATTTTGAATCGAACCATAAGAGCTATAAAACCAATTATTTCTGGTAAGCTGGCTCATCCTCCTCAACAAGCTCCCACTAAACCAACAATCACGCCCCAGCGAACTCCGGCTAAATCAATAATCACGCCCAAGCAAACCCCTACTAAAACAGCAACTACGCCCCAGCGAACTCCAGCTAAATCAACGCCTCCCCCTCAGCAAACCCCTACTAAAACAGCAACCACGCCCCAGCAAACTCCAGCTAAATCAACGCCTCCCCCTCAGCAAACCCCTACTAAAACAGCAACTACGCCCCAGCAAACTAACTCAACTATTCCGAAATATCAAATTCGGCAGAATGTAGTCAATAAAATTCTCAATGAAACAGAAAATTTGAGTCCTGAGCAACGTTTAGAGATTGCTAGCAATTTAAAAAAAGCAAACAAAATAACTGAGGCTGAATACAATGCAATCAAGAACAAAGTTAAACCACAGTTAGAAGGCAGACCAGTTGAAGGTCAAGGTGGTCATGATGATGTTGCTATGACTTCAATGGAGGAGCTTAGTCGTAAAGAGCAAATAAATGTTTGTAAGTACCGACCCAATGGTAACCATGCTGAAATTAACTTTAATGAGGCAGGAGCTTGGGACAAAATTGGCAAAAAAGAAACTTTGTTCACCTACCCTAAAAATAAATCTCCAAATGATATTGTTGCGCAAGATATTGTTATTTATTCGGCAGGAGATAAAATCTTAAAACCAGAACAAATTGCAGCAATGAAAAATAGAATACTTGTTGATCTTCAAGCTGGGCGATTGACTTGAGCTCTTTGTTGTTTTTACGGATTTAACCTATTTATTGGGAGCTATAAATTATGATTGATTTTATTAAAAAAAAAGAATCATTACTTATACCAAGAAAATCTATAAATCTTTTAATATCACATTTTCGTCTACCTTTAAGTATCCTTGGCAAGGTATTTGTAGAGACTGAAGAAAATATAAATCAAGACGACACAAGTGTTGATCAGTGGATCAATTCTTCATCCCCATTAGATCAAGAAATCATCAACTGGATTTCTTTTCTTGCCAATCCATTGTTATTAGCTGATATTCGCATTTATTACCATCAGATAAGTCAACTGCGGACTTGGGCATTGACAGGAAAAATTGAGGATGATGCCCCTTGGTTATTTATTGCCCCAGTCAATGACGGCCAAGATTACAAAATTCAACCCGTTGAGGGGCGTGATGTTCTCGTTAACTCACTCTTCGCTTATATTGAGCCTGGATCACCCATATGGGAGACGGATGTTTCGTTTCAGTGTACTCTCACTGAGTTTTCTGTATTGGTTGCTTTAGTTGATATATATAGTCGTATTCAGTACGCTTCATTGATCCTGCATCAACCAGTTCCCTTGTCAATTTCAATTGAGGATTTACTGCAGGCTTATGACAACGTAACAGAGTATGAAGATCAGCGCTATTTATTTTGGTCAATTATTCATTTCCTTCCTCAAGAACTACAAACAATTGACCAAAGCACTTTTTTAAATACAATCAAAAGATTGACTCAACGTCAATTAATTGAAAGTGATGGCGACAAAATAGCTTGGACAGAAAGTGGGCTATTTCTCATTTCATCTTTACATCGACGTCTTTGTATACTGGCCATCGATCTTCTTGGGTATAATGAAACAAATCTACTTGGTAGGCAAGGGGCTTTGTTAATTCGTGCCGAAAACTCATTATGGTTTTTTGATATTGATCCTTCTCCCAATGGTTTAGTCTCTGTAGTCAGTATTAGCCTTGATAAAGCCTATGAGCTTTTAGATGAGATTTTTACTCCTGTAGGAAAACCACAAATAGATTCTTATTCTCAATCATTAGGAACACAGACTACATCTTCATCTCTCGAGCCTTTGCCTGGAGCCTCAACCCCCAACTATTGCCAAGCTTGTCATCAATCTTTACAGGAAGGAGATAAATTCTGTACCCATTGCGGTACGTCCGTTGCGGTAATGGAACCGCCAAAACCCCAAATCTGTCCCCAATGTGGCCATACTCCTACCGCCGGAGCGAAGTTCTGTGGCAATTGTGGCTTTGTTTTGGGGGTCAAATCCTAATCTTCCCCGGAGATGAATTGCTGCAATTGCGGTAAAACTGCTTTAACGGTTGCTAACATACGATGGGGGACTAAAATGTTGCCGTCAAAACTAGCTGTGATGCTACCCCGGGGGGCGAAGGTTTCGATACGCAACCAGGTCAGAGCACCTTCATCTAGGGTAATCCCTTCAAGGCGATCGCCAATGGTATCAGCTCGAAAATATTGACGGTTATAATAAATTTCCCCTGGAGCTAGCACCACCCAAACAGGCAAATCGGTTCGATACAATTCCCGGTTGGTAGATTGGTTCAAACCAGTGGCTATGGGAACCAATATTTTGCCAAAAATGTATCCGGCCATGGCACCGATCGCCGCCCCTGGCACGGCCCCCACAAAGCCTTCCACAGAACCAAGGACAGTACCGAGCAAAGTTCCCACCCCAGCAAAAAAGGGGACTGCACAGCCGGCCATTTCTTGCATATCCTCGGCGGATTCACTGAATTGAGCCTGTCGAAGCTGTTGCCATTCATCGGGGCTATAACGCCAAAGGATCAATGGCCGCTCACTAAGGATAAATTCCCTCGCCTGGGATACATTGCCCCAAAGCTGTCCAAGAAAAATTAGCAATGTGAATAAAAATAGCAGAAAAACCAGTAGGGCCGCATAGGGCCAATCGTTGGCATCAATGGCCATGCCGAAGATAAAAAGTCCCAGGGGCAGAACCGTCAGCAATCCAAGCACAGGAATTGCGCCCCAAAAAGGATGATTGGTCAAACTGGGTAAATCTTGCCCATTGCCAGAGAAGACCATTTGCTCTGGGGCTGGGGCTTGCACTGTTTGAGCCTGAAAAAGATCCATCGATGGCAAGGATGAATTAAACCGAGTACCGCAAAAGGAACAATAGCGATTTGCGGCATCATTTTCTTGTCCGCAAACGGGACAGATTGGTGACATATTTTTGGGCATGCTCTCTCTCCTTACTTTCGGCTCCTAACCCTAAGCTTCCCCTAGGGAATACTTTGAGTCACCTCCCCGGTTTGGCGATCGACGTTATACCAACCAAACGTAGCTGTATGACCCGGTTCTCCAGGGTTATTAACAGATTCATAAGCCCGAATTAGGTATTGTTGCGGGGTGGTTTCCACAATTTCTAGAAGAGTCTGATTCTGTGGGGCTTCCTGTTGAACTCTCTGCATCCAATCCGCAATCTCCGGCCAAGCAATCAAAAGCTCTAAGGCTTGCCGTTCCGTTAAAACATTTTCATCTATGTTAAGGGAATTATCCCTTGAGTTAGATGGACTATCCAAATCATCAATTCCTTTTACCCTCTGCCCCACTCCCACTTGTAGTTCACTGTTGGGGGGAAGAACAGTAACAATAATCTGGTCTTTATTCTGATTTAGTTCCACTGTTATCGGGATAGTTACACCGTCTTCAACTACACTGCCCTCTAGTTTTCGGCCATTGAGTGTAGGGAATTCCACGCGATCGCCTTCAGCCTCAACAACAATGACATTTCCTTCCAAGCTCATGGTAAAAATAGCTTCCCCGCCTTCCCCCGGCGCCCCTTCCATGACCATCCAGACGCCAACAAAATCTTCTAAACTTACGGCATTGGCATCAACGGGAGCCACCGTCGGAGTAGGGGAAGTAACAACGGGGGAACTGGTATTGGTGGGCAAAATTTTTACTAGCCATTGATTCCATTGGGGCAGATTGAACGCTCCCAACCACCAAAGTCCCCCTAATACAACGACAGAACTAAATAACAGGAAAAAAGGAATCCAAGGAGTTACCCCTCTTTTATGGGATGGAACTTCATCGACATTAAAGGTGGGAGGGGGAGGAGGCAATGGGGACAATGGTGGTCCAGAAAAGGAAGGTGGCTCCGACGTCAAGGCAACGGGACATCCACAGGATTCACAGAAACGAACCTGGGGGCTAAGGCGGTTGCCACAATTAGTACAAAAAACGGGAGTAGTCATAGGTGAAAACCCCGACTATAGAATTAGAAAAATTTAACTTTTTATCCGAATTTTATTCGTCCATGTTCCCCAAATAACTATCAAAATAATTGGAAAAATTAAATTATTTGGTCGTTGGTCACCGCTCCCTAAAGACCTGGCCATTGTAAAGACAGCGAATGTGAATTTGCGGTTTGGTTTGCATATTCCAAATGCAATTTTCTTCCGCTTGTTGGAACGTATAACCTTGGGCGTCGGCGCCAGACACTAATTCCCCATCAAAATATAGTTCATACCCAGGAGAGTTACTAGGAGGGCGATCACCGAAGACCTGGCCATTGTAGAGACAGCGGATATGCATTTGCGGTTTAGTTTGCATATTCCAAGTACAATTTTCTTTCGCTTGTTGGGATGTATAACCCTGGGCGTCGGGGCCAGACACTAATTCCCCATCAAAATATAATTGATAGCCCTGAGCACCAGAAGAATCTGGGGAAGAACCGCAGGTAAGATCAAGTTTGCGGCAATTTCCCGCCTGATCGCATTCCCACTGGGGACAAATCTCCTGATCTTCATCAAAGGGAGAAGACCAAACAACATTGGGCACGAGAGTTAGTAAGGCAGTGGCAATTAATAGAGGCTTATGGTTGATTCGCATTGTTTTGCTCCTGAAATTTTCGGCAAATACAAATACTTCGCTCTTCTAGCCCTATTAACCATTTTAACGACAAATTGATGGGGCAACGATTAACAAATAATGAATAAATTTTATGTTTTTCAAGATGAAAATTTGAAAATTTGATTTCCTTATATTTCTACTATAGAAGACTAATACAATTAGATCTAAAATTTGCAAGTATAAAAATCAGCAAATAGTTATATTGTTAATAATTCAATGACCCAATAACTCGTACTGTTATCTACGTGGTGAAAGCCAAAAAGACGAACAGTTTAGCCTCCTCCTCCTCGGCGATCGCCAAGCGAAATGTCATGGGAGATGTTCAGATTGAGCATTTTTTTCTAAAAGCCCTTGCTAAAACAAACCACATGTGCAGGGTGTCCCCGATGTTGACTAAATTCAGCGGACTTAAAACCTATTTTTTCCCTGGGTTGCTAGGTTTGCCCCCCGTTTTGGGCAAGCTTGTATAAGCAGATACTGTTAATTGGGTCAACTTTTTGTTACATTTATTTACAATTGATTGTTTACAATTGAAAGGTAGTCGCCTTGGAGGGCAACAGCTATGAAACCTGAATCCTTCGATCTCACCATTGAACAAATGTTTGAGTTCCGTCGCATGCAGGATGCCACCGCCAACATCAGCCAGGAGCAAGCCCTGGAACTTTTGGTCCAAGCCTCTCGACTGTTGATGATTAAATCCAACGTCATCCGGGACTTAATGCGCCAGGCTCCCCTGGAGCCCCTAGGTTAAGCACAGGCAGGCAAAAAAATTAGCTTGCTGTCTTAGCCATTAGTTACAATTTTTGACCGCCCCATTTTTTCAGGAGTGCGATCGCCATGATCAACAACGAAGCCTTTAACCTATCCTTAGAGCAGAAATTTCAACTGCAGTGTTTGCAACAGGAATATCAAGAACTAGACCGGGAGCAGACCGTTAACTATTTACTAGAAACCATGCAACAAATCATGGTGCGGGATAACCTGATCCGGGATTTGATGAAAAATTCACTCCTCCCCTAGCACAACTCTAGGTTTAGGCATCAAGCAAGGCTCTAACGGAAACCTTCGACAAAATTAAACGATCTGACCACCTTGCTTGACCGGCCAGAGAGCATCTTAATCATTGACGATGACTGTCAACAATTATCGAAAATCAACAACCCCTACTCCTCACAGTTGATTGTATGTTGTTACCCACTGTCATTCGTTTTTATTGCTTTCCTCTCTCTTTCCTTTCTAGCGGGCAGCCTGCATCTGGCGATGGCGCTGGGCTACCTGCCAACATTCCGTCACCAAATTGTGCCAGGGGACCAGGACACTAAACTCAACCCCCACCTGTTCCCCGGTGGCTTGGAACATTAATTTAGTACACTTTACTTCATCCCGTGCCTGTCGTACCCGGTCCAGTAACTCTTGTTGTTGCTCTGGGGTGAAAAAGACTAAACGCTGGCTTTCTAGTAGCTGGCAGGAGCGGCTAAACCAGTGCTCAAAATCTCCCAACAGGGGCTCTAAGATAGTTTTGAGCAGTTCTTTTTCGTCTGGTTGGGGATTGATCATGGTAGTGAAACTAGTCTTAGTCAAATGTTAAATAAAGTTTTCTGAGAATATTCTTTACATTTGTTTATATTTTAACCGGAATTGTTCAGATTATGCCAGGGGAGGGCTACTCCAAAGCAATAGGACGATCGCCAACTGACTGCCCCAAAGTAAGAAGGTAAATAGGAGTAGTAATAAATACATCCAGGGTTGGGAAAGGGGGCGCACATCCTGGGTGTCAATGCCCGTATGGTCGCTCACCAGTTGAGTTAGCCGATTAAAGCCCGCCACCCGCATGGGTAGCAGATAGGCCCTATCTTTCGACTCTGTGAGGAAATAGTAAACCAAGCCCCCCTGGCCTGTGGTGCGACATTTCAATGCGGTGACATCTGCCCAAGATAATTGCCAACCGGACCGAAAAAATTTGGGTACCCAGCGGGGATAACGCACCGCAATTCCCTCTCCATTCAGCACCACCTGTTCCGCCAAGGCAGCTACTAAAGCAACTAAGCCTCCCATCAGTCCAACGGTTAACAATAGGGTAAGTAATGCATTTCCTTGGGTGAGTTGGGCCAAAATGGGCAGGGGAACTGTCAGAGCTAGGTAGAGATTGACCAGGGTGATTTTAATCAGGGGAGAAAGGGGAAATACGTCCCGGCGGTCATTAACAAGGGCATTAGAGGGGGATGGTTGGGAAAAAGTAGATGGCATAAAAAGCTAAGGTCAAGCAAGGTTAAGAATGGTATGCTCTAGGCGAGGCAACAGCTTGGGTTAATAGTCGACAATGGCCACGCAACAAACAATTTTGGTCACCGGAGGGGCGGGTTACATCGGCTCCCATGGGGTGCTTGCCCTACAACAGGCGGGCTTTGACGTCCTTATCTACGATAACCTCAGCTACGGTCACAAGGAACTAGTGCAACCCCTGGGGGTGGAATTGGTAGTCGGCCATACTGGCGATCGCCAAAAACTAGACCAACTTTTTGCCACTAGGAATATTGCTGCTGTCATGCATTTTGCCGCCTTCATCGCCGTGGGAGAATCGGTGCAAAAGCCGGACATTTATTACCAAAACAACGTAGTGGGTACTCTCACCCTCCTGGAAGCCATGCTAGCGGCGGGCATTAAGAAATTTGTCTTTTCCTCCACCTGTGCGGTCTATGGCATGCCGAAGGAAATTCCCATGACGGAAAGCCATCCCATTGATCCCCTCAGTCCCTATGCCGCCAGCAAACGCATGGTGGAACAAATTTTGGCTGACTTTGACCAAGCTTACGGCTTCAAATCAGTTATTTTTCGCTACTTTAATGCTTCCGGCGCAGACCCCCAAGGACGCTTAGGAGAAGACCATAACCCCGAAACCCATCTAATTCCCCTGGCCCTGTTGACAGCTTTGAAACAACGTCCCCAACTTTCCGTTTTTGGTACTGATTATGACACCCTCGACGGCACCGCCTTACGGGATTACATCCATGTCTGTGACCTGGCGATCGCCCATGTATTAGGCTTGCAATACCTGCTAGAAGGAGGGGAAAGCAATATCTTTAACCTCGGTAATGGCAACGGCTTTTCCGTGCGTCAAGTAATTGAAGTTGCCAAAGCGGTGACGGGATTAGATATTCCCTATCAGCTATGTCCCCGCCGTCCCGGTGATGCCCCCATCCTGGTCGGTAGTAGTGCTAAAGCGCGGGAAATCCTTGGCTGGAATCCCCAGTACCCTGACTTACATACCATCATTGACCATGCCTGGCAGTGGCACCAAAGGCGCCATGGAGATTACAAAAAAAGCAATAAAATTTGAAGAGTTTGAAAACCGCAGGATAAAGCCAGTGTGATGTGGTGCCCACCTGATTTTGGTACGATGGGAGACTGTTTTGCCCCCCTAATCATCCTCAAAATAGTTAGACATTATGCTTAGAGCTGGAATTGTTGGTCTGCCCAATGTGGGAAAATCTACCCTCTTTAACGCCCTGGTGGCCAATGCCAAGGCTGAAGCGGCCAACTTTCCCTTCTGCACCATTGAACCCAATGTGGGGGTGGTGTCTGTGCCGGACGATCGCCTAGGGAAATTGGCGGAGATTTCCCAATCGGTCAAGGTAGTGCCCACCCGGATGGAATTTGTCGATATTGCCGGTTTGGTGGCAGGGGCCAGCAAAGGGGAAGGCCTGGGAAACCAATTCTTGGCCAATATCCGGGAAGTGGATGCCATTGTCCATGTGGTGCGCTGTTTTGATGACGATGACATTATCCATGTGTCAGGTTCTGTCGACCCGGTGCGGGATGTGGAAGTAATTGATTTGGAGTTGGTGCTGGCGGATTTAGCCCAGGTGGAAAAACGTTTAGAACGCAGTCGCAAGCAAGCCCGGGGCAATAAGGATTTGTTGGAAGAAGTGGCCATTTTGGAAAGATTGGTCGCCGCCCTCAATGAGGGTATTCCAGCCCGACGGGTAGGATTAACAGCCGAAGAACAGGAATTAATCAAGTCCCTGGGTTTACTGACCCTTAAACCGATTATCTATGCCACCAATGTCACAGAGGATGATTTGGCCGGGGGCAATGATTGGGTGGAACAGGTCAAGGCGATCGCCGCTAAGGATGAAGCCAAAGTGGTGGTGATTTCGGCCCAGGTGGAATCGGAACTGGTTGAATTACCGGAGGAGGAGCGGCAGGACTTTTTGGCTAGCTTAGGCGTGACGGAAGGGGGATTGAAATCCCTTATTCGAGCTACCTATGAATTACTGGGGCTACGCACTTACCTGACCACGGGCCCCCAGGAAACCCGAGCCTGGACCATCATCAGCGGCATGAAAGCTCCCCAAGCGGCCGGGGTAATTCACACCGATTTTGAACGGGGTTTTATCCGAGCGGAAACCGTGGCCTATGAAGATTTAATTAGCTGTGGCAGTATGCAGGGAGCCAAGGAAAAGGGATTAGTCCGCAGTGAAGGCAAAGAATATGTGGTACAGGAGGGGGATGTGCTGCTCTTCCGCTTCAACGTTTAAAGTAGTGAAGGTTATCCGAGGAAAACATTAATCCTATCCCTAGGCCGATTCTGGTCTAAACCTCTGGGGGCAATTCCAATGGCAGGGGGCCCAGTAGTCCTTTGCGGAAATCGTTCAGCAATTGTACTGCGGCCCTTTCCCGATCGCCGTTATGACGGGCATCAGCTAGGGCGATTAAATATAAATCCCCATTCATAGCTTCCGGCGGCACTTGGTAACGTTGCGTCAACGCCTCCCCCAGGGATAAATCTAGCAACAGATCCACCATGGCGATCGCCACCGCCTGATTTTCGTAGGCCGCCTCACCAATATCTTCACAAATGGCCAGCTTGAGGGCATTGGCCTGATTTTCCAGCTTGAGGGGAATGACCCCAGGGGAATCAAGCAATTCCAAACTGTCGGAAATGCGAATCCACCGTAACTGTCTGGTCACCCCCGCCCGTCGGGCACTCTCTACCACCTTACGCCCTAAAAGTCGGTTAATTAATGCAGATTTACCTACGTTAGGGAAGCCCATCACCACTGCTCGCACTGGCCGTGGTTGCATACCCCGTCGTTGCCTTCTTTCATTAACCGCCTTACCAGCTTGCTGGGCCGCTTTACTAATGGCCTTAACCCCGGTGCCCTGCTTGGCATTGGCGTAATACACCGTTTGATTTTGCTGGCGGAACCACGTTAACCACTGCTCTTGCAACTCCGGCGTGATCATGTCCACCCGGTTGAGAATGATTAATTTGGGCTTTTCTCCCACCCAGAGGGGCACATCGGGATGCTGGGACGCTAGTGGAATGCGGGCATCAATTACTTCCAGCACCACGTCAACTTTGTTTAACTGCTCCCGGAGTTGTCTTTCCGCTTTGGCAATGTGCCCGGGATACCATTGGATTAAAGCCATGAGTTGTTCACTTTTTTACTGACGAGGGCTTCCGGAGGCCACGCTCCCACCCATAACAGCTTGCCACATCCCCGTCGGAAGTTACGTTACCCTTGGGCGATCGCCAAAAATCAGCATATATACACCAATTCTAAATAAGATCTTTTACACCGCTACTGCAATCAACCTCATCAACAAAATTCCCCTCTAGCATCCCTGGAGGCAAATCCTCACCTGGCCATGGGTTCAACCCTGCTTAACATTTCTTAATAATTTTAGTTGCTATAAATTCTCATTTATGCCCCTATAATAATTCGGGAGTAAGTGCTAAAGATTCTCAACTGCTCCATCAGTGGTTTGAGCTTAGTCCTAGGGAAAGATTGGCGATCGCCGTTGTGGTTAAGCCAGAATAGGTCTCGGGTGGACAGAGAACGCTTTATTCTTTGCCTCCATGGCGGCATCCCACCTAGGTTTCTCGGCACTTATTGCCATAATTTATTATTTGTCGTCTCAATTAAGGAGGCAATTCTGTGCAAACCTATGGCAACGACACCGTTCAGTACGAATGGTGGGCCGGCAATGCCCGTTTCGCTGATCAGTCTGGGCTTTTTATTGCGGCCCATGTGGCCCAGGCGGCTTTAACAGCATTTTGGGCCGGAGCCTTTACCCTGTTTGAAATTTCCCGATTTGATCCCACCCAGGCCATGGGAGACCAGGGATTAATTCTACTGCCCCATTTGGCTACCCTCGGTTGGGGTGTGGGCGATGGCGGACAAATTGTGGATACCTATCCCTACTTTGTCATTGGTAGTATTCACCTGATTGCTTCAGCGGTACTGGGGGCTGGGGCTTTGTTTCATACCCTGCGGGCCCCCGCTGACCTCAGTACCCTTAAGGGCCAGGGCAAAAAATTCCATTTCACGTGGGAAAACCCCCAGCAACTAGGGATAATTTTGGGTCATCATCTCCTGTTCCTGGGGGCCGGAGCTCTACTGTTGGCAGGCAAAGCCATGTATTGGGGGGGATTGTACGACGCCACCACCCAAACGGTGCGCCTAGTCAGTCAGCCAACATTAGATCCTTTGGTTATTTATGGTTATCAAACCCATTTTGCCAGCATCAGTAGCCTAGAAGATCTGGTGGGGGGACATATTTTTGTCGGTTTTCTGCTCATCGGTGGAGGCATTTGGCACATTCTGGTGCCCCCTCTGGGTTGGGCTAAAAAAGTTCTGCTCTTTTCCGGGGAAGCCATTTTGTCCTATTCCCTGGGGGGCATTGCCCTAGCTGGATTTGTGGCGGCCTATTTCTGTGCAGTCAACACCCTGGCCTATCCGCCAGAATTTTACGGCCCGCCTTTGGCAATTAAATTGGGCATTTTTCCCTATTTTGCCGATACGGTGGAACTGCCCATGCATGCCCACACCAGCCGGGCTTGGTTAGCCAACGCTCACTTCTTCCTGGCCTTTTTCTTCCTCCAAGGCCACCTCTGGCACGCACTGCGGGCTTTGGGTTTTGACTTCAAACGGGTCGAACAAGCGTTTGATTCCTTGCAAACCTAGTCATTAGCCATCAGCTTTTCCTCTCTTAAGCAAGCATCGGGGTTTACTTTGCCTAGCTCTGCCAGCCTGAAATTAAGACTCCATTGCTAAGTAACGGTAAACCTCTTTTCTTTTTATTACCTTGCCTAAGTTAATGAATTTTCACTCTCCCATTGCCTAAAAAATTATGGATCATCCTCACACTTGTTTGTGCTGTTGCCATTGTCTTTTGCGGCATTTACACCAAGGAAATTTAGTTTGGTATTGCTGTCAGTGTCGCCAGATGCAGGCGATCGCCAACGATGGCATCAGTCCCCTTTCCTTCAACACTTCGGAACTACTAAACCAAGCCCTACTTAACGGTTAAGGGTTTCCCAAAATTATTTCCACGAAAACAAATTAAGCTTAGTAACTTTCCAGTAATCATGACAAAAATTGGACTTTTTTACGGTACTCAAACCGGCAACACTGAAACCATTGCTGAACTGATTCAAAAAGAAATGGGCGGCGATAGTGTGGTCGATATGATGGATATATCCCAGGCTGATGTTGATGATTTTAGGCAATATAGTTGCCTGATTATCGGTTGTCCCACCTGGAATGTGGGGGAACTCCAGAGTGATTGGGAAGGCTTTTATGACCAATTAGACGAAATTGATTTTAATGGCAAAAAAGTAGCCTATTTTGGTGCTGGCGATCAGGTTGGTTATGCAGATAATTTTCAAGACGCCATGGGCATTTTAGAAGAAAAAATCAGTGGATTAGGCGGTAAAACAGTGGGGTTTTGGCCCACCGCTGGCTATGATTTTGACGAATCAAAAGCGGTGAAAAATGGGAAATTTGTTGGTTTAGCTTTGGACGAAGATAATCAGCCAGAGTTAACAGAATTAAGAGTAAAGACATGGGTAAGTGAAATTAAACCAATTTTGCAATCCTAGGTAACCTAAGCTTTTGCCGGCTGATCACTACCAAGATCCCAATAGTTCATTGACACTGGCAATAATTAATGTTGCTTGAACTTATCTTGAAAATCTGATCTTTTGTCAGGGTTGTTTCTAGCTCTGCCCGGTTTTGATCAACCTGCAAATAATGCTGACTCGAATAATTTACTTGCTACTCCTCACTTCATTTAATTTTTTGTCTAAGAATCTCCCCCCAGCCGGACTCCTACCATGACAAACCAGAATATGCCCCCGGAAACACCTATCATTTGGCTTAATTTTAGTCCTGCTCTGCGGCGTTTTGATCGTCCTCTACTACGACAATTAGGCAAAAGTCAGGCTATTTTGCAATGGGATTATCATCAAACTGCTGACGAACCCAATTGTCTAACAGTGGGATTAGATTTAATCGGAGAATACCTGGAAAATTTTCACCAACCTGTCCATTTAATTGGTCATAGCACCAGTGGATTGTTAGCTTTATTGTACGCCCGACAATGTCCCGAAAAAGTCCGTTCCCTCTCCCTACTCTCCGTTGGTGTATATCCTGCCCTCGACTGGCAAGCCCATTATTACAGCCAATTTGATGCCATGCGTTACAGCCGTCATTTGCTCCTTGGTCAAATGGCCCACCATCTATTTAATTGTCGTTCCCTACGTCAAACCCAAACCATTGTTAATATTTTGGAAAATGATCTATTAACTTCCATTTCTCCCCATAGTTTGTATAAGCAATTAATTATTTTGCCCAACCACATTGCTGTGCCCCTCTTGGTGGCGGTGGGAGAAACAGATGGCATCATTGACACCAGTTTATTTAATGGTTGGCAACGCTGGAAAAAGCCTGGCGATCGCCTTTGGTTATGTCCTGAAGGAAAATACTTTTTTCAGTTTGAGCATCCAGAGATAACCGCATTTCAACTACAACAATTTTGGCGATCGCTCCAAGGGCAGGAAGCCTCTTCTTCCACTTCTTTGCTGGCTTAGGTTGGCCCAGTTTAGCCCCGGTTTGCTCTATTCTCTTGGTTGCAACCAACGCAGAGACTATAAAATGTGAGTTGCCGACGGTTGTCAACTTCAGGAGTATTGTCCATGTCCGTCCAAAACCTGAGCAAACAAGATGTAGCTGCACTCACTGCCGAGGATGTGGCCCAATTGGCCCAACGGCTGGAAAACGATGATTACACCGATGCTTTTGAAGGGCTGAGGGATTGGCATCTCCTACGGGCGATCGCCTTTCAGCGGGAAGACTTGGCGGAACCCTATCTTTACCTGCTGGATAATGAGACCTATGACGAAGCTTAAATTTAATCGCCCATGGTAAAGGGGAAACGCATCCTAATCGGGGTGGGTGGCGGCATTGCGGCCTATAAAATCTGTGAGGTGGTGTCCCAACTATTCCAGCAAGGGGCGGAGGTGCGGGTAATCCTCACTGCCGAAGCCGAAAAATTTGTTACTCCCTTGACCTTTACCACCCTGGCTCGCCATCCCGCTTACGGCGACGCAGATTTTTGGCAGCCCATACATCACCGTCCCCTCCATATTGACCTGGGGGAATGGGCGGATATTTTCCTGATTGCTCCCCTCACGGCCCACACTTTGGCGAAACTAGGCCATGGTTTTGCCGATGATCTACTCAGCAATACGGTGTTAGCCTCCAGTTGTCCGATCCTTTTAGCCCCCGCCATGAATACGGATATGTGGGAGCAGGAAGCGGTGCAAAGGAATTTACAACAATTGCTGGGCGATCGCCGTTATCATCTGTTAGCCCCCAATGGGGGACTGTTGGCCTGTGACCGGCGGGGAGTGGGGCGTTTGGCGGAACCGGCGCAAATTATGCATCGACTGCAAGCACTGCTGTTCACCGGAGGTCAGGAAGATTTACGGGGTAAAAGGATTCTTATCACCGCTGGGGGCACCCAGGAATATCTCGATGCAGTGCGGTTTATTGGTAATCCGTCCACCGGAAAAATGGGTTTAGCTCTGGCCCAGTCGGCCGGCGATCGGGGGGCAAGGGTGACTCTCATCCATGGCCCCATAGGGGATTTGCCCATACCCATGGGAGTAATCAGTATGGCGGTGGTCAACGCCGAGCAAATGGAGCAAGCCTTGGCCCAACAAGCTCCCTTGGCGGATTGGATTGTGATGGCCGCCGCTGTGGCCGATGTTAAACCGGCTCAAACATGGACAGGCAAAATAGCTAAACAGGATTTACCCGACAGTTTGCCGTTGGCTCCGGTACCGGATTTAATTGCCCAGGTGAGCAAACAAAAACGGCCCCATCAATTGCTAGTAGGTTTTGCTGCCCAAGCGGGAGATATTGTTACCCCAGCCAAAGAAAAGTTGCAGAGGAAAAATCTAGATGTAATTGTTGCCAATCCCATTGATCAGCCCCAATCAGGCTTTGGCACCGACAGTAATCAAGCGGTAATTATTGACCGCCACGGTTCCCAAACGGCGATCGCCCCTTGTTCAAAGCTGGCCATGGCCCACCGCATTTGGCAATATCTGTTGGAACGGATTTGAAAAGCCCCCCTGACCCCCCAAATTTGGGGGGAAACACAGTCAAAGTCCCCCAGTATTGAGGGATTTAGGGGGCAAAATAAGACTTTGCAAACAGGCTCTTAGAAAGTGTTTGAAAAGTTTTAAGCAAGCCTTTGAAGGATGAGATGAACCATGGCACCATAGAGCATGGTCTCACTGGTGGTAGGTAAATATTCATAATCCTTGCTTAAACGACGATAACGACCAAACCAAGCAAAAGTGCGCTCGACTACCCAACGGCGGGGTAGGACTTCAAAGCCTTTTTGTCCCTGCTTTTTGCTGACCACATTCAAGGTCCAACCAAAAGTATGCTCCACCCAGAAAATAAAATCCTTTCCGCCAAAGGTGCTGTCAGTCCATATAACTTGCAGGCACTGCCAAAGGGGAGCAAACCAGGTAGCAAGTAGAATCAGACCCTGATGGTCAGAGCGATGAGCGCTGTGAACCACAACATCGAGAAGTAATCCCATGGTATCCACGAGGATTGTGCGTTTACGACCATTGACCTTTTTTCCGCCGTCATAGCCAGTTTCTTGGCCAGTTCCAGCCTTTTTAAGTGACTGTGAATCTAAACAACCGGCACTAGGGTGAGTATTTCTTCCAGCTTTGAGCCGAACTTTCTCACGGAAGATACGGTTTAATTTTTTCCAGGTACCATCTTCGTGCCATTGCTGGAAATAACCATAGACCGTTCGCCATTTAGGAAAATCATGGGGCAGAAGTCGCCAGGCACACCCCGTTCTGAGCATGTAAAAAATAGCATTGAGTATCTCCCGCAGACTAGTTTTCCGTTTTCTTCCCCCAGTTTTTGCTTTGGGTAAATGGGGTTCTACCAATTGCCACTGGCTATCTGTGATGTCCGTGCTGTAAAATTCTCGAATTATCATTAATTATGGTGAAAATTTTATTCTTTTCACCATTTTCCATTCTTCACCCTACTTTTCAAACACGCTCTTAGAACGGATTTGAAAATTGTGAATGATCCATTAGGCCAAAGATTTTTGATCTAACCAATCTAGGGTGCGGTGAATCGCCCAATTTTCGTCCGGGTCGTTGCTAGCCTGCTGACAGGGACCATTGGCAATGTAGCCCACATGGCCACCCTTGGGGGTTATCTGTAAATCCACACCGGTAAGTTGGTTTTGCAAGCCGGGTAATTCTTCTACTATGGCGGGATGGAACATGGGATCATCGGCGGCGTAGAGCAATAGGGTTGGTTTAACAATTTTGCTCAACAGGGGCAAGGCACTGCTGACTTCGTAATAATCTTCCACAGAGGCCAATCCGAGGCGATCGATCACCAAATTGTGGTCAAAGCCCCAAATAGTATTAGCCCGTTCAATGGCTTGGGAATCAAATTCCCCCGGATGGTGACGATGCAATTGCCAAGCCAATTCCTTCAGCTTGTTGGCGATCGCCTTTTCCAAATATCGTCCCACTGGATGGCTGGTTAAATAATTGAGGGAGCGCTGGGAATCAAGGCTAGGGCAAATGGCCATGGCTCCCCCAATGTCTGTGGGAGAAAAGGAAGTTAGCATTGCGTCGTTGTTACCCCAATCTGCCAAAGTTTGACCCTTATAAACCCCCCAGAGAGAAAGCTGACCCCCCAGGGAATAACCCCCAAACCAAAAGGGGCCGGGGTAACCCAAAGCCTTTGCTTGGGCGGCTAAATAAACAAAATCTTCCCCTTCATATAAACCGTCGGAGGTGAGGGTAGGGGAGAGTTCCGCCGTTTTACCGTGGGCGCGCCAGTCAAACAAAATTACGTCATAGTGCCGTTCATAGGCCCAGCGTCCCCATTGTCGCAAAAAGCCTTGATCTTCCAGGGAGCCAGTGATGCCATAGGTGGCAATTAATGTCCCCTTAGCTTGGGAAGGAATGGGCGATCGCCAAACATGGAGGGGCACTCCTTGGGAGCCGGTCATTACCTGGCTGATGTATTCAGGTTCCCTCGTCCGGGCTGAGTTTAAGCAACGTTGATTGGCCACAAAGGCAGTGTAGAGAGTCATGGCCAAGCCCGATGATAGATACCAAGGGGGAGTAAACCGGGGCCAAGCTTGACACTTTTCGGACGGGGCCAACAAAGGCGATCGCATAAATTGAAGTTTAGTTAAGGGCTATGCAATCCAACCCGCTAAGGAATGGGAATGGCATCAATCTGTAATTTAACCTTTTCGTCGGGATAGCTGGCTAAACGGATCGACACACTGCGCACCGAATCCGGCAGCGGGCCAAATAACTCGATGGTGCCTTTATACGCTTGGCGATCGCCGGGTAAGGAAGGAGGCAAAGAATCAGTAAAGGAACTCAATAAATTATTATCCTGGTCCCTGACTTCCAAAAAACTATACAAAAACTCCACTTCCTCCGAGCCATTATTTTGTAAGCTCACCGCCAACTGCAGTGTACGGCGATCTTGGGTAATATTCTCTACCCGCATCAAGACCCCTTGATTTTCGTCGCTGACTAGGGGGCTTGCAGCATTAGAATCTAAGACTTTTTTTCCGTCTCCGTCTCCACTTCAGACTTTTCTTGTCCCTGGTCTGCGTTGGCAGAGTTGGTTTCCCCCTTGGGTAGTTTCTGTTGTTTCTTAATATATGCCCTAGTTTCTTTCGCCACCTGTTGAATATTGACGGGCTCAAACTTGGCACCGGATTCCGACCCATCTGTGGGTTTTTCCCCTGGCTCATCCCCAGGCGGAATAATGAACTGCTCCATGGGGTTACTGGTGCGGTTGCACAACCCCCTCCAGGGCCGCATCCCCCAATTTATAGCTAATAAAGGCCGTAGCCCCCATGCCAGCCAACACCGCTAGGAAAAGGGCTAGGGGACTGAAGACAAAATCACCAAAATTGAATTTAGAGCGACGCTTAGCTTTAACGACCTCATTAGCCATGGGAAAAGGGAGAAAAATTTAATTAGAACTGGGCAACGTCACCTAGCGGTCCACCGATCCCATGATAATATCGATACTACCGAGGATCGCCATGATGTCTGCCACCTTCACCCCCTTGAGGATGTGGGGCAGAATTTGCAGGTTGTTGAAGTCCGCAGAACGGATTTTCCAACGCCAGGGGAACACATCGTCATTGCCTTGAATGAAAATACCCAATTCTCCCTTACCGCTTTCCAAGCGCACGTAATGTTCGCCGGCAGGAATCTTAAAGGTGGGAGCAACTTTTTTGGCAATATACTGGTATTGGAAATCATTCCATTCGGATTTTTTGCCTTCTTGGAGTCGTTTAGCTTCCAGATTTTCGTAGGGGCCACCAGGCATGGCTTTGAGGGCCTGACGAATGATCTTAACCGACTCCCGCATTTCCCGAATTCTGACTAGGTAACGGGCAAAACAGTCCCCAGCGGTTTCGTACTGCACTTCCCAATCAAGCTCGTCGTAGCACTCGTAATGATCCACCTTACGCAGGTCCCATTTCACCCCGGAACCTCGGAGCATGGGGCCCGATAATCCCCAGTTAATGGCTTCTTCCCTGGTCACAGTGCCCACCCCCTCCACCCGGCGACGGAAAATGGGGTTGTTGGTAATTAGTTTTTCGTACTCGTCAACCTTGGGCAAAAAGTAGTCACAAAAGTCCTCGCATTTATCATTCCAACCGTAGGGCAAATCCACAGCTACCCCACCAACGCGGAAATAATTATTGTTGATCAACCGCATGCCAGAAGCAGCTTCCCACAGATCATAAATCATTTCCCGTTCCCGGAAAATATAAAAGAAGGGAGTTTGGGCCCCCACGTCCGCCATAAAGGGACCAAGCCAAAGTAAATGGTTGGCGATGCGGTTCAGTTCCAGCATGATCACCCGGATATACTGGGCCCGCTTAGGAACTTCAATGTCGGCTAGCTTTTCTGGAGCATTGACGGTAATAGCTTCGTTGAACATACCGGCGGCGTAGTCCCAACGACTAACGTAGGGAACGTACATAATATTGGTACGACTTTCAGCGATCTTTTCCATGCCCCGATGCAGATAACCAATCACCGGTTCACAGTCCACCACGTCCTCCCCATCCAGGGTCACAATCAAACGTAACACCCCGTGCATAGACGGGTGATGGGGCCCCATGTTGAGCACCATTGGTTCGGTTCTGGTTTCAATCTTGGTCATACCCGGTTAACTGCTATCGGCAGAGATGTGGTGTGGTTTTAATGAGAAAATCTCTTTAGCAAATCATATGGCATGGCCATTGGGGAGGCAAGGCGGCATTACTGCTCTTTGGTGATCCCCGCCGGCCTTTTGGGGGAAACCGGCCTACAATATTCAAAGTTTTGTTGTTTTGCTTCCAATGGGCTGGAGCGGGGTGTGGTTTGAAAAATTTTTCTGGTGGCATGAAAAAATTAACGTCCTTTCCCTTCCCTTTATTCAAGTTATTCAAATCTCTTAAGTCTTCTAAAAGTTTTTCTTTTCAGGCGATCGCCGGCCGTTGGCCGATGTCCCGTAAATGGGCATTAATGCTAATTCCCCTCGCTTCCATTGGTACTATTCCTCTGTTGTTGGCTTGGAGTGGTTATGGGGAAGACCCCAATGCCATCGCCAATGGCAAAACTAATAGCGGTACCGAAGTAATGGCCGACATGGCCGGGGAAGAATTGATTAAAACCCTGCCGCCCCTGAGCCAAATTCCCTCCCCTCCTGGTTCTCCGGCTTCGGGCTTAAAAAGTCCCCGTCCCATCACTGCCGAAAATTTAGCGAAAAGTGCCCCGGCAACCCCCACTGGGCCAGCGGGTAATATTTCAAATCGTGCTGTTACATTCCCGGCACTTGGGAACAGCGCCCCTGTTCAAAATACCAATACCGCTTCGGTTCCATCTGCCCCGCAATCCCCAGCCTCCGGTAGTCCCCAAACAGCTCCAGCACCGCCCCCCATGGCCAGTCCAGTGGACTACACTCCCCCACCGTTGGAAATTCGGGTCGGCATTCAAAGAGATGTACCCAGTGTGGCGATCGCCGTTTCCAGTCAAGGATATCTCCAGGACCGCCAAGGCCAAGGGCTGATGAGTCTCAATGCTGGCCAAGGAATTAACGTCACTGCCCAAGGTAACAGTCTCCTGATTAACGGTCGTTCTGTTCCCGGCGTAGTCTGGTTTACGGCCGACGCCAATGGTTACCTGGCCGTAGGCGATCGTTGGTACCGGGGACGGGTGTTGTTAGTGCCCAGGGGCGACAAGGTTTTGGCAGTCAACTACGTCAACTTAGAACATTATCTAACCAGTGTAGTCGGTAGCGAAATGCACTCCACCGCCCCCACCGAAGCCCTCAAAGCCCAGGCGATCGCCGCCCGTTCCTATGCCCTGGTCCATATGGTACGCCCCGCCAGCCAGTGGTTTGACCTGGGGGATACCCAAAGATGGCAAGTTTATAAGGGCATCGGCAGTGAGCAGGGCCCTTCCCACAATGCTGTTACTTCCACCCTCGGCCAGGTGTTGAGCCATAACGGTGGTGTGGTGGAATCCCTCTATGCTTCTACGGATGAAATTGTGGCCCGGGTACATAAGGGGAGGGGCATGAGCCAGTATGGAGCCTACGACCTAGCCCGTCAGGGTTATAACTATCAGCAAATTCTCAATCGTTACTATCCTGGGGTGGAAGTGGCTCGGGTAGTGTTAAAAAACTGAGCGATTACTTTCCCGGATGCTTCCGTTTTGGCGATAAAGTATAGGCAGTTACTAATCAATTTTCTTATTCCAGTTTTCTCACCCCCAGCAAAACTATGAGCACCCAAGATAAAGCCCGTGAACTTCTGGCCAAAGAGCGTCAAAACGAACAGCAACTTCATGAAAATATGGCGGCTCGGGCGGCGGAAACCGAACTAACCGTAGCGGAAGACTTGGATGAGAAAGCCAGGGAATTGTTAGCAGAGGAACGGCAACAGGAAAAGCATGTGGAAGAAACAATGCTTAGTCGCTCCACCGAAGAGTTGAGTTAGTTTTTCCTAAACCCTTGCCTCAATAGTTTTTTCAGTGGTTACCCTAGGGGTTAGGGCGCTATTCTTCCTGTACAGGGACTAAAACTCAATGCCGGGTTGGGCCTTAACATTTTGCTCCCGGAAAGGATGTTTGATCAGGGTCATTTCTGTGACTAAATCGGCCCGGTCAATCAATGGTTGGGGTGCTCCCCGGCCTGTCAAAATAACGTGATTAGATTCCGGCTTCCCTTGCAGGCCGGCTAGTACTGTTTCCACGTCCAGATAGCCCAGCTTTAACGCCACATTTACCTCATCCAGTAGGACTAGTTGGTAATCGGGATTGCGGATATACTCCAGGGCTTTTTGCCACGCTGCATGGGCGATCGCCTGGTCCCGTTGCCGGTCTTGAGTTTCCCAGGTAAAACCTTCTCCCAGGGCCAAAAAAGTTAATTGGTCTTGCCAAGGGGTAAAGGCCGCTTTTTCCGCCGGTTCCCAGGCCCCTTTGATGAATTGAATAATTCCTACCCGATAACCATGACCCAGGGACCGCAACACCATGCCCAGGGCGGCGGTGGTTTTTCCTTTGCCGTTGCCGGTGTGAACAATTACCAGACCTTTCTCTGCCTTAGCAGAGGCAATGCGCTCATCCTGTAAAGCTTTGCGCTTTTGCATCTTAATTTTGTACTGCTCGTCGGACAGGGAATTGACCATGGTAACTGTTAAGAATTTCTGCAAAAATTGTAACTCTTACGGGGGACAAATGTTAAGAATTTGTTGTGAAAACTGCGATGATCCCCATTTTTATTTACGATAACAATAGATTAAAAAATCAATATTTTAGAAAAACTTCTAGCAATAGAGGAGAGATGAAAATGGATATCAATCAATATTTTGCCAATTGTAGTGATGATTATCTCGATTCTGAACAAGATAATTCTGAGCAACTTTTGCTGGCAGATCTAACAGGATCAGAAGAGGATGGCATTTTTTTTGATGGTTTAACTGACCGAGATACGGGTTTTGGTCATGTGGTTAGATTAATGAGAATGCCCCACCTGGACAATGGCAACCTCAGCGGTGGTGATCCCGATGACAATTGGTATCAAGCGGAAGTGGTAGGGGAAGAAGCCGTGGGGGGCGACAATCCTACTCCCGATCAGAATGTGACGGAAGGATTACTGCAATCCATGGGCATTGCCAGTGTGGACGGTAGGCCGGTGGCCACAGTGAGAAACTTTGGGGCTAGGGATGAACGTCGTTGGGAGTTGGATCCCGATTCCGCCGAAGACCATCAAAATCCCCAGGACGAAGACTAAATTCAAATTGAGTTTTGGGTAGAAAGTTTTGGGATAGAGCGATTAGAATCAGGGCTGAACTATTTACTGCCCCCCTAGCTCTTATTTTTACCGTCTGCCTTTTGCATGACTGAATTACCCCCCAATCCTAATTCCACCGTTGTTTCCCGTCGTACTGCGCTCAAGCTTTTAGGGGTGGGTACCCTGGGGGGCGCCATTGGTTATTCCCGTTTAGCTAAGCCCCAGCCGGCCCGGTACGATACTGATCGCCTAGATTTGCCGCAATATTTGTCCCAACTAAAGTCGGTGGTGGTGGTGGGAGCTGGTTTAGCTGGTTTAGCTTCAGCCTATGAACTGAGCAAGCGGGGCTTTAAGGTTACCCTTTTGGAAAAATCGCCAAATTTAGGGGGCAAGGTGGCGGGCTGGCCCATCCAGGTGGGGGAAGAAACTTTCCAGATGGAGCACGGTTTCCACGGCTTTTTCCCCCAGTATTACAACCTCAAAAGCATTGTTAATGAATTGGCGATCGCCGACAATTTTCGTTCCCTTGATTTCTATTCTTTAGTCTTTAAAGAGGGCTATGAGCCGGAGGTGTTTCGCCCTAGCCATTCCGCCTTTCCCTGGAATATTGTCGATCTGACCATTTCTTCCCCGAACCGATTGCGCTGGGGCATTAATTTAACCAAGCCTGCCCATTGGCAAGTTTTTCGAGCCATTACAGGTTTTCAAATTCCCAAAAGCTATGACCAACTAGATAGCATCACCGTCAGTGATTGGGTGGCGAAGGGTTTCCCCAAAGGTTTGTACGATCTTTACTTCCTACCCTTTGCCAAATCTAGCTTGAACGCCCCCGATGTGTTGAGTGCGGGGGAATTGATGCAGTTTTTCCATTTTTACTTTTTCGGTAATCCCGAAGGCCTAGCTTTTAATGGCACCAAGGACGATATGGTGACTAGTTTGGTCATGCCTATGGTGGAATCCATCAAAGCCCACGGCGGACAAATCATCACCGAAGCCACCGTTAGTGCGATTAACTGTGACCAAGGTTTAATCCAATCCCTCCAGTATGTGCAGGGGGATGATCCGGTCAGCGATGTGCCGTTTACTGTGCCCCGCAATGATCTGCTTACCCAGGCAAACCCAGGGGGGAATGTTTACTATGGCGCTGGCGATCGGGTTTATTGGGCTAAGCCAGAAGGAAAAGAAGCTCTATCCCTCACCTGTAGCCATCAAGGTTGCACCGTTGCCAAACAGGAGAATGGTCAATTTATCTGTCCTTGCCATGGCGCTGTGTATGATGCGGATGGTCAAGTTATCCAAGGGCCAGCTAAGCGAAATTTAGCCAAGTTTGCGGTTAAACCGGGAAGTAGTGCCACGGAAGTACAGTTGGTGTCCCGCACCAAGGACAAACCACCGGCGCAAACCCTCAAAGCAGATTATTATGTGCTGGCGGCGGATGTAGTGGGCATGAAAAACCTGGCCGATCGCCTGGGGGGAGATGTTAATCCCCAATTTGTCCAACAGGTGAAAAACCTAGCGGTGGCGGATCCCTTTGCAGTGGCCCGGTTTTGGTTTGATCAAGATTTTGAATGGCCCCACAGTAACTTCGCCTCCCTATCCGGTTACCGTTTAACCGATAGCATTACCCTTTATCACCGAATCCAAAATCAATTTATTGCCTGGGCGGAACGCACCGGGGGCAGTGTGGTGGAGTTACACGCCTATTGCTACAAAGAAAAAGAGTTCCCCACCCAGGGGGATTTGTTAGCCACCTTTGAGCAGGAATTGTACGAAATTGTCCCCTCGTTAGCTACGGCAAAACTCCTACACCGGGAATTGGTTAACCAGAAAAATTTCTCCGGTTTTCCCCCCAACAGCTACGGCGATCGCCCGGAGACGGAAACTCCGGTGGCCAATCTTTTGTTCGCTGGGGATTGGGTGAAAATGCCCTTTCCCTGCGGTTTGATGGAGCGGGCCATCAGCAGTGGGCTATTATCAGCCAACGCCATTTGTCATCAAGAGGGTTTGCAACGGCGGGAATTGTTAACGGTGATGCCCGAGGGAATTTTGCAAATTTAGCCCTAGTTTAGCCTTCGGTCTAGAACAGTGCTGGACTATTTATGGTGGGAAATCATTGTTGATTCAGATTGATCAGCAGGATTGATCAACTCTCCCGCGCCAATATCGGCGCAGAAAAACTAGGGTAAAAGGAACAAGAGCAAGGTTCTACTCCGTCTCCCTGGTGGTGATGGTATGACTAAGATGAATTGGATCTGGTTTGCCCAGGATTTTGCTGGCTAGTGTTAGCCTAACAGGGTGGTTGTGGGGAATGAATAGCGCCTGAAATTATGGTCACCGATCGCCAAAAGTCTGAGTCCCCCTTGGGGGTGCCCCGGTTAGCAGAGCATTCCAGGGCGGTTTTCCCCTGGGCAATGGTGGTGGGCTTTAGCAGTGGCGTGGTAGTGGCGATCGCCGGGGGGGTGACCTACGGTCATTATTGGGTGCAACGAAATGTGTCTCCCTTGGTGGGGCAAGCGGTGGAACATTTCTTGAATCGTCCGGTGGAGTTGGGGCCATTAACCAGTGTTTCCCTCACCCATCTAGAATTTGGTGCCACTAGCATTCCGGCTACAGCCACCGACCCCAACTGGGTACAACTCCAAAGTTTAAAGATTAGCTATAACCCCTGGCAATATCTCCAAGATGAACATCTCGGGCTGACCATCACCGCCATGGAACCCCAAGCCTATTTTGAACAGGGGCGATCAGGGCAGTGGTGGCATACAGAGATGGGGCAATTAGCGGAAGATTTTCCCTTCCAACTGGAAAAATTAATTGTTCGTCGGGGTCGGGGCACGGTGGTTAGTCGCAACGGTCACCAAGCTCTCAATCAACCCATTCAATTACGGTTAAATGATGCCCAATTTTGGCAAGGGTCGAACCAAGAGCTTTTCCGTTTTCGTCTCCAAGGTCAACTGTTACCCCTGGTGGAGCGCCACAGTTACCTAAATTTGGAGGGAACGATTGACCCAGCCCAGGAACGCTGGCAACTCCAGGTCAAAAGTCGCCATTTACCCCTCACCGCCCTCAAGCAAATTTTGCCCCTACCGCTGAATTTTCAAAGGGGTACCCTAGACAGTGACTTGGCGATCGCCGTTGAGGATCAACAACTGGCTTCCCTGGATGGGGAGGTGGATTTACACCAAGCTAGTTTGCAACTGCCCCAACTGGCCCGCCCCTTAACTGCCATTAATGGCCCTCTAACTTTCCAAGGTCGCAAAATTCAACTGGGACAAGTGAAAGGACAATTGGGAGAAATTCAAGCCCAAAGCAAGGGTCACATTGACTGGCAGGATGGCTTTAACCTGGCGATCGCCACCGCACCGTTGGAAGTCAACAAAATTTTCCAGGGGCTACAGTTTCCCCCGGCCACCATGCCCATCAGTGGTCAATTAAGTTCCACGGTCACCATTCAAGGGCCTCTCGAAAATCCGCAAATTAACGTCGCCCTACAAAAAGCAGGTAAAAATTCCCTCCAGATTGAAAACTTAGCCCTAGATGATTTCCAAGCCAACGTCAACCTAGAAGGCGATCGGGTGGTGGTGAAACATTTTCAGGCTTCACCCCACAGCGGCGGTAACCTAACCGGATCGGGGCAAATTCAAGCCCACAGACAAGGAAATAAACTGGATTGGCAACCGTTCCAACTGCATATTCAGGCTGACAAAGTTGATGTGCAACCCTGGTTAGAGGGGGATTTAAGTGCCCAATTACCACCCGTTTTACCCCTATCAGGGCAAGCCCAAATCACAGGAAAATTATCTGAACCTCCTACTTGGCAGGCCCAGGCCCAAGCTGATGTTGCCCTCGCAGGGGGATTGGTTAAAACCAACGATTTTGCCTACCAGGGAGGGCAATGGCAAGGCAATTTTCAACTGCAGAATTTATCCCTTAGCACTTTCGACACGGCATCAATCCCAGACAGTTTCAAGCAGGGCAAATTGCAAGCCCAGGTGTGGGCTGAGGGCAATCAGCAAGACCAGTCACCATTGCAGCTACAGGGTCAAGGGCAAGTAACTCTACCCCAGGGCACCGTGGCGATCGACCAATTTCAACTCCAGGGTAAACAATGGCAAGGGGTTTTTGTGGCGAAAAATATTTCCCTGGCAACCCTGCCCGGTATGGATCAATCCTGGTCGGGAACTTTGGCTGGGAACTGGACTGGCAAGGGAGAACTAGACCAACCTCTGCCGCAATGGGATTTAGCCGGGGCTGGGCAATGGCATTCCCCCCAGGGGACAGTAAACATTGAAAAATTCAGTGTAGGGGAGGAAAACTTCACTGCCCAACTCAACTCGGAGGGCATAGATTGGCAGGCTTTGCGCATTGGTCAACCGGGGCAGGTGGCGGGAAAATTGAGTCTAACCGGGCGGTGGACTGGGGAAACGGCTCAGTTGACGAACTTAACAGGAAATTTAATTAGCTCCCAGGGTTGGCAATTATTATCCGACCCCGTGGCGATCGCCTTTGACTGGCAAGGCTCCCAGCTTAAGTTAAGCCAACTCCGTAGCAAGGGTTTAAACGCCCGGGGAAATCTACAAATTGCCATTGCTGGGGTTAAAACCGGTTTTGATTTCCAAGCGGCAATCAAGGCTATGGACCTCCAGGTGGAGGCTACTGGGTTACCCCTAGCCAAAATTATTCCCACTCCCCCAGGGGCTCCGTTGGCGGGAAATTTAGATTTCAAGGGAGATGTGACTGGCTCCGGTGGGCAACCTTTATGGCAAGGGCAATTGGCAGTGAACCATTTGCAGTTAGGGGAATTTAAATTTGCCTCCCGTTTAAGGGGTGAGGCGGAAAAAGATCCGCAGGGATTACAGTTGGCTCTCCAGGGAGAAGGGGAACAAATTCGCCTCAGTTTAGACCCCAAGCACCAACCAACGGCGGTGTTATTTAAGCGGGGACCATGGCAACTGGCAGGGCAAAAACAGGCTGACCAATGGTCTTTAACAGCCCATTCCTTACCCCTAGAGGCTTTGCAAAATAGTCTGCCCTTAGCCCTTACCCTTGTTCCCAATGGCGACAAATCTTTAACGGATTCCTTGGCCAAACTCCAGAGCCAACCTTGGGGAGGACAATTGTCGGGGCATTTTCAGCTTGACCTGGCCCAAAAAACGGCGATCGCCACTAGGGTTAATATCAAGCAACCCCGTTGGGGTAATTTTAGCGCCCAGGATTTAACCGGCAATTTTCGCTACGGCCAGGGGCAACTAACGGTGGACAATGGTCGTTTGCGCCATGGCCAGAGTACAGTTTTAGTGCAGGGGCAAGCCAATTTCCAAGGCGATCAACCCCAGTGGGGCGGGGAAATTAGTTTCCGTCAAAGCCGGATTGAAGATGTTTTAACGGCTCTGCAACTGTTCACCTGGGAAGATTTTGGCCGGGGTTTTCAGCCCCCCATTTACGGTACTGCTAAGGATTTATACGGTGAAATAGGCAAAGATTTAGACCAAGAAAATTTGCCACCGCTGGTTAGTGTGGGCAATGCCTTGGATGATCTGGCCACTCAATTTAATCAACTGGCCCAGAGTGAAGCTAGCTTGGCCCCAACGGAGACCAATCATGAACCTGTACCAGATTTAGACCAACTGCGGGGACAACTGCAGGGCAAAATTACCGTGGAGAAACGGGAAGACTCTCCCCTGGCGGCCAACTTTAACCTTTGGGGCCAAGATTGGCAGTGGGGCGACCATGGGCTGGGGCAATTGCAATTGGCGGGGCGCTGGCAGGGGGATAATCTTAGCTTTGCTCCCCTGGAACTACGAAGTGGCGATCGATTTTTGCGGGTAACAGGGTCACTGGGACCCCAGGGCCAACAGGGAGAAATTCAACTCCATCAACTACCCCTTGGTCCCTTAGCCAAAATTTTACGTCTCCCGGCCCACTTTGCTCCAGAGGGGGATGTATTTGCTGATTTTCGCCTCCGGGGTAGCCGGCGGGACCCTCAATTCCAGGGCAAAGTGCAAATTAAAGAGAATCGCTTTGGTCCTTTAGCGCTGGAAAAAACTGAGGGGGATTTTAGTTACCAGGCTGGTCGCTTAGATTTTCAGTTACAAAGTCTGGTTAATTCCCTCACGGAACCCCTGCAATTACAGGGTAGTGTGCCCTACGTCTTTCCTTTTGCTAGCCAAGCCCCCAACAGTGATCATTTTTCCGTAGCGTTAAAGTTAAAAAATGACAGTTTGAAGTTGATCAACCTACTCAGCCGTGGACAATTAAGTTGGCTAGGCGGTCAGGGAGAAGTGGATTTAGCTTTGTTGGGTTGCCTTGATCCCTATAAACAAACCCTGTACCAACTCCAGGGGCTGGGGGAAATTACCATCCACAATGGGGCGATCGCCGCTCAGATGTTACCAGATAAGCCCTTAACCCAGGTCAATGCCCAAATTACGGCGGACTTAAATACGCTCCAGGTCACCAATTTAACTGGGCAGATTAGTGGCGGGAGATTAGCGATGGTGGGCAGTCTACCCCTGCAAAATGCCTTACCCGATGTGGACCAGGGTTTACAACTAAGCTTAAATAATTTGGCGGTGGATATTCCCAATTTGTACCAAGGGGCTTTGGGGGGATTGGTGCAGATTACCGGCACGGCGATCGCCCCCCAAATAGGAGGTCAATTAGCCCTGGGCAATGGCAATATCTCCGTGGGGCAAACCCTACCTACCTTGGGTTCCGGTGCTTCTTCCCAGCGGGGCTTAACGTTCAACAACTTAAACTTGGTGTTGGCGGAAAATATCCGGGTGCAAAATTTACCTTTTCTCGATTTTGCCGCCGCTGGCCAAGTGACCCTGAATGGTACCCCACAAAATTTACGTCCTGAGGGGGAAATTAAGCTCAAAGGGGGCCAGGTGAATCTATTTGCCAGCCAATTAAGGTTGGATAATAACCAAAATAACAGCGTTTATTTTCTGCCCCAGCGGGGTTTGGACCCCTATCTCGATTTATATTTGCTCAGTTCCGTCAGTGAAACAAGCCGCAATATTGCTAATCGTCCTTCCCAATCCTCCGAGATTCCAGAACCCTTTAGTGCTAACCAAGACAGCCTACAAACGGTGCGTATCCAAGCCCACATTAATGGCTATGGCAGTGAGATTAACCAAAATATTCAGCTCACCAGTACCCCCCGGCGATCGCCGCAGGAAATTATTACGTTGTTAGGGGGCGGTGTGCTCAGTACCCTTGGTCAGGATAGTACTCAAACCACAGTGGGGCTAGCTAATTTGGCCGGGTCCGCAGTGTTGGGCCCAGTCCAGGGGCGCATTGGGGAAGCTTTAGGACTAAGTGAATTTCGCATTTTTTCCACTCCCTTAATGAACGAAGGCGATCGCCTCCAGGGAAATCAAATTGGAGTAGCGGCGGAAGCTGGAATTGATATTACCCCCCAAATAGGAGTGTCGGTGCAAAAAATCATCAACTCTGATCGCCTACCCCAGTGGGGCTTGGAATACCGGGTTAACGACAGCACTGTGATCCGGGGGTCTAGCAATTTCCAAGACGACAGCCGGGGCATAGTGGAATTTCAAAAAAGGTTTTAGCCTTTGCTAGCCGGAGGTCTCAACTTTATGGGGGGAGCATGTTAGTGACGGTAGTCAGTTCCTAGGTAAAAATGATTTAGCCATTGGCAATGATGTGCAGATCAACAGTGGGCAAACAGCGCATTAACCGTTGAATAATGGAACCCTTGATCAGTAAATGCCACCGCGATCGCCGACTTTCCCCCAACACAATTTGGGTGATGCGATAGGTTGTGGCCACCTGGGCAATGGCCCCCACCACGTTGTCGGATTCCTGGCGAATAAATTCCCCTTCAAACTCCTGGGTCAGATGTTGACAAGTTTCCACATGGAGTGCCTCCACCTTGGAGAGAAACTGATTGGTGGGAGCCACAAACAAGACAAATAGACGACCATTCATTTGACTGGCAATGCGCCCCCCCCGTCGCAATAATTGAATGGAATTGGGGTAGGTGGAAATACACACCAAAATCCGTTCGTGGACAGCACAGTGATTAGTCTGTTGATCATGGCGACTATTTTCCTCAATATTGTTGGCCACTTCCCGCAAAGCCAGTTCCCTCAGGGCCACCAAATTCTGGCGCTTGAAAAAGTTTTGCAGGGCTTGGTTGATTTTGTCCTGGGCGTAAATTTTGCCTTCCTGCAAACGCTCTTGCAAGGTTTCTGGGGTAACATCAACCACTACCACTTCGTCAGCTTCATCCAAAAGGCGATCGGGCACCCGTTCCCGCACCACCACCCCGGAAATTTTATACACCAAATCATTGAGGCTTTCTAGATGTTGAATGTTGATGGTGGAATAGACGTCAATGCCTGCGGCCAAAATAAGTTCCACATCTTGATAGCGTTTTTCCCGCTCCGCACCGGGGATGTTAGTATGGGCCAACTCATCCACTAACGCCAACTGCGGCGATCGGGCCAGAATGGCTCCGGTATCCATTTCCAGCAACGATCGCCCTTGCCAAATCATGGTTCTGAGGGGGACTTGCTCCAGACCAATGGCTTTTTGGGCCGTTTCCTCCCGGCCGTGGGTTTCCAACAGGCCAATCACCACGTCAAAGCCTTCCTGCTTGAGCTGTTGCCCCTCCTCCAACATGCGATAGGTTTTGCCAACCCCCGGGGCCATGCCAATGAAAATTTTGTGTTTACCCCGCCGGTGAGGGGGGGACGCCGCTGGAGTCAAGGAACTGGATTGACCGGCATGGATCATGGTGATGGGGCAGAGGGGATTTGCAGAAAGCAGAGGGGCCTGCCTCGGTCCGTCGTTGAACGGTCTAAGTTTTCATGGGCAGGACGATAGGTCGGATCAAGGTTTCAATTCCCAACCCGGTGTAGCTCATAGGTAAGGGAAGTTGAATGCAAACTCTGGCTAACCATGGCCCGTAGGCGATCGCCGTGGTGAACCACAAGAATTTTTGCTTGAAACATCAGAGGCAAGGGTTTAACGGTTATCGAGGGCCAGGTTGAGGGTGAGGACATTGACCCCAGGCTCACCAAAAATGCCAAGGAAGCGCCCCTCAGTGTGTTTAGTTATCAGGCTTTGCAACTCCTGGGGAGGAATAGATCTGGCCTTGGCCACCCGGTCGAACTGGGCTTGGGCCGCCGCTGGGCTAATGTGGGGATCAAGCCCTGACCCAGAGCTGTAAAGCAAATCGGCAGTGGGTTGCACGGCATTGTCCTCTAAGCGTTGGGCCTCTGCTTCAATGCGGGATAAAAGGTCAGGATTACTGGGAGCTAGGTTGCTTGCACCGGAAATGCCCGTGGGGGAAGCATCTGCCCCTTCACTGTAGTTAATGGCACTGGGGCGACTCCAAAAATAGCCCTCCTCGGTGAAGGTTTGTCCGATCAAAGCCGAACCCACAACTTGCCCCTGGGAATCAGTGATCAGGCTACCATTGGCCTGGTAGGGAAAGACCAGTTGACCAATCACTAATACGATCGCCGGGTAAATGAGGGCTGTTAAAATCCAAAGCAGGGCAGTACTGCGTAAACTAATCACAAAATTGCGAATCATGGCAAAGTTTTAGAGTTTTTTTGAAAGGTTTTATTTTGCCCCCTAAATTTCCCAATAATGGAGGATTTTTACTTAACTTCCCCCTAATTTTTTTGGGGGGGCAGGGGGCGTTTGAAAGATGCTTTTAGGCAAAATATCAGGTTAGTAATGGAGCATAAAAATTAACCAAACTAGTTTGAAAAAGTAACCTTAAAAACGTTCCGGCTCAATAATTACCATGGCCAGGTAAACAGCCAATCCCAGAACAATGATTACTAGGAGGCCAAGGGCATAGGCCGTTCCCCGGTCAATGGCGCCGTTACCAGCAGCATAAATGGGGGAGGCGATCGCCAAATTGCATAAAGTCGCCAGCAAGATGATGCGGCCAATGACGGAGGTTTTAGAAGTAGAAAACATCGGAGTTGGAGTAAAGGAGAAAGTAGGGAAAAATCTCTGGGGAAAGGGCACAATGGCAAAACCTTGCAGTCATCGGACATCAAAGCAACGAAATACCGAGGTCTATGAGCTTGATGGCCACAAAGGGCACAATGATGCCCCCCAGCCCATAAACCAAAATGTTGCGCTGGAGTAATTGATCGGCACTTAAAGGACGAAACTTCACCCCCCGTAGGGCCAGAGGAATGAGGGCAGGGATGATCAGAGCGTTGTAAATCAGGGCCGAAAGTACGGCGGATTGGGGACTCTTCAAATCCATGATGTTGAGGGCACCAATGCCAATACCGGCGAACATGGCAGGAATAATGGCGAAATATTTGGCAATGTCGTTGGCCAGGGAAAAAGTGGTCAATGCCCCCCTAGTGATTAGAAGTTGTTTGCCAATGGTGACCAGGTCAATCAGTTTAGTGGGGTCAGAATCGAGGTCCACCATATTGGCCGCTTCCTTAGCCGCTTGGGTGCCGGAATTCATCGCTAAACCCACATTGGCCTGGGCGAGGGCCGGGGCATCGTTGGTACCGTCTCCGGTCATGGCCACCAACTTACCAGCGGCTTGTTCCTGTTGAATAACCTGGATTTTGTCTTCCGGAGTAGCTTCGGCAATGAAGTCATCAACCCCCGCTTCCTTGGCAATTACCGAAGCAGTAATGCGATTGTCCCCCGTGAGCATAACGGTGCGGACCCCCATGCGTCGCAGTTGATTAAATCGTTCTTGAATACCTGGTTTGATGATGTCCTTAAGATAAATTACACCGTAAATCTCATCGTTACGACAGACCGCTAAGGGGGTGCCCCCTAGATGGGAAACCTTTCCGTAGGCTTCGTCAAGGCCGGTGGGAGACTTGCCCCCCCTTGACCGCACAAAGCCCCGGATGGCATCCACCGCCCCTTTCCGCACTTCACTGCCATCGGGTAAATCGGTGCCGCTCATGCGAGTCCGAGCAGAAAATTCCACCCCCTCCGCCTGCTGGCGATCGAAGTCCAAAGTAGCTCCCATCTTTTCCGCTAGGCGCACAATGGATTTTCCCTCTGGGGTAGTGTCAAAAATACTTGCCGCCAAGGCGATCGCCGCCACTTCTTTCAAAGAATGACCATTCACTGGCAGAAAGGTCTCCGCTAAACGGTTCCCCAAAGTGATAGTGCCCGTCTTATCTAACACCAAGGTGTTGATGTCGCCGCAGGCCTCCACGGCCCGCCCGGAAGTGGCCACCACATTAAACTGGGCTACCCGGTCCATGCCAGCAATGCCAATGGCACTCAGCAAACCGCCAATGGTGGTGGGAATCAACGCCACCAAGAGGGCAATAAGTAGGGTAATGCTCACCGGGCTATCGATGTAATTAGCCGGGGGAGGCAGAGTTGCCACCACAATTAGGAACACCAAGGTCAACACCGCCAACAATACCGTTAGGGCAATTTCATTGGGGGTTTTACTGCGTTCTGCCCCTTCCACCAGGTCAATCATGCGGTCAATAAAGCCCTTACCGGGATCTGCTGTCACCCGGATGATCAGTTCATCGGAAATGATGCGGGTGCCCCCCGTCACGGAACTGGCCACATCGGAACCTGGTTCCTTCAGTACCGGAGCCGATTCCCCCGTAATGGCGGATTCATCCACCGAGGCCACCCCCTCCAACACTTCCCCGTCGGCAGGGATAATATCGCCGACCGAAACGACAATACGATCGCCTTTCCGTAGATGGGTGGAGCTGACCATTTCTAGGGAACCATCGGCTAAAATTCGCTGGGCATAGGTCTGAGTCTGGGTTGAACGCAGGGCATCGGCCTGGGCCTTTCCCCTACCCTCGGCCACGGCTTCGGCAAAGTTGGCAAATAAAACCGTAAATAACAAAATAACCGTCACTAACCCGTTAAACATGGCTGAGGTGCCAGTAACCCCAAATAGGTTGGGATTGAGAGTCAACATCCCAGTGATCAAGGTGCCGACCCAAACCATAAACATGACCGGATTTTTGACCATGATTTTGGGATTGAGCTTCACCCAGGCTTCCTTGAAAGCCCTTTGATAGAGATCGGAAAGATTGGCTTTTGGGGTGTGTCGCCGCTGCTGCCGTGGCCCCCCCGGTTGTCGCACAGTGGAAGTGGAGTTCATAATCTTAGGTAAAAATCGGATTTAAGGGTAGAGAAAAGGTAGCAACCAAGGATCTGCTAAACCAAATTGAAAGCTTCCGCCACTGGACCGAGTACCAAAATGGGCAAAAAGGTCAGGGCACCGAGGATGATGATGGCTCCGGCGGTAATCCCGGTGAATAGGGTTGTATCGGTGTGGAGAGTACCGCTGGTTTCCGGAACGGGTTGTTTGCGGGCCATGCCATCTGCCAAGAAAATTAGGGCAACAATTGGTACATAGCGTCCGGCAATTAACGAGAAACTGGCGCTTAAATTCCACCAAAGAGTGTTATCCGCCAAACCTTCAAAGCCAGAACCATTGTTGGCGGCGGCGGAAGCATATTCGTAGGCCACCTGGGAAATGCCATGGAAGCCCGGATTACTAATGCCCGCTAGGGTGTCAGGAAAGGCGAGGGTGATAGCGGTGGGAATTAAAATGGCAATGGGGTGGATTAGAAGAATTAAGCTAGCGAGGACAATTTCCCGTTTCTCAATTTTGCGACCCAAAAATTCCGGTGTCCTTCCCACCATCAATCCAGTGAGAAAAACCGTCAGGATGAGAAACACAAACAGATAGGCTGTGCCCGTGCCCTGGCCTCCCCAAATAATTTGCAGGAATAGGTCCGATAGGGTAACAAAACCCCCAGGGGGCATGAGGGAGTCATGCATGCCGTTGACTGCTCCACACATGGTTCCCGTTGTGGACACAGCCCACAGGGCCGTTAATACCCAACCAAAGCGCACTTCTTTACCTTCTAAATTGGGTTGGGTTTCCCCCAGAATTTGATTGATCAGAGGATTACCTTGAAATTCCCCCACAGCGGCAATGGCAATCAGAATTCCATAAAGAATAAACACCATCCAAAAAATTAACCACCCTTGCTCGGGGTTGCCTGCCATGATGCCGTAAGTAATGATGAGGCCGGCGGGAATCACCATCATAATTACCGTTTCCAAGAGGTTGGCAAAATTATTGGGATTTTCGAAGGGATGGGCAGAGTTTATACCAAAAAAACCGCCACCATTTTCCCCTAGTTCTTTGATGATTTCAAAATGGGCCACCGGACCCCGGGCAATCCATTGGGTGGCCCCTTCCAGGGTGGTTACCTGGGCTGGCCCCGCAAGGGTTTCCGGTACCCCCGCCACCAGGAGGAGTATTGCTCCCACGAGGGAAATTGGCAATAAAATTCTAGTAATTGATAGCACTAAATCCTGGTAAAAATTACCGATCGCCTGGCCGGTTAGGCCCCGAATAAAGGCGATCGCCACTGCAATGCCGGTGGCCGCAGAAGTGAACATCAAAAACCCTAGGGCTCCAGCCTGACTAAAGTAGGTGTAGGTCGTTTCTCCGGAATAGTGTTGTTGATTGGTATTGGTCACAAAGGAAATGGCAGTGTGTAGGGCCAAATCCCAAGACGGAGCAGCTAAACCCGTGGGATTGAGGGGTAAACTGCCCTGGAACATCAAGATTAGGAAGACAAAAACCCCCATAACCAGATTGCTGATCAGCGCAGCACTAACATATTGGGTTGCTCCCATGGAGGGATGTTTTGTAATCCCGGAACCGGCAAAAATCAACGACTCTAGAGGACGGGCAATTTTATCGAGCCAAGTGGACTGACCAAGAAAAACCCGTGCCATATAACGCCCAAGCAAGGGGGCCGTGGCCACAAGGATAGCTAAAATTAATGCAATTTGTACAAAACCTTGCAACATAAAATTTTGTCATCTCCAAACCATCATCAAAACAGGATAAGTGGGGGTTACTGGCTATGGGAAAAAAATCAAATTCCGCCCCTAATTTATCCATATCATCAGTTTGCTGTGATAAATGAACTTTCACAAGGTATAGAAGGGCATTTAAAAGGTATTTATAGATTATGCCTAAGCAATTTCCTTACCTATATTAAAGTTGTTTAGCTTTTGCCTATACCAAATGATATAGAAGTAATTAAACGAATAGATCTATCTTTTTTGTTTTAGTATGGGCGGGAAGACCCCTGCAACTTTTCCCCTTGAAAGCCATTTCTGTTCAATCATTGGCCGACCAAACAGTGCGTATTTGGACCCGTACCCACTGGTTGTTGGCAATTCTTTTTTTAATCGTGATCAGTTTGGATTACAGCACTCCCCCTCCCTACGTGCTCGGCTATCTGTACATTGGGGCAGTACTATTGGCTAGTGTGCGGCTGGGGCATCGGGCAACCCTCTGGGTAACAGGTACTGCGGTGGTTTTAACCCTGCTCAATTTGTGGATTCCGGGCATTGAACCCATCACCCCCATCACCGTGGCCAATCGGATAATCACCGTACTGGCACTGCTAGTCACCGCTTGGCTGAGCGATCGCCTGCAACAATACGAAGCGGCCATGGTGAAACAACAGGTGCAACTGGAAACCCAAATTCAACTGGCTAAGGTGCGGGAGGATTTTGTCTCAACCCTGACCCATGACCTGAAAACTCCCCTTTTGGGGGCAATTGAAACCCTTAATGCCTTCCAAGCAGGACAGTTTGGGGCTGTTACCCATAACCAACAACGGGCGATCGCCATTATGATGCGTAGCCACCGCATGACCCTGCAACTGGTGGAAACCCTGATGGATGTTTACCGCAATGACACAGAGGGTTTATATCTGCACCAGGAACCGGTCAATCTCACTAGTCTGGCGGAGGAAGTAATTCTGCAACTCACCCCCCTGGCCACGTCCCGCCAAATCCATTTATGTCTGCGTCAAGGTAACTCCGACTTTCGCCAAGCCTATTGGTTACAGGCCGATGCTTTGCAACTGCAACGGGTTTTTAATAACCTCATTACCAATGCCATTAATCACTCCCCCCGGGGCCGTAAAGTGGAAATTTCCCTTACTTCCAAAAATAATCATTTCCAGGTGCAAATTGTCGATGAAGGGCGGGGAATTCCCGACTATGAATTGCCCAATCTCTTCGAGCAATTTTATCAAGGCCATGGCGATCGCCAAGCAAAGGGAGCCGGACTGGGGTTATATCTTAGCCGCCAAATTATTGAAGCCCACGGTGGTAAAATCTGGGCGGAACCCCGCTCTCCCCAAGGGGCTATTTTTGCTTTTTCCGTACCCATAGAATCCTAGGGTTTAACGTTCTCTTTAGTTTATTGCTATTCATCTTTAAAACTGTTTTAAAAGCCCCCCTGGCCCCCTCAATTTAGGGAAAACTGAGTGAAAGTCCCCCAGTGTTGGGGGATTTAGGGGGCGGAATAAAACTTTCCAAACACGTTTTAAAGGAAAATGATAGGGTTCAGAAAGCATAATTTTGGGATAGATAGCAGGCATTGGATCGGCTAGTTTTGACCCCCAATTTAGGCCAATTATCCAGACTACCTTTGTTAATCAAAACCATTTATGGCAATTTCCCCAACTTCAATCCGGATTCTTTTGGTGGAGGACGATGAACTCTTCCGTTTGGGATTGGTGACCCGTCTCAGCCAGGAACCAGGGTTGGACGTGGCCGGGGAGGCGGAAGATGGAGAAACGGCGATCGCCTACGTCAATCAACAGCTTTTTGATGTGGTGATTTTAGATGTGGGATTACCCGGTATCGGCGGCATTGAAGCCTGCCATCAAATCAAAAAAATTCATCCACAATTACCAGTCCTAATTCTTACTTCCCATTCCCAGCCTGCCTTAATTAACCGCCTGATTGAAGCCCAAGCCCAGGGCTATTGCGTTAAAGGGGTGGCCGCAGAAACATTAGTGCTGGCGATTCGCTCAGTGGCGGCTGGTGCATTCTGGTGGGATGCCATTGCTTCTCAGGAAATTCAGACCGCGTTTCAACACAGTTCGTCCACGGGGGCGGTGCTGCCATTGGCGGATGCAGATGGAGAGAACCCACTCACTAAGCGTGAACTAGAAATTTTATCTTTGGTGGCCAAGGGTAAAAGTAACCAAGAAATTGCCGACGAACTTTACATTGCGCCGGGCACAGTGCGGGTCCATGTACACACTATTTTGCGTAAGTTGGAGGTGCGAGATCGTACCCAAGCCGCCCTTTTAGCCATTGAAAGAAGATTGGTTTCCTTGTGACTACCGCTAGCATATGCCCAGTTTTATCCAGGCTCTCCAGGAACTGGGAAACGCTGAAATTTTCCTGACCATGGGAGAAATTTTAGTGATCCAAAAACTGGTTTAGGCCAAACAGAATCGAATCATATCCAAGAATATGTTTGAAAAGTTTTCTTTTTCTCCCTAAATCGACCTACTAAAGCTCCGGCAATACTGGGGAACTTTTACTTAAATCCCCCCAAAGTTTGGGGCTAGGAGGGGACTTTTAAAACACGCTCTAGGATGGTTCGGCCACATTTTCCCCTTCCAGGGTGACCAGTAAAGGCATAATATTCTCCTCCAAGCGACCCATACGAATTAAATCGGCATAGGTTTCCGCCTCTATATCTAGTACCGTCTGGTCGAATTTTTTGTTGGCCACTTCCTGCAATAGGGGATATTCCTGCAGGAGCAGTTTGAGTTTGTCGGTGACGCTTTGCAGTTGTCCTTGGACTAATTCCTGCTTATAACGCAACCGCTCTGGGTTAATGTCGGGAAACTCATCGGTTTTTTCCAGTTCCGCCAACACCCGCCGTAGGGCAATTTGTCGGGATACTAGCTCTGCATATTCCAACCGTTGGGGTTGATCGCCAATTAAATCTAGGCCTTTGAGCACAAATTGGGTAGTCAGTCCTTGCACCAGTAGGGTGAATAGCACCACACCAAAGACAATGTCGATGATGGCCTGTCTCTCGGCGATCGCCTGGGGCACACTCAGGGCCACGGCAATGGCGACGGAACCCCGCAATCCGCCCCACCAGAGTACGGTTTGTTCCTGGAGAGTAATGTGGGTACTACTAATCTGGTCACTCACCTTGTTGCTGATCAAGCTCAGACCAAAAACACTCACTAAGCGAGTCACCACCACCGCAGCAATGGCAATCAAAATCAGGTTGAGGTGGTCCGAAAGACTGCTCAAGCCAATTTGATCCCCAATCAGTAAGAAGATAATGGAATTGACAAAGAAGGCCACAAATTCCCAAAAAATGCTGACAATCAGTCTGGTGCGGGGATTCATGCCAATGCGGGAACCATAGTTGCCCAACACCATGCCCACTACCACCACCCCAATTACTCCCGATCCCCCCAGGTTTTCCGCCAGAATATAGGCACCGTAGGCCGACACCAGGGTGAGGGACTGTTCCACAAAAGGTAGGTCAAATCGTTGGGTCAACAGGGACAAACTAAAGCCAATCACCAGGCCACAGCCCACCCCAATGCCGATCACGGTGACAAATCGAGCGAGGGTAACGGACAAGTCAAAAGTGCTGGTGCCTAGGGGAATGCCCACCAAAATGAGGAAGACCACCACCGCCACCCCATCGTTAAATAGGCTCTCCCCTTCCATTAACGTATTTAGTTTTTTGCTCGCCCCCAACTCTTTAAATAGGGCAATCACCGACACTGGATCTGTAGCAGACAAGGCCGCCGCGGCCAAAAAGGCGATCGCCAACTCCATCCCCCCCCAATAGGAAAGGGGAAAGGCAATGCCCACCACACAGATGACCACTCCCAAAGTGGCAAAGAGAGTAATCGGAAACCAATTTTCTTTGAGATTGCGCCACTGTAAATTCCACGCAGCCTCAAACAGTAGGGGAGGCAGAAAAATTTCCATGATCAATTCCGGCGACAGATTGATCAATTTCACATCGACAAAGGCCAGGGCCATGCCCACAATTACCAACAGCAGGGTGTAGGGAATTTTCCGCAGAATTGGCACCGTCTTGGACAGGGTCGCAATGCTCAGGGAGACCGAGAGCACAATCAAGAACTGTTCTAAGTTATAGGAAATCGAGAGGGATTCGTTGACCGCTGTATCCACGGTGTAGGCTCCTTTCTGACTGAAATCTCCCCCATTATGGGGCCACTCCGCTCTGAGGGCAAAATAAACCTTTGGGTCCGGGTCAGTTCATGGCCGCCTAAGCTGATTTGCGTTAGTCAACAGTTCTGTCATGGGACTGAGAATCGGGCCTCGGCCCCAGGTGGCGGTTTATCAATGCCAACTCCCCGGACTAAGCTTGTCAAAATCATTGGCTTTATTCTATCATTGGTTATCTAACAACAATCCCAGGTCTATGAAAGTGAGTGTAATAGCCATAGGTCTATTTTAGTTATTGACTTCAGCACATCCTAGACCCAAGCCCAGCCAGGACCGACAACTGAAAATTACCGAAACTTAGTTTAGGTTCCTGTTCAGTGCGGGCTTGAAAAAAATTAATCTGCCCCTTCAAATTGTCCCCCCATCTAAATCACCATCTTCGTCAAGGACATGCAAGCAACCTTACACCAATTAAAAGTTTTTGAAGCCACCGCTAGACATGGCAGTTTCACCAGGGCAGCAGAAGAACTTTACATTACCCAGCCGACCGTTTCTAGTCAAATTAAACAGTTATCTAAAACTGTCGGACTTCCTCTGTTTGAGCAGATTGGCAAACGGCTTTACCTCACCGAGGCGGGGCAAGAATTGTTGGTAACTTGCCAAGATATTTTTCAGCGACTGGACAATTTTGCCATGAAAGTGGCGGATATTAAGGGCACAAAACAGGGGCGTTTACGCTTGGCAGTGATTACCACAGCCAAATATTTCATTCCTCGTTTACTGGGGGAATTTATCCAAAAGTATCCCGGCATTGAAGTATCCCTCAAGGTGACTAACCATGAGCAGATTCGTCACCGGATGCAAAACAATGAAGATGATTTGTACATTGTTAGTGAGCCGCCGGAGGAAATTGATCTCAATTACCAGCCTTTCCTCGACAATCCTTTAGTGGTCATTGCCCGTCGGGACCACCCCCTAGCTGGGAAAAGCAATATCCCCATCACGGCGTTAAATGATGAAGCGTTTATTATGCGGGAAAAAGGCTCCGGTACTCGTTTAGCAGTACAAAATTTGTTCCACCGCCATTATGTGGATGTGCGGGTGCGGTTGGAATTGGGTAGTAATGAAGCGATTAAACAGGCGATCGCCGGTGGCATGGGCATTTCTGTGTTGTCCCAACATACCCTGGTATCGGAGGGAGCCCGCAGTGAGCTGACAATTTTGGACATTGACGAATTTCCTATCAAGCGGCGTTGGTACGTGGCTAACCTAGCGGGTAAACAACTGTCGGTGATTACCCAAACCTTTTTGGACTATCTCATGGCCGTTACCAAAAATATGCCGGCTCCGTTTGCAGAGCAATTAACGACCCAACAAACCCCTGTGAAGTTAGTTCTTTAATCACCTTGATTGATTTTTAACAATTTTATCTGCTTTAACCATTGATTTTGTCCCTGGATAAACCCTGGGCGGAGGGGATGGCGCAAACGGTGGGGTTAGTGGTTTTAATTTCCACCTGCCGGTGCCCTGTGTTTTTCAATAAACTCGCTAGGGCCACTTCGGCCTTCTGGTTAGCCTGGTTCAAAATGCCTTGGTCACAGGCGGCGGCGGTGATTTTGGCTAGGGTCTGCCGTTGGGCCAAAGTTTGTAGCTCCGGAACAGTGTCGGGTCCTAGGTTTAAAAATCCCCGGTCATAGTGGTAAATGCGGGAGCGTTCCACATCAATTTTTTGGTCAAGAATTTGCGGCGGCGGCAGGGTGACAATTAGCGTTTCTCCCTGTTGTTGAATACTTTGTTCATTTATCTCGGCTAGATCAATGCCGGCCCGCACTTCCCCGTAGCCAATGTAGAGTAAGTCGGTGCGCCCCAGGGTGAAATTACCCCATTGCCGTTCCTGACTAGTGGGCACTACGGTTTCCATGGCAAAAATGGTGGTGGTTAGTTCACTCACTGCCCGGATTTGCTGCACCACGAGGGTAGAAATTTCCGCCTTGGCCTGATTATTGCCGATGCGGAGCCAAGGGCTGATGGTACGTAGACCCTGGACAATGCCCATAACGGCGATCGCCATGGTTAGAACTACGCCCCCAGTCCCCAGAAGCGGTAGTCGCTGAAAAATGTTCCGGGCTGGTGGTGAGGAAGATAGTTTTTCTGCCATGGTTTAAGCAATGGTTGAGGGGGGAATAACTTGATTGTAGTAGCCGGGGATCGCAGTTTTAATGGATACTATTGCCGTGACTGTATGGGTCCATGGGGCCAATTCCATGGTCAACTAGCTTCTAAATGGAACTCAGGCGGAAAATTAGGTAAATTTCACCATACCCGACTAAGGCACTTTCTGTTGCTGGGGTCTGGGTCCGCTAATGTGACAAAAAGTTATTACTGAAGTCATGGGGTTGGCCTTGGTCGGGCAGTTGACAACAATGGCGATCGGAGTAGCCCATGCCTACGGTGTGATCATTGCTCAATCTCGGCAAATTAATAGTGGGAATATTGTGCGAACATAATTACGACAAAAACTCAAACATAAATTTAAACACCATTGGCAATGCTGGCAAGTAAATTGAATCCGTAAAAATCATGACAGATAACAGCCAAAGTCTCTCTCTAATTAAATGCCCCACCGGGATTCAAGGTTTTGATGAAATTACCAACGGTGGTTTACCCCAGGGCCGACCAACCCTCATTTGTGGTTCAGCCGGTTGTGGTAAAACTCTATTTGGGGTGGAATTTTTAGTGCGGGGGGCAGTGGAATATGGAGAGCCAGGGGTTTTAGTTTCCTTTGAAGAAAGCGCCAAAGAGATCATTCAAAATGTGGCGTCCTTAGGGTGGAATTTACAAGATTTAGTTGCCGAAGAAAAAATTTTAATTGATCATATTTATGTTGAAGCTAGCGAAATTCAAGAAACAGGAGAATATGACCTCGAAGCCCTATTTATTCGCTTAGGCTATGCCATTAATAAAATTGGTGCAAAGCGAATCCTTTTAGATACAATTGAAGTTCTTTTTTCTGGCTTAGAGAATACCAATATTGTCCGAGCAGAATTACGTCGTTTATTCCATTGGTTAAAGCAAAAAGGCGTTACCGCAGTGATCACAGGGGAACGGGGCGACAAAAATTTAACTAGGCAAGGCCTGGAAGAATACGTGTCTGATTGTGTTATTAAACTCGATCAAAAAACTGTGGAAGAGGTTGCCACCAGAACTATTCAGGTCGTTAAATATCGAGGCTCACGCCATAGCAATAATGAATATCCTTTTTTGATCGAAGAAAATGGCATTTCCGTGTTGCCTATCACTTCCCTGATTCTCAATCACAGCGTCTCCCAGGAGCGAATTTCCACTGGCATTCCCCAATTGGATGATATGTTTGGCGGGCAGGGTTATTACCGTGGCAGTAGCATTTTAGTAACCGGGAGAGCTGGCACTGGCAAAACTACCCTGGCGGCCTTTTTTGCCCAGGCAACTTGCTTACGGGGAGAACGATGTTTATATCTTGCTACCGAAGAATCGCCCCAACAAATTTGCCGCAATTTAAATTCCATTGGTCTAGATTTATCGCCCTATTTAGACAGCCAATTACTACAATTTGATGCCACTCGTCCTACTAATTATAATTTAGAGATGCGTCTGTTTAAGATTCATAGTTGGGTCAGGAATTTTAAGCCAAGCTTGGTGGTAGTTGATCCAATGAGTAACCTAATTACTAGTGGCAATTTAAATCAAACAAAAAACTTTTTCATGCGTCTAATTGATTATCTAAAAAGCCAAAAGATTACCGTATTTTTGACGGATTTGACCGGCGGCAATGTGGGATATGATAATGAACAAACAGAAGTTGGTGTTTCTTCCTTAATGGATACATGGCTGGAGTTACAGACCCTGAGAATAAATGGAGAAAGAAATCGTATTCTCTATATTTTGAAATCTAGGGGCATGGCCCACTCCAACCAAGTGCGGGAATTCATCCTTAGTAATGATGGGGTAGATTTGATTGAAGCTTATATTGGTGAAGGGCAAGTACTAACAGGTACCCAAAGGATTAATCAAATTTTAGAAGAAGAGGCGATCGCCAAAAGGCGGCAACAGGCCCTAGAACTCAGCAAACGGAATTTTGAGCGAAAAAAGTACTTACTGCAGGCGAAGATTGATGCCCTCCAAATGAAACTAGCCAGTCAAGATGAGGAATTAGAAGTACTAATGTTAGAGGAGAAAGAATTCAAACAAACAATGTTGGCCAACCGTAATCTGATTAAAAAGTCTCGCCACATTTATCAAAACCCCTAAGTACTGAAGAGTCTTCTATTATGGAAAATTTAAACGCTCTATCTGGCAATCAAAACTTGGAAGTTTGGCAACTGCGTCTGTATGTAGCGGGACAAACTCCTAAATCCGTCACAGCTTTTATAAATTTAAAAAAGATTTGTGAAGAATATCTAAACGGTCAATACCAAATTGAAATCATCGATTTGACCCAACAACCTGAATTGGCGATTGAAGATAGTATTTTGGCATTGCCTACTTTAGTAAGAAAATTACCCGAACCAATCAAAAAAATTATTGGTGATTTGTCCAATACAGAAAAGGTATTAGTGGGCTTACAAATTTTACCCTCTATGGATTGGAAAATCTAGCATTTTAGGTTGTCGCAATGAATGTTCCGGAGGATTTAAAACCCGCAATTACAGAAATATTTGAGCACCTTCTTACAAAATCCAAAGAACAGTATTACGTACTGCGGCTTTGCATTGCAGGGAGCAAATTCTAGTCTTTGCAAGCCTAGGAAAGTGTTTGAAAAGTTTTAAGCAAGCCTTTGAGGCATAAGATGAACCATGGCAACATAGAGCATTGTCTCACTGGTGGTAGGTAAATATTCATAATCCTTACTTAAACGACGATAACGTCCAAACCAAGCAAAGGTGCGCTCGACTGCCCAACGGCGGGGTAGGACTTCAAAGCCTTTTTGTCCCTACTTTTTGCTGACCACATTCAAGGTCCAACCAAAAGTATGCTCCGCCCAATGGATAAAATCCTTTCCGCCAAAGGTACTGTCAGTCCATATAACTTGCAGGCACTGCCAAAGGGGAGCAAACCAGGTGCCAAGTAGAATCAGACCCTGATGGTCGGAGCGATGGGCACCATGGACGACAACATCGAGAATTAATCCCATGGTATCCACAAGGATTGTACGTTTACGACCATTGACCTTTTTTCCACCGTCATAGCCAGGTTCTTGGCCAGTTCAAGCCCTTTTGAGTGACTGTGAATCTAAACAACCGGCACTAGGGTGAGTATTTCTTCCAGCTTTGAGCCGAACTTTCTCACGGAAGATACGGTTTAATTTTTTCCAGGTACCATCTTCGTGCCATGGCTGGAAATAACCATAGACCGTTCGCCATTTAGGAAAATCGTGGGGTACAAGTCGCCAGGCACACCCCGTTCTGAGCATGTAAAAAGCAGAAAGTTTTAGTGGTCAGAAAAAGCCCACGAGCTTACCAGTTGGTAAAAGTTAAGAAATTTTAACTCCCCGTTTTCACTGCAATTATGAGAAGATAATGAAAAATGAGATGATCATGAAAGACCATTATCACTATGGCAACATCATTTGCTTCCCGGGGAGGACTGCTGGCGTCTGGTTTGGCGATCGCCTTTTGGCTGACCGGTTGTGGCACGGCGGAAGTCACGACATCCAATGCTCCCAGCGAAGAAGTGACAGCCGTAACCACAGAAGTCCAGGGGGAAACAGAGGAGAAAAAGAAGGTTTTAACCACCTTCACCGTATTGGCCGACATGGTCCAGAATGTTGCCGGAGACAAGTTAGTGGTGGAATCCATCACTCGCATTGGTGCAGAGATCCACGGTTATGAGCCGACTCCCAGTGACATTGTCAAGGCTCAGGACGCAGACTTAATCCTTTACAACGGCATGAACCTAGAGCGTTGGTTCGAGCAATTTTTGGGCAACGTGAAGGATGTGCCCTCTGTGGTGCTAACGGAAGGCATCGAACCGATTCCGATCGCCGACGGCCCCTATACCGATAAGCCCAATCCCCACGCCTGGATGTCGCCCCGTAATGCCCTGGTCTATGTGGAAAATATCCGCCAAGCCTTCGTCGAACTTGACCCGGACAATGCCAAATATTACAACGCCAATGCAGCAGTCTACAGCGAGCAGTTAAAGGCGATCGATCGCCAACTGGGAGCGGATTTGGAACAAGTGCCCGCCAACCAGCGGTTTTTGGTGAGTTGCGAAGGAGCGTTTTCCTATTTGGCCAGAGATTACGGTATGGAGGAGATTTACATGTGGCCAATTAATGCCGAACAGCAGTTTACCCCCAAGCAAGTGCAAACCGTGATTGAGGAGGTGAAAACCAATAATGTACCAACAATCTTTTGTGAAAGTACCGTCAGCGATAAGGGGCAAAAACAGGTAGCCCAGGCCACCGGCGCTCGCTTTGGCGGCAATCTCTATGTTGACTCCCTTTCCACAGAGGAAGGCCCTGTGCCCACCTTTTTAGATTTGCTGGAATATGATGCCCGGGTGATTACCAACGGTCTTTTGGCCGGTACCAATGCCCAGCAATGAAAACAACTTTGTGTTTTGACACGTTGAGTTTTTCTGTAATCAACTGGACTTAATCTTGACGATTTACCACTACCTAAAATCTGAACCCCTCTTTTGCCATGGCAGCCACCCTATCTCGTCTTGATATATCCGTCGATGGTGTCAGCGTTACCTATAACAACGCCCGTTTGGCCCTTTATAACGCTACCTGCACCGTTGAACCCGGCACCATTACCGCCCTGGTGGGGCCCAATGGCAGTGGTAAATCGACTCTGTTCAAATCCATCATGGGGTTTTTGCAACCGAGTCAGGGACGGGTACGCATTGGTGGCTTTTCCGTACAAAAGGCCCAAAAGCAACAGTTGATGGCCTACGTTCCCCAAGCTGATGAGGTGGACTGGAACTTTCCGGTCAGTGTGTTTGATGTGGTGATGATGGGGCGCTATGGCTATATGAATGTGTTGCGTATTCCTAGCGCCAAAGACCGTCGTTTGGTGATGGAAAGTCTAGAGCGGGTGGGCATGGTGAAATACCGCGATCGCCAAATTGGGGAACTTTCCGGCGGTCAAAAGAAGCGGGCATTTTTGGCCCGGGCCTTGGCCCAGGAAGGCAAGGTAATTCTGTTAGATGAGCCTTTTACCGGGGTTGATGTGAAAACAGAAAAAGGCATGATTGATTTACTCATGGAACTGCGGGATGAGGGGCACACCATTCTGATTTCTACCCATGATTTGGCCTCCATTTCCACCTTTTGTGACCACACCATTCTGCTCAACCGCACTATTTTGGCCCAGGGTAAAACTGAAGAAACCTTCACCAAAGAAAATTTGGAACTGACTTTTGGTGGGCTACCAATGCTGAGTCTGAATCAGATGTTTGAATCGACAGAGGTAGATGCGTGAATCAGTTAGTGGTGGCCTTTCCCTTTTGGCATTGGTTAGTGGAGCCTTTGCAATATGAATTTTTAATCCGGGCAATTTGGGTGAGCGCCTTTGTGGGACTAGTGTGTGCGGTGCTCTCTTGCTACATCACTCTCAAAGGTTGGTCCTTAATGGGGGATGCCATTTCCCATGCAGTGGTCCCCGGTGTAGTGCTGGCCTATGCCTTGAATATTCCCTTTGCCATTGGAGCTTTTACCTTTGGCTTTGGGGCAACGGTGGCGATCGGTTACGTCAAGTCTAAAACCCGGTTAAAGGAGGATGCAGTCATTGGCATTGTCTTTACGGGATTTTTTGCCCTTGGATTAGTGTTGGTGACCAAAATTCCTAGTAATGTTGACCTATTCCATATTCTGTTTGGCAATGTGCTGGGCATTTCTCAACAAGACATCATCCAAACCTTGATTGCTGGCTCCATTACCCTAATCGTGATTTTGTTGCGCCGCAAGGACCTGCTCTTGTTTTGTTTTGATCCAAACCATGCCAAGGCGATCGGTCTACGCACCCAAGTGATGTATTACACGCTGTTGTCGGTTCTGGCCCTCACCATTGTGGCGGCTTTACAAACAGCGGGCATTATTTTAGTAATTTCCATGCTGGTCACTCCAGGATCCATTGGCTATCTGCTCAGCGATCGCTTTGATCATATGCTTTGGTACTCGGTCGTCAGCAGTGTACTGTCCTGTGTGCTTGGCACCTATTTGAGCTATCACTTTGATGTTTCGACCGGGGGCATGATTGTGGTTATCCTGACAACGCTATTCGTAATAGCCATGATTGGTGCACCCAAGTATGGCATTTTGGCCCAGGAATGGCGCAAACGCTCGGGGCCAAATCCGGAAGACGATGAAAATCAGACTGTGGTGGTAGATCAAGTCTAGTTGGTTTGTATCGCCACAATAATGAAAACTTCCTTGCTATCAACTCATTGGGATCAGAGGAGCAACTAACCTTATCTGGAAAGAGTGATTTGCGACATCAGACCTAAAACATATTTACGAAACTATCATCTCCATCGGGTTGGATCTTCTGTCAAAAACAGTTCTCCTTGGGAGACAACTATTATGGCGATCGCCAGTTTGGTGGGGGCATTATTTGCTTGGCATTTGACCAGTATTTACCCGGGTAATTTTGACACGTTGTTGATTTTTAACGCTTGAATTATTGTGGTGCTGGGGGGAGCTGACAGTAATGTAGGCACGGTGTTAGGCACCATTATTTTTTGGGCCTATGATTCCCTCACCAGGTTTTTATTGCCCCAAATTGCTTTTTTAGACCAGAGTCAAGCTGGAGCTTTACGGGTTATGGTCATCGGGCTAATTTTAATGGTGTTAATGGTATGGCGACCCCGGGGCATTTTGGTTAAAAAAGAGGAGTTAACCCTAGGGCGCTAATGGCAACCTGACAATTTTTGATTAAAGTTTAAGGATTTAGAACGTATTTGGAAAATTTTATTCCGCCCCCTAAATCTCCTTACTAACGCTCCGGCGGTACGAGGGTAACTTTTACTCAGTTTCTCTCCAAATTTTGGGGGGATTAGGGGGACTTTTCAAACACGTTCTTAAACTCCCTCAACTTTGCTATCAAGCACTCCGGGCCAACGGCCATATTTGAGATAAAAACCCCCTAAACAAAGGATGATAATTAAAATTGTCCCGATCGCCAAATAACTAGGCACAAAAAAGGTCGTTTCAATAACGTTAATTTGTCCAGGTTTTAACTGCCATTGCCCAGGCACTTCTGTGCCTAATTCTTCCCCCGGAGCATTGGGAGTTTGGAGAGTTAAGGGAGTTTGCAAATCAAAATTGAGGTTAATTAGGGAGCCGGGACTAAGGATAATGTTGCCTTGGTTGGATAAAACCCCTAGGGCCCGCAGGTCAACGGTTAACTTGAGATGATTGCGGTCTGCTAATAACCAATTACTTTGCTCTAGTGCGAGTTCCGCTTTCAAATTAAGCAAATCCAACTGGTCTGGCTCTGGCGATCGCCTTCCTTTGGGGGGTTGGGGATTAAAAAAGCGATTGAACTTTTCCACCAACTCCTGGCCGCTACCAAAAGGAATGGTTATCACAAGGGTTTCCTCCGACGGGCGATCCGTGTGACCGTTTAAGTCCTTAGCCCGCTGGTCTAAACTTTTGAGCCAACGATCGGCTTCTGCTTGGCTCAGGGTAGTTAGTTGTTCCCCCAGGGTAATGTGTTGGACAATTTCCCCATAATGTTGCTCTGGAAAACGAATGCCCACGTCATAATCCACACAGCCGGTTAGCAAACAGCAAACACCCAAAACCATGGGTAATAATCGTTTAAACCATTTCTGGGGGCACATCATCCTGGAAGCCTCATGGGCAAATAACATTAGGCAAATTTAAGACTCGACCGTCAGTATATCAATCCAGACTATCCCATAGTCAGCTTTGTATCCCATTCAACCTTTCAACTACCGTTAAACTCTATGACGAAGCCATTGCCATATGACCTGATAATTGTGGGTGCGACGGGATTTGTCGGTGGGATTGTTTGCCGCTATTTGTTGTCCCACTGGGAAACTGCAGCAGCAAAAAACTGGGCGATCGCCGGCCGTTCCCAAGCTAAACTTGACCGTTTGGTTCAATCCCTTGGCCCTCAAGCTGCCCATTTGCCCACCTTTGTGGTTGATATCAAAGACGAAGCCGCTGTCACTACACTGTGCTCCCAAACCAAAGTTGTGGTTTCCACAGTCGGCCCCTATGCCCTTTATGGAGAAACCCTAGTCCGGGTTTGTGCCATTACCGGCACAGATTACTGCGATCTGACTGGGGAAGTCCAATGGGTACAACAAATGATCCAAAAATATGAGGCGATCGCCAAGCAATCAGGGGCTCGCATTGTCCATTGTTGCGGCTTCGATTCCATTCCTTCTGACCTCGGGGTGTATTACTTACAACAACAAAGTCAACGGCGTTGGGGGGAACCTTGCATCCGGGTCAAAATGGGGGTTAAAGCTTGCCAAGGTGGCATTTCCGGAGGCACGATCGCCAGTGGCATCAACCTGATTCAAGAGGCGATCGCCGATCCTTCCACCCGCCAGGCCCTCCGCAATCCTTACATCCTTTGCTTTAAACCTGATCACCGGTCTGACCATCCCCCCAGCCTCATCCCCGTGCAAAATGACCCCATCTTTTCCGGATGGACTGCCCCCTTTGTCATGGCAGGGATCAACACTCCCATTGTTTTACGTTCCAATACCCTCCAAAACGAAGTCTATGGTGAAGGGTTCCAATATGAGGAAGGCATCTTAACGGGGCCAGGGATAATCGGTTGGTTAGCAGCCCAGGGCATTAAATGGAGTTTGGATCTTATGGCCTTGGCTTTGGCGATCGGCCCCAGTCGATGGTTGTTACTCCAAATCCTACCTAAACCAGGGGAAGGCCCCACTGAAGAAGCTCAACAGCAGGGCTTTTATGATTTACGCTTTTGGGGAGAAACTGCCTCTGGCCAATCCACCATGGTCAAAGTTACAGGGGATCAAGACCCCGGCTATGGTTCCACGGCAAAAATATTAGCCCAAGCCGCATTATGTTTAGCCAAAGACAGACCCAAATCATCTCTCCAAGGCGGTTTCTGGACCCCTGCGGCTAGCTTTGGTCAGGATTTAATTCACCGGTTAATTGACTATGCTGGACTAACTTTTACCGAAGAAAATGGCTCTACCCTTTGACTCCACTGCTGGCCTCGGAGGGGATGATATAACGTTGCACAAACAGAAATAGTACGATAATGGGAGCAATAGCAATCACGGAAGCCGCTGCAATGAGCCGCCAGTCAAAATCCAAAGCACTAGATAATTGAGCAACGCCCAAAGGCAATGTGTAATATTCTGGTTGATCGAGCACAATCAGTGGCCAGAGAAAATCGCTCCAGGCACCGATAAAAACAAAAATAGCTAGGGTTACCAGGGCAGGGCGAATGGCCGGAATCATAATGTGCCACCAAATACCCAGTTCTCGACAACCATCGATGCGGCCCGCTTCTTCCAATTCCTTGGGCACCCCTTGGAAAGCTTGCCGGAGCAGAAAAATACCAAAGGCAGAAGCAAGGCTGGGGAAGATAATGCCCACGTAGCTATTCCTGAGCCCTAAATTCACTGCCAGAATGTAGAGGGGAATCATGATTAACTGGAAAGGAATCATCAACGTGGCCACGATCGCCGCTAGGGTCATGTCCCGACCGACAAAGTTTAAACGGGCCAGGGGATAGGCGGCCAGGGCGCAAAAAAACAAGTTAAGGGCCACAGTGATGCTGGACACCACCACGCTGTTGAATAGGTAACGGCCAAAGGGATAGTCTTGCCAAACCTTGATAAAATTCCCCAGGTTGGGTTGCCGGGGTAACAATTGTCCCAAACCCCCAAAGACATCCTCCGTCGGGGCCTTCAACGCCGTAGCTACCAACCACAGCAACGGTAACAACATGGCGATCGCCAATAGGACTAAAACTAGGTAAGTTTTCCAGTGTTTCACAGCGGCGGGGTAATAGCGGGTAGTGGTGGGGCATTGGTCAACAAGGCCCAGACCAGGGTAACAAATAAACCCAATAAAAATCCCCCCAGAATAATCCCAGGGGGTTGATAGTTGCAATGGCAAGAATTACTTACCCATACCCAACTGTTGGGCTTTTTGGTAAACCTTACCCTCCGTGAGCAGGGAAGGGGCAATGACCACATCCACCTGTTGCATCTCTTTCATATCTTTGGCTCCTAGGGTGCCCATGCTAGTTTTTATTGCCCCCAGTAGATTATGGGTGCCGTCATCCAATTTGGCGGGCCCTACTAAAATTTCCCGAATGGTGCCAGTGGTACCGACGTTGATGCGAGTACCCCGGGGTAATACGGGACTGGGGGTGGCCATACCCCAATGGAAACCACGGCCGGGAGCTTCCGCCGCCCTGGCAATGGGGGAACCAATCATCACTGCATCAGCACCGCAGGCAATACATTTACAGATGTCCCCACCAGTAATGATGCCCCCATCGGCAATGACAGGCACGTAACGACCCGTTTCTTGCAAATAGTCATCTCTGGCTGCTGCACAATCGGCGATCGCCGTCGGTTGAGGTACCCCTACTCCCAAAACTCCCCGGGAAGTACAGGCCGCACCGGGGCCAATACCCACCAGCACCGCCGCTGCACCGGCCCGCATCAACTCCAGGCTGACTTCGTAGGTAACGCAATTGCCCAACACCACCGGCATGGGCATTTCCTGACAAAGCTTGACCAGGTCCAAACTCTCCACCGATTCGGGGGATAGGTGGGCCGTGGAGACCACTGTGGCCTGGATAAATAACAAATCCGCCCCAGCTTCGGCCACCGTACTGGCATATTTAGATGCCCCCACCGGAGTCAGACTAACTGCGGCAATGCCCCCAGCGGCTTGGATTTCTTGAATGCGCTTGGTAATTAACTCCGGCTTGATGGGTTCGGCGTAGAGTTCCTGCATTAACCCCACAAATTCCGTTTTGCCCACCGAAGCGATGCGGTCCAAAATCGGATTGGGATCTTCGTAGCGGGTTTGAATGCCCTCTAAATTGACTACCCCCAAAGCGCCTAGTTCGGATAGTAGTACTGCCATGCGGCTGTCCACAACCCCATCCATGGCGCTGGCAATAATGGGGATTTCCCGCTCAATGGCGCCCACTTTCCAGCGGGTATCGGCCAGGGCTGGGTCTAAGGTCCGCACTCCGGGAACCAGTGCAATTTCGTCGATACCATAGGCTCGACGGGCTGTTTTTCCCCGTCCAATCGTAATGTTCACGCTTACTTACTATTCCCAAACTGTTTAAATTAGCGTACCAAATAATCTGACCCTTTGGACGTCAGCACAGCCTAATAACCCTAATCCAGTGGGGATCAGAGCCTATGGCATCCAACGGGGAGCAAAACCAGCGGTCAATTCTTGGGGATCGGGATCCGCATCGGTTTCCGTGGCCAAATCTCCGGGTAGGGGCAACAACCAAACTCGTCCATCCACAATGGATCTTTGAGAATTGGTGAGAAGATCATGGGAACCAAGAGTAGGTCCTGTGGCTACCTGGTCAAACATTAACCCCAGACCATCGGGAGCAACGGTGAGATCAACTTCGGGGTAATTGGGTAAAGCTAAGAGGGGGCGGGCTTGACCGTCGGTTAAATTAATCACCGCCAGGTAGGGTTCTGGTTGCACAGGCTCGCCTTCCCGTTGGATAAAATCCGCCTGCAAGCAATAGGCCCTGGGTTGGGAGCGGGGGTCAAAACGACAGCTTATTAGGGGGTAGGGACCCCGTAAAACTTCCCTTTGAGTGCGTTCCTGCAGGTCGTAAACAATTAGGGAATGGCTAAAGTCTGGGTTTTGTTGGCTTAATAGCAATTGTTTGCCATCAGCAGAAAAATCCAAGGCTTGCTCCATTGCTTCCAAAAAATGGGGCGCCCCGGCCTCCGGAATTAGGGGAATTAAACCCACTCCCCCCTCCTGGCCCACTGCAAGGAAATTACCATTGGGTCCAACAATAAATTTTTCGGCCCTAATACCTAGAGGTCTGGGATTTTCTCCACTGGGGGCTACCCACAAACCAGAGTCAGCAGAATTTTGAGCATTTTCTCTAGCAATAACTAACATACTGCCGTTAGCAGCCAGGGCAATGCGCTGGTTATCATAATCCTGGTCTTCCCAAAGCCTTTCCAATTTGCCTGGTAGAACTTTAGTTTGGGTGTTGAGGTTATTAATACCGGTGGCGACAGTGAAAATATTCTGTTGTCCCCCCCGACGGGTCGGATCGGTGGCGGTGAAAATCAGGCGATCGCCTTGGGGATAAATTTGAAACTGTCGAACGGTGAGGTCCTTAGGGGTGAGGATAATTTTTTGGGGTTGTTGGGGGTTGGTGATGTTGTAGAGAATTAACCTTCCCCTTTCTTCGCCGGCCACACCAATATAGGCCAAAGCCCGGGCCCGACTGGTGATCAGACTGGTGAAATCCTGTCCCCTTGGACCCCGCACCATGGCAGGTAAAGGTAAGGTCAATTGATAGTTAGTGCCATAACGGGGGATGTCCGTTAGGGTGTAGAACCAACGCCGCCCCTGCCAAATGGTTTTGCCCGCCAGGGGTGGGTCAATTACCAAGCCTGACTCCATTACGTCCGGGTCAACGGGATGGTTAAAAGTCATGGTCAGGGCCTGGGTTTGGGCCCCGATGTTGGTGTTGCGCCAACTGTATTGCGTTACCATCAGGGGACTTTGATTGCCCCGTAATAGCACCACCGCAATTAGAAGAACCAAAACGATGGCGATCGCCCCCACGGTGCGGTCAAAGAGGCTCAATTTTTTCCATAAAGCCGTAGTAGGGGAAAAACGTTCCATCATGGGGGCCAATAAAAAACAGGGCTACCTAGTCGTCCACTTTAACTTTAGGGACGTAAGTAGAAGCCACGGACAATTCCTTGAGTTGTTTTTTATCCACCGCCGCTGGTGCTTCCGTGAGCAGACAACTGGCCTGTTGGGTTTTGGGGAAAGCAATCACATCCCGAATGGAATCTTCTTTAGCCAACAACATCACTAACCGGTCTAAACCGTAGGCAATGCCGCCGTGGGGAGGGGTGCCATACTCGAACGCATCCAATAGGAAACCAAATTTTTCGTGGGCTTCTTCGGGGGATAAACCGATGGTGGCAAAAACTTTTTCCTGTACTTCCCGTTGGTAAATCCGCAAACTACCGCCGCCAATTTCCACGCCGTTCATGACCAAATCGTAGGCCTGGGCCCGGGCAGTTTTCAGATCGCCTAAATCATCGGGGTGGGGCGCAGTGAAAGGATGGTGCAGAGCTTCAAAGCGTTTTTCATCACTATTCCACTCGAACATGGGGAAGTCGGTGATCCAAAGCAGGTTAATGGCATCGGGATCGATCAAACCCAACTGTTCTCCCAGCACCAACCGGAGGCGGGAAAGGGATTTATCCACCGTGGCAGTGTCTCCGGCACCAAACAGGAGTAAGTCTCCGGCTTCAGCTTGGGTTAATTGCAGTAACGTTTTTACCTGGGCCTCATCTAGGTTCTCTTTAATAGCCCCAATGGTGTCGATTTCTCCGTTATCCCGCACCCGAATGTAGGCAATGCCCTTAGCGCCCGCTTCCGTGGCTTCTTTGAACAAATCTCCGCCGGGTTTAATCCGCACATTGGAAATAGTCTCATTGCCCCCCGGCACCCGGATAGCTTTGATGGACCCCCCACTACTGACGGCAGCGGAAAAAACCTTAAAACCTGTGTTACCCAGCAGGTCGGAAACGTCCACCAATTCCAAACCAAAACGGGTATCCGGGCGATCATTGCCATACTTAGCCATTGATTCTTGATAGGTCAATCGGGGAAATGGCCGGGGCAAATCGATATTTTTAACAACTTTGAAAATGTGGCAAATTAACGCTTCGTTGAGGTCAAGAATTTCCTCCTGGCCCATAAAGCTCATTTCCATATCCAACTGGGTAAATTCCGGTTGGCGATCGGCTCTTAAATCTTCATCCCGAAAACAACGGGCAATTTGATAATAACGATCCATCCCCGCCACCATCAATAATTGCTTAAACAGTTGGGGCGATTGGGGCAGAGCGTACCATTCCCCTGGGTTAACTCGGGAGGGAACAAGATAATCCCTGGCCCCTTCGGGGGTGGAACGGGTGAGAATGGGGGTTTCAATTTCCAGAAAATTCTCTTGATCTTCCAGGAAACGGCGCATAGCTTTGACCACTTGATGCCGCAGTTGTAGATTTTGACTCAACCTAGCCCGCCGCAGATCTAGATAACGGTATTTAAGGCGCACATCTTCCCGCACCTGTTCTGCTTCGTGACTAGACACCACAAAAGGTAATTGTTGATTGACGCCGTTGAGCAAGATAATGCTGTCGGCATAGATCTCAATTTCCCCGGTGGGAATTTTTTCGTTCAATGATTCCGGGGGACGTTTACTGACCACACCGGTAACTTGCACCACGTATTCATTACGTAATCCTTCCGCCACTGGATAGGAAGCGGGGGTTTGGTCAGGACTACTGGCGATTTGCACTATGCCCTGGCGATCGCGCAGGTCAAGGAAAATTACGCCACCATGATCCCGACGGCGATCGACCCAACCGTAGAGGGTCACTGTCTCCCCCAGATGGGTTGTCCGTAGGTCGCCGCAATAATGAGTACGCATAGAGGTGTTAATCAAGCAAAATTTCGTTGAACAGCAGGAGTTAGGGGTGAGAAGTAAGCGTTAAATGGGAGTCGGAGCGGGTTCAGCAATTAGCCACTCAACACTAAATTGCTAAACACCAAACCTTAGTTAGGCAAAGGAGTTTTCCCAGACCAATTCTTCCAGGGGAGTTTGACCGCCTTTTGCCCGGGCATCTTCGGTGCGTTTACCGATCGCCACCATGGGGCCAATGGCATAGTCAGCGGGTAATTTGACCAACTCGGCTACCTTTTGGAGGTCAAAGCCGATCATGGGACAGCTATCATAGCCCATGGCCTTGGCCGCCAACATCAAATTTTGCATGGCCATGCCAATGGACCGTTGGGCTTCATCCCGTTGCAACTGTGGTTTGCCACCATAGAAAGAGGCGATCGCCCCAACAAGATAATTGGCCACTTCCCGGGGGGCATTGCGCCAGTAACGGGCGGGGTCTTTATCCCAAGCGTTAACATCCGCCGCTACCAAAATTAACAGGGAAGCGTCGGTCATTTGGGCCTGATTGCCATATTTTTCCCGGATGGTTTGCCGCAGTTGGGGATCCCGAATGATCAAGAATCGCCAATGTTGGATGTTAAAACTAGTGGGAGCTTGGATGGCCGCTTCGAGCAACTTTCTTTCTTCTTCGGCCGTTAAACGATGGTCAGGGTCAAAATGCTTAACCGATCGCCGTTGGTAAATAGCGTCAAAGGTGTCCATAGTGTTTTAGCAATGATAGCTAGGAAAATGATTAGGAGAAGAGAACTCAAAACTTAAATATAAAGACAATTCTCGAATTTAAGCAGCGGTCAACACCCCTGGCGACACTTGTTTGGGCAGAATATCAATTAAATCCTCTGTGGCGCAGTAGCGCAAATCCTCTAGGCGGTCAAGCTTGAGTAGCCGTTGGCCATGGCTGGCTTGTTTAAACAAATTCAGTAAATCACTCCGCCATTGGCGGTACAAACTTTGGGCCGCCACCACTTCATCATTGCCCACGGTGAAATCAATGCCTTTTTCCCGGAGCAAGCTGGCGATCGCCCCAGCACAGACCGTATCTTCTAGGGAATAACCCCCTTCCCAACCGGAACCCAATAGCCACACTGTTTTGGGCTGGGTTTGGGCTAGGTAATCCACCGCCGCTCCCCGGTTAACCAAAGAAGCTGTGACCAACTGAGGACAATCCTTCACCCTCTGCAAAGCCCTAGTGCCATTGGTGGTGGAAAGAAACAATCTTTTCCCCGCCATCAACTCCGACGTACAATCTAAGGGAGAATTACCCAAATCGTAGCCCGCCACGGCGGCCCCGCCCCTTTCCCCCGCCCGGAGACGTTTTTCCCCCGGCCAGGATTCACTGGTGGCCATCAAATCATCAAGGGAGCTAAAAACCTGAACCGCTTCTGCGCCAACTTTTAAGGCAGTGGCGATCGTGGTCGTAGCCCGTAGGACATCAATAACCACGGCACAGTCAGGCAAGGATTGATCTGGTGTTAATTCCGGCGTGTGATAAACAAAGATTTCCACAGGATTTGGCGGATTGTTTGGGGAATGAACAACCCTCCCATCTTATCGGTAGTGGGCCAACCCGGAAGAAGAATTGGCCAATTTTTCTGGGCTCATGGCCCAGGGGGGATCCCAATGGGCTTTAAACTGGTTTTCGGTGGCGATCGGGCCTAGAACCTGGCCAAAGTGCTGGACCTTAACTAAGCGTTGCTGGGAATAACCTGGTTTGCCAAAGTTTTTCAAAAATTTTCGTTTGTCCTAGATTTTTAGCAAAAGTTTTCCCATGGCAATGTCAACTCCGGAGGTGACTCCCACTTTAAGCGATAGTAATGGCAATGAAGCCGGTGTCCAAACCCAATTTACTATCCAGGAAATTAGTGATTTACTGCCCCACCGTTACCCCTTCGCCTTGGTGGACCGCATCATTGATTTTCAACCGGGTAAATGCGCCGTTGGCCTAAAGAATGTCACCATCAACGAACCGTTTTTTCCCGGCCATATTCCCGATCGCCCGATTATGCCGGGGGTGTTAATTGTGGAATCCATGGCCCAGGTGGGGGGAGTGATTTTGACCCAACTGCCGGGGATGCGGGGTAAATTCTTCGCCTTTGCTGGCATTGATGGGGTGCGGTTCCGGCGGCCAGTGGTGCCTGGGGATCAGCTAATTATGACAGTGGAATTACAATCCTTTAAACTGCAACGCATTGCCAAAATGCAAGGGGAAGCTAGGGTCGATGGACAACTGGTTTGTGGGGGGGAAATGCTCTTTTCCCTAATTGATTAGGCAAAATCGATAGAAATTGTCATTTAGTTGGCATTTTGCCCAGTTATGTTCGTTTTTCTCTCCAAACTTTTACCCCTATTCCTCTATCCCCTGGGGCTAATTTCCTTACTGCTGTTGGGAATTATTTTTTGGAGTTGGCGACAGCAGTTGGGTTTGCAGTGGCTGGCCCTGGTGGCGCTGGCTATTTTACTAGTCAGTGCTAATAGCTGGGTTAGCGATGCCCTGCTACGGACTTTGGAGTATCAATATCTGCCTATGGAAGATTTCCCCCAAGCCCCAGTTATTGTTGTTTTGGGGGGCGGTCTTTACCAGGCCACCTATCCCCGGCAATTTCCCGAAGTGGCCGAAGCTGGCGATCGGGTTATCTACGGCGCACAAATCTACCAAGAGGGCAAAGCTCCCTACATTATTACCACGGGGGGAAGGATTCCTTGGTTGGGCACAGTGGCCACCTCGGAAGCGGAGGATATGGCCCTATTGTTGCAACGGTTGGACGTGCCTAGGGAAGCTATCATCAAAGAAGAGAAATCCCTTAATACCAGGCAAAATGCGGTTTTTACCCAGAAAATTCTCCAGCAACGGGGTATAAACACGATTATTTTGGTCACGTCTGGTTACCATATGCCCAGGGCCAAAAGAGTATTTGAAAAACTGGGTATCATTGTCATTCCCGCCGCCACCGACTTTTTGAGTCAACCTTTGGGCAGAAATAATTTCAACCTTGCCAACGTCATCCTTGGTCTGATGCCCGATGCCAAAAGTCTGCAAATGACCACCATGGCCCTGAAGGAATATTTAGGGCTGGTTATTTATAAACTGCAGGGCTGGGTTTAGCCTTGGGCTTTCCCCTGTTCCAAAGAACTAGGCTGGGATGCCGTTGGTTTTGGTTATTTGGTCAAAACCCGATTTAGCTTGCCGCTTTGGTAACCTTCTAGGTCTAGGGTGACGTAAAGGAAACCAAAGTTTTGAAAAGTTTGCACTAATTCCCCCAGGGACACATCCTGTACAAACTGTTGGATCTGTTCCGGGGGCAATTCAATGCGGGCCAAATTTTGTTCCGATCGCACCCGGACTTGGTTATAGCCGAGACGACGCAGATAAATTTCTGCCCGGCCGACCCGCTGTAATTTCTCCACTGTGATTTCTTCGCCGTAGGGAAAGCGGGAGCTTAAACAAGGTTGGGCTGGTTTATCCCACCAGGGCAACCCCAATAACTGGGAAATTTGCCGCACTTCCAACTTGCTAATTTGCAATTCGGCCAATGGCGATCGCCCACCCCGTTCCTTAGCTGCTTGGATACCGGGGCGATAATCCCGTAGATCATCTCCATTGACTCCATCGATAACGTAGTTGTAACCCAGGGCCAAAGCTAAGGGCTGAAGGGTGTCGTGGAGTTCACTTTTGCAAAAATAACAACGATTTTCCGGGTTGGCAGTGTAATTAGGGTTAGCCATTTCGTTGGTTTGCACCAGTTCATGGGCAATGCCAATCCATTGAGCTTGGGCCTGGGCATCTTCCAATTCTTCCGGTAACAGGGAGGGTGAAACGGCGGTGATAGCCACGGCATTTTGCCCCAACACGTCGTAGGCTACCTTGGCCACTAGGGTACTATCCACTCCACCGGAATAGGCAATTAAAGCCCGGTCTAGTTCCCCAAAGAATTGCCGCAGATTTTCAAGTTTGCTTTCTAACATAGCCTTTGGCGATCGTCCTTATTTGTCGATTGTTGATCAAATTCACTTCTAACGGTAACAAAATCTTTGGCAGGTAAAAGTCATCGGCCCAAAGACCGAAAAACATCTTTTTTTACTTGGCATACTAAAGACCTTTAAGCGATTATAATGCTCATAGATTTACCGGGGAAAATGTCATGGGTAGTAATAGGGAAAAAGAACGTCTCATTTGGCAAAAAAGAATACTGGAGCTTGAAATAGAGAAGTTGAAAAGACAAAAAGCTCATAATCATCAGTCGAAAAAGGATGAATTGAGTGATTTGACCGACACTGCTATGGGGGGCGCATCAATTGCCGCTGGCACTGTCGCCGGAGTTGCCACATCTTCTCGTCTGTAAATGTTCGTCTTCGTTTTTGACTCATTGGGACATTCTCCTTGATTTTTGGCTCTTCTCTAATGTCCATTTTTTTTAGTCAGGATCAGAAACGGCTCTGGATGCTTTTTCTCAGAAATGGGATAACTTCTACCCAGCCATCAGTCAAATCTGGTTACGTCATTGGGACCATGTCATTTCCATTTTTGACTATCCTAAGGAGATAAGCCGCGTTATTTACACTACCAATGCGATTGAATCCTTAAATAGCCCTTTTTGCAAGATTATCAAAATAAAATCCGTTTTTCCCGGTGAAGATTCTGTTTTTAAGCTATCATATTCAGCAATGATAAACATCACTAAAAAATGGCAGCGCCCTATACGAGATTGGCGAGCCGCTGCTTCCCATTTTGCTGTTCTTTTTCCTGAACGCTTTTCACTTTAATTCTCCTCTTTACACAAAATCTTGATCACTCTCGTTTGTGTCTCACAAAACGCAATTTCGTTAACATCAAACTCCTTTCTATCCATCCATGACTTTCTCCTTCCCCATGGCCCGTTGGCTAGAGCAATGGCAAGCCCGTCTGCAAAACTTGCCCGAGTCTAAAACGGAGGAATCGATTGTTTTCCGCATTTTGGTGCAGTTAATGGTGATTGTGGGCATTGTGGCCACAGACGTAGCGGCCCAAACCACCTGGAGTTTATGGGCCATTCCCCTCAGTGTCATTGGCTCTTGGTGGAGTTGGCGTCAAAGAAAAAAGAAGAATATTGCCCTCAAATTTCTGCTGGCGATCGCCATGGTGGCCATGTTGTTTGTCTTTTTGGGCAACTTGGTGGAAAATCTCAATGCTAGCCAGGTGGCCCTAGCGGGATTATTGGTGCAACTACAGGTATTGCACAGTTTTGATTTGCCTCAGCGGAAAGATTTAGGCTATTCCATGGTGATTGGGCTCATCCTTTTAGGAGTGGCGGGGACTTTATCCCAAACTCTCGCTTTTGCCCCCTGGTTATTGCTTTTTCTCGCCGTAGCTATTCCCACTTTGGTGTTGGATTACCGTTCTCGTTTGGGGCTAGAAGAAATTCCATTTTCCCTACCGTTCTGGAAAAGTGCAGAGAAAGCTAGGCGATCGGAGCGGACGGAATATTCCCCCTTAGTACCGAAAAAGTTATTCGCTCTGTTAGCGGTCACCCTGGCCTTCGGTTTGTTACTCTTTGCTCTGATGCCTCGCTTTCCCGGTTATAGACTGCAAAGTTTTCCCGTCTCTAGTCCTGGGGAAATGCAACAACAAACTTTTGAGGGGCAAAACCAAGATATCAACAACCCTGGTTACCGTCGAGGAAATGGCACTGGTACCGGCGGAGAGGGAGATGGTTCAGAACCCGGCCAGGTGGACGACACCTTCTACTACGGTTTCAACAGCCGTATGAATCAAAATTTACGGGGGGAAATGACCAAACAGTTAGTTCTGCGGGTACGTTCCCAAGCGCCAGGTTTTTGGAAAGCGTTATCTTTTGACCGCTATACGGGCCAGGGTTGGGAAATTAGTGATAACGAGAAGATCACCACAGTGGAACGATCGCCGTGGTCCTATCGTTTTGTGCTGGATAACATTGACTCCTTCCTGGAAACGGAAAATGTGGTGCAAACCTATACCGCTGTGGAGGATTTACCCAACGTAATTCCCAGTCTTTACCATCCCCGGTTTTTATACTTTCCCACCAGGGAAGTTGGCATAGACAGCAATGGCAGTTTACGATCGCCGGTGGGTTTGCTAAAAGACATTACCTACACAGTGATTTCAGAAGTGCCGGTGCGAGATCGCACTAGGTTGCAGGAGTACCGCATTCCCCCGGAAGTGAAAATTGACCCCCAATTGCTCCAAGTTCCCCCCGATATCAAATCGGCGGTGCGGGTTAAAGCGCAAGAACTGTTAGCTAAATCAGAACGGCCCCTAGAAACCCCCTATGAAATTTCCCTCTACCTAACCCAAGCTCTCAAGCAAAATTACCGCATTCGCACTGATTTACCATTTTTTGAAGACGATGAAGATTTGGTCAGCGCCTTTTTGTTTGAATACGAAGGGGGGTTGCCGGACCACTTTGCTACAGTGTTGACCATTATGTTGCGGAGTTTAGACATTCCCGCTCGATTAACCGTGGGCTTTGCTCCCGGACAGTTTAACCCTTTCACTGGTTATTATTTGGTCCATAATACCGATGCCTACGCCTTGACGGAGGTACTTTTCCCCCGGCTGGGTTGGTTTATGTTCGACCCCATTCCTGGCCACGAACTCTATCCTCCCTCCATCGAAGATAACGAAACCTTTAGCGTGCTTCAGCAAATCTGGCGTTGGGTGGCCGGTTGGTTGCCTTCTCCGGTGAGCGGCTTTCTGGCTAATGTCTGGGCTGCTGTTACCGGATTCCTGGTCACTGTTTTACGGTGGTTCTGGAATTTAATTTCCACTAGTTTGGGCGGCGCTTTACTCGGACTCATTTTGGCGATCGCCGCTGGTTTTCTGGGTTGGCTTGGTTGGACCCAGGCTAAACGTTGGTTACAATATCGTCGCTTAGCCCAACTCCATCCTATGGCTAGGCTTTATCAAACTTTGCTGTATGACTTGGAGCAAAGGGGTTTTCGCAAAAGTCGAGCCCAAACCCCAGGGGAATTTGCCCAATCCCTGCGGGAACATCTAACTCCAGAGCAGGTAGAAATAATTGTGGAAATTTCCACAGCCTATGTGGCTTGGCGTTATGGAGAGCAACAACCCCACCTAGATTATCTGGGTCAGCAGTTTAAACTTCTAGAACACAGTTGGCGGAGCAAGGCAAAAACGAAGTTACCCTAAAATATGCCTGTGCTTAAATGGACAATTTTTTGAAATTAAACAGTAACAAAAAGTTAAAGCTAAACTTGAATCAGCCAAATAAAACAGGGGATCAATGATGGTCGTTGCTACAACTAAAATCCTAACAGCGGCTGAGTATCTGCAACGGGAAGAACAGGCCACTGAAAAAAGTGAGTTTATCCAAGGAGAAATTATTCCCATTGCCGGAGCCTCCGCCAACCATAATCGCTTAACCTTTAATTTAAGCCGCTTATTACCTCTAGAAATTGGCGATCGCCAATATGAAATTTTTGTCAGCGATATGAGGTTATGGATTGCTGAGTCTGAAAGTTATTTTTACCCCGATGTGATGGTAATTGCGGAAGAGCCAAAGTTTACTGATAATAGTCAGATGGCGGTGACCAATCCCTCTTTGATTGCCGAAGTCCTCTCCACTTCAGCAGCGGGCTTTGATAAAAATCAGAAATTTGGCTTTTACCGGACTATCCCTAAATTACAAGAATACTTATTAATTGATCAATTCTGTTATCGTGTAGAACATTACCAAAAAGTTGGTGATCGCCAATGGTTATTAACGGAACTGATGGGAGAAAATGCCGAAATTGAATTTAGTTTTATGAAAATATAGTAGTTTCAAATAAAGCTGAGACGCTAAACGCCACAGTAAGAACGGATAATTTCATCAAGAGACGTGTCAATAGGAGCGTACATTCTAGCTCGTTTCAAGGCACTAAAGTCATGCTCAATATCATTTAAATCAGGAGAATATTTCGGCAAAAAAAGAACTTCATGACCTGCTTCTTTAGCCAATTCTTTAATGGCAGTTTTACGATGAATAGGAGCATTATCCATTATTAATATTGATGGAATGTCGAGGGAGGGTAGCAAATATAATTTTAACCATCCTTCAAAGCCTTCTGCATTCAAACTCCCGGTAAAAACCATCGGCGCAATCAAATCTTTTTTTCCTTTTCTTCTCCCTGCTACTAGATTTTCTCTGACTCCCCTTTTTCCTTGTCTATCTCCATAAACTTTTTTTCCTTTTTTTGACCAGGCATAAATACAAGCCTGGATTGCTTCGAATCCAGATTCATCTATGTAAACTATAGCTTGACTACCATAGAGCTTAATTAGTTCTCTTAACATTCTATAGTACTTAACTCGTTCCTCCCGGTTTCTTTCTCGATAACGTAGTTCTTTTTTTTTCTGTTTATTTTCATTTTCTTTAATGCGTAATATACGGCACTCGGCCTCACTCCAAATTTCTTGGCTCTGTCTATCAATCTTGCATCGGGATTTTCTTCTACGTCTTTTTTTAGAGCTTCCCAGTCTAATTTCCTATGGCGACGCTCTACTTTTGTTGGGCTTAAATCTACTCTATTTAACCATCTGTATATCGAGGCTTTTCCTATTTTATATATCTTGGAAGCCTCAGTTATTTTTCCTCCAGCTTCTATATAAGCTACTACCCTTTGCCTTAAATCTAAACTGTAAGCCATTGTTTAAACCTGTTCATTTTGTACACTCCATAATTTTACATTAAATTCTCTCATCGTTAATTGAAATGACTATAGATTTGACTATTTTCATATACCAAAGGAAGCAGTTAAGATTTTCTTAACACTTTGCATCAGCTCGGAATTTTCCCAAAACAGGTAAAATCATTTACACTGAAATTGCTTTGTTTAACTTTTAGGGATTATTCCTGGTGCTCACTGCTCAATCTGAATACGTTAAAAAACTCCGTCCTCTTTTGCCACCGGAAGCATTCCAAGCCGATCCCAAGAAATTAGTTATTTTAGGTTTAAACCTAGGTATTTATGTTGCGGGACTAACCATCGCTCGTCATCTCCATCAGTGGCCTGGGCAATGGCTTTGGTTATTTTTGCCCATGGCCCTATTAATGGGTAATAGCGTCACCGTATTTTTATTCGGTAGCCACGACCTGATGCACGGTAGTGTGCTCAAAAAACGTTCTAAAATTTCTTACCTGATTAGTTTATTAGGTCTTTCCCTCTGGTGGATGCCCCCTAGTCAATGGCGATCGCTCCATAATCAAGTTCATCATAATAACACCAATAGTTTGCGGGACCCTGACCGAAATTATCTGCACGAACAGCCGAAAACTTGGGGAAAATGGATTCATCACCTGTTTGCTCCCTCGGGAGAAGTTAATACCCTTTGGTTAATTTTTGGCATGGGTACTGCCTGGGGTGTACATAATTTTCGTAACCTGATTTCCGTACTTTTCTTCACTGGTGGTAACGCCGATTTTGTTCCGGCTGCTTTTACGGTTAAAGCCCAAGACCGCCAAAGAATTTGGTTGGAATTAGCAGCCATAGGGGCAGTGCATTTAAGCATTTTGTTTTACCTGCAATTCCAATTGATTCCCATTATTTTAGGCTACTTTTTGCCGATTTTCCTGGGTCATGCTATGGGCATGTTTTATATCTACACCAACCATTTGGCTTGCCCGATGACGGATATTAATGATCCTTTGGTTAATAGTGTTTCTTTGCGGATGCCCAAGTTATTTGATTGCTTACATTTTAATTTTTCTTACCACACAGAGCACCACTTATTTCCCGACGTAAATTCCGATTATTATCCTTTAGTGCAGGATTTGCTACAAACCCATTATCCTGGGCAGATGAATTTGTTGACTGCCAAAGAAGCCTGGAAAATGTTACTGGAAACTCCCCGCCATTACCAAGGGGAAACAACCCTAGTGGGCTACAACGGTGGTGAGACGATCGCCTGTCCATTGCCGAAAAATGTCCCCGATTTAACCGAGACCAAAGTAACCGCATCGGTTTAAATGCATCAACTGAATTTTGCCAACAATAATTGCCATGGATATCAACACCCTACTGGAACCCTATAAAACCGCCGGCGTTAATCTGGGTCTGGAGCGCATCCATGGCCTACTGGCCAAGTTGGGCAATCCCCAGGCAAAAGTGCCCTATGTCCATGTGGGGGGCACCAATGGCAAGGGATCGGTGTGTGCCTATCTGTCCAGTGTGTTGGCGGAAGCGGGCTATAAGGTGGGCCGCTACACTTCTCCCCATTTAATTGATTGGCGGGAAAGGGTTTGGCTTGATAACCGTTTCATTGATGACGCTAGTTTAATCGGGGCATTGCAACAAGTAACGGCGATCGCCCCGGCGGATAGTTCTGATCGCCCGACTTTGTTTGAGGTGTTTACTGCGGCGGTGTGGCTTTATTTTGCCCAGGCAGAGGTGGACATCGCGGTGATGGAAGTGGGGCTGGGGGGCAGACTGGATGCTACCAACGTCCCAGAACCTTGTTTGCTTAGCATTATTACCTCTTTAAGTCGGGAACATTGGCAGGTTTTGGGGCCAACCGTAGCTCACATTGCCAGGGAAAAAGCTGGCATTCTCAAAGCCCAGAGGCCAGTATTTTTAGGCAACATTCCCCCAGAAGCGCAGGCAGTTTTTCAAGAACGCATTGCCGAATTACATTGCCCCGATTATTGGGTTACCCCCGCCATTGCCACGGAAAAAAATGGTCAACCCTGGGCTAGTTGGCAAGGTTTTGAATATCCCCTGGTCCTATTGGGAGATTTTCAGCTACAAAACTCGGCCCTGGCGATCGCCGCTTTGCAGGAATTAAAACACCAGGGTTGGGATAAATTAACACCGGAGGTTATCCAACGGGGCATGGGTAAAGCTGTCTGGCCTGGACGATTGCAGTGGGTGGACTACAACGGACAAAAAATCCTTTTAGACGGGGCCCACAATCCGGCGGCGGCCAAAGCTCTGGCAAACTATACCCATGGGTTAGTTGATCAATCGGATAATTACCTGCCCACCATTACCTGGGTGATGGGTATGCTCAGCACCAAGGAACATGACCAAATTTTTCAGCATTTACTTCGTCCCGGCGATCGCCTGTTATTAGTGCCAGTGCCGGACCATGACAGCGGGGATTTACCAACGTTGGAGCAGTTAGCCTGGCAGATTATGCCGGATTTAAAAGAGGTTACACTGTTTGATGATTGTTTTACAGCCTTGGAAAGTTTAGAGAAAACCAACGAAAATTCTGAACAATTGACTGTTCTCTGTGGTTCCCTTTATTTAGTGGGCTACTTTTTAAAAAGATTACAGTCTTCCCACTAATTATTTCTAGAAATTCTGCCCTAATTTAATCCGATTCATATTATTGCTATCATCGGTTTATTCCGCTTAACTCCCCTGGTCCCCGTGGGCATTTCGCTGAGCCATATCGCCCCTGCGTCAAGGATAATGCAGGGAAACCAATTGTTGCCAAGCTTTTATTAGTTTATAGGATAAATAAATTGATTAAATTACTTATTTATTTTGTTATTCTTCCCATTGCTATTTTCCTGCTGGGAAATCAGCCCGCGATGGCAGTGGCCAATACTAACTCCCCAGATCAGACCCTGCCGGTTTTAGTATGCTTTTCCGGGGGAGAAGAAATTTTTCGTAAAAATGTGGTGGAAGGCCCCTTTGCTGATGAATATAAATTCGCCCATGAAATAAAAGTTTCCGACAGTGAAGGACAACACTGGGTTAATTTTAGTGGGGGTATGTGTGTGATTGATCAAGGGGAAGTTTTCAACAAAAAACAGCCAAAATTAACGGACAACTTAAGTTGTTATTCAGGAGCTAAAAAAGTTGTAACTTTTGATGTTTATGGAGAAGAAACAACCATTGACGAATACGTTGAAGGTAGAACATTTCTAGCAAAAGCCAGTGGCAGTGTAATTGCTTCCAATTCAATTCATCAATATTTATTATTTGGTAGTGGAACCTGCATTGGAGAAGAAATAGGAGAGGATTGATTAATCACCATGGCAGAGTTTAAATTTGCCGGGATTGATGTCGGTTTGTAGTGGCGATCGCCTGATGTTAGTGCGTTGCCTGATCATGACAGTTTTTTTAGGTCCTCCCTGCCTAGTGGGGGATTTTTCGTGCAGTAATTTTGGTTCTTTTCGGCCCAGTTGATACCATGGGGGCGTTTCCTTTGCCCCCAAATCAGTATGGATTTCCCCACCTTAAGTTCTTACCTCCATCACCATCGACCAGGGGAAGACATTCTTGCAGATTTGCACACCGATCCAGGTTTAGGTCTGACAGCGGAGGCGGTGGCCCAGCGTTACGAACAATATGGCCGCAACGAATTGAAATTTAAACCGGGCAAACCAGCTTGGTTGCGTTTTCTGCTGCAATTTCACCAACCTCTGCTCTACATTCTGCTCATTGCTGGTACGGTTAAGGCTTTTCTCGGCTCCTGGACCAACGCCTGGGTTATTTGGGGAGTTACCCTAGTCAACGCCATCATTGGTTACATCCAAGAAGCGAAAGCAGAAGGGGCGATCGCCTCCTTGGCCAAGGCAGTAACAACAGAAGCCACAGTGTTGAGAGATGGGCAAAATCTACGGATTCCTTCCCAGGATTTAGTCATCGGTGACATTGTTTCCCTCGCTTCGGGGGATAAGGTGCCAGCGGATCTAAGGCTGTTAAAAGTGCGTAATCTCCAGGTGGATGAGTCGGCTTTGACGGGGGAAGCAGTGCCGGTGGAAAAGGCGGTGGAACTTTTACCGGAGGAAACGCCCCTGGCCGAAAGGTTAAACATGGCCTATGCGGGGAGCTTTGTCACCTTTGGTCAGGGAACCGGGGTGGTAGTAGCTACTGCCAATGCCACGGAAATGGGGCAAATTTCCCAATCCATGGAAAAGCAGGTCAGCCTCATGACCCCTTTGACCCGTAAGTTTGCCAAATTTAGCCACACACTGCTCTACGTAATTGTTACCCTGGCGGCCTTCACCTTTGCGGTGGGTTGGGGACGGGGTGGTTCCCCTTTGGAAATGTTTGAAGCGGCGGTGGCCTTGGCCGTTAGTGCCATTCCCGAAGGTTTGCCTGCTGTGGTGACCGTCACCTTGGCGATCGGGGTGAATCGCATGGCTAAACGTAACGCCATTATCCGTAAACTGCCCGCTGTGGAGGCGTTGGGTAGTGCCACGGTGGTTTGCTCCGATAAAACTGGGACCCTAACGGAGAATCAGATGACAGTGCAAGCGGTGTATGCGGGGGGCAAACATTACGAAGTTAGCGGCGGTGGTTACAGTCCCAAAGGAGAATTTTGGCAAGTGATGGGAGAAGAAGTGGATAACGTTTTGTTGGATGGTTTACCCCCAGTGTTGGAAGAATGTTTGCTGACGGGCATGCTCTGTAACGATTCCCAACTGGAACATCGGGGGGATGATTGGGCGGTGGTGGGGGATCCCACGGAGGGAGCACTGCTAGCTTCGGCGGCCAAGGCTGGTTTCAGTCAAGCCGGTTTGGCAAGTCAAAAACCCCGTTTAGATTCCATTCCCTTTGAATCGGATTATCAATACATGGCAACTCTCCACGATGGGGACGGCAGAACAATTTACGTCAAAGGTTCAGTGGAGTCCTTACTACAACGGTGTGAATCCATGCTCCTCGATGATGGTCAAATGGTTAGCATCGACCGAGGGGAAATTGAGGAAAATGTTGAGGATATGGCCCAACAGGGTCTAAGAGTGTTGGCCTTTGCTAAAAAAACCGTGGAGCCCCATCACCATGCGATTGACCACGGGGATATTGAAACAGGGCTAATATTTTTAGGTTTACAGGGCATGATCGACCCGCCACGACCGGAGGCCATTGCCGCAGTCCACGCCTGCCATGACGCTGGCATTGAAGTGAAAATGATCACCGGCGACCACATCAGCACCGCTCAGGCGATCGCCAAACGGATGGGTATTGCCGCTGAAGGGGATGGCATTGCTTTTGAAGGACGACAGTTGGCAACCATGGGTCCGGCAGAATTGGCCCAAGCCGCTGAAGATAGTTGCGTGTTTGCCAGGGTAGCTCCAGCACAAAAATTACAACTGGTGGAAGCTCTACAGGAGAAGGGTCACATTGTCGCCATGACGGGGGATGGGGTGAACGATGCCCCAGCTTTAAAACGGGCTGACATTGGCATTGCCATGGGTAAAGGGGGCACAGAGGTGGCTAGGGAATCCTCCGATATGTTGCTCACGGACGATAATTTTGCCTCCATTGAAGCGGCGGTGGAAGAAGGACGCACCGTTTACCAAAATCTCCGTAAGGCGATCGCCTTTTTGCTGCCGGTTAATGGCGGGGAGTCCATGACCATTTTGATCAGCGTTTTACTGGCGTTGAATTTGCCCATTCTTTCCCTGCAGGTGTTGTGGTTAAACATGATCAACTCCATCACCATGACTGTGCCCCTAGCCTTTGAAGCCAAATCACCGGGCATTATGCAACAGGCTCCCCGCAATCCCAACGAACCCCTAATTACCAAAAAGTTACTGCACCGCATTTTACTGGTATCCCTGTTCAATTGGATTCTAATTTTTGGCATGTTCGAGTGGGTTAATCGCACCTATGACGACTTAGCCCTAGCTCGTACTATGGCCATCCAAGCCCTGGTGGCCGCTAGGGTGATTTATCTACTCAGCATTAGCCAGTTAGGGCGTAGTTTTCTGGGCTATGTGACGGGTAAACGTCAAACCATTACCAAAGCCTCCATACTGTTACTGGGCATTGCGGTGGCGATCGCCTTACAAATTGGTTTCAGTCAACTGCCATTTATGAATGTATTGTTCAAAACTGCTCCCATGGACTGGCAACAGTGGGCAATCTGTTTACTACCTATGATTCCCATGGTGCCCGTGGCCATTCTGGCTAACCGCCTTGATCCTTAACCACTGTTGGGGATTTGTAGTACCTGCCGTAGTAACGAAAACCTTAAAATTAAGCCGATGGAATCCAAAATTTTGTTTGACACTAGGCAATGCAATTAGAAGATACTATTGCGGCGATCGCCACGGCCATTGTGCCCCAGCAGGGAAGCATCGGGGTGGTGCGACTATCGGGGCCACAATCCCTCACCATTGCCAAAACTTTATTCGATGCACCGGGCAACCAAACTTGGGAAAGTCATCGCATTTTGTACGGCCATGTGCGCCATCCCCAAACCAAAGCGGCGATCGATGAAGCCCTACTCCTATTGATGCTAGCGCCCCGTTCCTACACGAAAGAAGACGTGGTGGAATTCCAGTGCCATGGCGGCATTATGCCCGTGCAACAGGTTTTACAACTGTGTTTGCAACAGGGGGCCAGGCTAGCCCAGCCGGGGGAATTTAGTTTCCGGGCCTTTCTCAATGGTCGGTTGGATTTAACCCAAGCGGAAAGCATTAGTGAATTGGTGGGGGCCCAATCTCCCCAGGCAGCGGCGATCGCCTTGGCGGGATTACAGGGCAAATTAGCCCAACCGATTCGGGATTTGCGCAACACCTGTTTAGATATTTTGGCGGAAGTGGAAGCACGCATTGATTTTGAAGACGATTTACCGCCCCTGGATGAAGATTCAATTCGTCAGCAATTGCAGAATTTGTACCAACAATTGGAGGACATTTTAAACACAGCCCAGCGGGGGGAATTATTGCGCACGGGTTTAAAAGTGGCCATTGTCGGACAGCCCAACGTGGGAAAATCTAGTCTGCTCAATGCCTGGAGCCGCACCGACCGGGCGATCGTCACAGATCTACCGGGCACGACGAGGGACGTGGTGGAATCCCAACTTGTAGTAGAGGGCATTCCCATCCAGGTATTGGATACGGCAGGAATACGGGAAACAGCGGATCAGGTGGAGCAAATCGGAGTGGAACGCTCTCGCAAAGCGGCCCAACAGGCGGATTTAGTTTTGCTGACGGTGGATGCCCACCAGGGTTGGACAGAAGCGGATCAATTGATTTATGAGCAAGTCAAAGACCGCCCTTTGATTTTAGTCATTAACAAAATTGATTTAGGCCGGGCTGATTTGGTCAGTTATCCACCAGAAATCACCAACACAGTGTTAACTGCAGCCGCCGCTAATCTAGGCATTGAAGCTTTGGAAAATGCCATTATTGAGCAAGTAAATCAAACCAATTTATCACCGCAAAATTTGGACTTTGCCATTAACCAAAGGCAAGAGGCTGTTTTAACGGAAGCTCAACTGGCGCTCAAGCAATTGCAACAAACCATGGCGGAACAGTTACCCCTAGATTTTTGGACTATTGATTTACGTTTGGCTATCAATGCCCTTGGGCAAGTGACAGGGGAAACGGTAACAGAATCAGTCTTAGACCGTATTTTTAGCCGCTTTTGCATCGGCAAGTGATGGGCGGGTCAGCCTATATGCCAAAGGATAATCACTATAAATCCTTAATTATTTTGGTTAGCGACAAACTGATTAACTAGTTCAACATCAATATCTAACTCCTTGGCAATTTCGGCGATCGTAAGACCTAATTTTTTCAACAGAGGTATAGTTTCCAGTTTTCCCTCGAGCCGACCCTCTAGTTTCCCTTCCAGTTTGCCCTTAAGTAAACCTCGTTGTTCCCCTTCCCGTAAAATTTCTTGATAGACAGCGGATTCCTTCATAATTTCACTCCTTAAAATCGTTTTGATCAGCTCAGGGGCCAGCAGGATTCCTCCAAAAACAGAAGTTGCTGCCATGAGATTTGCTTTAACTCGATTATCCTCAATCTGTTCCAATACAGTCGCCACTTCCCTCAATTTTAATGTAGGGTCAGAGGTCTGCGTCAATACCGCTAGGGGCAACAACCCTGGACTTTGGAGAAATGCTTCCGATGGTTGCTCCCAAAGCCGAATCGCTTGGTAACGGTGCAAAGTCTCCCCCACCTGAAAACTATCCTGATAAACTAAATCATTGTTACTACGTTTCAGGTAGATAACGAATTGGTGCATCGTTTTCTGGGGGAAACGGCGATAAACCCTTACCCGATAGTCCAACATCCGAAAACCCATGGTGGGGTCAGGTTCCGTTTGGAATTCCAAATGTAAAACCAAGTCTTCCGATTGCTCCAAAATTAGGGAGTCAGCCCGAATTGGCTCCAGGGATAATTCCGTTGGACTGAGCTTGGTCAATTTGATTGGTCGTCCCAGCAACCAGGCAGCATAGTCTTCGGAAAATGATTCGGCCAGAAATTTGCACAGATTGTCAAACATACCCAAATTCTAAGGGTCTAATCGAATCCATCTAAAATTACCCAAAAGCCTTAAACCTTCTGTGATGTTACCCCAGGCTGCCATTAACCGAAAATGATTATAAGCATCAAATTCAGTCAAAGTAATGGTTGAAAGCTCCTCAACCAACTTATTCACACTGATTCCCCTAGACTTCGCAAACTGTTTGAGTTTGGAGTGCTTACGATCAGGCATCCGTATCGCCAAGAGCTTTCTATCTCTTGTGATTTTAGTTCCACTTCAACTGGTAAAGAGAATTAGTATCACGATCCGAAATATACAGTTCATGAGATTTATTAGGATTAAATGCCAGCCCTGAAATACTATTAAGCTTTGACTGATATCTCCATTCCAATTTTGCAGTTTTCAAATCGAAAGCGGCAATCCACCCAGAGCTGTAGTCGGCAACGAAAAGAGATTTTCCATCGCTAGCAAGTCCCGAAGGTTTGTCTAGCCAATTTTCTGAAATAAAAGTTTCCTGAGGCACATTGTAAACATAAGAATATTCTGCAAGAACTTCCATAGGAGGAATCCAAGCTTGGCCAAGTTCCGCTATCTTAGCAAGATCTCCATGAGTTCTTACCCAGTTACTAATAGCCTCTGGTTCATCTCCATCCATTGAGACACTTTTAACATCTTCCCAGCTAATTATTCCAGTGCCAACTTGTTCTTTATCGTATTGATCTGACCAACTTTTGACAATGGTTTGTACATTTCCCTCCGTAGTAGCTATTCTCTCAACTTTGCCCATACCAGTATTGGAAAAGTAGAGCCAATCATCTAGCACCAACATTCCGCTAGGTATATCTTTGTCACGTTTGAAATCAATTTCTGGGTAACGCCAAACAATGCCATCGCCATGAAAACCATTACCTTCCTGGTGATCTCGGTTAAAGTCATAGCGCATTAAATGCCCATTACCCAAGCACTGCTTATTGCTGTCTCGACTACCACAGCCATCTAGCAAGAAATAGGCATTACCCTTGTCATGGGCAATTCCCATGGCTAACGGACTTTCATGCAACATATCCAAGTGGCTCCCTTCACGCGGCCAGTAACATTGCTGAACGCTAGAATTCCAATAAGTTAAAGGACATCCTTGTGAAAGAGTCAAATCACGGTCTGGATCATGTCCGTTCCCAGGTTGCGGCCAATCTTCTAGATATTTCTTAGTTTGTCCAGCCAAAGCATAGGTGCTTGCCGAGAACAAAGTAGGACCCATGAAATGGTTATTAACAAAATTTTTATTTCGCTCAGGATTTTTGATGAAATTCATTCCCCGTAACTCGTTGATCGAGTCATTTGAGACTGCGAACGTGTCATCATAACCAAATGCAATGCCGGTTGGTTTGGCTAGAAAATGCTCAGCGTAGGCATCACTTTTAACTGATACTTCTAGGTTAGACTCTCCAAGATTTGTTAAAGTTGCGATTGAGTCATTGCCATGATTGACTACCCACAGTTGATTGGATTGATTAGGTCTAAATGCCATTCCTGCAGGCTCATACAACTTGTCTTCTAGAGGGATTCTTGAAAGCGTCATCTTTGGCTGTGCAGATAACTGCTGCAGTCCGATCGCCATTCCGAAAACTAGGAATATTGACACTATGAGAACTTGGACAAAACGAGTTTGCTTCATTGATATTTGGTGCATAAATACTTGTGGAGTGCTTAGGTAAAATATATCCAAATTTTACGGGCGATCGCCGTTTGGCAATGAATTATTCCCTTGGACAATTAATGGCTTTGAATTGAAGCAGTTCGGCGGGGCCAGCCCAGCCAAGGGGCTTGGGGGAAGGTTTTCGCTCAAACGTTACCTGACAGTCTTGACCGTAGTTGATGGTTTGATTTTCTAGGTCTATGGATTTCAACGTTGCCGCCACGTCAGGATTCTCTTTAACATAGTTGACCATTGCCTCCAAATCTTTGACGTTCTGATATTGAGGGGGCAAAGCGGCGATCGCCATTGGAGAAAAAGATAAAGTAATCAGTGCGGGAATAATTTGCTTCATATTGTTGCTACCGATGCTTTCGCTTCACCTTACATCAAAACCTACCAGTCGTAAAAATAATACAATTTCGCGAAAAGAGCCCGATTTCATTACTTGGCTGATTTTTTGATCATACTAATAGTTAGAATTAAAGATGTGAACGCTGTCCTAGAACCACTCCGATCATTTTGGTTGAATTAGAAACTATAGCGAAGATCGAGACGGTTAGAACCAACAGTCACTGAAACCTTCTCGGAATAAACGTTTTGAAGTTGAAAGTGTCTCGAATAACTCACTTTTTGCTATAGTTAAAACACAAAATATTTCTCCCAAATTTCTTATTTTGTTCCACCATTATTAAGATAATAATTTTTATGATTACTCCCCTTTCTTGGCAAGCTTTAGCTGAACTATCCGACTATCAGGTGGATACGGTTAATGGTCCCACCAATGCCCAGGCAACTCTGAGATTATTTGGACAATCAAAGGAGTCTTTACAAGTTACTCTTTATCGCGATAACCATGCCTGGTGCCCCTATTGTCAAAAAGTTTGGTTATGGTTAGAAGAAAAGCAAATTCCTTACCGAATCAAAAAGGTGACCATGTTTTGCTATGGGGAAAAGGAGGATTGGTATAAAAAATTAGTGCCATCGGGAATGTTGCCTGCCTTGGAACTGGATGGTAGATTTTACACTGAAAGCGATGATATTTTAATAGCCTTAGAAAAAGCTTTTGGACCATTGCTTTGGGCGATGGAAGATCCATTGGTATTACCCCTTAGAAAACTAGAAAGGTTACTGTTTCGAGCCTGGTGTAATTGGCTCTGCTACCCTGCCATGTTTCCCGGTGCTGATCAACGGAATCAACAACAGTTTCAACAGGTGGTGAATCAAGTGGAAAAAGCATTGGAAAAATTACCTGGCCCGTATTTCTTACCAGAATTTAGCACTGCTGACATCGTTTTTGTTCCCTACGTGGAGCGCATGAATGCGAGCTTGTTTTATTACAAAGGTTATTCCCTAAGGGAGGATAATCCCCGCTTAAAAGACTGGTTTGCGGCGCTGGAAACCCGGATGACCTATAGGGGTACCCAGAGTGATTTCCATACCCATGCCCATGATTTGCCGCCCCAAATGGGTGGTTGTTACTCCAACGGTAGTGTCCAGGCCCAGCAGAATCAACAGCGGGTGGACAACGGCCCTTGGTTTGGTTTACCCGATGCCACCTGCCCGGAACCGGAAAATGTTAAGCAAGAGGCGATCGCCAGGGTGGTGAAACACCACGAAAATATTATTAAGGTCAATGCCCATAACCAGGGGGAAAAGTTTGATCAAGCTCTGCGCTGTGCGTTGACCCTACTGGCCACGGGGGAAAAATGTGCGGCACCCCAGGGTACAGACCAAGCATTGCGTTATCTGCGGGATCGGATTAATGTGCCCAGGGATATGTCCATTTATGCAGCTAAACATCTTCGTCAAGCTTTGGAAACCACCGCCAGTTTAGTGGGGGACAGCGAAGGAGAACCCATTCCAGTGCGCCACCGCCGGGATCAAGACCCAGCAAATTTTCGCTGATCCGTCCTTGTTTTCGGAGCCCGTTCCAAAGATGCGATCGCCCCTTGGCAATCTTCAAATAACTCTAGGGAAGCCTGTTGCTGGCCAAAACAGAGTTCCTGATGGACGGTGAAAATGGTGTCGTAGGCGCCGGCCTGGGGAAATTGTTCCGTTAACTGTTGATATTCCCGGTCAGTTCTCCCCGGTGTCGGTTCTAAACCTCTTTGCTCCTGCAACATTTGCAACGTGGCCAAGTACAAATATCGGCAGGCTTGGTAATAATCTCCTTGGCGGGCGGCCTGCTGAGCAGCTTTGAGCCAATGGTTAACTCCGGGATTTGGGGGCGAAAAATGGGGATTGAGATCAACGTTGCTCAGATTCTGCCAATATCTCTGCCAAGTTTTGCGGTTAAACCAAATAGCGGCGATCACCAAGGCAATAATTAACCAGAGTAAGCCGTGGAAAATTAACTCTTCCCACCACTCCCAATTGGGAATGTCCAGCCCTGGTATCGGCGGCACTCCCTGCCACAGGCGATCGGTCTGCCAAGCCAGCCATTCCCGTCCATTTTGGGTTAACTGTTGCAATTCCCAGGCAAGGTTACTTTTTTGGTAGGTGGTGTCCATAGCAATGACTCCAGCAAGGGGGAAGAAAACCTTTAACCAATGGGTTTACGGGCTTTAATTAACTCAATGGCTTTGCTCACACTTTCGGGGAACACTACCACCAAACCCTTTTCCTCTACCTGATCTAAAGCCTTATTCAACGCTACAGTTTCGTCCAAAATTACCTCATAGGCCGCGCCGGGATTCTCCTGCAAAATGCCTTTAACAATTAAATCCGCTGTTTCTCCCCCACTCCGGCCCCGTTTATCATCATCTTCTTTGACAATGATCCGGTCAAATACCTGGGCCGCAATTTGTCCCAGTTCAATTAGATCACTATCTCGGCGATCGCCAGGGCCTCCCACCACACCAAAGCGTTGACCGTGCCAGTTTTTGACAAAATCCCCCACGGCCCGATAGCCCGCCGGGTTATGGGCGTAATCCACCAGTGCATGGTACCGACCCAGATTGAACAAATTCATCCTTCCAGGGGTCTGTTCCGCTGAGGTGGTGAAAGTCCTTACTCCTTGGCGAATAACTTCAACATCTAAGCCATTAACAAAAGCCGCCAGACAGGCTGCCAGGGCATTGGCAATCATAAACGGTGCCATCCCCCCCATGGTCATGGGAATCAATGTGGCCTCTTCCACCCGCAGAGTCCAAGAGCCTTCCAAAATGGACACATAACCAGACTCATACACCGCCGCAATGCCATTCCGCCGTATGTGGTTTTGGATAACAGGATTATCGGGGTTCATGGAGAAATAGGCCACTTTGGCTTTCACTTTGTCTGCCATAGCCGCTACTAAAGGATCATCCGCATTGAGCACCGCATAACCACTGGGGTCCACCACCTCTGCAATGACGGACTTAACTTTGGCCATTTGTTCGATGGTGTCGATGTCTCCCAAACCGAGGTGATCCGCCGCCACGTTGAGCACTACCCCCACGTCACAGGTATCAAAAGCAAGACCTGCCCGTAAAATGCCTCCCCGGGCCGTTTCTAACACTGCCACCTCCACCGTAGGATCCCGCAAAATTACTGCGGCACTCTGGGGCCCCGTATTATCGCCTTTTTCCACGCAGTATTCGTTGATATAAATGGCATCGGTGCTGGTGTAACCCACCGTTTTGCCCGTTTGCCGATAAATGTGAGCCAAGAGGCGGGTGGTGGTGGTTTTACCATTAGTCCCCGTCACGGCCAAAATGGGAATGCGGCTGGGGGTACCGGAGGGAAAGAGCATATCCAATACTGGTGCGGCCACGTTACGGGGCAGACCCTGGCTGGGGGCCACATGCATACGAAAACCTGGAGCGGCGTTAACTTCCACAATTACTCCGTTGGTTTCCCGTAGGGGCTTGCTGATGTCGGAGGTCACCACGTCAATGCCGGCAATGTCCAAGCCAATGACCTTGGCTACCCTTTCCATCAACCAGATATTTTCCGGGTGAATATCATCGGTGCGGTCAATGGCTATGCCTCCCGTGCTGAGGTTAGCGGTGGCCCGCAGGTAAACCACTTCATCCTTAGGTAAAACACTGTCTAGGTTATAACCCTGGCGTTCCATCACATCGATCGCCGTTTTATTGACCACGATTTTAGTGAGGATGTTGGCATGGCCATCGCCGCGATTGGGATCCTGATTAGTTTTATCAATTAATTCAGTGATGGTGGAAGTGCCATCCCCGGTTACATGGGCTGGAATTCTTTCCGCCACCGCCACTAGCTTGCCATTGACTACCAAGACCCGGTGGTCACTGCCCTCGTAGTAACGCTCCACAATAATGGAACGACTTTTGGACTCCTCAGCGGCCAGATCATAGGCGGCGATCGCCTCTTCCCAATGGCGCACATTGATGGTGATCCCCCGACCATGGTTACCGTCCAGGGGTTTAATTACCACTGGATAACCCCCGACATCATTGATGGCTTCTTCCAAATCATCAAAATATTGGATAGTGGTGCCCCGGGGAACGGGAATGCCCGCATCTTGGAGAATGGTTTTTGTACCTTCCTTATCACAGGCCAGTTCAACCCCCAGAATGCCGGAATGGGAACTAAGGGTGGCCTGAATTCTCTGTTGGTGAACCCCATAACCCAATTGCACCATGGCCCTGGCACTGAGCAGCATCCAGGGAATTTTACGGGCATCGGCTTCAGTGACAATGGTTTCTGTGCTGGGCCCCAGGGCTGAGTTAGCGCCCAAATCCCGTAAATCTTCCAGATCCTTTTCCAATTCTGTCAGGGAATAATCCCCCGTATCCACCAAGGAACGACACAAGCGCACCGCGGCTCGGCCAGCGTAACGTCCTGCCTGTTCATCTACGTATTCATAAACAACGTTATAAATGCCTGGGGTGGAGGTTTCTCTGGTGCGACCAAACCCCGCCGTCATCCCCACCAACTCCTGTAATTCCAGGGCCACATGCTCGACTATATGGCCCATATAGGTTCCCTCCCGCACCCTTGCCAAAAAGCCGCCCCGGTGTCCTGGGGAGCAAAAATGTTCTACAAGAGAAGGCAACACCCTGATCAACCCTTCATAAAAACCAGGAATACTGTTGGAGGGTCGCTCCGCCAAATCCTCCAGGTCGAGGCGCATTACAATTAACTTCTTGCGTCGAATGCTCCAGTAGTTAGGGCCGCGGAGGGTAAGGGTTTTAAGAATTTTCATGATCTGTGTCAGTCAAGAACCAATGCAAGAAGCGCAACACGCCGACTATCATTCTCAAGCTAGGCCTCTGACTGAAACTGTTCGCTGTGAACAATTGATCCGAGTCAGCCCCCAGGGTCAGGGAACCTTACCTGCCTTGGGTCATGGCTAGGTTACCCGGGGAAAGGCCCGCTGTTTTACCTGATGATAAACCTCCCCATGGACAAGGATATTGAGCCGCAAATTATGGAGACTCAATGGGGCATTGGCCCCCACCAAAGCGGCGTTAGTGTAGCTCATGTCCCTGGCATCGACAAAGGAGACTGTGCCTTGGCCAATTACCTTAACGGAACCGTCCCGCTCAAACATGGCGCAGGTATCTTCATCAATACCCAAACCCAGCAGCTCAGGATGGGTAGAGATGGCACTCAACAGCCGGGCCATGCGATTACGATTGTGAAAGTGCTGATCCACCACAATTTCCGGCACAATGCCCAGCCCCACCGCCATATCCACCAGCGCTCGATTGGGCCATTCACCGCTACTGCCCCCGGCGATCATGTGATGCCCCATTACTGCCGCCCCCGCACTGGTGCCCGCTAAGCTTATTTCCCCGTTATGTACCCGCTGACGAATGCGGTCCATTAGGGGAGTGTCCGCCAACAGGCCACAGAGACGCAATTGATCCCCCCCGGTCATGAAAATACCTGTACACTGTTCCACAAACAATCGGTAGCCACTGTCATCCCCCTGGGCACGGTCACGGATGTCCAAGACTTTTAACTCCTTGACCCCCATGTCGCTAAAGATGGTTTGATATCTCTCCCCAATCAGTAGGGGCTCCCGAGATGCAGATGGAATGATGCCAATAATGGCGTCGTTGCCACCGGAACGCGACCAAAAGGTTTGCAAAATTTCACGGCCGTGAACTTTATCTTCTGCACCACCAATAATTAAGATGGCCGGTTGGGAGGATAGGGGCATTGTCAACTCTTAGGGGTTCAGTTCTCTGATCAGCAGACTAATATTATCTTGACCGGACAAAGAAAAAAAGTCCATGCCAAGAGTTTTTGTGGGCAGTTTGACAACTATTGGGGCGACTTAATCGGCGTTGAATGCCCCGACGAAATTACAATTATTAGTTGGATAGGTTTAACCCATGGTTACTGCCATGGTCAAAGCTAGTTAAATTTAGTCAAATTTAAGTTCAATTAACCAGTGTGAGCGATTTTAGCTCTTAATTAATTAGGTGAATTACCTTGAGTATCCGGATTAACAGTATCTGGAGTAACAGTGGGCTCAACTCCGGGGGATGGGGATGCGGGAGCATTGATTACATCTTTCGCACTTAAGCCGTCGGTTTGGACTCCTAAAAACCAGAGGGCAGAGGCCGCTTCTCCCCTAGTTACGGGACGCTGGGGTTGAAAGATAGTGATGTAACCAAACACTCTTTTCAGGTTGGCTTGATCGCCGTTTTGGAAGTCGGCGGCTAGGGCGGGCCAAATGTTGGGATTGATTTTGGCCGCGTCCTGAAAACCCCAGGTTTCTTTGATATTTTCCAGGCTCGCATTGGGCAGGGCTCGGCGTTGATCTAGGGGCACTTTCCAACGGACTAAATCTTCCCTGGTTAGGGGCGCATCGGGGCGAAACTGACTAGCAGTGGGGTCGTTGGTGAGGCTAGAGGGGATTAAGCCGGCGTCGGCTAAACCTTGAATTTGAGCAAAGTCGGGATGGGTGGGGGGAACGTCGGTGAAAAGAGGGGTGGCGTTACTGGGAGCGGGGCGGATTTGTTTACTGGGCTGGTTAGCAAAAAAGACGTTATTGGCCTGAAATAACCAACGGGCAAATTCTCCCCGACTGATGTTACTTTGGGGCGCAAATTCCTGACTTGTTTTGGCTTGCACAATGTCTAGTTGAGCTAAATCCTCAATTTCTTCCCTTTGGCGATCGCCTACTTTGTCTAGATCGCTAAAAGTGCCAGTGGAAAAGGTGGCCGTGGGGGTAGGTTCCGGTGTGGTGGGGGTATCCGGCTCCGTAGTTTCTGGGGTCGGAGTGGGGGAAACAGTGGTGGTGGGACTGGGGGAACTACCCAGGGAAGGATTGGCGGCAAAACGATCCTGCAATGCTTGGTTGCCGCTACAGGCCCCCAACAGGGCGCAAAGTCCGGCAATTAAATAGGGAAAAAACGACGAAGATTTTTGAGCCATTGACAACAGGGAATGATTTTGGTGTGAAGAGGGGAAAATTAAGCCGCAACTGTTACGTAGGCAGAAAAGGAAGTTGGCTCTGGGATAGTTAATCCTTCTAAACGCATTCCCTCCAAGTGAAAGGCGATCGCCTCCGACATATTTTGTTCAACTTCTTGCTTCGTTTTTCCTGTTGCCACACATCCTGGTAAATCGGGAGAATAGGCGGAAAATCCCGTTGTTGTCGTTTCAATGATGACTAAATACTTCATAAAGTAATACCTGATTGCTTGAGAAGATTGCTTGAGAATACTGGCTAGTGTCCCAGGGGCTAATTCGTCACTGGGTTTGCCCAGTACAGTTACCAAACCTGCCTTGTGGGGGTGCTTCAATTGCCGATGACTTCCCCGTATTCGAGCTACGTACCAACCATCCCGTTCTAAGATTTTGAGGATTACTTTAACCTTCATCGTTTAGGGATAATTGGTTTTATTGGCTCTAATCATGGTGAGAGTTTTCTGAGCCATTGGCGGCACTGCTGGCTAAATTGGGCAACTTTTTTGAGCAACAGGGGAGTAATGCCCCCATAGATCCTATCAAATCGGTAATGGAAAAGGAGATCCAGCACGTCATCATAGCGGAGGTAACTCAAGTAGGTCACCCCCAAATCAATCTGGCGATCGCCGAATTCGAGGTAAACCCGTTGGCTTAATTTTTCTGTCCGTTGCCAGGGTTCAGCAAAATGGGCTTTCATGGCCTGTTCATATTTTTCAAAAGCTTGTACATGACCCCGGAGATAATCCGCCACAAAAGGAACGGCAATATTGGCTCCCTGCATACCATGGCGGATGCCTTCCCCCCCTAAAAAGTTCACCGTTGATACCGCATCACCGATCGCCAGCACGGAGCCCCGATGGTATGTATCCCCCTGGTTAACGGCATAGTCCAGCACAGAGCCGTGAATTTCCTCCAGATGGTATTGGGATTTTTCCAGTTTTAAATAATCCCGGATAATAGCTTCAGTGTAGGAACGGAGCGGCTTCAATTCGCCCAAATAACGGTGTTGCCCGGCAAAAATTGCTGTCCCTACCTTTAACTGGTGATTATCCATGGGAAAAATCCAGGAATAACCCTGGGGACTCCAACGGTAACCGAGGAAAAAAACTAGGGTATCCGCAAAACGTTGGTGGGTGGTTTCATCTACTGTAATCAAATATTCCGTACCAATGCCCCGATAATATTGGTTGTTATCCGTCGCTTTGGGTTGCCCACAATTAATCACTGCCCGTTTTGACCCCGTTGCATCAATGAGTACCTGAGTTTTTACTGTAACTTTTTCGACTTTCTCCACTGAGTCACTACTTAGGGAATTTTTACTAGATCGCCGCAGGGTAACCTCCAAACCATCACCAACTTGCTGGTAACCCCAAAAGCGGTGCCCCAACCACACTTGCCCCCCTGCTTTCGTGACCGTATCCGCTAAAAATTGTCGCAATTTAGCAAAATCGAACACCACACCCCGGGGTTGATCGCTGTACCATATTTGTTCCTTTTCCGTGGCGGCGATCGCCAAATTGCGCCAATAACGGGCCACCACCCCCGGGGGCAGATCGAACAATGCCATGGTTTCCAAAGGACTAGCCGCGCTGGAGTAATTATTTTGGCTAAAATTTGAATGTTGCTCCACTAGCAGGACTCGGACACCTTGTTGGGCCAACTGTCGGGCACATTGGCCCCCGGCCGGCCCCGCCCCAATTATCACCACTGCAAACTCTTCCATCCTTTCCTCAGTTGGCTCCTCATCAACACAGTCAAAACATCATCAAAACACCAACGGGCCAATTTGTAATGTCCCCATCCCAGCCCCACCCACCCATTGCTACTTTTGAGCCGGAGAGTTTTCTCATTCTGGTGGTGGATGACGTAAAAGAGAATATTTATGTGATTTCGGAACTGTTGGAAGGGGAAGGTTACAGCACTACTTTTGTGACCTCCGGGCCGGAAGCTTTGCAACGGGTGACCCAGGCCCAACCGGATCTCATTCTGCTGGATTTGATGATGCCCGGCATGGATGGGCTGGAGGTGTGCGATCGCCTTAAACAAGATCCCCAAACCAGGGATATTCCGGTAATTTTTCTCACTGCTAGCAACGAAAAACAAGATTTGCTGCAAGCCTTTGCCAAGGGGGCAGTGGACTATGTCACCAAACCCTTTAGCCCGCCGGAACTGTTGGCTAGGGTAAAAACCCACCTGGAACTGAAACAAACCAGGGATAATCTACACCACACTCTCCTGGAACAGGCCAGGACCGCCGAAGCCCTGGCCTGTACTTCCACCCGCCTGGGTATCCTGGTGCAAAATATGCAAGCAGGGGTGTTGATGACCGACGCCCAGGGCACCATTGTGGTGGTCAATCCCGAATTTGCCCGGCTGTTTAATCTGGGTTTTCCCGCCGACCTTCTGCTGGGCAAAAATTTAACGGCGATCGCCCCCCGCATTAATGGCTTGATATCCCATGGCCAGGGGGTAACCCACAACTTTTTGGCGATCGAGTCCCCGGAACCCCTGCTAAAAGTGGAACTTGCCCTAGAGGATGGGCGCTTTTTTGAGCGAGATTATGTGCCGATCATGTTGGGGGATAGCTCCCAGGGTCATTTTTGGCTTTACCGGGACATCAGCCAACGTAAACAGGTGGAAATGATTCAGGGACAGTCCCTGGAAATGGAACGGCGCATGCGGCAACAATTGGCCGAACAAAATCAGGAATTGGTGGCGGCCACCACGGCGGCGGAGGCAGCTAATCGGTCTAAAAGTGAATTTTTGGCCACCATGAGCCACGAAATTCGCACCCCCATGAATGCCATCATCGGCATGACCGGATTATTACTAGACACGGACCTAACCACTCAACAAAAATATTTCGCCCAAACCATCCGCAACAGCGGGGAAACCCTGCTCACCTTAATTAACGATATTTTAGATTTTTCCAAGATTGAGGCCGGCAAATTAGACCTGGAAGTGTATCCCTTTGATTTGGGGCAATGCCTGGAGGAAGCCTTGGACGTGGTGGTGCCGAGCGCCCGGCAAAAATCCCTCACTCTGATCCGACGTTTTCTCACCCCCATTCCCCCCAACCTCCAGGGGGATGTGACTCGCCTCAGGCAAATTTTGGTTAATCTCCTCAGCAATGCGGTCAAATTCACCGAGGCAGGACAGGTCAAGGTGACGGTGGAAGTGGTGGACCACGACGCAGCTAAGGGGGAATATCAAATCTGTTTTGCGGTGCAGGATACGGGCATTGGCATTGCTCCTAACCAACAACAGGCTTTGTTCCAGGCCTTTAGCCAGGGCAATTCTTCCATTACCCGTCGCTTTGGCGGCACTGGGTTAGGCTTGGCCATTTGTGTGCGGTTGACTGCTTTGATGGGGGGCACCATCTGGGCTGAAAGTAATGGCTGTGTGGTGGGAAATCCCCCTGAACTTTGGCAGATAGGGCAACCGACGATCGAGGGTTCGACTTTCTATTTCACAGTCAATTTAACGGTGCTGCCCAGTTGTGCCTATTCTGTCCATAATTTGCGCCACTCCCTCTTCATTGGGCGATCAGTGTTAGTGGCAGATTACGATGAGGGCCGGGGCACCAGAATGCGAAATCTTTTGGCCAGTTGGCGTCTCCAAGCGGAGCAAATTACCTTTTCCTCCCCCGCTAAACTAGGGGAAGATCTCAAAAGCAGATTAACTCAAAAAAACTATGGTGCCCTCATCCTCCATTGCCCCTATCCAGAGGGCCGGGGAAAGCAGTTCACCGATTTTGACTTAGGGAAAATTACAACCTGGGCCCCTACGGAACAGGACATTCCAGTGTTAGTAGCCACGGATATTTATCTATCCCCAGGGGAGCGCTACAGCGGCGACAAACCACCGGTGCAAGCCTGGATCAAGAGTCCCATTAACCCCGATGAGCTTGAAAATACCTTGGTGGACGTGTTGGGGCAAACTGAGCCCCCGACCCTGGTGTCTACGGAGGCAATTAGCGGGCCTTTGTTTCCCTATTCCTCCTCTAATTTAACTATTTTGTTGGCGGAGGATAACCTAATCAATCAGCAGGTAGCTAAGCTTTTACTGAAAAAGTTGGGGTACCCAGTGGATGTGGTCAATAACGGTCAAGAAGCTTTATCGGCTTTGGCAAAAGGTGATTATGACGTGGTGTTGATGGATGTGGAAATGCCAGAAATGGACGGTTTAACCGCCACGGAGCATATTCGACGGTCCCAGGGCCGGAGTGAAAGGCCTTGGATCATTGCGGTGACAGCCTATTCCATGGAAGGCGATCGGGAAAGGTGTTTGGCCAGCGGCATGAATGATTATGTCAGTAAGCCCATTCGCCTAGAAGCCTTACAACAGGCCCTACAAGTGGCCGCCACTGCGCTCCAGTCCACCAGCCAAGATCGGATGGCTACTGTTTCCTGTGTTAGTGCTTTTGAGGCTAAACCATCCCCTTCTAGTCCCTGCCCAGAAGATCCGGCTGGCACAACTTTACCCCCCATTGACCAAGACATAATCTGTTCTCTACGGGACTTGGATCGAGAGAATGGTCAGTTAATTCTTCGGGAGATTATCGATATCTATTGCCAAACGGCGCCGGAACTATTGCAACGGATCAAACTGGCGATCGCCAATCAAGATTGGGGAAATTTGAGTTCGGCCGCCCATACATTGGGTTCTAGCAGTGCTAATTTAGGGGCGGTACTCCTGGCACAACAGGCTAAAACTTTGGAAAATCTGACCCGCCAACGGGACTCCCGGGCCATGGACCCAGGGCATTTCCCGACCTTAGCGGCCAGCTACGAAAGGGTGCAGGGAGAACTGAAAACTATGCTTGATCGCCTCTAGAAAAGTCTTGCTAGGCCTTAGTTGGTTAGAATACGGGATGTTTTCTGTGACAAGGTAGTAATGACCGTTAGCGAATCGATGGCCGGATCCCCGTTGCCCAAATTGCCCCTGGTGACTATGTTCCGTCTGGGGTTATTCCAGATGGGGCTGGGCATTATGTCCCTACTTACCCTGGGGGTACTCAACCGGGTGCTGATTGACGAGCTAGCAGTGTTACCCTGGGTGGCCGCTACGGCGATCGCCATGTATCAATTTGTTAGTCCCTTTAAGGTGTGGTGCGGTCAACTGTCCGACAGTCAGCGGCTGTGGGGTTACCATCGCACTGGCTATGTGTGGCTGGGAGCCCTGGGTTTTACCATATTGTCCTTTATCGCCCTCCAGGTGGTGTGGCAATTGGGGCTAAGTTTGCAAAATAACGGCTGGGGAGCCCTAACCATTTTTTGGAGCATTGTGCTGGGGGCAGTTTTCGCCGCCTACGGGGTCACTCTGAGTTTAAGCTCCACTCCCTTTGCCGCCCTGTTGGTGGACGTATCCGATGAAGATAATCGCTCCAAACTGGTGGGCATTGTCTGGTCCATGTTGATGGTGGGTATCGTGGTGGGGGCCATTGTCAGTTCCCGGCTGTTAAACACCCCTGAAATTTGTGGCCCGGCCCTGTTGAATGCCGATGCCCTGCTAGTGAAAAAAACCGTCGATATTGCCCAACTGCAACGGGGAATTAATCCCGTCTTCATCATCATGCCGGCGATCGTGGTATTCCTGGCCTGGCTCGCCACGGTGGGGGTGGAAAAGAAATATTCCCGCTTTGGCGATCGTTCCGGGGGGCGAGAGGATGAAATTACTTTGGGGCAAGCGCTGAAGGTGTTGACCGCCAGCCGACAAACGGCCATCTTCTTCGGCTTTTTGTTGCTACTAACCCTGAGCCTATTTATGCAGGATGCAGTACTGGAACCCTACGGTGGGGAAGTCTTTAATCTTTGCATTTCCGAAACCACCCAGTTAAACGCCTTTTTTGGCATGGGAACCCTGCTGGGCATTGGCTCCACTGGCTTTTTTGTCGTCCCCCGTTTAGGCAAACAACGCACCACTTCCCTGGGCTGTGCCCTGGCCGCCCTGTGTTTTTCCCTGTTAATTCTGGCGGGATTTCAGCAAAATGTGACCCTGTTAAAATCCGGTTTACTTTTCTTCGGCTTAGCATCGGGCATGATCACCGCTGGAGCCACCAGTTTAATGTTGGACCTCACCGCTGTGGAAACCGCTGGCACTTTTATTGGAGCTTGGGGTTTGGCCCAATCCATTTCCAGAGGCTTAGCCACGGTGGCTGGGGGAACGGTGTTGAACATCGGCAAAGCTTTATTTGCCAATGCGGTATTGGCCTACGGTTTGGTGTTTGCCCTCCAGGCCCTGGGGTTAATTCTCTCCATTTTCCTGCTCAACAAAGTCAATGTGCGGGAATTTCAGGACAATGCCAAAACGGCGATCGCCACGGTGATGGCGGGGGATTTAGACGGCTAAAAAAAATCTCCCCAGAATTAGGGAGGAGAAAATTAGGATTCTTGCACAGTACCGCAAAAGTTAGGTGTGGTGGGCCCCATTTACCCGTAATACTTCGCCGGTGACATAGCTACTGGCTACGGGGGAAAGTAAAAAGGCCACCGCCCAGGCAATTTCCTCCGGTTTACCAAAACGGCGGAAGGGGATTTCCTTGGTAATTTTTTCCCGAATATCTTCCCGGATCGCCAAAGTCATTTCGGTGTCAATGAAACCAGGGGCTACTGCATTGGCCCGCACTCCATACCGGGCCCCTTCCCGAGCCAGGGATTTCATCATGCCAATTACCCCAGCTTTAGTGGCGGAATAGTTAGTTTGACCGACGTTACCCCGCTCCCCGGAGATGGAACTAATGGCCACAATGGAGCCGGCTTTCCGTTCATACATGCCTTCGATGAAAGGCTTAATGCTGTAGGCTACCCCTTTCAAGTTAACGTTCAACACTGCATCCCAATCGGCGGGGGTTAATTTTGGGAAAAAGTTGTCTTTGGTGATACCGGCATTGGCCACCACACCGTAAACGGGGCCCAGCTTATCGGTGATTTCCGCTGCCGCCGCCGTCATGGATTCCAAATCGGTGACGTTGGCCACCACCCCCAGGGCTTCAGTATTACCCCCGTCCGTAGCTAAATCGGTAAAAGCTACTTTGGCCCCCATTTCCTGGAGTAATTTCACGATCGCCGCGCCGATGCCCCGATTGCCGCCGGTGACCACGATTACTTTATCTTCCAAACCAAGACTTAACATGGTGACTCCTGGGTAAATAGGTTAAATGTTGAAAATGTTGAAATCGAAATGTTGAGAAATTTGTGAACTAAAGGGACTAATTGTGGAGATCTTGCCACTGTTCACACCCGCTCTAAGGCGATCGCCGTACCGCCCCCCGTGCCATGGCAAAGGGCTGCTAACCCCAGAGTTTTATCCCGTTGTTGCAAGGCATAGAGTAGGGTAACCATGATCCTGGCCCCCGACGCTCCAATGGGATGCCCCAGGGCGATCGCCCCACCGTTCACATTCAACTTGTCCCGATCCACCCCCAACCGCCGCTCAAATAAAAGATTGCTGACGGAGAAGGCTTCATTATTTTCAAACAAGTCAAAATCTGCCAGGGTTTTATCTAGCTTTGCTAACAGTTTCTGGCTAGCGGTAATAGGCAACTCAGGAAAACGACTGGGAGTACCCGCCGCCCAACTGCCTCCCAAAATTTTTGCCAAGGGTTTGAGTTGATATTTTTCCACCGCTTCCCCACTGGCCAGGAGCAAAGCTGCCGCCCCATCGGTAATCTGACTACAGTTGCCCGCTGTTAACACTCCGTCCTTGGCAAAGGCCGAGCGCAATTTGCCTAGACTTTCCACGGTGGTGTCACTGCGAATACCTTCATCACTGGCTAACACCTGGGTTCCTTTCCGACTGGTGATTTCAATCGGGGCAATTTCTGAGTCAAAATAACCAGATTCCGTGGCGTGGGCCGCCCTTTGTTGCGATAAGCAGGCCACTTCGTCCAATTCTATCCGGCTGAAACCATGCTCTGCGGCCAATTTTTCCGTCTGTTCCCCCATGCCCTCCCCATTGGTGCTGTCCGTCAAACCATCATGGAGCAGGAGATCGGTTAAATTTTCCGGTGCTCCCATGAGGAACTTGTAGCCCCAGCGGGCCCGGTGGGAAAGGTAAAAACCAGTTTGGGACATGGATTCCGTCCCTCCAGCTAAAATTAAATCCCCCTCCCCAGCCCGGATGGTTAAAGCTGCATTAATCACACTCATCATGGCGGAAGAGCAGACCATATCCACTGCATAACCGTCCACCGTATCGGGAATCTCCGCCTTCAAGGCCGCTTGCCGGGGAATCAATTGCCCATGGCCAGCCCTTAACACGTTGCCCATAATGTACAGGTCAAGCTGGTCTCCCCCCACCCCGGCCTGGGCTAGGACGCTTTTCATCACATGGGCTCCCAAATCCGCCGCCGAAAAATTGGTCAGGGAGCCACCAAAACGTCCCAGGGGAGTTCGTTTAGCGGCAACAATAAAAACATCACGCATAATTGTTTTCCAATGCCATGGGTTGGGATGGGCGGCCATTAACTCCGCCTCCAGCTCAATTATGGGGATTAATTTGGCAAGCGGGGCATTGGAAATTTCAAGCTTTGACAACAAATAAACAAATCCCCCCCGGCGATCGCCTATGAGGATCGGATTTTTACCAATAAAATACCCCGTGCCCAGGGCCGGGGTGAAGATTGCAACAAGCTCAATAGCAGACAATGTTTGTGCTATTTACGCTCAATAACTTAGCCCAAGGCTTTTTCGATCGCCGCCTTGAGATTAGTGTCATCGGGTTTAGTTTGGGGGTCAAAGCGAGCCACCACCTGTCCATCCCGACCAATTAAAAATTTGCCAAAGTTCCAGCTAATATCTTCCCCATCCCCCACAAGGAATTGGTAGAGGGGACTGCGGTTGGGACCATTGACGTCCTGCTTTTCCAACAAGGTGAAATCAACGTCGTACTTGGTTTTGGTGAAATCTTTGATTTCCTCTGGGGAGCCTGGTTCCTGGGCCCCAAATTGGTTGCAGGGCACACCGATAATTACTAAGCCCTTTTCTCCATAGGCCTTGTCCAAAGCCACTAGGCCGCTGTATTGGGGGGTTAAGCCGCACTTACTGGCAACGTTAACAAAAAGGACAACTTTATCGGCAATGACCTCCGGGGCCAGGGGCGTTCCATCCAGGGTGGTCAGGGAAGTGGGTAATGGCATAGGTGTTAAGAAATGTTACAACGGTTTCCATTATGGACGATTAGGGCCCTTCCGAGGCGGGGGTAGTATCTTCCAAGGAGGTGTGATCCAACAGGGTTCCCAAGGTAGCAAAGGGCAGTCCGTAAATGGTGATCGGGTTAGTGTAGCCTTTCAACTCAATGGTGTGCTGCTGAACAGTTGCGGACCATTGGGGCAAGTCCTGTAAGTAACTGAAGGTTTTTTCGCTCATGGCTAAGTCGAAATGGGCCTGTTTAGTGGCCGATTCCAGCCGAAAAGCCGCATTGACCGTGTCCCCGATCGCCGTGTAGTCAGGATGGTCCCCACTGCCGGTATTGCCCACCATGGCGTAACCAGTGTTTATCCCTGTACCAATGCGGAGGGGAAAGGGTAGCTCATATTTCTGATTCAACTTGGCAGTCATAGCTTGGAGTCGGTTGACAGCATGGAGAATTTGAATAATTTCCGCGGGAGTAGCTTCGTTGTAACCGTGGAACCAGATGGCCATCACCGCATCACCGATGTACTTATCCACCCAACTGCCCGCTTCCCGCAGAATATGCCCAGCCTGGCGAAACCAATTGCCAATCAGCATAGATAGCAACTCCTCTTCCACCTGTTGGGCCATGCCGGTGAAGTTACGCATATCCGCCACCAACACCGTAATTAACCGCCGTTCATGGAGCACATTGGTCTGGGTATCCCATTCCGCCGGATTTCGCAGTAGCCCCGACGGGGTGCCGTTTTGATCGGAGTAGAATTGCGCTTCCGTTTTGCCAAAGGTAATTTTGTCTTGGTCTTGAATGGCGATCGGCACACTCACCCGTCGACCATTAACAAAGGTGCCATTGCGACTACCCAAATCAATTAGCAAAAAGGTATCCTCTTCCGTCGCCTGTAGAATGGCATGGTTGCGGGAAATACAATTGTCTCGGATGACCAAATCATTGTCCTGACTCCGGCCCACAGTCCAATAGCTCCGCCCCTGGAGAGGAAAGGTTACATCTCCATAAGAAAAATGTACTACTAGGTAAATGGGTAGGGCAGGCTTATCCACAGAATAATGACAAGAGTTGACTTAGGCCATCATAGCCCCAAGCCAGAAAAGGGCATCTACGACAATCGTACTCAACACTGCCCCCCCAAAGGCTTGCCAACCGGGGGAAGGCCGTTGCAATGCCCAACCCCCCAGCCCCAACAATAGGGCCAGTAGTAGCCAAGCCCAGGCAGCACCCCAGGGAGTGTGGATTTTAGCCAGGGCCGCCTGAAACACAAACCGGGCAAATTCCGGGTCCACCACCATCACCTGCCGCCAATGGTCCATCAATCCGGTGAGGTAAAAGTAAAGGTCCGTGACCGCTGTCCCCATCAGGGAGCCTAGATAGAATAAATGGCCGATCACTCCCCAGCCCCGTTTCAATCCCCAGAGGGCAAAGGGTAAACCGATCGCCTCGATGGGTAAATGCCAGAGGGGCTCCCAACGAAACCAGCCCCAATAAATCGCTCCCGCCAACCAACTCCAGCTAAAGCCCAACAACAAATCCCCCCACATGGCCTGTTCCGGTCGCTTCATTAACCAAACGGCGATCGCCACCCAGGGCAAAGTTAAAGCGAGCGAAATCCAGGGAAACTGTCGTACCAGGGGAGCTTGGATAAACACCGGCACCGACACAAGGAAGCCAGCTGCTAATTGCATGCCAGTGGTCGCGGGGTTAATGGATAAGCCAGAACGCCAACGGTGTAAGCGGCGCAAAAAATTCAGCCCTGGCTGGGCTAAGGCGGTGGTTAAAAGGGGAATCACTACGGGGGCTGAGTAAAGTTGGCTAAAGGGGGTTTAAAAAAAAAGATTTTGCTCTGGGGGAACAGTAACCAGGGCAATTTTAAGTTTTGTTACTTTAAATTAATCTTGCTTATTATATCCAAAAACTTCTAGGCTTTCTAGGGAAAACTCCCTATGGTTTGGCCCCCCCAGTCCCAGGGAATCAGAAATATTGCTAACGGTTATCCCCCAAGCCGCTAGAATGGGCTACGGAGATCGGCCCAGGATACTAACTCCATCTAGTGAATCTAGCCTGGCTCCAGGGACTGTCTCTTGGCCTTTTGTCCCCGCCGGCCCCAGCGCTATTAATTTTTCGATCATTCACCATGGCTAAAGTTTTAGTTTCTGACTCCATTGACCAAGTCGGCATTGATATTCTCAAACAAGTGGCCCAAGTTGACGTCAAAACTGGGCTATCGGAAGCAGAAATTATAGACATTGTTCCTGAGTACGATGCCATTATGTTGCGCTCTGCCACCAAGGTGACGGAGAAAATTATCCAAGCGGGTAGCCAGTTAAAAATCATTGGTCGGGCTGGGGTTGGGGTGGATAACATTGATGTGCCGGCGGCCACCCGTCAGGGCATTGTGGTGGTCAATTCCCCCGAGGGTAACACCATTGCGGCGGCGGAACATGCTCTAGCGATGATGATGGCCCTGGCCCGCCACATCCCCGATGCCAACAAATCCGTTAAGGAAAGTAAGTGGGAACGGAAACAATTTATTGGTACGGAAGTTTATAAGAAAACTTTAGGTGTAGTGGGGCTGGGGAAAATTGGTTCCCACGTGGCCGGTGTGGCCAAAGCCATGGGGATGAAATTGTTAGCTTACGATCCGTTTATTTCCCAGGAACGGGCCGACCAAATTGGTTGCACTTTGGTGGACTTAGATCTGCTCTTCAGTGAAGCCGACTTTATCACTCTACACATTCCCAAAACACCGGAAACCGCCAACCTAATCAATGCTGAAACCCTGGCTAAAATGAAGCCCACTGCCCGGATTATCAACTGTTCCCGGGGAGGCATTATTGATGAAGAAGCTTTGGTAACAGCCATTGAAACGGCCCAGATTGGTGGGGCTGCCCTGGATGTGTTTGCCCAGGAACCCCTAGGGGAATCTCGGCTGCGGGAATTTAGCAATGTGATTTTAACCCCCCATTTGGGTGCTTCCACTGAAGAAGCCCAGGTAAATGTGGCGGTGGATGTGGCGGAACAAATTCGGGATGTGTTGCTTGGTTTGCCGGCCCGTTCAGCGGTGAATATTCCCGGTTTAACCCCCGATGTAATGGAAAAATTGCGTCCCTACCTGAAGCTGGCGGAAACCCTCGGTACTTTAGTGGGTCAATTGGCCGGCGGCCGCATCGATCGCCTAACGGTTTGCTTACAGGGAGATTTGGCGGAATATACCAATAGTCAACCCCTGGTGGTGGCGGCCATTAAAGGTTTGCTCTCCCAAGCTCTGCGGGAACGGGTTAATTACGTCAATGCGGCGATCGAAGCCAAGGAACGGGGCATCCGGGTCATTGAAACTAAAGATGCTTCCGTGCGGGACTATTCTGGCTCTTTGCACCTCAAAGCCACCGGCACCATGGGAGAACATTCCGCCACCGGGGCCCTGTTGAGTAATGGTGAAATTCGCATTACCGACGTGGATGAGTTTCCCATTAACGTTCCCCCCAACAACTATATGTTGTTCACCTTGCACCGGGATATGCCGGGTATCATTGGTAAAATTGGTTCCCTGCTGGGTAGCTTTAACGTCAACATCGCCAGCATGCAGGTGGGGCGCAAAATTGTCCGGGGCGATGCAATTATGGCCCTGAGCTTGGATGATCCTCTGCCCGATGGTCTGCTGTCGGAAATCACCAAGGTGGCCGGTATCCGGGATGCCTACACCGTTAAGCTCTAATTAGCTCACCAAGGGTCCAAGTCAATGGGGGGAGGAATTAATCTTCCCTACCGTTGGCGCACATAAGGGAGAAATCGATGGCTGCGGCTAATAGTTGGTGGGAAATTAGAATACTTTGCCATCCTTCCCTGGAAGAAACTGCTTTTTGGCGGCTGGAAAAGTTCGGTTGTTTAGGCACCTCCACCGAAAAAAAGGCCCACTCCCTGCTTGTCCGTGGCTATTTACCCCAGGAAAAGGCTGAAATTCTCGACTTGGCCGCCCTAGCCCTCTGGTGTGAGCAGGACGCATTACTGTTCCAGGTGCCCAAGCCCCGCTTCCATTGGCAATTAATTGACGAAGAAGATTGGTCCATTAGCTGGAAAGAGCATTGGCAACCCACCCCCGTTGGCGATCGGTTTATCATCTATCCGGCCTGGATTGATCCTCCGGAAAATTCGGATCGGCTGATTCTCCGCCTAGATCCTGGTGTGGCCTTTGGCACCGGCACCCATGCCACCACCCAGCTTTGTTTAGAATCCTTGGAAATGCGGGTGGAGCCAGACAAACATCAAGTTCTGGCGGATCTAGGTTGTGGTTCCGGTATTTTAGGCATTGGAGCGGTTTTATTAGGGGCAGCCAAGGTTTATGGAGTGGATAATGATCCCCTAACGGTGGAATCAGCCCGTCATAATCGTCATCTGAACCAAATTCACCCCGATAATTTGGTCATCAATGAGGGCAGTGTGCCGGAATTGGAACAGTTAATTGCTGAGCCGGTGGACGGCATTATTTGCAATATTTTGGCGGAGGTAATTGTGGATTTACTGCCCCAATTCACCCCTCTAGTCAAACCCCATGGCTGGGCTATTCTCAGCGGTATTATGGTGGAACAAAGTCAGGCGATCGCCGATGCGCTGGAGCAAAACGGTTGGACGGTGGTCGCTATATGGAAACGGCAGGAATGGTGTTGCTTTCAGGCCAGAAGGGAAGAGGGAGATTAACCAAACAAAAAAAGAGGCCATTGCTGACCTCGAAAAAATTGATTCATAAAATTGCCATTCAACATTGCTAAATTAGCAACAACTAGTCTCAAGCTTAGGCTAGACCAGCATTGGTGCCGGGACGGCCAGTGGCTAATTCGACTTTCACAATTTTGCCGCCCATTTTCATGATGCGCTGTTGCTCACGAAACCAATTGTCATAGGGCACCAACTTCGTAAAATAGGTATTTTGTAATTCCCGTTGTGTCCGAATCCGGGTTTGGCTAGGAACACAAGCCGTAATTCTAAACATCCGCATGGGGTGTGGCTCTCCTAAAACGTTTTCTCTTAAAAAGTTGGCATATGCGACAGAACGGGAGTCAGAAGTCAATACCGGTCAGCTAAAACCCCGGCTATCCCGGTGGTGGCTTTAACGGCCCCAGCACTCACTTTCGACTTCCCGTTCCAACAGAGGGGCTACTGGCTAAGTTGCAAATCAACCAAGGCAGCATCACCCACGGGAATCCAGGACTAGCTCAAGCCAGAGCAGATGTAGTCGAGGTAAACGCCCATTTCTTTGCCGGCATCAGCACCAACCAAGCTAGCGGTAACTTCTTTGATGGCTTGGATAGCTTGAACGGTGGAAGAGATGGGTACACCGAGGGAGTTGTAGGTTTCTTTCAAACCGTTGAGTACGCGCTCATCGAGAATGGAAGCATCACCGGCCAACATGGCATAGGTGGCATAGCGGAGGTAGTAGTCCAAGTCACGGATACAAGCCGCATAGCGACGGGTGGTGTACATGTTGCCGCCGGGACGGGTGACGTCGGAGTACAACAGGGATTTGGCCACAGCTTCTTTAACGATGGTGGCGGCGTTGGCGCTGATTACACTGGCAGCCCGCACCCGCAGTTCACCGCTGGCGAAGTAGCTTTTCAGTTTGTCCATGGCAGCACCGTCGAGGTACTTACCTTGAACGTCAGCAGAGTTGATTACAGCCGTAATTGCGTCTTGCATAGTTTTGGTTTCCTTAAATCTTACTCAATGGGGAAAATTTGCTAAAAGGGTTGAATAATTAAGCTCAACACTTTAATAAGCTTGGGTACACAGACCTAGCTCATTTTTCCGATAACGAAGTCAAAGTAGGCAGAGGCTTCGGCGGCATCATCGGAGGACATCAAACCGGAAGCAACTTCTTTCATTTCCCGGACACTTTGAGCAACGGCTTCGATGGGGGTGCCGAGGGAACGATACATTTCCCGTACGCCCACTAGACCGATTTCTTCGATGGGGGTAACGTCACCGGAAACCACACCGTAGGTGACGAGACGGAGGTAGTAGTCCATGTCGCGCAAGCAGGTGGCGGTCATTTCTTCACCGTAGGCATTGCCGCCGGGGGAAACGATGTCAGGACGTTTTTGGAAAAGGCGATCGCCAGCTTGTTTAACGATGGTTTCCCGAGAACCAGTTAGGGTTTCAGCAATGCGAAGACGGGCGGCACCGCCGGTAACAAAAGCTTTAATACGATCCAGTTCGCCGGGGCTCAGGTAGCGGGCTTCTGCATCAGCATTCACGATTGATTTCGTGACGATACTCATGGATGGATTCCTCCGTAAAGATTTAAAACGTTAAAAAAAGGCTTTAAGCTGATTTTATCAACCGAGGCGCAGTCACGAACTGGACAATGCCGTTAACCAGCGGACTCCAGCGAGCAACCTGCCCAAACCATTCTCAGGCATTGCGTTCCTGATTACACTGCCCCCGTAACAGTTTGTAATATTTCTTGACGATCGCCAGCAGAATTTACTTTAATCCCTTGGCATTTTTGGGGGAGGCTGTAAGATTAGAGGGGAAAGTAATGGTTAAATCCAGATTTCCCCGAATTTAGACTTCCACTCCTCCGCCTCCCTTCGTATTTTCGGCTGTGTTGCAGCGATTCCAATAATGAAGAAGCGATCTCTGTTCTCCCTTTTAACTGTCTCCCTGCTGATGTTCAGCGGTGGATGTGGATTTCTCCCCGGCGGTGGCAGTGGTGAAGAAACCGATGTTTCCGTCGAGAATCAAGAAACAGCTCCCCCGGAAGTGCCCCTGACCGCCGTTCGGCCCCTGCCCCCGGTGGATATCGCCGCCCTGGGGTTAATTCCCCCCGTATTGCCGGATCAACGTTTGAGGGAAATCCAGGCTGGTCGGCCAAATCCTTTCGCCTTGATCCCAGTTGAAGCAAAGGTTACAAGCCCGGGATCTACCGCTGATGGGAGCAAAGCAACAGATGGGGCGTCGAATGGAGGAGAAAATAGCGGCAACGTTGCCAGCAGTGATGGACAAACAGGAGTCAATGGCATCACAGGTGAGCCTGGGCAACAAAATGGCAGCTCAATCTTTCCAAATTCGGAGCCGCCCAGACTTTATCCCGATGATGCTAGGGCTGTGGTGGTTTCCGGTGTTATCGAAATCGGCAGTCGTCCCTATGCCATTGTCCAAGCCCCTGGGGAACCCGTAGCCCGTAACGTAACCGTTGGCGATCGCCTGTCCGGTGGCAATGTTAGGGTGCAATCCATCAACGTCATGGGGGAAAATTCAAACATTGTGCTGGAACAGTATGGCGAGTCCGTAACCCGTGATGTCGGCGCTCCAGCTTTACCCCCCCTTACACCGCCAGTATTGCCGATTCCCCCATCTGACTCCTAAGAAAGTATTTGAAAAATGCAAGGCTAGATATTTATCCCCTTGAATCTCCTCACTAGAGCTCCGGCTTAAAAAAGGGGACTTTTGTGACAGTTCCCCCCCTCCCAAGGGAGGCTAGGAGGGATTAAACAGCCAAAACTCAACTTTCCAAACAGGCTCTAAAAACTGAGTTGGTGGTCAGCAAAGCTAAACATAAAAGCCGGGGCAATTTGTAGACACATAATTTTTACTAGTCCATTTCCCTGCGCTGTTGAGATCGGTTTTTATCAACCTTCTCGGAACAATCACGCCACGTTCTAGGTGATCTGGGAGTAGCACTTTGCCTGCTCCATAGTGGAAAGATTGGTTTTAATTGTCATGGGGCCCTGGGCCAGCTTGCTCCCTTCGCCTACAGTTGAATAATGTCTTCCCCCAGCCTTTCCCCCCATTACCAAAAAATGCTCGACGATCTAGATGGCCAGGTTCTCCAGCTAGACCGTCAGGTGTTCCGACGCTTGGCCCGATTGGGCTACCAACCCCAGGTGATTTTCGATGTGGGCGCTTCCAACAGTGGTTGGTCTTACTATATAAAGCAGGTGGTAACGGAGGCAGACTTCTATTTGTTCGAGCCCTTGGTGGACCATGTGCCGGATTATCAAGGTCTGATGGAGGAAACGTTACGGGTTTATCCTTCCTTCCATCTATACAAATACGCCCTCGGCGATCGGGATGGCACCATAACGGTTAATGTTTTTGACGACCCCGCCAGTAGCACCACTTTACCCATGACGGAAGGTGGTCCCTCCATCAATGCTGTTCAAGTTCCCCTGCTCACGTTGGATTCGGCCCTGGTCAAGCTTGGCTTGCCCCAACCCCAGGTGATTAAAATCGACACCCAGGGCAATGAATTGTCCATCCTCCGGGGAGCAGCCCAAACATTAGCCAAAGTTGATGTTTTATTTCTGGAGTGCTGGCTCTATCGGGGTTACGGTCCCAAAACCCCCCTGTTAACGGAGATTGCCCATTGGTTGTTGCCATTCAACTTTCGCCTTTGGGACGTTTCTGAGCCCTACCGTGGTCCCCAGGGGGAGTTGACCACTCTGGATTGCATTTTCATTAACACCGCCGCCGGCCTAGTTCCAAACTGGTACTACTAGCTTTTCCCTTTCCTCTAGAAAGTGTCTGAAAAGTGCAAAGCTAGGTGTTCATCCCCCTAAATCAACCCACTAAAGCTCTGGCGGAGGGCTTTTGTGACAGTTCCCCCCTTCCCAAGGGGGGCTAGGGGGGATTAAACAGTCAAAACTCAACTTTACCTAGCCGGAGCCTTAATTACGAAAGTAAGGGAGCTTAACAAAGGTGAATTCTTGCCCCGCTTAATATAGTCATTCTGGATTTTTGAGCGATGCTGGGGAAAATATCTCTGCATTTTCTTATTCGTAGGCTATAATTTGCCTGGAGTAGCGATTCTAGACGATCCCCATGGGCTTGCCTCGTTGGGTGGACTAGAACAAGTCCTACTGTTCGCCAAGTAGACAATGTCGAAAAAGTGCGAGGATTCATCGTGTTAACAGCGGTATGCTTCTAGTCTTGACAGCAAGGCGATTCTTGCTATGATTACCCTAAGCAACTCCGAGACACACATAGATGAACCCTGTTTTGTATATTTTTTACCGTAAAAACTGAGGAGTTTTAAGAAGTCCTATGGCACTAAGTCCTAACGTAATTGCGGCTCTACAGATCATGTACACCGGCCGTGGTGTATCCGCCAGTGATCTGAATTGGTGGGCCACAGATGGGGCAAACATCACCTATGCAGAAGCAGTTGCCCTGTTTGCCAGCAGCCCCGATGCAGCTATTAAGTATCCCTTTTTCCAAGCGCCCCAAACCGCTGACAAACGCCAGTATGTAGCCCAGGTTTTTGCCAATCTCTACAACATTGACATTAACGATACCTCCCTGGTCCCCACGGAGGAATTGGACTACTGGATTAACTGGTTGTCCCTGTCCCCCGACAACTATCTAGATTTCCCCAACGCGCTGAACAATGCTTCCGCCGCTGCTGGTCTGACCGATCGCCTCGAGGCGCTGACCAACAAAGCTGATGTTTCCCTGTCCTACACCGAAGCTCTGTCCACTGCAGGGGTTAATACATTTACAGAAGCCCAGTATGCCGAGGCTGCGGGCATCATTGCTACGGTTGATGATACCAATGCGAGTGTGCTTGCGGCAGAAGCCCAGATTGTGGAAATTGCGGCTTCCCTGAGCGTCTTCACCATTGCCCAGGCCCAAGCCACCCCCAACCTACCCCCCGCTTACACCATTAGCGATACTGCTGATAACTTGATCGCTGGTGCTGACGACCCCGTTGTGACTGGGGCAAATAATGTCATTGCGAATCAGTCCCCCGCTGCCCCCCTGAGCGTGGAAGATGCAAATATACTGCTAGCCACCGCTGACGAACTGGCCGCCGGTGTGACCTGGGATATCCTTGACACCGCCGCTGATGTGTTGGCTGGTGGTGCCGCCGTATCTGGTGCCGCTAGCGTTGGTATCACCGACATCGTAGATGTTGCCACTGCGTCCCAACTCCTCGCCCTCGGTAATTTTGATGGTGTGTATGCCATCGCAGACACCTCCGCGAATATTGTTGCTGACCCAGGAGTTTCCGGTGGCGCCACTGCCATCACTTTGTCCGATCCTGACGTTCCCGTAAGCGTTGCTTCTGCGACGTTTTTACAAGGTCTGGGTATTCCCGTTGGTCCTTCCTACATTGTGGAAGATACTTCTGCCAATATCTTGGCGGCCCTCTCCACCCCGGCCATTGTTAATGCCGCTGAGGTAATCGTAAACAACACCGATGTACCTTTAAGCGTTGCCCAGGCGGAGGACCTCTTGAGTCTGCCTAACCTTAATGCAGGGTTCACCTACATCATTGCGGATACCCTAGACAATCTCAGCGCTGCGCCCTCTACTCTTCTTGACGGTGCGGTTAGCTACTCCCTCACCAACACCAACCCCGATCTTGGTGTTATCACCGAAGCCGAGGCTGTTATCGTCAATGGTGCCACCAATGCGTCTGATTTCAACTTCCTTGTGGCTGACGTTATCCTGACGCCTCAAGCTGACATTCGTTCTGGCAACTCCTTCCTGTCGGTGGCTGTGGTTGAAGGTGGCTCCATCTTTAATACCCTCAACAGTAATGATCGCCTGACTGGTACCGGCGAAGATCCAACTTTGAGCTTGACCTGGCAAGAAGCCACCTTTGGTAACATCAATACCATTTTCCCGGTGCTGGATGGAATCGAAACCCTCGTAGCCACCCTAATCGAAAACGACCTGACTTTGGTGTCGAATGATTTCGACGTGGTTGGTCAAGGTTTCATCACTGGTCTGAAAAACGTTGCAGCGAGCGGTACCAAAGGTGGTGACCTAGAGCTCATCAACCTCCAAACTGCTTTGGAAACCGTCTCCGTTACCAACTACTTCTTCGGTGATGATGTTAGCTTCAGCATTGCTGACCCCGAATTAGCCGGGGACAATGATCTCTTGCTACTCACAGTAGACCAAGTCACCGAGGACGGTCCTGATGTCACCAGTATCAAGATCAGCGACTTCTCCGGCAACGGTGGCTACGAAACCCTTGGCCTCACCTCCGGGGTTACCACCTCGTCCAAAGGTAATACCAACACGGTAGACATTGAAGGCATTGTGGCAGTTGAGAGCATTGGCATCACTGGCATTGAAAACCTCACCTTGTCCACTTCCCTGATTGGCTCTGTTGTTAAGGTTGATGCCACTGGTTCTGCCCTCATTCCTGAATTTGAAGGCCGGGAAGTCTTTACCGGTGATTTGAAAGCTTTCTTTGATGACCGCCCCGGTGGTGACATTACTTTCCTCAGTGGTTCCGGTAACGACGAAATTTCCATCGCTCGGGATGCCTTTACCCTCAGCGAAGATCTGAAAGACGTAATCTCCAAAGGTCATATCCTGGATGGTGGTGCTGGCAATGACGAGTTAACCATTACCGGTGATGCTTTCAGTGATACAGATGCTGGTCACACTGTCATTGGTGGCGAAGGTAACGACAGCATTCTTCTCACTGGTGTTGCTGAAGGTCCCATTGCTGGTCATGTGGTCAACAGCTTCGACTTAATCAACGAGGTTGGTGGCGCAGGTGATGACGACATTAATATCAGTGGCGACGCCATTGGTGACTCTGCTGGCCATGTGGTCTTCGGTGGTGCAGGTGAAGATGACATCTTCATCGGATTCGACAAAACCTTAGCAGTTTCGGGCAATGGTGCGGCTCTAGGTGTCGATCTCGCTGGTCATGTTGTATTTGCTGGTGACGACGACGACACTGTCCGGATTACCGGTGATTCTTTTACCAGTGATAGCGCCAATGGCTCTGGTCATAGTGTTGAAGGTGGTACCGGTGATGACTTGATCGAAATCAGCGGTGACGCTCTAACCGCCGACCCAGACAGTGAGACTATAGCCAATCCGTTCTTTGACGATTCTGAGCCTTCTGACCTTGATCTCTTTATTGCGGCAGATCAGCCAATTCCGACTACGGAAGAACAGTATCAAGTTCTTTTGGCCCAGTTAGGTTTACCTGCTGATTACAACCCCAGGAATTTCATTAGGGGGGTTGCTGCCATCTCTGGTGCCCACACCGTTCGTGGCGGTGAAGGCAACGACGTAATTCTGTTCGGTCCCATTGCGGGGGAACCCGGTAACGGTGATGGTCAGCATCTGGCCTTTGGCGATGAGGGTGACGATTTCATTGAAATGACTGGTATTGGCAGTGTCGAATTCAATGGCGGTGCCGGTGATGATACCCTCGTCGGCGGTGACGGGGATCCGATCCTTGGCTTCGGCAATGACATCCTCAATGGGGATGAAGGAAATGACTTCCTCTTTGGTGGCAAAGGCAATGACAACCTCCAGGGTGGTGAAGGTGATGACATTATGTCCGGTGGTGAAGGAGACGATTTCTTCTTTGTTGATGCTGGCTTTGATGTCATCGAAGACCTCGGCGATGCTAACTCTGAAACTGGCGACCAATTCCAGGTGTCTGAAGATGCAGAAGCAGAAATTCGGGTCGTTCAAGACTGGGAAGCTACTGGCTTGACCTTCAACCTGGGTATTGCTACCCTCACCATCGAAAATCCTGGCGGTGGTTCTGTTGACCTATCTGCTTCCAACGTCCCTCCTAACACCAATGGCTACACCGTCATTGGCAACATCGGTGACGACGAGATCATCGGTAGCCGTGACGATGACAGCATCTTTGGTGGCCGTGGCGAGGATTCCATTGCCGGTTTAGGTGGTGATGACATCATTGAAGGTAACGACGATGATGATTTCATTTCCGGTGATAGTCTGTTATTACCCTTATTACCACTAGAAGAAATATTACCATTTGGCAACGATGACATCGACGCCGGTAGTGGTAACGATGTAATTGCCGGTGATCTTTTAGTGGTTACTGGCGATGATATTGACCTGAACTTATTTAATGGTGGTAAAGATACCATTGAAGCCGGTTTGGGGAGTGATATTACCGTTGGTGACTGGAGTATTGGCGCATTCGGAGACATCGACCTTAATGCATCCCTCGAAAGAACCGCTATCGGTGGCGATGACACCATCACAACCAAGCAGGGTGATAACGGGATTGTCTTTCCTATTGGTCAGGTTGCCATAGATAACTTCTTGGTTGGCGATTTAGCTGCAGCCGTTGACGGGGTTGGTAACGACATATTCTTGACTGAGACTCTGACCGTCATTGGTGGTGATGACACCATGACTGGTGCCGATGGACTAGATGTCATCGTTGGTGATGTCGGACTGTTTGGTTTCGAGTTCAACGACAGTGAAATTAACTTGACCAACTTCAAGTTAGGTCAGGTCAATGGTTCCACCGTTAGTGCGGGCGATGATTCCATTACCGGTGAGGGTGGCAATGACATCCTGGTTGGTGACTTGTTTGTCGGTGTTATTAATAACAACGGCATCATCATCGATGGTGGTAAAGGATTCCAGCTTGGCAAAGACGGTACTACCAGTTTCATCGGTGGTGACGATTCTATTTCTGGTGGCGACGGCAATGATTTCTTAGCCGGTGACTTTGTCCTGGTAGACCAATTGTCAGCGCCATTTGATCCCTTGGATCCCAACGATTGGACATTTGTCAATCCCTACGCCACTCTCCAAGGCCAGGCGGGTGATAGTAAAGCTCAAGCTGCTCAAGCTGCTATCAATTTGGCTCAACTCCGCCTTGAGTTCCGTGCCGTTGGCGGCGATGACGAGCTCGTGGGTGGTCGTGGCAACGATACTTTCTATGGTGGTCTTGGTGCAGACACTATTGATATCGGTAATGATGTCACTGTCGGCGGTGTTGGCGTTAACGGTGCCAATGAAATCTGGTACATGAATGGTGCCTTTGAAAACGCAGCGGTCAATGGAGCCAACGTCGATAACATTACTGGTTTCAACGTAAACAACGACAAATTTGTCTTCGCGGCTGGAGCCAATAACTTCTTGTCTGGTGATGCTACATCCGGCCTTGCCGTCCAACGTGTCCTTAATTTACAGGCGGGGAATACGGTCTTCAATCTAAACGATCCGATCCTTAATGCCTCTGCTAATAACATCAACGATGTGTTCTTAGCTGTAAATGCAGACAACAGTGTCGGTGCGTCTCTCTCCTTCTCCTTGCTACCCGGCTTGCCTTCTCTGGTTGAGATGCAACAGATCAATGTCTCTTCTGGTGCTCTGGCTGGTCGCGAATTCCTGTTCATCAACAACGGTGTTGCGGCTGTCAGCTCCCAAGACGACTTCCTCGTAGAACTTACAGGTATTAGCGGTACCTTTGGTCTGGACTTGACTCCTAACTTCGAGGTTCGTGAGTTCTACGCCTAAACTCTCTGAACTATATCTAGGGTGGCTATTCCACCTCAGATAAATCGAACTAACTGATTTATGGCCGTCCCTCCGGGGGCGGTTTTTTCTGCTTTTCATTCCCTCTTTCCTTAAGGGGATAAAACAGTCCCCCCCCTTTGCTAAGGGGGGCTAGGGGGGGATTCAACCCAACTTTACAAACAGGAACTAGACGCGATCAATAGGTTAGGATTTAATCTCTAAATCTGCTCACTAAAGTTACGGCATTTTGACATCCTCCAACCCGGCTAAAGCCGGGGGATTCCTACGAAGCAAACAGAGTTAACTGAATAGCTTTTCGGTGGGTTGACGCTTCACCGGATGCCGCTACCGAAGTAGTCTGACGCTTTCCTCCACGTCCGTTTTTAGTCTCCGAATGCCCTCCGGCGACCAGTATGTTTGTTGCGGCATTTATATCTCTGTCGTGGTTTGCCCCACAAAAAAGGCAAGTCCATTCTCTAACAGAGAGTTCTTTTTTGCCGCCAATTTCACCACAACAGGAGCAACGTTGAGAAGTGGGTTCCCAACGGGAAATCGTCCGAAATTCCCTGCCGTACATGACTGCCTTAGCTTCTAGTATCGTCCGAAAACTACGCCAACCAAGGTCAGAAATGGCACGGGAGAGACGACGATTTTTCATCATCCCGGCGGTGTTTAAATCCTCCAAAATCACCGTTTGGTTCTCACGGATCAATCTGGTGGACAGTTTATGCAAAAAGTCAGTGCGGGTATCTTTTACCTTGGCATGGACTTTAGCCACTCTTAAACGAGCTTTTTCCCGTCGCTTACTGCCCTTTTGTTTACGAGCAAGATTGCGCTGGCACTTCCTCAGTCGCTTTAGCTTTGCCTTTAAGGGTTTGGGAGATTTGATTTTCTCTCCAGTACTCAAAGTGGCAAAGTCGATGATGCCAAGATCAATCCCTACGGACTGCCCATTGTCGGCTAATTGTTGTGGGTCAACTTCGACAACAAAGCTTAAAAAGTACCGATTAGCCCTATCCTTAATCACCGTCACTGAACTAGGTATTGACGGTAAGGGGCGACTCCAGACCACATCGAGAAATCCAATTTTCGCTAGGTAAATTCTGTCGTTATCTTTTAAGACAAATCCGGCACTGGTAAAAGTAGCAGACTGTTTGGATCTTCGACTTTTGAATTTAGGAGGATTAACCTTTTTTCCCTTGCGTTTCCCGTTGACTGAATCAAAAAAGTTTTTGTAAGCCGCACTAAGATTTCTGATCGATTGCTGTAATGGAACTGCCGAAACATCAGTAAGCCAAATTTTCTCCTCTGTTTGTTTGCATTCCGTCAACCGTTTAGACAGGGCATTGTAGGAAGGCAATTTTTCCGAATCTTTGCAAAAAGCTAAAGCATCGTTCCACACTACCCGCACACATCCGAACAACTGGGCTAAGCCCTGTCGCTGTTGGTTTGTGGGGTAAAATCGGTACTGATACCTTAGCTTCATGCTGTTATTCTACAAGAAAATTAAAGCCCTCCTAAAGGAGGGGGTTTTAAACCCATTTTTCTGATAATCAAGCAGAGTCAATGGAGAAATGGAATGAACTCTCAGGTTAAAACTCCTTGGTTGAAGGCAATCAGTGTATTTCCTCTGGATAACTTTCAACTGCAAATCAAACTAGAAAATGGTCAAGAATTGATTCTGGATCTTCAAACAATCATTGAAACCAATGACAATTACTGGCGCTTAAAAAATCCCCGTTATTTCCGCCAAGCCCAGATAGATCCCCTGGGGGGCATTGCCTGGCCAGAAGGGGAAGACCTATCTCCCACTGGCCTAGAGCGTTACGCAAAGATTGCTTTTCCCTCCACTATCAACGATGGCTTGATGAGTTAGATATCCTGCTGGTCTTCTTGTTGCCTTCCCGAGGTTCTATGACCAATTTCCCCCCTTTACTAAGGGAGGCTAAGAGGGATAATAGGAGTATCCATTTCTCAGCAACAATACCGGACTTTCAAACCTTCGTTGCCATTGTTACCACGTTGCTAGTCTTTTTGACTGGAGTAGCATTAAAGTATGACACCATCTACTTCCGAAACTACGAAATCTCCATCCCCCAATGGGCAGGACTCAGCTTCGCCGGGCTTACTTTCTCGTTTGTGGTCTTGGATCAACTCCTACGGGGGTTTGTCCGACTTGAGGAAATACAACAAACAACTGAGGCAAGAAACCGAAGAGCTGAGGAAGAGCAACGAAGAAGCGAGGATCGCGCACGAACAGTGGCTCGAGAAGCAAAACAGGATCGAGAACGAGAAGAAGAGCTTGCACGAGCAGAGAATGAAAGAGCTGAGGCAAGAGACCGAAGAGCTGAGGCAAGAGAACGAGAGGCTCGCCGAGTTGGACAAGAAGCTCGCCGAACTAGAATCGAAAATCAATACCGTCTTGCACTCATCCGCTACCAACTTGAGCCCAACTCCCCCCATCGACGACAACTAGAAAATATTCTTGCTTTGTTGGATGAGTATGGGGATACGCTATGAGAATGGTGATTTAATCTCCCTTAAAAAAGGGTAATTGGATTTATTTTTCTGTGGAAAGAATAGTTCAAGAAATGTGAATTATTTCTGCCCTCATCCAGAAACCAAAACAAGAATATTAAAACAGTGCTCTTGTCCCTGCCTTTGCGAAGAAGGGCTAGGAGGGATAATAAACACAGGCAACTTCTCACCCTTTGCTACCAGGGTAACAATGAATTAACGGAAAGAAAGCAAATTTTTCTTCCCTATAATCAAGCCCTAATGGAATCAGCTAGGAAAAATTCCTACTGGTCATGGCCCCGGGCTAAAATGTTACTCTTCCCTAGTGAAAAACTATGATTCATGCTATTGAGACAACGTCTAGCATTTCCCTAGAAGAATTCTTAAACTTACCGGAAACCAAACCTGCCCAAGAATATCAAAACGGAAAAATTATCCAGAAGCCAATGCCCCAGGGTAAACACAGTAAACTGCAAACCACCTTGGCTAGCGAAATTAATCAACGGGCAGAATCCCACCAGCTCGCCTATGCCTTCACAGAACTGCGCTGCACCTTCGGGGAAAGATCTCTTGTTCCAGACATTACTGTTTTCAAATGGAACAACATTCCCCTAGATAGTAGGGGGCAAATTGTTGACAGAATCGATATCCCCCCAGATTGGATCATTGAAATCCTCTCCCCAGATCAATCTCCCCTAAAAGTTATCGAAAAAATAAGTTTTGCCCTTAGGAATGGCTGTCAACTAGGTTGGCTTGTTTCTCCTAGTGAGAATATCGTTATGGTTTTCCAAGGGAACCAACTACCAGAAACAAAAATGGGTAAAGATCCCCTAGCTGTATTAGCCGAACTGCAAGAATGGTTCATCACTCCAGAGATAATTTTTGGCTGGCTGAGTTTTGAACGATTAAAATAGGGACGTTGATTCCTCAGCAACAATGCCGAACTTTCAAACCTTCGTTGCCATTGTTACCACCCTGCTAGTCTTTTTGACTGGAGTAGGATTAAAGTATGACACCATCTACCTCCGAAACTACGAAATCTCTATCCCCCAATGGGCCGAATTCAGCTTCCCTGGGCTTACTTTCTCTCCTGTCCAGTTAGTTTTTCGGGGCTATCTCAATCCTCTATTCTTACAGTGCATTCTTCTTCCTCTATTTATGCCATCTTTTTATCGACTTGGTATAAGTTGTTCAGTTTATTTATACCGGAGAAACCATTAGCAATAATTAAATAATTAGTGCGGATAACTTTTCCTGCAAAACTTCAGTTACCTTGGCGATCGCCAGTTTGCGATTACCTTTGTAATCTTCATAATGATCATCCACCAAAATCGGCTCACCAATGGTTAATTGAACCCGCTGACGACCTAGGATGGGACGATTGTTCAAGTTGCCCCCCTTCATGCGGGTAATGACATTCCAAAGTAATAAAAGAGTGTCGGCAAACCGTTCCACCGTCGGTTTTTCTTTGACGTAATGCCCCGTCACTGCGACAAAATTTTCCACCAAGCGCATATGCCACATTCTTAAATCTGCCTCTTCTGCAATGCGATCCGCTAGACCCTTTTTAACTGGGAATAAAGTCTGTTCGTCCCGCAAATCTTCACGATAAATACAATCCCAACCAGCTTGTTCTAAGCGTCGACAACGATCCGGTAACGTTCCTTTCGGGGTAATTTGAAAATATTCTTCCCCCACCGTTAATGCCGCATGGAGCAAATTTTGGAGGCGGGAAGCAAGTAATTGATTGGGATCGGTTTCAAGGTTATTAAAATTCTCTTGCAGGCTTTGGGCTAAATCCTCCACCGCTGGCAAGTTTTGTTGGTAAAACTGACGGTAAAAATTCTCCATCAGATCCAACATTACCTCCCCCAAGCTATAAAGGCGTTCGTATAATCTGGCTTCGCCCAAACTATGGTCAGTGGTGGGGCCAATGCCGCAGTCGTTTTCCAGTTGGGAAAGTAAATTTTCAATCTCTCGCCAAGGAGGGGTGAGGTAAAAATATTGAATACCCACCGGTAGAATTAGTGTTTGCTCCGGTCTTTGGGCTTTGCGTAAATCCTCCGCACACCAAAATCCCAGTTGGGCAATGCCCGGTTCCAGGGGAGAAATGAGTTCGTTATGGCCGTTGGTGGCTCCTTCTGGGGCGGCGGCCAGGGGATATTGGCCGTTGAGCATTAAATCCCGAGCAGACCGTAAGCCAGGGCGGTCTAATTTCCCCCGCTGAATGGAAGTGCCCCCTAAACGGGGAAATAGCCACTGTAGAAAATCTCCTCCCCAGAGGGGAATGCCCCGGTCATACATAAAGTGGGAGTGGCTCACCGGTGGCGGTTGGAGAGCACCTTTTTTCAGAGCTGGCGGTAATAAATTCCAAAATAAATACCCCATACATAACGGATCGTTGATGCTGGGGTGACGAAAAGCCAGGAGTAAACGGTTTTTGCCTTGGCTAAAGTCCCCGTAGGCCTGAGCTAGAACCTGCAAATTTTCGGCTTCAATTTTGGCGATCGCCGTTTGAGAACGGATCCACCAGGGCAAAATCAGCGGCCCGAGCCGGAGTAACCAGGGCTGGAGATTGGGCGCTAAAAAGTCCAGGGGGGGTTGGGCTTGGATGGGGGATTCCATGGGGATAACTCACCGTTGGCGGAGTCGGCAAAGATGTTAGAAATTAGTGGCGATCGCCTGGACGGGGCAGGAAGGAATACATTGCTCACAGACCACACAACGGGAACGACGGAACATCAAGCGAAAACTATCCGGATCTAAACTCAGAGCCTCCGTAGGGCAAACCCCGGTACAGAGGCCACAATCTACACAACTTTGGTCATCAATGACAATTTCCCGACTAGCCAAGGAAACTTCAATACTCTGGGAGCGCATCCACTCCAAAGACGCTTCCAGTTGGTCAATGTCCCCGGACAATTCCAGTACTACTTTGCCTACCTGATTGGGGGCCACCTGGGCTCGGATAATATTGGCGGCAATATTAAAATCCTTGGCCAGCCGATAAGTGACGGGCATTTGCACCGCACTACGGGGAAAAGTCAGGGTCACACGCTTCTTCATCCTTCTATTTAACTAGTTGTTTAACCAGCCTCGCTGGACTGGTCTGGACTGGCAGCTTTTTTCCGGGTGGTGCGTTTAGTGGTGGTCTTCTTGGCCGTACCAGTGGCACTAGCTTTTTTAGAAGTGGTTTTCTTAGTGCCCTTCGCTGTGGTGGTGGCTTTTTTACGGCTAGTTTTTTTACCGCTGCCGGCCTTTTCCGCCAACAGGGGTAAAGCTTTTTCTAGGGTAATGGTTTCTTCCGTTTCCCCCTCCGGCAAGCTGGCATTAACTTTGCCATGTTTGATGTAAACCCCATAGGGGCCTTTGAACAAATTAACCGGCTCCTGGTCTTCGGGATGTAAGCCCAATTGTTTGAGGGGAGTGCGGCTGCCCCGGCCCCGTTTTGGTTCCGCCAACAACTCCAAAGCCCGTTCCAGGGTGATGGTCAACACATCATCATCCCCTTTGAGGGAACGATAATCCTTGCCATCCTTACCTTGGTCATGGACTACGTAGGGGCCAAACCGACCCAGACTGGCTTTAATATTTTTGCCCGATTCCGGATGTTCTCCCAAATTACGGGGCAGGGCCAACAATCCCACTGCCATTTCCAGGGTGACATCCTCCGGTTTAACCCCCTTGGGCAGGGAAGTGCGTTTCGGTTTCTTATTTTCCTCCGTTGCTTCCCCTAGCTGGACGTAGGGGCCATAGGCTCCAATGAGGATGAAAATTGGTTCCCCGGTTTCAGGATGGATACCGACTTTATCGGGGCCCTCCGTTTTTTGCTTGAGCAACACGGCCACCTGTTCGGGGTTGAGGTCTGCCGGAGTTAGATCCTGAGGAATGGAAGCGGTAATAATTTCTTCCCCCTGGGGAATTTCGATATAGGGGCCAAACTTGCCAATTTTCACCTTAGCGGCCAGGTTTTCCAGCTCAATGGCCTTGGCGATCGCCGGGTCGATCTGGTCTTGGCGCACTTTGACTTGGTTTTCTAGCCCCGATTCCCCCAGGAAAAAGCCCTGTAAATAGGGGAGCCACTGGGTTTTACCGATGGCAATTTCGTCTAACTTCTGCTCCATGCGGGAAGTGAAACCCGTATCCACTAAGTCGGGGAAATGGGATTCCAGTAAACTCACCACCGCAAAGGCAGTGAAGGTGGGGGTCAAAGCTTTGCTCCGCATTTGCACATAACCCCGGTCGATAATGGTGCCAATAATGCTGGCATAGGTACTAGGGCGGCCTACCCCTTCACTTTCCAGCGTTTTCACCAACGAAGCTTCCGTATAGCGGGCGGGGGGTTGGGTTTCGTGGCCCACGGTATCAATTTCTCGGCAATTCGGGCGATCGCCAACTTTGAGGGGGGGCAGAATCACTTCTTGGTTTTCCAGAGCGGCATCGGGATCATCAGACCCTTCCACGTAGGCCCGGAAATAACCGGGGAAATCAATGCGTTTACCCGCCGCGCGAAATTCCGCATCTTCCACTTTTAACAGCACACTCAGTTGGGTAATGCGGGCATCGGCCATCTGGCAGGCCACCGTCCGTTTCCAGATCAACTCATATAAGGCCAATTCCCGGTCTTTTAACCCTGTTTGATTGGGAATGCGAAACTCTGTCCCAGCGGGGCGAATGGCTTCGTGGGCTTCCTGGGCCCCTTTACTTTTGGTGGTGTACTGCTTGGGCTGGGGACTCAGGTATTCTTTGCCGTACATTTGTTGCACGCAATTGCGGGCCGCCGTCACCGCTTGGTCAGAAAGATGCACCGAATCCGTCCGCATATAGGTGATGTAACCCTCTTCGTAGAGTTTTTGGGCCACTCGCATCGTATCCCGGGCGGAAATGCCTAACTTGCGGTTGGCTTCCTGTTGCAGGGTGGAAGTGGTAAAGGGGGGAGACGGTTTACGGACACCGGGCTTTTCTTCGGTATTGACCACTGCCCAGGGCTTGCCGGTTAAACGCTCCTTCAGGGCGATCGCCTGGGCTTCATCCAGCACCACCACCTGTTTATCGGGCAACAACGCACCAGTATTGGGATCAAAATCGCTACCATTGGCTAATTTAGTGCCCCCCAAGGTCATCAACTTGGCCTGAAAAGGATTTTTATTCTGTTCCAGTTCTGCTTTTAAGTCCCAGTAACCAGCGGTCTTAAAGGCCCGGCGGGCCCGTTCCCGCTGCACAATCAACCGCACCGCCACCGACTGCACCCGGCCAGCGGATAGTCCCCAAGCAATTTTTTTCCAGAGCAAAGGGGAAAGGGTATAGCCCACCAAACGGTCTAAAATGCGGCGGGTTTCCTGGGCATGGACTAAATTCTCGTCAATATCGCGGCAATTCTCCAGCGCACTGCGAATGGCTTCCTGGGTAATTTCGTGGAACACCATCCGTTTAATGGGCACTTTGGGCTGGAGCAGTTGCAACAAATGCCAGCTAATACTTTCTCCTTCCCGGTCTTCGTCCGTGGCCAGAATTACTTCGTCGGCATTTTTCAGGGCAGTTTGCAATTCCTTAACTACTTTCTTTTTGCTTTTGGGAATCACATAAAGGGGACTGAAATGGTCTTCCACATTGACTCCCAAATTAGCCCAACTTTTATCTTTGTAAGCCGCGGGTACTTCCTCCGCCGAAGCCGGTAAATCCCGGACATGGCCCATGGAAGCTTCCACCCGATAATCCTGGGGCAGATAGTTGCGGATAGTGCGGGCTTTAGTGGGGGATTCAACGATAACGAGTTTGGACATAGGGAAGGGGAAACGGGGGAAGAAACGAAAAAAGGAGGGCGACGGAGGTCAGACAGATTTGATAATCCTGGCTAATAACCATATAACCAATACTTATCTTAATCTTTCCGGAAAATCAAACCCCGCCTTACTGAATGATAAAGACCAAAAGTTGATTTTTGGCAAGTTCTGTTTCCGCTAAGAACCTATTTGAAAAGCGCAAGGCTAAGTATTTATCCCCCTAAATCTCCTCACTAAAGCTCCGGCTTAAAAAGGGGACTTTTGTCACAGTTTCCCCCATCCCAAGGGGGGCTAGGGGGGATTAAACAGCCAAAAGTCAATTTTTCAGACGCTTTTTAAGGGGAGTTGGGTTAAAGCCAAAAAAATCTCCCCAAGCTTAACCTGAACCATCAGGTATCTGGGGAGTAAAAACATCAACAGGGTCAGGATAACGTAACCCCGATAGTGTCAGCATTTGCTTCACTCTGCTTCGGGTTCGGGACGGCCCAGGTCTTCCAGCACATTGTGATAAACAAAACCTGCCAATAGCGCTCCGGCGATCGGGGCTAACCAAAATAACCACAATTGTCCAATCAAAGCAGGATTGCCACAGAAAAGAGCAACCCCAGTGCTGCGGGCTGGATTCACGGAAGTGTTGGTAATGGGAATACTAATCAGGTGGATCAGAGTCAAAGCTAAACCGATGGCGGCGGGGGCAAAACCAGCGGGGGCAGTTTTATCCGTAACGCCCAAAATGACAATTAGGAAAATGAAGGTGAGAACAAATTCAATTAACAGGGCAGCCAAAAAGCCGTAACCCTGGGGGGAATGGTCACCAAAACCGTTAGTAGCGAGGGGGTTGCTGCCGTCAAGGGAAAAGTTAGGGCCACCCTGGGCAACAATGAAAATAAATAAGCTCGCCACGATCGCCCCTAGAACTTGGGCACCGATATAGGGGGCTAACTGGGAACCGGGGAATCTCTTACCCATCCAGAGTCCAAAGGAAACAGCGGGGTTGAAATGACCACCGGAAATATGACCAAGGGCATAGGCCCCAGTAAAAACCGTTAAACCAAAAGCTAAGGCAACGCCCAGGTAGCCCAAGCCAAATTCGTTGGTATTGCCACCACCAGGGGCGGCGATAAAAGCGGCAAAAACAGCGCTGCCACAACCACCAAGCACTAACCAAAAAGTGCCAATAAATTCAGCAATGTACTTTTTCATTTGCGTCTTCAAAAAGGGAAAAAGAGTTTATTTCTTGTTAGGCTCAATTTAGGCCTAGGTTTAGCCAACTAGTTTGGATCAAAAATATCCACCACGAAAGGTAGCACTGTTTTGTCAAATTTTGTACAAAATCAACGAAAATTTTACTTTTTGGGGGCAAGAATTTGGCTACATTTCCCCAGCATCTAACCCACTCCCTAGTTTTGAACGGAATCTTTGCCCAATCAGCCTGCACAGTGGGGTAATGTCGTAGCTAGATGGGGGGTGAATGGGATCAATTCACACCATAATACATCCAGAGCTTTTCGGTGGTTATCCGCAAGAAAATCGCATAAATTATTTTTAATATCCTCATATTTTTCTATATTGTCGTGAAAACAACGGAAAAAGACCTAATCAGTGTCGGGTTTCAAGCTTTGTCTGACCCTATTCGCCTCCAGGTGCTAACTCTGCTGGAAAATCAAGAACAGTGCGTCTGTGACCTTTGCGACCAACTGAATATTAGTCAATCCAAGTTATCTTTTCACCTCAAACGCCTGCGGGATGCGGAATTGGTGCACACTCGCCAGGACGGCCGCTGGATTTATTACCGTCTCAATCCCGAACAATTTCACCATCTACGGCATTACCTGGAATCCTATGGCCAAGTAACCCAAGCCTATGTTCCCCGCCATTGCTGTGACTGATTGGCAGTTTGGCCATGGCATATCTCCATGTCGTCCCAATCCATCCCTAAAAAATAGCCCAAACAAAGGGCATTCTTTCCCCTGTTTTTTCCTAGACGTCGCCTTTACAGCGGCAACGGTGTCGGGGTATGGTCTGTAATGGGAGAAGCTTTAAACAAAGGGATTTATTGCCCCTTTGATCGTAATTGCGCAATGGTGTCTATCCGTCCGTCCGTCCGTCATACCCCCGCCTATGTGCCTGGGGAACAGCCCCAAACCAACGATTTTATCAAGCTCAACACCAACGAAAATCCCTACGATCCTCCCGCCCAGGTGTTGGCAGCGGTGGCAGCGGAGTTACCAAAAGTAAGGCTTTACCCTGATCCCGTTTCGACCCAGTTACGTCAAGCAGCGGCGGATTTGTATGGAGTGGATTTAAATCAGGTTTTAGCAGGCAATGGCTCCGACGATATTCTCAATATTGTGGTGCGTACCTTTGTCGATCCAGGGGAAACTGTTGCCTTTTTAGATCTTACTTACTCCCTATATGAAACGATCGCCTCAGTCCATGGGGCTAAGGTACAAAAAATTGCCACCGATGCCAATTTTGATTTAACCGGGCCGGTGATTTGTCCAGAGGCAAAACTGATTTTCCTCGCTTCCCCCAATCCCCCCAAAGGCAAGCATTTAAATCGAGAATTCCTTTGGCAGACCTGCGCCCAGGCGGAGGGAGTAGTGGTCATTGACGAAGCCTACGGGGATTTTTCCGACGAGGACCATTGGGACTTTCTGCAAGAGTTTGACAATGTGATTATTTCCCGTACCCTTTCCAAGAGTTATAGCCTGGCGGGGATGCGGGTGGGTTTGGCGATCGCCGCTCCGGCCTTGATTGAAGAAATGGATAAGGTGCGGGATTCCTACAACTTGGATCGTTTGGCCCAGGTATTGGGCACCGCCGCTTTACGGAACCAGGCTGAATTTGTGCCCCTCTGGGAAAAGGTACGCCACACTCGCACCCGTTTAATGGAGCAATTGGCGGAGTTAGATTTCCAGGTATGTCCCTCGGATGCCAATTTTGTGTTTGCCGCTCCCCGTTGGATGGCCGCCGCTGACCTGTACCAAGCCTTAAAGGAAAAGAAAATTCTGGTGCGTTACTTTAACCATCCCCGCATTACCGATTATCTCCGCATTACCGTGGGTACTGACGGGGAAATTGATCAACTACTGTTGGCGATCGCCAGTTTGAAAGGGTCTTTGGGATAGGGAGATGTTACCAGAGGTTGAACAAAGACTATTCATTGCCCAGCAGTTGGCCGCCGTTTCCGGGGAGATCCTTATTCAATACTTTCGCCGTTCCCATTTACAGGGTGGAACAAAAATAGACCAGGTTTCCGCCATTGTTACCCAAGCCGATGAAGAAGCAGAACAGGCCATGGTGGATTTAATCCAGGCACAATTCCCCCAGGATGGCGTAATTCGGGAGGAAGGCAAAAATATTGCGGGAAAGTCTGGCTATACCTGGGTGTTAGACCCCATTGACGGCACTTCCTCCTTTGTGCGGGGCTTGCCAATTTTTGCCACCCTCATTGGCTTAGTAGATGCAGATATGCGGCCAGTGCTGGGCATTGCCCACCAACCCATCAGCGGTGATCGATGGCAGGGGGTACAGGGAGAGCAAAGTAACGTTAATGGCATTCCCTTGGTTAATCCCTATAAAGCAAGCGAAATTAATTTAACTGCCGCCTGTATTGTCTCCACCACACCACTAATGTTCACCACCCCGGTTCAGCAACAGAAAATGGCTGATATTTACCGCCAATGTCAGCGCACCGCCTTTGGGGGAGATTGTTTCAATTACCTCAGTGCCGCTAGCGGTTGGACAGCCATGCCCTTAGTAATAGTGGAAGCGGATTTAAATTTTTATGACTTTTGTGCATTGATCCCCATTTTGACCGGGGCAAATTACTGTTTTACCGATTGGCAGGGCAAAGAGTTAACCCCAGAGTCCACGGAAGTTGTGGCCAGTCCTAACCCAAAATTGCACAGTGAAATTTTAGCTTTCCTGCAATAATTGATCGATGGTTCGTTCTGGGGGGTGATGACGGGTGCAATTAAGCTTTCAAGAACGTTTGGAGTCCATTAAGGCCGGTTGCCTCGGGGCGACCGCCTTTGGGTTGGTTTATGGATTGACCTTGCTGGGCAACACCTATTTCAACCTACTGACAAGCACACTCAATTCGGACTGGATTAACCTGGGTTTGAACTTTGGTAGTGGTTTGCTGAGTGGCTTTTTATTTGCTGTCACCTATCGTTACATCATTCGCCAGGATGACAATGCCCATCTCCGGGACGGGGCGGTTTTAGCTTTCACTTTGGTGCGGAGCAGCGGACTGATCGCGTTACCCACCACTGAAGACCCCCTGGCGATCGCCATTTTGATGGGGGAAAGTCTGATTGGTTTTGCTGTAGTTCGTTCCAGCCTCGATTGGGCCATGGCTAGGGATTGGCTCCGGCCCTTTAAAAGTTGATGGAAATTTTGAGAATTTTATAATCGGTGAAAATTAATTGGGAAGGTGTTGGAAAATTTTGTCGGCAATATCGGCAATAAGTGATGGCTTGGGCAAGGTTACCAGTGGCGATCAAAACCAAACCGTCAATGAACCTTTCCCCAGTTAGGGCCGTCTTAAGCCCTGGGATGAAATCCGGACTGAATCTGCCTACTCCTCGTTTACCATTCCCTAAAATGCTACAGTTCCAAATTCAAAACGACAGCGAAATTCCCGCTTCCAAGCAGTTATTTGACCAAATTCGTTTTGCGATCGCCTCCCGCCAGTATCATCCGGGGCACCGTTTGCCCAGTACTAGACAACTGGCCATGATGACGGGCTTGCACCGCAACACCATCAGTAAGGTTTACCAAAATCTGGAAGATGCGGGCCTGGTGGAATCCATTGCTGGTTCAGGCATTTATGTCAAAGCCCCCAGCACCGAGGAGGGCATGATCCTCGATGGCCCCCTATTCCGGGAATATCCCGAAGCCAGTCAACTAATCCAAAAAACCATTGATGAACTGCTGGGTCAGGGGTTAAACCTCTCCCAAGTGAAAGAGCTTTGTTTGGAAACCATTGATTGGCGGCTGCGTAGTACGGCTAGGGTGTTGGTCACTGTGCCCCAGCGGGACATCGGGGCGGGGCAGTTAATTCTTAATGAATTAGAACAAGCTTTAGTAATTCCGGTGCAGTTGGTGCCCATGGAAACCCTCAAACAAACCTTGTCCGAATTGCCTTCTGGCACGGTGGTCACCAGTCGTTATTTTTTGGCCGAGGCGGAGTCCATTGCTACTCCCTATGATGTGCGGGTGATTCCCGTTGATATTTACGATTACAGCAAAGAGCTAGAGTTGGTCAAAGCTCTGCCAGAGAATTCCTGCTTAGGCATTGTGAGCCTTAGCCCCGGCATTCTCACCATTGCCGAAATTCTTATCCACAGCCTGCGGGGAGAATCCCTCTTTTTGAAATCGGCTCTGGTGAGCGATCCCCAGAAATTACGCTCCCTAGTCCGCACTGCCCGCACCATTATCACCGATCCCGCCAGTGAACCCATTGTGCGTCAGGCGATCGAAGCGGAACGCCATGATTTAATCCGGATGCCGGAAATTATTTGCTCTGAACATTACATTGGCGAAAAATCCATTGCCATCCTCAAACGGGAATTGGGGTTGGGGGAAGAGGAAACGGAGGAGGAAGGGAAGTCGACAAAAGTGGCCACGGCTTAAACTCAACGAAAAACCGCTAAGCCAAATCTAGCGAGTTCTCACTGTTAACAGTTGGGGCGGAGTCGCGTCGGGGGGATAAAGCAGATCCACCTGCACAGTTCTTGCCTCCCCTGGTTTGAGGTCGAGGCTGACCAAATTTTCTCCCTTTTGGCCCCGCCGTTGCACCAGATGGTAGTAACGGTTATTGGTTTGCCCCCGGCGATCGGTATAGCTGAATCTTACTGTGCCTCGGAAAAAGACATTGACCGCAGGAGGTACCAAAAAAGTTAGCTGATCATTGGGGGCATCGTTGAATTTGAGGGGAGTTTCCACCGTCAGGTCCACGGTCTGATTGCGATTGGTATTGTTCACCAAGGGCAAGGTCAAACTATATTGCACTCCATAATTACCGTGGGACTCATAGGCTGTGTCAGGGTAACGCACCGCCATGGGGGCAGACTGATTTTGCCCGGTGCCCATGCGGCCCCCTTCCAAAGCGCTAATGGGATAGGAAAAACCCTGTCCCGGTTCGGGAATGGTTAGCTTTTGGCTGTTGTCATCAGTGATGGTGGCTTGCCACTGGGAGCCAATGGAAACCCCCGCCACCCGGCTATAAATGCGGCGTTGGCTATTACGGGGAATGCGGTCCCTGGGTTGCATCAGGTTGGCAGTTTTGAGCAAATTTTCCCAATCGGCCAAACGGGGAGCCTGTTCTACACCAAGGCTATTCTGGGGAGCATACATGGCCATGCTGGCGGCATGAATGGGGACGTTGGTATTAAGTCGTAAGTAAGCGGAAAAACCGTTGCGGGGTAGTCGAATCGGCGGTGGTTGCCCAGGCACTGGGGTATAGTTCACCGGCAAAGGCTGATTAATTAACATGCGGCTTTGGCCGGCAGGAATGACGAATTTGTCTGGGTAATCCGTTTGTCTTTTGCCCCGTAGTACGTCATTGGTCACCCGACTGCCGGGGCCAGCAAATACATTCCCGTCATTGTTTTCCACCACCGGCGGAAGATCGATAAATAGAGCGTCGGGGGAAGTGAGGGAACTGGCCCCCTGCAGAATTTCCACCGTGGCATCCTGCCGACTGCCATTGAACAGTAACACCCCTAAATATAAAGTTTTCCCTTCAGGGGAAGCCTGGACAACGTGGTGGGCAAAGACATCAAACCGACCTCGGAAAGGATGATTTAGGTGGGCATAGGGATGGCCCATGCCAATGGAAGGCAAAGTGGAGAGGATAATGCCTTCGTTAAAAATCAGTTCAGGACTGTTACTGTTAAAAACGGGAATTTGGTCTAGTTGCCCTGGCAAAGGGCGCACTGGCTGCACAACTTTTAGTTCTTGGGGAGTGTCACCGATGGTGGGGGCGGGCTGGGTAATTACCGGTGGTGGCGTGATGGGAATGGCGATCGGATTAGCTTGGGCCAGAACTAGAGGTGTGAGCAGGGAAAGCATGGATGATGAAGCAGGGCAAAGAACGGGCAATGGAACCCGAGACGGCCAGATGGGTTAAAAAGTGTCGATTTCCCCATTGATTGTAGTTCTTCGGTTACTTTGGCAAAATTGCCGGGGACAGTTAGCTAATTTGCCCTACCCATCAATCTGTTAATCAATGGTAAGTATCAATTCTGTTAATTCATTCTTTTGGATCTACTGTGCTTTTTGCAGCAATACTTGGGAGCTTATTTCGGGCAGATAGCTATTAACTTTGGAGCTTCGGAAAGTATCCCGTTGTTGGAACAAAATAAAGGCGGCGATCGCCATGAGGAAATAAGCAAAACCTTTTTGGAGATTTTTGGCGTCAACAAAACTGGATAGATAGGAACCCAATAAAATTCCCAGGGCGGCGAAGAACGTAAAACTCACCATCAGATGATAATCCAAACTAACTTGGCCAAAATAACCTAAAAAGCCGGCCACAGAGTTAAAGGCAATAATCAACAGGGAAGTCCCGATCGCCTCTTTCATGGGCAATTTTCCCAGCAACACTAGGGCGGGTACAATGGCAAATCCTCCCCCCACTCCCACCAGCCCGGTTAAAACGCCAATGGCAATGCCTTCCGTCAGTAGCCACAGCCAACAATATTTACAAATGGGGGCGGGATAGGTGGCTAAATCAGGATCCTCTGTGGAGGATAACTGGGGTCGTTGTTGGGCTTTGCGGATCATAAAAATAGCCGCCACCAGCATCAGCACCGCAAATAAAATCAACTGAAACGTTTCTGTCACTAAAGGAAGAGCGGCTAGCTTAGCCCCGCCAAAAGCTCCCACCATGGTGGCTGAACCAAAAATCAGGGCCTTGGGGAGATTAACATTACCCCGATGCCAATGGGGAATGACCCCAATCAAGCTCACGGCCCCCACAATCACTAACGTCATGGCGATCGCCGCCTTGGGGGGAACCTGCATGACATAGACCAAAATGGGCAGGGCTAACACCGAGCCGCCACCTCCCAAAAGCCCCAAACTTAGGCCAATGCAACTTGCCAAAAAATAGCCCACCACTTGGAGTGCCATGGTTATTAGTCCTTAATTTGGTTGTAGGGTAATTTGCCCAAAAGATTAGCCATCATACAGGTGCCAGAAAGTCCGGCAAATAATAATCCTGCGCCGACAAAACCACTGAGAAAATAAAATCCAGGGGCGACAAAACTGCCCAGCAAAACCCCGGTCAAAACCAAACTACCGGCAATAATTTGCACCTGACGCATAATGCTGATGGGGGCATTTTTTGTTTTTACCGTCGGCAACCCAGCCTGTTTCCAAGCTAATAATCCCCCTTCCAAATGAATGATTCCTTCCACCCCAGCAGATCTCAATTGTTGCAGGGCATTGCCGGAACGGTTACTACTTTGACAATAGAGTACCGTCGTTTTTCCTTCCGCTTGGGGCAATTGGCTAGGATTCAATCGGGATAAAGGCAAAGAATAGGCATCGGTAATGTGTTCCCCAACAAATTCCAGGGGCTCCCGCACATCAACCAGAATTACCGCATCCTGTTGACGCAATTGTTGCAAAGTTTTGGGGGCAATGGTGACATTGGTTTGGGTTGAGCTAGCCATAGTTTAATCTCCGCTTAAGTTTGTTTTTAATAATTTTAAATTTAGTGGCTAAGCTGTTGCCAATTAATCCGATGCCTTGGCCAACAAACTTTGCCATTCTTGGAGGACAAAATAGGGAACTTTGATTTGTTGTTCTCCCCCTGCCAACGGTAAATTCAATTCCCAAATGCCATTAATTTGTAAATTGGTAAAATCCGTTGTAACCAAAAATTGACCAACATTTTCACCGGGGCTTTTCTCTGCTAAAAGATCGGTTAGGTTAACGGTATTACCACCATTGTCCCGAACCACCAAAGGGGCTGGATGGCGAAAGGATGTGACTCCAGGAAAACCAACTAAACGTAAATTGGTTTCTCTATCACCGTTGGCTTTCGTCCTTTTAAATAACACCACTTGCCAGGTATTCCCTTCCTGGTCCCGTAGGGATTGACGAGACTGGATCAGGGTTTGCCCCGGCTGTTCCGTAGTCTCCCGTACTAGGGCTGGAGTTGCCACCGGCCAAAGAGTTAAACAGGCACAGCAAAGCCCAAAGCTAAGCACTGTTAGGGTTAAAACCTTACCCCAGCGAAGGAAAAGGGACTGACACCAACTGACCATAATTGTGAACGGATTTTTCCGGGAAATGGATCTTGATTAGTCTTGGAGCAAGTCTTTAAACCGCAACAGTCCTTTGACCACAGAGTTGATTGGCGGGCACCGCTTCCATAATTTTCTTTGGATCAGGCAGATTTAAACTATCCATAAATTCGATAAAGTTCTGGCGATCGCGCCCTAATAAGCGGGGGTTAAAACGTTTTTCTTCCCCAATAGTGGAAACGGTGTGGCCCCGGTAGTCATGGCCCGGATAGACAAAAACATCCTCCGGCAGGGTGAATAATTTACCGTGGATAGCGTCATACAACGTACCGGCATCTCCACTTTGGAAATCCGTCCGGCCACAGCCCCGGATGAGCAGAGCATCCCCCGTCAACACATGGGTTTGATTGACCAAAAAAGCTAAATGGCTATCGGTGTGCCCCGGAGTGGCGATCGCCTGGATGGGTATGGAGCCAACATGAACAATTTCCCCGTCCTGCAAATGGCGGTCAGCACAGTCCACCTCAGCATACTGGGGTACGAGGTTTTGACAACCTGTTAATTGCCGTAGTTTTCCCGCTCCGGTGATATGGTCGGCATGGACGTGGGTTTCCAGACAAAAAGTTAACTTGAGATCCAATTCTTTGAGCAAGTTTAGATCCCTATCCACTTGTTCTAAAACAGAATCTACCAAGGCCGCAGACCGACCCTTGGGGTCAGCAATTACGTAGGTGTAAGTGGAGGTTTCCGGATCAAACAATTGACGAAACAGCATGGCTTTTATCGACTCTAATCTTTACATCGTGGAACGAAAACCAACAAAGATCAATCATTCATCGGTTAGATCTTTTAATTATCAGGGAAAATACGGACAGAGTAACAGCCTTGGTAAAATTTTCAGATAATTATTTCATACTAAAAGTGATGGAAACCACTGCGGTGATGTCTTTCTCGATGGAAGAGGTGTCATAGATTCCCATGTCGTTGACATCGGTGGAATTGCGGGAGGTAATTTGAAAAACTCCGGTTTGGGCACTCCGCACTGCCCCCACTTTGCTATTGGTGCTACTGGCGATCGCCTCGGCCCGAGCTTTGGCATCCTTGGTTGCTTCGGCCACCATTTCAATGCGGAGGGGGGCTAACTGAGTATAAAGATACTGGGGCGGTTCTACCGTTAAATTAATGCCTTCATTAATCAATTCGGTGGCTTCCTGGGACAATTTGCTGTAACGATCCACGTCATCGGCACTAATTTCAAACCGTTGCGTAAGACGATAGGCCAAGGTTCTCCCGGTTTCCTGCCCATTTTCAGTAACTTCGGGAATGGCATAGGTTTCCATCGCCCCCATACTAATGGCTGCCGTGGGCACATTTTTTGCTTGGAGATAGGCTTGCACCCGTTCAGTTTGACTTTGTAAATCCTGGTAAGCTGCCTGGGCGGTGGGCTGCTGACTAGAGACAGATAATCCCCAAACAATGTAGTCAGAAGTGATGGGTCGTTTGGCTGACCCCGTAACTATTAATACATCATTAGCATTTTTTACTTCCAGTAAGGCCTTGGCGGCGATCGCCGTGCTGACCACCAAAGACAGGGAAAGTAAAGCTAAACCAGTCAGTAATTGGGGGAATTTTGGCGGTAACAGGGCCTTGATGGTACTCATAGATAGTGCAGCCAAATTTTCAAAAAGAACCTAGCTGCCATTACCGAGAAAATAAACCCCAGGAACACAGCTAGTCCAAGGCTAACATCAATAAAAGGCATTGTTTGCGCTCCCAGTCCAAAAAATACTTTGGCTGTTCCTGACAGTAATTAGTAGGGTTGCAGAGCCAGAACGGTATTATAAGTTTTACCAGGGTTTAGCTAGGGCTTTCTCCTATGTTTTGGGGCAAAAGGTCTTGATTTTCCTCAATCCCAGGCCCTAACCAGCGTTCGGTAAATTCCGCAATTACCCTGCTGTAAAGCAAATTGAGCATCTCCACATTGATAGTCTTTTGCAAAGGACTATTTTCCTTGAGCACAAAGCCATAGGGCTCCAGGGAAACTCGAATTTCTGTCACCTCCAAGTTAAGATTAGGATTCTGTCTGGTGTAGTAAATTAAGGCTGGCCGGTCGAACATTACCGCCTCCACCTGTTTTTTTTGTAGTAGGGTAATGGCTGCTGTCAAATTATTAGTTTCCCTAACGTCAGCCTGATAAAAATTAGCCCAATCCACCGCTGTGGTATCCCGCACCACTGCCACCTCTTTATTTTTCAAATCCCCCACACTTCTAAACAAAGGTGTTGCACTAGCTTCGGAAAGAGCCGTGGAAAAAGCCGAAGCTAACCCCGCCGTAATGGAAGAAAAACTTAATAAGGCCACCAACATCCATACCCCCGCCACCAGTTGCCCTAACTTAGTCCTCGGCGATCGATCGCCATAGCCCACTGTTGTTAGGGTAACTAAGGCAAACCACATGCCATTTTGGACTCCTTCTGGGTAATGGGGGGAAAACTGCTCAGGATTTTTGCGATGTTCTGCTAACCAAATTAAATTCCCCACCAAAAATAAAAGTAGAGTAAGTACCCCCGCTGAAGACAAAGCGGCTATGCCAAAAAAAGGCGAAAATCTTTCCCATAAACTCACCGGTTTGCCTGGAATTAACAGGCCAATGCCACTACTGAAATAGGGCTGGGTGAAGGTAATGCCCTCTATGGCGGCCCGCTCTGGGGTAACACTAATGGGACCAATTAAAATATCCAATTCCCCTTCCGCCACCGCTGTGATGCCTGCGGAGATGGAATTTTGCCTTACATATTCTGAATTCCACTTCTGGGACTCGGCCACTGCTCTCCACACATCTAGGCTAATACCGGTAAATGCTGCGTTTTTTCCTTCTCCATAAAAGACAAAGGGAGGATTGCCCACCACCCCCACTTTTAGTGTTTGCGAGTCTACTGTCTCCACCCCCTGGCCTTGCACTGGTTCCAGCCCTGGTCTCGTAGTAATGTCAATGGCGATCGTGGCAAAACTAAGGGAAACAACTAGTATTAGGCGACGCAGGATTAACATTTGCCAGACAGAGCCTCAAGGACAAAGAACTACGCCCCTATACTGCCATAGATGGAGTTTGGGTCTTGCCATTTCTGCGCTGTTTCCCTCGACAAGCTCCCCGCTTCTTCTTCTGTTCCATAAACCGAAAGAGGGTTTTAAACTTCTTGGGGAATTGTTTGGGTGAGCAACAAAAAAGAAGCCCCGAAGAACTTCTTTTCGTTTTTTCTTTTTTTTTAATACCCCCAAGGGAATTCGAATCCCTGTCGCCTCCGTGAAAGGGAGGTGTCCTAGGCCTCTAGACGATGGGGGCTAGGCAGTCTCGATAACAGTTCGTTATTTCAGACGTTTTTAAATATAGCGATAAAGATTGATCACTGTCAACCCTAGACAATGAATTTTTTCTACGGTCAACAGGCCTGGGGTTTAACGGTAAAAAACAGTCCGCCCTGACCGGCCAGCTCATTACTAGCGAATGGGTTCGTGGACCGTCACCAGTTTAGTGCCATCGGGAAAAGTTGCTTCCACCTGTACCTCCGGTAACATTTCCGGCACCCCTTCCATGACTTCGTCCCGACTCAATAGGGTAGCGCCATAGTTCATCAACTCGGCTACGGTACGACCATCCCTGGCCCCTTCCAGGATAGCGGCGGAAATATAGGCCACGGCTTCGGGATAGTTGAGTTTGAGCCCTCGGGCCTTACGGCGTTCTGCCACTAGGCTGGCGGTAAAAATCAACAATTTATCTTTTTCCTGGGGGCTTAGCTGCATGGGATAAAAAATACAAAAGGAACTTGACTGAGAAAAATAAAAAGTTGGGTAATACCCTGACCGTAAGTATAGCGATTAGTCCGAGCAATATTAATGATTTGGAGGCAGAGTAACTTTTTGGGCTAGTCTGAAAATATACTTTCTTTCACCATGACCGATGACAAAAACCGAGTTACTCTGGCCAGCTTTGATCACTGCTTTGGCGACGATGCTTTACCTGGTGCTGGTGATTAATGTGGGGCGGGCTCGGGCTAAATATGGGGTGATGCCACCGGCCACCACCGGCAATGAAGACTTTGAGCGGGTGCTGAGGGTACAGTACAACACCCTGGAGCAGTTAGCCTTTTTTCTGCCGGGGCTATGGCTATTTGCCATTTACCGAGATCCAACCATTGCTGCCATTTTGGGGGCCGTCTGGTTACTGGGGCGCATTCTTTACGCCTGGGGCTATTACCAAGCGGCGGAGAAAAGAATGGTAGGTTTTGCCCTTGGTTCCCTTAGTTCCATGATTTTAGTGGTGGGGGCACTGCTGTCCATCCTTTGGCAGTTGCGGCAACTGTCCCAGTTTTGAACAAACTTTGTGATTTCTCTTCACCTAAGGGGAAACATCGGGGCGATCGCCTTTGTTCGCTACACTGATAGTTTGAACCCTTCATAAAGTGAGTCCTTAGCCTACAACGGTTGGGGGCTTTTTTTCAGCGGGAAGTCAGGATCAGATCAACCATCGATCAGTGGTCGGAAAAAACCTTAAAGCACCTGGGCCCGCAACCAGGCCACGGGTAAATATAGTAATTTCTTCGGAGTGGGTACATAGGCACGACGATTAAACACATTGTAATTATTGGCCTCAATCACATCCAAAATGCCTTTGTACAACATCAACGCTGTCCACACCGGCCAACGGGCATCCCGATTTAAAGCCCGAATACCCCGTTCCGCATCTTCAAAATAATGGCGGGCCCGGTCAATTTCAAACTTCATTAAACTGCGCCAACGATCATCGTTTACCCCATTGAGTAAATCCTGTTCGCTGTAATTAAATCGTTCTAAATCTTCCAGGGGTAAATAAATTCGACCCCGCTCCACGTCTTCCCCAACGTCCCGCAGAATATTGGTCAATTGGTTCGCCACCCCCAAGGCGATCGCCTCTTCCTGGGGAATGTACACGGCATCGGGTTGCCAAGGGGCCTGGCCATTGCCCGTATCGACTCCCAACACAGCACTGGACATCAGACCGACGGTGCCCGCCACTCGATAACAGTACAAGTCTAGTTCTTCAAAGGTTTGGTAACGGGAACGGTAAAGGTCCATCCGCTGACCGGCTATCATGTCCCGAAAGGGCTGAATATCGAGCGGAAATGTTTCCAAGGTATCCACCAGGGCCACATCGGCATCGTCCTGGGGTTGGCCAGCAAAAATCCCTTCTAAACGCCGCTCCCAATGGTCCAAAGTTTCCGGGGTGGTGGTGGCCGCCTGGGGCCCATCCACTAGTTCATCAGTCCTACGACACCAAAGATAGATCGCCCAAATGGCCCTCCTTTTGGCAGGGGGCATCAGCAAAGTTCCCAGGTAAAAAGTTTTTGCGTACTGGGCCGTTACTTGACGACAAATTTCGTAAGCTTCCTCAACAGAAGCACAGGGCTTTGCAGATGGAGACGGTTTGGGCAGTTGTAACATTAAGGACGGACGGGGTTCGGAAGTCAGCCACCAGGATTGGGGTTTGGTAACTGCACGCTGGGGAGAAATTTGACCGTTAGCCATTTAGCATTGTCGCATTAGGGTTGCCATTTGTCAGGAAGATTACCAGGGAGTCCAGGCGGCTTAACCCACGGTGACTATTTCCCTGGTGGGGGGAACGGTTTGGGGGTTGAAATCGGCGGCGATCGCCTGGGCGCATTGTTTGCCGGAAAGCACCGCCCCTTCCATACTGCCCAAGTATTTTTGCATGGTGAAGTCCCCTGCTAGGTAAAAGTTGGGCACCGATGTCCGTTGATCGGGGCGACAAGCCTGCCTTCCGGGGGTAGCTTTGTAGACTGAGCGGGGGGTTTTGACCACGTGGGATTTAAGCAGTCGGGCTGGATTATCCCCGTTGAAGTGTTGGGGAAAGAGTTGCTTGATCTCCGCCATGGTGGCCGCCACAATCTCTTCGTCGGATTTGCCGATCCAATCCTGGGCCGGAGCCAGCACCAATTCCAACATGGATTTGTCTGGATCACTGTATTCTCGGCAGGTGTTGCTCATGTCGGCGTAAACACTCAACAACGGCGATCGGGAGAATAACAAATGATCAATGTCGGTTAACTTACGGTCAAACCACAGGTGGAGGTTAATGACCGGGACTCCTTCCAAACCTTGGATTTGCTTAAACTCAGGATATTCTCTCCAGGGCGCTGGCACCATGGTTTTCAGGGGATCCACCGGCATGGCAGACACATATAAATCCGCTGTGATCACTTCGTCGGGGGCTCCATCTAGGCCCCGGATTAAGTAACCCTTAACGGAACCATCTTCATTAAGCAAAATTTCTTTGAGAGGTTTATTAATGTGTACTTCCCCTCCCCGTTCCGTAATATAGTCGACCAAAGGTTGGCAAAGACGCTCCGGTGGTGCCCCATCCAGGAATGCCATCTTAGAGCCATTTTTTTCCTGTAAAAAGCGATTGAGGGCAGTAAGTAAAATGGTGGCGGAAATTTCATCGGGATCAATAAAGTTCAACGCCTTACTCATGGCAATGAAAACTTCTTTTTCGATGCGGGGGGGAATATTTTGTTTGGCCATCCACTCTGACCAAGTGTATTTATCCATTTCTTCCACATAGCTCTGGCCCTGGACAATGGCCGGCAAGAGTCCCAAGCCAAAGCGAATTTTCTCCGGCCAGGTAAGCATATCGTTGTTGCGAAGAATGGCTACCAAACCATTGATGGGGGCCGGAATATCCGGAAAATCGAACCGAGAGTAGGTACCTGGTTTCTCTGGTTGGTTGAAGATCATGCTGTGCTCTTTCCATTGCAGACGATCTTCGATATCCAATTCCTTAAATAACTGCAACATGTTGGGATAGGCCCCAAAAAAAATGTGTAGGCCGGTTTCGTACCAATCTCCGTCCTCATCTTTCCACGCGGCGATCTTCCCGCCTAATACATCCCTACGTTCCAAGACGACGGGGGTAAAGCCCGCATCGGCTAAGTATTTGGCACAGGCTAGGCCGGCTAATCCGGCTCCGGCGATCACAACGCGCATGGGTTACTGTCTCGCTAAGGCATTTGGGGTTTACAGGTTGATTGTTATTATACTTTACGTTTCGTAATATTTCGGGGGACTTTGCCAAGATAGCCAATTTGTATTAAATGCTACCAGGGCGATCGCCAAGGGAGAAAACTAGCCTGGTCAGGGGATGGGAGTATTTGACCGCCTTAGGCCACGGCGATGCAAACAGTGGCGGCGAACTTTTTCGCGTCCCTTGGACCGCCAGAAATAGCAACCAAATTCCCTCCATCGGTAACGGAAAACCAGGTCACTGCAGCGGCAGGGGATCAGGAATAGTCTTCTTCAGTTTCCGCTTTCTCCATGGCTTCTTTTTCCTTTTTCCTCTCCGCCAGTACACAGGCCTGTCCTGCCCCCAACACAAAGCCGGCGATCGCCCCGAACCAGATTAAGCGCCGCCCATAGAAAGTACGATAGGGCTGACTCATGGTGACCTGTACTTGGCTAGGCCGTTGACGCAGGGCAATCTGCCCCATGCCCCAACCAAACACGGTGCCGAGGAGGGCAGTCATCACCCCACTCAAGACAATAACACGATAATTCATAGGACTAAGGCCTCCTGGTCTGACAATGGAACAATACACAGTTCATGCTTAGCTCAGCCGGCGGGATCCAGGGGCAGAAATAGCCCACAAATAAGGGCTTATAAGGACTTACCAGCACTTAAAGCAAGGCCATGGTTGTCGATAGTATATTAAAGGTAAGGGAAAAATAATTTCCCCCCTGTGATTATCCTAGTCAAAAATCCACTTTTTATGAGCAATACCAGCAATTTTCGTCAGATCATGGCGGAGGCAAAAGGCCAAAGTCTGATCGGGCCAAACGTGATCAAAAACGCCCTCCCCTATCTTGGCGGAGGCTTGGTGCTGACAGCGGCGGGAACCTTTGGTGGTCTCAGCGTCATGCAGGGCAATCCCGGTCTATTCATGACCACCTTTTGGGTCGCTTTAATCGGTAATTTTATTCTCTTTTTTGTCGCCATGCGGGTGGCGCAAAGTGGCAATAACGCAACGGCTTTGCCCTTGCTAACCCTGTATAGTCTGCTATCTGGTTATACCCTGAGTGGCATTATTTACCTGGCCCTGCAAACCAGTGGAGTGGGTATCCAAGGCATTGGTGTGGCGGCCCTGGGCTGTGGTGTAACTTTTGTGGTGGCCCGTAGTATTGGCTCCAATTTATCGGAAGAAGATGGCATTGCCCTGAGCAAAACCGTCAGCTTAGCCTTGATTGGACTAGTGGTGGTGATGCTTCTCCAAGTGGTGCTCGGCTTTTTTGGGGTCATTACCCCTACCTTTTTGGAAGTGGCCATTTCTGGCTTCGGGGTGTTGCTATTTGCCGGCGTGTCGGTGGTGGACTTTTTTGTTCTCCCCCGCACCTACCGGGATGATCAATATTTGGCTGCATCCCTGTCCATGTATTTGACCTATATCAACCTGTTTATCTTCATTCTGCGTCTACTGATTGCCCTCAACGGTCGAGACTAAATTTTTAGTAAGATCTCGTTGCTCAGAATTTTAGCTGTAAAGATAAGCTGGATCCCCTAGTTAACCAAATAACTGGGGGATTTGTGCTTTGGGGAGAAATTAGCCAACAAGCTTCCCCATTGCTGGCGGTTTTCTCAGTCTTCGATGGTTAATTTTCTTGGCTTATAGGAGCGTTCTATTTTGTATTCAATGCCCTGGGCTCCCTCCATCTCCAAATCCTGGAGATAACCTTGGTGGTGGGCGATCGCCTCTTCTTGGGAAGTAAAGGGGCCAAAATAATAGGTACAGCGGGGAGACTGGGTGGAAACACGAATCCACCATTTACGGTTGGCAAAAAAGGCTAGACTGACGGCACAGAAGAAAATAAGGAACAGCAGAACGCCAAACATAAACAACTCGCTCGATGGGAAATAATGAATGATATGGGGATAATGTAAGGCAATATAACCTGGGATAGCCCAACCCCGAAAAGGTGGATGGCAATAATTCAGCAAACTCTCCCCAGAGTATAGTATTGGTCAAGCACAATGGAGACGATTAATCCCATCCCCCCCTATGTCAAAGTCCAAGTCCTCCGGGCATCGTTTTTCCCTGCTGATGTTACTGCGTCTACGCCGTGGCTTTACGAATAATTTAGATTTGACCGATGAACATAAGGTGCAAATCTACACCCAGTTATGTGAGTCCGTTAGCCTCAGGGACATAAGCTACTGGATTGAGGTTTTGTTTGCGGCGGGCATTGCCACCCTGGGGTTGGTACTGAACAGTCCAGCGGTAATCATTGGAGCAATGTTGATTTCCCCTTTGATGGGGCCAATTTTGGCCAATGGCATGGGTTTGGCGGCGGGAGACGTGGTGCTCTGGTTGCGGGCGGCGTTTAACTTATTACTGAGCTGTAGTTTAGCCATCGTTTTTGCAGCCATTCTGGTGGTCATAGTCCCTTTTAAGGAAATTACCCCCGAAATTTTGGCTAGAACCAATCCTACCCTTTTGGATTTAATTGTGGCTTTGTTTTCCGGGGCGGTGGGATCGGTGGCTACCTGCAAACAAGCGAAGGGGGTAGCGGCTTCTTTACCAGGGGTGGCGATCGCCGTGGCCTTGATGCCGCCATTGTGCGTGGTGGGTTACGGCATTGGTATCTATTTCAGCTTGGCTTCTTCCCAGGGTTTGACCGTGGCCAAGGGGGGAGGACTGCTATTCATCACCAACCTAGTGGCGATTATTTTCACCGCCATGATTGTGTTCTTTTTCGTCCACTTTGATGTGCGGGCAGTGCGGGAAGCCATTGGGGAATGGAAACAAGAAAATGCTGAAAGCCAAGTGGTCAGTTCTTGGTTGAGAAGATTGCCGGCCTACACCACTTTTCAACGGGTAGGAGGTTTGCCCAGTCGCTTTTTCTTGATCCTGGTTACCCTGGGGATCATTTCGTTTCCTCTGACCAAATCCCTGGAACAGGTGCGACGCCAAGTGACCCAGCAACGGGAAGAAAACCAACTTAATTCCACCATTAAGCAGATCTGGCAGGATAATTTCGACGGGGGCGATGATGAATTTCGTTCCTACATCGACCAGGTAAAAGCGAAACGGGATAACAACCAAGTATCGATACAACTCCAGGTGGTGACCGACAAGCTCTACAGCCAGGAAGATGAAGACCGCTTTGTGGACAAGTTAGCCACTGCCCTGGACCTTAGCCCCAGTGACATTACCTTGCGGTTTGTGCAAATTCCCACCAGCCAAGCGGTTAACACGGAATCTATTCCAGTCATCACCCAAGTTAGTTATTTGCCAGACCTACAGGGGGAATTGATGGGGGAAATTAGTCGTTCCCTCGCCCTGGTGAGCCTTCCTGATGCCCTGCAATTGGTGGATTATCAAGTCGTACTCCGGAGCGATAATTCCGCTTTTAAGTTAGTGGTCATCTACCTTGGTGATCGAGATTTACAGGAGGACGCCCAAGTTATTCTTTCCAATCAAATTCGGCGATCGTTACAGGTTAATGATGCCATGGTGGAATACCAACGCCTCGCCACAGATCAAGGGCTTATTCCCCTCACCGTTCTCGATGAAACTGCGGCGATCGCCAGTGCTCCCCTGAATCTTTCCAACCAAGATCAAGCAGTACTCGACAATGTGGGACAAATTCTCCGGTCCCATCCCTCTCTGTATTTGCGACTCACCATTCAACGTCCTCCAGATAGTAATCCCGCCAGTCTTTTTTCCCAAACAGAGCAGATTAGAACTTATTTGAGTGATAACTGGCAAATTCCCGATAGCCGGGTGCAGGAAACCACCAACGTGGGCGAACCAACCCAGGTTTCCTTCAATCTTTTTCTGGGAGATGATATAACGGATGGCAGGAACAATCCCTAACCAATAGTTAAAAATCTAGATAAATTGCACCATGGCCACCCCCCAACGTTTAACTGACCCAGAAATCCAAACTGCCCTGGGAGAACTCGGCGGTTGGAGCTTGCAGGGCAATAAACTCCATCGTCAATTTAAGTTTGCCAATTTTAATCAAGCTTTCGGTTTTATGACTCGGTTAGCGTTGGTGGCGGAAACCCTGAACCATCATCCAGAATGGTCCAATGTATATAATCGGGTCACCATTGATTTAACCACCCATGATGCAGGCGGCATTACAGAATTGGATGTTAAGTTTGCCACCAAGGCTAATAGTTTTGCTGATTGATTTTCACTCAAATTTGACCAATAAAAACCCCCTCGATTATCAATTCAAAACTAATCAAGGGGACTGTCTTACTTTATTTTTCCAACAAGGTTTTTAACAGAGTCTATACACACTAGTGTCAATCAGGCTTATTTAATTTCACCACAATCGCTGATAACGATCGCCTGTTTAGTTTGACCACTTTGGGAACCGTTAGCTTCAAGTTGCTCTAGAATTTCTAAACCTTCCACCACTTCACCAAAAACGACGTGCTTACCATCAAGCCAAGGGCAAGGTACAAAGGTTAAGAAGAATTGGGAACCGTTGGTATTGGGCCCGGCATTGGCCATGGACAATAGCCCAGGGCGATCGTGCTTTAACTGGAAATTTTCATCGGCAAATTTTTCTCCATAAATAGACTCACCGCCGGTACCGTTGCCCCGGGTAAAATCTCCCCCTTGGGCCATGAAATCGGTGATGACTCGATGGAAATGGGAACCTTTGAAGTGTAGGGGTTTACCAGCTTTACCCACACCTTTTTCTCCAGTGCAAAGGGCCCGGAAATTTTCAGCGGTTTTGGGGGTAACTTCGTCAAACAATTCCATCACAATGCGACCTGCGGTATCGCTGCCGATGGTAATATCAAAAAAAACTTTGCTCATCATACAAATTTCATTGGGCAACCCATTTTACCAGATTTCTGAATGGCAATAGGTGGCGAGCCAGTTTTAGCCCAGGCAAAATTGAGCAGATTGAATGCTTACTGAAGACTAGTTTCTAAAGTAAAAATTAAGAGGTAATACAAGCAAACGTTATATGAAGGAGGGCACCATAAACAGGAGTATCTAGCCAAAGCGACCAGCCACATAATCCCTGGTTTGGGTTTCCTGGGGACTAGAGAAAATATTCTGGGTGGTGTCGAATTCTACTAACTGACCGATACGGCTTTCATCGGTATTGAAAAACGCTGTGTAGTCAGACACCCTCAGGGCCTGTTGCATATTGTGGGTCACAATGGTGATGGTCACATTTTCCCGCAGACTATTGATTAATTCCTCAATTTTCAGAGTAGAAATAGGATCGAGAGCAGAACAGGGTTCATCCATTAACAACACCTTGGGATTGACCGCTAACGCCCTGGCAATACATAGGCGTTGCTGTTGTCCCCCCGATAAACCCAAAGCAGATTTTTTCAAACTATCCTTGACTTCATCCCACAACACTGCCCTAGTGAGGGAACGTTCGACAATTTCATCCAATTCGGCCCGGCTCACATTGCAACAAAGTTTAACCCCATAGACAATGTTGTCGTAAATGCTGGTGGGGAAAGGATTGGGGCGCTGAAAGACCATGCCAATTTCCCGACGCAGGCTATTAATATTGACCTTTTGATCGTAAATATTTTGTCCGAAAAATTCGATTTTCCCGGTTACTTTCACCCGTCCCTCCAGTTCGGCAATGCGGTTAAAAGCTTTGAGCAAAGTTGATTTACCACAACCAGAAGGGCCAATCATGGCAGTGACCTTACCAACGGGGATTGCCATGGTTACCCCCTCTAACACTTTTTTGGTGCCGTAATAAAATCCCAAACCTTCAACCCTGAGGGCAGGCTGTAAATCCGCTGCTGTGGAGCTGGGCATTGAACCGGACAAATTAGTCATAGCTGGTAAACGGAGAAAACGGGAAAATTAACGATTAGGTATTGATGGCAGAGCTAAAAACGCCGACGGATCAGCAGACGGGAGGATAGATTAATGGTCAAAACCAGCATTAATAGTACAAGAGAAGCGGTCCAGGCAATGGCGTTCTGTTCTTCAAAAGGAGAACTGGCATAGTTGTAAATCAGTACGGGCAGGGAAGGGGTGGGGGCCATTAACCCCTCTTGCCAGAATTGACTGAAGAGCGCAGTGAACATCAAAGGAGCCGTTTCCCCGGCGGCCCTCGCCACTGCTAACAATACCCCAGTGGTAATGGCGGGAATGGCACAGGGAATTACCGTTTTGACTGTGGTTTCCCATTTACTAGCCCCCAGGGCAGCGGAACCCAGGCGGTAATGGAGAGGCACTAATTTCAGCGCTTCTTCTGTAGTCAAAGCAATAATGGGAGTCATAATTACCCCTAAAGCTAGACCCCCGGCGTAGGCCGAAAATTGCTTGGTGGTAATAACCAGTACTCCATAGGCAAATACCCCCACAATTACCGAGGGCACACTGCTCAGAATCACGGTGACAAAACGTACCCCATTGGCGATCGCCGAGCCGGCCGCAAACTCCGCCAAAAATACCCCAGTCATCACCCCCAGGGGCACACTAAAAAGAGCGCCCAGTCCGACCATGGTCAGAGTACCCACAATGGCATTGGCAAAACCGTTGGGTTCCCCTTCCACCCCCACTGGAGCTGGTAGATGGATAAACACTTCCCAGGAAAGAGTGGGCAAACCTCGTTGAATAATGGCAGCTAAGATAGCCAACAAAGGCAGCAGAGCCACAAGGGTGAGGGTAAAGGACAACCCCCCCATCACCCAGGCAAAACCATTACGGAAAAAGGATAGGGGCGCAAGTAAACTACTAGGGGCAGAACTTTTCATCGCTTTAATTGCTCTCCCCTTGACGACGAATGGTTGCCACCATCAACACCGCCAGACTATTAATACCGAGGGTAATAACGAAAAGGATTAAAGCTAAATACATCAAAGCGCCGATGTGCAGCTCATCCACTGCTTCGGCAAATTGGTTAGCTAGCACTGAGGGAATGGTATATCCCGGTGCCAGTAGGGAAGCCGAGATAATATTTGAGTTACCGATCACCATTGTTACTGCCATGGTTTCTCCGAGGGCCCTACCTAGGGCCAAAATAGTGGCACCAATAATGCCAGAACTAGCAGAGGGCAAAATCACCGAGCAGATAGTTTCCCATCGGGTTGCCCCCAGGGCCATGGAAGCGCTACGGAGGCTGGGGGAAACAGAGAGTAAAATGTCCCGGCTGATGGAAGCAATGGTGGGAATAATCATCACGGTCAGCACCAATCCCGCCACCAGCATGCTGGGGCCAAAGGGTTCCGTACCAAAAATTGGTAACCAACCCAGATATTTAAACAGTGCCCCCTGCACAGGCATTAACACTGGAATGAAGACAAAAATGCCCCATAGACCAATGATCACGCTGGGAATGGAAGCAATCAGTTCCACCAGAAAGGCAATGGGCACCCGCACCGGAGCAGGTAGAAGGTTTTCGCTGGTCATAACCGCCACGGCCAGCCCCAAGGGCAGGGCAAAAATTAGGGCGATGAAGGAACTAACCACCGAGCCGAAAATATAGGGTAAGCCGCCAAACAGTTGCCCACTGCTGTCCCATTGTTGACTGACGATGAATTCCCAACCAAACTTGGCGATCGCCGGTCGGGCATCGGTAAAAACCACCCAGGCGATCCAGCCGAGAATCACCACTACTCCGAGGGAACAGAGACGGGTCAACTGTTTAAAGCCCCAGTCCAAACCATTGGTGAGGGAATTCCCTTGGGTAATATCCCCTCCCCGGGCCAGAGTGAATTCTGAACGACGTGAAAAACCTTCCACCATACCTATTGCCTTTTCCTAGAGCCTGTTTGCCAAGTTTTAATTTGCCCCCTAAATCTCCCAATACCGGGGGATCTTTATCCAGTTTCTTCCCGAACTGAGGAGACTAGGGGAGCTTGAAAAACCGCAGATTGACTTGATATTTGGTTTATTTGATCTTGTTAACTGCTGCAATTACCCGTTGGGCAACGGCGGGAGGAATTTTGGTGTACTCCAACTGGGTATTATGGTTTTGGCCAGTGGTCAAAATCCAGCGCACCAAAGCTTTGACGTCCTTGGCAACGTTGGCATTTTTATTGTTTTGATACACCAACAACCAGGTCAAACCCACAATGGGATAACCGGAGGCAGGATCACTTATTTCAGCAACAAAGTTCGCGTCAAACTTGGCTCCACTGATGGCTTTATTGGCCTCTGCCAAGCTGGGTTCTACATACTGACCGGCCTTATTTTGTACCTTGGCGGTTTGCAGATTGGGACCCTCGTTACGGCGGGCAAAGGTGTCCTGGACATAACCGATCGCCCCGGGGGTTTGCTTAACCGTTGCCGCTACCCCGTCATTTTTCGGACCTTTCAGTACTTGGAAACCCCAGTTGGGATCTTGGCTAGCACCAATCTTGCTTCTAAAGGTGCTACTAATAGCGCTGAGGTGGCTAGTAAAAATATCCGTGGTGCCACTACCATCGGCCCGTACCACAACTCGAATGGGAGTGTTGGGCAGTTTGGAATCCACCTGGTTCCAGGTTTTTAGTTCCCCGGTGAAAATTTTACCCAAGGCAATGCGAGAAAGTTGTACTTTTTTGCCTGGTAAATTGTAAACTACCGCCACAGCGCCACCAGCGGTGGGCACCATAACCACACCCCGTTTCATCTGTTGACGTTGGGCGGAAGTGGGCACAGCATCGGTGGCACCAAAATCAACGGTTTCACCGATAAATTGACGAATACCAGCGCCACTACCGACGGAGTTGTAATTGACAGTATTACCGGTAGCTTTTTTATACTCAGCAAAATAACGTTGGTAGAGTGGGGCCGGAAAACTCGCTCCCGCACCATTGAGGGTACCGGCAATGGCCTGGCCAATGCCACCAAAACCGACGATAACGCTGACTACGGAGAAGGTAGCAACTTTTTGCAGTGAACTAAGCATAGGAATTTGCAATCTAAATTGTAGTGCAGTTGAAACAGTCAGCCCTTGTTCGCTGATGGGGTTTCCATTGGCATAATTATCGACCTAAAAAAACGGCAAAACCCTAGGGTAAGACGGGCCGTTTGCTGTCAATAAAGCCAGAAACCTTACTGGTCCGTTCTAGCTAACAATATTAGTTGCATTTTGTTAATTTAAAACACGAAATTTTTTTTATTTTCAATGCATAATTTCCCAAAAAAGTCGATTAACTTTTGGTTAACCATAGCCGTTTTTTGACTTATTTTAAGGGGAGTTAATCAGTTGATTAAGTCGAAATTAAGATAGAATTAAGAAAAGATTAAGCCGGCAAGTAATTGGTCGAAATATTCTTGTTTTTTTGTGGTTATCCCTTGAAAAAAACTGAAAGTTATTGCCTGTTGAGAGTGGGGGGTTAACCCTGTCAACCCTCCCCAGATTGATCTACAAAATGTTCAATTTCACCATCGCAGACCGATTTGGCTTCCCCACGCCCCGCTCACCCTGGTAAGGAATTTTGGGTCTATCATGGAAAAGCAAACTGTAAAGAAACCTTAAGCAGTTGCCCTTTGCCTCATTTCCTCCCCAGCAGATTATTCCGTGAGTTCTTTCCAGACCCTCCGTCAACTATCTCCCTCCACCCAGAAAACTTTTGCTCTGTTGTTTGCTTCAGTGCTGATGTTTTGGCTCAGCCTCACTGCCCTTCTTCCCACTCTGCCCATGTATGCCCAGGATGTGGGAGCAACGAAACAACAAGTGGGTTGGATTATGGGGAGTTTCGCCCTTGGCCTGTTGGGGTCCAGAATTTGGATTGGTCAGTTGGTTGATCGCCGGGGGAGAAAAATTGCCATTGTCATTGGTGCATTGGTTGTGGCTCTGGCCCCCTTGGGATACCTACTCACCGCCACTGTGGGAGCTTTAATGGCCATTCGAGCTTTTCACGGCATTTGCTTGGCTGCCTATACCACCGGCTATAACTCCCTAGTGGTGGATTTATCCCCACCCCAACAACGGGGGGAAATTATTGGCTATATGAGTTTAGCGGTGCCTATTGGTATGGGATTTGGGCCGGCTGTGGGGGCTTACATTTCCCAAAGCATTGGCTACGAATTCCTATTCATTGCCTCTTCCCTGTTGGGCTTTATTTCCCTGGTTTTGGCCCTACAGGTGCGGGAAAACCGTCCCCCAGATCAATCGTCAGCAGAGGATGTTTTCGGCGATCGCCCCCGACCCCGTTCCATCGGCAAACTCCTCACCAGTCGCTCCATGGCCGTACCCACCTTGGTGTTACTGCTGATTGGGCTTTTGTTCGGTAACTTGGCCACTTTTTTGCCCCTGTTTGTGCGGGAAATTGACCTAGCTACCTATGCGGGAGTTTTTTACAGTGTGGCGGCGATCGCCAGTTTTGTGCCCCGCCTCTTCCTTGGTTCCTTGGCGGATACCTATGGTCGGGGGCTATTCATTGTCGGTAGCCTGATTTGCTATTTGCTGTCTATGGTGTGCCTTGCCCAAGCGGATAACTCTTGGGAATTATTGACCGCAGCCGCCCTCGAAGGAGCAGGTAGTGGCATTTTATTACCCACCACCATCGCCCTAATTTCCGATCGTTCCTCCCTGGAGGAAAGGGGAAGGGTTTTCTCCGTGTGCATGAGCGGTTTTGATGGAGGCATTGCCATTGCCGCTCCCATTATGGGCGTACTGAACGAGATATTTGGTTACCGCCATGTATTTTGGCTCAGCGGCGGATTAGCCCTGGCGGCAATCATGGTTTTTGGCATTTTTTCCAACCCCACCATCGGCCGTTCCCTCAGGTTTTGCATTGGCCGCAGTAGGGACCTCTACGCCACTCCCCAATAGACCTCCTGGACCTAGATAATTCCTGTCAACGGCGGAAAATCTTGTTAAGCTAGAACAAGACTCAGGCGATCGTTCCTAAATTTTTCCTGCCCGGTTCCATGCTGAAAAAATTTTTCTACCATGGCGCTCAGCGGGGTCGCCATTGAACAATTGGGGAAAATTTCAGTGCTGCATCTTATTTATATTTTGGCCTTCACCGTGATTGCCTTCCTTGCTGTTAGCAACCTAATTCGGAGCTTAATTTCCGTCAGCATGGGCAGCCAGCGCACTCCACCCAACAGTTTTTCCCGTCGCTTTGGCCAGAGCAGTCACCCGGAGTTGTTCGATGACCAGGGTCGCCCCATCAGTGAGCCCTTATTGGTGATGCGCTCCGTCAATGTTGACGATGCCAGGGAAAAGTTGAACGCCATTTTTGATGCTTCCCCTAGTGTGACTTTCCAAGAAGGCGAAGAGGAAAAATAATCCTGTCAAGAATCAGCAATAAAATTTTCGAGAATTTCAAATAGATAATGACGTAGGATGATAGGGAATATTGGGTAATGAGCTTTTGCAAAGATGTCTACACACTGTCACTGTCCTCAATGTGGTCATGGGAATGTCGTCAAAAATGGCTTTGTCAAGGGGAAGCAACGATTCAAATGTAAGAGGTGCCAATATAAATTTACCAATCTCTCCAAGGAACGGGGTAAACTTCTCTGGATGAAACTAGAAGCGGTCTTATTGTACATGGGTGGTATGTCAATGAATGCCACAGCAAAACTCTTGGGAGTTTCCACTCAGTCACTGCTCAACTGGATTAGGGATTTTGGCGAAGCAAACTACGAGAAACCGGCTCCAGACTCAGCGATCGTAGTGGAATTAGACGAACTGTGGCATTTTCTTCAGGCCAAAAAAACAAGTTATGGCTCTGGAAGGCATATGACCGTGTTACTGGGAGACTCATCGACTGGGAACTGGGAAATCGTGATAGTCAAACCCTGAGTCGTTTGCTGGAGAGACTGGCAAAGTGGAAAGTGACAGTGTCCTGTACCGATGACTGGAGGCCCTATCAACAACTGCTGGATGAACATCCTGATGCGTTTCATGGGATTAGCAAAAGAGAAACAGTAGGAATTGAGAGAAACAACTCAGATAATCGCCATTGGCTTGCTAGATTTCATCGCCCCACGAAAGTTATCTCCAGGTCAGCCCACATGGTTAATATCACCATGGCAATATTTGCCAAATTCAGGGTCAATGGTAACATAGAACTATTACGCAACTGGCGCCTTTCATTACTTTCTTGAGACTCTCAAGCAGAAAAGTCAAAGGCGAAGAGTGGCCCGGCTATTCCATCCAAGGTGTTATTAGGAAAACCAAGTTCTCCTTCTACTTGACTCAGAGCCCCAAATGCTAAATCACTATTACCCCACCAAGGTTGGCTTGTTAAAAGGCTCTCATTGTCACTGTAACTTCCTTTAAAAGTCTCCACCGTGTAGTTTTGTCCATTGTCACCGCTTCGACAGAGGGGGCAACAAAAGCGCTGCCAACTGAACGTCCTATCGACAATCCATCTTTTTGGTAAGACCTCAAAAGACTTCCCTGAACGACTAATCACCTGGACTTTGGCTTGAGTTAAGAGCCAGATGGCTAACCCAAAGGTATCACCTCGATAACCCTGGTCTACTAACATGCTCTTGACAGACTCGAGGAGTTGAGTTCCTTCTTTAAGCAAACTCATCAGAGCATAAGCTGTGACGATACGTTCACTTGCATTTGCTTCGGTCACTATCACTTTTAAGACTAAGCCCAGACTATCGACGATTAGATGACGCTTTCGCCCTTTCACCTTCTTACCTCCGTCAAAACCGTAGACTTCCCCCTTTTTTCGGTGGTTTTTACCGATTGGCTATCTGCCGCTATTACGCTAGGTTGAAGGCTCTTGCCACTCTAGAGGCGGCATTGCTCCAGCAGCCTTAGATTGAGCCTTTCCCACACGCCATGACGTTGCCATTTACGATAATAGCTATAGACCGTGCTACTAGGAGGAAAGTCATGGGGTAACATTGCCCTGCCCATTGACAACCCGTTTTTAGTTGGTAGTAAATACCATTACAAACCGCTCGCATATCTGTGGTTCGTGGGTGTCCTCCGGGCTTTGCGGGAGGAATCATTGGTTCAACTATTGCCCATTCTGCATCGCTCAGGTCTGTTTCATAGGCTGTCAGACTTTTCATACTCTTTGTCTCCTTCTGCTCTTACTCTTAGTTTTCCTTTTTTTCTTCTCTTACTTGCTATCCATTATAAGACTTTATAAATGGGCTCTAAACACCATAATCAGAAACCCAGGGATCTAGCTTAAATTCTTCCCGCAAAAAATCAATAAAGCAATGAACTTTGGCAGGATAAAAGCGACTGCGACGATAGACCGCATAAATGGGAAAAGGGACGGGTTGATAATCCTGTAAAACAACTTTAAGATTCCCCTGGTAAATATCGTCACCAAACATCCAGATGGGAGCAATTGCAATGCCTAAATCTGATAAAACTGCGGCTCGCACAGCAACGGAGCTATTGGTTTGAAAACTACCTTTAACATTGATTGCAATGACTCCATTTTTTCCATGAAAATGCCATTCATTAATGGTGGACAAGGATGTGTATACAATACAGTTGTGTCTGGTCAATTCCTCTGGTGTTTTCGGTTCTCCTGATTTTTCAAAATAACTGGTACTGGCGACTGTTACACGACGAGTAATACCAATTCTTTCACTAATTAGAGCCTTATCTTGATGATTTCCAATACGAATAGCAAGATCTAGTCCTTCCTGCACCATATCAACAAAATAGTCGGCCATCATTAAATCTATTTTGACCTGGGGATAACGGGCGATAAACAGACTTAAGCGGGGCACAATTTGCATTTCGCCGAATAGGACTGAACAACCCAGCCGTAAGGTGCCAACGGCTTTTTCTTTACCTTCTAAACTTGCTTCAGCTTCAGCAACTGTTTCTAAAATTTGTTGACAGTATTGATAATATTGTTTCCCTTCCTCTGTCAAATTTAGTTTGGTAGTGGAGCGAGTGATTAACCGTACCCCCAGATATTTTTCCAAGGCGGCAATTTGTTTACTGATAGTTGGTTGAGTTGTTTGTTGCTCCCTCGCGGCGGCGGAAAAGCTATTCATTTCAATTGCTCGAACAAAGCTCTGCATACAAGCAAGACGATCCATCGCAATACCTATTCCAATCTGGCATATGGCATATTCTATTTTGCCGGCTTCCCATCGAAAAAAAAACAGGCAATGATATCTCAATCAATAATTCCCATTCCTAAAAACTCGATGTTAAGACTAAAAACCGTTAGTTCTTTGCTAACCCCCCTTATTCTGGCTGGCATGATTGGCCTAGGAGATGTCGCCCTTCACAGTTTTCTACCCCAAACTCAAAGTACGGCGATCGCCGCTCCCCCTTCGGCAAGCCAAGAACAGATCGAACTTATTATCGCCAGTAAAGGAAAAACAGGCAGTGGAGACCAATTGAGGCGATTTTTTTACGGTGATCTAGAACCATTAGGAGTGCAACCGGGGGGCGCTGGAATGGTTGTCAATCTGTACAGTAAAAAGAACGATGTTACCTTTTCCTATTGTGCAACCTACGACGTAGTTGTGGCAGTAAAAGGAGGCCGGGTCGCCATGTTTCCCGCCAGTGAAGTCAAGTAGATCTCCGGGAATTTGTTCAATTAGGGCAATCTTTAGGGGATATGATGGGTTATAGCCTCCAGCTATCTCCGGAAAGATTGTGAATTTACAAATTGAATTATACAAGTTCCAGCAAGAATCTTTGAAAAGGTCTTCACCTGAAAGAGCTGCTATTTTTTCTGATTTTATTCAAGGTCTGAGTGAGGAATTTAGAAATCGAAGACTATTAAGAATAGGAGATTTTGCCCCAGACTTTACCCTGAAGAATACCAAAGGAGAAACGATCATTCTCTCCGAACAATTAAAGACTGGTCCCATATTACTTAAGTTTTTTCGAGGTTACTGGTGTCCCTATTGTGGTTTAGAATTGCGCGCTTATCAAAAGGTTGTTAATAAAATTAGGGCATTGGGAGGGACAATTCTGGCTATTTCTCCCCAAACTCTAGTTGCTTCTCAAAAAACCATTGATCGTCATGATTTGACTTACGATCTCCTCAGCGACAGTGGTTTTCAAACAGCTCAGGATTATGGATTAGTTTTTACCGTTCCCGATGCTGTTAAGCAAATTTATTTACAATCAGGCTGTGTTATTCCTGAGCACAATGGCACCGAAGAATGGTTATTACCCGTGCCGGCCACATTTGTAATTGATCGCCGCGGCCATATCGCCCTAGCTTACGCCAATGTGGACTTTCGTGTTCGCTACGAACCTGAGGATGCCATTGCCATTTTACTGTCTCTTTTTGTTGGCAATTGACTAATTTTTTTCCTAATTTAAGGAATTTAACGCTATGAATATTCGTCCCCTTGTTAGTTCTTTGTCTGCTTTAGCTATTTCTGTAGCTCTGTTGCCCTTGGCTAATTTCCCAGCCCAAGCCCAAATGGTAATGCGTTTTACCACTCCCTTTGTCACGGATTCTGGTTTTGTGGGAGCCGCCGGCAATATGCACTACATCACCCTAGCCGTTACCGGATTTTCCTTAGAATCGGCCACCATTAGTTTACCCATTGACATGGGGCGTTCCATTGATGTCAAAGCTTTTGATCCTAATGGCAAGGAAATTCCCACCACTACAAAAGTGTCCCCTGGGGGAGTAACCATCGACTTTAACCAACCGGTTGAGGCTAATACTTATGTAAGACTGCAATTATCGGGGATTGATATGTCACGAATGGGGGGACGGGTTCTTTATCGTGTCACCACTAAGCTAGAGGGTGTCGATGGAGATATTCCCATTGGTTCGGCAATGGTTCGCTTGAAAGAGCAAGGTTAAGATTAGTAATAATTTAATCTTAGGCGTTGCAAAATTAGGATATAACCAGCAAAACTTATAACCAATTTTGTTTTTATTTCTTCGATCTGCAATGCCTATTAATTAACCTAACTGATTGATTAGCAAAACGCGATTAATAAGTTAACTTAAGTAATTAAAAAGCACTGACTTGCTGGAAATTTAAGAGATTTAAACGTGAATAAAGTGCCGACTCTTATCTGTTTGCCCGACAATCGATTACTGGAAATTGACTCAAACGAGACTATTTTGGATGCCCTTTTAAAGGGTGATATTGCCCACATAAGTGTGTGCGGCGGGAAAGCCAATTGCTCAACCTGCCGCATTATGGTTCTAGATGGTATAAAAAATTGTAGTCCTCCTACCAGTATCGAACAAGCCCTTGCTAAAAAATTAGATTTTCCCTTTCACGTCCGTCTAGCGTGTCAAACAAAACTATCAAATTCAGCAACTATCCGTCGTTTAGTGTTGGATGAGGGCGATATAGATTTAATTGATCATCAATTAACTACGGGGGCAATCAATACCGAGCGCAATGTTGCCCTATTAATGGCTAATATTCGTGGGGCAACTAATTTTGATGAAGTTAATTTTCCCTACGATATTGTCTATGTTATGGGACGCTATTTCAGTCAAATGCAAAAAATTATTGAAAAATATGGAGGGACAATTTCCAACGTCATGGGACGAAAAATGTTGGTTGCTTTTGGTCTCAAGGAGTTTGATGTTTCTGCTGCAGAAAGGGCAACTTGGGCAGCCTTGGAAATGTTTAAATCAGTTCAAGAATTAAATACCTTATTAAATCAAATGCGCTATCGCCCCTTGAATTTAAGTATGGGGATTCATTCTGGAAGTGTTGTTTTTGTTCCATTGGTGGCGGCGCAATCTACCCTATTAACGCCCCTAGGTGAGGTGGCCGCCATTGTCAATCTTCTCGAATCAGCAAACAAACTAAAAGGAACACAACTATTAGTTTCCCAAGATGTTTATCAGGTAATTAAGAACCAGGCAAGGGTCGGCAATCAAATCATCCTCAAAGAAAAAGAAACTACTCTGCAAGCCTATGAAATTTTGGCAATGCAAGGCACTCCCCCCATTATCGAAGATGTTGAGGTTGTTCCACGTCGTCAACGGCTTCTGACATTTGTTAAAAAATTTGCAGGTTCTTGGCTAAAATCTTCTTAAAATATCCCTTTTTCTGCTGGAAAAAGAGAATTTAAATATTTAGTCTTAAATTATTTAAAAATTGTTTAATAAACTCGGGGATTAATTTTTATGATGGATTTTCAAGATACCTGGGCTTTGTTACATCCGGCGATCGCCGTGGTTGTGGTTTTCCCTCTGTTGGGCATTGTGCTTAACCGTGCTTTACTCACCCGGGAACGGCGTTTGGCGATGAAGGTGGGCGAGAAAAGTAAAATTCCTCCCATCGTTGGCACCGAACACGTGGCGATCGGAAGATATCTTAGTATGGCGGTGGTGGGCGTTACTTTTCTAGGGTTAGCCTATCCTATTTTTTCTAAGTTTATTAATAAAAATCTAATTTCTGAAGAGCCTTTTCGGGTTTTATTTATCATTGCGCTGTTCATTTTAAGTATTACTTCTTTCATCTTTCTTTTTCAAGCTAAAACAAGAATTTGGCGGGGGATCTTTGCCACCTTAACGGGAATGGGACTAGTGCTCTTAGGTTGTCAGCCCGAAATTTATCGTCGAGACCATGAATGGCTTGTCTCCCATTTTTATTATGGAATTTTAGCCGCGCTGTTAATGATTTTTTCAGTGGCTACGATTCAAGATATTTATCAAGATCGTCGAAATCGTTGGCGTAATGCCCACATTATTATTAATAGTTTCGCTTTATTGCTCTTTATTGGTCAGGGCATAACTGGGGCAAGGGATTTGCTGGAAATTCCACTTCATTGGCAAAAGCCTTATATTTATCAATGTGATTCCGTCGGTAAAACCTGTCCTCAGTTCAAATAAAGAGAGGATTATTGCAATGGATAGCCAACGAATTTTTGACCTAGAGCAAATTGCTTGTTTTTCTGAGCAAGGGGCAACGGTAACGTCGGTAATCGAGACAGAAAACTCTAGTATTGCGGTTTGGGGCGTTCAACCTCAGCAGATTGTTCAGCCCCATTCCCATCCCGATGGTCAGGACACTTGGGTGATGCTCAAAGGTACTTTAACTTACTGTTTGGGGGATGGGCAAAGTCAAATTTTGCACCAAGGAGAAGTGGCGATCGCCGAGAAAAATCAAGTCCACGGAGCAATTAACCATGGTCGGGAAAATGCAGTTTTTGTTTCTATCTATTCGGCTCCCCACATTGGCTATCAAAAGGAATCAGCATAGTAAATGAAACATGTTTTTTCTGGCTTTCAGACTTTTCTCAAACAAGTTCATAGTCCAATTTATCTTGCCCTTGCCGTTGTTATTTTTTCGGCTGCCAATCCTGTAACTAGTCGTATTATTGAATTGGGTAAAACGTATGAGATCAACGGTCGGAATCCTATTTCCTTCTGTAATGTCCTCTTTGTTGGTAATTTATGCGCCTTGGGTTTGATGATCTTAATTTTTCACCCTGATTGGCAACTTCATAAATTAAGAAAATTAACCCGAAAAGATTGGTTCCTTTTGACTGTTACAGCCATTTTGTCAAGGGCGATCGCCCCTGGATTAATGTTCAGTGCTTTGGAAAAAACTAATGTAACAAATGTGGTTTTAATTGGACGGCTGGAACCAGTTTTTACCTTAATTTTAAGTATTTTATTACTGAAAATATCAGTTAATTGGTTAAGCATGGTGGCGACCTTGATTTCCTTTGTCGGAGTCGCTGTTACGGTTTTTTGGGGGGTTGCTGATCCCCTTGATATGGTGATAAATTTCGATTTTGGCTTGGGGGAAAGCTTTGTGGCGATCGCCGCTTTTATTTCAGCAATCACAACAATTTTGAGTAAGCAACAATTACAATCTATTCCCGTAGGTATTTTTACTGTTTATCGTAGTTTGCTGGGAACTTTTGTGTTTTTTTGGATAGCAGTTATTATTTACGGATTTGACCATTTTATGGATGTTTCTTCTCCCATTTTATGGCGATGGATGTTAATTTATGGTGCTATTATTGTCGTTGTTGGTCAAGTGGCTTGGTTAGCCGGTCTCAAAAATGCAAGTTTTATTCAAATTAACTTAGCAAGTCTAGTAACTCCTATTTTGGCGATTATTTTTGCCTATCTAATCTTGCTGGAAACGCCCACAAACGCTCAGTATTTAGGCGGAATCTTGTTGTTGTTGGGGGCAATACTAAGTTTTATTGATAATCTGAAAACAGCAAAAGATAAGCAAGCTTCAAAGCCTTTAAATTCCCGGGAAGCAATGGATACAAATGTGGGCTTTAGGGGAGTTTAGACAATCATCTAGATTTTTGCGGTTTGGTTAGCAAATAGCTGGTAAAATACTCGCACGACAAACGCACATGATTAACAATAATTCCCAATTTTTGATAAAACGATAATCATAAAAAATCAGTCTCTTCTAAAGATAGCTTTCCAATCACTTTTCTCTGCCCATAATATGGGAAGGCTATTATTGGGACAGGTTTCAAAAAAAGAAACTAGGAGCTGATTATCTTTGTATCCTAAAGGCATTGTTTTAACAAGTTTACTGCCATAAGTATAAGCAATTTCTTTTGCTTTATTCCTTTCCTGAGAAGAATTAAACATTGATGAACTCTCACTGAAACACTGATCTTGTTCGGTGAGATGATCGCAGACAAATACCTTGACATTAAAAGGTAATTCATTTCCTTTTATTTCAATATTTTCTATGCCCGATTCAAAGCCACAGATAGCACCAACAAAGACTGTAATTTTATGTTCTTTTATCAGAGATCCACATAAATTACTCAATGTATCAAGCCCTCTAATGATTGATTGACCAGAACCAATTATATCTTCTATAAAAACAATTCTTTGAATTTCTTTATCTTGGATAATAGCTTCTTTGATTTTAGACAAAGACACATTATGTGAACTACTACGATAAAAATTATTTACCGTCGCATATAATCTTAAGTAGGTAGAACCGCTTTTTGTTGGACTCCCAAAAGCACTTAATAAAACTTCTCTTGTTTTTGTTTCCCCTTTTGCATTTTTGGGAAGCTTGTATACCAATCCTTTTTTTACCTCATTATGAATGATTCCTAGTTTTTCTCTAACTTCTATTTGTGTATAAAACTTTAAATTTAACAATAGAATGAACATAAGACGTTTTTCAATATTGTTTGAAAATTGATCAAGCCAACTGCGAATGTGTTGAGGTGTAATTTGTTGTGCTCTGTATGTTGCGATCTCTCCCCATGATTTACATAAATCAACAATTTCTGTGTCTTCAACATAAGCCCTGTCCTCTTCTTTTTCTAATTCTTCAATAGCTTGCTCATCAAGAGCTTCAGATGTAATGATGTTAAAACCTTCATTTGTTAGCCATTTATCAAAGAATAAAGGCTTAAATCTATAGTTTTCAGATTCCTCAATCAAAATTTTGCGATTGACGAAACTTTCAAATACCTTTGTTGTTACAGTCTTGTCTAATATGCTATTATTCAGAACGACTTCTTTTGTGAAGCTGTTCTTGCCTGAGCGAATTTCTCTAGCATAAGAAATTAAAAATTTTCGTCTCTGAGTTTCAATTTTGTCTACTTCTACTGGATCGCTTTCTTTAATTCCATCTTTCCAGAAATGATTAACATTATTACTATTAATGGAAGATAAACTCTTTGAGATTGCTTTAGTAACTTCTTCATAAGAAACATAAGCGTTTCTGGTTTCACAAGCCATATTATAAATATTTCCACATATTAATTTTGTAAAAAATGGATTTCCTTCTGTCATTTTATAGAGTTCTAATATTGCATTATCAGTAAATTCTATTATTCCTTCAACAGGTTTGCATACTAAGTCTTGAAAGTCTTTCCAAAATCTTCCTTTATCAAAATAATCAACTGGAAAGGATTCAAATTTATTTAATTTATCAGTTGATTGATTGATTGTCGTCATATTCTCTCCGCCAACTAAAATAAATCCAATATTATTGTTACTGCTTAAACTTCTAATATTATGAAAAAAATTGTCTCCGATATCCGTCAGCTTGTATAATTGAGAAGGAATTTCATCGAACTCATCAAGAATAATCACAAATTTGTGATTGGGTTCAATTTTTCGTATTTTTCTAAATAATTTATCTAAAGGTGTAATTGAATCTTCAAACTCAAACCCTGGAAGTTTATATTCATTGAATGGTTGATCATCAATGATTTCTTCATAAATATATTCCCCTAAAGATTTTAAGAATTTTTCGGGAGAACTTTTATCAAGGGAACCTACTGAAATATAAATTGCAGTATAGAGTGAATGTTTTTTTAGCTTATTTTCAATGATTTTGGCAATTGATGTTTTTCCAACTCTCTTTTGTCCAAAGATGATTGAAGATTCTAATTCGTCAGAGAAAATTTTATTTTCAAGCTGTCTAATTTGTTCTGAACGACCAATTAAATCGTTTTCTTTAGAAATAGCCTCTAAACTGTAGGGTTTTTCCTTACTTAATTTTTCCCAGTTTAGTTCTGTATTTTGTGGAAGCAACTCACCACTAAATTCTTCATGGCACCTGGTCTTGTCGCAGTTATACCAATCAACTCTACCCAAGATAATTTCTTCTAGTTTTTCTTTGTTTTTCTGCACAAGAATTTTGGCTTCAAATATCCGATGTGTAGATTCTAATGGCTCGAGATTTCCAATATATATTTTAGGGTCATAAAGCATCAATAAACTATCATCTACATCAAGAGTAACTTCAATATCAAAAGCTTTTCCTTTGCCTATATTATTCACTTGAATTTCTATATTTAATAGTTGGTCTTTTATGTGGAGAGGATATTTTTTCTTTATGAGTTCTACACGTATTATTGTTGGAACAATATCATCTCTCTTTGTATAATCTTCATCAACTAAATTAAGTAGCCTCTTGAAAAAATTACCAATACAAGTTTCAACTAATTCTGATTGTTTGGAACATTGATCAATAAATTCCTGATAACTATTTTTTATATTGTCATAATAGTTGATTTTTGATTCAACAGAATTGCTTTTTTGATAATCTTGAAGAATTTTAAATAGTGATTGTATTTTAGGTTTACTTAAGATATCTTCATCTGAAAACTGTCTAAAAATAAAGCTATTAACTTTATCAGCAAACAAAAATTGCATAAAGTCGCTTTTGAATTTATCCAAATCCTTCAAGTCACAAATTGATTGTTCAAGATTAAAGAACTTGCGATTTAAATTTCCTTCAATTTCTTGAAGTTTTGATGTTTTTTCTTCTTTATCTGATTTAATATCTATCTGAAACTGCTTATAAATATCCACTAAAATCTCATCGAATAAATCAAATGTTTTATTGCGTAGTGTGACACTATTGTGATTCCAAACTACGCTTTGATTCCTGCATAAGGCTCTTAGCATAGATACGGCTATTAGTTTTTTTTGGTTGGTACTTGTTCGCTCATTAAATAAAGCTGAAATAAGGTTAGAACTCTGAGAAATATTTAAGGTTTCACAAATGGAAGCTAACAGTTCATCAGTTAAAACTTTTAACTCATCAACAGAACAGTCCTCAAGCCTGTTTAAATTCTCTTCAATTCTCTTTATTTTAGTAAAATCCATAAGCCTTATGTGTTTTTTTATCCTATAAAATTTGCGTAGGAAGACACTCTTATGGTAATGGTAACAGAATAAAAGGCGATAAAACCGCCCGTCGATACTAATACGTGCTTTTGCAATGACGGCAAGACTTTACTAAAAATTTACTATATTTTTTCCTATGGATTGCCGACTTAAGTGCACTAATCAATGCACTAGTTTGATGATGGCTTTCGATAAATCTCATACAATTAAAGGCTGCTCCACAGAATTTTCCCTTTCCATGACTGATACTCCGATCCTCGGCACTGTTAAAGAACCCCAACGGGACTATCGCACCCTCGATCGCCAGAAGTTGACGCCGATGTTCCAGCACTACACGGAGGTTAAGGAACAGTATCAAGGGGCTTTGTTGCTTTACCGGGTGGGGGACTTTTTTGAGTGTTTTTTCCAGGATGCGGTGATCATTGCTAGGGAATTGGAACTGATTTTAACTAGCAAAGAGGGGGGCAAGGAAATCGGCCGGGTGGCCATGACTGGGGTACCCCACCACGCCTTGGATCGCTATGCGCGGCAGTTGGTGGAAAAGGGTTATGCGGTGGCCATCTGTGACCAGGTGGAGGATGCAGCGGAAGCCCAGGCAGAAAAACGCATGGTGGAACGGCAGGTGACCAAGTTACTCACCCCCGGCACTTTGACCGATGACAGTATGCTTCCGGCCAAGCGGAATAATTTCCTGGCGGCGATCGCCATGGTGGAGGATAAATGGGGCCTGGCCCATGCGGATATCTCCACTGGGGAATTTTTTACGTGCCAATCCAGTAATTTGGATGACCTAGCAGTGGAATTACTTCGACTCCAACCGTCGGAAGTATTGATACCCACCTCTGCCCCCGATATTCGCAATATTTTGCGCCCTGGGGAACCTTCAGAGCATATTCCTAAACAGTTACCCACCAGTTTTTGTTATTCTCTCCGTTCCCAAGCGCCCTTTTCCTTGGTGGAAGCAAAACAGAGATTACTAACCACTTTTCGAGTTAAATCTTTGGAGGGCATGGGCTGTGAAGGTTTACCCCTAGCAATCCGGGCGGCGGGGGGATTATTGGAATATATCGAAGATACCCAAAAAGCCCATGTGGTGCCCATTCAACCATTAAAAACCTATGGCTTAACCGATTTTCTGGTTTTGGATCACCAAACCCGACGCAACTTGGAAATTAACCAAACCGTGCGGGATGGTAGTTTCCATGGTTCCCTACTGTGGGCTTTAGATCGCACCAGCACCACCATGGGTAGTCGGGCTTTGCGGCGTTGGTTATTGCAGCCTTTATTGGATCTCAAAGGTATCCAAGCTCGCCAGGACACCATCCAAGAGTTGTACCATCATCCCGCTTTGCGTCAGGATTTGCGGCAATTGCTCCGGCAAATTTACGATTTGGAACGGTTAACGGGGCGAATTGGGGCCAACACCGCCAGTGCTAGGGATGTGTATGGCTTAGCATCTTCTTTGGTGCGGTTGACGGATTTAGCTGAGTTAGCTCAGGAAGGCCATAGCCCCTATTTAAAAGCCTTACAGACAGTGCCGCCGGAGTTGGAAGAATTGGGCAAATATGTGTTAGCCCACATTGTGGAAAATCCCCCCTTACATATTCGGGAAGGCAATTTAATTCGTAGTGGTGTTAACCCGACGTTGGATGAAATGCGTCAAAGTTTGGAAGATGATAATCAATGGTTAGCTAATTTGGAAGTAACGGAGCGGGAAAAAACTGGTATTGCTAATTTAAAAGTTGGTTATAACAAAGCCTTTGGTTATTATTTAAGTCTACCCCGCAGTAAATCGGAACAGGCCCCAGACAATTACATTCGCAAACAAACTTTAGTCAATGAAGAAAGATACATTACACCGGAATTAAAAGAGCGGGAAACCCGTATTCTCACCGCCCAAGCTGACTTGAATCAATTGGAGTATGAAATTTTTACCGAAGTGCGGGCCACAGTAGCAGAAAAAGCCCAACCAATTCGGGACGTGGCCAAGGCCGTAGCGGCGATCGATGTGTTGGCAGGTCTAGCGGAAGTGGCAGTTTATCAGGGTTATTGCCGTCCCATTATGCAAATGGAACCAGGCTTAATTGACATTGAAGCAGGTCGCCATCCAGTGGTGGAACAATCCCTTGGGGCAGGTTTTTTTGTTGCTAACGACACCCAATTGGGCCACGACCATTGGCATCCTGATTTAGTAATTTTGACGGGGCCCAACGCCAGTGGCAAAAGTTGTTATTTGCGTCAAGTTGGCTTAATACAGTTAATGGCCCAAACCGGCAGCTTTATTCCTGCTAAAACCGCGACCCTGAGCATTTGTGACCGTATTTTTACCAGAGTAGGGGCCGTGGATGATCTAGCTACGGGGCAGTCTACTTTTATGGTGGAAATGAATGAAACTGCCAATATTCTTAACCATGCCACGGCTAAATCCCTGGTATTACTGGATGAAATTGGCCGGGGCACGGCCACCTTTGACGGTTTGGCGATCGCCTGGTCGGTGGCGGAGTATCTAGCGGGGGAAATCCAAGCCCGGACAATTTTTGCTACCCATTACCATGAGTTAAACGAGTTGGCTTCTTTACTGGAAAATGTGGCTAACTTTCAAGTTACGGTGAAAGAATTGCCAGAGGAAATTATCTTTTTACACCAAGTAACACCGGGGGGAGCCGATAAATCCTATGGCATTGAAGCGGGACGTTTAGCGGGATTGCCTAGTTCAGTGATTACCAGGGCCCGCCAGGTAATGGCCCAGATTGAAAAGCATAGTAAAATTGCTGTCGGTTTACGTAAGGGTAATCGGGGTAAAGTTATGGCTAGTCAAGCGGCTGCTGAAGCAGCGGAAGATCAAGCTAAACAGTTAGATATTTTTGGCTTTTAGAACGTGTTTGAAAAGTTTCATTCTGCCCCCTAAATCTCCTCACTAAAGCTCCGGCAATAATGGGGGACTTTAACTCAGTTTTCTTCCAAATTTAGGCGTCCAGAGGGGCTTTTAAAACAGACTCTTAGAGTTGTAAACGTTACGAATTTGCTTAGTTAATAACTAGCTTTATTGATTGGGGAAAATCTCTGTCACTACCCTTTCGGGGCTAGTACTAGTTACCACCACATTATTATCCGGTAAAGATCCCTGGGCTAAATCCCCTGTGAGGTTAAATTTCACTCCTTTTTGTTGTTCATAGATAATATTTCCTTTTGCCTGCAACGTTTGGGGACCAAAATTGTAAGTTAACTCATCGGCATACAGTTGGGATTGTTGCTCCTGGCTCGTAGTATTAGTGCCCTGCTCTAGTTTAGCTATCCCGTCGGCTAGATTGACTGCTCCCCGGTTACCCCGCACAGTAATTTGTTGTTTATAATCCACAATAGTGATGGGATTATCGGTGGAGACAAAGCGGTTTAGGTAAGACCAACTAATGGGTTCGGCGGCAATTTGCAACGGCGGTTCAACGGATTTAAATTGATTTAAGCCTGCTAAATGTACCAACTGTTGTTTCAGCAACAATTCTGCTTGGTTACTTTTCACTTCGTCGGTGGCAGTTTTATCCACAAAGCGCACTAGGGTCAACGGGCGATCGCCAAAAACCCGGTTGTTTTTAATTTCCCAGGTAATTCTGTCGGTTTTGAGTTCCAAGCGACGGGGGTCCTTGGGTTGATTTTGGTCTTTGGTATTGTGTTCTGTCACCGCCACCACATCGCCGGACACAATCAGCTTTTCTTCCTTGGTTTCATAGCGTCCTTCCTTGGCGGTCACGGTCAAATCAGGGTGTTCCCCTTTCAAATTTTGCCGAGCAGTGAGAATGCTAGATTCCGTTTGCCACTCCACTTCCTGGGCCCGCAACACTGCCTTATTACGGGGGTCAAGGGCAACAATATTTTCCCGTAGAAATAATGCTTTGCCGTCTTCAATAATTTCTCCCTTATCCGCCTTCACCTGGAGCACCACTTTGCCATTTTCGTAAAAATCCCCTTTCACGTTCACTAGGGTGGCATTCTTCCCATCAACGCTATACCGAGCTTCCTCCACCTGAATTTTCCAGACAGTTTGCCCTTTAGCATTGGCTTGCTCTAGGGTGGCATTGTTGAGGGTGAGGCTACTTTCTTCCTTGGGCGGTGGGGGCTGACTTTTTTGTTCTAGGGGATCGGGCGGTGCACAACTGCTTAACATTAATGTGCTGAGGAGTAATCCCCCCCATAAAACGGAGGAGCAACGACGTAGGGGCAAAAAAAGTGAAGTTAGCAAAGTTTAACGAGATTATTTGAAAATAAATGATTAAATTAGGCTCTTTTCAGCAAACCAATCCCCAGAGAAAAACTATCAGGGATTTTCAGGCTCCATTACCGCTTTCAGTTTTCTATTCTAGGCGATCGCCATAATTAGGGTTGTTGTGGGTTAGCCAGAATAATGCCATGGTAACCATCCTGGCTTTATTGCCCGACTCCCTGGCCCAGATGCCCGATTAGCCCCGGCCGAGTTCCTCAGCTTTTTACAGGAGTATGGTGAATCATAATTGAGAGTTTAAAAACGCCTGTTACCTCTATTTCTAAACTCAACTTGTTAATATTTAATATTTCAGCTCCCTGATTTTATCCCTAAATTTTTTAAGATTGATTTTCGGTCATTTCTCGACGAATTTCATCGAGAGGTGATTCCGCTTCATCGGGAATAAATTCAAGGCTTATTTTAATTTTTCCTTTTTTCCATAGCTTACCGGGGGCAAGATATTGGCACTCTGTACCTTCAAATAACCACCTTTTGCCTATATCACTATTGAACCATTTTGTCAAAAAGGCTCCTAGTAATTCTTGAACAGTAAAAGTTTTATGATTAATACATATTTTGTCGGAGTCAGTTACTGAAACTACATCTTCAGGGTTAAGTAATTGTCTTTTGTCCATGGTAATGTCCTCAGCTACTTTGCTCTATTTCTCGACGAATCTCATCGAGGGGAGAATCCGAAACTGAATCTTGAACCTCATCCGGGATAAACTCCAGGGCAAAGATTATTCTAAATTTTCCCTTTAGCGGTTTGTCCAATTTAGGATCAATAATTTCAGCAATTATACCTTCTTCTGTAAAAATTTCTGGTTTAATATCGATTGATTTATGGTCTTTCAGACTAACTTGAAAAGCTTTATAAAAATAATCTTTATTACACCAGGGTACAGTTTTAAAGAAATTAACAAACTCACCGATTAAAGTTTTAATTTTGTAAAAGGAATGGTTATTACCACAATCAATAACAGTGTCTTCACTGAGTGAATTAAGGTAGCCAATTTTGTCGGTTTTCATATTTTTAATATTTCAATTGATAAATCATTGAAGATCAGATTGTATTTCTCGACGAATTTCATCTAACGGAGATTGATATTCATTTGCCTCAGGCTCATCGGGAATGAACTCTACAGACACATTAACTGCAATCCTTCCTTTTTTCCAGCCACTGGATCCAGCTTTTAAAATTCGACAATCAACACCTTGACCCAAGTAAATGCTTGCTCTAGATCCAAGTTCTAATTGCTCAATAAATTTCTCTTGTGGTGGCTGCTGAAAAGAATATTCTAAGGTATGTTTAATACGAGATACTGAAAACAATTTGCCGGGAAACTGTTTGTCTAATAACTGTAGGACGTCATCAGCATTTAGGGATTCTAGGAATTCGTCGTAGATAATTTGCATTGCTTGTATGTCAGAAAGGTTACTTAAATCAAAAGAAAAATTATTCAGCTATTTGCTGGTCTCAATGTAGATTTTAATTCATGGTTGATTATTCTACTATTTCCACAAAATCTGCATCTGCAACTATTTCTGCTTGCTTAGTAATGTCTGATTCTGTAATAACAGGTAACTGCTCAAAAATTTGCATGGCTTTTAAACATTCATTAATGCTAACAATACTCGTTTGGTAAAGATCGATTTTCTGTTTAATCTCCGATTGTAAACGGGAATTGCGAGCAATTTTTTCTTCGGCATCCTGTTCCAACGTTTGCTCACGATATTTCCTTGCCACATCATACTGTTCTAAAATTATTTGGGCTTGTTCTTCTGCCATTGGTAGCAGATGGGTTTTTAGGGTATTATTGACGGTTTGTCGGAAATTTTTCCGTACAGTATTGAAAACTTTAGGTTCAAAATCTAGTTTTAGCAACTCCTTAATAGCTGGTTCCGCTTCCACGATCGCCTGGGCATCATAACCCTGGGAAGTTTGCTGGAGAGTTTGCCGGAATTGATAAATGGAAAAAGTACCTTCATCATAAAATCGGGGACTTTCCCGCACATAACGATCACATTCCGTTCGAGCTTCATTAACCAAGGCTTTAGTTATATCTTCTTCCGCCCGTCGTAATAGTTGCTCAATACCGCCATCATTGCCAACCAAACGATAAACTTGATGGTAACAATCCACTTTTCGTAGGCGATCGCCTAATCGTTGAAAGAAATTTTTAACTAGCTCATGAATAGCTTCTATGAAAGCATCTTCCAATTCATTAGCAAGATAATATAAAGCCTCCACCAAAACTGCAATAAAAGGAGCTGTGGAATTACGAGGATGACTTTCCGTTGCTCGCTTATAGGCATTCATTACCGAAAAAGTTTTTAACAACTCATCTAATCGAGCCACCATTCTTGCTTTTAACTTAGTAAAATCTTGGTCAAATTCCCGATCATTGCCGATAACCACATCATTAATTTGAGCACTCATATATTTTTTGAACTCAATACCCAGATTTTGCATTTCTTGATTAAGCAAAGTTAATTCCTGAGCTTTCATCGCCGCAATTTCCCGGGGCTGACTATCTAACTGCCGATAATTTTCTAGATAAAATTGCCGTAGAGCAATACATAACGGTTGCAAATCATTAGCTAGAGTTGCAAATAGTTCAGGATATTTTTCCTCTGCTAAATAAAGACCAATGCCAGAACGAAAAGATTCAATTCCGCTGTCATGGATTAGTTGATCAACTAATGGTATTCCCCATTCACTTAAAATTCTGACATAATTTTCATTAGATGTTTCATAACCATTGACCGAGACCCGGAAAGCAGTGGACAATAACTTACCAGAATTAGCACAGTAGTTATTAAACTCGCTAACAAATTGTGGTGTTTCTTCCTCTCCGTCAAAACCTTTGATGGTGGTGGCAAAAATTGAGTCCAAGCCAAAACGAGTACTACTATTAGTCTGCTTAACTTGACTGCCGTAGAAACCAAGTAAACCACTGGTTTTATAGACCCTAGAATTATCCCGAAATTGCGACTGAATTAAACCCTCTAGCCGTTGTCGCAGTTGAGTATTGTACCAAGTATCGTCAATGCGATTAAACACATAAAATACCCGATCTCGGATGCCATGATTTTTGCTGATGCGTTCTAATAATTGTGTTTCTTCTGCACTCATATCTCCTGCTGCCGCTGGTTTAAGCACACAGATCACTGCTGAGGTATCCGGGCTTTCAATTTTACGGTAAGCTCTTTCCGCATCTTCTTTAACTGGGGCATCAATCCCTGGCAAATCCACCAAGACATTGCCATCTTTTAATAATGAGTGATTACAAAAATAATCCAATCGTTTAAGCACCGCACTATTAGCTCCCCGCCTCGCATAACCTGCCGCTTCAGCTAAACTAGAAAAATTTAACTGATCCATAGAATACGTGGAATTTTGTACAGTATTAATCCTTTCTCGATTTTGCTCAAATCCTATTAGTAGTAAGTGTAGAGCATTGGCTTGTTTGGCTCGTTCTGACTTATTTTCTCCCCCTTCTTCTGCAATTATTTTCTGACAATATTGACTAACCACCTTCACTGCTTCAGGTTGATTAATATTTAAATCCCCCACATTGACATTGAGATATTTTGCTAAAATCAAAGCCTGCTGACGAATTTCCGCTTCACTCAAAAAAGTTAACACTACCCTTTCTTCATTGGCGTTAGCATATTCAATATGACATTCTGTCCCCGTGGCGTGACCTTCTGCACTATAAAGCAATTCCCGCTCCAACAACGCATTGATCAGCATGGACTTACCGGCACTAAAAGCCCCGGCAAAAACAATTTCAAACCGGGGGGACAGTGCCTTTCCTAAGGCCGTTTCCACAATGCTGGTGTCCTGCTGACTGCGGAGTGTGGGTTCCTGGCGCAGAAGCTCGATTAACTGATTAACTTGCTCACGGAGATTCTGACATTGGGGCGCAATCTTGGACATGGAAGCCTCGTTAGTGGAAAAATCGCTCTAATACAAGGCTATGCTCAAACTAATTGGCCGTTGACTTCGACTTTACAAAAATTGATATTTTCCTTGTTTCTTGTGCCACTCCCATGGAAAAAACGCCCCGTATTCCCATCCCTGCCGTCGTTCGTGAGTATGTTTTCCGAAGGGATAATTACCGTTGTCGAGCTTGTGGTTGTAGTCACAATGAAACGGCTTTACAGGTAGATCACATTATTCCTTTGGCAAGGGGCGGTAGTAATGACATGAGTAATCTGCAAACTCTTTGTCAGAGTTGTAATGGCAGTAAAGGAGCTAAGTTTGATCCCCGCTTTCGTCGTCGCCATTGCTAAGCATCAATGATCAAGATCGACAAAATTGATTAGCCTGTCGTGCTTGAGCGTAGTTGCCAACTCCAGTTCTTGGGTTTGTTCTTTTTCCCTTTTGCTATCCCAGACCATTAATTTCACCGCAACCTTGGCGATCGCCCCATCGTGGCCGACTGTTTTTGACAGAAACACTGCGCCGAACCCACCAATCCCAAGCAAGGTTTCAAGTAAGTACTTGTCCTTCAAATGGGTTCCCTCTAAGCTTTTCCAGGACTGTAAAAACATAAACTCTATAATCAAGTTGGGATCTTGGTAAAACAATGATAGTTCCACCAACTCAGGAAAACTGTAAAGATTAATAAAGTTGTTTAGTATTGAAATTTTATTTTGAGTTTGGACCTGTCTGTCGTCATTGACTGTGGCGATCGCCTTTTTTTGCTGTAGCCTAAGCAAAATTACGACGTGGGAAGTTATGAAAGAAGATCTATTGCCCTTTCTTGCAGGCGTTGGCCTGTTGGTGCTTTACCTAATTTGGTCCGCCAAAACCGAAATGGGTACCCGTTGGCCCTGGCGGAAATGAGTTATCGAGATGGGCAAAATTGATTAAGGTAACCAGAAACTAAGGCCATGCGATTGGGTTGGGTCTGTATGGTGAATGCTTCCCGCTCCAAGTCTTGGCGGTGAATATTGCCATACCTGAGCCAGAAAGGTTGGGCATAGACCAATGGTTCGGCCGTTACCCCCAGGGGGGCTAATTGACCTTTACCCTTACATACTTGGGCGGCATGGACTGCCTCATGGATAATGACCGGCACCGCAATACCCAGTTCAAAGGTGAGGGGATGAATCCAAATAGTGCGGCTTTCAGCATTGATTAATCCATAGGCTCCCCGCTGGGGAGGGGGCGACAACAAAACTTTGAATTGCTTGGCTTCCAATTGTTGCTTCACACTGGCAAAGTCTGGATCTGTGGAGGGCGTTTGGGCCATAACCTTAGCGGCAGGGGAAAACGTTAACCCAAAAGTCACAGCTAAGCCCAGCGGCATGATTAATTCCCGCCCAAGCTGCATAGGGATAAGGAAAGAAAAGAAAGATGCTGGGGAAAAATTCATCGGTGAAGTTAGCCTGGCTGAGGGGGGAATGGGGCATGGAACAAAATTGTTTCCGGCTCCTAAGGATGAAGATGGATGGCCAAAACAACGTCGGGCTAGATACAATAAACGCACACCACCAAGGTGTTGGGCCCTACCCTATTTAACCTAATGATTAGGTTTTGCTTTGGGTAAGCTGGGAGACTGTAACGTTCCCCCACGACGGCTCAAAACATTGATCGATGGAAAAATTTACTGTGTCAAAACGTCATTGGTTGCTTTTATGGGGACTACAACTGGGCTTGGCCGGTGGGGCGGCTCCGGTGTTTTCCCAGGCGGTTCTGCCCTACACCCCCAATTTAGACCAACAGCAGTTGGAAGATCAGGGCCTGGCGCTCACAGAAGATGTGGTGCAATTGGTGCGCTTTCAGCAGTACGACCTGGCCTTTCCCCGGGCTAAACTGGCAACCCAACTGGCCCCGGAACAGTTTCAAACCTGGTTCATTCTCGGCACTCTTTATCTACAGCAGGAGGAAGTGGAGCCGGGCATCACAGTGCTGAAAAAAGCCGAGGCCTTGGCTCCAGAGGAAGCAGGCATTAAGTTTACTTTGGGTAATGCCTATTTCCAAAAAGGTCAGTATGACCAAGCTGTGGAGGTGTTGCTAGCAGGTTTGGCCCAGCGCCCCGATACCCCCGCCGCTTTGTTTGATTTGGGGAATGCCTACCTCAAGTTGGTCAAATATCCCGATGCGGTCACTGCCTACCAAAAAGCATTGAAAGCAGAAGAGCAGTTCTGGCCGGCCCTCAACAATATTGGTTTGATTGAATACGAACAGGGAAAAATTGACACCGCCCTCAAACGTTGGCAAGAAGTGATCAAAATTGACTCCGAACAACCGGAACCCCAATTGGCGATCGCCGTGGCGTTGTATAAACAGGGCAAAACGGAGGAAGGATTGCGGAAGGCCCAGGATGCCCTCAATTTAGATAGTCGCTATGGGGAAATTGATTTCCTGGTCAAAAATCTTTGGGGAGAGCAGTTAATTGCAGATACGAAAGCCCTATTTGCTACCCCTACCATGGTGGAAGTATTGCGTACTTTGCCGCCCCCCAGTGACGACCTGTAAAAGCTCGAATTTTCCCATTCCTCTGCCATAACTCCTCAACTTTGCCATGACCCCAGACCAAGTAATTGTTGCCCTAGATGTGCCGGATTTACCCAAGGCGATCGCCTTAGTGGATCGTTTGCCAGGGGTAGGTTTTTGGAAGGTGGGGCTGGAATTATTTGTGGGGGCGGGGCCGGTCATTTTGGCGGAGTTAAAAGACCGGGGTAAAAGGATTTTTTTGGATCTGAAATTCCATGACATTCCCAATACGATGTTGGGGGCCTGCCTGTCTGCCAGTCGGTACGAAGTGGATTTACTCACTCTCCATGCCACTGCGGGAAGTCAAGCTTTAACCTTAGCCGCCCAAGCCATGGCCCCATTGCCCCATCCTCCCAAACTGTTGGCCATTACCCTGCTCACTAGCATTGGCGATCGCCAGTTACGGGAAGAGTTACAACAACCCTTAGCCGTGGATGATTACGTCAACGCCATGGCCCGGTTGGCCCGAAATGCTGGCATTGATGGAGCGGTGTGTTCCCCCCAGGAAGTGGCTAAACTGAGGCAAACCTGCGGCCCTGAATTTTTACTGGTTACCCCCGGCGTGCGGCCTCTCTGGTCGGCCCCAGGCGATCAACAACGGGTCATGATTCCCGCCCAGGCGATCGCCGCTGGGGCCAATTATGTGGTCATTGGTCGACCCATCACTGCTGATCCTAGTCCCGAAGCCGCTTGGGAAAGATTATGCCAAGACCTTGCTGTTTAAAATTGTTGGGCTTCTCCTCGGTAGTCAAATTTGGCCTATCTGTCACTGGCTTTGCCTTGATATTGGTCACAGGCCTGGGTTTAAGCTCCGCCCAAGCCAGAAATAGCCGCTCCCCCAACGGAGGCCACTGCCAACAACCGTTAGCGGAATTGATGCCCCCCCTACTGGACGCACTGCCCAGTTATACCAATCGGGTCATGCAACGGAGTCAAATTGGTGGCGTTCCTTTGAGAACTTACATTTTGATTGCTGGCAATGCGGATTTTGATCCCCTGCCCCTAGCTCAACAACAGTGGCAAACGGAAGTACCGGATACCACTAAACAGGTTTTTTTCACCACCCTGGAAAGAAGCTACACCGACCAACGGGCGATCGCCAGCCAGAATTTTTACTGGGCATTTTTTGTGCAAACGGAGCAGGGTTGGCAATTGGCCTTACTGTACCAACAATTAGGGGGAAGCTCCCCGGATCAGCCCCCTTCTCCCCGACGGGATGCCAGCACCGGGGCGATCGCCCAAGGCATTCGTTTATGGTTGAGGGATTGTCAGGCAGGGGTATTTGCTGCTAGTTGACCCGGCTTAAAATCACAGCAAACCATTGTTGGTCATCGGTCCACACTTGGAGTGGCTCTAGGCCATGGTCCGCCAATTGCCGGGGAATGGCGTTGGGATTGTTAGCATGGAGGGAAAATTTGCGGGATATTTCCGTCAGAATGGTTTCTCCAGCTTGCAGATCCACCGTTAAATCAAGATTTTCCAACCGCACCGTTTGCTTCGTGCCACTGCGTAAATACATTTCAATTTGGGATTTTTGCTGATTAAATACAGCCCGATGGGAAAAGTTATCCAACGCAAAATTACCTTGAAAACGCCAATTTAAATGGCGCAACATATTTAAATTAAATTCCGCCGTTACCCCTTGGGCATCGTTATAGGCGGCTTCTAAAATATCAGCAGGTTTGCATAAATCCACCCCTAATAAAAAGTAATCCCCTGGGTCTAACGCTTGACCTACTTGTTCAAAGAATACTTGACAATCTTCAGGGGAAAAATTACCGAGAGAACTGCCTAAAAATGCCATCAAACGATGGGGATAATTATGATCGGGCAATGATGCCAACGCCAACTGATAAGTACTTACTAAACCTTGCACCGTTAAGTGGAGATAGGTAGCTAAAATAGCCTCCGCATTTTCTCTTAAAATCGCTTCACTGATATCAACGGGAATATAGCGTAGGGCAATATTTTCTTCCGCAAAGGCATCTAATAAAATCCGGGTTTTAGTGGAACTGCCGCTACCCAATTCAATGAAGTCACAGGGCCCCGTAATTTGCACCAATTCCTTGGCGATCGCCTGGAGAATGCTCGCTTCGGTGCGGGTGGGATAATATTCCGGCAGTAAGCAAATTTGCTCAAACAGCAGGGAACCCCGGTCGTCGTAAAAATAGTGGGGCGGCAAAGTTTTAGGGGATTGCTGTAAACCAGCAATAACATCCTGGCCATGGTTGACATAGCTCTGGGGATGGCTGAGGAGCCGGTTTTCTATCTGCAGGCGGAGGGAATTTTGAACGGAGACCATGGTGAGGTGCAAAAACTAACACATCCTCGCACCATAACCTGAACTGTCCCTCCAGATCGACAGACCAGGGATAGATTCAGAATTTTTACCCTGGCCGTATCTAAGGAGCAATCACTTTTTTGCTCTTCTGTTCTGCCTTTTTCGCCGCTTGTTTAGCCCGTTTTTCGGCTTGTTTTTTAGCAGCTTGTTCAGCGGCCAGACGACGCTTTTCTTCGGCTTTTTCCACTTCTAACTTTTCTAAATAGTAGTGGTAATCACCGCTGTAAGCCACCAGTTCCCCGTCCCGAACTTCCACTATTTTATTAGCTACTCGAGAAATAAAATAACGGTCATGGGAAACTAGTACCACGGTGCCTTCATATTCCTGCAAAGCTTCTTCCAGCATTTCTTTGGCGGGAATATCCAAATGGTTGGTCGGTTCATCAAGGATTAAAAAGTTGGCCGGGGTGAGCAACATTTTCGCCAAGGCTAAACGGGCTTTTTCCCCCCCACTGAGGGCGGCCACTTTTTTAAACACCGTTTCCCCAGAAAAGAGAAATCTTCCTAACAGGGTCCGCACTTCTTCATTTTTCCAGTCGGGCACTTCATCATGGATGGTCTCCATAACGGTTTTTTCTAAATCCAAAGCTTCCGCTTGGTTTTGCTCAAAATAGCCGGGCAAAATATTGTGTTCCCCTAATTTTATTTGCCCTTCGTCTGGCAATTCCATACCCATAATCATCCGCAGGAGGGTGGATTTACCGCAACCGTTGGGCCCCAAAAAAGCAATACGATCGCCCCGTTCAATTTCCAAATTAGCCCCCAGGAAGAGCAATTTATCGTTAAAGGAATGGGAAATATCTTCAATAAGCGCCACTTGCCGGCCACTGCGGGGGGCAGGGGGGAAATGGAATTTTAGGGTTCTTACTCCACCCACAGGAGCTTCTACCCGTTCAATTTTTTCTAGTTGCTTTTCTCGGCTTTTCGCTTGGGTACTGCGGGTGGCACTGGCCCGGAATTTATCCACAAAAGCTTGTTGTTTAGCCAAGGCCTTTTGTTGATGTTCATAGGCACTGGCCAGGGCAAGATTGCCTTCTTCTTTCTGCACTAGATAACTGGAATAATTGCCCAGATAGGTGGTGGAAATTCCCCGTTCCGTTTCGACAATTTTGGTGCAAAGCCGGTCGAGAAATTCCCGGTCATGGGAAATAATCACCATGGGAGTTTTTAAGCCCTTGAGGTAAGTTTCTAGCCATTCAATGGTTTCTAAATCTAAATGGTTGGTGGGCTCGTCCAACAGCAGTAAATCCGGCTCCTGGAGTAAAATTTTGCCTAAACTGATCCGCATCTGCCAGCCGCCACTAAAGGAACTCACCAGGCGATCGCCATCCTCCGGCTCAAAACCAATTTCTGGCAAAATCCGCTCAATTTGCGACTCCAAACGATAACCGTCTAGGCCTTCAAATTGCCGCTGTAATTTATCTAATTTGTGAATTAAATTTTCTAGGGTATCGGGATCGGCTACTTCCATTTCCTGATGGACGTGGTGCATGGCATCCTGAACCTGGTTCGCCTCGGTGAATACCGTCCACATTTCCTCCCGCAAAGTACGGCTGGGAGTAACGTCAAATTCTTGGGTTAAATGGGCAATTTTCAGCGCCGCTGGGCGAATAATTTCCCCCGCAGTGGCCTCCACTTCCCCCATAATGATCTTGAGTTGGGTGGATTTTCCGGCCCCGTTGACCCCCACCAGGCCTACCCGTTCTTCTGGTTTAACTTCCCAGTTCACATCTTTAAGAACTTCGCCGGTGGGATAAATTTTGCGGATGTGTTCGAGTCGGAGCATAGGAATAGGGCTGGGGGGAAACTGAGCTTCCAGTGTATCGAAAAATTGCCTTTAAAAACCTGTGCCCCACCATTACGACAGGGTAAATATTAACAAATTATTAACAAGGACTAGAATCACCATGGTTACAACCCCAGATTGGGTGAAAAAAGCCGTTTTCTATCAAATTTTTCCTGACCGTTTTGCCATCGGCCAACAACAGGCGATCGCCGTCGCTCAACAACCAAAGCTAGAACCATGGGAGGCCCCGCCAACGGTGCAGGGTTATAAGGGGGGCAACCTGTGGGGAGTGATCGAACATTTGGATTATCTCCAGGATTCGGGCATTACCGCTTTATACTTGACCCCCATTTTCCAGTCCGCCTGTAATCACCGTTATCACACCCATGACTATTACCAAGTGGATCCTCTACTGGGGGGCAACGAGGCGTTGCAGGCTTTACTAACCCAGGCCCACCGCCGGGAGATGAAAGTAGTCTTGGATGGAGTGTTTAACCATGCCAGCAGGGGTTTCTACTTTTTCAACGACATTTTGGAAAATGGCCCCCATTCTCCTTGGTTAGATTGGTTTCACATTGAAGATTGGCCCCTATCAGCCTATGACGGTTCTCTGCCAGCTAACTATCGGGGCTGGGTAGATTTGCGGGCCCTGCCCCAGTTTAACCATGACCATCCCGACGTACGGGAATATTTGATGCGGGTGGGGGAGTATTGGATTGCCCAGGGCATTGATGGTTGGCGTTTGGATGTGCCCGATTGTGTCAAAGCGGAAGGTTTTTGGCAAGAATTCCGCTGCAGGGTCAAGGCCATTAATCCAGAAGCCTACATTGTGGGGGAAATTTGGTGTGATGCTAGCCCCTGGTTAGCCGGAGATCAATTCGATGGGGTGATGAACTATCGCTTTACCGAACCTACCGTAGCTTTTGCCATTGGCGATCGCCTGCAAAAAGAACATCTACGGGGGGAAGAATATCGTCCTTACCCAGCCCTAACTGCAGAAGCCTATGGGGAAAGAATTAGCCAACTGCTGCAACAACATCCCTGGGAAATTCAGTTAACCCAATTAAATTTACTCAACAGCCACGACACCGCCCGCTTATTAACCCTAGCCAATGGCGATCGGCCCAGCGTTAACCTCGCTCTTTTACTGATGTTTACTTTCCCCGGTGCTCCCTGTGTTTACTACGGAGACGAAGTGGGTTTGCCTGGGGAGGCCGACCCCGATTGTCGCCGAGTTTTTCCTGCTAAAACTGACTGGGACTTGGATTGTTGGGAATTCTACCGCCAATTGATTGCCCTGCGCCATCGCTATCAATGTTTGCAATTGGGGGATTACAAAATTATCGCCACGGCAGGTATGGGCTATGTTTTTCAACGGCAATACGGCGATGAAACCCTAATGGTTGCCGTTAATAGTGGTGACAACATAATAGAAATTATATTATCTCCAGACATAATAAATTTGGATAAAATAGACATAGCTGAACCTGTATTTAGCGCTAATGGTGAGACCGTAATTGACCGGAACACCGCAGGGTTACTTTTGACCATGGCCCCTCAATCAGGAGCAGCTTTCGCCATCATTTGATTTTGGTCATGAAGCTAGCATTTTTTCAAAAATGTCTATCTTTTCTGGGGTTTATTTGGTTGCTATCCTGGGAAGCTCCACCTGTTCAGGCTTTTTCTTGTTACATTGTGCCAGGCCATGAATATCTGACTAAATTTGCGCTCACAAGACTCCAATCCAGTGATGATAAATTAACTAGGGTTTTTTATGGTGATTATGTCGGCGGCGTAAATTATTTATCCCATCCTTTGGCCTATGGCAATGTGGTTAATGATTTTCCTCAACTTGATCCGGCATTTGCCACAAGTTTAATCGGAATTTTGCTGGGACAGGAATGGGAACATTTTACCGCCCAAGAACAGAAAAAAATACTGACTGGGATGATCGAACACAGCGAATCCCATTCCCAGGTAATGCATTTTACCCGTAATTATCTTGACCCGCATCAACAACAGGCTCTTAGTGCCAAAGAGTCTTGTATTCTGTCTCAAAATTTTATCAAAAATGCAGTAATTTATGGCACTGAGGTAATGGCGGGCCAACAAATAGTCAACCAAAACTTGGACCGCTATCAACGCAAACAATTGGGTTTAAAATTTATTGGAGCATCGCTCCATACCGTCCAGGATTCTTTTGCCCCAGCCCATGTTAAACGTCATCCCCAGACCCATTTATTAACGGACGTTTGTAGTTTTCGTTATCCTTATTTCGGTCGTAACCAAGCATCAGTGTATTCCGTTGGTTGTGTCCATACCGTATTTGCTCACGAACGTGACTTTGGTGGGGGATCTATCCTGGAAGATGATCAAATTTGGCAGCGGAGCCAAGACCATTGTCAAATTCAAAGTAATGGCATGGTCGAGAAAAGTTTTAACTGTCTAACGGATCAAGCCCAATTGGGCACCATAGTTAGTCAGGATTTTTTAGCATCCCTAGTTCCTTTTCTAGACCAAGCCCTAAGGAAGCAGACGGTAGCCTATGAAGATCTGACAATGGTGTTGGACGATTTTTTAAATATTTACCATCCTTATCCAGCAAAAGGTTTGACGACCCAGGGCATTATGGCCTGTGATGGTTTAGCAGACTTCACTCCCCACACCCGCTTTGAATATCAGGAAAATTATTGAATCAAGGTTTTATTCATGCTCATTTTCTGGCGGTAGTTTTTCTAGGTTAAGCTGGGTTAGGGCCTATTTGTTAAAGCAACCCCTGTCAATTTGGAGCGCAGAGTAAACCAGCAATGACGCAAAAAGTAGTGGTGGGACTATCCGGCGGAGTAGATAGTTCGGTGGCGGCGGCCCTGTTGCACCGTCAAGGTTATGCCGTGGTGGGAGTTACCCTCTGGTTAATGAAGGGTAAGGGTCAATGCTGTTCGGAAGGGCTAGTGGATGCCGCTTCCATTTGTGAGCAGTTGGGGGTGCCCCACGAAATTGTGGACACCAGAGATTTATTCCAAAATCACATCATTGATTATCTGGTGCAGGGCTACGGCGAGGGCGTGACCCCATTACCCTGTTCCCAATGCAATAAGGCGGTCAAATTTGGCCCTATGCTGCAATATGCTCAGCAGTCCCTCGGTATCGATAAAATTGCCACGGGGCACTATGCACGCATTCGCTTTAATGAAGCCAGTCAACGCTACGAGTTGTTGCGGGCGGTCGATCGCCAGAAGGACCAATCCTATTTCCTTTATGACCTATCCCAGGAAATTTTGGCGGCCACCCTGTTTCCCCTGGGGGAGCAAACCAAAACTGTGACCCGACAGTTGGCAGCGGAATTTGACTTGAGCACAGCGGAAAAAAAAGATAGTCAGGATTTATGCCTGATTGAAGCCCATGGCTCCATGCGGGACTTTTTGGACAAATACATCGCCCCGAAAGCGGGGGAAATTGTTGATCTGTCCGGGGCGGTGTTGGGCCACCATGAAGGCATTCATCACTACACCATTGGCCAACGGAAAGGGTTAGGTATTGCGGCGGCGGAACCGTTATACGTGGTTAAGCTCGATCCGGTGATGAATCGGGTCATTGTCGGCGATCGCCAGAGTGCGGGCAGTGGGGAATGCTACGTACAACGGCTCAACTGGGTTTCCATTCCAGAGCCAACAGCCCCCATCCGCTGTGAAGTGCAGGTGCGCTACCGTTCCGCTCCAGTGACCGTCAATGCCATTCCCTGGCACGATCAACAAATCAAACTGGTCTTTGACGAACCTCAATTTGGCATCACTCCAGGGCAAGCCGCAGTGCTCTATGACGGCGATCGGGTGTTAGGGGGAGGTATTATTTGCCCCCAAAAGTCCGAAACAGCAGGGGTCTAGGCGGCATCGCCCCCCACCACCACATCCCGGATGCGTAAACTGGGGCCACCGCAACCCACCGCCAAACCATTTTGGCCCCCTTTGCCACAGCCCCCAGACTCATCCCAATAAAAGTCGTCGGCGATCGCCTCGATGTTAGCCAGGGTTTTAAACACATTGCCGGACAGGGTCACATCTTTAACCGGTTCCGCTAGCTGACCATGGCGGATCATCCAGGCCTCTCCAGCGCTAAAGGTGAACATTTCCCCGTTGGTCATACCCCCCAGCCAATTTTGGGCATAGATCCCTTCCTCAATGCCGTCTAACAAATTAGCCACAGGAGTTTCGCCCCGGCCAATCCACGTATTAGTCATCCGCACAATGGGGGGATAGTGGTAGTTCAAACAGCGGGCATTGCCAGTGGGTTTTTCCCCCAATTTCCCCGCCGTTTCCCTGGAATGGAGCCTACCCACCAATTCCCCATCTTTAATCAACTGGGTGGTACTGGCGGGCACCCCTTCATCGTCAAAACCATAACTACCCCGGTGCCCTGGTGGAGCCGCTCCATCAAAAATTTGTAATTCCGGCGGGCCAAAGCGCCGACCCAAACTCATCACTTCCAAAAAGTCGGGATTTTCGTAGAGCATATCCGCTTCGGACAGATGGCCAAAGGCTTCGTGGACAAATAACCCAGTCAAAATTGGGTCAATCACCACCGGATAAGTTTTTCCCTGCACTGTGGGCAAAGTTAACGCTTTCACTGCCCGTTGGGCCGCCCCCTGCACCACCTGGTCTAAATTTTCCAAATCCCCGTAGCCCCGGCGGGAGCCTGTGGTTTCTCTACCTACTTGAACGCCGTTGCCATCTTTGGCGGTGGCCGCAAAACGCATTTCCAAATCCCACCAACATTGCTCCAACAGAGTCCCTTCCGAAGTAGCTAGCAACACCGTTTGTTGGCTGTCGCTGTAGCGCACATGGGTGGTGGTAATCTTATCGCTGGTGCCCCGGAGCAAATCATTGTAGTGGTCACACAGAGCTTTTTTATCAGCCAAACTAATCTGGCGGGGATCTTTGCCCGTTAAAGGATTGATAAAGGTTTGTTGAACCGGATCAATGGGAGCCAACAGGGTTTCATCATCCCCAATTAATCGCGCGGCGGCGATCGCCTCTTCTAGTCTTTGGCGTAACTGTTCCCAACGGTTAAAACTGGCAAAACCCCAACCCCCTTGATGACAAACCCGCACCTGGCCACCCATGGCAATACCCTCACTGAGGGTTTCCACCTGGTCACTCCGCAAGCTAATTTGGGTTCCTTCGGACTGTTCCAAACGAATACTGATAAAGTCTGCCTGGGACTGGTAACGGCCAATTAGTTCCGGCAAGGTGACTTTAATGGTGGCTAAGTTCATGGGCAAAGAATTAGGGCGTCATCATCCATGATACTTTTCCTGCCCTTGCTTGACCGTCAGGGTCCATGGAAATAAACAGCTTTCAACCTAAGAGAAGATGATCTGGGAACCAGGGGCATTAATTTTTACCGACAAGACTTGATGATCCTTAAAAGTTTCCGCCAAACGGGGATGCACTGATGGGGGGGCAAAAAATAACATAAAACCCCCTGCTCCAGCCCCCAGCAATTTACCGCCCCAGGCCCCGGCTTCCCTTCCCTGTTGGTAAATGCGGTCAATGTCGCCATTGGAAATGCCCACATCTAAACTTCGCTTTGCCTGCCAGGCTTGATCCAATAATTCTCCGAAGGCTGACAAACATTGGTTACTAGTTAAAATGTCCCAACCTTTGTCCACCATGGCACGCATCAGTTTCAGGGTTTCTCGATTATCACCCACCCTTTTTAATTGCTTTTCCACCACATTGGCTGCCCGCCGTTTAATGCCGGTAAAAACAATAAAAATATGTTCTTCAAACTCCGCCATCCTTTCCGGGGCCATGGTGACCCGACTGACCACAATATCGTCTTCCTTGCGAAATTCCACCAAGTTAAATCCCCCCATGGCGGCCATTAGTTGATCCTGACAACCCACCTTGTCTTTGACCAAATGCCTTTCGACATAAATGGCTTCATAGGCTAAATCCAAAGGACGGATAAATTCCCCTTTAAAAGAGTGCAGAGCCTGGAGCAAGGAAACCGTAAAAGCAGAGGAAGACCCCAGACCGGTAAAAGCTGGTAAATCCGCCACGTTATGAAGCTCAATATCTTTTTCTAAACCACAGAATTTCAAGCATTCCCGAAAAACCACGTGCTCCATTTCGCTAGGATTTTTAACCAATTCCACTTTGCGGTAGGAAACGCGAATGGAATAGTCAAATAAATGACTCAGAAAAGGACTAGCAGTAACGTAGGAAAATTTGTCGATTGCCGTAGCTAGAACCGCACCACCATGCTGGAGAAAATACTCAGGATAATCGGTTCCCCCACCAAAAAAACTAATGCGGACAGGGGCACGGGAAATCAGCATGGGCCTGGCAAAGACAAGGTTAACGACAGATACATTATTGCCGACTGGGGGGCAATGTCAGCGCTCAAAAGAGAAACTGCTGGCTAAACCCAAGGCTAGAGGGAAATCCGTCCCCAAGCCTGGGAGTTTTCCCCCCCGGAGCCCCCATTGGATCTGCCAAAATTAAATTGTTCTTTCCCCCCGCACCCCATGAAATTTTCCCTCGAGTCTCTCTATGGTTGGTACCGTCAAATGCTGAACCATCCCCGGTACCGTTGGTGGATTGTCCTCGGCTCCTTGGTGTATCTCCTCAGTCCCATCGATTTTCTGCCCGACGTTTTCCCCGTACTTGGTTGGATTGACGATGGTTTAATTGCCACTTTGCTGGTATCGGAAATTTCCCAAATGGTTCTCACTGGCTTAAAAAACAAGACAACCAAGCAGGAAAAGGATGCCCCCCAGGAAACCGTGGTGGTGGATGTGGTGGATGTGGTGGGACAGGACGTGGCCCACAGTTAATTCGGTCGGGTCAAACCTGAAATGTTCTTAAATTTCCCCTGATTCCCTAACTGCGGAAAATTTTCAGATCCTGAGGATTTCGACAACGGAATACAGTGACCAAAACCCAGAGCTTTTTAACTTCCCCCAGGGAATCTCTCCTTAGGGAAGTTTTTGTTTGTCTGTTATTCTGTTTGCACTATTACCTTTTCCGCCACAGTTTGGGCTAAACGTCGGGCTGCATCGACCGATTCTGCCTGGGCTAGGGCAACTCCTAAACGCCTATGGGGTCTGGCATTGGGCTTACCAAATAAACGCACATCGGTGCCGGATTCTGTTAAAGCTTCTGCTAATCCGGCGTAACTAAGCTTTTCCCCAGCTTCTAGAGCGAGGATAACTGCGCTGGCGGCGGGCCCCGTTTGTTTAATTTGAGGAATGGGTAAACCTAAAATGGCCCGCAAATGTAGCTCAAATTCGTTCAAGTTTTGGGAAATGAGGGTAACCATGCCAGTGTCATGGGGCCGGGGGGACAATTCGGAAAAAATCACTTCCTCCGGGGTAATGAAAAATTCCACTCCAAAAATACCCGCCCCCCCCAGAGCATCGGTAACGGTTTTGGCGATCGCCTGGGCCTGGGCTAGTTGCCTTTGGGTTAAGGGGGCTGGTTGCCATGATTCTTGATAGTCTCCCCGTTCTTGGCGGTGGCCAATGGGATCACAAAACAGAGTTTCTCCCTGCCATTGGCGGATAGTTAAGAGCGTAATTTCCAACTCGAAGGGAATAAATTCCTCCACAATCACCTTGGTCTGATCCCCCCTCGCTCCGGCGATCGCCGCTGACCAGGCCTGTTGCACCTCTCCTGCATTGTTAACTACAGATTGCCCCTTACCCGAAGAAGACATGACCGGCTTGACCACATTGGGAAAACCAATGGCCTGGCTTACCTCCTCTAACTCGGCCAAACTGGTGGCGTAATTGTAACGGGCAGTACGTACCCCCAACTGTTGGGCGGCCAACTCCCGAATCCGGTCCCGGTTCATGGTCAGATTGGTGGCTTGGGCGGTGGGAATGACCCGATAGCCCCCGGCTTCCAGCTCCAACAATTTTTCCGTGCGGATGGCCTCCACTTCTGGCACAATCCAATCCGGCTGATATTTTTTTACCACTGCTTCCAGGGCATTCCCATCCAACATAGAAATGACTTCGGCAACCTGGGCCACCTGCATGGCTGGCGCATCCGGATAACGGTCCACCGCAATGACCCGATTGCCCAATCTCTGGGCGGCAATGGTAAATTCCTTGCCCAATTCCCCAGAGCCGAGTAACAGAAAAGTTTGGGGCAAAGTGACAGGATTGGCCATGGTTAAATGTTAGAGGGTGGGGGTTAACCGGCTAGGGATCTGGTTTTTCTCAGTTTCCCACAGTTATTGCCTATTGCCCCCTCAGCTCTGGGACAAATACCTGGTCATATTGTCCAAAGTCTCTGGGCTTTGGGCCTTTTGCTTGGGTTTGGCTTTAATAGGGGATTTTAGCGTCCATTTTTTTGATAAACAGCAAATTTACTTGCTAGCGAAATGTATGGATAATTATCCCCCAACTCCAGAGCCCTATAACTTAGCCAATGAATTGGCCAAGGAACGGAATCGGGCCGCCGCAGAAAGGACATTAATGGCTTGGATTCGCACCAGCCTTTCTTTGATCAGTTTTGGCGTGGGCATTGACCGTATTGTCGCTGCCATCCATGGCGCGTTTCCGGGGGGCAGAAATGGTTTTCACCTATCCCGGACTTTGGGTTTATCCTTTATTATCATTGGCACCTTAGCCCTACTGGCGGCGGCCATTAATCACCGTCAGGATTTAAAGCACATTGAACGGGGACGTTTCACTTACCAGTCCCGTCTTTCCATTAGTTTTGTGGTGGCGATCGCCTTGGTGGTGGTGGGAACCTTTGCTTTTTTAGCAATCATGTTCCAATCGTTTTAGGCCGTTCACGCTCACCAATAGAGTTTTCCTACTAAGTATATTTGTATATTTTTGATGGTCTCCTGCGAAAATCTTTGGCAACAGGCCCTAGCAATCCTGGCAACCCAGTTAACCAAACCGGCCTTTGACACTTGGATCAAAGCATCAGTCCTAATTTCCTTGGGGGATGGGGTGGCCACCATTCAGGTGGAGAATGGTTTTGTCCTGAACCATCTGCAAAAAAGCTATGGACCACTGCTGATGGAGGTACTGACGGATTTAACAGGCCAGGAGATCACGGTGAAGCTCATTACCGATGGCTTGGAACCCCATAGCTTAATTGGCCAGGAGTCTTCTCTGCCCATGGAGACCACCCCTAAAAATGCCACAGCGCTCAATGGTAAATATACTTTTTCTCGTTTTGTGGTGGGGCCCACCAATCGCATGGCCCATGCGGCATCTTTGGCTGTAGCAGAATCCCCCGGACGGGAATTTAATCCTCTTTTTCTCTGTGGCGGCGTTGGTCTAGGCAAAACCCACCTCATGCAGGCGATCGCCCATTACCGACTGGAAATGTACCCTAACGCCAAGGTTTATTACGTTTCCACAGAAAGATTTACCAATGATCTGATCACGGCCATCCGCCAGGACAATATGGAGGATTTCCGAAGCTATTACCGCAGTGCAGACTTTCTACTCATTGACGACATTCAATTTATTAAGGGCAAGGAGTACACCCAAGAGGAGTTTTTCCACACCTTCAACAGTCTCCACGAAGCGGGCAAACAAGTGGTTGTAGCCTCCGACCGTGCTCCCCAAAGGATTCCTGGCTTACAGGACCGGCTCATTTCCCGTTTTTCCATGGGCTTAATTGCCGATATCCAGGTGCCAGATTTGGAAACCCGCATGGCCATTCTGCAAAAAAAGGCTGAGTACGACAGGATTCGTCTGCCCAAGGAGGTCATTGAGTATATTGCTTCCCATTACACTTCCAACATCCGGGAACTGGAAGGAGCCCTGATCCGGGCGATCGCCTACACGTCCCTATCGAACGTGGCCATGACAGTGGAAAACATTGCGCCGGTGCTCAATCCCCCGGTGGAAAAGGTGGCCGCCGCCCCGGAGACCATCATCACCATTGTGGCCCAGCATTATCAGTTAAAGGTTGAAGAACTACTCAGTAACTCCCGCCGTCGGGAAGTTAGCCTGGCGCGTCAAGTGGGGATGTATTTAATGCGTCAGCACACAGACCTGAGTTTGCCTCGCATTGGGGAAGCCTTTGGCGGGAAAGACCACACCACCGTGATGTACAGTTGCGACAAAATAACCCAGCTCCAGCAAAAAGATTGGGAGACCAGTCAGACCCTCACTAGCCTCAGTCATCGCATCAATATTGCCGGCCAAGCCCCGGAATCCTAGACCCCTGGCGATCGGCGATTATGAGAGTGAATATGTCAGAATGTAAAATATTTGCTAATAATATGTAGATGCGTTTCGGCAAGGAACGCCAACATAAGTGCAGGTTTGGCCCCTGTGGCCTGGCTTGCTACCCATAAGAAAATGGCATCAGGAGAACAAATATTGTTCCACCGACAGGCCGCATTTGGGTTTTGGCCAACCGCTATACCCCGGCGGTGTAGTTTCCAATCGTCTCGTCTTATTAGAGAATGGAGTCTAAATGGCATAACCCAAATTACAAAAGCCTCCTTTAGAAATTCTTGCCTTTGATGCTAGCTACGCAAGAGGATTTGCATTTATGACTATTGCAGTCGGACGCGCCCCAGTCGAAAGAGGATGGTTTGATGTCCTCGACGATTGGCTAAAGCGTGATCGTTTCGTATTTATTGGTTGGTCTGGTTTGCTGCTCTTCCCCTGTGCCTTCATGGCCCTGGGGGGATGGCTAACCGGCACCACCTTCGTTACTTCCTGGTACACCCACGGTCTAGCCAGTTCCTATCTAGAAGGAGCTAACTTTTTGACCGTGGCGGTCTCTTCCCCCGCCGATGCCTTCGGCCATTCCCTCCTGTTCCTCTGGGGACCCGAAGCCCAAGGTAACCTGACCCGCTGGTTCCAAATCGGTGGTTTGTGGCCCTTCGTTGCCCTCCACGGTGCCTTCGGTCTGATTGGCTTTATGCTGCGTCAGTTCGAAATTTCCCGTCTGGTTGGCATTCGTCCCTACAACGCCATCGCCTTCTCTGGTCCCATTGCGGTGTTTGTCAGTGTCTTTTTGATGTACCCCTTGGGACAATCCAGTTGGTTCTTTGCCCCCAGCTTTGGGGTAGCGGGAATCTTCCGGTTCATTTTGTTCCTGCAAGGGTTCCACAACTGGACTTTGAACCCCTTCCACATGATGGGAGTGGCAGGGATTTTGGGCGGCGCCCTCCTCTGTGCTATCCACGGTGCCACGGTGGAAAACACCCTGTTTGAAGATGGGGAAGATTCCAATACTTTCCGGGCATTTGAACCCACCCAAGCAGAAGAAACCTATTCCATGGTGACCGCTAACCGTTTCTGGTCTCAGATTTTCGGTATTGCTTTCTCCAACAAGCGGTGGTTGCACTTCTTCATGTTGTTCGTGCCGGTAACTGGTCTGTGGATGAGTTCCGTCGGTATCGTCGGTTTAGCCTTGAACCTACGGGCCTATGACTTTGTCTCCCAGGAGCTACGGGCGGCGGAAGACCCGGAATTTGAAACTTTCTATACGAAAAACATTTTGTTGAACGAAGGGATGCGCGCCTGGATGGCTCCCCAAGATCAACCCCATGAAAACTTTATCTTCCCTGAGGAGGTTCTCCCCCGTGGTAACGCTCTCTAATACTTCGATGGTGGGGGGACGTGACCTTCCCTCTACCGGTTTTGCTTGGTGGTCGGGAAATGCCCGGCTGATTAATCTTTCCGGTAAATTACTTGGTGCCCACGTGGCCCACGCCGGTTTGATCGTTTTCTGGGCTGGGGCCATGACCCTATTTGAAGTTGCCCACTTCATTCCCGAAAAACCCATGTATGAGCAGGGTTTAATCCTCCTGCCCCATATTGCGACCCTGGGCTGGGGCGTTGGTCCCGCTGGAGAAGTGACTGATATTTTCCCCTTCTTCGTAGTAGGGGTGCTGCACTTAATTTCTTCCGCAGTTTTAGGTCTTGGGGGTATTTACCATGCCCTCCGTGGCCCGGAAGTATTGGAAGAGTATTCCAGCTTCTTTGGCTATGACTGGAAAGATAAAAACCAGATGACCAACATCATTGGCTACCACTTGATCCTGTTGGGTTGTGGTGCTCTGTTACTGGTCTTTAAAGCCATGTTCTTTGGCGGTGTATACGACACCTGGGCCCCCGGTGGTGGGGACGTACGGGTGATCACTAACCCCACCCTCAACCCGGCGATTATCTTCGGCTATCTGCTGAAAGCGCCCTTTGGGGGAGAAGGTTGGATCATCAGTGTCAACAACATGGAAGACATCATCGGTGGTCACATCTGGATCGGTTTGATCTGTATTTCCGGTGGTATCTGGCACATTCTGACCAAACCCTTTGGCTGGGCTCGCCGGGCTCTGATTTGGTCTGGGGAAGCTTATCTTTCCTACAGCTTGGGTGCTTTGTCTTTAATGGGCTTCATTGCCTCCGTATTTGTTTGGTTTAACAACACTGCCTATCCCAGTGAATTCTATGGCCCCACCGGCATGGAAGCCTCCCAATCCCAAGCCTTCACCTTCCTGGTGCGGGACCAACGGTTAGGTGCCAACATTGCTTCTGCCCAAGGCCCCACTGGTTTGGGTAAATACCTGATGCGTTCTCCTTCTGGGGAAATCATCTTCGGCGGTGAAACCATGCGTTTCTGGGACTTCCGTGGTCCTTGGTTGGAGCCCCTCCGTGGACCCAACGGTTTGGATTTGGACAAACTCCGCAATGACATTCAGCCCTGGCAAGTACGTCGGGCCGCTGAATACATGACCCATGCTCCCCTTGGTTCCTTGAACTCTGTGGGTGGGGTTATTACCGACGTTAACTCCTTTAACTACGTATCTCCCCGGGCTTGGTTGGCTACTTCCCACTTTGTCCTTGGCTTCTTCTTCTTAGTTGGTCACCTCTGGCATGCTGGTCGTGCTCGGGCGGCGGCCGCTGGGTTTGAAAAAGGTATTGACCGGGAAACGGAACCCACGTTGTTCATGCCTGACCTCGACTAGATTGAGACTTTTCTGATTTTGCAAAGGTTTTGCTTTAGTTAAACCCAATTGATTAGTGTCCCCTGCCCATTTGGTGGGGGATTATTATTTTTAAGATAATCCTATTTTTTGGAGTGAGGCCAGTTACCTATTAGACGCGCGACTCGAAAGTCGTTCAGGGGAGTTGGAACGGCTTCCAAAAACCTTTCCCCGCTGGTGTTTAACTGGATGGGGATGGCCCCTTTGGAATGTTCAAACACTAATGGGAGGGTAACCAATGCCGACCCCTTTAGCGAAAACAGGATGTCTCAATAAGCGAATGCTACCGACCGAAAGTTAACCGGAATCCATATTTCAAGACGCTGCTTGAGCCGTATACAGTAAAGGTTGTATGTACGGCTCTGAGGATAGGGATCGGAATATATAGTAGATTCAAATAAGACTGAGATGCTAAACGCCACAGTAAGAGCGGATAATTTCATCAAGAGACGTGTCAATAGGAGCGTACATTCTAGCTCGTTTCAAGGCACTAAAGTCATGCTCAATATCATTTAAATCAGGAGAATACTTTGGCAAAAAAAGAACTTCATGACCTGCTTCTTTAGCCAATTCTTTAATGGCAGTTTTACGATGAATAGGAGCATTATCCATTATTAATATTGATGGAATGTCGAGGGAGGGTAGTAAATATAATTTTAACCATCCTTCAAAGCCTTCTGCATTCAAACTCCCAGTAAAAACCATCGGTGCAATCAAATCTTTTTTTCCCTTTCTTCTCCCTGCTACTAGATTTTCTCTGACTCCCCTTTTTCCTTGTCTATCTCCATAAACTTTTTTTCCTTTTTTTGACCAGGCATAAATACAAGCCTGGATTGCTTCGAATCCAGATTCATCTATGTAAACTATAGCTTGACTACCATAGAGCTTGATTAGTTCTCTTAACATTCTATAGTACTTAACTCGTTCCTCCCGGTTTCTTTCTCGATAACATAGTTCTTTTTTTTTCTGTTTATTTTCATTTTCTTTAATGCGTAATATACGGCACTCGGCCTCACTCCAAATTTCTTGGCTCTGTCTATCAATCTTGCATCGGGATTTTCTTCTACGTCTTTTTTTAGAGCTTCCCAGTCTAATTTCCTATGGCGACGCTCTACTTTTGTTGGGCTTAAATCTACTCTATTTAACCATCTGTATATCGAGACTTTTCCTATTTTATATATCTTGGAAGCCTCAGTTATTTTTCCTCCAGCTTCTATATAAGCTACTACTCTTTGCCTCAAATCTAAACTGTAAGCCATTGTTTAAACCTGTTCATCTTGTACACCCCATGATTTTACATTAAATTCTCTCATCGCTAATTGAAATGACTATAACTAAAACTTGCTCCTTTACCCGATCGTTAGATACTCTGTTTAGGTAGCAAAAGCGTAGCAGCGTTACCCATTGTTTTAAAGTATTGAAGGAATTTCTGATGACCTATGACAACACCGATCCCAAACAACATTCATCTTTAAAAGTTATCTATCGTTTTTTGGGAGGGGCTACAGTTGGTGCTCTTGTACTGCTAATTCCTGTGACATATTCGACATTTGACAATTTTGGACTTGTTCAGGTAGGTGTTGCATCATTGCTAGTTACATTATGTGGCTTACTGTCAATTGTTTGGGGTGAAAAATTTATTGACGTGGTAATGCGAATGCTGAATGGTACTGGTCTCTAGGCGAGTGCGATCAAGTAGTTCATTTAGACTAATTGCTAGGTTGTTAACGCCAATTTCCGCAGATCCCCTGCCATCGATTCACCCCCAATAGCCTAAAATGAAGCCTGTTGCCCCAAGAAGCTTTTTCGCTATGGATTTTTTGGAATTTATCACCGCCTGGGAAGGAAAATGGCTTTCCCAACGTACTAATTATAGTTTTGAGCAAAATGAAGCGGGCAATGCCAAATCCGATGTGACGGTGCAAAGGTGGGATAGTCAAACTGAGCTTGGGCGATCGCTCCTGGAGCGGGCCGGGTTAAAAAATCAAGGGGAGTTAATCCTGCTACAACTGAGTTGGGATAATTCCGTAGACTGGGGCAAGTCCAAACAAAAGGGCACCATCTATTATGGCTTTTTACCCGATGCTGACCATGGAGATCGGGGTCAACTATGGCGGGGCACAACGAATTCCAACTTGGCTTTCCTAAGGGGTGATTATCATTTAGGTTCTGATGAATGTTTGACCCTAAATCTAGGGGATGGGGAGACTAGTTTAACGGAAAGGCATTGGTATGCTAGTCCTAATCTCCGACTCCGCACCAGTTTGATCCAGCAGGGAGAAGGTTATAGTCATAGTGCCTTCTATTCTGATATTCGTCGTTTGCCTCCGGCAGAGTAACAGTTATCAAGTACAAGTAATAATTATCCTCAACCCGAACCGATTATTCCATGGCATTTTTTAAAGAAGACCCGGCTTTGGGGGATATGGCCCAGGCTATTCTCGAAACTACTTGGCAAACTTTCCCCCAACTTCAGCGGGATCAAATTGCCTTGACTTGGTTGGTTTATGACGCTCCAGTGGTGGTTAATACCGGGGGGGCGATCGCCGCCAATGAGTTTTGGCAATATCCGGTGCGGGGTTTTAGTTATCGGGGCATTGAACGTATTTATCCCGCCAGTGTGGTGAAATTGTTTTACCTGGTGGCCATGGCGGAATGGTTGGAAGGAGGCATGGTGAATGATTCCCCGGAGTTGGACCGGGCCGTGCGGGATATGATTGTGGACTCCAGCAACGATGCCACTAGCTTAGTGGTAGATATACTCACTGGCACCAGCAGTGGGCCCATGTTACCCCCCGGACCCTTTGAAACTTGGCAGCAACAACGCAATATTGTGAACCGTTATTTTCAATCCTTGGGCTGGGAGGAGTTGCAGAATATTAATGTCAACCAAAAGACCTGGGGTGATGGTTACTATGGCCGGGAAAGGGCCTTTGTGGGGGAACTTTACGAACAGCGCAACATGTTAACCACCAATGCTGTGGCCAGGTTATTACACAGTATCATTGGCGGGGTGGCGGTGTCCTCAACCCGTTCCCAACAAATGATGCAATTACTTAAACGAGATTTAACGGCCGCTCCGGCTCCTTTGGGGGAAGATAACCAAATTACCGGTTTTCTCGGTGAACCATTGCCTAAAGATGCCCAAATGTGGTCTAAGGCCGGTTGGACCAGCCAGGTGCGCCATGATTGTGCCTACATTGAAATTCCCCACCAGAGTCCCTATCTTTTGGTGGTGTTCACGGAAAATTCTGCCCTCGCTGGCAATCGCCGCCTATTGCCGTTTATTTCCCAAGCCTTTGCCAATGCCCACTAAATCAGAGCCATGGCTGCCGATTTTGAAACCTCTAATCGACGCTGGTTAGATAAACTTCCCAGGAATTTAACCGATAGCGCCCGTTCTCTCCATCCCCGTACCCTTGTGGCGGCCATTGTGGTGGGGCTGATTACCGGTGTATTGGGGGCCGGTTTTAAATCCGCTGTGAACAATATGCTCCAGTGGCGATCGCAATTAGCACAAATACTTGCCCCCATACCGCCCTTGGCTTGGCTGGTCACCGCTCTGATCAGTGGTGGCATGGTAGCCCTCAGCTTTTGGTTAATGAAACGTTTTGCCCCGGACACCAGCGGCAGTGGTATTCCCCAAATTGAAGGGCATTTGGAAGGGAAACTTCCCCTGGTCTGGCAGAGGGTCTTGCCTATCAAATTAGTGGGGGGATTTTTATCCTTGGGAGCTGGTATGTTGGCGGGATTTGAAGGGCCAACGATTCAAATGGGGGGAAGCATTGGCCAGATGACTGGGGGGTGGTTCAAGGCAACTCAAGAGAATCAACGAATTTTAATTGCAGTGGGAGCCGGGGCCGGTTTGGCCACCGCTTTTAATGCGCCCCTGGCAGGGGTAGCTCTGATTGGGGAAGAAATGCATCCTCGTTTTCGTAGTCAAACCTTGGCGTACCATAGCCTACTATTTGGCTGTGTGATGGCCACTATTATTCTCAGAATGATTCGAGGGCAGTCCGCCATCATCAGCTTGACTGAGTTTAAACGGGTTCCCCTGGATTCCCTCTGGATGTTCATTATTTTGGGGATTTTATTTGGGGTGATGGGTTACACCTTCAACCGGGGTCTATTCAAAGTACTAGACTGGTTCGATCGCCTGCCGCCCCTAGCAACTAAATGGAAAGGGTTTTTGCTCGGTTCCATCATTGGCATTTTGTCCCTATTTCCCCTACCCCTCACCGACGGGGGAGACAATGCAGTGCTCTGGGCTTTTAACAGTCAATCCCATTTTTCTACACTCATACTGGTGTTTTGTGGCAGATTTTTGTTAACCCTGATCTGCTACGGCTCCGGGGCAATTGGCGGTATTTTTGCCCCCATGTTGGGCATTGCTTCCATTGTCAGTGTAGCCATGGCGAGACATTTCCATTTACTCTTTCCCAGTCAAATTCCTGAACCCGCTGTAATGGCGATCGCCGGCATGGGAGCTTTAGTAGCGGCAACGGTGCGAGCCCCATTAACTGCAATTCTGTTAACCATAGAAATGACGGACAACTATTTTGTGATTTTGCCTTTGTTAGTTACCTGCCTAGTGGCCAGTGTGGTGGCGGAAGCATTGGGGGGTAAACCCATTTATACAGTCTTGCTAGAAAGAACTTTAGCTAAACAAAACCGTGGCTAAGATTTATTGTCTTGACCCCGATTCTTTTAGCGAAGGAAAATCTGGCCTCCCCTTTGAACCTTGGGTAAACCCGTGGGGTCTAAACCCCCGTAACCGCCAAAGAGGTAGGTTTTGTTGGTTAAGCCCTTAGTCAATCCAGCGGTAGAAGAAAACGAAGCTAGCATGATCCAGCGAAGTCAGCAGGGTGATGCTGAGGCCTTTCGTCAACTTTATCGTCGGTACCAGGCTAAAGTACGTTCTACCCTTTATCAACTTTGTGGACAGCATCAACTCGATGATCTAGTTCAGGAGGTCTTTTTCAAAGTGTGGAAAGGATTGCCCAAACTCCGCAATCACAATTTTTTTGCCACCTGGCTTTATCGCATTACTTGGAATGTGGCCCAGGATGCCCGTAAACAATTGGGGCGATCGCGCCAACGGATTCATCAACCCAGTACTGCCTTAGCCGACAACGAAGGGGAAATATCCCTGCAATTGTCTCGGCCCGAGGACAGTCCCGATCTGTTGCAACTCCATTACCAGGATTTGGTGCAGCAAGGCTTGGCTACCCTCAGCTTTGAGCATCGCACGGTGTTGGTGCTCCACGATCTGGAGGATTTGCCCCAAAAGACCATTGCGGAGGTACTAAATTTGCCTGGGGGTACTATCAAATCCCGTTTATTCTATGCTCGGCGGGCCATGCGGGAATTCTTGCAGCAACAGGGAGTTCAAGATGTCTTTTAACCCTTTTAATACCGATCAAGAGACAAAACTGAAGCACTTTTTGCAGGCCCATCGCCCAGGGGTTCCCGCTCCCTCGCCGGCACTAGAGGAGCAGATTTTGCAACGGATCAAGCAATGTCCCCGCCGTTCCTTGACCCCTAGTTTGTCTTGGCAATGGCTGGGGGGAGGAGTTCTACTCTTCGGCCTAGTGGGGGCAGGGCTTTTCGGTTGGCGATCGCCGATGCAAACGGCCGAAGAACCGAACATGGCGGAACTGGAAGCTTTCCTCCAGGAAACTTGGTCTGGCTCCATCTACCCCGACAGCGTCAACGGAGCTAACCAGGATTGGTGGTTACTAAGCGATCCCCCACGGGAATAAGACAATTTGTACTTTTCAATCACTTTTCAGTTAATTTTCTGAGGAACTTGCTCATCATGAAAAACATTATTATCGCCGGTTTGCTTAGCGGTTTAGCTTGTACTGTCAGCACCATGCCCGCCATGGCCCAAAATCAAAATCTGGATTTACATTGGCAAAGTGGCGATACCAGCGAGCAAATGCTAGCCCAATGGGGCTGGGGCAACAAAAAAGGTGGCCAGGGCCAGTGGATGGAATCCCTTGATTTAACTGATAGTCAAAAACAACAACTGGAAGCCATTCGCCAAAAATATCAAGGCCAAATGCAATCTCTGTCGGAGCAAATGCGTACTAGCCAAAATGAATTACGCACTCTGATGTCTGGCAATGGCAGTGACAGCGAAATCCGCGCCAAACACAACCAGGTGGCTAATTTGAGGCAACAACTGGGGGAACTGCGCTTCAACAGTATGCTGGAAAGCCGTCAAGTATTGACCCCGGAACAACGGCAAAAATTTTCCCAATTAATGCAGGAGCGTCGCAATAGTCGTCAAGGTCGCCGGGGCATGGGCAACCAACAATAAATCAGCGATTATTTGACCAATTGATAACGCCGTTTAAATTCCCGTTGTTGCTGATTGTGGTCCACTATGGGTTCTGGATAATTGACCGATCGCCGTGACCCGGGGGTAAGTTTGCCGGTTAACAAGTCCCCCGTGTCGAACCGGGCCAACTGGGGCAACCACGTGCGGATATATTCCCCCTCTGGGTCAAACTTTTGGGCTTGGGTATGGGGGTTAAAAATCCGTAGGGGTTTGGGGTCCATGCCGCTGGAAGCACTCCACTGCCAGCCTCCATTGTTGGCCGCTAGGTCTCCGTCGTAGAGGGTCTGCATAAAATACAGCTCTCCCCATTGCCAATTAAGAATCAGATCCTTAATCAAAAAACTAGCCACAATCATGCGGCAACGATTGTGCATCCAGCCCGTTTGATTCAACTGAGCCATCGCTGCATCAATGATCGGGTAACCAGTTCTGCCTTCGCACCAGGCTTGGAAATGGTCTTGGTTTTCCTCCCAGGGAAATTCCTGAAACGGCGATCGGTAAGGTCCCTGGGCCAATGCAGGAAAGCTGTAAAGGCAATGTTGGTAAAATTCCCTCCAGGCCAATTCCTGTTGCCAAGTTTCAATGCTAGCCCGGGCTTCCTCACTGCGGCTTTGCTCCCACGCTTCTAGGGTAGTCTGCCACAGGGTTCGTGGGGAAATCACACCAAATTTGAGAGCGGCACTCAGTTGAGAAGTGCCATCTAGGGCTGGGAAATTACGATTTTGCTGATATTCCTCCAACCCATGGGCCACAAACCAGTCCAATCTTTGCTCAGCTGCTTCTTCCCCCGGTGTTAATGGGAGAGGTTGATCCCAGATAAAACCTAAATCCGCTAACTGGGGTATGGCCAGGGGCTCTAAAGGAGCTAATTTTTCCTTTTCTGCTGGAGTTAAACCCTGTAAATCCTTGGGCGTGGGTACCGGACTTGTTTTGGGCAGTTGGGACCAATTTTTCCAAAAGGGAGTGTAAACCGTGTAGGGGCTGCCCGCTTGGGTCAGCACTTCCCCTGGATGGTGCATGAGTTGATCCCATTCCGTGGCGATCGCCAAACCCCTTTCCCGTAGAGCCTGGGCCACTGCTAAATCTCGCTTTTGGGCGTAGGGTTCCGTGTCTAAAGTCCAAGTAACACCGTGGGCACCTAAGGTATTGGCCAATTTGGGCAACAACTGCACCGGATCTGCTTGGAAAACCAACAACTCACTACCGAGGCGCTGGTAATGATCCTGTAAAGATTGTAGGCAACCGAGCAGGTAAGCCACCCGGGCCGGAGCCATATCTTCCGCTTGCAGAATTTTGTTATCCAGACAAAAGACACCGACAATTTTGGCAGTTTTTTGACGGGCCTTGGCCAAAGCTAAATGATCATTAAGGCGTAAATCCCGGCGGTGCCACAGCAAAATTAGGGGATGGTCAGACTGGTCAGACATGGGAAACAAAATCAACTGCCTCCCCATTGTGCCGTTTTCCCTAGCTTGTTACTAGGCAGGGGAGCTCAAATGGTTTTTCCAGAGAATTAGGGCATCCTCCCCATCGGGGTAATAACGTTTTCTGCACCCCGCCAACTGAAACCCAAATTGATGGTAAAGGTCCATGGCAGCCTGATTGGATGCCCTCACTTCCAAAGTAGCCCTTTCCAATTGTCGGTGTTCCGCCGTTGCTAAGAGGTTCTGAAGAAGGATTTTTCCCAATCCCTGCCGGCGATGGGCCTGGGCCACAGCTAACAAAGTGATGTGGGCTTCTTCTAAAATTTGCCAAAATGCCCCCATGGCCACCAAGTTCCCCCTGGCTATTAAACGAATTCCCAACAGAACACTGTGGTCACTGTCCCATTCCCGCTCGTAACCCGCTAACGTCCACATGCCCCCCAAACATTGCTGGTCTAACTGGGCAAACTGGGGCAGTTCTTCCCTGTGGGGCCAAAAAAGATCATATTTGGGGCCAAGAAGCGAAACCATCAAGTTTTTACCTGCTCTTGCAGTTTTAATTCCAATTCTTTCAGTTGTTGCCGTTGGGTTTCCAGCTCAATTTGTCGCTTAGTCAAATCTAGATTTTTAGCGGCCATTTCCTGACGCCAAGCTTCTACCCTCCTCTTTTCCTGTTTTACCAAAGAGGAAAGAGCTTGATCCGAGGAAAAACCATTGGCATTGGGGACAATTTCCAAAATTTCCAGTAGCCAGTCCAGCCCATCCCGAATTTGTTCTACTTGCTGGTCGGCATCGGTTTGAACCAACACCAAAGACCCCTCAGTCCAATGGTCTGGGTTGCCCAGGGGCAGGGTAAAGTTGCTCCTTTGCCAACACTGATGATTCTGGCAACTGGCCAAAACCGTTAGTTGATGACAATTTCCCTGCTGGTCAATGGTAATTTGGGCGAAGTGTAACATTATTTTCCCAGGCTCGGGCCCATAGCCTTATTTTCCACAGTTTAAGCCATTGTTTGCTCAAGCTATGGTGGGGTTTACCGAAATTAAACTCTAGGGGCGCACTAGTTCCTTCTGCACGGTGGAAGTGCTCTGGGGATTGGGGGTATCGGTGATGAGTCGGGCCCCCCGGCCTCTGGTGAAATAATTCCAACCCCATTGCAACATGACAATTAGTTTATTGTCGAATTCAATCAGGTAATAAACGTGGGCCCAAACCCAGATCATCCAAGCCACCAAGCCGGTAAATTGGGCAAAACCAAGGTCAACCACCGCTTTATTCTGACCAATCACCGCTAGACTACCGTAGTCAATGTAGCGAAAAGGAACCATGATTTGTTCTTTTTCCGCTAACCGGGCAGGAATGAGTTTGGATAAATAAGCTGCTTCCTGCATAGCCACGGGGGCCACACCGGGTAGGGGTTGATCACCTTGGTGGGAATAATTAGCCAAATCCCCCAGGACAAATATATTATCAAAACTGGCCACACTCAAATCCGGGTTGACCACTACCCGACCGGCCCGGTCTAACTCGGCCCCAGTGCGATCGCCAATGATTTTACCGAGGCTAGAAGCCCTGACCCCAGCGCCCCAGAGCACCGTTTTTGTCACAATGGTTTCAGTTTGGCCGTTGTTATGCACCGTCACCTGTTCCGGGTTAATGTCAGTCACCATTCTTTCAGTCAACACCGTTACCCCTAGGTCTTCCAAATCCCGTTGGGCCCTGGCCGATAATTGGGGTTTGTAGGGAGGCAGTACTCGATCAACCCCTTCAATGAGCAAAATTTTTGCCTGCCTAGTGTCTATGCGATGAAAATTATCCTTGAGGGAACTATGGGCAATTTCGGCGATCGCCCCTGCCAATTCCACCCCGGTGGGCCCCGCCCCGACAATGACAAAGGTTAACCAAGCCTGTTGTCTTTCTGGATTACTTTCCTTTTCCGCCGCTTCAAAAGCCGCAAAAATTCGTTGGCGTATGGTCAAAGCATCTTCAATGGTTTTTAAACCCGGAGCCAGGGCAGCCCAATGGTCATTGCCAAAGTAATGATGACTAACCCCAGTGGCCACCACCAGCCAGTCGTAGGCAATAGGGGCATGGTCCTCCAACACCACTTTTTGCTTATCGGGGTCGATGTCAATGACCTTATCCATCAACACTCGAATATTTTTTTGTCCCTTTAGTACTCCCCGCAACGGTGAAGCAATATCCGCTGGGGAAAGACTACCCGTGGCCACCTGGTACAACAAAGGTTGGAAAAGATGGAAATTCCGTTTGTCAATCAGGGTAATATCCACCGGCGATCGCCGTAAATTTTTTGCAGTGTAAAGACCGGCAAAGCCGCCCCCGACAATAACCACATGGGGACGACGGGGAGAGGTGGGGGAATTCATAGCAACGGCGAAAATATTACGATTTGTTAATGGTAATCATTTCCTTGGGGATTACCGGTAATGGTTGTTACAAAGATATCGATTATTCTTGGCCAAACCCTGACGTTGGAACGTGTTTGGAAAGTTTTATTCCATCCTCTAAATTAACTCACTAAGGCTCCGGCAATACTGGGGGACTTTCAGTCAGTGTCCCCCCAAATTTGGGGGTCAAGGGGGCTTTTAAACAGGCTCTTAGATTCAGTTTAATGGTCTTACTTTCGGCAATAAAATTATGCTCAATACTCCATTGCAAAGGTTTTTAATCACAGAAAAAAGCAGTTAGCCTTTATCAAGAATATTTCTTGGGGGAATGGGGTTGCCTTGGTAAAAAGATTGTTTAAATTTGCCCAAACCAGCCCAGAGTGCAAAACCTAAGCCAGTCAACACTGTCAAGCCCAATCCCAGAGCGAAATTAGGAGCTAAGCCTAAACTAGCCACTGGCAAGCAAACCAAGCAGATAATGGCGATCGCGAGGCTCCCGGTTTGAATTTTTTCAATGTTAGCAAGGGCATTGCGGCAACTGTGGCAATGTTCAGTGTGGGAATGGTAACGATCCATTAATTGCTCTACCGATTGGCGATCAGGTAACGGACTATCCCCAAAGGGTTTGACTTGATATTGCTCAATCCAACGGTGAAATTCCGCCACAAACAAATCTGCTTTAGTGGGTAAGTAACAATCTTTTTCATAATTGGGCGATCCGCCTTTGCCCTGCACAAATCTTTCTTGGAAATGGAGAAAAATTTGGTCATCTTCCAACACCCGGTTTTGTCCTAAATGGGAATACCAACGGGGCGTGAAACCAATTACTAACCGGGGAAACTTACTAGGAAATTTAAAAGGAAAACGGGCGAATAAACGACACTCCCCTGGGCGAATCGGAGTAGCGTAAACCACCGTTAAAGTTCGACCAAATTGCTTTGAAGTTAAATCATGCCACATCAACCCCGGCGCAATGAAAGTGGTGGTTTGCTTGCCCAACGTACCTTTTCTTGGTCCCTCTTCCCAAATGCCGGTAAATCCCTGACGATCGCCATGGATAATCTCCAAATCCACCGGACTAACGTTACTGCGTTTACCAACGGTTTTATGGTGGGTGTAGGGAATATGGCTCGAATCCAACACATTTTCCATCAGGGTAAAGGCGTCGTAGGGCAAATCCCGAAAAGTATTGAGACAAACCCATTCAGACTGATCCCCATCCAACACATCCACCAAGGGGAGGGCAACTTTTTCTGCTTGATCAGTTTCCCCAGGAAAAGCAAAGAGCAAACCTTGAGCCACTTGGGTTGGCAGGGAACGCACACAGGCCCGTTTACTGGTGTGGGCTTGGCCTCCGGTATGTTGTTGAGGAATCGCTTGACATTGCCCTGATCCCGCAAAAGTCCAACCGTGGTAAGGACATTCCAACTGGCCAGCCTTGTTAATCCTACCTTCCGAAAGGGGGGCCAAACGGTGGGGACATTGATCGGCGTAAACCCGCCATTGTTGACTATTCGCTTCCCACCAGATCACCAAATCTTCTCCCAGCAGGGTAAAACGAGTTGGTTTGCGTTTGTCCAAATCCTCCTCGTAAGCCAGGGGATACCACACGGCCCGACAATCAAATTTGCTTTGGTCTAGTCCCCCTGCTGGAAAGGGAGCGTTGGCAACTGGAGCTTGGGCAGAGGAGGTTAACAAACTGGTCATAGGAAGAATTAGTGGATTCTCAGTCAGGGCACAGCCATAACCATTGGTGAATTATTAAGAATTGTAACGATTATTTCCAGTCTTTGGCTCCATTAAAAAACGACCGCCTCTCGCAAAAAGTTGAGCATGGCGATCGCCGTTATTGGAGTTATTAGTTCAGGAATCCCGAGCCATCGGGCAAGCAGGAATACCGGAATCTGACTAGTATTCTACTCTCGTATTTCCAAGGGTTGGGGGCAAATTGAACTCAAGCAGGGCAAGGAAATTTTTTCCACCATGGGGGTAAAACCGAGCCATTGGTGGGAAAGCTCCGCAAACTGTTGGGGGCAGCCACTGACAGTGAAACGGGTGGCAATGGACATTTCCGAATTCCGCAGTCCCATCACTTCCAATTCCTGACGGGCCGCTTTGACCACATGGCTGGCCGGGTCTACTAGGCGGATATGGGAAGGCAAAATCTGCTGAAAGACGGGGGTTAAATGACGATAGTGGGTACAACCAAATACCAGGGTGTCAATGTCTGCATCCAGAAGGGGTTGTAAATAGCCCTTGGCCACCTCTAGGGTGTAGGGGTCATGGAGGCGGTTTTGCTCAATTAGGGGCACAAATTCTGGGCAGGCCATTTGCCAGACCAATGCATCAGGGGTGATCTCGTGGATGGCATGGCGATAGGCGTTGCTGGCCGCAGTGGCGGGGGTAGAAATAACACCGATGCGCCGACCTTGACGCACTGCCGCCCGGGCCCCGGGGAGAATCACTCCCAAAATTGGCATATTGAATTCCTGTTGCACGGTTTCCAGGGCCAGAGCAGAACTGGTGTTGCAGGCCATGATTACCATTTTCACTTCCTCTGCTGCCATCCAAGTAAGGATTTCCCGGACATATTGGAGGATTACTTGCGGGGATCTTTTGCCGTAAGGTAGCCGTGCCGTATCGCCAAAATAAAGAATTGACTCTTTAGGTAATTGTCGATACAGCTCACGTAGAACGGTTAACCCACCCACACCACTATCAAAAACGCCAATTCGGCTACGCTGGGGCTCACGCATTTTGTATGGAACTATACCTGTTAATTAAGGAAAGATGCTTGTCATTGAAACACGAATAATAGATGAAGTAAATAGGTTTTGGTCACCATATCCTTCATATAAGTCAAGTTTCTCTGAATTTGAATTCTATGGACGAATAAGTCCTACCTTTGTTGCAGATACTCCAAAACTCCCCTGGCGATCGCCTGGGCCATCTGTTGCTGAAAATTGGGATCCGTAAGTTTGTAATTGTCTTCATTGCCGGTGACAAAGCCCATTTCCACTAGGGTGGAGGGCATGCGGGAATTCCGTAGAACGTAGAATCGAGCCTGGCGTACCCGGCGGTCCCGCACATTCAGGGAATTAACCACATTGCGATGGATTGCTTGGGATAGACCTGCATTACCATGGTAATAAATCTCAAAACCATTCACATCGGGACGGCCCATGCCCATGGAGTTGGCGTGAATACTGACAAATAAATCCGCTCCGGCTCGGTTGGCCATGTCGGTACGGCCCTGGAGGCTAATGAAATAATCCCCCGTGCGGGTCATCAACACCCGGACCCCCTGTTGCTCCAAATATCGTTGCAAGTATTGGGAAACAGCCAGGACTACATCTTTTTCTTGCACGCCTCGGATACCTATCGCCCCGGGATCCTTACCTCCATGGCCGGGATCCACCACCACCAAACGGCCTCCCCGAGGAACGGATGGTAAATTACCGGCAGGGGGATTGCTCCACTCCGGGGGAAAACTGGGGGTGGCATTGGCCGGCGGGGGCTGGACAGCAATGGAGATTTGATCCCCGCTATTCCCTCTGGGTGGATTGTTAGCAGGTAAATTTCCCGTAGGACGACTGGCAGTGGTATCGGAGATCAATTCCAGGGCATAAAGACTGCCCCCAGAACGGAACAGACGGCCAAAGCGACGGCCAGTGTTGGGCCGGACCAGAATTAAAACTGAATCGTTCGTTTCCTGACTAATATTAAGCTGATAAAGGGGGCCCCCAGTGGCCAACTCTGGACTTTGGAACTGGGGAGACAGTTGGGCCCGGTCTAAACGAATTTCGTAGTTACCGGTTAAACGATTGAAATTCCCCCTAGCATTAATTTGGCGATCGCCCCGGATGATCAATTGGCTATCATCCCTGGTCACTTCAATGGCAGTGATATTGGCGAGATTGCGGTTGGAAGCCTGACTTACTAGGCGATCATTAGGGCTTCTATTACCAGAAGAACTAGGGGAAGAATTGGAAGTGTTGTTACTGACCGGAACGGCCGCCGATCCAGGCGCTGGGTTAGCCCCCCCAGACCGGCTAATCTGCTTTGGGAGCAGCACTACGCCTCCCCCAACCCGACTATAGTAAGCATTCCAGCCGCCCCCACTGTCCGCCAGGGCCAGGGAAAGGCGGGGATTATTGGGATTATCGGAAAACTTAATTTCTTCAACACCGTATTGTCCCACGGGCAAAGACTGCCCCACCAAACTTTCTGGCAGCACCGCCCCATTGAGCTCAAAGTTAACCGTGGATTGGCGAGCATTGGGTTGGATGCGGATACCACTGTTATCGCCATTTTTATCCAGACGCACAAAAAGTCCGTTGCCAGTGACCTGTAAGTACTGCTGACCGGTGCTGGGGGGGTTAGCGGCACTCAAATTCTGAGTAGGCAGAGAAGATCCGTCGGGATTGGGACCAGGGGCATTATTGTTGCTGGCGGGAGCCAATTCTGGGGTAGGTAATTCCACCACCCATTGAGTCGGGGTAATGCCCCGGACTTTAACCTGTTGGGGATCAACGGTGTAGCCCGCATCCAGTTCAATCACCACCCTGGTGGTAAAACTATCCGGTTCACCGATGCGAATTTCCCTTACCCTTCCCCCTCCAGCTTGCCTGACGGTGGGGCCCCTCAAGGTTGTACCGGGCAAATCCACCACAATGCGGGTGGGATTGGGGATCAGTTGGGCTGTGGGCTGAACCCGGGAATCGGTGTAGAAAGTCAGCCGATTCTGGGACGCATTGAAATTCCAGTTAACTAACTGCCCCGCCATGGCTGGCAGACTGGTTAACAAGACCGACAGAAAGGTAAGAGCAAAACCAGGCAATCTTGACATAGGGACTTCTCAACTCAATAAACCGCTAAACCAACCTGTTGCCTTCCCCCGGATGACCCGTCTAGGGCATGGGGGTGGTAATAGGCCATTCAGCGGATTGTTAGGGGCCGCCGCCAACGGGAACATTAATCAAAACGGTGTGGCGTATAGTCTTGGGAGATAGTAACCGCAATACAGTTCCCAAAGCAAGCAAGCAGAGCCTTTCGGGCCCCGAGCAGCCCTTTCCCCCCAGCCACCATTTCGGCGATCGCCAGGGAAGGCAGGTTTTTTAGACGACGTTTCCCTCAGGAAGGTTCATTTTTGAGCCAATCCCCCAGGGGGCGGGTCAGCCAATTCAAGCCCACAGTCAGTTGATGTTGCCAAGTGGGAAAACGGTAGAGATAGACCAAACGACGAGCCAACAAGGCGGCGGGGCCACTTAATTTAATGCCCAAACCACTCAGCACAGCGCCATCGGTGCCCAGGGCCAACATTTCCCCTAGGGGTTGATAACGACAGGGCAGCAGGGGACGGCCGGTTAAGTTAGCCCAAATGTTCCAGGCACAATAGTCCGTCTGTTGGAAGGCTCCTTGGGCCGTGGTGGGAATTAATTGTCCACTAGCATCCCGACCTTCGGCTCCGTCCCCCAAGGCAAAAATGTTAGTTTTTCCTTCCACCTGTAGTTGGGCATTGGTTCTAAGCTGGCCTTGGTCGTTATGGGGCAGGGCTAAATTACGAATCAAAGGAGAAACGGTGGTGCCCACAGTCCAAAGCACCAAGTCCACTGGAATTACATCTTCCTGCTCTCGGAACTGGAGGGTGACATCGGTGGCGGTGATGGCGGTAACGGTGGTTTCCGTATCCACCCAAATTCCCTTGGCGGAAAGACTGGCCTGGGCCTGTTGACGATTGAACTCCGGGGACATGGCTAAAATTTCTTTGCCCCGCTCAATAATGCGGATGCGGCCCCGTTCCCCTAGGCGATCGCCGAGTTTGGCCGCTAATTCCACCCCGCTGTAGCCCCCACCAACAATAGCAATACGAATTTTCTCTGCGTCGGCTTGTTCCAGTGATTTTAATTTTTGCTTGAGTTTATAGGCATCTTCCAGGGTGCGGAATCCCAAACCATAATCCTTTAGCCCCGGCAGATTTGGCAGGGGAGTTTGGCCCCCCAGGGCAATGACTAACTGATCAAACGCTAAACTTTCGGTGCCCTTGTCCTGGTCATTTAACAACACTTTTTGGTGGTCAAAATCAATGGCGGTCACTTCCGCCTGACGAAAAATTACCCCCGATTCCGCTAAAAGTTCTACAAAAGGAGGGGCAATTTCCCAAGTTTGCATTTCCTCTGTTACCAGTTCGTAGAGGAAAGGGGCAAATAAAAACCGATCCCGTTGGTCGACGAGGACAATTTCCGGTGGGGTATGGCCCTCCCAGGATAGTTGACCGAGGCGTAGAGCGGTGTAAAGTCCGCCAAATCCTCCCCCTAAAATACAAATCCGTGGTCGAGCGTCCGTCATAATCTCTGCCAGTGGTGAGGGCTTGTTACATTTTGTAATCAAATTGCTCCTATTCTAGCCGTTTGAGCATGGCGGCGCGGGCTTGTTGGGCGAGGCAGTCATCCAAGGGAGTTAACTGCACCGAATCCTGATACTTCTTCTCCAACGCCGTGCGGATTAACCAATCAGCTAAAAAGGGATTTTTGGGCAACAGAGGGCCATGGGAGTAAGTGGCGATCGCCTTTTGGTGGAAAGCCCCCTCAAAGCCATCTTCGCCGTTGTTGCCATAGCCGGTTTTAACCTTACCCAGGGGAGAAACGGTTTGGAGATAGGTGCGGCCGCCATGGTTTTCAAAGCCAATGACAATGGGAGTTTCCCCGGTCATAGCCTGTAATTCTTGCCGGAGGGGTTCAGCGGTAATTTCAAACACTACGTTACCAATGCAGCGTTTTGCTTCTGGTCCTGGATGTTTACTGACCATATCCAGCAGTCCCAAACCCTGAATGCGTTGCCCTAAGGCAGGCTCGTAATAATGCCCCAGCAGTTGGGGAGAACCACAGGTGAATACTCCGGGAATGCCATCGTCTAACTGATTTTTCAGCGCCTCTGCTTTGGATCCTTGCAAATCCCGCATGACAATTTCCTGTTGGCGATCCTGGGCCCCGCCCCCCACAATTAAGTCGGCTTGGAGAAACAGTGCCGCCTCGCTGGTCTGTTCCAGGGGCAGAATTTTCACAGGGATATCCCGCCATTGACAACGACGTTGGATGCAAATGACATTGCCCCGATCGCCGTAGGTGCTCATGAGTTTGGGATAAAGCCAGCCGATTGTTAATTCCATACTTTATTTTCATTGGGGAGAGATTAATCCCTGGGAGCAAGACACGGTTCGGATGTAAATCTTGGCACCACTGACTACAATAGTCGAGAAAATCTTCCCATTTTCCCTAGGCATTTTCCATGTTGCCGTTGATTTTACCCGCTCTCCTTTCCCTCTCCCCCGCCGCCCATCCCTTGAATCCTCACCCCAATGCCATGGTTGCTTCCATAAATTACACTGACCTCAGCTTTGAACAGGCCATTGCCCATAGCCAGGCATTATTGCTAGAAATTGCGGCAAATAATCTTACTGACCAGGAAATGACCACGGCGATCGCCAATTTGGTCGCCACTGAAAACGGGGCCCGGGGATTTTTTGTTACTTTTCTCACTGCCCAGAATTTTTCCCTGGCGGATCAACCAAACCCGGCCTTAATGACCGCTCTAGGTTCCTCTCCGGCGATCGTAGGAGAACTTTTGGTAAAAAATCTGGCCATGGCCACCGCCACAGCAATTCTCCACCAAAGAGCGGGGGACGGGGAGGCGGCCCAGGGTTCCCAGCAGGTGGCCCAACGGACTCAGACCTTAATCAACGAGCTATCCCTACCCGGCTTACCAGAAAAATTGACCGAGTTGGAACAGAGTTTAGACGGCCCCGGGCCCTACGAAGCCTTTTTGCAACGGTGGAACTATGACCAAGAGCAGCGGGAAGCCATTCGCCAGGCGATCGCCCAGGTTAAATAGTTACCCCAAAATGGATTGAGGCCGAGGGTTAGGACTACGGCAAGTTATCCGCTCCGGCCCATTTGTCTGATTGGAAAAAAAGGGAAAATTTTTCGTCAGGGGTTGACAATCCCCGGCACAACTGATGTAATGGTAAAAGTCTGAAAAACCTGGGTCTGTAGTTCAATTGGTTAGAGCACCGCCCTGTCACGGCGGAAGTTGCGGGTTCGAGCCCCGTCAGACCCGTTAAAAGAGAGCAATAATCCTTCAACGAGCCCCCCTGAGTCTTTCCACTATTTTGCTTTCGGCTGCCAATCTTTGATATTCCAAGTGGGACGATCCCAGGGAGTTAACGCCACCCCATCCAGGCGATCGCCTACTCCCACCACACTGGCTCGATGCACCACGGGTACCAAAATATAATCATCCACTAACAAATCGTTCATTTGAATGAATAGTTGTTGGCGCTTTTCCGGGTCCAGTTCAGCCACTGCTTTTTGCCAGAGTTGGTCGTATTCGGCACTACAGTAACGCCCATAATTGTCCCCACTCCATTGATTCTCGGCGGTGGGAATGGCCCCACAGGTGAAGGTTTGCATATATTTGCTCGGATCCGGGTTAGTGTTGCCCGTGGTGAACATAGACAAATCCCCCTGAAATCGTTCCAAAGTATCGGGGTTGGCCGGATCACCGGAAAAGAACACACTGGGGTCAATGCTTTTCAGTTCTACCCCCACGCCGATCGCCTGGAGAGTTTGTTTAATTACCTGTTGGGTCTTTTGCCGCAGGGGATTAACGCTGGTTTGGAATACCATTTGCAACTCAATGCCATCCTTGTCCCGAATACCGTTGCCGTTGCTGTCCTTCCAACCCGCTTGGTCGAGTAATTGCTGGGCTTCGGTGGGATTAAATTGGAAACTCGTATTTTGGGAAGCATACTGCTGGGGTAAAACCAGAACGTTGGCCGTGGGCTGTCCGGTGACACCATAGAGTTGCTTGGCAATTAAATCCCGGTCAATGCCTAGAGTTATAGCTTTCCTCACCAAGGGATCCTGCAAAAAGGGATGGGGAAACTTCACCGAGGAGCGATCGCCATTGGTGCGCGCAGGATCGGGATCGCTGAGATTAAATATTACCCGTTCACTCAAACTGCCTAAATCTGCCACAATTTCCCCTTTGCCGCCTTGGGCCAAGGACTGGAGGATATTGTCCTCCACCTGTAAATTGAGGGCAAAATCCGCATCCCCAGTTTGCAGTACGGCCCGGGCCGCGGAGGTAGCATCTCCCCCACCCTTAATTTCCACCTGTTGGAAACCGATATTTTTCCGGTCTCGATAATGGGGATTAACTTCATACAACACCACATCCCCTGGTTTAAAACTGGTGACCCGATAGGGCCCAGTACCGATGGGCAACAGATTTGCCGGTGCCTGCCGCGCCTTTTCCCCGACAAAATCTTTATAAATGTGCTGGGGCAAAATCATCCCTTCACTGCCCACAAAGGGTAAAAACCAAGCTGGGTTGGGTTCCTTAAAGGTTATTTTGACTGTATTTTTGTCCAACGCTTCCACCTTGGCGATCGCCTCATAGGTACCAGTGCTGGTGGCCCCAGTTTTGGGATCACTGAGGAATTTGTAAGTGAACGCCACATCCTCCGCCGAGAAGGGTTGCCCATCAGACCAGAGCACATCAGGCTTTAACTTCCAGGTGACGGACAAACCATCCGCCGCCACGCCGCCATTTTCTACGCTGGGAATTTCCGCCGCCAAAAACGGGACTAGGTTGCCTTCTTGGTCAAAACTTGCCAGGGGTTCCAGGGCAATACGACTAGCTTCCGCATCCTTAAAGCCCGTAGCCAAATGGGGATTTAAAATCGTGGGAGCCTGCCAAGAGAGAATTTTCAGGGTTTCTTGACCATTCTGCTGAGAGTTACCATTGCCGACATTGGGGCTACCACAGGCAAACAATAATAAGGGCAACAGCCCCCCAATTAGTTTTTGGCAAGAACGAGACTTAACGGTGGCGGGAAGATTTAGCAACACAGGCAACAGGGATAATCAAGGCTTAATTTCGCTAGATTGTCCCCTGATTAGAGTCTGTTTGCAAAGTTTTGGCCTTTGATCTCCGTCATTCCGGTTCAGCTCCGGTAACTTTTCTCCCCTAACGATCTTGGTAGCCCATGCCATTGGCCTCCGCATAGCGCTCCATGAAACGGATAAAGCGTTCCCAATGATCATTTTTAACTAGGTCAAAACTGCACTGGGCACCCCGCAGTTCATCCCCTTCGTCTCCACCAAAAATAAATTTTACTGACGATGGTTCAATTTCCATCGCCCCCTCTTCGTCAGCAAGACGTAAATGGCCGTTAAACCTTTGGGTAAAACTCTGAAACTTTTCGATCGCCTGGAGACGTTCAAAGGTCATCACCACAGTGCGAGCGCCGGTAGTAGAATTGCGGCGGAGGCTGACATTGCTGAGTTCTTCGGGGAGATCAGCAAAAAATTCGATGGTGGGAGTGAGGGTCATCATGATTCACACCGGAATGGGATTTCTTTGATCCTAACAACTTTTACTAGAGCCGGTCAGGACAGTTTAACTACTACCGGAGGGGTGGAAGGTCTGTGATCCCCGGTCGGAGTTTACCCAAGGAGCGGAGGGGTTTGCGCTGTGGCCCATGTCTCCGTTGGGCTTGGACAAATAGTTCATTGCCAACCTTGCCCGATCGCCAAGGAAGCCATAAATTGAAGGGGTCTTAATCTTGACCAATTACCGGAATTTTCTCATGGGTGCGCTATTGGCTGTGTTGCTATCGGGGATGGTTTGGTTTGCTGCCCTACCAGGCTTTGAACAAATCTTTGCCGGCTCCCCACCGGAAAACTTAGGGATCACAAGTGGACAATTAGCCCCCTGTCCCGACATGCCCAATTGTGTGAACAGTCAAATTAGTGCTGATTCTATCCACGCCATTGAGCCCCTCCATTACCAAGGAGATTTGGCCAATGCCCGTAATTTGTTAACGGAAATTTTGGGGGTAGTGCCCGGGACTACCATTGTGCAATCCCAAGATAATTACATTCGGGCAGAAGTCCGCAGTCGTTTGATGGGTTTTGTCGATGACCTCGAATTTTATTTCCCTGGCGATCGCCCTGTGATTGAAGTCCGTTCCGCATCCCGGTTGGGGGAATCGGATTTGGGGGTTAACCGCCGCCGTTTAGAACAAATCCGTTTGGCCCTAGCAGATCTAGAACAAGGCAATTAGAACATTGTTCAAAAACTAATCGCCGCAGTTTTCACAGACCCCATGGACGGTAATTTCATAACGTTCCGCCTTGAGTCCCACCCTGAGTTTGCCTAGGTCCACCGCTGGTAACTCCTCCCAATCCACATCCTCTATCGCCCCGCAATGACGACAACAAAAATGATGGTGGGGCTCCACATTGGCATCGTAGCGACAGACCCCTTCTTCCAATAGAACTTCCCGGATTAATCCCACAGATTGCAAAGCCTTGAGGGAACTGTACACCGTGGCCTGGGAAGACGTGGGGGCAGCTTGATTAAGGTCAAACAATAACTGTTCTGCGCTGGGATGATCCCGACGTTGGAGTAGATTGGCATAGACCCCATAGCGCTGGGGAGTAACCCGCAGCCCCCGCTCCTTCAGCGTTTGAATAATTTCTTCTCTGTTTAAGGGCATACTGTTCCTCCTAACATCGGTGCGGCAACATTCGCTGATTTTTGATGGGTAAGTCCCTCTGGGCAAACCTCAGGAACCATGGGTCCTGGCCAGCACACCAATGATAATGATCCGCACTGTTTGGCTATAGTCTATCTAGCTTAACATTTTCTAGAAGGACTATTAGATAGAATAATTATAAAAAAAATATTAATTTTTAAGCTTGACTTATTTCTATCTCAGAACTATTCTGAGAAAAGAGGGCAAGCATTGATGAAAAATGCTCCATCCCCTCAGAAAAATTTAGTCGTTTAGATAGCCAGAGGTAACCATGACCCCCGAACGAGTTCCCAGTGTAGTGTTCAAAACCCGTGTCCGTGACGAATCTGTACCTGGTCCCAATCCCTACCGTTGGGAAGACAAAACCACTGAACAAATCTTTGGTGGCAAAAAGGTTGTGCTTTTCTCCCTACCCGGTGCCTTCACCCCCACCTGTTCTTCTAACCACTTGCCCCGCTACGAGCAGTTGTTTGAAGAATTCCAAGCCTTGGGAGTAGATGACATCATCTGTCTATCTGTGAACGATGCCTTTGTTATGTTCCAATGGGGCAAACAAATTGGTGCCGACAAAGTGAAATTACTACCCGATGGTAACGGCGAATTCACCCGCAAAATGGGTATGTTGGTGGAAAAATCCAACCTCGGTTTCGGGATGCGTTCCTGGCGCTATTCCATGTTTGTCAACGATGGCAAAATCGAAAAAATGTTTATTGAGCCTGAGTTCGGTGACAACTGTCCCGTAGATCCCTTCGAGTGTTCCGACGCTGACACCATGTTGGCCTACCTCAAAGGTGCTGAAGCGCCCGGGGTTTCTGAGCCCGTTAAAGCTTTTGTCGGCTAAGTCTGTCAGAGCATTTCAATGTGATTACTTGACTGAAACCTAACGAATCAAAACAAGGCAGTGTTATTCCCTCAGAATGGCACTGTTTTTTTGCTCAAATTTTCCTCTGTTAAACCCCAATCACCTCCAACTTCTAGCCCCGCGGTGTCCGTTTCCCCTTGCACTATCAGGCCGTGACCCACAGATCCCAATTGCAAATACAAATAGCCCCTAGTGGTATCTCGGCAGTTGAGTTGTAAGCCCTGGGCGGTGGGAGTGTGGACTAAACTGCCTTTTTTATCTGTTTTTCCGGACAACTTGACCCAATACCTATCATTGCTGGCTTTTAATTGCCAACGGCCCCAGGGAGCTACTTGCCAAGTGACTGTGCCATGGCCCGGGCCAAATTCGTAAAAATTACCTTGGTGATGTAAGCCAATTAAAGCTACCTCTTCGGGGCGACCAAGAACAATCCGTTCCCCGCCAGCGGCAGTGACGCTCAGTCCTGGATGGTCAGGAAAATAATTTGCTTGGAGCCAAAACCAGCGGGAGGGAAAGGAGTGACCCCAATTTTTTTCGGCATAAACTAGGGCGTGGTCAAATTCATACTGTTCCCTCTGCCATTTCAGCCAGCCGTGCGCTCTACCTTGGGCTAAAAGAATTTGCCAACCGGGATCAAACAAGGGTAAAAAGGAAAGCCAACCCGCTGTAGCCCGAGGAAATCGGTTAGGACTCCCCCAAGTTACTTCCGGTTCTACGGTGAACTGCCAACGACAATGGCGATCGCCATGAATGATTTGTCCTTGGTGCTGATTTTGATGGATTTGATAACCTTCCTTGACCGTGGCAAAAAATTCTTCGGAGAGTAGGGGTTTCGCCTGCCTGTTATCCCTACATTTTCCCCAATGCCCTAGGGCAAACTGGCGAGGACTGGCCCAAAATTTTTTTACCGAGGGAAATGTCCGCCAAACAAGTTGGTCTTCCTGATTTTCTTGTTTTTTCGTAGCCGGCCCTAAAATTTGCACAGCACCGCCGCCGTAATGATGATCGCTAGCAGGATTTTCGATGGAGTACATAAAAGCAAAACTTTCCCCGGATTGGGGCAAAAGCAGGCGCACGTACCAACCTTCAAAGAAAGGTGATTGACCTTGCCAATGGTAACCACTGTGGGGCGGAAATTTCATGGAGATTGAGAGAATTTATGATGCTAATTGAAGAAGATACTAAATAGTTCTAAAAACCCTAAAAAATAGTATTAGAAAAATTAGGTAACCACAGAGCCAAGGGATACAGCAAGTACTCTAAGAAAAATAGCTTCCAAATAAACTGATAAAAACTAGCAATTTCGGTTTTGCTTTCTAAGTGTACATCTCGACTCCGCCACCAGAGTAAGGCTAATAAGCACAAATGGGAAACAATCAAGAAAGCAGTATTTAAAGGCATAGCCGCCCATAAGCCCCAGATTGCCATGGCTAAATAACAACCAGTGAGTAAAATTAAGGTTCCCCGAAAAACGTTTTGTTTGCCGATTTGCAAAGTTAAAGTTTGAATCTTAAATTGCCGATCGCCTTCCATATCTGGCACATCTTTAAAAATGGCGATCGCCACGGTGAAAACTAAGATAAATAAAGTCAAAACCCAGATGGGGGTTATTAAAGTGGGGGGATAACCTAAACCAATTCTAAAAAATAAAAATAAGCCCAAGTTAACCACAATTCCCCGCACCGTCAGAATACACAGGGCCGCCAGCAGGGAAAAGCGCTTTAACCTCACTGGCGGCACCGAATAGGCCGTGCCAATAATCAAACTAATGCCCACCGTTAGCCCCAGCCATAGCCCTAATCCCCAGGCGATCGCCAAGGAAGCAACGCCACAAAGTCCCACAATCCAACGGCCCTGGGCGATAGAAAAATCTCCGTTAGCTAGGGGCAAATTCGGCTTATTGATGCGGTCAATGTCCACATCCCACAATTGGTTGAGGCCGACAATGTACACATTACCCAACAGGCAGGCCAGCCAAGCGCCGAACACTAAATCCAGGGAAGCAGGGGAGTTAACTGAGTTTCCATCCCCGAGAATAGTTAACAGATACACAGCCCAGACGCTCAGAGTTGTACCAATGATGGTATGGGGGCGGGAGAAGCGCCAAAAAGCTTGGATAGTTGCCATGGCAATAATTTTGAGAAATGAAATCTCTTTGCAGTGTACCTAAACCCACCAAGGCCGGACCATTTTCCTGCCCTAATCCAGAGCAAAGGCAAAGTCCATTGCCCATCGACCCACATTTGGCTCGGTAACCTAGAATTGGAGAGCCTTATTCCATCACATTTCCATGTCCACCCCCGCCATCATTGCCCAGGACCTAAATTTTCAATGGTCTGCCGATCGCCCCGGTTTGCAAAACTGTAGTCTGGCGGTGCCCCAAGGTCAGTTTTGGATGCTGTTGGGCACCAATGGTAGTGGAAAATCTACCCTATTAAGGTTATTGGCGGGACTCCTCACCCCCCAATCCGGTCTGGTGAAACTGGCCGAACCCATGGGCTTTGTTTTCCAAAATCCTGACCATCAATTAGTTATGCCCACCGTCGGGGCCGATATTGCCTTTGGTTTAGTCAAGGAAAAACTTTCTCCCCAGGAAGTACAAGTCCGGGTAGGAGAAGCCCTGCAAGCGGTTAACCTAGCTGAGATGGCCCGCCGTCCCATCTATGCCCTCAGTGGCGGCCAAAAACAACGCATTGCCATTGCCGGGGCGATCGCCAGACACTGTTCCGTGCTTTTATTGGATGAGCCCACTGCCTTGCTGGACCGAGATAGTCAACAGGAATTGGTATTGCAAGTACAAAAATTAGTCAAACAAAGGGGCATCACCGCCCTGTGGGTAACCCATCGCTTAGACGAGCTAGACTATTGTGATGGAGCCTTTCTGTTGGAGGAAGGCAAAATTGTGGCGCAGGGAGATCCCAAACCCCTCAAGCAAAGAATGATGAACAAGACCGCAGTTTAACCCCACCTATCCGTGAACCAAATTTCTCCCCTCCGTATTTTTTTGTTGGACGACCACCCCTACAGTCGCATCGCCAGCGCCGACCTTTTGCGTTTGAACAATTACCAAATTATTGAAGGGGAGACCACCAAAGGATTCAGTTGTGGCCAAGTGGTGGAACAGGTGGAAAAAGTTGATCCGGACTTAGTGTTGATGGACGTCAATTTGGCCCACCAAAATGGCATTGAATTGTGTCAGGCAATCAAACATAGCCCCGTCGGGCAATATATTCCCATCATTCTCACCAATGCCATGGACGACCCCCAATGCCGTCTCCGTAGTCGGGCCAGTGGGGCCGATGCCTATTTGCTCAAACCCTTGGAGCGGGTGGAACTGCTCAATCAGGTGGATTTACTGATCCAGAAAAAGAAATTAGCCGAATCCGTAGCCCAAATTGAACAGGTTTTATTTCGCTTAGCGGCGGTGATTGAAGAACGCTACGCTGTTGGGGAGGCTAGCATCACCTGTAGTCAACTAATAGAGGGTTTTGGCGAATTTATCGGTCTAGAACAGGGGCAAATTGATGACCTTGTTTTTGCGGCTCGGCTACACGATTTGGGACTGATCCAAGTGCCCGATGAAATTATGCTCAAGCAAGGGCCCCTCAACTCCACAGAATTGGACTGCGTGAGGGACCATGTCCATGTGGCGGCTACCATTTTTGAACCCCTGGCTGGGCGTAGGGCTGTGGGGGAAATTATGCGCTATCACCATGAACGCTGGGATGGCAGTGGCTACCCTGATGCTCTCCGGGGTAAGGAAATTCCCCTGCTAGCTCAGGTTTTTCAAATCATTGATATTTTCACTGCCCTAACCAGTAACCGTCGCTATAAGGAAGCGGTGAATACGGCCCAGGCTTTGGAAATTTTACAAGGAGAAGCCCGACGGGGTTGGCGTAATCCAGAAATGGTGGAAAAGTTTGTCAATTTTATTAACAAAAATTCCATAGAAGAGAGTTTGGCCCAAAAGTTGAATTAGTATGCTCTAGGACTGGGTGAAAAGTAGTCATGGTTACCCATCCAAATCATTCGCTGCCCCCTGGGCATTAACCCATGGAAAGTATGGAAAATACGGCTAATTTAGATTGGATTTTAGGGGCGATCGCCTTGGGAATTTTAGTGGCAGGCTTAGTGATGTTGCTCAATGGTGTCAAAGACTTGGGAAAATAGGCACAATTCTAGGGGGTTCTCGACAAAAAAAGCCAGCAACGGGGTCTTAATCTAAACTGTGAGGTAGCCTCCGCCCATATTGCTTTTCCCAGGGTATTTCCTATGCAAGTCCAATTTCAAATTTTGCGCCAAAAACCGCAACAGTCTCCCTACCTAGAAAAATTTGATCTAGAAGTGGAGCCCGGTGCCACCATTTTGGAGTGTTTAAATCAGATTAAATGGGAACAGGACGGCAGTTTAAACTTCCGCAAAAATTGTCGCAATACCATCTGTGGCAGTTGCAGTATGCGGGTTAATGGGCGATCGGCCTTGGCTTGTAAGGAAAATGTGGGCAGTGAAACCAGATTATTTACCCAGGTTAACGAAGCAGGCATTCCTGTGGTGACGGTGGCTCCCCTCGGTAATTTGCCCGTCATCAAAGATCTAATTGTGGATATGCAACCCTTCTGGGACGACTTGGAACGGGTGGAGCCCTACGTTAGTACCCAGGGGCGCAAGGTGCCGGAACGGGAATTTCTCCAAACCCCAGCGGAAAGGGAAAAACTCAACCAAATGGGCAATTGCATTCTCTGTGGAGCTTGCTATTCCGAGTGCAACGCTAAATCTGTTAATCCCGATTTTGTCGGCCCCCATGCCCTGGCCAAAGCCCAAAGATTATTAACCGACTCCCGGGATGGAGCCACAGCCGATCGCCTCGAAAGCTACAACAATGCTACAGCCGGGGCCTGGGGCTGTACCCGTTGTTACCTCTGTAACGAAGTCTGCCCCATGGAAGTGGCCCCCATGGACCAGATTGGGAAAATTAAGTCTGCCCTTCTGGCCCAGAAAACAGCCCAGGACAGTCGCCCGGTGCGCCACCGCAAAGTTATGGTGGATTTGGTTAAAGCCGGTGGTTGGGTGGATGAGCGTAAGTTCGGTATTTACGTAGTGGGTAATTTCTTCCGGGATCTCAAAGGTATTGCTAGTATTTTGCCCCTGGGCCTGCGGATGATTAGCAGTGGCAAATTTCCCCTGGGCTTTGAACCTTCCGCCGGTACTGAGGAAGTGCGGAGCTTAATCGAACAGGTGCAAGAAGCGGAAAAACTTGCCAATTTCTGAGATCTTCGGCGATAACAGTAACATTTTTCGGGGTAGTCTCAATTTTGCTTTTTCGCCCTCAATCACAGCGGCGATCGCCTTCTGCTGGCCGAAAATGAGGAACCGTCGGAAGAAATGTAAAATTTTGTATCTTTTTTAGTATGATTGCCCTGAATGTTATGACTGGGTTTAAAATAGTCCTAGAGTCCTAAATACATTCCTATAGGAGATATTACATGGAACCTCTCACCCGAGCCCAAAAAGAACTTTTTGACTGGTTAGTTAGTTACATTGACGAAACCCAGCACGCCCCCTCCATCCGCCAAATGATGCGGGCCATGAATTTGCGTTCTCCGGCCCCCATTCAAAGTCGATTGGAACGGTTACGCAATAAGGGTTACGTTGATTGGACTGACGGCAAAGCCCGCACCCTGAGAATTCTCCACCAAAAACCAAAAGGAGTTTCCGTCATTGGCGAACTCAAAGGCGGTGAACTGGTGGAAGCGGACGCAGAGGAAGTGGAAAAGATTGACTTTGCCCCCCTGATGAAGAAATCATCGGTTTTTGCCCTCAGGGTCATGAGCAATGACCTCGTGGACGATTTTATTGTCGAAGGTGATATGCTGATTCTCCGTTCTGTGACTGGAGAAGAGGAAATCGAAGATGGGGAATTGGTCGCCGCCAGTATTAAGGGGGGCAAGATTGCTATCAAACGCTATTACCAAGATGGCACTAAGGTCGTACTCAAAGCCTCCAACAACAAAGGCCCTGGCCAAGAATTGAAAGCCAGCGATGTTGAAATCCAGGGGATTTTAATGGGGGTTTGGCGCAATTTCCAGGGAGTTTAGCCCGGCATTACCGGGAACAGCTCAAAAACCACACTGGTAAAACTTTTTACTTCTATCCCTAGGCTGGCGATCGCCTTTCGCTGGCCTGTTTTTATGGCTATCTAGGGTGGTCACCGGGGCATTCGTCCTAGGCGTTTTGTTTCAAAACCCCATCCCCCAAGAAAAAAGGGAGGAAAAGCAGAAAATTCGATTGAAAAAACAACCGTGAAATTACGGACAATTCTAGAAATTTTTGTGAGCCCAAGGGATTAACTGGACTGAATGCGACTGAGAAATGCCCGTAGGCGATCGCTCTTGGGATTGCGAAAAACTTCGTTGGGGTCGCCCTCTTCTTCAATGATTCCTTGGTTAAAGAAAAAGACCCGATTGGATACTTCCCGGGCAAACTGCATCTCATGGGTCACCACCGCCATGGTCATGCCTTCTTCGGCCAACTGTTTCATCACATTCAGCACTTCCCCCACTAATTCCGGGTCTAGGGCGCTGGTGGGTTCATCGAATAAAAGAATTTCCGGCTTCATGCACAGCCCCCTGGCGATCGCCACCCGTTGCTTTTGGCCGCCGGAGAGTTGGTCTGGGTAGTTATCAGCTTTAGTGCCCAAACCCACTTTATCCAGGTAGGTTAAAGCCCGGTCCTTAGCTTCCGCCATGGGAATGCGTAACACCTTACGGGGGGCCAGCAAGAGATTTTGCAAAACCGTCAGATGGGGAAACAGATTGAAATGCTGGAAAACCATGCCCACCCGCACCCGCAACTGCCGCAGATGTTTCTGGTCAATTTTAGCCCCGGATAAGTCCACCCCCGCCACTTCGAGACGGCCACCGCTGATGGGTTCAAGGCGATTCAGGCAACGCAAAAAAGTGCTCTTGCCGCAACCGGAAGGGCCAATGATAGAAATCACATCTTTGGGGTAAATTTCCCCCGTTACTCCCCGCAAAACCTGGAGGGCGCCAAAGTTTTTTTGCAACTGGTCAAAGGAAATTAACGGAGCAGTGGGGGAAGTCATGGCCGACTAAGGTTAAGAACAGATTAAGCAAAGGGCGCTTGTTGCTCCATTCTGCCATTATCCTGCCTGGGATAACTGTAAAATTGCCAACACGATCGCCATGGACTCATCGTAGAGGGCATCCCGGCCCCAGCGTTGCAATTGTCGTCCCAGTAACTGTTCCGTATTTTGATCATCCAGGGCGGTGACCTGTTGCACCCGGTAATTTTGCGCTCCCCCCCCAGCTTCCATGCGCATACAACCAACAGTGCCGGAGCACAGTACGGTGCCGCATTGGGCTTGGGTATTGGTGGAGCCCAGTTTAAGGCTAATTAAATCCCCCAGCACCTGCCCTGTATCAGCCAAGGGTAAACCGGCCAGCTCCGCTTCAATGGGCCGTTGATTGGGAGCACAGAATTGGATTTTGTGAATTTCGTACACCCCTGGCTGATAGCTATAACTAACGGGGGTCCACTGCAAACGACTGGCTACCCAGCCCAAATACATCAATGCTTGGGCATGGTTACCCTTTTCATAATCAATGGAAATTTGGTCAATTTCCCCCACTGCAGAACGACGCTCCGGCGGGTCAAAGGCTTCAGCGGTCAATTCCTGCCACGGGGCCAAGCGACTCCAATTTAAATCGGCTATCGCCTCTGGCTTATTAACCAATTGAGCCAACTGGAGCAAATCCTGTTCGGGATTGTTAAAAATGCTGGAATCCACAATGATCATGTCCGCATGGGACAACAACCGTTGAAACAGCCCATATTCCGCTTCGGGACTTGCTTTCCACCACACATATTTGGGCAGGGTCGGTAGCATCAACTCCGTAATCACACCACCAATCCGCTCCAGCGCATCGGAAGTTCCCCGTAGGGTGATGTATTCACAACAAATGAGGGTATTTTGGTGGGTCTTTTGGATCGGGCAGTAGGCGGAAAGCTGGGCCTGTACCCCCTGGTCATCCTCCGCTGTGGGGCAAAGGGTAATAATGCGGCAGGGGTTAGAGGCGGCAATGGTGTCGGCAATGCCACTCCCTTCTAAGTCCGGGGAATAGGGTTTAGTGATTCGTTCAGCGGTGCTGAGTAAATTTCCTTCCCGGTGGGCCGTTTCAAAGGCAGTTTGTAATGCTTGTTTAAACTCTGGGCTAGATAGTCCGGTAGCGGTAACGCCCAAAGCTTTTTGAGCTGATTTAATGGCGGCGGTCATGCGGGGGCCGGTAATGCCATCAATGGGGCCAGTGTAGTAGCCTAGGGCGGCCAGGAGGGACTGCACTCTGTCCGGTTCATAGACCAAAAAACTGAAGGTGGTGGCCCTAGTAGCGATTAAACCCTCCTCCTTTTGGGCACTGGTTTGCCAAATTTGGGCTAATTCAGATTCGATCGCCTCGAGGGAAACGTCCTTGGGGGCTTGGAGGGAAACGAGGGGAGGGGCTTGGGTGGTACTCATGCAATGGCTCCAATGGAATCGGACTGGGCAATGACGCTGATACTTTCCCCCCATGGTAGTGGCAGATTCTAAATTACAACCGGCGATCGCCAAAAATCCGGGGCCAAACCCCGCCAGTGTTGATAATCCCCGGGGATGGGTAAACCATGGCCTAGAATAATTGTCAGTAAGTGTCGCCCCCGTAATCCGTCAACAGTGACCGTCACCCCATTTTAGGATGCAGAAATTTTTCCAGCGTATTTGGCAGTGGATCCAACAACTTTTTGCCCCCCTGGTGGGCGGCCCAGGGCCGGGGACTAAATCTCTCCAGGAACTGCCCCCCCTGAGCGACACTGACTATGAGTTTTTGTTTAATCAACTGCTGGAAGGCATTGCCCACGGTTGGCACGAAGGGCGTATTCTCAAATTTTTTCAACAGTTAGACCACCGCTGTCGGCCTAAGCAATGGCTTGATTGGTTAGACCGTTTTCAAACTACGGTGCTAGCTTCCCCTTCTCCCAATTTAGTTCTAGCCGCCCGGATGATGCGTTTGGGGGAATTGGCCCAATCCTTTCCCCAGATTGCTCCCATTGGCGATAAATCCCAGCGCATTGGCAGGGAGCTGTATGCCCGGCAGTCACCGCCCCAGATGGATACGGTGTGGGAATATGATGGCCCCGATCTAGTTTCCATAGACCAGGCCCAAGGGCAAATGGAAACCTTCACCTTTGATGAATTGGTGCAACGGTTACCCCAGGATGCCGCTTTGGCAACCCATTTTGCTGGCTTTTTGGGCATTGAAAGCACCGATCCCCAGGTGATTTTGCGGGCATTGATGGAAAAATTCGCCATTCCAGAGGAAATGTTAACTGAAGCCTTGAACCATGGGGGTGAATCGAGCTCGGCTCCGGTGGATAGTTTAGTCGAAGATCAGGGGACTGCGTCCGCTCTGGCACAAGAAGAGTTGTGGCCTCTTGTTGACCCGGTTACCATCGACAACTCCCAATTTGAAAATAACCAAGAACCCCATACTGCCGAAGATTGGTTAAACCTTGGCATACAGCAGGCCCAGAGAGGAGAACTGGAAACGGCGATCGCCAGTTGGGGGGAGGCGATCAGTTTAAATCCCCAGATGACTTCCGCCTGGCAAAATCGGGGTAGTGCGTTGGGAGTTATGGGTAAGTTAGAAGAGGCCTTGGCTAATTTTGATGAAGCTTTAGCACAAAATCCCGACGATGCTGAGGTTTGGTTAAGCCGGGGTTTACTGCTCGAAGCTATGGAGCGCAAAGAAGAGGCTATTCCCAGCTATGAAAAGGCTTTAACTTTAGAACCTACCCTACCGGAAGCCCAGGAAAGATTAGAAGAGTTGCAAGGCCTACTGTCCCAGGATTAAGACCTTTCCAAGCTTTCAATCCTTTTGCTTATGTGTTTTTAACTATCGATGTCCATAGCTCTTGGAATTTGTTTGAAAAGTTTTATTTTGCCGTCTAAATCCTCCAAAACTAGAGGACTTTTACTTAACTTCCCCTCAAACTTGGGGGAGCAGGGGGGCTTTTGAAACACGTCCCCCCCACGGTTTTGGTTTGGTTTCGGAATGATCTGCGTTTGCATGACCATGAACCCCTGCATCGGGCCCTAAAATCTGGTTTAGCAATTACCGCTGTGTACTGTTACGACCCCAGACAATTTGCCCAGACTCACCAAGGATTTGCGAAAACTGGGCCATGGCGGAGTAATTTTCTCCAACAATCTGTACAAAATTTGGCTGAAAGCTTGCAGAAAGTGGGCAATAAATTGCTGGTGACAACGGGTCTACCGGAGCAAGTAATTCCCCAAATAGCCAAGCAAATCAACGCTAAGACTATTTATTACCATCGGGAAGTTACCCAGGAAGAGCTAGACGTAGAAAGAAATTTAGTTAAACAATTAACAATCTTAGGTATAGAAGCAAAAGGTTATTGGGGAAGTACCCTTTGCCATCCCGAAGATTTACCCTTTTCCATTCAAGATTTACCAGATTTATTTACTAAGTTTCGCAAAGATATTGAAAAGAAAAAAATATCGATTCGTCCGTGTTTTTTTGCCCCATCCCAACTGCTTCCTAGCCCCAATATTAAACTGGAGTTAACCGCACCACCGCCCGAATTCTTTCCTCAAATTAATTTTGATCATCGTTCTGTTTTGGCTTTTCAAGGAGGAGAAACCGCTGGTTTAGCGAGGTTACAAGACTACTTTTGGCATGGCGATCGCCTAAAAGATTATAAAGAAACCCGCAATGGTATGGTGGGAGCGGATTATTCTAGTAAGTTTTCCCCTTGGTTAGCATTGGGTTGCCTTTCCCCCCGGTTCATTTACCAAGAAGTGAAACGTTACGAACAAGAACGGGTTAGTAATGATTCTACCCATTGGTTGATTTTCGAGTTACTCTGGCGGGACTTTTTCCGTTTTGTGGCCCAAAAATATGGCAACAAGTTATTTAATCGAGGGGGATTGCTGAACAAAAATTTCCCCTGGCAAGAAGATCAAGTCCGGTTTGAACTCTGGCGATCGGGACAAACTGGTTATCCTTTGGTGGATGCTAATATGCGGGAATTAAATCTCACTGGCTTTATGTCCAATCGGGGACGGCAAAATGTTGCCAGTTTTCTTTGTAAAAATCTGGGCATTGATTGGCGTTGGGGCGCAGAATGGTTTGAATCTTGCCTAATTGATTACGATGTATGCAGTAATTGGGGCAATTGGAATTACACTGCTGGCATAGGTAATGACGCTAGGGATTTTCGTTATTTTAATATTCCTAAACAAAGCCAACAATACGATCCCCAGGGAACCTATTTACGCCATTGGTTACCAGAATTAAAAAATTTACCCGGCGACAAAATTCATCAGCCTTGGTTATTATCTGCCACGGAACAAAAACAATGGGGAGTGCAATTGGGAGTGGATTATCCCCGCCCCTGTGTTAATTTTCACCAATCAGTGGAAGCCCGCCGTAAAATTGAACAGATGGGTGTTATTGCTTAGGTTAGCGCCATGGAAGAATTATTGGAATTAAAACAATTAGTGCAATCTGGGCAAACCACGGCCGCTCTGGCTTTAATCGATGAATTAGAAACCATGAGCAAAGAGGATAAAATTAATAAAATTTACAGTTATTGCGTTGTTTTACTGATTCATTTGATTAAACAACAGGCGGAGGCAAGAAGCACTAATTCCTGGGAAGTTTCCATTCGCAATGCTATCAACGCCATAGAACGCATTAATAAACGCAGGAAAGCAGGGTGCTATTATGTCAGTCAATCGGACTTACAAGAAATTTTGGCTGAAGCCGATGATCGAGCTTTGGATAACGCTTCTCTAGAAGCCTTTGGCGGAATTTACAATGCTGCTTATTTGGCGGAAAAAGTAGACCGTAATGCTATTATCAGCCAAGCAATAAAGTTAATTAGTTTTGCCTGATTTTACTAACGGTTTTACAAACAAGTTTAAATAGAGTTGATGGATCAACCCCTACCCACCCATGAAGATTGGATGCAAATGGCGATCGCCTTAGCGGAGGAAGCGGGCAATGTGGGGGAAATTCCCGTGGGAGCAGTGGTTGTCAATGCAATGGGAGAAGTTTTAGCTACAGGCCAAAATCGTAAGCAACGGGATCAAAATCCCATCGCCCATGCGGAAATGTTAGCCATCCAAACTGCTTGCCGTCGGCTAGGCCATTGGCGATTGAATGAATGCACCCTTTACGTTACGTTGGAACCTTGTCCCATGTGTACCGGCGCCATTATCCAAGCCCGTTTAGGTTTATTAGTTTATGGCACCCCCGACCCGAAAACCGGCACCATCGACAGCGTGTTCGATTTGGCCGCCAGCGCTGCCTCTAACCATCACTTACAAAGCTTAGGAGGAGTGTGCCAAGAACAGTGCCGTGAACAGTTACAGGATTGGTTTGCCCAACATCGGGCTAGGAAAAAACAACAATCCCTTGTTTCCTGAAGGTTGGTATTACCCCGTTGGGACTTTGCAACTACAGCCTTTGATGGGTATGGGAATGTTGCTTAACGTTATCTTCAGCTTTAACCACTTTGCTGTCGTTGAGAATGCGTTTTTTCTCCAAAGAAAAGTTAAATTTGTCCCATTTTTCCCCAATGGCTAAATGTTCCTTAGCTTGAGGCCGAACTTGGTAAGTACGGGCCGCCGCTGTAAACCGTTCCGCAAAATCGTCACAGAATTGGGCACTTTGATCAAAAATAGCTGGTTTTTTAATTTCCTCCCCCTGGAAAACTTCCCCCGCCCGCACGGCGATCGCCCATTGGTAAGAAGTGGGCACCTGTTTGAGAATGGCTTCTAGGGCCGCCGAGGGAATGGGTTCAATGATGTCCACCGCATGGAAATCACCATCTTCCCGCAAAAAGCAGGTGGCTAAACCAAGGACGCAGTAATCATCGCTAGCTAGGGAGGTGGGAGAAATGGGCATAAACAAGAAGAATTTATTAATTTAAAACGGACTGAGGCTTAGTATTTCCCCAGTATATTCATTGGGTCTGACCCTGCCGGAGACTAGGCCGCCTGCAACCATACTAGTTGGGTTTATCTGGAGTAGGGCCAAAAAGTCTCATTTCTCGGCCCATGCCAGGGTAAAAATTTGGCGATCGCCTAAGAACGTGTTCGGAAAGTCTTATTTCGTCCCCTAAATCTCCTCACTCAAGCTCCGGCCATAATGGGGGACTTTCACTCAGTTTCCCCCCAAATTTGGGGGCCAGGGAGACTTTTAAAGCTGGCACCGATCGCCTGTGATTAGAATCACCATTCACCAGTGACCCATTGGCTTGTTGACCCCCAGTGAGAATCAGATAATGAGGGCAGGATTCAAAAAAGCGGGTGCACAATGTAGCACAGGGTTAGTTTCCGAACCTAATCAATGGGGACGAAACTGGCCGCTTTTTTTTGCCGTTCCACCAGTACTAATCACTTTTTTCTAATCTTTGACCAAGTTACAGGTTTTAATTTCCCTATGGAGAAGTTGGGGGAGCTCGGTAAACTGATTCCAATTCAAACCTTCAGTGGATCTCAACTCGCTTGGGCACTGGGACAAAGATGGGCCAACTGACATTCCCCACAGAGGGGCTTGCGGGCCGCACACACCGCTCGACCGTGATAAATAATATGGATAGAAAAATTTTCCCAATCCGGCTGGGGAATCAGTTTCATTAAATCCCGCTCAATACGAATGGGATCGGTCGCTTTAGTTAACCCCAACCGTTGGCTCAGGCGTTTGACGTGGGTGTCCACCGTTACCCCGGCCAGGATGCCAAAGGCATGGGCTAGCACCACATTGGCCGTTTTGCGGGCCACCCCCGGTAGGGTCAATAACTCTTCCATTCTTTGGGGCACTTCCCCGTCAAATTCCTCGACAATTTTGCGGCAAGCTCCCTGAATATTTTTAGCTTTATTGCGGAAAAAGCCGGTGGAGTGGATTAATTCTTCAATCTCTTGGCGATCGCCGTAGGCCAGGGCGTTGGCATCGGGATAACGCTGAAACAGGGCTGGAGTCACCTTGTTGACCCGTTCATCGGTGCATTGGGCCGAAAGAATAGTGGCCACCAAAAGCTGTACTGGGGTTTGATAATCCAGACTACAGGTGGCCCCTGGGTAAAGTTTTTTGAGAATGAGCAGAATTTCCGTTGCCCGTTGTTTTTTACTGGCCATTTTCCGTAACAAACTACTCATAGCCCGTAAAGGAAGGCAAAAACTCCTGCACAAAGGTCAAATTGAGGGTATCCCGCACAATTAAAAATACCCCTAAGCTCAGCAGAAGCACCAACCCCGTTTGCATTACGCCCATCTGAAATTTTTCCGGTAGGGGTTTGCCCAGGAGTCCTTCGATGAGCAGGAACACCAATTGCCCACCATCCAAAGCAGGTAGGGGCAGAATATTAATCACAGCGAGGTTAATGCTAATCAGCGCTCCAAATTGGAACAGGTTACTGGCATCGGAGCGGGCAATGTTAGCACCATACTCAACAATTTTCACTGGCCCCGCCACCTGGGAAGCATTGTCGGCAAAGTTACTGATTAATTGCCAAAAGCCCTGGGTCGTTAGTTTCACAATGCGTTCAAAAGCCTCGGCGCTGTAGGTTAAAGCTTCCAGGGGATTGCTAGCCCGTTTGGTTTCCACGTTGGGTAGCAGAGCAACGCCAATTTTTCCTTTACCTTCCGCATCTGGGGTGGGGGTAATGGTCAAGGTTTTAGTTTCTTCCCCCCGTTGCACTTCTACTGTGATAGGCACCGACGGCGATCGCCGCACAATGTCGATAAACTGGGTGGTGGCATCGGGAAAACCGGGTAGAGTGTTGCCCTGGAGGGAGAGTACAATATCCCCTGGCTCCATCCCAGCCACCTGGGCGGCGGAGGCACTGTCCACTTGGGGAATAACCAAACCAGGTTGAATATTCTGGAAACCGATGGTGCTAACTTGACCAATCAGGAGAAAGTAAGCAAAAACTAAATTGGCAATTACCCCAGCACTAATCACAATGGCCCGGTCGAGGATGGGGCGATTTTTTAGTAAGTTAGGATCGTCGGCAGGGATCTCACTGTCTGGATCATCGTCGGGGAACGCCACGTAGCCCCCCAGGGGAATAGCCCGGATGGAATATTCCGTTTCGGCACCTTGGTATTTCAACAGCGGTGGCCCAAATCCTAAGGCAAAGCGAGTGACATGGATGCCCTGTAAACGGGCGGCCGCAAAGTGGCCCAACTCATGCACAGCAATTAGTACTGCAAGTACTCCGATCGCCGCCAACGCCGCTAAAACTGACATAAATTTCTCAAATAGGAAAAAACTGGGGACGAAATCCCGCCGAACGTGTAATTCCCCCGATTTTAACCCAACGGCCGCCAGACCGTGTTCCCTGGCCCATGCAAACCCCTAAGTTTCTGTTAACCTGAAGAAGGTGAGGGTATCTGACAAAAATTCCAGATTACACAGTTATCAATATCAACTCTATCCGTTAGTCAATGGCGGCTCTCAGAATTATATGGGCGATGAGCACCAAGATATTGGCAAGGTAATAGCAAAACTGGAAACTTCAAAGGAAGTCGTTGCTAACCTAAAACTCCAGACCTTTCTTCGTTCTGCTTTTCTCTCAGAGGCATCACATATTAACAGTGGTGAGGATGTCGGCAAATTTCTAGAGGCTATCCTTCAAGAAGGGGAAGAAATGTTTAATTACCTTGCCAACCACGCCCCGGTTTTGATCTGGATTGCTGGCTTAGACAAAGGCTGTTTTTATTTTAATCAACCTTGGCTCAATTTTACTGGTCGCACTCTGGAACAAGAGCAGGGCAATGGTTGGGCTGAAGGGGTTCATCCCGACGATTTTGATCGTTGTTGGCAAACCTACGTTGAAGCTTTTGATGCCCGGCAACCGTTTACGATGGAATATCGCCTGCGGAATCGAGGGGGAGAATACCGTTGGTTATTAGACAATGGCGTACCTCGGCTTGCTCCAGACGGAGAGTTTTTGGGTTATATCGGTTCTTGTATTGACATTACTGAACGTTATGAAGCTCGCCAAGCTATTGAAGAAAGTGAAGAAAAATATCGCAGTTTAGTGGAGTCGATTAACACGATTATTGTGCGCTGGTTACCGACGGGGGAAATCACCTTCGCGAACGAATATTGCCACAACTTTTTTGGTTTTAGCAAAGAGGAAATGGTGGGCAAGTCGGTGTTCGATACCATCGTGCCTAGGACCAGCAGCTCCGGTCAAAATCTGGAGGCAATGGTGGCAGATATTTGCCGTAATCCTGAGAATTATAAATATAACGAAAATGAAAATGTCCGCAAAAACGGCGATCGGGTTTGGGTCGCTTGGACTAATGAACCTATTTTTGACAGCCAAGGCAATCTTCTAGAAATACTTGGATCGGGTATAGATATTACTTCCCGAAAATTAGCAGAGGAGCAACTACGGCAACGGGAAGCAGAACTATCGGAAGCCCAAAGCTTAGCCAAATTGGGCACCTGGAAATTTTTGTCGGGCTCCGGGGAAATTCAGTGGTCGGAAGAGATTTTACGCATGTTTGGTCTGGAACATCCCCCCAGCTATGAAGAATTAACCGCATCCATTCACCCCGGCGATCGCCAACGCCATGACGAAGTGGTGCAATCGGTTCTGGAAAGCCAAAATTCCCAGGATTTGGTTTACCGTTTTTTCCGCCAGGACGGCAGTCAGGGCTGGCTCTGGGCAAAAATTGAAGCTCTGGTCAATGGGGCGGGAGAAATGATTGGTCTCCATGGGGTGGCCATGGATGTTACTGAGCAAAAAAGTGTCGAAACCGCCCTTCAGGATAGTGAATCTCGCTTTCGTAAAGTGTTTGAGTCCGCTGTTGTCGGCATGATGTTTGCCAATATCAATGGCCAAATTACTGAAGCTAATGATTGCCTCTTGAAAATGCTCGGCTACACCAGAAAAGAACTGGAAGCCGGTTTAATGCGTTGGGATCAGATTACGCCCCCAGAATATAAAAGCCAAGACTTGGAAGCCATCGAAAATCTACGGATATATGGTTTCACAAAACCCTGGGAAAAAGAGTACTACCACAAAAATGGCCGCCGCGTTCCCATTTTGATGGGAGCATCCCCCTTTGAAGGGGAACCGGATTTAACCATCTGCGTGGTGGTGCCCATGGAGGAACAGAAAAAAGCCCTGTATCAACGGGACAGAATAGAAGCGGAGTTAGAAAAACTCAATGCCAAATTGGAACAAAGGGTTTTAGAACGCACCCAAGCTTTGGCGGAAAGTCAAGAACAGGTCAATCGGGTCAATGAACAGTTAGCGCAACGGTTGGAGGAGTTAAAACGGCGCAATCAAGAGATGGAATTGCTTTCCACCCTGAATCAATATTTGCAATCCTGTGTGGTGGTGGCCGATGCCTGTGCTAGCTTGGCGGCCTTGGCTCCCCCGTTGTTTCCCAACATTGCTGGCACGATTTCTATTTTTGACTCCACTGCCAACTATTTTGAACAGGTCAAAACTTGGGGAAATTTAGCCTGCTCCGAACCATTATTCAATGGCACAGATTGCTGGGCTCTGCGCCTGGGACAGCCCCATTTGGTCGGGGTGCAACAGCACGATTTGTTATGTAGCCACCTCAATCCGGAATGTTTGCCCCAAGAAAGTCTTTGCATTCCCCTCATCGCCCAGGGGGAAACCCTTGGTTTGCTTAATCTTTGCAGTGATCGGGCTGGGGTAATTAGTTCTGACCAACAACAGTTAGCCAAGGCGGTGGCGGAACAGGTCAGTCTGGCGATCGCCAATATTAAATTGCGGGAAAGGTTGGAAAATCAGAGTATCCGGGACCCCCTCACGGGGTTATTTAACCGTCGTTATTTAGAACAATTTTTCTTACAAGAGATTGGCCGGGCCAAGCGCTATAACCATTCCATTGGGGTAATTATGGGAGACATTGACCATTTCAAGCAATTCAATGACCAACTGGGGCACGATGCCGGCGACCACGTACTGAAAACCATTGGGCGCATTCTGCAAAGCAATATTCGCGGTTCTGACATTGCTTGTCGGTATGGTGGGGAAGAAATGACCATTGTTTTGCCCCAAACCTCCCTGGAAGATACCCTAGTCAAGGCTGAATCCCTCCGTCAGGCGATCGCCTCCATGGAAGTGGAATACAAAGGAAAGGAATTGGGCACATTGACCGTTTCCCTAGGGGTAGCCTGTTATCCCAACCATGGAGAAACCATGGTCAACATTATCCAAGCCGCAGATAGGGCTCTCTATCAAGCCAAGGCCGCCGGCCGTAATCGAGTTGTGATGGCGGATGAGGTTTTTCCAGTCAATTAGTCTGGGAAAAAAGGGTATAGGCACTGTATTGAGTCACTTGATTTAATTTTGATGCAATTTCTGGAGGAAACTCTTTAATCGCATCAGTGCGAATAACAAAATAATTGCGGTTATTATTGTTGAGAACAGCGGCTATTTCGTGCATTTCCACTTTTTTTGCTTTACCAGAAGAATAAAATTCCGCCGAGTAGGGTCGATTAAACACATAAAACAACTGACAGTTAGGTTCCTGTACCGATTCCCTACAGGATTGTTGATATTGTTCGACGACATATTTCTGCGAATTATTATTAGCTACATTTATGACTATTGGTAAAGCAAAGAGAAATACTAAAGGAATTAATAGACCAGGAGCAATGAGATATTTATTGACTGGCTGATCGTGCCAAACCATGAATAATAATTCCGTCAACAGCAAAGCAAATGCCGGTAAGCCTGGTAAAACATAAGTCCATAAAATATTGGCCGAGGGGGTAAAGAAAACCATTGGGGCCACAGTCCACAACAGCAAATAACTAAGCCATTCCGAGTCTAATGTTGGTAAAGTCAGCTTAGTTTGTTTGACTTTAATTTGCCAAAAAATCTTGCCTACTAATCCCAACGTTAGCAATGACCAGGGAAATGCCGCTAGCAACCAATACACCCAGATCATGCCGTAGGGATGGGCGTGGCCACTGCCGTATAAATCTCCCTCCCAACCCTTTTCCACAAAGCGCTTCCAATGTTCTCCGACAATGAAATAATCCAAAAAACCGGGGGTTTTAGCTTCCGCCAAAAGATACCATGGCACTGCTATTAATGCCGTCAATAAAATACCTTGAATCCAAGGTAATTGTCTCCAAACCCTGGGCAAATTTCTCTGCCAAATTATCCAAATAAATAGGGGGAGAAAAACTAATACAACTCCAATGGGCCCCTTGGCTAATAAACCGATCGCCAGCCCAACAAAAAATAGATATCCCCAGAGACGCCCTGCATTAGATTCACCCCGGTAAGCTTGCCAAAAACCGACCATAGATAGGGTAGTCCCCAACACCAAAGCTGGATCTGTCATTACTGCCCCACTGCTGACAAAGAAGCCCAGGGTAGTAATCAAGATCATGGTGCTAACTAAGGCGTAGTTAATTCCCTTATTTTTTGCCAATAAATAAACCAAGTAACTGGCTAATAAAATGGGAATAAAAGAAGATAATCTAGCCGCAAATTCGTTAACACTAAAAACCTTAAATGATGCCGCCGTCAACCAGGTAGACAGGGGGGGTTTACCCCAAAAAGGTACACCGTAGTCGATTTGGGGAGTAATCCAGTCGCCGGTTTCTGCCATTTTGCGGCCAATTTCTGCGTAGCGGGCTTCAGTTCTGTCCGCCACAGCGTAGAGGCCAAGGGTCAAAACCCGAATGAAAATGGTCAAGTAAATGATGACCGAGATCAACCGACGCGAGGAATTCAACCAAGTTAGTTTCATTAATTTCTCGAATTTTCTCGAATTTCTCTGGGTTTTTAGAGTGTGTTTGCCAAGCTCGTCGCCCCATTATTTAGTGGTCATAGGCTCAAAATTGCCCAGCCTCACTAGGGTTTTCGGGGGTTCAGTGGGGAAGAAACACCCCATTTAACAAACCGTTGTCTAGGAACCAACCAAAGTTACGGGGCTTAATTCCCTTGGGGAAAACCGACCTATTTTAGCTCGCTCCCTGCCGAGTCTTCCCATCAATGCTGGGTAAAAAAAGGTCATTTTGGTGCAAGAAAACTAAACCCGATAAAATTAGTCGGGATTAATTGACGCCCATTTTGCCCCGTGTTAGCATGCCGAAAGATTAATGAAATTTAGGACTTTGCCCCATGACCACCGCCACCACCACGGCTCCAGAATTTATTTCCGCTTGTACCAAACTGGTTTCCAAGGAAGGCAATACCGAATATCCCCTCAAAGCACTACACATCTGTGAGGAAACCTTTGCTCCTCTGGAAGTGGCCTACGACTACGATTTAATCCGCCGCCACGTTACGAGGGAAACCATTGAAGCGGGTCCTAATTCCATTTGGCGTTACCGCGCCTTTCTGCCCGTCACTGGTAAAGATGTAATTGATGTGGGCACTGGCATGACCCCCTTGGTTAAATCCCATCGTTTAGCCCGCCGCCTGGGGCTGAAAAATCTCTACATTAAAAACGATGCGGTTAATATGCCCACCTTGAGCTTCAAGGACCGGGTGGTGTCCGTTGCTCTGACCAGGGCCCGGGAATTGGGCTTCACCACCGTTTCCTGCGCCAGCACCGGTAATTTGGCCAACTCCACTGCGGCGATCGCCGCCCATGCCGGTTTGGACTGCTGTGTGTTTATCCCGGCGGATTTGGAAGCAGGCAAAGTATTGGGGACCTTGATTTACAATCCCACCCTAATGGCAGTGAAAGGCAACTATGACCAGGTCAATCGTCTCTGCTGTGAAGTGGGCAACAGCTACGGCTGGGGTTTCGTGAACATTAACCTGCGCCCCTACTACTCCGAAGGCTCCAAAACCCTGGGCTTTGAGGTGGCGGAACAATTGGGTTGGAAATTGCCCGACCACATTGTGGCTCCCCTCGCTTCCGGTTCCCTGTTCACCAAAATCCACAAGGGCTTCCAAGAATTTATCAAAGTCGGTTTGGTGGATGATAAGCCAGTGCGTTTCAGTGGTGCCCAAGCAGAGGGTTGTTCCCCCATCGCCACTGCTTTCCAAGAGGGCCGGGACTTTGTTAAGCCAGTCAAACCCAACACCATTGCTAAATCCATTGCCATCGGCAACCCCGCTGACGGAGTTTATGCCCTGGACATTGCCCGCAAAACCAATGGCAACATTGAAAGCGTCAACGATGCCGAAATTATCGAAGGGATCAAGCTGTTGGCGGAAACCGAAGGCATCTTTACCGAAACCGCTGGGGGCACCACCGTTGCAGTGCTGAAAAAACTAGTGGAAGCGGGCAAAATTGATCCCGAAGAAACTACGGTGGTCTACATCACTGGTAATGGTTTAAAAACCCAGGAAGCGGTACAAAGCCATGTGGGAGAACCCCTCACCATCGATGCCAACCTGGATAGCTTTGAGCGGGCCCTGGAGCGCTCCCGCACGTTGGAACGCTTGGAATGGCAACAGGTTTTGGTCTAGATTTCAGCAGGAAACTAGGGTTATTGACTGATTTGATTGGATTTAATTGGTTAACTGCCGTATTTTTCCCACTAATTTTCATTAATCATTCCTTTTAGGAAATTGTCCGCTGTGGTTTCACCAGGGCGGATTTTTTTGGCAATTTTAACGTTGATCGCCTTGAAATTAAGGAAAGCTGACAAAAATGGCGATCAAATCAAGTTTGTATCACGAATTACACTGCCGTGAAAATTTAACGATATTTTGGACAGATAGATATTAAAAAAAACTAAAGTTTTGCCATTTTTGGAAAATCAATGACACAATCTAGCCACGGGGACTGGTATCTGGTTCTGGAACACCACTACCGCAGTGCGCATAGCTGAAAGTGGAGAGCCTTAACCGTTGGGGTGGTCTATCTGGATGATGCTCTGGCCGATTGGATAATTTCTGGTTGTTTTCTGTTTCCTTGGGTGGCCTTGTTGTTGCCACATCTTTTCCTTTCTCGATTGTTTCCGTTTAGTTTTTTCAACCTATGAGCGATATGTCTTCCCTCTCCACCCCCAACACCAGTGCCGTTGACCAATGGCAGGCTTTGGATGGCCTCGCTGATGGCCAGGCGATCGCCAATGATGACCCTCCGGCGATCGAAGTCACCCTGGGAGATGGCCAACAAGGAAGTTTTAATAAAGCAGTAAGTGAAGACACTGTGGGGGCTTTTTTTAAAGAAATGGCCCGCTATCCCCTCCTGAGTGCCGCCGAAGAAGTGGAATTGGCTAGACAAATCCGATTGTTGGTCAGCGCAGAAGATGTTAGACAACAACTCACCCAACAACTGGAACGAACGCCTTCCCTCCAGGAGTGGGGGCAAGCCCTAGAATTTCCCCAGGTCAGACAATTTGAGATTTGGCTTTATCAACTGCGGGCTGCCAAACGACGGATGATCCGCTCCAATCTCCGCCTAGTGGTTTCCATTGCCAAGCGTTACCTCAACCGTGGTGTTCCCTTCCTCGACCTGATCCAAGAAGGGGCGATCGGTCTCAACCGAGCCGCAGAAAAGTTTGATCCCGATAAAGGTTATAAATTTTCCACCTATGCCTACTGGTGGATCCGCCAGGCCATCACCCGCACCATTGCCAATGACGCTCGCACCATTCGTTTGCCCATCCATGTGGTGGAAAAGCTCAACAAAATCAAGAAAGCCCAACGCAGTCTCAAGCAGGAATTGAAGCGCAATCCCAACGAAGGGGAATTGGCCGCTGCTTTGGACATTACCCCTGCCCAACTAAGACAATTACTGCAATTGCGTCGTCAGTCCCTGTCCTTAAACCATCGGGTAGGCAAAGGGGAAGACACCGAGTTGGTAGATCTACTAGAAGATCAACAACTGCAGTTGCCGGAGGATTTGATGAATGAATCCATGTTGCGGCGGGAAATTGTCGAAGTATTGGCCGAGGTACTAACGGAACGGGAAATGGAAGTGATTTGTCTGCGCTACGGCATTGCCAGCCACCAAAGTTACACCCTTGAGGAAGTGGGCAATATGTTTAATCTTTCCCGGGAAAGGGTTAGACAAATCCAAAGCAAAGCCATGCGGAAACTCCGTCGTCCCCAAGTGGCCCGCCGCCTCAAAGGTTGGTTATAGATACCGTAAAATTTCTAGTGGTGACGCACTTGCCCATCCGGCATAGTCGCCCCTTGAAAATCTGCCCCCACCATATTGGCACTCATTAGATCCGCCCGCACCAAGTTGGCATTGATGAAGTTGGCCTCCGTCAAATTGGCCCTGGCAAAAAATGCTTCAATCAGCTCTGCTTCCTGTAGGTTAGCTTTAGTCAAGTTGGCCCGACTCAGGTCGGCACTGTTCATGCGGGTGAAGCTCAAATTGGACCCCGTGAGATTGGTCCGATTCAGGTTGACATGGGTCATAATGGCCCCCTGGCAATTCACTGCCGTCATTTCTGCCTCAGAAATCTTCGCTCGCATCAAATTGGCATTTTGTAAATCGGCACCATTTAACTTTGCCCCCGACAAGTTAGCGTCAGTTAGCAGGGCCCCTTTTAAGTTGGCGTAGCTCAGGTCTGCCTTACGCAAATCCACATCTCGCAGATTAGCCTCCTTCAAGTTAGCGTAGCTTAAATCTGCCCGGCTTAAATCTACCCCCTTCATGTTGGCCCCCTGGAGGTCTGCCCGACCGAGGATAGCGGCCTGGAGATTGGTGTAGTAGCCCTTTTTTTCCTGACGCATATTAGCTCCCCGCAAACAGGCCCCGGTGAGGGTAGCACCACTTAAATCCGCTCCCCGTAGATCCGCCCCAATTAAATTCGTATCCTGGAGAGTGGCCAGGGTCATGTCGCTATCCCGCAGGATAGCCCCCTGGAGCATGGCCCCGTGAAAATTGGCACTGCGTAGATCGGCTCCGGCCAGGTCTGCCTGGTTTAAACTAGCCCCACTTAGGTTCGCCGCCACCAAATTAGCCTGACCTAGATTAGCCCGGTTGAGGTAACAAAAAAGCAGGTTAGCCCCCCGTAAATCCGCTTCATTGAGCACAATACCGATCAAATCGGCGGCTTCTAGATTAATCCCCGGTAATTTTAGCCCTGTAAATAAAGTTTCGCCGTTGCGATAGCGTTGGACCAATTCCTTGGCTTCCATAAATTTTGAGAGGGGAAAAATCAAATCAACTCTCTAATCATCTTAAGTTATGGAAGAATCCGTCGGAGTCAGTTTACTAGCCAATGTGGCAAGGCGAGTGGATATAATCGAGGACAGGGCTGAACGAAATAATGTAGCTGCCTGTCTTCAGTTATTAGCTGGGATCAATTTTGAAAAGTCTTTGATTAACCTATACCTTAGGGAGGGAGTTATGCGGGAATCGGTGGTTTACCAAAGTATTGTGGCAGAGTCGATGCGGAAAGGCGAACAGCAGGGACTGGAACGAGGTCTGAAGTTAGGACTTCAGCGGGGAGAACAACGGGGGGAATCACCCTTGATCTTGCGGATTTTAACCCGGCGGTTTGGAGTATTGCCTAATGGTCTAGTGGAGCGGGTTCGACAGTTGGGGACGATTCAGTTGGAAAGTTTGGGGGAGGCGTTGCTGGATTTTGAACAATTGTCAGAGGTGGAAGATTGGTTGGGAGAAATCGGCCATGGATAGTCTTCTTTATACTGAGGATTTTTTTACTTGGACTCAGCAACAAGCGGATCTTTTGTCTCAAAAACGTTTTGAACAGTTAGATTTGGAGCATTTGATAGAGGAGATTCAAGATTTGGGGAATCGTCACTATGACCAACTTGAATCACGCTTAATGGTTTTAGTCGCCCATCTTTTGAAATGGCAGGTTCAACATTGGAAACGGACTAATAGCTGGCGGGCAACTATCCGAGTTCAGCGAACATCCCTAGCCAAGTTGTTAAGACGGAATCCGGGACTAAAATCCCGTTTGGACGAAGCGATGGCGGAAAGTTGGCAGGAGGCGAGGGATTTGGCCATTGCGGAAACCGATTTACCGGATGATCAATTTCCGGATAGTTGTCCATTCACCATTGTAGAAATTCTAGATTCAGATTTTTGGCCCAATACCTAGGTCTCACCAGTTTTTGGGCTGGAACTCGTCGCTATTTAAAATGCTGACGCTTTCTCCGGATTGGGTCAGCACGAATAAGCCCTGGCGGTAGGCATATTTATCGGCTCCTTCTTCAATGTCCATGGCGGCAACGGCACCGTAAACTTGTTTTTGCTCATATTCGGGAAAAAATCTTCTAAATTCTGCCAGATTAGTCAAAAAATCTTTGACATCCTGCACACTAAGCTTACTTTTGACTTCTACCACTAGGGCGTGGTCTTGGTTGAGCACGAGAATATCTATTTCCAGGGTGTCACTGTTCAGGCGTTTTTTAACCCGTTGACTTACTTGATGGACGGGAATACCCCGGTCTAAAAATAGGGTTTCACAGGCAGGGGCGACCATATTTTCAACAAATCGTCCCCAGGATTGCCCTAAGTTACCCAATTCCTTGCGTAACTGTTTGAAGCCTTTTTCGTTTTCAATAATGGATTTTTGAAATCGTTGTTCCGATTCCCGTAACTGGCGATCGGTTTCTTGAGATTGTTCCCGCAATAGGCGATCGGTTTCTTTCTGGGCTTGGGCGACCTGTTTGAAAAGGTCGAGCACTTCGTCGAGGGTGGTGGTCATGGACTTCTGGCAGTAAAAGAGGGGGCTTTTCCATTGTAGTTTTGTTGAAGCTGTGGAATTAGGCGATCAAAAGGGAGAACCAGATACCAAATTTGGGTAGTCTGAGGAAAGGCTTATTAATGATGATGGCTTAGGTAATAAAAGGAGTGACCCGATGGCTGAGATGAAGCGAGATTATTTGGAAAAGTCCCTAAAGCAATTCGAGAGTCATCCCTATCCCAATATTCCCATCGAGGAATCTCCAAAAGACAATGTGAAATTGCTTTACGAGGGCAGTTTGGTCACGGCTCGCTATCGACGGGATGGTAAGGTGATCACTGATCTGGAAAACCGGGTGATGCTAGATGTGGCCTGTGGCACAGGTGCAACAACGTTAACGATGGCGTTGGCCAATCCGGGGGCGAAGGTGGTGGGCATCGACATTTCCCCAGAGTCCATTAAGATTGCTGAGGAGCGTTTGCAATATCACAAAATCGACAATTCTGAGTTCCATGTGCTTGCTCTGGAAGATTTAGATCAGTTGGGACAAAAATTTGACTACATTAGTGCTAGCGATATTTTATATTTACTCCCGGACTTAACCTTGGCCCTGCAACAGTTAAGGGCAATCCTAAAGCCTGATGGCATTATTCGGGGTAATCTCCACAGCTATTATCAACGTTTACCCTACTATCGTTGTCAGGAGTTGTTCGGGAATATGGGGTTGATGGATGATAATCCAGAGGAAATGGAGCTTGGTATTGTCAGAGATTTTTTTACAGCCCTACGGGACAATGTGGACTTAAAGGTAAGGGCTTGGGGCAATAACTTTGATAAGAACGATAATCACCGCTTGTTAAGCAACCATTTACTACAAAACGACAAGGGCTTTACTATGCCCCAGTTGTTAAAATGCCTCACCCAATCTAGTTTGGAGCTAATCAGCATGGTGGACTGGCAAGATTGGGATTGGCGGCAGTTATTTAAGGAACCAGATAACCTTCCTGCTTACTTGGCCATGGGACTAGAAAATGCTGACCTAGAAGAAGAGCTTTGTTTTTACGAACTGATTCAGCCCAATAAGCGATTGTTAGATTTTTGGTGTGGGCATCCCCAACCAGAATCTGCTTTGCCTATTCTAGATTGGTCAGAGGTTGCTAGTGAAAGGCTTTGGGTGCATTTCCATCCTTGTTTGAAATCAGAGTCATTCCACGAGCAACTAACCATACCGGGAGTTGTGGCACCGATGGATCTACGTCGTTTTTTCCCTTTTTTGCAGGAAAGTATCTGGTCTGATCGCCGTTCAGCCATTGCAATGTTCCTATCTTTGTGGGATGGGGCCAAGCCGTTGTCTTTCCTTTTGGAACGCTGGTTGCAGGTTTCTCCGGTGGATGCGGTCACTCTGGGGCCGAATGATTCCCAGCGGGAAGAATCCGCATTGGGGGGAGCATTGGTGATGTATGAGGAACTGGGGTTATTAATGCTAGAAGAACGGTGAGCATAGGTTGAAAATGCTGGCCAGTCCATACAACAAAATTTTTTGAGCAGGGTGATAGGCAAATGAGGGGCGATGGGTAAGTTACAGCTAGAAGGGTTCCGACCAGTTATTTAAATTTCCCCTACAGAAGGAAGAAGACAATCATGGCTAGTAATTTTAAATTCAAACTCCTCTCTCAACTCTCCAAAAAACGGGCAGAAGGTGGTTTCACCTTAATCGAACTGCTGGTTGTTGTAATTATTATCGGTGTATTGGCTGCTATTGCTCTGCCTAACCTCTTGGGTCAAGTTGGTAAAGCACGGGAGTCCGAAGCTAAATCCACTATCGGTGCTTTGAACCGTGCCCAACAAGGTTATTTTACTGAGAAGGGTACGTTTGCAACCGATACGGAAACGCTTGAAGTCCCAGCTCCTGATGGTAATTTCTTTAGTTTTGCAGTTAACACTGCTGACAACACAGAAGCTATCCAAGACGCAACGGCATTGAATTGGGAGGCTGACGGCACCCGCTCCATGTCAGGTGGAACGTTTTACGATTCAGGCACCCGCGCCTTCAGTACTGTTGTTTGTCGGGCTGAAGCAGGTAGTGAAGATACTCCCCCAACCCCAGGAGGGGCTAATGATTGTGGTGGTGCTGAAGTAATTAAATAGGACCCTATTATGTTTTGAGTGGTGCGGGAATGATGAGCTGGTCTTATCTTACCTACTGCACCCTCTTTTTTTTGGGTTAATATTTTCACACTATTGTTATGAAAGCCCAATTTTCTATCGGTAGTTCATCTAACTGTCGGCATTTCAATGGTACCCGACAAAGAGGATTTACTTTGCTGGAACTGCTTGTTGTGGTTATTATTTTGGGAGTGTTGGGAGCAATGACGTTGCCGAATCTTTTCTCCCAGATAGGTAAAGCGAGGGAAGCTGAGGCCAAGCAGATACTGAGTGCGATTGGTCAAGCCCAGCAGTCCTATTTTTTTGAAAAAGCCTCTTTCGCTGAGAGCAACCAAGCTTTAGAAATTAGTTTTCAGAGCAATTATTATGATATTTCAGAGCCTCAATTAATTGGAACTGATGTAGCCAAAAGTAGTGCTACAGCAACTAATGGTGTTCAGCAAAATGCCCGTAATTTTGCAATGGGAGTGTACTATGAGAACCAAACTTATAGAGTAGTATTGTGTCAAAGTCCTGTTCCAGCCGAGACAAACAGCACAGAGGCACCAAATAACTCATCTGGGGACTGTGTAAACGGTATTAAGCTTTTTTGATATGGTATTTAAGCTGAATTTACACGCTCGATTTGTTTTTCAAAATTTATTTTCTCCCTGTTTAGCATTTGCCAGTCTAATTGGGTTGATTACTCTACAGCGACCCGCTCTTCAAGCTCCAGGGCAGTCTTTGACTGAAGAAGATTACAAAACCCTTGAAGCAGATGAAAAAATAGATATAGAAATACTAGGCAAAATACCAGCCCTTGGATTTGATAATCTTGTTGCTGATTGGCTTTATTTGCAATTCATACAATATTTTGGTGACAGTGATGCCAGAGATTTAGTTGGTTATGGGTTAAGCCCAGAATACTTCAAATTAGTATCCGAGAAAGATCCTTTGTTTGTTAACGCTCTCCTAAGACTCGAAACTAGCACTTCTATTTTTGCTGGTTATCCTAAAATTAGTGTTGAATTGCTTGGCAAGAGTCTGGAAAAAATGCCCGAACAGTTCCTTTCTCCAGGTACAGCACCTTACTATGTGTGGAGAGCGAAAGGAACTAATGAGTTATTGTTTTTAGCAGATCCACAAGCGGCTAAGGAGTCTTATAAAAAAGCTGTTGAATGGGCACGACATTCCCAAAATGACGAAAACCAGAACTTTATCAATGTCACCACCGATAGCATCAAATTTTTAGAAAAAAATCCAGATAGTAGAAAGGCTCAAATTGGTGCCTGGTTAAGCATTTTGGGCAGTAGTCAAGATGCTCAGACCTTTAAAAGAGTCGTTAAAGAAATAGAGCGACTTGGCGGGAAAGTAACTGTTGAGCCAGGTGGACAAATATCAGTTAAAGTTCCCGATGATTTTGACTAAAAAAAGATTGATAATTTTAATCTAGATCTCCATTCCACATTCCTTCATAAGCTAGTTCTAACTCCTGAGTGAAATCTTTCGCTCTCCAAAGTTTAGATTTATACTTGCCCAAGTTCAACTCATTTTTTACTTTTTCTCTCAAACTCTTCTCTAATCCAAAACGAGTGCCCCAATAAACATATTCTTGATCATTCCAAGCGAGGCCCTCCCTAATATTTAACTGAGTCAAGAAAGTATAACTATTGCGGGACGCAAACTGTTTTCCTACCCGTGTTACTAACGGTACTTCCATCCATAACGTTTCCAACGTCGTCGTTGCACCATTGTAGGGGTAGGTATCCAACACCACATCGGCAATGCTCAGGTTAGCCCGATGGGTCATCTCATCCCCATCCTTGGGTAAAAACCGAATCCGATGAAGATCAAGCCCCATTTCCTTGGCCAACTGCTCCACCATTGCCCGAATTAACTCATTATCACCACCTCCCTTAATCAGAAACACACTATCGGGCACTGACTGCAAAATTTGTAGTTGTAACTTTAAGATATTGGGGTTCGATTTGATCTTATTCTGTACCGAAAGATAAATAACCGTATTGGGCTTAATTCCCAATTGCTCCCGACTTAACGTTGGTGTTCCCATTTCAAAACCATCCACTGCCAGATAGGTCTGGGGCAAACGCCATAATTTTTCCCGGTAATAGCCCTCGGCATCGTCAGGAACAACATAGGGATCAACAATGAAATAATCAATCGCCGGTAAACCTGATGCATCCGACCCTAACCAACTAACCTGAACAGGGGCCGGTTTGTGGGCCAACACCTGGGCCGTAATATTATGGGTCAGCACATCCAAATCTACCAAAATTTGAATTTGATCTTGCTTAATTTGCTTAATAATTTCATTTTTATCCCGACCAAAGTGATAGTATTTACTGACATTAGGATAAATCCAGTTTTCGGTTAACTCATCTTCTGGTTGTCCGATCAAATAAACAAAAATTTCAAATTTTTCCCTATCATGATACTTAAATAACCAACGGCATAGCCATCCCACTGAATGTTGCCTGAGAGTATGGGCAATATAACCAATCCGTTTTAGAGAAACTTGTTTTTTCTTAGGCAAATTTTCTTCTTGGCAAATAGTCTTATTTTGATTCTCAGTTAAATTTTGCTGAAAAATACTAGCGTTAAAATTTAAGCATCGACGATTAGATTCAGGTTCATCAAATAGGTAAAGTAGAGAAAACCCCAGTCCCCAAAAGCGGTCTCTTAAAAAATTATTTAAGACAACAGACTTTTCATTTTGTAATAAAATAAAATAATCTTTGAAAATAGAAGCTATACTTTGAACTTGTTCCCAATCATTGCCTGTCATAAAAGCAGATAATAATCTTGATGATAAATAAAAACCAAAATCAGGCTCAAAGTCTTGTTGTCTGAAAATATTTAATAGATTTCTTGCTGTTCTTAATAGAGCATCTTGATCTTTACGTAGTCCGTAAAATCGGATAAGATCATTAAGAATAAAAAGATTATTCGGAGAATATTGAAGGCAGATTTCAGCAATTTCAACACCATAACTAAAAAGTTGCTTATCATAAACCATACTATTAGCAAAAGCCATAACAGCATCACACCAAGGCAAATTGACTAAAAGTGGAATACTAGATCTTAAAAAATCAAGGGAAAGGGCAGTGGGAAACTCTAAAATTGATAGAGTGGCCCTTAATAAAAGCTCTTCTTCTTGTTGACTAATACAACCAGAATCAATAGAATTAATTAACGCAACTGTGCCTAAATAAGCCAGCTTCTCAGCCGAGAATACCTTAAGCTCACAGGCAACAACAAGTAAATTTAGATGTCCTGCCAGGTAATTGGGGACTATCTTGATTATCTGTTGCCATAATATCAACACTGTTTGTTTATCATTTTTATTAAGCTCTATGTGTTGTTCAATAAAGCCAACTAGTGAAAGCAACCCTTCATCAAAAGATGTAAAGCATTGCAACAAACCCAGCGACCAAATTTCTTCCGCTTTTTCTTCCCCTACAGAGATAAGATAATTCAATCCTAACTCCCAATATAAAATAGGGATAAAAGGATTATTTTCCAGTTCTTTTTCAAGTTCAATTATTCTTAAATCATTAACTTGCTTTTCAATTTTCATTTGTTTGATAATTTATTTAATGTTTTTTACACTCATCATAGTTACTTCAATGCAATAACATTTAAGCTTATGTAAGTATCTGCAAGCCTAATCAGACTACAGTCTTGAAATAAATCAAATTCAGTAACCCTTTCATAATTTTCAAATCCCGCCATTTCCAAATACATCCCCAAAATTTCTTCATCTAATCCCACTTTATGGACATCATAAACATCCATTTGTCCACCGAACATCATTCTCATAATGTGATGACGTTCCAGTGGATGGGAATTTGGGTGCAGATATAACCAACACAAAGTCTTCAAGTCTGGGACACTAATCATTAACTTACCCCCTATCCTAAGCACTCGGTGCCATTCCTTTAATGTACTGGTCAACTCATCGTCGATGTTGTAATAAAAATGTTCAAGGACATGGCTAGCATATATTACATCAACCGAATTGTCCTCGAACATTGATAAATTGCTGGCATTGCAAACATAATCAACCTCTGGACGATCTAAAACATCAACAATCCTCCATTCAGGGGAGACTTCTTTGCCGCCAATGTGTAACTTAATAATCTCAGTTTGAGTCATAAATCTTTAGTTATTACGAGTAAAATCATATATTCTAATATCATGCTTCAAATTTACTTAGGCGAAACGTGTCCTCAAAAAAACTTAACCTTAACAGAGTCTCTTTCCAAGACTGACCAAATGACGACCCCATTTAAAGACTACTGTGGCAACCAATCTTCATCCAGTACTTGTTCAAGGGTAGCAATGGGCTCCTCTGGAAATTTACTGAGGGGAAGTTGAGAATGTTTAGCTGCTAATTTTCTACCTTTTTTGTACCCCTCCACTAAATAGTCTCTTGCATAGTTACGTAAACTCGGATTATCCTCTAACACCTGGAGAAGCTGTAGGCGGAAATTCAAGATTTTCCTTTCCCAATGCCCTTGATTCCGGATAAATTCTGCTTGCCAGTAAACAATCAAAAGGAGATGTTCAAAAATATGATTGAGAAGACTTTGTAATTTATGTTTATCGCGCCGACTCAAATCTTCTACCTCCTCAATTAAATTTTCCCAATCTAGAGCATCCAAGTCTTGATTTTTAAGTTTAGCAACAGTTTCTAAAACCCAAAGATTGTAATCTGTCTCATAAAGATTTGTATTGGTTTTGTGGAGTTCAGCAACCATAGTGTTGACCTCGTTGATTAGTTGTAAATTTTATTCTAGCTTCTACCCAATCAATGGTAATACCATCTATAAATCGAAATGAATTATCTGGCGATCTCGCAGAGATCCGCTGCGCGGTGCGCCTAGGGCAACCAATCTTCATCCAGTACTTGTTCAAAGGTAGCAATGGGTTGTTCGGGAAAATTTTCAATCGATAAGCCCGAACTATCAGAAGCTAAACTTATGCCATTTTTGTAACATTTATCAAAAATCTCTGACAAATAAGGTTTTAGGCTTGGGCTGTCACTTAGCAATCGGTCAATTTGAAGACGAAAATTGCGAATTTCTCGCCTCCAATGGTTTCGGTTTCTTTCTTTTTCTGAATGCCAATAGCCCAACTTTAATAAATGCTCGAATAGTCTGGTTAGCAAACTAGCTAGTTTGTGCCTATCTCGCCGACTCAAGCTTAATACCTCCTCAATCAAATATTCCCAGTCTAGATTCTCTAAATCTCGGCATTGCAACTTTTGTACGGTTTCTAGAATCCAAAGATTGTAATCCGTCTCATAAAGACTTGTATTAGTTTTGCGGAGTTCGGCAACCATGCTGTTTTCCCAAATGATTAATCGTCAATCTTATTTTAGCTTCCACTCAATGAGTGGGCACACGATTTGCCTCATTATCTGGCGATCGCATAGGGCAACCAATCTTCATTCAATATTTGTTCAAGGGTAGCAATGGGTTCCTCTGGAAATGTACTGAGGGGAAGTTGAGAACGCTTAGCCGCGATCTTGCGCCCATACTGGTAACATTCTTGCCAAATTTCTTGCAAATAAACTTTGAGACTAGGACTATCTGCTAATTCATCCTCAATCAATTGACGAAAATTAATAATCTCGGCCTCCCAATGATTACGATTGTTCTGCTCCTCACTTTTCCAATAGGACAATTTTAATAAATGTTCAAATAATAACCTCAAAAGACTTTTGAGCTTTTTTTTATCCCGCCGACTCAAATCCTCTACCTCCTCAATTAAATTCTCCCAATCCAGATTATCTAAATCTTTATTTTTTAGTTTGACAACAGTTTCTAAAACCCAAAGATTGTAATCTGTCTCATAAAGATTTTGATTTGTTTTGCGGAGTTCAGCAACCATAGTGTTGACCTCGTTAATTAGTTGTAAATTTTATTCTAGCTTCTACCCAATCAATGGTAGTACCATCTATAAATCGAAATGAATTATCTGGCGATCTCGCAGAGATCCGCTACGCGGTGCGCCTAGGGCAACCAATCTTCATCCAGTACCTGCTCAAGGGTAGCAATGGGGTGTTCGGGAAAGATGCTGAGAGGAAGTTCGGATTGGTCAGCAGCCAATTCTCTCCCATCACGATAACATTTATCAAAGATGTCACTAAGATAGTTTCGTAAACTTGGACTACTTTCTAACTCTTCATTAATCTGTTTCCGGAAATTACGAATTTCTCTCCTCCAATGGCCTTCATTCCTTTGAAGCTCAGATTGCCAATATGTGAGTTTAAGAAGATGTTCACACAGTAGACGTAAAAGACTTTTAAGCTTTTTTTTGTCGCGCCGACTCAAATCCTCCACCTCCTCAATTAAATTGTCCCAATCTAGACCATCCAAGTCTCGACTTTTCAACTTGGCGACAGTTTCTAAAACCCAAAGATTGTAGTCTGTCTCATAAAGATTTGTATTGGTTTTGCGGAGTTCAGCAACCATGCAACCTTCCTCAATCATTTGTCTTAAGCTTCATTGTAGCCTTAGCAAAAATTGTCCCCAAAATTGGCATCTTGAGCCGGATGTGACTAGAATCGGGAATAGGTTTATATTCATATTTGTTTACAATCAACCTCCGCCACCATGGTCAAATCCGTTAGCTTGCTCCGGTCCCAATCCTACGAAGCGGGCAGTTTGCTGGCTTCCCTAAGAACTTTACTCGAACCCTTGGGGGGCATGGGCAACTTCGTCAAACCAGGCGATCGGGTTTTGCTGAAGCCCAATTTGTTGACTGGCAATCGGCCGGGCAGAGAATGTATTACCCGCCCCGAAGTGGTGGCCGCCGTGGCCCAACTGGTGCAGGAAGCGGGCGGTAAACCTTTCATGGGGGACAGTCCTGCGTTTGGTTCGGCTCGGGGCGTGGCAGAAAATAACGGTTACTTACCTCTGTTGCAAGCGTTAGACATTCCCATTGTGGAATTCCGAGGGGGACGCTACGCCACCGATAGTGATAGTTTTAACCATTTGCGCTTGTCCAAGGAGGCCATGGATGCGGATGTGGTGATTAACCTGCCCAAACTCAAGTCCCATGCCCAATTGACCATGACCATGGGGGTTAAAAATTTATTCGGTTGCGTCCCCGGCAAAATGAAAGCTTGGTGGCATATGGAGGCGGGCAAAGATGCGAATCGCTTTGGGGAAATGCTGGTGGAAACGGCCAAGGCGATCGCCCCGGATTTGAGTATTTTGGATGGCATTATGGCCCATGAAGGCAATGGCCCCATGCACGGCGACCCCAGGGAAGTGGGGTTATTGGCCGCTAGCCCCGACGTGTTTGCCTTGGATTTTGTTATTACCGATATTTTGCAACTAGACCCCGCTACTATTCCCACCATGGCGGCCCAGGAGCGCCTAGGACTAAATCCCACTGCGGCTGAATTGACCTTTCCCTTATCCCATCCCCGGGAGTTAGTGGTAGATAATTGGAAACTACCGGAAGTGTTGATGCCCATTGATTTTGGCCTGCCTAGGGTGTTGCGTTCCACGTTCAAACACTTTTACATTCGCTTTGTCAAAGAACCCTTACATATCTACACGGGGAAAGCCTAGTTACGGGAACTTTCGTCAAATAGGCTACATAAAGCCTACCGATCCGGCCTTAACCTGAAGATAAGACATAAAGTCAATATCACCCTCCGATTGCTAGAGGTCGCCCATTGCTTCAGTGGCGGCTTTCTTTTTAGAGTTTATTAGTCCTTTAGAAGCTGCCATGCACTGCTCGATTTGGGACGAATTTGAACTTTCTGTAATTGGTTACCAGGGGCGATCGCCGTGGTGGGGGCAGGGGTTTTGTTAAGATTCTAAAAACTTCAAATAGCGCTCCCCATGCTCATGGACTGGATTCCTTTCGAAATTCCCATTAATACGGCGATGATTGCTGGTGCTACCCTTTGGGCATTGGGGCTGTACCTAACCTGGGGCAGTGGGCGCAATTGGCTGATCGAACAGTTGCAACGGTGGTTTAATTTTGCGGAACGTTCCCTCTACACTTCCGTGGAGGAATATGAGCGCACCAAGGAAGCTCGGGAAGCCCAGAATGCTTTCTATGCTTCAGTAATGAGTATTTTGCCGTTTCTTCTCCTGGGGGCCCTCTGTAATTGGGGGGTGAAATGGGGATTGGGAGGAAGTTGGTCCATTAGCTTGGCCATATTGACGGTGTTCACAGGGGCAGTTTATGCGTTGGGGAAACAAAGTAGCAATGAGTAGGGTGGCGGGACAAAGAAAAACGGCGATCGCCAGGGAAAAAAATCCAGGCCAGCAAAATTACCTATCCGGTCGAAGTTGGGGGCAAAAATTAATCAGTGCTTTATTGTGTTGCCTTGCCCTGACGTTTTCATTGGGAGGTTGTTTTTCCCCGGAACTGAAAGACCAGGTGGTTTTTTCCGTGCTCAGTGACCCCAAAACTTTCAATGCGGTTCTGTCCCAAGAGTCCCCCAATGTTTTTGGTTATATCTACGAAGGGCTAATTAGGGAAAATCCTCTCACCGGGGAAAGAACGCCAGCCTTGGCGGAAAGTTGGGAAATATCACCGGACAATTTGACCATTACCTTTACCCTCAAGGAAGGTCTGCGTTGGTCTGACGGCAAACCCCTTACCGTAGATGATGTACTATTTTCCTATAATGATCTTTATTTAAACCCTAAAATTCCTAACAATTATCGGGACAGTTTAAAGGTAGGAGAAAGTCAAGCAGAACCGAAGATTACCAAAGTTGGCGATCGCCAGGTGGCATTTAATATTCCCGAACCCTTTGCTCCCTTTTTAGAAACAGCCCAATTTCCCATTTTGCCAGCCCATATTCTGCGGGAAACAGTGGAAAAAACCGATGAAAATGGTAATCCGTTATTTTTGAGTACCTGGGGCACCAATACCCCCCCGGACCAAATTGTGGTCAATGGTCCCTATAAATTAACCCGCTACGTTACCAGCCAACGGGTAATTTTTAGTAAAAATCCCTATTACTGGGAAAAGGGCCCCAACGGTGAGTCTTTACCCTACATCCCCAGGGTGGTGTGGGCCATTGTGGAAAGCACTGACACATCTTTGTTGCAATTTCGTTCTGGCAGTTTGGATTCCCTCGGAGTGCCACCAGAATCCTTTTCTCTGCTCAAACAGGAAGAAGAAAGGGGTAATTTTGTCATCTATAACGGCGGTCCCACCTACGCCAGTAGCTATTTAACCTTTAATCTCAACCAAGGTAAGCGCCAGGGTAAACCCCTAGTGGATCCGATTAAATCCCGGTGGTTTAATAATCTCAATTTTCGTCAGGCGATCGCCTATGGCATTGACCGGGAAAGAATGGTTAATAACATTTACCGAGGGTTGGGGGAAAAACAAAATTCCTTTATTCCTGTGCAATCTCCCTTTTTTAATCCCGATGTCAAAGTCTATAACTATGACCCAGAAAAAGCGCAAGCATTACTGAAAGCCGGGGGCTTTACCTACAACAATCAACGGCAATTATTGGATGATCGGGGTAACCGTGTCCGCTTTGTGCTTAATACCAATGCTGGCAATAAAGTGCGGGAAGCCATGGGGACCCAAATTCAAGAAGATTTGGGAAAACTTGGCATTCAAGTGGACTTTAGCCCCATTAGTTTTGGCGTGTTGGTGGACAAATTAAGCAACAGTTTGGAATGGGATGCGGTGGTTTTGGGCCTAACCGGCGGCAACGATCCCCATATACCTAATGTTTGGTATGTTAAGGGCAATTTACACATGTTTAATCAGCATCCCCAGGCCGGAGCCCAACCTTTAGAGGGACAAACAGTGGCCCCCTGGGAGCAGAACATTGCCGATTTAGCTCTTAAAGGTTCCCAAATTATTCCCCAGCAGGAACGGAGCCTAGTTTACGACCAAATGCAACTGGAAGTGCAGGAATATTTGCCCTTTATCTACTTGGTAAGTCCCTATTCCCTTTCAGCAGTGCGGAACCGCTTCTGTGGCATTGAATATTCTGCCCTAGGGGGAGCGTTCTGGAATTTGCCTTCCATCAGTTTTTGCGATAATCCACCACCACCGCCATCATCCCAAGCTAATCGTCATTTTCCTGGGACTGGGGGGGAGTAGGAGTTGGCGTTCCCATTGATGGCGTTTGATATTCCTTGATTTTCTCCTCCAGTGCTTTTAAGCGGGCCTGTAAATTTTCCAGGCGATCGCCATTGAGACGGTTTTCCTGGAGTTGTTGACTAATCAATGTATCGAACTCCCGCCGCAGGGCTTCCTGTTCGCCCATTAATTGGGCAATGGTGTCATTTTGGGCTTCAATGGTGCTTTGCAAATTTTCCAAGCGGGCTTTTTCTTCAATCACAAACGGTAAGCCGCCCTGGGATAAAAGATAAATGCCACCACCACAGAGGATCGCCCCCGCAAACATCAAACTGCCCACGATGGTGCGGAAATAGCGCTTTTGCCGCCGCCGAAATTCCGCCAATAAATCCAACGCCCCTTCACAGCCGGGTTCCAACGATAAACACTGACGCACCCGCAAATGCATTTGGTCAGCATCGGGGGCACGGTGGTGCTGTTTCCATTTCCCCAGGTAGGCTTCAGCGGAAGAGAGTAAAAACTTTGATTCCCCAGGATTAAAGGCAATGGCGTCATCTAATTCGGCAATGGCATCGTCCCAGTAGCCCAAACGCATATAACCCTGGGCCCGGGTGAAATGGTCAGCGGCTTGTTTTTGGGCCGCTTGGATTTCCTCCGGTTCAATGCCCAACTCGCTGGCGATCGCCTCCAATTCAGCGGTGGTGGGAATGCGCTGGGTGGATTGGCTTAACTCAGTCACCCGTTGGATGTAGTTTTCGATTACTCCGCTGTGGACCAATGCCATGGCCTAGTTGTCCTCGGCGCTAATGTCTTTCTCGACAATTCTAGCTTAGGAATCTGGCGGGGCTTTTGCCAGGGGCACCAAAGGGAAAAACGACTCCATGGGGAACACAGAGCCAGTTTTGGGACATTTATTGACAGTTAGCTGAAATTCATTAACAAGTTCTAACCGAATTGTTCTTCCACTTCCAAGTCAAACAGCATCTTCAGGGAGCGTAGGCATTGCTTACGGGCTTCGATATCCTGCTGGGCCCGCAGTTGCACCATGGGTTCGTGGAGAATTTTGTTGACAATGCCCCTGGTGAGGGCTTCGATTACTTCTTGATGTTTTTCGGCAAACTCGCTGCCCAGGCGGGAAAGGGCTTTTTCCAATTCCTGTTCCCGGATATCTTCCACCTTACTGCGGAGGGAACTGATGGTGGGTACCGTTTCTAGCGATCGCCACCAGAGGTCAAAGGCGGCAATTTCTTCTTCGAGTAATGCTTCAGCTTGGCGTGCCATTTGTCGGCGGCTGGCTTGGTTTTGGGCGACTACTTCTTTCAGGTCATCCACATTAAAAGCCCGCACCTGTTCCATAGCGTGGACATCAGCGGCCACGTTCCGGGGGACGGAAATATCCACTAACATCAAGCTTTTGCGGTTGATCACACAGCCAGTCAAATTCTCGCAGTTTAAAATTGGTTCCGTGGCCCCAGTGCTGGTAAAGACAATATCCCCAGCGGCGATCGCCGTAAACATATCCGTCAGGGGACAAAGGGTTAACTGGGCTTGGGGGAATTGGTTGGCTAAATCCTGGGAACGACGTTGGGAGCGGTTAACAATGGTGATGTCCGTGGCTCCTTTAGCTAATAGATGTTTCACCAACAGACAGGCCATTTTACCAGCCCCGATGATGACAGTTTTTTGGCTCGATAAATCCACTTGACGATGGACTAACTCCACAGCGGCGGAACTGATGGACACGGCTCCTGTACCAATATCCGTTTCGGTTCTGACCCGACGACCGGCGGTAATGGCCTGTTTAAATAGGCGATCGAGCAGACGACCCACCCCTTTATATTTTTGCCCCAACTTATGGGTAGTACGCACCTGAGCCAGGATTTGTCCTTCTCCGAGCACCAAACTTTCCAGCCCAGCGGCCACCCGCATCAAATGGCGCACCGCATCTTCGTGGAGGAGGGTAAACAAATAACGCCGTAGGGTTGCCAGGGGAATATTGCCAGTTTCAGAAAGGAATTGGGTAATTTCCACCACTCCCTTTTCTGTGTCCGTCACCACCGCGTAAATTTCCAGGCGGTTACAAGTACTAATGACAGTGACTTCTTCGATGTGGGGATAACTCCGCAGATGGGTTAGCGCTTCTTCCAACTTAGCTTCTTGGATGCTGAGTTTTTCGCGAATTTCCACCGGGGCTGTCTTATGGCTCAGTCCCACAACGGCAATATTCATGGGTTCTCCTAAAGGATTCTCTAATAAGGTGGTGGTCGCAGAAATTACGACGTTTTTTGTTAAACAAGTTTCTCTAATCTTTGCAATGTAGTCCGAATGGCAGACCACAATCAAGGGTCCATCCCGCCGGGGCTCATGAATTTTTGTTAAGCAAAACTAGCTCCGGTAACCATTGGGCGGCTTGCAAAATCTTTTGTAGGGATAATTCTTTTTCTAGCAAACAGGCGTGGCCGCTGTGGGGCAATATTTTCACCATGGCTTTGGGAAGATGCCTCTGCAACTTATGGGCTTCTTCCACGGAAGGCAGTAGTAAATCCCGACCACTGGCCAGAATTAAACTGGGGGAGCTGATTTTTCCCAAATCTAATTCCTGTTGGTTGAAATTTTGCAATAGGGCTAACCGTTGGGCCACGATCGCCGGGGGAATGGAGCGCATGGCATTGAGCAACTGACGTCGATCCTGGGGCTGTAACCGTTCTACAGCGGCTAAAAAGGGCAGTCCGGTGAGGGTAGTGACCGTTTGTAGGGCATTGGGTAACCACTGATGGAAGGGAATGCCCCACTGTAACCAAGGGCGACGGTCAAAGGCAGTGGCGGGATTAACCAAAATTAATTTGGCTACCTCCTGGGGGTACAGACAACTATAAGCCAGGGCTAGGCATCCCCCGAAGGATTCCCCACAGAGGTACAGGGGTAATGTTAATCCCTGCTGTTGGTGAATTAATTGGTGCAGGGCCTTGGCGATCGCCGACCAATCATCCGGAAGGGGCCCCGGAGTTAGGCGCAGAGCCAGTAGGTTAAAGTGCTCAACCAACTCCAGTCGTTGCCGATAAAATAATTTGCCCGTACCATCCAACCCCGGCAAATAAAGCAGACTTGCCCTGCGGCGATCGGGGGGATGAAGATTAACTAACTGCATTTTCTGTTAGATTTGTTGACGTAATTCTCTCCCTACCTATGGACGTTACCATTTATCTCCGTTGGTCCGCCTACGCTACCATCGCCAGTTTTATCTTTATGGTACTGGCCTTTGTTTTTCGTTGGGGGTTCCGCTTTCGCCTGGTGGGGGTGACGAGCTTTATGACAGTTTTAACGATAGGCATTTTTGGCCTGGGTTTGGGCATGTTCGACCGCCCCACGGTGGAAGGCTCAGTGAAGTTCAATCGGGTGTACGACAATGGTGCTAACCAAATTGTCATCAGTGTGCCGGTGACAGTGTCCGCTACGGAAGTGGAAGCCACCCTCAAACAGGCCGCCAATAATTACTTTTCCCTGGGCCGCATTTCCACCGACGGCAAAGAACAAATGGTGATCCGGGCCCGAACCCTGATTCATCCCCAGCCTGGCCTAACTAAACCCCTCTATTTAGGCTCTGCTTACCGCACCCTGGGCACCAAAGAAAACGATCAGATTGAGATTAAACTTGACCGCAAAGCCCTCCGGGAATTAGAGCGCAACCAGGCCGCATGAAGAACTTTTTCCAACAAATGGTGGCTAGTTTCTTCGGAACATTGGCCGCCATTGTGGTTTTGCTTAGCCTTGGGGCCACTGGCTTGGTGTTGCTGTTCATACTGGTTTCGGCTGAGGCAGATCCAGTGCTAGAGGAAAAAACAGCCCTCATTCTCGACCTAGCGATCCCCATCCAAGATACCAGCCCTACTCTCAGTCTACAACAGAGTTTACTGGGTAATCAGGAAGAAATATTACCCCTGCGGACGGTGGTTAATGCCATTGAAAAGGCCGCCGAAGATGACCGCATTGTGGCCCTATTAATTGATGGTCGCCGCAGTAACCAAGTGGACGGTTACGCCAATTTAAGTGAAGTGCAACAGGCCCTAATTAAATTCAAACAATCGGGCAAAAAAATTGTTGCCTATGGTCTCAACTACAGCGAACTAGGCTACTATTTAGCTGCCACTGCCGATACCATTTTAATTAACCCCATGGGGGGAGTGGAAATAAATGGACTAGGGGCCCAGCCAATCTTTTTTACCGGGGCGTTGGCCAAGGCTGGCATTGGGGTGCAGACCCTACGGGTAGGCAGTTACAAGGGAGCCGTTGAACCCTATACCAGGGAAAATCTCAGCCCAGAAAATCGCCAACAACAACAGCTTTTGCTAAATCAAATTTGGCAAATTTATTTAACCAGTGTTGCTAATAATCGTTCCTTAACGGTGCCCCAACTCCAGGCGATCGCCAGTGACCAAGGGCTGCTCTTTGCTGACATCGCCCTAAGGGAAAAATTAGTAGACAAGGTGACCTATTGGGATGAAGTTTTGGCCGAGTTGAAACAGGCGGGAGTTTGGATTAATGACCCCGAGAAAATAGAAGAGCAGGAGGAAGATAAAGAGTTTAGAAAAATTAGTTTGGCCGAGTACCATCGCCTACAAAACTGGGAAACCGAAAACCACGACCAAGACCCTAAAATCGCCATTGTTTACCTCGAAGGCTCCATTGTTAATGGTCGGGGCACCTGGGAAAACATTGGTGGCGATCGTTATGGGGAACTATTGCGAACTATTCGCCAGGATGACGACATTAAAGCGGTGGTGCTGAGAATTAATAGTCCCGGTGGCAGTGCTAGTGCGGCGGATATTATCTGGCGGGAAGTGGAACTTTTACAGGCTCAAAAACCAGTGATTATTTCCATGGGCAATGTGGCAGCTTCTGGTGGTTATTGGATTGCCACCGCTGGGGAAAAAATTGTTGCCCAACCCAACACCGTCACCGGTTCCATTGGGGTTTTTAGCATTCTTTTCAACGTGGAAAATTTAGGCGATCGCCTGGGGTTAAACTGGGACGAAGTGGCCACGGGGGAACTAGCCAATGTGGGCTCCAGCATTAAACCTAAAACTGAGTTGGAGTTGGCCATTTTTCAACGGTCGGTGGATCAGGTTTACGAGATCTTTTTAGATAAGGTGGGTAGGGCCCGCAATTTATCTCCTACCGCTTTGGACTCCGTGGCCCAGGGCAGGGTTTGGACAGGATTGGCAGCACAAAAAGTGGGGCTAGTAGATCAACTGGGGGGATTGCAAACGGCTGTGAACCTAGCAGCGGCCCAAGCAGAATTAGGGGAGCAATGGCAGGTAAAGGAATACCCCACTCCCAGGGGATTAAATTCCCTCCTCTGGAACAATCTCATCCATGGTCTCACTGAAACTAACTCCGTGGTTCTACCGCCATTTTTGCGAACTAATTGGCAACAGTTGGAGCGGGAATGGGCAGAGTTGGCCCAATTTAATGATCCCCAAGGCATTTACGCCCGCTTGCCCTTTTCCTGGCATTTTCTTAATCCTTAACCATTTTTTTGTGGGCTAAAACCATGGCAAATCAGAATTTTCCAGCCCAAAATCATCCCCAAACGGTGGTCATAGTGGGGGCATCCGGGGGCATTGGTTTAGGCTTTGTCCGTTACTTTTTAGAACAAGTACCTTTCCCCGTCAAAATTTGGGCCACCTACCGTCAGGCGATCGCCGAGTTAGACCATTTAGCCAAGGAAAATCCTGATCGTTTAACCCTAGTGCCGTTGGATATCACTGAAGAGAGCCAGATTGCACAATTTAGCCAGCAATTAGGCAAAACTGAAGTCAATTGGCTAATTAATTGTGTGGGCATTCTCCATGTAGAAGATAACCCACCGGAAAAAAGTCTGCGCCATTTACAACCATCCCAATTACAGCAATATTTTGCCGTTAACAGCATTGGCCCAGTGTTGTTAGCCAAACATTTTTTACCCCATTTGCGCCATGCTTCCCCCAGTGTTTTTGCCACCATTTCCGCTAAAGTGGGCAGTATTGGGGATAACCAGTTGGGAGGATGGTACGGTTATCGAGCTTCTAAGGCGGCGCTGAATATGTTGCTCAAAAATACGGCGATCGAATATCGCAGAGTTGCGCCCCAATGTGCGGTAATTTTGCTCCACCCCGGCACCACTGATACGTCATTGTCCCAACCATTTCAGAAAAATGTCCCCCCAGAAAAGCTTTTCACAGTGGAACTTACTGTTAAGCAATTAATGGCGATTTTATTGCAAGTAAAACCGGAAAACAGCGGCACTTTCTATAGTTGGGATGGCACAATTTTGCCGTGGTAATTTGTCAGTAAAAGATCCAAATAACTAAACAGCTAACGGGAGGGTAAACCAAAAATGGGATCCTTGCCCCGGACTGCTGGTAACGCCGATGTGGCCACCGTGGGCTTCAACAATTTGCCGGGACTGATAACAACCCAAACCAATGCCGGTTAGCCGTTGATTGTGGCGGTTGCGTAAATAGAGCCGGAAAAGGTGCTCACATTGGTCCTTGGCCATGCCTTTACCGTTGTCGCTGAGGGTAAAACGCACCATATTACCTTCGAGTTGGGCCGCCAGAGTGAGGGTAATACCAGGGGGATTGTGGTTGAGGGCGTTGCCCAAAAGGTTGTCGAATACCTGCTTGATGTAGTGGGGGTCTCCCTGGAGAGGAGACAGGGTCTCATCACATTTCAAGTTCAAAACTACCTGATGTTGTTCACAGGCCGATCGCCATTGGTGACAAATTTGTTGCAAAAAAGGCTGGAGCGGCAAGGCTTGGGGCGCAAGTTGGAGGGGACGACATTCGGCGGTTTGTTCTTCACAGAGGGCATTGAGAAGGGTTAACTGGCGATCGCCACTGCGGATCAGGCTGTCTAGGAGATGGCGGGGCAGGGTCAAGGCTTCCCCCTCTGTGGTTGATAAATTTTTTAGCACCATCAATAAACCCATCACCGAAGTACGCAAATCGTGGGAAATGGCTTGGACAAAGAGAGCTTTCATCTGCTGGAGATCCTGGAGTTCCACCATTTTGTCCTCTAGCTGGGCGGTGCGTTCCCCCACTTGCTTTTCCAAATTGGTATTCAGCGTTTGCACCCGTTGGTAAAGCTGGGCCTGTTGAATGGCGATCGCCACTTGGGTGGCCAATTGTTCCAGTAAGCGCACCTCGGCCTTTTGCCAATGGCGGGGCTGTTGACAATGATGGACCACAATCATACCCAACCTGCCGTCCAACGTAGCGAGGGGAATGGCCAGCAAGCTTTTCACCTGATAACGTAAAAAACTCCGCCGCAGTGGGTCTCCCTTGGGCAATTGGTCAGGATGATGGACCACCATTGCTTCGGTGGGAATGGTTTTAACGATCATTTCCTCGGGGTTTGGGGAAGCCGCAATCTGGGAGTTGAGAGAAGTTTTGTAAGCGGGACCACAGGATTCGGCCACCACTGCCAACGGACTATTCCCCTGCAAAAGAGCGATATAAACCCGGTCGGTCTGGAGCAAATGGCGTACCTCCGTCACCGTAGTTTGAAAAATGGTGCCCAAATGTAGCGATTGCCGCACCCGTAGGGCCACCTCCGCCAAAAGCCGTTCCCGTTCCCAACTGCCCCGCAATTGTTCTTCGGTGCGACGTCTTTCCCTCACCGCCACCGATAGCAATAGACTGGTGGTGCCTAAAACCAAAAAGAACATCTGCAGGAGAATCATTGCTCCGCTTTGGTCGGCACTTTGCACGTTAAAAGAGCCATTGCCCTGCACCGTAGCGGTGATCGCCAGGAGAGCCAAACCTGAAGTGGAGAGGATTCCCCCCCAGATTGGAAAACGAATGCTGGCCCAAACCACAATGGGAAAGGGTAAATATTCCAACCACTGGGTATAGATAGCTCCCCGGTCCGCCAAGGGAATGAGGTCATCCCCAGCAAAAATTAGCCAGGCTAACATCAACAAAAGGCCAGCGCAAACTAAGGCTTCCACCAATTGGAGTCGCTCCATCCGGGCTGACCAGGGCCAACTCCAGCGGCCATATCTAAGCTTGAACAGCAGAGGAGCGGCCAGCAAAATTCCGGTGGCACTGCCCAACCAGGCCAAAGATCCTGTCCACCAAATACGACCATCCCCCTGCCAGAGAGATAGCAAAAGCGCGGCGATCGCCGTCAGAGTGGCCCCCAGCCCCACCCCCGCCAGCAAAAAGACCATGCCATCTTGGAGTCGTTGACCCTGGGGAGAAAACTCCAGCATTTTTAGTCCCCGACCGGCCATCAGCACCACCGCCGTGCTAATCATCCCTAGGGCCAATGCCAGAGGTGGATCTCCCTGCACTACCATGGGGGCAATGGTTAAACCCAGAGCAAGGGCGATAATGTTCGTTCCCTGCCACCACAGCGCCAGCGCCATACCCTGCCCCAACCCCAAACTAAGCCATTGTTGTCCACGGCCCAACATTCCGTAGGCTAAGGCAGTGCATAGGCCCAGGGCGATCGCCAATGCCAAAGAAGGCAAAGCGGTGACCAGCCTCCGGCGTAAGGACTTGGGTAAGTAGATCAGCATCAATGGAAAGTCTGACAATGGGCGACGGGGCACACCGTTTTATTCTTAAAAGTGGTCGATATTCTTTCCCCCCCATGGGGATAATGCAACAGCGGGCGAACCCCCTTTTTGCATCGGCACCCTTACCGTGATAGTAATCACCGATGAAGTACAAAGAATTGCTAAGCACTGTAGATTACTATCTCAACTTTGCCTAAACTGGAATGGATTTTACTTCCCCCCATAGGGTGAAAATCGAGCCTTGCCTGCCTATGAAAATTTTGATCGTTGAAGATGATCCATTGATGCAATTAGGTTTGGAGCAAGCCTTGGGGGCCCATGAGCGCTTTGAAATTATTGGTCGAGTGGATAACGGCTATGGTGCTGTGCAACAGGCAGCGGTCCTCAACCCGGACTTGATCGTGATGGACATTGGCTTGCCTGGACTTGATGGCATTGAAGCCACCAAACAAATCAAGCAAACTTCCCCCCAGATCCACATTGTAGTGTTGACTTCCCACACCCTGCCCAACGAGATTATTGCTGCCCTATCCAGTGGGGCCGATGCTTACTGCGTTAAAGGAGCCACCCTAGAGCGTTTAATTTTGGCGATCGCCGCCGCCCAGGATGGAGCCACCTACCTAGACCCCCAAATTGCCCGGGTGGTGGTGGAAAACCTCAAGCCCCCCGTGCCGGAAGGCCAAGCCGACGTGTCTAGCCTTTCGGAAAGGGAAATTGACGTGCTGAAATTAATTGTGGAAGGAAAAAGTAACCAAGAAATCGCCCAAACTTTATATCTAAGCACCAACACAATTAAAACTCATGTACGGGGCATCATGAATAAGCTGTCCGTTGATGACCGGGTTCAAGCTGCCGTCATTGCCCTCCGTTCCGGTTTGGTTTGATTGCAGAAGGGGCTATAATCCAAGGCGTTTACTTTACCCGTCCTAAACCATGGCCAAAGCAATCTGGAATGGGGTCGTCCTCGCCGAGAGTGACCAGTGTGAAATGGTGGAGGGCAACTACTATTTTCCCCCCGACAGCATCCATCCCCAGTATTTCCAGCCCAGTAACACCCACACCGTTTGCGGTTGGAAAGGCACCGCCAGTTACTACACCGTAGTGGTGGATGGCCAGGAGAACCCGGATGCGGCTTGGTATTACCCCGATCCCAAACCCAGGGCGGAAAATATTAAGGGCTACATCGCTTTTTGGCGGGGTGTAAAGGTTGAAGCCTGAATTTTTTTGTAATTATGGGCAATGATTTCGACTACATCGCCATAAAAAATGGTAATTTTGTTTTATTGTATCTCCACCCGACTAAGTTTGTAATCGCCCAAGGCTCAGGAATTTAACTAACTACGATGGAATTAACTGGAAAAACAGCCCTGGTCACCGGGGGAGGCATAAGGGTTGGTCGGGCCCTAGTTATGGCCCTGGCGGAAGCCGGTTGTAACGTCTTTATTCACTACGGTAATTCCCAGACCGGAGCCCTAGAGGTTCAGCAAGAAGTGGAAGCATTGGGTAGGAAAGCTTTTACCTACTCCGCCGATTTGAGCGATGCCCAGGCCACCCAAGGAATTATTCCCAAAGCCCAGGAAGTCTTTGGCCAGGTGGATATTCTGATCAACAGTGCCTCGGTTTTTCCCCTAGAAGATAAATTCTTTCAAGTGGATCTCGACCTGTGGGAATGGATTTTTGCCGTTAATCTCCGGGCCCCCTTTCAGTTGTCCCAGGCCTTTGCTCAACAAGTAGCCGGCGATCGCCAAGGAAAAATTATTAACATTAACGATGCCCGCATTCCCCGACCAAGGCCAGACCATTTTGTTTACCGTCTTACCAAACGGGGTTTGTGGGATATGACGGAAATTTTAGCCCTGGAATTGGCCCCCAATATCACCGTTAATGGCCTCGCCCTAGGACAGATTTTAGAAGCTCCGGAAGCGCCGGACCCGGAAGAGTTTATGCGGGATTATGCAGAGCGACGTATTCCTTTAAAAATGACCGGCAATCCCAAAGTAGTCACTGATGCGGCCCTATATTTGCTACAACAGGATTTTCTGAGTGGCACCACCATTCGTTTAGATGGAGCAGAATATTTGAAGTTTTAGCTATTACCTAAGAGCGTGTTTGAAAAGTAGGGTGAAGAATGGAAAATGGTGAAAAGAATAAAATTTTCACCATAATTAATGATAATTCGAGAATTTTACAGCACGGACATCACTGATAGCCAGTGGCAATTGGTAGAACCCCATTTACCCAAAGCAAAAACTGGGGGAAGAAAACGGAAAACTAGTCTGCGGGAGATACTCAATGCCATTTTTTACATGCTCAGAACGGGGTGTGCCTGGCGACTTCTACCCCATGATTTCCCTAAATGGCGAACGGTCTATGGTTATTTCCAGCAATGGCACGAAGATGGTACCTGGAGAAAATTAAACCGTATCTTCCGTGAGAAGGTTCGACTCAAAGCTGGAAGAAATACTCACCCTAGTGCTGGTTGTTTAGATTCACAGTCACTTAAAAAGGCTGGAACTGGCCAAGAAACTGGCTATGACGGCGGAAAAAAGGTCAATGGTCGTAAACGTACAATCCTCGTGGATACCATGGGATTACTTCTCGATGTTGTCGTCCATGGTGCCCATCGCTCCGACCATCAGGGTCTGATTCTACTTGCTACCTGGTTTGCTCCCCTTTGGCAGTGCCTGCAAGTTATATGGACTGACAGCACCTTTGGCGGAAAGGATTTTATCTATTGGGTGGAGCATACTTTTGGTTGGAATTTGAATGTCGTCAGCAAAAAGCAGGGACAAAAAGGTTTTGAAGTCTTACCCCGCCGTTGGGTAGTCGAGCGCACCTTTGCTTGGTTTGGACGCTATCGTCGTTTAAGCAAGGATTATGAATATTTACCTACCACCAGTGAGACAATGATTCATGTTGCCATGCTCCATCTCATGCTTCAAAGGCTTGCTTAAAACTTTTCAAACACTTTCTAAGACTTTGTTGGCATAATTTTAGTTTGTTCCCTCAATTAGCCTACTAAAAAAATCCCAACAGCGTACTAATCAGCGATGGTAATTCACAACCAATATTTCTTTAATTGCACCTCTTTTGTCAGCCTGACTGTTAATCATACGGAGGGCATCGATCCGAGCAATTTGAAAACCCCGATATAAATCATCAAAAAAGTTATCGTCGCTATTAATATTTTTCGGATCGGAATTGCTCAACATCAACTTAGCGTTTTTGTTATTGAGTGATTGGTAATATTCAGCTAACCTCAATTGCTCATTATCATTGAAGTTCGCTTTACCATAGGAGTTAAAGCTGGAGGTTTTATTTAAGGGACGATAGGGCGGGTCAAAATAAACAAAGGTGGATGCATCAATGAAGTTATTACTCGAAGTAAAATCACCAAATCTTATTTCTGTTCTGGCAAGTAAGTTGGCTACTAACTTAAGATTCTCAGCATCGCAAATCTTAGGATTTTTATAATCCCCAAAGGGTACATTAAATTCTCCTTTAGAGTTAACTCGAAATAAGCCGTTAAAACAGGTACGATTTAAAAATATAAGCAGACCAGTTTGCTCTATCCACAATTTACTAAATTTTTCTAAATTTATTCCGGTAACATTCTGGTTGAATTTTAGTCTTTGCTGATAAAAAAAATCTTTTCTTTCATCTTGGTTGAAACAATAATACTTCTGCTGTAGCCGTCTTAAAAAATCAATTAAATCATCAACATTTTGTTGAATAGTCTGATAAGCCAAAACTAACTGCTGATTGCAGTCGGAGATAAAGAATTTTTCTATCTGGGGATAATTTTGGGCAACATGAAAGTACAAAGCCCCGCCACCAATAAAAGGCTCAGCATACTTAGTTAACTGACCAGTGGTGATTTCTAAGGGGAAGCAATTAACCAATTGTTCAATTAACTTTCCCTTACCTCCAGCCCATTTCAGAAAGGGTTTGGCAATAGCTTGTTTAATTTTCACATTCTCCGACTGATTTTTTCATCGCTGTTACAGTTTCCCTAGGGAACAACGGCCAAACGCTGGGTAACCAATACCATGCCTTCAGGAGTAACTAGTAGGGCAGACAACCACTGGGGATCATTACCGGCGATCGCCCGTTTGAATAGCCCACCAGCCTGTAACAATTCCAATTTCACCTGGGAAGGATCAACGTAGTTATTAGGATCTATTTTTTGACTAAAAGCTGTGCCCGCCAGGAGGTCATCACCAATGGGTTGACGCAGGACAACATCGAAATCAAATTCTTGGCCCGCCTGCACTTGCTGAGGCAAATTAACGTCCACTTCCGGTGGATTGTCCCCGGCGGTGAGGGTCATTTTTTCCGTTAACACTTCCTGGCGTACCAATTTATTTTGCACAAAGGTTTGGCGGGAGGTAATTTGTCCATTCAATTGGGCGGTGCGACCCAGCCAAGGCCGTTCCCCCTGAATGGTGGTCAAAGTTTCCACCACCACTGCTTGCCCATCCTGTTTCCAGTTTTTCAGTTCGGTGCTGTAGGTCAAATTGCCATATGTTTCCCAAAGCTGTTGCAGAGTCGTTTCCATTTGGGCAAAGGTCAGACCGTCACTGTTGCTAAATTCAGGGCTGTAAATTTCCCCCAGGCGATCAGTATTGTGTTGGTTGGCCACCGCATCAAATTGTTCAATTAAAGCCCGCACTTGACGTTCAGTTACATTCCCCTGGGCAATGGTGGCGGCATTGAGGGGCAATGATCCCAACGCCATTAGACCGACACCCCAACCAAAAGCCATTAACCAACGGGCTGGGAAGAAGCGATGAGAAGAACGGCTAAGGCGGGTAAATCCTTGGGGCTGGGAAATCATATTTTGGTCAAATTTTAGGGCGGTGGAAGATGGATGGCGGTGTGACCGGATTAGCCATGGAGAGGTTAGCGGAGATGGCACCGTGTTTCCAGGATATCTTAAGCCCAGGGGCTTTTGGCTGACAATGGCGATGGCCAGTTCTTTCTCTTGGCCGGGGCAGGATGATAACCCAAGGACAATTGCTTGATAGGATAGCGATTAGCCCTTTTGGGCTGGCTTTGACAAATATTTAATTAATATATGGGCGTTACCTGGGAATTGGATTTTTATTCACGGCCGTTGTTGGACGACGAGGAAAAAAAGGTGTGGGAAGTACTAATTTGTGAGTCTCCCCAATCCGTGCAGCAGTTACCAGGAGATTTGTTCCGCTACAGCCAATATTGTCCCAGTTCTACCGTTAATTCCGTTTGGCTCCGGCAGGCCATCGAAGCGGCGATCGCCGAGGCGGGTCAGATGCCTCAAAAGATCCGCTTTTTCCGGCGGCAGATGAATAACATGATCAGCAAAGCCTGTGAAGAAGCTGGTATTCCCCCGGCCCCCAGTCGTCGCACCTATGTACTGGAACAATGGTTAGGCGATCGCCTGGAGAATTTTTATCCCCAACAACCGGGCTATGACCCGAAGTTAGCTTCGTCCACATCCGTACAATATCCAGAACTTAATGCCATTGCCTTGCCCGATGCAGTGAGAGGCGATCGAGGGGACCAGTGGGCCTTGGTGAGTTTGGCCGCGGCTGATTTTAATGATTTACCGGATTGGGAGATTAGCTTTGGGGAAAGTTTTCCCCTCTCCTCGTACAATCTTTCCCCCGACAGTCGCATTCCTGGTTTGATTCTCTTTTCCCCCAGGGCTTTACCCTTTGCCGCTTGGTTATCGGGGTTGGAATTGGGCTATTTGCAATACAACACTGACCCCCGCCCTATTATGCGGTTGGAAACCGGAGCCAGTGATAGTTGGATTGTGGCCAACGTCACCGATAAAACCAGTGAACAGGAAGCTCAGGGCTTTGAACAGACAAAAAAATTGGCCCAGGGCATTCACTTTTTAGCCATCCAAACCAGCCCTGACAGTGAAACCTTTGCTGGTTTTTGGTTATTGCAGGAAACTGGACAAGTTTAGGGCCTTTCCCAAAAGCGTTCCTAATCTGCAAGTTTCGGTAAAAGTTCCCCATTATTGCTTGAGTGGGCTGATTCGAGCCCGGAATCAACAAGGTCTTAGGGGGTAAATTCAGCTAGTCTGCTTAATAAATGCTCAATTTCCTCTTCATTGGTGATGTAATGGCAACAGGCCCGGACACAGTCTGGGTCAGCGATGGTGCGGAGATAGATGCGTTGTTCCTCCAGTTTCTGCACGATCGCCCGGTGGCCTAGGGGAGAATCTATGGTGAAGGATACCAAACCTGCTTGGGGAGGCGATGTGGCTAAACAATGGACATGGGGTAATTGGTTTAGACCCTGCCACAACAGTTCACTGCGTTGACAAATGGCTTGGTAACGTTCCTCGGCGGTGCCCTGCCGTTGGTGCAACTGGAGAGCGGCCAACAGACCAGCATATTGGGGATAGGCGGAGGTGGCCACTTCAAATCTTTTGCCCCCTTCTGCCCAGCCAGTGGGTTCCCCTTTACTGCCATAGGTGATACTACGCCAGCCCACATAGGTCGGGTTAATTTCCCCCAGGCGTGCGGCATTCGCCGTGCCTTTGGCATCGCCATGGATATACAATCCCCCCACCCCAGCGGGGCCAGCAAACCATTTATGCCCTGTAAAAGCGTAATAATCCACTTCTAGCCGGGAAAAATCCAAGGGTAAGGAACCGGCAGACTGCGCCCCATCCACTAGCACCCGCACTGGATAATCCCCTTGATGGCGGCGACAAACGGCCATAATTTCTCCTAGGGGCAATACCTGGCCAGTATTCCAGAGTAAATGGCTGAGGATAACTAAACGGGTTTTCGGCCCCAAATGATTAACTAATACTGCGGCCGCATCCCCCTGGTTTAATGTGTCCGCCACCGGGAAAAAACGGTACGTGACCCCAAACCGAGCGGCGATCGCCTGGACGATGGCAATAATGCCGGGATGTTCGCAGTCGGTGAGCAAAATTTCATCGCCCTTCTGCCAATCTATGCCCCAAAGCACAATGTCACAGCCCGTGGTGACGTTATCGGTAATGGTGATGGTGTTAGGGTCAACGTTAAAGGTTTCCCCCAGGGCTTGGCGCAGTTGGGCAATTAATTGCTGAATGTATTGGTTGGCGGCAATGGAAAAAGGGCCATTTTCCTGCAAATAGCCATACATGGCCGTAATGGCTTCCAAGGCTACGGTGGGTAAAATCCCCTGGCCGCCAAAATTAAAATAGGTCTTATTCGCTAGGCCGGGAAATTGCTGGCGATCGGGTATCAGGTTCACAGGGTCAGCCATTAGTGGGGAAACATCAACAAAATACCTTAACAAAAACCTCAACTTCCCCCAAGAACATGGGAAAATGCCCCCCAAGTCCAACAGTTACCATGCCCCAAGATTCCGCCCTTGAACTTTCCTGCCCTCAATGATGATCGCAAATATTTACTGCTGCTTACCGGAGCGGCCCTGATTCTGGCGATCGCCGGTTTGGGCAATGTACCCCTGCGGGATTTTGACGAAGGTTATTACGCTACTACAGCTCAGGATACTTTCCTCAGAGGAGATTGGCGTTTTCCCACCTATTTAGGGCAACCTTTTTTATCCAAACCTCCCCTCATTGCCTGGTTGGTGATGGGCAGTTACCATCTGCTGGGCATCAGTGAATTTAGCTCCCGTTTACCGTTGGCCCTGGGGTCAGCCCTGGCGGTGCCGTTGTTATATCTGCTAGGTAAGGAAATTTTTTCTTCCCCTAGAGCGGCCCTGTGGAGTAGTTCGATATTGTTAACCCTGCTTCCCACTGCCCGTTTGGGTCGTTTAACCATGTTGGACGGGGTAATCAACGCCTGTTTGCTTTGGTCATTACTTTGCTTACTGCGGGGGCGGAAAAATCCCCATTGGTTGGGGGGCATAGGTATAGGTTTGGGGTTAATTGCCTTGGCTAAGGGTTTACTGGTGCTGGCCCTGGCACTGTTGTTGGGCATTGTAATTTTCTGGCTGGGGGAAGGGCGAATTTTTCAACGCTGGCAATTCTGGTTGGGGCTATTGATCGGTTTTGCCCCAGTGCTGTGGTGGTACCAACTCCAATTTGCCGAGTACGGGGAAACCTTTTGGCAAATTCATTTTGAGTTTCATAGTTTTGAGCGGGTTACCCAGGAATTAGAGGGCAATACGGGGCCCCCTTGGTATTACCTGTTGGAGATTGTTAAATACACTGCCCCCTGGCTATTTTTCCTCATTCCCGCTGCGGTAATGACTGTTCAACAATGGCGACAGGACTGGGCTAAGGTTGCCATTACCTTTGGCTTCGGCTTCTTGCTGATTATTTCCGCCATGGGCACTAAGTTACCCTGGTATGTACTCCCCTGTTATCCCTTTTTCGCTCTGATGGGGGGATATTATTTAGCAGATTTGGAAGGTCGCCCACGTTATCCCCGGCTAATTGGTTACCTCCTTGCTCTCACCGCTGTGGTGGGCCTGGTGGGGGGATTGTACGCTGGTTTCATCGAGCAAAAACCGGTGATTATCATCATGGGGCTAGTGCTATTTGTTGGTGTAGGTTGGAGTGCCAAACAATATTTGCACTCTTCCCCTAAATTTGCCAAAACCCTGGTGATGGGGCTGTATGTAACCTTGCTATTTCTTTTTTCCAGTCCCCTCTGGAATTGGGAAGTGAATGAAGCCTTTGCCGTTAAGCCCGTGGGGCGGTTAATTAAACAAAGCACCCCAGTTAATACCCTAATTTACACTTCCTTTGCCTACAGTCGTCCCAGTTTGGATTTCTATGGTGATCGCCAGGTGATTGCGGTGGATGATGACCAGTTACGAACTAAGGCGAAGGAAGGAAATTATTTATTGCTCGACCAAAATGCCCAAGGCAGACTAGCTTTAGCCAATTTACAAAAGCGGGGACAGACGAGAGAATTCACCCTATTTTTTAGCCCTACCGTTGGTAAACCTTAATTTTCCAGAGGGGCAATGCCGGCCTGGTCGAGGATTTCGGGAATTAATTCTTCTTTTTTAATCGCCATCAAGTGCACTCCCTGGCATAGCTCTTTGGCCAGTTTTACCTGTTCGGCGGCGATCGCCACCCCTTCTTTTAAAGGATCTTCGGCCCGGGCCAGGCGATCAATCAGCGCATCGGGAATATTTACCCCCGGTACCACCCGCTTGATAAAAGTCGCATTTTTAGCCGATTTGAACAGAAATATACCCGCCAAAATTGGTTTGCCACAGCCCACAGCCACCTGGGTCATAAATTTATCCAGGCGATCGAAATCCGTAATTAACTGACTTTGGAAAAATTGTGCTCCCGCTGTTAGTTTCCTTTCAAAACGACTTTGTAGGCCAGACCAACTTTTGAGCTGGGGGTCCACCGCCGCCCCAGGAAATAAATCTAGCCTGCCATCCACCAAAGGAGCTTGGTTAAAATCTAACCCCTGGTTGAGGGAGCGGATTAAACTTAAAAGTCTGACAGACTCTAAATCGTAGACAGGTCTGGCCTTGGCATGGTCCCCTGCTTTGAGCGGATCGCCGGTTAAAGCTAAAACATTGCGTAAACCGAGGGCATAGGCCCCCATCAGATCAGCTTGCAAACCAATCAAATTACGGTCCCGGCAGGTCATCTGACAAATGGCTTCAATACCCCGTTGCTGCAACAACACACAGGCCGCAATGGAAGACATACGCAACACCGCCCGACTACCATCGGTGACGTTAACCCCATGGACCCGGCCCCGTAACTTTGCCGCCACCGCCAACATCCGCTCGGGATTACCGCCTTTGGGGGGGGTAACTTCTGCGGTGATCAAAAATTCCTTCGCTTCGGCTGCCTGACGAAACCGGCTAATGGTCATTACATCCAATGGGGACAACGGTGGTTTGAGTTGGGAGCGGTGACTGCCTCTCTGACAGGAGATCTTAACAGAGTTTTTCCTGTTTGCCGGCTTGGTCATTGCCCAGACCTGTGGCCCGGTTTCCATTCCCAAGGGGTCGGGATTAGGATATAAGATTAAGAGTGTTCGGAAAATTTATATTCTTTTAACAAAACGAGGTACAGCAATGGATTGGCGTGTAATTGTAGTTGTTAGCCCCCTTCTGATCGCCGCAACTTGGGCCGCTATCAATATTGGGGCCGCCGCGATCCGGCAGTTACAGGACGTTTTAGGTCGCGAAGCCTAGGCCACAACGTCTCGGCGATCGCCGATGAATCGAGAAAGTATTGTGCAATGGCCCTTCCTGGCTCTGGGCTGGGGGGGCTACTCTTTTCGGGGTTACTTGGTTACTGCAAAGTTTTTCCACCGCAGAAATTTCTAGAGAAATTTTAGATTGGTGCCCCATCAGGAAACGCAGAAAACTAAATCCCCACTTGACTAGTCAGTGCCAATCTCCACCTCAACAACAGTTTTTAGCAATTGCCATGGTCGATCCACTGATGTACCAAGAAGAAATGTTTGTGTTCTTGGCGGACCAGGAACCAGAAACATTCCTAACTCCGGCGGAAATGACTGCTAAGTTGACGGAGATTTTGGCCGAATACGATCTTCCCCTGCCCCAGGGACTGGATAAATTGCCCACTTTGGCGGCAAAAGCGGAACATTTACGGGACAATTACTGCGACCTCGACCGGGGGGATGGCGGTACTTGGCAATGGTATGTGGTACGTCTGGAAAAATAGCTTGATCGATCCCATCTCCAAATCAGTTCTCAGTCCCCGATATTAAAGCCTTTAACCCTTTTGTGCTAAGATTTTGAGGGCTTTTGCCATCCCACAGCAAAGATGCCTAAGCTCAGCCTGATTTTGGAGTGACCATGACGACCACGAACTACGGTGCCGATCAAATTCAAGTCTTGGAAGGGTTGGAACCAGTCCGTAAGCGCCCAGGGATGTATATTGGCTCCACGGGGCCCAAGGGTCTGCATCACCTAGTGTATGAAGTGGTTGACAATGCCATTGATGAGGCTTTGGCCGGCTATTGTACCCATATTGAAATTGACATTAATGCCGACGGTTCCGTCACCGTAGTGGACAATGGCCGGGGGATTCCCACCGATATTCACCCCACCACCGGGCGATCGGCCTTGGAAACAGTGTTGACGGTACTCCATGCCGGGGGCAAGTTTGGGGGCGGTGGCTATAAGGTATCCGGTGGTTTGCACGGGGTAGGGGTTTCCGTTGTTAACGCCCTGTCCGAATGGGTGGAAGTGAAGGTTTGGCGCCAGGGGAAGGAACACTTCCAGCGGTTTGAGCGGGGCAATCCCATTGGCACGCTAGAAGCTACCCCAAACGAAGGGCACTCCACAGGAACCCAGGTTTCTTTTTTGCCAGACACCCAGATTTTTAAGGATGGCATCGAGTTTGATTACCATACCCTGGCCAGTCGTCTCAAGGAGTTGGCCTACCTCAACGCTGGGGTTCGCATTACCTTTGGCGATCGCCGGGCGGATTCCCTCAAAGAAGAGCAGTTTTATTATGAAGGGGGCATTAGGGAATATGTCACCTATATGACCACGGACAAAACCCCGCTCCACGAGGAAATTATTTACACTTCCGGGGAAAAAAATGACGTCCAGGTGGAGGTGGCCCTCCAGTGGTGTGTGGATGCGTATAGTGATACTCTCTTGGGATTTGCCAACAATATCCGCACTATTGATGGTGGCACCCATTTAGAAGGTCTAAAAGCGGTTTTAACCCGTACTCTCAACTCCGTTGCCCGTAAGCGCAATAAGTTAAAGGATGGCGATAGTAATTTAGGGGGAGAAAATATTCGTGAGGGCCTAACCGGCGTTATTTCCGTTAAAGTACCGGACCCAGAATTTGAAGGACAAACCAAAACTAAATTGGGCAACACGGAAGTCCGGGGCATTGTGGATACCTTGGTGGGGGAAGCTCTAACGGAATTTTTAGAATTTAATCCTGGGGTTGCCGATGCCATCATTGAAAAAGCAGTGCAGGCTTTTAAAGCAGCGGAAGCAGCCCGTCGAGCCAGGGAATTAGTACGCCGTAAATCAGTTTTAGAGTCTTCAACTTTACCGGGTAAATTGGCAGACTGTAGCTCCAAAGATCCCTCGGAATCGGAAATTTTCATCGTGGAAGGAGACTCTGCCGGCGGCTGTTTTTCTGGAGATACATTAGTCGCTTTAACTGATGGTCGTAGCGTTAGCTTTGAGCAATTGGTTGAAGAAGAAAAACAAGGAAAACAAAACTTTTGTTATACCATCCGCCATGATGGTTCTATAGGGGTTGAAAAAATCATCAATGCCCGCAAAACAAAAACTAATGCGAAGGTAATCAAGGTTACGTTGGACAATGGTGAGTCTATTATTTGCACCCCGGATCATAAATTCATGTTGCGGGATGGGAGCTACAAATGTGCGATGGATTTAACTCTCGATGATTCGTTAATGCCGTTACACCGAAAAATTTCGACTACGGAAGATTCTGGTATTACAATTGATGGCTATGAAATGGTTTGGAGTCCCCGTTCCGATAGCTGGCTATTTACCCATTTAGTTGCAGACTGGTATAATCGTTGGCAGGGAATTTATATTGCAGAAGAAAAACAACATTGCCATCACAAAGACTTTAATAAGCGGAATAATAATCCCGATAATTTAATTCGCTTATCCCCTGAAAAACATTTAGCGCTTCACCGTAAGCACATTAGTAAAACATTACATCGCCCTGATGTGGTAGAGAAATGTCGTCGAATTCACCAAAGTCCTGAGTTTCGACGGAAAATGAGCGCAAGGATGCAATCACCGGAAACACGGGCAATTTTGTCCAAACAGGCCCAGGCCCAATGGCAAAATGAAACCTATAAATTAACAATGATGGAAAGTTGGCGTAGTTTCTACGACAGTAATGAGGATTATCGTCAGCAAAATGCAGAACAGCTAAATCGTGCTCAACAGGAATATTGGGCGCAGGCGGAGAATCGTACTGCTCAAGCAGAAAGGGTACGTCAACATTTCGCACAAAATCCTGGATTACGACAACAATATTCAGAGAATGCGGTTAAACAATGGAATAATCCCGAATTGTTGAAATGGCGACAGAAAAAAACAAAGGAACAATGGACTCCTGAATTTCGAGAAAAACGTCGAGAAGCTCTGGCCCAAACCTATTACCGCAAAACTCTAGCGGCACTAAAACAAGTTGAGATCGAAAATGGTTATTTAGACATATCTGCTTACGATAGCTATCGAATTTCGACTAAAGATAAATCCTTGTTACGTTTTGATCGATTCTGTGAACGGTATTTCGAGAATGATGAGAACCTCGCAAGGGAAGCAGTATTAAATTACAATCACAGAATTGTAAATATTGAAGCTGTGTCAGAAACAATCGATGTTTATGATATTGAGGTTCCCCACACCCACAATTTTGCTTTGGCAAGCGGAGTGTTTGTCCATAACAGCGCAAAACAAGGTCGAGACCGTCGTTTCCAAGCAATTTTGCCTTTACGGGGCAAGATTTTAAATATTGAAAAAACTGACGATGCCAAGATTTATAAAAATACTGAAATTCAAGCCTTAATTACAGCATTAGGTCTGGGCATTAAAGGTGATGATTTTGACATATCTTCCCTCCGCTATCACAGAGTAGTAATTATGACCGATGCTGATGTAGATGGAGCGCACATACGCACTCTTTTGTTGACTTTCTTCTACCGTTATCAGCGGGATTTGGTGGACCAAGGCTACATTTACATTGCCTGTCCGCCGTTGTACAAACTGGAGCGGGGTAAAAACCATTTCTATTGTTATTCCGACCGGGAATTGCAGGAGCAAATCAGTCAGTTTCCCCCCAATGCTAATTACACCATCCAGCGTTTTAAAGGTTTAGGGGAAATGATGCCCCAACAACTCTGGGATACCACGATGAATCCTGAAAGCCGCACCATGAAACGTGTCCACATTGAAGATGCCGCTGAAGCCGATCGCATTTTTACGGTGTTGATGGGCGATCGGGTAGCTCCCCGCCGGGAATTCATCGAAACCTATGGCACCAAGTTGGATCTAACTGACTTGGATATCTAGCCTTTTTTCTCCGGCAATGTAGGCATGGTGTTGACACTGTGCCTAGGGATCGGAGTATTTGGTTAATGGAGGCAAAAAAGCAAGGTTCACATTGGCGATCGCCAAAAGTGTCTATGCTCGATTTACCATTATTTAGTAAAGGTTAAGCATGCAAATTACTCTAGACATCCCCGACGACATTGCCCAACAGCTTCAACCTCTCCAGGAAGACTTGCCGCAAATATTAGCCCTCGGTATACAGCAACTAAACGCCAATCCCAGCACTGGTTTGTCTGGACTTACTGAAATCCTCGAATTTTTGGCTCAACTCCCCAGCCCGCAACAAATCCTTGATCTCCATCTTTCTCCCACCCTGCAGGCTGAGATCGAAACTCTCCTGGAGAAAAATCGAACCCAAGGTCTAAACCAGAAAGAGCAACGCCTTTGGCAACAATATGAATTTATAGAACATCTCGTGCGACTGGCAAAGGCCCAAGCCCGGCTTAAACTCCAGCCCCATGAGTAAGAGCTATATTTCCCCATCCCTACGACGTCTCGTTAGTGATCGGGCTAACCATTCCTGTGAATATTGCCTCATCCCTGAAGCGCTATCTCTGTCTTCCCACCATGTTGATCATATCATTGCCGAAAAACATGGAGGCCACAGTACCCCTGAAAACCTAGCTTTTTCCTTTTCCCTCTGTAACCAAGCCAAAGGCAGTGATATCGCTTCTATCGACCCCCATACAGGGGAAACTGTTAGACTCTACAATCCAAGAAAAGACATCTGGACAAACCACTTCACCCTTGAATCCATAAGCGGACTCGTTCAACCCAAAACGGCGATCGGGCGAGTAACAGCTAACCTACTCCGCATCAATCGGGTAGAAAGCCTTACTGTCCGCCAAATCTTGGCAAAAATAGGGGAACTCTGACTCAAAACAAGTGGACAGTCCAGACTGGAACCTTTCATTGGCTATTTCCTTTGCTCCTGAAAACCACCAATTGATATGTGCTAAACAAAATCAAGTATGGGCCCGCTGGCGAGCCTTGCTTAGTTTTTTGTGTGGGAAGTTTTGAGGAATAGATTAAGGGTCAACCCAACGGCCATCGGCCTTGATCAGGTTAATTAATTCCTGTACGCCGTCGGTTTCGGGTACTCGTTTAATTTCTTCCCGACCACGGTAGAGGGCAATGTAACCGGCTTGTTTACCCACATAGCCATAGTCGGCATCGGCCATTTCCCCGGGGCCATTGACAATACAGCCCATGACGGCGATGTCTAAACCCGTTAGATGTTTAGTGGCTTCTCGGACTTCATGTAACACGTCTTCCAAGTTGAACAACGTGCGGCCACAGGAAGGACAGGCCACATATTCCACCATGGTTTTCCGCAAACCCAGCGCCTGGAGAATGCTGTAGCAAACGGGAATTTCTTTTTCGGGGGCTTCGGTGAGGGATACCCGGATAGTATCGCCAATGCCATCAGCTAAAAGGGTGGCAATGCCAGCGGTGGATTTAATGCGGCCATATTCCCCATCCCCGGCTTCGGTAACCCCTAGATGGAGGGGATAATCCATGCCCAACTCGTCCATACGTTTCACCATGAGGCGATAGGCGGCCAACATTACCGGTACCCGGGACGCTTTCATGGAAACGACTAGGTTGCGGAAATCTAAGGACTCACAAATTTTGATGAATTCCAGGGCCGATTGCACCATGCCCTCGGGGGTATCCCCGTAGGTAAAAAGCATTCTTTCGGAGAGAGAACCATGGTTAACGCCGATCCGCATCGATTTCCCTTGATCTCGTAGGGAAATTACCAATGGTTCCAGGGTTTCACGAATTTTTTCGCCAATTTCAGCAAATTCCTGGTCGCTGTAGCCTTCCCGTTGGGCATCGGGCTTTTCAAAAACGTATAGCCCTGGGTTAATCCTGACTTTATCGACGTGTTTGGCTACTTCCAGAGCAATTTTCATGCCGTTGTGATGTACGTCTGCCACCAGGGGCACGGCTTGGTAAGTAGCTTGTAATTTCTGCTTGATATCCGCTAGGGCTTTGGCGTGGGCCATGCTGGGCACCGTTACCCGGACAATTTCACAACCAATTTCGTGGAGGCGACGAATGCCAGCGACGGAACCATCCACATCGAGGGTGTCTTCATTAATCATGGATTGCACCACCACAGGATGGCCACCGCCAACGGTGACAGCGCCTACTGGTACAGGGCGGGTTTTGCGGCGATGGATAGTAGTGTCGAACTCGGGCTGGACAGGGGTCGGCAGGGAAGCGGTTACCATGGGAAGGTTTAGTTTTTAATCAAAAACTGTAGGCAACCTATTATCCCATAAGCAATTACCCCAACAAGGCGCCGGAGGTGAAGGCTAGTCCTACTCCTGTTAGCAGAAAGCCAATAAATCTTAGATTGAGCAAGGTTTCTTTGGTTTCGTACCAGCCCTTGGCTAAGGCATAGACTCCCATGGCGATCGCTAGTTGAATGAAGGAAAAACCGAGCAAATAGGCGGCAACGGGATTCATTTGCGCCCCGACAATGGCTTCTCCATAGGCGTAGCCATGGAACATACCGGCCACAGCGGCTAATCCCATTACTAGGGGAGATGGCAGAGGACGACCCAAAGCAAGGAAGATGCCGAATAAAAGTACGGAACCGGCGATGACCAATTCTGGCTGGGGCAGATTAGCCCCAATTAAATGCAACCCTGTGCCGGTGATCGCCGTGGCGACAAAAATGAGGGGCATTAGCCAACCGTAGCGTAACCCAGCGGCAATCAGGCCAATGGCAATGACAAAAGCAAGGTGGTCTAGGCCAATGACGGGGTGCCCCAGGCCGGAGAGGAAACCTTCCAGGAAATTACTGGGGGTATGGCCCCCAAAGGGATGGTGGGCTAGGAGCCGGGGGAAAGTCAGTAAATTAGATAAACCTGTAACATTCACAACCTGTACCTCGCAGATTTGATTAACGGAATCGGCCATCGTTGGCGGGCATCCTGACTTAGGGCCTGGGCCCATCACAGTTGCGGGACAGTATTGGCTTTGCACCAGCTTTTCCCCGTTACCTCCACTGGCTGTTACCCAATGGAACCAACTAAACTTAGTCCCCAACCCTAGCATGGATTTTCCTCCCTTTTTCCACAGGGGCCTGTGCAGGTAGCCTTAGCTGTAGGGGGACAAAAAATTTTACTCCCGGCAACCTTGTCACGAAAGGCAGACAAAATGATGGGGGGTTAACCGACGGTTAAGACGGCGATCGCCTAGGATAGAAGGCATAGACCCCAATGGATATACGCCTTGTGTCTGTGCAACTGTGCCCGACCAAACCGGATTTTCCGGCCAAAATTTTTACCTTTGACCAGGGGTTAACCCTGATCCACCAGGATGTGCCCACGGTTCCTGTGGCGGTGGTAGATGTGTGGGTGCGGGCCGGAGCGATCGCCGAACCGGATGCTTGGCCGGGGGTGGCCCATCTGCTGGAACACATGATTTTTAAGGGCACAAAGCGGGTGCCCCCGGGGGCGTTTGACCAGGTAATTGAATACAACGGAGGCATGGCCAACGCCGCCACCAGCCATGATTACGCCCATTTTTACCTCACCACAGCGGCGGACTATTTACCCCGCACATTACCCTACCTAGCGGAAATTCTTTTACAAGCAGAAGTCCCCGAAGAATGTCTTTTCTACGAGCGAGAGGTGGTGCTGGAGGAAATCCGGGGCAGTGAAGATGACCCCGATTGGTTGGGATTTCAAGCTCTTTGTCAGTTACTCCATCCCCAGCACGCCTATGGCCGCTCCGTATTGGGGGATGCACCATCGGTGCAAAACTACACTGCCAACCAGTTACGTTGCTTCCACCGTACCCATTACCAGCCAGAAAATATGACCGTGGTGATGGTGGGGGATATCCGGGAAAAGGCAGCGATCGCCTATATGGAAGAAATTTTTGACCATTTTGGTGTGCGGTCCGAATGCCCTCCTACCACCAGACTGCCCAATCATCCTATCCAAACCATTAAACGGGAAACCCTGCGGATACCGGAACTGGGTCCCAGTCGTTTAACCATGGGTTGGAATGGCCCCGGCATTGACCGCCTCCAAGATAATATTGGTTTAGATTTACTGGCTGTGGTGCTGGCAGGGAGCCATTGTGCCCGGTTAGTGCAACGCCTGCGGGAAGAATTGGGGCTAGTGTTTGACATCCAGAGTTGTTTTTCCCTGCAAAAAGAAGCCAGTCTGTTCACAATCAATGCCTACCTAACTTCAGCCCAAGCGGAAAGGGTAGAAGCGGAAATTTGCGCCGCCATTCAAACTTTGCAAACTACTCCCATCAGCACAGCAGAGCTGGCCCGGGCCCAACGGCTACTCTGTAATGACTTTATTTTTTCCACCGAAACCCCGGCCCAACTGGCGGGTCTGTACGGTTACTATCAAACCTTGGCCACCGCTGAGTTGGCGATCGCTTATCCCCAGATTGTCAGACAATATTGGCCCGAGGCCCTACAAACCCTAGCCCAGCGATACCTGTCCACCGGTGCCTATGCCCTGGTACTTCTAGAAGCAGCCGAATCCTAGCCCTATCTATGCGTAATCATCAGTCCATCCATCGTCTTGTTCTCGATAACGGCATTACCCTCATCTGTGCAGAAAATCCAGCGGCGGATCTGGTGGCGGGGCGGATTTTTTTAAAGCAAGCAGGGGCTTGTTGGGACTCTCCCCAAAAAGTGGGGCTTTCCAATCTCATGGCCACAGTGATCACCAAGGGCACTAAACGGCGATCGGCCTTGGACATTGCCGAATTTGTCGAATCCTTAGGGGCTAATTTAGGGGCAGATGCGGCCAGTGATTACTGGGCTTTGAGTTTAAAGACCGTCACCGCCGATTTTCCTGTCATCCTCGATTTAGCGGCAGAAATTCTGCGTTACCCCAGGTTTGACGTGGGGGAAATTGAACTGGAAAAACGCTTAATTGTCCAGGCAATTCAGTCCCAGCGGGAACAGCCCTTTAACGTGGCCTTCCACCAACTGCGCCAATCCATGTATCCCAACCATCCCTACGGTTACTCCATTTTGGGTAGCGAAGAGGTGGTGCCCCACTTTACTGCCCAGGATCTGTGGGAATATCACCAGGCCTATTTTCGCCCCGATAATTTGGTAATCAGCTTGGCGGGACGGTTGACCCTAGCCCAGGCCCAGGATTGGGTCGAAACTAGTTTTGGGGATTGGGTTATTCCGGAACAATCGATTGTTTGTCCGATCCTAACGCCGTTAAATGCCTGCCCCCAAGAACAGCTCACTCCCCAGGCGACCCAGCAGTCGGTGGTGCTTTTGGGTTATTTAGGAGTCGGAGTTAAACACGAAGATTATGCGCCTTTGAAATTGCTCAGTACCTACCTTGGTAACGGCCTCTCTAGTCGTTTATTTGTGGAATTAAGGGAAAAACGGGGTTTAGCCTACGACGTGTCGGCTTTTTATCCCACCCGCTTAGGTTCTTCCCAATTTGTCACCTACATGGGCACTGCTCCAGAAAATACGGCGATCGCCATTGCGGGATTAAGGGCAGAAACGGACCGATTATGTGAAGAAAGATTGGAGGAAGGGGAAATTAAAGCGGCGCAGAACAAACTATTGGGGCAATATGCTTTGGGCAAACAAACCAATGGGGAAATCGCCCATTTATTTGGCTGGTACGAAACCTTGGGTTTGGGTATAGCCTTTGACAGCGAATTCCAGGAACAGGTGCAGAAGGTAACGGAGGTCGATGCCCAACGGGTGGCCCAAACCTATTTAGCCGAACCCTATCTCTCCGTGGTGGGGCCAGAGGAAGGTTTGGCGAAATATTTTGACCTAGTGGCGGAAGGACAAAGCCAAGTGTCTTCTGCTTTGGTGTAATGCCCAATCAAGCGGCAAAAAATCTTAAATTGAGCCGAAATATCCCGGCTTTATCCCTGGGGGGGTTTTGGTTAGTTGGCGGTGATCCCCCTCAAAGCTAAAATGGTGCGACATCGATGCCAGGGGCGTTCCCTTTTTGCCCCCAACTTTCAATAGTTTTTAACAGTAAAGTCAAACCATATGCCCCAGGCTTGTGTAATTGGGTTAGGACGTTCCGGTATTGCCGCCGCTCGAGTGTTGCATCGGGATGGCTGGCAGGTGACGGTATTTGATCAGGCGGATAACGACCAACTCCGGCATATGGGACAACCCTTGGTCCAGGAAGGAATCAGCCTCAAACTAGGCGATCGCCTGGACCCAGTTAAGGAAGCTTGGCCCGAACGCATTGTAGTGAGCCCAGGAGTGCCCTGGGATATTCCTCTGTTGGTGGCGGCCCGGGAAAAGGGAGTGGAAGTGACAGGGGAATTGGAATTAGCTTGGCAGTACCTCCATGCGGTGCCTTGGGTGGGCATTACGGGCACCAACGGAAAAACCACCACCACCTCTTTAGTACAAGCAATTTTTCAAAAAGCTGGGCTGAATGCTCCGGCCTGCGGCAACATTGGCTATGCGGCCTGTGAACTGGTCTTGCAAAACCAAAACTACGATTGGATTGTGGCGGAAATTAGCAGTTATCAAATTGAGTCTTCCCCCACCCTTGCACCCCAAATTGGTCTCTGGACAACCTTTACGCCGGATCACCTCAGTCGTCACAAAACCCTAGAGAATTATTTCAACATTAAAGCTAGTTTGCTTTCCCGCTCCGCCATCCAGGTGCTCAACGGCGATGATCCCCATCTCCACAGCCACGGCCCCAACCTTTACCCCCAAGCCCATTGGACTAGTACCCAGGGAGCTAATCATCTGGCTGGTCTTTGTGATCCCAAACAGGGGGTTTACCTCCAGGATAATTGGGTTAATGCCTTTGGGGAATTAATTGCCCCCATTAACCTGTTCAAAATGCCTGGGCAACATAACCAACAAAATTTACTAATGGCGATCGCCGCCGCCCGTTTAGCGGGCATAGACAAAAAAGCGATCACAGAGACCTTGTTAACTTTCACCGGGGTACCCCATCGTTTGGAACCCATTTGCACCATCAATGGAGTGCAATTTATCAATGATAGTAAGGCCACCAACTATGATGCGGCGGAAGTAGGGCTATCTTCCATGAAAGGCCCCACCATTCTGATCGCAGGGGGAGAAGCGAAAGAAGGGGATGATCAAGCTTGGTTAGCCCAAATTAGGCAAAAAGCGGTGGCGGTTTTACTGATTGGTGATGCAGCCCCCAACTTTGCAACCAGGTTAAAGGCAGTGGGTTATGAGAATTACGAAATAGTGGAAACCATGGCCAATGCCGTTCAGCGAGGATTAGAGTTAGCAAGTAAAAACAATGCCAGTGCAGTCTTGCTTTCCCCGGCCTGTGCCAGTTTCGACCAATATAATAGCTTTGAGGAACGGGGAGAAGATTTCCGTGCCTGTTGTTTAGGATTGGTTTAGCTTAGTTGTATTTGGTTAATGATGAGCTTACCCGGCCTTGTTTTTAAATCTCTTTACCCTACCTAGAGGAACGGCCGAACTAATGTTATGGCGATATTCCCGACCATGGGGAATTTGGGGAAGTTTGGTGAACAGCTAGTGTTTGAGTGAAGTATGAGTATGGGCCCCATTTCTGAATTGTTAACTGTGTCCTATCCCATTGCGGAAACTTTCCATTCCCTACAGGGGGAGGGAGCTTGGGCTGGCGGCAATGCCTTTTTTATTCGCCTTGGGGGTTGTGATGTTCATTGCCCTTGGTGTGACCAAAAGGAAACCTGGCCTACCCAACACCATCCCCGACAAACAGTGACAGAACTTGTGCAACAGGCAGTTACGGCTAAACCGAGCTTTGTGGTGATTACGGGGGGAGAACCCCTCATGCACGACCTACAACCCCTCTGTAAAACCCTGAAAAACCAGGGTTTACGTCTGCATTTGGAAACGTCCGGCGCTTACCCACTGACAGGTCAATTTGACTGGATTACCCTGTCCCCCAAACCCTATAAGCTTCCCCAGGCAGCAATTTATCCCCTGGCCAACGAATTGAAAGTGATTATCAGTCAGGATGAGGATTTTGACTGGGCGGAAATGGAAGCTAGGAAAATTAGCCCCGGTACTCCGCTCTATTTACAAGCTGAATGGGAAACGGAAGCAATGAATGAAAAAATCTTTGCCTATATCCTCACCCATTCCCAATGGCGCTTGAGCCTGCAAACTCATAAATATTTGGGCGTGCGCTAGTCTCCGGTCAGTGCTGGGGAGCTATTTTCAGGAATTGTAAAGTTTTCTCATAATCAAACTTAAAAACTCCTAACCCTAGAGAAATCAAGCTTTATGGGGGATTTTTGCGTTTTTTATTGCCTTCTTAACCCAGACGATAGCCTCTGGAGGAGTATGTGCTTCACAAAAAACTTTACAAAACTTAAAGAATTGTTTAGTATTATTAGTGGATTGATCCCAGTCATTCCCCATCAATCGTCCGTTTCCAGTTGTCCCAAACGCCCCCATCGGACAGGCATTATCCGTCATTTACCTAGCCCAGTCCGTCTCGAATATTACTAACATGGCGTTCCCTGGGTTTATTGGTCTACCACTGTGATTCTTCCACTGAAATCCCTAATCCAAGATGACTGCCAGAACCAGCCCCGATTCCGTCCGTGCCTATCTCAGAGAAATTGGTCGTGTGCCCCTGCTCACCCATGAGGAAGAGATTGTTTATGCTAAGCAAATCCAACAGGTTGTTAGCCTCAACGAAATCAAGAAGTCTTTGGCCGAAGGCAAGGATGGCGAGCCGGTTTCCCCCAGCGAGTGGGCTAAGGCGGCCGATTTGTCCATTCGAGAATTAGAAAAAGCCATCAAGGAAGGGGAACGGGCCAAGCGCAAAATGGTGGAGGCTAACCTCCGGCTGGTGGTATCTGTCGCCAAAAAATATCTCAAGCGTAATCTAGACCTACTTGACCTCATCCAAGAGGGCACCATTGGTATGCAACGGGGGGTAGAGAAGTTTGACCCCACCAAGGGTTATCGGTTTTCCACCTATGCCTATTGGTGGATCCGCCAGGCCATCACCAGGGCGATCGCCGAAAAGAGCCGCACCATCCGTTTACCAATCCACATTACGGAAAAGTTAAACAAAATTAAAAAAGCCCAAAGACAACTTTCCCAGGAAAAGGGTCGGGCCGCTTCCATTGCGGAATTGGCGGAACATCTAGAATTAACTCCCAAGCAAGTGCGGGAATATTTGGAGCGCTCTCGCCATCCCCTTTCCTTGGATTTACGGGTGGGGGACAACCAAGATACTGAGTTAGGGGATTTGTTGGAAGACGACGGTCCTTTACCAGAGGATTTTGCCACCTATGCCTCCCTACAGTTGGATCTCGATAGCCTGATGGCGGAATTAACGCCCCAACAACGGGAAGTTCTCATTCTCCGCTTTGGCCTCAATGATGGCCAACCCCTAACCTTGGCGAGCATTGGCTCCATGCTCAGCATCAGTCGGGAACGGGTGCGGCAGATTGAGCGGGAAGCCCTAAATAAATTACGCAAACGCAAGTCCATGATCCAGGAATATTTAGCTAGCTAAAGAAAAGCTAACTTTCATTACGTTACCCCTGGTTTTGACGGGATCAATGGCCTAAAAACCGTATAATCCCTACCAGCATTTTTAAGAAATGTAAATAAATTTAACAATTCTCCTTTTCAGCAAACCTCACCCCTGGAATAAAAGGAACAACAATAAATTATGCGAGTTACCTTTTCCGCCACCGAACAATTACAACTGCGGCAGTCTGAACCTCTGCCTAGTTTGCAGCACTATTTACGCCAACCCCAGCGCCTAGTCCAGGCGATCGCCGACCCTAAATTGATGGAAGTGCTACCAGGCGATCAGTTTAGATTGAAAATGCGACCGCTCAATTTTTTAGATATTTATCATTTTCAACCCACAGTGGTACTGAAAGTGTGGGCCAACGCCACTGGCACTGTATTTTTAGAATCGGAAAGCTGTGAAATCCGGGGCATCGACTATATTAACCATCGCTTTAGTTTGCAATTAAAAGGTCGTTTGGCTCCCTATTGCCAAGATGGCCATACCCTCCTCCAGGGCAAAGCAGATTTGCAAGTGGGAGTAGATTTGCCCCAGGCCCTTTGGTTAACTCCAAAGCCGTTGTTAGAAATGGCGGCCAATGGTCTATTGCGGGGAGTTTTGGCCCGCATCAAACAACGACTCCAAGGACAACTATTGGCAGATTATCAACAGTGGTTGGCCCAGCAGAATGATAATCTAGTAACCCAGGCTTCTCCCACTGCTGAAGCTTTGGAAGCAATTTAGTTACTCAACTATTTAAAGACGATTTCCTCGGTGGGCCCAGTTAAACAAAATTAATGGACTTTCTCTATCCCTATCCGCCTCTAATTAGTGGCATTTTGGTAAAACGCTACAAACGCTTTTTAGCTGATGTGGAGTTAGATAATGGTGAGATAGTCACAGCTCATTGTCCTAACACTGGCCCCATGACAGGGGTGTGCCAAGTTGGGGCGCAGGTCTACCTGTCTAAGAGTGATAATCCCCAGCGTAAATTAGCCTATACCTGGGAAATGATCCAAATTGATGGTACGTGGGTTGGGGTAAACACTGCCTTGCCCAATCGGGTCATCAAGCAGGCTTTGGCTGATAGGATTTTTCCTAACTTAACGAACAGCTACGATACTTTTAAGCCCGAAGTTCCCTATGGTAAAGATAAAAAAAGTCGTATTGACTTTTTGCTCACTAAGCCAGAAGAAAAGTCAATTTATGTAGAAGTAAAAAATACTACCTTGTCCCAAGAAAAATTGGCTTTATTTCCCGATACGGAAACCACCAGAGGGCAAAAACATCTCCAGGAGTTAATAGATATTCTCCCTACAGCCCGGGCAGTGATGCTTTACTTCATCAATCGGGGTGATTGTACCCATTTTTCCCCCGGAGATGCCTACGATCGCCGTTATGGAGAACTATTCCGTCAGGCGATCGCCGCTGGGGTGGAGGTAATGCCCTGTCGATTTATGGTTAATCCGGAGGGGGTTAAATTCCTTGGCATGGCAGAGTTAGTGGTTTGACAATTTATTCGGAGAGTTAAAATAGACTATCTCCCTAGTTTCAGTCCCTGCTACTACTACCATGGCCACCACCGCCGATGACGTCTGGCAAATATTAGCCGAACTTGCCGCCTCCCAAAAACAGACCCAGCAAAATTTGCGTGAGACCGAGCGCCTCTTTAAGGAACAGGGACAAGAGCTTGATCGCCGTTTTCAAGAAACTGATCGCCGCTTCCAAGAGACAGAGCGTTACATCAAACGAGTTAGTAGGGATGTGGGTAAACTCAGTAATCGGTTGGGGGAATTTGTGGAATGGCAAGTTAGACCCGCTGTGGTGGGACTGTTTCAGGATAGAGGCATTGACGTCCATGAGTTTCATCCTGGCGTATCGGTACAACGGGAAGATGGGGGATTAGAAATTGACCTGTTAGTAGTCAATGAAACCCAAGCTATTTTAATTGAAGTAAAAAGTAAGTTAACGGAAAAGGATGTGGATGAGCATCTGGAACGGTTGGGTAAATTCAAACAGTTTATGCCCCGCTACCGGGATGTTAAAGCTTTAGGTGCAGTGGCAGCCATGGTGTTAAGCCAAGAAGTGGTCAGCTATGCCTATGGTAAGGGTCTGTTTGTGCTAGCTCCGTCCGGGGACACGTTGGTGATTTTAAATGATGCCAATTTTCGGCCCAGCTATTGGTAGTTTGGAGGGCAAAATCAAGGTAATTCAAGGGATCATTTTAACTAATTAAGAGTAAAATTATTTAACTTGCAAAGCTGTAATTACCACCGTATTAATAATATCCTCCACTAAACAACCCCGACTTAGATCATTAACTGGTTTATTTAATCCTTGTAAAATGGGGCCAATGGCGATCGCCTTTGTTTCTCTTTGCACTGCCTTGTAAGTATTGTTACCGGTATTTAAATCGGGAAAAATAAACACCGTTGCTTTACCCGCCACCGCTGACCCAGGCATTTTTTGGGCCGCCACTGTGGAATCCACCGCCGCATCATACTGGATCGGCCCTTCCAATGCTAAATCTGGCTCTCTTTCCTTGGCGATCGCCGTGGCTTGCCGCACTTTTTCCACATCGGCCCCTTGCCCAGAAGAACCGGAAGAATAGGACAATAGAGCTACCCTGGGCTCAATGCCAAAATTCTTGGCCGTAGCCGCAGAAGTAAGGGCAATTTCTGCTAACTGTTCTGCATTGGGATCGGGATTAACAGCACAATCTCCATAGACCAAAACTCGGTCTTCTAAACACATAAAAAAGACTGAAGAAACCAAGGAAAAACCTGGCTGGGTTTTAATAATTTGTAAAGCAGGACGCACGGTATGTTGGGTGGTATTGACGGAGCCAGAAACCATGCCATCGGCCTCTCCCAAATGCACCATCATCGTTCCAAAATAGGAAATATCGGTGAGGATATCCCGAGCCATGGCCAGGGTTACCCCCTTATGTTTACGTAGCTGGTAATAGGTTTCGGCGTAGCGCTCTCGGTCTGGGCTAGTTTTAGGATTAATGAGGCGAACTTTGCTCAAATCTAAGTCAATGTGATTAATTTTTACCGTTTGCTCGATCGCCTCAATGTTACCGAGTAAAGTCAAACGGACAATGCCGTGGTTAATTAAGCTAGCGGCCGCCTTGAGAATACGAATTTCTTCCCCTTCCGGTAGGACAATATGTCGTTGGGCGGCGGTGGCGGCTTGAACTAAATTGTAGAGAAACAGTTTGGGGGTAATACCTTTACTGCGGATGGTTTTAAGGTAATTGAGTAATTTCTCCCCATCAATTTGTTGTTGAAACAGCGCAATACTGTGGCGAATTTTATAATTATCCGTAGGGCTCAGGGCAGGGTGGAGAGTTTCCAAACGGGCGGAAGTTTCATGGGTGTGGGTGCTAGTCAGCAACAGGGGAGGGGCGTCGGGTAGCCCTTCAATTAGTTTCATAATGGCCGGTTCGGGATGGTAATCTGCAGTGAGCAAAATACCGGCAATGCTGGGATAGTTGAGGGAGCGGTGGGCCTGCATCACCCCCAGAATGATGTCGCCCCGATCGCCAGGGGTAATAATTAGGGTATTTTTTTCGTGCAACCAATGGAGGGCGTGGGCAATGTGCATCGCCACCACTAAATGGTGATAGACCAAGTTATCGAGCAAATCCGCACCGCTGAGTACTTGGGCATTGAGCCCGCTGACAATTTCCCTCAGGCGCAGACTTTTGAGCATAATGTCCTGGGGAATAGTGCCCAACACCATCGGGCGATCGCCATAACGCTGTTCCAGTTGGGCTTGAATTTCTGTGGCTAATTCGGGCTGCACTCGGTTAATGATTACCCCCACCACCTGACAAGACTCTTGGTCATAGCTATTCAGGGCCATATCGATGGGTTGCAAACTATCGGCAATGGTGTTGCCCATGGCATTGCCCAACAGCAAAATGGGGCAGTTCAACATCTTGGCGATCGTGGTGTTGAGATCAAATTCAAAAGCCGATTCCTCCCCCAAATAGTCTGAGCCTTCACAGAGAATAAAATCTACTTGATCTGCCAAATGGCGATATTTAGCCAAAATTCGGTCTAATACCTGATCAATAGCTCCATCGGAGGCTAAACTCACCGCTTCATGGAAATACAAACCAAAGGAATCGGTATAGGTTTGTTGGAGACGAAAATTTTCCAGCACCAGAATAATGTTGTTATCATGTTTGCCATTAACTGGGTCTTGAATAATGGGACGAAAATAGGCAATACGGGTGGTTTTTTTGAGAATTAAGTCTAAAATGCCCAATACTACTAGAGATTTACCGCTGCGGGCTTCGGTGGTGCTTAAATAAAGGGAACTCGTCATAATTTAAATAACCTCAACGTATCCAGCAATGATTTTTCTGGGAAAATGATCTCGATTTTTCCCACAGCGATATTCCCTAAAAAGTTAAGTATCAACTACTACAAATCTGCCAATTCCACCTACTTAAGTGATAGCGCTTTTAGCCAGAAAATAAACCGCTAGTCAGTAAAGTTTTATGACGAGATTTTAATAAATCTAAGAAGCGGTAAAATTACTAACGCCAGCATCAAAAATTCCTTCAATAAATTAGCAGAAAGAAGACGGCTCAACTAAAAAACATTTTTAATTCGTAAACCCCTTCGCTCATACGTCGTTCCATGCGAAAGTTCATCTTCTCAAATAGATGCAACATGGCTCGATTTTCCAGTAAAACATCAGCGGTAAAACCCAGTAAACCTTGTTTTTTGGCCAATTGGGTTAAATAATTCAACAGCAGAGCACCAATGCCTTGGTTATGGTAATCATCCCGCACCACAAAAGCGACATCGGCTGTGTGACTATCTTCGTTGAGGGCATACTGACCCACCCCCACAATGGCTTCTTGATGTTGCTGTTTGATGATCGCCAGAATAATTATTTCTTCGTTGTAGTTAATCACAGAAAACTGTTGTAATCTCTGGTGAGACATATCAGTACGCACTGACATAAAACGCCTTACCAAACTTTCATCGGAGAGGGAGTAAAAAAAATTTTTTAGGTTAGGTTCATCGTTAAATTTCACTGGTCTCAATAACAATTCTAGTCCGGTGCGGGTGGTGCGATAGGTTTCCAGCTTTTCCGGATATTCCCCATGTTGCCCGGCAATGAAAGCTTGGTCAGCGTAAATTAAATGATTTTTTTTCGCCTGCTCAATTAACCAGGGACGGAATTTGGGATGGGCGATCGCCGTTAACTGCATGGCCCGTTCCCGAATATTTTTACCGTGGAGATAGGCAATGCCATACTCTGTTACTACATAATGAATATCGCCTCGATTGAGGGTAATGCCTACCCCTTCCCGCAAAAAGGGCACAATGCGAGAAATGGTTTCATTTTCGGCGGTGGACTCCAAAGCCAAAATAGTACGTCCCCCATTGGCCATCACTGCTCCCCGCATAAAATCCGCTTGGCCGCCAATGCCACTGTAAAAATTACTGCCCAGGGATTCGGCGGTGGACTGCCCCGTCAAATCAATTTCCAAGGCACTATTAATGGCCACCATATTGTCGTGATGGGCAATGATAATGGGATTGTTGGTGTAATCAACGGTGCGAAATTCCACAGCGGGATTATCGTTTAAATAATCATAAGTACTCCGACTGCCCATGCAAAAAGTTGCCACTACTTTGCCCCGATTTCTTGTTTTTTGGCTGTTATTCACTGCCCCACTTTTGAGCAATTGCACCAGCCCATCGGAAATTAATTCCGTATGCACTCCCAAATTTTTCTTATTGCCTAAATAACTCAATACTGCATCGGGAATACTACCGTAACCCACTTGAATCGTGTCCCCATCTTGGATCAAGCTAGCAACATATTTTCCAATACGGCTGGCGAGAATATTGTCCCGCTCCATTTGATATTCCAACAGCGGTTCATCGTGGGCAATGATATAGTCCAATTTTTCCAAGGCAATAAAGCCATCCCCGTGGATTCTGGGCACCTGGCTATTCATTTGGGCGATTACCAAACAGGCCTGCTCCACCGCCGCTTTAACAATATCCACACTCACCCCTAGGTTGACGTAACCATGGTCATCGGGATAAGAAGTTTGAATTAAAGCCACATCGATAGGGACAAATCCCTGCTCAAATAGCCCTGGTACCTGGGAAAGAAAAATGGGGGTGTAGTCTGCTAAACCTTCGTTAACGGCGCTACGGGTGTGGTGGCCAATGAAAAAGGAATTATGGCGAAAGTTTTTGGCAAATTTACTGTCGGTGTAGGGTGCTAAACCTAGAGTCCAAACCTGGAGCACTTCCGCATCAAATAGGGATTTAGGATGGGCTTGCACATAGTTGACCAACTCCTGCACTAAGTACTGCGGTTCCCCACAGGCCGTGCTGATAAACAGGCGATCGCCCCGGTGGATATGGCTAAAAATTTCACTGTAGGACGCAAACTTTTCGGGATATTGGCTCCGTAGTTGGGCTAACTGTTCCTGGCGATCAGAGTTGGGCATAGTTCTTGACCGGGGAAGATATGAGTGAAGCTGTTTCCCCCATCAAGGCCAGATTATCTCTTTCAACTCGAAACAGGCAACTTTGCACGTCCGGATGCCAAATCCAGCCTCCGCTTAGAACCGGACAGTTTATCCCCGGCCAGCTTCCGCTAAGATTTCCGCTAGGATTTCCCCTGCTCCCTGTTCCCGGAGTTTGAGGGCAAGATCCTGACCCAATTTTTCCGCTTCTTTCCGGGGAGCGCTGAGGGTATCTTTAATTAACCTTTGGCCATCCAAACTGGCCACCATGCCGGTAAGGGTTAAATTGTCGCCATCTAAATGGGTATTAACACCGATAGGCACTTGGCACCCCCCTTCTAGTTGGCGCAAAAAGGCCCGTTCCGCTAAGCAACGATCCCGGCTATTTTCGTCTTCCAACACTTTCAACAGGCTGAGAATTTCTTGATCGCCTTCACGACACTCGATGCCCAAAGCCCCTTGACCCACAGCATGGAGAGAAATTTCCGGGGGAATTAGTTGGTCAATGCGATTGGCCATGTCTAACCGTTCCAAACCAGCGGCGGCCAGAATGATGGCATCGTACTCATTACTATCCAATTTGGCCAAACGGGTATTAACGTTGCCCCGCACATCCTTAAAGGTTAAATGGGGAAAGTGGTAGCGCAGTTGGGCCAAACGACGGAGGGAAGAGGTGCCAATCACCGCCCCTTCCGGCAAGGAAGCCAAATCTTTGCCTTGGTGTTTAGCATTTAAAACCAAAGCGTCGGCGGGATTAACCCGTTTGGTCACGCAGCCCAGCATCAAGCCCGCTGGCAAATTAGTGGGCAAATCTTTGAGGGAGTGAACAGCTAAGTCGGTTCTTTTTCCCAACATGCCGTCTTCAAGTTCTTGGGTGAATAGTCCCTTATCCCCAATTTTTGCTAGGGCCACATCGAGGATTTTATCCCCCTGGGTTTCCATGGTTTCGACATCGAATTGGCGATCGGGGAAGTGTTTTTGCAATTCTTCCTGCACCCAATAGGTTTGCACGAGGGCTAGTTGGCTTTTCCGTGAGCCTATCCGAACTGTGGGAGCAGAGGTCGAAACAGTCATGAAACTTAAAAAATATTGTTAAAAATAGACTCGATCTAGCATAGCATCAGAGGCTATCGGCCTTGGTTTTCCTTCTGTGAAGCAATGGAGGAAACTCCCTAATCTTGGCTTCTATTGTTATCATCCCAACCCGATCGCCGTGGAAAAGATTGCTCAAAACACTGATTGTCAAGACATTTATAAAGCGATGTTGGTGGCCTTGGGGCTGGCGATCGCAGTGGCGGGGTATTTCTACTGGGCAAAATTTGACGGGCAGATCACGGGATTTTTCCGCATTGGTTCGGTGCTGCCCCTGTCCCCATTGTTGAATCCGGCGGAAACGTTAATTTACCAAGGGGAATTGGGTTACGACGGCCAACAATTTTTAACCATTGCCCTGGATCCGGGGTTACAAAATGACGGCTCCATTGCGGCCCTTGATCATCCCAGCTATCGTTATCGCCGTATTCTTTATCCTCTGCTGGGCTATCTGCTTGGTTTAGGCAATCCGGTGTTAATTCCCTGGGCTTTGGTGTTGATTAATATTTTGGCGATCGCCGTTTGTACAGGCTTAACTGCTGTTTATTTTCAATCTCAAAAACAGAAAACCATTGGAGTCTTAATAGTGCTGGCCATTCCAGGGATTTGGATGGTGCTATTTCTCTCCACAGCGGACTTACTGGCCAGTGCTTTCAGTATGGGGGCAGTGGTCTGTCAGCAAATATTTCCCCCCCATCAAAGTAAAAAATGGTGGCTGGTGCCTATCCTCTTGGCCCTAGCGTTATTAACCAGGGAAACATCGTTAATTATCTGGCTGGCCATTGCTCTAACGTTGGTGCAAAATCAACAATGGCGATCGATGGTCGCGTTATTACTCAGCCTTATTCCCTTGACCCTTTGGTTAGGCTATATCCGTTGGCGACAGTTGCCAGGGGGCAGTGGCACCGGCAATTTCGGTTGGCCATTGGTGGGGATAGGGGAAAAATTTCAGAGTTTGATTCAAGCAGGACTGACGGGTAACAACATCTACGAGGCCTATCTCTGGCTGTTATTCTTGCTAAGTCTGGCATTACTCATTTGGCTTACCCTGCCCCGGCGTCAAAGCAACAGAACCTTAGCCTACGGCGGCTGGCTCTATGGCGGTTTGTTACTGGTGGCCAGCTTTTATATTCTCAATTACTACCTCAATTACAGCCGAGTTTTTCTCGACCTTTTTCTACTCACGATCCTGGCCATGGCCCCAACCTCGAAGTTGATCCGTTGGCCCTACTTGGCGATCTCCGGCCTGGGTACGGTGACTTTCTTATTGCTCAAATCCTGACTAGGCAGGGATCAGTGTGGGATCTAAACACCCTAAGGAGAAGTAGGAGCATTGTAGGCAACACCGATCGCAGTGGCAATATCAGCTAAAGTTTGTTCCTGGGCATGGCCCCAAAAAGCTTCCAGCTTATAAAATTCCCGTTCCTCTGGCATAAAGGTATGGACGAGAACATCACCAAAATCCTGTAACACCCAAATGCTTTCACTGTTCCCTTCCGTATGGGTAGGCAGTTGACCGTGCACCAGTTCCACTTGTTTTTCAATGTTGTCGGCGATCGCCCGGACCTGGGTGCGGGAAAATCCGGTACAGATGACAAAATAATCCGCCAGATAGGACACATCCGTCACCTTGAGAATGACTAAATCCCCTGCTTTACGTTCTTCCGCGGCTTGGGCAATGGTCCACACCAGATGTTCAGTGGCGGGGGCATCGGCGGGAACGATGGGATTAACGGTCAAAGTGGGGGGGTATGCATCGAAGCGGGAAATTTCAGTCATATTAGGATTCGGTCAACTCCAAAAAACGATGGACAGGTTAAGGGTTACTTTTCTAGTGTAGCTAGAACCCCTGGGAATATTGTGCTTACTTTTCCATTTGTAACGCCCAATTGCGGGTCAAAATCACCTGGGGATGGATAACTTTGTGATGCTTGATTAAATAAGTCAGGGTTTGCTCACAGGTAAGGCGCACGGCTTGGTAAAGATTGTGTTGGGCTACCTGGCGTAATTTTTCTATCTCCAAACCATTGCCCCTAGTGGGTTCCAGAGCATCAGCGACAAAAATTAAACAGGATAAAAGGTCCATGGGCACTGCCCCCAGAGTATGGCAACGGATAGCTTTTAAAACGTCCGGATCATCAACTCCAAATTCCTCAGCGGCAATAATCGCACTCACATCGGCATGGATTAAATGGGGAGTGGCTTGCAAAATCGGGTCGAGGGGTAAATTATGTTCCTTGGCGATCACCAATAGTTTAGTCGGCGGGAAAAATTTAGCTAAATCGTGCAGTAGTCCTGCCTGTCCCGCTTTGATTGGGTCAACTTTATGGAGGGGAGCCCATTGCACCGCCGTCTGTTCGACTCCCAAAATATGGTCTAACCGTTGGGGGGAAACATTTTCTTGGAGCCAATGGATTACCCGACTCCGGTCTAACTCAACCATGGCAAGGAAAATTTACTACTAGCCCCAGTCTCCAAAAACCCCAGACAACAAACGGCGGGCCGAAACCCACCGATCGCCGTTTTTTATGCAAAGTTTTAGCCACCCTTAGGAGCGCTAAAAATAGATTAAACGTCGCTGGCGGCACCGTTATTGCTGGAGCCATTGGAGTCACCTTGTTGTCTTTGGCCACCGGAATAGCGGCGGTTTTGGGTGCGACTGGCGGAGCGAAACTGACGGGCATAAGCACGATTACGTTCAGCTTTTTCCTTCTTTAAATTACGACGTTTTGCCATTGTTTGTTCCTCATAAATATAGTTTACAGACCACTGCTGAGTCCGTTTGCGGTCGTCGTGCTAAGGGAAGTTTGCACAGGAAATATTCGGCCGTGGAGGCGCATCCCAAACTTCATCCTAACACGGCTCCTGGTGCCCCGATGACGGGCCCTAATAGGGCGGTGCTAAAAATCCGAGGGCATCTCGCACCCTAGCTAAGGTTTGTTGGGCAGTTTGACTGGCTTTTGCGTTACCCGCTTGGATGATGCGGTCCAACTCCCCCCGATCCGCCAAAATTTCTGCATATTTTGCTTGAATTGGTTCCAAGGCGGCGATCGCCGTTTCCGTTAACAGGGGCTTGAATTGACCCCAACCCATCTCGGCACATTCCTGAGCCACGGCTTCCTTAGTTTGATTGCTCAAGAGAGTGTACAAAGTCAATAAATTGTGACATTCAGGGCGTTCCGGATCATCGAACCATAAACCTCGCTGGGGGTCAGTCTTACATTTTTTAACTTTTTTCTTAATCATCTCCGGTGGGTCCAACAGGTTAATGCGACTCAGTTCCGACTCATCGGATTTGGACATTTTTTTTGTGCCATCCGCCAAGCTCATCACCCTTGCTCCCTCTTTCCGGATTAGGGGTTCTGGCAACTTCAACACCGGCGCATCTTCCCGGCCAAATTTATCGTTAATGCGGATCACAATGTCGCGAGTCAACTCTAAATGTTGCTTTTGGTCTTCCCCCACGGGCACTTTGTCCGCATCGTAGAGCAAAATATCCGCCGCCATGAGCACAGGATAGTCCAATAGCCCCACGCTGACGTTTTCCCCCTGTTTAACGGCCTTTTCTTTAAACTGAATCATCCGTTCTAGCCAATTGAGGGGGGTGACGCAGTTGAGCAACCAGGCCAATTCACTGTGGGCCGCCACATGGGACTGGACAAAAATGGTGGAATATTGCAGGTCAATGCCACAGGCGAGGTACAAGGCCGCAATGGTGAGGGTGTCCTGGGCTAGGGTCTGGGGGTTGTGGGGCACCGTGATGGCATGGAGGTCCACCACGCAAAAAAAGTTATCGTAATGTTGCTGTTGCTCAACCCAGCTCCGGATAGCTCCTAAATAGTTGCCTAGGTGCAGATTTCCGGTGGGCTGAACTCCAGAAAGGATACGTGGCTTGTCCATAGCAGTGGTTGACCTATGAGCGAAATTAAACTTAATTAAACTTGGGAATCGGTGTAGTTGACCCCATGCTTTCCCGGAGGAAACTGTTGTGAACCTGTGATCATTTTCACAATTCTTCATACTATCCCCGGTGGTGGCCCCCAGGGCCGTATGGGGCAAGTTGAGGTCAGCAAAGTGAGGAAAACCGCATATTCCCGTTGTGGTTCCTTCTACCCAAAGCCAACCAAATTCGCTAACATGAATGAGCCTTACTCTCTGTAGACAATCGTAGGCGGTTAAACTTTATGAGCAATATTCAAGAAAAAATCGAACAGGAGCTAGCCAACGCTAGACAAGTTTGCAGTACCGATGAAGCCTCTCCGGCGGAGTGCGCTGCGGCCTGGGATGCGGTGGAAGAGCTAGAAGCGGAAGCCGCCCACCAACGTCAACAACATCCCACCCAAACTACCCTGGAAAAGTTCTGTGACGAAAACCCCGACGCTGCTGAGTGCCGCATTTACGACGACTAGGGGCTGATGGGGCAAACCCAATGGCCGCAACTGGCGATCGCCAGGATTTCCAAAACGATGTTTTTGGTTGAAGCAGTGACAATTACCTGGGGGTTGTTACTGCTCTTTGCTGGTTTTGTTTAAGGGATGGTGGTAAAGGATATCTTCCCTGGGGTTAACCTAGGGACCTTCCAGGACCGCAGCTTCCACGTCTTGGCGACTGAGGGAATATTTAAAGCTCCGCACCACTTTGCGTTGGGGTTGGTGGGGGAAGTAGCAGATCACAAGTTCTTCTGTGTCCAAACTCAGTTCCGCATCCCAGTCCCCTTGATGGAGTAGCCAACAATGGCGATCGCCACGGTCTTGCTGACAACCCAGGGCCATGAGCCAGCGTTCTAATTGGGGCAGGGGATGGTTATAGAGGGGAGTTTCCGGTGCGGGGAGGCTCATGGGCAATGGCAAAATGGAAATAATTTAGATAATTTGACAGACGTTGGCTTAATTCGCCTAATCTAATCTAGACCATCTAACTTTGATCTTGGATCTTGTTTGCACTTTCGATAGGAGGCACCCCCAAAGCTGAAATTGCGCCTCATGGGGGGAAAGTGCTTAGCTAAGATGGCGTATAGTATATTGCGTTGCTCTCTGGAATTTATGAACATCCCTGCCTTTACCGCCCTGACATTAAAGTTGTTTGGCGTTATTTTCGTCCTCATTGCCCTGCTGGATTTTTTTAGCCTCATCTTCCCTCTGCAAATGGCTGATCCCCAGTGGCAGTTGACAACGATCACGGGCATTGTTGACCGGGGTATAGTGCCGATGTTGGGCATGGGGTTGATTTCCCTTGGTTACTTGGTGGATACCATGGCAAAAACCGCCGGAGCTTCCCCTAAAAATGGCTTTGATTTGCGGATGCCGATTTATATTTTGGCGATCGCCTTGGGGTTGGTCTTTTTATTGTTGATCCCCATACATTTGACCAATGTGAACCAAATTAAGACAGCGGAGTTGGCCCGACTGGAAACCCAGATTGGCCAGGGGCAAGAACAGGTGGAAGGGGCCCTGAGACAATTTGATGCCCTGTCCCAAAATCCAGAGGCGTTGGAACAACAAATCCAAGAAGGGGAGCAACTTTTGGCCTCCGGTCAAGCGAATGGTAATCCCCTCAACCAAGAGCAGCTGGCTAATATTGAACGCCAAGTGAACGAACTCAAAGGTTTACGGGAAATGTCTAAAGATCCTGCCGCCCTGAAGTCAAAAATGGAAGAAATTAAAACTAATTTAGAAAACCAGGTGACGGAGCAACGGCAAAAAGTAGAAAGCCAAGCCTCTAACCAAGCTCTTAAACAAGGCTTACGGGTGGGACTGAGCAGTTTGATGCTTTCCATCGGCTTCGCCGCCTTTGGTTCTTTGGGCCTGAGAAATTTGCTTTCTGCTCCCCCGACTCCCCCCAGTGCCGATCCCCTCGCCTAGATTGAAGCCATTAAGGAATCGCCCCATCCAGATTGAGTAACTTTTCTGCCTGCTGGCAGTCCTGGGCGATCTGATTTTTTAATTGGTCCAAGCCGGCAAATTTTGTTTCGGGGCGCAGATAGTGGGTCAAGGCCACCTCTAAACCTTGGCCATACAAATCCCCTGACCACTGCAGTAAATGCACTTCCGCCGAAGGTTCCTGGCCGTTGACTGTGGGGCGATCGCCAAGGTTAATCACCGCTGGTATGGGTACGTCCAAGGCATTTAGATTGACCCAACCCGCATACACTCCATACTTCGGCCAGAGTTTATCCGCTGGCAAACAAAGGTTAGCAGTGGGAAAGCCCAATTTACGCCCCAATTGCTGTCCCTGCACCACCGTCCCCCTGAGGGCATAGGGCCGTCCCAACAAATGATTGGCCATTGCCAACTTGCCTTCTTTTAAGGCTCGGCGAATACGGGAACTACTAATCCGTTCCGTGTCCGTTTGCTCCAATTGGGCGATCGCCACGGTGATGCCAAATTCTTGCCCAAGGTTTTGTAAATCCTGCACATTGCCCCGCCGTTGATGACCAAAGCAAAAATCCTGGCCAACGCTGATAAATTTGGCTTGCAATTGCTCCACTAAAATGGATTGGACAAATTGCTTGGGGCTAAGGTTGGCCAATTTTTCCGTAAAGGGTAATAAGACCAACTGTTCAATGCCGATCGCCGTCAATTGCGCTGCTTTCTCTGGCAAGGGAGTCAATAAAGGTTGGGTGCGGCCACTGAAAAAACTGCGGGGATGGGGATTAAAACTAACCACCGCTGGATGTAAGAGATGTTCCACCGCTTGGGCAAAATCCATCACCTGACGCAACACCACCCCATGGCCCCGATGGACTCCATCAAAGTTTCCCAAGGCGATCGCCGTGGGGGTCTGCAGAACGTTGGTGGTGGAAAGAATACGCAAGGTAATTGGCAATTAATTAATAAAAACTAATCGGTCAGGGCAAAAAAATCGTTATTCCTAGAAGGGGGGGTTGAGAAATTTTGGAGATTTTGTGGATACTGAGCAATCATTCAAAAATCCGGTCTTAAACCCGCCGCCCTCGAAAAATTTAGTTGTGATACGCTGCCCCCAAATAAAGTTCTCCCACCAAAGGATCATTGAGTAGACTTTGCCCCGATCCTTCCAACTTATCCCGGCCATTTTCTAGCACGTAACCCCGATCAGCCATCATCAAGGCCTGTTTGGCATTTTGCTCCACTAGAATAATTGCCTTACCAGTTGCATTAATGGCCTTAATTTGGGCGAACACATCCTTGACCAAAATGGGGGATAGGGCCGCCGACGGTTCATCTAGCAACAACAAATCCGGGTCTAACATCAAAGCCCGACCCATGGCCAACATTTGCCGTTCTCCCCCCGATAAAGTCCCAGCCCTCTGGTTGCGGCGTTGGGCTAATTTGGGAAACATGGTATAGATGCGGTCCTTTAGGGTTTGGGTAGGACCCTGGTGTAGAAAGGCCCCCATATCCAAATTCTCTGCCACTGTTAGGCTGCCAAACACATTACAAACCTGGGGCACATAGCACATTCCCCGACGCACAATTTGGTCAGAACCAAGGCCGGTAATATTTTCCCCTTTAAAAATAATCTCCCCCTGGCTTGGAGTGAGTAGGCCAAAAATAGTTTTGGCTAGGGTGGACTTTCCCGCTCCGTTGGGGCCGATAACTGTGACCAACTCCCCCGGCGCAATGGAGAAATTAATACCCTGCAAAATGGGCACATCAGCCACATAGCCAGCGAATACGTCCTTAACAACGAGGAGGTCAGACATAGATAAAGGGTGGAAAAGTTTGATCGACCCAGGCCACGGAACTTAGTGAATATCAGTCAACCAGCAAAATTTAAGCTAGTCGAGGGCAGTTAGACCCCTCCCAACCCTAGGCAGGGCTTTTCTGTAAATCAGGCCGTTCCTCCGGCAGAATGGCCCCTTCCACCGGGCAAACTTGGAGGCAGATGCCGCAATCGATGCAGGTGGCAAAGTCAATCCAGTACCAATCGGTGCCAATGGTGTTTTTCCCGTCTCCGGGGTGAATGCAGGCTACGGGGCAGGCTTCAACGCAGTCGGCCACGCCTTCGCAGGTTTCCGTAACAATGGTATGGGGCATATTTCGCCGGAATCAGAATTTAAAAATTGGGCGGATTTTTACAAATCGTCACAGTTCTAAGGGTAGCGGACGTTCAACCCCTGAGGCAATCCAGTGGGGCGTGATTTACCTGAAATTTCCCGGAGCAGTTATCCTGAGAGGAAGAATTGTGTGAGGAAAATTTTCAGATGGTTGCTTCCCCCATCCACAGTCGTGGTTTAGATCTGCCTTTGCCGTCAACGATGGGAGAATTCGGCTTGAGCTTGCCCCGATCGCCATTGTTTGGCACGGACGGTATCCGGGGTAAGGCTGGGGAATTGTTGACGGCTCCTTTGGCTTTATCCTTGGGCTTTTGGGCGGGGCAGGTATTACGGGAACAAACTGATACTGCTGGACCAGTGATTATCGGCCAGGATTCCCGACTTTCCAGTGACATGCTAGCCAACGCCATGGCCGCCGGTTTGAACAGTGCCGGGGTAGAGGTGTGGCAACTCGGACTTTGTCCGACTCCCTGTGTGGCCTATCTCACCAGAAAAACAGCGGCAATCGGGGGCATTATGATTTCCGCTAGCCATAATCCGCCGGAAGACAATGGCATCAAGTTTTTTGATCACCAAGGGCTAAAATTACCCAAATCCCTAGCCACGGCGATCGAAGCAGGACTGCGGGGACAAAATCAAACCTCCGGGCTGAATGCCAGTCAATGGGGAAGGAGTTATGGCCAGCCCCATCGTGTCCAATATTACCAAGATTTTTTGCTAGGTAGTTTGCCCCAACCCTTGAATTTTCAAGGGCTAAAAGTGGTGTTGGATCTAGCCTGGGGAGCTTCGGTCAATTTGGCACCCCATATTTTTCGCAGTTTGGGAGCGGAGGTCATAGCTCTGCACGATTTGGCCGATGGCAGTCAAATTAACGTTGATTGCGGCTCCACCCATTTACATCGTTTGCAAAGGGCTGTGCGGGAAACCGGGGCGGATTTAGGTTTTGCCTTTGACGGCGATGCAGACCGGGTGATGGCGGTGGATGCCCAGGGCCGCCCGGTGGACGGAGATTACATTCTCTTTTTATGGGGCAAAACTCTCCAGGAGAGCAACCATCTGCCCGATAACCTAATTGTCGGCACTGTCATGGCCAACTTAGCCTTTGAGCGAGCTTGGGAAAAACTGGGGGGTAAATTAATTCGCACTGCGGTGGGGGACCAAAACGTCCAAGCCCAAATGTGGGAAACCGGAGCCATGCTAGGGGGAGAACAGTCAGGACACATTATTTGCCACCACCACAGTTATTCCGGGGATGGCCTGCAGGCGGCCTTGCATTTAGCCACCCTAGTGCAAAAGTCCGGTTTATCTTTGAGCGAACTGCTGTCGGAAAGTTTCCAACCCTATCCCCAAATTCTCCGCAACGTCAGGGTACTAGACCGGGAGCGCCGCTTACATTGGCAAGAATGCGCCCCTTTGCAACAGGCGATCGCCACGGCGGAAAAGTCCATGGGCACCACCGGAAGAATTTTAGTGCGGGCTTCGGGCACAGAACCATTAATTCGGGTCATGGTGGAGGCGGCCTGTGCGGAGACGGCGGCCCATTGGTCGGACCAACTCACCAGCACTGTGCAATGCCATTTGGGGGATAGTTAACAGTTATCAGTTGGCAAAAAGAGTCTGCAAAACCAATGTTTACTACCCTTGACTATAGTAAGCGGCGAGGATAATTCCTTATCCAAAAAGGCTTTAACCTCTGATATCCTCGATCATCCGACGAATGGCATCTTCTTGGCTTTGGATATGGCTAGCTAACTGGAATTGCACCAAAGCTCTGATTAGATTGTGCTCCGGGTATTTAACTTTGAAATAACGATCGCCGTTAAGGTAATCGGTAAAAAACCGTAGTCCCAATTCAAAGCTAATCAGGACAATGGCGGGGCACAAATAATCATAATCAGCGGCGGTGAGAAAATGCTGACATTGGGGTAAATAGCCCTCAAGAATAGCCCGGCAAAGATCTAGATCAAATTCCACTGCTGACCAGTTTTCCGTTTCTTCTCCCAACAGATTGCAACCGGAACGCAAACAATCCCCCAAATCGTAATGGATTAAACCTGGTTTAGTGGTATCCAAATCAATCACGCTGACTGCTTTTCCCGATTGGCGATCAAACAAAATATTATTCACTTTGGGATCACCATGCATTAACCGGAGGGGTAATTGTCCCTGCGCTTTAGCTGTTTCCAATACTCCACACTGATCAAGCCAAGTTTTAATGACCCTTTGGCAATGGTTAATTTCTGGGCCTAATGATCCTGTTAGCTTCGGATTCTGGGCCAGGGCCCGCTGATACTGCTGGAGATAAATGGGAGTATGGTGAAATCCAGGCAGAGTATCGACTAATTGGCTGGGGGAAAGGTCGCTCAACAGTTGATGGAAAATGCCTAGGGCTGTGCCCACTTCCTTGGCCTGGGCTGGGTCTGTCAGAATATCAAAGGATTCCGAACCGGCAATGAAGCTAATCGCCCGCCAAAATTCTCCAGTGCCCGAATCCCAATGATCTTGATTATTTTTAGTCAAAATTACTTCTGGCATTAACCAAGGGCGTTCCAGGGGTTGCCGTTGTAATTTTTGCTTAATATGGGTAGTTACCCTGACCATATTGCCCATCACTGCCGCTGGATTTTTAAATACTTGATGGTTAATCCTTTGCAAAATAAAACTAGTTTGCGTTTGACCGTCTAGATCCACCAAAAAAGTGTCATTAATATTGCCGTTGCCAAAGGGTTTGATCTGGACAATTTTTCCTTGGTGATCAAATTGATCCGCAATCGCAAAAACTTTTTCTTCTATGTTCAGTGTTTCTCCAGTGGATTTCATTGGCTAGGCTTTAACTCCCAAATAAATATAGGTAAATGTTAATAAACCAGATGAATAGATGGATATTTTACTCCCATTAATTCCATTACTGCCCAATCATTCATTCAGGTAGCCATGGTCTAAGTAAACTATTTTCGCCTTGGCAAAAATCAATCGTATCCGCCAAGCGATCGCCTCTGGGTCAAGCCACTATTGCCTCTGGCCCAGACCAAGCCCGATAATGCCAGAGCATTAATCCCCATTTTCCCTGCTATTTGCCATGGTCAGCTTTACCGTTTCTGTGCCCGCCACCACCGCCAATATTGGCCCAGGCTTTGATTGTTTGGGGGCGGCCCTGGGGTTATATAACCATGTGACGGTGACTGATCCGACGGACCCGGAAGTTGATCTATTGATTGAAGCCAGGGGCAGGGACGGGGAAAAAATCAGCACCACCAAGGACAATTTACTCTACCAAGCCATCGCCTACTTTTATCAACAAACTGGGCAGGCTATACCACCCCTAAAGCTGGAAATTGACTTGGAAATTCCTTTGGCCCGGGGTTTGGGTAGTTCAGCTACGGCCATTGTGGGGGGGTTATTGGCGGCCAATCAAGCGGCGGGTAATCCCTGCACAACCTCGGAAATTTTGCAGATGGCGATCGCCATGGAAGGACATCCCGATAATGTGGCTCCGGCCCTATTGGGGGGCTGTCAACTGGCTGTCAAAAATGGTGACCATTGGCAATTGGTTGCTTTGGATTGGCCGAGCAAATTTGTCCCGGTTTTGGCCATTCCCAATTTCGAGTTATCCACCGAAGCGGCCCGGGCTGTTCTTCCCCATCAATATGACCGTAGTGCCGCCATTTTTAACGCTTCTCACCTAGCGCTGTTGGTACAAGCTTTTAGCCAAGGGCGGGGAGATTGGTTAGCCCTGGCCCTCCAGGATCAAATCCATCAACCCTATCGCCAGAGTTTGATTCCTGCCTATGACCAACTCCACCAGGCCGCCCTCGCCGCCGGGGCCTATAACCTAGTAATTAGCGGTGCTGGCCCTACCCTATTGGCGATCGCCGATGAAGTCCGGGCTCCCCAGATCGCCTCCACCCTAGTGGAAACCTGGCATGATGCAGGCATTGAAGCGGAAAGTCATTGTTTGCCCATTGATACTAAGGGCGCAACCATTACCAAATTGAGGTAATCACTACCAACAGTGAACAGGCTGAGCAAAATGTATGTTAAGTCAGCATTGCTTGCCCCATTAACAATAGTTTTGGGACTGCTTGGGGCGGCTAGGGTAGAGGCAGAACCAATTGTTAAAATCGAGTATAAATACTATTCTATTTATCCCAAAACTAAATGGGATTTAAATAATGAATTAAATCAACGTAGCCCGATTATTTTTCAAGGTAAACGTTACCGTGGCTATACTCAATGGCTAGTGCGCTGGCAGTATCAATGGTGGTCCACAGCCCAACAATGTCAAATCACTAAAGTTACCACCAACCTTGATGTTATCTACACCCTACCCCGCATTCCCCCTAACCACGGCAGTGATCCGGAAGCTCGCAGGGTTTTTAATCACTACTTGGCCGCTTTATTTAAGCATGAGGAAAACCATAAAAATTCCGGTCTGTATGGGGCTAGGGCCATTGAAAAAGCCTTACTAAATCTCGGCCCATTTCCCAACTGTCAGAGTCTACAAACCAAAGCTGAAAGCACTGCTCAACAGATTATCCAGCTTTACCGCCAAAGGGATCTGGACTACGATCGCCAAACTGATCACGGCCGCAAAGAAGGCATTATGCTCGAAAATTTTCTCCGTTAAATTCTGCCAATCTTATTTTGATTTTGCTTGATTAACATTAGGGAAAAATAGGAGAGGGACAGCTGGGGATAATGGCTGAGGGGATGGTAAATTTTTTCCTCGGCGGTAGAAATTTTTTCCAACAGCCAAGCCTGGTCTAATAGTCCTCTTTTAGCTAAAATTTTCCACACTTGTCCATACACTAAACGAACTTTCATCAACACTACTACCTCCGCCCAATCCAACGCTTTTTCCAATTCTTCCGGGCAATATAATGCTGGTAAAATTGCGAGCTTTTCTTCCTGACAAGTTAGGGGTAAACCCAGGGTTGAAGCTCCAGCAAAGGGAGAACTTACCCCAGCAATGTAGTTGATCCCTAACTGGGGATGGTTACTTTTTAAGGTTTGGGCAAGGTAGGTGAAGGTGCTGTAAAAACTAATATCCCCTTCACAGGCAAAGGCCACATCCATTCCTTTTTCTAGGTAGGGCCAAACTTCTGCGGCCGCTTCCTGCCAGGCCTGCTCTAGAATTTCTTCCTTTTGCACATAGGGAAATTTGAGGGACAGACGAATTTGTTCTGGTTTCAGATAGGAATTAATGATTTGTTCTGCTACCCCCGATCGCCCTTGTAAACCAGCGGGAAAAGCTACCACGGGGCAGGATTGCAAAATCTTTAACCCCTTGAGGGTGATCAACTCCGGGTCACCGGGGCCCACACTAACACCGTGGAGAATGCCAAAGGTCATAGAAAGTGATTGCGACAATGTTTGTAATAGTTCTTTACTTTACCGGGGCAAAAGCCGGTCTATATTAGACTGGACGCAAACTTTTTGGTTAATTAATGCCATGTTGAAGCAGTTCTCCGCCACTTTCATTGGGCTGTTACTCGCTACGGTGGGAGCCCAAGCGGCGATCGCCGAAACCGTAATGGAGAAAATTATTCGCACCGGTAATTTAACCATCGGGGCCAACCTGGACAATGTGCCTTTTTCCTATATCAACGATAACAATGAGGTGGTGGGCTACTCCATCGACATTGCCGACCGTATCCGCGAGGAAGTGGGTAAAGAACTGGGCCGGGATGTGGTTTTGCAGATTGTTGAAGTGCAGGATATGAGTGATGCCTTGCCCAAACTGAAAACCGGGGAGCTAGACATTGTTTGTGATACTGCTTTTACCTGGGAGCGGGACCGTTACGTGGACTTCACAGTTAGCTATGCGGTGGCTGGCATTCAATTATTGGTGCCCAATGATACTCCCATCAATTCCCGCGAAACGTTAATGGGACGCCGGGTAGCCATGGTACCCAACACTATTGTGGAAGATGCGGTGAAAATTGTTCAAAATGAGATCGAAGTGGTGCCTGTTACCAGTGTGCGGGCGGGGATGGAAGCTTTGAAAAAAGGAACTGTAGACGCAGTGGCCGGAGATGGTATTCAATTGGCAGGTCTACGACAAGTATTGGATATGCCTGACACAAAAGTTATTCCCCAACCAGCAGAAACTAGGTATGGGGTCGGTTGTATGGTGCGGGAGGACAATCCCGGCTTTTTGCGTTTGGCAAATCGGGCCCTGGTACGGCTAGCGGAGGGTTATGTCCAAGGGGATCCGGAAGATGTGGCCATCGTTGACAAATGGATCGGCACCGAAGGTATTGTGCCCGTGGACAATGACAATCTCCGTCAATTTTTTAATTACCTAGTAATTACCCATGAGCAGGTGATGGAACCCAAAAATGGCCAGTAAACGAAGTTGACTTTAATTGGTAGTAATTTGGTTGGCACGTTTTGGGGACTGTTCCAACCTTGGCTAATCCCTACCCCCATTGTTGTTGTCCATTTTTAGGTATTTGTCATGAACTCTAACCAACTTAGCTGGACCGCTTTCCTGGTGGCGATCGCCGGGGTAACGTCCGCTTCAGCTCAGGCTGCCACTGTTGACCATCATGGCCCAGATCAAGGCACCACCATTGAATCCCGCATTGCTCGCATTAATTCCAGCCTTAAAAACACTGCTGATAAAGCTAATTCCCCAGAAAATGCTTCCCAATCTCCAGAAACCCCTATGCAGGTGGCGATCGGTTGGGGTAATGGGCGAGGTGGCGGTACATTTGTTAACCTAGGTAGAGGTGGCTGGGGCAATGGCCGAGGGGGCGGTGGCTTCGGCAATATCAATCCTTGGCGTAACGGCTGGGGCGATCGGGGCGGTTTCTATAACCGTCGTTGGCCTGATGGGGGCGGCTTCATCAACCGTTGGTAAGGCTTATCATTGAGATCCATCCATCTGTTCTTTCCCCATCACCTCATTAATCTGGGAGCAATATCCATGGCTATCAATAACCGCTCTAGCTGGACAGCATTTGTAATTGCCCTAACGGCGATCGGAACAGTGGCAGAACCGGGCAATGCCCTGGCAACTAATTCTCAGAATGCCCTTTCCACTCGGTTAAACAATATCAGCTCAGCTCTACAGCAAAGGGCTAATCAAATGTCCCCAGAGGAAACTCCCATCAATCGAGCTAATCTACAAGCTGGTTTTGCCAATGGTGGCGGTGGTGGTGGTTTTGGTAATGCCCGGCGGGGAGGATGGGGTGATGGTGCCGGGGGCGGTGGCTTTGCTAATGTCGGGCGCGGCGGCTGGGCCGATGGCAGTGGGGGCGGCGGCTTTGCCAATGTTAATAATCCCTGGGGCAATGGTTGGGGAGACGGGGGAGGCTTTGTTAACCGGGGCGGCGGCGGTGGTTTTGTTAATCGTTGGTAGTTTACTAACATTTCACAGCCAACACTGAAACCTAGGGAACAAAATTGCTGTTTTCTTTCTCATCTGTTTCTGCTTATCGGGTAGTGATAGTCTCCCTGGCAATTGTTGGTTACCAACTATTACCATCCCAACCCCTTCTTGCCGAGCCGGCGAAAGTCATTACCGATAACTTTGCCAGTGATTTTGAGGACATGATGCGGAGCTTTCCTGAATGTAAATTTGAAGGAGTTTATCTTGCTCCCTGGGAAGGGATTGATCGGCCAAAACATCGATTTTTTCAGCGTCTTGTGCCAGATAAAATCGAGGATGACTTTGCTTACTATCAAATTAAGGAAAGTTATTACGGTCTTCCTGTTTCAGCAGTTATGATTCCGGCGGGCACCTGGGGAGTTTATGCTGTCACCTTTGAGGTTCCTGTGGAGATTGCCCGTGAACCACTTCAAGCAGTATTTGGTTCTAACTTTGAAGAAACAAGGGAATCTAATTTAGGGTTAGCGCCACAACTGATTATGGATCCAGTTAATGAACAAAAGTCAATCTGGGTATGTACTTCTCCCCTTTAATTGTAATAACAAATCATTTGCCTCAATTGGTGATCACTTATGCAAGCTTTAGTCAACCAAACCCAACCCATTAATGAAAGTATAAGGGATGTGGACATAACTAATTTTGGCCCCACCAATTTAATTATTATTCAACCCACTTCCTATTGCAATTTAGATTGTGATTATTGTTACTTACCCGATCGCCATTTAAAAAATCATCTGCCCCTGGATTTGTTGGAACCAATTATGCAGGCGATTTTTGCTAGCCCTTTTACCACTAGCAACTTTAGTCTGTGTTGGCATGCGGGGGAACCATTGGCCGCTGGGCTAGAATTTTACCGTCAGGCTTTTGCCAAGATCGAAACCTACGGGGAAAAATACAATCACCGCCAACTGTGGTTTGACCATTCCTTTCAAAGTAATGGCATTTTAATTAACCAAGCTTGGTGTGACCTCTTTAAACAATATCCTGTCCATGTGGGTATTAGTTTAGACGGCCCCGCTTTTCTCCACGATAAACACCGTAAAACCAGAACTGGCCGGGGTAGCCATGCCGCCACCATGCGAGGCATTGAATGGTTACAAAAAAATGATATTTGTCACAGTGTTATTGCAGTTTTAACTGAAGAATCTTTAGATTATCCCGACGAAATTTTTCACTTTTTCCGGGATCATAACCTACTGGATGTGGGTTTTAATATGGAAGAAACAGAGGGAATTAACACAGAATCTTCCCTGAATAAACAGGGCACTTTACAAAAATATCGACAATTTTTGGAACGATTTTGGCAATTAACCAGCACCAGTGAACCAGAATTTCGAGTGCGGGAATTTGAATGTTTATGCAATTTGATTTACACCGAAGACCGTCTCGATCACACGGATATGAATCGTCCCTTTGCCATTGTTAGCATCGACCACCAGGGTAACTTTTCCACCTTTGACCCAGAATTATTAGCCATTAAAACGCCCCAGTATGGTGATTTTATTTTTGGTAATGTGTTAACGGATTCTTTTGCATCTATTTGTCAAACGGAAAAATTCCAGCGCATTTACCACGATATGACCCAGGGGGTGGAAAAATGTCGCCAAACCTGTGATTATTTCGGTTTGTGTGGTGGTGGCGCTGGCAGTAATAAATTTTGGGAAAATGGCAGTTTTAATTCCACTGAAACCCTGGCCTGTCGTTTTCGCATTCAACAGGTGGCGGAAGTCGTAATTGGTGCGTTGGAAGAATCCCTGGGGCTAGCTTGAAATCTCCGTAAATCTGTAAATTTCCAATTATTTCAGAGTAAACTATCCATTAATTCCAATATTTGTCGGCTAGCTGGACTGAGCGCCTTCGATTCAGAACTTGCTTGCCTTTGGCGATGGGTGGCCCACAAATCTCGCAGGGCGATCAACTTGAGGCTATTTTCTGCAAAGGCTTTGGCGATCGCCTGGGCGCCGGGCAAGTAGCCAGTGGCTCCCAAATCCATCATGGCGGAACGGCGTAATTGTAAGTCTGTCCCCCCCAGAGCAGTAATGAGAAGGTCGCCGTAACGGTTATCCCCAGTTAACTGAAATAGGGCCCTGGCGGCGGCGTATTGGACTTTCGGGGAAAAATGCTCTAGAAACGGTTCAATTAAACCAATGGACTCCACAGCTTGGAGAGTACCCAGGGCTTCAATAATCGCTTCGTAGGGTTGGGCTAAATGGGGTTTACCCTCCACAAGCTGGGCCGCTGCTAATCCCCCCGTTAACTTGGCCATTAGAGGTGCCATCGCTCTAGCATCCCCCAAACCTTCCAGCGCCTGGGCCGCTGACTCTCGCACATAGTAATCTTCACATTCCAAGGCTTTGATTAGGGCCGGCACCACTTGGCGATCGCCTAATTTTCCCAACGCTTTAGCCGCATTACGCCGCAGGGGATAACCACCGTCCGGGGAGCGATCAGTTTCATCTTCCAAGGCGACCAACAAAGCAGCAATGGTTTCCGGTTGAGCAGCGCGAAAACGACCAATCCACCAGGCCGCATAGTAACGGGCACTGGCATCTTCTGTTTGTTGCAAATTGGCGATCGCCTGGTCGAGGGTATAGGCGGGGTTGAGGTTAGGTTCACTCATGGGCAAGGGAAAAATCTCGGTCAATAAGGCACAGCAGAGGCGGAAATTAAGATCAATTATCTGCTTCGACTTCCAACTCCACCGTTTCCGCTAACTCCGGGGCCGTTAGGGGAGGCGCGATGATTGTATTAGTTAAATTACCAATGCCTTCAATTTCCACCTCCACTTTGTCTCCCACTTGGAGGGCACTAATGCCTTCCGGAGTACCAGTCAAAATTACATCGCCAGGGTAGAGGGTCATCACTCGGGAAATGTAGCTCACTAATACCGGGGGAGTAAAAACCATATCGCTGATGGCCGTGGCTTGCCGGGGAGTTTCCTCATCATTAACGGTGGTTTCCAAATGGGCCTCTGGGTCGATGTGACGTACTACCCAGGGCCCCAGGGGACAAAAACCGTCAAAGCCCTTGGCCCGCGTCCATTGGGAATCCTGCCGCTGCAAATCCCTAGCCGTAATATCGTTGGCAATGGTGTAGCCCCAAATGGCGCTGGCCGCTTCTTCTTCAGTAATATCTTTTACTTGTTTGCCAATAATGACTGCCAATTCCCCTTCGTAGTCCACCCGTTGGGACTGGGACGGATAAACAATTTCTTCCTGGTCAGCGGCGATCGCCGAAGGAGGTTTAAAAAATAAGAGGGGTTCCGCCGGCACATCGTTACCCAATTCCGCCGCATGGGCCCGGTAATTGCGTCCCACCGCCACGATTTTAGAAGGTTCACAGGGAGCTAGTAACCGATAATCCCCTTCACTAACGGCAACATCTAGGGCTTGGCCCCCCAACCAAGGCGCCGCACTTAGCAAAATCACACTGTGATCCAATTGGAACAAACCATAATGGACGGTGCCAGAGTCAGCCTGGATACGAACGTAACGTTGGACCATGGTGGTGTTAAAGAAAGTGATCAAGGGGACGGTAACCCATCCAACATTGCCCAAAGTTTAGAGTCAGAGGGGTATTGCAGTCCATGGACAGGCTTTTGGTAAAGGTTCGACTATGGGATTAACCCCTAGCTCCCCGGCCACCCTAACGAGTATGATAAAAGATCCTTGCTTTTACTCAAACTTTGGTGTCAGCTAGTCATGGTTTTAGCGAATAACAGTGTCTTCCATGGCAACTGAACTAGCCCAGACGATGATGGTTGCTGCGCCTGCCTGAGTTTAAGCCCTAAAGTCCATAAGGAGTCATGTGCTTGTGAATAGTTACGAACTGATGGTAATTCTCCGTCCCGACCTGAATGAAGAACGGGTTAGCCAAGAAGTTACCAAATACCAAGAATTTTTGACCAACAATGCCGCCGAAGAAGTATCGGTGAAGGTTTGGGGTAAACGCCGTCTAGCTTACCAAATCCGTCGCTTTAACGATGGCATTTATGTTTTGTTCAACTTCAACGGTGAAGGCCAGCAGATTGCTTTAATTGAACGGGATATGCGTCTTAACGATAATGTGATGCGCTTTTTGAGCATTAAGCTCACCCCCGAAAAGCCTGAAAAAGAGAAAAAAGCTAAAGCTGTGGCCGTAGAAGCCTAACTTTTCAATTTTGAGTTTCCCTTGGCTTTATCTCTCCCCCAATACCAAGGGGCGGATCTGGGCTAAGGCTTCGGCTTGGGCCCGGGCGGTCAGGGGAGACAATTTCTCTCCATAATCAAAGGTGAAGGCCGGAATCAACACCCACCAAGCCTTTACCTCAACGCCGTAGAGAATTTTAGCCAGGGTCAAGAGTTCCCTGGGATTACCCCGGTGCCCCAAATCCCCTGACAGTTCGTTGGGTTCCAGGGTTTTTAAGGCCACAACTTCCACCGATGGTTCGTTTGCTGATTCCTGCAGTTGGGCATCAATGAAAATTACCCGGTCCACAGCGGCGATCGCCTCGGCCAATTCTGGGGTGAGTTGATGGGTGGAAATAACTCCACAATGGGGCCAGTTTTGCTGAGCAATTTCTTCCGCTAGGTAACGCCCCACGCCGTCGTCCCCCCGCAGGGTATTGCCGTAACCGATGATTAAAGTGGACTTGGTGGATTGGCCTGGCATTCAATTTTCGTTAACCAGCTGGGGTAATTTAGGGGAAACCTACTAAAACTCGATTAGGGTATCGGGATAAAATTTGGCTATAGTCTTCAAGCAACCGGATTACTGTCGTGATTAGCAACGCCGCCACCAGCACCCCCGATCGCCTAACTAGCACAGTCCGCAAAACCTATCCCAACTTTAAAGTAATTGTCCTCAACGACGATTTCAACACGTTTCAGCATGTGTCCGATTGCTTGCTTAAATACATCCCCGGCATGACCGGCGATCGGGCTTGGGAATTAACTAATCAAGTCCACTTCGACGGCTTAGCCATTGTTTGGGTGGGGCCCCAGGAGCAGGCGGAATTGTACCATCAACAACTACGGCGGGAAGGTTTGACCATGGCTCCCCTAGAAAAGGCTTAAAACGTATCTGGAAAATAGGCTTAGCCAGTAAAACCCGCAAGAGTTTACCCGGTTTACTAAAGGTTTGGACAACAACTCTTTTGAAGCAAGACTAGACAAAAAACTCTCAGATTAAGGATTTAAGCCCCGCCAAACTGGACTTTGAGCCAATCTTTAAGAATGTCAATGATGGTAATACCGCCGTTGAAGAAAACGTAAATCACAGAAACCATCAGGACGCCAATTAAAACGGAAAAAATCATCCCTGCTCCGGTAATTAAGCCATCATCCTCCTGGAGACCAAAACCAGTGATGAAAATACTCATGGCCGGCAGGGTGTTGGTGCCAGGAATGGGAATCATCATGGAAATGGCCATGGAGCCAACGGTAATACCCATGAGAATTTTGCCCAGGCGACTTTGACAAACGAGGGGGAAGCGGGGGTGGGCGATCGCCTCTAGTCTTTTCAACCAGGGTAAACCAGCTTTGACAATGCCTTGGGCCTTGCTGGTTTTAATGGTTTTGCTTTGCCAGGAGAGGGGTAACCAGAGCTCCTGACGACCAGCCATCAATTGAATTGCCACCAGAAAAATTAGTACGCCAAAGGGGGTGGAATAACCGGGGGCCGGGATCGGTAAAGCCGAAGGGAGGGAAAGAATTACTAGAACAATGCCAAAAATTTTCTCCTTGGCGATCGCCAAAACCTGGGCCAGGTTCACCGTCGGGCCACGGTCTTCCTTAAAGAAATAATCCTGCAATTCCTGGGACAAACGGGCCATATGGATAGGGAATAAAGCCTTGGGAGTGAAAAATTTAGCGTTTCAGCGGAGATTATCGGTGATTCCGATGGATCACCAGCAAGCACTTATTGGTGACCGGGACGGCCATGGTAGTCCAATGCCAACTGTAATAATCGATCCACTAAGCTAGGAAATTCTACCCCAGAAGCTCGCCACAGTTCGGGATACATACTAAAGGCGGTGAAACCAGGCAGGGTGTTAATTTCGTTGATGACAATCTGCCCCGTAGTCGGTTGATAGAAAAAGTCCAATCGTCCTAAGCCCGCCGCATCCACAGCTTTAAAAGCTTGAATGGCCATGGTCTGGATCTGGTTCACCACAGCTTTAGGTAAGTTGGCGGGGATATGCATTTGGGAGCGGCCATCGGTGTATTTGGTTTCGTAATCGTAAAAGTCGCTGTCGTAGGTGATTTCCCCCACCACGGAAGCTTGGGGATTTTCGTTGCCCAGCACCGCACATTCCACTTCCCTAATATCCGTTAAACCCGCTTCGACAATGATGCGGCGATCGTAACTGGCGGCGTTGTCTAGGGCTGCTTCCAATTCACTACGGTTCCGCACTTTGGCAATGCCCACGGAGGAGCCTAAGTTGGCCGGTTTAACGAAACAGGGATAGCCCACCTGGGCTTCAATTTTTTCGCACAAAGCCGGAAAAACACAGGGATTAGACCAAATTTCCCCCCGTTCTACCCCCATGTAATTGACCTGGGGCAACCCTGCCCGTTCAAAGACCATTTTCATCGCCAATTTATCCATGCCCACACAGGAACCCAGCACGCCACTGCCCACATAGGGCACTTGCATCAAACTAAATAACCCCTGCACTGTGCCATCTTCACCGTTGGGGCCGTGCAAAATGGGAAACCACACCTCCATTCGGGCCGCTTCGGGGGGAAACTGCCACCGTTGTCCGGCCGTAACGGGCTGATCCCCCCAGGGAACTCCCTGGTCCAAAACCTGTTGAGAAACGTCTGGCCCCAGCCAAACGCCATTTTTTTGAATATAAAAAGGGCTTACTTGATATTTGGTTTGGTTATCGTCGCTGGCCAATGCTTTGGCGATCGCCTGGGCGGATTTGATCGAGACTTCATGCTCCCCAGAACACCCACCAAATAACAGCCCCACACGCATGGCAATCCCCTGAAAAATTAAGCTTAGATCGGTTTATCTCGCATAGCCTATCACAAAAGTTTAAGCTGTCAGTTACAGAAAAAATTCCCCTTTTTGTGCTTAATTGCCTTGGTGCGTCCCACTGTTATCTATGCCCATGTCCCCCTTGCCCCCTGCCGTTGGCCTGATCTGTAAACGTTTGGCGATCGCCGTCATCACCTTGTTGGGCATTAGTTTAGTGATTTTTAGTTTGTTAGCCCTCGCCCCGGGCAATCCTTTGGGGGAATTGGCCACTAACCCCTCCATTTCCCAGGAAGTGCGGGACAATTTGCGCCGCAGTTTGGGGCTGGACCAAGCGTTACCCATCCGTTACCTAAAATGGTTATGGAGTCTTTTGCAGGGGGATTTGGGTTATTCCTTCACCAGCCGTAGTCCCGTAATTGATTTGATTGGTCAAAGGCTACCGACAACGTTGTGGTTAATGGGCACGGCCTACCTGATCAGTTTGGCGATCGCCATTCCTTTGGGAGTGACAGCGGCATTGTACCGGGGACGGTGGTGGGAACCGTTAATCAGTGGCATCAGTTTAATGGGCTTTTCCCTGCCCACTTTTTTGACCGGGTTACTGTTCATCCTAATTTTTAGTGTGCAGTTGAGGTGGTTACCCTTCATTTACGACAGCACTCTGACGGTGGATAGCATGGCTAGTTTGGGAACCCAAATCCGTCAACTATTGATGCCAGTGGGGGTGTTAGTGTTCTATCAATCGGCGGTAATTCTACGCTTTGTCCGTTCCGCCGCGTTGGAAGAGTTGCCCCAAAATTACATTCGCACCGCCTATGCCAAAGGTTTAGGCACCTGGGGAATGTTGAAAAACCATCTTTTAAAAAATGCTTCTTTGCCCCTAATCACCCTTATTGCCCTGGATGTACCCACCATTTTCACCGGAGCTTTAGTAACTGAGCAGGTTTTCCGAGTACCAGGCATTGGAGCTTTGTTAATTGAATCCATTTATCGCAGTGACACCCCCGTGGTGATGGCGGTCACTTTTCTTTATGCCGTTTTAATTGTCTTTTTCAGTAGTTTGGCGGATTTGATTTACCAACTGGTGGACCCCCGCATTCGTTGGTAATGGAGAAGCGTTGCCATGATTAGAAATTCCCATTATGTCTACCGAAGAGGCCCTTGGTGATGGTCAGACATTCGATGGACTGAGTCTTCGAGTCCATTAATTTGCCTTCTTGATGGCCAAACTCCCGGTTAAGCAAACCCTTAAAATTTTGCTGGCGTTGTAGATTGTGCCATTGTTAGCCCGGCTGAAAAGGGCTATAACTCAAAAGTGAACTCCTAATTTTCCTTAATCACCATGCTGGATAAAACCACGTTGCAAGAACGCATCCTGACCATCAAACAAAAGCGTAAATTCCTCGAAGACCTGGCGGAGCAACCTAACCTGGGCATCCTTTCCCTGGACGTTTCCCAAGCTCTGGCGGAATTAGACGACTTGATCGAAGATTTTGAAAATACCTTCCCCGATGCCTAGGCTGGCCTTTTATTCTACAGTTAGCAAACAGTTAACTTCATACGTATGCGCATTTTAGCTCCCCATCCCCTGGGACAAACTCTTGTGTTCACAGCGGGCATTATGTTGGCGGCGGGCATGGGCTTTGGCATGGCTCTACGGTCGGCTCCCCCCAGGGTAGTGGCAGACCCGTCGGTGCCCACGGAGCCCCAGGACAGTGGTGGTCTGTTCCGTTCTGAGCAAAGTTTCCCTCCCCAAGCCGGCTGGAATTTAGATTCCCAGGGGGAGGATGAGAATCATGGTGGGGCACGTTATAATTCTTTACAAATGCAACCATAAAAAAAGTCCATGCAAAACCAAGTCCTCCAGGCCTTTTTTCTCGGCCGCGCCTTTGCCGAAGTCCTCAGCGAAAAGGTAGAAGACGGCGTAACCAATGCCCTGAGTGAGTTGGGCAAGTTTGATGCGGAACAACGGGAAAACCTACGTCAATTCATTGCCGAGGTGCAATCCCGCGCGGCCAATGATGTCACCCAGGAGGGGGCGGCGATCGCCACGGTGGATGGCCCGGTTAGTGCGGATGAGTTGCAGGAAACATTGGATAAACTGCGGGCAGAAATTGCTAGCCTCAAATCCGAGTTGAAAAACTACCGGGATAACCAGGGTTAACCGAACTTTCATGGCTGAAACTGTTTACCTAAAAACCAGTATTTTTGAATATCTAACTGCTAGACCTAGTCAGAGTTTGATTTTGGATTCAAATTACCGATACTGTTTACGCCCTATGAACTTTTAGGAGACTAGCCATGTTTAAGGATGAAATCGTTGAAAAAATTCATAAACTTCGTCGTGCTTACTCTAAGTCTTTTAACCACGATTTACAGGCAATGTACGAAGACACAAAAAGAAGAGAGGCTATCAGCGGTCGCACCTATGTAATCCCTAATGTCCATCCTGAAAAAAAACACGAAGAAACCCCTACTTCATAAATTTAATTCCCTATCTTCCCATTCCGTATTATTTCCTTTAGTCCTTTCTTTGTATCAGTGTGTCTGCCCTATCCACTAAGCTTGAGCCCACAAATTCCTATTCTGAATCTCTGCCCCCCCAACGGCGATCGCCCCTAGAAGCGGAGGGTCGGTATCGCTGGAATCGGGGTAACTATTCCATCACCCGGCGGCGCATCGATATTTGGGGCTTTGTGTTGACATTGCTGTACCAATTCTGGTTAAACGGCAAAAAGTGGAGCTATGCCGGAGGTTACACGGAAGAAAAACTCCAGCAACGGCGGCGGCGTCAAGCCAAATGGATTCGAGAAAATTTGCTTAGCCTTGGTCCTACCTTCATTAAAGTGGGACAGTTATTTTCCACCCGTTCCGATTTGTTTCCAGCGGAATATGTGGAGGAACTGTCCAAGCTTCAAGATGAGGTGCCCGCCTTTAGCTACGAACAGGCCGCCGGCATCATTGAAGAGGAATTAGGTAAACCGATCGCCAAACTGTATCGTAGTTTTGACCCCGTCCCTTTAGCAGCAGCTAGCTTGGGCCAAGTGCACAAAGCTCAGTTGCACACCGGCGAAGATGTGGTGGTGAAAGTGCAACGGCCAGGGTTAAAAAAACTGTTTACCATTGACCTGGCCATCCTGAAAAAAATTGCCCAATATTTCCAAAACCATCCCAAATGGGGCCGGGGCCGGGACTGGAACGGCATTTACGAGGAATGTTGCAAAATCCTCTGGCAGGAAACGGATTATCTCCGGGAAGGACGCAGTGCCGATACCTTTCGGCGTAACTTCCGGGGGGAAGATTGGGTTAAGGTGCCCCGGGTTTATTGGCGCTACACCTCCACCCAAATTTTGACGTTGGAATATTTGCCCGGCATTAAAATCAGCCACTACGATGCCCTAGAAGCGGCGGGGTTAGAACGAAAAGAGTTGGCCCAACTGGGGGCCCGAGCATACTTGTTCCAACTGCTGAACCATGGCTTTTTCCATGCCGATCCCCACCCTGGTAATTTGGCCGTCAGCCCGGAAGCAGGGGAATTAATTTTCTATGACTTTGGCATGATGGGGGAAATTACCCCGGACACGAAAAATAAACTCATGGATACCCTATTCGGGGTAGCGGAAAAAAATGCCGAGCGCATTGTCAATTCCCTGGTGGCCCTGGGAGCCCTGAAGGAAACGGAAGATATGGGCCCTATCCGGCGATCGGTGCAATTTTTGTTGGATAACTTCATGGATAAACCCTTTGAAGAACAGTCCATTACCAAAATTAGTGACGACCTTTACGAGATTGCCTACGATCAACCTTTCCGTTTTCCGGCAACTTTTACCTTTGTGATGCGGGCTTTTTCGACCCTGGAGGGGGTGGGAAAAGGGTTAGATCCGGATTTCAATTTCATGGCTGTGGCCCAACCCTTCGCTTTACAAATTATGAACAATTCCAATGGTTTTAACCCCGCCGGTAACATTATGGATGAACTAGGTCGCCAGGCGGTGCAGGTGGGTAATAGTGCCTTGGGGCTACCCCGGCGCATTGAAGACAGCCTTGACCGTTTAGACCGGGGAGATATCCGAGTTCGGGTTAGATCAACGGAAACTGATCGACTTTTGCGACGGATGGGTACTATGCAAATGGGCACCAACTATGTTTTATTTACCTGTGCTTTGGTCCTATCAGCCACGCTATTGTTTGTAAATAATTATTTTATGGCGGCGGCGGTTGTATTATTAATGTCATTGGTGCCAGCCTTTGCCCTCTGGCGATTATTAAAACGTTTGGAAAGACAGGACCGGATGTTTTAAAAGACAAGCACTCTCTCTCTGCCCACTAAAAACTAACCCAATTTTCTAAGGCCTGTGACAGAAGTGAATTTATCAGTTGTTAGTTGTAGTTCCACGGGAAAGACGGATCCCGGTCTAGTTCGTCAGTACAATCAGGATAGTTTTTACCTTGATCCAGAGGGACGATTTTACATTGTCGCCGATGGTATGGGGGGGCACGCCGGAGGAGAAGAGGCCAGTCGGATTGCAGTGGAAAGGGTACGGGATTACCTGGACACCTACTGGCAATCGGAGATTACCTCGGAACAATTGCTGAGGGATGCACTAATGGATGCCAATGAAGGTATTCTTGAGGATCAAAAAATTAACCTGGAACGGCGGGATATGGGTACCACCGCAGTGTTAATCGCCTTTCGGGAAGATGGTGCTTGGCGGGCCCATGTGGGGGATTCTCGCCTATATCGTTTACGAAATCAGCAATTGGAGCGGGTGACGGAGGACCATACCTGGGTGGCCAGGGCCTTGAAAATGGGGGACATTGACCCGGCCCAGGCTAAGGTCCACCCCTGGCGCCATGTGCTGTTTCAATGTTTGGGGCGGCAGGATTTGAATTTTATCGAGGTGGAAGCTCTAGATGCCCAACCGGGAGACACCTTTATGATGTGTAGCGATGGCTTAACGGAGGAAGTGCCCGATAATTTAATTGAAAAAATCCTCACTGGTCAGGGGAATTGTGATGATCAGGCTGTCCAATTAATTGAAGAAGCCAAAAATGCCGGCGGCTCGGACAACATCACCATAGTGCTTGTGGATTTTTCTGAGGATAACCAGGACAGTTAATAGATTTAGTATGCGCGAAGACATAAAGAGTGAGTGATTCCACCAATTTAACCATTGCGGAAGAGACCTTGGCCCTGTTGGAGTGGCCCAGGCTTTGTCAGCATTTGTCCACTTTTACCCAAACTCCCTTAGGGGCGATCGCCGCCCGCTACTTATTGCCCCCTTCCCAGTGGGAAGAAAGTCGGGAATTGCTAGCCCAAACCCAGGCGGTGGAATCGATTGAAAATTCTCCGGAAAGTAATTGGCATTTTAAAGGTATTGCCGACATTACTGAACCTTTGGCCCGGGTAGAACGGGGCGGTTTGGTTACGGGGCTGGAACTGTTGGCGATCGCCGGCACGTTAGCAGGGGTAAGGAGATTGCGGCGGGTCATCGAAGAACGGGATGACCTGGAAATTTTGCAAACCTTGGTGGCGGAAGTAAGAACCCTACCGGAATTGGAACAGGCCATCCACCATTGCCTAGGGGAAGATGGCAAAGTGGCCGAGCGGGCTAGCCCCAAATTGGGGGAAATTCGCCAAAAATTAAAGGCTGTACGGGAGCAAATCCAGCAAAAGCTACAAAAAATCATTCAACGCCAAAGCAATGCCCTCCAGGAAGCAGTAATTACCCAACGGGGGGACAGATTTGTTTTACCCATCAAAGCGGGTTACAAAGAACAGATGCCCGGCATTGTCCATGATAGTTCCGCCAGTGGTAACACCCTGTATGTGGAGCCCCAAGCCATTGTGGAATTGGGCAATAAACTGCGGCAAGCCCGTCGTCAGGAGCAAACGGAAGAAGAACGGATTCTGCGACAACTGAGTGATCAAGTTTTAGAAGTTCTGCTGGATTTGGAACATCTGTTGGCGATCGCCACCCGCTTGGATTTGGCCACGGCCAGAGTACGCTATAGCTTTTGGTTGGGGGCCCATCCTCCCCAATGGTTGACCCCAGGAGATGAAAAGCCGATTACGTTACGACAATTGCGCCATCCCCTGCTCCATTGGCAGGCAGAAAAAGAAGGGGGGCCCGCTGTGGTTCCCATCACGTTAACCATTGATTCTCAAATTCGAGTCATTGCCATTACTGGACCCAATACGGGCGGCAAAACCGTTACCCTCAAAACTCTGGGTTTGGTGGCCTTGATGGCCAAAGTGGGGTTATACATTCCTGCTAAGGAAACAGTGGAAATGCCCTGGTTTGCCCAGATATTAGCGGATATTGGCGATGAACAGTCTTTACAACAAAATCTTTCCACCTTTTCGGGGCATATTTGCCGCATTATCCGCATTTTGCAGGCTTTGCCCTCTGGAGTTCAGGATGTATTGGACCCGGAAATTGATTCTCCCAACCATCCAATTTTTCCATCTTTAGTCTTGCTGGACGAAGTAGGGGCCGGCACCGATCCTACCGAGGGTAGTGCCCTGGCGATCGCCCTATTGCGTCATTTAGCAGACCAGCCCTGTTTAACGGTGGCCACCACCCATTATGGGGAATTGAAGGCGCTGAAATACCAGGATGCCCGGTTTGAAAATGCCTCAGTGGAATTTGATGACCAAAGTCTCAGCCCCACCTACCGTTTGCTTTGGGGGATTCCTGGCCGTTCCAACGCCCTGGCGATCGCCCAACGTTTAGGTTTGCCCCTAGCCATAGTTGAACAGGCTAAGGATAAATTAGGCGGTTTTTCCGAAGACATTAACCAAGTCATTGCGGGGTTGGAGAGTCAGCGACGGGAACAGGAACAAAAGGCAGCCAATGCACAAAAGCTACTCCAGGAAACGGAAATTTTTTACCAACAGGTTTCCCAAAAAGCGGCCAGTCTGCAGGCGAGGGAAAGGGAATTAAAGTCTTATCAAGACCAGGAAGTGCAACAGGCGATCGCCGCCGCCAAGGAAGAAATTGCCAAAGTTATCCGCCAACTGCAACGGGGTAAACCTAGCGCTCAAAAGGCTCAGCAGGCGACGGAGATTCTCGGACAGATTCAGGCTGAACAAAAAGCAAAAGTTGCCCCTAAACCAATTGGTTACCAGCCCACAGTGGGGGAACGTATTCGTATTCCTAGTTTTGGCCAAACCGCCGAAGTGACCCAGGTCAATGCCACTGCCCAAACTGTTAACGTCACCCTAGGTTTGATGAAAATGACGGTGCCCATGGCGGACATTGAATCCCTAAACGGCAAAAAGGTGGAGCCGCCTCCTAAGTCGGAACCTGTGCCGAAAAAAGTTAAAGCCGAGCCTCCAGCAACTGAAGCTAAATCCCCGCCGGTGCTAGTGCGGACAGAAAAAAATACGTTGGACTGCCGCGGCGATCGCCTAGAGCGGGCCGAATCCCGCTTGGAAAAAGCCCTTAATCAAGCTTTAGATGCCGGGGTGTTATGGATTATCCATGGCAAAGGTACGGGAAAATTACGCCAAGGAGTGCAGGAATATTTGTCCCACCATCCCTTGGTAAAAAGTTATGCCCTAGCGCCCCAAAATGACGGGGGAGCTGGGGTAACCATTGCTTATTTGCGGTAATGGTCTTGGAGAAACTCCGTAAAGAGTTTAACTTTAGTGGCCAGGTGGCGGTTAACCGGATAAATCAGGGAAACAGTTAATTCCCGTAGGCAATAGTCCGGCAAGATGATTTGCATTTTTCCTGCCTCTAAATAGGGTTGGACAATAAATTGGGGCAATAACGCAATCCCCAAACCCTGGGCCACGGCGATCGCCAAAGCTTCCCCATTATTGGAGCAAAAATTGCCACTAACAGATATAACTTTTTCCCCTGCTTGACCGAGAAATTGCCACTGACTCCCCCCACTGGAATAACCATAAAGTAAGCAATTGTGGCGCTGTAAATCCTCGAGAGCTTGGGGCATTCCCCGTACAGCTAAATATTCCGGTGACGCACAGAGTAGTAACTTAGTCTGAAATAAAGGTTGACAGATCAAACTAGCCGATTCCAGCGGTTGGGCAATGCGAATCAATAAATCGTAACCCTCGGCGATCGCGTCCACAAATCGATCCTCCAGAGTTAACTGCACTTCCACTTGGGAATGTAAAGCCATAAACTTCGCCACCAGCGGCGCAATGTACATGGTGCCAAAGGTCATGGGTGCATTAACTCGCAACAGACCCTTCGGTTCCCCATGGAGTTGGGACACTGACAATTCTGCTTCCTCTAAATCTGCCAAAATTTGCACCGATTTTTCATAAAAGGCTATCCCTGTGGGGGTGGGGGTCACTTTACGGGTACTGCGGTGGAGAAGCTGTACTTTAAGCTCATTTTCTAGGGCAATCACCATCTTATTCACCGTTGATCGCCCCAGATTCATTTTCCGCGCCGCCGCCGCAAAACTGCCCTCCCGCACAACTTGGGTAAAGGCGTAAATACTTTCAAGTTTGTCCATTGATATTCCTATTGTCCCTATTTTGGATGCAATCTGTGCTTAAAATACTATATTGTCTTTATTGGGGATGCAAACTAGAATGGGAACCAAGGTCACAAACCTCAACCGACAAAAATAACGGAGGTCATCATGATCACACTCCGCCCCTCCGAAGCCCGGGGTCATGGCAAACTCGACTGGCTAGATAGTTATTTCAGCTTTTCCTTTTCCCATTACTATGACCCCGCCCACATGAATTTCTCCAATCTGCGGGTCATTAATGAAGACTACATTGCCCCTGGTCAGGGTTTTGCCACCCATGGTCACAAAGATATGGAAATTGTCACCTACGTCCTGGAGGGAGAACTGGAACACAAAGATAGTATCGGCAATGGTTCAATTATTCGTCCTGGGGATGTGCAACGCATGAGTGCGGGCACCGGCATCCTCCACAGCGAATTTAATCCCTCCCCCGATCAACCCGTTCATCTGTTGCAAATTTGGATCACTCCCAATCAATTTGGGGTAGAACCCAGTTATGAGCAAAAGTTTTTCTCCCCGGAAGACAAACAGGGACAATTAAGGCTAGTGGCATCCCCCGATGGTCGGAATGGTTCCGTTACTATCCACCAAGATGCTTGCATTTATGCTTCCGTTCTGGGGCAAGGGGAAACAGTCAGCTACAGCCTATCTAACCGTAGAGCCTGGCTACAGATTATCCGAGGCAATCTGACATTGAATGGAAAAACCCTGAAAACCGGAGACGGAGCAGGCATTAACGAAGAGCAAGCCATCACCTGTACCGGCCAGGGGGAAGCAACGGAATTTCTACTATTTGACCTACCTTAGTGTTGTCGATTTTACCCAATTTTTACCAATATCCTGAGAGGAGAAAATAATGACTGAACCAACCATTGCCGATACAAAACCCATGGTTATGGAGCTTGAAGCCGGAGACTATTATTGGTGTGCCTGCGGCAATTCCACCAACCAACCTTTCTGTGATGGCAAACATAAAGGTACGGGGTTTACCCCACAAAAGTTCACCCTAGAGAAATCACAAAAGGTAGCCCTGTGTCTTTGTAAGCACACCGATAATCCCCCCTTCTGTGATGGTGCCCACGCCAAACTTTAGCAATTTATCAATGACAGATAAACAGATAAAAAGCCATAGCCACTAAATTCGTTGGTGCATCTTCTGCTATTGTAATTAACTTTGCCAGTAGAAGATGTACCCTATTAAGTAATTGTGGCTATCCGAATACCGGCTATACTGGCCAATTTTTATAGGCCTAGATTGAGAACTGCAGCTAGTTTCGTTCTAGTAGAGTATTGAAATCTTTCAGCTATAGTGCAGCCCAGAACTAGGACTTAGATGTGGCGGACTTTTTTTGTCTATTCCTAACGTAAATTGCCCTGTTTTTACGCTCAATTTCAAACAAATCAATCGCCTCAAATAAACTACTTAGCTTGGCATAGCCGTAGTTGCGGGAATCAAAGGATGCTTGGTTTTTGATGTGGCCGCCAATTTCAGCTAAGCTTGACCAGCCATCGTCGTCAATGGTGCTGGAAATGGCACTCCTAAGTAAACTAATTAATTTTGCGTCTTGTTTCAATTCCTTCCCAGTTTTCTTAACACTAGTGGAACTTTGGGTCGCCCCTTCAGAGTTTTCAATTTGATCAATACTTTCCAAGTATAAAAATGTCGAACAAGCATAGACAAAAGGCAAGGGAGTTTTTTTCTCCCCAAAGCCATAAACTTTTAGTCCATTGGTCAAAATCCGCATTACTAAAGGGGTAAAGTCACAATCACTTGACACAATGGCAAAGGCGTCCAACCGTTGGGTGTAGAGCAAATCCATGGCATCAATAATCATGGCGGCATCGGTGGCATTTTTACCCTTGGTGTAATCAAACTGTTGCACGGGACGAATGGCATACTCATGTAAACATTCTTCCCAGGCTTTTAGGTTAGGGCTTTTCCAATTGCCATAGGCTTTACGAATATTGGCTACTCCATATTTGGCAATTTCCGATACGATCGCCTCAATTTTGGACGCTGGGGCATTATCCGCATCAATTAGCAGGGCAATGTTTGATTCCGATTGCGGCATACTTCTCCAAAAAGGGACGATTAACTAAGAATTCTAACTCTAATAATAGTCAAGCAATTAATGGAATTATCTTGAAATTGCTCTAATCTCTTCTAGAATCTCTTGCTTTTCGCTGAAGCTTGCATTATCGCCGGATGTTGGGGTTGGCAAAGTAATTTTCTTTACTAATCTTTATATTCGCTTTTGGTGGGCGAACCTATGATGGTCTTCAGGAGGGCATAGTTTTACATAGTACCTTTGCCTGTTTACACTGAAAGCCTATGTTTTTGTCGTCCTGGAGAAGTTTAGAGCAAAAGTGCCTAGGCGGGCGGTATGTCCTGCAGTCTTTACTGGGTACTGGTGGTTTTGGGGCAGTATTTCTGGCGGAATGCGTCGATGATTCGGCGATCGCCTACAACATCCCCAATGCACGGTGGTAATCCACGGTGCCATCAAATATAGACTTCACAGAAAGACGGGCTTTAACTTTGCCTCCCACCAGTAACTGGCAAAAACTTTTGGCGATCGCCATGACAGATAAACTCCAAGCGGCACACAAGGGGCAACCATCATTAAATTCCCCAAATTCCCCGCAAGCAAGGTTGAGGGTTTTTCCTTTGGTGTTGAAGTAGTGAGTTTTCTCTGACGCTCTGCTAGCTAACCCCGTGGGATGTTGGCAACGCCATCTCATCCTTCAAAGGCTTGCCTAAAACTCTTCAAGCACTTTCTATGGAATGACCTCATCTAGTGGAAGGACGTCCAACGAGTTCTATGGCCAAGGTATTTCCTGAGCGCTATCAAAACTTGATGCTCGGCAAAAATTTACTGCTGGGGACTGGTTTATCCACCTTTAGTAATACTGGTATTCATCTCTGCCGGTACTATAGTTGTAATGCCATTCACCATCAGAGCGTATATTGTTCAAAATTCCCATGCTAGTTTCATGACCCATGCGGTAGATGTCAGACATCCGCTGATAATACTCTGGAGACATGTTAGAAGAAGCTGAAGCTTGGGATGCTTGGATTTGTTGCCCCTGCTGAAATACGGACTGGAGCTGTCCCCCAAACTCAGCTAATTTGTTAATGGCTGGTGGTACTTTGGCGATCGCCGCTTGTAGGATGGCGGTATTTTCTGCCTGATAGGCCTGTTGAATCTGGCCAAGAATTTCTTGCCAAGGGGAAAAAGCCAGAGACCCTAAACCGTTAATGGCAACCACTGTGCTCAAATATTGAGTCTCCATGGAACCGGCTGGCAACATTGGTAACAGCACTTCCCCCGCTTGATAAGCTTGGCTAAAGTTATTAGTAATACGATTAGCCATGGGATATAGCTGTTGGGCCAACGCCAGTAATTGCTCATCAGTTTGGACGTTTTCCATCTCACTAAGCAGTGTCAAAAAGGGCACAATTTCCCCCATGGCATTGGTCATGGATTGATCCATTTGTGCATAGGCCATTTCTGCTTGATTACCTTGGGCTACCAGGGTTTGTGCTGGGGGATAATAACTGGGTGAACTAGCTAATAGATGGTTGGTGCTCGCCAGGGGCGGGGCGATGATAAATACCATAGCCAACGCTTGTTCCAGTTTAAAATTCATAGTTATCATCTCAAGTCATTTTTGTACTATAATTATTGGTGGTTAAACATTAAATTTAGTAACAATTATCCAAATTGGACTTAAATAACTAACTCCTCTATCTGACTTGGTCAAGATGGGGAAAATAAGAACTTTGTTTACTTGCTAGTTTAATTCGTTCCAACCATTGGCGATCGTAAAATTCGGGTATGTTTGACAATCTGTGCAAATTTCTGGCCGAATCCTTTTCCGAAGACTATGCCGCCTGGTTACTGGGACGACCCATTAAATTGACTAAGCTGAGTCCGACGGAACTTTCCCTGGAGCCAATTCGGGCTGACTCCCTGATTTTGGAGCAATCGGAAGACTTGGTGTTGCATCTGGAATTCCAAACGGAGCCTGACCCCACCATGGGCTTTCGGATGTTGGACTATCGGGTAAGGGTTTATCGTCGTTTCCCCCAGAAGACTATGCACCAATTTGTCATCTACCTGAAACGTAGTAACAATGATTTAGTTTATCAGGATAGTTTTCAGGTGGGGGAGACTTTACACCGTTATCAAGCGATTCGGCTTTGGGAGCAACCATCGGAGACATTTCTCCAAAGTCCAGGGTTATTACCCCTAGCGGTATTGACGCAGACCTCTGACCCTACATTAAAATTGAGGGAAGTGGCGACTGCATTGGAACAGATTGAGGATAATCGGGTTAAGGCAAATCTCATGGCAGCAACCTCTGTTTTTGGAGGGATTCTGTTGGCCCCTGAGCTGATCAAGACAATTTTAAGGAGTGAAATTATGAAAGAATCCGCTGTCTATCAAGAAATTTTAGAGGAGGGTAAAATTGCCGGCAAACTAGAAGGTAGGCTGGAGGCGAAACTAGAAACCATACCCCTGTTGAAGAAATTAGGTCTTACAATTGCCGAAATTGCCAAGGAGTTAGATATTGATGTTGAACTGGTTAATAAATTCGTTGCTAACCAAAATAATTAAGGGCTGAAATGGTCATTCGCCGGAATATGACTTGACTGATCTTTTGGCGATCGCCTTTTCAATGGGGAACCTAGAAAGTTGATGGTGGAATGGAACTCTATGCATCTCCGCAAAGCGACTGGCTTCGGCCAGGGTCAATTTTTCTCTCTGAAAAAGCATAATGGCAATTTCCTGGCGCATTTCAGCTTCAGTCATGGGGGTTGCCGTCAAAATATCTTCAGGGACAATAACGCTCACAGCTTAATTTCTCGATAACAAGCCCATTTTAGGGTTTAGGTCTGTGGTTTATTTGACTCGGGCTAACAAAAACAGGGATTGAACGACTATCCATGGCAAGAACTGAGTCTATCCTAATCGCTGTCCCTTCCCCCATATTCCCGGTTCGATTACCATGATGCAGACAGTTAACTAACCAATCCACAGCCCCTGCCGCCAATGTCCCTGTTAGTCCAGAAACCTGAAATTCCTGCCTGCGCTTGGCAACGATCCATTGGTAAGGATTGGGAAAAGCCCTACACTGTACGCTACGCCAGTAACCTTGACGATGGCCCGGACCATGGTATGCCCCTAGGGGGGTTTGGAGCCGGTTGCATTGGGCGATCGCCAACGGGGAAATTTAACCTGTGGCATTTGGACGGGGGCAACCACATTTTTAAAAATTTGCCTGCTTGTCAATTTAGTGTTTACGAACAGGTGGCAGGGGAAGAAGCCAAAGCCTATGCCATGGCAACGGAAGCCCCTGAAGATGGCAGTTTGGACCGTTGGCAATGGTACCCCAAAGAAAAGGGAGAATACAGCGCCCTCTATCCCCGCAGTTGGTACGAATATAAAGACGTTTTTAAAAGTGAATTAATTTGTGAACAGTTTTCCCCAGTGTGGGGCGGCAACTACCAGGAAAGTAGCTATCCCCTGGCGGTTTTTGATTGGACTGTCCATAATCCCACCGATAAACCCATCACCCTGAGCATTATGCTCACCTGGCAGAACAGCGTTGGCTGGTTCACCAATGCCATCAAATCCCCCACTGTCAAATTGCGGGACGATGGTAGCCCAGAGTATGAATACCAACCCCGCTGGGGCGACAGTACAGGGAATTTTAACCAATGGATCCAGGATGGTTTCCGGGTTGGTTGTTTATTTAATCGGGTACAACCCCACGAAGCCCTCCGGGAAGGGGAAGGGCAAATGTGCATCGCCAGCGTTAGTAATCCCAGCGTAGAAGTGTTTTACCATAACCGTTGGAATCCCAGTGGGGATGGGGCAGATGTGTGGGATTGGTTTGCGGGCAATGGCTCCCTACCGGATATCCAGGATGAAACGGCGGCGGAACCGGGGGAACAAATTGCGGGAGCTATCTGTTTACGCTTCACTGTGCGACCAGGAAAAACGAAGAAAATTCCCTTCCTACTGGCGTGGGATTTGCCCATTACGGAATTTGCCCAGGGGGTGACCTATTACCGCCGCTATACGGATTTCTACGGCCGCAATGGCAAAAATGTTTGGTCCATGATCCGCACGGCGTTGAAACATAGCGATACCTGGCGGAAAAAAATTGAAGCTTGGCAGGCTCCCATTCTGGAAAATCCCCGTTTACCGGATTGGCTCAAAATGTCCCTCTTTAATGAGTTATACCTGTTAACCCAGGGGGGAACCCTGTGGACAGCGGCGACGGAAAACGACCCAGTCGGGCAGTTTGGGGTCTGTGAATGCATGGACTACCGCTGGTATGAAAGCTTAGATGTGCGGCTTTACGGCTCCTTTGGGCTATTGATGCATTGGCCTAAGTTGGAGCAGGCGGTGATGTTGGCGTTTGCCCGAGCCATTCCCACGGAAGATCCCAAGGAACGGGTAATTGGCTATAACCTTTCCCTCGCTCCCCGCAAAGTGAAAAATGCCACTCCCCACGATCTGGGGGCTCCCAACGAGCATCCTTGGGAAAGGAGTAATTACACTGCTTACCAGGACTGTAACCTCTGGAAGGATTTGGGCAGTGACTTTGTTTTATTGGTCTATCGAGACTTTTTACTTTTACCCGATGCGGATGGGGAATTTTTGGGGGAATGTTGGCCCAGCATTGTGGCGGCGTTGGATTATCTGAAAGGATTTGATCTTGATAACGATGGTATTCCCGAAAATTCCGGCGCACCGGATCAAACCTTTGACGATTGGCGCTTGCAGGGTATTAGTGCCTACTGTGGTGGGCTATGGATTGCGGCCCTAGAGGCGGCTTTGGTGATGGGGCAATATCTGCTGGAAAACCCCCCCCAACAAACGGATCTAGATGCTATGGAAATCCAAACGGCGATCGCCAGGTATGAAACTTGGTTAGCCCAAGCCCGTAGTTTGTACCAAGACACCCTTTGGAATGGGGAATACTACAACCTAGATAGTCAAAGCGGTTCCAAGGTGGTGATGGCGGATCAACTGTGTGGGCAATTTTATGCCCGGTTATTGAATCTGCCGGATGTGGTGGAGCACCATTACGCTGAAAAGGCTTTAGCCAAGGTGTACGACACCTGTTTCCTCAAATTTGCCCATGGTGAACTGGGAGCCGCCAATGGTCTTTTACCCGACGGTTCCCCCCAAAATCCCAACGATACCCATCCCTTGGAAGTTTGGACGGGGATTAACTTCGGTTTAGCGGCCTTTTTGATCCAAATGGGCATGAAAGAAGAAGCTTTAAAAATGACAGAGACGGTGGTTAATCAGGTGTATAACAATGGTTTACAGTTCCGCACTCCAGAGGCAATCACTGCGGTGGGTACTTTCCGGGCGAGTCATTATCTGCGGGCCATGGCAATCTGGGCTGTGTACGGCTTGCTAGAGGGTTTTAGCAATTTACCCATTGCTCCCGCCGATGACGAGGTACCCACTAGCGATTTTTATTGAAATCCCCAGGAAAAAGTCGAGTAATTGCCCCTGTCCTTGCCATTTCATCCCATGGAAAAATCCCGTCAGTTTGACCTTGCTCCCTACATTGACCACGCTGCCCTAGACCCCGCCACCACCCGTGAGGCGATCGCCACTTGCTGCGCCCAAGCCCTACACCATAAATTTGTTGCGGTGTGTGTTTATCCCAGCGCTTTATCCCAAGCCGTGGAATTGTTGAGGGGGAAAAAAGTGGAAATTTGTGCGGTAATTGGTTTTCCCTCCGGAGCTAGCACCAGCGGCAGTAAACTTTATGAGGCCCAGGAAGCAGCGGAATTGGGGGCCACCGAATTGGATGTGGTAATTAATCTGGGATTATTAAAAGACGGTAATACGGAAGCCGTTTATAACGACATTGCCCCCATTGTGGAAGCCACAGGGCTAACAGTGAAAGCCATTTTGGAAATGGGCCGGCTCACGGAATCGGAAAAAAGATTAGCAGCGGAAATTTGTTTGGATGCAGGGGTGCAATACCTTAAAACCAGCACCGGCTGGGGCAAGGGGGCCACCGTTGCCGATGTGCGGTTGTTACATCAAATCAGTCAAGGACGGGTGGGGATTAAAGCATCCGGAGGGATTCGCACAGTGGAGCAAGCCATAGCATTAATCGAGGCCGGCGCCACCCGCTTGGGCACTTCCCGGGGAGTGGAATTGATTCAGCAGCAACAACAATTGTGGGAACAAGGTTAGCCAAACCAAACTAAAACTAACTAAACCTAGCTTCCCAGAAATGCTACCAATTGTTGTAGTTTGTCCCAACCCGCCCCCTGACTCAAAATGTCTTTGGCCAAATGAATGCCTTGGCCATGGTCACCCCAGGGCACCGCATCGCCCACCTGGAGGGCTAAGGAGGCATTGAGTGCTACTGCATCAATCTGGGCCTGGGTTCCCTTTCCCTGCAAAACTTGGCTGAGGATGGTCACATTTTCGGCTAAATCCCCTCCCTTTAAGGCCGTCAAAGGCGCCGGAGCTAAACCGAAATTCTGGGGATCCAATACCTGGGGGGTCACTTCTCCCTGGTTAAAACTAGCTATGTCCGTGGGAGCCCCCAAACCAGCTTCGTCTAATTGCTCCCGACCGTGGAGCACCATGGCCCTGGCAGTGCCCAAATTTTTTAAGGCGATCGCCATGACGGAGAGAAAATCTGGTGAATAAACCCCAATCACTTGCCCTGTGGGACGGAGAGGATTAACCAATGGGCCCAACAAATTGAATACAGTGCGGACTTTAAGGGTTTTGCGAATGGGAGCCACACTTTTGAGGGCCGGATGCCAACCCGGCGCAAACAAGAATGTGATGCCCACTGCCGACACCGCTGCCGCCACCTGGTCTGCCCCAGCTTGGAGGTTAAGCCCTAACGCCTCTAGGACATCAGCAGAGCCAACTTTGCTAGAAGCAGAACGGTTACCATGTTTAGCTACTTTCACCCCAGCCGCGGCCACCACAAAAGCCACCGCCGTGGAAATATTAAAAGTTGAAGAGCCATCCCCCCCAGTGCCACAGGTGTCTACCAACGGGGCCACCATCTCCCGCCCTTGGTTCCCCTGGGACTGTTCCTGGAGTACCTGGGCCATGCCCGTCAACTCTTCGGGATCTAACCCCTTAGCTTGGATTGCCGCCAGTATCGCTCCGGAAAGGGCCGGTGGAATATCGTCGTCCAGCCAACCCTCCATTAACTGCACTGCCTGCTGACGGGTGAGGGATTGCCGGTCCAACAACTGCTGGAGAAAGGGGGGCCAAGGGGAAGAAGCCGTGGTATTCACAACAATGGAAAAAATACGAGAAAACTAATTGCCCCTTATTTTACGGGGTTAGGGCGGCCTTTCCCGTGGGAATGACAGAATTTCCAATTTCCAGGTAAATAACAGTCATTGTCCATACTTAGCCTAAAAAATTTTACCTATGCTGAAATCATTACCCGGTCAAAGGGACGGGGATAGACCCAAAATTATCTGCTCGTCTTAGAAAGTGTTTGAAAAGTGCGAGGCTAGGTATTTATCCCCCCAAATCTCCTCACTAAAGCTCCGGCTTAAAAAGGGGGACTTTCGACGTTGATTCTACGGAGAAAAAAGCTTATTTCTTGCGTCTAGGATTTGTTTAAAACTCTTAAGGTGGCGATCAATTTTCCTGGATATCTATCTTGTGGAGGAGGAAATTTGCAATCAAATTTTAATCAACAATAAACCAAAGGATGCCGCCAGAGTGAATACCAAACCACCAACAAATAATTGCCCGGCACGAAACCGAGCAAAGCTAAACACTTTGGCCTGCCGAACTTCCACCAGTAAGGCAAACCGATAGGCAGGCAACCAACGATAAACTCCCAAAACAGGTATTTGTTCATAGTTTAAATACATGCCTTGACCACTTTCCATCTCCAAAGCCCTATTAATGCCATTACTTTTTAGGGTGGGGATTGAAATGACATCTTCGGTGGTATTGATTTTATTTTCTCCTCGATGAATATTCTGGCTCACAAAAGTGTTGGTGGTTAAAGATAATCCTCCTACTAGGTAACTTTCCACCTCCCCCATTAATTGCTCTGTATTTTCCTCCTGGGCCACGGGTTGACGAATCCATTGGTCAAGATCAGACAAGTTTAAATCTATGGTCAGCACCCCAATTCTTTTTTCTGATTGATCAAACAAAGGAGTTGCTAGGGTTATCATCGGTAGTTGATTGGTGGCAGACTGATAAAAATTTGGTGTAAAATTATTGATATTTTCCAGCTTAAAATAGGTTGTAGTATTTTGTAGAGGACGATATTGACCCTCCTGATTGGGGTCAGTGGAAAAGATCACCATGCCACTATTGGTGATTAATGAAGTGGCTAGGCGTTGTTGATATTTTTGATTAAAATGTTTGTGTAAATAGTGGTAGGCTTGCTGATACTCAGGGTTAGTATTAAGTCTTTGAGTCAACAAAATACTGGCATTTTTTTTGACTTGGGTGTCTGTTAAGTCTGCCTTAAAATCAGTTTTTAATTGACTAAACCAATGATTTGATTGCTCAATTTTTACCTCTGTCATCTCTGTCAAAAATTCAAACGTGGGTTGAATTACAGCTTGGCGTAGATTAACGTAGATAATAAAGGCAGTAAAACTAGTGCAGGATAAACAGGCTAAAAGCACATAACTCAGGAACCTGTGTCGCCAGCTTTGCATAAATAAATTATTTCCATTGACTAAAAATATCAGTTATTTTTTTTATGGCTTGATCGGCTCCTTTTTCAGGCGTGATTTGATTGGTGGCAATGGCGTGAATAACTTCTCCCCAGACATTTTGGGCCAGAACTTCACTATAGGCCGGGTTAAGTAAGACATAGGAACTACGGGTATTGTCAAATTGGGTAATGGCTACCGCAATGTGGGGATCCTTTCCATTAGACCAAAATTCATTGGCGGCGATCGCCGGCATAACCGGCAAAAATCGTCCCTGGGCTCCTTCTAAATATGCTTCCAAATTTTCTGTCTTGACCAAGAATGCCACTAAATTTTTTGCTTCCTCTAGGCGATCAGTCTCGGCCAGGATGGCAATTTGCTTAATAGAAGTTATATAGCGCATGGGAGTGTTATCTGGCTTATTAGGCCAAGGGATGGTCCTCATTCTTTGAAAATAATTAATTTCGTCTCCCTTTTGAGAGCCCGGAATTGAGAGGGAACCATTGGCAGTCATCAAGGTACCATTACTCAAAAAATTAATATTATTGTCCGGATCTCCCCATTCGATGGCATTGGGAGGAACAAAATTTTCCAAATAGGGATTGGTATAGGCTTCCAATGCATTAATAATGCCTTGGCGGACTTGGGGATTATCAAAACGGAGTTTGCCCTCATCATCTAAAAGCTGCACATTATAAGCTTCTAAAAACTGTTCAAACACGATAAAAGTATCAGTTGCAATTGCAGACATAGGTAAACCAATGGCGTAAATATTATCAATATTCTGCTTAATTAAATTCGTTTGAGCTACTTCCCAGAAGCGCCAAAAACTATCCCATTCTGTAGGAAGCTGAGCGTCGCTAATTTCCGCTTGGGCTAGTAAATCTTGCCAATAATGAATATAGGTTGTTTGTTGGGCAATGGGGACAGCACAGTAGGAACGCTGGCGAGTTTGATTATTAAAATAATTAACGCTTTGAAGAGCTTCTGGATCATAAAATTGTTTGATCGGCTCAATGATACTAGAAACATCAGCTAATTTTCCTTCCCATGCTAGTCGGGGCAGAAGCACTAAATCAAGATTATAACTATAAATAATATCCGGTGGATTACCGGCCTTGATGGCATTTTCCAGCTGTTGCACTAAATCTTTTTCACTAAAAAAAATTATCTGAACATTAGCTTGACTTTCAGCCTGCCAGGCATCAATGGAAGATTGAATCGCTTCCGTTTCTTCTGGGTAATAACCTTCACTCCACCATATGTTTAACACATTGTCATCAGCAGGTGTTAAAATTTGGTTAACCTGACCTGAATTACAGCTAAATAAGAAGAAAGAACCAAAGGTTACCAGACAAATAGTAATGGGAAAAGATAAAAATCTTGGTAAAGTTTTATGCAAAATGTTGATTCCATTCAGTGATTAATGGCGAGTTTCGTGTAACCAAATTTACCAAGTGGTAAAGCCCCATAGCCAGAAAGGCAGGGTGAAAAATAACATCAAAGAGCTTAGCCCCAAGCACGTCACCACCAAATCTCGGTCTAGATCGTAGGCCTCTGCTAATATCAGGCTAGCAAAAGCAGAAGGCATGGATGATTGTAGTACCAAGACTAGGCGAGGCGGGCCACTCAATCCAGCAGTGGTTAGGGCCATGGCGATAACTAGGGGAACTAAAAGCATTTTAATCGAGACAGCGCTGAAAGCAATCTTAATGTTGCCCCATGAGTCGAGTTGTTGTAGCCGCATGCCCATCAATATTAGGGAAAGCATGATTATCGACCAAGCAAACCACCCTAAAGAAATATCTAACCAGGGAGGAAAGACTATAGGACGCAAAATCAAACCAATGATAAAAGCAATTAAAGTAGGATTTTTAACTAAGATAACTAAGTTGTTTTTTAGCCATTGAAAAATTTTTAATATAGACGACTTAATATGGTCAGTAATAGTCTTTTGATTAATAGGAAATACTGGTGAATCGAGACCAAAGCTGATTATTTTGTTGGGATTAGTAAGTAAACTACGACTGGCTAAAATTGAGCCTAAGCCATAGGCGGCTAAAAAAGTTCCTAAAAGATCATACAAAATTGCCCAACCAAAATAGTCTGGCCCCAGTTGGGGAAGCAATAGAATAATTGGAAAGCCGATGTAACTAGTATTGCCCACTGTACTAACTAAAGTAAAACTAGTTTGGAAAGCAAGGGATGGTTTGGGAAAAAGGGTTTGGACCCAGAGCCAGCTTAGAAAAATCCCCAGTACAACCGCGCCCCAAGCTACGATGGGGGAGAGCCAAATTCCTCCGGATAAATTCGCTTTATGAACAAAGTTAATTACCCCTAGGGGAACTCCAAACCAAAAGAGAAACTTACCCAAGTAATTGGGAACTACTAGGGACAGATGCTTGTTTTTTGAAAAGTTTCCCTGCAGTTTTTCAAGGGAAAAACTCAATAAAACACCAGTTAAAATTGCCACACTAATAGGCAAATACAGTCGAAAAATAATAATCAAGAATGAATTCATTGGTCAATCATGATTAATGGTAAACAATTAACGGCTCTTGTAGAAAAGCAATACGTAGGTCTTGAGATTCGTGATTGTAATATTGCCCGTAATTTATCGCTAATTCTAAACATTGTTGGGGTGAATAAACAGTCAAATTAATGCCCCGAATTCCTAGTAAATTTAGATGAATTTTTTGTTTATCTAATATTTTCCTTAATGCTGGAGGAAGATAGTTGTTCAAATCGGGATCTAGTTTAGCCAAATAATCTAGTACGGTTTGATTGTCCGTGGCTAGCAAAAAAGTTTCAAATTTATGCAGTAATTTTAAACAACGTAAAACTCTTTGCCCACCTTCTCCCAAACCTTCAGATAATTGATAATATTGCTGGAGTTGATCTATTTTAGTAATCACTGCTCCTAAATTTTCGTGGGTGAGATAAATATCAAGTAATTCTTGAATAGATTTTGCCTCTTCACTGTATTCATTGGCATAATTGGCTAAGGTTGCTTGCAGAAATTCCCTAGTATTAATTTGGTGTTTAGATGAGTTAGGCAACTCTTGGATAATCAACACTACATTTCTGATCATTACAAGAAAATCATCAAATTCACTAATGAGTTGTAAATGGTGATACCAAGCAGTTAAAACTTGTCGACGGTAAGTTTTGATAATACCAATTACATCATCGAAATTTTCACACATTTGTAACTGACTACTAAATAATTTTATTTTGCTGTGCACTATTTTTTGCAAGACATCTAATTGCTTTTTAGTCCCTTGGTTACCAATACCACCATGGTTTTGTTGTTCCAGACAAGGGTTAAATAGGAGGGCAACTCTTTGACGAGGAGTATCGGCTAGCAGACAATTTTCTTGACTATCCCACTCGCATACGTATTGTAAAGCTCTAGCGCCAGCTAAAATATCAGTGCCTTTTTTGATATCTGTATCCACCACTAGAATATGAATTTTTTCTGGTAAATGAACAGTGCGACTTTCTTTGGCGATCGCCGTCAGAGCTTGTCGGTCTTGATCCTTTTGGCCGAACCAAAAACCATTAACATGCTGATTTTCCAAGGAAACAACGGAAAAGCCGAGGGGATAGGTGCGAGCAAGGCAAGGAGTACGAGTTAATAGAGATTGATTAAAGCACTCTACTAAATAATCCAAGGTATGAACAAAGGCATTTTGTGTTAGGTCTAGACTGATTGGCGAACTTAGTAAAACTTTGGTGCTATGACTACGACGAATGGCCTGAATATTGGCCAAACCTACCACTAACATTTTATTCAAGCCGCCACTTCCGCCCCTTCTTTCGTAGGGATGTATCTCTGTGTCTCCTGCTACAATAGTAAGGTGATGTTGCCACAATTCCCCAGGCAAAGAAAGAAAATATTCTTGAGACGGATTGAAATTATCGGATAGTTTTGTTGTTTTTATTTGAGGTTTTTGATTTAACTCATTGGTTTGATTAGGAAAATCAAATTGGTTTTTTATCAATAAATTTTCATCTAAATCAGATAAATTAACCGTATTTAAATCGGCGATCACTTCTTGTAACTGGGCAGTGTTTCTATTCAAATTTGCAAAACTGTAATTGGAAACTTCATCAATTTTTAATCGATCTTGCACCTTAATTTTTACTTGGGGTTCCAGGGGGGCAATTGTGGTCTGTTGACGAATAGTAATTCCCAGATTAATCAATTTTTGATAACGCTCCCCCCCCAAATATTCACTCACACTTTTATGTGTCATAGGGGGATGGGTACCTAAACCAAAAAGGATGCTGAATTGTAAATGCTTATAGGTTTCCTGGAAGTAAAAAATAGCGTCTAACAGTAGGCGAACCGCAATGGCGGTGCGGGTGTGATCCGGAAAAACTAGTAATAACCTAGCTGGAATATCGCTATCTAGTATTCCCAATTTTTCTAGGGCTTTTTCTAGGTAATCAATGCAAGCTTTAAACACCTGATCATGACCAAAATGTTCATATAAATTCATTCTTGCAGTCAAATAATGACTGCCTTCAGGTAAACTTAAACAGAGCTCAGGAAAACTTTGCAACCTAATAGACTGCTGGCCGTGAAATTTAGATAATGGTTCTGGTTGGCGCGGGGCAATACGGCAATAGTTTGGCAGAGGTAACATCGCCATGAAAAAAGAAACAATAACAAAGAAAAGGTTGCAGTGGGCAAATCAAATATTTAAATGTTGGTAATTGTAGCAATTATTCAATTAATTTACTTTCTCTCGTAACATTAATCATTGCCCGGAGGATCAAAATTCATGACTAAACAACTAATATTTTTATTTCCCCTCACTTCATAGGTAAATTCATCTACACTTTGCAGAGCCAAAAAAATCCCTAGTCCACCGATGGGTCGATCTTCTGCTTCCAGACTAAGAATTGATTGATCAAATTGGCGATCGCGGGGATCGTAGGGCAAGCCAGTGTCCACCATAGTAACCTTTAATTGACAATCATCCGCTTCTACTTGGATGCTAATTTGATTATGACCCGGTGCATTGGCATAGCCATAATTAATAATATTAGTTGCTAGTTCATCCACCGCCAATCTTAGTTTATAAGCTCTTTTTTTGGGTAATCCAACCGCTTGAGCTTGCTCTAGAATATGTTTGCCAATGCTGTTTAAGGCATTTAGATCAGCGGAAAAATTTAAAATAGTCATGGCACCTAATTACGGTAAACAGCAATCATAGTAATGTCGTCGAACTGAATAGAACCATCAATATGTCCGATTAATTCTTGTTTAATTATGTCTAGAATTTCTGTTTTTGCTGAAAAATTGGCTGTTAATGTTTCCATCAATCGTTGACGACCAAAAAATTCTTTAGTTGGCGATCGAGCATCGGTAACGCCATCAGTATAACCAATCAACATTTCTCCAGGATCAATTTTTAAACTATCAATTGTAAAAGTAGAATTGGGCATCATTCCTACCGCAGGACCAGTGGATTTTAATCTATGCTTAATACCCTCAGAATTTAAGATAAAAACTGGTTCATGGCCAGCATTGATATAGCTCAGATTACCATTACTAATATCAATTACACCAAAAAATAGAGTGGCAAACATGGCCATGTCTCCGTGTTCTGTGGCAATGTAATCATTAGTGAGTCGCACTGCATTTAAAAATTGCACGATAACCTTTTTTTTGCCATTGCCATCATTGGCGCTGCATTTATAGTTAACGTCGCGGATACAGGTGTCCCCAGGCATTGTTTCCCCAGAAAATACCCTCAATAAACTGCGGAATAACCCCATAAACATAGCGGCACCTACCCCTTTATCGCATACGTCACCAATCACGATCGCCAAATAATCATCACCTAACAAAAAGGCGTCATAAAAGTCTCCAGAAACAGAGCGAGCCGGTTCAAAAACAGCATTTATCTGCCACTGTTGTAAATCAGGCAAGCTAATGGGTAAAAAGTTTTGCTGAATTTGTCGACCTTTTTCTAATTCCAAACGGTTAACCCCATCCTTAACTTCCTGAGCTATCAGGGTTTTAATTTGGTTTTTCATGTAGATAAAACTATTACCCAAAATACCAATTTCATCCTGACGATTGCCCTGGTTAATATTGATTTCATAATCTAAATCTCCCGCGGCGATCGCTTGGGAAGCCTTAGTTAGATCCAAAATAGGAACCGTGCTGTGGTGGATTACCATCCAGGAAGCATAGGCCACAATTCCCCCAATTACTAAAACTAGCAGATAACCAATTCTATTAACATTCAAAATAGCTGCTTGAATGTCAGATTCTGAATTTTCTACAATTAATCCCCAGGTTTTGGCTCCCCGCAGATGGACGGGAGAAAGATAGGAAAACTTACCTTGACTATAAACAAACCCACTTTGGTCATTGAGCAGCCGATTGACAAGGGGAGATTTTTTTTTGTTTTCTAGTACGCCGTAATTTTTGAAATCGGTGTCGGCATAAATATACCCCTCATAATTGACTAATAAAATACGCTCAAGCTCAGCATCTTTTAAAATTTTTTGAACAAAATCAGCAATAACTGGTAAGGGAATACATTCCACAACAATGCCAATTTGAGTTTGATCATTTTTGCTGTGGATAGGCACAATTAAACAATCTTTGCTCTCTGCATAGGTCTTTCCAGGAAATAACCGGTTTAAATGTCGATTTTTATCTTTTACTTCTTCAAACCAGTGCTTAAGAGGTAATCCTTTTTCTTGGTTGGCACCATCACTGCCCGCAACTAGTTCCCCCTCTTGGTTGGCAACAACGAAGAACCCATTCCATTGGTGAAATTTAATGAACTCGTTTAAAAAATACTGAGATGCTTCAACGTTGAATTCGACTATTGCCGGTTGGGAAGCAACAAAAGCTGTACTTTGTTGACGCTCTCGATCTGAACGGGAAATCAATTGGATAATCAATCTTGCCCGGCTTTGAAGATCTTGCTCTGCAATTTTTTTTAATTGTCTTCCGGTATAGGAGTCGATAAGAAAAATCCCTCCTAAGGTAGGAGGAATCAGACAAAGCAGGAGAAGTCCAACAATGCGAAACCGAATTGATTGTATGAAAGGTTGAATCAGTTTCATTTTCATTGGTTTAATTTACCAAAAGTAATTTAGCTCCTTACTAATATTCTATCTCCTCCATTTATGCGGTTGATTTTCAACTATGCACTGGCAAAACTTTGTTGTCTAGGAATGAAAATCATAGCTTTCCACTAAATGAAAACTGTGGTGTAATCCAGTTTGCTCAATAGTATCATTGACCATTTCCTGGGTACCCACTAAAAATATTTCCACGCCACTGCCCATTTTTTGTTTGGCAAAAACTAAGATACGTAAACCGGCACTGGACATATATTCCAATTGATCCATCATTAACACTAGTTTTGAAATTTCTGCTTGGGCAACTTCTTCGATTTTTTCCTTAAACAAAGGAGCAGTACCGCCGTCTAGTTCACCAATTAGGGTTAATTTAGCAGCGTTATTAATAATTTCCGATTCGATGTTGAAAGCCATGGTTTTTTACAAAAATCTAAATAATGGTGAATTGAAGGGAAAGGGAAATTTAAGACAATTTATTTAGCCAGTAAAATAACAACACTCCGATCGCCAATGAGTAGGGATGATTGGGAAGAGAGGGGGGGCTCCTGCCCAGGGGGATGGATATCTTCTGGAGGCTGGGCCCCTGTGTTGGCGAAAACGTGCCAAGTGGTGCCCACCGGGGGAGCTGGCAGTTCAAACCAAAGACTTTCGTAATGCATATTCATGGCCACATAAATTTGATTATCCTTAACTCGGCCACCTTTGGCATGGCGACCACAAAGCATAAAAGCTAAAACTCGGCTATCGGCGGACCAGTCAGCGTGCCAGGGCTTGACTCCGTGCCAACTAATATCGGGAAATCCCACACCAAGGTAATCGCAGTTTTGGAAATGTTCACTGTTGCGTAATACAGGGTGGGCTAGACGGAAAGCAATGCAGTGTTTGACAAACCGAAACCAAGCCTGGTTTTGTTCAAGTAAATGCCAATTGAGCCAATTGAAAGGGGAATCGTGGCAATAGGTATTATTGTTGCCGTCTTGGGTTTTGCCCATTTCGTCTCCCATCAACAGCATGGGCACCCCCTGACTCACCAACAAAATGGCGATCGCATTCCGCATTTGCCGGGCCCGGAGTCTGAGGATATCAGGGTTATCGGTGGGACCTTCTACCCCGCAGTTCCAACTGTAATTGTCGTTGGCTCCATCATTGCCATTTTCCCCGTTAGCGTAATTATGTTTGCCGTTATAGGCCACCAAATCCGCCAGGGTAAAGCCGTCGTGGGCCGTCACAAAATTGATCGAAGTGGAGGGAGGTCGTCCGGCTCCTTGATAAAGGTCGGGGGAACCCTGTAGCCTTTGGGCCATTTCCCCAATTACCCCCGCATCTCCTTTAATAAATTTTCGCACCGTATCTCGGTATTTCCCATTCCATTCGGCCCAGCGGCCATAACTGGGAAAAGATCCTACTTGGTATAGCCCACCGGCATCCCAGGCTTCAGCAATAAGTTTGGAACGGGCCAAAATGGGATCAAAGGCCAGGGTTTCCAAAAGAGGGGGATTGGCCAAGGGGTAGCCCCAGGGATCCCTTCCCAAAATAGAGGCTAAATCAAAGCGAAAACCATCAATATGAAATTCCGCTGTCCAGTATCGCAGACAGTCCAGCACCATGCCCCGCACAATGGGATTATTGCAGTTTAAGGTATTGCCAGTGCCACTAAAGTTGAAATAGTAACCCTCCGGGGTGAGCATGTAATAGGTTTTGTTATCCAATCCTCGAAAGGAAATGGTGGGGCCCCGTTCATTGCCCTCCGCCGTATGGTTAAAAACCACATCCAAAATGACGGAAATACCTACTTTATGCAGTTCCTTGACTAAGTTTTTCAACTCGTCAATCTGCATGCCGAATTTACCGGTGGCAGCGTAACCCGCTTTAGGTGCAAAAAAGTTAACGGTGCTATAACCCCAGTAGTTAACTAAAAATTCCCCCGTTTCTGGGTGGTAACGACTATGTTCAAACTCATCAAACTCGAATATCGGCATTAATTCGATGGTATTAACACCCAATTCCTGTAGATAGGGAATTTTGCTGAGAATGCCGGCGAAGGTGCCCCGGTGATTTTCCTTTACTCCGGAGGAAGGATCTTTGGTGAAACCCCGCACATGCATTTCATAAATGACCATGTCTTCGAGGGGAACATCCAGGGGGGAATCGTTTTCCCAATCAAAATCGTCAAAGCTGAGGCGGCCCCGGTGTTGATAAATATCGTCCCAATTGGGTTGGGTGCCCCAAACATCCCGGCCACTGACCACTTTGGCGTAGGGATCAAGAAGGACTTTACTGGGGTCAAACCAATGGCCCTGCTGGAAGTTATTGGGGCCTTCCATGCGATAGCCGTATTCCAGATTCTCAAAATCCAGGTCAAACACCACCATGCAATAGACATTACCAATGCGAAAAGATTCTGGAAAGGGAATCTCCACAAAGGGCTGGGGAGCCCGCTTCTCGAACAGTACTAGGGTGCAAGCGGTGCTATGGCTAGAGTAAATGGAAAAATTAACTCCCCCCGGCACAATGGTGGCCCCAAAGGGAAAGGGCTGGCCACAGCGGAGTTTGTAACCGTTAGCGGTGTGGGTGGGATGAATATCTATGCGTTCCATGGTGTCCTGCTAAAATGCCTCTTTGCCTTCGGCTAGGGTGGGACGGGTGGTGAAAAAGTCAAGAAATCCGGTCACGGCCATGGTGTCGATCAACTCCTCCGAAAGCCCTACTAATACTAATTGGGCTGAGTTGGCGGTGGTTTGGCGGTAGAGATAGAGCAAAAGCCGTAACCCCGCGCTGGACATATAGGGCACAGCGGTCATGTCCAGAAGAATTTTTGACCCCGGTTCCGCTAGGGGCAGAATCACTTCATGGATTTTCGGGGCCGTGTTGGCGTCCACTTCCCCGCTAAGGGTGACAACGGTAATGTCTTCCTGTTGATTAATTTGAATATCCATGGGGCTTAGGCAGTGGGGACTAAACGAACTTTGATTTTGACCCGTTCTTGGCTGTCGGGTAAGGTCACAGTTAAGCCCTGGGCATCGAAATTTTCATAGGGTTTGCCGTCAATTTCCACACTGGCGATCGCCACACTGCCAGGGGGAAGAATATCCGGGGATACCCGCAGAATACCGTCGGGGAAACCGTTAGGCAAGGGTTTGAAATAGAAATCCATGGGGTGCTTGGTGATCAGAAAATTGGTGTACACCGCCGCTAGATAACAAAGTTCAAAGGAATGGTAACCACTCATGGAGTGACTACCCTTAGCCCGTTCATTACCCCCCGCTAGGTAGGGAATGCCGTTGGCAAGGACGTTAAAGTAAATGCCCCCATCTTCTAAATCTAGGAACCAAGCGTTATAGAAAGCGGACGCCTCCTGGCCATGGCGGTGGTATTCTTCATCGTCCAAAATACCAGCCAAAATTAGATAGGCCAAAATCGCCTGTTCCTGTTGCCACCAGGCTTTGCGGTCATGCCAAACAAATTGATGGCAACGGCTATGGTTATCCAACAACCTTTCTACCACGTCGTACCAGCCGCCCCGCTGTTGGTCACTACCTACCGCCGGCATCAGGTCAGCAATTTTCTTGGCTAACTCCACATATTTTTCTTTGGACTTGAGGCTATTCATCCGCATCAAATTCCAGGCAATTTTGAGGTTGTGCCCCACCACAGCCCGATTTTGTTGCCAGCCCCAAGTGGTGTCGTGGCTCCAGTCTTCGTAAAAACGTTCTTGCACAAAGGGGCTATGGTCGTAGTCCGGGAAATATTTCTCAATGGTGTCGAAGGTATATTCCAACATATCGGCATATTTTTGCTCCCCGGTGGCCAACCATAGGTTAATTAGATAAGCCGGAGCGTGATCCCCCACGGAGTTCCAGTTCTTCCGGGCTTTGTTGGGACCGAGGGATTCACTGCGGGGATCCAACATCAAAGGGTCGAGATGGGAAAAGTACCCCCCATATTCGCTCTTGTCTAGGAAAAATTTGTCGAACAGTTTAATGGTCTGTTCTGCGTCATGGAGAATACGACGATCGCCAGTGCAACGGTAGGTCTGGATGGGGCCGGCTAAAGCGTAGATTTGTTCGTAGGCAGGAATAGCATCGTAATCATCGCCAAATTCGGACGCAAAGATTTTTTGTTCTTTTTCCCCCTGCACATCAATGGCGTGGTACCAGTAAATAATGTCTTCGTCCTTATCGACAAAGCGCATATGCTCCCGTAAATACTCCGTACCTTTTTCCGCCGCCTCCAAAAATTGGTCATCCCCGGTCATCATAAAGGCGGTAGCAAAGCCGTACACCAGGCGGGAAATGGTATCCGTTTCTTGGCGAAAATTCACCGTTGACCGCTCCCCACTCATGGACAAATCGGTGCGGTAATGGCGGTAATCAATCTCCCCGTCGCCAAATTGGGCTTTGATAAAAAACTTACCGAGGGAGTTTACCTGTTTAATCCACCAATCCTGTTTCTCAAACACGTATTCCGCTGGCTTTTTGCCTGCAAAGACCACCTGTTTCCCGTCAAAAATAGCCGTATCAGGGTAAAAAACGCCGTAAACGTAGAGAAATCGCCCTGGGGTTAACCAAGTCCGCATAGTGCCGGTGGCATCGGGATAACCTTCATCAAAGTTTTGGATCACTTTGGCGTAGGCCATGGGACTAAGTTTGACCTGAAACTCTTGGCCGTCGGAGGTTTTCAGACCAAAAATATCCGCTTCTTGGTCGTAACTTGTCACATAACCTGCAATCAGATCGGAAAAAGGAAAGTTAATTTTGGGACTCATATGTTGATGCCACGGGAAGGACGGAAAGGTTTTTAAGCTTCGATTTGCTCAACAAAAGTTTTGACAAATTCTTCAATCATGCCTGGATGTTTGCCGGTAATTAGATCGCCGTCAATTACCAACTCGGCGGTCTGATCCTCTTCATACACCACATCCGCTCCAGCATTTTCCACGTCACAAATAATGTTGTGGGCGCAGGTGACTTTTTTATCTTTAAGCAGATCGGGATCGGCGCAAAATAGCCATAAACTATGGCAAATGGTTCCCAGCTTTAACCCTTCAGTGGCCGCTGCTTTACGGAGAAAAATAACTGCGGGGGCTTGATTTTTTTCACCTTTTTTGACGGTGGCTTGGTACCGCAAGCGATCCATGGCGTAGGCCCCAATGGCAATAATGCCCTTGTAATCTTTGGGGTCAATATCATTCACTTCCGTGGTTACGGTGACGTGGTATTCCACTTGGTCATTTTCTGGGTTAGAACCAAACTTCAGTTCCGGTTGTCCCCACAAATGGCTGATATATTCCACTTCATAGCCCTGGGCGGGAAAATACTCATTAAACCAGCGATATTCAGTGCCATCAAAATGTTCTTCGATTAAGACACCAATCTTACCTTTTGTTGTGGTCATAAAGCTCCTAATTTGATGAGGAATAAATTTCTCCGAGGTTGGGAACCAGGGGGGATTTTTAAAAGTTATCTAAGAATTTTGCTCGAAAATTTCTTTTAGGGCGGCAAAAGCTCCAGCGGCTTTATTAAAGCCACCATAAACACACATGAAGGAGAGCACTTCTTCAATTTCTTCCTTAGTAGCACCCTGTTTTAGGGCCATATCCACATGGGCTTGAAAAGGGCCACTGAGGGTCTGATTAGCCACATCCACCGCAATGACAATTAGGGCTTTAGTTTTTTGATCAATTAATGGTAAACCCCAGGCTTCCCCCGCTACCCTGGTGCAAAAATCACCAAATTTAGGATTAATCCCACCCAGACCTGCCTGGAGGTCTTTATCATCCAGCACAGCGTTTTTAAACTCACTCATGGGGCTAACTCCTAGGTAGTGATTAGTTTTAGTAAACTATCAGGAGCAAACACGTCCCGATAAAAAGTGAGTTGTTCTGTTTTTAAATAACAGCCACCCCGGTGACCCCGGCGCACCCAGGTGACATTGCCCTTGGCGATCGTTTCGTGGGTTTCATCGTCCACACATTTCCATTCAAAGAAAGTATGTTCACCGTAAAACATGACAATGGGCCAGACCATGGTAACCCCAGGCTGAGCAATTAAAGCCCACCAATGTTTTTCCCGTTCCTGTTGTTGTTCCAGGCCAGAGTAGGGACCATCTTGGCAAAAGTAAACCAAATCTTCCCGGTATTCCCCGGTTAAAATATCTCCCCGACCCTGTCGCAAAGCTTCACAGTGGGTTGGCCACCAATCTTTGTTTTCCTGTTCAATAACTTCCAGGGTGTAAGAATCATCGATCGCCGGTAGGGTGGCTTCCTTTTGGGCTACGTAGGCAATGCCTTCAGCGATTAATTTCTCCTTGAGGGTATCGGGCACAAGGCCGGGCTGCGAATAGTCCGCTTTCAAACCTAAGTAGTAATTTTTTCTTGATGACATAGATGATTTGCCAAGATAACTAAAAGTAATCAGTTTAATTTAAGCAAAGCGGGGGTCAGTTCCGACGGGTGACGGGCTTGAAAAAATTCACCTGTTCAGAACCAGAATACTCCGCACTCCGAAAGAAAAATTCAAAGAGAACTAATTTGGTGCAAAGCATAGCATAATCTCCCGACTAAATTGCCACTGTAACGAAATGTTACTGAGGAAATCCAGCTCGACCCATTTCGACGTTTTGCAGCTATCATTCCTTGACAATTAGTCAATAATTCTTGACATTTTAATTGTCCCTAGACTGTCCATTGGCGATCGCCAAAATTTAACCATGTAAATATTTGTAAACGTACTAAGCCTAAGCTAGGGAAGATTCCTATAATGCCTGATAATTGGCAAGATTGCGGCGATCAGCTGGCTTGATTTCCCCTGGGTACTTAATCAAGGTATAGCTGATATGACCTGGACAACTTATTAATATATCTGAACATGAGAGCTGATTTTTTTCTGTCTGATAACAGAGCAGCATTGCTAAAAAGGGGGCTGACCATTATCCTTTCCTTTTTGGTGTTTACTAGCATTTTCTTGCTGCCATCTCCCAGTTTGGCAGAGGATGTTAAGGGGGCGGACGATCCCATTGTCGTAGCGGGCAACATTAAGGTAAAACCCGATAAAAAAGAAGAATTTATTGCCCTATCCCAGACATTTATTGAGCCTTCTCGGTCGGAACCTGGCTGTATTTCCTACAGTTTTTATGAGGATGAAACGGAAGATAATTCTTTTCTTTTTTTTGAAGTTTGGCGGAATCGAGCGGCCCTCGACTATCATTTTCAAACCCCTTACTTCCATGAATTTGTGGAAAAATCTCCTGATTTATTAGCTAAGCCAGCCGAAATTAAGATTTATAAAATAGCCGAAACGCAGACATTGTAAGTTTTCCTCAAATCCTAGTCAACGTCATGAAAACTTTACGTTTATCCCCATTACTTTCCAAGTTGTGCCTCATTTTACTGATAGTTTTAGGCACTTTGACCATAGCAATTCCTAAAGCCTTGGCAATTTCTACGTTGGATAATTTTCCCCATCCCAACATAGAAAAAACAGAAAAAATTCTGGGACCAGCAGGGGAAATTTTTGAATTTTCCACTTGCAATGCCGATGGTATTGGTTTCACCATTGCGGAAGCCCAGATTCCCCCAGGGGCGGGACCACTACCTCACATCCATCATTACACCAATGAGTGGTTTTGGACTCCGAAAGGGGGACTGCAACTATTTCAAAGTGTGAAAGAGTACCCCGATTTGGAGAATCCCGCCACCGATGAACAGGCCGGCAATACCACTGTGTACACTGTTAATACTGAACCCAATCAGATCGTTTACGGGCCCAAATATCGAGTCCATGGCTTTGCCAATACCACCACAGAAACCCGTCCTTTGACCTTTATTTGGTTGGAAGACGGCATTTCTCCTGAATACGAATTGCATGACGGTGGCATCCGGGAATATTTCCAGGACGTGGGCATTCCCATCAAAGATTTAAAGCATTTGCCAGCTATCACAGAGGAATCCAAAATAGAATTTGTCAGCCATGCTCCCCTTTATGGTATTAACCAAAGCTACTACTTTTTTGAGTATGTAGATGGGGTTAGCGGCAAGCTACCAACGTCATTAACTAAGTTAGAAAATGATCAGAGCTTAAACCGGATTATCGATACTATCAATGCCTACAATCAAGGCGATGCAACTGTTAAATGCTTTTAATACTTTCAACAATTTCTGGGAAAATTTATGAGTAAAGAACTAGGCTTTGCCATTCTTGGCGGCTGGATCTTAGGAGTGATTTTTGGCTTTTTCAAACTCCCCTTGCCCGTTCCCCCTTTTGAAGGCTTAGTCGCTGCCGGAGCCTGTCTTTTAGGCCAAGTCACTTACACGTTTATCAAGCAAAAATTTGGTTTTTAAATCTAAATTAGCCTGGAGAAGCAATTATGCTATTGAAAGTCAAACTTTGGGGTATTGGTCTAGTTTTAACTCTGACGTTGGGGACTATTCTGTTTTTGCAAAATTTTAGCGTTGCCGCAGAAACAGAAATTCATACCTTTGACGATATTCCCATGCCCAAATTAGCGGATCCCCTGCTAATTTATACTCCTGCCAACGAAATTTTTGATATTGCTTCCTGTAGTGCCAAGGACATTGGTTTTGCCATCGCCCACGCCCAAATTCCCCCCGGAGGCGGCCCCATGCCCCATATTCATTACTTCATCAATGAATGGTTTTGGACTCCGGAAGGCGGTATTGAACTGTTCCACAGCACTAAACAATATCCCAATATGGACGAGTTACCTGTGGTCGGGGGAGCCGGTCGGGGAGATTTGTATAGCATTCAAAGCGAACCCAAACAATTGATTTATTCTCCCAACCATTACATGCATGGTTTTGTTAATCCTACGGATAAAACATTACCCATTGTTTTTGTTTGGATGCGTAATGAAGTTGCACCGGATTTTCCCTACCATGACGGTGGGATGCGGGAATATTTTCAAGCTGTGGGGCCCCGCATTACTGATTTGAACAATTTACCGGAATTGACCAATGCCCAAAGGGCGGCCTTTGCTTCGGAAGCTCCCAAATATGGGATTAATCAAAGTTCCTACTTTATGGAATATGTCAACACCATTAGTGACAAATTACCTGCCCAAATTGCCAAACTAAAAAATGATAAAGACTTAGAGCGTATGGTGGAGGTAATTGAAGCTTTTAACCGTGGTGATAAATCGGTAACCTGCTCATGATTTCTTCCCCCAAAATCAAGTTTGGAGTTCATACTTTTATCTGGAAAAAAGAATTTCTTGGTAATGAAGAATATGTTTTCCAAGATGCTAAAAGGTGGGGATTTGATGGGATAGAAATTGCCACCCATTATTTCGACCAAATTGATCCCCTCCAACTTAAAAGTTATGGCGAAAAGTATGGTGTAGAGCTAACCTTTTGCACCAGTTTACCCCGGGGTTTATCCTTGACTACCAAGGATGAAGACTGCTGGCGGGAATCCATTGCTTATCTGGAAAGGGCAATTAAATTCTGTCAACAATGCGGCATCATTCAACTCTCTGGGCCGTTCCCCCATCCTGTGGGTTATCTCAGTGGAGAACCTCTGCAAAAACGGGAAAATGTTCGCATGCAGGAGGCCTTTAAGCTGGTAGCGGAAACTCTGATCAAAACTGATCTGAAGTTTGCTGTGGAACCCCTGAATCGTTTTCAAGGTTATGCTTTAAATACTGTAGCTCAAGGCTTAGAATTGCTCGATGCAGTGGATTGTCCTCAACTGGGGCTATTACTGGATTTATTCCACATGAATATTGAAGAAAAGGATGTAATCAAAGCTTTTTTACAAGCGAGCAATCATTGTTTTCATATCCATGCCTGTGCCAAAGACCGGGGCACTCCCGGCAGTGATTCCTTTGCTTGGGGCCATTGGTTTAAAGCCTTACAAACCATGGATTACCAAGGTTGGGTCACCATTGAAAGTTTTAATTTTGAGGATAAGGAATTGGCTAATGGAGCCCGCTTGTGGCGCACGGTGGCTCCCAGTAATGAAGCCCTTGCCCAAGATGGACTGAAATTTTTGCGACAAACTTATCAAACTAACTAAATTTACTCAGTCAATAATCTATGAATAGCCCCTTTATTCCTATCGCCTTGCCATCAAGCTTTGAGCATACCTATACCGACGTTGAAGGAGTGAATCTTCATGCCATTGAAGGGGGAAGCGGGCAACCATTACTTCTACTGGGGGGCTGGCCCCAAACCTGCTACGTCTGGCGGCTATTGCTAGAACAATTGGGAGAGCATTTCCGGGTAATTGCCCTGGATATGAGGGGTCAGGGGGATTCCGATATTCCCGATGGCCCCTATGATTGCGGCACAGCGGCGAGGGAAATTAAAGCCTTTTTAGCCAAAAAAGAAATTAATTCTTTTTACTTAGTGGGTCATGATGTGGGGGCTTGGGTTGCCTTTACAGTGCTGAAATTTTTTCCAGAAGCTGTGCTGGGGGCAGGATTAATTGATGCAGCTATTCCCGGTTTGGTTAGTAACGATTTCTTCTCTGTGGTTAATGCACCAAAAGTTTGGCAGTTTTATTTTCATATGGTGCCGGATTTAGCTAGTAGTTTGGTTACAGGAAAAGAAAATGAATATCTCAGTTGGTATTTCACTAATAAATCTAAACGGAAGCAGAATCTTACCCCCGAAGTCATGGATTACTATGCTCGTTACTATAGTCGTCCTGGGGCAATGAAAGCTGGTTTTCTTTGGTACTCTGCCCTAGAGGAAACAACAAAGGCTAATACTCCCACGGCGGAGACGCATTTTAGTCAGCCAATTTTTACTATGGGGGGAGAATTTGCCACTAAATCTTTAATTTATAACGGTTTATCTCCCTATTGTGATGACATTACTGGTTACGTGATTGAACAGTGTGGCCATTACATTCCTGAGGAAGCACCGGAGGAAATTTTCCAGGCAATTTTAACCACTTTTGCAACCACCAAGGAGTCCTGAATTATGCAAAGAAGAGATCTGTTTAAATATGGCCTGGCCACCGGAGCCGGGGCGATCGCCAGTTACGCTTTGATGGGCAATAAGCCACTGTTGGCGCAACAATCTAGCAATAGGGGCGGTAAATTTTGGCCCGACAATATCCGTTTGCCTATTTCCCTGTCTTTAATGTTTGAAACAGGCAGTCAGCCGGCCAAAGGTGCTCCTACTCCCTTTGGAAACTTTACCCCGCCGCCGGATTACTACGATATGCCCACCATTACTTGGTACCGCTATGGCTATACGGAAGGGGTTCCCCGTATTCTCGATTTACTAGATAAGTACAAAATTAAAATCACTTCCCACATGTCTGGGCGCACGGTGGAAATGTATCCAGACCGGGCCAAGGAAATTGTCCAACGGGGCCATGAAGCGGCGGCCCATGGTTGGGATTGGGACAATGAATTTAATATGACCGCGCCCCAGGAAAGGGACTTTATTCAACGTAATGTGGACATAATCCTAAAAGTTACAGGACAGCGGGCAGTGGGCTACAATGCCCCGGGTTTACGGGGTTCTGTCAATATTCTTACTGTACTGAATGAATTGGGTTTTGTTTATCACATTGATGATGTCAGCCGGGATGAACCTTTCATTGTTAACCTCAACAACGGCAAATCTATCATGGTGGTGCCCTACGCCGTTTATCTGAATGATATTCGTGCTTATGAGGCCCGCTTCTTTTCCTCTGGCCAGTACTTAACCGAGTTGAAAAACTCTTTCGATCGCCTTTATGAGGAAGCTGCCTATCGACGACGGATGATGGCGGTAACAATGCACGATCGCCTGCAACGGCCGGAGCATGTTTATGTATTTGAAGATTTTCTTAAGTATGTGATGGCAAAACCAGGGGTGGCGTTTATGAAAAAAATTGACATTGCCAACTTTGCATTAAATGACCCCAATACCATTCGGGAAGATATTCAAAATGTTTATCCCAATGTGCCTAATTTTGTCCCTAGTGCCACCAGTTAATTAACAGAATAATTAGCCTAAAATATCCCAGCAATTTTGTTGTCAAACAAGGAATTTCACCATGCTCAAATTTACTTTTACTCCGCTATTAACTACCATTGCTTTAACGGGTTTAGCTCTACCAGCTTTGGCCCTAGAAGAAACCCCCGTTTTACCTGCGGAAATTGCCATTAAAGCGGCCCAGTCGGCGATCGCCGCTTGTCGTCAGGAAGGTTATGGGGTTACGGCCACCGTCGTCAATCCCGAAGGTAATGTGTTGGTGGTCATTCGTAGCGATGGGGCCCTTGTGCATACGGTGCAAACTTCATTCAATAAAGCCTATTCCGCCGTTACCCTAGCTACCAATCATAATTTGGACAGGACTTCTGGTATTTTGGCGTCAATGCAAGCAAAGGGAGCCCAGGGAGTGGGCACATGGCCCATGCCTGCCGATCCCCTCACGGGCATCACCCTTTTTCCCGGCGGAGTGACCTTGATTTCCCAGGGCAAAGTGGTGGGAGGCTTGGGGGTTTCCGGCACTCCCATTGGGATGGTGGACGAAGGTTGTGCCATTAAAGGTCGGGATGCTGTTCTGCCAGATTTACGTTAAGTGAAAATAGTTAAGAATCGGGCAAAAATATCAGTCTTCTTCCTATTTATTGCAACTCCAGCAAAATAATGGTGCCGTGGTAAGCGGCGATCGCCAAATTTTTGCCGTTGGGATGGAAAGATACACTGCCCAATCTTTCTAAATTGGGGTTATATTGCCCCAATAATTGTCCCTGTAAATTCCACACTCTTAAAATGCCATCGTCGGAAACGGTGGCAATTAAATTGTCTTGGTTGATGGCAACCCCAGTAACCCACCCATCATCAAGCACATCAATTTTTAATATTTCTTGGCCATCAAGATTAAACACCCGAGCTGTGCCATCAAAACCAGCTGTAACTAACAACTTACCATCTTGACTAAAATCGACATCATTGAGGCGACCTTGATCGGTTTCGATAATTCTTACAACTTTTCCAGCGGGATTTAGTAACGTAATTTCGCCAATATCTTGGGTGACAGCAATCAAGTTTGTCTGGGCATTAAAGTCCATATTACGACTCACCCCAGGACGAGTTACAGTAAACAGTGGTTCTTTAATGTTTGACCAACCTTCAATAGTGCCGTCATCGGAACTGGTGACTACCCCCATATCATCACTCAAGAAAACTACATCGGTAACAGCAGAAGTGTGGCCTAGAATTTCCCCCAATACATTGCCCTGCACATCCCAAATACGGGCAACACCGTTGTAGCCAGCGGTAATAATGGCTTTCCCGTCCCTGCTAAAGGCACCGTTAAAAATCATAGCTACAGGCTTACCAGCAAATTCCCGCACCAATTCTCCATCCGCTGTCCAAAGTTTAGCCAAACCATCGGTGGCAGTAGAGAGCAAATAATTGCCATCTTGACTGTAATGAATTTGAATAATTGCTTCCCCTTTGAGCGTATGACCCTGGTAACTTTTAATAACTTCTAGCTGAATGGGGGATTGGTTTACACTCCGCGCTACAGGGGCGTTATTAACCGAGGGCGTTTTAGCAATAACCTGGGCGCCCGCGAAACTAATGGTTAATCCCAGTAAAAAACTAACTAGAAATTTATGTTTCATCTTGCTATTAATCCTTAATAAGATAAATTAAAAACCCAAACCTGTCCCTGACTGCTGGTGGCCGCTAACTGCTTGCCATCGGGAGAAAAACTCAAGCTAGTTAAGCGGGCATTAACCAACGGTAATTCATAAATTAATTGACCATCTTTTTGCCAAAATCTAATCGTACCGTCGTCACTGGCGGTGGCTAGCCATTCACCTTTAGGATAGAACTGGGCACTGTTAACCCAACCGGTGGGCACAACTTTATATTCATGGATTAATTCCCCTGCTAAATTCCATAACTTGGCAGAACCATTAATGCCTGAAGTTAATAATTGTTCACCATTCGGACTAAAGTTAACATTATTAATTCGCCCTTGGCCTGTGGAAATTTCCCGTTCAATTTTGCCGTTGGGATTAATTAAATGGAGGGAACCGCTATCGGAAACACTAGCAATTAAAAGTCCCTGGGGATGGTACGCCAAATTTCGAGCTGTACCTGATTTTAAAACACTAGCTATTTCTTGACCTTGGCGGGTAAAAATTTTAGTTTGGCCATCATCAGAACAGGTGACAATAATTTGACTGTCGGGACTAAATATGGCATCGGCCACCGCTGCTCGATGGGGCTGTTGTTCCTCCAGTAGCTCCCCCTGCAAATTCCACAAGCGAATGGTACCGTCATAGCCAGTGGTGATTAAAATTTGGCGATCGGGGGAAAGACGAGCATTGAACATGGGGGGCTTTTGACCCTGTAGTTGCCCCAGCATTTCCCCTTCTTTAGTCCATAAAGTGCCCACGCCATCTGCGGCCGCCGTTAGTAAAAATTGTCCGTCGGGACTAAAATGGATACGGTTAATAGCCACATCAGACCCCGTAAATTGTCGCTCAAGATTTAGCTTAATGCCAGATTGATTAACCACCGGCGCAGAAACTTTAACTTCTGCTGTAACTATTTCTTCCTTGATTAAAAAAAGGCTGAAAGTTAGTAAAAATACAGGAAAAATACGCATTTAAAAAATCCTGAATTGAGAATAAAAACTGAAATATTTTTTTGAAAAAAAGTCTAATTATGTAGAGATTAAATTCAATTTATCCTTCATTGGGATAGCAAGCTTCCCCCTGGTCGAACAGGGCTTGGAGTTCCTCGATGTTATCGGGATGAATAAAAACAGAACCCCGCTCATTGTAATAATCCTTAGTTCCCACAAAGCCGCCGGTGATATCGTGGGGAATTCCCCAAAGGGCTGTTTGTAAAAACTCTTTCTGTGCCAAGGGGATGGACTGGTTGCTGTTGGATCCATCAAGGTTATCAATTCCTTCAAATCGTTCGGAAATGCCATAGCCAGGAGCCCAAACATTATAAAAACCCCGGACTTCCGCTTTCCCCGGAGTTTCATTACGAAAATAATGCACCATCCCCCTAGGAGAAAAAATTATTTCCCCTTGATCTTCGAGAACGGAACCAACTTTAATGGGGTCAACATTAATCCCAGGAATTTGACCGACTTGTAACGGGGCCTGAAATTCCTGAGAACTATAAAGCCGAACTTGGGATGGTTCCGTAGAAAAAAACCACTCATCGGAAGCGTAATGAAAATGGGGCGGCGGACCAGCATTAGGGGTTAAGATAGCCTCCGCCATTTGATACAAGCCACAGGTATCAGCCGGTGTTCTCAACATAATTAATACGTCTTTGCCTGGAGTTTCGAAAGCCACAGGATCTTTAAGAAATCTGGGCATGGTTAATTTCAAACCCGTATCGGGAAAATCATAAACAATTCGTTCCTGAATGCCTCGAATATTGCTCGCCGATGGTGTATAGATATTTTGATTATCTAAAGTTGCAACGGCTTTAGCTGTTTGTAAGGTGGTAACGGTGGCAACAGTGACAACAAAGATAATAACTAAAGTAATAAGGGAATTAGACAAAAATCCAGCTAAAAAATTAACCTGTTTCATGGAAAATATTTCGATGGCTTTAGTGAGATACTTTTCTTTATATTTCGCTTGATCGTCTTCCGTAAAAAAAGCTTAAGGGTTACCAACCATGGACAAGGGTAAAAGTTTAAGGCACTAAACGGGATTTAATTTTTTCAATACCTTTCAGACCACAGGTTTGGTCTAAATTACCATTGGGTGAACCAGAAACGCCGATCGCCGCCACTAATTGGTCTCCCACTTTAATGGCTGAGCCGCCGGTGCTAAAACTAAGACCAGTAATAGGATTGGGAGCCAAGGGCACAGAACCCACAGGCAAAGGAGCTGGGGTCATCTTTTGGGCGATCGCCCCAGTGGAATCTTGCCCAGTGATGGGGCCCAGGGTAATCAAAGTAAAGGCTTTATAAAAACTATTTTCGATGGTGTGGGGGGTGGCGTCATCTCCCCGAATTACAGCTTGTACTAAACCTTCTCGATTGACCACCGTGGCGGTGACGTTATAACCATCCTGTTGACAGGTATTGACCGCTTCCATGGCCGCTTCTACTGCTAGGCTTATGGGCAATTGATAATAGGTTTTTAGGGCTAGGGCGTCAGGAACAAGGGCTAAAGATAAACCAAGGGAAATCCCCAACACTAAACAAGGCTGGAAAAAACGTTTGCTCACTTTCACAGAAATTTGCCTCTAGTTAGTGAAATAATCCTAATTTTACTCATAGTTAAGACTTTTAAAAAATTGATTTTGTGCCGCCGCAACAGGGTAAACTACGACGGGAATCTAATCATTAAGATTAATCATACTTATTTTTTGGCAATTCAACGATCTGTATCACTAATTGAGTTGCTTAAATGAAAAATTTCTTGCTTTGGCTAGAACCTATTAGAACCCATTGCCCAATGGCGATCGCCAGCTTGAACTTATGTTTTGGCAGATACTCCAGGCAATTTTAAACCAAAATCTAACTCCACTTACATAATTTGTACTTAGTTTACGAAACGTATCTAAATTTTGGGGACTTAATTAGGCTAATCGTTGTAATGTTTTAACTGATATTCCCGGAGACATGCCCATGGCCATCGATATTAGCAACAAAACAGTTCTGGTTACTGGTGCCAATCGGGGGATAGGCAAAGTACTGGTGGAGTCTTTTTTGGAGCATGGGGCCGCAAAAGTGTACGCCGCCGTCAGAAAGTTGGAAAGCGCCGCTTTCTTAGTGGACAAATATGGCAATAAAATAGTCCCTATTTTGATCGATCTAGCAGACCCAGAATCCATTGCCGCCGCTGCCCAAACCGCCACAGATGTGGAAATTGTGGTCAATAATGCCGGGGTGCAAAAAGTTGCAAATCCCCTGGCCGAAGAGGCGATCGCCTGCTTGAAATTTGAAATGGAGACCAATGTGTATGGGTTGATCTCCATGGCCCAAGCCTTTGCTCCAGTGCTCAAAGCCAATGGAGGGGGAGCTTTTGTGCAACTCAACTCAGTAGTTTCCCTCAAGTCATTCTGCAATGTTGCTACTTATTCTGCTTCCAAAGCCGCAGCCTATTCCATTACCCAGGCATTGCGGGAAGTTCTGGCTGGACAAGGCACTCTGGTTCAGAGCGTCCATCCTGGCCCCATCGCCACCGAAATGACCCATGCTTCTGGCCGGGCTGATATTGCCGAATCCCCCACCCTAGTGGCGGAAGCTATTATTGCTGCACTACAATCTGGCGAGTTTCACGTTTTTCCCAACGACACCATGGCGAAAGGAATGGGCGATGCCTATCAAAGCTTTGGCAAAAATGTGATTGAGGTCAGCTTTGATTGAAAATTAGACTTTATAATTCAGAGCTAAATGATGGGGAATATCAGTTATGAAACATTCACGGAGAAATTTTTTCGCTTTGGCAGGGGCCAGTTCCCTTCTGGCGATAAACGACTTTTTGAAGGGGCTTGCCCAGGGCGCTCAAGGCGGGGGACTCGCACCATATTAAGGTCTTGCCGTGGTAAATGTGAATAATGCCGAAGGTCGTCCATGATTACCTAAAAAGGACTCGGGGTCGCAGAGCTCCTCGGCTTCAGAAAGTGATGAGTTTGTCAGTTGATCACCTCTTCCCGGAAGCTTTAATAACTCAGTTAACATCTACGGCAAAAATTAACTGTTGCTCTAGGGCTTGGAGAGAGCCAGCGGCGAAAACGTCTGATGACAGCCAATTCCAGTTGCTATCGGTGCTCCAAACACCAATTTCACTAGTTTCAAGGTTTTGCCAAAGTACCTGGTTAATACCATTAACTGTCTCCGCTGCTAGGCCCTGCCAGTCACCAAAATTGTTTTCAAATACTTCACCCAGATATTTGATTGGTGCCGTTAAATCATCCCCAGTTTGAACATAATAATTACCAAAGATACCTTCGAGAAAACTAGTGTTACCTTTGCTTTCAATATTTGTAAGGCGATCGCCAAGGAGTTCATCGCCGTTTAAATCAATCTGGAAATTAATTTCTGCTTCCAAAGTGTTGAAAGAATTGGTAGGCCAAGTTTCGGACGAAATCCAGTTCCAGTTACTATCGGCGTTCCAAACCCCAATTTCATCAATATCAGGATTCTGCCAAAGCACGTTATTAACACCATTAATTGTTTCTGCTTCGAGGATTTGCCAATTTCCAAAACTGCCACTTACAAAGGGCTGATCCTCGTAAAGAAGACTGACTTCACTGCCGTCAGGCAATTGCACAAAGAAAAGATTGTCTTTAGCAACGACGCTTATCTCGTTTTGCACCTCGGGAGTAAGGGGAGGAACCAGGAATAGGTTCGTTGAAGCATTGGAAAGGGAATCAATGGTGCCATAGACATCATTATTGTTTTGGAACTGGCCATAGGCATTGCTAAAACTACCGCCGGGACTACTGGGAGCAGAATTATTGCTGAATGTCAGACCCGCACCAGTCACGAAGGAATTGTCGGTAATAAAAATGGCTCCGCCCAATGCTTGACCGGAATTTCCCCCAGTTCCTCCTTGGGTTGTGTTGCCACTGAACTGGGAATTAGTGATGGTAACCGTGGCCTGGTTAATAAAGAGCGCACCGCCTAAACCAGCACCGCCGCCGCCACTACCCCCATTTCCGGGACTACCTCCTTCAACTGTATTACCAGCGCCCCCTTGAGACCCTACACTACCATTCCCACCGATGGGATTGCCACCTCCGGACCCTCCAGAACCACCAAAGCCACCTCTCTTATCATCACCAGGATTTTGTCCTGAAGAACCACCGCCACCGCCACCAGCACCACCACCGGCACCAAAGCCACCAGCACCACCAGGGCCGCCACTTCCTCCATTTCTGGGAGTAAAATCAAATGGACTACCACTTGAACTACCGCCACCGCCACCACCGCCACCGCCACCGATCCCGAAACCTCCAGTTCCCCCAGTTCCCCCAGTTCCCCCAGCTTTATCATCACCAACAGACCCTGCGGCACCGCCATTGTTGGCATTACCAGAGGCGTTAAAATTTCCGCCCCCTCCCCCGGCAGAAGGACGATCATCCGGGGTTCCAAAAATCTCACCACCACCACCACGGGCCCCGGCTGTTCCATTGCCGCCCACGGCTCGATTGCTGTCAAAGCTCACATTATCAATAATGACAGTACTACCTTGGAGGATAGTTAGGGCGCCACCAGCCCCGGCACCACCGCCGCCGCCACTTACCCCATCGCCGCCTTTGGCATAGCCATTCTGCAAGTTCATGTAGGAAAGATTAACTGCGACCCCTTCAAGGGTGAAAATATTGTTGAAAGCCGAGGGGTTATTAAACTTTATCGTTGGAGTACCAAAGGCTCCTAGAGTTACAAAGGTAATATCATTACGGTTATTGAGAGTGGGTAAAGGACTATTCAAAATAATGGTGCCAGCGGCGATACCAGTCATATCAATCGTATCGGGGCTGGCATTAGCGCCTGCATCAATAATGGCTTGCCGAAGGGAACCGGCTCCCGAGTCATTTGTATTGCTAACGACAATGGGAGATACATCTTGGGCACCTTGAACAAATAGGTCTATGCCATCACTAACAACTTCTAGGAAGGGACGCAGGACACCTGTTACCCGAGCCAGATATTCATCCCCTAGGGCAATTAAAACATCAGTGCCATACTGAATGAGCTTGAGATCGTCTTGACGGGAAGCTAAACCCTTAAGCCCAATGGTATCAATACCTAGCTCAAAGTCCAGAATCGCATTAAAAGAATTGGTAAAGTCAATATCCGCAATCCAAAAATGATCCGCTCCGGCTCCACCGCTGATCAAGTTTCGACCACTGCCCCGCATGAAGAAGCGATCATTACCATCGTTACCGAAGGCCTTGTCTCCCTGTCCCAGGAAGAAAGTATCATCTCCATCTCCACCATTTAGGTTATTAGTTCCCCGATCGCCCGAGGTATCAAGGATGTCGTTTCCTAAACCCCCGAACAGAGAATCATTTTGTCCTGCAATAAGGCGATCGTTACCTGGACCACCATAAACTTGATTGTTGCCCTGGGCCAGACTCAGATCGACTAAGTCATCTCCCCCTAGGGCAAAAATGATATTATCTTTGCCGACAAATCCGGGAAAAATACCTGGCACGAGGGTTTCACCGTTTTCTGTACCATAGACCGCCACAGAGGAAACAGCGGTGGACTCAAATAGATTATTGCTTTGTTGAATTAAGAGCTTAGTTCCCTTATTTATGTACTGGTCATAAGTTACACCTTGTTCTGTCACAGTCCCTGATTTTGTCCAATTCTGGAAGTCACTGGCGACGATAAAGGAGTTATGACCCAAAACCGTAAAAGTGTTGGTGGTATCAGATAAGGCTGTGAGGGTTTCTACGTTCAACGTGACCCGATTGTTAATTCCTAGGTCAATGACTTCAATACCTCGGATCCGACTGCCGATTGTGGTATCGGTGAGGTCAAGGTTGTTGGAAGACAGAATGTAACTATTGAGTTGCAAAATATCTTTACCACTACCCCCGTCCAAGCGTTCAAAATTGAGACTCCCGATGGATAGCAAGTCATTGCCTTGGCCTCCATTCATCACGACTCGTCCCCCGGCGGAAACATTTACACCTGCGCTCTGCAAAATATCGTTACCCTGACCCCCATTCATAATATGGGGAGCGGATGAGGTTGCGAGGGAAGTTGCCGAAAAAATGTCGTTGTCAATAGTGCCAACGTAGGTGACATTCTGGGTAAAGTCCCCACCAAAGACGTTGTAGGCCAACCCTGAAACTCCTTGGGAGTTGTCACCCTGGGCCCCAATGCCAAGATCGGCGTAGCCGTCCCCATTGACATCACTTAATCCCCCCACAAAGGAACCCGCAAAGGAATAGGCTTGGGCACCAACGGTCTCAAATCCATTACTGCCATTTAAATTGGACAGATCCACCGTGCCACCAACACCGAGAATAGAACTACCAAATAGAGTATAAATAGTTCCTTCTGTATCACCATTATTTGTCCCATCTGGGTTCCCAACTCCTGCGCTAGGGGCACTAACCAGCAAGTCATCATAACCATCCCCATTGATATCTCCGCCGCCAGCGATACTATAACCTACGAGGTCTTCTGAGCCAGGAGCCTGCTGGATGGTGAAGCCGTTGCCACCATTTAAGTTGCTGAGGTTGAAAGAGCCGCTGGAGCCAAGGTTACGGCCTCCAAAGACAACATAGGCTGCGCCATTCTTACCAAAGTTAAGATCATTCGTCAGGCCGACAATGAAGTCTCCAAAGCCATCACCGTTGAGATCTCCTGCCAAGCTAATACTGCCCACTCCTCCCTGCTCAGATATGCTAGAAATGCTTGGAGAGGTTAACTTAAAGCCATTACTGCCATTGAGGGTTGCTAAATTGAGGGAGGAATTGGAGGCTAAATTGTTTTTGCCAAAAATGACGTAACCATAAAGGTTTTCATTAACCTCATCAATGCCAATCAAGCCAAAATCCTCGTAGCCATCACCATTAACATCCCCCAGGGAATTGACTGCTGTAATTGGTTTACCCGCTTCAATTTGGATGGGTAAAGACTCATTTAAAACATTGACATTGCTAGTTACTCCACTGCTCCAGGTTTCTTTGCCAAAAACAATGACTGGGTTGAGGTTTGCGCTGCTAAGTAAAACATCATCTATACCATCCCCGTTAAAGTCACCGGAGGCTAGATTCACCAGTGCGCCTTGGTTAGGAACGTTAGGAACGGTGATATTAACACCACCATTACTTGCAAGTAAATTATTGATGTCAATGCCGGTATCGGGGTTAATGCTTGACCAGATGGAGGAATCTTCGCTACCCAAAATAATGGTTGCGTAGCTTTGCCCTAAGGCGCCACTGCGGGAAACGACAAAATCAGTAATGCCATCGTTGTTGAAGTCGCCGTAGTCGAGGGTTTGCTGACCTAAAATCAGACCATCATTGCTGGCGATCGTAATCGCTACACTATCGACAAAAGTGCTGGGTTGAGCCGGGTCACTGCCAAAGAAAAGGTAAACAATTTTCCCCCCAGCACCATTAAAGCCCGCATCCGCAATTAGGGTATCAACATAGCCGTCGTTGTTAATATCCGCCCCTAACTGCACCGTTCCAATTTCATTCTTAGTGACGGGCTGGAAGACAAAACCGTTATCACTCCGCAATTTGGTGACATCAATACTGCCGCCCGCTCCGACCCAAGGGTGTCCGTAGGCAACGTAAATTTGGCTAGTCTCGACTCCTGGATAGATCTGAGGCGTGGCGATCGCCATATCGGGGGAACCATCTCCATTCACATCCCCAATAGACCCCAGGCCTAAGCCCAATTGAGTACCGGAGTTAGGATTGTTAAACAAAAAGACCCGACTATTAAGAGTATTGACGTCGGATAATTCCAGTACCCCTTGATTGAGGAAATTAGCCCATTGACTTGTACCTAAAATAAGATAACTTTGGCCGGTGGCACTGTTAGGCCCATTGGTTCCTAAGGTTGGCGCGCTGATAATAAAGTCATCAAAAAAGTCGTTATTGATATCCCCGACAGCGGAAATCCAGTACCCTGCATTACCCCCCAAATTTTGGGTTGTATCGTAAATACCGTTGATGATAAATCCATTGGTGCCATCGAGATTTTGCAAATTAATCGCACTATTCCATCCCGAAGCCTTGCCAAAAACCACATAGGCTCGCCCTAAGCCATTAATGCCATTGGCGGCAGAGTTGGCGGCGCTGATAATAAAGTCATCGAAACCGTCATTATTGATGTCGCCCGCATTGACCACGTTGGTGCCAGCGTTATCTGCAATAGTGAAGTCCGGCTGTAAATTCGGGTCAGAGGGGGTGCCTCCCCCCAGGTTGGACTGGTTATAAAAAGCTTGCCCATTGAGAATCAGACCATTACTGCCATTGAGTTGACCTAGGTTCAAAGAACCATTTAAACCGGTGCCACCAAAGGCAACATAGACCTGACCGCCATAGGCTAGAGGCTTACTATCCGCATCTTCGCTACCAGAATAATCTACCGGATTGGCCTGGGGTGCCCCCAATAATAGATCAAAGACACCATCGCCATTGATGTCAGCCACGCCTAATCCTGTTCCGATTTGGCCGATCCCTGTATTTAGAAGAAAGCCGTCACTGCCTAGATTGTCCAAATTCAGGGAGGGGGTGTTACTGTTCAGGGCATTTTTAATGGCCGACCCAAATACTACATAAATGGTATTAATGGCAGGGGCACTGATAATCACATCTGCTAGACCGTCCCCTGTCACGTCGGCGATCGCCGTTTTAAAGCCCGCCGCATTACCGGCTTGATTGGACTCCAAAACTAAACTAGAAGCCGTAGATAAATCAATAGTGCTTTGACCCTCGACGTTGCTACCCCGCAGAATATAAACTTTACCCGCAGAATTTTGCACTGAATTTTGAGGAGCTCCCAACACCAGATCACTCAACCCGTCACTGTCTAAATCCGCCGTCGCCATGGCCGTTCCCAATAGGCTTTGACTCGCTCCCTGGATAATGACCCCATTAGTACCATCAAGACTATCCAAGGATAGACCTTGATCCCGAATGCCAATGGTCGGATTACCATAGACCACATAGACGGCACCATTGCCCCCATTTTTGGCCGGTGCGCCTACCAAGAAATCATCCGTGCCATCACTATTTATATCTCCCCCTGGGGCGATCGCCATACCAGCTTGGGCTAGGGGATCTGCATTTAAGATGAAACCACTGTCAATTTCAGATAGGCTGGTTGGCTCATCCTCAATGGTTGTTACCGTTGCAACGAGTTCTAATCTGGTATTCCCCAAACGCAAACCATCTAGGCGGAGGTGAGCACCTTCATGGTCACTAGTGATGACCACCCGAAATTTTTCTGCCCGGCGTTCGGTAATGTCATCATCTAGGATTGCAATCCGAATCTCCTTGAAAACTTCCCCTGGAGCAAAGGTCAGGGTTCCAGCCTGGGCTACATAATCAGCCCCCGCTGTGGCAGAACCATCTACAGTACGATAATTAAAGCTCACCGCTTCTTGAATATTCCCGGTGCGACGCACAAGCAAAACAGCTTCGCCATCGGTTTCTTTTACCCGAATAGGTGAAACTTGGAGTTGACTGGAGCCTTGACTATTGTTGTGGGGAATTACTAAGCGCAAATCACTTTCCGCCACAACACTGTTGTGGGTTGGCTGATCAAAAGCAGAATTAACTGTTTGATTGCTGATGCTGTTGCTAATTTCGATCGCCTCCGCCACGGTTTGGAAAGTGGTGAGGTTTGATAAATCCGGCGCAAATAGAACCGCAGGAGTCCACTGGGCAAATTGCTGATTATAGCTACTATAAAAAATACTTATGCCATCATCGGCAGCAGGATTCACCTCTGTCCAGAATATTGTCGCTTCGCCGCCCACCGTTGCAGATACGGGCGTTTCTAATAAACGCAGGTCACCGCTAGCTACGATTTGAGCATTACTCCAGCTTGTTCCATTCCAAAAAGAACTGTAAAGTACATCATTCTTAGTGTCACCGCCATTGGTATATAGTCCGGTATCTGGTATCAGGGTATCCGCTACGACCCAGGATAGAAGTAATGCGCCATTCGCCAGTTGAGTTAGGGTCAAAGCCTGGGGAGTTTTAATGTCTGGGTTAATGGGTATGGCATCGCTCCAAGTAGCGCCATTATCATTGGAGGTTGAATAGAACAACGTACTGGCCGCAAGGGATTCAACAAACTCAGGCCGGTTAACGCTTCCATCGGGATTAAAAATATCAGGACTGGCATTACTCCAAACCACCAATAGTTGCCCCGTTACCGTTGTGCCGATGACCGGGTTAAAGTTCATGCCGGCACTGTTGGGAATCACTAAAGGATTGCTCCAGGTATTGCCGCCATCGGTGGATTTCGCCAGTAACACCTGGGACAGACTTTCATTATGGGTATTTTTCACCCAGGTAGCATAAAGATTGCCATCACTCGCTACAAGAATACTGGGGGAGGTGTCATCGGTCAGATTAGAACCAACACTAGTGCCATCAAGGGGATTGCCCGCATAGATCGCAGTACTTCCTTGGATAAAATCAGGGTTAATGCCAACTAGCAAATCATCGGCATTGAGGGTAGTCGACAAATTTTCTGCAATCAAGCTGGGATTATCGAAGTTTTGCTCAACTTTGAGGGTTGTGGACCATTTTTTACCAAAAAGATTTAGCCCTAGTGCGAGTGTTTCTTCTAAGCTATCAAATCCGACGTTAGGGAAAACTTCAAAGTTTGCCAGGATCTCTAGCTTGCTTTCAAAATCAAAAGCCGTAAAGCCAAGCAAGGCCAGCTTTAATTTGCCTGATAATCCAGTGCCAAAGCTAAGAAGACCAGTGTTTTCCACGCCGGGAATCAGTGCTAATTCCGCTGGACTTGGAGCTTCTAAACCAGGGGGCGGCGCAAGCAAATTGTCTGCGGCTTGGTCCGAATTGATTAGCCAGTAGAGTTGGCTGGGGTCATCTCCAGGCTGGGCCGGAGTGCCATCAGCCCGCACCAAGGAATACCAATATTCAACAGTTGTATTTTCTGTCTGAGTTTCAGCTAGGGTTGATCCCCCCGTGACTAGGGCTTGGGGGGTAAGATCAAAATCTGTACTCCATTTTTGTTTGAGCGTAAAAGCCAAATCAAAAAGCAATCCCAACTGAACTTCAGCATCGAGGAGAGAAATCGGAACTCCACCTACAGAAAAACCAATGTCATAGGTGGTTTTCCCTGGTAATAAATTACGTTCGTATTCTCCCCTGAGCCTCAGGGCATCGGATGCAGAAAAAGTATTGCCATCCCCGTTAAGTAAAAAATCTAGTTGGAGTTTCCCCTGTAGACGACCTTTGAGGGAAACCTTGTTTTTACCGAAGCTCAGTGCCCCGGACAGTTCATCCTGCAGTTGCAAAAAAGCAGATAGCCCTGGATCACCCGAATTAATCAGGTTCGTAAAGTTGATCCCCCCCCCTAGGGCAAGGGCATTTTTGAATTCCAATTTGCCGTTAAAAAAAGATAAAGGAAGTTGATACTCTTTTTTGTTTTCTTTCGTGATTAAAAAAGTTCCTGGAACTTGTATATCTCCATCTCCGAGGGCCAAGGTGGGGGAAGCATTGGGAGCAATAAAATTACTGGGATTGAGAGGCTTGACCTGGGTGAGGGTGTTATGGAGTGTTTCTCGGTTTCTGAGGTCTATGACTTGGCTGTATAAATCTCTGTCAGCTTGGGGATCATCTAAGTCAATTTTTTCGGTGATTAGGAGCAGATTACCGTCGGCAGTGGTCTGCAACCGCATATTTTCATCACTCACTGCGTCATCGGTGAGCTTGAATGTTTGGCCCCAGTTATATTGCCCTAGGCTATTGAGAATGCCGCTAGCGCCATGAATATCGCTGTTATTTCCTTCTCCTTCGATCCAAGAAATAAAAATCCCCTCTACGGAACTTCCTGTTTCTTCCCCTTGGCTTCGTACTCCTGTGGTAATTTTAAGTTCTTTGGCACTGACACTATTGGCGATCGGAGCAGATTCCCGCCACCGCCCGACAGAAGGGTCGTAGTAGGCGTGGTAAATGACGTTATTTTGGTTCCAAACTAAATGTGTAAAACCGTTCGAGTCAACGGCGATCGCCGGAGTCTGGGTAGAGGCAGCCATAAATACCTTATGTAAGACAGAGGAAAAACAGGATGTTGAACAAAGTAGAAAGTACTTATGTCTATGACCGGGAGGTGGAGGTCTTCGAGAAAATTATCCAGAGCCGTAGATAAATTATCATTATTCTTTAGGAAAGTCTCATAACCATTGCTTAACCATCTTCTGTGCCGATGCTACATTCCAAGATTTAAGCAGCAATTTCTAGGAAGCTAAACCCTTCATTTGTAGGGTTTTTCCCAGTAATTTCCCTTTCTGCTTCCAAAGCCGCCGCCTATTCCATCACCCAGGCATTATGGAAGCTTTGCCAAAAATGTGGTCGAGGTCAGCTTTGACTAGAAAATTACGCCTTATAATTCAGAGCTAAATAATGGGGAATATCAGTTATGAAACATTCACGGAGAAATTTTCTCGCTTTGGCAGGGGCCAGTTCCCTTCTGGCGATCGCCGCACCAAAACTATTAGCCGAGGGCATTCCCCAGGAAATTTTAAACAAAATTTTGCCTCTGCCTGGTAAGTATGGGGAGTATTATAGCCAAGCAAAAATTCGAGCTTTCCATCTTCATAATCAACCCGACACTAGCCCTCTCCATAAAGCCCTAGAAGAACTGTGGCTAGAAGTATTTAAGCAAACGGAGGGAGAACTTTTTGTTTCCCCCATTCCCCACGACGCTTCCATTCCCGCTGGCGATCCCCAAGCAGTACAGTTCATTACCGGAGGACGTTTTGAAATTGTCAGCGTTGCTGGGCCCATCATCGACAAAGTAGCTCCCGATGTCATTGGTGTGCAAAATATTCCCCTCCTTTATCAATCAGCCCAAGACGTTTTTGAAATTATTAATCAGTCCCTCTTTGCGGAAGCTCTTAATGGCTCGGTAGCCCAATATAATTTAACTTATTTACGGAATGGCACGTTTAACAACGGCATGAGAATTGTCACTTCCATTGCCAGTAAGCCAATTTATAAACTAGAAGATTTTCAAGGGTTAAAGATCAGGATTCCTCCTTCCAATGACATGGCAATGACCATGGAAGCTCTAGGAGCTGTTCCCGAAAAAATCACCATGAATCAAGTCTTTCGCGCTTTAGAAAATGGCACAGTGGAGGCCCAGGAAAATCCTTCATCTGTAGCATTAGGTTTTAAATTATATGAGGTAACCAAATATTTAAACATGACTAACCATGCTTGGTCTGGTTATAACACGTTTTTCAACACCAGTTTTTGGGAGAGTCTTTCCCCTACTGTTCAGGCGGTAATCAAGGAACTTCTGCCGGTTTATCAGGCCAAACAAATCAGAGCTCAGGAAGAATACAACCAGCAAGCTTACCAACAATTAATTGGTAAATTAGGCATGGTGCAAACTAAACCTAATTTATCCCAAGCTCCGCAAAAGCTAATTGAAGTTTATCGGTTTATATATAGTCAATTAAATTCCCAAGCTCAATCTCTGATCAAAAATAAGCTAGAAGAGAAAACTGGTATCAAGTTTGCTTGAAATTTTCAACAACTTCACGGCTAATTTATATTAACTATTCCCTGGTTAAAATCAAGGTATGAAGCATATATTTAGGTTTAAAAATTATTTTTTCCATTCTAAAAACAATCAATTGAAGCGTTTGCTGTTGGTTGCGTTTCTCTTAACTGGTCTATGGTTGACTCCCCAGCAAGGAAGAGTCTGGGGTCAAGAACAACCTTTTGTGGTTAAAAAAATTGATCTTAGTCAGTATGGAGCTGCGGCTTCCATTGCCCAAGATCCAGAGTCAAAACAGCTAGCCATTGGCTTTTATAATTGCAACTTGATTTTTCTCGATGCTAATTTAAACCAAGATCAGAAAAATAATTTATTTCTTAAAAACTGTAAACGTTTTTTTCGGGCTAGGTATGGGGAATTTGGCTCGATCCCTTTCCTTATTTCTTCTATCTACACTGGAAGCAGTGTTTTGCATAACTCCCAGGAAAATTTTGATATTCCCCTCCATAAAGCGGCGGTAACAGATTCATTAATTCTCCAAGATTATCTATTATCATCTTCTGATGATGGCTCAGTGACCATTTCACGATTAATCAGTCTTTCCCCCCCGGAGGTTAACACCTTCAAGCTTTACCAATCTATTGGTGTTGCTAGAAATCTAGCTTTTACCCACACCTCCAATCCAGAAGTTGGCAAAGTTGCTGTTAGTTACGATACGGGGGAAATTGCTATTTTTAATATTGATCATGATACAGCCCGTAACCCCGTTGAACCTAGCACCTTTAAAACAATTAACAGCCGCATCAACACTTTCAAATTTACTCCCGATGGCGCCAAGCTACTAATTGGTTACTTTACCGGAGAGTTAGTAGAGCTAGATTTAGCCACCGGTGCCCATAAAACCCTTGCAAAAGTAAACTCATGGCTGAACGCTTTGGATATTAACTCTGAAAATTTAGTGGCGATCGCCGATGATCAAGGCTTTGTTAAAATTATTTCCTTAACCACGGGAAAAATCGTCGAAGAACATAAAATTTCTACTACAGGTATTAACGCTGTCATTTTCACCGATGACCAGACAGTGGTTGCCGCCGATGCCACTGGCATGATTTACCAAGGAAAATTGGCCGGCTCCAATTAGGTAAGGCAACTGCCGTCTCAATGTGCAATGCGGTCTAGTGCTTGCCCAAAATTATTTTGGGAAACTCCCAAGCCATGATTAATGACGATAGCTGGCCAAGAAGGGAAACCTCCCTCCGTTATGATTTAGAATTCTTAGGTAACTTTTATGTATCTGTTGCTGAGAAAGGAGTGTGTAACCAGTGGCTAAGTATGTGCTTTGGGGAACCTATTGTGACAACGTGGAAGAAAAAAGAGCCCCCCACCGTCAAGCACACCTAGATGGACTGAAGGTCCAAAAGGAAAGTGGTGTGTTGGTTACCATTGGACCTACCAAAGATTTACGGCAGGTTTTTGCAATTTACGACGCGCCAGACCAGGACACGGTGGAAAAGTTGGTGCAAGGAGATCCTTACTGGCAAAACGGCATCTGGACAGAGTATGAAGTCAAAGAGTGGATTCAGGCTTTTTAACAGCGAACTAGTGTTTAAATTAAAGACCCTGACGGACTGGTCTGCTTAGTCTTCGTGGTCATCGAAGGGATCACCCAACTCAGCGGACGGAGGGCCAAAGGAAGTGTACACAGCCAGACCAGTGATGGCGATGAGAATGACAGCAAAAGTAATGCTAAGAACTGTTGCGGATTCCATGGGGTAAGATTGATAGTTGTTTCTGTTGTCTTATATTATTACAGAACATTACAAAAACTCATTTAGTCATTTTTACGGGAAGTCTATGGCACAGCGCACTCGGTTAGGAGATATCCTCAGACCCCTCAACTCGGAATACGGTAAGGTCGTACCGGGCTGGGGCACCACTCCTGTCATGGGGGTATTTATGGCTCTTTTTCTGGTTTTCTTACTGATTATTTTGCAGATTTATAACTCTTCTCTGATTCTCGAAGGCTTTAGCGTGGACTGGGCTGGTTAATGGGGGGTTGTTGACATATTCCTGACCCAATTTAATCCCAACTTAATTTTGGTTAACTTTCTTTAGATCCCGCCCCGCCGGGATTTTTTTGTCTTATGGAGCATAGGGGGCCACAAACTGTCATTGGCTAGTCAGGGAATATCGCCCAAAGCCTTGTCTAGATGGGCTGGCGCGTTTTCTGTCATAATCGAACAGGACTTGTTACATTTTTTATTGCAAATCCCCGGGGTAGCGGTAACTTAGCCGGCCTGCCTCTCTGTAACGATGTTGCCGGGGTTTCTCCGGTGAATGTTAGTAAAAATCCTTAAATTTAGACGGTTCATTATGACACAGATTTCTGGCTCCCCTGATGTCCCCGATTTGGGTCGGCGTCAGTTTATGAACTTATTGACCTTCGGTACGATCACTGGGGTGGCGGCCGGGGCCCTCTATCCAGCAGTAAAATATTTGATCCCCCCCTCCAGTGGTGGTTCGGGCGGTGGTGTAACGGCCAAAGATGCCCTTGGTAATGATGTTAAGGTGACGGAATTTTTGGCTTCCCATAACGCTGGCGATCGGGTGTTGGCCCAGGGGTTGAAGGGCGACCCGACCTATATTGTAGTCCAGGGGGATGACACGATCGCCAACTATGGTATTAATGCGGTGTGTACCCATTTGGGCTGTGTAGTGCCCTGGAATGCCAGCGAAAACAAATTTATGTGCCCTTGTCACGGCTCCCAGTACAACGCTGAAGGTAAAGTGGTCCGTGGCCCGGCTCCCCTCTCTTTGGCTTTGGCCCACGCTACCGTTACCGACGACGACAAATTAGTGCTCAGCACCTGGACCGAAACCGATTTCCGCACCGACGAAGATCCCTGGTGGGCTTAGGTTTAGCTTTGCTATCCGTTGAGTAAGCAACACTGTTGTAATTTTGTGTAATTGTCTGAGACTGGTCTTTTTCCCCTACTGTTCACCTAAACCTAATCCGTTCAACTTAACGATGAGAAACCCTGATACTTTGGGGCTGTGGACGAAAACCATGGTTGCTCTGCGCCGCTTCACGGTGTTGGCGATCGCCACAGTCAGCGTCTTTTTGATCACCGACCTTGGTCTGCCCCAGGCCGCCTCTGCCTATCCCTTTTGGGCCCAGGAAACAGCGCCTTTGACCCCCCGGGAAGCCACTGGCCGTATTGTTTGTGCTAACTGCCACCTCGCCCAGAAAGCGGCAGAAGTGGAAATTCCCCAGGCAGTTTTGCCAGACACCGTGTTTGAAGCAGTAGTCAAAATTCCCTATGATCTCGATAGTCAGCAGGTACTAGGAGATGGTTCCAAGGGTGGCTTAAACGTTGGAGCCGTGTTGATGTTGCCCGAAGGGTTCAAAATTGCTCCCCCCGATCGCCTGTCCGAGGGACTTAAAGAAAAAGTTGGCGGCACCTACTTCCAGCCCTACCGGGAAGACATGGAAAATGTGGTCATTGTTGGCCCCCTGCCCGGTGAGCAGTATCAGGAAATCGTTTTCCCCGTGCTATCCCCCGATCCTGCCAAGGATAAAAGCATTAACTACGGTAAATTCGCTGTCCACCTGGGGGCCAACCGGGGCCGTGGACAAATTTATCCCACTGGTTTGCTGAGCAATAACAATGCCTTTAAAGCCCCCAACGCTGGCACCATTTCAGAAGTTAACGCCCTTGAAGCTGGTGGTTACCAACTGATCCTCACCACTGCCGACGGTACAGAAACCGTGGACATTCCCGCCGGCCCCGAATTGATTGTCAGTGCCGGTCAAACTGTGGAAGCTGGGGAATTTTTGACCAATAATCCCAATGTGGGCGGTTTTGGCCAGAAAGATACGGAAGTAGTGCTGCAAAATCCCACCCGCATTAAATTCCTTGTACTCTTCTTGGCGGGGATTATGCTCTCCCAAATTCTGTTGGTGTTGAAGAAAAAACAGATTGAAAAAGTTCAAGCTGCCGAACTTAATTTCTAGTTCATTTCTCCACCGGATTATCCCGTCATAGGGGCGGAGCCTAGGTTCTCCCCTGGGGGCCATCGAAGAATGCTCAGCTTGAGTTATGTCGTCGGTGGCCCCATTGATTTTTGCAGAACTGCCCTAGCTCGATATGCTGGTAGGAATAGACAACTTTTAGATTTTGCTGACTCTATGCGTGTTTACGTTCTTTTATTCAACGCAGGTACGGATAATGAAGGCATCCACACCGTACAAATGGGGGGACGCAATAAAATTTTGATGTTCACTTCCGAGGACGATGCCACCCGTTATGCCCTGCTTTTAGAGGCCCAGGATTTCCCGCCCCCCTCCATTGAAGCCATGGATTCCCGGGACATTGAAGAATTTTGTCAAGAAGCTGGCTATGACTGCGAGGTTGTGGCGGAAGGCATGCTGGCCATTCCTCCGGAAAAAAATGTGGCGGAACCGGAATGGGACCCGGATGGGGTTTTGCAGGCGGCCCGGGAAGCCCAAAACACTGACCAAGGCGAGGGAGAAGAAAAGCCAGACAACGAATTTTCCGATGCTGAACTAGAAAATATTCGCCGTCGTTTGGAGGGGTTGTTGTAGAAAAATTGTGGACATGTCCTTTCTGGTTTTAACTAACCCTTTTACTAACCATAATTTTAAAGCTTAGTCCCAGTTAATTGACTAAATTTGGTTTGGTTGATTTTGTTTAATCTCTAATTTGTTTTTTCTTTCCCCGATCATCTTTCTCCCATCCCCCATGCCTATGGAAATCTTAGAAGAGCGCGGTCATTTATTAACAGAGCAGACCAATCCCCAAAGTCAAAATTTGGACCAGTTGTCCAGCCTGGAATTGGTAGATTTATTTAACCAACAGGATCAACTGACAGTGACGGCGATCGCCGGGGCGAGGGAAGATTTAGCGGCGGCCATTGAAATTATTAGTGATGCTTTGGCTAAAGGGGGGAGACTTTTCTACATTGGCGCAGGTACCAGTGGCCGGTTGGGGGTGTTGGATGCGGTGGAATGTCCCCCCACTTTTTGTACACCATCGGAGTTAGTGCAGGGAATTTTAGCCGGGGGAGCCAGTGCGTTACTCCGCAGTTCAGAAGGTTTAGAAGATATTGCGGCAGATGGGGCCCAGGCGATCGCCGACCATCGCATTACCCAGTTGGACGTGGTGGTGGGAATTACGGCCGGGGGTACGACTCCCTATGTCCATGGAGCGTTAGATGCGGCCAGGGCCCGGGGGACGAAAACGATTTTTATTGCTTGTGTACCGGAAAGCCAAGCTCCTTGCCAAGCAGACGTGAATATTAGACTTTTAACCGGGCCAGAAATTTTGGCCGGTTCCACCCGCTTAAAAGCGGGCACAGTGACCAAAATGGCCTTGAACATCCTGTCTACTGGAGCCATGGTCAAGTTGGGCAAAGTTTACGGCAATCGTATGGTGGATGTGGCGGTAACTAATCGCAAACTGGAAGACCGAGCCATTAGAATTTTGCGAGATTTAACCGATTTAAACCGAGAGGAAGCGGCTGAATTACTGGTCGCCAGTGGCCAACGGGTTAAGTTAGCTTTGTTAATGCACTGGTCTGGTTTAAGTGCAGAATCTGCCCAGGCTCAACTCGATCGCCATGGGGGAAATTTACGCCAGGCCATGGATGCTGCTCCCTAATCTTCATCAACCCCAGCTGAGAAATAATTCTAATTTCCACACTTGTTTTACCCATGCCCACTACCCTAGACCAGTTTTTAGTCCCCATTGTCTTCGCCATTTTTGCCCTGGCGATCGGTGTTTTAGTCTGGGGCTATCGGCGGGCTAAACCCTTTGGCAAATTGGGAAAACTGGCTTGGCTCCAGTCGGTGGTGCTGATGGCCCCTTGGCTATTATATTTTGTCCTTTTTAGTTTTGGTTTATCCATCAGTTTGCCCGCAGTGTTGGTTTTGCTTTTGGTGTCGGGGGGCATTTACATCTATCTGGGTCGGCAAATGCGGGAAGAAGGACAAGCGGAACTGTTGCGCCAAAAGGCAGCCCAACGTCTGCAAGATTTGGCCAATGGGGCAGATAAAACCACTGTGCTCGGTGACAGCACGGCCAACACAAACTTAGAAGAAACTTCCCCCATTCCCCCGGAAGATTTGGCCATTATTAAAGGTATTTTTAGCATTGATAGCTTTTTTGCCACGGAAACCATTGCCTACCAGGAAGGGGCAATCTTTAAAGGTAATTTGCGGACGGAAGCGGAGGATGCTTTCGGTAAACTATCGGGCAAACTGAAGGAATTAATGGGGGAAAAATATCGCCTTTTCCTAGTGGAAGGGAGTGAAGACCGCCCCGTGGTGGTGATTTTACCCAGTACTAATGACCCCCAACCCAGCACCTTGGCCCAGAAAAATTTGGCGGTGGTGTTACTGGTGGCCACCATTGTGACTACGTTAGAAGCCAGTGCGGCCCTGTTGGGCTTTGACTTAGTGGACAATTGGCAACGGGTGGGAGAAACAGTTCCCCTGGCGATCGCCGTGGGTATTATTTTGCTAGCCCATGAATTAGGTCACCTCTGGCAGGCGAAAAAATGGGGAGTCAGGTTGAGTTGGCCTTTCTTGCTACCCAACTGGCAAATCGGCTCCTTTGGGGCCATTACTCGTTTTGAATCCCTTTTACCCAGCCGCAATGCCCTCTTTGACGTGGCGATCGCCGGGCCGGCCATAGGGGGATTAGTTTCTTTACTATTTTTGATCGTGGGACTGAACTTATCCGGGGGCAATAATTTATTTCAACTGCCGGTGCAATTTTTGCAAGGTTCCCTGTTGGTGGGCACGTTAGCTAAATTAATTTTGGGCAGTGCTCTAAAAAGTAGTGTGATTTCCATCCATCCTTTGACGGTGTTAGGTTGGCTCGGTTTGGTAATTAATGCCTTAAATTTATTACCCGCTGGGCAACTCGATGGGGGCCGCATTGTCCAAGCCATCTACGGCCGTAAAGTAGCCCGCCGCACCACCATTGCCACCCTAGTTATTTTGGGGGCTGTTTCCCTATTTAACCCCGCCAATCCCATTCCCCTCTATTGGGCGATCGTGGTTTTATTTTTGCAACGGCAATTGGAACGCCCCAGCTTAAACGAGTTGACGGAACCGGACGACACCAGGGCCGGCTTGGGTTTACTAGCCCTATTGTTAATGTTGCTGACCCTGATTCCCTTTAGCCCCAACTGGGCCTTGAGGCTAGGCATTGGCGGTTAATGGACTTCCAATAGTGAAAATTTCAACATCCATGCCCCATCGTTTAATGCCCGACCAGTGTTTAAGTAAACCCGCCTATCGCCTTTACCAAGCGGGGGTCTATGGTCGTTGGACAGTGGTGGCCTTGCTGTGGCTAACCCTTGTTCCCTGGTCTATTTGGCAGTTTCGCCAAGATATTGCCCTGTTACAGGACCATTTCACCTGGGTTGCTATCCGTTATGGCTTTGCCTTTCAGTTAGTACCTGCTTTTACTTTGTTTGGCAGTATTGGTTTTACCGGGGCGGTATTGATTCGCCAAAGTTGCCATATTCTTTGGGGTCTATCCATTAAGGAAAGGAATAATCTCATTCGAGGTACGGCTAGAATTCGTAAAATTGGTCCCCGCCATCTCCTCTGGCGTTGGTTATTCCGTTAAAGCAGGCAGGATTTTTCAACCTTTTTGCAAAATTGTTGATAGTCTAAAAGCCTCTTTTAAAAGCCCCCAACCCACCCAACTTTGGGGAGAAACTGGGTAAAGTTTCCTCAGTATTACCGGAGTAATTTAGGGGCGGAATCAAACTTTCTGAAGACCTTCCAAAACGAAAAATTAGCAAAAGTGGTCCAACTAAGTCTGAGTCAAGTTCACCAAGACCAAATTTATCGCCATGGGGAACGGTGTTATCCGGAGGAATGTTGTGGTCTTTTACTGGGGAAAATATTAATTGGAGAAAATGGTCATCGCCATTGGCAAGTAGTCGAAGTACAGCCAACGGAAAATTGCTGGGGTGATGTGGAAGAATTTCAGCAGAATAATCATCAGGGAAATAAGTTACATTACTTTGCCATTGACCCCAAAGTTTTGCTTTCCGCCCAAAAAGATTGCCGCCAAAAAGGGTTAAGCATTATCGGTATTTTCCATTCCCATCCCCATGGCCAGCCCATACCGTCAGAATTTGATCGGGCCATTGCTTGGCCAGAATATATTTACCTCATTGCTTCCGGTGAAAATGGAAGGTTCAATACCAGTAGAAGTTGGTACTTAAACGAAGCAGGAAACTTTATGGAAGTGGACTCAACGTTGTTGCTGTAACCAGGTGGTAATGCCCGTCGCTAAAGCCTGCACCAATTGTTCCTGGGCTTGGGCATTGGTAATCCACTCGAATTCCTGGGGACTAATCATAAACCCCAATTCCAACAACACTGCTGGGGCAATGGTGGGACGGGTTAAAGCCAAATTATTCCAGTAAACTCCGTGGGAATTTCTGCCTAAATTTTCCACCAAATACCGCTGTAAAAAATTAGCTAAATCCGCTGCTTGGGCATTGTACCAAAATGTACTAATGCCATCGGTTTCGTTGGGATTACCGCTATCGGGTAAGGCATTGTAATGGATGGAAAGGGCGATCGCCGGTTGCACTTGGGCAATCTGGGTTTGGCGATCGACTAAAGAGACAAATTCGTCCCTGGTACGGGTGAGATGGACATTAGCCCCTTGGGATTTGAGGCGATTAGCTAAACGTTGAGAAATGAGTAAGTTAATGTCTTTTTCTGCATAGCCAGTGGGCCCCACTGCCCCCGCTTCACTACCCCCATGGCCCGGATCGAGCAGAATTTTTACTCCCTGCAAGTTACCGGGTTGGGAAGAAATACGGGGAGGATGACGCAAAGACAAAATTAGCGTAGTGCCCTCATAACGCAGATCGTAACCCCACTGTTGATCAGTCTTAAAAGTGAAATAATAATCAATCCGATCTGGACTAATTTGTTGCCAGGTCAAATTACGAATAATAGGATCATTATCGAGGCGGATAGTGTCAGTTTGGGCAGTGGTATTGTAAAGACTTAAAGTCAGTCCCATTTCAGTTTGATGTACTGTTACTGGCACCGGCAATTGCAAGGGAAAACGCATTTCTGTACGATCGCCAAAAACTTGGTAACCCACACTGCGAATTAGGGAACGAGGCGGAGCTTGGCTCGGTAAAGTACGGGTTTCATCTGCTTTAATCCAGCCGCCATAGTCTAACCGCAACCAGTCCCCATCCTGGCCAGTGACGCTAGCTTGACTACCCTGGGGTAAAGGAGTTAACCGGGAATAATCGGTGCCAGGGCCTGTGCGGGCAACCCCCGTTTGACTGGTAACCACAATTACCTGGGGGCGATCGCCATTGAGCAAAGTAACGCTACCGGGGCCAGGAGTGGAAAAGTTTTGTCCCCGCCATTGCAGATTAAATTGAGGCGTTCCCAATTGGGCAGGTAAGTTAGTCACGTTGAAACTTTGACAGCCTTTATACTGATCCGCTGCTGTAACTTGGGGCTGATTTTCTCCGTGCAAAATGGTGTTATTGGGCGGTAACTGTACCACATTGCCCTGGGGGGTGAGGGGAATGGTTTGGCCCGCCAAGGTCACCGTGGCCATGGCATCCGTAGGGGCGATCGCCGTAAAGCAAATTGGTTCGCCAGCAGGACGACTAATGGGCACAGCGGGGGTGAGGGAGCCGGCGGCAAAACCACCTTGGGGGGACAATGTGGGGCCAGTGCCAATGCGGGTAATGGTACGCTCAATCCGTTGGGACTCTGCTTGAAAAACAAACTGATTTTCCCCCATCTTGAGAGGGATTACAGGGGCAAAATTGCCTTGGGCACTGCGTTCAATGGGCTGGCCATTGAGGGTAACGGTCACATTTGGAGCGGCAGAACCAATGAAAAAAATCGTCGGGCTACTGGTTTGGTGATTTTGGGGTGGATAGGCCAAAAATAAGGGCTGACTTTGGGCTACAGCCGGCATAGTGAAAACCACCGCTGCCCCCACACCAATCATTGTTCCCAACCAAGATTCCATTGCCATCATTGCAAAAAATTCCCGTTTTAAATCAGCCAATTGTATTAATTAACCCAGCCCAGACGCAAATTGCCAAGCCCTAGTTTTCCCTTCTACCATAGAAAAACATTCGCTCTTTTGCTTAATCAATGGTTGCTACTGTTTCCTCTACGTCTCTTCTTGAACAACCAGAATTATTAGAACGGCGTCTCCAGGAAATTCCCCAAGAGCCGGGGGTTTACTTCATGGGCGATCGCCAAGGAGAAATTCTCTACATCGGCAAGGCAAAAAAATTGAGAACTAGGGTTAGATCCTATTTTCGGGATTCCCAACCCCACACTGCCCGCATTGCTTTGATGGTGCAACAGGTAGCGGAAATTGAGTTTATTGTCACCGATACGGAAGCGGAAGCTTTAGCCTTAGAAGCTAATTTAATCAAACAACACCAACCCCATTTTAATGTTCTGCTTAAAGATGATAAAAAATATCCTTATGTGTGTATCACCTGGTCAGAAACCTATCCCCGTATTTTTATTACCAGAAAACGCCGTTTAAACCAGGCTAAGGATCGTTACTACGGGCCCTATGTGGATAGTTTTAGTTTACGGCAAACATTGCGATTAATACAACGTATTTTTCCTCTGCGGCAACGTCGTCAGCCCCTATTCAAACATCGTCCTTGCTTAAATTATGACATTGGCCGTTGTCCTGGAGTTTGCCAAGAATTAATTACCCCAGAAGACTACCGCCAAACCTTACAAAAAGTCGCTATGGTTTTCCAGGGACGTACCCAGGAACTACATCAATTGTTAACGCAACAAATGGAAAAGGCGGCGGCAGATTTAAAGTTTGAACAGGCGGCTCTAATTCGGGACCAAATTAATTCCCTCGGTAAACTCAACGCTGATCAAAAAGTTTCCTTACCCCAGGACACCATTTCCAGAGATGCGATCGCCGTGGCCAGCGATGGACAAATTAGTGCCATTCAACTTTTCCAAATTAGGGCGGGAAGATTGGTAGGAAGGCTGGGATTTTTCGCCGATGGAGTGGAGTCGGAGTTGGAAAAAGGGGAAGTATTACAGCGGGTTTTGGAACAGCATTATCAACAGGTCGAAGCGGTGGAAATTCCCAGCGAAGTCATTCTGCCCTGTGCTTTACCTGATGGAGAATTGCTCAATGATTGGTTAACTAGCCAACGGGGAAGAAAAGTAACTTTTAACCTCCCCCAAAGACAAACCAAAGCTGAGCTATTGGAAATGGTGGAACGTAACGCCCAGTACGAGTTAGAGAGGTTACAAAAACAGACTGCTAAAAACGTTACAGCGCTAGAAGATTTAGCGGAAATTTTAAATTTAGAAACTTTGCCAAAACGCATTGAAGGTTATGATATTTCCCACATTCAGGGTTCTAATGCTGTAGCTTCCCAAGTTGTATTTATTGATGGAGTGCCAGCCCAACAGTATTATCGCCATTATAAAATTAAAAACCCGTCCATTAAAGTCGGTCACTCTGACGATTTCGCCAGTTTGGCAGAAGTTATTATCCGCCGTTTTCAATCCTCTGTAAAAGGCAAAAAAAATCAACAGGATTGGCCAGATTTAATTATGATTGATGGCGGTAAAGGTCAACTATCAGCGGTGGTTAAGGTGCTGAAGAAAATGGATTTGCTGGATAAATTTACGGTGGTCAGTTTAGCGAAACAAAGGGAAGAAATTTTTCTACCGGGAGAATCCCAACCCTTGCCCACCCACGCGGAACAACCTGGAGTGCAATTATTACGCCGTTTGCGGGATGAAGCCCATCGCTTTGCGGTCAGTTTCCACCGTCAACAACGGCTTAGTAAAAGTCGGCGATCGCGCTTGGATGAAATTCCTGGTTTAGGTTTTAGTCGCCAAAAACAATTGTTAGCCCATTTCCGTTCTTTGGATTATATTCGGGAGGCCAGTGTCAAACAATTACAGGAAGTACCAGGTATTGGTCCCCAGTTAGCCCAGACAATTTATGATTACTTTCATCCGGTTAATTCATAATCTTTGTTAGTCACATATTGCTTAACTAATTTAGCTATTAATTAATGATTAATTTAAATCTCCAGTGCAGTTTTTACCAGCGCCGCAGGAATATTAGGACTTTCAGGATTGACGGTAATGGTTTGTGAACGGGGACTAATAACTAAATCCATATCTTCCAAAGGAACAGCCCCTAGCAAAACTGCATCCCCTAAGACTAGGGCTCCAGTAAAACAATTACGATTACCAAACCTCACTTGCACTGGTCCCACATAATCAACTAGTCTTTTTTTGCTGTCGGCAGTAGTAACTTCCCGTTGTTCCAACGTTTCTAACTTAAGTTGAATCACAACATGCTCAGGAATACAAAGTGTAATCGCCCCTGTATCAACTAAGGCATTGACCTTCATTGGTTGTAGAGCCTGTTCTTTGGGATTGATAAGCTCAATATTGGCATAAACTAAACCCATTTTTTAACCTCAAGGTAAACTGTAATATTTTGACCCTAATCTGGCAAACATAACCTTTTTTCAGATAGTCTAACTACTATTTTAATCTTCCCGATCGCAGGATGCTAATTACCAACCAAAAACCAATTACCGTAGCTGCCACAAACAAAATATTGGCAATTAAAGTTAGCTGTTGATCATTGCCAGTGGAAAGAATTGCCGCCCCCATAATTAGAGAACCAAGCACAATACTAAAAGATAAACGGTTAGCGGACTTATCGATGGTGCGACGCACTGGCTCCAACCCCTCTAGCCGCACATTCCATTGCAAAGTTTCCGTAGTTAGGCGATCGAGTAACACGTCCATTTGCCTGGGGGTTTTAAGGGAAACTGCTTTAAGATCTAATACTGTTCTTAATGCTGTCTGCAAAGGATTAGTGCCAAACAGTTGCCGACGGAAAAGATCGGTAATGAGGGGATTAATTTCAGTGAATAAATTTAACTCAGGATTAAATTGTCATCCAGCGCCTTCTAAATTGGCTAAACATTTAGCATACAATCCTAAACAGGCGGGAACTTTGAGTTTATTCACTCTGGCAATGCGGAGAAATTCATAAACTACTTCACTGAAGTTAAATTCTGACAAACTTAAGTCATAATATTTCCGCAACATGCGTTCGTAATCCACCTCTAGCCGCTGGAAGTTAACGCGACCAACCGATTCTGATAACTCCACCGTTAACTGAGCACAACGTTTGGCATCCAAATCAACGATCGCCAATAGCATTTCCGTTAACAATTGCCGGGTGCGGGGATCAAGGCGACCCACCATGCCGCAGTCAATGAGGGCTAAACGACCATCTGCTAAGTAAAAAATGTTGCCGGGGTGGGGATCCGCATGGAAAAAACCATCCACATAAAGTTGTTGGAAAAAGGCCCGAAATAATAGGGTGGTAATTTCCTTTTTCTTTTCAGCAATGTCTTTATCACTGGGGGGTTGGGTTAAATCTGCGGTTAAGATTGGCACTCCATCCAGCCATTCCAACACCAGGAATTTTTGGTTTGTTAACTCCCAATAAACCTTTGGAATTACTAATTGATTGGGATCAAACCAGGTGGTTTTTGCTAGGTTAGTCCGCAAATTATTGGTATAAGCCGCTTCTGTATCAAAATTTAATTCTGCTTTGACCGTTTGGGTAAATTCATCGGCGAGTTTAACAATGTCGTAATTCTGACCAAATTCCGTCAAGGCCAATAATTCAGCCACATCTTTGATCAATAAACTATCCTGTTCCACAATCACATCAATGCCGGGCCGTTTAACTTTAATGGCAACGGTTTCTCCGCTTTGCAAAACCGCTCGATGGATTTGACCAATGGAGCCGGCGGCAATGGGTTCAGACTCAATTTCTTGAAACGTTTCCCCCAGGGGTTGGGGAAATTCCCTCTGCAACAAGTCCTCGATCGCCGACCAGGGCAGGGGAGGCACATTGGATTGGAGGGCGGTGAGGGCGTTGATATAACGGGGGGGTAAAAGGTCTGGCCTGGTGCTGAGCAGTTGCCCCAACTTGATATAAAACGGCCCCAACTCGACGAGGATTTTGGTGAGAACTTCCGGTGTCGGAATTTGTGGTTCCCCCACTTTCCCCAGGGTTAAGAGGCCGTTCATATAGTCCCAGCCGTTGCTGAGCAATACTTTAATGATCTCGCCACGGCGATCGCCGGCTTGAGGTAAGGCAAACATTAAATTTCACTAGAAATTGGTCAATGGCGCACTGCTCCCTTGTAAGACCAGCGTAGGAGAGTTAGTCCCACCGCCAATTTAACTAATTCTAGTCCCCAATAGAGCCAGTGCAAGGGCATCATGGCCGCCGGCATTTCCCCTGTACTGGTAAAGCTGGCCATATCAAAGCCCAAATCAGTGATAGCGGGGGTCAGAATATAGGTATAAACAATGGCGATCGCCAACAAAACAACGGCTAAAATGCGGCTGAAACGTTGCCCTGAGACCGAGAAAAATCTCTGTTGATGGAGCAAAAAGCAACCAGACAGCACTAAACCGGCAAATAATAGTTCTAAGTGATTAAAAACAGAAAATAGCAAATGGCCAGCACTGATAAAACCCGGCTCGGCCATCATCCCGGCGGCGGACAGACTGGGCACCACCAGCAAATCCATCACCAAGCTACCAGTGAGCCACATGGCCAAACTGCCCATCACGAGCAGGGGCCAATCCACCATGGCAACGGTTAATTTAGCGGTACGGTTCATAGATCACCTCACTCTGGTTTACAGAGTTATATTTAAAATTCAACTAAAATTCAACAACATTCAATCAAACTGGAATAATGGGGCAAAAATTACCCAAGAAATAATTGCAGATACCTTCATTATTGGCAGGGGATTTAGTTCCGAGGAAAAAATTGAGATGGATCTTTACAGAATCGGAATAAATTAGGTCTTTTCGTAATTTTTGTTTACGTTGTCTTGAGTAAAAATTCAGCAATTCGTTACCCAATACCTAGCTAATAGGTAATATTCCCTACTCCGGGCAGAAGCAAAATTCAACCATGGTTGCCCTTTCTCTCCCACCTGATTGATGGGGACAATTTCGACGCCGCTATTGCAGTAGGCCAACCCCTGAAAGGTACGGACCAAATCCTTTGACCACCGATCGCCGTGGATAGTTACGCCCTGATTCTCCAACCATGTCCGCAAATAGTGGAGAGTAATGCCTGGTAATTGTTGTCCTGTTAAAAGGGGCGTAAAAAATTCACCGTCCCGCCAACCCCAAAGATTACCCGTCGCGGTTTCCAACCAATGGCCATTAATATCGGTCAAAATGGCTTCCTGGGCATTATTTTCCTGGGCAATACGTTGGGCCAACCAAGGGGCTAAATAATTGCCCGTTTTCAATTCTGCGAGGGAACGTTGGTAACGACCGGGGGGCATCAACCAAGCTTTAATGCCTAATTGTTGCCTTTGTTGCAAATCCTCAGTCAATTCCCGCCCCGTAATTAATACTTGACCAGAAGGAAAACAGATTACACGCAGGATCGGGTAATGCTGACTCAAATGCCGAGCCGCTTGCTCTATCTGTTCCCAATCCGGTGCAGGCCATTGCAGGGCAAATAAACTCTGCTGTAGGCGATCGCCATGGTCAGCCCAGTGAGTGAGGGGATGGTCGAGCCATTGTTGGTAAACCCTCAGGGTGGTAAACACCGTCGCCCCATACAACAACCCCGGATCGTTAACTGGTAAAGAGATTACCTCCTGCTCAAACCATTGTCCATCCCACCAGTACAACATTAGAACATTACCATGCCGCCATCCACATTAAATGTTTGTCCCGTGATATAGGCCGCTGCTGGATCTGTGGCTAAAAAACGGATGGTGCCCGCCACTTCCTCCGGTTGACCATAGCGAGCCAGGGGAATAAATTGCAAAATTGGCTCTGCATTGAGATTTTCCGTCATATCCGTGGCAATGAAACCAGGAGCTACGGCATTGACAGTTACCCCCCGACTGGCCAACTCTTTGGCAACGGTTTTAGTAAAACCAATTACCCCAGCCTTAGCGGCGCTGTAGTTAGCTTGCCCCGGATTCCCCATCATGCCCGCTACAGAAGTGATGTTAATGATACGCCCACTTTTTTGCTTGAGCATTAACTTAGACACCGCTTTGGTGCAAAGAAACACCCCGGTTAAATTCAAGTCAATGACCGCTTGCCAATCTTCCAGTTTCATTCTCAACAACAGCGTATCCCTGGTAATGCCAGCATTGTTCACTAACACATCGATGCGACTAAATTTATCCAGCGTGGTTTTAATCAGTTGATCCACTTCGTCAGCATTAGCCACATTGGCCTGCACGGCGATCGCCTCTCCCCCGTTGGCAATAATTTCCGCTACCACAGCATCGGCGGCCGTACTGGATTGAGCATAGTTCACTACCACTTTCATGCCCGTGGCGGCCAGGGCCAAAGCCGTCGCTTTACCAATACCCCGGGATGCCCCCGTTACCAATGCCACCTGTGCCGTTAATGCCGTCATAAACTGTTCTCCTATAGGGACGTAATCAGCAGCCAATCAGCCATTACGCCGTAATTTCACAATGCAAACCGAGTTTTATTTTAAGGGCTTTGCGTATCCGTCGAGGAACTTACCTGGGTGCCCAGGGGGCTTTGGGTTACCCTAAAAAATAATCAAGCAATGACATTTCCCGATCGCAGTTCCGCAAATTTCCCCAACCCTATGCTTTATCGACGTTTTGGCCGTACTGAATTGTCCATGCCGGTTTTTTCCTGTGGGGGCATGCGCTATCAGTTCCAATGGCAGGATGCGCCCTTTGCCCAGGTTCCCAAGGATAACCAACACAATTTGCAAAGTACCATTGAGCGTTCCCTGGAGTTGGGCATTAACCACATTGAAACAGCTAGGGGTTATGGCACTTCCGAAATGCAGTTGGGAAAAATTTTGCCCCGGTTACCCAGGGAAACATTGATTGTGCAAACAAAAGTTAGTCCCAAGGATGACCCCAAGGAATTTCGTCGGGAGTTTGATAAATCTTTGGGCTATTTAAATCTGGAATATGTCGATTTGTTGGGTATCCACGGCATTAATAACCGGGAAACCCTAGAGCAAAGTTTACGCCCCGGCGGTTGTTTGGATGTTTGTCGGCAGTTACAAAGGGAAGGCCGAGTGCGTTTCGTGGGTTTTTCCACCCATGGTCCCACCGCCATCATTACCGAAGCCATTAATTCCGGGGAATTTGATTACGTCAACCTCCACTGGTACTACATTTTTCAAGATAATTGGCCGGCGATCGCCGCTGCGACAGCCCAGGATATGGGGGTCTTTATTATTAGCCCGTCCGATAAAGGGGGACAACTCTATAACCCGCCCGAAAAGCTAGTGAATTTATGCCAACCCCTCAGCCCGATCATATTTAATAATCTTTTCTGTTTATCCCATCCCCAGGTACATACCCTCAGCATTGGCGCATCGCGGCCGGCGGACTTTGATGAGCATTTAAAAACCTTATCTTATCTAGCGTCAGACCAGGAGACCGAAAAAGTTCTGCAACCAATTTTGGCAAAGCTCCATGGGGCCATGGTGGAAGCTTTAGGAGAAGATTGGGTCAACAGTTGGCGCATCGGCTTACCCAGCCCGGAGCAGACCCCTGGGGAAATCAATATCCCTAAAATTCTCTGGCTTTATAATCTTTGCCAAAGCTTCGACCTGGTGGAGTACAGCAAAATGCGCTACAACCTGTTGGGCAATGGCGGCCATTGGTTCCCCGGCCAACCGGCCAGCAACTTTGATCGACAACAGCTCTGGCAATGTTTAGCCCCCAGTCCCCATCGGCAGAAGGTGTTGGAAGTTTTACAGGAAACGGATCGTTTGCTTAAAGGAGAAACGGTGCAAAGATTGTCCCGTCAAGAGGTGGCCAAAACTAGCTAGTGGTGCTGGGAAAAATTGTTAATGTTTTGGTGTGTCGACCAATACTACCCACGGCGATCGCCATGACTTCCAGTCCGATTTAATAAGATTGACCTATTTTGCCCTGTGCCCCAACAATCATTTATGAATGGCTCTTCCTTGCCCCGTGAGTTCCCCCCACGCTTACCCAGTTGGTTGAAACGGCCCATTGGTAGAGCTAGTGAATTATCTACGGTTCAGCAGATTATTAAACAGCGCCAAATTCATACCATTTGCGAAGAAGGCCGCTGTCCCAATCGGGGGGAATGTTACGCCAACCGAACGGCAACTTTTTTATTAATGGGTCAAATTTGTACTAGGGCATGTGGTTTTTGTCAGGTGGAAAAGGGCCAGGCTCCCATGATGTTGGATCAGGATGAGCCGAGAAAAGTAGCGGAAGCAGTGCAATTGTTGGGTCTAAAATATGTGGTATTAACTTCCGTTGCTAGGGATGATTTAACCGATGGCGGTGCAGGCTGGTTTGTAGCGGTAATGGAGCGTATTCGCCAGGATAATCCTGCTACTCAAATAGAGGTTTTAACACCGGATTTTTGGGGCGGTATGGGTAGGGAAAGAAGCCAAAAAGAGCGAGTACTGACGGTGACTAAAGCCAAACCGGTTTGCTATAACCACAACTTGGAAACGGTGGCTAGATTACAGGGTAAAGTACGACGGGGGGCAAAATATCAACGCTCCTTAGATGTGTTGCGCTGGATAAAGGAATTTGATCCCGACATTTTCACCAAATCTGGGTTGATGTTGGGCCACGGGGAAACGGTGGATGAAGTGGTGGAAACCCTCAAGGATTTGCGCTCTGTAGGTTGCGATCGCCTGACGTTGGGACAATATATGCAACCATCCCTAGACCATCTGCCCGTGCAAAAATATTGGACTCCAGAGGAGTTTGATCAGTTGGGGGAAATTGCCAAGGATTTGGGTTTTAGCCATGTGCGATCAGGACCATTGGTGCGGAGTTCCTACCATGCCGGGGAAGATTAGCAAAAATAATGATTGACTCCCAGGAATTACCAGGCAATTGCGAGGAAATGAAGGGTGAAAATTGATGTTGACTATGCCATTGCTCAATATGCCCAGGGTCTATTTTTAATGGCCGACGACCGCCATGGATTGGGCTGGTATTCCAGCGATCGCCATGCCCTAATTCCCCTGGATGATCAATTTCGTTATCCCAAATCTTTGCAACGGGTGCTCAATCAAAATCGTTTCCAAGTCAAAATTAATCAAGCTTTCACCGCCGTTTGTGAAGGGTGTGCCGCTCGCCCTGAAACTTGGATTTCTCAAGAATTAATTGAGGTTTACCATACTTTTCATGTGGCTGGTTGGGCCCACAGCTTTGAAACTTGGCATGGCGATCGCCTAGCAGGGGGAATTTTAGGCATTGCCATCCGGGGGGCTTTCATTGGAGAATCGATGTTTTATACCATTCCTGAAGCTTCCAAAGTTGCCATGGTTAAACTGGTGCAACATCTACGACAACGGAGCTATCAATTATTTGATGCCCAGCTACAAAATCCCCATCTAAAACGGTTTGGTGCCTACGAAGTGGAAGAAAAGGCCTATAAAAAGCAATTAGAAAAAGCGCTCAATTATCGTTGTCACTTTACTTCTGAACCTGATCTTTATGATTAGATTATTAGTTTAGTTGTTTGATATTTTATCTTTCATAAAGGAACGATACTTCCTCCTACTCATAATTGATTCAATACTAGTCTGAACCTGACGAATAAAAATAGGTCTATGTAGTTGAAATCGATTTTCTTAAGCTTTTTTCTGAAAATCTTTTGAGTTGGGTAATGAAAAAATTATTCCCATAACCAGTCAATTTCTAAAACAAAGTTCAGTAAAATGTTCTCTCCTAATAATTGATTGGGTTTAACCAAGATTTCTTTGGGCAGATTACTGCGATAAACTTCCACTCGTTGACCTTGGGGGTCAATTAACCAACCTAGGCATAATCCAGAAGCTAAATATTCTTCCATTTTGGCTTGAGTTGCAGTTAAGGTATCGCTGGGAGAAAGTAGCTCCAACACAAAATCTGGGCAAATGGGTGGAAATTTTTCTCTTTCTTCTGTAGATAAATCCAGCCAACGTTCTTTTTTGACCCAAGATATATCCGGCGATCGCCGTCCCCCTTGGGGGAGCTGAAAACAAGTGGAGGAATCAAAAACAAAACCCAATTTATGTTTTCGGTTCCAGATAATAAAATCGCCAATTAGTTCTGCATTTTTGCGACCAGTTTCGCCACCCGTGGGGGACATAATCAGCAATTCTCCTTGGGCATTTTCTTCAATGATTAATTCAGGGTTCTGTTGACAGATCTGGAAAAATTTATCTGAATCAATGGCGATCGCCGGCTGTAGTTTAAGGGTAGTTGTCATATTCTCTCCTGGTTACAAAGGTGATGATTATGAGCCGTCTAGCTCCTCCTTTTAAGAGCATGTTTGCAACGTTTTAGTTTGCTTCCTCCATCGACCCACTCCGAGGACCACAGTGCTGGAGGCTTTTTCTCTGGCTTCTCCCAGCTTTGGGAACCGAAGGGCTTTTAAAACACCTCCTAACTGGAGTGCTTTTTCATCCAATATAGCTTCCTCTTTTTCAGGGTTTAGGAACAACTTCCTGATAACCTAGTTAAACTTTAGCCCATGGCAAGCAAACCATTTCCCCGAAAATGGTGAAAAATCAAAAATCTCCGTTACCATGCCCATAGGGTTTGTCCCTCACTTGGGCTAGTGGCCCAGGCATTGTGAGTTTTTTGAATTAGTGGAATTTTTACCATGACCGCCGATCAACTGTTGATGTTAGTTGTCCTCCTTGTCCCTGGTATTTTGCTATCCGCCCTAGTGATGGGTAGTTTTGCTAAAGGGGGTTAACTAAACATAAATAAAGTTACCGGGATTACTTTATTACCCCGGTAAATCTAGACTAACTGAGACAAGTCATAGGCTGTTGGACGATGACTGCTCTGATTTTCCTGGGCTTGATAACTTAACAAATACCAAACCTAGACCAAACCGTCTTTGCTCGCCATGGTCAACATTAAGTCAATGACCCTACAGGAATAGCCCCATTCGTTATCGTACCAAGAAACTACTTTAAAAAAGTTGCTGTTCAGACCAATGCCGGCCCCGGCGTCGAAAATACTGGAGCGAGGATCGGTACGGAAATCCATGGACACCACATCATCTGCTGTGTAGCCCAAAATTCCTTTAAGTTCCCCCTCGGCGGCGGTTTTCATGGCAGCACAAATTTCTTCGTAACTCGTGGCTTTTTCCGTTTTAAAAGTTAGATCCACCACAGACACGTTGGGGGTGGGGACCCGGAAGGCCATGCCGGTTAATTTACCTTTTAACTGCGGTAGCACTAAAGCCGCTGCCTTAGCCGCTCCGGTGGATGAGGGAATAATGTTTTGGGCTGCCCCCCTACCTCCCCGAAAATCTTTTTTGCTCGGGCCATCGACGGTGGGCTGGGTGGCGGTCATGGCGTGGACTGTGGTCATCAATCCTTCCACAATGCCGAAATTATCGTCTAATATTTTGGCGATCGGAGCCAGGCAATTGGTGGTGCAACTGGCATTGGAAACAATTTTGTCAGTGTCGGCGTTGTAGTTGAGATGGTTCACCCCCACCACAAAGGTGGGAATTTTTTCGGGATCCTTACTGGGAGCGGAAATAATTACCCGTTTGGCACCGGCTTTGAGATGGTTTTCAGCGGTGGCGTAGGTGGTAAATAGACCCGTGGATTCTACGACGTAATCCGCCCCTAGATCTCCCCAGGGTAATTGGGCCGGGTCCCGTTGGGAAAAACAAGGGATAAATTGGTCGTCAATGACAATGCCCTCTTCCTTGGCTACCACGGTGCCACCGTAGGAACCATGGGTGGAATCGTATTTAAACAAATAGGCCAGGTTAGAGGCTGGAACGAGGTCATTGATGCCCACTAGGGTCACTTGGGGATTGGCCATGGCGATGCGGGCCACAAGACGACCAATGCGGCCAAAGCCGTTGATGCCGATTTTTAACATTGAAAAACTCCTGGGGAATAAATAGCAAAAAAATGACCCGGTCACACCAGGACATCCGACTTGCCCTAACGTTAACCCAGCTCCTTGGCCGCAGGATTAGGGAGAATGGGAAAAAATACTTAAATCTTTCCTTGGCGATCGCCGTGGTTACCTGGGGAATAATTGGCAACAATGGTCGGATTTGGGCACAATGGGTAAATACGACCAAATAAGGCCAGGCAGAAGGATTTTGAATACTAGATTGTGGGTTGTGATATGTCCAGATTCTTTGACCGTTCTTAATTTTTTCCCGATACTGTATAGTCTTACCCGCCGATAAATCGCCTCTGTAAACTGCTAAATTTTTGACTTAATTTCGCCATGAACACTTTTTTGGCATCCCCTAAAGCATTAGCTGGTTACACTGCCCACACCTACAATCGGGCCCAAAGAGCTTTCCAGTGTTGTCCCTTTTATTTGAACTTATTTCGGGCTATGGCCCAAGCCAGTGTGCCCCTACCAACGATCGCCGGGGCTGGGGGAGTTGAGCAAGGTTTTTGTGGGCAAGCATTAACAGAAAATCGGGTGGAGCGGGAATTGATGTGGCTCATTCAGGTGGGGCTATTGCGACGGGAAGTGGACGGCCAGGGAATTACGGACAGTTTTCGCCTGACACCTTTGGCTAAGCAAATCCTCGCTCAATATCCCGGAGAGCAAAGGCAATTTCCATCCCCTTCCCTTTTAGATCGTTTACAAAATCGGTTGGCCCGCTGGCTGGCTCCCCTTGCGACCCTGTTGGTCCGGGGCTAATCTCAGTTCTTCTAGATTGATCTTCAGGCAAAATTAAATAGACAGAATATCCCAAGCTTCCCTGAAGCCAACCTCAATGGCGATCGAGTAGAAGAAAAAACCAAAAATCTGGAACATCAAAATTGAGGGGTGGAGTCGTCCACCGGGGTAGATTCCTTGAGCCATTGGTCAAGGTCCATGCCCACTTGAATAGTTAAATCCGAGCCTAGGTCGCCGACGGAGGAAGCTTCCACCACTCCTCCCCCCAAGGTTTGCCGCAGATAATGGGCTCCATCTAAGTCCCCCCGCTGTACCAGAATTTTTGTCTCTGCTAATAGTTGCGGGGATTCCGATGTTTCATAAAAATTGCGGAAGTCCTTGGATTGTAAATATTCCTTCACCCGTTCCAGGGCCTGGGGATCGTCAGTGGCATTTTGCAGGGCAATGCGTAAACTTTCCGGCGATCGCCCGGGAGTTTCAGCCCAAGTGGGGACTTCTTCAATGACATCAAAGTAGTTCCTGAGCACTTGCCTTTTGCCGACATCGGACATCACCCAATAGCTACGGCCATCAAATTCCGCCGGTTGGCTAAACCGCCCCGGTAACATTACCATTTGCACTTCCTGGCGATCAAGTTGACGCCCAAAATTAACCAGGGCCAGAATTTCCTCCATGGTTAAATTTGTGTCCACAGTTTTCTGCATAATGCCAATGGCCTTGGGAATGCGGGTGATCATACTGGGATGGCTAAGGCGATTTTGCAGGGCTTTGAGCAGGGTTTCCTGCCGTTGTACCCGGCCAATATCCCCATTGGCGTCGTAGCGAAAACGGACAAATTGTTCTGCCTGTTGCCCATTCAGGGTTTGCAGTCCGGCGGGTAAATCGATTAATAACTGCTGGGTTTTATCTTCGTAAAACATGGGCCGGGGTACAAACACTTCCACTCCCCCCACTAAATCCACCAATTCCTGTAATGCGTCGGTGGTGACTCTGACGTAACGGTCGATGGGGACTTCCCCCAAGTTACGGTTGATTACCCTTGCCGCCAACTGCGGGCCCCCATAGGCATTGGCATCGTTGATTTTGGTATAGCCCACATCGGGAATGAAAACCCTGGTATCCCGGGGAATGGAAAGTAATTTCAAACCATTTTCCCTCGGATCGAATCGTACCAATAGCATGGTGTCACTGCGGCCACCAAACTCATCCACATTGGGTTCTTCCTCTGTGGGTTCTACCCGGTCAATGCCCATCACCAAAATGTTGACAGGACGACTGATGTGATAGGGAAATAGATCTGCCTGACCGGCTTCTACTCCGGCCGACTGCCCCGGTATAACCTGCTGAACTAGCCCCTTTGGCCCAGGGGTAAAAAAGCCGATGCCCACCCCGGCGATCGCCGCTACAGTGGCAGTCAAAGTCACTAACCCCCCCCAAACCAAGCCCTTGCCTAGGGGAAGAAAACCCCTTTTGGGCCGGGGACGACCCCCGGGGGAACCAGTGCCATTGTTGGGTCGGTAATGGGAGCGAACCTTGACGGTGCTGGAGGACTGCAACGAACCAGACTCGGTACTATTCGCCATACAACCTCAACACCACACTGATTTTGGTAAACAAGCTGAAACTCAACCTATACAGATAACACCAAAGAGTCGATTGTTCCACCGATCTGCGCCGGATAGCAACGACCCCAGGACAGATTATTAAGTATTTTTGCCTAACAAAACGGTGGGTAAAGTTACCATTTTTATTCATCCCCCCAGGCAATCGCCCTGGTACCCTGGTTGACCTGGAGAGGGAGGGGAGGGGTTAATCGGAACATTGTCACAAAAGTTTGTGTTTTTTCATCGAAAAAATAGTATAATGCCTTCGCTTGATAAAACCCTTTATAAAAAACAACTCCATGAGCAAATCTGCCGTTCTTGCCAAACCCGCTGGCGATCGCCAAAAACAGGTTTACGCAACTCCCCAACAAGTGCAATACCTCTATTTAGAAGCGGAATTGGACGTACTCCTGCGTCAGCTCCAGACCTGTGGCAATAAGGACAACTAGAACTGGCAACGGGCATCGGCACAACTTCAACGCAGGCGGGAAGATTGCACCAGCAGAATAGTGCCCGCAATTAACCCCAGGAAATTAGGCAGCCAAGCGGCGGTGAACGGATCCAGGGCTCCCCAAATCCCCATAGACTCGCTTAAAAAAGAGAGTAGGTAATAGAAGAAAATTAAGCCCACACAGATGCCAAAGCTAGTAGCTTTGTTGGTATTCTGTGGCCGTACTCCGATCGCCGCCCCGATTAAACCAAAGACAAAGCAAACAAAGGGCAGAGCGTATTTCTTTTGGATGCGGACTTCTAGTTTGCGTACTTTCTTGTCGTCCCCGCTTAACCGTAGTACTTCCAGGTAACGGCGGGATTGGGCAATGGTCATCTCACCATCCTTCCGTTCCTGGCTAGCTAAATCCAGAGGGGCCCGGGGCAACGCCAATTGTTGGTGGCGAAAGCGGACAATATTGCGGTAGGAACCGTCGGGGGCAATGAGATACACGGTGCCATCGTAGAAATCCCAAGTATTTTCAGAAATATTCCAACTGGCCCTTTCCGCTGTTAGTACTTGGTTAACGCCGCTCTGGGTTCGATCAAGGATTGTTAGCCCCTTCATTTCACTACCGTTGAATTCTTCGGCATAGAACAAGCGCTTCAAAATATTTTTCTCGTTGCCGTCCGGTTGTCGCACCATGCCGTATTCCGGATAAATAATATTTTGCTCTTGACGGGGGGGGCGATCTTGATGGATGGCCCGGTCTAGGGTAGCTAACGCTTCATAACTAGCGGCGGGGGTAATACGGTCATTGAAAACAAAGGCAATGCCCGTAACTACTATGCCAAACAGTAGGGCAGGCACCACCAGGCGATAGATGCTAACCCCAATGCTACGCAGAGCAATTAATTCACTGTCGCTGGAAAGACGGCTATAGGCCATCAAGCTGGCCAACAACATTGACATGGGAAAGGCCAGCACCACAAACTCCGGCATTTTCAAGAACAGGATCTTCACCGCAATATCCATGGGAAGGCCTGATTCCGTTACCCGCCGCACCAGGTCAAAGAGGGTGCCAATGGACAAAGCCAGGGAGGTGAACATGCCCATGCCGAAAATGAAGGGCAGAAACAGTTCCACAAATAAATACCGATCCATGACGGAAAGGCGGGGCAAAGGGAGTTGAAATCTACTTTGTTTGAAGGTGCCAACGGCCATAGTCACAATGGGAGGTTACGACAAGAAAAATCAGTTAATTATCAGTTAATTGGTTGATTGGGATGGGGGAGACCTTACCATACCAAAAATCTCCAGCTAATAAGGGGGAGGGATTGCCAGTTAATCAAGCCAGACTCATTTTCCTGGCTCTGTTTTTCAATGGCTGGGGGCATTTTAAAGACTGGCAATCAGTTTTGCTCAATGGAATTAGAATTGATAATAAATTCCGAAAATCTTGAAAAATCCATGTTACTACCGATGAAATCCATTTTAAAATCCGCCGTCTTGGCACTGGCATGCACATTGACCACCTTTGCTTCTTTTTCTGGCTTATCTGCCCAAACCATGACAGACACTCCGGCTTCTCAAGTTAGTCCTGAAAAGCTGGAAGTACTAGAAAAATTAGGAGCAATTCTTAATGAGCAACAAAAAGGCAAACTTGAAGCCGGTTTAGCCCAAGGCCAAGAAGTCAAAGCCATTTTGCCCACTTTGGATTTGTCTCCCCAGCAAAAAATTCAAGTGCTTAAAGTCTTGGAATCAGTCAAAAAATAGGGAAATTGCCCGGCCTAATTGCTCTAAATCCCAGAGAAGCTGCTAGGGGGAATTATTGGCGGGTTAGTTTCCAGTGCCTGCCATTGCCCTAATAATGGCGATCGCGCTCCAGGTCAAAAATTGCCTTTTCCCAATACCAGTGCTCCGGGCGATCAGGATGTTTGGCCCGTAGATTGGTTACCAGTCTTTCCGCTACCTGGGCATTGCCCGCAATACGAATTAGATCCCGCCGTAACTTACCGGGCACCCTGGGTGATGTTGGGCGGGAAGCTTGGATGGCCTGCTTGAAACCTGATGAATGACGACGGCCTCTGCTCCAGGCAATTTTCCGACCTGATCTACGCCTAGCCCACCAGATCAAGCCCCACAACAGGGCGATCGCCAAAATTAGGGCCAACATTGCCTTGTTCTCCGAAGGTTAGTCACTTCTGTTCTGTTTGAGCCTAACATTATCCTCCCGTTGCCTTTTTCACCACAGACTTGCCATGGGCGCAATACTCTGTTACATTTATTTACATAGACAACCCTCCCAGCTCGTAATTACATTCTTAACCATGAACAACGAAAACTCTAAATTTGGATTCACTGCTTTCGCCGAAAACTGGAATGGTCGCTTGGCCATGATCGGTTTTTCCTCTGCCCTGATCCTCGAGCTTGTCTCTGGGCAAGGTGTACTTCACTTCTTCGGCATTCTGTAATTTTTCCATAGTTCCTAAATTTTTTAGGTTTTCTGGCCTGGGGTACCTGTAGTAAATCTCCCCGGCAACCTCCGTTAATCTCAAGACTTGATTGGGCTACTGTTTTATTGGCAGTAGTCTTTTTTCTTTATCTATAGCTAAAGTGAGCAGTTTTGCGGTGAACATTCTCGAAAACCCCAGGTTATCCAGCCTACCTTCCCCCTGTTTTGTGTTGGAAGAGGAATTGTTACAACAAAATTTGGCGATTTTCGAACGGTTGCAGCAATCCGCCCCGATTGAGGTGATGTTGGCCTTGAAAGGTTTTGCCCTCTTTCCTTGTTTTCCCTGGTTGCGGTCAGGGTTAGCAGGGGCGTCGGCCAGTTCCCTCTGGGAAGCACGACTGGCGGCGGAGGAATTTGGCAAAGAAGTGCACGTTTATGCCCCCACCTATCGCCCCGATGATTTGCCAGCCATTATTCCCTTGGCTAGCCACATTACCTTTAACTCCTTGGGACAATGGCATCGTTATCGGGAATCGTTGAAAAATACCGCGGTAAAAGCAGGTTTACGCATTAACCCGGAATATTCCCCCGTGCAGACCGATCTTTATAATCCCTGTGTGTCCGGTTCCCGGTTGGGGGTGCAAGCGGCAATGTTGGCGGGTAATTTACCGTCGGGCATTACGGGCTTTCTCTCCCACAACCTTTGTGAGAGCGATCATTTAGCTTTGGAAAAAACCCTAGGGCAGATCGAAAAATTATTTGGCGAGTATTTGCCCCAAATTGAATGGTTAAACCTAGGCGGCGGCCATTTAATGACCAGCCAAGGCTACGACATGGACTATGCCATTGCAGTAATTGGGGAATTCCACCAACGCCATCCCCATCTGCGGTTGATTATGGAGCCGGGGTCGGCGATCGCCTGGCAGACAGGATTTTTACTTAGTACGGTGGAGGATCTGATCGAAACACCGGAATTTACCCATGCCATGCTCGATGTTTCCTTCACGGCCCATATGCCTGACTGCTTGGAAATGCCCTATCGGCCAGAAGTAAGGGGAGCTAGAGTGCCGCAAACGGGAGATACTGTTTATCGCCTGGGGGGTTCCAGTTGCCTCGCGGGGGATTTTCTCGGTGATTATGCCTTTGATCAACCTTTACAGGTGGGAGATCGCCTAATTTTTGAAGACATGATGCACTACACCATGGTCAAAACCACTACCTTTAATGGAGTCCACCATCCCGCCATTGGTTGTCTGCGGCGATCGGGGGAATTTGAACTGTGGCGTACCTTTGGTTATGAAGATTATCGCAACCGCTTAGGTTAGCGAACCATTGGGGTCGTCAAAATCAATTGTGGGTCAACTTTGGATTAACCGCTCCAGGTTTGCCCCAAATAACCGTTTCCTGTTGATAAACCACCATGCCCGGTTTACTACCCTTGGGTTTAAAGACATATTTAGGCTGGGTATAGACCACCGGTACCTGTTCTTCCTCCCGGCCTCGGCTGTAGTAGGCCGCCCAATCCGCTGCTGATTGCAAATCCTGATCTTCGGCGATCGCCCCTGGGGGTAATCGGAGTAACACATGACTGCCGGCAATTTCCTGGGCATGGAACCACAGGTCATACTCGGTGGCAACCCGAAAACTAAGGTAATCATTTTGGCGATTATTACGGCCAATCCAGAGGGGAAAACCGGAAGGGGTTAGGCTCTGGTGCGGCTCAAAAGTTTCCGCTTCTTTACGGCGGGGGCGGCCATGGCTAAGGGCTAAATAGTTTTGTTCCGCCAACTCATCCCGAATTTCCGTTAACGTTTGCCAATCGGCCAGATCATCAAATTCGGTCAACGCCTGCACACTGGTTTCTACCTGGGTGAGGTAGGCCAACTCCTGCTCCACTTCTGCTAACAAAGGGAGAATGGCCGCCTCTGCCCGGTTTAATTTTTGTTGTTGTTTGTAAAGTCGTTGGGCGTTTTGGATTAGGGTTTTATCCGGCTGCAGGGAAATGGTAACGGGAGATTGGTCGTCAAAGTCCGGTAGGGTGATGGAGCTTAACCCTGGTTGCCCCTGGTGGAGATAGGCCATCAACAGATCCGCCTGCCGTTGATATTGCTGGGCATTGGCGGCCGCATTTAACCTTTGTTTAAACGTGTCGGCTTTTTGTTGCAGTTTAGCAATTAGATTATTTAGTTTTTGTTGAATTTGGTGTTGTAATTGCTGGAAATTTTCCCGCCCTAACTCTCTCCGGTAATATTCACTTACCAATTTATTAATGGGGAGCAAAGGGCGATCACCTTCTTCTTGAGTTGGCTTAACGTCATTAACAACAGTGGTTTCTGCCAAGACTATGTAGCCCTGGGGCAAACTTTTTCCCAAAAAATCTAATTTCTCCAGCCTCTGTAGCCAATTTTGCCAAGCAATAAAGATATTTTGCCATTGTTCGTCGGTTAAATCTTGGTTACTGACCTGGGAATCAAGATCCGCTTGGCCTAACAAATTTTTCACCACCATGGGACTAACTCCCCGGTAACTTTTCAGCAGTTGTTTACTTAATAAACCAGGGATTAATTGCACCCTTTCTTGCCAACTACTAAAGCTTTCCGTCAACGAAGGAGGTGTGGCCAATAAAGCCGGTGGAGATTGATAGGGTTGCCCCGTTTGTACCGTTCTAACCCTTGATTGTTGGGAGTTAACTTGGTGGGCGACGGTGATAATTTGCCGTTGGGCATCGGTCAAAATCAGGTTGCTATATTTGCCCATCACCTCCAAAAACAAATGGTATAGAGGTTCATCCCCTGGCCGTTTGGCGATCGCCAGGTCAATGACCCGTTCCCAGGGCTGTAGGGGTTTGAGAGAAATTAAGGCCAGTCCTTTAAGCTGATGCCGCAGTTGATCGCTAAAAGTAAACGTGTCCGGTTCCTGGGGCGGAGGAGGATCTAAACAAATTCTTGCCCCCTGGGGATGCCAAGCTAGGGTTAGCCAACCCCGTCTTTCTAACGTGCGCAGAGCGAGGGATAAACCATGGCGATCATGCTGATAAATCTGTTCGATGCGGGCGGGTAGCCAATCACCTTGGAGTTCAGCAACAATGGCCATCAGGGTAGTGTAATCAACAGCTTGCATAATGATTTCTTGCCCTGACGGCGAAAGTATGAACTGTCACAAAGTATCCATTAGGTGGGAAAAGGATTAACCTCTAACCCCCGCCCAGACTGCCTAATCTCCCGTCTCTAGGGTGGCGCGGTAGTCTCCGGCGGCCATCAATCCTTCTTTGGCATCTTCCACATCATCTAGGCGCACCTTGATCAACCAACCTTCTTCCCCGTAGGGGTCTTGATTGAGCAACTCCGGCTGATCTTCCAAAGCTGAGTTTTTTTCGATCACAGTGCCCGTCACAGGGGAATATAAATCCGAGGCGGCCTTGACCGATTCCACTGCCCCCATGGACTGCTCAAATTCCACTTTGTCCCCTTCTTCGGGTAACTCCACAAAGACAATATCCCCCAGCTCATCCACGGCAAAGGCACTCAGGCCAATGGTGGCCGTTTCCCCATCAAAGCGGACGTACTCGTGGGAATCCAAATAATAGAGATCGTCAGGATGTTCCAGTTCCATGGCAAAACCGCTAAAGGCAACAGCGTTGTTAGTTTACCAAAAATATGGCGGAGGCAGGGGTTGTTCCTGGGTCCACAAAGGACTGAAAATCGTTTAACTATGGGCGGGGTAAATGTAACTTCGGATCCTGGGCCGCCCAACCAACAGGGGATTGAACCCTTACTTCAAAATGAAGATGGGATGAAGCAATATCCGGTCGGCCAGTACTGCCTACATAGCCAATTACAGTACCAGCGGGGACTTTTTCCCCAGGATCCACCGCAAATCGACTCAGATGGGCATAGCGGGTTTGACGGCCATTGCCATGGTCAATGACCACCAGGAAACCATAGGCCCCTTCCTGGCTAACTAAAATCACCTCCCCGGCGGCAGCGGCCATAACGGGGGTATCCAAGGGGGCTAACAGATCTACGCCACTGTGAAAAAAGGCATCTTGCCCCGCGGCCTGATTTTGCCAGCCGTAATCTAGGCCAATTTTGGGAGTTGGTTGAATGGGCCATTGGGCCAAGCCCGTGTAGTTATCCACATTGCTAGGGGCATTTCCCCCCCAACTGATGCCGGGAATAAAGGCACGACTGGGCTTTTCTGTGCAACCGTTGATTTCAAATAAAATATCTGCCCGTAAACCATAGGCCGATGCTAAATCCCGCCAAGTGGCCCCCGCTGGTGCGGAAACAAAACGACCGTTAAAGGGGGGAATCAAAATCGTCTGCCCTGGGGTAACTTGACCACTGGACAACTGATTGTTCACACTGATCAGGGTGGCCGGCACTAGTTGATATTGGGCGGCGATGCTGTCAATGGTTTCCCCAGCTTTCACCACATGGGGAGTCATCCTTTCGGCGATCGGTTCGGGACACAGGTCAGTGAGAGGAACGGTTAACTCCTGGGCGGGGCTACGACCGCAGAAAAAAGGCCCAAGGAGCAGGAACGCCGAGAAAAAGACAATTATTTTCCTTGGCGATCGCCGTGGCGGTTTTGATTGCAGCTTCAATTTCAAAATATTGCTGGACCTGCGGAAAAGCAGCTAAACAATAAAATATTAGGCCGATAAATCCGGTTGGCGATCGTGCCATGTGGTGGCTTGTTCATAGGCATAGCCCACCCGGAATAGCATTTCTTCCCCTAACACATTGCCCACCAATTGCAGGCCAATGGGTAAATTATTGTCGTCAAAGCCACAGGGCACACTCATGGCCGGTAAACCAGCTAAGTTAACTGGAATGGTCATCAAATCGGAGAGATACATGCTGAGGGGATCATCGGTTTTTTCCCCCGCTTTGAAGGCCGTAGTGGGGGCAGTGGGGCAAACCAACACGTCCACTTTGGTAAAGGCTTGATCAAAGTCTTGTTTAATCAGGGTTCTCACCTTTTGGGCTTTGAGGTAATAGGCATCGTAGTAACCGGCGGACAGAGCATAGGTGCCGAGCATAATGCGCCGTTTCACTTCTGCGCCAAAACCCTTGGCTCTGGTGTGGGTGTACATTTCCATCAGATTATCCGCTTCCGCCCGCAGCCCATAGCGCACCGCATCGTAACGGGCCAGGTTAGCTGACGCTTCGGAAGGGGCAATGACATAATAGGCCGCAATACCGGAACGGAACCGGGGACAATGGATTTCCTCAATGGTGGCTCCTAATTCCCGCAGTTTGGCGATCGCCGTTTGCACTGCTTCATTGACCGTATCGTCTAAACCTTCCCCAAAGGCATCCATAATTACCCCCACTTTCACTCCCTTCAAATCTGGCTTCAGGGCTTGGGTGTAATCCGGAATGGGCACATCTAGGCTGGTGGAATCCCTACTATCATGGCCGGCGATCGCCTGGAGCAGAATGGCCGCATCTTCTACCCGGCGGGCAAAGGGACCAATTTGATCCAAAGAGGAAGCATAGGCCACCAAACCAAAACGGGACACTAAACCATAGGTGGGTTTCATGCCCACCACCCCACAGAGGGAAGCAGGCTGACGAATGGAGCCCCCCGTGTCAGACCCCAAAGCAATCAAACATTCATCCGCTGCTACGGCCGCCGCCGATCCCCCAGAAGATCCCCCTGGCACCCTGGTTAAATCCCAAGGATTAGCCGTCACTTGGTAACCGGAATTTTCCGTGGAACTGCCCATGGCAAATTCATCTAGGTTAGTTTTGCCCACCATGACCGCCCCGGCTTTTTGCAACTTCTCCGTCACTGTGGACTCGTAGGGAGGCACAAAACCCCGCAAAATTTGGGAAGCACAGGTGGTAACAATGCCCTTGGTGCAAAGGTTATCTTTAATGCCAATGGGAATGCCTGCCAGTAGACCAATGGGTTCCCCCGCTGCAATCTGGGCGTCAACCTTTTCCGCCTGGGCGATCGCCTGGGGAGCTGTCACCTGCAAAAAGCTTTTCAATCTGTCGTCCACCGCTTCAATCCGCGCCAAACTCGCCTGGGCCACGGCAACAGCGGAAATTTCTTGATCTATTAATTGTTGGTGCAGGGCACGAATAAGCGACATAGGGAAAGAGCCAGATTTACCTCCCCCAGTCTATCAGCAAGCCTGCCTAGCAAAAAAGGAAAGATGACTCAAACACCTTCCCTTCTACAACGAATGAAATCTTAAATTCAGGTAATTAGGCAAAAACTTAACGAGGGGTTCTCGGTCTTGCTTTATTAACTTTGAGATCCCGCCCCATCCATTCGGCTCCATCCAGAGCTTCAATGGCGGCATCTTCTTCCTTATCGGAAGACATTTCAACGAAACCAAAACCCCGCATACGACCGGTCTCCCGATCAGTGGGAAGTTGAACCCGCTTAACAGTGCCATACTCGGAGAAGACAGTCAAAACGTCATCTTCGGTGGCTTGGTAAGAAAGGTTCCCGACATAAATGGACATAAATTAGCTCCAAAACCAGAGAAAAGAAAGAGAGTGGGTTTCGGAGAGAAGCCTGCTAAGCGTAACCATAAACAATGCACTAACACTCATAACAAGTGCGTCTACCGATCCTTAATCTCACTGGCTGATCATAGCACCTGCCGCCAGAATTTGATGGCCAATTTGTCTAGATGTCTTCACAAGGGAAAATTTTAGCCAAAACCCTCCCCAGCGCCCGGTCAACTGACCCTAGGATTTCCCCAACAGGGGCTTCCATTTGTCCGGTTCAAAGGACTCTCCCTTGAGCATCCGATTCCAGTACAGCCAGGGCAAAACATAACGTTTCACTAGCCACATGCTCCACCGCTCCTGGGTGGGGTCAAAGGGAAAACTGGATTTGGGCTGGCCACCATAGTCAAATTCCGCCATGATGGTTTTGCCGTAGCCGGTAACCAGGGGACAACAGGTGTAACCACCGTATTCTGCAGACGGTTTTTTGCTGTTTAACAGACCCAAAAGGTTTGTTGCGACCACAGGAGCTTGTTTCCGCACCGCCGCTGCTGTCCGGGAAGTGGGCAGGGAAGAGGCATCTCCCAAGCTAAATACGTTGTCGTAGCGATTATGTTGCAGGGTGAATTTGTCCACATCGACCCAACCACCGGCCTCTGCGGCCAGGGGACTGTTTTTAATGAAATCCGGGGCGGACATGGGGGGGGTCACATGGATGATGTCGTAGGGTAAAGTCACTTCCGTTTTCCCATTGACAGTGAAAGTGGCTTCTTTCGCGTTGGGGTTAATGGCTTTGAGATTGTGGTGATAGCGTACGTCAATATTTTTCTTTGCCGCCACCTTTTCCAAAGATTCACAGTAGCCGGGAATGCCGAAGATTTTTCCCACTGCCACGCCATAGGTGATGTTGGTTTTCTCCCGCACGCCATTTTTGCGGAAGGTTTCGTCGGCTAAATACATGATTTTTTGCGGCGCTCCGGCACATTTAATCGGGGTGGCCGGAAAAGTGAACAGGGCATTGCCGCCTTTAAAGTTTTGCAACAGTTCCCAGGTGTAGGGGGCATAACGGCGATCGTAGTTGCTGGTGACGCCATTTTTACCGAGGGATTCCTGGAGCCTCGGAATTAGATGCCAATTGATTTGAATGCCGGGACAAACCACCAGATATTCGTAGCTGAGACTACGGCCGTCCTGGAGGGTAAGGCAGTTATTTTCCGGGTCAAAACTGGCCACACTGGCTTTGATCCATTTGGCACCGCTGGGAATGCAATCCTGCTCCGGTTTGATGGTATCTTCCATGGCGAAGGCTCCGCCCCCCACTAGGGTCCAGGCGGGCTGGTAATAGTGTTTATCGCAGGGTTCCACGATCGCCAGATCGAGTTTGGGTTTCTGCTTTAATAATTGGGCCGCCACGGTGATGCCGGCTGCTCCTCCCCCAACAACAATGATTTGATGGTTCAATGCACTCATGGTGTTTGACTAAAATCTGATAATCTCTTTTGCTTCAGACTGTTTTGGCACAGTTCAATCTTTATTCTGCCTTAGGGCCCGACTCCCGGAAAAATTTAATCCCTTTTCCTGGCGATCGTCGTTGGCATAGCTCGATCCTATGATCAACAAATGATCCACCAACCATCGATGCTTCTGGCATTTTTCCCATGGACAATTCCCTGCTCAGCGAAATTTGGCGGCAAAGTCTGGCGTTTCCCTGGCTTAGCGCTGTTATTCTCAACAGTTTTTTACTAGCCCTAGCGGCGATCGCCCCGAAGAAACTGTTAACCCCCTGGGGCTACGGCCATGCCTGGGTGCTGGGGGTGATTATTTGGGCGGCCCTGGGTTGGCGGGGTTATTTGGTGGTTTTAGCCTACTTTTTTGTGGGTTCCGCTGTGACCCGCATTGGCCAAAAAGAAAAAGAAGCGGCGGGCATTGCCGAAAAAAGATCCGGCCAACGGGGCCCGGAAAATGTTTGGGGTTCTGCTTTAACTGCTGCCCTCTGTGCCCTGGCGATCGCCTTTGGGCCGGAACCATGGCAACTCTGGTTAGCATTGGGCTATGTGGCTAGTTTTAGTACTAAGTTATCGGATACTACCGCCAGCGAAGTGGGTAAAGCCTACGGCAAAAACACCTTTTTAATCACCACCCTGCAACCAGTGCCCAGGGGGACGGAAGGAGCGGTAAGTGTAGAAGGCACCTTGGCGGGATTTGCGGCGGGTTTAGCCCTGGCAGTTTTAGGTTACGGCGTAGGTCTAATTTCCTTTGGGGGAATAATTTTTTCTACCCTGGCTGCTTTCATTGCCACCAATCTAGAGAGTGTAATTGGTGCAACTCTGCAAAATAAATGGCCCTGGCTCACCAATGAGGTGGTTAATGGTATCAACACGTTTCTTGGTGCGGCGATCGCCATTGGCATTGAAGCTACGGCCCAGTTGATTTAGATACGAAAATAGTTATGATTCAATTTCTTCAGGGCCAGGTTGTTACAGTCACAAAAAATATTCAGAACCGTTGGTTTTTGATTTTGTCCGTTAATGGGGTGGGTTATGAGTTGCAGGTGCCCCATTCCTTAGCCCAACAATGGACTCCGCCCCCCCCGGAACCCCAACAGGTTTTTACCCACCTCTTGGTACGCCAAGACCAGATCGCTCTTTTTGGTTTTGGCCGCCTGGCAGAAAGGGATTTATTTGGTCAATTAATGGGAGTAACCGGCATTGGGGCCCAGTTGGCGATCGCCCTAATTGAAACGTTGGGCTTGGAAGGCTTAGTGCAAGCGGTGGTAACGGGCAATGTCAAACAATTGTGCCAAACGCCGGGGGTCGGGAAAAAGGGAGCGGAAAGGTTAGCCCTAGAACTAAAAACTAAATTATCCCAATGGCACAAACTACAAATGGGGACCGGGGAAACTGACTCTACTCTGCCCACCACTGCCCTCCTGGAAGACCTGGAAATGACCTTGTTAGCATTGGGTTACACCCAAACGGAAATCCAGCAGGCGATCGCCATGGTCAGTCAAGTTCCAGACGTGGCCCAGAGTGAAGATCCAGAAGTGTGGATCCGCCAGGCGATCGGTTGGTTAAGTGATCACTGAAATGATCTTTAACTATCTATTGGGATGAAGATTGCTGATTTTCCAGTGTGGTAATTAAGCGATTGATGGAATCAGTTAAATTAGTTTGGGCTTCCAGCACCGGATCCGGTTGTGCTTCGGCCACAATTTCTTCCTCCACTGCTTTTTTTCGTTGCATTTTTTCGATAGCTTTAATGATGAGGAAGATTACAAAAGCAATGATTAAAAAGTTAATTATAGCAATAACTAATTCCCCCAAACCCAAGGGTAAATCCTGCAATTGACTGACACCGGCTTGATCCAGTACTGGCTGTAGCAAAACTGCCATTAACCAGGCCACAAAAGCATTGACAATACTGGTGAAAGCTCCACCAATTACTACCGCTACGGCCAGATCTACTACGTTCCCCCGCAGGATGAAATCCTTAAAGTCCCGCCAGAATCCGCCTGCCCCTTGCCTTGCACTTTTAACCATGGGCTTAACTCCTCTTTTGTACTAAAATATTGTTAATTAGTCAGTGGTATCATAGCAGTTTTCAGCGCTACCATTAAACAGGTTGAGCTAAAGCTTAGCCTCTAATTACCGAGACCATATTTGTCGATGAAACCAACTGGTTGGAACCAATTTTTACTGGACATTACCCACGACTACAATCTGCGAGGCAAGCTAAAAGAGGTGTTTTTGGCCCGCTTTGCCTATGAGCATTGGCGTAAGTCCGACCTGGAAGTGTGGGAAATTGCCGAAGCCGCCAGCCATGAAACCTACAAAAAGCAAATGACCCAAATTTATGGAGTTTTTGCCAATGATAAACCAGGGGGTTGTCCAGAATTAGATGCCAGTAGTCGTGGTCCGGGTAAATTTCAATTGTTGCGGGACTGGTTTAAGGAGGTGAAATATCCCCAATGGCAGAGTGAGCAGTTTGCCGTCGGCGTTAATGGCCTTACCCCCGCACTGACGGTTGGTCGTGGCAGTCCCCTGGGGGATAACGTTATCTATGTTCTACGGCTACCCACAGAACAACAATGTCTGGAGGAACTGACCAGGGGGGGAGCCCTCTTGCGCATTAAAGCCCCGGAAAAAATGGGTAAAACTTCCCTTCTACAATTTTTGCTGGCGGAAGTGGAAGCAACGGGCGATCGCCATATTTATCTCAACCTACAAACGGCGGAAAGCGCCATGTTTAGTAGCCTAGATAAATTTTTGCGTTGGTTCTGTGCCAACTTAAGTCGAGAATTGGGCATCAAACCCAATTTAGATGACTATTGGGATGAAGAATTATTTGGCAGTTTAGTTAGTTGTAAAACCTACGTACAGGATTATTTACTTAGTCAAACTGACCGGGCGTTAGTAATGGCCATTGATAACCTAGACCGCTTGTTTGAGTTTCCCGTTATTGCCCAAGACTTCCTGCCCATGTTGCGCTATTGGCATGAAGAAAGTAATAACCTGGCTCAATGGCAAAAGCTACGTTTAATTATTGCTAATTCCACCGAAGCTTACGTCAAACTAGATGCCAACCAATCCCCTTTTAATGTGGGTCGCCAATGGAAATTGACCGGTTTTACCAAAGAACAAATTCTGCAACTTAAAGCCGCCTATGGTTTTGATGACAATCAAATTGAAGAGGAAAATTTATTAACCCTCGGTAAACTGGTGGGGGGCCATCCGTATCTGATTCGTTTGGCCTTGGATGCGGTACAAAAAACCAATGTGGACCTACCAACCATTTTAGCCAACGCCGTCACCCAGAGTGGCATTTATAGCAATCATCTCCGTCGTCTGTGGGGCTTACTGACCGGGGCACCGGACTTAGCCGCTAGCATGAAGCAGGTGGTGAACAGTGAAAATCCAGTGCAATTAGACCCCCCCATTGCCTATCGTTTGGAAAGTATGGGTCTGGTGACCCTTAGTGGTGATCAATGTAGTGCCAGTTGTCCTTTGTACCAACGTTATTTCCATGAGCAATTGTGACGTTTTTTGCCGGCTTGCTGTGGTGGATGTTCAACTTTAACCCGGGCTTGTGTCCTAAAATATCGGAGTCAGTTTAGTTGGTTCTAGTCTGCTAATTACGGAGAAATGGAGCAAAAACTTGTCTAAGACGCCTGCTGTTCCTCCTCCAAAATCGTCAGTCCTGATTGGCTTGAATAATTTGTTCTAATTTCCCCCTAGGCCACTTTCTTCGCTAAAACAGAAACTAACCGTCCCCGGCGGTGGTCTAGTCCCTTTAGACCCCATGGTCAGTGAGTCGTGAACTGAGTTGATTTTGCCAAGTATCCATGAGCAATAATCCTTCCCCTCACAGTGCGGGGGCGATCGCCAAATTGAGACGTTGGCTAACTAGACCCAGCACCTTGATCACCCTAGGGGGACTGACGGTGGTTGGTACGGGCCTATATCTGGGGGGACAACACCTGGCCTACCGGGAAGCATCACCGTTTTTGGAGTCGGAATTATCCAGATTGTTGGGTCGGCCGGTGGACATTGGCCCGGTGGAAGATTTTCGTTTACTGGGGGTGCGCCTTGGGGCTTCTTCCCTGCCCCGGACCGTTGATGATGCCACGGCGATCGCCATTGAAGCCATTGAGATAGATGTCAATCCCCTCCCTTTCCTGGTGGGACAACCGGTGGAAGTTAGGGCCACCATCATTAATCCCCAGGTGAACCTGGAGCAAAAACCCACGGGGCAATGGACCACCATTAAGTTACCGGAGGGGGACAAACCCTTTTCCCTGCCTCTGGATTTAACGGTGGGAGTTAATGTACAAAATGCCCAATTGCAACTGTTACCCCAAGGTTTGCAACAGCCAGTACAAATCACTGCAGCCGGTCAAGGAGGTTATCAATATCGACGCCAAGGCGATCGCCAAACTGTTAGCTACGACTTGGGGGTGCAATCCCTGGGCAGTGATCTCCAGGCCCAGGGGCAAACGGTGCTCAACACGGGGGAAAGTCAAACCAATGTCACCATTAATCGCCTCGATTTACCGGCTTTAGCCAGCCTATTACCTCCTTTACCAGTGGCCTTGGAAACCGGAGAAATTTCTGGCCAGGTGCGGGGCAGTTTACCTAGTTGGCAACAGTGGTCCGCTTTACAAACTCTCGGCAATGTCGAGTTGAAGCAACTGCAGGCCCGCATCGATAAGGTTAAAGCTCCTTTGCAAGTGGGTTTAGACCTAGGTTTTACCGGACAAAAGTTGCAGATTAACCAGGGCCTGATCAACCTTGGCCCCCTTAATGCTGCTCTCCAGGGCACCATTGATTGGCGATCGGGCTACGATCTCCAATTCACCACCAAGGCCATTGACACTGCCGCTTTCCTCGACACCATTGCGGTGCCCCTACCATTACCCATCACAGGACAAGTCCAAGCCCAGGGACAATTGCAAGGAACCCTCACCAGCCCCCAACTCCAGGGCCAGTTAACCAATGTAGCTGCAGTAACTGTGGACCGGGTTCCTTTGGATCGCCTAGGGGTAAATTTCCAGGCGGATTTAGACCAAATTGCTTTAGTCAATGTCAGTTTACGCCCCACCAGTGGAGGAGAAATTCAGGCCCGGGTCCAGTCCCCTTGGAAACTGCGCCAATTGTTAACCCCAGAAGCAGACCAATGGCGATGGCAAACCATTCCCGTGGCCGGGCAAGTCTCCGGGGTGATCGCCACCATGGCTTTGTTAAATACCTATGACCTGAATTTGCAAGAGGTAGAAGTTGGTAACCTGGGTTTTTCGGGCCAAGCGGGGGGCACGTTGGGCAATCCCCGGTTCAATGTGCAATGGCAAACCACCAACGGCGATCGCCAGGGTCGTCTTAACTTAAGCACCAGGGGAGAAGCTAATTTGGCGGGCCCTCGATTGACCTTAACTGGAGCGCAGATAAGCACCAACGAAGGCTCTTTCAACGTGCAGGGCCAAGCCAATTTTGCCCAGGATCGTTGGCAAGCCCGCTGGAATACGACCCAGTTCCCCCTGCAACCTTTTTTGCAAACCCTTTGTGGCTTGGAAAAAAGTAATTTTTGTTTACCCCAACTGGCGGCCCAACCCCTCACCCTCAATCGGGGCGAAGGCAATGTGAGTGGGGAAATTTTTACTTTTGATCCCAACCGTTGGCAGGGCAATGCCGAACTGCAATTAACCAGTAACCAACAAACCGCCACCATCAATGCCAGTCTCCAAGGGGGTCAAATCCAGGCTGAGGTGGCAGCCAATAATATAGCCGTTAATAACTACTTGCCTGCTTTAGCCGCTCCGGTGGCCCTAAGCCAACTCACCGCCCAAAGCCAATTACCGTTAGCCCCCTTACTCGCTGGGCAATTACCCCTGGGACAGATAGAAGGTCGTACCCAGTTCACCGCCCTAGTGGACGATCGCCGAGTTACGGCCAATGCCCAACTGGCGGAGGGCACCGTGCAAACCAATGCCAATCTCGGAGCCATTTCTCTCAATACCTTTTTGCTCCAGTTACCAGTGGCGGCTAGGTTGAACAACGGAGAAATCCAAGCCCAAGCTTTTGTAGGGGACATTAACACCTGGCAAGCTTTACGCAGTTTTGACCTCAACCGTCTCCAAGGCCAAGGACAATTGAACCTAACCGTGGCCAATGGCCCCGTAGCGGTGAACGGTTCTTTGCTCAATGGCAACCTGGCGGCGATCGCCAATGTGGTGGCCATTCCCCTCAATGCCCTAGCTCCAGAAATTCCCTTCCCGGCCCAGGTGGAAAAGGGCCGAATTTCTCTGGGGGTAAACTTAGCAGATTTGGTGCAAGCTCAACCGGATCTGAGTCGAGTAGCGGCGATCGCCAATGTAGATTTGGAAGTTGCCGGAGGTACTGTAACCAGTGTCAGTGCTCTGAAAAATTTAGCCTGGCAAAGTCGGCTCACCGCCAAGGATATTAACCTCAATCCCGTTCTGGCTCAGTACGGCGGCACCGATGGAGTATCCCTTGCCCCAGTGGAGGGAGAAGTTAAGCTGGCGGGCAACTTGGGCAATGTATTTACCAATGATGGAAACTTGGAGGCCATTCCCGTCACAGTACAACAGGCGTTGTTCCGCAGTGGGGAGCAAACCGTTTCTGCCCAGGGCAAGATAAGTGTGGGCAGTTTTAATCAACGACCCGCATTAACCAATGTCAATCTCAATGTCCGCAATGGCCTGAGTTTTGCCCAACTGCCCGTTAATGCCCTGTTAACTCAACTACCCTTAGCACCGGAATTTCGTCCCCAAGCTTTGGCCCTGGAGGGTAGTAGTCAATTTACTGGCCAATTAACAGGACGCAATGTCACAGGGCTTGGGGATTTAAAACTGGCTGGTAATTTGGCGGTCAACAATTTAGCCGTTAATGGTTTTGGCTTTGAACCCCAATTGCGGGGCCCCCTGGCGGTGCAGTTAAACCAAAATGTCCTACTGGATCTCCAGGGACAAGTTGATCGCCTAGCAGTAAACCTCCAACCCTGCCGGGGCAATTGCCTCTTCCCCTATCTCCCCACCAGCTTTAATCTGCGCCAAGCCTATGAACGGGAAAAACCCATCCTCGCCCAGGGCAAACTCAACGGCGATCGCCTGGCCATGGAAGTGGCGGATTTTCCCGTCGCTCTGTTGGATCTCCGCCCGGGTCTACGTTATCAAATTGTCGAGCAACTGGGTGGCAACTTTAACGCCGACCTAGTGGTTAACCTCCGCAACGGCCACGGCCAAGGTAATTTAGCTATTGATGGCGTTACCCTTGGCACCACGGCGATCGGTGAAGTAACTGCGGCCCTGGCTTACCAAAATCAAACCCTACAACTCAAACAAGGCCAGCTTAAAACCGCTCTTGGCCAATACCAAGCCCAGGGGTCACTGAACTTCAGAACCGAAGCCATCGAAGCTAGGGTAAACGTCAAAGATGGTGATATTGCCCCCTTGCTAGCGGCGGCCAACATTTCCGATGTGGGATCCCTACTGCGGCTCACCGGTTTGGAATCTACCCCTAAAGAATTAGCGGATACCATTGGCCCTCTCAGTTTGGGTAACCCCGATGGGGCACTGGAAAATCAACTTAATCTCCTTTATGTCATTGACCAACGTATTATCGCCCTCGCCCAGCAGTACGAACGGGGGGGCGTACCGACCCAGTTAAATGTTCAGGGTAATTTCGATGCAGCCCTTAATCTGAATGGCACCCTGCGAGATCCGGCCCTTGCTCTCAAAGTACAGGGCAAAAATTGGAGTTGGTATCCCCAGGGGCCCTTCCCCAACATCGTGCCCCCCATTGGGCTAGTGATGAATGAAACCCGTTTTCTGCCCATCGAACAGTTTCAACTTGAAGCCAAATTTGCCGATGGCCGTCTGGCCTTACTACCTTCCTTTGTGCAGATTGAAGAATCTCGCTTGGGGGCCGAAGGAATTTTCTCCCTAGAAAAAAGTCAATTGCAATGGTCGATTAAGGATTTTAATCTGAATAATCTGGACTCCTTTGTGGAAATGCCCTCTGCCTTTGGGGCTCGCCTTAATGCCCAAGGAAGCTTTGCCCGAACCGCCGCTGGCCCTAACCTATCGGGGCAGTTTGAGTTTGACCAGATCACCCTCAACGCCAGGCCGGTGCCGGAAGAGGTGGGGGGCAGATTTGATTACCAAAACAATTTATTGCAATTGGTCACTTCGGAAGCTTCTCCCCTCTACCTAAGGGCCGATGTGCCTATTTATTGGAATCCCCAGGAAGCTAAAACTGCGGAAGGGCCAAATACTTTTAGTGCTGAATTCAAAATTCCCCCCAATTCCTTGGAGTTATTGGACGTGGTCAGTCAAGAGCAATTGGTCTGGCTTGGTGGGGAAGGATCCGCAGATCTGAAAGTGGAAGGGGAAATTGACCAAAGGAATGGCATTGGCATTTCTGACCTCAGGGCTTTGGGGAAAGTCAGTCTCAACGGAGCCCAGATCAGGAGTGCTGCCCTACCAACCCCGGTGCAGGTGGATGGGGAAATTCTGTTTAACAACACCACGATCGCCATTGAGCAATTAACAGGACAACTGGATCAAAGCCGTATTGAGGTGGCGGGAATTTTACCCCTGTTTGAGCCCCAGCCAGATTTGGAAAATCCGCTTCAGGTGAGCATTAAACCCACTAATATCACCATTCCCAATCTCTACCAAGGTAATTTGGCGGGGTTTGTCACCGTCCAGGGTTCTGCCCTGGCCCCCAGTTTGACGGGGGATGTGGCCCTGGCCAACGGCCGATTTTTTGTGCCCGATCGCAGTTTGGAGAATCAGCCCAGTCGCATTGCGGAACTACGTACTAGATTAGGTTGGTTCAAAGGGACGAGGCGATCGCCAATGGTGGAGCCCCAGTTAAATAATCTGCGTATCACCCTGGACAATCTGCATATCGAGCAGGAACCCCTCTACGTTTTTAACTTTGGTGGTGGGCTCACAGTTAATGGCCCCCTGACCAACTTCGATGATCTAAGGGCCGATGGCACCATTAGCCTCGACCGAGGTCGGGTCAGCTTTCTTGATACCCGCTTTTTGCTCGATCGCCGGGCCCCCAACACGATTACGTTTTCTCCCAACGAGGAGTTAATTAATCCCAGCTTGAACATTGCTATGCGTACTATTGTGTCAGACTTGCCCCAGTCGGCCCGCATGCGCTCCCAGGAAACCAATGAATATCCCGACGACAGCCTGAACCAAATTGAACGGATTGATGTGCGCCTGACCATTGACGGCAGTTTGAGCCAGATTTTACCCAACATTAATCCCCGCTACAGCGCTGTTTGTGACCCTACTGTTACTTTTCGGCCGCTGACGGGGGTGGGTAGTTTCGACGAATTTCAGCTCGATCGCCTTTCCCGTTGCCTACAAATCCTGGCCGCCCAGGGGGTGCAAAATGAGCAAATTTTCAGTAATCCGGCCCTGAGTTTGACCAGCAGTCCTCCCCGCACCGAAGGGGAAATTGTCCGCCTGTTGGGAGAACAGGTCATTGTCCTAGTGGATGCACTCCAGGGGAAAAACTCTAGCCAGTTATTACAGGTGGGCATTACCCAGTTAGCGATCCCGATGATTTTCCAGGGATTGGTCTACGATGTGGAAACCGCCATCAGCGACAAGATTAAAAGCACCGATTTCCGGGTGGTGCCTTTCCTCGAAGCGATCTATGAAGTGGAAGATAAGGGATATATGCGTTTTACCTACGATTACAATTTCAGCCAGTTCATCATCCGCTATGAGAAACAGTTCTAAAACTGGCACCCTAGAAGCCGGAGCTATTTTTTTGTTAAGGTGGGGCAAATTTCAACTTTTACGGTGCGGTGGTTTCCGATCCCCATGGGGCGCTTTGGTGCCCGGTTCAGGGAGAATGACCAAGGCCCAATTGCTATCCATAGTTCCATTTCCATAAATTGTGTTAGGAGAATTAGTCCCATGTGTGTTGGTTGCTTTGTTGTTTCCGCTTTTACCCTGTTTATGCCCCCCACGGAGGCTCCTGTCCCCAATGGTTTAAGCTTTGATGGGGCTCCGCTCACCATGGAACAGACCCAGGTAATGGCCAATCCTGTGGCCGAGCAAGCGGAACTGGAACAATTGCAAGTGGCGATCGCCGAGATGGTGGCCTCTTTTCCAGATAACGCCGAAGGACAGATGTTGAAAAATAAGTTTGGTGAACTGGAACGGCAACTCCAAGCCACCGATGATTTAGCTGAAGCTAACAATATTTTGGATGAGGGCTTTGAGGAAATTAAACAAAAAATCCTCGATTCTCCCCATGCCGACAGTTTAATCAGCCTAATGTACGAAATTCGGGAAGCGCAATTTGAACGACTCCAGGTTTTTGCCCCAACGATCCCTGGCACCAAAAATGGCTGGTTGAGCTAACCCCATTTGATTAGCTAATTTTTACCCTTCTTTCCCCTGGCGATCGCCTTTGGCCCTGCCTTTTCAGGCTATAGAAGTGGTCTGGGTCACCCAATAGTTGTGATCTAGATCACAGAGGGCCACGGCCTGGATCTCTACAATGGTCAATGGGCAGTATGCCTAATCTGCCTGTTTGGGGCCATGCAAAGGACATAGTTTTCTATGGTTAGTCCAGGTTTGACGCCTCTGCCAAAGTCCCTCCACCTGCTGGTTGCTTTTAAGTGAACACTGACCTTTGTAGGGATCGAAGGGTAATTATGAAACCTCGTTTTGTCTTAAATTTTCTCACCGCCGGTAGGAAAAAAGATTCCGCTGGTTTTGCCCTACCCCTAGTGATTATGGGTGGGTTGGTTATTACCGTGGCCGCGGCGGCGATTGTCATGAAGGGCATGAATGATCAAAATCAGGTCACAGCCCAAGCAGCTAAATCTACTGCTGACCAAGCGGCTGAAGCTGGATTAACTCAGGTTCAGGCCTTTCTTCTCAAGAATCCTGTTTTAGCTAAGAAACACTTTTCCCAATGGGGAAGTACAGCTAGTGGCTCTTTTGTCCCCAATGATGCATTTCTAACCGAAGCGGCAGCAGAGCTTCAGGGAGCGAGTTGTAATTATAAAAATATGACAGTGGATGAAGTCAAAGATGCTTTGGCAACTGAAATAACAGCTTTTTATGATCAGACTATGTCTGCTCCCAAAGCCCTGCCTAACCCGTCAGGTAATGGGGCCAAAGCTCCTAAATTTCAGATGGTGGATTATCGATTTGACGCCAGCCAACAAAAAGGAGTGGTTCACGTTCGAGGTCTAGCTGGTGAGGATAATAGTCCTAATCAAGCAAAAACCAATTTGGTTGCAAGTTTCCCCATAACGGACGGCAGTGCCCCATTTACTGGAGTTGTGCCTGGTTTATGGGTTAAAGGAACTATCACAGCAGGGCAAAATGTCAACAATCCCGGTTCTGTGAATGCTCAGGTCATATACGAATGTGACAAGCCAACCTTTACTACAAGCGCTGGCAATGGTCAAAATTCTGGCTATACCGAGTATGTTTCTGGTTCTCAGCGGATTGCTCTACCAAATTCAATGGATCCCCCGGGAGCCAGTCCCATTCCGATGCCCGATCCACCTACTTCTGCTCCCGCCGGAGTTACACCTGCTTCTTTGCCGACGGTTACAGGCAATCTCACTCTACCCCGTTCCGGCACAGACACGACAAGTTCTTCAAACTATAATTCTGCCAACCAAACTTATTACTACACAATAAATTCAACCTCAGGAAAGTCCGTATCTGGAAATGGAGTTAATCTTCAATTCACCCCCGGTCAGAAAGTGGTTTTGTTCCTCACAGGAAATGTGGATATTGGTGGTAACTCCCAAATTGTCCATGATTGCTCTGGGGTATCTGGCTGTGACGCAACTGATGTCCAGATAATTGGTCCAATAGCTAATGCTAGTGGAACCTTTAGCACCGGTGGAAATTCTGCTGTCTGTAGTATCTTTTTCTGGGGACCAACTTACACCCTTAACTTGAGTGGTGGTGGTAATGCTGGCAACTGTTCATCAGGGGCAAACCAGAACGGAATTTATTGGGCAAAAAGTTGGACTGGTGGAGGTCAGGGTTCCCACAACGCATTGCACCAAACTGGAACGACTTGGGAAGTGATTAATCCGATTGCCAATTTCAAGGTTAAAAATCGTCTTGGCGCAAATTCTGACTGGAAGACCATCGATGAGCAAGGCGCTCAGTCTTTGATGTCTAGTATTCAGGTTCCTAACTAAAAGTTCAGTTTTATCCTTGTTTGAGCATCAAAGAGCGTATTCCAGATTAGGGAGCGGGAATTTTTGCAAACTGATTTTCCCCTCAGTCAGAAGAGTTTCCAGTCACAAATTATTCAACACAGGCAACAGTAAAACGACAAAGTAATAGACCAGGGGAGCGGTGAAAACGTAGCTGTCGGTGCGGTCTAAAATTCCTCCGTGGCCAGGAATTAATTGCCCAGAATCCTTAACTCCCGCATCCCGTTTCATCATTGATTCCGTCAAGTCCCCCAGCAGGCTAACTATGCCAATTAATAGGCCCAGTAAAGCGCCGGTAATTTCCCAGTAGGGCCATTGCAAATACCAAGCTCCCAATACCCCCACCAGCAAACTGCCTCCTACTCCCCAGAGGGAACCTTCCACGGTTTTTTTCGGGCTAATGTCCGACAGACGGGTACGTCCTAACCATTTCCCCATAATGTAAGCGCCAATGTCCGCCGCCCAGATGCAAGCAAAGGCAAGGATAGTGACCAGTAAGCCCGTGGGAAAATTTTCCGGATGGGCCCAGGACTCCGGCCAAAAACCATTCAGGGGCAAGTGCAAACCCATAGGGTTAACGGCTCCATCCCCCAACCGCAGTCGCACCCAATAGCTGGGCAAATAGCCCCCATAAAACAGGCCCAGTAACGAAGTAGAAATGTCGGCAATGGTGGCCATTTTGGGTTGAAACAGCAGATAAAAGCAAATTAATGCCCCGGTTAAAGGAAAAAATGCATCAGTTAAATGGGGGGTAACCGTGGCCGACAGCAGCAACATTAATGACAGCACCATGGTGGTCTTAGCGGCTGGGGCAATGCCCTTAGCCCGCACCATTTGGAAATATTCCCGCAATCCTAAATAAATTACTAGGGCGATCGCCGCGCTAAAGTACCAGCCCCCCAAAATTAGTAGGGAAAACGCCAAGGCAATACCGATGACTGCACTAATAATTCGCTGGGTGGGCATGGTAAAGGTAAAAAAGACCAAAAATAAGGAAAAGTGTCAACTTCGTACTAAAAAGTTACTCTTTGTTAACCTTTTCTTAGTTTTTATTTTAGAACAGAAGCAAACCCCTAGGCCTTCCCTTACATCTCCCCGACTAAGACAACTTTTCTCCCGCCAAAATAAAAGTAGGGTCCACCGCTGCAAAAATCTGTTGTAAACCACGTTTTTCTAGACGATTTACCCCCGCTTGCACCACCTCCACGTTGCGGACCTGGAGTTCCGACAGGGTTTCAGAAATGCCATAGAGACTTTCCAAATTATTCGCTGTTGCCACTAAACGACCTCCGGGAGCTAAATGGGCCCAGGTTTCCTGCAAAATTTGCTTAATGGGACGCCCTCCCTCAATGCAAATATGGGTGGGGTGGGCAATTAACTGCGGTAAGCAATCCGGAGCACTGCCCTCATGGACAGTCACATTAGTTACCCCAAACCGTTCGCAGTTACGGCGAATTAAACCCGCCACCTCCTCATCCCTTTCCACCGCCACAATGCGACTGCGGGGACACAGTAGGGCTAGTTCCACCGGAATGGTGCCAGTGCCAGCCCCAATATCCCAAATGATGGATTCCTCCTTCAATTGCAAAGCGGAAATAATCAGCAGGCGTACCTCCCTTTTGCTGAGGGGAATGCCCGGTAATCGTTCAAACAGGCCATCTGTAATTCCTGGGGTCTTATAGGGCCAGAGCATGGACTTAGTTTCTCCGCTGACAGTTAAGCCACCATTGTCCCCCCATTTTTCCGCAGGGGTAAATGATGGCCGATACAATCCTAGTGGCATCCTAGGCAAAAAATGTTAACCAGATTTGGGATTTTCTGTTCCTAGAGCCGACTCAATCCCCCAATCCACCAGAGTTCCATATTACTGGTAAATTTTGAGGTAAATATCCCCCTAACTTTAGAATCAGGGGGCAGTCAAACCAGATCTGGGACTATAAATCGGCGTATTCGGGATGGTATTCATCCAGGGAAATTTTCACCGGGGGCACATCCCAAATTTCCTTGCAGTATTCCCGAATGGTGCGATCGGAGGAGAATTTACCCATGCGGGCCGAGTTGAGAATGGACATTTTTGTCCACCGGTCTTGGTCGGCGTAGGCTTTGCTGACTTCATCCTGACAGCCCACATAGGCTTGGTAGTCCGCCAGTAGCATATAGGGATCGTGGTGCAGAAGGGACTCCACAATGGGATGGAACAAATTGGGGTTACCGGGGGAGAAGTAGCCGTGGGCAATGCGGTCAATCACAGCTTTTAGATCAAAGTTATTGTCATAGTAGGTGTGGGGATGGTAACCGTTTTCTTTCATGGCATATACCTGTTCAGCGGTAAGGCCAAAGAGGAAAAAGTTTTCTGGCCCTGCCTCTTCCCGAATTTCGATATTAGCCCCATCTAGGGTTCCAATGGTGAGGGCGCCGTTCATGGCGAATTTCATGTTTCCTGTACCGGAGGCTTCCTTGCCTGCGGTGGAAATTTGCTCCGACAAGTCGGCGGCGGGATAAATTCTTTGCCCCAGGGAAACGTTGAAGTTAGAGACAAAGACAACTTTGAGCCTTCCCCGCACATCGGGATCGTTGTTGACCACCTCCCCCACAGCATTGATCAACTTAATAATCAATTTGGCCATGAAATAACCTGGAGCGGCCTTACCCCCAAAAATGAAGGTACGGGGCACAATTTCCGCATGGGGATTTTGTTTGATGCGGTTATAGAGGTGAATAATTTCTAGGGCCGCTAGGTGTTGGCGCTTATATTCATGAATCCGTTTGACCTGCACATCAAACAGGGAGTTAACGTCAATCTGAACATTGCGATACTTGAGCAAATAGGCCGCTAAGTTACGCTTGTTATTTTGCTTAATTTCTCGCCAGCGACGACAAAATTCCGGATCATCAACAAACTTTTCAATTTGTCGCATTTCATCCAGGTTCTTCAGCCAACCATCGCCAATTTTTTCCGTTACCAACGCAGATAGTTCAGGGTTGCTGAGCAAAATCCAGCGGCGGGGGGTAACGCCATTGGTTTTGTTAAAGAACTTCTGGGGCCAGAGCTTGGCAAAGTCCCGCAGGGTATCTTTTTTCAGCAGTTCGGTGTGGAGGGCGGCTACTCCATTGATGGCATGGCTACCCACACAGGCCAGGTTGGCCATGCGAATTTTTTTGCCATGGTTTTCTTCAATCAAAGAAAGGCTTTCCACCAGAGCTTCGTCGTTGGGGAACCAGGTTTGCAACCCCGTTAGGAAGCGGTGGTTAATCTCGTAAATAATTTCCAAATGACGGGGCAATAGTTTGGCAAACAAATCCACTGACCAGCGCTCTAGGGCTTCCGGCATGAGGGTGTGATTGGTGTAGGCAAAGGTTTTTTGGGTGATGTCCCAGGCCTTATCCCAGTCGTAGTCATAACGGTCCACAAACAGGCGCATCAATTCGGCGATCGCCACGGCGGGGTGGGTATCGTTCAACTGAATGGCGGTGAGTTCGTAGAAAGTATCGAGATTAGGGTGGGTGCGGAGATGAATCCGAATTAGATCCTGCAGGGAAGCAGAAACAAAGAAATATTGTTGGGCTAGGCGCAATTCTCGGCCAGCGGGGGTATTGTCGTTGGGATAAAGAACCTTGGAAATGGTTTCCGCATCCATCTTTTCCGCTACTGCCCGGTCGTACAGACCAGAATTGAAAGCTTCAAAGTTAAATTCTTCACTAGCTTCTGCCTTCCAGAGTCGGAGGGGATTGACCGTATTGGTTTGATAACCAGGTACCGGAGTGTCGTAGGGAATGGCCAGAATAGTCCTTTCGGGAATCCAGACCACCTTGGGTTGATTTTTTTCGTTATGGATGATCTCCGTGTGGCCCCCTAGCTTTACTTCCACCGACTCATCAGCCCGGGGGATTTCCCAGGGATTACCAAACCGTAACCAGTTGTCGGGCACTTCCACCTGCCAACCGTCCTGAATACGCTGGTGAAAAATTCCAAACTCATAGCGGATGCCGTAGCCGATCGCCGGCACTTCTAGGGAAGCAAGGGAATCGAGGAAACAGGCCGCTAGACGGCCTAAGCCACCATTGCCCAAGCCGGGGTCTGGTTCCTGCTCAATAATTTCGTTTAAGTCCAGGTCAAATTCTTTCATTACCTGGTCGATTTTGTCGTACAACCCCAGGTTAATGAGGTTATTGCCTAAATGCCGTCCCATCAGGAATTCCGCCGACAGGTAACAAACCACCTTCACTTTTTCCTGCTTATAGGTGGCGACGGTCTTGATGAAACGATGCAACAGGCGATCGCGGATGGTATAGGCCAGGGCAACGTAGTAGTCGTAGAGGGTTGCCTGGGAACGATCAATCCCCTGTAGATAAAAAAGGTTATCCAAAAAGGCCCGCTTCAAAGTGGCCACACTCATGCCGGTGCGGTCATCTTCAATTGTGATAGTGGGTTGAGGGGAAGTGTTTAGGGTAGATTGATCAATCATTGATTGTTCCTGATGAAAAAGTCGGGGTGACATCACCCAGGCTAGCCGACGCTAGCTCAAAGTACAGAAGCCCGATCGCCTTCTATAACCACCATTAGTTACTCCGGCAATCCAGGCTCACAACAGCGATGCTAACTTTAGAGTAGTGTAAGGTCTCTGCCAAGACTCTACACCTACCCCATCGGGCATTGTTAAGGACAGTTGACACAGTGACAGAAAACTAATCTGCCCTTTGCCATCAATTTCTAATCACCGTAGTGAACAGATTGTCCATGATAACCACTGGCGATCGCCGCTTCTGCTTCTAAGCTCAGCTTTTAGGGTTGACTAGTGAAAAGAAGGGGGCAAAAGATGTCAGACTTTGGTGATATTCCCCCGGACTTTTCCCTGGGGAGGCCAAGGCCAATCACTATAATGGAGACGTGCGATACCGATATTCATTGGAAGTGGTCTGCACCGCCCTGCTTCCCCTTAAACCCTTGAACGTTTAGGGATATTAGCGGTTTTAGCCCTATGAACACCCAGTTTTTTGAAGAATACCAAACCCAGTTACTGGACTGGCAAAAGAAATTTTTTAGCACTTGGATGGAAAGCCTGCCCAAAGGCACCGCTGAAATTAAATTGACCGATACCTTTGAAACCAGTTTGAAATTACAAGAGGAAATGGTCAAAAGCTACCTGGAAGCCCAGGAAAAATCCGCCACAATGATGATCGATGCCCAAAAACAATTTTGGGACAACTATTTTCAAGCCCTGCGGCAAGAGCCCGTATCGGCTAACTAGACTGATGTAAGCCTATTAACCAACGGTGATTAATCCTTCGATTAGACCCAACTTATCGTACCGATCGACTTCGTTGCAAGCTTCATAGACTCGAAACTATGCGTTTCCCCCGGAGAATTTTAGGATTCTGTGGGGGTTTGCTTTTGTGCCAAAATTGCCTCAATTTGCCTTCCCACACTGCCCAACCTAGAAAAACTGTATTCTGCAATGCTGTTTTAGTCTGCTTTTGCGACAATACTGACCAAGGTTATGAAAAGTTTATTAAGTTTGTTGATGGTCTCCGCCGCAATAATCCCCCTTGGGGGAAAATGCCAAGGAACTACCGCCAACGATGAGGAGTGAAGGGCATGGTTAAACTGGGCCATTGGGGTAAAACCTGGCGTTATTATCTGTTGCTGGCTTTGGGAGTACTGTTGGCGATCGCCATACCGTTATTACCGGCCTTTTCCCAGGTTTCCCGCCAAACCATCATTGTGGCCACGGAACCCACCTTTCCTCCTTTTGAAATGACCGATGAAGCCACGGGGCAATTAACCGGTTTTGATGTGGATTTGATTCAGGCGATCGGAGAAGCGGCCCAGGTCACCGTTGATATTCAGGGCTATCCCTTCGACGGCATTATCCCCGCCTTGCAATCCAATACGGTGGGGGCGGCCATCAGTGCCATTACCATTACCCCAGAGCGGGCCCAGTCGGTGTCCTTTTCCAGTCCCTATTTTAAATCGGTGCTGGCGATCGCCGTGCAGGATGGCAACGACACCATCAAAAACCTGAAGGATTTGGAGGGGAAAAGATTAGCGGTGGCGATCGGTACCACTGGGGCGATGGTAGCGACTAACGTACCTGGGGCTAAAGTTACCAACTTTGATTCCATTACCTCTGCTCTCCAGGAATTGGTCAACGGGAACGCCGATGCAGTGATCAATGACCGCCCAGTATTGCTCTACGCCATCAAAGACGCAGGTTTGAGAAACGTCAAAATTAGTGCCGATGTTGGCAGTGAAGATTATTACGGCATTGCCATGCCCCTGGCTCCTCCTGGGGAAATTAATCAAACTAGGGAAGTGCTCAACCAAGGTTTATTCCAAATTATTGAAAATGGCACCTATAACGCCATCTATGAAAAATGGTTTGGCGAAAAAAATCCCCCCTTTCTCCCCCTAGTAGCCCCTTCCCTGGTGGGTAAAGTGGGCACGGCCCAGAGCCTGACCGAACGCAGTCAAGCTAACCCCAACGATAACTTTCTCATCACCCTGTTCCGCAATCTCTTTAAAGGTTCCATACTCACCGTTCTCCTCACCGCCTTTTCCGTTTTCTTTGGTTTAATCGGTGGCACCGGAGTGGCGATCGCCTTGATTTCCGATATTAAGCCTCTACAACTGATATTTCGCATCTACGTGGAGTTTTTCCGCGGTACTCCCATGTTGGTGCAACTATTCATCATCTACTTCGGTTTGCCGGCGCTGTTCAAGGAAATTGGCTTGGGCATCACCATTGACCGGTTCCCGGCGGCCATTATTGCCCTCAGTTTGAATGTGGCCGCTTATCTAGCAGAAATTATTCGAGGTGGTATCCAATCCATTGATCAGGGCCAGTGGGAGGCCTGTGAATCCCTTGGTATGTCCCCTTGGCAGACTATGAAGGAAGTAATTTTTCCCCAAGCTTTTCGCCGTATTTTGCCGCCCCTGGGTAACGAATTTATCACCCTAATTAAAGACACCAGTTTAACCGCCGTGATTGGCTTCCAGGAACTATTCCGGGAAGGGCAGTTAATTGTGGCCACCACCTATCGAGCATTTGAAGTGTACATTGCTGTCGCTCTGGTGTACTTACTTCTCACCACCATTTCTTCCTTCGTCTTCAAATGGCTAGAAAATTACATGGACCCCATTGGCCGGGCCAAGAAAAAAGCTAAAGCAGCGACGGCTTAGTTTGGTTTCTGCGGTAACTGTGATGCTTAGTTTATCCAGGCATTTGATAAATTTCCCCACCAATTAAGTCAGTTTGCCAATCCTTTTATTAGTTAATCTGTAACTGATCAATCTCCCCACCATCTATTTTTTATTTGCATCTAGTGTCTGACTTTTTCGTTAACTAAATCACTTAAAAAATGAACTTCACTAAACAGTTTACTTGCCTATCTTCCCTGGGGATTACTGTATTAATCACAGCCATTGTGGGGGGAGGCAATACGGAGCCCATTTTCGCCCAATCCTTGAATAATTTAGACAATTTATCTACACAGAATAATTTTCCTCAACGGCGGCGCTTGGGAAGTACTTTCACTGTCAACGACAATGCCAAAACCTCCGTTAGTAGCTTGCAAGCTACCATGGGCCAAGCGACCAGTGTTGATCAGTTGCGGGATGTGCAGCCCACAGCCTGGGCTTATGAAGCTCTGCAAAGTCTGGTGGAGCGTTATGGCTGTATTGTGGGCTATCCTGACCGTACCTTCCGAGGCGATGCCGAAGGCACACTGCGTGCCCGCCCTTTGAGTCGTTGGGAATTTGCTGCTGGCTTAAATGCTTGCATGAATGTGATGGAGCGTTTAATCCAAGAAAATGCGATGGTTTTACGGGAAGACATTGATAAACTCAAGCTTTTGGCTCAACAATTTGAACAGGAATTACAGGCCTATAACACCCGCATTGGTAACCTAGAAACTCGCATTGCTTACCTCGAAGACCGCCAGTTTTCCGTCACCACTAAGTTAACGGGGGATTCCATTTGGGTTTTATCCGGCGTTGGAGGCAGTGAACAGGCCGATGGCCCACCGGATCAACCGGTGCAAAATGGAGAAGTTACGGTCAATTTCCGTCAACGGATTAACTTTAATACTAGTTTTTCTGGGGAAGATAATCTCCTAATTCGTCTACAATCAGCCAACTTTTTCCTGGCTCGGGGGGGCAGTAATTTGACTGATTTTAACTTTGCCGCCACGGAAGAACAGGGCAATGTCAACATCAATAAAATGCAGTACAGTTTCCCGGTCGGCGATCGGGCCCGCATCTGGCTAGCCGGTAATCGCATCACCATGGATGACATCATGGACCCCCTCGCTCCCTACACCAATTCCTTTACCGATGGAGCAGTGTCTTTCTTCGGGGCGATCGCCCCCATTTATTTACCCAACGACAATTCCGGCCCTGGGGCGGGTTTTTCCTATAATTTCACCGATGACCTGAGTTTGGGAGGTTTTTATTCCGCCGGTAAGGGTTTTTCCCCCAATCAAAGTGAAGGACTATTTAACGGTCAGTTTGGGGTAGGGGCCCAGTTGAATTATGTCCCCGCCGCCAACACTGGAGTGGCTTTTTCTTACCTCCATAACTACATTCCCCAGGGGCAATACGATAGTTTTTCCGCTTTGGGTTACACCGGCTTGGCCAACACTGATAATCCGTTTGATGACGCCGCTAGTAGTACTAATCACTATGCCGTTATTTGGACTTGGCAGTTGGCCGACTGGTTTAGTTTGGAGGGTTGGGGTATGTATAGCGATGCGACGGCCAAAAGTGGCGATCGCCAGGGGGACACAGCAGACATTTGGAACTGGAAAGTTAGCTTAGCTTTTCCCGATTTGGGTAAGGAAGGTAATGTGGGCGTGGTATCGGTGGGCCAGCCTCCCTATGCTTCTTTTATCAGCAATAACAATAATGTGCCTGATATTACTCCCGCTACCACCGATGCTCCTTGGTTTGTGGAAACCTTTTATTTGTACCAATTCAACGATAACATTTCCCTCACCCCAGCCTTTTGGATTGGCATTAATCCCGCCAATGGCCGAGATCCCCTTTGGGTAGCCGCTTTGAGGACTAGCTTTAAGTTTTAAGAGCTAAGAGCCTATCAGTTACGATGGAAAGTATCTATTTTCTCAAAATCTACCTATGCTGAGAGAAAATCTAAAAGAAAAATTAGACGAACTGAATGATGAGCAAGTTGAAAAAATTGCTGATTTCATGGCTTTCATTGAGTTTCAGTCTAAACAAGTTGCATCGTCTCTTCCATTTTGGCAAAAAGCAACGCCATCCGACAGGGCTAGAGAATTTCGTGAATGGGTTTCGCAACTTGCTAAAGGTAGCCCAAGTTTAACCGACGAAGCTTTTGATCGCGACAGTATTTACGAAGAATGACGCGATATTTGCTTGATACCAATGTCGTTATGCGATTATGCTTGCAAATAGAATTACACATCTTTTGACCCTCAATCCAAGCAACTTTATTGGTATATCAGGTATTACAACTATTCATCCACAAGATTTGAACTCACTTGAAACTGATAGGTCATAGAATTGCCAATCGCCATTAGGAACGTTATGTGGAAACCTTGTTTACAATCATTCTATTTGGGAGTGATATACGAAAAGTTTCTGTATAATCCTTAGCTAGCTTACCAACAGGAGACCCATGTCAGAGATTGAGGAATCAGCAAAGGCAGTGCAGGAGATTGCAAAGGCAACCAGTAATGCCATAGACAAAACATCTGAACTGTCTCGATTTATTTCTCAAATTATAGGTCCGGCGATTCAGGATCTGGGCGACATTGTCAAGCAATACACAGAACACTGGAAAATTAGCAATGCCCTTCATTTGCGCGACAAGTTGGATCGCATATTAATTGAACGGGGCAATCCAGAAATCTCTAGTCTTCCTCTGCGGATTGGTCTTCCACTTCTGGGTGCAGCACTTTCCGAAGATGATGAAAACCTGCAAACCCTCTGGGCAAACCTACTTGCCTCTGCTTTAACAGAATCTGATCGCACTAACTCAACAAAGTCTTTTGTAGAAGTCTTAAAACAAGTTGATATTGTCGATGCTGAACTGTTGAACGTCCTATATCTTCTGCACTTAAGAGTAATGGCAAAACCGGATGAATTCACATATGCTAATGACTCCCGTAAATATAATATAGTTCAGATAAGCGTTGCACTGAACAACTTGGAGCGTCTGGGCCTCTTGATAATCCATAAATACGATGACACTCCGGTCGATGAAGAAGCAAGGATTAGTATATGGTATATGCAAGATGGAAATAGGAGCTTTAAGGCTCATGTCTCACTCACCTTATTTGGCATTCACTTTATGCGAGTCTGCACTGATCGTAAAATGACGCTCAGCGACGGGAGTGAGGTTCTTCCAATTGAAGATCGCTTTTATTATTCAAGGGCCGCGGACTAGAGCTAATATCAAGATGTAGAAGACGAGAGCAGCCGCGATCTGTCTTTTCATAGACTTCGACCTGCTTCTGACTCTTGGCGTTATGCGGCGGGCACCACTTACAAAGACAGTAAATTCTTCAATTTTTCAGTGAAATCAATATGAAATTATCCGATAAAGGTCTTACTATTAAAGATTTAGATTTTGGCACAGTTGATGCAGAAGCTGACCGGAGGTTAGCGGACTACTTCATTAGTACACCACAGGTAGACCAATCTCTTCGTTTTCGTAGTGCCCATTTTCTTGGTCGAAAGGGAGCTGGAAAGTCTGCAATCTTTACTCAACTCTTGCGATTGGCTACGGAACGCTACAAAGAAAGTGTTCGAGTAAGCTTAATGACACCAGATCAATATGCTTGGGGGGCAATGAAAGATTACCAAGAGCAAGGCTTACTTTTAGAACAGGCTCATACTAATGCTTGGAAATTTACTATTGCAGTTGATGCCTCAGCAGTCTTGTTAGACGTGTCTCCTGAAAGGCTTGACGAAAATGCTCGGAAGGCATTAGATCGTATCTGTAAATTTGTTACAAATAACTTTGGCGAGAATGCACCAACACCAACAAATACTGTAAGGACATTACTAAAAGGCTTGAACGCATTCAATCTTGAAGCTTTTGGGTTTGGTATTGGATTCGAACGTGACAAGCAGCAACAAATGTTAACGCCTCAAGTTATTGATTTGCTCCTCGACGCGATAAATGCCGTATGTAATGACCTTGGTGTTATAGTTGCGATAGATCGCCTCGATGACTCATGGGATGGTTCAGAGGTATCAAAAAGTTTAATGATTGGACTTCTTAAAGCAACTAAAGAAATAAATGATAAATATTCATTGGCTACAGGAAAAGGTATTCATGTGATTACTTTTCTTCGGTCAGATATTTATCAAGGTCTTCAATTTGATGACAAAGATAAGCATAGAGCAATCGAAGAAGAAATAATTTGGAGTCCAGAACTTTTAAAAGATATGATCAATGCTCGACTTCCTAATAATATATCTGTTGATGAGATATTTGAGGAGGGAGATATGCGTGGTGGTATTGCACCTTTTAATTACATAGTAAAACGCACTTTCTTGAGGCCACGAGAAGTAATTCAGTTTCTTCAAGAGTGCCAGAAAAGATCAGCTAGTGATGCAATAGAAGTGTCTAAAGATACTATTAGGGAATCTGAAGAACGATACAGTAGCTGGAAGGTGGAAGATCTTAAGCAAGAATATCGTCGTCTTTTCCCTTACTTCGGTGATCTTGTCGAATCGTTGCGACAAACGCAACATCGTTATGATTCCGTCGATGAATTTCTCGCTCTTCTTGAAGAGAAGGCTAAAAGTCTCTGCGAAAAATACAGTTCACGAGAGCTAATGATGCGTCTCTTTGATGCATCAATCATTGGTGTTAGGCTTGGTAATGCCGGAACTGCTAGGTTTCGTTGTGAAGATGCAGATTTACTGCTTCCAGCGGTAGGTTCTGTTTATATCCATCAAAGTCTCTATAAAGGGCTTAACATTAGAGAAACTCGATCATAAAGCTTGACTTGTATAAGTTTATGTATTTCATTCTGAAAGGGCTGATGTAACTCATGGGAATCCAGCAGGAAAGTTAAGACTCCCATCCTTTCGATCCTAACGCTAATCTTCATTGAGACTCAAACCACTGATTTATAGGCGGTCGTCTCTGGCAGTTGCTTTAAGTTTTAATCAACCTTGCGGGAAGAAACTGGGAAAAAACTGGCCCAGAGCAGGGCGGCAATGCCAATGTTAATGGAAACATCGGCCAGGTTGAAAATGGGGAAATTAATCAGGCGAAAATCCAAAAAGTCGATTACATGACCGAATAAAAAACGGTCAATGCCATTGCCCACCGCCCCCGCTAGAATGCAACCGTAACCCAACTGTTCTAACTTGCGGAGGGGAACTTTGCCGGCAAAGATAATTAGGCCGACGCTTACTGCGAGGGAAAGCCATTTTAACCAGCCAGCCCCGCCCCGAAAAGCACTGAACGCTGCCCCGGTATTGAGCACATAGGTGAAATGGAACACTCCAGACCACAACGGCCAAGTGGTGCCCACGGGGTCCATGGCCTGACTCACCCAAAGTTTACTGAGCTGATCCAGGATAATGCCGGCGATCGCCACTTGCCAGAAGAGGGGGTTTTTAGCGAGGGAAAAAGACCGGGCCATCAATAGAATAAAATTCTCCGCAAAAAGTAGGCCAGCACAGCAGTCAGACAGACCAGAATAATCTGGCCGGGCAATGCCATGAGGGAAAAAGTCAGCAAAGCTTGGGGCAGGTCTGCCAGGGACAGAATGGGGGGATTACCCAGTTTCAACACAGCCATCATGCCTAGATAAACTATACCCGCACCGTGGATGACTCCCAAACCGACTAGGCAACCTAGGGCCAGGGTTTCAATTTTGGTTTGGGAACGGTAGGCTAACCAACCACAGACCCAAGCTCCCGGAATGAAACCTAATAGGTAGCCAAAGGTGGGCTGTTGCCAGTAGTCCCAGCCGCCGCCATGGGCAAAAATTGGCAACCAAGCTAGGCCCAGCATAATGTAACCTAACTGGGCGATCGCCCCGGCTCTAGCCCCTCCCAAACAGGCGGTGAGCAATACGGCCCCCACCTGGTAGGTTGTGCCCAGGGGATTGGAATAAATGCCATCCTCCCACCATTGCCAAGGGGGATTGGTGGCAAATACCTGCACGAACGTACAGAAAACAGTCAACAGCAGTCCGGCGATCGCCAACAGGACTTCTGCTAGCAGGGAAGGCTTGGGGAGTTCAATCTCCTCCGTCACAAGGTCCAGGTCAGGTTCAGGATTGGTATTCACCGGGGATAGGGGCCTCTCCCCCTTCGAGGCCAAGGGATGCCAATAATTTTTGATCCCGTTCGGGAGGCTGGCCCAGGGTAGTTAAATAATGGCCCACTAGCATAGCGTTAATGCCCGCTTTTAGCCCTAAATCCTGTAATTCTCCCATCACCGCTTCCCGGCCCCCAGCATAGCGAATAATTTGTTGGGGCAAAATAAACCGGAAAATGGCGATCGCCTTGAGGGCATCGTAGGGATTTAACTTTTGTTGTTCCCCCAAAGGAGTACCGGGGCGGGGATTGAGTAGATTCAGGGGCACGGATTCCACTTCCAGTTCCCGCAGAGCCAAAGCTAGATCAATGCGGTCTTCCCAGGTTTCTCCCATGCCTAAAATGCCGCCAGTGCAAGCTTGAATGCCCGCTGCCTTAAGGTTTTTCACCGTATCTACCCGGTCTTGCCAGGTGTGGGTGCTGACAATTTTGTCGTAATAGGTAGCGGATGCTTCCAAGTTATGGTTATAACGAGTCACCCCAGCTTCCTTCAATTGCTGGGCCTGTTCCGGGGTCACTTCCCCCAACGCGCAACAGGGCTTGATGTTGGTTTCCTGGATAATTTGCCGCACTGTGGCCAGGATCTGCTCAAATTCTCGATCCTTGGGGCTATGGTATTTGGGGCCCCGACCCTGACTAACTAAGCAAAAGCGTTTAGCTCCCGCCGCCGCTGCCGCCCTGGCCTGTTCTAAAATTTCTGCTTCCGTTTTCAGACCGTAAATGGGGGAATTGGGGTCGGGATGGTGACTAGACTGGGAGCAAAAGCCGCAGTTTTCCGAGCAGTTACCGGATTTAACATTGATGATGCTACACAGATCCACCACATTGCCACAGCAGGCTTCCCGAATGCGATTGGCTGCTTCACAGAGCAAAAGAATATTCTCTTCCCCCTCGATCGCCGCCAACTGTAATGCTTCTTCCCGGGTTAGGCGATCGCCGTCAATAATGCGCTGACTGAGACCTGTTAACCAGGCTTGCAAAGTCCCCTGGCGATCGGCCGGGGAATTGGTGGGGGAAGGGGGACGGGAAGATGCTAGAACCACGGCAATATGGGGTTAGGGGTCTGGATCAAATTAAAGGGCATTTTATCACGGTGGGCAGAGGTGCCAGGAGAGGTTAATCCTTGCCCCGGCGTTTGAGTTCCATTTTCACTGCATCTACCACCGTTTGAATCACTTGGACCCGAGCGAAATATTTATCGTTGGCAGGCACCACTGTCCAGGGAGCGACGGGGGTGTTGGTGCGGGCAATCATCTGATTCACGGCAACGTCATAGAGAGGCCATTTCTCCCGATTGCGCCAGTCTTCATCCGTGAGTTTATATTGCTTGAAGGGATTGTTTTGCCGTTCTTCAAACCGGGCCAATTGTTCTTCGGGGCTGATATGGAGGAAAAATTTCACCACCACATAGCCTTCCGCTGTCAATTCCGCCTCCAACTCATTGATTTCCCGGTAAGCCCGTAACCATTCCTTTTCCCTCGCAAAACCTTCTACTCTTTCCACCATCACCCGACCGTACCAACTGCGGTCAAAAATACTGATTTTCCCGCCGGGGGGAATACGACGCCAAAAGCGCCAGAGGTAATGGAATTGGGCTTCTTCCTCCGTGGGGGCGGCAAAGGTGTTGACCTGGTAACTGCGGGGGTCCAAGGTGTCGGTTAAACGTTTGATCGCTCCTCCCTTTCCGGCGGCATCCCAACCTTCAAACAGGGCAATTACTGGCACTTTTTCTTGGTAAATCTTCGCCTGTAGTTTACGCAATTCAATCTGGCTGTCCCGCAACCGTTGCCGATAGTCATCCTTGCTCAGTTGCACACTCAAATCCACCTTGGCCAGGAAATTGGGCTCAGTGGGGAGCAATTCTTTTTGGGGAGGGATGGGTTCAATTTTGGCGTTGGCCTTGGCCCGTTTTTGGTCTAGGGCTTGGACGATTACCGCCACCAGTTGGGAAAGTACTTTTACCCTGGACCACCGTTCACAATCCCCTTCCACCAGAGTCCAGGGACCATAGCCAGTGCTGGTGTAGGTGAGCATTTCCTCCACTAGACTGGAGTATTCCTGGTAGCGTTTTTCCTGTTGCCAATCTTCTGGCCGCACCCGCCACATTTCTAGCTCGTCAGCTTCGTACTTTTTCAGACGTTTTTTTAATTCTTTTTGACTGATATGTACCCAAAATTTGGCGATCGCCGCTCCGTCTTCCACTAACTGACGCTCAAAAGCGTTGATATCCCGCATTACTAAGGGAGCCTGGACGGCAGGAATACGACCAAATAACCGCTCCTCTAGACAATTGGTGTACCAACTATGATAGAAAAAGCCCAAACTCCCCTTGGGGGGAAGCTTTTGCCAAAAACGCCAAAGAAAGGGATACATCCTCTCCTGTTCATTGGCCGCAAAGATGGGATTAACGGAAAATCCCCTCGGGTCCATATAGTTAACAATTTTCTTCAGCAATGTACCCTTACCGGCGGCGGCCCAACCTTCCAAAACAATAATCACCGGAATTTTTTCTTCCCAACAGGACTGTTGTAGACTCCGCAACTGTTGCATTAAATCTTCCAACTGTTCCTTGTAACTCTGTTTGTCCAGATTAAGGGAAAGGTCGAGGGCGTCTAACATAGGCGATCGCCGGGGGAAAAAAATGATGGTCAGCCTCAGTTTAAGCCAGAAACCCAGGAAAAGATCCCTTGGTTATAATGTGGGGGCCTCTGCTTTAACCGCCCATTTCAACGGTTTTCCATGCAAAATCTCGGTTTACAGTATCCCCTTTTCGGCCCAGAAATCCAGTGCCCCCACTGTCGGCAAACTATTCCGGCCTTGACCCTGACGGACACTTACCTTTGTAATCGCCATGGAGCCTTTGAAGTTAACCCCGACACAGAGGATTTAGTCCATTTGCAATCGGGTCGCCACTGGCGGCTATGGCAGGGGGAATGGTACCGGCAACACACCCACCCCGACGGTATCCGCTTTGAAATTCACGAAGCCTTGGACCGGCTCTACACGGAAGGTTACCGGGCCACCAAGGTCATCATCGCCCACCGTTACTACGATCTAGTCAGCGTTTATCTGCAACGGCAAGGTAGCTGGCGCAATCCCGAAGATAAGGATAGTCCTCTGCCTCGTCTTTACGGTTTACCAGTGGAATTCAGTGCCCCAGGTACAGCGGACGATTGTTGGCAGGTAATTAACTTTGATCTGGAAAAGGAAAAGGGTATTCCCAAGCGCTATCCCTATTTCCGTTTATTTGATTAGGGCTTCCCTCCCCAGCGAGAAAAGTGAGGAACAGTTTCAACAATGACGGGAAAGTGGACTCGGTAACTCACCTTTAGAGCGTGTTTCAAAAGCCCCCCTGGCCCCCAAGTTTGGGGGGAAGTTAAGTAAAATTCCCCCAGTATTGCCGGAGCTTTAGAAAGTGTTTGAAAAGTGCAAGGCTAGGTATTTATCCCCCTAAATCCCCTTTAAAAAAGGGGACTTTTGCGACAATTCCCCCCTTCCCAAGGGGGGCTAGGGGGGATTAAACAGCCAAAACTCAACTTTCCAAACATGCTCTTAGCGAGGAAATTTAGGGAGCAAAATAAAACTTTTCAAACAAATTCTTGGGGATGGGAGTTTTGCCAGGGTTCCTAAATTCAGCTCAACCGGCAAACAAATCCAGCGGAAAATAACCGTAGGTTCCCGCTAAGGTATCATCCTCCGCCTGACAGGAAATTAATACTCCCCGATAATCCCCGTCATAACTGTCGAGATAAAAGCGCAGGGATTGGCTCTGGCATTTCAAATACACTGGCCCTTCAATGGTTTTACCTGGTTCCATGGCGATCGCCTCTCCGTAATCCAACCCCTGTAGATATTGCCCCAAAGCATTTTCCGCACTAGCTTGGTCGTCGGCACAAATGCCAAAATTTTCCGCTTCACTCTGGCCACAAATCCAGACAATGGCTTGGCGTAAATCTTCCCTTTCCTGGTCATTCTGGGGAATACGGATTTCTAAACGACTGTAATCCTTTAACAACGTCAACTGAGCGGAAGCATTCATAGCAAACCCATCAAACTGTGCAGACTATTGGGAAAAATTGCCCAAAGCCCAGCCTACCATCGTTGGCCCTGTAAGCCGATGCAACTGAAACGGCGATCGTGGCGGATAATGAGAATATTTCCCTAACACCGCTTAAAAGCAGACGGCCTTAACTATTATATTTAACTGCCCCTAATTTCAGCCCATTATGCAAACGTCTCCCCTTCCCCGTCGTACCAAAATCGTCGCTACCATTGGCCCCGCGACCCAAAGCAAGGAAGTGCTGAGACAACTGATCCAAGCCGGTGCTACCACTTTCCGCCTCAATTTTTCCCACGGAGACCACGCTTACCACCAACAAAGTATCCGTTTGATTCGCCAGATTGCCTTTGAACTGAACCAACCAGTGGGCATTCTCCAGGATTTACAGGGGCCAAAGATTCGGGTGGGCAAATTTCTCAATGATGCCGGCTCTGTGCAACTCAAAAACGGTGATCCCTATACCCTCACCAGTCGCCCGGTGGAATGTACGGAAACCATTAGTTCCATTAGCTACGAATATTTAGCCGACGAAGTACCTTCTGGGGCAAGAATTTTGCTCGACGACGGCAAACTGGAAATGTTGGTGGAGGAAGTGGACACTGTTGCCCGGGATCTCCACTGTCGGGTGATTGTGGGGGGAACCCTTTCCAGCAATAAAGGGGTTAATTTTCCCGGGGTCTGCCTTTCCGTTAAGGCCATGACCGATAAAGATAAGGAAGATTTGATGTTCGGGCTGGACCAAGGGGTGGACTGGGTGGCCCTGAGTTTTGTTCGTAATCCCCAGGATATTGATGAGATTAAGGGGTTAATTGCGGCGGCAGGGAAATCCGTGCCGGTAATCGCCAAAATTGAGAAGCACGAAGCGATTAAGGATATGCAGGCGGTGCTGGAAAAATGTGACGGTGTCATGGTGGCCCGGGGGGACTTGGGGGTAGAACTACCCGCAGAAGATGTACCTATTTTGCAAAAGAAACTCATTGCCACTGCTAACCGGTTGGGCATTCCTGTCATTACTGCTACCCAAATGTTGGACAGTATGGTCAACAGCCCCCGACCTACTAGGGCTGAAGTGTCCGACGTGGCCAATGCCATCCTCGATGGTACCGATGCGGTGATGCTCTCCAACGAAACGGCGATCGGTAAATTTCCCGTGGAAGCAGTGGCTATTATGGCCAAAATTGCGGAGCGCATTGAACAGGAAGATATCAATCCTTCCCAAGCGGAAGCCAGTCGCACTTCTATTCCCAATGCTATTTCCAGCGCCGTTAGCCAGATTGCGGAAACCCTCAACGCGGCGGCTATTATGTCTTTGACTAAGACCGGATCCACCGCCCGCCATGTGTCAAAGTTCCGCCCCAAAACCCCCATTCTGGCCGTTACGCCCCATGTGGATGTGTCCCGTCAGTTGCAGTTGGTGTGGGGAGTTAAGCCCCTGTTGGTATTGGATTTACCTTCCACCAGCCAAACGTTCCAAGCCGCCATTAACGTGGCCCAGGAAAACCATTTTCTCCGGGATGGAGATTTGGTGGTGATGACCGCCGGGACATTGCAGGGAGTTGCCGGTTCGACGGATTTAATCAAAGTGGAAGTGGTCAAGGCCATTCTTGGTCGGGGTGTAGGTATTGGCCAAGGAGCTGTAAGTGGCCGGGCCAGGGTTGCCAGTCGTCCCCAGGCGATCGCCCAATTTACCCAGGGAGAAATTTTAGTAGTTCCCTCTACCAACGCTGATTGTGTGGACATGATGCGACGGGCGGCGGGCATTATCACCGAAGAAGAAAGCCTGACTAGCCATGCGGCCATTATTGGTTTGCGGCTGGGGGTGCCGGTCATTGTGGGTTTTAAAGGCGCTACCCAAAAGATTCGAGATGGAGCCATTGTCACCATCGATGCCCAAAAAGGACTGATTTATTCCGGTGCATTACCCCCGGTGTCCAAAGGATAGGGAATAATTAGGGACCCAGTAACAGGGCGAGAACAGGAAGCATCATCCCAATGGAGTTCCCATTCCCCACCCCCTGGAACAGTAACATTTTGGTAGAATCAACGGGGTTCTTTTCCCGACGTAATTTAGTCCTTTGCAGAAAAAATCTTCCCTTAAATCCCGCTACTGGCTGTTAATCCCCTATATTCGTCCCCATCGGCGGACTATTGGGCTGGCTTTCCTCTGTACTCTGCTATTCACTGTTTTTTGGCCCATTCTAGCCTGGTTGGTGGGGCGCATGGCCAAATATATCGGTGCAGGGGATGTGCGCTCCATTTTAATCATGGCGGGGGTCGCAGCGGGGATTTTTCTGGTGCGGGGCATGGCCCAGTATGGGCAGGATACCCTCATGGCCAAGGCTGCCCTCAATATGGCATTAACTCTGCGGGAACAGACCTATGCCCATCTGCAACGACTAAGCCTGAGCTATTTTGAAGAAGCAAAAACGGGGGATTTGTCCTACCGGCTGACGGAGGATATTGACCGCATTGGGGAAGTGGTGAATAAGTTATTCCACGATTTTGTCCCTTCGGCGTTGCAACTGGTGGTGGTGTTTGGTTACATGTTCTATCTCAACTGGGCCCTGACCTGTGCGGTATTGGTAATTGCTCCCTTAATGGCGGTGCTAATTGGCTTTTTTGGAGAACAGTTATTAAAGTTTAGTCGCCGTAGCCAGACTCGGATTTCTAATCTGTCTTCTTTGTTGACGGAAACGTTGGGAGCCATCCGTTTAGTTAAAGCCTTTGCCGCAGAAGATTATCAGTTAGATTTATTCCGGGAAGAGGCCCAACAACATCGGCGATCGCAGTTTTTGGCCGAACGGATGAAGGCGTTACAGTTTGTCGTAGTGGGTTTTTTAGAAGCTATGGGAGTGGTGGTTTTATTTTGCCTGGCGGCTTGGCAAATTTCCCTCGGTAATTTAACTGGCATTGAATTTATTAGCTACGTCACCGGGGTAGCAATGTTGATTGACCCCATTAGTCACATCACCAGCAATTACAATTTGTTCAAACAGGGAGAAGCCTCCGTTGACCGCATTTTTGAAATTTTCGACCTGCAACCTTCGGTGGAAGATAGCCCCACGGCGATCGCCATTGACCATCTCCAAGGAGCGGTGGATTATGACCATGTGGACTTTGCCTATCTAGAAGATAAACTGGTCTTAAAAGGGATTAATTTACAAGCCCAGCCGGGGGAAATGATCGCTTTGGTGGGGGCTTCGGGGGCGGGCAAAAGTACCCTGGTAAACTTGTTAATGCGACTCCATAACGTGACTGGCGGCTGTTTACGTATTGACGGCCATGCCATTGATAGCATTACGTTGAAAAGTTTGCGAGAACAAATTGCCATTGTGCCCCAAGAAAATATCCTTTTTTCCGGCACGATCGCCCAAAATATTGCGTTCGGCAAAACTGATTTAGATTTGGCAGCGATTGAGGAGGCGGCCCGCATTGCCAATGCCCACCAATTTATCACTGAATTAAGTCAAGGGTATTATACCTATGTGGGGGAACGGGGGGTTACCCTTTCGGGCGGCCAACGTCAGCGCATTGCCATTGCTAGGGCGGTTTTAAGAAATCCCAGCATTTTAATCTTGGACGAAGCGACTTCTGCCCTTGATTCGGAGTCGGAAGCTTTGGTGCAGGAAGCCTTGGAGCGCATTGTCCAAGAAAGAACTGTGTTTGTCATTGCCCACCGTTTAGCCACCGTGCGTAAAGCCACCCGCATTGTGGTGTTGGAAAGGGGAGAAATTGTCGAAATGGGTAGCCATCAGGAGTTAATGGCCCACCAAGGTCGTTATGCTCGTTTCCACGCCCAACAGTTTGCTTCCTAAGCTAGAAAATATTGCCAATTTTTGCCCCGTTTAGTTGGAAAATGTACCTGAAAAAACTCTATTTACGGGCCTTTCGCAATTACCTCGAAGAAGAGGTGGAATTTTCTGCTCAAAAAACCATTTTGGTGGGCAATAATGCCCAGGGGAAATCTAACTTATTGGAAGCGGTGGAACTGTTGGCAACGCTCAAAAGCCATCGCACTAGTCGGGATCAGGAATTGGTGCTAGACGGGGCGGCCAATGGGCAAATTAAAGCCCTACTGGAAAGGCAATACAGTGTGGCGGAGTTAGAAATTGACCTACGGCGATCGGGGCGGCGCAACCTACGCATTAACCAAAATCAATGTCGTCGTCAGTTGGATTTTTTAGGCTGTTTAAATGCGGTGGAATTTTCCTGTTTAGATTTGGATTTAGTCCGGGGAGCGCCCGATTGTCGCCGTCAATGGCTAGATACTTTGTTAACCCAGCTAGAACCCCTCTATGCCCATCTGTTGGGGCAGTACCAGCACATTGTTAAGCAAAGAAATGCTCTACTAAAAAGCCTACGACAACAATGGGAAACGGGACTAGCTTTGGGGGAAGAGTCGACAGCTTCTTTGTCTCTCTGGGACCAGCAGTTGGTGGAAATGGGCACTAGGGTAGTCCGCCGTCGGGCGAGGGGTTTAGCCCGTCTTGCTCCTTTGGCCCAGGAATGGCATGGGCGCATTAGCGGTGGCAATGAAACCCTGACCGTTACCTATCAACCCAATGTCACCTGGGTGGGGGATGATCCGGAAGTGGTGCACCAGGCTTTTTTAGAAAAATTAGCCCAACGGCGATCGGCAGAATTACATCTGGGGACAACGGTGGTGGGGCCCCATCGGGACGAAGTGGGGTTTGTCCTCGACGACACTCCCGCTAGAACCTATGGCTCCCAGGGACAGCAAAGAACTCTAGTCCTAGCATTAAAATTGGCGGAATTGAGCTTGATTGAAACGGTTATTGGAGAACCACCACTGTTGTTATTGGACGATGTCTTGGCGGAATTAGACCTCGATCGCCAGGGACAATTGTTAATGGCCATTGAGGATCGTTTTCAAACCCTGATCACCACCACCCATTTAAGTCGTTTTGATGACCGCTGGCGGCGATCGGCCCAGATTCTCAAAGTTAATGCTGGTCAACTAGAGGAACGGTGGCCGTCCGAAATTGATTAATGTTGTTCCGATAATGTAGTAGTTTCAAATAAAGCTGAGACGCTAAACGCCACAGTAAGAACGGATAATTTCATCAAGAGACGTGTCAATAGGAGCGTACATTCTAGCTCGTTTCAAGGCACTAAAGTCATGCTCAATATCATTTAAATCAGGAGAATATTTCGGCAAAAAAAGAACTTCATGACCTGCTTCTTTAGCCAATTCTTTAATGGCAGTTTTACGATGAATAGGAGCATTATCCATTATTAATATTGATGGAATGTCGAGGGAGGATAGCAAATATAAATTTAACCATCCTTCAAAGCCTTCTGCATTCAAACTCCCGGTAAAAACCATCGGCGCAATCAAATCTTTTTTTCCTTTTCTTCTCCCTGCTACTAGATTTTCTCTGACTCCCCTTTTTCCTTGTCTATCTCCATAAACTTTTTTTCCTTTTTTTGACCAGGCATAAATACAAGCCTGGATTGCTTCGAATCCAGATTCATCTATGTAAACTATAGCTTGACTACCATAGAGCTTAATTAGTTCTCTTAACATTCTATAGTACTTAACTCGTTCCTCCCGGTTTCTTTCTCGATAACGTAGTTCTTTTTTTTTTCTGTTTATTTTCATTTTCTTTAATGCGTAATATACGGCACTCGGCCTCACTCCAAATTTCTTGGCTCTGTCTATCAATCTTGCATCGGGATTTTCTTCTACGTCTTTTTTTAGAGCTTCCCAGTCTAATTTCCTATGGCGACGCTCTACTTTTGTTGGGCTTAAATCTACTCTATTTAACCATCTGTATATCGAGGCTTTTCCTATTTTATATATCTTGGAAGCCTCAGTTATTTTTCCTCCAGCTTCTATATAAGCTACTACTCTTTGCCTCAAATCTAAACTGTAAGCCATTGTTTAAACCTGTTCATTTTGTACACTCCATAATTTTACATTAAATTCTCTCATCGTTAATTGAAATGACTATAAAAACAAAGCCTCAACCTCTGTAGATTCTTCAGTGGTAATTGCTGATGGTTTTCAAAATGGCAAGAAAAAACCCTGAGCAGCTTAAAACCCAGGGAATTTGGCGATCACTATTGGGATTGATCTGATTGGATCTATAGATTCAGGCCCAGCCTAACTGTGCAAGCATTAGGCAGCCAATTGTTTATTATTCATCCACAGCGCTGACAGCCAGGGACTCATCTTCCTCATCATCGGTGTCATCAACGGAAGTGGGGGGCTCATAGGGAATGCCCTGGGCTTCCGCTAAACGTTTTTGCCGGAAAATTTCCGCCATTTCGTCCGCCATTTCGTTGACTAAATCCCGGTCTTTTAGCATGGCACCGGGTTCTGGCTCCAATTGCTTGGTGGAAAGGGAAATACGACCCCGTTCCGCATCCAGGTCAATAATCATCACCTTGATTTCATCATTGACATTGAAGACGCTGTGGGGAGTATCAATGTGGTCGTGGGAAATCTCAGAAATGTGCAACAGACCGCTGACACCGCCGATATCGATGAAAGCACCGTAGGGTTTGATGCCCCGGACGGAACCCACCACTACCTGGGCCACTTCTAAACCGTTCATCTTCCGCTCTACCAGAGCCCGACGGTGGCTGAGCACGAGGCGATTACGCTCTTCGTCCACTTCCAAAAACTTCAGGGGCAGATCTTCCCCTACTAGATCCTCTTTCGCTTCCCGAGCGCTGATGTGGGAGCCGGGAATAAAGCCCCGCAGTCCTTCAATTCTGACTAAGGCACCACCACGGTTTGTGGCAAAAACATTGGAGCGCACCGTGGCATCTTCTGCCTGGAGTTGTCTGACCCGTTCCCAAGCCCGCATATATTCAATCCGGCGGATGGAGAGGGTGAGCTGACCATCTTCGTTTTCATCGGTCAGAATGAAAAATTCCCGGGTTTCATTGGGCTGGAGCACCTCTTCAGGGTCATCCACACGGTTGATCGACATTTCCTGAATGGGAATGTAGGCGGCGGTTTTCGCCCCAATGTCAATCAGAGCCCCCCGGGACTCCATGCTAAAAACGGTCCCAGCGACAATGTCCCCAGGACTAAAGTGATAATCGTACTTGTCAAGAAGGGCGGCAAAGTCCTCGAGAGTGAATCCAATAGTTGCTGTAGAAGTTTGACTGACCATGTAAGTTTTAAGTCCTAATCCCTTAGTCTCCGTTTAGTGAATATGCGTGCCTCCTGTTACTTACCGTACAAGCCAGGATACAGACTCTCAATTATACAGTACGCGTTGGACAAAGGGGGCAAGACCACCACCGGGATGGACAATTTTGAGCGCCGTCTTCGGGCCGACTTTAGCCTCAGGCGATCGCCGGGTGAAATGGCGCTTGGGCTTTGTTTGCAAAATTCTTAGTTTGTCTCCTAAATTTCAAGACAAAGGGAGAGTTTTCTCTAACTTTTCCCAAAATTTAGAGATTGGGTGAGTTGCTCAAACCCGCCCTTTGATGTTGCCCGGGGGCCCTGGTTAATAGTTGCTGCCACAATGCCCTCCCGCTCAGAAAACAATAGAATTTGAACAGTGAAGTTAGGCCGAATTTTAAAAATGTCAGAATTCATGAGCAACTCCATTCCCCTGGTGGGATTAAAGGCAGACCATTTCCGCCATCCTTTGGACCAAATGGCCACCACCAACTTGAAGCAAATTCCCGGCCTAGACCTGATGGTGCGGGGACTGTTGGGCTCCGTGGCAGAACAGTTTTTTGCCCTCAATAATTTGGCGGCCAGTGTCCGGGTGGGAGAAAAACAATTACCCCATCTTCATCAACTGCTTTTGGATGCTTGCAAAATTCTCGACCTGGAAGCGCCGGAACTCTACATTCAACAAAATCCCCAACCCAATGCCTACACTTTTGCCATGCGAGGTAAAAAGCCTTTCATGGTGATGCACACTTCCCTGGTGGATATGTTGACTCCGGCGGAAATTCAAGCGGTGATGGCCCATGAGTTGGGACACCTCAAATGTGAACATGGGGTGTATTTAACCCTGGCTAACATTATGGTCTTAGCAGCGGGGCTAATTCCCAACTGGGGAGCAGTGTTGACCCAATCCCTCCAGTCCCAGATGTTGGAGTGGGTGCGCTGTGCTGAATTTAGCTGTGACCGGGCAGCCCTGTTGGCGGTGCAAGACCCGAAAGTGGTGATGTCGGTGCTGATGAAGTTGGCCGGTGGTTCTCCCCAATTGGCTCCTTTACTAAACTTGGATGCTTTCATTGACCAAGCCCGGGAATACGATCGCCTGGGGGAAGATGAAATGGGGGCAATGCTGAGGAATATGCAGACCCAAAACCTGACCCATCCGGTGCCGGTACTCCGGGCCAGGGAAATTGATCGTTGGAGTGATTCCCAAACCTATCAAAACTTGCTCAAGGGCCGCAAAAATGCGTATAATCTGAACACCGAAGAAAACAAGGGCGGCTGGCGGAATTGGTAGACGCACCACACTCAAAATGTGGCGACTTCGGTCGTGAGAGTTCGAGTCTCTCGCTGCCCATCCTAAAACCTAGATATGAACCGGTTCTGCTTAGGTCAACTCGTCTCCTTCGGGGTGAGTCCTTAATTACCCTGGTTTCATTGACCGGGGAAAAATTTCCCACCCACAGAGCTAGGCGATCGCCTCTGGGTAATCCGGCTATGTGCTTCCCTCAGGGCACATATTTTGGTAGCTTACTTAGGGAAAGATTCAACGATAATATTTGCCCATATCAGCGACTGTCGAGGATTTCAGCCGGGGACAGTCTTGCTCAATTTATAAGGAGAAACTCTAAAATGTCCATTGTTTTTCAGATTGCGTTGGCGGCCCTGGTGCTTTTTTCCTTCGTGATGGTGGTGGGGGTGCCCGTAGCCTATGCTTCTCCCCAGAACTGGGACCGTTCTAAGCCTTTGCTGTATTTAGGTTCCGGCATTTGGGCCATTTTGGTAATTGTGGTGGCCCTGTTGAACTTCCTGGTCGTCTAGGGGAGGCGATCGCCCTATCCCGGTAATTTCCCCATGGCCTGGGCTGTGGGGGATAGCCCCGAAAAACTCTGATCTACCGCTAACCCGATCTAGGGAACTACACCATGACAGTTTATGAAGGGTCGTTTACTCCTCCGGCCCGGCCATTTCGTTTTGCCCTTGTAATTGCCCGTTTCAATGATTTAGTAACGGAAAAGCTACTTTCTGGTTGCCAAGATTGCCTCAAACGTCATGGCATTGATGTGGACCCCGCCGGTACCCAGGTGGACTATATTTGGGTTCCCGGTAGCTTTGAGGTGCCATTGGTAACCCGTAAGTTGGCAGTGTCGGGGCAGTATGATGCCATTATCTGCCTAGGGGCGGTGATTCGGGGACAAACCCCCCATTTTGATTTTGTGGCCGGAGAAGCGGCCAAGGGCATTGCGGCGATCGCCAGCCAGACTGGGGTACCGGTAATTTTTGGCATTTTAACCACGGATACCATGCAACAGGCCCTAGAAAGGGCGGGGATTAAGAGTAACCACGGCTGGGGCTACGCCATGAATGCATTGGAAATGGCTAGTTTGATGCGGGCCATGGCTCCTTTGACGGAAGGTTAAGTAAAAAGTAGGTGGTCAAAGGTTAGCTTAAGTCAGTCACCGGTTAACCCTGGGAAATTGTAGCTCTCAAATTTTATTTTTCCTGCGCCCTTGTCCCAAGCATCCCTAGAAGAACGTATTAAAGCCCAAGCGTTGGCGATCAGTTTCCATCGGGTGGGCATTGCGCCAGTGTCGGAAACGGAGAATGATGAAGCTGCCCAAAGATTACAGAGTTGGATTGCCCTGGGCTATAACGCCGATATGGCTTGGATGGCTAATCCCAAACGGCAAAATATTCGGGAGCTTTTACCCTCAGCCCGGTCAGTAATTGCGGTGGGTTTGAATTATTACACTCCCCACCAGCGCAGTGGAGACCCCGCCCATGGCAAAATTTCCCGCTATGCCTGGGGAAGGGATTACCATCGGGTGTTAACTAAAAAGCTAAAAGCCCTTAATCTCTGGCTCGAACAACAGGTGCCAGATTTACAGAGCCGTTATTACGTAGATACGGGCCCCATCCAGGAAAAAGCTTGGGCGGAACGGGCCGGTCTTGGTTGGGTAGGAAAAAACGGTAATTTGATCAGTCGGGATTACGGCAGTTGGTTATTTTTAGGGGAAATTGTCACTAATATCACTCTCCAAGGCGATCGCCCCCATAGCCAACATTGTGGCACCTGCACCCGTTGCCTAGAAGCCTGTCCCACCCAGGCCATTGTGGAACCCTTCGTGGTGGACAGCAATAAATGCATTGCTTACCACACCATTGAAAATCGGGCAGAAATCCTACCAACGGCGATCGCCGACAATTTGCAAGGTTGGGTGGCAGGGTGCGACATTTGCCAAGATGTGTGCCCCTGGAATCAGCGTTTTGCCCAACCCACCGATGTGGCGGATTTTGATCCCTACGAGGGCAATCTCAACCCAGAGTTAGAAACTTTAGCCAATATCACCGAAGCTGATTGGCAGCAACAGTTCACCGCTTCGGCCTTGAGGCGAATAAAACCAGCTATGTTACGGCGGAACGCCCAGGCTAATCTACAATGAAGGACTGACCAACTATTTGGCCCATCCTCCTCACCATGGCCATTAAAGCTGTATTGTTCGATTTTGACGGCACCATTGCCGATACCCACGATGCTTTTTTTGCCATCGTCAATCGCTTGGCAGACGAGTTTGGCTACCCAGCGGTGGATAAAACAGAGTTGGCCCGCCTAAAAAAACTAAGCTCCGCCGAAATTATCAAATATTCCCAAATTTCTCCGTTTAAAATTCCTTTTATTCTCAAGCGCTTCAAAAAAGAATTGGGCAAAGAAATCAAAGACCTCAAACCCTATGGCGACATTAAAGAAGTATTAACTCTGCTCAACCAAAAGGGCTACGTTTTGGGCATTGTCACTTCCAACTCCAAAGATAACGTACTATCATTTTTACACAACAATGGTCTAGAAGATATTTTTGCTTTTGTCAAAGCTGGCACCACCCTATTTGGCAAAAACCGCATTATCAATCGGGTGTTGAAGGAGCATAAGTTTGGAACTGATGAGGTAATTTATGTGGGAGATGAAACCAGAGATATCAGCGCCGCTAAAAAAAGTCGGTTAACGATGGTTTCCGTGGCTTGGGGATTTAGTCCACCGGCCATTTTGCAGGAATATGAGCCGGATTTTTTGGTACATCAGCCCAAAGAACTGCTTACGGCGATCGCCTCCTTGGATAACCATCGCTGGTATCCATTAAAATCCTAGGAATTGCCCTTGTCCTGAATAGTTTTGGCCATGCCCAATGAGTTGTCCAATTTACCTCCAGTCCTAGGATCGGAGGAAACCATTGCACCCCGTCGTTCCTTGCCCCAATGGGTATTTCAAGAGTCCGTTGAACCGGCCATGCCCTGGTTACTAGTGGTTACGGTGGTGGGCATCGGGCTGGGGCTAATTTTCCAGTCCTCTTGGTTGGGATTTACTTCGGCGGTGTTGGCCCTGATGTTTTCCCTCCAGGTCATTCTCCCCACCATCAAATCCTGGGTACAGCATTACCTCACTGTTCAGGAGCGCCGTTCCCTGCTCGGGGGTTTAGGTTTTGTCCTGGCGATCGGTGCCCTAGCCCACTATCTAGGTGTCTACAGTTCCCTCAAATATTGGCTCAATCAGTTTAAATACGACGAATTTGGTTCCTGGGCGGAATGGGTGGGAGCCCTAGGGCAAATTATGATTGCTGTTCTAGCTGTGTACGTGGCTTGGCAACAATATGTCATTTCCAAGGATTTGACCATTCAGCAAAATCGTATTACCCAGCAACAAACCGTTGACGCCTATTTCCAGGGCATCTCAGACCTAGCTTTAAGTGATGAAGGCATGTTGGAGGATTGGCCCCAGGAACGGGCCTTTGCCGAAGGTAGAACAGCAGCAATCCTCGCCAGCGTCGATTCCGGTGGTAAAGCAAAAATTCTCCGCTTTCTTTCCCAATCCCGCTTACTCACTCCCCTAAAGCGGGACTATTACCTCGGTCGCCCTATTTTTGACGGCATGGGGGGCTACCAAGAGGACCGCATTCACGGCCTGAGGGTAATCAATCTGGGGGTGATGCTAGTGGCGGCGGATTTAGTCGGCCAGGATCTGCGCTGGGTGGATCTGAGCGAGATTTACCTCATCCGGGCAAACCTCAGCCAAGCGGATTTGGTCAAAGCTAATCTATCCAGGACAGTGCTATACGAGGCTAATCTTGATGGGGCTGACCTCAAGGGAACTAGGCTATTCTACGGCACCTGGGACCAGGCTAGTCCCCGCAGCCGCAACCATATTCCCAACTACGAAACCGGCGAATATACGGGCGCAGTGGTGGAAAATGCCAATTTTAGTAAGACTAAGAACATGAGTGAGGAGCAGAGGTGCTATTGCTGTGCCTGGGGAGGAACGTTAACCAGAAAAACTATCCCCGGCGGCTGTGAAGGAATCGAAAATCGTCTTGATCGATGAATGATTGAAAGAGCAAAAAGGTTAGGTAGAGAATTAATGAAACAATTTTCAACCTGTTAGCTTCTCCTACGAATGAAGGGAATGATCGCCTTTGTTATTTGTTGCGGTTTGTCGCAGTAGGGCCAAGGAGTTGATGTACAAAATACAGCCCCCCAGGGCCCATACCCCTTCGGCAAAGACATTAATGCGGTGGGTCATTTCCCGGCTGTAAAGGTAATCTGCCCTAGCGGGGGAAGATCGACGAACTTCCTGTTGAACCAGGGCGTTAGCCTCTGTTAAGCGGACCATATCCAGAACACTACAAGCACCACTGACTATGGCCACCGCAGCTCCCACTCCCATACCACCAATGGCGGACAGTCTGACAAAAAAGTTGAACATAATGCCAGTTCTGGTTGATTGACTTAAGACAAAAAAATTAGGTCTGCTGTTGAAATTTACCGATAAAGTTGACCCACCGTCGCCAATTAGCCCTGATTACTTTCCAGTAAGTTAGCATATGTATAAAGATAAAAATTAGAAAAGTATAAGCTAACCAAAAATGGGCATTACGGCCAATTTCTACCATGGCTTCGTTTTGGGGAAAAATATCGGGCAATGTGATGGAGAAAAATCTGACATTATTAGCTTTAAAGGAATTTGAGAGTAAAAAGCCAGAAATTGGGATCACTCCCATAAATACATATAGGCTCAGGTGGAGAGTAAAGGTGCGCCACCAAGCCAGAGATAACTTTGGGGGACGTTTAGTATATTTACGCCACCAAACCTGTAAGAGGGTGAAAATTCGCCAGGTTAATAATGCCATGGTTAATATACCGATGGATTTGTGGAAGTCGTATAGTTCACTGCGTAAAAATTGTCCCCTTTCTAAGTTAACCATTAAAGTTCCAGTGCAAAAAACTATTAGATAGGCAAGGGCCATCCACCAATGGATTCGCATTAGTGACTTAAATGGGGAATTAAGCCTTGGCGAGCGTTTCTCTGCTTCCTTCTGTAATGGGAGAGGATTCATTGTCACTACGGAAAAGGGTTAGAATTTTACCGTTAACAATCGTATTTTTGACCATATTCTATACTTTTTCCGATGTTGACCGATGCGTTATGGGGGTGGAGTGTTCAATCGATTAGCCTAAAGGGGCTGTATTGATCGCACAAACCGCTGTAACTGCCGACGTTCTAATTCCAAAACCCGTCGGGCAAAATCAGGGTTATGGTCGAGAAAATCATCAAAAGTATGGACTGAGATGGCTAAAATGCGTGTTTTTTAGCTGGCCGCAACGATAGTATTTTCTGAATTGCTGTGGGCCAAGACTTCTAACTCATCCAACGCTTGTCCGGGTTGGTAGTCGGAGCCATTTCTTCTGCTCTTTTTTCCTATCTGGCGATCGCCCCTGGGTGGAGAGTGGTCAAGGCTCCTATGGCACTGGCATAGGTCACTGCCTGGCAACTGAGATGAGGGTCTATGAATAAATTCTCTCCGTGGGTCAGGGCCTGGGCCAAAAATCCGGCCACAAAACTGTCCCCAGCCCCGGTAGTATCCCGCACATTAACTTTAAAAGCAGGGACTTCCCCATGGTTTTTGCCTAAGGAGTAGGAACAACCCTTGTCCCCGGCGGTGACCAATACTCCCTGGAGGTGGGGTAGTTTCTGGTGGATGGTGACCGGATCTTGGTGACCAAACAGCCACACTGCTTCCTCGTCGGTACATTTTAAAATTTGGGCATGGGTAATCAGGGCGGGAATTCTTTCCTTTGCCTGTGCTTCATCGTCCCAAAAAACCGATCGCCAGTTGACATCTAAAAATATTTTTACCTGGTGCTTTTTCGCCAATGCCACTAACCGCTCCGTGGCAGTGCGACTGGGGGCATAGGCCAGGGCAATGGTGCCCATCACCAAATATTGAGCTGAGGTGAATAGGGATTCGGGAATGGTTTCTCCCTGCATCGCTGTGTCGGCAAAATCCCCGGTGTGATATTCCCCAAACCCAGCAAAATGGCGATCGCCGTCCCCTGTCCGGGTCACATAAACCAAACGGGTGGGCCGGTGGGGATCGATTTGGAGCCCATCGGTATTAACTTGACATTGCTGTAGAACATTTTTAAGTTCTTGTCCGGCCTGGTCTGCCCCCAAACGACCAACAAAAGCGGCGCTAACACCTTGTTTGACTAGGGCACAGGCCACATTGGCAGGGGCACCACCGGCGTAGTTAGTCCAGGATTTAACTTGTTCCAAGGGGACTCCCAACTGGTCTGCCAAACAGTCGAAGAGCATTTCTCCAAAACAGACAACCTCAGCCATGGATACTTAACCTGTTCCAAAATTCATTGCTAATTCCCTTTCATCCTAGCCTGGGGACTGAAAGAGCTTGCAAGGATCATGTTTGCCCAGTCCGCAATGGCAATTAAGCCCTCAGCCTTTCCGAATAGGGCAATAGGACGCCCTTGGTTTGCTAATGTTGGAGGAGTTTTGGCAAATTTTGCCCCGTTTTTAGCCGTACTTGAGTCACCATGGAAGTAAGCCAGAGCAAGCCTGAAGGATTTTTGCCCCCCCGTTCTTTGCTGGTCGGGATGGCGATCGGTGCAGTCATTCTCTTCATCTGTGCCACGGTGCGCCATTGGCTGTTCCAATCCACTGCTCTCGATTTGGGTTTCTTTGACCAGGCTATTTATCTGATCAGTCAGGGGGAATATCCCCGAGTTTCCTTTCGGGGTTTCCATATTTTGGGGGACCACGCCGCCTTTTTGGTTTATCCCATAGCGATTTTTTACAAAATTTATCCCTCCGTTTATTGGTTATTTCTGATCCAGGCGATCGCCTTAGCCTTGGGAGCTTGGCCCACTTGGCAATTGGCAAAACAAACGGGACTGGGGGAAAAAGAAAGTTTAACCATGGCCTTGGTTTATGGCCTATATCCCCTAATTTTTAACATCAATTTATTTGACTTTCACACTGAAGTAATCGCCGTACCTGCTCTGCTTTGGGCCGTGTGGAGCGCTAGGGCGAATAAGTGGGGGATTTTCTTAATTAGTTTAGTCACAATCTTGGCTAGCAAAGCAGTACTTTCCCTCACCGTATTTATGCTAGGCATTTGGTTATTGATTTGGGAAAGAAAAAGGTTAATGGGACTCATTACCACCGTGGCGGGCATTGCCTGGTTTATCATTACCACCAAAGGTATTATTCCTGCTTTTAGCGGAGAGGAAGCAGCGGCGGTGGGTCGTTATAGTTTCCTGGGGGATTCCGTTGCAGAAATTATTTTAAATTTAATTCTTAAACCCCAAATTGTTTTAGGGATGTTATTTACCCTGGATAATTTATTTTATTTGGTGCTATTAACTGCGCCGGTTATTTGGGGAATTTGGGGCAAAGCTTGGGCTATGTTTATCCCCGCCATTCCCGCCCTATTTGTTAATTTGGTCACCGATTATCTGCCCCAAAAAGATTTAATTCATCAATATTCATTGCCAATTTTGCCCTTTTTGCTCCTAGTGGTGATGACCCATTGGTATCAGGGCAGTAGTTGGTTAAAAAAGCTCCGGTGGATTATTCTCTGGACGGCGATCGCCTTTTTAGCTTTGGGGAAATACACTTATTTTTTCGGCCGGTATTGGCACCATTGGGGACAATTGGCTAACCTACAAACGGCGGTGTCCTTAGTGCAACCAGGTGATCGGGTTTTGACTTCGCCCCACCTGGCGGCCCACCTGAGCCATCGACCAGATTTGGAATTAGCCATTGAAGCGGAAGCTCCCTTCGATCTGAACCGTTTTGATGCCGTATTGTTGCAGACTAACTACGCTGGTTGGGAAAATTCCCAGGGCACGGTGGAAGCCCTAGCCCAGCGGGTGAGTCAGGATTCAGCTTTTACGCCAGAATATCAAGAGAACGAGGTAATTCTTTATCGACGGGCCCCTTCTATTCCCTAATTTCAGCTCCGGTTTCCCATGGGCAAATTTCTTGATCTCCTACAAAAATACTGGCTTTTGCCCTGCCTTTTGCTAGCGGGTTACGGGGGAAACTATTTCAAGTTACATATATTTTTTGGAGTTGATTTTCTTTTTGGCAGCATTGCCACTTTACTGGTTTTGGTTTGCTATAGCTTGCCCTGGGGTCTAGTTAGTGCGGCGATCGCCGGTAGTCACACCCTGATCATTTGGCGCCATGGCTACGGCATATTAATAATCATCCTGGAAGCCCTGGTGGTGGGCTTGATGTTGCGCCGCCGGCAAACAAACTTAGTCCTAATTAATAGTCTCTTTTGGCTATTAATTGGCATACCGTTGGTTTATATTTTTTACCGTTGGGGCTTAAATATGACCTCGGTTACCACCAGTTTAATCACTCTTAAGCAAGCTACCAATGGCATTTTTAATAGTTTAATTGCCAGTTTTTTAATCACTGGCTTTGGTTTGTCGAAGCAGAAGTTTTCCCCCTCGACTAATCCAGCTTTTTTTCCCTGGAAAAAACTGTCTTTTGAGCAGACTTTGTTTAATTTGCTGGTGGCATTTGTCTTTTTCCCCCTCTTTTTTATCACTGTTGTTAATGGTCAAGAAGCTTTTGTACAAATGGAAAAGCAAACAGTCCAAGAACTAACAGCTTTATCCATACCCATTCAAAATTCTGTTGAGGATTGGTATCAAAGTCATCTGGAAGGAGCAGAGGTTTTTGCCACCGAAATCTTACCTTTAGTAGCTGCAATCAACCAGGGTAATGGGGCGCAACTACCTGCCCTTAGCCTTATGACCCACACCATACAAACAGCTTTTACTGGCTTTAGTAATATTTATGTCGGCGATCGCCAGGGGCAAATTATTGCCAGTTCTCCTGAATTTAATGAAGTGGGAGAATCACGACTAGGACTGATTCAAGCAGAAAAAATAGCTGGTTTTTCCATTCCCTCGCAAATACAAGTATCTCCACTACACCGCACCAATGTGAACGTCGATCCCCATGTGGCTATCACTATTCCACTAGTGGCTAACAATAGCTTTGAGGGCTTTATTAATGCTTCTTTAAACCTGGCTAAAATGAAAGACCTTCTATATGCAAATAGGGTCAGTAAGGAATTAAATATTACCCTCATCAATGGGCAAAATCAAGTGGTAGCCAGCACCATTGCTAATGTATTACCATTGGAAATCTATCAACCTTTTGAGGGGGGAGACCCTCGGGATTTAGGCTCATCAAATTACCATTGGTATCCCGATACACCGGCTAATCCTACCATCCGCTGGCGCGACTCCTATTATTATCATATTTTGCCCTTGGATAAAATTAATGATTGGCAATTAGTGCTTGGTTTGCCCGCTCGGGAAAGCATCGAAAAACTACAGGCTCAATCAGTACAAAAATTGGGCTTGCTATTATTTTTAAGTCTAGTGGGTTTGGTGGTTGCCATTGGTGTGAGTAAGCGGGTAGCTAATCCATTATTAACTTTAGCTAAAATCACCACTGACATTCCCACTAAAATGCAATACCAAGGCTTAACTCCCATTGCTCTCCGTAGTGAAGTCAGCGAAGTAATTACTCTGAATGAAAACTTTAATGAAATGCTGATTACTTTGCAAAATCAGTTTAAAATCATTAAGCAGGCCAAGGATAACTTAGAAATGAGAGTGGCGGAAAGAACCCACACTTTAATTGTGATTAATAAGCAACTAGCGGGGGAAATCGAAGAACGTCAGCGCATTGAAATTAAGTTGAGGGAAGCAAAGGAAAGTGCCGAATTAGCCAACCGTGTTAAGAGTGAGTTTTTAGCTAATATTAGCCATGAAATTCGGACTCCAATGAATGCTATTTTGGGTTTTTGCGACTTACTTTTACAAAAAGATCTTAGTTTGTCCCAAACCAAGAAATATCTCAATGCCATTGGTTCTAGTAGTAAGATTTTGTTGGCACTGATCGATGACATTTTAGATATTTCTAAAATTGAAGCAGGCAAATTAGTCATCCATCTAGAGCCAGTAGATTTAAGGGTAATAATTAGGGAAATCAAACAAATTTTTGATTACAAAGCTGAAAGCAAGAGTTTGTTGTTAACTATCCAAATAGATGAAACCTTAAACCAAGCTATTTATTTTGATGCGGTACGTCTGCGACAAATTTTATTTAATTTAGTGGGTAATGCTCTTAAATTTACGGAGGAGGGACAGGTTTTTATTTACATTGGCGTGGAAGGCATTCAAGTCCGTTCCCAGGGCACCTATATTTCTCTAGCCATTGAAGTCACTGACACGGGCATCGGCATTGCTCCAGAAGACCAAGCGAAGATTTTTGATGTTTTCACCCAAAGTCAGGGCCAGAGCACTCGCAAATATGGGGGCACAGGTTTGGGCTTGACCATTACTAGGCGCTTGACTGCATTATTAGGGGGAGAAATAAGTCTTTCCAGTCGGCTGGGGGAGGGGAGCACGTTTATTTTGCATTTCCCAGCGGTACGTTTGGTGGAAAATTCACTCAAGTCCGACCTCACCAATGGTGATGGGGGAAATTTAACCGATCGCCTAGGGTCGATGTCTTCATCTTCCGCCAATACAACGGAAAAACTTTTGCCCACTAGGGTTGGGAATATGGCCCCTGACAACAACTCCTTAGGCAACCACAACGGGCCTAGCCAAGGCTTCCCTAGGGCAGTCCCCCTCATTGACCAAGCCCAACGACAACAATTGATTTCTCTGCTGGAACAGGAAGAAACTAATGTTTGGAATAAATTACGCCATACCCTCATTTCCCGGCAAATAAGAAACTTTGGCGATCGCCTTTCAAGTTGGGGGAACGAATATGGCTGGGAAGATTTACACACCTATGGTCAGAGCATTATCAAGGCTTTGGAAAATTTTGATAGCCGTCGATTGGAGCAACTTATGGGTCAATTTCCCCAATATAGAGCTAGTCTGACGGAAGTTTCTGCCGGAGTGGATGGTAAGCATGCTTCCGAGTAGGCAAAAAAGTTAGTATGGAATCCCTTTCAATTCTCTAACCATGGCCCAATTTCGTTGGCAGTTAATTCCCCCTGTTACTCCCCCGGCTATTTTTGTCGAACAGGTGCGTCGCCATTGTGGCCAATCCAGCGGTCAATTTGCCGCCCAATTACTGTGGCAAAGGGGCATTCAGTCAGCGGATCAGTTGGGTGGGTTTCTTTCCCCGGATTGTTATACTCCCACCAGCCCTTGGGAATTTGGCCAGGAAATGAAATGGGCTGTACAAAGGTTGGGCCAGGCCATGGCCCAGAAGGAAAAAGTCACCATTTGGGGGGATTTCGATGCCGACGGCATTACTTCCACTGCAGTGTTATGGGAAGGATTGGGGCAATTTTTTCCCCAGGATAGCCAGTTGACCTACACCATCCCTAACCGTTTACGGGAGTCCCACGGCCTCAACCGACCGGGACTAGAACGCTTAGCAACCCAGGGTACAAAGTTAATTGTCACCTGCGACACTGGCAGTACAAATTTGGACGAAATTGTCTATGCCCAGCAGTTGGGCATGGATGTAATTGTCACCGACCACCATACGTTGCCAGACGATCGCCCGGAGGTGGTGGCCATTATTAACCCCCGTTACTTTGCCGATGGCCATCCCCTGTTTAACCTTTCCGGAGTAGCAGTGGCTTTTAAGTTGGTGGAAGCTCTCTACAACCAATATCCCACAGTGCCCCAACAACCCTTGGAGGATTTACTAGATTTAGTGGCGATCGGTCTAATTGCCGATTTGGTTACCCTGCAAGGTGATTGTCGTTACCTAGCCCAACGGGGCATTGCCCAACTCCGTACCCAAAAAGATCCAGCCACTGCCACCCGCCCTGGCATCCATGCCCTACTTAACCTTTGCAATCGCAACGGCGATCGGCCCACAGACATTGGTTTTGGTATTGGCCCCCGCATCAACGCCATCAGTCGCATTAAAGGGGATGCTAGCTTTGGAGTAGAACTACTCACCAGTCGGGACACAAAAGTTTGTAACCAATTGGCGGCCGAAGCGGAAACCCTCAACAGTAGACGCAAGGGATTACAGAAATCTGTCATTATCGAAATTGACCAACGACTCCAAAACATTGACCTATCCACCACCGGGGTAGTAGTACTCACCGATCCCCAGTGGCCTACAGGGGTTTTGGGCCTAGCCGCCAGTCATGTAGCCCAAACCTGTGGCCGTCCGGCCATTTTGCTCAACACCCAAGATGGGAAAATTGCCAAAGGATCAGCCCGTTCTGTGGCCAACATTGACCTTTATGCCCTACTGCACAGTCAACGACATTTAATGCTGGGCTTTGGAGGCCATCCCTTTGCCGCCGGTTTGAGCTTGCCTTTGGATAAATTGCCGTTGTTCACGGAAGCGGTCAATCAACAGTTTTGGCAAAGCTACGGAGCCCAGATCAGCTTGGATCCGATTCTGGCAGTGGATCTCCAAGTGAAGGTGGCAGATTTAGGACAGGACCTCTTTCGGGAATTTAATTTGCTTGAACCCTATGGCATGGGTAACCCCGCACCCAAACTACTACTGGAAAATGTGCAAGTCGGGAGGCCCAGCTTTCGCAATATCAAAGACCGCACTGGTAATAAAGTGTCCTACCTAAAAACCAGCTTTCGGGTAACGGACTATCCGCCTAAAACCGATGACGATGGCCAAGTTGTTCAATGCCCTGGGGTTTGGTGGGGCCACCATCCCGATGAACTGCCCCAAAATGAACCGTTGGATCTGGTGGTGGAATTAGACTTCAACACCTACGACCGGCAGTATGAAGTGCGCCTGATCGATTTCCGCTTACATCAACCCCAAGGAATTGCCCCTAGTCAAACTAGTACCAATTTAATTGACCGCCGTTCCCCCCATGCCCCAGACCAGGATCTTTCTCCCCAAGGTCATGTCCTCCGCACCTGTCCCAGCAGTTGGTCAGAATTGCGCCGGGCCTACCAACAGGCGATCGCCGCCCAGCAACCCCTAGTGTTGGATTATCATTTCTTACCCCAATGCCCTAGTAGCTTAGTGGCCGAACTAGAAGCCCAATGGCATGGGCGGGAAACGGCCCAACTTTCTCCCCTCAGCTTGCAAAAACAATGGGATTTTAGCCATGGCTTAGCAAGTCAAATTCTGGTCCTAATCCAAGAGTACGGCCCAGCGTTAAACTCAGGCAGTGCTTGGCCGAAAGCTTTGGTCCGCCAAATTGAAACTTTAATTGCAGAAGAACAATTCCAAAAGCAATATTTCAGCCAGGTGTCCCTAACCCCCGAGCTTTTGGCCACCGTACCCGACAAGCCATGAAAATTATTTTGCGATGCTGGGAATTTAGTGTATCATTGTTAACTGTCCGTTGGAGAAACAGACAAGGCTTGGTAGCTCAGTTGGTTAGAGCAGGGGACTCATAAGCCCAAGGTCGGCGGTTCAAATCCGCCCCGAGCCATTTCTAGTTTAGAGTTTTTCTACCTGGATGTTATGGGCTTTCAGGGTTTTTCCGTTTTCTGAGTTAGTCGAGCATGGGGAGTAGAAATAAAGCTCACTAACCCTTGATGGCAAGGTGATTTTTCCCGTGGCAACTCCATGGAGTTGTACGCCAACCTTAGCGGTTAAGAACGGCGGGAATGATTATGGCGAGGGCCGAGGTGGCCAAAAGGCCAAAGGCAATATTGACAATTTGCTGGGAAGCTTTCTGGTAAGTATCTAGTTTGCTGTCATAGATTTTAATTTCTGTCACTAGGTTAGTAAGAATCGTTTCAATTCGGTCTAGGCGTTGCCCCTGTTCATTCAAGCTATGTCTTTGAGCTTCAAGATCTTCGGAGATCTGCTCTAAGCGAATATTGTCATTGTTAGTCATGGAGTCTCCTTTTGCGGAGGTACTAGCGCCCCTGGATTAATTGTAGTGGCAGCCCAGATTTCAAAAGAAGCTAAACCATAGATGCTAAAGAGTGTCCCAAGCATAATGGCGTCTCCAGACCATCGTAAATTCCCTAACCCGGGGCGAGGATGATTGCTTTGTCAGTTTGGGAAACCATCAGGCACCAACTTTAAAGGTTGCTAGAAGTTGGCTGGTCACTGTTTACAAGGGGATTTTGCACCAGTTGACGACAGTGGTGACGATATACGGGGTCGATAAACTGGCTCTGCAATGGTTGCCATTGGTCCCAATATCCCAGGCGATCGCCATGGAAAATAGCACTCCATTGGGGACAGAGTTGCTTTAGGTCTACATCCAGGTACTGCTCCACCATGGCCCTCAAAACGAAGCTATCTTGCAAATTGCCGAGGATTTCTTGGGTCATTTTTACCTGGGCTAATAATTGTTGATATTCTTCCCCAAAGTAATCGCTAAATAGCTCCATTTGGTAGCGGGTGCGTTTTGCTTCTTTACGTAAATCGTGCAAAATTGATTCTTCCCCGTCTAACAAAGTTTCAATGGCGGTAGGACTGAGGTCAATACAGCGACGTTGTCGGTTTGAACTGTTAGTATCGGGGTCAATTTCTGTACCAACCAACCAACCGGGATGAAGAAAAAATTGGCTCAGTTGGGGCAGAAGTAAATCAGGTAATACATCGGCGATCGCCAAACCACCGAGGCTAGTGAAGTGGGGATGTTCTAGCCATATTTCCCAGCTCTGTTTAAATTGAGTAAATTTGTCGTGGGTTAACAATTTATAGGTGGCTTTAAACGCCTGTTTTCGCTCCTTTTGTAAACGTTTTAAAACTTTTTCCAAACAACCTTGTTCCGATGTTGGTAAATGGGGTAAATATTTATGGAGCAAAATTTCCTGCAAAACATCATTGTCCCGTTGCACTCCCAACTGTTGACCTATTTTTCCGATTTTTCTTTCCGTAATGCCCTGGGGTAATTGCACGGCTGGCATAAAACCAATGACCGCCGTTCTTAACCGTCGTACCCCCACCCGCAACTGATGCAGATCCTCTGGGTCTTGATCTTTTAAAACCCTAGGGGCATATTTAAAAATTTTTCCAGTGTGTTTCCCGAAGGCGAAAACTGCTCGATCGCCAAAGCTATGTGTTGTTTCCATGTCAAATAAATCACCCTAAATGCTCCGTTGTCTCCATCGTAGGATAGGAATTTGGGTCTTTGACAAGATTATGAATAGGTTAAGAAGTCTGGTTGGACAGGCAAGTTCTGGGGAAAATTCTCCCGATTCGTCGTTTACTGTTGTGGCGATATTTTGTGTGCATCCAAGGGAAAATTGATTATTCCACATCGGTTCAAAATGGTTGAGCACTGGCGGGAATGATACTGAGTTCCAGTTCAAAGGCGATCGGCTCCTCCGCTACCGATGTGATTACCAACTCGTAATAACCGGCTTGGTCAGTGGGGCCAGACCAGCGGTGCATGGCAGAATTTTGCAGAATTACCTCCGGCCCGGTGGGGGGATAGAAGGAAATTCGAGCGGTGGGAGGGGCGGTTAATTGTAGGCTGAACTCCTCTGTGGGGGGAATGGTAACAGCATAGGCATAGCCTTCTCCTGGCTCCAGGGTGCCATTGAGGTTGAGCTGATTGGTATCGTCAAAACTCAGTCTTTGGTAATGGCTTTCATCCTCCAGGCTTGCCAAGCTGTCAAAGGCCATGGCATTCCATACCTGGGCCAGGGGGCGTTGCTCAAATTCCGGTTCCCCCAATAAAGCAGGGCTGACCATGGGTAAATAGTGATGGAAACGGGCATTGACCAAATCGTAAAAACTACGACTGCTGAGGCGCAATTGATTTACCCTCGGAATCCAGCGGCGGCGATCGCCGGAATTGTTTTGGGCAAAATCCCTCGTAGCTTCTCGACTCAAACTTTCCAAGGCATCCAACACAGTGATGGTCATGGCCATCTGTTGCTCTGGGGAGCCGAGGCTCAGAGGGGCACCATTGGTATTGGGGTTCTTTTCCAACCTTTGCTGGGGGTCAATACCCAACTGAAAAGCTAAACCATCGTCCATCAAGGTCTGAAATCGTTGGGGAGAAATGCCTAAATTTAGTCGGCGGGCCCGAATTTCATTTTTAATCTCCAAATCGGTTTTTTCCGGCACATCATCCCCCGGTTCTTCCTGTGCCAATTTCTCCAACGCCGCCCGTTGTTGATTATCTAGCCATAACTGCCCTGCTCCCCAGCCTAGGGCCATGGCGATCGCCATCAAGCCCAGTAAGATGAATGATTTTTTGACTAGCCCCTTTAACCCATCGACTCGGACCATATTTTTTACTTTTGCGGAAGAAGAAGATTCAGGAGACTGATGGACTGTGGGGAAAGGGGGTTCCCCGGTGCTAGATTTACCAACGCCATTATCAGTTTGCTCTGGTATGGTGGACGTCAGGTTAAACTCAGCCACTGTAGGCAAAAAATGCTGGGGCAAGTTGTTCAGATTGTCCGTCAAAGTAGGCCAATCCACCAGGGGCGGCCAAGCTAGTAATTTCAGCAATAACTGGCGAAATTCCTGACTGAGGGCAACGGAGGACAACAGGTTTTCCCAAGGTGGGTTAGGGTTAACTTCCCCCGTCAGCAAGGCGATCGCCCCCAGGCCTAGACCATGTAAATCTCGTCGGTCTTCCCCTGGAGTACCGGAATAATATTGACTATGAGTAAAATCTACCAACACTGGCAGCCCATCCACTGTACGGCGCATTATACTACTGGGGCTAATCTGGCCATGGCAAATTTTCTGGATGTGGAGATAGTGTAAAACCGGTAGCAGTTGACGGCACCATTGGCGTACTTCCAATTCCGTAAAAGCTTTCCCCTGAAGGCGGCGGTCTTTGAGCAAATCGAAATAGGATTGTCCTTCGATAAAATCCTGTACTAGATAAAGCTCTGACCCCAGGGCAAAAAACTCCCGGAAATTAGCAATTTGGGGATGGTCGAGGGCGTAGAGTATTTCCGCCTGTTGCTTAAACAAATTGCCGGCTTTGTCCCCGGGGGGCGCAGTTAAAACCGTGATGGTGCAGGGTTCATCAAAGCGGTGGGTATCTTGGGCCAGATACTGCTGACCCAGGGAATTTTGTCCTAAATGCAGTTGAATCAGGTAACGGTCATCGAGGCGTTGGCCCAGGGACAAGGATGGGGTCATTGGGGGAAAGGAAGCAAGTTATCCAGCCGATGGCACATCCTAGCTTAATTTGACGGTACAGGGTTCTTCTTCTGCCACCATTGAAAACGAGGGGCGGGAAACTGACGGTCTAGCAATACGGTCAGGGGCGAAAGACAAAACAAGGCCCAGAACAAAGCAGTGGGCAAGTAGAAGTGATATTGCAAAATTAGGCTAAAAATGGCGATCGCCGTAGCCCAGATTAAACGACTAGAGCGGGCATTGGGAATGGAGCGGGGATCGGTGAGCATAAACAGGGCAAACACCAGTAAACTGCCATTTTCCAAATGATGGAAACTAACTTCCGGCGGCCAACCTAACCAAGCGTTGCGGGCTAAATCCAACCCGGCATAAACCGCCAAAAACATTATTGATGTGTCCCATCGTCCCACTTTACCCAACACCAAACCCCCCGCAGCCAGGAAAACTGCTCCCAACCAGAGAGTCGTGCCCCATTGTCCAGGGGAAACCCACGCATCCCCCGTTAAAGTCAGAGCGGCAATAATGCCGAAGTTAGCCGGATTAAACCAATGTTTACCCCAGGCTTGCAACAAAAATTTGCTGGCGATCGCCAAACTAGCCGCCAATATCAAAGTGGATAAATGGTTGGCTCGGAGTAATAGACAAAGACCTAAGCCAGTAATCAAAGCACTTTTCCAACCTTGATGTCTCCATAAACTCTGCCAGGTATCGAGGGAAAACCACCGACTAAAATTGCCCTGTTGATTAATGGTGAATAAGGATTGCACTGTCAGGGCAGTGGCCAAAACAACGGCGATCACCAGGGGGCTTAAACTCCAGTCCCGGGCCAATATCCCCAAACTCAAAAAGCTACAGAGAAAAATAATCTGGTAATCCCGGGCATCACGGTGGACAGTCAGCATGGGTTTTCCTGGCAAAAAAGTATTTTCATCTTAGAAGATATTTGGGAGCCTTGAAACCTACCAAGGACAGCATAAAATGAGGGCAGTGGGTGACGCCTAGAAACGCCTCCCCGACAGGTTCAATGCCATAAATCTTCAGAGCAGAGGGATATGTCTTCTTTTTTTATGCCAACGAAGGCCAGGAGCCAATGCATGTCCATGTTAGGCACGGAGGTGGGTATGCCAAGTTTTAGATCGAACCCGTTGAGCTGGATTATGCTAAAAGCCTAAAAACAAAACAAATTGTTAGAGCAGAAAAATTAATTGTTGATAATCTAGATTTGATCAGGAGCAAGTGGCACAATGTTTTTGGCATCTGAACAAACTATTCAAGCCGAGAGGGTATGGGTTGAAGATCGATGGATTTGTGTTCGCCTACAGGATGAACGGGAGATTCGTTTTCCTGCTCACAAAAATAAACGATTAGCAAAAGCAAGCTCGGAACAGTTAGCGGAGGTTAAATTGATTTGTGGCGGAACGGGACTCCATTGGGCAAGCTTAGACGAAGACTTATCCGTTGTTGGCATTTTAGAAGGAAGACTAGGATAGGATGAACTGACCGAGGACTTTGGTGGAAGAAAAAACGCAATCAAGCCAAACTCGCTGAATTTATTGCTAAGCAGAAAAAGTCTGTCTAGGCATTCTTTTGGGGGGAGATTATACTAAGTTTATTTGGAGTACCTATTCCCTTGGGCTGTGCAGATAATGCAGTCACCTCTGCTCACTGACAATCTCGATCTGTTTCTACAACGCGCAGAAATTGAGGCTTCCCCAGCCTGGGAATTTATCCGGGGGCAGGCCCAGCAGAAACCCATGCCGACGTTGTTTCATTCCCGCCTACAGCGTAATCTGGTCAACGTCATTAATGCACAAACCAGGGATTATGAGGCCATTCAGGAATTGCGCTGTATTGTGCCCCCATTTTCCCCCGTACCTGACATTGCCGTTGTAAAAAGCAATCTCCTGGCGGAGGAAGACGGGCCATTGAAGGGAGCGCCGGACTGGTTAATCGAAATTCTGTCCCCCGATCAAAATATTCTTAGCCTGCAAACCAAAATTCTGCATTGTTTGACTAATGGGACAAAACTCGCTTGGCTCATTGATATTTATCGTCAACAAATCTGGGTTTGGAATCAGGAATCGTTACCTTTAATTTATCAGGGACTGGAAAATCCACCCACGTTAGACAATCTTTTGACTTTGACTGTTAATGACGTAATGGCCATGACCCGACAACGCTAACGATGAAAATTTGGGTGTTTTACCAGGCCTTGGGTTTAAATTTCTCATCATTAAGAATGACCAAATCTTCCCCCGATTGGGCAATTACAAATAACCCTTTTTTATAGGCATAGCGAGCCACATCACCCGGAATAACCATGGCTGCCACTGCCCCAAGAAGATTAAAATTTTGATAACGGGGCAAAAGTCGCTTAAATTTACCCAATCTTTCCAGGTGTTCATCCACATCATCCTGGCTTAATTTACTTTTCACCTCAATGGCGATCGCCTCTGTGCCATTCACCACCAAAATATCAATTTCAATGCCATCTTGACTGGTCTGAAGAGATACATCAGAGGAAATTTCTTGGACATCAATGCCCCATTCTCGAAATAATCGCACCGCCGCCGGCCGCACCTGGGATTCCACAAATTCCCCGAGCCGGTTGCCCAATTTTCCTATTTGTTCATCTACCCGTTGGCTTTGTTCTTTCAGCAAACGCTCTGTTTCTCGAAATCTTCGCTCTGACTCCTCCCGTTGTTTTTAAAACCGGCGATCCATTTGCTGAGAACGGCGATCAGCCTCTTGACGCATTCGTGCCGATTCTTCTCTTTGTTCCTTCTGGACTTGGACTAGCTCTCCCAGGAGTTGCCACACTTCATCCGCTGTTGTCGCCATAATTACTTAGGATTTAGCCTACTTATTCCCCATTTTAAGGGGTCACCGTTTGGGATAGAACCTGTATCTCTGCAACCTAGCGGTTTGTTATTTTTTCGGTGTTTTGTTAAGAAGTCATACAAAAGTTAGCAATGGTAACCAAATTTTAATTCTGGTCCGACACTATAAGGGAAAGGCACAGCATTAATGGAGCACCTTCCCATGGCTTTTAACACCACCAATCCCCTCATTCAGGTGGAGGATGACCGCACTGGTCTGAGCGTGGAAACCCTCAAGCGGGCTTTGGCAGACAATTTGTTTTATCTCCAGGGTAAATTTCCCGCCATTGCCACTAAAAACGATTGTTATATGGCCCTGGCCTACACTATCCGCGATCGCCTCCTGCAACGGTGGTTAAATACATTCCAAACCTATCTCAACTGTGACAATCGGGTGGTGTGCTATCTGTCGGCGGAATATTTGCTGGGGCCCCATTTGGGTAATAACCTAATTAATTTAGGGCTATGGGAGCCGGTGCAACAGGCGGTGGAAGAATCGGGGTTGAGCTTGGATGAGTTAATTGATATTGAAGAAGAACCGGGGTTGGGCAACGGTGGTTTAGGTCGTTTGGCCGCCTGCTTTATGGATTCCCTGGCTACGTTGGAAATTCCGGCGATCGGCTACGGCATCCGCTACGAATTCGGTATCTTTGACCAGGAAATTAAAGACGGTTGGCAGGTGGAAATCACTGATAAATGGCTCCAACTGGGTAATCCTTGGGAAATTGCCCGTCCTGAATCCGCTGTGTTAGTCAAACTGGGGGGCCATACGGAACCCTACACCGATGACCAAGGTAATTATCGGGTGCGTTGGATTGCCGGCAGTTTGGTCAAAGGCATTCCCTATGACACTCCCATTTTGGGCTACAAAGTCAGCACCGCCAATAATTTGCGCCTGTGGAAATCGGAAGCGGCGGAATCCTTTGATTTTCAACGGTTTAATGTGGGGGATTATTACGGGGCAGTGCAGGACAAAATGTCCTCGGAAAATCTCACTAAAGTGCTCTATCCCAACGATGAACAGATTCAGGGGAAAGAGTTACGGCTGGCGCAACAATACTTTTTTGTTTCCTGTTCTTTGCAGGACATGATTCGCATTCACCTGTCGGACAATCCCACCCTGGAGAATTTCCACGAACATTTTGCGGTGCAGATGAATGACACCCATCCTTCCATTGCGGTGGCTGAACTGATGCGTCTGTTGGTGGATGAGCATCACTATGAATGGCAACGGGCTTGGGCCATTACCGAAGCCACCTTTGGTTTTACTAATCACACTTTGCTACCGGAGGCATTGGAAAAATGGTCTTTGCCCCTGTTTGGCGAAATGTTACCCCGCCATTTGGAAATTATTTACGAAATCAACCAACGTTTCCTAGATCAAGTACGGATGAAATATCCCAACGATGGCGATCGCCTGGCCCGGTTATCCATCATTGACGAAGCAGGAGAAAAGTCGGTGCGGATGGCCTATCTGGCCACGGTGGGTTCCCATGCCATTAATGGGGTGGCGGCGTTGCATAGTCAACTGGTGAAGGAGACTATTCTTAAAGACTTTTACGAACTTTGGCCAGAAAAATTTAGCAATAAAACCAACGGCGTTACCCCCCGGCGCTGGATGGTGCTCAGTAATCCCCGCCTGAGTAACTTAATTTCTTCCCGCATTGGTGATGGCTGGATTAAAAATTTAGACGAGCTAAAACAACTGGAACCCTTTGCTGATTTGGCTGGATTCCGACAGGATTGGTGCAAAGTTAAGCGGGAAGTTAAGCAGGATTTAGCTCGCTATATCCACACCAGAACTGACTTAGTGGTTAATCCCGATTCCCTGTTTGATGTGCAGGTAAAACGAATCCATGAATATAAACGGCAACATTTGAATATTCTCCACGTTATCCATCTTTATTTGCAGATTAAAAATAATCCTAATCTGGATGTTACACCCCGTACTTTTATCTATGGTGGTAAAGCAGCCCCCGGTTATTTTACCGCTAAATTAATCATCAAGCTGATCAACTCCGTGGCAGATGTAGTTAATAATGACCCCACCATTGGCGATCGCCTGAAAGTTATCTTTTTGCCGGACTATAACGTTAAATTTGGCCAAAGGGTCTATCCCGCCGCTGATCTTTCCGAGCAAATTTCCACCGCTGGCAAAGAAGCTTCCGGCACCGGCAATATGAAATTTTCCATGAATGGAGCTTTAACCATTGGCACATTGGACGGGGCAAATATTGAAATTCGAGAAGAGGTGGGGGCAGAAAACTTTTTCCTCTTTGGCCTCACCACTCCAGAAGTGGAAAAAACCTTGGCGGAAGGCTATCAACCTTGGGAATATTACAACAATAATGCCAACTTAAAAGCTGTGGTAGATCTGATTAATTCTGGCTTTTTCTCCCATGGTGACACAGCATTATTTCGCCCCTTAATGGATTCCTTGTTGGGTCAAGACCCATACCTTGTATTTGCCGATTTCCAAGCCTATGTGGATTGTCAAAACCAAGTGGGAGAAGCCTATAAAGATCAGGAAAACTGGGCTCGCATGGCCATCTTAAATGTGGCTCGCATGGGTAAGTTTTCCTCGGATCGCACTATTCGGGAATACGCCGAAGACATCTGGGCTATCAAACCCGTGGTAATTGAATTAGAAGACCTCTGTCCCGATGGTCAATGTTTGTTAATTTCTCCTAATAAATAGTTACCTTAACCTGCCTCTATTGCACTGTAAAAACCCAGTCCTGAGCATCAGTTACATTTTGTTAAGACACTGTTACTGGCCCTTCAATCTTCGTTTACCGTCCAGATAAAGACAACTTTCGTCACCTTTTATCACTGGATTGTGATTATTCCAGTATCACCATGGTCAACTCGGTAATAGGATGGTTGAGACGGCGGTTTTTACTAGTAGGATTGAGTGTTTTACTGATAACTTTTTTAGGGATTTTTACTCCAACCATTGCCCAAAGTGAACAATGGCGATCGCTCTCCAACGTGGTTTGGGGTAAGGATTTACCAGCTTTTACCTATGCCTTTAGCAAAACTCCCCTAGTGCTTTACGACGGCGGCACCACTAAACAGGTGGGTACCTATAACTTTCCCGTCAGCAAGGGGATGGCGGGGGTTTATATGAGCTTGGAGCCCGGAGCGATTCGGGAATTACATTGGCATGCCAACGCGGCGGAATGGGCCTATGTCATGGAAGGCAGAACCCGGATTACCCTCACCAGTCCCGAAGGCAAAGTGGAAATTGCCGATGTGGACAAAGGAGGGCTTTGGTATTTTCCCCGGGGTTGGGGCCACAGCATTGAGGGCATTGGTCCCGACACTGCCAAATTTTTGCTGGTATTCAACGACGGCACCTTTTCTGAAGGGGCAACCTTTAGCGTTACTGATTGGCTTTCCCACACTCCGATCGCCTGGGTGGAAGAAAATTTAGGTTGGACGGCGGCCCAGGTAGCCCAATTACCCAAAAAACAGGTTTACATTTCCTCCTACGGCCCGGCTTCTGGCCCCTTGGCTAGCGCAACTCCCCAGGGGCAAACGGCCAAAATTGAAGTTCCCCACACCCATAATCTCCTGGGGCAACAACCCCTAGTTTCCCTGGGTGGCAACGAATTGAGGCTAGCCAGCGCCAAGGAATTTCCCGGCAGTTTTAATATGACCGGCGCTTTAATTCATTTAGAACCGGGAGCCATGCGTCAACTCCATTGGCATCCCAACGCGGACGAGTGGCAATATGTGCTCGATGGGGAGATGGATTTAACCGTTTTTGCTTCCGAAGGTAAAGCCAGCGTTAGTCGTCTCCAGCAGGGAGATGTGGGCTATGTGCCCAAGGGTTATGGCCATGCCATCCGCAACAGTTCCCAAAAGCCGTTGGATATTGTGGTGGTTTTCAATGATGGGGATTATCAAAGTATTGATCTGAGTACTTGGTTAGCTAGCAATCCTAGCTCGGTGTTGGGGAATACTTTCCAAATTTCGCCGGAATTAACTAAAAAGTTACCAGTGCAAGACACGATTTTTTCTCTACCAACCCAACCATAATTATTGATAACTACCAAGGGGGAATAATGGCATGAAAATAGGAAGAATTACGGCCTATGCCCTAGTTGTGATTATTTTTGTGCTGTTTTTTTCCCTGGTAACTCCAGTAAGCTCTAAAACCGTTGCTACTATTACTTTGCCTGGGGTTTGTAATGCCAAATTATCTCCCCTTGCCATCAGTTGGCAGTTACCGGCAGACGTGGAAGGGGAACTCAAGCAAAAGAATTTCAATGTTGTCCAACGGGCGGTGGATACCTTTGCTTGGCAAGAATTCATTGCCCTAAACTGGCCCGCTATAGTTGGCGACGGCGATCGGGGAGTGCCGGATAAAAATTTAGCCATCAATGCTCCCGGCCCAAGGGTGTGGGAAACCTGGAAAGAAACCAGCGAAGTTTATTTGCCCAATGGCGCAGTGCCGCAGCCATGGAATAGTAATGAACCTTTACCCAATGGTTTGAAAGGAGATGGAAGAACGAAAATTTTATTTCGTCAAAGCAAGGTGGATGAAGTACTCAATGATGAATTTCAACCCACCAAAGCTGATGGGGCATTGCCCGGAACTTTGACCGATCAGTGGGGCAATGTGGTGCGCTATGAAATTCGCATGAATAAGGTGTTGTTTGATTATGTGGTGAAAAATAAACTTTACAACCCAGAACAACAGGCTCTTTTACCCGAAATTAATGCCCCTGATGGCTCCATTTTAATTAAGGCCGCTTGGCGGGAAATTACCCCGGAGGAATCCGGCCGTTTTCACAATGTACCGGCCTATGTGCAGGATTTAACCACAGGGAAATATCAACTGCAACAGATGGGTTTGGTGGGATTTCACATTATGTATAAAACTCCCAGTGCGCCCCAGTGGATTTGGTCCACCTATGAACAGGTGGATAATGTCCCCGGTTTAAACCACAGTGGTTCTGCCAATACCGTTTTCTCCTTCCACGGCGATCGGTGCGTTAATTGCTTGACCAACAAACAAACCATTCTTGGTGTTCCCAACCAAGTCACTCGCCGAACTCCTATTCCCCACCAAGACCCGGATTGCAGTCAACCCACCAAAGCAGTGGATAACGTTGCCGAGCTTAACCGCCTTGTACAAGCAGGGTTAAAAGATTCCGTTTGGGCCAATTATGAATTAATCAATGCTCAATGGGCTATCCCCAAATCAGCGGCGGATAAAAGCCCCGACACCGTTTTTCACGTTCTACCAGCCCTGTTAGCCAATACCACCATGGAAACCTATATCCAGGGGACATCTTCCTGTATGGGATGCCACGCCATGGCCCGGAGTAGTAATGTCAAAAAATTTGCTTCGGCGGATTTTAGTTTTACCTTTGCCGATGCCCTCCCGACCCAAATTGATCCTCAAGTTGTTTCTCCCCCCGATGAACCGGTAACGGCTTGGGATAATCAGCATTGGAATAGTATTCTGCGGGGCTATCAATTAACGACCGAAACCTATGAGGAAATGCCAGAATTTGTGCTCACTGCCAAGCTTCATTGCGCTAGTTGTCACCTCAATGCCGGGGCTAATCCGAAAGCATCTTCCTGGTTTGGCATGATGAAAAAATATCAATATCCAGAAACCATCAATTTACAGAAACGGATCAATCTTTGTTTTGAACATAGCCTCAACGGCAAACCTCTGACCATTACCGCCGATAGTCCCGATTTCCAAGCTTTTATCAGCTATATGCAGTGGCTGGATGAACAGGCAGAGGTATTGAACATCGATTTGCCCAAAACCCCCTATCCCCCCATTGCCAAACTGACGGGGAATCCAAATCAAGGCCAGGCAATTTTTGAGCAGAAATGTGCTTTTTGCCACGGTGCGTTGGGCCAGGGTCGCTATGGCAGTGACACCTATTATCGCCCAGCCCTATGGGGCCCCAATTCCTTCAATCGCCAAGCGGGGATGGCGAGGATTAATACTTTGGCAGAATTTATCCACGGTAATATGCCCTATCAATTTGATGGAGTGTTGACGGATCAAGAGGCCTGGGATTTAGCTACCTACATTGATGGTCAACCAAGACCGGAAGGGCCCGGATCACGCCAGAATTGATGGTTTTAGGTCAGTTGTGCAAGCAAACCACATTGCTAGCCTGATGATTGGTCTGACTAGCGATCGCCAATGGCCAGAAACTCTTTCAGATCAAAAATTGCTTCCTGGTGACGATACCATTTGAATTCCAGATAGTTATGGAAGGGGTCAGCTAGGAAAAAAGTGCGATGTTCCGTCAATTCTCCAGCAAAGCGTAACTTGGGCGGCAAATGATAGGGCACTCCGGCCGCTTCCACCTGTTCAGAAAAAGCAAACCAATCCGCTTCGACAGGAAATACTAAACCAAAATGGCGGGGATAGATGCCCGGTTGTTTTACTAAAGGTTCCAGGGTAATGTGGGCCACCACCTGATGGCCGTAGAAATCTAGAATTATTGCCTTATCGGTTTCTCTGCCGGCCTTGGCCCCCAGGCGATCACAGTAAAATTCCTTAGTTTTCGCAATATCATTAACGGGGATAGCGAGGTGAAAAATAACGGGGCCTGTCATCGGAATTGCCCTCTAGTCTTACAAATCAACACTGACCCTTTCATTCTAAGCGTCTTACCCTTTGCCTTTAGCACCCCCGTCACCGGCTGTTAACTTGACCTCTTTTTTTTGCATTTTGGAGTTAGGCTGAGAATCCCCCTGTCTGTTGATCGCCCGGTTACCTTGCCATGGCCTACGAACCTCTGCACCATAAATATCGCCCCCAGACCTTTGCAGATTTGGTGGGCCAAACGGCGATCGCCGCCACATTGAGCAATGCCATTGAACAGGAGCGCATCGTACCTGCTTACCTATTTACGGGCCCCAGGGGAACGGGAAAAACTTCTTCAGCCCGAATTTTAGCCAAATCCTTAAACTGCATCGCTGGCGATCGGCCTACTGCCACTCCCTGCGGCCAATGTGCCACCTGTCGGGCTATTACTAACGGTTCAGCTTTAGACGTAATTGAAATTGATGCGGCCAGTAATACAGGGGTAGATAATATCCGAGAAATTATTGAACGGGCTCAATTTGCCCCAGTACAGTGCAGATATAAAGTATATGTGATCGATGAATGCTTAACGGGGGACTCACAAGTTTTGACCCGCAATGGCTTAATGTCCATTGACAATCCCCAAATAAAAGGGCGAGAAGTTCTGAGCTACAACGAAACTCTACAGCAATGGGAATATAAAAAAGTTTTAAGATGGCTTGACAGAGGCGAAAAGCAAACATTGTCTATTAAGACAAAAAATTCTACAGTACGGTGTACGGCTAACCATTTAATCAGAACTGAACAAGGATGGACGAGAGCGGAAAACATCACTCCCGGAATGAAGATACTATCCCCTGCGAGTGTGGATGTGGACAATTTATCGCAAAGTACGGCACTGACCGCAAGCTTAGGCGGTTTGTCCGGGGCCATCAACTACGAGGCAATCAATACGGACAAAAAAAATACGACCTTATCTCTATCCTTGAAGAAGCAGAAGCCACAAGACCCTTTTGTCAATGCGGATGTGGCGAAAAACTTGATATTCCAGCATTTTTGCAGTGCAAAGGAAGAGAAATTAAAAGTATCCAATCCCATTGGCGAAGACATCCCTACAAAAAAAGCCACGGACTTTGGGATCTCAGAACAGAAAAAATTACATCAGGGTCAGAACCGTTGGGAGCAGAAATTCTCGGTCTTATCTACGGAACCTTGCTTGGGGATGGAAGTATTGACTATCCCAACCCACATAGCCGATTCCCCCGCTTGCGATGGACCCACGGCACCAAGCAGTCAGAATGGATGGAATATAAAGCGGCAAGACTGGGATGTCTGTCACCCAAAATACGATTCACAGCCAATAAAGGCTATGGGGAAAGTTCCATCTGCTGTCAAACCCGTTGTTCCCCAAACCTTATTGATGTTTTCAGCACAGTCAAACCTGGAGGTAAAAGAAAACAAGTTTCTTCGGAATGGCTCTCGCATATCACTGAAGAAGGAATGGCTTGGTGGTACATGGACGACGGTTCCCTCTCTATTTCCGAATCTGGGAGTCCATCAATTCAGTTACACACAGAGGGCTTTTTCCCGGAAGAAAATCAACTTATTGCTGAATGGCTTACCGATAGAGGATATCCCACCAGTGCAAAATCCTATCGCAGAAGCATTAACAGCAAAACCTATTACTACACAAAAATGGGAGCAGTGGCCACCCGCAAGTGGTTATCGGACTTGGAAATCTATTCCATCCCCGCAATGGCATACAAATTTCGAGGAAGTTGAGTCCGTCACTAAGGGTCAAGTGGAAAAAGTTTATGACCTGGAGGTGGAAGATAATCACAATTTTGTTGCCAATGGCTTACTAGTCCATAACTGTCATATGTTGAGCACGGCCGCATTCAATGCCCTGCTAAAAACCTTGGAAGAGCCACCGGAGCGGGTTGTTTTTGTCCTCGCTACCACCGATCCCCAGCGGGTTTTACCCACCATTATTTCCCGGTGTCAGCGGTTTGATTATCGCCGCATTCCTTTGCAGGCCATGGTGGACCATCTCCGTTATATTGCTGGGCGAGAAAATATTAATATTGACCAACCAGCTTTGACCCTAGTGGCCCAAATTGCCAATGGTGGTTTACGGGATGCGGAAAGTTTACTCGATCAATTAAGTCTGCTCCCCGACCTGATTACCCCCGATAAAGTTTGGGACCTCGTGGGGGCGGTGCCGGAACAGGATTTGTTAGCCCTCCTAGAGGCGATCGCCAGTGACGATGCAGAAACCCTATTGGCTACCTGTCGGCAGATTTTGAACCGGGGGCGGGAACCCTTGGTGGTATTGCAAAATTTAGCCAGTTTTTATTTGAATTTACTTATTGCCCAAACAGCTCCCCAACGCTCAGATTTGGTGGCGGTGACGGCGGAAACCTGGCAAGCCCTGTGTGACACGGCGCCCCAATGGCAAAGGGGAGTGATTTTGCAAGGACAACAAAAACTTAAGGAAAGTGAAATCCAAATTCGTAACACTACCCAGCCCCGACTTTGGCTAGAGGTGACCCTGTTGGGGCTGTTGCCATCCGCCTGTGGGTTGGACACTGGGGCAGTTAGTCAAACGGCAGTTAGAACACCTGTGGCTCAACCAATAACTCCGCCAAAGCCCAGTAATGTGGTGACTTTCCCTGGTGGCTCACACAACCATCTAACCGTGGTGGATTCTCCTACAATGATTCCTGTTTCTGAACCTATTGTTCTAGAAGAGAAGCTAGAAGCAGATGTAGAGCCATCCAGCTTTGAGCCGAGCAACGCCCATTGGGATCTGACCCAGTTATGGTCGGAAACGTTAAACAATCTAGGGGCGCTCAGTCAATCTTTATTTAAATCCTTTGGTTCTTTGATCAATTTGGTGGGGAATAATGCCACCGTCAGTGTTACCACCCAACAACTGCTTAAAATTGCGGCGGGCAAAAAGGATGAATTGGAAGCGGCCCTAGGGCAAGCCTGTGGCCAATCGGTGAAAGTGAATTTGGTGGTGGGTAAGCCATCGACCCCGGAAACTACTCCGGTTAACAGCGCTCCTCCCCCTAGCCATAGTAAGCCGCCAGCCTTTGCTCCAGAGCCAAGCCCTCCCCCCACCGCAGCGGTTAATGCTAATCCGGCTCCCACTGTGCCTCCTTCTCCCCCGGCGATCGCCAGGGGCCCCGCTACATCGGAAATAAAACCTTCCCCCCGACGGGAATCAAATAATTTCTCTAATCCTTCTCGGCCCAAACCAAAACCGGCTCCAGCCATGGAAGAGCCGCCTCCGACAGATATTGGTGACAGTGCCACCCGCAAGGCGATCGAGCAGTTTGCCAAAAATTTTGACGGGGAAATTGTGGCATCCGATGCGGCTCCCAAACAGGAATCGGATAATGGCGATGATTTATCTACGGAACCAACGGCGGAACTTGGTCAGCAACCCATGGATCACAATGGACATCTGCAAATTAACCAACCCACCGTCCTGAACCGACCGGCGATCGCCCCGGAGGAAGAAGAAGATCTACCTTTTTAGTAGCTGTCTCAAAAGTCTAATTTTTTTCTAATGGGACTCACTGCTTTTCGGCAAAGAAGCCCTTAACTTTTTCTACCCCCGTTTGCACATCGTGCCAGGAAAGTTTCAGCAGGGAAAATACCCCCACAAACACCAGGGCAATGCCAATGAGAAAATTGCTATCGGCCAAAAACAAACCCACAATGACGATGAAATAGGGGGAAAGGATCGCGCTAACTTTTTCCACCACCTGGACGGTTTCGGTCTGTTTTGGTTCATTCATGGTCCGTTGTTCCGGAAAATTCAGCAGGTTGATAGACGATTATCCCTTGGAATTATACTGGCCTGCCAGAGCAGATCAAGCCAAGGCCGGCCCACGGCGATCGCCCTTTAGGGAGTAAAACCGCAGTAGATGGGCTAGGAAAACGGGGTAAAATCAGCAAGTATTCCTATGCACAATTCTGCCCCAAGCCACTGTGACTGAAGCCAAAAGTTATAAAGACACCGTTAACTTGCCCCAAACCCGCTTTGATATGCGGGCCAACGCTAACAAAAGAGAGCCGGAAATTCAGCAATATTGGCAGGAAAAAGGAATTTACGCAGATTTAGCCGACAATAATCCCAAAGATTTGTTTGTGCTCCACGATGGGCCGCCCTACGCCAACGGTGCCCTCCACATGGGCCATGCTTTAAACAAAGTTCTCAAGGACATTATTAATAAGTATAAACTATTACAGGGGCATAAAGTCCATTACGTTCCCGGTTGGGACTGCCACGGTTTGCCCATTGAGTTGAAAGTTCTACAAAGTTTAAAAAGCAGTGAACGGGCGGAATTAACTCCCCTCACCCTCCGTCACAAAGCCAGGGATTTTGCCCTCAAAGCCCAACAGGAACAGGCGGTGGGATTCCAGCGTTATGGCATTTGGGGGGATTGGAAAAAGCCTTATTTAACCCTGACCCCGGAATATGAGGCGGCCCAGATTGGCGTATTTGGGGCCATGGCGTTGAAAGGTTATATCTACAGGGGTTTAAAACCGGTCCATTGGAGTCCTAGTTCCCGCACAGCCCTAGCAGAAGCGGAGTTGGAATATCCTGAAGGTCATACTTCCCGCAGTATTTACGTTAGTTTTCCCATCACCCAAGCAGGGGAGAAAGCCGCTGAAATTTTGGCCCCCTACATTGATGATTTAGCGGTGGCCATTTGGACTACAACCCCCTGGACATTGCCGGGCAATTTGGCCGTGGCATTAAATCCGGAATTAACCTATGCGGTGGTGGAAACGGAGTCCCATATTTTTCATCGCAGTTACTTAATTGTGGCCCTGGATTTAGTGGAAAAATTAAGTGAAACTTTCGGGGTCAAATTAACGGTTAAAGTAACTCTGCAAGGGGAAAGTTTGGAAAATACCTGTTATCAGCATCCTCTGTTTGACCGGGTTAGTCCCATTGTTATTGGTGGCGATTATGTCACTACCGAATCTGGTACCGGGCTAGTGCATACGGCTCCAGGCCACGGTCAAGAAGATTACGTTGTCGGGCAACGGTATGGCTTACCAATTTTGTCCCCGGTGGATGCGGCGGGCAATTTAACGGAGGAAGCAGGGAAATTTGCGGGGCTTAATGTGCTCAACGATGCCAATGAAGCCATTATTAATGCGTTGCAAGATCAAAAAGTTTTGCTCAAAGAAGAAGCTTATGAGCATAAATATCCCTACGATTGGCGCACCAAAAAGCCGACTATTTTCCGAGCCACGGAACAGTGGTTTGCTTCGGTGGAAGGTTTTCGGGATCAAGCTTTAAAAGCGATCAAAGAAGTTACCTGGATTCCAACCCAGGGGGAAAATCGCATCACTCCCATGGTTGGCGATCGCAGTGATTGGTGCATTTCCCGGCAACGGGCTTGGGGGGTTCCTATTCCCGTATTTTATGACGAGGAAACCAGTGAGCCTTTGCTAACGGAAGAAACCATTAATCATGTGCAACAAATCATTGCGGAAAAAGGTTCCGATGCTTGGTGGGAATTAACCGTAGAGGAACTCCTGCCGGAAGCATACCGCAACAATGGTCGTACTTACCGCAAAGGGGAAGACACCATGGACGTATGGTTTGATTCTGGCTCTTCCTGGGCAGCGGTCGCAAATGCAAAAAATCGACCATTAAAATACCCGGTGGATATGTATTTGGAGGGTTCCGACCAGCATCGAGGTTGGTTCCAGTCCAGTTTACTCACCAGTGTGGCAGTAAATGGCATTGCCCCCTATAAAACAGTGTTGACCCACGGTTTTGTACTGGATGAAAAGGGTCACAAAATGAGCAAATCCCTGGGCAATGTGGTGGACCCCTACCAGATTATTAATGGCGGTAAAAATCAAAAACAGGAACCGGCCTATGGGGCTGATGTGTTGCGGCTTTGGGTGGCATCGGTAGATTACGCCAATGATGTGCCCATTGGCCAGGGCATTCTCAAACAGTTGGTAGATATACGCAATAAAATTCGCAATACGGCCCGGTTTTTACTAGGTAACTTGCATGATTTTAATCCTGAAACCGATGCAGTGGCCTATGAAGATTTGCCAGAATTAGACCGCTATATGTTACACCGTATGACGGAAGTATTTACGGAAGTAACGGAAGCCTACGAAAGTTTCCAATTCTTTAAGTTTTTCCAAACGGTGCAAAACTTCTGTGTGGTGGATTTGTCTAACTTCTACTTAGATATTGCTAAAGACCGTCTGTATATTTCCGCCCCCAATGCTCCCCGTCGCCGCAGTTGCCAAACCATTCTCCAGTTGGCGTTGGAAAATTTAACCAAGGCGATCGCCCCTGTGCTGTGTCATTTAGCGGAGGACATTTGGCAATTTTTACCCTACGAAAAACCGACGGAATCGGTATTCCAATCAGGCTGGGTAAATTTAGATGCCCAATGGCAACAGCCGCAATTAGCTCAAAAGTGGGTTAGCCTACGTCAATTACGAGATGGAATTAACCAACTTCTCGAACAGGCTCGAAGGGACAAAGTGATAGGTTCATCTTTGGAGGCTAAATTGATTATTGTGGATCCCCGAACTGCTGAAAGTGGCACGGATGAAAAACAAGGAGAAAATTTTGTGCATTGGTTCTACGGATGGTTAGAAAATTTTAATGAACCCACATTTGATCCCAATGACCGAAAAATTTCGCTTCGCAACATATTTCTAACTTCTCAAGTTGAGTTTATCAAGTCTGCTGAAATTGAACCATCTTTTACGTATGAGGAAACCGTAGTAATTAACCTGGAACGGCATGATAATAATATTCGCACTAAACCCATTAAGATTATTGTCACTAAAGCCGACGGTCATAAATGTGAGCGTTGCTGGAATTATTCCACCCAAGTGGGCAGTTTCAGCGATGACCCCACCATTTGTGAGCGGTGCAACGAGGCCCTCCAGGGAAACTTTTAGATCTCCATAGTCTGAACGGAGTTGATTGAGCCATAGCCCAAGGGCTTGATTTCGGGAGGATTACAACTTCCTCCCTTAAATTGGGACTGCCAACGGACTTTTATCCAAGTGGAAAGGGCGGCACAGTCACTCAGTGGACACCTGAAAATTTACCCAGGCGGAACGGGAAGAATAGGGTTCTACCCAAGCTAACTGCTCGCCGCTATTGAGGGCATTGCGAGGCCCGCTCCAAGGCTCGAGGCACAGATAATCTTTCCCAGCCACAGTCCACAACACCAGAGTTTGGTACAGTTCGCTGAAGCTAACTTCTATCTTTAAATTCCGGTCTGGGTCAATAAAATGGGCCCTTGGCTGGGAAATTTGGGTAAAGGCTAAATCCAATTCCGGGGAAGTTAGATTCAGTTGCCCGTCATAGCCATGGCAATCGCCAGTTTTTTGGTCTAGGTAATCATTGGCAGGAATTGCTAACGTAATCCCTAACTTCTCTCGGCAGAAAAAATAGGGATGGAAACCGAGGGAAAAGGGCATCCGCTGATCGCCAAGGTTGGCAATACGTTGTTCAATGCGGAGGCTATGGCCCTGGAGTTGATAGCTGAAAACCAACTCAAATGCAAAAGGGAAAGCTTCGAGGGTGGCATCATTGTGGCTCAACCGTAGATCCAACCGGGCATTGTCTTGGGTTTGCTGGCCGATTACTTCCCACGGCAGATCCCGCGCAAAACCATGTTGTTTCAGGCGATAGCTTTTACCGGCGTGGTTGAACTGATCCTGGGGCAGATTGCCACAAATGGGAAACAAAATTGGGATGCCTCCCCGTACTGACAGGGATGGATCCTGGAACCGCTCTCGGTCAAAATACAGGATGGGCTGACCTTGAACGGTCCACTCGGTCACCAGACCGCCCCGCCCCGGCACGAGGGAAAGACGGGCCAGACTTTGATCATCCTCCAAATGGTAGGTCAGCGGGCGATCGGGGGTAAAGCTAATGTTGTACATGGTTAGCAGAGCACCTTACCATAGGCTTCCACTTCGCTACAAACTTCATAAATATTGGTGACCGGAGGCACATTAAACAAAGGGCCCATTTCGTCCAAAATTTTGCGATGGACTTCCGTTTGATTCGCCTCCATATCTTCGATCGTATTCCAGAGAATCACGGCAATGCCCTCGTCGGAATTGGGTTTTCTTAGCAGGAAGGCACCCTTAAAGCCACTTTTATAGGTGGAAATGGCCTTCTCATATAACCGTTGGGCTTCTGCAAACCGACCGGGTTTAAATTCTCCGATCGCCACATAGGCGCATTTATGTTGGAGGCAGTCAAAAAATTCAGCGGACATAATTGTTCTCTCCGGCGGTGAAGGGGCCTTACTCTACTTATACTTCTGGGCTTTGGCCATCAAGACAAATTAGTCATTATTCTTAACTTTCCCCTGCCCAAGGTAAATCTAGATCATCCCCAGCAATTTAAGTAAGCTTTTGCCAAAGTTGAATTTCGTAGCATAGATGATCCCGAAAAATATTCCCAGCCTGTAATCCTTCCTTTACCAAAACCTTAGCCTTTTTACCCAAAAAGTAATCGAAAATTTTATACAGAGGGGGGACTGCAATTCTGACTAAACTAGCTAAATAGGTTAAAGTTGAAACACCAAAAGTTTGAAAATTTTGCACACAAAGGTCTAAGGTAGGTACAATTTGTTGGGAAATATCATCCCTATCGAGCAGAATAAAACCGGCTTCTTTCATCGCCATCTGTAATTCACTTTTGATCAAACAATTGGAAAACATTCCTGTCTGATAATCTTCATTTTTACGAAACATATCAGCCAAGAGAACATAACCCCCTGGTTTTACCAATAATTTTGCCCCATCGGCGATAGTGGCTACAGCCATATATTGGGTACTTTCACTAAAAAGCAACAAATCATATTGGGGCATAGAACCAATCCGTTGCCAATCTTCTATAAAACCTTGGAAAGTATTACTATTAAAGCGAGCTTTGCCCCCAGTCTTTTGTAAAAAACTTGACTCCTGAAAAGGATCTGGGGCAATTCCTTCCACCTGTAAACCTTTGCCAATTAGTTGACTGGCGTTATCACCGTTGCCACAACCCACATCCAATACAGTTTCGATATTCTGCGGTAAAAATGAAAGCAAATGGTCAGTATATTTTTCCTGAGCATGGCGCAATTTAGCCATAGTCAGATCATCTTCGGTTTCCGGAATTGGTTGCCAATAACCGTAGTGGAGATGGGAAGACCCAGTCAGATCTTGGTAGTACTGAAGCGCGGCGTTTTGATAGCGAGTAACATTATCCATTCCAATACAGTACCATCAAAGCCAGAATAACCGTTGGGCAAATTTATGGCCGGATTTTTTCAATGGTAGTTAGGTGAAAATTCCAATGTTCAAATATAGTACTAAGCGGTGATCGATACCCCATCTAAAATAATTGATGGAGTGGCACAGGAACCCTGCCAACGACGGTCTGAACCCAAAGCGATAATCTGATTTAATAATTCATAAATGTTGCCAGAAACCATAGTGTCCTTAACCCTGCCAGTAATTTCACCATTCTGCACTCGATAACCCAAATCAACGTTGATGGAAAAATCACCGGAAATATCCGCCCCCCCCCCAAGAATTTGATCTACAACTAAACCATTACCCAATTTTTTAAGTAACTGGTCGAAGCTAGCGGTTCCCGGTGTGATTAACATATTCACCAAACCCGGTTGGGGCGCACTGCCTAGGCTAGGACGAAAACCATTACCCGTGGTGGTTGTACCTAATTTTTCTGCTGTTTCATGGTCTGTATAAAACTGGGCAATTTTTCCATTTTTAATTAAAGCCAGTTTTTGAGTACGGCTTCCTTCATCGTCAAAGGGACAATCAAAGGGAATGGCGGTGGGATCTTGACTAATATTCAATTCTTCAATGGCCACAGTTTGTCCTAATTTTTCTGCCCATGGGGATGAGTCTTCCGCTACCCGTTGACCATGGAGGGCTTCTCCTACCGTGTCCCAAAGCAAACTGGCCGCGCCACTGGTGAGCAAAATGGGCATTTTGCCGCCCTGGATTTGTTGATTCACTTCCACCCAAAGTAGCCGTTGCCGCAGATTTTCCACCACCTGTCCGACGTTGGTCTGGCCCCGACATTGCTCCCCATCATAGATGGCTAAAAAATCCTCTCCCCGAATCCATTCCACCCCGAAGTAGTAACTCAAACTTCTCTCTGTCCAGGTACAGTCCAAACCTTCACTGTTAATTAGGCGGGTGCTGTCAGTGCTACAGGCTAATTCGCCACTACAGAGCACTTCGGCAAACTCTGACCGTAAACTGGCGATCGCCGTTTGACCCCAATCGATTAATTGTTCTACGGAAACATCTTCCCCTAAACTTTCCCGATAATCTTGCCGGGGAGCAGTGAACCGGGGCGGATTGGGGGGATTCAAGGCTGCTAGGGCCAACGCTTTTTCGACTAATATTTCCGGTTCCACCGGACCATAGGCCACCGCTAAACCAGCCTGACCATTTTTCCATAACCGCAGGGCTACCCCTTCCGATTCAGAACTTTCCAACTGTTTTAACCGATTAGCCTCAAAGAAAACTGGTCGGGAAAAGGATCGGGAGTAATAAACTTCAGCGCTTTCCGCTCCGGCTTGTTGGGCTTGGTCGAGGTAAACCGATAGATCGGTGGTCATGGCAAAACTAGATGATAGACAAACAAAAAAGGGAGACGAATATTCCCCTCCCCATTATTAAGTATTCAGCTCTCCCCTAGGGTTAGAAGTCCCCATTGAGGTCAGCTAACTAAACGGAAACTAGAACCTTATCGCCACTGCCCACCTCATCCTTAGCCCGCATTTGGGTCAAAATGGCATCGACATTTTTCTTGGCATCGCCGAACAGCATTTGGGTATTTTCCTTATAAAACAAAGGATTTTCTACCCCAGCATAACCGGAAGCCATGCTCCGTTTCATCACCACCACCTGTTTGGCTTTCCACACTTCCAACACCGGCATTCCGGCGATCGCACTGGTGGGATCTTCCAAAGCACTGGGGTTCACCGTGTCATTGGCGCCAATCACTAGCACCACATCGGTTTCGGGGAAATCTTCATTAATTTCGTCCATTTCCAGCACTACGTCGTAGGGCACATTGGCTTCCGCTAACAGAACGTTCATGTGGCCAGGCAAACGACCAGCGACAGGATGAATGCCAAACCTGACCTTAACACCCTTTTCCTTGAGTAATTTGGTAATTTCTGCCACGGGATGTTGAGCTTGGGCCACCGCCATACCGTAACCGGGGGTAATGATCACGCTCTGGGCATCGAGCAATTCCTCCGCGACTTCTTCCGCACTAGTTTTAGTGACTGTACCAATTACCTCCTGGGCTGGCCCTTTGGAAGCAGCACTAGAACCTTCGCCAAAACCACCCAGGATAACGCTGATAAAAGAACGGTTCATGGCCTTACACATGATGTAGCTCAAAATTGCGCCACTGCTTCCCACCAACGCCCCAGTGATGATCAGTAGATCATTGGAGAGCATAAAGCCCGCCGCCGCCGCCGCCCAGCCAGAATAGCTGTTGAGCATGGAAATGACCACCGGCATATCTGCCCCCCCGATCGCCGCTACGAGATGCAGACCCAACACCCCGGCAATGGCGGTCATGATTAACAGGGGGGTCAAGCCAGCGGGGCTATTCAATTGCATAAACTGCACCCCGAAAATCACCGTAGCCACCAGCAGGGAAATGTTCAAGAAGTGCCGAGCCGGGAGCATGAGTGGTTTACTGCTGATAATGGCCCGCAATTTGCCAAAGGCCACGATGGAGCCGGTGAAGGTAACAGCCCCAATGAATACGCCTACATAAATTTCAATTTGATGGATAAAAGCTTCGGAACCCGCTAAACCATTTTCCGGGGCTAGGTAATTGGCAATACCTACCAAAACCGCCGCTAAACCCACAAAACTGTGCAAAATCGCCACTAGTTCCGGCATGGAAGTCATGGCTACTCGGGAGGCTAACAGGGAGCCGATAACCACCGCAGGTAAAATTGCCCCCAGCAGAGTGGTGTAACCAGTAAAGTCGCCCCCTAAAGCAGTGGCTAAAAAGGCGATCGCCATGCCGGCAATGCCATAAACATTTCCCCGCCGGGCAGTTTCCTGATTGGCCAGGCCCCCCAGGCTGAAGATAAATAATATGCTGGCGGCCACATAGGCCACGGTTTGTAAACTGTTAGACATAAGAATTTAGTGGTAATTGGTTATCAATTTAAGTAAAGGATTAGGGTTTTGCATAAACCCTTTCAATGATGGGAATCGGCTCTCCGTGTTTGTGATAGCTTTCCTTTACCCCTTGCCAGGCAATTTCTAATTCAGCAAGAGCGGCTTGGGGAGAATCGGCAAACGCTGAAACATTGGGCATTTCCGCCAAGCAAGCTAACCAATCCCCATCTTCATCCTGAAAAAGATTGATTGTGTAACCATCAAAAATATTACTAACAGTCATAATCACTCCTGAAGAAGATTGAGAAATTGCTTAACTTGATAAGCTTTTGCTTGACCATTTTTTGTTGGTTGAACGGACAAGCGATGCTTATCATAGGAGTACCAAATACGGTGACTACCAGTTTGATGATCAAGAAGCCAACCAGATAGTTCTAAAAGCTTTTCAAATTCTCTAAAGCTGAGGCCTTGGGGATTATTTTTAGCTTTGCTTAAAAGTTTTTGTTTCTTGTCCATTTATTGAAGCCTTATTAGGACTAAATCTGTAGTCTCGACTCCGTATAAATGACCTGTAAAGATTCCAAAATTGCTTTTTTCCTCAGTGGATTTTGGCTTTGCTCAATGCTTAACCGTTCCATTAAGTCCACCTTCCGACCAAAAATTTGTTGAAGTTGATCTTCCATATCCACCAGATCTAAGATTGTCCAGGGAACATTAGGCTCAAAAGAGACCAAAACGTCAATGTCGCTGTTATCTAGATCAAAATCATCTCGGAGAAATGAACCAAATAGGGCAAGCTCAGTTATTTGCCATTGCTGACAAAATGCAGTAATTTTGCCTGGATCAATGGAAACTTTATATTTAAATGCTGGGGAAATTTGCATGGGATTTATCGAGCCATAACGTAGGACACAGCAACGTGGAAACCGGCTTCATGTTGAGTTAATTGGAAATCTTGGATAATTCTTTTGTCCTTAGGAAATACTTCTAATTTGCGCTCAATTAACTCCTCAACAAAAACTCTTAAATCCTGCGTCGCTTCTATACTTTCTGGCTCGAGGGGATTGCTCAAATCTGTAAAAAAAGCTTCCATAAGTTTTTCTCGCCCACTTTCTGGGAATACTGAACAATTCCAGGCTAATATTGCTAGCTCAAAGAAAAATTCCCTTTCTTCATAGGAGTCTTCATCACCAATAAAGGGGGCGACAAATTCCTCTAAAACCTCAGACATTTTTCTCATGCCTTTGGGATTTTTAACAAAGGTGGCGCCTTTATTGTGCTCATCATTTTCAAGCTTTTTTTTGAATTGATCGTAAGCCGCTAATTCCTTTTTTCTAATGGATTGAGAAGTAGACTCCCTTCTTGGTGATTTCTCAGCATGGGTTTCTTCGTGAAATAATTTTTGAAATTCTTTTGATTTTCTGGCCATAATTTAATTCCTATTAAAAAATAAAATTACTTCCGAAACATTTTCAGCATCCGTTGGGTAACTAAAAATCCCCCGGCAATGTTGATCGTTCCCACTAAAATGGCGATCGCCCCCAAGATAGTGGTGGGACTATTCAATGGCCCGGAAATCTGCAACATGCCACCGATAATGATGATGCCGCTGATGGCGTTGGTCACACTCATCAAAGGGGTGTGCAATGCCGGGGCCACATTCCAAATTAACTGCCAACCCACCACACAGGCCAGCACAAACACAGTGAAATGGGAGAGAAAAGAAGTAGGTGCGCCGATACCAATGCCCACCAAGGCGATCGCCGCTAGGGCTAACCAAAGAAAATTACCGGAGCCGGATTTTTTAGCAGATTTGGCTTCACTCTCCACTACGGTCACGGTAGGTTTAGCTGGTTGCACCGGACTAGGGGGATTAAGCTTCGGCGGTGGCCAAGTAATCTTGCCTTCATGGGATACCAAGGCTCCCCGAATAACCTCATCTTCCACATCCACTTTGAAAGCTTCGGAGCCGCCCATATCCTTGAGCAAATGCCAGAGATTGGTGCCGTAAAGCTGACTGGATTGACTGGCCATGCGACTGGGCAAATCAGTGTAGCCAATGATGGTCACCCCTTCATATTCATAAACTTCGCCGGGTTTAGTAACTTCACAGTTGCCCCCCTGCTCCGCCGCTAAGTCCACCACTACGGAACCAGCCCGCATGGATTTGACCATGGGTTCAGTAATCAATTTGGGGGCGGGACGACCGGGAATCAACGCTGTGGTGATAATAATGTCCACTTCCTTGGCTTGGGCGGCAAATAACGCCATTTCCGCCGCAATGAATTCTTCACTCATTACTTTGGCGTAACCCCCCTGCCCGGTGCCGTCTTCCTTAAAGTCCAGCAGGAGAAATTCCCCGCCTAAACTTTCCACCTGTTCTTTGACCACTGGGCGAGTATCAAAGGCCCGCACGATCGCCCCTAAGCTTTTGGCCGCCCCGATCGCCGCTAACCCTGCTACCCCGGCCCCAATGACCAGAACTTTTGCTGGGGGAACTTTGCCCGCCGCAGTGATCTGTCCAGTGAAAAACCGCCCAAAACGATTAGCCGCTTCAATGATCGCCCGGTAACCGGCAATGTTGGCCATGGAACTGAGGGCATCCAATTTCTGGGCCCGACTGATCCGGGGCACCGCATCCATCGCCAGCACAGTGATATTTTTCGCCGCCAATTTTTCCAGCAATTCGGGATTTTGGGCCGGCCAGATAAAACTAATCAGGGCTTTCCCCGCCGGTAACTCCTCCACCTCTGCCGGGGAAGGGGGCCGCACTTTGAGGATAATGTCCGCTTGCTCAAATAAGGTTTGGCGACCATCGACAATGCCACAGCCTAGGGACTCATAAAGGCGATCGGCGAAATCCGCTTTTGCTCCCGCTCCCGTTTCCAACAACAAATCAAAGCCCAATTTTTGCAGCTTTTGGGCTGTATCGGGGGTCATGGCCACCCGGCATTCCTGGTCAAAGGATTCCCTGGGTACACCAATTTTTTTCGGTGTCGTCGGCTTCATCTCAGGGGCAACGGTGGTTTTAGGGGCGGCAATGGTCATGGAAAAAAATCAAAGTAAACACGGAGGTCTTGATCTGCATAGTAAGGCGATCGCCAAAGTTTGGGGCCAATCCTTTGCATTGCTTTATATTTGTTTACTCACAAATTAGCCTTAACGGTCGGTTATTGATGGAATAGGAATTGGGTCAAACCTTTACGCTGTCCCCGTAAGATGGGTAAGGACTGCTCAGGAGGGAACCTATGGATTGGCACATTGCAAAACATTACGACGACATTCTCTATTACAAAGCGGGGGGGATCGCCAAAATTGTCATCAATCGTCCCCATAAACGCAACGCCTTCCGTCCCCAGACCGTTTTTGAACTTTATGACGCATTTTGTAACGCCAGGGAAGATAACCGCATCGGGGTTGTACTACTAACCGGAGCCGGGCCCCACAGCGATGGCAAATATGCCTTTTGTTCCGGTGGGGATCAATCTGTCCGGGGAGAAGGGGGTTATATCGACGACCAAGGAACTCCCCGCCTCAATGTGCTCGATTTACAGCGGTTAATCCGCTCCATGCCCAAAGTTGTCATTGCCCTAGTGGCTGGCTATGCCATTGGTGGTGGCCACGTTTTACATTTGGTGTGTGACCTGACCATTGCCGCAGATAACGCCATTTTCGGCCAAACCGGGCCAAAAGTGGGGAGTTTTGATGGAGGCTTTGGCTCCAGTTACTTAGCTCGCATTGTGGGACAAAAAAAAGCCAGGGAAATTTGGTATCTTTGCCGCCAATACTCTGCCCAGGAAGCAGAACGCATGGGCATGGTGAACACCGTTGTTCCCGTCGATCGCCTGGAGGAAGAAGGTATCCAATGGGCGAAGGAAATCTTGAGCAAAAGTCCCCTGGCTATCCGCTGTCTTAAAGCTGCTTTCAATGCCGACTGTGACGGCCAGGCTGGATTACAGGAACTAGCGGGCAACGCCACCTTGCTTTATTACATGACAGAAGAGGGCAGTGAAGGCAAACAAGCCTTCCTGGAAAAACGCCCCCCGGATTTTAGCCAATATCCCTGGCTCCCCTAAGCTGATCAGACCAAAGCTCCCCTGTTCAGCCCTACTATGGCACTATGTCGGAAAATTAACCCCAAAAGTTCCCCGAAAACAGTCTCCACTATGGCAAATACCTTTAACACCCTTTAAGAGTCCATTACCCCAATTGTGCTGTCTAGGCCGCTTCGGCTGCGGTGGCGATCGTTTCTGCCGATTGTTCCACTAGAGCATCCTTACTGGTCAAAGCATAGGCATGTTCTAAATACACCACATCTTCGAGGTTCTCCCAGGGACCGGCAAAGGGTTTTGCCGCTAGGGCACAGGCCTTCCACTGTCCCTGTACTGGCACATTGAGTTGACTGCAAGTGCCGCCTCGCCTACCTTCAGCCTGGTAGTAGCGGCAATAACGACAAGATGAGGTGATAAAGTTAGCGGTTTTCATGGGGGTGCGTGGGGAAATTAGGCAGTTGTTAAAATTTTTGAAAAATATCAGCTCTTTTTGAAAAATATCAGCTCGAACTTTCTAGATGTTTATATTTTGCCCTATTCAACCAAGGGGGCAAATCCGCATTAAACAGTTACTCTGTCTGCCTTTACCTCCCCGATGGAAGGAAATTCTCTTCAGGTTGTCTTAATATTCGTTTTACAAATCGATACGTTTGACACAGCACCCGACCTTAACAGGTAACAAAATCTTTAGATAATGGTATGGTATGGAACAAAAAAGGTCAGGGATCAAGAAAAAACAAGATTAAAATAGTGGCTCAAATAACTGAACGCCCAACTAATAATCTTTTTTTAACCAAACTTGCTGAGATTGAGCTGTCTTGATCCCAGGCTAAAATTGTTTTTCCAACCAGCAAATTACTTTTTCTCCCAGGCGGACTCCCTCAAGGCGATCAATCTCCCGGATCCCCGTCGGACTTGTGACATTGACTTCTGTTAGGTAGCCTCCGATAACATCAATACCGACAAAATATAAACCGTCAGCCTGCAATTTGGGTTTTAGCAAAGCGCAAATTTCTATTTCCCTGGAGGTAATGGTAGTGGGAGCCACTTGACCACCAACCGCCATATTGCCCCGGAATTCTGCTCCACTGGGAATGCGATTGACGGCTCCAATGGGATCACCATCCAGCAGGATAATTCGCTTATCACCTTCCTTCGCTTCTGGCAGAAAACGCTGTACCATTACCGGCTCTTTGCCATGTTGGGTACTAATCTCCACCAGGGAGTTGAAGTTTCGATCGCCAGGATCGAGAAACAAAATTCCCTCCCCGGCCTTACCTCCCAAGGGTTTTAACACTGCCGCCCCGTGCTCTTCCAAAAACTGGCGGATCAGGCCCTTGTCCAAACTAACCACCGTGGGAGGCATCACCGCAGCAAACTGCAGGGTGTACATTTTTTCATTGGCTTCCCGTAGCCCCTGGGGGGAATTGATCACCATGGTCTTGGTGGGGGCTAGTAACTCCAAAATGAAGGTGGCGTAGAGATATTGCACGGTCACCGGCGGATCCTTACGCATAAAGACTGCTTGGCATTCCGTCAGGGCCATCCACTGGGATTTGGACAGTTCGGACCAAGGTTGGGAAACTTGCCAGTGCCCATCGACCAAAATCACAGGCTGAAGGCGTACCGCCGCTAATTTAGCCCAGGCCTGGCCATTGATAACGGCCAAATCCCCCACTGATGTGACAAAAACTTCGTGTCCCAACTTTTGGGCCGCTTCCATGATGGCAACGGTGGAATCATGGCCCGGATCGAGTTTTTCTAGGGGATCGATAATAAAAGCCAGTTTCACAGGGTCAATATCCTTGGGATGGGGGCAGAAGCCGTAATGGTTGAAGACAAATAATATATATACGAATAAGATTAGCCAGCCTAACTATGGAGCAGGGGGTCCAACTTGCCTGCACCATCTAGGGCATAGATGTCATCACAGCCACCAATGTGTTGGTCGTCAATAAAAATTTGGGGCAAGCTCCTTTTGCCGTTGGCCCTTGCCGCCATGGCTTCCCTTGCTTCGTTGTCGCCGTCAATGCAATATTCTTGGAACTCTACTCCTTTACGTTTCAATAAAGCCAGGGCTCTCATGCAAAAAGGGCAAGTGCTCCATGTATAAATTTCAATTTTTGCCGAGACAGCCATGGCAACGCTTAATGTAAAGATTTGTACGGTTCTGATTATAGCTGACCCTGTTCGTGGTTAGGGGATAACTAACGGGCAATGCTCAACTAAAGGGCAACAATGAGCCGTTGGCGATCGCCGTAATGTGGGTAAGCAGACCCATGGTTTCCATCGGCGCTGGCACCATTTCGCCACGAAAGTCGAGAATTTGTACTAAAACTAGATACGCTACAGCTAAAATAATTGAGATGGCACCGGTGACAATGGCCACGATTTTGCCTGAATCCATAGTGAGTTTCGCCCCAATTTTCGTCGGGAGATTATTTTCGCCTAATCCTACCACGGCTTCCCCAGGGGTTTTTGGGTAGGCCAATTTCTCCTAACCCCAATTATCGATCGCCATTTTTAGCCAGCACCATTTGAGTATGACTCCTTCCCTAACCCTTCCCGCACCGGCATTTACTGAAGCAACCTCCTGGGAATGTTGGCGACAAATGCAACAAGTTTCCCTAACCATCCATGGCCCAGACCACCCCAGTGCCATCACCGTGGACACCAACTATATGGATGAAGGCCAGGGGGAACCCATGCTTTTTATACATGGCTTTGACAGTTCGGTGTTGGAGTTTCGTCGCCTACTGCCCCTAATCAAAAAAAATTTTCGGGCGATCGCCATTGATTTGCTGGGATTTGGTTTCACAACTAGATCCAAGATATTACTACCCACCCCAGCCAACATCAAAATTCACCTAGACCACTTTTGGCAAACAATTATTCAAGAACCCATTACCTTAGTGGGGGTATCCATGGGGGGAGCAGTGGCCCTAGATTTTTGCCTCAGCTTTCCCGAACGGGTCAAAAAACTAGTGCTAATAGATAGTGCTGGCCTCGCGAAACAACCCTTTGCCAGTCGGCTCATGTTTCCACCGTTGGACCGTTGGCTAACCAATTTTTTAGCCAGCCCACAGGTCAGACAAAGTATTGGCCAGACCGCCTATTACAACCGGAGTCTAGCCAGTGAAGATGCCCGCCTCTGTGCCGCTGCCCATTTAACCTGCCCGGGTTGGAGCGAAGGATTGATTGCCTTCAGCAAAAGTGGTGGTTATGGCTCCTTTGCCGAGCAATTGGGGCAAATTACTTTGCCTAGCCTAATTATTTGGGGTAAACAGGACAAAATTTTGGGTGTTAGAGCGGCTGAACGATTCCAAAATCTTTTGCCCCAGAGTCAATTAATCTGGCTTGATGCCTGTGGCCATGTGCCCCATCTGGAACAACCCGAAGCTACCGCCGCCGCCCTCAGACAATTTTGCCTATGACCACCAAGACCTAAAATCTTCTAGCTAGCTTTTAAACTTGAGATTGATAAGTAATAACTGCATCCACCCAGGGAGATTTCCTTGGGAAAATAATGGGAAAAAAGTATTATCGTTTACTTTGGTCCCTGCCCCATGCTGGTTCAAAATTTGGGACAAAAACCATTCAGAAGTGAAGTTGGAGAACAGTTCTCATCTTAAAGTAATGAATTTTACTAGTACATACTTTAGCTTGTCGTCCCGGGCAAAGGGCTTATCTAATAAAGGTTCTGTAAATATTGACAATACATGGTCTGACTGATTATGGTTGTCGGAGTTAAAAACAATTATAAAGGTGACTATTCCCACGAATTGTTTACTTTTCTGCTAATATGTCTTCTATCCGACCAAAGACTATTTTCTCCTCAGTATCTATTTTGCACTGGTTCATCATTGCCTAAGATAATGTTGAAAATTTAAAACTCTTTTGGTTGTAAAGGGTCCACATTTCACACTGCTACATAATGTCTATCAATGCTTACAAACTAGCTACGACATTGACAGAAGATGGCACGCTCCTGCTCCAGGATTTACCGTGTCCAGCTGGTACTTCCGTAGAAGTTATTGTGTTAGTTGCCCCCCAGGGAATGGTCCTTCCCCAAGCTGAGAGGGCCCAAGGTCCTGCCCCCGGCAAAGTTGGGGAAGCTGGGGCCGACTATATGGCTGCCACCGCCGACACTATGACCGAATGGAATTCTGAAGCTGATAATTCTGCATACCGACACCTATGAATACAATTTACGAACAATTTGACGTCGTCATTGTCCCAGTTCCCTTCACGGATAGGCAATCTGATATTCGTCGCCCCGCTTTAATTTTGTCCGACGCCCCCGCTTTTAATAACCGCATTGGTCACAGTGTTATGGCTATGATCACTTCGGCAAAAAATGCCCCCTGGCCCCTCGATACCCCCATTGAAGACACCCGTTCAGCGGGATTGTTTACGCCTTCGGTGGTGAGGATGAAACTGTTCACCCTAGAACACAAGTATATCCTCGACTGTGTTGGCTCTCTGTCAAAGCAAGACCGATTGATGGTGAAGAGTGCTTTTCCCCATGTTTTTAAACTCGGTTAGTCCACTGGCTGGCCGCAAATATGATTAGCTTTGGCCGGACTGACTGCCTCAAGCTCCCATCAAATCATCTAACTCTTGGTAGTGCGGTGTTTTTTTGTGGGTGGGTTTTCCTTTGCGTATCACTAGGCGATCGCCTTGGGGGCGGGAAAAGATCTCACTGAAATAACGGGCTGGAAAGATAACTAGATCCGCTGGACCATTCACAGCAAGGCGGCCGTAGTCGGCAAGTCCCATTAATTGGGCAGGGGTTTGATTAACGGTGGCACACCAGTGACCGTAGGGAGGATCCAATTGGCCAATGCGTACGGATTGGTTCAAAATTTCCAGGCCATCATGGTCACCAAAGGGAAAAAACGGATCCCGACAGTTATCACTGGCAAAGACGAGGGGAATGCCCTCCGCGTGAATGGCATGAACTTTGGTAATTCCTCTCCAGGCCGGTTTCTGGGGTTGATGGCGGCCCTGGAGGTACAGGTTACAAAGGGGCAAACTAATGATAGCGATATTAGCCTGTTTGACTAAAGCCAATGTTTGCTGGACTTGCTGGGGGGATTGCACATCTAAACTGCAACAGTGCCCACAGACAATTTGACCGGTGAAACCGACTTTTAAGGCGATGGCGGCTACTTGATGCAATACTCGGGAGCGGCGATCGCCATTTTCGTCTACGTGCAGGTCAATGGCCAAATTTCTGGCTTGGGCTAGGGTCATCAAACGGGTTAACTGGGCTTCCACCTGGGGCCCAGCGTAGGCCACTCCCCCCAGAATTCCTCCCCCATGGGCCATCTGGTCGGCTAACTTTTCCCCTGCAGAGCCTAGATAATAATCCGTGGTAACCATCGCCACCCCTTGTAAAGTTAGGCGATCGGCCCAGGCTTGGCGCAGTTGTTGAAAAGTTTGCCAAGCAATCTGACTTTTCTGACCAGCCATTTCTATGTGGGTACGCACCGCTGCCGTGCCATGGGCATAGCTACATTGGAGGGCAAATTCCATTCTGCGGTAAATATCTTCTGGGCTATGGTGCAATTCAGCATCCCTTTCCGTGCTAGCAATGGCTCCAGAAAAGGTTCCATCAACATTTGGCGATCGCCCCCAGATATGGCCCTTATCTAAGTGGGTATGCATATCCACAAAACAGGGCAAGATCATTCTTTTACTCAAATCCACCCTGGGGACACCATCGTCGGTAACTAAATCGGACTCTTCCCCCTGCCCAACAGCAACGATATTTTTGATTTTGCCGTCGGCAATTTCTAGATGGTAAAGTCCTAAATCCTCCCAAGGCCTGGGAAACTGAAAATTTTCGGGAAAATTTACCTTGGTTTTGACCAAATTGGGGGGAATATGGGCATTTTTAAGCCAATAGTGGCCATCACTGGGAAGAACCAGAGGGGAAGACATAAAAAAGATGATTTAGTTTGCCAGTTTGCCGTTGCATCAATTCAGGGCCAAGCTCCAAAACTTTGCGTTACCCTGCAGGGGAAAAATTTAGCCCCTATTTGCAATTAGATGCCAATTTTCCTAGAACATTGACCAGTATAATAGCCGGATTATCTGCCCTTTACTGACTTCGCCATGATTACCAGGGAAACCTTGCCCGTTTATTTACAACGCCTTTGGCAAAACGCCATGGTGCGCTGGTGGATCATTGGCATTATTGCCATGGTTTTGAACGTTGTCCTCTTGGATTGGTTCAAAGTGTCCCTCGGCATGGGCCTCACCTGGGCTTCCGTCCTCTCCGCCGAAGTCATTACCATCATTCGTTACGGGGCGATTGACCTCTGGGTATTTCGTAATCCTAACCTTTCTTGGCAACGCTGTTGGGAATACCATGTGGCCAATTTCAGTGGCTTTTTTCTCTGGAGTTTAATTATTGTAATTTTGGGCAATAAATTGGGCTGGGACCATAAAATAGCGGCTATCGTTGCCACCATGATTACCGTATTTTGGAGCATGGCCACTAACTTTCTTTGGGTCTGGCGTAAACCGAAAAAGAAAGCTTAATTTGTAGCCCATTGGTGTGATGGAAGGAATGGATAATGATGGGTAAATTTTTTCACTTCATTAACGACGAAAAAAATCTTAAATACTGCTTTTTAATTGCCATAGCTGTTACCCTGGGGATTTTTCTACTTAAGTTTTTTGTCACTGGCTTTGGGGTGTACGGTGATGGATTGGGCTATTACACTCCCCTGAGATCTCTATTATTTGATGGTAATCTCAGGGTAGATAACGAATATAGCTATTATGCTGAAACCGCAGGACAATTCAACAGCAGTCCCCGGGTATTTGGGCCCATTCCAGAATACAGCAAATACACGGTGGGGCTAGGCATAGTTCTGTTACCATTCTTTGCTCTAGGTCATGTAGTTGCCTTGATTTTACATCAGTTTAATAATGCCATTCCCATCAATGGTATGTCTTGGCCCTACGAACTATTTTATTGCTTGGGAAGCGTTGGTTTGGGCATCACTGGTTTAGCCCTGAGTTATCGTTTTGCTCGGCGTTATTTTTCCCACATAAGTTGTTTACTGGCCGTAGGTGGAATTTGGTTTGCTTCACCATTGAGCTATTACCTATTCCTAGAAGTGTCCATGTCCCATGCAGTTTCCGCTTTTTTAATCGCCTTATTTTTGTACGGCATATTCACTAAACCTTGGTTAACCGATGGCCGTTGGCAGATTATGCTCGCTTTGGCGATCGCCTTTGCCGCTTGGGTGCGGCCCCAGGATGTGCTGTTTTTCCTCGCACCAATATTGGTGGCGGCGATCGGGTTTGAAACGCAACCATTGGGTAATCAACAACCGAGTTTAACAACCATTTCAGCAATTCATTGGGGAAAAGCTAGTCAAACTATTTTTACCAATATTACTAAGAGAAAATTTTGGCAACCACTGCTAGTGATGTTGACAGTGGCGATGCTAATGCAAATTCCCCAGCTATTAATTTATCTTTGGCAGTATGGTGGCATTGAGCGCATTCCCTATTTAGAAGAAGGACAAGCTACGGGTCACGGGGGCAGTTTCAATTGGTTGCAACCATCCCTTTGGCAAGTGTTATTCTCCGGTCATCGGGGCTTATTTATTTGGCACCCCATAACCTTACTAGCGGTGGTTGGTTTAGTGCTAGGTTGGAGACTGTTGCCCCGTTTAAACACCATTTTGTTGGTAACTTTCTTGGCTCAAGTTTACTTTATTGCCGCTTGGTGGTCTTGGTGGCAGGGCGCTAGTGTGGGGGGGAGAATGTTTAGTAATTGCACTTTTTTATTTGTATTTGGCATAGCTAATTTTTGGCAAAAAATTTCTGGTCGTCGCTGGCAAAAATGGGCTGCTTTTGTCACAGCGTTTTTTGCTTTTTGGAATATGCTAATTGTTTTGCAGTATCAATCGGGCATGATTCCACCGGAAGCTCCAGTGACGTTGGTGGAACTATATCAAAATCAATTTGAAGTCATTCCCTTTTTTGTTAGTCATCTTCTGGAAAAATTTTGATGGACATTGAGAACCATTCAGCAAGATAGTGCATAGAGTCTATTATTTAAGGGCTATAGGGGGTAGACCCCGGCAAAAGTAACTTGTAATTCTGTCTAGCCTTTGCACCTACGGCAAACCGGCCCCAAAAAATTGTTTTTTCTGCCCTGTTGATGCATAATGAAAATAATTTGCAATAGCTTTCTATAAAATCTTCTCTCAAAATTTACGGAAAAGTCCTTATGTATATCTGCGTTTGCCGGGGTATTAGCGATAAGCAAATTGAAGCGGCTGCCCAGCAGGGCATAACCTCCCTAGAAGAGTTGTCCGAGTCCATGGGAGTAGGGGCTGACTGCGGTGTCTGCCAAGGCCATGCTTGCCAGGTGCTAGAGGCGATCGCCAGAAGGAAATTAACCTAGATGGGAGTTAGAAAAATTGAGTATTAGGCTGAAAAGATATAAGCACTAACGATAATAATCTTCAAACTATAAACTACCCGACAGGGGCAAAAATTCCAGCACTTGGTCAACTTCCAAACCTAATTGCTGCGCCCGTCCTGCCCCCAGCTCCAACACCTGGTTAACCTCTTGGTTGAGGGGGCCGTAGTTGGGACAAGGATCGGCTTTACAGGGGGGAACGTTCGTAATAATTTGTTTAATTTGCCCATCCCGCAAAAAGATCATATCCAGGGGAATCAGGGTATTTTTCATCCAAAAGCGGGCAATTCTGGGTTCTGGAAAAGTGAATAACATCCCCCGATCACCAGCTAGTTCGGTGCGAAACATCAAGCCCTGGGCCTGCTGGGCAGGAGTTGTGGCGACTTCCAACAGAATTGTTTCCGAACCAATGGTTACCTTGGCCGTCAGAGGTAAAGATTCCACCAGCGGCGATCGGGAATAACTAGGGCTACACCCCACCGTCCCCATTGCCAATCCAATACCCAAGCCAATGGTTACCAAAGTCCGCGCAATAGATGGGGCTTTAGATTGACCTAAGTTACGAAAAGTCAATGGGGTCATGGCAAACGGTGGGGATCAACCCCAAACCATAGGGGACTAACCAATGGTAGCTAACCAATCCCGCATTAACTGATTGACAGTGGACGGATCTTCGTCGTGGGGACAGTGGCCCGCCGGCAAAAAATGCTCCGTTAGTTGGGGGTAATGTTGTCGAAACTTAACACTCCTTTCCTTGACCCGCATCCAAGGATCCCCCTGTCCCCAAATAGCCAACAGGGGCGCTTGTAATTTAGCCAGGAGTTTATCCACCATTTCCCCCTGGGGAGATTTAAACACCGAGGCAAACACCTGGGCCGCCCCCCCATCACAGGAAGGACGATAAATTTCTTCCACCAGGCGATCGGTCACTGCTGTTTGATCTACGTAAACTTTTTGTAAGGTCTTCCGAATGGTGGGTTTGCGCCGCAAATATTGAAACAGTAAGTAACTGGGTAGGGGCTGGAGCATCAAGCTTTGAATTGCTTTTTGCACAAAATTAATACCGCGCTCACTAATTTGATCACCAAATGGCCCGGCACTATTGAGCAACACCACCCCGGCAATTTTGTCGCCACCGTTGGCCGCCGCACAGAGGGAAGCGTAACCCCCTAGGGAATTGCCCGCCACCACGGTTTTTTCCCCAATCACCTGGTCAATAAAATCCAGTAACTGCTGTTCCCACAGTTGGCCGCTATATTCCAGAGCCGGTTTAGCCGATCGCCCGAAGCCCAACAGATCAATCGCCCACACCTGAAACTGGTCTTGGAGTCCTTCAATGTTTTTACGCCAATGGTCAGTGGAAGCACCAAAGCCGTGCACTAAAAGTAAAGAAGGTCGATCCGGCTGGGGTTGTCCGGCCCGGACATAGTAGATCTCATGCCCTTGCCAGTGCCAATAATTACCTGTGGGTGCGGTGATCTGGGGCGAAAAGGACTGCATTTCGTTAAGAATTGTTAAGTGAATTTATTTTCCCATCATAACCCCTTAACCCGGAGGCCAGCTAAAAGGGCGACCGCCAAGGATATGGAGGTGGAGATGGAACACAGTTTGCCCCACTTCCGCCCCGTTATTAATGACTAAGCGAAATTGATCGCCAATGCCTAGATCCGCCGCTACTTCCTTGGCTTTGAGCAAAAGATGACCCAGTAGGGCATGGTCTTCCGGGGTGGCCGCTGACAATTGGGGTAAAGGCTTTTTGGGGATTAAAAGCACATGGACTGGCGCTTGGGGATTAACATCCTTGAAAGCTAGGCAAAGATCATCTTCATAGACGATCGCCGCTGGAATTTCCCGACGGATAATTTTACTGAAAATGGTATCTTCTGCCATGGTTTAAACCTAAACTGACGCTATTCAGATTAACTTACCAACGGGGCTAAGCTAATTGAACTTTTGTTTAGCTTGCTCGTAGACCGTTTCCGTTATCTCTGTGATTCCTGCTTCCCTGGCAAAATTTTCGATTTTTTTACGGGCGGCAGGACGAACGAAAAAAGGAATTTCCTTTAAACGCTCCGTTGCTTCGGCAGTCCAACTAATAGGATCACTCATTACAAAAATGGGTCTGAAATTTCGCCCTTGGGCATGATTTGACAAAAGCATTCTACCGCGACCGTAAAATACGTGCCAAAGCATAGGCTATGAAAGAATCTCCTTGTATTTTTGTTTGAAGCTAAGGGAAGTTAATATTTACGCTCCTTCGGTTCAAAGCGATTAATGACCACCGGCATATATTCCACTTTTATTTGTTCGCCGTCAAAACTGGCTAAGGTGTGGCGCAAGAATTGTTCATCATCCCGACTGGGAAAATCTTCCCGAGCATGGGAACCCCGACTTTCCTGGCGTTGGATCGCAGAAGTTAAAATCAATTCCCCCACTGCCATAATGCTTTGCAGTTCTAGGGCTTCAATAACTTCCGTATTCCATTGCGGTTGTTTATCGTCCAAAAAGATTTGCCCGTACTGGGCTTTAAGATTTTGTACCTGTTCCAAACCTTCTGCCATAAAGGATTCGGAGCGGAACACCCCACAATGGCTGGTCATGCAATCCTGAAAAGCTTGGCGCAGGGTGTTAATACGCACTGTACCCTGTTGGTTAAGAAGCTGATCAATGCGGGTTTGGGCCTCAGTTTTATAAACTGCTTCGTCAATTTCCGGGAGCGATCGCCCTTGGACATATTCGGCAATGCTCCGGCCCGTGCGACGACCATAAACCACACATTCCAACAGGGAGTTACTGCCTAAACGATTGCCCCCATGGACGGAAACACAGGCACATTCCCCCGCAGCAAAAAATCCTTCTGTTAACTCGTTGGCATTTTTTCGTACCCGACCATCGGTATTTACCGGAATGCCCCCCATGCAGTAATGCACTGTGGGCCGCACTGGCATCGGTTGTTCCACTGCATCAATGCCCACTAAACGGTGAGCTTCTTCCCAACAGAAGGGAATACGACTCATAATTTTTTCCCGACCCATATGGCGCAAATCTAGGTAAACATAGGGGCCGCCAGCACTGCCATCGGCGTTAACCCCCCGCCCCGCCCGGATTTCCAGGGTAATGGCCCGGGAGGTGATGTCCCTGGGGGCCAACTCCATACGACTGGGGGCATAGTCTTCCATAAACCTGCGCCCTTCACTATTAATTAAGTAAGCTCCTTCCCCCCGCACTGCTTCGGAAATTAGCACCCCCACCGGATATAGCCCCGTGGGATGAAACTGGACAAACTCCATATCTTCCAAGGGAATTCCGGCGATCGCCGCCATGGCCAAACCGTCCCCAGTGGAAGCGTAGTCATTGGAAGTAGTGTTATAAACCCGGCCGTAGCCCCCCGTGGCGACCATCACCGCCTTAGCTCGGACAATTTCAATGCGACCGGTGGCAATTTCATACATCACCAAGCCCTTTGCCTCACCTTCTTCGTAGATGAGTTTCATCACATACCACTCATCGTAAATTTCCACCTTATTGCGGCGCAGGTTATTCACGAGTTCGTGCAAAATGGCATGGCCTGTTTTATCGGCGGCGTAGCAAGTGCGATTGTGGGAGTGGCCGCCAAAGGCCCGCTGGGCAATTTTACCGTCTGGTAAACGGGAAAAAAGTACTCCCAAATGTTCTAGCTCAATAATTACTTCCGGGGCTTCTTTGGTGAGAATTTCCACCGCATCCTGATCCGCTAGATAATCCGATCCCTTCACCGTATCAAAGGCATGGGCTTCCCAGGAATCTTCAGCGTCAACGTTTTTCAGACTGGCTGCAATGCCCCCCTGGGCGGCCACAGAATGGGAACGGATGGGATGGGTTTTGGCCACGATCGCCACTTTGGTATCAGGGGCCAGACGCTTAATTTCTAGGGCGGCCCGACAACCGGCTAAACCCCCACCGACAATGACAACGTCCTGTTCGAGCATGGAAAAACCTTCAAAGAAGCAACAATGACAATCCCTAGGGGCCTGCCTTCCCTAATGCTGAATCATTTTTGGTGATTGATCAATTTTTTTTGCCCCACCTGTGTATATTTTTCTAACTATTTTCAACTATGGATTAGCTAGGTGATTAATTGATCAACGAATTAACTGAATTTTGCTAAAAGTAGTCGTAGTCTTTCTCAGTTTCAAAAGCAGGGTAACTGAAGTTGGAAGGGTCTCTTAAAAAAGCAAAGACTTCTTCCTCCAGACGGTGGATCAAGTAGGGTTCAATTTGGTTGCTGAAACGCAGACAGGCAATAAACCCATCCACATAGAGGCGGATTTCATCCATCGAACGACTACGGTTCCATAAATCCACCATCGCATCAGTTAACTTTTGATAGAAACGAATGATTTGGGGGTCTTGCAACATTATGGACATGGTTATGATTCACTGACTATTTCGGGAATTACCTCTGATTCTAACGAGACGGGAATACCTTTGGAAAGTTTTATTGAGCCCCATAGGTTAACCAATGATCACCATTGACTTTCACCTTGCCCATCTGGCTAAGTATCTTTGCGGCACAGTGCTCCAGATTTATCTCTAAAGATTTTCAATTAATTCATCGGACATCTATCCCTGGCTACCCGCGAAATACCCTCAACCGGGCGCTGTCCGCTAGTTAAAGTTAACCTTCATGGCCAAGGCTGGTTGGAAGTAATTTGATTCTTTCAGTTTTAGTGTTGTTTTAGGATTATTGAGGAAAAGACTTTACAATATCATTTCCCATTTTTCCATCAAGGACAAACATAACGCTCTGTCACCCAGCCTCTCATGCCGTCCATGGTTTCCACCAGGAAGAAACCGTTGCTATAACCCTCGGTACTAACTGCAGTGCCATTGCTCAGGGTGCGGTTGGCATTTTGGCTGCTATTGCTGGGGCGATCGCGCAAATATACCCGTCCCGTTTCGGCACCACAGATATAGGAAGGGGAACTTCCAACGGGGGAACTGCCACAAAGATAGCGTTCTGTGACCCACCCCGAAAAACCATTGACGGTTTCCACAAAAACAAAGCCGTTGCGATATTCGTATCCTCGCACAGGGGTGCCGTTGGCTAGGGTGCGGTTAGCATTTTGACTAGCATTGCTAGGACGATCCCGTAAATAGACCCTGCCGGTTTCTGCCCCACAGACGGTGAGAGCATTTTGGCCCAAGGCAGGGGCTTGCAACCAAAAACCTTGCCCCAACAGACCAAACACGGCCATCAAGTTAAAGAGTTTCAAGATACGGTGGGGAGAAACTTTTTCCGGAGCATTGATGTGACCTTTCATGGTGAATCACCATTGAATTCGACGCAAATTCTGAAAAGATTTTGATTTCCATCTAACATTATAGTTGACTAGTTGTTACCTCCTCTTCAAAGGGTTAACTAGCTCGATCAATGAAACGATTAGGTAATTAAAATTAACAAAAATTTAACAGAAATGAAGCAAATATCCGTGGTTATTGTGGGTGGTGGTCTCTGCGGTTTAATGGCGGCGGTGGTGTTGCAACTCCAGGGCTTGGAGGTCACCGTGTTGGATAAAGGCAAGGGCATAGGGGGCAGACTGGCTTCCCGGAGATTACGCCATGGGGACGCAGTGGGATGTTTCGATTTTGGGGCCCAATATTTCAAAGCCCAGCATCCCCTTTTTCTTGCTTGGGTGGAGGATTGGATTAAGGCAGGGGTGGTCAAGGTTTGGGCAGAAGGGATGGGTACGGAAACAGGCACAATCCGCAGTCAGGGGGTAAAGCTATATCGAGGGGAACCGAGCAATCGCAGTTTGGCCCAATACCTCGCCCAGGATTTGAAAGTAGTTAATCAGGAAAAGGTTAATGCTTTTCACTGGCAGGATAATATTTGGCAAATTCACTGTGATTCCGGGGGGATTTACCAAGGCGATCGCCTAGTGGTGACGGCCCCGTTACCCCAAACCCTAGAATTATTGACAGTATCTAACATCAATTTGCCCGCCGATATTCAACAGACTTTGACTGGGGTGGTATATGACCCTTGTTTCAGTTTATCTTTACTGTTGGAACAACCCAGTTTAGTGCCTGACCCCGGTGGTCTTTGGTTATCGGGGGAACCCTTGGCTTGGATGGCTTGCAGTACGAAAAAAGGAATTTCTCCCCATGGCTACGGAGTGACAGTGCAAGCAGGCCCAGAGTTTAGTCGTCATTATTTAGCCACCGATACGGAACAGGTAATCGCATTAATGACCGCCGCGGCCCAACCCTGGTCAGGTTCAGCGGTGTTGGCTTCCCACTTGCATCTCTGGCGCTATAGCCATCCCCAAAATCCCCTCGATCAACCCTTTCTCTTTGGCGATTTTCCTGGCCCAGTTTACTTTGGGGGAGATGCTTTCCATGGCGGCAAAGTGGAAGGAGCAGCCCTATCGGGATTGGCGATCGCCGAGCATTTATTGAATTCCCTAGCGAAAGGTTAGAACCGGAATGGAAGTTTTTCGTAGAACTTGGGCGGTGGTACTACCGATAACCAAATGGCGAATACGGCTATGGCCATGGGCCCCCATTAACAATAAATCAATGGCGTTATCTTCCTGGTAACGAACAATGGCTTCTTCCGCATGGCCCACCAACAATTCCACCTCGAGCTTAAAACCAGCTTTTTCCAAGACTTTTTCGGCTGTACCCAAATTGGCGATCGCCTGGGGGTCTTGGTTGGTTTTCCCCACCGTGACAATGTGTAGGGGCAAATCAGCCAACAGGGAGGAACCGGCCAAAAACTGCAGAATTTTTTGGCAACTGGCACTACCGTCATAGGCAAAAAGAACTTTGGTAATGGTTTGAAACTGCTTTGGAGTAACCAAACAGGGCTTGGGAATACTGCGAATAATTCTCTCCATATTGGCTCCCAAATGGCCCTGGGCAAATTTAGCTGTTTCCCCTCTTTTCCCCAGGATAATTACATCAAAATCGCCCTTCAAATCTTCTAGACAATCCAATAAAAAACCTGTTTTGTGCATAACCTGCACCGATTCTATGCCAGCTTGCTGGAGAGTGTTTTTAGCCGTTGCCAGGACCAGTTTCGCCTTTTGATGATTAAGTTTGGCTTTAGTATGTTCTAAATCCACCAATTGTTTTAATAATTCTTCAGAAGTTCCTAAGCCAATACTGCCACTCAAATTGACCGATTCCACTGCCTTTTGGGCCCGGATATCAGTAACGTATAAAACCTTGATATTGCCGCCTAATTTACTGGCTAACCAGGCGGCGTAGGGATAACTTTGCTGAGCGAAATCCGATCCATCAGTGCAAAGCAAAATATTTTTCACAATGGTAACATTCCCAAAAAATAATTAGTGATGTGTAAGTTTTAAAAAAGCGTGGCCAGTTCCCCCAATTTCGCTCTAGTTCAGTACTGATATCAAACCTTAATTTTCAGCAGAAGAATTAATCAGTTTTAGTTCCGGTTCCTTGATCAATTTTTGCCAAAGGGTCGCACTCGCTCCGTTTAAACCCACCAATTCCACATCAATGCCATTGCGCCGGAACTTGGTCATGATTTGCTCCACTGTGCCCACTGCCCCCTGGTCCCAGAGATGGGCATGGGTTAAATCGATGGTAACCCGGTCTACCAATTCGTCAAAATCAAAGGCTTCAAGGAATTCTTCTTTGGAAACGAAGAAAATTTGACCAGAGACATTATAAATACGGTGGTTTTCATCCTCTGTTAAAACCCTATCCACAAAAACAAGTTGGGCAATTTTGCGGGTAAAAAAGATCGTACTCATAATAATGCCTGCCGCCACCCCCAGGGCAAAGTTACGAGTGATAATAATTAGCCCCATGGTGGTGAACATAACAATGTTTTCGCTCTGGGGAATTTTACGGAAGTCCCGCAGGGAAGACCAACGAAAAGTGCCAATGGAAACCATAATCATCACAGCTACTAAGGTTGCCATGGGCATTTGTTGCACCCAGTCCTTTAACCCCAAAATAGCAATTAAGAGAAAAATTCCCGCCGCAAAGGTGGATAACCGGCCCCGACCGCCGGATTGCACATTGATGACTGATTGGCCAATCATGCCACAGCCCGCCATGCCACCAAAAAAACCAGTGACAATATTGGCAATACCCTGGCCTTTGGCTTCGCGGTTTTTGTCGCTGGGGGTATCGGTCAATTCATCCACTAAAGATGCGGTTAAAAAGGAAGCCAGCAACCCAACGATCGCCAGGGTAAGGGAATAGGGCAAAATAATTTGTAAAGTTTGCCAATTAAAGGGAATTTGGGGTAGTAAAAAAATTGGTAGACTCCCAGGTAACTCCCCCATATCTCCCACAGTGGGCACATCTAGTTGCAAGAAAATAGTGGCATTGGTCATCACAAATAAAGCCACCAAAGGAGAGGGAAAAACCTTGGTAAACGTGGGCAGAATATAAATAATTGCTAGGGAACAGGCCAAGATTAAATAAACTAACCAATATTGACTAACTTTAGTCGGGTCTAGCTGGGGTAGCTGGGCCAAAAAAATCAACACGGCTAAAGCATTGATGTAACCCAACACCACCGCCCTGGGGACGTAGCGCATTTGCTTAGCAACTTTAAAAACCCCCAACAAAACCTGAAAAATTCCCGTCAGTACGGTGGCGGCCAGCAGGTACTGCAAACCGTGGTCTTTGACTAAATCCACCATTAATAGGGCCATGGCCCCTGTAGCGGCAGAAATAGACCCCGATCGCCCACCAAAAAAGGCCGTCAACACAGCAATGGTGAAGGAAGCATAAAGTCCCACCTTGGGGTCAACCCCAGCAATGATGGAAAAGGCGATCGCCTCGGGGATAAGGGCCAAACCCACCACAGCCCCGGCCAACAAATCTTCCTTGGTATTGCGAAACCACTCCCGCTTTAATATCGTCCAATTGATCATTATTCGGTCTAAAACTTAGTCTTTTACAAGATTTTTCGCGAGAATTTTTATAAGGAAGGGGGAATGGCAATCGCACTTAGTTTTAAATCAAGACAATCCCCTGCCACTTGTTCCAAATTCCACTGATTTTTAAACAGTAAAACTGGCGCATCCCAGCGATCTTTGACCACCACCGTATTGAATAACCGTCCCGCTTTTTCCAGGGCATCCCAACCTTCCACCACCCAGCGGGCCAGGGAAAAACCAAGGGGCTCTAATCTGGTTTCTACTCCGTACTCTTCCTGGAGGCGATACTGTACCACTTCAAATTGCAATTGTCCCACCGCGGCCAAAATAGGATCTCGTTTACTTTCATCCAGGGATTGGAGAATTTGCACCGCCCCTTCTTCCTGTAACTCTGATACCCCTTTCTTAAAGTTTTTATACTGACTAGGATCGGTGGATCTGAGATAGGCAAATAGCTCAGGAGAAAAGGATGGAATGGGGGGATAAATTATTTTTTCGCCAGTATGAACCGTATCGCCGATGGTGAATGCCCCCGGATTATTTAAACCAATCACGTCCCCCGCATAGGCAATGTCCACCGATTCCCGTTCCTGGGCAAAAAGTTTTTGGGGTCGGGATAAACGCACTGTTTTGCCCGTTCGGGGATGTTTTACCACCATATCCTTTTCAAATTTACCAGAACAAACCCGCAAAAAGGCAATGCGGTCCCGGTGTTTAGGGTCCATATTGGCCTGGAGTTTAAAGACAAAACCGGAAAATTCTTCATAGGTGGGTTCAATAGTTCCTCGGTTACTGTCATGGGCTTCGGGCTTAGCGGCATACTGCAAAAACGCTTGCAAAAATAGTTCTACGCCAAAGTTATTCATGGCACTGCCAAAAAATACCGGGGTCATTTCTCCGCCATGGACGGCGGCTAAATCAAATTCGGCCCCCGCTTCTTCGATTAATTCCAACTCATCTTGAAATTCGGCGTACACATCACTACCTAGCAATGATTCCAGGGCCGGATCATCTAGGGCCATGGTCTGATCCGCAGCTTTTTTGCTGCCGTGGGTGCCCGTTCGCTCAAACAAATGGATAGTTTTGGTTAAACGGTTGTAAACGCCCCGAAACCGATCGCCGGTGCCGATGGGATAGTTGACCGCATAGGTGTTCATGCCCAATTCCTGTTCAATTTCGTCCATCAATTCCAGGGGGGTCAAGCTGGGGCGATCGAGCTTGTTAATAAAAGTGAAAATGGGCAGATGGCGCAGACGACACACTTCAAACAGTTTGCGGGTTTGGGTTTCTAACCCCTTAGCGGCATCAATTAACATCACCGCGTTGTCTGCTGCGGCCAAGGTACGGTAGGTATCTTCACTAAAATCTTGGTGCCCTGGGGTATCCAACAAGTTAAGAATTTTGCCCCGGTAGTCGAACTGCAGCACGGTGGAAGTGATGGAAATACCCCGCTGTTGCTCCATGGCCATCCAGTCGGACGTGGCACTGCGCTGACTACGGCGAGCTTTCACGGCCCCCGCCTCCTGAATTGCGCCCCCATACAACAACAATTTTTCCGTTAGGGTAGTTTTCCCCGCATCGGGGTGGGAAATGATGGCAAAATTACGACGGCGATCGACCTCTTTCAAAAGATCGTCCAGGGCTTTGTCCGCACACGGCGCAGTGGAAGATGGGGAAGTTTGCATGCGATGGGAAAAAATAAGCGGGCATTAGCAATGGGCCCACTCTTTCTAGGCTCTAGCTGCAAACATTGTCTCAAGTTAACAGCGGATCTGTCCAATGGTGGGTTGGGTTTTGCCCTAGAACTTCTCGCCAATACCGAAGTTAATGCGGGATTCTCCCTCTCCAGTAAAGCCTAGGTCAATGCGGATGGGCCCTACGGGGGACTGGATTCTTACCCCTAAACCGTAGCCCACACCGGAACCGGGCAAACCTCTAACGATCGCCGGAAAACCTGGTACAGCGCCCTGGGAACCAAGGTTAGAGCCGTAGTCCACAAACAAAGCTCCTCCCACCGCTGCGATAATGGGAAAACGATATTCTGCCGTAGCTTGGAAGAAACTACGACCATTGCCCAGTTCCCCTTCTTGATAACCCCGCACGGAGTTACTACCCCCCAAAATGAAAGCTTCATAGGGTGGTAAATCCCCCAGCACAGTTCCCGCTTGCACGTTGAAAGCCACCGTTTGGGGCTGGGTGGATTCCACAAGGCCAAAGCCGGTCAAATCCAGCCAGTTAACTGGAATGTAGTAGCTATAACTACCCCGCAACCGGGTCATCATAATGTTGCCGGTGCCAACGGGAATAGTTTGTTCTGCCCCAAAGCGCACTAGGGAACCACTGGTGGGTTGCAAAGCATTGTTGCGATTATCCTGGGAAGCACCAAAGGAGAGGGTAAACAGCTCATCCACCCCATAATCACTGAAGGACAGGGGCTGGGAATTAAAACCATTTAAAGGGGCAGAAAAGGGAGACAGGGCCCCGGCGGCATTTTCAATGCGGACATTTTGATAGCCAAAACCCGCTGACAAACGCCAATCCGGTGGGGCAAACACATCATCGGCGATCGGTCTAAAAAAGGTCAGCCCTAAACCAGTACGTACAACCCTAGGACTGTCAAAGCCGTTAAAGGTACGAATGGAAGAATCAGCCCCGTCAAAAACGAGGGAAATGGTCCGGCGGCGGAAAAGGTTAGCAGTGTAGGAAGTGCGGAATGGATCGCCACCAATCCACGGGTCGGTAAAGCTAACATCAAACAACAACTCCCTTTGACCTACTTGGGCTTCCACCCCAATGGTTTGGTTGTTGCCCCCCAGATTTCTTTCCTGGTAACTGATGGTACCAAATAGCCCACTGCTGCTACTGATCCCCCCCCCGGCGGCGATCGATCCCGTATTGCCTTCTACTACATCAACGTTGACAATTACTTCAGTGGGATCACTGCCGGGATTAAATGATAACCTGACATCTTCAAACAGTCCCAGGCTATACACCCGCTGTAAGTCCGTTTGGGCTCGATTGCGGTTAAAAACGTCCCCCGGCTTCAAGCGCATTTCCCTGGTGATGATGAAATCCCTGGTTCTGCCCTGCACCGGCTCGTCTTCCGAGTCAAAAAAGCGCACTTGGATATTCTCCACAATGCCCTCGGCAATGACCAAGGTTACCTGGCCATCAGCCCCCACCTGGGGAGACCCCACCACCTGGGCCAGGTCATAACCCTGGTTGGAATACCATTCATTGATGGTTTTAATGCCCTCTTGTAATTCTCGTAGGTTGAGAATTTTGCCGTACTGTTCCCCAAAGGTTTCGTCCACCACTTCCTGGGGCAGAATTCGTTCCTTGCCTTCGGCCGTTTCCGGTACTGTGCGTATGTTCAAGCCGGTGAAAACGGGGTTAGCCTGGACTTCAAAGGTCACCCTCACCCCTAGAGGGGTATCACTGGGGGCTACCCGCACATTACTAAAATAGCCGGTGGCATAGATGGCGTTGACGTCCTCCTGCAACTGAGTACGGGTAGTGGTCCGGCCTGGTTGGGTGCGAATGGCGTTATAAACCAGCAACTCCAGTTCCGGGGTGGTGCCGGTAACCAATACTTCACTGACCAATACCCTTGGTTCTTCCTCGGCTGGGGCTGGGGTAGTAGTACTAGGACTGGCTGGAGGGGTAAAACTAGGCAGTGTCTGGGTGGGTCCCGGGGTTCCCTCGGTGTTAGTGGGAGGGGCATCGGGGGTAAAAGAGGGAGTTTCCTCCGGCGTTTCTTCCGTTACTCCGGTGGTTTCCTCCGTTGCCTCCATTTCTACCGCTTCAACTTCTTCTTCCACTGCGGCCTGGGCCATCAGTGGTGATTGCGGCTCAACGTGATCGGTCTGGTTATCGGTCTTTGTTTCGGCGATTAAATTTTCCTGTTCTACCTGGGCTACCCTTGGAGCAACCTGTGCAACGGCATTGCCATGGGGTAATTCGTTAGCTTGAGCTAATTCCGCGGAATCAACGGGGGCCATGGGGGGCAAATCATCAACCCCGACATCTAAATTACCCGCACTAATCTCCATTGTCTGGCCCAGGCGATCGCCGTCAATTTGCTCAATTTCAGGAGGGATAACACTGATCTCGCCATTCTCGCCATTGAGGGCGTTTATGACGGAGGGGGCAGCTTCCTGGAGAGTTGAATAATTAGAAGCTTCTGACTCGGAAGTGGGGCCGGGGAAATTAAGTTCTGAAGATGGCGAAACTAATAGCTCCGTGTTGTCCCCATCGGCCAACATATTTAGGGGGGAAAATGCCTGAGTTGCCTGGGCTGGAGATGCCCCCAGAACAAGACCACTGGTTAACAAAAGAAGTCGATAGTAAGGAGAAAGAATCACGCTTTTGTTCTGGTTTGACACGTCCTGACACCCAATTCAAGCCATTAATATTAATACGGACACGGGGGGTATGGAAAAATACCCAAAAACAACGCCGCGATGGCTAGAGATTCGCCGCGATTGCTTGCCCATTATCGAGTCCTGTCGGTTTCCTGACAAGCCGTTTGTGCAAGGTTTTAAACTGGTAGGTTGACCCAGACCCGTTGGAAAGGTTCCACACCAAGCAACGATGATCAGAAGGCACCCATTTGGGACTGCAGGCGTTCAATTTGGCTTAAAACCCGTTTTTCCACTGTTTGATAAGCGGCTTCAATTGAGCCCAAATCCCGCCGGAAACGATCTTTGTCTAGTACTCTGGCCTGGGGATCCGCCTGGGCGTTATCCCACAAACGACAGGTATCCGGGCTAATTTCATCGGCTAAGATGATTTTCCCTTGGCGATCGCCGCCAAATTCTAACTTAAAGTCCACTAAGGTGATATCGCACTGGGCAAAAAACCTCTGCAGATGCTGATTGATATTCAAAGCCAAGTCCTTTAGGGTCTGTAATCTCGCTTCATCGGTAACCCCCAACAGCAAGGCCCGTTCCCAGGTCAGGAGGGGATCCCCTAAGGCATCATCTTTGAAATAAAACTCCACCAACGGATTGGGCAGTACTAAGCCTTCCTTCAAACCGGTTTGCTTACAAAGACTGCCGGCGGCAATATTACGCACCACAACCTCCAGGGGAATGATGTTCACCGCTTTGACCAACATTTGGTCATTTTGGGGGCAGTCAATGTAATGAGTGGGAATCCCTAGGGTTTCTAACCACCGGAATAGGGCCGCTGAAATGGCGCAGTTAATGGCTCCTTTGCCCTGGATCTGGCCTTTTTTTTGGGCATTAAAGGCGGTGGCATCGTCCTTAAAAATAGTTAGCAGTACATCTGGGTCCTCGGTGGGGTAGAGGATTTTTGCTTTGCCTTCGTACAGTTTTTCCATGGAAAAGTTACCAAAATGGATGGAGGGCTCTGGGGGCCACATCTGCACTGATTTTAGCGGAGATGGGCATTAATCCCTGGTAGGAGGAAAGGAAAGATTACCATGGTGATGTGGGGTTTGATGACCCCATTGGCCTAGGGAGAAAGAGGAGCCAATCAGATGTTAAAGGCAGTATTGTTAGACTTCAATGGCGTGGTAATCAACGATGAAGCGATCCATCGCAGTCTGATTGACGAGCTATTGTTGACTGAGAATTTGCGTCCCCTCACTCCAGCGGAGTACCAACAGTTTTGTTTGGGCCGCAGTGACCGGGCTTGTTTGGTGGATTTGTTTGAGCATCGGGGCCGGGGGTTAACGGAAGCCTATTTGCAAAAGCTAATTGACCGCAAAGCGGAGAGCTACCATCAAAAACTGGTGGCCCTGGAAACCCTGCCCATCTATGGCGGACTGAAGGAGTTTCTCGAAAAGTTGCAGTTACGACGATTGGCGATCGCCTTGGTGACGGGGGCCGTTAGGTCAGAGGTGGAATACGGATTAGACCGGGCTGGGCTAGCAAGGTACTTTCCAGTCATTGTGGCGGGGGATGATATTGCCAGCAGTAAACCCCAGCCGGATGGCTATCAACTGGCTATTCACAAACTCAATCAATGGCGGCAGAGCCAAGCGGTGACCGATAGCTTGCTCGATGACATCGCTCCCCTGTTACCGGAAAATTGTCTGGCGATCGAAGATACCTTTGCCGGCATTGAAGCGGCGAAAAAAGCCGGTATGGCCGTGGTTGGCATTGCCCATACCTATCCCTATCACTTTATGCAAAGGCAAGCTAACTGGGCAGTGGACCGTTTTGATGAGTTGGATCTAGACCGTTTACAGGTGATTTTTTCCCGGCCCAAACTGGCAGTGTGAATCCTTCAAACCCTGGTTAAAACTGCAAAAAGTAGCTTGAGAATTAGTAAAAATAGGGCAATGGTTGCTACTACGGCGATCGCCCCGGCAATAGCGGCAATAATGACCGTAACTAGAACCGGGAAATCAAGTTGGGTCGCTAGTTCGACAATCTTTGGCCAACGGCTCAAACCCGGCACAGCTAATAGGGCCAGAATGGTTAGGGTATTGAGGCTCAACATTTCCGTTACTTCTAACCAACGCTTGAATTGGGCCAAGATTATCCCCGCCACCACCATGCCCAAAATACCCAAACTAATATTGGTCTGGGGAAAAAGGCTCACAGCAATAATGCCCCAGAAAACCAAAGCGGAACCAGTTAAAGCCCCTTGGAACAGAACTTTGAGAACCGGCAAATTTTGTACCGCCTGGCTAATTTTACCCGGTGTCTTTGGCGCTGTTAGGGGAGAAGCAGAACTTGCTGGGGTTGGTTGAATTTGGGTATTGGTACCTTGGGGAGTGGAAACTGTGGCCCCTGGCGGAGCTTTACCCTGATTGCCTTTACCGCCGTTCAGCACCGCCAAAACCTCTTCCGCACTGGCGTAACGGTCCTTGGGAGTGGGTAAAAGCAAACGGTCAATCACATCGGCCAAGGGCTGGCTCACCTTCAAACCAGGCGATCGCCAATTCCATTGGTTATGGTAAGCGTCGTACAAATCCTGGGCTGTTTTGCCCGTTAACAGGTAAAGACAGGTCACAGCCAAAGCATATAAATCCGTGGCGGGATAAACCTGGTTACCAGCCATCTGTTCCGGTGGCGCAAAACCCATGGAGTAAATGCCCGTGGAACCTTCGTTACTGGCCCCCACCCCGGCGGTTGCTTGCTTTACTGCGCCAAAATCCAACAGATACAATTTGCCCTCTTGGTCCCGCATTAAATTAGACGGTTTAATATCCCGATGAATGGCTCCGGTGCCGTGGACGAAACTAAGAATTTTTAGCATTTCCGTCAGCACCCAACGCACTTCCGCTTCCGACAGGGGGCCATGTTTTTCAACGGTTTTTTCCAAATCCTGACCGTTAATAAATTCCTGCACCAAATAAAAAAACTGATCCTGTTTACCAGTGCGGGGATCGTCCACCAACAGGGGAAAATAAGCAAATAAATCGGGAATCTGGTCATGGCGATTGCCCAACTTTTCCAACACCACCGCTTCCCGTTCAAATAGGGACAAAGCCAAATCTAATTGCTCTTGATTTAAATTCCCTGACGGTTGAAATTGCTTCACCACACAAAAACGCATGGTGGGGGTAAATCGATCTAGGGCCAGATAGGCCGCCCCAAAGCCCCCCTGTCCCAGGAGTTTCACTGGCAAATATCTGCCCGCCAAAATTAGTGGCATCCGACAACTGGTGCAAAACCTTTGTTGTACTGTTTGCAGAGTATTGCGATTATCCAGGTCAGGAAAAGAATTTAAACGGGCACAACCGGGGCGGGTGCAGAGCAGATCCATTGGCTGGTAAGGGTCTGATAGGTTTGGGCGGACTCAGCCCCAGTTTATCTTGTTTTTCTATTAACCTCGGCTGGATGGTGGGTAAAATGGGCTTGGGTTGATTTCTTTAACGTTGGTCGATCGCCTGTTCAGTTTTGGCGTCGAACAGATGAATTTTTTCGGGGTTGATTGTCAGCCAGAGTTGTTCCCCCACCTGGAGGGGATGATCGGGGGCAATGCGGGCTTGGATGGTGAGATCCGGCTCTGTCACTAAATGGGCATAGATAAAAGTATCGTTACCGAGGGCTTCAACCAAATTTACTGTGACAGGAAAAGCGTTGGACCCTTCGGTACTAGGGATAAAACTTTCTGGCCGTACCCCTAGGATCAAGGAACGACCTACGTAGGGGGCCACCAGTCCATGCCACTTTTCCGGCAGATTGAGGGCAAAGGCAGGATGTTGCAACACTGAAGCCGATGCCACTTTGAGGGTAAAAAAATTCATGGGAGGAGAGCCGATAAATTCCCCCACAAAACGGTTGGCGGGTTGATTGTACAAAGTTAAGGGGGGCGCAATTTGTTGAATTACCCCTTGGTTAAGCACCGCAATACGATCGCCCATGGTCATGGCTTCGGTTTGGTCGTGGGTAACGTAAATGGTGGTGGTGCCCAGTTGCCGCTGAATTTGCACAATCTGACTGCGGGTTTCTGCCCTTAGTTTGGCATCCAGGTTGGACAGGGGTTCATCCATCAAAAAGACTTGGGGATTTCTGGCGATCGCCCGACCGAGGGCCACCCGTTGCTTTTGGCCGCCGGATAATTGTTTGGGCAGCCGGTCTAGTAAATGGTCAATTTGCAATTGTTGGGCCACTTGGTTGACCCGTTGAGCCAGTACTTTTTCCTGGGCAGAAAGGTAGTGTAAAGATTTTGGCAAAGGTTTGGTAATGCCCCGTAAACTGTCCCCTACCCAGCGGGGGAATTTATCTTCAGTCTGATTATTTTCCCGATCCAGCATGCGCCGCAAACCAAAGGCAATGTTGTCGTAAACACTCAGGTGGGGATAGAGGGCATAGCTTTGGAACACCATGGCAATGTCCCTGGCTTTGGGCGGTAAATCATTTACCCGGCGATCGCCAATGAGAATATTACCCCCTGTAACGGTTTCCAAACCAGCAATGAGCCGCAGTAGAGTACTTTTACCACAACCGGACGGCCCCACCAGCACCATAAATTCCCCGTCGGCAATTTCCAGGTTAATGGCCTTAAGCACATTCACTGTTCCTCCGTCTTTAGCTTTGTTTTTGCCTTGGGCGGGGAAACTTTTGTAGAGATTTTCGACAATTACCTGGGCCACAGCGGAAACCGAAATCAATTTACATCAAGGCATCCTAGCATCTTCATTGGGGCTATTTTGGGGATTGGTTAACTCCCTAAAATTTGCCGCAAACTGGTTTCTAAATCTGGAGCCTGGAACTGAAAATCTGTTTTGCTAATGGCCCCCGGCAAAACTTCCTGCCCCTCCAGCACTAACTTGGCCCCTTCCCCCAGCAATAATTCCAACGCAATATCCGGTACGGGCAACCAGGAAGGACGGGCCAAAACTTTGCCCAGGGTGTGGCAAAATTCCTTCATCTTGACTGGGTTGGGCGCTGTGGCATTGTACGTTCCCCGTAAAGTTGAGTCCGTTAAAGCTTTATCAATTAAAGCAATTAAATCCCGGCGATCAATCCAAGAAAACCATTGTTCTCCACTGCCCAATGGCCCCCCAGCAAAGAGTTTGAACGGTGGCAACATTTTGGCCAACGCTCCCCCATCGGCCCCCAGCACAATGCCAATGCGAAAAACTACTAACCGAACTCCCAACTGTTCTACCTGGTGGGCGGCATTTTCCCACGCCTGACAAACTTCCGCCAGAAAATCATCTCCAGGCTTACTACTTTCCGTAAAAGTCGCCGTCTCGCTGGTGCCGTAGTAACCTATGGCTGACCCAGAAATCATTACTTGGGGTTTTCTATCCGCTTTGGCGATCGCCTCCACCAACTTTTCTGTGCCCAGCTTTCTGCTATCAAAAATCTCGGCTTTGTAAGCTTCTGTCCATCTTTCCGAAATGGGTTCCCCCGCCAAATTAATCACCGCATCCTGGCCATCAACGACCTTTTGCCAGTCCCCGCTTTTAGTGGCTTCATAGGCGATCGCCTTTAACTGGGGGAAACTACCGGGGGCAAATAACCGTTGGGCCTTAGACACACTACGCACCAGCAAAGTTAGCTCATGGCCCTGTTGATGTAGTAGAGGCACCAAAGAGCACCCCACAAAACCCGTCGCCCCAGTCAAAATAATTTTCATTAATGTACGTCTCCCACCACCAGCAGTAATGTGATTTTGACAATTGACAACCCTCCCCATCTTAGGGGGAACGGTCCTTAGTGACCAACTGGCCATGACCCTGGGGGGAGTAGGAGTAAGTTAAAATGAAAACCTGCATTGTGCTGTCAATGTTCCCCAGAGGATCTACCCAATGATTGAGATGAGAGTAGCTGGCATTGCCCTCGATGCGGTAAGTCGCAGTCCCATCGTATTGCTCAAGGATGGATCTGAACGGCGGGCATTACCCATTTATATCAGCCAAGACCAAGCTCGGTCGATTATCGGAGCCCTGGAAAATCAAAAGCCCACCCGTCCCCTCACCCATGACCTGATGGTCAATCTCCTCACCACCTGGGATGTGGACCTCAAAAAAATTATTATTCATTCCCTGCAGGATAATACCTTTTACGCTGTGCTCTGTTGTGCCCAGGGGGATCAAATTAGGGAAATTGACTGCCGCCCCAGTGATGCCATTTCCCTCGCGTTGCGGATGGACAGTCCCATTTGGGTGATGGAAGAAGTGTTGGCCGATGCTTCCATTCCCGTGGATCGAGATGCGGACGAAGAAGAAAGACAAGCTTTTCGGGATTTTCTCGACAATGTTAGCCCGGAAACCCTGATCAAACAGGCTCGCCTAAGTTCCGATAGCTTTGAGGCGGAATCCGATAGTTAGCCCCCTCAAAATCATTAAGCAATATTTAGTTCAGGTTAATAAATGGTGGTTGTAGATCTCTCAACGAAGGGCGATTGCCATGGAAACGGAAAAGAGCGAAAAAATAATTTCCCTTGGTTGATTGCTAAACTTAATTGTTGATTGAACCTTAAGCCTACTGTTACTGTGCCCATGACTGTTGTCCCCGACTACCTTGCCCACCTCAATCCTTCCCAACGGCGGGCGGTGGAGCATTTTTGTGGCCCTCTTTTGGTGGTGGCCGGGGCCGGCTCAGGGAAAACTAGGGCACTAACCTACCGCATTGCCCATCTAATTCGTCAGCATCGCATCAATCCGGAAAATATCCTGGCGGTAACCTTTACCAATAAAGCCGCCAAGGAAATGAAGGAACGTTTGGAAAAGATTTTTGCCCAAGCCTGGGCCCAACAGGAATTTAGCCAACGGTGGGAATTGTTGGGGAAATATGAACAAAAACAGTTGCTTTCCAGGGTGTACAAAACAGTTACGAAACCCCTCTGGATTGGCACTTTCCACAGTCTATGTTCTCGTATTCTCCGCTACGACATTGATAAATATCAGGACAGCAGTGGCCGCCGTTGGACAAAACAGTTTTCCATTTTTGATGAAAGTGACGTGCAAAGTTTGTTTAAGACCATTGTCACTAAGGATATGGATTTGGACGAAAAACAGTTCAATCCTAAGAGTATTCGCTACCAGGTCAGTAATGCCAAAAACCTCGGGCAATCACCGGAGACCTATCTAAGGGAAAATCCCAGTTATAAAGGTAGGGTCATTGCGGAAGTTTACCAAGCTTACCAAAATCAATTGGCCGCTAATAACGCTCTAGATTTTGATGATTTAATTCTCATCCCTACCCGTTTATTTCAACAAAATGAATCAGTTTTAGGCTACTGGCACCGAAAATTTAACCATATTTTGGTGGATGAATACCAAGACACTAATCGCATCCAATATGATTTAATTCGTCTGCTGAGCACCAATGGGGAAGAACGGCAGTCGGAGTGGGATTGGCGGGGGCGTTCCACTTTTGTGGTGGGGGATGCAGACCAATCTATTTACAGTTTCCGCATGGCAGACTTTACCATCCTGCTCAATTTCCAAGAGGATTTTGGCGATCGCCTGTTGGATGGGGAAACGACCACCATGGTCAAACTAGAGGAAAATTACCGTTCTCGGGAAAATATCCTCCAAGCGGCTAACCATTTAATTGAACATAATAGCCAACGGATTGACAAGATCCTCAAGGCTACCCGGAGTGGCGGAGATGATATTATCCTTTACCAGGCGGATGATGAAAGGGATGAGTCCCGTTTTGTGATTAATAAAATTCTGAGCTTAAGGAAAAATAACCCAGAATTAAATTTTGGTGATTTTGCTATTTTATATCGCACCAATGCCCAATCCCGGGCCTTTGAAGAACAGCTATTAAATAATAATATTCGCTACAATATTGTCGGTGGTTTTCGCTTCTACGATCGCCAGGAAATTAAAGATGCCATTGCCTATCTCCGGGTGTTAGTTAATCCGGCGGATACGGTCAGCTTGTTGCGTATCATCAATACTCCCCGGCGGGGCATCGGTAAATCCACCATTGAAGGTTTTGTTAATGCCTCTAAGGAATTGGACATTCCCCTGTGGGAAATTATTACCGACGAAACTTCGGTGAATACTCTGGCCGGGCGATCAGGTAAAAAAACCCTGCAATTTGCCCGCATGCTCCAGGAAATCCAAAGCCAAATTGGTGAGCTTTCTGCGTCGGAAGCCCTCAGCTTAGTGTTGGAAAAATCCAATTATGTGGACGACTTAAAGCAAAAAGGCACCGAAGAAGCGGATAATCGCCTGGCCAACCTGGGGGAATTGGACAATGCAGTGCGACAGTTTGAAGCAGAAAGTGAAGACCCTAGCCTAGTGGATTTTTTGGCTTCAGCATCCCTCACTTCCGACCTTGATGACCTGGAGGAATCCGGAGACGAAGTGTCCCTCATGACTCTCCACTCTGCTAAGGGCCTGGAATTTCCAGTGGTCTTCTTAGTGGGGTTGGAGCAGGGCACTTGCCCCCACGCCCGCAGTTTAAATGATCCTTTGGATCTAGAAGAGGAACGCCGTTTATGTTACGTGGGCATTACCAGAGCCCAGGAAAATCTCTTTTTGACCCATGCTCGCATGCGTTACATCTGGGGTTCTTTAGAAACCAAAATACCGTCCCAATTTCTCCAGGAATTACCACCGGATTTATTGGCCGATGGCTCAACTGGTCGTAGAACTGGTCGCAATGCTCCTGCCGCCGATCCCAAGGGACCTTCCATTGCCCAAAAACAAGCCCGAAAAAAAACTGGTTCCCAGTCCACTCAACCGGCTAAAGACCTAATCTGGAATGTTGGCGATCGGGTAATGCACAACAATTTTGGAGAAGGCACTGTGACCCACATTTTAGGCAAAGGCCATAAAGCTAATTTGGCCATCAAATTTCCCGGCATTGGTGTGAAAATTATTGACCCCAGTTTCGCCCCTCTACGCCGCCTTTGACTAACGTGAGTTCGAGATAAGAAAGAGGACTGAACAATGGGCTAAAAGCTTTATAGATCAATACATTCGGCAATGACATCAGACTCATGATTTCTGTTTTTTCATCCTCACAAGTGATTTTTTTGAAGTCCTGAAGCCCCAAATCCCCCAGTGTAGCTGGCGAAAAAGCCTCCATTGCAGTCAGAGCAATACTTCTAAGGATCGGCTTAACCCGAACTCGCGTTAACTACCAAAATTTTTCCGTTGCGAATACTAAGCCATGCTCCACTTCAAGAATCTTGAGGCCCTTGCCTTGAAGGCTTTTCGTCCGAAACTGTAACTTTTTGTTCAAATGCGCACGTTGGTCTTCTTAGAAACAGCAACCATTTCACCCTTGCCAGAAGGTAGCGGAGAGTCCAGCAATTAAGATAGGGACTGAGAAAGCGCCATCCTTCCCGATGGACTCGCCTGTGATAGAAAACCAGCGTGTAAGCAAAATCGCGAATTCTTCGTCCCCAGTAGATTTTTTGAATGCCACCGAGATCAAGGCGAATGCCATGGCGACTGTAGTTGGCATAGTTGAGAGGATTAAGGGGTGTGAGTTGCTGCTGTTGAGCTAGACTATCATAGGAGCGTCCAGGGCGAGTTTTAGGACAATCATCCGGTTCGATCCATTCACACAGCATCCAGGTGAGTCCAGCGGCATGGAACTGCGCTACGTCACGGGTGACATGCTGGGATCGCAAATATATTCCTACTGGTATCTCGGACCAAACGCCATGTTGCCAGACGAAATCCGGTTCGAAAAAGGCTTTAAATGCCCAGGAGTGCGTCTTCTCCCGGTATGTTATGTCAAGCCTAACTACCTGTCCAATCATTCCACTTCCAGCATGGCTGATGCGAAGTTCCAGAGTACCTTGCAGACTCTGAAGGTGGAGAGTTGTTTTTGGGAAGGGCTGCGGTGATCTTCCTACACTCTCTGCTAAGCGATCAAAAAAGGCAAGAAGTAGTGGTTCTGGCAAATAATCACAGAAAATACAAGGCAAATGACCGAAATACAAACGCTCATGCCCATTTTGCTGGCAAATGTTGCAGACGTAGCGGTAGAACTGCCAGGGAGAAAGAAGGGTTGTGCGTGCAAGGATATCGAGCTCGGTAGGGTCACAGGGTGAAATTAAAGGGTTAGAGGCGGAGGATTGAAAACGCTTCCAGAGGGTGAGAGTCAATGTAGTCGTTCGAGTGCAAAGACGCTGGGGTTAATATTTAACGTGAGTTCGGGTTAAGCCGATCCTTAGAAGTATTGCTCTGACTGCAATGGAGGTTTTTTCGCCAAGTACACTGGGGGATTTGGGGCTTCAGGACTTCAAAAAAATCACTTGTGAGGATGCAAAAACACAAATCACGAGTCTGATGTCATTCCCGAATGTATTGACCTGTAAAGCTTGTAGCCTATTGTCAGTCATCTTTCTTATCCCGAACTCACGTTACTTACAATACGAATAACCGAACAAAGGCGCAAGACTAGTTAAATCAGAGACTATTCTTCATAATATTCAGGCATTTTTTCCCGGCGGGTTTCCGGAATATTCACCCGGGGAGGGCTGTAGGGAGCAGGGGCCTCATCGTCGTCCCAGACATCGCCAGCCACTCCATCTTCATAATCATAATCCGGTTCTGGAGCAGAAGAACGGGAAGACGCTTCCCCCCAATTATCCACTTCATAATCATCTTCATATTCCGGCTCTGGATAACGCAGAGGGGCCACTTCCCGACGAGGGGGCGGCGCAGGGCGGGTATCTTGCCAATCGTCCTCGTTCCAACGCTCTTCCAACACGGGCTCCGGTTGACGGACTTGTACCGGTGGCCGCACGGGGATGCCACTGCCCAATTGATTTTCAGGGCGGGTAGTGGGGGGATAATACAAATCCTCTTCCATCCGTTCCCAAGAAGGACGGCCAATGCCAAGGCGTTCCAGTAATCCCACACTGAGTTGATTTAATCTTTCCTCTGCTCCTTCAAAAACGATCAAACGGTTGGGACCACTGCTCACCACCTCGTCAATGGAAAGCTCGTAGGTGCTGATAAGTTGGTCAGGAATTTGGGGTAATCCCAAGGAAGCGATGATAATGGAGGAAACTTTGCCAGTGGCGAGGTCAAACTGAAAATCCCTTACCCTACCCAGGGGTTCTCCCGTTTCAGTAACCACTTCGCTATTGACCAGAGGGGAATAGAGGTCCACTTCCACCAATTCAAAAACATCATCGTTTTCTACTAAGACCACGTCCCCGGTTTGGACAATACTGTTCAGGTAAAGATATTGGGGCATCCCGGTTAAAGACAAAAAGTTGTCCCGCAGTCCCAGGGCGACAATTTCTCGCTGATCGACATCGACTAGCACTTCTTTGACTACCCCCAGTTTTTTGCCGCTGCTGCGGGTAATAACTTCGGTGTTAATAAATTCGTTTCTAAGACGGATGTTATCAATGGTCATTGTGGTTTGGCGATCGCCGTGGTCAGAGGGGAGTTAAAACTGAGGTTGGGAGGATTGAGGTTTGATTAATTACGTTACAGAAAGCATTGGGAACGGAGTCGGGAATGGCCAGCGCAAAGTTGTTGCCAGTCAGTTTACTTTACTTCATGAAAACATTGTAGCGAATGGCTTGATTTTCTTGGGCAAAATTGCTAGGAATGCTTATTTAAGGGCAAAAAGCCATCCTAGTGACTGTGGAATGCCCCCCGTTCTGGAAAAAATGGCGCAGTTATTTCCGCTACCCTGACCCCCAAACCCCGGAGCATATCAGCCAATACCGGATCCGGTGCCAATCGCAGATAATCCAAGTTCACTTCTAGGGGCACATGGCGATTACCCAAATGATAGGCGGCCTTCAACAAAATAAGGCGATCGCCACTGGTGAGATGGAGCAGAGGTTCATCCGCTGCCAAAATAGTAATCGTTTCCCCTGTGGGAGAGCCGAGGCAATCCCCTGGACGTAAAAAACTTCCCCTGGGCAATTGAATAAATAGAGACGGAAAGCCAGGTTTATCAAAACGATAGCGGGTGCGACCCCTTTCCTCGGCGGTGAGGGGGAGGTCCCAGGTGGTGGCATCGGGTACTGTTTCTAGGCGATGATCAAAAATCACCATGGAGTATTAAATAAGAATTTGTCGGGGACTAACGGCGGAGATTAATGATTGCCCGTTGAATTTGGGTTTTCAGGTTGGCATTATTCTTGGCGGCTTCGGTGATGCGATTAAATTCTCCCGGCTTGAGTCCGCTTTCTTCAGCAATTTGTTTGGAACGATTGCAAAAATTAACGGCGATCGCCTGGGCGTTGCGGGGTAACTTGCGGATACTGTCCCGATTGGTGCAGGTAAGTTGGGGGGGAACCCGGCCAATGAGGGTTTGAATTTCCTCAAAGGCTTTTTTCCGTTCTACTTCAATGGCTAATACTGCCTTAGCATAGTGATTGATGCTCTCGGGGGAAAATTCCTGGGAATAGGCCGACCAGCGAAAGACAAGGGCTGTGGGGTGCCAACTTACCTCCGGCACCATTCCCCCAAATAAGCCGAGGAAGGCGAGAGTATTGGCAATAAAAAGTCGACTCAGAACACCGTTCAAGCCGCTTAAGGGACGTGAGCTAATAACCATGCGCCTAGTCGCTTTCGGGTGAATAGGATGACAAAATCCTAATGGTTTGCATTTTCTGTTTGAATTACTTTGCCGGGGATAAGTTCCGTGGAGGCTGTTACCCTGGGAAGGCGGGATCGTTTGGGGACGTAGATGGGAGCCAAATCCATGGAAGGAATGAACTTAAAACAAACGGCGATAGCAGACTTTCATCACGTTAGCGTTTTGCCCACGGCCCTGGTGGAAGGACTGGAGCCAAAGCCCGGTGGCTATTACCTTGATGCCACTGTGGGAGCTGGGGGCCACAGCGAAAGATTACTGAAATTAGGTATTCCCCTTGCCCTGACTATGATCGACCGAGATGTCCAGGCGATCGCCGCCGCCATGGAACGTTTGCAACCCTTAGTTGCGGATCGCAAAGACATAAGCATTAACACTTGGCAAGGTAACTTTGCTGATTTTCCCGGTCAACTCGAGCAATTTGACGGCATCATCGCAGATTTAGGAGTAAGCTCTCCCCAACTTGATCAAGGCGATCGGGGCTTTAGTTTTCGCCACACTGCTCCCTTGGATATGCGGATGGACCAAAGCCAGGATCTCACCGCCGCTGAAATTATTAACCACTGGTCCGAAAAAGATTTAGCCCGCATTTTTTATGAATACGGCGAAGAACGGCTTTCCCGACGTATTGCTCGGCAAATTGTCGAACAACGTCCCTTCCAAACCACTACCGACTTAGCAGAGGCGATCACCAAATGGGTACCAGGAAAATATCGCCATGGGCGCATCCATCCTGCCACCAGGACGTTCCAAGGTTTACGCATTGCAGTGAACGATGAATTAGGTTCCCTGGAAAAATTCATTGCCCAAGCTCCCCATTGGCTCAAAAGCGGCGGAAAGTTCGGCATTATCAGTTTTCATAGCTTGGAAGACCGCATTGTTAAGCACCGTTTTCGGGAAACGGAAAATTTACGGGTGCTGACCAAAAAGCCCATTATTGCCGGAGAAGAAGAGCAGAGGCAAAATCCCCGGGCCCGTTCCGCCAAATTACGTTGGGCCGAAAAAATCTAAGGAATTGGGGAAAGTCAAACCAAAATTGCTGATTTTTTCTGCCGGTTGTGGATTTACACGTCAGATAGTCTTAGTGGAATAATTGTTCCAATCTAAACGGTAATTTACAGGGTAGAAGGGTCAATACCCAATTCCCGCAATTTAGCAAAAGCTCGGTCTCTTTCCTGTTGAGCCTGATCCCTTTCTTCAAAAAGGGTTTCTGGATCTTTAAATGGCTCTCCGTTGGGGAAAAACAGTTTCAAGCCATCGGCAAACATTTCAAAGCGAATTCCTAGGGTTGGAGAAGTCCAGGGAAAATTGAGCAGGGTGATGGTTTTAAATTCTGCATCTGGGTGGGAACGCGCCTGACCCCAAAAGTCATAGGACTCTGGATCGTAAAAGAACATCTCTAATACTCCATACCGCCGATAAAACGTTTGCTTATGGAGCATTTCCCTGGCACTGTTACTCTCGGAAAGAATTTCAAATACTACCTGGGGAGCAATATGGTCTTCTTCCCATTGTTTGTAACTGTGTCGTTCCCCATCAGGTCTTCCCAGAACCACCATGGCATCGGGTGCCTGGCAGGGTGCGGGGGGACTGGCCACTTGTTCGGGATACCAAAGTAAATCCCCCGCTACAAAGACTGTTTTGCCCTGAAATAAATGCTTAAGATTGGTCACCAAACGGACAATCCAGTGATACTGCAGGGTATTGTCAGCCATGGGTTTACCGTCGGATTCCGGATATAGATCGGGAAAGTCGAGGGGAAGTAGGGCAGTTTGAACCATAGACTTTTACCGAATGAAATTGTACAAGCTCGTTCAACCTACTTAAGCTACTTAGAAGCGGTTTTGTTCACCTGTTGCATTAGCACTTCATAGGCCCTGGCAAATTGGGGGTCTTCCAGGGTGCCTACTTTTTCCCGATTTTGTTGCAATTCCTTCCGCTGGGCGTCGGTGAGTTCTACTTCCACATCGGGGTCGATGCCATGTTTATTGATGTCCCGACCGTTGGGGGTTAAATATTTGGCGATCGTCACTGCCATACCGGAACCATCCCCCAATTCCCGCACCGATTGTACTAATCCCTTACCAAAGGTTTTGGTGCCCACAATGACGGCCCGTTGATTATCCTGTAAGGCCCCGGAGACGATTTCACTGGCACTGGCGGAACCACCATCCACCAACACCACTAGGGGACGGTTACTCAACTGCCGCTTGTTAGCACTTTGTTGTTCCACTTCCCCTCGGCGATCGACGGTGGACACAATGCCCCCTTCATCCAACCAAATGCGAGCAATATCCACACTGGAATAAAGCAAACCACCGGGATTGGAACGCAGGTCGAAAATGTAGCCCACCACATTCTCTTTTTCCAATTTCTGCACTGCTTGGCGCATTTCCTCCGAAGCCTGGGCACTGAATTGATTTAAACGGATATAACCAACCCTGGCACCATTAATATCTTCCACTTGGGCCCGCACTGGATGAATTTCAATTAAAGTCCGGGTCAAAGGATATTCGATCGCCTGCCCTTCCCGCTCAATAGTGAGCACCACACTGGTGCCGGGCTTACCCCGAATTAACTTCACTGCGTCATCTACTTCCATGCCATCGGTGGACTTACCGTCAATCTTGGTAATTACGTCCTTAGAAAGAATGCCAGCGTTGTAGGCGGGGGTATCTTCGATGGGAGCCACCACCACAATTTTCTTCGTATCCTGGTCCTGGGTGATTTGAATACCCACCCCGGTCAATTCACCGGAAGTGTCGATACGCATTGATTGAAACTCATCGGGGGACATGAAGCGAGTGTAGGGGTCATTTAGCTTCTCCAGCATTTCCCGAATGGCGGTGTAGGCTTCTTCCTGGTTTTTGTAGTCCCGTGTTAGATAATCCTGGCGAACCGCTACCCAATCCTCACCGTTGAAAGTACCATCTACATAGGTGCGGTTGACAATCTGCCAAACTTCGTCAACCAGCTCCTTGGGATTATCCTGTAGGTAGCCCTGGGAGCGGGCCAATCGCAACCCAACCCCCGTCACCGCCACTGTTGTCAATAACAGAGCTGTAGTTCCCAAAATCAGACTGCGTTTTTGTTTCAACATGGGATTTACCGGACAGTTGGTGAAGATTAGTTAAGAAAATAAACCCTAGGGCGGTGCTTAGAGTCCTTGATTCCTAGGTTATAACATTTCAGAGATGATGGTTATTGAACTCCCATGACGGATTTAGTTGTGTCTGATTCCCTGAAAAATCGCCGGGAACAACTGATGTGGCAGAGGCGTTGGAAGCGTCTGCGCTCCTGCTGGCAATTTGTCTGTGTTTGTGGTTTGACGGGGGGCATGGTGTGGGTGATGAGCTGGCCAGAATGGTCTATCCGCTCCGATCGCCAAGTGGAGTTTTTGGGCAATAAGCTAGTCTCTAGGGAAACGTTATACGAAGATTTAGACCTGGAATATCCCCAGGCGGTTTGGCAACTTTCTACCCAGGCCTTGGGGGATGAACTGGCAAAAAATCCGGCCCTCCTGAGAGTAGAAGTCACTAGACAGTTATTTCCGGCCCAGGTAAATGTGGCCGTACAGGAACGACAACCGGTGGCGATCGCCGTGGCGGATCAGGGTCCGGGCTATTTAGACGGGGAAGGAAATTATATTCCTGCCTCCCTCTACAGCCAGGCGGTCAGAAAAACCCTGCCCCAAACCCCGCAATTTTTGGGCTACGGCCCCCAATACCGCAGTTTTTGGCAAACCCATCAAATTCTGATTCAACAGTCCCCTGTCAATATCCGGATTATTAACGGCAACAACCCCAGTAACATAAGTCTGACAACGGATTTAGGTTTAGTTTTCATAGGTTCTGACCTCTCTCGCTTCGGGCAACAAGTACAGGTTTTAGAAAAAATGCAGAATTTGCCCAGTCGGGTGCCCAAGGAACGTTTACTATTTATTGACCTCACAAATCCAGACAGTCCCAGCATTCAACTTCGTCCCCAACCCCCCAAGGAAAAAGCAGCCGTCAACAAACCCTAATATTTTTACCCTCCACTCCAGCCATTCTCCCGTGATAGAGGGAAAAAGCTCAGATTCACATTGACAAATTTGCTCAATATGCCTAGTGTAGGGACGATAGACCGCTGGGATTTGTGCTTGGGCGAGGGGATCTCTGTCGTCGTAAAAAGGCTTCAATACCCTGCTGCTTCGGAAGCGTTGCTCTCCCTGTGGTTGCTTTTGCGCCCTAAGAATTTGCTCATTTTGCTCCCCTAATACTTCCCCCCTGCAATGACGCTCAATAATGATTTACCCCTAAATAACATAGGTTTTACCGGTAGTGGTCTCAATGATGGAACGGAGGGGTTAGATGATTTATTTTCGTCCTCCATCGTTGACAATGAACCGTTGGAGGCTTTGGTAGAAACACCTACTTTTGCCAGCCCTAGTCCTAACCTAAAAAGGGATCAGATTGTGCCTAGTAACATTGCCAAAATTAAAGTGATCGGCGTTGGGGGAGGCGGTTGCAATGCTGTCAACCGTATGATTGCCAGTGGGGTGACGGGCATCGACTTTTGGGCAATTAATACCGATTCCCAGGCATTAACTAATACGAACGCCCCGGATTGTATTCAAATTGGCCAAAAACTCACCAGGGGTTTGGGGGCCGGTGGTAATCCGGCGATCGGGCAAAAAGCGGCGGAGGAATCCCGGGATGAAATTGCCCGTTCCCTTGAGGGTACGGATTTGGTCTTTATTACTGCGGGCATGGGGGGCGGCACTGGCACTGGAGCAGCTCCCATTGTGGCCGAGGTGGCCAAAGAAATGGGCTGTTTGACGGTGGGCATTGTCACCCGTCCATTTACCTTTGAAGGCCGACGACGGGCTAAGCAAGCTGAGGAAGGCATTAATGCTCTCCAATCGCGGGTCGATACCCTAATTGTGATTCCTAATAACCAACTTTTGTCGGTTATTCCCGCCGAAACTCCTCTCCAGGAAGCTTTTCGGGTAGCCGATGATATTCTGCGCCAGGGGGTACAGGGTATTTCCGACATTATCATCATCCCCGGTTTGGTGAATGTGGACTTTGCGGACGTGCGGGCGGTGATGGCCGATGCTGGCTCCGCATTAATGGGCATTGGGGTGGGTTCCGGCAAGTCCCGGGCCAAGGAGGCGGCCACGGCGGCCATTTCCTCTCCTTTGTTGGAATCTTCTATCCAGGGAGCTAAAGGAGTCGTATTTAATGTCACTGGTGGAACCGATCTGACCCTGCACGAAGTTAATGTTGCGGCTGAAATTATCTATGAAGTGGTGGATGCCGATGCCAACATCATCTTTGGAGCGGTGATTGACGATCGCCTGCAGGGAGAAATGAGAATTACCGTCATTGCCACGGGCTTCAACGGTGAAAAAGAAAAACCCCAAGCAAAAACCAGCAGCAAACCTGTGCTCAGCGGCCCCCCTGCCGGAGTGGAGACAGTGCCATCAACAACAACACCAGAAGATCCCCTAGGGGAAATTCCCATGGCCCCGGAGTTAGACATTCCTGATTTTCTCCAGAAGCGGCGTTTTCCCCGCCGTTAGGTTCCCCAGGATTACTGGTGGGAACCAAATAATTTGACCAAGAAAGTCTCTTAGGCTACACTACTAACCTCTAATTGTTGTCTCAAACTAAAGAGGTTGATCGATTTGCGCTTTTTGTTTGCTAGCCTACTAATTCCCTTGGTATTGCCTTTGCCGGTGATGGCCCAATCCGCCACTTTCTATGGCAATCAGTTTGTAGGGCGGAAGATGGCCAACGGCCAAGTCTATAACCACGGTCGCATGGTGGCAGCCCACCCCAGTCTGCCCCTAGGAACCAGAGTTAGGGTAACCAATCGCCGTACGGGGAAATCGGTCGTAGTGACGGTGAGTGACCGTTGTAACTGCTCCATCGACCTCAGCCGTTCTGCTTTCCAACAAATTGCTAACCCCCGCAAAGGCCGGGTTCCCGTAAGCATTACCCGTCTCTAGGTGCTGGGCAAACTACGTAAATAGGGGCTGAGGTGAGACCGTTCCGCAATACAGTGAAAGAGCGGTCCCCGGGAAGATAATTCCACCACGCTCAGTCCGGTGACGGGCATGGCAAAACGGTCTCGGTAACGACCTACGTCGATGCCCAGGAGGCAGCAGAGTAGGATGCGGATGGTGGCTTTGTGAGAAACCAACAACACATTGCCATCATCGAAGCGGTCTTCAATTTCCTCTAGCACCCTAGTGCCCCGGCGGGCGATGTCAATGCCCCTTTCTCCACCGGGGGGAGAGTTCCAAGCTGGATCGGTGAGCCATTGCATATAAAGGTCGTGGTCCCTTTGGTAAACTTCGTCGGGATGGAGTCCTTCCCATTCTCCATAGGCCACTTCCCTTAGGCCAGGGCGGATCTGCATTTCAATACCTAGGCGATCGCATAGGGGTTGGACTGTTTGGCGGGCCCGTTGCAAAGGGCTAACATAAACTGCTTGCCAGGGGTGTTGGGCGTAGGCTTCAGCAAATTCCTTGGCCATTAAAATTCCTTCTGGGGTCAAGCCAGGGTCATTTTCCGGGGTACCACAATAGCCTCCGGTGGCACTGTAGGCGGTTTGTGCGTGGCGCAGGAAATAAAGTTTGAGGGCCATGGCCGAGTTGAAAAGCAACAATATTAAAGATTACAGAGGAGTGAGAGCTTGGCTCTGCCTGCTCCCATTGTACATAAATACTCTGTTTTTTCGTGCCCAAGAGTTTTCCAGCCTTGCAAAAGTTGATCGGTAGCCAAAATCACCTTTGTCCCCTGGGTAAAAAGCTATAAAAAATCTTTGCGAAGCACACCTAAACTGCCCATTTTTGCGGAACTATGAGCAAGGAATTTCGAGAGCTATTAAGAAAAGTGGGTAGTGGTCCCCATACCAGCAAAAATTTGACCAGGGAAGAATCGGCCCAGGCCATGAAGTTGATGTTAACCCAGGAAGCTACCCCGGCCCAGATTGGTGCTTTTTTGATTGCCCATCGTATTAAACGTCCCACAGGAACTGAATTGGCAGGGATGCTGGATGCCTTTGAGCAATGGGGACCCAAAATTCCTGCCCTTAGCTCTGGTCAAACGGTAATTGTGCTTAGTCAACCCTACGATGGCCGAGATCGCACCTGTCCCGTGGGACCTCTCACAGCCCTGGTGCTGGCAACGGCGGGTTGTCCGGTAATTCAACATGGCGGTGATCGGATGCCCACAAAGGAAGGAATTCCCCTGGTGGAGTTGTGGGAAGGGCTAGGAGTGAATTGGCGATCGCCATCTCTGTTGGCCACACAGGATATTTTAGAAAAAACTAATGTGGGTTTTGTTTATCTGCCCAAATATTTTCCTGAAGCCCAGAAGTTGGTAATTTACCGGGAAGAAATCGGCAAACGCCCTCCCCTGGCAACCCTAGAGTTAATTTGGGTTCCCTATGCCGGTAAACACCATGTGGTGGCGGGGTTTGTCCATCCCCCCACGGAAAATATGATTGCTGAGGCTCTCAGTCTACGAGGCGTTAGTACATTCACCACAGTGAAAGGTTTGGAAGGAAGCTGTGATTTGCCCCAGGAGCGCACAGCCATCATTGGTTTGTACGATTTGACCAAGGCAGAAAACGCCCTGACCCGTTTGCGACTCCACGCCGCCGATTTTGGTCTGGGGGGGAAAAATCCGGTCTGGACTAATTTGGTTGATTATCTTGAGTTGGCCCAAGCCACTTTGAATGGGGAACAAACTCCCCTGCGGTCAGCCCTAATTTGGAACAGTGCTTTTTATCTCTGGCAACATACGGATGCTCCCAATCTAGAAACGGCGATCGCCAAAGCGGAAAAGCTCATTGACGACGGTCTGGTCAAACAACAATGGCATCGACTGCAGTTATATGCAAAATAAGCCAGCACCAATGCAGTAATCGCATGAAAATTAATTATTAGTTACAAACTATACAAATATTTACAAGGAAAAAATCCAGTCTAGGAATGTGATCGTCAGCAGTTGCCCTTTCTGGCCTTAGTTATTGCCTACACTATGAGTAATTTTTCCCGAAGCACCCGACGCAAGTTCATGTTTACCGCAGGGGCCGCCGCTATTGGAGGAGTGGTTCTCCATGGTTGTACTTCCCCCACCACCACATCCACCGGGACGGGTACAGGGTCCAGCACGGATCAAGCCATTAGTCCTTTAGTCGAGGGGGAGAATGCCCCGGAAGTAACCACCGCCAAATTGGGTTTTATTGCCCTAACCGATGCTGCCCCGTTGATTATTGCCAAGGAAAAGGGTTTTTACGCCAAATATGGCATGCCGGATGTGGAAGTGTTGAAGCAGGCTTCCTGGGGTACTACCAGAGATAACCTCGTATTGGGTTCCGCCAGTGGCGGTATTGATGGGGCCCATATTCTTACCCCCATGCCTTACCTCATTACCATGGGCACTGTAACCGATGGAAAACCAACCCCGATGTACATTTTGGCCCGCTTAAATGTCAATGGCCAAGGCATTCAGTTGGGCAATAATTATAAAGACTTAAAAGTGGGTACCGACGCTGCTCCCCTCAAAGAAGCCTTTGCCAAAGTAACGGATCCTAAAGTGGCCATGACTTTTCCTGGCGGCACCCACGACATGTGGATTCGCTACTGGTTAGCCGCTGGAGGCATGGAACCAGGTAAAGATTTTTCTACCATTGTGGTTCCCCCCGCCCAAATGGTGGCCAACGTTAAAGTTAACGCCATGGAATCTTTCTGTGTTGGTGAACCATGGCCTTTACAAACTGTTAACCAAGGAGTCGGCTATCAGGCATTAACCACTGGTCAACTTTGGAAGGATCATCCCGAAAAAGCGTTTGGCATGCGGGCCGATTGGGTAGATCAGAATCCCAAAGCTGCTAAAGCGTTGTTAATGGCGGTGATGGAAGCCCAGCAATGGTGTGACCAGGCAGAGAATAAGGAAGAAATGTGTCAAATTCTCTCTAAACGGGAATGGTTTAAAGTTCCCTTTGAAGATATTATTGACCGCTCCAAAGGTATTTATAACTTCGGCAATGGCCAAGAAACCTTTGAAGATCAAGAAATTATGCAGAAATATTGGGTCGATAATGCTTCCTATCCCTATAAAAGTCATGACCAATGGTTTTTAACTGAGAATATTCGCTGGGGCTATTTGCCAGCGAGTACGGACACCAAAGCCATTGTGGATAAAGTCAATCGTGAAGATCTATGGCGAGAAGCAGCCCAGGCGTTGGAGGTACCAGCAGATCAAATTCCCAGTAGTCCTTCCCGGGGAATTGAGACTTTCTTTGACGGCATAACCTTCGATCCAGAAAATCCCCAGGCCTATCTGGACAGCTTGAAAATTAAGTCTATTAAAGCTTAGTTCCCAGTGATTTGCCCCCTGGGGAAAAGTACCCCCTTGACTTTTGTAATTGCTGCAGTTCAATCAACTATTTTTGGTAAAAATTATGGCTAGTTCCACCGCTGGGCTCCGTCCCCGCCGCAAGAAAAATCCCCTCAGTTTCATTTACAGTCCCAAGGTTATTCGTCCCGCCGTGGCGATCGCCGTTTTGTTGGTGGTTTGGCAGATTCTCTGCTCCGGAGAAGGTTCTAATCTGCCCAGTCCCGTGCAGGTCTTAGAACAAACCTATCCTTTAATTCTCAATCCCTTTTTTGACAATGGTGGCACAGACAAGGGTTTAGGCATCCAAATTTTTGCCAGTTTAACCAGGGTGGCAGTGGGCTTCAGTGCGGCGGCGGTGGTGGGCATTGCCCTAGGCATCTTAATTGGTAGTAGCAAATTTATGTATGATGCCCTCGATCCAATTTTTCAGGTTCTAAGAACCATTCCTCCCTTGGCCTGGTTGCCCATTGCTCTGGCGGCTTTGCAGGAAGCAGAGCCTTCGGCCATTTTCGTTATTTTCATTACGGCAATTTGGCCCATCGTCATCAACACCACGGTGGGAGCTCAACAGGTTCCCCAGGATTATCGGAATGTTTCCCGGGTTCTAAAACTCTCCAAAAGCCAATACTTTTTCAATATTCTATTCCCGGCAGCAGTGCCCTACATTTTCACTGGCCTACGCATTGGCATTGGTCTTTCCTGGTTGGCGATCGTGGCAGCGGAAATGCTGATTGGTGGTGTGGGCATTGGCTTTTTTATCTGGGATGCCTATAACAGCTCCCTGATCAGTGAAATCATTATTGCCTTAATTTATGTGGGCATTGTCGGTTTATTGCTAGATCGTTTTATCGCTTTTCTGGAAAGTTTAGTGGTCCCAGCGGAGCAAAAGTGACCAAACATCCATAGGAAGGCCGTTTTTCCTAGCTACTAGTTCTCAATTTTTGATTTGTCACCCCCGGACTAACTATGATGCCCTTCATTGAAATTGATCATGTTGACCGTATTTTTCCCCTCCCCGACGGGGGGCGTTACATTGCCCTCAAAAACATTGAGCTGAAAATTAGTCAGGGAGAATTTATTTCCTTGATTGGTCACTCTGGCTGCGGCAAGTCTACCTTGTTGAACATGATCTCTGGGCTAGATAAGCCCACCTTTGGCGGGGTCATCATGGAGGGGAAAGAAATCACCGAGCCTGGCCCTGAAAGGATGGTGGTGTTTCAAAACTACTCCCTGTTGCCTTGGTTGACGGTGCGACAAAATATCGCCCTGGCTGTGAATCGAGTTCTGCGGGATCTGCCCAAACCAGAACAAGAAAAAATTATTGACGACAATATTGCCCTGGTGGGGTTACAACGGGCAGCCCATAAACGACCGGGGGAATTGTCCGGGGGCATGAAACAGCGGGTGGCGATCGCCAGGGCATTATCGACCCGTCCTAAGGTTTTATTATTGGATGAACCGTTTGGGGCTTTGGATGCTTTAACCCGGGGGAATCTCCAGGAACGGTTAATGGAAATTGTCCAAGAAAGTGGCGTAACCTGCATTATGGTCACCCATGATGTGGACGAAGCATTGTTACTTTCTGACCGGGTGGTGATGTTAACCACAGGGCCCGAAGCCCACATTGGGCAAATTTTGGAAGTGCCCATTCCTCGACCCCGTCACCGTTTGGAAGTGGTCAACCATCCCAGTTACTACGCCCTGCGGGGGGAAATGGTTTATTTCCTCAATCAACAAAAACGGGCTAAAAAAGTTGGGGCGGTCAGTCAGTTTGCCGAGGCCATGGGGGGCAATGGCCTGGAAAAAATCAATCTGGACTTAGGTTTTATCCCCCTCACCGATTGCGCCCCGTTAGTGGTAGCCAAAGAGAAAGGTTTCTTCCAAAAGCATGGTTTAGAGCAAGTTAACCTGGTGAAAGAACCCAGTTGGCAGGCGATCGCCGACGGCATTCGGGAAAGACGGTTAGACGGAGCCCAAATGGTAGCGGGTATGCCCCTAGCTCTAACCCTAGGCATGGGGGGGAAAACCCCTTTACCCATGGTTACGGCCATGGTGATGAGTCGCAACGGCAATGCCATTACCCTCAGCAAAAAGTTTGCTGAAGCGGGGGTTAAAACCCTCGAAGATTTACGGTTAAAGCTAGCAGAAACTCCCGATCAAGTTTCCACCCTGGGCATGGTTCACCCCGCATCTATGCAAAATCTGTTACTGCGGTATTGGCTTGCTTCTGGCAGTATTGATCCAGACCAAGATATTAATTTAATGCGCCTACCACCGCCCCAAATGGTGTCTAATTTAGAAGCTGGCAATATTGACGGTTTTTGTGTGGGGGAACCATGGAATTCCTATGCTGTTAAACAGAATTTAGGCTATGTTATTGCCACGGATTTAGACATTTGGAACGGTCATCCGGAAAAGGTTTTAGGAATGCGGGAAGAATGGGTCAATAAATATCCAGCCACCCATTTAGCCCTGGTTAAAGCTCTGTTGGAAGCCTGTGAATATTGTGACGATCGCCGTCATCGCCAAGAAATTCTAGACTATTTGGCATTGCCTCAATATGTCGGCACCTCCACGGAATATATCAGTCCAGGCTTTTTGACTGAATATGATCAAGGAAATGACGCAGAAGCGGAAATGTTGCTGGACTTCAATCAATTTTATGTCAAGCAATCTAACTATCCCTCCCGCAGTGAAGGGTTATGGATTCTGACCCAATTAGCCCGTTGGGGTTACATTGATTTTCCTAAAAACTGGGTGGAAATTATTGAACGGGTACGCCGTCCTGACCTATTTGGGGAAGCCTGTCGCCATTTAGGGTGGCCAGATTTAGAAGGTGATCACCACAATGTTTCCCTGTTTGATGGCATGGTTTTCACCCCGAATGATCCCCTTGGTTACATTAAACGTTTCACCATTCACCGGGATATTCAAGTCACAGAAATTCTCATCGACCAAATTGATCAAGTTAATCAATAGATCAGCTTTTTGTCGCCTCTTTTTAACCTTGAAATATCTATTCTTCTAAATGTCATGCAAACAATGAATGTCAATGACCCTATCCTGACCGAAGAAAAAACCGCTTTTTTAGCCATTGAAAATGTCAGTAAAGTTTATCCCACTGCCCAGGGGCCCTATACGGTTTTAGATGGGGTTAACTTAGAGGTAAAAGAAGGGGAATTTATTTGCATCATTGGCCATTCCGGTTGCGGTAAATCTACCCTCTTAAATATGGTGTCGGGCTTTAATCAACCCACCCAAGGCACGGTTAAGCTGAAAAATCAGTTAATTACTGCCCCGGGCCCTGACCGAATGATGGTTTTCCAAAATTATTGCCTACTGCCTTGGAAATCTGCCTATGATAATGTTTCCCTGGCGGTGGAATCGGTTTACCCAGATAAATCTAAAACGGAAAAAGAAGAATTGGTAGCCCATTACCTCGAAATGGTGGGTTTAACGGAAGCGGCTCAGAAAAAACCTGGGCAAATTTCCGGGGGTATGAAACAACGGGTGGCGATCGCCAGAGCCTTAGCTATTTCCCCAGAAGTGTTAATTTTAGATGAACCTTTTGGGGCTTTGGATGCCATTACTAAGGAGGAATTGCAGGAAGAGTTATTAAAAATTTGGCGGGAAAATAATCTGACCGTGTTGATGATTACCCACGACATTGACGAAGCTTTATTCCTCGCCGATCGCCTAGTGATGATGACCAATGGCCCCAGCGCCAAAATTGGTGAAATTTTAGATATTCCCTTTGACCGTCCCCGCAACCGCAGTCAAATTACCGATGATCCAAAATATTATCAACTGCGGAATTATGCCCTTGATTTTCTCTTTCACCGTTATGCCCATGACGATGATGATGACCTCAAAGAAGATAAACCCAATCCCGGTTTGCTATTCAAAAAAGTTATGGCGGGAGCCCTAGGACTAGTGGCGATCGCCTTAGTCGGGGTTGGTTTGGTGCAAACTTTTGGTTCTAAGGGTGATGGTGGCCCTACCCCCTCAGTGGAATCCATGGAAGGGTCTTGAACTATCTGGATTAGCTAAATTTTTGCCGTTGTTACCATTAATTGCCACCAATTTGTCCAACTGTCGACTTACTATTAGTTTTTAAAAAAATGTCAGTTATTAACAACTTTGATCATTCCCTCTCACCTCCTAGCAACTCGATCCATGACAGTGATAATCAGCTTTGCTACTATCGCAATAGTGGCAATAAATTACAGCAGATAATTATTGATGGCACCTGGAATAAGGAAAAACTGATTTTTCCTGGCGAACAGTTATTATTTTGGGCTAGCCCTCAGGACAAATTAACTATTAAAGTTTTTCACTGCGATCAAATATCGACCAATCGTATTAACTGTATTCATCTTTTGGTCAATTAGTGGTCAACTAATCAAATTCGCTTCAATTAACTGCCAATATTTTAATGGATTCACCAGCTATTCTTCCCACCACCAGAACCCTTTGTCCTTACTGTGGAGTTGGTTGTGGTTTGGAGGCTGTTGCTAGTCCCCAAAAGTCGGTAGTTGATGCCGGTCATGCCCATAAAATTAGAGGCGATCGCCAGCATCCTTCCAGCCAAGGCATGGTCTGCGTCAAAGGAGCTACCGTAATGGAATCCATGGATAAACAGCGATTACTTTACCCCATGTTTCGGTCAAGTTTAGATCAGCCGTGGCAACAAATTAGTTGGGAAGCAGCCCTAGAAATTGTTGTTGATAAAATTCAGCAAGTTAAACAAACTTTGGGGGTAAGTGGTTTATGTATGTACGCCTCTGGGCAAATGCAGACAGAGGATTACTACGTGGCCCAAAAATTATTTAAAGGTTGTTTGGGTACCAATAATTTTGATACCAATTCTCGTCTTTGCATGTCTTCGGCTGTGTCTGCCTATAGCCTAAGCTTTGGTTCCGATGGTCCGCCTTGCTGTTATGAAGACTTAGAAATAACCGATTGCGCTTTTTTAATTGGTACTAATACAGCGGACTGCCATCCCATTATTTTTAATCGTTTACGCAAACACCACAAACAAAATCCCCACGTTAAATTAATTGTGGTGGACCCCCGTTGTACTGCCACCGCAGAAGTTGCGGACTTACATTTAGCGATCAATCCTGGCAGTGACATTACTTTACTCCATGGCATTGCCTATTTGCTAAAAAAGTGGAATTTAATTGATCAAAAATTTATTGATAATCACACCCAAGATTTTGAGCAGTATTGTCAAGTTATTGATCATTATCCCCCGGAAAAAGTTACCCAAATTTGTGGCATTAGTTTAGAACAATTAGAAACCGCCGCTCACTATTGGGGCAATGCCAAAACAGTGCTTTCCCTTTGGTCCATGGGAATGAATCAATCTTTTCAAGGCACAGCTAAAGGTCGTTGTTTAATTAATCTCCATTTACTCACTGGTCAGATTGGGAAACCAGGCAGTGGACCTTTTTCCCTCACTGGTCAGCCCAACGCCATGGGGGGTCGGGAAGCAGGGGGATTGTCCCATCTGTTGCCTGGCTATCGTTCAATTAAAAATCCTCAACACCGCCAAGAGGTAGAACAACTTTGGCAGATTTCCCCTGGCCGTATTAATCCAGAACCAGGTTTATCAGCCTGGGAAATGTTCATGGGATTGGAAAATCAACAGGTTGGTTTCCTATGGATTGTGGCGACTAACCCTGTTGTTAGTATGCCTGATTTAGAAAGGGTTAAAAAGGCTCTGCAACAATCAACTTTTACGATTCATCAGGATGCCTATTCCCCCACTGAAACGGCAGAATACGCCCATTTGTTATTGCCAGCAGCTCAATGGAGCGAAAAAACTGGCACAATGACCAATTCAGAACGGAGAGTTACCCTTTCTCCTGCGTTTCGCTCTCCTCCTGGGGAAGCAAGACCCGACTGGGAAATTTTTGCTGAGGTAGGACGTAGATTAGGTTTTGAAAATCAATTTAATTTTGTTGATTCAGCCGCAGTACATCGGGAATATGTGCAACTAACTGCTGAAAGATTATGTGACCAATCTGGTGTCAGTTATGAAAAGTTGCAAAAGCTGGGGCCGCTGCAATGGCCCTGTCGTCAATCAGATCAAGAAAGTCAACTTTTATCAACTAAAAGACTTTACACCGACTATAAATTTTGCACAGAAAATGGTCGGGCAAACTTTTGCTTAGACCACAGTCGGGGATTAGCTGAGCCGGTCGATCCAAACTATCCTTTTGTCCTCACCAATGGTCGTCTTTATGGTCATTGGCATACCCAAACCCGCACTGGCCACATTGAGAAAATCAAAAAAATGCATCCCAAACCTATATTGGAAATGCATCCCAAGGACGCAGAAAAATTGGGTATTAAAAGTCAGGATTTAGTTGCGATTAAATCTCGACGGGGTTCTGCTCAGCTAGAAGTTCTAGTTACTAGAGCCATTGCCCCCGGTACGGTTTTTATGCCCATGCACTGGGGTTTTTTGTGGGACGATAATGCTGAAGTTAATAGTTTGACCCATGCCACTGCTTGCCCTATTTCTAAACAACCGGAATTAAAAGCCTGCGCCGTTAATATTACACCAGTTTAATCAAACAATAAGCAATTAATTGTCAGGATAAAAATCTAAGCTTAAAATTTGGTCAGGAATATATGAGTATTGTTGAGGAAATGTTTCTTCCGGCAAGTTGGTCTCTCCCATTGCTAGATCCCTGCCATTATCATAGCCATCTGAGATAGCCTCTGATAAATAGGTTTTTAAGCTAGGATTTTCCTTAATCAACTTTAAAATATCCCGTCTTTGTACTCGAATTGTTGCCAGCCAACTGCGGCTTCTTTGCTCTGATTGGTATTGTCATTTGAGGAGATGACCAAGCAAAATTGCTAGACAATTTCTTAATTCCTGACGCTGTTGTCTCCCCAAGCTCTCTATTTCCTCAATCAAATTTTCTAAATCTAGTTTATGCCATTGCTGGTTACGTAGTATTTCAGTTTGCTCTTTTGTCCAGGCATAGAAATCGCTGTGGTAAGTGCTAGGTGAAGGCATTGAATTATATCCTCGCTCAACATCCAATGTTAGCATTAAAAACTAAGTTGATTTTCCTGTAACAATAACAATGTTTTTTCAATTTGAAGCTGATTTTGTTGATTCCCTCCGCTGTATTCCCATGGTTGTGCGTTATAAACTAGACACCTGTGGCGTTAAATTAAAATTAAGTCATTGGCATCAACTGAGTTTGGAACAAAGGCAGTATTTGACTGAAGCTAGTTGTGAAACACCAACAGAAGTTAGCCAATATGGGGAAAAGCTGCAAAATTGGATAACGGAATTAACTGGCAAGCCAGCTTCCACATTATCAGTGCCGGATTTACCCGATTGGTTAAATGCCAATCAAATTCCAGCTCAAATATTAACGGAGTTAAATAATAAATTACCGTCTTTGGAATCTTCCGGCATTACGTTGACTCAATGGCAATCCCTGACTCCTTTGCAAAGATTTGCTTTAATTAAACTAAGTCGTGCTGGCCACGAAAATCGTAATTTTCTGCTGGCCATCAAAGAATTTGATCTGATGCCAAGCTGACACAAAATCTACAACTCGCTAATTTATTCTCCATCCAGTGAGTTAATCAAACTAGTCCATATCAAATTTATCTATCTACTTAAAAATTGTTTGCTCCGGTTTACGTGGATAGAATTTTAAGGCGATCGCCGTAATGATCAATGTCAACCAAGCAAGAAGACTGATAAAGTTTGCCCAGATTAAGCCGGTGAATTTGACTTGGATTTGATGTTTGCCTGGACTCAGATTAAGACTGAGTAAATTAAAATCTCGATAATTAGTAAAAAATCCTTTTACTGGTTGATTATCTACCACGACTTGTTGCATTGCAGGATAATACAAAATTGGCAGTTGCACTGTGCCAGCCTCTGCGGGCATTTCAACTGGGCAGTTAGTCACAACTCCCTTTTGGTTACACATTTCCTTAGTTGCATGGACAGGTAGAAGGGTATTTGCGGCGGAAAAATCATCAAAATATAGATGATTCATTCTGATGTAAAGAGGATTGCCGTCAGTGGTTTCTCCCTCTACGATAAATTTTAATTCAAAGGCGTTGCCAGCGAATTTAACGTCGGTGAAAGGAACTTTTACTTTTAATTCTTCCTGGGTCAAAGGAATGGAAGTTAATGGTTGTTGATCAACAAAAACTATTAAATTAGCTTGGCTTTTAATTTTATCCATGGGAACTCTACCCTGTAAAACTAGGGTGGGTTTTTCCGTTTCTGGCCAGGCAGGATAGGGAATATCAACGTCAATGGGTAGGGGGCCATTAATAAATACATCCCAGGAAAGATAGCCGGGAATCCAATCGGGATGGAGAAGTTGCAACTCGGCTTTGCCATATATTTTTTCCACCGCTGATTGGGCTTTTGTGTTAACAGGAACGGCTTTGTTGGGTAAGCGATAGAGATAGTCCAAAGCGCCAGAATAACGAAAAAGGGGATCTTGTAATAATTCTTCTACTGTCACTGTGCCTCGGGGTATGGGTAACCAAGGGCGGCTAGCAATGACAATAATTAAAATACCTAAAATTAAATGACGACTGCGTAATCTTTCTCGAAAAATTAAAATAATTGCCAGTGTGGTTAGCAGTGCCCCGGACCACATTACATGGGTTAAAAAACGAAAAGTAAATTGGGTGACCCACAACTGTCGGGGCAAAAGATTCCAAATATTAACGGGACTCCACGTAAGAAATAAGGCTAGTATAAATACGCTCAGCAAAGGAATCAGCCAGGGCTGCGATCGCCATAAACGCCTAGGTAATGATTTGCCAGCAAAAACAAAGTAAATTACCGTGCCAAAGCCAGCCAAAAGAATCCAACCGACAGCGGGATGAAAACCGTAGGTAGGGGCAATGCCCAGTTCCGTTGGTTGGTGAGGCAGAGAATTGGGGGCTAGTAAATTGGCGATCGGGGTAATATCGGTAGTGTTGAAGGGATTAATGGCTTGAATCTGACGACGAATGGCTAAACTGCCAGATTCCAGAGCCACAGGAGCTAAAAAGTAAAGCGCTAGCAACCAAGCCCAGATGTAGCTCAAACTAATGTAAGTAATCCCTTTTTGCCAATGATTAGGCTTATTTTTGACTAAGAAAATGGCACCTAATAAAGCAATAAAAATAGTTGTGTAAACGAAGGTGATAATATGGGTTAATCCCAGGGCACACCAGGCCAAAGCACCTAAAATTAAATGGCGATAATGGGGATAGTAAAAAGTTTGAATAGCATAAAATAAAACAATGGCTAAAATTCCCTGGGCGATCGCCTCGGTGAAAGCTCCCCTTGCATGGACATTATTAAGAAAATAGGGGGCGGACATATAGGTCACTCCCCCTAAAATAGCGGCAATTTGGGAACGGGTGAAGAAAAACCCAACCCGATAGATGAAAATCCCCCCCAACCATAGGGCAGACCAAAGCAAAATTTTATAGGCAGTGTAGGGATTAGTGGGAGTCAAAAATTTGTAAATTATTGCCCCGAAAAAATAGGGAAGTTGACTATAAAATTGAAATCCAGGATAACGGAAACCAAAATTTTCTAGAGGGGCCACCCGTAGGGGAAATTGTCCTTCCTCTAGGGCCATTCGCCCTTGGACAATGTAGCCGATGTGGGAAGTGTGGTCATTAATGGAGAAAATTATCTTGGTCGATGCCATAGGGGCCATCCAAGCCAAAGCAATTAGCCCTAGCAAAACATAGGTAAGAATGGCAATACGATTTTTATAGTTAAAAGTGCCAATTTTTCGCCAAATTGCCATGGTGGTAACGGGTTTAATCAAATCAAATAAATATTGACGAAACGTTACCCCAAAAAGTAATAAACTCAAGATGATTAAATTACGTCTTAAGGCTTGTAAATCAGCCGCACCAAGCTTTGGTTCTAGAATGCCCCAATAGCCCACTAATCCTAAAGCTAAGCCTGTAATAAGACAAAATAAAGCAAGAATAAAAAAGGGGTTATTTTTCCGAATAACGAGGAATTTTAAGTTTTTAAAAATGCCGACTTCCTGATAGAGCAGAAAAAATCCAATCAATAAAATAACAGCCAAACCAAAACCGATTATAGGAATTAGCATTAGATCCAAGAATGACTCAGTTAGGGGCATTTCGGGTGACCGATAACGCCACATAATATCACAGGGGATTGCATTTTTTAGCTGACCCTAGATGGGGTTGATTTTTGTGGGAGAATGTTAGCCAACCTGAGGATAAACCATCGGATTTTTTGGGAAACGCCCCTATGCAAAAATTTTTTAAACAATTACGTCGCAAGCTTTTTGGCCTAGATGAGCAGGAAGCAGCCATGCTCAGGGCGATCGCCGACACCAATGATTTGATTGCTGGTTTACAAAAATCCTTTGATCATCTCCATTTGGATTACAGCCGGGCTTTAGTGGAAATTGTTGCCCAGAGCCAACCCCAGACTACCCTAAGCTGTGAAATTAATGGGGTTCCCCTCAGAGTTCCGGTGGGAATTTTACGGGCCTATGCCCATTGCTTGGAAACGTCCCAGGAATTTAGTTTTACCTATTGCATAGAAAGCCATTGCGTTCAGTGGCTGGGGCAGCATCTACGGCCCGGGGACGTGTTTTTTGATGTGGGGGCGGCCTACGGGGTGATTAGTATTCCCTTGGCAGAAATTGTTGGTAATAACGGCCATATCTATGCCTTTGAGCCCGCTCGCCAAACCCGTCAAAGCCTTGAACAAATCGTTAAGGGCAACCACCTGGAAAATATTACAGTTCTTCCCCTGGCGATCGCCGATGAAACGGGGGAAGCGGAATTCATTGAATATAGTACTGATAACCGTTTTTCCTGGGCGGCGGACACTTCTACCTTGGCGAAAGATGTGGAGCCTAGCCTAGATAATTATGCTACCTACGCAGTGGAAATCACCACCATTGATAAATTTGCCGGGGAAAACAATCTCAGCCCCAAAGCGATCAAAATTGATATTGAAGGTTTTGAACTGTATGCTCTCCAGGGGGCCATGGAAACATTAAAAACCTGTCGCCCCTATCTTTGCATTGACATCCACGCTGATGTGAAAACCAAACAATCGGCATTGTTGGGAGTCCAACCGTTGTTAGAGGGATTGGGTTACCGTTGCAACAGCGATGGCCATACTCTGTTTGCTAGTCCTGTGTGATCCCTATTAACCAATTAATTATCATCGTGGCTTTGGCTGGACAAACTTGCAGAGGGACAACCGGCCAGATAAAATTAGCCCCAGTTCTGAGAACCATTGGCACAGGCCTCTATTAAAATCCTGAATTATGAACGTTTAGGAAAAATACAGGCGCTCTGACCCTTTCTCAGCTTATTTTTACCGAATTTTTGGCTAAATTAACGGTGTCAACCTCTTTTTCCAGTGCCTATCGTTTGGCGGTGCTAGTTCCTTGCCGTAATGAAGCTTTGACCATCACCCAGGTTGTGACTGATTTTCGCCAGCAGTTGCCCAATGCCGCCATCTACGTTTACGACAATTGTTCCACCGATGACACCGCCACCGTCGCCCAGCAAGCAGGGGCCATTGTTCGTTACGAGAAACAACCGGGTAAAGGCAATGTGATCCGCCGCATGTTTGCTGATATTGAAGCGGATATTTACATTTTGGTGGATGGGGACAATACCTATGAAGCCGAAGCGGTGGGTAGATTGATTGATCGCCTGATTAATGAGCAATTGGATATGGTGGTGGGGGCTCGGCGATCGGAGGTTAAGGACAAGGAGGCCTACCGTTTTGGCCACCGCAGTGGTAACCAACTATTAAAGGGCATTGTGGAATTACAATTTGGGGCTCGGTTGGACGATATGTTGTCGGGCTACAGAATTTTTTCCCGCCGTTTTGTTAAATGCTTCCCAGCTATTTCCAACGGATTTGAAATTGAAACGGAATTAACTATCCACACCCTAGAACTACGTCTGCCCTTTGCCGAAGAACCAGTGTTATACCAATCTCGCCCTTCTGGCTCCGAAAGTAAGTTAAACACCATTAGCGATGGCTTTCGGGTTTTGGGTACCTCCTTTTTACTGATGAAGGAAACCCGCCCATTCCTCTTTTTTGGTGTGTTCTTTGCCCTCTTTTCCGGGTCGGCGATCGCCTTAATGTTGCCGGTGGTATTTACCTATCTGGAAACGGGTCTAGTACCGAGATTTCCCACAGTCATCATTGCCGCTTCTTTAATGTCCTTGGGCTTTGTCTTTTTCACCTGCGGCCTAATTTTAGATTCCGTTGCCCGGGGAAGACGGGAGCTTAAGCGCATGGCTTATCTCAGAATTCCCAGGGTCGAAATTAAGGAGGTCTAGGAGCCAATTAAATTCCCTCGACAGTTAGCTCCTAGGAAAATATCAACCATCGCTGCCAGCCTCCTGATTTTTCAGCAACGGAAAAGCAATTACATCTCGAATACTGGGGGAATCGGTCAGCAACATCACCAGGCGATCGATGCCTATGCCCAAGCCACCAGTAGGGGGCATGCCGTATTCCAACGCTGTGAGGAAATCTTCATCAACGCTGTGGGCTTCCAAATCCCCTGCCGCTTTTTTAGCCGCCTGGGCTTCCAACCGACTCCGTTGATCAATGGGGTCTGTCAGCTCGGAAAAACTATTGGCCAATTCCCGACCGTAAACAAATAGCTCAAACCGTTCCACCAGCCCCGGTTTACTGCGATGGGGCTTAGCGAGGGGAGAAATTTCCACCGGGAAATCGATGATAAAAGTGGGTTGCATCAACGTCCCTTCCACTTTTTGCTCAAAAGCATGGTTTAACAAATGCCCAAGGGAAGGACAATCTTCCGGCACACCAATGCCCGCTTTTGTGGCCGCTTGTTTGGCCGTTTCCAGATCTGTAAATTGGCTAAAATCTATCCCTGTTTCTAACTGCACCGCTTCGTGCATGGTGATGCGTTTCCAGGGAGGGGTGAGGTCGATTTCTTCCCCTTGGTAGGTAATTTTTAGCGTGCCTAATACTGCTTGGGCGGCGGTGGTGACGAGGGCTTCGGTTAAGGCCATCATCTCGTTATAGTCCACGTAGGCTTGATAGACCTCAATGGAGGTAAATTCAGGATTATGCCTGGTGGAAACCCCTTCGTTGCGAAAAATTCGCCCCAACTCAAAAACCTTTTCAAAGCCTCCCACCACCAATCTTTTCAGATGTAATTCCGTAGCAATGCGGAGATACAGGGGCATGCCCAGGGTGTTGTGATGGGTGATAAAAGGCCGAGCTTCTGCGCCCCCGGATTCCCCCTGTAAAACTGGTGTTTCAATTTCGATAAAGCCCTGTTTATCCAAGTAACGGCGGATGGCGGCGGTAATCTGGGCCCGGCGGCGGAAAGTTTGCCTTACGGTGGGATTAACGATTAAATCCACGTAACGTTGGCGGTAGCGTTTTTCTGTGTCAGTCAAACCATGCCATTTATCCGGTAGGGGCAGTAAAGACTTAGTTAATACAGCGTAGGTTTGCACATAAACCGATAATTCGCCTTTTTCCGTGCGTTTGAGGGTGCCGGTTACCCCCAAAATATCCCCCACATCGGTGATTTTTTTCAACAAGTTAAAAGCATTTTCCAACTCCGGCATATGTTCCGTCAGCCGTTGCTTTTCCAAATAAAGTTGGATGGTGCCGCTTTCGTCCTGGAGAGTAAAAAAGGCTAATTTTCCCATCACCCGCCGTGCTAAGATTCGGCCGGCGATCGCCACTTTGAGGTCCACTTCTTCGCCGTTGCTTAGATCCCGATAGGTTTCCTGTAAATCCTGAGCTTGGTGGGTAATTTCCCAGGTGTAGGCATAGGGATTGAGGCCGAGTTGCCGCAATTGTTCCGCTTTTTCAAGCCGGGTGGCACGGATTTCTTCAAGGCTGGAGTGGGAATGGGAATCGGCCATAGTGGAGTAAACGGGAAAAATTGAAATGAAATGATATTAAATACTAATAAACTATCTACTTCATGTTGGCCCTGGTATCCTGCACCGCAATCCAAAAGAAAAGGGCTGTCAGGGGAATACTGCCCAACAAAATGGCCGTGGTGGTCGTACTGCCCAATTCCGGTTGCCCCGATGACAGTTCAAATACGCAGCCCACGGCGGCGATCGCCGACACACAGGAAAGGAGCAGAAGAATACCACTTTTAGGGGTCACAGAAAAATAGCCTCCGGAACAATGGAACGGACAACAGTTCAGTTTACCGTTAAGCGGGGGCTAGGGTTGAGCCAGGGAAGTGAAGACTTTTTTCAGATGGCCTGCTAACTAAGACTCAAGCGACGGGCTTAACCGCCTGCATAGAAAAACCTTCTTTCTTCAAAGATTCTGCTAAGGCTAAAGGATTATCCACCCGGTCCACAAACATAACCCCATTCAGATGGTCCATTTCATGTTGAATTACCCTGGCGGTTAGCTCAGCAAAAAGGCGTTTTTGGGGCCGGCCATGCTCATCTTTGTAGGTCACTTCGATCGCCCGGGGCCGGGTCACATCCATGTAAACATTGGGCACACTCAGACAACCCTCTTCCACCACACAAAGTTCTTCGCTAGTGCGGGTAATTTGGGGATTAATCATAATCAAAGGCGGTTCATCGGGCTTATCCTGTTCACAATCCACCACCAAAAGTTGTTTGTTAATACCCACCTGGGGAGCAGCCAACCCGATACCATTGGCACTGTACATAGTCTGCAACATCTCCTTGGCCAATTTGCGAATGCTGTCATCCACCTTGGCAATGCGCTTGGCCGGTTGTCGGAGCACCTTGTCCCCTAGGTAATGAAGTTCTAAAGGGGGACGATCAACTTTTTGCTTTTCAACGAGGATGGTGGCAGTCATGGACGTTCTACGGGCCTATCTCAACAATGGGGTCTTGGACTACATCTTAACAAAATCACGGCCTGGACAATTTTCGCTATGGTTTAAAAGGTTTGCTTACCGTTGCCCGTTTGACTAGTTACACATCCTATGAATTTTTTGCTCACCAATGACGATGGCATTGATGCCCCTGGTATTGAAGCTCTCTATGAAGCCCTTGGTAAAAGGGGGGTGTGGGTGGCTCCCAAAAATCAACATTCCGGCTGTGGCCATAAGGTGACCACTGACCAGGCGATCGCCGTGGAACAAAGAGGCAAAAATCGTTACGCAGTGGACGGCACTCCGGCGGACTGTACCCGGTTGGGAGTAGTTCATTTTTATCCAGAAGTGGATTGGGTTATTGCCGGCATCAATGCGGGGGGCAATATGGGCATTGATTCCTACCTATCTGGCACAGTGGCGGCGGTACGGGAGGCGGCTATCCTTGGCCATAAGGCGATCGCCATTTCCCACTGGATTAACAAACCCCGCACCATTAACTGGGCCTGGGCTTCCCATTGGGCCAATGCTGTCTTCAATACCCTTTGGCAACAGGATTTACCCCCCCAACATTTTTGGAACGTTAACTTACCCCATTGGCAAAGTGGCGACCCGGAACCGGAGGTTATTTTTTGTGAACCCAGTCGGGATCCTCTGCCCGTGGCATTCACCATAGAAGGATCGAATTTCTTTTATCGGGGGGAATATAGCCAGCGACCACGGCAACCCGGCTCCGACATTGACGTTTGTTTTTCCGGCAACATTGCCATCACTCAGTTGAGAGTTTAAGCCGATAAGATATAAGCAAAGTTGCCCATTTTAGGAAACTTAAGCAAAGCAAATGGTTATCGCCCCCCATCGCACTATTATCTACCCCGACAGCGACGGTCAACCCATGGCAGATAATACTGAACAATTCCAGTGGATTGTTTTACTCAAGGAAAATCTGGAGTGTCTTTTTGCCCAGGACGACAATGTTTTCGTAGCCGGGGACCTACTCTGGTATCCCGTGGAAGGGCATCCTGAAATCCGTGTAGCTCCCGATGCCATGGTGGCCCTAGGGCGGCCCAAGGGGAAACGCGGTTCCTACCGCCAATGGGAGGAAGACAATATTGCTCCCCAGGTGGTCTTTGAAATCCTCTCTCCCGGCAATCGTGCTAAGGAAATGATTCGCAAATTACAGTTTTATGAACGCTACGGGGTGAATGAGTATTACGTTTATGACCCCGATGACAACGAATTAACCGGACTGCAGCGGGGAGAGAACGGATTAGAGGTGATTGAGACCATAGAAGATTGGACTAGCCCCCTCCTGGGCATTCGCTTTTTCCTCACTCCCGATACCCTGCAGATTTATTATCCTGACGGACGCAAGTTTCTTACCACGGTGGAGCTTGATCGAGAAATGGTCAAAGAAAAGCAACGGGCTAACGAAGAACAACAAAGGGCCGATCGCCTAGCGGCCAAGCTGAAGGAATTAGGCGTTGATCCTGAGGAAATTTAAGTTCTTGGCCGTAACTGTTACATCCTGCAACAAAGAGATTAGCTGCCAGTGAACTTAGTCTGTCCCGTTCCCCTTGATCGTTATCCCCAGGTACTGTTAGCCCACGGCGGCGGCGGTAAGTTGAGCCAACAATTACTTAAGCAAATTTTTTTACCGGCCTTTGGCGCTTCTGAAACGGGTAGTCATGATGCGGCGGTTTTTACTGCCAACCAAAGTTCTTTAGCTTTCACCACCGACTCCTATGTGATCAATCCCCTCTTTTTTCCTGGGGGCGATATTGGTTCTTTGGCAGTCCACGGCACCGTTAATGACCTAGCCATGGCCGGCGCAACCCCTCGCTATATCAGCGTTGGTTTTATCCTCGAAGAAGGATTGCCCATGGAGACCCTCTGGCGGGTGGCCCAATCCCTAGGGCAAGCGGCCCAAAACTGTGGGGTGGAAATTCTTACCGGTGATACCAAAGTGGTGGACCGGGGTAAGGGAGACGGCATTTTCATCAACACCAGCGGCATTGGTTCCCTCGACCATCAACAAACTATCCATCCCAATCAGGTACAGGTAGGCGATCGCCTAATTTTGAGCGGTGATTTGGGACGTCATGGCATGGCCATTATGGCAGTGCGCCAAGGATTAGAATTTGAAACCACCATTGAAAGTGATTCGGCCCCGGTTCACAGAGAAGTGCAGGCATTATTGTCGGCAGGGATCCCAATCCATTGTCTGCGGGATTTAACCAGGGGGGGATTAGCCAGTGCGGTTAATGAAATTGCCCAAACTTCCGGGGTAACCATGGCTTTACGAGAAACGTTAATCCCGGTGGAGGCCGAAGTACAAGCCGCCTGTGAACTGTTGGGTTTTGACCCCCTCTATGTGGCCAATGAGGGAAGATTCCTGGCCATTGTGCCCCCGGAAGCAGAACAGAAGACCGTGGAAATTTTGCAAACTTTCCATCCCCAAGCTACGGCGATCGGTACAGTAACAGGCAAAAGTGCACAAACCTTGGGGTTAGTCAGTTTGGAAAGTTCCATTGGTGCCCCCCGGTTGCTAGACATGATCAGTGGGGAGCAATTACCCCGTATTTGTTAGGACTCCAATCCCCAAGCCCTAGACTGAAAACCATAGCCCAAAAATATCGCCTTGCCTTAGGGATATGATGGGGAAAGGCCGATCAACCCGATCGCCAGATTTTTCTTGTTCAGTTACTCTTCTCCCAACCCATGGCCATCAAACCCCAACCCCAATGGCAACGTCGCCTTGCTAGCGTCCTGCTGTGGGGCTCCACCATTTATCTGTTAGTGAACTTGCTTGCCCCGGCATTATTTCGCTCCCAACCGCCCCAGGTGCCCTACAGTCTTTTCATTGACCAGGTGGAAGGGGACAAGGTAGCCAGCGTTTACGTAGGACAAAACGAGATTCGCTATCAACTCAAACCGGAAGCAGAGGATGAGGGGAAAGAAAAAGCCGCCGAGGGGCAAATTTTAAGAACTACTCCCATTTTTGATCTGGAGTTACCCAAGCGCTTGGAGGCCAAGGGCATTGAGTTTGCGGCCGCTCCCCCAGCGAAAAATTCTTGGTTTGGCACCCTTTTGAGTTGGGTTATCCCTCCGCTGATTTTTGTTGGTATTTGGTCATTTTTCTTGAACCGCAATAATAACGGTGCTCCCGGTGGGGCTTTGGCCTTCACTAAAAGTAAAGCGAAAGTTTATGTGGAAGGGGACTCCACTAAAGTCACCTTTGACGACGTGGCCGGGGTGGAAGAAGCCAAAACGGAATTGAGCGAAGTGGTGGATTTTCTCAAATTTCCCCAACGTTACACCGCCCTGGGAGCAAAAATTCCTAAAGGCGTATTGCTAGTCGGGCCTCCCGGCACAGGCAAAACCCTACTGGCTAAAGCGGCGGCGGGGGAAGCAGGGGTGCCATTTTTCATCATTTCTGGTTCTGAATTTGTGGAGTTATTTGTGGGCGCAGGGGCCGCCAGGGTGCGGGATTTATTTGAGCAAGCCAAAAAACAAGCCCCTTGCATTGTCTTCATTGACGAATTGGATGCCATTGGTAAATCCCGGGCCAGCGGCGCTTTTATGGGTGGTAACGATGAGCGAGAACAAACCCTCAACCAACTGCTGACGGAAATGGATGGGTTCAGTGCGGCGGGGGCAACGGTGATTGTATTGGCGGCCACTAACCGCCCGGAAACCTTGGATCCAGCTTTACTGCGTCCTGGCCGTTTCGATCGCCAGGTATTGGTGGACCGGCCAGATTTGGCGGGCAGGCTGAAAATTTTAGAAATTTATGCCAAGAAAATTAAATTGGACAAAGAGGTGGAATTAAAAAATATTGCCACCCGTACCCCTGGTTTTGCCGGGGCTGACTTGGCTAACTTAGTCAACGAAGCGGCACTGCTAGCCGCTAGGAATAAGCAAGATAGCGTTACCGAAGCCGATTTCCGCGAGGCGATCGAACGGGTGGTGGCTGGCTTGGAGAAGAAAAGTCGGGTGCTGTCGGATAAGGAGAAAAAAATTGTTGCCTACCATGAAGTGGGCCACGCACTAGTGGGAGCAGTGATGCCCGGCGGTGGTCAGGTGGCGAAAATTTCCATTGTGCCCCGGGGGATGGCCGCCCTGGGTTATACCCTACAGATGCCCACAGAAGACCGCTTTTTGTTAAACGAGTCTGAGCTACGGGACCAAATTGCCACTCTGCTGGGGGGAAGGGCCGCCGAAGAAATTGTTTTTGACAGCATCACCACTGGCGCGGCCAATGATTTACAACGGGCCACGGACTTAGCAGAACAGATGGTCACCACCTATGGCATGAGTAAGGTTTTGGGCCCCCTCGCCTACGATAAAGGTCAGCAAAATAACTTTCTGGGGCAGGGCATGGGTAATCCCCGGCGCATGGTCAGTGACGACACTGCCAAAGAAATTGACCTAGAGGTCAAAGAAATCGTTGAGCAGGGCCATAACCAAGCTTTGGCAATTCTGGAGCACAATCGAGATTTACTAGAGGCGATCGCCGAAAAAATTCTTGAAAAAGAGGTCATTGAAGGGGAAGAACTACATCACCTATTGGGCCAGGTTCAAGCTCCTGGCACCCTAGTGGTATAAGGAACTTGCTTTTTTGCTCCCTTTAAAAACCTGTTTGCAAAGTTCCAGTTTGTTCCCTAAATCTCCCCGCTAAAGCTCCGGCCATGGCACGTTATCCATGGCGGCTTTTGAGTGGGAATAGAATAAGCAACTAACCTAGACAGTTCTAGCATTCCCTCTGTAATTAACGCTTCCGGACCAGGGCATATTGTTTTTATAATCTGAGTTTTTTGTGACTAATCCCTTTCTGAATTTGACCTACGAACCTGCTTTAGAATCCTTGGGCAATGAATTTTTTGACCCAGTGTCAGCAGCGACTTTTCCTGAGCATAAACTGAGATTCCGTAACGATCGCCTGTTGCCCATGTTGGGTCTGGAGCCAAGTCAGGTTAAGGATGATAATTTCGTTGAAGCTTTCGGTTTATTCCATGGGGTAAGGCCATTTTTAGCTCTGCGTTACCACGGTTACCAATTCGGTGAATATAATCCTAATTTGGGTGACGGTCGGGGTTTTCTCTACGGCCAAGTGCGGGGAGTAAACGGGGAATTATTCGATTTTGGCACCAAAGGCTCTGGCCAGACTCCCTATTCCCGGGGCGGTGATGGCCGCCTAACCCTCAAAGGTGGGGTAAGGGAAGTGTTGGCCGCTGAGGCGTTGCATCGTTTGGGGGTAAAAACTTCTCGTTGTCTGAGTTTAGTGGAAACGGGGGATTCCTTGTGGCGGGGGGATGAGCCTTCCCCTACTAGGGCGTCGGTAATGATCCGCTTTAGCCGTTCCCACATTCGTTTTGGTACTTTTGAGCGACTCCATTACCATCACCAAACGGAACAGATTGCACAACTACTGGATCACGTAATTGTAACCTACTATCCAGAGGTTTCTGGCTCCAACTCCGATGATTCAGCCCATATTGCTTTTTTCCGAGTTTTGGTGGAGCGGGTGGCCAAGTTGGTGGCCCAATGGATGGCGGCGGGATTTTGCCATGGGGTTTTAAACACGGACAATATGTCCATCACCGGGGAAAGCTTTGATTACGGCCCCTATGGTTTTGTGCCCACCTACGATTTAAATTTTATTGCCGCCTATTTTGACTATGGTGGTCGCTACCGCTTTGGTAATCAACCCGCTGTCTGTCGCTGGAATTTGGAACGCCTACAAGTATCCCTAAGTTCCGTCATTCCCAGCAAAGCGATGACAGAGGCATTGGAAGACTACGAAAAAATTTATTTAGGCTACTACATCACCTTAATAGCCCGCCGCCTTGGTATTTCCTCCACCCTTGGCGATCGCCTAGACCCGGAGTTATGGGAAAAATTAGTGGGTCAGACCCTGCAATGTTTAGCCCAAAGCCAATGGAGTTACCCGGACTTTTTTGCCCAATTGCGGCTTAATTTCAGCCCTAGTTGGCGAGACAATGCCGATTTGATTTTGGAAAATGTCGATTTACTAGGGGCAGATTGGTCAACTTGGCGATCGATATACCAACAGGTGTTAAAGCAATTGCCTCCGGAATCCTTGGCGGCAGTGCCCACTGTGCTTGAGCAAGCCAACCCCCTTACCGATCTACTCCGGCCCCGCATTGAAACCGTTTGGCAGGCGATCGCCGAAGATGATAATTGGCAACCATTTAACGATTTGGTGCAGAAACTACAAAGCGGGAATTAATTTTCTCCATGCCCTGGGTCCCTGGGGCCATAGCCTCGAACAGTTTACTCAAAACAACTCAAACTCAATTTGGGTAAACCTTCAGAGTATGATGGGAGGACGTTGTGACCCTCCAGGAGCAAAAAATGTTTGGATTAGGTTGGCCAGAAATTCTGCTGATTTTAGGGGTAGTAATCATCATTTTTGGTCCCAAGAGAATTCCAGAATTGGGGGGAGCGTTGGGCAAAACCCTGCGCGGTTTCAAAGAAGAGTTACAAACCCAAGATGTGGATAGCACTGAAGTAGTGGATGTAGAACTAGGGGAGAACGATCCTGCGGCCGGCAAAAAATAAGCAATAATGAACGTTCTCTTTCTTCACCAAAATTTTCCTGGGCAATTTAAACACCTCGCCCCTGCTTTGGTAGCCCAAGGGCATCAGGTGGTGGCCATGATCATGCAAAAAAATGCATCTCCCCAATGGCAAGGGGTAAAGTTGATCAACTATTTTCCCAATCGGGGCAGTACCCCAAACATTCACCCTTGGTTGGTGGACTTTGAAACTAAAACCATCCGGGCAGAATCCGTTTTTCATCAAGCCCGAAAGTTAAAAGCCCAAGGATTTAATCCCGACGTTGTTATTGCTAACCCTGGTTGGGGCGAAAGTTTATTTGTCAAAGATGTGTGGCCAGAAACGAAATTGGGCATTTACTGCGAATTTTTCTACCATGCGTCCGGCTATGACACCACCTTTGATCCGGAATTTGCCAACGTTGACGAAACAGAGGTCTGTCGCATTCGCTGGAAAAATATCAACCATTATCTCCATTTTGACATTGCCGACGGTGGCCTGGCGCCTACCCAATGGCAAGCGGATTCCTTTCCCGAACCTTTCCGCTCCAAGCTGACAGTTGTCCACGACGGCATTGACACCGATATTCTGCGTCCCAACGCCGATGCCAACTTAACTTTTAATAATCAAATCACCCTCAACCGCAGCGACGAGATCATTACCTTTGTCAATCGCAACCTGGAACCCTACCGGGGCTACCACAGTTTTATGCGTTCCCTGCCGGAAATTCTCACTAATCGTCCCCATGCCAAGGTTTTAATTGTGGGCGGCAATGGGGTGAGTTATGGAGCCAAGCCCCCAGGCGATCGCCCTTGGCGGGACATTTTTCTCGACGAGGTTAAACCAAAACTAACGCCAGAACAGTTAAGTCGTCTGTATTTTCTCGGCACCATTCCCTACAACTATTTCATTAATCTGCTACAAATCTCCACTGTCCACGTTTACCTCAGTTATCCCTTTGTGCTGTCCTGGAGCTTACTGGAATCCATGGCCTGTGGCTGTGCGATCGCCGCTAGTAATACAGCCCCAGTGCGGGAGGTGATCACCGATGGCGAAACGGGACGGTTAGTGGACTTCTTCGACTACTCAGCCATCGCCACAACTATCTGCCAGTTATTAGAAGACAAAGAGGAGAGACAAAGGCTAGGAATCAACGCCCGCCGCCTAGTCCAGGCTAAATATGACCTACAGACCATCTGCCTACCCCAACAATTACAGTGGCTAGAGAATCTGGTTTCTCCCCAGCATTAACGAGCGGGGAAATTGTGTTGTTTTTGTTTGTGAACTGAATAGTTCTGCGAAAAACCCCGCCAATTTTGCGAAAAGGCGGGGTCATTTCTGTTGCACTCTAGTTATTGGCAAAAATGCGGATGGCGAGACTCGAACTCGCAAGGCAAAGCCACACGCCCCTCAAACGTGCGCGTATACCAATTCCGCCACATCCGCGTTACCTGTAATAATATCACGGCGATCGCCCCAATTAAGCACCACCAGGGGACAAATTTTTTCCATAATGGAGCCTAACTTAAGTAGTAATTAGTCACCATGGCAAAAAGAAAGACTGATAAGCCCACTAACACCACTAAGTAGCTCAAGGGCCGCAGTCTCAGGGTTACTAACCAGAGTCCAATGGTCTGTAAATTAAACAAACTTCCCCATAATAAAAAAGCAACCATGGACCCTCGCCAGAGTTGTTCCCCCAGGGGTGCCAATAAATCTGGGTTACTAAAATTTCCCAGGGGTAAAATGAACGACCAACCCATCATTAGTACAGTTTGCCGTACCGGCCCCAATCCAGCCCATTGTAGTAACCACGCCTGGGGAAGGAAAAAGACAATGCCACAGGCGATCGCCGTCCCGATGACTAGCACCCCACCAAATTCCTGAAATTCCTCAATGATGTTACGACCAAAAAGATGTAACTTTTGCCGCCAGGAAAAATCTGCCACAGGATTAACTCCACTGGCAAAAACCAACCCTCCCTGCCTTGGGGACGCCTCCATCGAAGATTGGAGTATAATCAAAGCCCCTGACCGTAATAGGGGAATGTTTAACAGGGCCGTTTCCCCCTCGTCCTCTGCCTGTTGACGGGCCAGTCGATAGGTACTAAAAACTAACCCCATCACGATCGCCATCAACCAACTGCAAGAAATACAAAGAAAAATTAGACCGTACTGAGATTGACGGGAAGATAAGACCCTGACAATGGCAAAAATATTCAAGGTGGGTGCTGCCACTAAAAAACTAACAGCCAAAGGAATGGGAGCTCCCTGTAAAAGTAAACGCCTCACTAAGGGCACACTACCAAAAGCCCCCAGAGGCAGCAGAAAACCGAGGGCGCTTCCCACCAAACTACTGAGCAAACGATTGCGGGGGAAATTAGCCACCCATTTCTGCTCATCGGTCCAAATTAGGAAAGTACTAGAAATGATAATTCCCAACAGGAGCCACGGCAGAGATAGCAACAGGGCACTACCAAGTAAATCTAAAAACAGATTAAATTCAACCAAATTAATCATCCAGGGGCAAAGCAACAATCAAATTAATGCAGCCCTTGTTCCGCTCCCTCATTTTCGGGCCCATGGCCAGGGTCCACTTTGGTTAACACTTCAAACATCGGCTCGTGGATGGCAACCATCAAAGGATCTTCATCCATGGCTACGATCGCCGGGTCCAAATTAGCCTGATTCAGAGAAGGAACCAAGGGTTTACCCAGAATACTAGAGTAGGCGGCCACCACCACAGCGGCGGCAGTCACACTACCCCAGAACCAAATACCACGCCAACGATTTTCCTGCTCTAGTTTGGCAAATACCCTCTGGGCCAACACATCGGCGTCAATAGCCGGCGGCACTGGCACTTGGGGCAAAGCGTTTTGCAAACGAATCAACCCCAGATAGGTCTGCTTAAACTCTGGGTCGCTATCAATCCAGCCTTGTACCTGTTTCTTCTCTTGGGGGGTAACCTCCCCGTCAATGTAAGCACTCAACAGCTCAAATTTTTCATCAAACAATAAATCCTCATTTCCAGGTTCAGCTCCATCCCAAGGCTGCCGTGGACAATCAAAGTCAAATTTTGAATTCATAGTAAACCTCTTCGGGGGAATCTCCACCGACAAGTAATAGTGAATTAGCTGTTTGTTATTAACTCTGGCCGATTCACTCCTCACAAAGTTGGACACTCCCTAGACCAAGGGTGATGGGACTAACACCAATAATAAAAACCATTGCTGGTGGCGGAAGCTAGGATTCAATGTTTAGGGTGGGCTTAGGAAGCCAAATAGGGCTGTAAAAAAGTTTGCAACTTCGCCCGGGCCCGGGCAATGCGAGATTTAACCGTCCCGAGGGAAACCCCGGTGATTTCGGCAATTTCTTCGTAGGCTAAACCGTCAATTTCCCGCAGGATAATGGTGGTGCGGAAAGCTTCAGGTAGGTCCTTAATGGCCGAACGCAAACATTCATAAAATTCAGCAGTGGATAAAGTTTCATCGGGACTGGGGTAATCAGATTCAATGTCCCAGTCAATTTCGCCGTCATCCATGCGCCGGGGAGCGTCAAGGGAAATGGGATGACTAACCCGTTTGCGCTTGCGTAACTCGTCGTAGAAGAGGTTAGTGGCAATGCGGCTGAGCCAACCCTTAAATTTGACCGGTTCGTTTAAGCGATGGATGTTACGGTAAACCCGAATCCAAACCTCCTGGGCCAAGTCCGCCCGGTCCTGCCAGTCGGGGGCCAAGTGATAAAGAATTTTATCCACATGGGACTGGTAACGCCGGAGCAACTCATTAAAAGCGGTACTATCGGGACGGGTCTTTTGCTGACAGAGCAAAATCAGGTCAACATTGGTTAACGACTCCGGGGGCAGGGCACTTAGTTTGCCTCCGCCACTCTCGATCGCCCAGTTGGTATTGACGGCTTGATTCATGGATTTACCCAACACGGCTGACTCCTCACATAGGCTAGTTGACGTAAGGATACCGTAAGAGTTTCTAGAATCACAGGTGTTTGCTAAAAAAATTAAAACTTTTGCCTAGGCACAACGACTTTTCTCTCCACTTTCCCCGTTTTTTATCCCTAAATTTCGACAAAACTTCGACAGAACATGATCATATTGCAAAAAAAATAACACCCGGTACCAAGGGTGTCAGTGGTGCTATGGCAAGTGGTACCGTGGCTTGGCTCTGCTTACGGTAAACCAAGGCTTTAGAGAAAGTCAGCCCAACGGCTGAAGAAGTAACCCCAGATGAAAGTGGCAGCCCCAATGGCGAAGAGAGTATTGGTGAAAAAGCGACCGAATTCAGGGCTGTTGCCCAGTTGCTTATCTTCTTGCCCGGCGGTGAAAAATAAAGACCAGGCTTGGTTCCCGTTGATGGGGGCAAATTGGTTGAAGTCTTTGCGGAAGACAACGGGGGCAAATAGATCTTTGTTTTGATAAATATCAGTGTCGGCGTTCATAGTTTTACCTCTTATTTGTTCGATTTTCACGGTGCCAAGGGCAGTCCTTTGGTAGTTCATGGAGCTAGGCCCTGGTTCAGTAGATTGCTTGGTTATGCACCCAGCCAATTAGAGAGAGAGCAACCAACCCACAATGCCGTGGCCAGTAATTACTTCCATTGCCAAGAGAGAAACAAAGCCAATCATGGCAAAACGACCATTCATTTTTTCGGCGTATTCAGTCCAACCGGCTTGAACACTGCTGTCAACGTACACAGGGGGTTCAATGGCGAAGTTGTTGAGACGGTTGTCTTGGTCGAGGCGAAATCCGCGGCTAGTCATAGTGTTGATCTCCTTGATTGGGTATTTGAGGTTTTTATTTTGTAACCTTATGTAAATAAATGTAACGTATTGTTAAGATTTTTGTCAAGTCTGTTGACCAAAAGAGCTTTTTGTTGGTGGACGAATTGCTTGCCTAGGATGGGTTTGGGCACTTTGCCTAAATTCTGAGAGGGAAAATATTTTTCGTTACATTTGTGTAACATCCGCGCCAGGGAGATTACTCTGGCAAAGACGCCAGGGTCTGGGGAATGACCATTTGATGTCCTGTTCTTTTTCCCTAGTTGTCTTCCTTTCCCCAGCATTTTTGCTATAAACTGACCAGAAGTGCGTCCCATTTCGTGTGCCAGGAGTCCGTCATAGTAATGCAGGCGACCCAACCGCTGCAAACCGTTTCCCAAGCTGTCCCAAAAGAGTTTTTACAGGCGGACGGCGGCTTCAATCCCAACGTGGCCATGTTCGGGATAGCTATTCTCTTAATGCTCGCTAACGTTTTTGGCTACTGGCAATGGGGGCTGCCCCACTGGCTTTGTTTTAGTTGTTCGGTGCTGGCGCTGCACCTGTCAGGCACAGTGATCCATGATGCATCCCACAATGCGGCCCATCGGAACACCATTATTAATGCAGTGCTTGGCCACGGTAGTGCCTTAATGTTGGGCTTTGCTTTTCCCGTCTTTACCCGGGTTCATCTCCAACACCACGCCAACGTCAATGACCCTGAAAATGACCCAGACCATTTTGTTTCCACCGGCGGTCCCCTCTTCCTCATTGCCGCCCGGTTCTTCTACCATGAGATCTTTTTCTTTAAACGGCGGTTATGGCGCAAATATGAGCTACTAGAGTGGTTCTTAAGTCGGCTTGTGTTGTTCACGATCGTTTTTCTCGGCATTCATTACGGCTTTATCGGCTTTGTGATGAATTACTGGTTTGTGCCTGCTTTAATTGTTGGCATTGCCCTGGGACTGTTTTTTGATTACCTGCCCCATCGACCTTTCCAAGAACGCAACCGTTGGAAAAATGCCAGGGTTTATCCCAGCCCCATTTTAAATTGGCTCATTTTCGGGCAAAATTACCACCTGATCCACCACCTTTGGCCTTCTATTCCTTGGTATCAGTACCAAAACACCTATCACATCACCAAGCCCATTTTGGATGAGAAGGGTTGTGATCAATCCCTGGGATTACTGGAAGGGAAAAATTTCTGGAGCTTCCTCTATGATGTTTTCCTTGGTATTCGTTTTCACGGCCATAATAATTCTCAATCATCTGACAAGCCCTAGCTAGGTTGTTTGCTTTCCAGAGCTAGAGTTTGCGGTGAAAATCGGGTAAGTAATTGCCAGCCCAGATAAACCACTAGGCCCAACATGTAGGAGACCAGGGAGAACCACAGCAGATTATTGCTCTGTTGCCAGATGGCTAGCCCAAGGCAGGGTAAATAGATCCCGAAGAAGGCAAACAGCACTCCGTTCCTAAGGGGTTGGGACGCTTTAAGCCCGATGAAATAGGCTTCCAGCATAAAGGCCAGGGCGGTGCTCTCCAACAGGGGAATCAGCCAGATGGTGTATTGACGGACGCTGTCGTTGATTTCTGCATGGTTGGTTAACAGTCCGAATAGGGTTTCGGGGAAGGCGATCGCCACAGCGGCAAAGCCCAGGGCCATTAATAGGGTGGTGACGATGGCGGTGAGTAAAACCGGCAATAACAATTGATATTCCCCTTTACTCTTGAAATTACCAGTCAGGGTTTGGCTGGTCATGCCCACCCCTTGGATGGTGAATTGGCTAAGCAGGGCAATTTGTAACAGCAGACCGTTTTGGGCCAAGACTTCCGTGCCAAAGCTGGAACTGATATTAGTAAACAAAGAATAGGTGGTGATTAAAATCACAAAACGGATCAAGATGTTCCCTTTCAGAGCAATGGTGGCCCGCAACGCTCCCCAGTCCGATAATTTGGCGATCGCCGCTTTAAACTCTCCCTTCTCTTTTTCCCCTTGGGCTAGAACCACAATGGAGATCAAACCTAGGGCCAGAGCTAAATACTGACTACTGGCAGTGGCCCAACCGGCCCCCGCACTAGCCCACCCCCAACGGTTAATCATCAAATAGTCCAGACCAACGTTGGAAAAATTAGCCACCAGGGAAATGAGCAAAACTAAACCATTGCGTTCTTGTCCCAATAGCCAGCCCAAGATGACAAAATTGAGCAGCACCGCCGGAGCCCCCCAAATCCGGCCGTAAAAATAGTCCATACCCGACTGCTCCACCCCTGGAGCCCCAGTTAACAGGGCAAAACCGAATTTTTGCAAGGGATATTGCAAGGCTAAAATGCCCAAACCCAACAATAGGGCTACCAAGGCACTTCTTAGTCCCGCCACCCATACCTCCGCCTGGTCTTCTTCCCCCACAGCTTGGGCCGTGAGAGCGGTGGTGCTGGTGCGTAAAAATTTTAGGACCCGGTAGAGGTAATCAAACAAAATCGAGCCGAGGATCACCCCTGCTAAATAATCAATGTCTTCTAGATGGCCCAAAAAAGCGGTGTCCACTAACCCAGCTAAGGGCACCATCATATTGGAAAGGACAGCAATGGTGGCTAGGCGAAAAAAACGGGGTAAGAATTGATACTGGCTAGGCAGGGCAAGATTCATAAAGACTTCTAAACTGGTCAGCGGCCAAGCAAAAATGCGGTCAAAATTCACAGGGCAGATTAGACTGCTCTTCTCACATTTTGCAACAGGCAAACCGTAACAACCTTTACCAGTGGCATGGATAGGACAAGAATCTTCTATCCCATGGTCCGGTGTTTACCCTTCTTTGATTAACAAAGCCACGCTGTAGGCGGCAATGCCTTCCTCCCTTCCCGTGGGGCCCAAACGCTCGTTGGTGGTAGCTTTAATGCCAATTAAATCTGGATCAATAGTCAAAACTTTGGCTAAATTTTCCTTCATGGCCTGGATGTGGGGTTTAAGTTTGGGTTGTTCTGCCACAATCACATTATCCAGATTATTGATTCGCCAACCCCGTTCAAGGATTAATTGATGCACCTGAGCCAAAAGTTTGAGGCTATCGGCCCCCTGCCACCGGGCATCGCTGGGAGGGAAGTAGTGGCCAATGTCCCCCAAACTCAATGCCCCTAGGAGAGCATCCATTAAAGCGTGGGTCAGCACGTCGGCATCGCTGTGGCCATCCAGTCCTAAATGGTGGGCAATGGTAACTCCCCCCAAAATCAAGGGGCGATCGCCTACGAGGCGGTGGATATCGTAGCCGTTGCCGATGCGTAGAGCAGTCATAGAAATTTAGTGAGTTCAAATAATCTAAATAAATTGGGCAAGTAGAGAATAATTAGCTTACTAAGGGTTACTTGAATAACCCCCAAAAAAACCGGTTGATCCGTTAAATCTTTACCAGAGTTTAGGCTCAAAATCAGGTGGAGTCTCTGCCAACTCAAAAACTTCATCGTGGATGCTGGCCACATATAAACCCTCCCGTAACGCCTGTTGCTTTAAGTCATCTGACCAATCCACCGCCGCCAGAATGCCATACAACTTTTTATCTTTGTGTTCAGGAAAGAAGGTACGAAACTTCTGGAGCAAATTTTTTAGTTGGGTAATGGACTCTTCCCTGGGATGGCTTTTTACTTCCACCACGTAAGCGGTATTAATGTCACTGTTGGCATAGGCTAGAACGTCAATTTCTAGGTGTTGCCCTCCTTTGCTGGCCCTGACACTAGGACTAATAACTTCCATGCCAAAACGCTCCTGCAGAATGCGCTCCATGGAAGGCAAGGCCAAGCCTTCGGTAAAACTACCAAATTTTTTCCCTAACCCACCAATTTGTTTCCCCAGTTCTTTGATAAAGCGACCGTTTTCTTTGATAAGTCGATCGGTCTCTTGCATACGACGATCGGTCTCCTGCATTTGAAGATCCGTTAATTTCATACGGCGATCGGTCTCTTGCATACGGCGATCAGTTTCTTTCTGGGATTCAATCAACTCCCCCAGTAGGGCCCAAACTTCATCGGCAGTGGTGGCCATTATGTTCCTCCGTGGTATTCACTAATAGTTAACTTCTCAAAATTTTGTGAACATTGGTATTTAATACCCTAAATTAACTGAATGCCAGGATTTGCTCGTCTAGGTCAAAATCTCCTTTTTCCTCCCCTTTACCGGACGGCAGATAATCCAGTTGAAAGCTATTTTTTAAGCCTTCTACTAAACCATAATTGGGATGCCAATCTAAATGGTCTTGGGCTTTTTGAATATCGGCAAAAAAGTGTTGTTGACGCAGGGGAAAAGCTTTGCGTTTACCAAAGTCAAAATCCTTGGGGTCATAGTGGACTAATTTAACGCCCTGGGGATCAAGACCCGCCGCGGTGGCACAGGCTTGAGCTAGACCATTCATGGTGACGTATCGATCGCCGGAGATGTTATAAATCTGCCCGATCGCTGCTGGGGTAACAATGGTTTTGGCCATGGCGATCGCCAAATCTTCCACATGGCCCAGTTGGGTGATGTATTGACCATTACCGGGGATGGGAATGGCTCGACCCCTCACTAAACGGTCAAAAAACCAGGATTCGAGGGCATTGTAATTGTGGGGACCGTAAATATAGGTGGGGCGGATGGCAGTCCAGGGAATGCCGCTCTGGGCTAGATAGCGTTCCGTTTCAAATTTGCCTTTGTGGCGACTCTGGGGATCCACCGCATCGGTCTCCCGGTGGGGCATTTGGGATGATGCTTGGTAAACCCCAGCGGAACTCATGTAAACGAATTGCTGTACTCGGCCATTGTACAAGTCCACCAGGGGCTGGGTATCGCTCAACTCCCGACCGTTGTTGTCAAAAATTACGTCAAATTCTTCCTTTTCTAGTTTTTCGCGCAACTGTTCAGCGACCCGGCGATCGCCATGGATTTGGGCCACGCCATTGACGGGGTCAGGACGATTTCCCCGATTGAATAGGACCACTTCATGACCTTGGGCCACCAGCACCCGGCAGAGATGGATACCGATAAAACGGGTTCCTCCCATAATTAAAATGCGCATGGTCTACTGTCTCCCTCCAAATGGCAACTTTCCCATTATCCCCTAGGCTGTGCCTCCCCGGAATTGTGGGGTTTTCTTTAAGCAGGAAGCTAAGTTTCTGGTATGGTCATCCCCAATTTATCAGCCATGGCCTGACCTTGAGTACTAATTGCCACCGGTTGGCGATCGCCATCAAATAGTAAACTGCCCACTTTTAATTGATGTTGACTGACTTTATAAACATATTCCTCCGAACGGCGATCGACGGTGTCCGCCATGGCTTGGTAAATTTTGCTAACCCAAGGACAATTTTGCTCCGTTTGCCAGTGGCGTAATAGCTTTAACCCTGCTTCCGTGGTGGGTGCTTGGCCAAGTTCCTGTACCAGGGGATAGGGTAAACCTGCTTGTACAGCTTGGGCAGTGAGAATTTCCAAACGGCCATCGGCTAAATGGTGATGGGTGTGGAAAATGCCCCCGGCTAGTTTGATCAATTTGCCGTGGTAACCCAAGAGCAAGATTTCCTGTACCCCCACGGCCGCCGCCGCCACAAAAAGGGAGCCTAACCAATTGGCCGTTTTTACCATTTGGTCTAGGGGTACTCCCCACTGTCGAGCTAAGTCTAAACCGTTTTCTCCCAGGCAAAATACTAAGCATTGATGTTGTTGAGCCGCACTAGTCAAATGCTGTTGAAACTCTGCCAGTTGCTCCGGAGCACTGAGGGGTTGGGCAATGCCGCTGGTGCCTAACAAAGATAGACCTTCCACCACCCCAAAAGCTGCATTGGATGTGCGAGTGGCTAAGGTTCGACCAAGGGGCAAAATTAAGGAAACCATCAGAGTTTGATCTCCACTTATGTACGGCTGCAAATGGTGTCTTAATAATCGTTGGGCATAGCTGTAAATGGCGGCTTGGCCTTCCCTATCAAGCTGTTTGCCAATGCCTTCTCCCCCTTGAATAATCAGTTTTCCTTCCCCTGGGGTAAATTCCACTTCCGCCCAAACGGGGGTATGGCGAGTTAAATCCAAGTTATTGCCCGGTTCGCTGCGGGTGATGGCCAAGGCTCTGTGATGACCGAGCAAAGCCCCCTGTTCAATGGCAATTTCCGCCGTTCTAGCCGGTTCCAATAGTTCCAGCGTGACCGAATCTGGACAGTTACTAGTGAGCAAGGTTTCCACAGCGGCGATCGCCGACGCACAGGCAAACACGGGCAGGGTATAACCAGATTGGGCAGAGATAGACTGAGACAAATTTTCTCGCTACTGATTAATTACAAAAAATAGGGCGATGATCATAGAGCAATTAACTTAGTTAAGGTTAGAAACAAACTCAATTTTCTGCCCATTATTTGTCATATCTAAAAATTGTTCTAGATTTTGGCAACGACCTTCTTCCATGTAACGACGAAAAACTTTATTTAAAGCTAGATTTTCACTAAACTCTTGCCGGGCCGCTTGACGAATTGCATCGGTTAAAGTCAAAGCGCCTTCGTCTAACAGAGACAAAATAGTTAGATAGGCTTTTTCCGCAGTTTCAAAAGCATTGGCGGATTGGGTAATGGAATTGTCCCGTTTATAGTAACGATAGAGGGGCTCGGGGTGAATAGCTACTTTTTCCGTGCGACTCAATAGCTCTAAATTGAAAAGTACATCCGCCGCAAAGGGCACTTTCGTCCAGCCATCTCCCAACAATTGCCGTTGAAAAACTGGAAAAAAGGGAATGCGGGGACTAAGAATATCCGCCGCTGTGGCAAAGTTCAGTGCTTGTCGTTGGGGAAAGGGTTGCTTATACAACACCAATTCACTGTTATAAACCCCCGTGTTATCGATCGCCACGCCATATTTTTCTGCTAGGGGTACTAACTTTTCCAGACGATCGGATGCAAAGGCATCGTCCGCATCTAAGTTGGCCAGAATGTCCCCATCACAAATACTCACCGCCTTATTCCTGGCGATCGCCTCCCCACTACCAATGCCCCCGGTAAAAACTTGCTTTAGCCTGGGGTCATTAATACCCTGTTCAGCCAATAGTTGCAGGTAATCCACCTGGTCATCCACACCGATCGCTACCTGCCAATGGTCATAGGTCTGGGCCAACACACTACGAACGGTAAAAGCAATGGTGTTTTCGGCCCGGTAGGCGGGGATGATAATGCTTACTAGGGGCTGATTAACCATGGTGCAGGGAAAAAAAGATGAATAAATGTCTAAGAATCTGTTTGAAAAGTTTTATTTTGCCCCCTAAATCCCCCAATAATGGGTGACTTTTACTTAACTTCCCCCAAACTTGGGGAGCCAGGGGGGCTTTTCAAACACTCTCTAAATTTAAGGCTGTTTACAGAGAATATATAAATGTCGATGGTCCGTAAAATAGGACCACGTTCGTTGCATATTACCTGGATCAGTATTAGATTTTATATCTAAATCATTAATCCCAGTTACCAACCATCCCCTAGGCTCCTGAAAATTAGCAGCGTCCAACTAAACAATTATCACAGGTGCCACAGGGTCGCCTCGCCGCCGGAGAATTGTCACCAAAGGCAACCAAAATCGTTTGCCAACGACAACGGGAAGTGGTCAGGTATTGGGTCATCAGGCGATACTGGCTTTTCAATTCCTCCAGGGGATTGGCCTGGTAATGGCCGGGGTTAATGCGGTAGTTAAATGGATCTAACCACTCTAAATTACCCCGACGGTGGAGCCACGCCAGAGCCATTTCCAAATCGGGAAAATGGGCTTTTAGTTGCCCTAGGTTGCCCTGGGATGGAATTTGTTGACTCAAGACCTCGGCTCGTTGTAGATATTTGCTGGCTTGACTCAAAAAATACTGACGCAATTGGCGATCGCCAGAGTCCAACCAACCGGTGGGTTCACTAACTAAGGTGAGACATTCTGCCGGTTGCAAATCTCGTCCGGCCCGTCCCACTTCCTGGAGATAATCCATCAACATCAGGGGGGCTTGGTAATGTAACACCCAACGGGTATCGGGCTTGTCTATGCCCAGGCCAAAGGCATTGGTGCAAACCACCGAAGAAATTTGCCCCGTTAACCATTTTTGTTCCAACTGTCGTCGTTGGTGGGGGCCCAAACCGCCATGGTAAGCTTCGCTGTCAAAGCCCCGTTCCTGCAACCATTGGGCTAAGTTGATGGCCATGGTGCGGGTACGGACGTAAATCAAACCGCTTTCCTGGAGATGCTTGAGCAAAAAACGCCGTAATTGTTGCCGGCGGCAATATTCACTCAGCACCATTTTGACTTTCAGATGTAGTTGGGGGCGATGGGGGCTGACCTGAAAACACTCCGGCGATCGCAAATTCAATCCTTCTACGATCAAATTCTGTTGCTGGCGATCGGCTGTGGCGGTGAAGGCGGCCAGGGGAATCTGGCCCTTGTCTCTGCCTAATCCCCGACGCAGGGCTCCCAAACGGCGGTAGGCAGGACGAAAACTATCTCCCCACTGCACCAAACAATGGGCTTCATCGAGCATGATTCCTTGCAATTTGACCTGGGGTTGCCGGAGCAAATTCCAGACTGGCTCACTCAGCAGGGTTTCCGGCGAAAGGTAAAGGAGCTTTAGTTGCTGTTGCCCCAATTGGTACAACACCTGTTTTCTTTCGGGGCGACTCAATTGGCTATGGAGACAGGCGGCGGGCAGATTTTGCCTACGTAAACTTTGTACCTGGTCTTCCATGAGGGCCACCAACGGTGAAACCACCAGGGTTAATCCCTCCCCCAATAATGCCGGCAATTGAAAGCAAATAGATTTCCCTCCTCCAGTGGGTAGTACCACCAGACAATCCCGCCTGGCCAATAGGCAATCAATTACTTCTCCCTGGGGATAGCGAAAGTGGTCATAGCCCCAAATTCGGCGGAGAGCTTCTTCCAACGATTGGCGATCAGCCATGGCAGGCAATGGGATTGATGATTTACCGGGAGACTGCAAAGTTGGTCAAATTTTACCTAACTATGTCCAAGCTTATTGTCCCCAGTAAACCGGAAAAATTAAGCTAAAGCTTCTTCCCCCCGACGGTACAATTCCCGGGCATAATCAGTCCAGGTGCCTTGGCCCCAATAACGGAAGCAACTAGTTTCCACTAATAACAGATATAGCAGAGCGTTTTGATAATCCTCCCGTTGGGTAACGCTGGGATCTTCCGCCACTAAGCGATCGAATTTTTGGTGGAATTTGGCGCTGAGTTGGTTCATTGGTTCGAGCACATTTTCATAGCCCTGTACCCAACTGAGATCATTAGTCCAAGAAGCTCCATCCATCCCAAATTGGTGGTCCGTGGCTTTCAATTCGGCGATCGCCTTTTCCACCTGTTCATGGCTGGGGGAATCGGGATTAACCCGTTGCCAAATTTTGTGTTGTTGAATGGCTTGGATCGCGGGGAAATCGGACTCTTGCACGCCGGCCGCTTCCAGTAGTTCTAAATATTCCGTGCCATTAATGGCCACTGTGCCGGATTTACCGCCATTTTCCGCCATTTTGCGAGTCGCTTGCTCGTAGGCAGGGGGAAATTCGTTCATCATGACGCCGCCATTTTCCCCATCGGCAATTTGGGTGACACAGGCAGGAATGTGGTGATTGCCCACAGGTTGTTTACCCCGCCCTAAGGCCTCGTAATAGGGCTGCATTTGGGCCACTAACTTGGTGTCGGAACCTTGGGTTTTAATGAGAGCGACAATGCTCACCGTTTCTCCCCGGGAGTTGCGGGCCACTAAGCGGTTGGGAACATATTTTTGATCACCGGAAAGGCCACTACCATCGAGGTTTTCCACGGAATGTTCCTGCACCATCAACCAACGGTAACCGCATTCTTTTAGGGCTTTAACATACTCAAACAAAGTATCAGGATGGTTGGGTAAATGCATTTCCGGGGGCGAGAAACCTTTCACCCGTTGTAATGCTTCCAGACCAAAAATATCAGCAAAGTGTTGTTGCCACGCTAACATATGTAGCTTCAAATCGGGGATGGGGGTGGAAGGGGCCACCGCATGGCTCCACATGGTTCCCAACCATTCCACATAGGGCTGATATTGGGCATCACAGGCTAACCGTTTCAGGTCATCAAGAATGTCGTTGCGGCTCATTTGCTGGAACGCCCAGAGCAAATTGCCAGAATAGTCCAACATGATGCGGGGATTGCAACCTTCCGCCACTAAACGGGGAATAATTTCCCCCAACCGACGGTAACACCAAGCAAAGGGATCGGCGTTGTGGTTATCCCCCTCCCCAGGATGCTCAAACATGTACTGCAGATTGGAAATCAACGCCCCATCTTGCCCGGCGGGAATGGTGGGTTGGTGCATATGCAGGGCGCAGGCACAGGCCGATTGCAAATTCTCCAACTGCAAATTGGTTTGGTGTAAAAACACCGGTTTATTTTCATTAACAACGGCTAATATTTCCGCTTCTTTACCAGCAATGGGGGGCAGGTTTAATTTTGTCCGTTCGGCGATCGATACCATCCGCAGTTTCTCCCAGGGTGAGTAAGTTAATGATTGTTAAGATTCGAGGTTTTTAATTGACTAAAATCTATGGCAATCCAGGTTAATGCTAGCATTGGGGCGGTTTCGGCATTGGTTACAATTCCCTTTACCAAGTCAGCAAACGTTGAAGTTAATAGTGACTAAAGGTGATGACTGAGCAGAAATACTTGATCAGAACGATGACTGCAGCGGAGATTGCTTTGGCGGTGGATTGGGCGGCTGCGGAGGGTTGGAATCCCGGTCACCAAGATGCTGACTGTTTTTACCAAGGCGATCGCCAGGGATTTTTCGTGGGTTTATTGGACGGGGAACCAATTGCCACCATTTCGGCGGTGAAATACAACCAAGAATTTGGTTTTATCGGCTTTTACATTGTCAAACCGGAGTATCGAGGTCAGGGTTACGGCTGGCAAATTTGGCAAAGGGCTTTGGACTATTTACAAGGCTGCAATATCGGTTTGGACGGAGTTTTGGCCCAACAGGCAAATTATCAAAAATCCGGTTTTCATCTGGCTTACCGCAATATTCGTTACCAGGGTGTTACCGGCGGCCTATCGTCCCCATCCCCCCATCTGGTCCCTCTAGAAGATGCCATGGCCTGGGAAGATGTATTGGCCTATGACGATCAATGCTTTCCTGCCCCCAGGGAAGAATTTTTACGAACATGGTGTCATCAATCGGGGCACCAGGCGATCGCCTACCAAGAAGATGGGATTTTACGGGGTTATGGCGTTCTACGCCCCTGCCGAGTAGGTTACAAAATTGGCCCTCTGTTTGCTGATACTCCAGAGGTAGCGGAAATTATCTTTTTAGCTCTAAAAGCAATTCCTACAGCGGAAAATACCATTTACCTAGATGTGCCAGAACCCAACCAAGCGGCGATCACTCTAGCAACGAAATATAGCCTGCAGGTAGTTTTTGAAACTGCTCGAATGTACACTGGGCAAGCCCCCTCCATCGCCCTAGATAAAATTTACGGAGTTACATCCTTTGAGTTAGGTTAACTTTTAAGTCCGGGTAAAATCCAAGTTTTCGTAAAGGATTGTGACAAAATCCCGCAAAACTGCAAAAATTCGTGGGGAAAAGTGATCCTACTTCCACACTTTGTGCATAGAATAAGGCAGTGAAACAGCCAGTCTGCGGGGATTTCAGGGGTTTTTAATGCCAAATTTCTGTGTCTATCCGGGCTGTGGAGCCTCCCGATGACCCTGTTATGGGGAGAAAATGCCTAAAAAATGAGTCTATTCCAACAAACTCACTCTCAAGGAGATTTTTTCAGATGAATAAAGGCGAATTAGTCCATGCGGTCACGGACAAAGCGAAAGAGCAACTGGGGGAAAGCATCACTAAAAAGGAGGTAGATGCGGTAATTTCAGCCGCCATTGATTGCATCATGGAAGTGGTGGCCGAAGGGGAAAAAGTAACCCTAGTGGGCTTTGGTTCCTTTGAAGCCAGGGAACGTAAGGAACGGGAGGGCCGTAACCCCAAAACTGGGGATAAAATGCTCATTCCAGCCACTAAGGTGCCGGCTTTCTCCGCAGGCAAAATGTTCAAAGATAAAGTTGCTCCTGAGAAAAAATAATTGCCACTGACCTTTGTTTGAGCGACCCCACCACGGTGGTAATTTGGGTTGGGCAGCGCAGATGGCAGGCTGTCCAGCTTTTTCTTTACTAGATTTTTCCGCCAGTATTAATCCTTTGGGCCCCCCCGCCTCTGTCCTGGCCGCCATTGAGTCAGCTTTGCCGGCCCTGCGCCACTATCCCGACCCCCAATATATTCATCTTCGTCAGGCGATCGCCGATCATCATCAGTTGTCGATGGATTGGGTGTTGCCGGGCAACGGTTCCGCGGAATTGTTAACCCTAGCGGGGCGCACTTTTGCTAGTTTGGATTGTACCTATGTGGTGGGCCCGGCCTTTGGGGACTATGGCCGCAGTTGGCGGGGAGCCGGAGCCGAGCTTAAAACTATTCCCTGGCAGGTTGATCAACCATGGCCTTGGCGAAAATTGCGATCGCCATCGGAAATTGCCAATACTTCAGCCGTCCAGTCCTCACACCACGGTTTAATTCTCAATAATCCCCATAATCCCTCCGGCACTCTACTAGCTCGGGAGGAAATTCTTGCCCTCCTGCCCCACTATCAATGGGTGTTGTTGGACGAAGCTTTTATGGATTTTCTGCCCCCGGGAGAAGAGCAAAGTCTGGTGGGGGATTTGGAGAAACATCCCAATTTAATTATTCTCCGCTCTCTGACCAAGTTTTATCGTTTGCCCGGATTACGCTTAGGTTATGCCCTAGCCCACCCAGATCTTTTAGCTCAATGGCAAGCTTGGCGGGACCCCTGGCCTGTGAATGTGTTGGCCGAAGCGGCGGCGATCGCCAGTTTGGAAGCCGAGGAATTTCGTCAACTGGTTTGGCAATGGTTACCCCCTGCCCGTAGCGCATTGCAGCAAGATTTAGCGAGTTTACCAGGGCTATTTCCCTTGCCGAGTCAGACCAATTTTTTGCTCGTAAAAACGACCATACCTGCTCCAGAACTTCAAGAAGAACTATTAACTAAATGCCAAATTTTGATCCGAGATTGTCTTAGTTTTCCCGAATTAGGTGAGGATTTTTTCCGAGTGGCAGTGCGGACAATGGCAGATAACCAAAAATTAACCCAGGCCCTAGCTACTATTATGGCCACGGCCGCCCCTAGCTAGATACAAAAATATTTAAAAGATCGGAGTAGCTCCATCAATGGCATGCTTTCAGGTGTTCAATGCCTAGACCGATACAAGAGCAATTAGGAATAATAAAAACCTGCTTGCAGAGTAATGAAGCTATCCGGCAAAGATTATATTTACCTAACTTGGGTTCAACCGATAGTCTTCAAACGTTATTCCTTATACCTTACTCAAAAAACCCTAGGTTATTATTGGAACTGGAGGCGATTATTTTAAGGACAACTGAGCCGCCGTGCAATGTCCAAATTCCTATGGAGTCCTAGGCCGTGCAAGTGAAATTTTCGGAGCAAATTTCGTCCGCTGATGCAGAAATTATTTTAAGGTGTTTACCAGATCGGATTCAAGATGCCCTAACTGCTCGTGCCACGGAAATTGATTATCCCGTTGAAGCAATCATCGAGATGGCGATCGCCACATTAACTTAAGCCAACTAAGGGCTGTTGATGCTCAGAGAATTAAGAACAAACAGGGCATCCTGGAAGATATTTACTGGGAAGAAATTGAGAAAGCAGTATCTATTGAGCTTGATTTCAACTCAGCGTTCAAGTCTTGATAATACAAAAGAAGGTCAGGCTATACTGAAAAAAGTCCACAGCTTTTATAAAATGATGCTTCAAGAACTCGAAGCCGTATTTGACGGCACAGCTCTTCAATTGGAAGTTCCCTTAAACCTTGCCGCAGGTACGAGGGTGCGAATTGTTGTTGAAAGTGTTCTACCAAATGAAGTAAAAGCACCTAAAACGTTTCTTCAAACTGCTCAGTCTTTAAAATTACAGGGTGAACCTGATTGGTCAGAGAAAATTGATCAATATTTGTATGGGGAAACTCTTTCTGACAATGACTGAAGTTTTTTTAGATACATCTTTTGCGATCGCATTATCTTCCATCACTGATCAAAATCATGTACGGGCTATTCAGCTTGCTAATCAAATTGAGGCTAACAAAATTCGTCTAGTAACAACCCAAGGTATCTTGCTAGAGATAGGCAATGCGCTTTCTAAGCAAAGATATAGAAAAGCGGCAATCCAACTTTTAGAATCCCTGGAAACTGATCCCAGTGTTGAAGTCGTTCTATTAACTAACAGTCTATACAAATCAGCATTTAATTTGTTTAAGCAACGAGAAGACAAGGAATGGGGTTTAGTGGACTGCATATCATTCATCGTGATGCAGGATCGAGGAATCACTGATGTACTGACTGCCGATATCCATTTTCAGCAGGCAGGATTTCGGGCACTATTAAGGGATTAATCACAGCAGTCAATGGCCGCAATACCCTTATGGTGACTCAAAAATCTTTCCTACTGCTAAGCTCTTAGAGCGTGTTTGAAAAGTAGGGTGAAGAATGGAAAATGGTGAAAAGAATAAAATTTTCACCATAATTAATGATAATCCGGGAATTTTACAGCACGGACATCACTGATAGCCAGTGGCAATTGGTAGAACCTCATTTACCCAAAGCAAAAACTGGGGGAAGAAAACGGAAAACTAGTCTGCGGGAGATACTCAATGCTATTTTTTACATGTTCAGAACGGGGTGTGCCTGGCGACTTCTGCCCCATGATTTTCCTAAATGGCGAACGGTCTATGGTTATTTCCAGCAATGGCACGAAGATGGTACCTGGAAAAAATTAAACCGTATCTTCCGTGAGAAAGTTCGGCTCAAAGCTGGAAGAAATACTCACCCTAGTGCCGGTTGTTTAGATTCACAGTCACTTAAAAAGGCTGGAACTGGCCAAGAAACTGGCTATGACGGCGGAAAAAAGGTCAATGGTCGTAAACGTACAATCCTCGTGGATACCATGGGATTACTTCTCGATGTTGTCGTCCATGGTGCCCATCGCTCCGACCATCAGGGTCTGATTCTACTTGCTACCTGGTTTGCTCCCCTTTGGCAGTGCCTGCAAGTTATATGGACTGATAGCACCTTTGGCGGAAAGGATTTTATCTATTGGGTGGAGCATACTTTTGGTTGGAATTTGAATGTCGTCAGCAAAAAGCAGGGACAAAAAGGCTTTGAAGTCCTACCCCGCCGTTGGGTAGTCGAGCGCACCTTTGCTTGGTTTGGCCGCTATCGTCGTTTAAGCAAGGATTATGAATATTTACCTACTACCAGTGAGACAATGCTCTATGTTGCCATGGTTCATCTCATGCTTCAAAGGCTTGCTTAAAACTTTTCAAACACTTTCTAAGAGGAGTGAGCATATCGCACCTGCTGCATGGTCGTTAGTTATTTGACTACCTTCTGAGGACAATCGAAGTACATGAGCGTTCTTAAATGGATAAATGTTGGCAAGGTTTCTGCTGAGCGAGACGACGAGCTCGTCAATTACTTCTATGATAACGGTGTTTTGAATTCAGTACTCACAAATAAGTCATCATTTTTGGTACTGGGAAGAAAGGGAGCAGGCAAGACTGCGGTTTTCAGATATCTGAAAGAGAACCCTCATCAGTATCTTAGTGATAAAGATATACTTGTTTCTCTTTCGTTTGAGGATTACAACTGGAAAGTACATTCTCTACTAAGTAATAGTGAAACGGCCGAATCACTCGCATATAAGCACTCTTGGCGATTCGTGATTTTAGTCGAAGTTATCAAGGCTTACGCCTCTCGTTGCGCCAAGGACGGTGTTACAGTCCCTCAACCAATTGCAAAAGCCCAAACCCTGCTTGAGAAACTGTTCGATCATCCTCTGCCATCGGTTTACCAATTAATTGGGCGGAAGTTACTCGGACTTTCGAAGGTAAAGTTACCAAGAGCAGGGTTGGACCTGGAAGATGGCAGCTTTGACTCCGTGGAAGTTTCTGGCGGTGAGTTGTCTTTTGAAGAAGTTTCGGCAGACAATGACATCCGCACTGCATTAGCCCAGAACGTTAGCAATATAATTGCTTATCTGGAAGCCGCACTTGCGAAAATTCAACCTTGTGAATATCGAACAGTTATCTGCTTTGATCGGGTCGATGAGGCCTGGGATAATGTCTCTCTCGATGTATCGCGGAAAGTCCTTGCTGGCCTAGTGTCCGCATCTGACTCTCTAACAGCAAAGTATAATGGCGTGGTTCGACCTATCATTTTCCTCCGTGAGGATATCTTTTCCGTACTGCCACTGAACGACTCTAACAAACTACGTGAAGACTGTGGCGCTCTGCTTAAGTGGGATCGTGACGACCTTTTTAAGCTCTTGTTGCGTCGCCTTTCTTATTTTGCACAAAAAAACGACGTGGATGCGGTGGAGGATTTAGATGGATTATTTGACAAAAACGAGATGCGGCAGCGCTCAAAACCTTCCAACTACCTCTTGAAACGAACCATGATGCGCCCAAGAGATATGATTTGTTTCTTGAGCCGTACAATTGATGCTGTGAAGGAAAGCGTTAATGATCCTTTCGAAGAAACCCCAGCTAATTTCGATCATCTGCCCGTTGAAGCAATTTACACAGCCGAACCAGGATATTCTGAATGGCTTCGTCAGGAACTACTCGATGAATGGTTTATCCAGTACTCGCATATTGTAAAGTTACTTTCTGCAATTCAAAACCATGCATCAACTCAATTCACTCGTGCCGAATTGGAATCGCAGCTAAGGGCACTGGGGGTTGAATTTACGCAAACTGGAATTCTGGACGATCTCCGTTTTCTTTTTGACAACTCAGTGGTCGGCTTTAAGATTGGAGCGTCTACCACTTGGCGCTATCGCTGTTTTTATCCATCACAAGGGTTTATTGAATCTGACCTTTATAAAGTGCATGATGGTTTAATCCGTGCGTTGAACTTGAAAGAACCACGAGACGCATCTTGACCTAAACTGTCAAATAAAAAACCGTTGCACACGAAGTCACAGGTTTTGCGGTTTGGTGAAGTTGATCTGTCCGGTGCGACCCGGTCAACAGTGACTTTAGATTAAATAGTGAAAATATATTTAAGTTTTTCTCACATTTAAGATTGCAATACCTTCGCTAAATATTTCCCTGTGTAAGAACTTGGATGTTGCGCCACTGTTTCCGGGGTTCCTGCAACCATAATTTTTCCACCCCGATCGCCACCTTCGGGGCCCAGATCAATAATCCAATCGCTACAGCGGATTACATCCAGGTTATGTTCAATGACTAAAACAGAATTGCCTTTATCCACTAGTCTTTGCAAAACGTTGAGCAAATGGTGGACATCATAAAAAGATAGCCCGGTGGTGGGTTCATCAATTAAATACAAAGTTTTGCCCGTGGCCCGGCGAGATAACTCGGAAGCTAGTTTGACCCGTTGGGCTTCTCCCCCGGATAAAGTGGGGGCCGGTTGACCCAGTTTGATGTAACCCAAACCCACATCTACCAAGGTTTGCAGGCGATTTACTGCCCTGGGAATATTCTCAAACACTGTCAGGGCTTCCTCGGTGGTCATGGCCAACACATCGGCAATGGAATGACCTTTATACTTCACCTGCAACGTTTCCCGGTTATATCTGGCTCCTTTGCACACATCACATTGCACATACACATCGGGCAAAAAATTCATTTCAATCACGTTAACTCCCTGACCAGCGCAGGCTTCACAGCGTCCCCCTTTGACGTTGAAAGAAAATTGTCCCGGCTTATAACCCCTAGCTTTAGCTTCAATGGTTTGGGTGAAAATTTCTCGAATGGAGTCAAAAATACCTGTATAGGTGGCGGGGTTGGAGCGGGGAGTGCGGCCAATGGGGGATTGGTCAATGACAATGACTTTATCGATCGCCTGGAGGCCGGTGATTTCCCCTAAATTCTTGGGAAAAGCTACTTGGCGAGAAAGATAATGTTGCAGAGCCGGATGGAGCAATTCATTGACTAGGGTGGACTTGCCGGAACCGGATACCCCTGTAACACACACCAGTTTGCCCAGGGGAATGGTCACATCAATATTACGCAAATTATTATGGCAACAACCTTGGAGGGTTAACTTGGCTCCGTTGCCATTTCTCCGTTCCTCCGGAGTGGCGATCGCCTCCCGACCGGATAGGTAAGCCCCAGTAAGAGACCTTTGATTTTTTAGTAGAGTCTGAAAATCCCCCTGACAGACAATTTCTCCACCATGGATGCCCGCCTTCGGACCAATGTCAACAATATAATCGGCGTGGCGGATAGTATCTTCATCATGCTCCACCACAATTAACGTATTGCCCAGATCCCTTAACTTAGTCAGAGTGGCCAACAGGCGATTGTTGTCCCGTTGATGCAAACCAATGCTTGGTTCATCCAAAACGTATAAAACTCCGGTGAGACCGGAACCAATTTGGGTGGCCAGGCGAATCCGTTGGGCTTCTCCGCCAGATAGAGTCATGGCGGCCCGGTCGAGGGTCAGATAATCCAAACCTACGTCCAGGAGAAATTGCAAACGGGCTTTGATTTCCTTTAACGCCAATTCCCCAATCATGGCTTGCCGGGAAGTCAACTCTAGATTTTCAATCCGTTCCAGGGTCTGGCGGATGGGCACACTGGTTAAATTGTTAATGTTGTACTGCCCTAGTTTTACTGCTAATGCTTCTGGCTTTAACCTTTTGCCGCCACAGGTGTGACAGGGTTGATTAATAATATATTTTTCTAACTTTTGCTTAATGGCATCGGAATTGGTTTCATCATAATTTTTTTGCAGGATATTTAATGCTCCAGCAAAACGACGATAATAACCTTGTTTATTGCGGTAACGGGATTCCCCTTCAAACCAAATTTCTTCTTCTGTGCCGTATAAAATTATTTCCTTTTGCTCTTTGGTTAGCTTTTTCCAGGGAGTTTGTAACTGAAAATCAAAATGCTGTCCTAAACTGTACAGTAACGACAAGTAATAGGAATTATCTTTTTCTGACCAGGGGGCGATCGCCACATACACTGGTTTTTCGGGATCAGGAATGACCAAATCTGGGCAAAAAGACCGCACAAAGCCAATTCCATGGCAATCGGGACAAGCACCGTAGGGGGAGTTGAAAGAAAATAAGCGGGGGGAAAGTTCATCCATCACCGCCCCATGTTCTGGACAGGCAAAGTTTTCTGAAAAGATAATTTCCTTGGGTAACTCTGCATGGTAAGCCTGGCCGTTTTCTGCCGCTTTTAATGCTTCTTTGTCGTCTTTTTTACCTCCATCTAACACTGCCAGCGTTGGCTTGTCCAAAATGTCAATAATGGCGGTGCCTTCTGCTTGCTTCAAACAAGTACTGAGTGAGTCTACCAATCGTTCCTGTAAACCTTCTTTTTTGATCAGGCGATCAATAACTATTTCAATGGTGTGGGCTTGGTTCTTTTTTAATTCAATATTGTCACTTAATTCTCGCACTTCGCCGTTAATTCTTACCCGCACAAAGCCTTGGGAAACTAAGCTAGAAAGTAGTTGCACATGGGTCCCTTTTTTGCCCTTTACCACCGGAGCAAGAATTTGAAACTTAGTTCTGTCCGGTAACTCCATCACCCGATCACACATTTGGTCAATGGTTTGGGGGGCAATATTCCGTTGGCAGTGGGGACAATGGGGACTGCCAGCCCTGCCAAATAACAGACGGAGGTAGTCGTAAATTTCCGTTACCGTACCCACGGTGGAGCGGGGATTGTGGGAAGTGGATTTCTGATCGATGGAAATAGCCGGACTCAACCCTTCGATGCTGTCCACATCAGGCTTATCCAACTGCCCCAAAAACTGTCGGGCGTAAGCACTGAGGGATTCCACATAACGCCGTTGTCCCTCTGCAAAGATAGTGTCAAAAGCTAGGGAAGATTTGCCTGACCCCGACACCCCCGTAAACACAATCAGGCGATCGCGGGGCAGGTCTAGATTCACATTTTTTAGGTTATGTTGTCTAGCGCCTCGAATACGGATGCTATTTTGTTCGGGCATAGGGGGAGACAAGGCTCTTAACTTTTCTTCACGATTTTAAACTGTCTTTGCTAATCTTGGCTGGCGATCGCCATTTACTTAGAAATAGGCTTAAAACCCAGAACAGTTTACGAAATTGATACAGATTTTTTTGATCGCTTTCGATGACCGTTGCAGTCTAAAGTCGGCGCCAGCGACGGCCATCTTTATTAATTAACCATTCTGCCTCCGCTGGTTCCCAGGTTCCAGCTTCGTACAAGGGCATGGAAAGAGGATCACTGGGGGCATCCCAAGCCGACAACACCGGAGTTACTACTCGCCAAGCTTCTTCTACCTCGTCGGCTCTTGTGAACAGGGTTTGGTCTCCCAACATACAATCTAATAAAAGGCGGTGATAGGCATCCGCTGCGGCCACTCCAAAGGATGAACCATAACTAAAATCCATATCTACAGTGCGGGTACGCAGTTCTGAACCGGGCATTTTTGCCTCAAAACGCAGGGAAATGCCTTCGTTGGGCTGAATTCTTAGACTCAACACATTGGGATTAGCTTGGTGGGCCACCGATTGAAAAATTAACAGAGGTACTTGCCGGAATTGAATTGCGATTTCACTCACTTTTTTAGGCATGCGCTTACCCGTGCGTAGATAGAAGGGCACCCCCTGCCAACGCCAGTTATCCACCATCAGTTTGAGGGCCGCAAAGGTAGGAGTGGTGGAACTTGGATCTACCCCCGGTTCTTCTCGATAACCCGGCACTGGTTTGCCTCCCATCCAACCAGCTTTATATTGGCCCCGGATACCGGCATTTTCCAAATTATTAATATCCGCTAAACGGGTAGCCTGCAACACTTTAACCTTTTCGTTGCGAATGCTGTCCGCGTCAATGGCATTGGGGGGGTCCATGGCGGTGAGACAAAACAGTTGCATGAGGTGATTCTGCACCATATCTCGTAAAGCCCCGGCGGATTCGTAATAACCGGCTCGTTCTTCTACCCCTACCGTTTCTGCTACGGTAATTTGCACATGATCAACAAACTGACGGTTCCACAGTGGCTCAAAAATAGCGTTGGCAAAGCGGAACACCATCAGATTTTGCACCGTTTCTTTGCCCAGGTAATGATCGATGCGATACACCTGATTTTCTTTGCAGACACTCTGCACTACCCGGTTCAAGCTTTGGGCTGAACTCAAATCCCGACCAAAGGGCTTTTCGATCACAATGCGACTTTTAACCGGGTCACTCAGCATACCCGCTGCCCCCAATTGTTTAATACCCGGGGGAAAGAAGTTGGGGGAAACAGCTAAATAAAAGACTCGATTGCCTCTGGTGTTACGTTTTTCATCCAATTCCCCCAGGAAGTTTTTCAATTTGAGATAGCTTTCTGGGTCATCCATATTGCCAGAGCAGTAGAATAAACCCTGGGCAAACTCATTCCACAGGTCTTCACTGCCAATGCCGGTGGAAAATTCTTCGATGCCCTTACGCATCTGCTCACGAAAATGGTCGTGGCTCCAGTCCCTTCTCGCAAAACCGACCACCGTTAACTCTGGAGGCAAGCGGCGCTCTCGTTTCATTTGGTAGATGGCTGGCACCAATTTCCGTTGGGTAAGGTCCCCGGATGCACCAAAAATGGTCAAAATGAGGGGTTCTGGAGTGCGTTCTTGACGGAGTCCAGTGCGGAAGGGATTTTCGAGTAGCGTTACCATGGGGAATGCTCGTATTGTGTGGCCACTTACGCTTTAAAATAACTCACAATTCCCGAAAGTTTTCTTTTTCTGGCAAAGTTTTCAGGAAAAATTTCTTTCTCAGTTCTTACTCCAAATCCTGAAATAGGGGGGTGCTGAGGTATCTTTCCCCAAAACTGGGTTGGATCATGACAATCAATTTATCTTTATTGGCAGGTCTTTTTGCCACTTTGATGGCCGCCGCCAGAGCTGCTCCAGTGGAAATCCCCGATAATATTCCTTCTTCCCTGGCTAATCTACGACCGTAGGCGATCGCCTCTTCATCGGTCACGGCAATCACTTCGTCAATCAGGTTTACATCTAACACTTCGGGAATAAAGCCCGCCCCAATACCTTGAATTTTATGCGGCCCCGGCTTACCCCCTGATAAGACTGGGCTATTTTGGGGTTCTACGGCGATCGCCTGAAAGCTAGGTTTTTTTTCTTTTAACACAGAAGCCACCCCGGTAATAGTCCCACCAGTGCCAACCCCCGCCACGAGGAAATCAATGGCTCCATCGGTATCTTGCCAAATTTCCAATGCCGTAGTCTGTTGATGAATTTGAGGATTAGCCGGATTATCAAACTGTTGCAACATATAGGCATTTGGCAAACTCTCAGCCAATTCTTGGGCTCTTCTAATACATCCCCCCATCCCTTCACTCCCCGGGGTCAGTTCTAGTTTTGCTCCATAGGCTTTTAACATCGCCCGCCGTTCTTGGCTCATGGTTTCAGGCATCGTCAAAATTAATTGGTAACCCTTGGCTGCGGCCACCATGGCAAGGGCAATGCCCGTATTACCAGAAGTGGGCTCAATCAGCAGAGTCTTCCCTGGTTCAATTAATCCCTCTTGTTCTGCCCGGTTAATCATATTAATGCCAATGCGGTCCTTTACCGAAGCCGCTGGATTCATCCCCTCCAACTTGACTACAATCTTGGCCCCACATCCCTCCAATAGGGGAATGCGATTGAGGCGAACCAGAGGAGTACGACCAATTAGCTCTGTAATATTACTGGCAATTTTCATAGGTAAGGGCCCACCAAGAAGGGAAATCTGCCTGCATCTTACAACGAAAAACCCCACCAGAGGCGGGGTTAAAGAGTTATTAGAGTTTAACTTTCAAACAAGTGTCTTAAGAAGACGGACTCAGGCTTAGAAAGTGAAGGTACCACGGACGGTGCCGATGAAGGCGTCGGTGGCGTTGGTGGTCTGTTCAGGCTTGGAGATCCAGATCACACCAGGAGTTATAGAAAGGTTGTCGGTGAGTTGATATTTGTAGAACAATTCAACTTGCAGAGGGTTAGCAGTGGTTACAAAGGTGGTTCCCAAAGTATTGTTGGTGAAACCGGAAACATAGGGTTGAACACCAGCAAAGATGCCAAGAACGTTACCTTCTTTACCAAGGTCGGGGAAGGCAAAGCCTCCACCGTAGGTCCAGATATCACCATTGTCTTTACCAATCAAAGTAACATTGGTGTAGCTACCATAGGCACTGAAGCTCAGCCAATCGGCAATGTTCCAAGCCATTTGGACGCCATAGCTGTTGGTTTGCTTGCCACCAAAGTCATAGGGGTTGATAACGTTGCCAGATGTGCTACCGCCGCTCACATTATTGTTGTAGGTAGCTGCATCCACAGGAGGAGCACCTACACCCAAACCGTTCACAAAGTCATCATTCAACTCAGAACGGTTGAGGTTAGCCGCAGTGGTACCGACGATACCTTGAGTGCCACCTTTACCGAAGATAGCGGCATCAGGGGTGGTGTAGGCATTAACGTAGGTGAAGCCTAGGCTAACCCGGTCGAAAATGTTGGTGGTAATTTGAGCCAAGGCGCTATAGCCACCGTTAAACAAACCGTTACCACCGCTGCTGAAGTCATAATTGTTGCCAGTGGCAGGGTTAGTAACAGAACCACCACTGCTGGGGTTGTTGCCCGTGCTAGCCAAGTAACCCAAGCTCAAGGAAGTGGGGCCCAACAGATTGCTGAGGAAGCCCAACTCTAGGCTTGTACCTATACCAGTACCGCCACCAATGGAGTAGATGGGGTTCTGGGCGGTGAACTGACTCAAGGAACCTTTGCCGCCAGTGTAGTCGTCGAAATAGGGGTTCAGGGTAGGAACGAAGTCATCCCAGATACCGCCCCAAGCAGCAATGTAGTTGTTGAGACGGAAGTTTTCGCCCAGATCCAAGGGAACATAGTAAGCTAACCAGTCAACGGCTACGTTGTTGTTGTCGCCGGGGGAAAGCTGGTGCACCTGGGTAAAGGTGGGGCTTTCATAGTAGTCACCTACAATACCGATGGGGTTACCGGTCTCGGGATCAATAACATTCTGAGTAGGATAGAAGCTCTTGAAGCGATTACCGTTACCAGCGGCGAGACGAGTGACCAACAGGTCTTCACCGGAGAAGCTGGTGTTGAACTGTAAACGAACCCGGTTCTGGAATACCGCTTGGTTGTTATCGGTTTGGTTGTTGAGAGTCTTTTTGGTACCAAAAATGGCGGTGGGAGCAAATATTACTTCCCCGGTCAATTTGGTGGTGGTAGAAAACTGATGGTCTTCGAGGAAAGAGGTGCGGGCTTCGAGGTTATCAACCCGAGCACCCAAAGCAGCCAATTCTGCCTCGAATTCCTGCATGAGGCGTTTCAGTTTGTCGATGTCCTCCCGGAGAACAGCCACGTTTTCCTGAATCAAACGTTCCATAACGTTCATACAGGCGTTAAGACCAGCGGCAAATTCCCAACGGCTGAGGGCTCGATCACCACGGAAGGTACGGTCAGGGTAACCAACGATACAACCGTAGCGTTCCACCAAGCTCTTGAGCGCTTCATAGGCCCAGGCAGTGGGTTGCACATCGCGGAGTTCGCTAACGCTGGTTACTTGATCAATGGCAGAAGACTGACCTTCGGCAGTGTATTGGTCTAATTGGTCTAAAACTTGAGCATTCGTAACGTTGTCGGGAGCAGCACTAGCAGCACCAGCCACAAGGGCGGCACCGATCACAGCAGGGCTCACTAACAGGGACTTCCAAGATAGTTTAAGCATTTTTAGCTTTTCCTCACACCTAATAATGACTACGGGAACCAAGTCCTATACTCAGTAACACATTGTACACGTTTTTTTCGAAAGAGTGGGAGAAGTTGACAATTTTCTTTAGATTCATGGTAGATGCTAGGCTAAGCAAGGCCATTGGTCTGTTTTGCGGGCTAGCTCAGGGAGCCAGGACCACAATCAGTGTTGGTAAAGAAAAACCGCCTACAGCTTCTGCTCACGGAACGATGATGTTGATGGTTAATAACAGATTATAGTTGCTATTTTGGTGATGGCTAGGGGCAGGGCCAGTTTTTAGGCCGGCCATAGTTCCCGGCGTAATGATGGAGCATTTGTCTGAACTCAGTTTTGACTTTGGATTAAGTATTGTTTCACTTGAACCAATCTTTTTTTCAGGGCTGTTTGAGGATGTTGTAAAGCTTTTTCTAGGGGCATATCCGGCCCCACTAGGCTAAAAATTTTGAGCACGTTAGGTAAAACTGTCTGACTTAATTGGCATTGTCCCGCTACGATGATCGCCGGTTTATTGATTTTTTTCGCTAGCTCAAGAACACCTCCCACCACCTTACCCTGTGGGGATTGATGATCGAAGCAACCTTCTCCGGTAATCACTAGATCGCATCCAGCCATGGCCTGTTCCAACTGGGTCAATTTGGCGATCGCCGTAAAACCTGATTCTATCTTTGTCTCCAATGCCCAGGCCACGCCCCCTCCCATTCCCCCAGCGGCCCCGGCCCGAGGAAAATTGATTTCAAAGCCATCAAACTCCCGTACTACTCGGGCAAAATGACGCAAACCCTGATCCAAGCGTTGAACCATAGCTGGATCTGCCCCTTTTTGCGGAGCATAGACCTGGGCAGCCCCATTAGCACCATAAAAAGGATTGGTCACATCGCATAAAACGGTTACCTGAGGAAAAGCATTTAAGACTGGAGGAATAATTTCGGCAACTTTACCCAGGGCTTGCCCTCCCCAACCGACGGACTGACCTTGAGAATCTAAGAACTGCCAACCCAATGCCATTAGTAAACCTAAACCTGCGTCATTGGTAGCAGAGCCGCCGATCGCCAATTGAATTTGTTTTGCTCCCCGTCGGGCAGCGTGGGTGATTAATTCCCCTGTGCCGTAGCTGGTAGCAATTTCCGGATTATGTTCCCCGACGGGTACCAGAGGCAAACCGCTGGCTCGGGCCATTTCAATGACTGCTGTCTCCTCTTGGGGTAACCATAAATAACAAGCATCAACCGTTTGATCCGGTAATGGCCCCTGTACTCTCACTGTCTGCCATTGGCCGTCGAGATTGTTGGCGATCGCCTCTAGGGTTCCTTCACCGCCGTCGGCTAGGGGATGGGCAACACAGTCAAATTCCGGCGCTAAAACATCTAGAGCAATCTGGCAAACCTCACCAGCGGAAAGAGTCCCCTTAAAAGAGTCTGGTGCAATCAAAATTTGACGCATTGGGGAATTCAGTAACCCACCTTATCTCGTCTATGCCTCTCAGTTTCCCAACAAAAAAATTAACGACGATTTAAACCTTCTGCTGCTTCCCGGAAAGGCTCCACTTCAGGACTAAAATCGATGGGCAGAACTGCCACTACGTTTTCATGGGGTCGGGGAATAATCACCCAGGTTTTCACGTCTGCCCCTTCAGTTCGGTTAATGGCATCAATACCAGCAGCCATGGCAGTTTTCACTTCCTGCACATCCCCACGAATATTAAGGGTGAAGCGAGCACTCCCCGCCCGAATATAGCCCACAATGGTAATCCTACCGGCCTTAACCATGGCATCAGCAGCGGCAAGAATACCGGGAAAACCAATGGTTTCAATGGAACCGACGGCGGATTGGGCGGACATATTGTTCTCCTTGACAGTGGCGGCAAAAACTAAAGGACAGATAAATAAAACCCAAACCTTCGACTTAACGACTAGTCGGGGTGGGAATTAGCAAGAATCCCATGGTCAACTATAGGCTAAGTGGTGTACATCGGACTACGAGGGCGGGAAAGTCTACCTCAGGTGCGGAAGCGAGCGACTTTTTCTGTGTATTCCACCGGCAAAACTGCCAGTACATTTTCGGGTGGATTGGGCACAATATAGTGGCTGACAATTTCTCCCCCCATAACAGACTCATTGACCGCCGCTAGACCCATCTTCATTGACAGATTCACCTCTGATACTGGGCCCCGTATCGCCACCACAAAATTCCCCCTCTCGGCCAAGTCATAGTACACCAGGGTCACCCTACCGCCCTTGAGCATGGCATCGGCAGCGGCCAAAACGGAGGGAAAGCCAAGGGTCTGTATCACGCCAACGGCCTGGGGCATGGAAAATTCCTCTAGGGAAACGGATGGAAACAGTCAATCGGACTAAGCAAGCGAAGATTACAACTTAGCTAGCTTTTTATCCTATCAAAAACATGGCACGGGCAAATCAAGCTGCAAGGTCCTAGTGCTGTTGACCACGGTAATTAGTTGCTTGGACCAGTCTAAAAAACCATAAATAGCCTTCGCCTTTGTGCCCTAATCGACATCCACCCTTGTCCCCTGACTAAAATCTCCGCTATGGTGGCCAGCCAGTGTGTCAAAATACTAGATTGTTGTGCCCCGATCGCCCTTGCTTGGTTTGCCTACACCGGACCAACAAGGAGAGATGCGGCGGCGGTCTAAATTGTTATTAAAAACTAAGTTTTCCCCCAGAAATCATGGCTGAGACCCTACTGTTTGCCGCCCTACGCCAAGCCCTTGACGAAGAAATGGGACGGGATGTCAACGTCCTTGTGCTGGGAGAAGATGTGGGACTCTATGGCGGTTCCTATAAGGTAACCAAGGATTTGTACGAGAAGTATGGCGAAATGCGGGTGCTGGATACGCCCATCGCCGAAAACAGTTTTACCGGCATGGCGGTGGGGGCGGCCATGACAGGATTGCGCCCAGTCATTGAAGGCATGAATATGGGTTTTCTTCTGCTGGCGTTTAACCAAATTGCCAATAATGCGGGGATGTTGCGCTATACCTCCGGCGGCAATTACCAAATTCCCATGGTTATCCGTGGTCCTGGGGGCGTAGGTCGGCAATTAGGGGCAGAACATTCCCAACGGTTGGAGGCCTATTTCCATGCGGTGCCGGGGTTAAAAATTGTGGCTTGCTCCACCCCCTATAACGCCAAGGGATTGCTCAAAGCAGCCATTCGGGATAATAACCCAGTGTTATTTTTTGAGCACGTACTTTTGTACAACTTGAAAGAAAACTTACCCGACTACGAATATATTGTGCCTCTGGATAAAGCCGAAGTGGTGCGCCCCGGTAAGGATGTCACTATTTTGACCTATTCCCGCATGCGTCACCATTGTTTACAGGCACTAAAAACTTTGGAAAAAGAAGGCTACGACCCGGAAATTATTGATTTGATTTCCCTCAAGCCTTTTGACATGGAAACCATCAGCGCTTCGGTGAAGAAAACCCATCGGGTCATTATTGTCGAAGAATGTATGAAAACCGGAGGCATCGGCGCTGAGCTCATTGCCCTAATCAATGATCATCTCTTTGATGAGTTAGATGGGCCGGTGGTGCGCCTTTCTTCCCAAGATATTCCCACTCCCTACAACGGTATGTTGGAACGACTGACCATTGTGCAACCGCCCCAAATTGTGGACGCAGTTAAGGCGATCATCGGCTAATTGGCCTCAAAACAGTACCCCTTGCCGTAAACGGAATTAATCAGGCGGGGGGCATTGGGCTGTTCAATTTTGCGCCGCAGTAATCGCACCAGGGCCGCCAGCACGTTACTACTGGGGGGGCTTTCGCCGGGCCAAAGGTGGGAATAGATCTCTTCGTGACTGAGAATTTGTCCGGGAGCTTGTAAGAATAGGGTTAACAGCGCCACTTCCTTTTCCGAAAGGGCAATGCGTTGACCCTGGCAATAGGCCACCTGATTGGCCACATCTAGGCTAACGTTGTTGACGCTGAGCAAATTATTTTTGACTGCACCCAGGGTTTCCGTGATGGTTTCTCCGTGGCTTTGTCGCCGCAGTAGGGCCCGCACCCGGGCTAAAAGCTCCCGTAGTTCAAAGGGCTTAATTAAATAGTCATCTCCACCGGCATCTAAGCCCGCCACTCGGTCATCAAGGGTATCTTTGGCAGTGAGAAATAAAACCGGCGTTGAGTGACCCAGAATCCTAATTTGACGACAAATCTCCAACCCTGATACTTGGGGCAACATCCAATCAAGGATTAACAAGTCATATTGACCGGCGATCGCCATGGCTAGTCCTGTTTTTCCTTGGTCAGCCACGTCAATGGTATGGCCCTGGTGCCCTAGGGCTTTGCTCAAGGGTTCCGTTAAGGCGTTTTCATCGTCCACTAAGAGGATATTGGCCATGGGGATGTTTTCTCAACTCTAGCAAGAATTTAGATTAGAGCTTGGTGGCCACTTGGGGGATCTGACTCTAACCAAGCAGTGTTTTGTTAGTCATAGTCTAAACTCCCATGGAAACAGTATTTTGGGGCAAATGGAAGCATTAAGATAGATCGGCAATTGATCGTAGTTAATTTTCTAATTATTTTCGGTTGTTGTTGAAAAGCAGCTCTGTCCTCTACCAACATTGAGACGAAACTAAGTAAAAGCCCCTCAATATTATCTGATCTAGTGGACAAACTAAAAGTTGTCCAATGGAATCTGAGGATAAAGTAGAGTCCTATTTGAACATATTTTTGTCAGCAAATTAGCAGAAGGATCTATGGTGGTGGTGCCGCGATTACATTACCGCCAAGATTATCTGCTCTTTTCTAGCGAGGTTTGAACTATGGGAACTAGTGCCAAATATCAATGTGTCTAGTACTGATTATTTATGCTTAATGGACAGCATAGAATTTATTATCCTTCCACCTAGATTAACGTAAGAGAGATAGAGAATTTTTATTGAAATCTTACTGCAAATTTAGAACAGTGGAGCACTATCGAAACACAACCGAGGCTGACCAACTTGATATTACTATCAACAACTTTAAATTTGGAACAGCCAACATTTTCCCATGCACTCCATTCAATCACCCCGACTACGACAACATTTCCCCCGGCGATCGCCGAAAAAATTGGCGTTAAAAAAGTCCGGTGGATTGGGCCATAGGGCTAAGGCTTCCCATTGCTATCGCATTGTCTTGTATTCCCACGACACCATGGGGTTGGGGCATAAGCGCCGTAATTTACTCATTGCCCAAACGTTACAAAAGTCTAGATTACCCGTTGAAATTTTGGTAATTACCGGCATTGAAGAAGGAAATGAAGCCCTAACTGCTGCGGGTATTAACTATGTGAATTTGCCCAGTCTGCGAAAAAATGGCGATGGTTCCTACTCTGGCCGGGATCTGGATCTGCCTTTGGAGAAATTGATCGCTTGGCGATCGCAGTTAATTCTAAAAACAATTCAGCAATTTCAGCCGGATGTGCTGATGGTGGACAATGTGCCCCGGGGAGTGGAACGGGAACTGGACCCCAGTTTGAAATATCTGCGACAACGACCAGAAAGCCTTTGTGTACTTGGCTTAAGGGATATTTTGGATCAACCGGGGACTGTGCAGCGGGATTGGGGGCAAGCAGATAATGAAAGGGCTATTCGTCGCTATTACGATGCCGTCTGGGTTTATGGTGACCCGCAAGTTTATGACCTACGACATGAGTATGGTTTTGCCCCCGATGTGACGGCGAAAATGCGGCCCCTTGGCTATTTCCATCAGGGCGATCGCCTCCAACATCTAACTAAACCTTGGCAAGAAACGTTAAGTAACTGGAAATTACCATCCCGGTTCATCCTCGGTGCTGTGGGAGGAGGTCAGGATGGGGAAACCCTGGCGATCGCCTTTGCCCAAATTCCCTTCACTGCCGACCTGCCGGGGGTACTGCTCACCGGGCCGTTTATGCCGGAGTCTGTACGGCAAAAGTTAAAGGTCAGTGCCCAGAATAATCCTGACCTCACTATCCTGCCCTATTTTTCTGAACCGACCATGTTGATGTGGGCGGCGGAACGGGTAATCACGATGGGGGGCTACAACACCACCTGCGAAATTCTGTCCTTCCAAAAACCAGCGCTGATTATTCCCCGCATTAAACCCCGCCAAGAACAATGGCTGAGGGCCACCCGTTTAAAACAACTGGGGCTGGTAGATGTGCTTCATCCCGATCAGGTAAATGCCCAAAATTTGACAGCTTGGCTCCACTCTGCGCCGACCAACCAATATAACAAACCAGTTCTAAATCTCCGGGCCACCCAACAACTTCCCCTCGTTCTGGGTCAATTGCTCAGCACCCGTAACTGTTTTATGTCCCAAGCCTGCTAGTCAATTCCGTTGTAAATTTTCCATGGCCATCGCCTACGTTGTTAAACGCTATCCCCGTTATTCGGAAACGTTCATTGTTAATGAAATTCTTGCCCACGAAGCAGCGGGTTTAGACATCAAAATTTTTGCCCTCCGTCCTCCGGTAGATAGCTATTTCCAAGACAAAATTGCCCGGGTGAAGGCCCCCGTTACCTGTATCCAAAAACCCAGCCAAGGGCGATCGCACCCAAATTTATTAGGGCAAAATCCCACTGCGGCCAGTTACCTCTGGGCGGAAATGCAAGCCACTGCGGTTGTAATTCCCGACATCTGGAGAAAGTTAGCCTACGCCGCCGGAGAACGCTCTAGTGTTGTTTACCAAGCCCTCTGGCTCGCCCAAGCCGTCCGTCACCAAGGAATTACCCATCTCCATGCCCATTTTGCCAGCGTTGCCACCAGTGTTACTCGCTTAGCGGCCCATTTTGCTGGGGTGCCCTACAGTTTTACGGCCCATGCCAAGGATATTTTCCATGAGAGCGTTGATCCGGCGGATTTTGCCCGCAAACTCCAAGCTGCCTGCGAGGTGGTGACCGTTAGCGACTATAACCGTACCTATTTACAACAGCAGTACGGGGAAGCGGCCAGCAAAGTACAGCGTATTTACAACGGCATGGATTTAACAGAATTGCCCTACCAACCCCGGTCGGAAAATTGTGAACCGCCGTTAATTATCTCTGTGTCACGCCTAGTAGAAAAAAAAGGCTTGACTTATCTAATCAGCGCCTGCGATCTCTTGCGCCGTTGGGATTGTGAGTTCCGTTGTCAGATCGTCGGTGCTGGTTCCTTGGAAGCGACATTGCGATCGCAAATTGTCCAGCATCAGCTAGAGCCTTGGGTGGAGATCACTGGCCCCAAACCCCAGGGGGAAGTGTTTCAACTCCTAAAACGGGCAAAGGTGTTTGCCGCCCCCTACATTGTTGGCCGGGATGGCAATCGGGATGGTTTACCCACAGTTTTGTTAGAGGCGATCGCCTTGGGTACTCCCTGTGTGGCAACGGATGTGACGGGCATTCCCGAAATTATTCAGCACCAGGAAACGGGATTGCTGGTGGCCCAAAATGACCCGGAACAGTTAGCCAAAGCGCTCCAAACCATCTTGAACCAAGCAGATTTACGTCATCGTTACGCCCAGCAGGCCCGCCAACGATTAGAACAGGCTTTTGACCTGCGACGCAATAGCGCCCAACTCCGTGACTTATTTCATTTAGGGGAGGCCAAACGATGAAGATTGCTTACATCTGTGTCGATCCCGGCATTCCAGTCTTTGGTTGTAAAGGTGCCTCAATCCATGTGCAAGAGATTATCCGCGCTTTTCAGAACCAGGGGGCAACGGTGACCCTGTTTGCGGCAAAGCTGGGGGGGGAACCGCCCAAGGATTTAGTCGATTTACCCGTTCACTGCCTGCCCAAGGTGCCCAAAGGAGATTTAGCAATGCGGGAACAGGGCTTATTTCAACAAAATCAGACGTTGCAAAATTTATTAACCCAGGCAGCTCCCTATGATCTTGTTTATGAACGTTATTCCCTCTGGAGTCATGCGGGAATGACCTTTGCCCGAAACTGTCAGATTCCTGGCATTTTAGAAGTGAATGCACCCTTAATTGAAGAGCAAGCCACACACCGGGTTTTACTAGACCGGGATTTGGCTTTGCAGGTGGCCGAAATAGTCTTTGGGAAAGCAACAGCTTTAATCGCAGTGTCCCAAGAGGTTAAATCCTATTTGCAACAATGGGTTTCTGGCGATCGCCTTTTTGTCATGCCTAATGGGATAAACCCAGCTCGTTTTGCCGGTCTGTCCAAACCATCTCAGACAGAACTCTTCACTGTGGGTTTTGTTAGTTCCCTTAAGCCCTGGCATGGCCTGGATTACCTGATTGAAGCCTTTGCCCAACTGCGACGAACTGTCCCGGAAGCTCGTCTGTTGATTGTCGGTGATGGCCCCCAACGGCAAGTCCTTGAACGAGCGATCTCCCAGCGCAATTTAACTACCCAAGTACAGTGGACCGGTACAGTCCCTCCAGAGCAAGTCCCCCACTGGTTAAGTCAAATGAGCGTTGCCGTGGCCCCCTATCCCGCCAGTGAAGATTTTTATTTTTCGCCTCTGAAAGTGGTGGAATATATGGCGGCCGGGTTACCCATAGTGGCTAGTTGCATCGGTCAAGTGAAGGACATTATTGACGATGGGGTGACGGGGATTTTGTGTCTACCGGGGGAACCGACAGCCCTGGCCCAGGCCCTCGAACGTCTCTGGCGATCGCCCCAGCAACGGCAACAGTTAGGTCTGGCGGCCCGTGACTTCGTGCTTAAACACCACACCTGGGATCGCGTTGCCGCCCAAATTTTGGCGATCGCCCAAGCCTAGTTTTTCAACGTTGAAATTAGTTGAATTTAGTTGAAGTTAAAAGTGATAGATAAATGAACCGTGCCTCCCCCATGACCCAAGCTGTGCCAGGCCTCTGGGCAGTGATCACCACCTTTTGGCCCCAAATTCGTGCCCAGTGGCGACTCTTGCTGGTAGCGATGGTGACTTTGCTGGCGGATGTGGGGTTGCGACTGTTGGAACCCTGGCCCCTCAAGCTGCTCATTGACGGGGTACTGATTCCCACTCAAACCCAGCCGAGTCTTTCTCTCTGGGGCTTTACTAACCTCAATGCCGCTTGGCTGTTGATGTTAATCGCCGTTGGGGTGATTATCATTGCCGTCAGTCGGGCGATCGCTACCTATTGGAATACCGTCAGTTTGGCGATCGTTGGTAGTCGCGTCATGGCCCAGGTGCGGGATCAACTCTATGGGCATTTGCAAAGGCTTTCCCTGCGTTACCATTACCAAGCCCGCAGTGGCGATCTGATTATCCGAGTCAGTAGCGATGCCAACCGTCTCCAGGAAATTTTGCTCACAGCAGCTTTGCCCCTGGTGGTCAGCCTTTTAACTTTGGGCGGCATGGTGGGGGTGATGGCCTGGCTAGACCTAAAATTAACCCTTTTGTCCTTGGCAACTTTTCCCCTGTTTTGGTTGGCCGCCAATCGTTTAAGTGCCAAAATTCGCCATGCTTCCCTCACCCAACGTCACCAGGAAGGGGCCGTTGCCTCCACCGCCGCTGAATCCCTCTCCGCCATTAAACTTGTCCAAGCTCTCTCCCTGGAACAAGCCTTTGCCGATTTGTTTAGCCGCCAAAATCAACGGAGCCTCCAAGAAAACATTGAAACTAAGCGTTTAGCCGCCAACCTGGAGCGATTGGTGGACGTGTTGATTGCCTTCGGTACAGCTTTGGTGATGGGTTACGGAGGCCATCTGGTCATTGAAGATGCTCTGACAGCGGGAACGGTTTTGGTGTTTTTAACCTATCTACGCAATGCCTACAAACCGGTGCAGAATTTTGCTAAATACACAGGTCGTCTGGCTAAAGCGGCGGCATCGGGGGAGCGAATTTTGAATATTTTGGCGGAAACCCCCGATATTCAGGACAAACCAGGGGCTATTCCTGCCCCATTTTTCCAGGGGCGCATTGAATTTAAATATGTTTCCTTTGGCTATCATCCAGATCAAGCCATTCTTGACGGGTTGAATTTAACAGTGCGACCAGGGGAGAAAATTGCCCTTGTTGGTGCTTCTGGCAGTGGTAAATCTACTCTTTTAAGTCTTTTACTGCGCCTGTATGACCCAACAGCAGGGAAAATTTTCATTGATGGCCATGATCTGCGGGATTATCAACTGACGAGCCTACGGAACCAAATGGCAGTGGTATTACAGGAGAGTTTATTATTTGCGGCCACGATCCGGGAAAATATCGCCTACGGCATCGAGGGGGCGACAATGGCAGAGATTGAAGCGGCGGCCCGTTTAGCCAATGCCCATAAATTTATTCTGGAACTGCCCCAGGGTTACGACACAGTAGTGGGAGAAAGGGGCACTACTCTCTCTGGTGGCCAGCGACAACGGTTGGCGATCGCCAGGGCCGCCATGCGACAAACCCCCATTCTGATCCTGGATGAACCCACCAGCGGCTTGGATAAAGTTAATGAACAGTTGGTTTTTGAAGCCCTAGAACGGTTAGCGGAAAATCGCACCACTTTTTTGGTAACCCATAATCTGCAGTTGGCGATCGCCGCTGACCAAATTCTTTACCTCTACCAGGGGCAAATCAGGGAACAGGGTACCCACGCCGAATTACTGGCTCGTCAGGGGGTCTATGCTGATCTCTTTCAACGGCAAACCCTCGCAACCGTCACCAAATCCCTGGGGCGTTAATGATGGCCGAAATTTTCTCTGATCCCAAAATACCATGGCTACCTTTTGCCCTCGATCGCCAATTAGCTCAACAGCACCTAGCTAGTATTTTTCCCGGTTTACAAGGGATCAAGAAAACCGAGCTTCTACGCCATAAACCTGGGCGACGGGCATTGATTGCCTATCATCTGGAAACCGATGGGGTGGAAGGAATTATTCTTGGCAAAATTCGCGCCAAGGGCACAGATTACAAAAGCTATGGCTCTCAACGGGCGTTATGGGAAAACGGGTTCCATGGGCAAAGTGAAGATGGATTATCGGTGCCAAAACCTTTGGGCATTGTTGAACCCTGGCAGATGTGGCTCCAACGATGGGTTCCCGGTCAACCTGCGACAGAATTATTGATTACCCGTCCCGACTTACCGGAAAAAATTGCCGCCCTAGCCCACAAAATCCACAGCCATTCTGTCCCCACAACCAAAACCCATACCATTGCCACTGAATTACAAATCCTTGGCGATCGCCTCCGGGAATTTAGCCACCAGCAACCTCAGTGGCAAACACAAATTCAACATTTCATCGCCCAGAGTGAACAGCTGGGAGAGGTTTTAAACAAATATCCCCGTCCTACTACCACTATTCACCGGGATTTTTACCCCGATCAAATTTTGGTAGATGGCAATCACCTTTGGTTGGTGGACCTCGACCTCTACTGCAAAGGAGATCCCGCCGTTGATCTAGGAAACTTTATCGCCCACATGACCGAATATAGCCTCCGCACCTGGGGGAATCCCGATGCCCTAGTTCGCAAAGAACAAATATTAAAAACTGCTTTTCTAGCTAAACAATCCCCAAATAATCCCCATCTTAGCCAAGCCATTGATATTTACATCATTCTTACTCTATTGCGGCATATTGCCATTAGTTGGCGCATCCCCAACCGCCATCATCATATCCCTGCCCTAATCGAACTCTGTGGCGACCGCCTACTTGGGATGGAAGCAAATTAGCAATGGGGTAAAAATAACAAAAAACTTAAGATTAAATGAGGCCGATTCCAATCCATTTTTTGTGGCGATCAGCCAATTAAAGCAAATCCCCCACCAACGAGGGCAGGGGACAAGCTTAATTACCTAACAGAGGAATTCGTTAACCGAACTTACCGGCTGTGGAAGCAATTAGGAATGCCGCATAGGTGAGCACATAACCAACGGTGAAGTGGGCTAAACCAACCAAACGGGCTTGAACAATGGACAACGCAACGGGCTTATCTTTCCAACGAACCAAGTTCGCCAAAGGAGTGCGCTCGTGGGCCCAAACGATGGTTTCAATCAACTCTTGCCAGTAACCCCGCCAAGAGATCAAGAACATGAAGCCAGTAGCCCAGACCAGGTGTCCGAAAAGGAACATCCAAGCCCAAACTGACAGATTGTTGACACCGTAGGGGTTGTAACCATTGATTAACTGAGCAGAGTTCGCCCAGAGGTAATCCCGGAACCAACCCATCAGGTAGGTGGAGTTTTCGTTGAACTGAGCAACGTTACCGCTCCAAACACCGAGGTGTTTCCAGTGCCAGTAGAAGGTCAACCAACCCAAGGTGTTCAGCATCCAGAACATGGCTAGGTAGAAGGCATCCCAAGCAGAGATGTCGCAGGTACCGCCACGGCCGGGGCCATCACAGGGGAAGGAGTAACCGAAGTCCTTTTTGTCCGGCATCAACTTAGAACCACGGGCATCCAAAGCACCTTTGATTAGAATCAGGGCAGTGGTGTGCAACCCTAGGGCGATCGCGTGGTGAACCAAGAAGTCGCCAGGGCCAATGGTCAAGAACAGAGAGTTGGTGCCGCTGTTGATAGCATCCAACCAGCCGGGTAACCAAGCGGCTCCAGTGGTGGAAGCAATGCTGTCAGGATTGGAGAGCAAAACATCAAAGCCATAGAGAGCTTTACCGGAAGTTGCTTGAATCCATTGGGCAAAAACGGGCTCGATCAGAATTTGTTTTTCGGGAGTACCGAAGGCCACCACCACATCGTTATGGACATAAAGACCAAGGGTGTGGAAGCCCAAGAAGAGGGACACCCAGCTTAAGTGGGAAATCAGAGCCTCTTTGTGTTCAAGCATGCGGGCCAGCACGTTATCTTTATTGGCCACGGGATCGTAATCCCGGACAAAGAAGATGGCACCGTGGGCAAAAGCACCAACCATCAAGAATCCAGCAATGTACTGGTGATGGGTGTAGAGGGCTGCCTGGGTGGTGTGGTCCTGGGCAATAAAGGCGTAGGAGGGCAGGGAGTACATGTGCTGCGCCACCAGGGAAGTAATAACCCCTAAGCTTGCCAAGGCTAAGCCGAGTTGGAAGTGGAGGGAGTTATTGATGGTGTCGTACAGGTTGGTATGGCCTGCGCCGGTTAGGGGACCTTTATGGGCATTAAGAATTTCTTTGATGCTGTGGCCAATGCCCCAGTTGGTGCGATACATGTGACCAGCAATGATGAAGATCACGGCGATCGCCAAATGGTGGTGGGCAATGTCCGTCAACCAGAGAGATTCCGTTTGGGGATGGAAACCACCCAGGAAGGTCAGGATTGCGGTACCAGCACCTTCAGAAGTACCAAAAATGTGGCCAGCAGTGTCGGGATCCGCCGCATACACGCCCCAGTTGCCGGTGAAGAAAGGCATCAAACCAGCGGGGTGGGGAGGAGTAGACAGGAAGTTATCCCAACCAACGTGTTGACCCCGGGCTTCGGGAATCGCAACGTGGACCAAGTGACCAGCCCAAGCCAAGGAGCTAACCCCGAACAAACCAGCCAGGTGGTGATTTAAGCGGGATTCGGCATTTTTGAACCAGGCTAAGCTAGGACGGAACTTCGGTTGGAGGTGTAACCAGCCTGCAAATAAAAACAGGGAAGCTAACACTAATAGGAAGACCGCACCAGAATAGAGCTCTTGGTTGGTGGTCATACCAATGGTGTAGAACCAGTGGTAAACCCCGGAATAAGCAATGTTAACCGGGTTAGAAGCCCCAGCTTGGGTGAAAGCATTGACAGCTCCCTCGCCAAAGTGGGGGTCCCAAATCGCATGGGCGATCGGGCGAATGTTTAAAGGATCTTTAATCCATTGTTCAAAATTACCTTGCCACGCAACGTGGAAAAGGGTGCCAGACGTCCACAGGAAAATGATGGCGATGTGTCCAAAGTGGGAGGCAAAAATCTTTTGGTAAAGATTCTCCTCAGTCATCCCATCGTGGGTTTCAAAGTCGTGGGCCGTAGCAATCCCGTACCAAATACGCCGTGTAGTCGGGTCTTGGGCGAGATCCTGGCTAAATTTAGGAAATTTAGTTGCCATAGCTTTTTCGGAAATTCTCCTCGTTAAGCAAGCAAAATGAGGCTAATGCAGAAGCGCTGCTCATTTCCGGATTGTTAAAGCCACTATAACAAGGGGTTATAGGGGTGAATATAGGGTAAAAGCGAAATTAAAACCGCTTCTATTAAATGCTGGGGAGGGTGGAGGGCAGGGGGAGGATTAAGGATAGTAAAAACCTCAGCCAGTCCCCCTGGTTTATCCCGGAAAACCCAACTTCAGCTCAAAGTCTAGCCAATGGAAAGACTGCGGGCGAGGAAGAACGCCCAGGTGGTAACAATACCTCCGAGGAGATAGTGCGCTACACCGACCGCACGACCTTGAATGATGCTCAAAGCGCGGGGTTGAATGGCCGGAGCCACATTCAGTTTGTTGTGAGCCCAGACAATGGACTCGATCAACTCTTGCCAATATCCCCGTCCACTGAACAGGAACATGAGGCTGAAGGCAAAGACAAAGTGTCCGGCGAGGAACATGATGCCATAGGCCGACAGGGCGGAACCGTAGGAGTTGATGACGTTGGCGGCTTGGGCCCAGAGGAAGTCCCGCAACCAGCCATTGATGGTGATGGCACTCTGGGCAAAGTTACCTAGGGTCACATGGGTGACACTGCCATCGGGAGAAACGGTACCCCAAACATCGGATTGCATTTTCCAACTGAAGTGGAAGATGACGATGGAAAGGGAGTTGTACATCCAGAACAGACCGAGGAAAACGTGGTCCCAACCAGATACTTGGCAGGTGCCGCCGCGGCCGGGGCCATCACAGGGGAAACGGAAACCGAGATTCGCTTTATCAGGGACAAGGCGAGAGCTACGGGCATATAGAACCCCTTTGAGGAGGATCAGGGCCGTTACGTGGATGGTAAAAGCGTGGATGTGGTGAACCATGAAGTCGGCAGTACCCAGGGTGATGGGCATCATGGCGACTTTACCGGCAACGGCAATGGTTTCTCCGCCAAAGGCATAGCTGGCAGTGGCCAAGGCATTGGGAGCGGTGGCTCCGGGGGCCAAGGTGTGCAGGTGCTGTACCCATTGGGCAAAGATCGGTTGCAGTTGGATGGCCGTGTCGGAGAACATGTCCTGGGGACGGCCTAAAGCCCGCATGGTGTCGTTGTGGATGTAGAGACCGAAGCTATGGAAGCCGAGGAAAATACATACCCAGTTGAGATGGGAAATGATGGCGTCACGGTGGCGCAGCATCCGATCCAGCAAGTTATTAACGTTCTTGGCGGGATCATAATCACGCACCATGAAGATGGCGCCATGGGCACCGGCCCCTACGATGAGGAAGCCGCCAATCCACATGTGGTGGGTGAACAGGGATAACTGCGTAGCGTAATCGATCGCCTGGTAGGGATAGGGCGGCATCGCATACATGTGTTGTGCAACGATGATCGTCAAAGAACCTAACAGGGCGAGGTTAATGGCTAATTGAGCGTGCCAAGAAGTAGTCAGGATTTCATAAAGTCCTTTGTGACCTTCCCCAGTGAAGGGGCCCTTGTGGGCTTCGAGGATCTCTTTCATGCTATGGCCGATGCCCCAGTTCGTGCGGTACATATGACCGGCAATGATGAACAGGACGGCGATCGCCAAATGGTGGTGAGCGGTATCAGACAACCAGAGGCCGCCGGTGACTGGATTCAATCCCCCTTTAAAGGTGAGGAAGTCTGAGTAGACTCCCCAGTTGAGGGTAAAGAACGGTGTCAAACCTTGGGCAAAGCTGGGGTAGAGTTCCGCCATCTTGCTCGGTTCCAAAATAAACTCGTGGGGAAGGGGAATGTCCTTAGGAGCAACCCCAGCATCCAAAAGTTTATTAATGGGCATGGAGACGTGGATCTGGTGACCCGCCCATCCCAAGGAGCCTAAGCCCAACAAACCAGCCAAATGATGGTTCATCATCGACTCCACATTTTGGAACCATTCCAATTTGGGAGCTTTGACGTGGTAGTGGAACCAGCCAGCGAACAGCATCAGGGCAGCCATAACCAAACCGCCAATGGCGGTGCAGTAGAGCTGATAGCTGTCGGTGAAACCGGAGGCCCGCCAGAGATAAAACAGGCCAGACGTAATCTGAATACCGTGGAAGCCACCGCCCACATCCCCGTTCAAGATGCCTTGACCGACAATGGGCCAAACCACTTGGGCACTGGGTTTAATGTGGGTAGGGTCGGCTAACCAACCTTCGTAATTGGAAAATTTCGCGCCGTGGAAGTACATTCCACTTAACCAAACAAAGACCACAGCGAGGTGCCCAAAGTGAGCACTGAAGATTTTGCGCGAAACATCTTCTAAATCGCTGGTCTGACTATCAAAATCATGGGCATTGGCATGGAGATTCCAAATCCAAGTGGTGGTTTTGGGACCTCTAGCTAAAGTCCGGTCGAAGTGACCCGGCTTGCCCCACTTCTCGAAGGAAGTTGGTACCGGGTTGTTATCAACCGAGACTTTGGCCTTAGCCTCTCTTTCGGGTGGACTAATTGTCATGCAGGGTTCTCCTCGCTCGACAATGAACTATTAAGGGTTTCCTATGCAGAATAGTGTAATAGAGGAAGCGTAAAAAAGGGAATTAGTTTTCGCTTCATAATAACGATGTTAAACCTTGCACAGATAGGCGTTTTCAGCAAACATCACTAGAAGATAATACGGCCTCCCCCCCCCTAGGCAAGACCTGCGTAACAATAATTAAAAATTGCCCCAGCCCTGACCAGTTCTAGCTCCTAGATTTTGCAAAGACTTACAAAAGTCAAGACAAAGTTGAACTTTGTTACAAAAATTTACAGCATTTTCATCAACTTACAACTGATAGCAATGGGCACCGTCAAAAATTAGATAGAAATTAATCAATGTTGTTGCTATAACAGCTTTAATTTTAAGAAATGTTAAGAAGCGGATTTTGACAATGATCTCCATAGATAAAAGTTATGATCGCCCTTGGAACGAGGGGCAAGTTTTACAAATTGGCTCAGAGTCCGCAAGGGGAAATCAGCCCGATGCTCCGGCTTGGACTTTACTGGAGTGTTTTGCGGAGGTTAAAAACCCTTGGTTGACCCTCAGGGGGGAACGGTGGCGGGATGATCGGGAAAGGAAATTGGATTATTGGCGGGTGGAAAAGGCTGACTCTTTAATAGTGTTGCCCCAACAAGGCGATCGCCTGCTTTTACCCCATCCCATTTTCCGGCCGGGTATAGGTAGGGCAACTTGGGATTTCCCTGGAGGGCGGCTAACAGATCTAGCTAAGGTGGAGCTAACTTTGGCTGAAATCCTTCATCGGGAACTGGAAGTGCCTCCCCATGCCATTGCCGAAATAACTCCCCTCAATGACGGGGGTTGGGCCGTCAATAGCTCTTTTTCCAACCAAAAGCTATATGGCTATTGGGCCAGGATCGATGGAGATTTTCGGCTCAGCCCCAAGGCGATCGGGGCCGAGTTCCAAGTTCCCTCACAACTGGTAGATTTGCTGAGAATTTTGGACTGTTTGCAATGTCGAGCACTGCTGCGGGAATGGCAACAGATTAACACCCTATTTACGTAATTCGGATATTTATGTAATTCGGATCAAACTCTCAAATTTTCCCTTGGAGTGGACTGCCACCCCGTAGCCTGCCTCTTCCTCCAATTACCCAGACTTATCATTCACTTAAGCAAATGGTTGTTGATCTGGAATTTTATTTCCCCTATGATATGGTGTAACAAATAACACTCTTTCTATGCATCTAGGTTATACCATTGTCGCTTGACTATGGTAATGCCCCTTTGGGGCCTGGATAAGATCAGCCATTTGGGCCGTCACTTTGGATGTATTAGCTTTCCCTGTCTGGGTTCTGGCAGTCCCAGATTCCTAGCACCGAGTAAGCCGGAAAATTCTTCGGTGACCGGGATGTTTGGACGGCGAAAGTGGAATCTTGTTAACAAAATTTCCCACAACCCCCATGTTAGAAAGTTTAAGTCGAATTATCTGGCTAGTACCTTGCTACGCTCTTTTGGGTGCCCTGTTAGCGGTCCCCTGGTCACCGGGCTTAACTCGACAAACGGGGCCAAGGCCGGCAGGCTATATAAGCACATTAATGACTTTTGTTGCATTTTTGCATAGTCTGTTGGTGCTTATACATATTTGGCAGCAACCCGCCATCGATCTTTCCTTCCCCTGGCTACATGCCGCTGACTTAGAAATTAACTTTGATTTAAAAATATCCACTGTTAACATCGCCGCCCTGGTTTTGATTACTGGGTTAAATTTGGGGGCACAGATTTATGCCATCGGATATCTAGAAAGGGATTGGGGCTGGGCCAGATTTTTTTCCCTAATGGCTCTGTTTGAGGCGGGATTATGCACTTTAGTGTTGTGTAACTCCCTGTTTTTCAGCTACGTTGTCCTGGAAATTTTAACCCTAGGTACTTATCTTCTCATTGGCTATTGGTTCAATCAATCCCTAGTGGTGACCGGGGCTAGGGATGCGTTTTTAACTAAACGGGTTGGAGATTTAATTTTGTTAATGGGGGTAGTTGCCCTCCTGCCTTTGGCTGGAAGTTGGAATTATGATGATTTGGCCCAATGGGCTGCTAGTGCAGACTTAAATCCCACCGCTGCCACCCTGCTTTGTTTGGCCTTAATTGCTGGACCTTTGGCTAAATGCGCTCAATTTCCTCTCCATCTCTGGTTGGATGAAGCCATGGAAGGTCCAATTCCCGCCACTATTCTAAGGAATACATTGGTGGTTGCAACGGGAGCGTGGGTTTTGGTAAAGGTACAACCGATTCTGGCCCTTTCTCCTGTGGCTTTGACTGTCATGATTGCTATCGGTTCCGTAACGGCGATCGGTGCTTCTTTAATTGCGATCGCCCAAATAGATATTAAGCGCTTCCTTTCCTATGTAGTTAGTGCTTACATGGGCCTAGTGTTTATTGCCGTGGGTACTGGTCAAGGGGAAACAGCTCTACAACTGATTTTTACTTACACCTTTGCCATGGCAATTCTGGTGATGTGTGTGGGGGGCATTATTCTCAACAATGTGACCCAGGATTTGACCCAATACGGTGGTCTTTGGAGCCGTCGTCCAATTTCTGGTTTGAGTTATCTGGTAGGGGTTGCATCCCTTATTGCCCTACCTCCCTTTGGGACTTTTTGGGCTTGGCTAAAACTGGCAGAAAATCTATCAGCTACATCCCCTTTGCTAGTCGGGGTATTACTAGTGGTGAACCTGCTCACTGCTTTCAATGTAACCCGTGGATTTTGTTTGATTTTTGGTGGTGAAGCTAAGCCGATGACCGTCCGATCGCCAGAGGGATTGTGGGCATTGGTGTTGCCCATGGTTGTGACAGTAGGTTTTGCTCTACATCTGTCCCTAATCCTAAAGCAAGGAAATTTATTACCTGATTTTGCCGACATTAATTGGGGCTTAAGCTCAGTCCTCATTGCGTCTAGCTTACTGGGTGTGGGAAGCTCAGCCTTTATTTACCTCAATCCTAAAATCACTAAACCAATTGACTTACCTTTGCCTGTAGTACAAAACTTTTTTGCCTATGACTTGTATACAGATAAGTTCTACAAACTCACTATTGTCGCCGTCATTGATTCAATTTCTCGCTTAATTAACTGGTTTGATAAAACCTTTGTGGACGGAGTGATTAATTTAATTGGGATTGTAACAATTTTTAGTGGTCAGAGTTTGAAATATAACGTTTCTGGTCAGACGCAATTTTACGTTCTTTCCATTGTCCTAGGCCTGACTTTAATTGGCGCCTTTCTTAGCTATTCTTTGCTTGGCCAAGCATTTTAAGCCCAAGACCAGGAAAATCAACTGCAAGCCAAGGCCAATGAATGCAATCTGTTCAAATTTGATTTTCCATTGGCAAGATTTACCTTCATCCAACTGACTTATCACCTCTTTTTGCCATGCTTAGCCTGCTCTTAATCCTGCCAGTTATCGGAGCTTTGATTATTGGCTTTTTTCCGGGCAACATACCAGCCAAACAACTTAGACAAATCACCGAAGTATTCGCTGTTTTGACCCTGGTGTGGTCATTGCTAGTGTTGTTTAAATTTGATGTTACAGACCCCCAGTTTCAATTCCAGGAGTATTTGCCTTGGATTCCCCAGCTTGGTTTGAACTATAGCCTTGCCATTGATGGATTATCTCTGCCCCTCGTAATTCTTAATAACCTGTTGACAGGGGTGGCGATTTATAGCATTGGGCCTAACGTGAACAGATCAAGACTTTACTATGGGTTGATCTTGCTAATTAATGCCGGTATTTCCGGTGCCCTATTAGCCCAAAATCTACTTCTATTCATCGTCTTCTACGAACTAGAATTAATTCCCTTCTACTTAATGATTGCCATTTGGGGTGGGGAAAAACGGGGTTATGCCTCCATGAAGTTTCTGCTCTACACTGCCTTTTCTGGTTTGTTGGTGTTAGCAGCCTTTCTCGGCATGAGTTTACTAAGTGGTAGCCATTCCTTTGATTACAATCCAGAAATTACCCAGACCTTTACCGAGTCAGCCCAAACCATTCTGTTGATTCTGATTTTGTTGGGTTTTGGCATCAAGATTCCCCTGGTTCCCCTACACACTTGGTTACCCGATGCCTACACGGAAGCTTCCCCAGCCACGGCCATTCTATTGGGAGGCATTTTGGCCAAACTAGGAACCTACGGTATTATCCGCTTTGGTCTGCAACTATTTCCCCAAACCTGGGCCCAGTTTGCCCCGGTGTTAGCTATTATTGGTACAGTTACTGTACTATACGGAGCCCTCTCGGCGATCGCCCAAAAAGATATCAAACGGATGGTGGCCTATAGCTCCATTGGCCACATGGGATACATCCTAGTGGCCGCCGCCGCCGGTACCGAGCTGAGTGTTTTAGGGGCAGTGGCCCAAATGGTTAGCCACGGTCTAATTCTGGCTCTGCTGTTCCATCTGGTGGGCATCGTCGAACGGAAAGCTGGCACCCGCGACCTGGATGTATTGAATGGTTTGATGAATCCCATTCGGGGTTTGCCCCTAACCAGTGCCCTATTAATTACCGGGGGCATGGCCAGCGCTGGCATTCCTGGTTTGGTGGGTTTTGCAGCGGAGTTCATCGTTTTCCAAGGTAGTTTTCCCACTTTTCCCATTCCGACTCTACTTTGCATTCTGGCTTCCGGTCTAACAGCAGTTTATTTTGTCATTCTTTTAAACCGCACCTGCTTTGGCAAACTCGATAATCAAAGAGCCTACTATCCGAAAGTATTAGCCTCGGAAATGATCCCAGCCCTGGTACTGACCGCCATTATTTTCTTCCTCGGTGTTCAGCCCAACTACTTAGTACATTGGACACAAACCACCACCAATGAAATGATTGCCCAGTTACCCCATGAAACCTCCGCCATTGAGCAATTAGCCCAAGGGGTGACCTTGCCATAACTCTAACGCCGTTGCCATTGTCCATTGCATTTAGTGCAGTTTATTTTTCCCGGTGAATCTTAAATGACTACCCTGACCCCAAAAGCTACCTTACCCCCCTCCACCCATCCTTTTGCCGACGTTATCCATCGCCTCGAAGCCGGTGGCTCCATGTTGCCGGACACTCCGGAAAACTTGATGCAGATCATAGGTATTTACAAAGCCTATGCTGTGCCCATGGATTTTTACTGGCGGGATCTGCTCTACATTGCGGAACGGGTATTTCTCAATCCCTTGCGTTTCTTTAAATATTTTCTGCCCCAGGAATATTTAGATCTTGCCAACCACTATGCTGGCGAAACTGCTGATCTGAGAATCTGGCGGGGAGAGGCTTCTGCCCACCCTGAGTTGCTGGAGTTTATGGAAAAAGGCAACACCACCAAAATGCCTAAACTGTTCCATCACCTCTGGCATGACCGCATCAACATGGAGTTTGCAGAGGCATGCATGCAAGCAATGCTATGGCATGGCCGGGACATGGGCATGGGTAAATTTGATACCTACCTAGATAGTGACGAATATAAAGCCAACGCAGATAAAGCGATTCGAGCTTACTTTAAGGGCAATCCCCCGATGTTGGCGTTATATAAACTTTTCCCTGATTTATTTTTAGAACAGGTCAGAGAACTATCCTACTACTCAAATTTGGGGCTTTTTTGGGAAGTAATGGCCCCCGTATTTTTTGAAATGTCCGACATTTACGATGAGGGCGGTTTTAAAGGAGTTCCTGATGCCATGAACTTCTTAGTTAACGGTATTTTTGCCATTGCTGGCCGCCCCATTTATCACCATGTTTATATTGATGGCGAATGTTTAGAAATTATTCCCAAATCTAAGGGTTTTACCTGGCTTTATGAAGCGGCACTACCCTATGTGGAAGCTGTTTTTTACCGCACTGCACCATTCCGGGGGACCAAATCCTATAATGCCCAGGCCAAACAGGTGCCGGAAGAACAAAAGGATTTTCACTATGGTATTTTGTATGCCGATGTATTCCCCGTTGGTACTGCGGGCATTCCCCCCACGCTGTTGATGGATGATATGTTGCACTTTTTGCCACCATATTTAATCGAGTATTATCAAAAACATTGCCGGGGTGAGGACGATATGTTGGTGCAGTTGGGGATCACTTTCCAGCGCTCAATGTACAATGTTACCTCAGCAGTCATCCAGGCTTTGCGGACGGCATTGTTATATCCCCTAGATGATCCGAACCCCCGGCATTTGGCTAAGAATCGGCAATTTTTTGAAGCTCAAATAGACCGATTTCTTCGTCCTGAAGCCCGCTTGAAAGATATTCAAAGCGATAGTTATCGTTAATTTGATAGCTGGTCTAGTCAAAATGGTGACGAACATTTAGATTAAGATGAATTGTCTATAAATCCTTTGTCATTGCCGTCGTCTTAAACTTAGCCCGACTAGTCATAACGATTACTAGAATCAGTTTTTTGACAGCTTCCCTTCCGTTTGACTGACTAATTCAATTAAATCCATGCCTAACATTGTTGAAATTGCGGTGTCTGACGAGCGATTCTCCACCTTGGTGACCGCTGTCACTGCGGCCAATTTGGTTGACGTGTTGCAAAGCCCTGGGCCCTTTACGGTTTTCGCTCCCACGGATACGGCCTTTGCCAAACTCCCCCCCGGTACCATTACCACCCTGGTACAAAATATTCCCCAATTGGCTCGGATTTTAACCTACCACGTGGTTGCCGGGAAGTTTACCCAAGCTGATTTATGTCGCCTATCAACTGTTGATTCAGTAGAGGGCTCCCCGATCGCCATCGACTGTACGGAGGGGTTTGAAGTGAAAAATGCCACGGTAATCATCCCCGATATCGAAGCGGACAACGGCATTATCCATGTGATTGACAACGTGATTTTAATGGGATAGGCATGGTGTGCGACCTGTTCAAAACCTTTAGCCCAGGGGAGGATACCTTGGTATTCCAACTGCGGAGCTAATGGACTAGGATGGAAAATAGTGATCCCAGCGGTAATGCTGTTGGTAGGAGCCATCTGTGAACAACTTTTCCCCCAAATTTGTTACCGTCAACCAATCAGGCCTGGGCTGTGGCTTGACTGTCCTTGCCGTGGCCATGCTCCTCAGTGCCATTGGTCTGAAATGGGTTGTCAATGGCATTGCTCTGTTGATTTTGCTATTGTTTCTGGCACCAACGGTGGGCTTTTTGGTATTCCGCTGGTGGCTGAAGAGAAAATTGGTGGATGGGGAGTGTCCCGTTTGTCAGTATCACTTCACTGGTTTTGACGGTCAGCCATGCCGATGCCCCAGTTGCGGGGAAGAGTTGGAAGTGAGCAATGGACAATTTACCCGCCCCACTCCCCCTGGAACTATTGACGTACAAGCGGTGGATGTATCAGTTAAAGCACTAGATGAGTCCTGAGTGTTGCCCTAATGTATTCCAGCAAAATTTTCACTGTCGTTCCGATAGCCAATGGGCGATCGCCGGGGGCAGATCCCGTTGTACTTTACCACTGACATACATGCCAATATGACCCACGGGGAAAGATTGGACGGTGTAGTCACAGTTTTCCGGCAAATAGTCCCCCAAAGCTAGGGAAGAAGCAGGGGCCACCAAGTGGTCTTTTTCCGCATATAAATTCAATATGGGCATGGTCAAATTATGCAGATCCACCAGGCGATCGCCAATCATCACTTCCCCTTTGATCAATTTATTTTGTTGATAAAAATCCTTGAGGAATTGACGGTAAGTTTCCCCCGCTTGATCGGGACTATCAAAAATCCATTTTTCCATGCGTAGAAAGTTTAACAATTTCGCTTCATCCCCCATAATATCGGGCACATCAAGATACTTTTGGTAACCTAATTGCAGGGGTTTAAGCATGAGAAATTCTAGGTTAAGATAATCCCCTGGAATATTGCCCATGGCATCCACCATTAAGTCAATATCTACTGCTTCGGCTCCCAAGGTACAGCCTCCCCGGGCGTTCAATAAAGTACCGGGTTGTTCAAAGTCCACCGGAGCCACCATCACCACCAAATTTTTAACCTTATCCGGGAATAGAGAAGCGTAACACAGGCTAAATGTGCCCCCCTGACAAACTCCTAACAACGTAATTTTTTCTTGCTGGGAGCGTTGACAAATAATATCGACACAGTTGTTCAAATATCCAGACAAATAATCTTCTAGGGTCAACCAACGATCGCCCCGGGAGGGATAACCCCAATCAATTAAATACACGTCCAAACCCAGTTTGAGGAGGTTGGCCACCAGGGAGCGTCCTTCCTGCAAATCCACCATGTAGGGGCGATTTACCAGGGCGTAAACAATTAAAACCGGGATAGGTAAGGGATTTTCCACCACCGGTTGGAAACGGTAAAGAATAACCTTATCTTCCTGGTAAACTGCTTCTTTGGGGGTAAAGCCCACCTGGATGTCATCTTCATTCAAACCCTGCAAATTTTCCAAGCCAGAGAGAAATTTTTCAGTAAAATCTAGGGTTTCATGGAGATTTTCTTCTAACCCCACCTGAGCAAAAAAAGGCAACATAATTTTTAACCAATGAACGATAAAAAATAGTAAAAACATTGATGGTGAATTAACTATCCATCGGATCTGAACAAAAATGTCCAGAATCCAAAAGCTCGAAATGCAATGGGACTAAATCCAATAAAGTAACTTTTAGCCTGGGTTTGCTTCTGTTTCTCCCAATCGTTTTTTCAAACTTTTAACTTCTTTCCGCAACTGATAAATGGTTTGATGAATTTCATCCACCTCTGAGCGGGTAGGGAGGTTCAGCATTTTTAACCATGCTTCTAGAATCTCCTGTTGCTGAATGCGATAACGATTCAAGGCATTGATGAATTTGCCCCGTACTTTCAGATTTTTTTCCTCACAAAAAGCTTCTTCAAACACTTGGTCAGCGGCGATCGCCCACCGTTGTTGAAATTCCTTCCAGGTTTTAACGGGTTTATCTTCCTTAGCCCGGGCCAGTAAATCTTCCATCAAAGCAGCAAAGCCCCGGTATTGAATATCTGCTTCCAGTAATTGATAGTCTGCCATGGCCTGGGATAACTTAACCCAATCGTCAAAGGCCCGCAATAATTTGCCATTCATTTCCCGACTGGGCCCCAGCAAAGGCGATCGCATAAAACTGCTCAGGTTTTTGTTGTAGAGGGCATCGCCGTAGAGATTATTTAAATCTAACCAAGCATGGATGTCCCCGGTGGGTAATTTGCCCAGGGGGGCGACGCTACTCTGCCAGGTGGAGAGCCAGAGTTGGGAAAATCTTTGTACTTCCTTGATGTAACACTGCCATAAACCATCCATGTCCCCTTGGAGAGCTTGGGTGGTGGCGGTATATTGCTCAATTTGGGTTTGTAGCTGTTTTAGGTAGCCCTGCACTGCCCCTGGCGCCGAACCATTATCCAATTTAGGCCACAGGCTTTGCCAAGCTTCAAAAGAAAGCTTAAGTAACTCTCCATAAAACTGCTGGGATTGGAGGAACTGTTGGGGCAAAGACTCAAAGGACTGGGGAGCCGAGCCCATCATGGCGCCGGCCCCGCCCTTGGCCATGAGGTCAAACCAATTCTTCCAAGCCTGGCTACTGGACTCCAGCCAAAACTGACTGAGGGGAGTCATGAGTTCTGTCCAGGTTTTATTTGTCGATTCCATGGTCAAAATCCACCTTACTACTGGCCGCTACCTGAATTATGGCTCAGCTTTTTGGGGTGGCAAGTGTTGCTCTGGAAGATTTGTCATGGGAAGGGAGAATTCCAGCCGAATCTAACCTTGGCCGCCGAACTGCCGCTGATAAACTTCGTCTTCTTTTTCGGTGATAATTTTCAAATCTGAGCGGGGATAGGCTACACAAAGTAGAGCATATCCCTCAGCCTGTAGTTCCGCTGAAACTCCCATGCCGTCAGCCTGCTCCGCTGTGCCTTCGGTGATTAACGCCGCACAGGTAGTGCAAACCCCAGCGCCACAGGAAGTAGGTAGTTGTATCCCCTCATCATCCGCCGCTTGGAGCACCGTTTTATCCTCGGGAACGGAGATGGTATAGGTCTGACCCTGGTGTTGGATTTCGGCGGTGTAGGTGTTAACCATGGCAAAGCGGTAATAATAAAAGAATTAATGGGATTTTTGGCCAATGAACACTCTAGCAAGTTTTGGATAGGCTGTTAACCAACCTGAGGAGTATCAACCTGGCCACCATTGTCGCCACGGTAGCGGGTCAGAAAAATAATTTTTCCTTGGCGATCGCCTGGGGGAAGACCGAATCTGGGCCATGACGAACCCAGGTTAAAATCAGGGCATAATCTGCGTAACTCTTTTTAAATCAACAAGGAATTTTCTATGGCATCTAACAGTACGGCAGACGGGAAAGATCGTTTTTTCAGTGCTTTGATTTATGTGATTCCCCTCATTGATGCATTCATGTTTGGGGGATTTTTATTACAACAATTTCCTGTTTTACAGATAATTTACTTGCCCATTATGCCCCTGTTGCAATTCTATTATCAGTTTCCCTTTGCCTCTTTTATCATCTTTATTGTGCTGTTTATGGCAGTGGTGAGAAACAACAATATCTCCCACTTTATCCGCTTCAATGCTATGCAAGCCATCCTAATTGGCATTCTCCTATCCTTGTTTGGCTTAATCGTTGCCTACGTGATCCAGCCAGTGTTTGGCCAGGGACTAGTTACCGAAACCCTCTACAATTTTGCTTTCCTTGGGGCCTTAGCCTGTGGATTTTTCGGCATTGTTCAATCAGTGCTGGGACGCTACGCAGAAATTCCCACCATTTCCGACGCGGCCTATTCCCAAGTGCGCTTTTAATTACCCACGTTGATGGACCCTGCCTCTGACCAAGTTGATTAACTGGAGCTATTTTTCCTGACCATGTCTGATAGTCGTTTAAATCTGGTGGCGATCGCCATTTTCCTAATGATGATGTCTGCCCTGGTGGGGCCGATAGTGCACCTTTCTCCGGCTATTCCAGCAGCGGCGACCTTAGGGATTTTGGGCATAATCACAGCGGATCAAATTAGTTGGCAGGGCAAGGGGACAGACTTTTTTGTCGGTCTCTTCCAAACCAAAGCGGAAAAAGAGAGAATTTTGTGCCATGAAGCAGGGCATTTTCTGGTGGCCCATTGCCTACAAATTCCCATTACTAACTACAGTCTTAGTCCCTGGGAAGTTCTGCGCCAGGGAGCCGGGGGAATGGCGGGCATCCAATTTGATACGACCAATCTAGAAAATCAGTGTCGGGATTGGCACCTCCGCCCCCAAGCTCTGGAACGTTGGGCTACGGTTTGGATGGCGGGCATTGCCGCAGAAAAAATTATCTATGGTGAATCCCAGGGAGGAAACGGCGATCGCCAACAGCTACGCCAAGCTTTTCGTCGGGCAGGACTGCCAGAAATTAAACTACAGCAAAAGGAAAGTTGGGCTTTTCTCCAAGCTAAAAACCTGCTGGAACAACACCGCCAAGCCCATGGTCAGTTGCAACAAGCCCTGGCCCAACGGCGATCGGTAGAAGAATGTCGCCATCTTCTCGCCCAACATCTAGGAGAGCCTGCTGTTGGTTCCAATTGACTGTTTTAGTTAAACCAAATAAGTTGAAGTGAACTTTTTGAACGGCCATCGTCCACTTACATCCGGGGAGCGATTTCAGGAGATACCATTGGGGCAATCATCTCTAGACTATGGTGTTGGTGTCGGCCTGTTATCATACTATTGTTGGCAGTCAGCACAATCGTTGAAAATAGTTTAAGTGCTTTTGTCTTTTTCCTCCGACACCACTGGCTGCATTAGCCTTGGTCAGCAAGAATTCTTTCCCTAACACTCGCTAACTATCATGAAATTTAACACGGAATGCTTACCCGATGTTATCAACAAAATTGAGAGTGACCGCGAAAGAATTAGACTAAAGAAAATTATTTACGGTCTGACCAACAAAGTTTGGGAAAACGATCCGAAGGTTGTGGGCAGTTGCTCCACTTACACACTACTAGTGAACTTAGTTAAAGTCCAACCAGAGATCAAACGTTTGGTGTCGGACATGTATAACCTGATTGAAAGCCTGAATCGAAAGGAAGCCTATGTGCCGATCGCCAAAAACTTGCTAGATATTATCGCTCCCATTTATGGCATTACCTCCGATAGCATCAGCCAATCATTGTTAGAAAACCTATTAGACGAAAAAGAAGAAGAACAAAAACGTCAGCGGAAAACCTGTCTTAACTTACTGGAAGTAGTAGTCAAGGATGAAATTTATAACGAACTGCAAAAACTACCCGTCAACGTCGCCAAATTTGTCAGCATTGCCGAGGTGGCTAGCTATACACTAAATCGCTTGCCCCCCATGTATGTGGCCAGTGAAGAAGGAAAAGCATTTCAGATGCAACGAGTTGAACAGATGCGAGGGGAGATTCGCACCGCTGTGCTAAGGGGAATTGGCGCAATTATGCGGGACCCTCTAAAAAAATCCACCCCTCTAAATATCGATGAAATAGACTCCTTTAGTACAGCCCATTCCATTCTGATAGAACTAGAAGAATTTGCCCGTAACATTGGCGTTGCCCAAGACAAAGTTAGCCTAGATGAACTTTCTAGCAAAATTCGGCGGGGGGTGAGGGACTACCATGCCGCTTTATTAGACCTAGAACAAGTGCTCGACGTTTATGGCATTGCCTATGAAAAAATAACCGCTAAAAACTTAGCCTCTGTAGTGCGCAAAATTTTGCGACAAATCGAAAAAAATCAACGGGATGGGCGGCATACAACTCACACAGATAATGATGCAACCTACTTACAAAGACGTCGGCAGGAGTCCCTAGATGCCCAACAAACTTCTATTATAGAATTTACCGACAATGATCAAGATAATGGTGATGAAACCTTTGCTGATTCCATTCGTGACTGGTACAGTTTTTAGCTGATTAAAAATCTATTTGAAAGTCTTGTCATTATTGATTTTCCTGGCAGCTTTTTCAAGCCGTCACCACCGGCTCGCTTAGTTCAAAGGATTTATCAAAATTCCGCCTTAGCCAAGTTAAGCAAGTTTGATTAAACTTATTTGGGCACTCGTCATGTAAACAGTGGCCGACTCCAGGCCAAAGTTGAAATTCAATTTTTTTGTTCAACAGGGCAAATTGCTGGCCATATCGACAGGGGATAAACCGATCGCCATCTCCCCAAAGCAACAATATGGGTAAATCCAGGGTAGGCAATAACTCCTTCACCGACGGCGCAAAGTGGGACTGACGCACAGAGCTAAACAATTGCCGAAAGGCAACCTCTGCCCCCAAATCCTGGGGAGGAGAACAAATAATTTGCACCAATTCCTCTTCAAACTGGTCTAGATCAAGCTGTTCCTGCCGCAAACCATAGGCCAAACCGGCCCAACGCTTGATAATCGGGGGACGACGAACAAACTTGAATAGGCCATTGAGTAACCAAGGAGGGGAAAAAGCGCTTTCCACCTTTTCAATCCAAGGTCTTAAAAAACGAGGGGCGGCCTGCTGACGAAGAGAAACGTCCGGCAAACTTGCCATAATTAATCCGGCCACTAGGGTTGGACTTTCTGCTGCCATAGTTAACGCCACCAGGGAACCAATGGAATTTCCCACTAACACGGTGGGACAGCCAATTATTTCCCGACAGAAATCCCGCACCTGGTCTGCCCAGGAGTAAGCACTGTAACGTTCGTCAGCTTTGCGGGAACCACCAAAACCAAGCAAATCAATGGCGTAAACGCTGGTGTGTTGAGCAAAAAACGACATGTTGTAACGCCAATGCTCGATCGCCGCCCCAAAACCATGGATAAGCAACAGGGGAGGTAAACCAGTGGGCTCAATAGGGTGACGAAAACTATACCGAATTTGCCAACCCCGCCAACTCCATTCCCGCTGACAACCAATGCGTTCATCCCATCGTTTTATTCCTTGCCTATCCTGGGATTGGGTGGTCAGAATATCACCGGTCAATTGTTTTCACCATCGTAATTGAGCTTGAAATGGATAGGAGCGCAAAAATCATCAATGCCTTGCTCCAAAACATAGGCCACCACCAGGGGCGCTAACAGGGGATGACAGACTTTGCGTTCGCTAAGGTGATTGACCACTGTACTGATGTTATTGTCTTTTAATGCCGCCGGAAAACCCCCCTCACAAATGGCTACTCGGCATCTTTTGGCCAAACCCTCTAGCCAATCATTGCGATCGGGCTGTTGCCCCACTTGGATGCCCAGGGTCAGGGCCGCATCTTCTAAATTACCTTCACAATCCTCGATGGTATCCAGCGCCTGCATTGCCTCCGGACAATGGGCAAGTTGGTCACGGTAACGGGCGATCGCCTGGGAGGTAATGGTGGTCATCGGCTTTTCAATTATGATCCAGCAAAACTGCATTCTAGCGGCCAACAGTCCGGGCGCAACAGCAAGGCAAGTGGGAAAAAAGCAACTTTTGCAAAAGAGGGTAAATCAGTTATGATGAGAAATTGTCAGTTTTTACTATGACCATGAACGCCCAAGCCATAATCAATTCCATTGAGGCAGAGTTTCTCAAAGAAGACCTGCCCACCATCCATGTCGGTGACACCATCAAGGTTGGGGTCAAGATTGTCGAAGGTGGGAAAGAACGGATCCAACCCTACGAAGGCACCGTCATTGCCAAACGCAACGGCGGCATCAGCGAAACCATTACCGTACGGAAAATTTTCCAAGGTGTTGGTGTGGAAAGGGTTTTCCTGCTCCATTCTCCCCGGGTTGCCAGCATCAAAGTGTTGCGCCGCGGTAAGGTTCGTCGGGCCAAACTTTACTATCTCCGGGATCGGGTTGGTAAAGCTACCCGCATCAAGCAGCGGTTTGACCGGGCTCTGTAGTCAGCGAAACTGTGATCTCCAACACCAATGGCGATCGCCATCGATGGGAATTGGCAGCAAATTAGGGTATGATGGTGCCAGAGTGCAGACTCCAGGGCTAACCTCAGCCCAGACTATGCGTCCTTAGTTCAGTTGGTAGAACGCAGGTCTCCAAAACCTGATGTCGGGGGTTCAAGTCCTCCAGGGCGCGTTGACCACCAATTACCTCGCCAACGATTGTTACGCAATTATTCGACTTTGCGTTCGGTGATGTTCCAGATTTTCTCATTAGTTATAACGATTTGGGAGGCAAGAAAAACCTGTGGTTAAGAAGGAAGCGGTCAGAACCGACAGTACCGAAGACAATTCCGTGGACAATGTCCAGGCCCGGAGCAACTTCATTGCAGCCACCAAAGATGAGTTGGCAAAAGTGGTTTGGCCCTCCCGTCAACAGCTAATCAGCGAATCCGTAGCCGTGATTTTGATGGTTATCTTGGTTTCGACGGTTATCTACTTCGTTGATCAAATCTTTGGCTGGATTACCAAACAACCTTTCCTTTTCGGTTAACGAACTCAGTGGAGCCAAGGGGTCGGTAAATTACTGCCCAATAAGCTTTGACTTTCTTTCGATAGCTGATGAGAAACTTCTAGTCAAGCTTCCTGTTAAGTTATCTAAGTAAAATAAGATTTTTATTTCTCAGCTACGCCCTCGATATTTTTTATTTTTTCGATCCTGTTGAAGTTTTAGAAATTCTAAATCCCCAACATTCACTCTGCCCAGTCTTGCTCAAACTTGAGCCTGGATTGCCGGCAATCCCCCCAGTCAATATTCCTCGTACATGTTGTCATGAGCTTCACTGACGATCAATCTCCGGTCGCGGAACAAAACAAAAAAACACCCTCCGAAGGCCATTGGTTTGCCGTACAGGTAGCCTCTGGCTGTGAAAAGCGGGTTAAGTTAAACCTTGAGCAGAGGATTCACACCTTGGACGTGGCTGATCGCATCCTCCAGGTGGAAATTCCCAAAACTCCCATCGTAAAAATCCGCAAAGACGGGGCAAGGGTGCAGGGGGAAGAGAAAATTTTCCCTGGCTACGTGCTCATCCGCATGATTATGGACGATGACGCTTGGCAGGTGGTAAAAAATACCCCCCACGTGATCAACTTCGTCGGCTCTGAGCAGAAGCGTCACTATGGTCGGGGGCGGGGCCACGTTTTACCCATGCCCCTCAGTCATGGGGAAGTGGAACGAATCTTCCGTCACGTGGATGAGCAGGAACCCGTGGTGAAAATCGATATGGAAATCGGTGATCACATCATGGTGCTCTCCGGCCCCTTTAAGGATTTTGAAGGGGACGTGATTGAAGTCAGTCCAGAAAGAAGTAAGCTAAAAGCCTTACTGTCCATTTTCGGTCGGGAAACCCCGGTGGAATTGGAATTTACCCAGGTGGAAAAACAGAATTAAACCCTTTAGTGGGAGATTGGAAGTAAATTCTCGCTCCCCGCGGTGGGTTTGATCGCCGTTAATTCACATCCTAATCACATTAACTTAGACATACATAAGCAATGGCCAAGAAAGTCGTCGCTCTGATTAAACTGGCCCTGCCCGCTGGCAAGGCTAACCCTGCTCCCCCCGTTGGTCCCGCTTTGGGTCAGCATGGGGTTAATATCATGGCATTTTGCAAAGAGTACAATGCCAAGACCGCCGATAAGCCTGGGATGATTATTCCTGTGGAAATTTCGGTGTTTGAAGACCGTAGTTTCACCTTTATCCTCAAAACTCCTCCTGCTTCGGTGCTCATCCGTAAAGCCGCTGGGGTGGAAAAGGGATCTAGTGAACCGAATAAAAACAAAGTGGCTTCCATTACCCGGGAGCAACTGCGGGAAATTGCCCAAACAAAATTGCCTGACCTTAATGCCAACGACATTGATGCGGCCATGAATATTATTGAAGGCACAGCCCGCAATATGGGTATTACTGTCAACAGCTAAGTTTGAGGGCCTAGACCCAATAAGTTTTCCATTTATTTCGGGGAGAAGTTCCCTACTTCGCCAGTACCCAAGGAGTTACCAAATCCATGACTAAAAAGCTTTCAAAACGCATGCAGGCGGCGATCGCCAAGGTAGATGACAGCAAACTCTATAGCCCGTTAGAGGCCATGGAGTTGCTCAAGGAAACCGCCACTGCCAAATTTGATGAGACGGCCGAAGCCCACATCCGTCTGGGCATTGATCCCAAATACAGTGACCAACAAATTCGGACCACTGTTTCTTTACCCAAAGGAACAGGGCAAACAGTACGGGTAGCCGTGCTAGCCCGGGGGGAAAAGGTCAAGGAGGCCACCGATGCTGGGGCTGACATTGCCGGTTCTGAGGAATTGATTGAAGAAATTCAAAAGGGCATGATGGACTTTGACGTGCTCATTGCCACCCCTGATATGATGCCCAAAATTGCCCGGTTGGGTAAACAATTGGGGCCCCGGGGTCTCATGCCTTCTCCCAAGGGGGGAACGGTAACCGCAGACCTGGCCGCGGCGGTAAATGAATTTAAAGCCGGAAAATTAGAATTCCGGGCTGATCGTACGGGCATCGTTCATGTTATGTTTGGAAAGGCCTCTTTTTCCGCCGATGATTTATTGGCGAATTTAAAAGCGCTGCAAGAGACCATTGACCGCAATCGTCCTTCGGGGGCAAAGGGTCGTTTCTGGCGCACCGTATTTGTGTCCAGTTCCATGGGTCCTTCCATCCCTGTAGACATCAATGCTTTACGCGATCTGAAGTTTGAGGATAACTAAGCGACGACAATTTCCGAGTCATTTCTAGCCACTATTTATTTAACTGGCTATGCCAAAGACCGCAGGAGCAATTAGGGTTGCTTAATTAACCTGCCGAGGTTGAAGCCTGAATCAAGATTTGAGTTTGTTGGGGATTTGCTTCCTTGACAGCTTTTGATCCTCTGCTTCAGCCCCGGCGATCGCCAAGGGGCATTTTTATTGTGTGTTTAATGCTTGCTATCCCAACCCCAAGGAGGTGAAACCCGAATGGGAAGAACGAGAGAAAATAAAGCGACGGTAATCAGTGATGTTCAGGAGTTATTCCAGGACGCTCAAATGACGGTGATCATTGATTATCAAGGGTTAACCGTTGCCGAAATTACCGATTTAAGAAACCGGCTCCGCCCCCTGGGTGGAACCTGTAAGATTGCCAAAAATACCCTTGTCCGTAGGGCACTGGCAGGACAAGAAGCCTGGTCTCCCATGGAAGAATTTCTGACGGGAACCACCGCTATTCTTGTCTTGAAAGAAGACCTGGGCGGCGCAATTAAGGCTTACAAAAAATTCCAGAAAGATACCAAAAAAACCGAACTACGGGGTGGGGTATTAGAAGGAAAAAGCCTAACCCAAGCTGACGTGGAGGCGATCGGTGATTTGCCTTCCAAAGAGCAACTTATGGGTCAAATTGCCGGCGGCATCAATGCCCTGGCTACCAAGATTGCCCTGGGCATCAAAGAAGTTCCAGCTTCCGTGGCCCGTGGTCTCCAAGCCCATGTGGACAAAGAATAGGGTTGTTTTCACCCTGTTCACCCCAAAGTCATTTGTTTTTGGTTTGTCTAATCAGATTTAACCTACTTACCTATAGGAGTCATTTCTATGTCCGCTGCAACCGATCAAATTTTAGAACAGTTAAAAAGTCTTTCCTTGTTGGAAGCTTCCGAGTTAGTTAAACAAATCGAAGAAGCTTTTGGTGTTAGCGCCGCTGCCCCCGTTGGTGGCATGGTTATGGCCGCCGCTGCCGCTGCCCCCGCCGAAGCCGCTGAGGAAAAAACTGAATTCGACGTTATCCTCGAAGAAGTTCCTGCCGACAAGAAAATTGCTGTGCTGAAAGTTGTCCGCACCATCACCGGTTTGGGTCTGAAAGAAGCCAAAGAATTGGTGGAATCCACCCCCAAAGCCATCAAAGAAGCTACCGGTAAAGATGATGCTGAAGCCATCAAAAAACAAATCGAAGAAGCTGGTGGTAAAGCCGCTGTTAAATAATCGTTTGGCATATTTGCTATTTGCCTAATTATTTAGCCGGTCATTTACTTTCTGTTCACTTTTTTTGGAAGCTAAATTATTAGACTCCAATTCCCAATAATTTCTTTTTCGGGCTAGGATATTTCCTTGGCCCGTTTATTTTTATCTATGCCTCGTTCCAAAAAATACTTAAAATAAGAGACTGGTCAGTCAGCATTGGTTATTTTATGGGAAACACGTTTGGCAGTTTATTTCGCATTACCACCTTCGGTGAGTCCCATGGGGGCGGCGTGGGGGTAATTATTGATGGTTGCCCTCCCCGATTGGAAATTTCCCCAGAGGAAATCCAAGTAGACCTAGACCGGCGGCGGCCAGGACAGAGCAAAATTACCACCCCTCGTAAGGAAGCAGATCAATGCGAAATTCTCTCTGGCGTGTTCGAGGGTAAAACTCTGGGTACACCGATCGCCATTTTGGTGCGAAATAAGGATGCCCGTTCCCAGGATTACAATGAGATGGCGGTGAAATATCGTCCTTCCCACGCCGATGCCACCTATGAAGCGAAATATGGCATTCGCAATTGGCAAGGAGGAGGTCGCTCTTCTGCTAGGGAAACCATTGGCCGGGTGGCCGCAGGGGCGATCGCCAAAAAGATTCTGGCCCAGTTTAACGGGGTGGAAATTGTGGCCTATGTGAAAAGTATCCAAGACATTGAGGCGACGGTGGACAGCAATACGGTGACCTTGGAGCAAGTGGAAAGCAATATTGTTCGTTGTCCCGATGAAGAATGTGCCGAAAAAATGATTGAACGCATTGACCAGGTGCTACGACAAAAAGACTCCATTGGCGGGGTGGTGGAATGTGCGATCCGTAACGCTCCCAAGGGGTTGGGGGAACCAGTGTTTGATAAGTTGGAAGCGGATTTGGCCAAGGCAATGATGTCCCTCCCCGCTACCAAGGGGTTTGAGTTTGGCTCTGGTTTTGCCGGTACTTTACTGACTGGTAGTCAACATAATGATGAGTACTACCTGGATGAAGCGGGGGAATGGCGTACTCGCACCAACCGTTCTGGGGGGGTTCAGGGAGGCATCAGCAACGGCGAACCCATTATTATGCGCATAGCATTTAAACCTACTGCCACCATTGGTCAAGAGCAAAAAACCGTTAGTAACATTGGGGAGGAAACCACCTTAGCCGCTAAAGGTCGCCATGATCCCTGCGTTTTGCCCCGGGCTGTGCCCATGGTGGAAGCGATGGCTGCATTAGTACTTTGTGACCATTTGTTGCGATTCCAAGCCCAGTGTAAAACTTTATAAAACCCTAGGTTAGGAAAGTATTTTGGAACAGCTAAAACTGTTTGATGCTCCCTCAAGCTATCGAGTCAAGCGGGAGCCAAAATTGCTGCTCGATCGCCAGGGTTTGGAAGATTGGCAGGAAAAAATTCACCAATATCAACAGAGTCAACGGAAAACTGGCCAACCCCAGCAAATTTCGCTGTTTGATGCCCCGGTCACCAGTTGGCACCATGCCGACGAAATTGACCCATTTACTTTGCCCCAACAGTCTTCCCTGTTTTGGCGACAGGGCAAGGATTCAGCCAATATAACCGGGGAAAATCAAGGTTGTTTATATTTCATCCTCGATCGCCGTTGGCCATTATTGCTTTACGTGGGGGAAACCAAATTGACAGCAGACCAACGTTGGCAGGGCACCCACGATTGTAAGGACTATATTTTGAGCTATATCGAACTACACCGCCGCTATGAATTAGAAGTGGAAGTGGTGGCGTCTTTTTGGCCCCATGTGCCCCCGGAAAAGAAAACCCTCCTTGCCTGGGAAAAGGAGTTAATTCTCAAATGGCGATCGCCTTTTAACAAAGAATGTTGGCGCTGGTGGGGTCAGCCCTTCGGTAAATTGAGTTAAACCTCGGCACAAGTAGCCTTAAACCCTTAGTGTAAGGGAAAATGAAGACTGGATAGTTTCTCTAGGCCAAGTAACAGAGCCGCTAAACTACCTGCTACCCTAATTTTTCCGGAAAAAATCTGCTCCCGTACCACGGCGATCGGCATTAACACCATCTCAATTTCTTCCGTTATATCCCAAGCTTTTTTTCCCGTGGGAGTCACATCTGGGGCAAGGAAAAGATGGAGACGGGATTGATCTTTGACGGGATTATCATAAATACAACCTAAGTTGAGCAAATTGGTAATCTGGTAACCAGTTTCTTCTTCTAATTCCCGGCGAATAGCAGCAGTGGGGCTTTCCTGGTCGGGGAAAAAAGTACCGGCAGGTAATTCTAATAAAATTTCCTGCACTCCATGGCGATACTGCCGCACAAAAATAATTTCCTGTTGGGGGGTTAGGGCCAAAACCATCACAATTTCTGGCCGCATATTGACGAAGTAGTCATCGATCAAAGTCCCATTGGGCAATTGCACCGTATCCCGACGAACCCGGCACCAAGGATTGTTTAGCACCATCTGGCTTTGGCATAGATGCCATTTCTGCAAATTACTGGGAGGAAGATGCCACATGGCTCTGGATTATTTCACCGACAAAGATCTAATTAATTTTAAGCTCGAACAACATGGTGAGCCAAAAATAGGGCAGAAAAACTGTTCTTTTACGATTGCAGTAACGACAGCGCATTTGATGGCATAGCAATAACAAGAGAGTTATTTTTACAGGTGAAGGATGTCCGTTAGAAAAGGCAAAGTTGGTTCTGTTACAGGTACATTTCATTAAGCAAACAAAATTTTTAGTAAAAACTTTTGTTTTAATCTACACTATTGTTTAGTGCTGTAGTCAATAAAATTAAAATTTAGATAGTAGAGCTGATTTATTTTTTACTTAGACAATACAGTCCAGGAAACAATCAATTTCCCTAACTGTCATCGGTTCAGACCAGAAATAACCTTGCCCCAAGCCACAGCCCATTTTTTTAAGTAAATTTAACTGATCGTTTGTTTCAACACCTTCTGCTACAGTTTGAATATCCAGTAAATCCCCAAGGGTAATAATAGTTTTAACAATGGATTGGGACGGAGAATCTTCTGTTATTTGATTAATAAAGGAACGATCAATTTTTAAGTAATTTACTGGTAATCGATATAAGTAACTGAGAGAAGAATAACCAGTCCCAAAGTCATCAATGCTAATTTTGATTCCGTGAGATTTTATTTTTTTAAGGCATTCTGCTACTATTTCTAAGTGTTGAATTAAAACTCCTTCTGTTATTTCTAGCACCAAGGCATCACCATCAAGCTTTGTTGTTTGTAATATGTTTTCAATTTCTTCTACAAAAAGGGGACGACAAATTTGATTAGGGGAAAGATTAATACTGACATAGATTTTATCATCATTAGTAATTTCTCTCCATTGGGCAATTTGTTGGCAAGCTTGCTGCATAATCCATTGTCCAAGGATGATAATTAGTCCAGTTTCTTCGGCGATCGCAATTAATTGCTCTGGATTAATATAACCTTTTTCAGGATGTTGCCAACGTATAAGAGCTTCAAACCCTTGTAGTCTATCATTAACTAAAGAAATTATAGGCTGATAATATAACTCTAGTGTTTCTTGTTCTAAGGCTTTGCGAAAATCATGCTCCAAACTTAAGCGTTCTAAAATTGTTTGGTGCATGGAAGGATCAAAAACAGCGTACTGGTTGCGCCCATTATTTTTAGCTTGATACATAGCAATATCTGCATCCCTTATCAGCCTTTCAGGTTCATAGTAATGAATACTACCAATGACAATGCCAATACTAGCTTTAACAAATAGTTCTTTGGCTTGAATTTGCACGGGCAAACGTAAGTGGATAAGAATCCGTTCTGCAACATCGATCGCCTGTTTAATTTCCGTAATACTTTCTAAAAAAATCACAAACTCATCTCCCCCTAAACGGACAGCTAAATCTGTTTCCCTTAAGTTAATTTGTAGTTTTTCTGCGATCTTAATTAAGAGAGCATCTCCAACGGAATGGCCCCAACTATCATTAATTAATTTGAAATGATCTAAATCAATGAAAAGAAGAGCAAATCGAGATTTTGGATTGTTTTTGATTTGGTGGCCAGCAAATTCCAACCTTTGGAGTAACAAGGCTCGGTTAGCCAAACCTGTTAAAGTATCATGAAGAGCTTGGTAGGAAAGTTGATTTTGGCTAGCTTTTCTTAATTTAATTTCTTTTTGTAAACGATAATTCCAAATAATAACAATAGCAACGGTGACGATAATAAAAATTATAATCAGCCGATGGATAATGGCGCGGAGATTTTGTATGGTCAATAACGGGTTATTAAATAACCATCGTTTTTGAGATTCATAATAAATGGAATCAGTATCCGCTTTTAGTAAATTTACTTGTTCATCAATATTACGTAAAATAGCTGGATTAGTTTGGCGAGAAGCAGCAAAAAATAATTGGGAAGTGTCAACAACCATATTGGTCGGACGTACCCTATGTTGATGGCTGAAACGGTTACCAAAAAAGTAATTAACCGCTCCAGCATCGGCTTCCCCTGCATCTATTTTTTTAAACAGCTCCGAAAATGAGTCAACTTGAATTATTTCTGCTTTTATTTTTAGTTCAGCCAAACGCTTAATCAAATTCTTTTCTTGAACACTATTTTTTAAAACTACTATTCTTTTTCCTTCTAGATCAATAATAGAATTGATATTGGCATTGTTCGCAGCATAAATAATTGACCAACTGTTTAGAACTACTTCTTGATTAAATTGAAACTTTTTTGCTCTTTCAGGATTGACTGCTACGTCGGGCATTAGATCTATTTTCCCTGCCTCTAGCTTTTGCAAACAGGCTTGCCATTCACAAAGGTGGTATTCAATTTGCCAATTCTCCGCAGCGGCGATCGCCTCGATTACGTCAATCCAAAAGCCCACTGGCCTATTTTGATCATTGAGAAAAATCTTTGGTTGATTTTCATAAACTCCGATCCGCACCACCTGGGTTCCAGTTACCGGCGCCGAACCCCAGAGCAACTGGATGATAATGCTTAAACGGAAAAGCCAACGGTGAATACCATTCATTAACGGGGAACTGCTCTTGTCTTTGGCAAATGCAGTGGAATTGGGAAAAATTTAGCCAAAGGGAAAAAGTTCTGCTCTGATTGCTTGAGGCGGAACTATTCTAACAACTCTCACAACGGGAATTGCAAAACCTAGTCGCTCTAATAGGGATTTTAGCCAATTTTTTATTTTGACTGGGCCCGGGAATAATCTCGTTTCCCTAGGCTTTACTTCTGATAAATTAGGTAAACAAAAGTTCTATTTGCCTCCCCCATGACCGGAGCCAAAACCAGGGACTTGTAGTGGCAATGTTACTTTTTCAGTTAGGGCAGCTAAATTTTTTGAGGGGATCCTAAGCCTGAATTTTGTCTCTCCTAGGCCTAAACTGCCGACGATTTGATCAAACGAAAGAGAGCTTAGCAAGTGAAAAAAAGGGAGGCCGAAACCTCCCTGGGATTTTATGAGAAAAGTGTTAGTCGGTCACTAAACCTTAGTAGTCGAAGTCACCACCGGGGGCACCAGCGGGGGCTTTTTCTTTTTCAGGTTTGTCCACAACAATGCATTCGGTGGTCAATACCATGCCAGCGATGGAAGCGGCATTTTGCAGAGCGGAACGGGTCACTTTGGCAGGGTCAACAATGCCAGCGGCCAGCATATCTACATATTCCAGGCTAGCGGCATTGTAACCAACGTTGAACTCCTTCTCTTTGACTCGCTCGGAGATAACCGCACCGTTTTGACCGGCGTTTTCGGCAATCCGTTTGAGGGGAGCAGGCAGAGCCCGGGCTACAATCAGGGCACCGGTTAACTCTTCATCTTTGAGGTTGCCAGTGGCCCAGTCTTCCAATTGGGGAGCCAAGTGGGCCAGGGTGGTACCACCACCGGGAACAATACCTTCTTCCACAGCGGCTTTGGTGGCATTGATGGCATCTTCCAGGCGGAGTTTACGGTCTTTCATTTCGGTTTCGGTAGCAGCACCGACTTTGATTACCGCTACACCACCGGCCAATTTAGCCAAGCGCTCTTGGAGTTTTTCTTTGTCGTAGCTAGAATCGGTTTCTTCGATCTGGCGACGGATTTGCTCACAGCGGGACTTAACGGCGGCTTCGTTGCCTTCGGCCACAATGGTGGTGTTGTCTTTGGTGATGTTGATGCGACGGGCAGAACCGAGGCTATCCACAGTGGCGCTTTCCAGTTTCAGACCAGCATCTTCGCTGATTACTTGACCGCCGGTGAGGGTGGCAATGTCTTCTAACATTTGTTTACGGCGATCGCCAAAGCCGGGGGCTTTCACAGCGGCCACATTCAACACACCCCGGAGACGGTTAACTACGAGGGTAGCCAAAGCTTCTTTTTCAATATCTTCGGCAATGATCAACAGGGGCTTACCTTGACGGGCCACTTGTTCAAGGATGGGCACCAGGTCTTGCACCAAGTTGATTTTTTTGTCAGTGATCAAAATGCGGGGATCTTCCAGGACAGCTTCCATCCGTTCCGCATCGGTGACGAAGTAAGGGGAGATATAACCCTTATCGAAGCGCATCCCTTCGGTGATTTCCAACTCGGTGGTCATGGATTTGCCTTCTTCGAGGGAAATAACCCCTTCTTGGCCGACTTTATCCATGGCATTGGCAATCATTTGGCCAACTTCTTCGTCGTTACCGGCGGAAATGGCTCCCACCTGGGCGATCGCCTTGGAATCTCCCACGGGTTGGGCATGCTCTTTAATCCGAGCAACGAGGAAATCAGTGGCCTTATCAATACCCCGCTTGAGGGAAATGGGGTTGGCACCAGCGGCCACGTTGCGTAAACCTTCTTTAACAATGGCGTGGGCCAAAACCGTAGCGGTGGTGGTACCATCCCCAGCCACATCATTGGTTTTAGAAGCCGCTTGGCGAATTAAGGAAACCCCAGTATTTTCTACATGGTCTTCCAGTTCAATCTCTTTGGCAATCGTGATCCCGTCGTTAATAATTTGGGGAGAGCCAAATTTCTTCTCGAGCACCACGTTACGACCTTTAGGGCCGAGGGTAACGGCAACGGCTTCCGCCAGAATGTCCATGCCCCGCTCTAGGGCACGGCGAGCTTCGTCATTGTAAATGATGGATTTAGCCATAAAAGTAAAACCTCGTGGGCAAATTAATGCAATAGATGAATGGGTAAAAATCCTGCAAGTTTTAACACAGGTCAGGATCGGTAAAAATTAATCGACCTAGGCAACGGAGGCCAAAATATCTTTTTCAGTTAACAGAACATAGTCGTCGCCACCAAGTTTGATATCGGTGCCGGCATACTTGGAATAGAGAACCTTATCGCCCACTTTGACTTCCACAGGGGAGTAGGTACCGTCGTCGTTGCGTTTGCCGGGGCCCACTTGGACAACTTCACCAATTTGGGGTTTTTCTTTGGCGTTATCAGGCAACAAAATCCCCCCAGCGGTTTTTTCTTCAGCGGGGCTTACTTTCACAAACACCCGATCGCCAAGGGGTTTCACAGTAGAAACATTAATGGAAATAGCGGCCATAGAAGTCATCCTCCAGATGATAGTCTTGCAAGGTCAGTAGTAATTTGGGAGAGGGTTTAGCACTCCCACCTCACGAGTGCTAATTTAGCTAAATTGCTTGACCCAGTGCAACACCCCGGTGAGTGTGGTTTCCCGAACTCAGGGCAAAAATCGGGAGCCGACTAGATCCTTCACTGCAAAGTTGCCCGGAGGCGATCGCCGCTTCTGTGCAGGACTACTCCTTTATTGACCGAACACTTTGTAATGCATATTATGTATGTATGCAGTTTGAGTATGATCCGCAAAAGGCCAAAAGTAATCGGCAAAAGCATGGCATTTCCTTTGCAGAAGCTGAAATGGTCTTTTTTGATCCTCTCACCATTCACGAGCTTGATCCTGATTCCACTACAGAAGAACGTTTTATCGCATTAGGGATGGGAAACACGGGCTCTATCTTGGTTGTTGTTTATACGTTGCGAGGAGAAATTATTCGCTTAATTTCAGCCCGACGTGCCACGAAACAGGAGACAAAAATCTATGAGACGGGAATATGATTTTTCCAAAGGAAAACGAGGCGCCATCATTCCATCCAAGGGAAAAACCCGCATTACGATTTATCTCGATGATGATGTTTTGGACCATTTTCGAACAGAGGCTGAGGCAAGGGGCATGGGCTATCAAACCTTGATTAATCAGGTGCTAAGACAATGTATCCAATCTCCCGCCGAACAATCAATAACTGAAACTGATTTACGACGTATTCTGCGAGAAGAATTGTCAGAAATGAGATGATGGGGACAAGATCATCCTATCTGGCCCTCCCATGGTTTTGGGAAAGGATGGTCCATAAGGGTTTCGGAGTTAACCATCCCCTGATCAAAAAATATTTTACTTAGGACTTTGGAAGCTCCTCGGGGAAACGGACAATGTCGTCATCCCCCAAATATTCACCGTTTTGCACCTCAATCATCACCAAGTCAATTACCCCAGGATTTTCTACCCGATGGGGAGTGTTCATCGGCACATAGGTAGATTCTTTCTGATTTAACAATTTTTCCTCACCGTTACAGATCACCTTGGCCGTACCCGACACCACTACCCAATGTTCACTGCGGTGGTAATGCATTTGGGTGCTCATATGTTGTCCCGGTTTGACCACAATGCGATTAATCCGATAACGGGGGCCTTCTTCCAACATGGTGACCATGCCCCAGGGAGGAGTGCGGGTGGTTTCAGGATGGGGAGTGGGGGCCGGACTAGAAGCTTCAGGGGAATCATGCATGGCGGATAACGTTAAGCCAAACGTTGAAAAAGACCAAGGACTTGCCCCAATTTTAAACTGCTGGGGAATTTGCCGGGAATTAAGCAATTAAGAAAAAAGCCCTGATCGCCAACGTCAGAGCTTTTAAGCATTCAAATATTTGGCATAGCTGTCGAAATCACAATTAGCAACAGTGCCTAAATCTTGACCCAGCAACTATTGAGCTAAACGGCTGGTTTCATAGCCCCAAGTGGGAAAATTATCGGAGGAAACGGAGGAGGAAGTTTCATTGCTTTCCTGACTACGACCTGCCAAAGAACTGACTTTGACGCAGTTGGGGGTAAACAGAAAAATACTCTCACCAATGCGTTCTTGGTGGCCATCCATGGCGAAAGTACCACCGGCCACAAAATCCACGGCTCGCTGGGCTTCTTCGGGGTCCATCACATTCAGGTTTAACACCACCGACTTCCGTTCCCGTAGGGTTTGAATCACCTGGGGCATTTCATCGAAGGAATGGGGTTCGACGACGACCACCTCTGCCACACTGTTGTTGATGCCGGGCATACCAATCACGTTATTTCTTACTCCTGTACCAATAGAGGTTTCATTATTTAAGCTTAAGGGTTCGCGGCTAATGCGAGGGGGAGGGGCAACTTCTTCGGCCGGCGGCTGGGAGGCCACTGACTGGGGAAACTCCATTTCTTCGTCGTAATCCTCTTCGTACTCATCGTGTTCACTGATGCCGACGAAGTCTTTTAACTTGGTCAAAATCATAGTTTACCGTCCGTATTTCCTGGGTAAAGTGAAAGGGGTCAATGGGATGAACTAGTGTTGCTACCAAAGCCGGGGTGATTGCGAACCCAGACCACGGTAAACGGCATCAACTGCAAATATTCTTGCTAGATTGGCAGGTTCATCGGTTCAGGGAGGAAAGGAGCGGCAACTCAGTGGCGAGGAGCTACTAAGGTCAGGCCCTTTCTTTTTCGGTCAATAATGACCGAGTTTCATTTTCCTATCCCTGTCGTGACAATTTACCAAAATGTTCCTAACTTTTGTAGGCTTTCGCCGACATTTTACCGATAATTTCTCACTGTTTCCCAAGCACAGGCCGGAGCCGTAACCAGGGCCAGAAATTAGGGTAACTAACAAAGATACCTCCCATTACTAGCACGAATGGGGCAAAAAATTAGCGAAGAAAGAGACGATAAACCGGATTATCACTCTCGTCCCAATAGCGATAGCCTAAATTGGCTAAAAACTGTTGCCACTGTTCCATTTCTGCCAAGGGAACCTGCATGCCGACGACAATTCTGCCGTAGTCGGCCCCGTGGTTACGGTAATGGAACAAACTAATATTCCAGGCTGGATCCATACAGCCCAAAAATTTCATCAATGCCCCTGGCCGCTCAGGAAATTCAAATCGGTAGAGTAATTCCCGTTGATTTTCCAATTGGGTCACCTGGGGGGGACGGCCCCCCACCATATGGCGCAAATGGAGCTTCGTCAGTTCGTCATCGGTTAAATCGAGGGTTTTAAAACCTTGGCGGTTAAAGCTGGCGGCCAGTTGGGACGCATCACTGCGGTTTTGCACCTGAATGCCGACAAAAATATGAGCATCGGGCCCCTCCGCAATGCGGTAACTAAATTCGGTAATGTTATGTTTCCCTAACCCTTCACAAAATTTTCTTAAACTGCCCCTTTGTTCGGGAATGGTCACTGCAAAAATGGCCTCTCGCTGTTCCCCATACTCGGCCCGTTCCGCCACAAATCTCAATCGGTCAAAGTTCATATTCGCCCCACAGGCGATCGCCACTAGGGTTTGGTCTCGACAGCCTTGCTTTTGGACATATTGTTTCAGTCCCGCAATGGCCAACGCTCCCGCCGGCTCCAAAATTGAGCGGGTATCTTCAAAGCAATCTTTGATGGCCGCACAGGTGTCGTCCGTATCCACCAGCAAAATATCATCCACATATTGCTGACAGAGGGGAAAAGTTAAATCCCCCACTTCCCGCACCGCCACACCATCCGCAAACAGTCCCACTTGGTTTAGCTTGACCCGTTTTCCCGCCGCCAAAGATTGGCGCATAGCATCGGCATCCGTTGGTTCCACGCCGATAATTTTAATTTCTGGATAGAGGCGTTTAACGTAGGCCGCTACCCCCGCAATCAGCCCACCGCCACCGATCGCCACAAAAATGGCATCAATGGGCTGTTGATACTGACGTAGAATTTCCATGCCAATGGTGCCTTGGCCAGCAATCACGTCGGGATCATTAAAAGGATGGATAAAAGTTAGCCCTTTTTCCTGCTCCAACTGTCGGGCATGGCCATAGGCATCGTCATAGGTTTCGCCATAGAGCACCACCACACCGCCCCGAGCTTTGACCGCCTCCACTTTCACCTGAGGAGTGGTTTCGGGCATAACAATAATCGCCCTGGTACCCAACTTGGAAGCTCCTAGGGCCACTCCCTGGGCATGGTTACCCGCCGAAGCTGCAATTACTCCTTTTGCCAATAATTCCGGTGATAACTGGGCCATTTTGTTATAGGCCCCCCGTAACTTAAAGGAAAAGACCGGCTGTAGGTCTTCCCGCTTAAAGTAAACCCGGTTACCCAGCCGCTTCGATAAATTGGCCGCCAAATCCAACGGAGTTTCGATCGCCACATCGTAAACCCGGGCTTTAAGAATTCTTTCGAGGTAATCGGTGGTCATGGAAAACGAGAGCAAAAACGGTAGTAGCTAAAATCCCCCTTTCCAGTTTCCCACTCTTTGGCAGAGCCTTGGCCCAGGCTAAGGGCCTATTGAAGAGGAATAAAGTAAAGAAAGTGGGGTACAGTTTTTTGTTGTAGAGTTCAGAATTAGATAGGGCAATTGGCTGGTTAAATCACCATTAACGATGGAGCAAAGATGACGAGTTTGACAACCACACCAGCGAAGGAATGGTTTAAGGTACTTTGATTTGTATTATGTTCCCTCGGATTATTTCTTAATTTTTACTTTAAAAATCTGCCCAGCGACGACAAGATACAATGGTCGTAATTAAGGCCCCATAGAGTATTGGTAAATAATTTTCGATGACCCAAAGTAATAATTTCGCCACTAGCCCTCTTTGGCAACAGGGGTCCGTAGTGGAACTGACCATTACCGGCCTCAATCACCAAGGGGAGGGTATTGGCCGCTTTAATGAGCGAGTAGTGTTTGTGCCCGACACGGCCCCCGGCGATCGCCTGGAAGTCCGCTTGGTAAAAGTCAAAAGAAATTATGCCTTGGCCCAATTGCTCAAAATTTTAGAACCTTCTGTCCAGCGCACCCGCCCGTCCTGCATTGTGGCGGATAAATGTGGCGGTTGCCAATGGCAACATCTGGATTATCAATTCCAGGTAGAAAGTAAGCAACAACAAATTATTGACGCCCTGGAGCGTATTGGTGGTTTCACCACTTTGCCCCTGGAGCCTCTATTACAGTCCCCCGCTAGCTTGGGTTATCGCAACAAAGCCACCTATCCCCTAAGTCGCTCCAAAACCGGCCAGGTGCAAGCTGGTTATTACCGCAAGGGTAGCCATCGTTTGGTAAATATTAACCAATGCCCTGTGCAGGATGATCGCCTAAATTTATTGCTGACCGAGGTGAAGAAAGATATTGAAAATCGGGGTTGGTCTATCTATGACGAAGAGAAAAAGCAGGGCAAATTACGTCACCTAAGCCTACGCATTGGCCAACGTACGGGGGAAATGTTACTGACCCTGATTTCGGCCCATAAAGGTTTACCGGATTTGGAAGAACAGGCTGGGGAATGGTTGGAGCGCTATCCCGATTTGGGCGGCATTTGTTTAAATATTCAGCCCGAACCCAACAATCGCATTTTTGGCGATGAGACCGTGGTGATTGCAGGGCGGGGTATTTGTCGAGAAAAGTTTGCTGATCTGAGCTTTAGCCTGGGGGCTAATACGTTTTTCCAAGTTAACAGCGGGGCGGCAGAGCTACTGTTAACCAGGCTTCAGCAAGCATTAAATTTGCAAGGCGCCGAATTGTTGGTGGACGCCTATGCTGGGGTGGGCACTTTCACCCTCCCCCTCGCCCGCCAAGTCCGCCAGGCGATCGCCATTGAGGTCAACCAAGATTCGGTGCACCAGGGACAGCGCAACGCTGAGATCAATCAGATTGCCAATGTGGATTTTTTGGCTGGTACCGTAGAGACCGTTTTACCCACCCTGTCAGAGATTCCCGATGTTTTACTCCTTGATCCTCCCCGTAAGGGTTGTGCACCAGAAGTGCTCAGGGAAATTATCCGACAGCGCCCCGAAAAAATTGCCTACATTAGTTGCCAGCCCCCCACCCTAGCGAGGGACTTGAAATTTCTCTGTGCCGAGGGCTTCTATGGAATTACCTGGGTTCAGGGTTGTGATTTCTTTCCCCAAACAGCCCATGTGGAGTGTGCAGTAATTCTCAAAGCGGTCAATGGTTAAGCAAAGGATTCCTCAGGGTTATGGTAGCGGCCAGCACATTCAGGCCTCCCAGGCGATCGAGTATAATGGTTGCCATCAGTACTGTTAGATTGCTACTAGTCCGGTGTGAGGTGGAGCGCTTGCTAAACATTAATTTTCCCCACAGGCAATCCCATTGGCAAAAAGTCAGTTTTTCTTCGACCCTTTACCTTTATCCCATCCTTGATCTATTACTCAACTCTGTCCCCAAACCTCTGCACAACGAGGTCAGGTTGGGTTTACAGGAAGCCTTAGTCAATGCAGCTACCCATGGCAATGCTCTCAATCCAGGGAAATGCATCACAGTGGAATACCGCCAGTCGCCCCAGGGTTATTGTTGGATCATCACCGATCAGGGTATGGGGTTTGACCGTCCCTGTCCTTGTCCCCAGGTGGTACTTGATTGCCCCAATTGTGTTAGTCCCTGGTTTCCCCCGGATGAGTCGGAAAATGGTCGAGGTTTGGGTATTCTCATGCAAGTTTTTGACCAAGTTCATTGGAATGAAGATGGCACCCGTCTCCGCCTCAGCAAGAAAATTAAGCGCCGGCCCCAGGTAGATAGTCAAAATGTAGTCAAACGCTTTTTCAGCGAAAGTTACCGTTTGCTGAGTTTGTAGAACCTAGTGGTAGCAGAATTTCCGGACCGTCATCCTGTTGTGTTAGTCCATGGCATTTACGACACCAGGGCTAAATTTGCCACCATGGTGGATTTTTTGACCAAGGGCGGCTGGTCAGTTCATTGTTTAGACCTAGTGCCCAACGATGGCAGTACTTCCCTAGCATTGTTGGCGGAGCAAGTGAAGCAATATATTGATCAAAAATTTGCGCCCCAGCAACCAGTGGATTTAATTGGTTTTAGTATGGGAGGGTTAGTAACCCGTTATTATTTACAACGACTGGGGGGGGGGGAACGGGTTAGGCGCTACATCACCATTTCAGCCCCCAACCAAGGTACTCTCCTGGGTTATAGTTTGCCCCACCAAGGAGTGAGGGAAATGGCCTGGCAGAGTGACTTTTTGAGGGATTTAAACCGAGATTGTTGTCAGTTATTAGCGGGACTCCAGGTGACGGTGATTTGGACCCCCTTCGACTTGATGATTCTGCCCCCCAGTAGTTCCCATTTAGAAATTGGACAAGAAATTATTTTGCCTGTGCTGGTCCATGCCTGGATGGTGTCGGATGCCCGTTGTTTGGCAGAGGTGGCTTCGGCTTTGGCTAAACCGTTGCCCTGAGTGGATTGGAAAGGGATTAGTCTTCAGTTTGGGGTGATCCTATTCGTACAAACACTCTTCCCCTACTTCCGCCAATTGTCTGGCGATCGCCTGGTTGGTTTCCGACTGTTGCACAAGCTTGGTAAATTCTGCCAGGGAATATTTTTGCTTGAACTTATTAATTGTGCAGTTGCACATTTCCTGAGCCGCCGCCCCCTTAATGCCAGCCTGTTCCACCCGACGCAGGCATTGCTGACGGTAATTTTCAAAACTATTTTGCCCCTGGGCTTCCACTGGAACGGCGATCGCCAAGTAGGTGAATAGCCCCAGGCAAGCAGTTAACCCCAAAGATTGTGAATAATTATTGGCAAGGAATTTAAACATCTTGGTAAATACTTCCGCAGATTAACAAAATATCTCTTTTCCCATCTAAACCCAAAAATTCCAGCCGTAACCTATGCACAAGCCAGAAATTGGCCCTGTACACTGTAATGTTTACGGACAAAAATTTGTGTATTAATGAGAGAATCCCCTGGCGGCAATGGGCCTAGCTAGCCCTCAAAACGGGATAGTAGTCCTGGCGAGTAAATTGGGTCATATCGCTGAAATAGCGCAGCTCAATGCTATGAATATCTAAAATCTCTGGGTCATGGCCAATCCAGCGGTCATTGACAGCAGCCAACTGTTCACTAACTCCGATCGAATCTGCCAACTTCTCGATCGCCGGGTCGAAGTAACCAAGGGTGATGTGGGCCGTGTAACGGTACTGTTGCTCAATGCCTAAACCAATCAGGGTGGGATTTTGGAAAATGGCCCGTCGTACCTTAAGTATCGGTTCATAATCCGCTTCCCGTTGGGGCACCAAAACCACCCCCAAGGAACGGGGTAAAACCAACAATCCCAGGACCTGCCATTGGCAGCCGGAGTATGGCCCCGACTGATGTTGGTGATCCGCAAAGGAATGTTGCAAACAGTTACAAAGTTGTTTTTCAAAGTCAGGATTATGACGACGTAGGGCCTGGTAGGGGCCATCCCAAATCAAGTCTGCTACGGTGAGGTGCAAGCTTTCCGGGGGCACCGCCACAAAACTCTCCCCCAAAATTTCTCCCACCTGGCCCTGTACAGTAGTCAGATGGCCATAAAAGCTCTGGTTAGTGGGATCATCAGCGGCAATAGGAGTTACCACACTGAAACCGGGAAAAGGCACCGGCTGTCCTTGGTCAAACTTGGGAGAACCTTGAGCATTAATCAATTGTTGCTCGTAGGCGATCGCCAAGGTTTGGGGCGCCACCCGATTGATATAGCCTTGGTAAGTATCGTCCACACTCGCCTCCCTGACACAGATTGAAAAAGTTCCTATGGCAAGTTTACTGTTTGGGTGGAGTCTCCGGACATTTAGCACCAATCTTTAGCCGGTTCTTCATTCCCTCAGTTGGGCAAACATTGGCAATTGACTGCAACTCGAAAGCCAGAACTCCAGCAAAATTAACTAACCTCCGAAACGAATTTGGCCGTGTGGCCACGCCACGATTGCGCATAATGTTTTAGAGTGCCCACGACACCAATAGCCCCGACTTTCCCTCCATGCACTCACAAAAATTGGTCACAGCCATGAAAATCTTGGTGCTAGCTTGGGAATTTCCCCCCCGCATTGTCGGCGGCATTGCTCGCCATGTGGCAGAACTCTACCCAGAATTAGTTCAACAGGGCTATGAGATCCATTTAATTACCGTGGCCACAGAGGAAAGTCCGTCCCAGGAAATGGTCGATGGCATCCACATTTACCGAGTGCCAGTGCCCCCCAGCAATGACTTTTTCCAATGGGTAGATAACATGAACCGTGCCATGGAACAGAGAGGGCAAGCCCTATTCCAGGAACAGAAAAAATTTGATGTTATCCACGCCCACGATTGGCTGGTGGGAGATGTGGCCATTAACCTTAAGCACCACGGTAAAATTCCCCTGGTGGTGACTATCCACGCCACGGAATACGGCCGCTATAACGGTCTTTACAACGATACTCAACGCTACATTGCCGGCAAAGAAGGAATTTTAATCTACAACGGTTGGCGGGTAATTGTTTGCAGCAACTACATGCGCCATGAACTGGAAAGAGCCTTTGGCACCCCCTGGGACAAAATTGACGTTATCTATAACGGCATTCGTCCGGAAAAAAAGCACCGTCGTCCAGACTTTGATTACCGTAATTTTCGCCGCAAATTTGCCGAAGATGGAGAAAAAATCGTTTACTACGTTGGTCGCATGACCTATGAAAAAGGAATTTCCGTTCTGTTAACCGCTGCCCCCCAGGTACTGGAAGCCCTCAATGATCAAGTGAAATTTGTCATTATTGGCGGAGGCAACACTGATCGCCTGAAGCAATTAGCATGGAACCTGGGAATTTGGGAACACTGTTTTTTCACCGGCTTCATGTCCGACGAAGATTTAGACAAATTCCAAACCATTGCCGACTGTGCCGTTTTTCCCAGTTTGTACGAACCCTTTGGCATTGTCGCCCTGGAAAGTTTTGCTGCCCGGGTACCCGTAGTAGTATCTAATACTGGTGGACTAGCGGAGGTGGTACGTCACCATAGCACAGGCATTGTCACCCAAACCAATAATCCCGATTCCCTAGCCCACGGCATTTTGGAAATTCTTTCTAATCCATCCCTGGCCAAACAGCTGGTGGAAGCAGCCTACAAAGATTTGGGCATCCGCTTTAATTGGTCTAAGTTGGCAAAAGAAACCGCCGCTATTTACGAAAGGGTGGTGGAGGAAAGACAAACGGTGGAGTGGTAGAAAGTAGTAGGAAAATAGTAAAAGGCTTTCAACGTCCCTTGTCCCAGGTTGTGGAGCCAAAGCCCCCATCAAATTCCCAATAAAGAGCGGGCAATGAGCAAATAAATGGCCACCCCCAACACATCCACCGCCGTGGTGATAAAAGGGGCCGACATCAAAGCTGGGTCCAACTTCATCGACTTAAACAAAAACGGTAAACCCCCTCCAGCAAAAGCCGCCAACAGGGAAATAATGAACAGGCTACTACCCACCGTGATGGCCACCAGCCAATCTCCTTGGAGAAAATAGGCCCACACCGTCACCACAATGCCCAGCATTAAACCCAATAAAGCTCCGGCTCCCCCTTCCCTAGCAATGACCGGTAACACTTGGGTGAGCCGCACATCCTCCGTATTCAAACCCCGGATCACCACAGTGGAAGACTGGGCCCCCACATTGCCCCCCGCATCGATTAACAAAGGTATGAAGGCAGCCAAAGCAATGGTTTTTTGTAGCACATCTTCCTGGGAGTGAATCACCTGACTGGTGAGGGTATTGGTGACTAAAAGAATAAATAACCACACCACCCGCTTACGGGCCACTGTCATCAAACTACTTTTGAAATAGTCATCTCCTTGGGACTGCACTCCTCCAGCGGTATAAATATCTTCCGTGGCTTCTTCCTCCAAAATGTCGATCACATCGTCCACAGTGACAATGCCCACCAATCTTTGTTCTGAATCCACCACGGGCACCGCCAAAAAATCGTAGTGCTGAATGGTGCGGGCCACTTCTTCCTGGTCTGTGTTGGTGTGGACGGATACCACATCAGGCACCATAATTTGTCCGATATATTCCTCCGGCTTGGCCATAACCAAATTACGCAGGGAAAGAGTTCCCGTTAGGCGTCGGGATTCGTTGGTAACGTAGAGGACGTAAATAGTTTCAAAGCTGGTGGCAATGTGGCGGATGTGGTCTAGGGCTTGGCTGGCGGTGTAATCTTCCTTGAGGGAAACATATTCCGTGGTCATAATCCGGCCAGCGGTTTCCGGTTTATAGCCCAACAGTAGGGAAGTAGCTTTGCGTTCTTCGTTGCTGAGGTGTTTGAATAGTTGCCGCACCACCTTGGCCGGAAGTTCGTCCAATAGCCTGACCCGGTCATCGGGGGACATTTGGTTAAAAATTTCCAGTACTTCAGGATGCTTAAAATCTTCTAGCAGGGATTCCTGCACTGGTGGAGCTAAATGCTCATAAACATCGATCGCCTCATTTTTGGAAAGTAAACGAAAGGCTAGCACCTGTAAACGACTGGGCAGAGACTCGATCACATCAGCAATATCCGCCGGTTGCACAGGGGTGAGAATGGTTTTAGCGGCATCGAATTGGGAGGTTTCTAGCAGAGTTTCAATCTGGGCCCGCACTAATTTTTGTAGCTCCTCTCGGTCGGGATTTAGTCGAACAGTCGTAGTGACCTCTGTCATGGCAACCTCCGGGGCGAAACGACACCCCCCAATATACGGTATCCCTATGCTGTTCCAACCACTTCCAGAAGGGAAAAATCGGTGCTTTATCGTTGGGATTGGCCCAAAATCGGTGGATCTCTGTCCGAAAAAATTGTGTTAGGCTGTTCCCATGGGCTAAAAATAAATTTCCCTAGCCCCCTCATACATTCTGAGCCTTGGCCGAATAAGGTTTGAACTGGAATCACTGCCGGGGGGTTTGTCCCAACGGTTGTGGCTATCACGTTAGACTGTGACTTTATTGAACAGATTCAGTTTTAGTTATTCCGTCCGGGTTCGGTTAGACATCATCACAGGAGTCGTCCTTGGTAATGGACTATTTAGAAAAACTGCTCGATAAACTCAGAGAACTGGCCCAGAAGCTGATTGAGGGTTTGCTCGGCCCCCAGGGGGAACCGGAGCCAGAACTAATTCCCATTCCCGTTAACGATCGCCGTTCCCGTCGTTAATCAGGGCTGTTTGGTTTAGTATGACAACGGTGTGGAAAGTATTGGTGCTCCACGGTCCCAATTTGAATTTGCTGGGCCAGCGGGAACCGGGTATTTATGGATCCCTAACCCTAGGGGAAATTGACGCCTGCCTGCGGGAAGATGGCGTCGATTTAGAGGCAGAGGTGAGTACTTTCCAATCCAATAGTGAAGGGCAATTGGTCACCGCCATCCATGGAGCCCTAGGAAATTACCACGGCATTGTTTTTAATGCGGCGGCCTATACTCACACTAGTATTGCCCTGCGAGATGCTTTAGCAGCTGTGCAACTACCCTGTGTGGAAGTGCATTTAAGTAATATCCATAAGCGGGAATCATTTCGGCATATTTCCCACATTGCCCCAGTGGCGATCGGACAAATTTGTGGCTTTGGGTTGAATAGTTATCGTTTGGGATTGAGGGCTTTGGTGGATTATCTCAACGGTCAGGCTGATAGTTAAAGCCCGTTTTAATACCTACAAATATTCACTAAATCCGGTAGGTTTAGCGTTTTTTCTCCCAAAATGCTCGACCAGAGGCAATGAACAAGGTCTTAGGATATTTGGTCTTTGACTACAAAATTGGGACGGATACTTAAATAAGCTAAAGCGCCAAATAGCGGAACTGTACTGCCCAAAACGAGAAGCAAAGAGGGAGAAGCTTTTTGATGCTTCAATTCCTGGGCTAATACCAGCGGAAAAGCCAGGGTCAAGCAGAGAAAATCACTGCTCATCACGGCGATGAATTGGTTTGTTTGCAATTGTTGTCCATAATCAGCCCAATCCCCCCTAAACACAGCACCGGATACACAGGCGATCGCCAACAGGAATAAAACTCGCCCTAACCAGGGAGAGCGCCAGAATTTAGTCAGTTTTGATGATCCCAAGTTCGATGGTGCGGGATCAGTTGGTGCCGTCGGTGGCCAGAAAACCAAATAGGGCAGTAGGGCAAAGGCTCCCAAAAAGAACGACCCCGCCACAAAGGGCCAAGCAGGAAATTTTCTTCCTTGGCGATCGCCTAATAGCATAGCGGCATAGGTCATGGGCCAAATACCCATCAGATTAAACAGGGCAATAATCACCGGGTTAATGTCCTGCCACTGCCCCAGGGAAAGGGATTTTATCAAAACTAAAGTTTGGGGATTGCTGGGGGGAGCAAAACCAAAGGCAAAAATTACCAATGCCAACCACAGGCAAGCCAACGCTAAACGGTTTAAGACCACAGCAACAGGCCCCAGACAAATTTGGAATCACTCAATCACAATAAAATCTACCACAGATTACAAAGTTCCCTCTAGGGACAAAGAACAGGGACAGAATCTAAATAGTTTTTTCTGACTTGCAGTAATTCCTGGGATAAAAACTGTTTATTGATCTGTCCGGAGGCTTTCGCTAACCGCCCTTGAATTTGCTCCATTACCCCGTCATTTTGGTTGAGTAAAATAATGGGAGTTTCCCTCACAGCAGAAGATTTTCGCAACAAACGGCAAAGCTCATAACCACTGATCTCCGGCATCTCAGCGTCAATTAGAATCAATTGGGGATTATGGCTGATGGCGGCCGCCAAAGCGTGGCAGGGATCGTCAATGCAAACCACTTTAAAACCCCGCTGACCTAAAATTTCTCGCACAATTTTCTGTACAGAAGGACGATTGTTGACGGAAATCACCACGGGGAAGTTGGCATCGTCAACTGAAATTTCTTGATAGGGCAACATTTTGATTTCTCCCGATTTAACCCGTGGATAAAATAACAAAGCCAACTCTAAAACACTGCTGTTAGTTTTTCGGGCCAGCTCATACAAACAAGACAAGTTTCCCAAGCCTTCCAATAAATGCTCACACCACTGTTCACTGCGGCGATAGCTCAAATTCAGCATCGTTTTCACTTCCTGCCAATCCTCCACCAAGGGACGCTGGAAAGGTGAATTGATCTGGGGATATAACTCTCCCCAATATCTAATTTTATGTTCCACCGATTGGGTGGTTTTAGCTAATTCTAAATTCAGAAATAGGTCTTTAATGCTATCTTCTTGCTCAAAGTGACATTGGGTCATAGGAATAGACAAAAAGTGCACCAATGCTTCCTGGGTAAACTGGGTTAAAATTGAGCGAGTTTGCTGAAAAGAAATCAGTTCTTGTTTCCAAAGATCACAGATATATTTATAGTCATCTGAGATTTGGGAAGGCAGGCTAATTTTATTTTCGTTCAGGTAATTACCCAGGAGATATCTGACTCTTTGCATTCCCCCTACACCACTGTTGGCAAAATTGATTTTCCCTTTGCCAAGATAGACCTGCCAGGTGACCAACTCATCGAGGGGATTGGATACCGTTAGTCTCCCGGTAGCTTTTTCCTTAATTAAGGTTTGCAGGAATTGGCCAGGAATTTGGCGGGTGATCACAGCAGTCATGGGAAACTCCTTTGCATGTTTGGAAAGATAAACTTTAACAGTGTTCGGTTAATGCTGTTGTCAGTGGGATAAGGAGACCTAGGGCCGAGTAATTCCCTTGTTTTAACTGTCAGTTGTGATTGACATGGGAGGAAATGCTCAATGCCCCAGGCATTGCTCCAAACAGTGACCCGTAGGACTGACCAGAGAAGGATTCAAGGAAGATGACTGGTGTTTGCTGCTAGTTGGGGTACCAAAAGGCATCGACTTAGCCAAGGTTTGGTGGCCAAGGGTAACTCTCGCTATCCAAGGCCTAGAAGCAAAAATGTCGGTTAGGATTCAAACCTGCAAGAACTTGCCTAAAAATAAGCGGGTAGGAGTAGGTCTAATCCTTGGCAAGGTTGGGATTTGAGCCAATGGCATTCGCAGCCCGTCGCTCACCAGCACAGTCCCATCCTAGGAAAAATTCCCAACCCTGTCCTGGTCGATTTTTGACAAACTAGTTGATTTTTGACATCGATTTTATTTTTTCGCCCGGATCTTGCTTGGAAACTGCTAGCGACTACGATATTCTTTCGGGGTAATGCCCAAGAGATTACGAAAATGGTGGTTAAGTTGACTGTGGGAACTGAAGCCGCATCTCAAAGCTACTTCGCTAATGGACAATTCTCTTTCCAGTAGTATGGCTTTGGCCCGCTCAACCCGTTGTTGGATAATAAATTGATAGGGGGAACATCCCATTTCCTTTTGGAAAAAGCGACAAAAGTAGGCTGTGCTCATGCCGATCGCCCCGGCCAGAAATTCAACGGTAATTCCTTGGTCGAGATGCTCTTCGATATAGTCCAAAGTCGGTTGCAGGCGATAATGGCCCGTTGACGTGGAGAGGGTATCTTCCTCAGGTTTTCGTTGCTGTTGATGATTGGCTATGGCGATCGCCACGGTGGATAATAGTTGTTCCCGCCGAAAAGGCTTAATCACATAGCCCTGGGGATTGGTTTTCTGGGCCCGCTCCAGGGTTTCCCCATCAGAAAAAGCTGTGAGATAAACAATGGGGATGGAGTAAAGAGATTTTATCCGTTCCGCCACCTCTATCCCGTCGATCTCTCCTTTAATACGAATATCTAGTAAAACTAGATCTGGATAAAACTCAGCAATTTTTTTCAGCGCCGTTGCTCCATCACTGGCGATCACACAAATTTCATAGCCATCACTTTTTAATAATTGGGCAATGTGTTGGGCCACTAGCCTTTCATCCTCTACAATCAGTATTTTGGTTACCATGGTTGCAGTCAAATAATGTTGATTTTCGTTGATTTTTGATGGAGCTAGCTAAAGTGAAAATTCCAACCCAAATTGAGCGCCACCGACATATTCATAGTGCAATTCTCCCTGGAGTTGTTCAGTTAGGCTGTAGATAAGTTGCATGCCCAAACTATCTGTATTTTCCAAATCTATATCCCTGGAAATTCCAACTCCGTTATCCCACACCTGTAAACTATAGTGACTGTTCATTGAAGTGAATTTAATCGAAATTTCCCCTTCCGTCGTTGGGAAAGCATGTTTTAAAGCATTGGAAACTAATTCCTGAATAATTAATCCCAAAGGAATGGACTGCTCTAAAGGAACTTTAACTTGTTCAACCAACAATTTAATTTTAATACTATCAGTATTACAGCCGTAACTTTGGCAGATATTGTGAGTCAAATTTTTAAGATATTGACTAAAATCAATATTAGCTAAGTCTTCACTACGATATAACTGCTCATGAATCAATGCCATGGATTGAATGCGATTCTGGTATTCCTCACTCAATTGCTGGATGGCTGGAGAAGCCTTACTAAATTGCAAATAAAGTAAACTAGACATAATTTGCAAATTGTTTTTAACTCGATGATGAATTTCCTTAAGCAATACTTTTTTTTGCTCTAATTCGTTGGTTAATTGTACAAAAAGCTGATTTTTAGAAGCCAATTCTTGTTGAGCCTGCTCGTACAAAGTAGCCTGTTGGATGGCAATTTCAAACTGATTAGTGATCTGCTTGAGCAGATCAATTTCTGTTTGTTCCCAAACTCTAGAACTGTCACATTGATGAATACACAATAAGCCCCACAAAATGGCATCATTAATTAGTGGTAGCACTAGGTTTGCCCTGACCTGTAGCCTGGCAAGAAAGTCAATGTGGCATTGCCTAAGATGGGACTGGTGAATATCCTCAATGACCTGAATTCTGCCCTGCTGATACCTTTGGGCATAGTTATTACTAAAACAAGTTTCTTCAATTGCACTATTAATGATTGGCTTAAATGGAGCCAATACCGACTCTGCCACAATATTACCAACGGAAAAGTCAGAGTCGGGTGAAAACTGAAAAATAACTACCCGATCTGCTTCCAAAAACTGACGAATTTCCTGCACTACTGTGTTAAAAATAGTTGGCAGATCTAAAGACTGACGGATACGCTGGGTAATTTCCCTTAATAATGATTCGCGGCGGCCTTGCTCATAAAGTCTTTGTTCCTGTTCTTTGCTATCACTAATATCCTGGGCTGTGCCCAAAACCTTAGTAACTTGCCCATAATCATCCCTAGCAAAAACCACTTCCCGAGAACGTAGCCACCGCCAAGAACCATTTTTGTGGCGCATTCGATATTCAGTGGTCAACACTTGGCCTTCCTGGGACTTTTGCCAAAAATTCTTATTTTCGTAAAGGGTTGGGATGTCATCGGGATGCACAATATTTAACAACAGCTCCGTTCCCCCATTTTTAAATTCTTCTGGAGTGTAGCCTAGGATTTCGAAGGATTGATAATTGACATAAATATTTTTCCAAGCAATGGGGTCTAAAATATAAAGAATCTGGGGAGAATAATTAGCTAATTTTTCAATAAAATATTGACTTTCCCGTAGGGCATTTTCCACATCCAATCTGGCGGTAATATCCCTAACAATTTTGGAGGCTCCCACTACATTTTTGTGTTCATCTCGAATGGGAGAAATGGTCAGGGCAACATCAATTTTAGTACCATCTTTACGCTGTCTTTGAGTTTCGTAGGTGTTAATTCTCTGACCTTGGCGGATGCATTCAGCAATAAGGTCTTCTTCCAAGATTAATTCCTCAGGAATAAGTTTGGTGATATGACTTCCAATCATTTCTTCTGCTGTGTAGCCAAATAATCTTTCCGCAGACTCGTTCCAACTGGTGATGTTACCATCTAGGGTTTTACTAATAATTGCGTCCTGGGAAGATTCGACAATAGCAGCCAATTGCGCCAATTGATCTTTATTTTTTTCTAGATCTTCTTTTGCCCGGGTTTTATCTTCAATTTCCTGTTCTAATTGTTGATTTATTTTTGCTAATTGGGTAGTGCGGTCTTCCACTCTTTTTTCAAGATTATTGTTTAACTCCTGCAATGCTATTTCCGCTGTTTGCCTTTCTTTAATTTCTTGATTTAGAGCCAGATTGAGGGTAGCTAATTCCGTGGGGGATTTTAAATTTAGGGCATTGGGTACAATTTGAATTAATTCAAACACAGTGATAATAGAGACGATCGCCATGGAGGCTTTGACTGTACCGGATATCCAATAAATAGGGTACCAAAGGGTGATAATGTCAAAAAAGTGACTGGTGCCACAGCATAAAATAAAAGTACTAAACAGGAAAATAATATTAGGAAAAGGAATATCTTGGCGCTTCCGCAAAAAGTAGAGCAGAGTTAAGGGAATAGAGTAGTAGGCGATCGCCGTGAAAAAATCAGCGCTGACGTGGAGCCAGACCAGGGGAGTTTGCCAAAGGTAGCAATGGCCGTGGGGTATATAGCTGTTGGCTTGGAAAAAATCCCCCAGGGTAAATGCGGTGATTGCCATGGACGTACCTTTAGTTAAATTACTTGAGCAGATTAGGCTGATCAAATACTAAACAATGGTGACTATTTACACCATTCAATATCTAACTAATTTATTTCAGCTTTTCTTGTCTAGGGTAAATTTGACTATTTTCCAAAATTTCTTCCGCACCATGGGCGATCGCCCGCAGTTGATCTAGTAGTTGGGGGTCAACATTGCTCCAGAGTTGTCTTTGCTCTGCTTCCAATAATCTTTCCGCCATGTCCCTTAACGCCCAAGGATTGTGCTGTTGCACAAATTTCTGCACTTCTTCATCCAGTAGGTATGCCTGAGCTATTCCCGTATACATAAAATCCTCCACACAATGGGCAGTGGCATCGTAGGCAAAGAGATAATCTAACGTGGCGGCCATTTCAAACGCCCCCTTATAGCCATGGCGCATTACCCCAGCGATCCATTTAGGATTTACCACCCGAGAACGATAAACCTTGGCAATTTCTTGGGTCAATAACTTCACTTTTGGTTGGGCAGGATTAGAATTATCACCAAAATAAACGGTGGGATTTTTCCCAGTTAATGACCGCACCGCCGCTGTTAATCCCCCCTGAAACTGATAATAATCATCGGAGTCGAGCAAGTCATGTTCTCGATTGTCTTGGTTATGTAAAACAATTTGTAAATTTTGCAGGCGCTGGGCAAATACTTCCGGTTGATTGTGGCCAACGCCCTGGCGATCGTAGGCATAGCAACTCCAATTAAGATAGGCTCGGGCTAAGTCACTATCATCTTGCCAATTTTGCGCTTCAATTAATCCTTGTAAGCCAGCACCATAGGCCCCTGGTTTAGAGCCAAAAATACGATAGGTTGCTTTAGTTACAGCTTCTTCCGTTGCTAAACCTAATTGTTGCCATTGCTCGGTTTCTTGCTTAACTTTTTCTGCTAAAGGATTCAAATTTGCCGGTTCATCCAATTGACTAACAGCGGCGATCGCCTGGTGGAGAAATTCCACCAAGTTGGGGAAACTATCCCGAAAAAATCCAGAAATTCTGATGGTCACATCCACCCGGGGACGTTTTAGTACAGTGGTGGGCAAAATTTCAAAATCAACAATGCGACGGGAAGGGCTATCCCACACTGGTTGTACTCCCAATAGGGCCAGAACCTGGGCAATGTCATCCCCGCCAGTACGCATGGTGGAAGTGCCCCAAATAGAAATAGCTAAAGTTTGGGGATATTCTCCGTGGTCTTGGGTGTACCTTTCAATCAGGGTTTCAGCGGCTCGACGGCCAATGTCCCAAGCCGTTTCTGTGGGAATGGCCCGGATATCCACCGCATAGAAATTCCGTCCCGTTGGCAGTACATCAGGGCGACCACGACTAGGTGCCCCCGCCGGCCCACTGGCAATATATTCCCCATTTAAACCCCGGAGTAAATTAGTGATTTCCTGGGGAGTTTGTTGTAGCATTGGTAAAAGAGTTTGCTCGATATAATCAAGATTAGATTTAGTTTTACTGTCGGGCTTTTGAAAGAATAAATTGACTTTTTGATCGACAATTACTATTTCAAGTAGACTTCCCACTAACTGCTTGGCAATTTCTTCTAAAATTTCAATAACCTGTCCCCCTATCCGACAGGAATTAAATAATTCAATAAATTGGGTTAATTCCCATTGTTGCAACTTCATCTGCATGGTTGACGACAATTGCCATGGTTCATTAGGATCGTCCAAAACCGGATCAAATTCTAGTTCTAAATCAAAGGCGATCGCCTGGGTTAAACCAAGTCTTTGATAGGATGGCGATCGGGCAATACTAATCGCCAAATCCCGCAACTGCTCTCCTGTGGGAGTTTGACCTAAAATATGTAGGCCGTCCCGAATTTGGGCCTCCTTTAGTTCACACAGATAACTATCCGCCGAAGTTAACAAGGGTTGTAAATCCTTCAGGGCCGGAGGGGTTAAACCTAAATCAGTTTGTAAATTGCTGGTTGCCAATAATTTACGGAGGCGATCGCCAATGGTTTTAACACGAGTTGGATCCAAGGCTTGGGCTTCATAATATTCATCAATTAAAGCCTCTAATTTTTCCAAGTCGCCATACAATTCTGCCCTGGTTAAAGGAGGGGTTAAATGATCAATAATACAAGCCTGACTACGGCGTTTAGCTTGGGTTCCTTCCCCTGGATCATTGACAATAAAGGGATAAAAATTAGGTAATGGGCCTAGGGCAATCTCTGGATGGCAATGGTCAGATAAAACAACACTTTTGCCCGGTAACCATTCCAAATTGCCATGTTTACCTAGATGAATTATTGCCTGGGCAGAAAATTCCTGGCGTAACCAAAGATAAAAAGCAAGGTAATGAAGGGTGGGTTCTAAATCCGGCGCATGGTAATTCAAACTAGGATCAAAATCATAGCCCCTAGCCGGTTGAATACCAACGAAAATATTGCCAAATTGGATGCCGCTAATGGCAAATTGATCCGGTAAATTATCCCAATTCTCCCTAACTTGCCACCGCTCTGTCATTGCCTGTTGTACAGACTGGGGCAAACTGTAAAAAAATTGCCATACTTTCTCTGTGACAATGGTTTGATTAACGGTTCGATATTGGGCTAATTCCTGGTCATTGGTTACCCCTTGGGTTAATTGTTTAATTAAAGTTTCAGTGTCTTTAGGAATGGCGGAAAGATGATAACCAGCAATTTTTAAAGCTTCTAAAATTTGTAGACAACTAGCTGGGGTATCCAACCCCACCCCATTAGCCAAACGACCATCTTTGTTAGGGTAATTGGCTAAAATTAGAGCAATTTTCCGTTGGAAAATTTCAGTTTGAGCGCAATTAATGATATTTTTAGTTAGTTCTGCTATCCACTCAACTCGATCCAGCACAGGCTCATAAATTGCCACCTCCGTTTCCAGTTGGGGATGACGGGCTGCCATCGCTTTGAAAGAAATTGCCCTGGTGATAATTCTGCCGTCCACTTCCGGCAAAGCCACATTCATGGCTAAGTCCCGTGGGTTCAGTCCCCGCAACCCTTCCTGCCATTGTTGGCGATCGCCACCACTAAGAATTACCTGGAGCACCGGGACATTTAGTTTTTGCCAGAGGGGAATCATTTCCAGATTGCCGATCTGTCTTTGTAACTTGGCGAGGGAAAAACTAGTGGTGTTTAAAATAGCTCCCAAGGGCTGGTCCAAATTTTCTAGAATAGCTAAAATTTCTGCTTGTACGTCAGGCTCCCGCAGGGAAGACACATAGATAGCAAGGGGATTTAAATTATGTTTTTCTAAAGCTTGACAAAGAGCATCAATGGGAGTTGTATTGCCAGACAAATAATGGGAACGATAAAAAATAATTGCAATAGTCGTAATAGCTTTAAATTGAGGCATCAAACGTATTTTTAACTAGGGTAATACTCTTTAATCGTAAATTGCGGTTGCTTCAATCCAGGTTGATTTTGTTTTAATATTCTGATTAAACGATTATCTAAAGTTTTCTGATTAATTAAAAAATCATGAATTATTGATGCTTGTCCAATCTGATCTCGATCTTCTTTACAAATTATTATGCCTTTGTGTTTTATTCTATTCAAATGTAATTCAATAAAATCATTTCGATTAAATGTAATTACACAACGTCCATCAGTTGTTGCATCTTTCAAAACAGATAAATCAGTAATTCTTTGGTTGGCTCTCCCTGCATCATAGGAAGTCAAAACACTGTAACCTAATTGACGTAGTTGATTAACTAAGCCCAGGGATAAATTTTCGTTGCTATAGAATTTAATCATGATAATTTTCTTGATCTTGGTAATCAATAAGATTATCAATTTCCTGCTGATGAGATTGGTAATATTCTTTGATGGTCAACAAATCAAAGGCAGTTAATCCAGGAAAATCGGCCAGTAACTCCAAATCCGTACCTCCTTGATTGATAAGAGAAATAATTGTCCAGACTGCAATTCGGGTATCCCGAATACAAGCGTGGCCACCGCATACCCCTGGTGTTTTTTTGATCATCTTTGCCATGAGGGTATTTTGAAATAAACTATAATCCTCCACTGGCAATGCAATAACTGCTTCTGCCAAAGACTCTACCAGTCTCCTATTCATAAAAATTCCTCCTAAATAACCCGATCATTGCCGCCATCTAAAGGTAATTGAGCGCCGGTAATTTTACCAAATAAAGGACTAGCCATGGCTGTTACTAATTCCGCCACATCCTGACTGGTAACCTCTACTTTTAATAAATTATTACCTTTATACTCTTCCACTGTTAAACCGTAATGTTTTGCCCTGGCTTCTAGCACTTCCTCTGTCCAAAAACCTGTATCAAATACTCCATTGGGATGAATAGTATTCAGGCGGATATTATCCTTGGCCCATTCCAAGCTTGCCACCCGCATTAATTGATTTAACGCTGCTTTTGACGCTGAATAAGCCGCCAAACCCGGGCCTGGTGCGGTCACATTTTTAGAACCAATTACCACCACTCGCCCTCCCTTAGGCGCTAACTTTAACAGGGGATAACATTCCCGCAGCAGGGTTAAATTGGCATCTAAATTAATGTTTAAAACCTTTTGCCATTCCAACGTGGATAACTCGGCGATCGCCCGGGCCACGGGAAAAATCCCAGCATTAAGCACTAGCATGTCCAAACCGCCAAATTGGGCTATGCCCTGTTCCAGAGCTTGTTTGAAAGCATTGGCATCAGTAAGGTCACATTGAATTCCTAGGAAATCAGGTCGATTGTGGAGTTCACTAATGTTAGGTTGAATATCCAGCGCAATCACCGCCGCCCCCTGTTTAAGTAATTGGGCAACGGAAGCTTTACCAATGCCGGATGCTCCGCCGGTCACCAGGGCCACTTCCCCCGCAAACATGGGAGGATTACCAGCTTGTTTTAATTTGGCCTGTTCCAAATCCCAGTATTCCACCACAAAAATATCCGACTCCGGCAGGGCTTGGTAACCCCCTAACCCCTTGGCCCGCTGAATAATTGCCATGGTGTGCTGATAAATATCCCCGGCGATCGCCGTACTTTTAGCAGAAGTTCCTAGGGTAAGCAGTCCCAGTTCCCGATCAAGGATAATGCGGGGGGCAGGGTCAAGCATGGTTTTGACTTCCCCACTTTTACCGTCGTTGCGCTGAAAATATTCCTGATACTTTTTGGCATAATCTGCCACATCTCGACCCAGTTGAGGTAAACGTTTGGTGCGGATTACATGATCCGGAGTGGCCGGGCCTTGCTGGCTAATATGGGCTAAATCCGGCCTTTGGCTAAAACTTAAACTAGCTTCATCTTGATATTGCCGCATTACCAAGGGAAAACCCGCTATTTTGCTAGCATCACAACGTAATTGGGCCAATGCCAATCTATTTTCCGTAGTTGATTTTTGCGGCTGGCCATAACTAATCTGCCATACCCCTTGATTTTTTAGATATTCCTCTGCTTCGTTCACTAAACTAATCATGCCTTCGTAGGCTTCCCGGGCGATGGCACCAAAGGAAAAAATGCCATGGTTCATTAATACCATACCCACTGTTCCCCCATGGGCTTCGGCGGCGAATTTTTCCGCACATACCCGGGCCAAGTCGAATCCCGGCATCACGTAGGGAATAATCACCAGGTGATCGCCGTAAATTTCTCGAATTCTTTCCTCCCCATTGGCCGTATTAGTAATGGTCACCACTGCATCAGCGTGGGTATGGTCCACATATTTAAACGGCAAAATAGCGTGGAGAATGGTTTCCACCGAAGGGCTGGGGGCACTGGCCAGGGTCATCTGGGTTTTCAATTCATTGACCATCTGGCGATCGGATAATTGCGTCAACTTAGACAGCTTGAGCAAATGGGGCATTCTCACTGGGGCAAACCCCGCCGCCTCAATGGTGGCCAAATCCCAACCACTACCCTTGACATAGAGAATATCTTCCTTCTCCCCCACCAAATTAGTTACCTGGCATTTCACCGAGGTATTGCCGCCGCCATGGAGCACTAGGGATGGTTCCCGGCCCAGCAAACGGGATGTATAGACCCGTTGGGGTAAATCCCCTTGGTATTGGTTGGCTTCCTGGTCATCCCATAAACTCTTCATAACGCCTCCGGTCAATTGCTGGGGTTGCTGTTGCTACCAAGGCTATTATCCCTGCTTTCGGTCTGGGACAATTGTGACTGTTTTCTTGGCAAGTCAGAGACGTTGCATATCCAGATAAAGTAATCCCCCCATGGACGTAGAGTTAGGGGGGAAATTTCCGGATAAGCTTTCGGGGAATACGCAGTCGGAGGATATCAATCTAACAAGGCTTACACCGACTCAGTTTGGCAAGAATTATTGAAAACGAAGAGTTAGGCCAATAAACCGAGGGTTTTGCCGTTGGACTTAGCTAAACGGATTAAATTTTGGCGCTGTTTGGCATCGATGCCCACCCGGTTACAAAAGTTGGTGATGGTCTGGCAGTGGAGGGCAATCGCCTTACCGCGGATCTGATTGAACTTAGCTTTGCCTAACTGTTGACGAACCAAGATAACGATGGGGGCGAACATGGCAGTGACTCCTAAATTCCTACGAGCAATCAAGAAAAACAATTATTTCTGGGGCATTGGCTTCCTTATGGGGGAAACTTTCTTTGCCTTATGTAAATAAATGTAACAGTTTTGTAAATTTTTGTAAAGCAAAGTTGACAAGGAGTTTTTTTATCGTTACTGGTCGCAATAAAAAAGGAGCCTGTTGGGGCTCCCTTGGCGTTAGATGCGGTTTGGCTTGATCAATTGTCCGACTCGGTGGAGTCCTCCGGCGGATTGAGGGCATCTTGACTGTCTTCCGGTAAATCGATGAATACCCGTTCCTTGGGCTCTAATCCCCTAAGAATTTGGGTTTTGTCATCCAATACCAGGCCAATGGTGACGGGCCTAAACTGGGGCTTATCCTCTGCATCGGGCACCATCACCCCAGTTCTTCCCCCCACGGTAACAATGGCCACGGTGGGTACAGTCAAGGCATTGGCCAACCTGTCCCCCTTGAAGACCACATCCACATTCATTTTTGAGCGCAATTGTTCCTGGCCGGTGGCTAAGCCAATGGTGACCTCAAAGGACGTGACGTTATTCTCCACAATGGCTTCAGGGGCCACCCGGATTACCCGGCCGGTAAAGGTTTCATTGGGAAAGGCATCGGCCACAATATCCACCATTTGTCCGGGACGGAGAGCGGAAATATCTACTTCCGGTACCCTGGCCACTACTTCTAGGCCCTGGGCTAGGGCCACAATGGAAGTGGACGTGGCGGAAGCTGTGCTGGAAGCGGAGGTGGTGGGAGTAACAAAGGAACCCACTGTGGCAAATTTTTGCGTGATGATGCCGTCAAAGGGAGCCACGATGAAAGTATCCTCATAGGCAATTTTGCTCCGCATTAGTTGGGCTTCGGCTTGGGAAGCGGCGGCCTGGAGGGTGGCCAATTCCGTTTCAGCGGTACCTTGTCTTTCCCTTAGTTGGGCCATTTGGGCCGCTACCCCCTGTTCTGCCTCGGCGATCGCCCCTTGGAGTTGGACAATTTCTTGCTCAATCTGTCCCACTTCGGGGGAAGCGGTAGTTCTGGCATTATTCAAGCGACTTTGGGCTTCAAACAGGCCGGCTTGGGCATTTAAAAACTCGTTGGAGAGTTCATCGTACTGATCCTGGGTAATGGCCCCTTCCTGGAGGAGGCTTTGATTACGATTGCGACGATTTTCCGCTAGCTTGAGGCGAGATTCTGCCGAAGCCACCTGGGCCCGCAATTGGTCAATGTTACTGGGAATGCGCGATTGGGCTTGTTCTAAGCGAGCTTGGGCACTGGCCAGTTGGGATTGGGCCTGGGCAATGCGGGTACGACCTTGATTCACTTGGGCCCGCAGTTGGTCAATTTCGGCGGGAATTCTGATGCGGGCCTGTTCGTAGCGGGCGATCGCCTCCCGCAAACGGGCTTCTGATTGCTTACCGTCGGCAAAAAATTCCTGATTTTCCATCACCGCAATGCGATCGCCTTTTTTGACCACATCCCCCTGCTCGACAAAAAGCCGTACCAAACGCCCGGGAGCCTTGGGGCTAATATTGACGGTTTGCTGGGGTTGCACCGTGCCGCTGGCCTTAATCTCCACCTCCAGGGGAGACTCCGTGGCCATGACCGTGTATTTATCCAATTCCGACTGGCGGGAAGGGCCATAGGCCGAACGGTAAGCAAAAATTCCCACCACCAGGATCCCTAGCCCCAACAAACTGAGCAGAATAGGCAGGGGTTTTTTCATTGATTGGACAAGGGGCATGGCCATGGGCACTAAAAAATTGGTCTGTTGATCTTTAAGGTAATTTAGGTAATCCCCCAAACCATTTGGTCAGGACAGATTAAGATTCGACTTCCGTTTCCGTCTCTGACTCAGATTGTTCTTCCCCCGCTGGCCTGATCCGCTGGAAATAACGGCCACTTTTGGGCGGTAGGGGTAGGCCTTTTTCCTGATGAAAATCCTGCTGTACTTTATAAGTTAAACGGGGGGACACTTGGCGGACAATTTCTGTCAACAGGCGATCGCCAGTGGATTGAATCAACTTCATGGGCAGTTTGTAGATATAGCCAGGGAACTGCACCGCCACATCCATTTTCAAGTCCCATTCCACCTGGGTAATGGTTTCCGGCCAGGGGATTTCCGCCTGGGCAAACTGTTTTAAACTTTTCTCCGTCAGGCGATCGCCATTGACTTGATGCAGAGTCATGTTAGAAAGAAAATCCACTTCATAACCCAGATTGGGGGTATCGGGCAAAGGAACCGTATGCATCAGGTAATTGCCATCCTGGGGCGGTTCCAGCACCACCGCAATTTTGGGCTCCACATCAAAACCCAAAGCACCAAACTTACCAATGGTCAACACATATCCATGGTCCCCCAAAGGATCGGCTTGCATAGGCTGGGCACAGCGACGGAACCAACCTTGGTGGGCCTGTAGATAGTCGTCCACTTCTTGACCGGGGGCAAACATTTCCATTCTGCCCTGGAAATGGGTTTGGAAATGTACAGGGGGAAAGCCATTGTCCTGGGGGTCAACGGGTAGGGGTTGGGAATTATGGGTCAAGGCAATGTGAATTCAATAAAAACTATTGTGAACCAGGATTTCAGGTGAGATTGTCCCAGAACCTAGCTATTTGATTCTAGACACTAGACAGATTAATCAAAATCCCCCAAAGTTTGAGGGATTAAGAAAAACCATTTAGATCAAAAATATAGTCTTGTCTGCTCTGCAAAGGGTTCAACTGAGCGATCAGGCGCCTAAATCCACCTGTACTTCTCCATTTTCCACCCGCACAGGGAACACCGGCAGGGGCTTTTCCGCCGACATTTTGCCCATCAAACCCCCCACCACAGGTGGAAAGGGACTCCATTCCTGCACAGCACCGGAACAAAGATCGAAGGCACTGCGGTGGAAAGGACAAACAATCGCCCCGTCCTTAATTTTGCCGCTTTTCATCGGTAATTTGAGATGGGGGCACTGGTTACTAACTGCGTGGATAGTACCCCCTTCATTCAGCAACAGAATAGCCTGTTGGTTTACCTTAACCACTTGACGACTACCGGGGGGAAGCTCACTTTGGGCGAGGGCTTTGGTCCAAACCATAATTTTAGTTAAATCTAAAAAATCAAAGTTAAAAAGGATTGGGAACCGGTTTACACCTACAAACCCCCCAGGTTGGCCAGAGCTTCCTTGGGGAGGGTGAGGGGCAACTTGAATTTTTGCCAACGGGCCCTGATCCAACATCCTAAAAGTTTAGGAGAAAAACCCCCGTTTGTCCTAGTAATGGGCGTTTATTGGGGAGGGGCGCTGGGCAGGGCACCAATGGTGACGGTTAAATTTTGCTGTTGGCCGTTGCGGAGAATGCCTAGTTCCACTTCGTCTCCCACCGCCAGTTTGCCCACTAGGGATTGTACCTGTTCAGCATTTTCCACTGGTTGTCCCTGGAGAGATTGGAGCACATCCCCTTGTTCCAGTTTGGCGATCGCCGCTGGAGAGTTGGGCATAACCTGCATAATCACTACACCCTTATCCACAGGAATGTTCATACCCGTTTCTTGGCGAATTTGGCTTTGTAGTTCCGGGGTCATGGTCACCATTTGAATGCCGAGGTAGGCGTGCTCCACTTTGCCCGTAGCAATTAACTGTTGAGCAATTTCCTGGGCTTTGTTGATGGGGATAGCAAAACCAATGCCCTGGGCGTTTTGAATAATGGCGGTGTTCATACCAATTACTTGCCCATCCGCATTGAGGAGAGGACCACCAGAGTTACCAGGGTTAATGGCCGCATCGGTTTGGATAAATTCCACCCGTTTGTCGGGCACACCAATATCCGCACTGCGGCGGCCTGTGGCACTCAAAATCCCTGTGGTGACCGTATTGTCCAATCCTAAAGGATTACCAATGGCGATCGCCCATTCCCCCACCTGCAGGTGATCGGAGTCCCCTAAGGCCACGGTAGGTAAATCACCAGCTTCAATTTTGACCACCGCCACATCCGTAGAGGGATCAGAACCCATCACCCGACCGGGAAAGGAACGACCATCCTTAAGAGTTACTGTCACTTCATCGGCCCCATCCACCACATGGGCATTGGTGAAAATCTTGCCATCATTACTAACAATGAAACCGGAGCCCGTTCCCCGTTGCACCCGTTCGTTGGGCATGGGGGGCATCTGGGAACCAAAAAATCTTTGCAAGAAGGGATCATTAAATGCCTGGGGCACCTGGGATTTAACCGTTTTTTGGGCATTGATACGCACCACCGCGGGGCCGGTGGATTCCACCACGTCCACGACAAAATTGCTGGGCTCTCTAGGGGATAAACGACTTTGTAAGTTCGTTGCTAAGCTCTCATTGGCAGGAGCAATGGATTGATTAGTTACTAAGGGAGAAATAACAGAATTATTTGTTAAATGATCCGCCCATTGGGGATTAGTTAAGACAAATGTCCCCCCAGCACCAATGCCCATACCCACCAGGACTAGCCCCAGGTAGGCCAAGGAAATTTTAGAAGGGGTCTGTTTGGGAGAATGGAGGGAAACGTCTTTCATGGCTTGATGACACTTATTTGCTGAACTGTTGCTTAAAACAAATCTGGGAAAAAAGTCAGCCCGGTGAGGAGCAATTGGGAAAACGGCTTGGGCTGACATTTATTAATGTAGGGGACGAGTATGACAGGGCTATGACGACGGTATGAAATTTTTGTGTCAGTTTTTCAGGACAAGGTCATTGTTTTAGAGGGCTTTTTTTTGTATTTATTCTGATTTTGGAAAAAAGTCGGGGTCTAGGATCTGAGCTTGGGTGTAGGGGGATTCTTTGGGGAAGTTGTCGGGGGTTAGTTTTGTTTCCTGGGCTGCATCCTTTCGGGCATCTTGGTAACAATCGTCTAAGACCTGTTGCAAAAAGGGCTTCAGGCTAGGGCTGTCTTGCAGGATTAGCTTGAGTTGTAAGCGTTGCTCTTTGATGGTGTAGATCCAGCTATTGCTCTGTTTTTCGGGTTGGTGTTGCCATTTCAGTAGGTGAGCCATGAGGACAATTAACCGGCTTCGTACTTCCCTTTTGTTATTCCGTCCCATGGATTCTATTTCTTCAATGAGGTTGTCCAGGTCCAAGCCCTTGATGTCACCACTTTTGAGTTGGTTGACGGTCTGCTCTATCCACAGGTTGAAGTCCGTTTCATACAGTGTTGTCATACTTTTTGCACTTCCTTTTCTTCCACTACGATATGGGGGAATTCCATCATAATGTCCTTCTGGATTTGTCCATTTTTTTCAGTCAGGGTCAATATGTCCCCCAAGGGCTTTAGCGGGCCGGTAGGTTACCACCGGAAAGTTTTAAATTAATCACTGAAAAAATGAAAATGACCAAAAATAACACTAGCCCGATCGCCGAAGCGTAATTCATTTCGAGGTCTTGAAAAGCCCGTTCATAGACATAATAAACTACCGTTTTGGAAGCGTTGAGGGGGCCGCCCTGGGTCATGATATACACCTCTTCAAAAACTTTGAGGGCGGAAATGGAAGATAAAACTCCTACTAAGAAACAATAGGGCCGCATGAGGGGAATGGTAATATCCCAATGTTGTCGCCAACCGTCCGCTCCGTCGATCGCCCCGGCTTCATAGAGTTCCTGGGGAATGGCTTGGAGTCCGGCCAGGTAAATGACCATGTAATAACCCAACCCTTTCCACACTGTCACCACCATCACACTCCACAGGGCTAAATTGGGACTGGTGAGCCAAGGAATACCATCGCTAAATCCCAGTAGGGCAAGAATTTGATTCAGGATGCCATTGGAAGCGTAGAGGGCTTTCCAGGCAATGCCTGCCACCACAATAGAGGTAATTACCGGAGTGTAATAGGCCATGCGAAACCAGGTGATGCCCCGCAGTTTTTGGTTGACCAAAATGGCTAGTCCCAGGGGCAACATGATCAGTAAGGGCACAACCCCCACCAGGTAAAGCAAAGTGTGGCGAAAGGTCAGCCAGAAAACCCTATCCCGCCAGAGCCGCTCAAAATTAGCCAGTCCTACCCAGGCCGGGGCTTTGGTCAAGTCCAGTTCGTATTGGGTAAAACTGAGGGAAAAAGCTTGTAGTGCCGGATAGAAAACCGTTGCGCCCAGCATAACCAAAGCGGGCAACAGGAATAAATAGGGGGTGGCTCCCCTAGGCCAACGGCGATCGGACCCAGAAGCAGTCATAGAAGAATCGGGTAGGACTACATCAAACTAACATAACCATTGCTGGCCCTAGGCATAAAGATCCGATTGCTGCCATGACAATGGCCGTGGATAAGCCAAAAGTTTTCGGTGTAGTTTACGGTTCCTTAGACTCTCCTTCAAACTGTTTGCGTTCTTCCTGCACCAAAGGATCTTCTTCCAAACTAGGAAAGGTGGCCAACTGGGGTTTACCTCGGAACAAATTCCTGAGTTGCACAATGCCCTGTTCTTGCCACCAACCGACAATGCCGTTGGGAAGCACAGTAACTACAATCAGGAACAAAGCCCCTTGGAAAAACAGCCAAACCTCGGGAAACTGCTCGCTCAAACTGCTCTGGGCTAGGCGCACCAACAGGGTTCCCAACACAGCCCCCACTAGGGTAGCCCTGCCGCCAACCGCAACCCAAATGACCATTTCAATGGAAAAGGCCACATCCATAATGCTCGGAGTAATAATCCCCGTTTGCACTGTGTATAGCCCCCCCGACAGACCGGCGATCGCCCCGGAAATGCCAAATACCAACACCTTGAAGCCAGTGGGATCGTAACCGGTAAATCTTACCCTGGTTTCATCGTCCCGAATGGCTACGAGGATGCGGCCAAAGCGCCCACTAGTAAGCCAACGGCAAAGAATATAAACCAATAACAGAGCCAGGACGGTGACTTCATAAAATACCAGTTGGACTCCGTCGGAACTGGCTAGGTAACCAAAAATTCTTTCTGTATCAGTTTTTAAGCCATTAGTACCGTTAATTAATTTCTGTTGCCCGTTGAAAAAGTTGTAAAACACCAACAGAGCCGCCTGGGTCAAAATCGAAAAATATACACCCTTGATGCGGTTACGAAAAATTAAATAACCCAACAGGGCGGCGATCGCCCCTGGCACCAACACCATGGCCAATACAGTAACGGGTAACGAATGGAAAGGTTGCCAAATCAGTGGCAGTTTATCCACCCCGTAGAGACCAAAAAATTCAGGTAATTGCCCTTCCGGTAACTGGAGATTGAGATACATGGCAAAGGCATAACCCCCAAGGGCAAAAAATATGCCATGACCTAAACTGAGTAACCCCGTGTAGCCCCAAATTAGGTCAATGCCCAGGGCAATAATAGCCAAAGACAGAAAACGCCCCATCAACCTGAGCCGTAGGAAAGGAAAATTATTCAACAGCCATTGACTTGGGCCTCCATCGGACAAAGATAAAACTGCGATGATCAGGGGAATACAGGCAAAAACCAACACTGACCCGAACAACGCATAGTCATTCCAACCCAACTTCTTCAGCAGTTTGGCCAGGGGAGAACCAGAAGGGGGGGCAGAATTTTGCATAGGGAAATAAAAAAGGCTGAAGCTAAATTTGGTCAGAGGTCAGGCTAGGGGGGGCGAGACAATGGGGCAAAGAAAAATTGCCATTGCCTCCGGGAAGCTACAATTCCGCCGTCCGGCCTTTGGGAGGGAAAATACCCGCTGGCTTGATTTGCAGAAAAAGGATAATCAGGGCGAAGACTAAAACCCTGGCCATACTGGTGGTGGCAAAAAAGGTAAAAAATTCGTACAGAGGTTGCAATGCTCCCTCTGGGGGGAATAAACGAATCAGGGTGCCACTACCAATCAAGTCACTGGATACACCGATCGCCAGGGAAGCAATAATGGTTCCGAGTAGGTTACCTACGCCCCCTACCACCACCACCATGAAGGTATTGATAATGTAGTTTTGACCAATGTTGGGCCCCACCGCCCCCAGAAAACTAATGGCACAGCCTGCAATGCCCGCTAGGCCAGAACCAAGGGCAAAGGTCAAAGCATCCACCTGCCCAGTGGGAATACCCAAACAAGCACTCATACCCCGGTTTTGGGTAACGGCTCGAATTCTCAGTCCCCAATTAGAACGGTAGAAAATTAGATACACCGCCAGTAAACAGAGCAGAGTCAGGAAAATTATAAAAATCCTGGTGTAGGGTACCTGGAAAGTGCCAATGGCAAGCCCCCCCCGCAACCAAGTGGGGGCACTAACATTGACGTTCCTAGCTCCAAACCAAGCCCGATTCCACAGGGGAGAATTGGCCTGGGCCACCACAAAACCACTAATGCCGGAGATCGCCGCTGAGAGAAAGAAAAGGATGACTTGGGCTTTCCCTAACCAAGGTTTGCCACCGGCCTGGCGTTTAATTAACCAGGTGCCACCGAAATATAAAAGCAAAAATATACCCACCACCAGCACCATAATCCAGTTCACACTGCGGACAAACTGTTGCAAAATCAGGCTCACCCCCCAGGTGGCCAGCAATGTTTCCAGCGGTCGGCCGTACAAGTAGCGGATAACCTGTCTTTCCAAAACTAGACCGGCGATCGCCGCCACCAGGAAAGCAACGGGCAGAGCGGCAAAAATGTAGAGGTCAAACCAAGGGTCACCGAGGCTCTGGAAGAGGTTTTGCACCACAAAGGTGCTGTAAGCGCCCAACATCATCAATTCCCCATGGGCCAGGTTAATTACCCCCATCAGACCAAAGACGATCGCCAAACCCAGGGCAGCAATCAGTAACACTGAACTTGTGCTTAAACCGTTAAAAATGCCTTCTAGGAGTACTGACACAATGTTTTCTAGAATTGGAGAAAGGTGGGCCTAATCCAGGCTCAAACCCGCTATTTCCGGGACTTAGTCCGAAAATGCCGTGGGACAAAACCAGGTTAGCCTTTATAGTTAACCCTGCTCCGTTCCATAAATTTGTTACCCGTGATACCAAGAGCGAGCTAAAACGCCAATGGTTGAAGGCGATTCAAGAACCAGAAGTTTTGGGGTTAACCAGCCAATTTCTACGGAAAAAACGAGCCAAGGAAGATTCATCTAAAGCTAAGTAGATGGGCCGACCGTGGGGGCAGGTGTGGGGATTATCACATTGTTGCCATTGCTCAATGAGTTTATTAATGGCAATGCGATCCAATTCCATACCGTTTTTAATGGCACTCCGACAGGCGATCGCCGCTTGGGCGGTGGAGAGGGAAAATACCTGACTCAATTCCCGCAAAATAGCAATGATTTCCTCCTGTCCTTGAAGAAGGGCCGGTAAACTCCGCACAGCCCAAATATCTTCCCCAAAGGGGTCTATTTCCAAGCCTAAATTTTGCAGACGTTCCACCTGTTCTGGGTTAAATCCTTGCAAGACCAGAGGTTGCTCCAGGGGTAAACATTGCCAATGCCGTTGTAACTGCTCAAACAAAACCCGTTCATGGGCCACGTGTTGCTCCACTAACCAAATGCCCTGGTCATGTTCCACCACCACATAGGTCTGGCAAACCTGGGCGATGGCCTTAAAAGCCTTGGGATAGCCCAGCACCGTTTCCGTGAGAGAACTGGCACCTTGTAGTTGATACACTCCCTTGGGTTCAGCGGCCTTGAGCAATTGATTCAGGCGAGGGGGAGCGTCATTGCCCAAAATTGCTAGGCTCTGGTGCAATAAGGTTTTTAGTTGCCCTTGCCAATGGGGTAAATCTTGCAAATAAATTTCTGTTTTTGCGGGGTGACGATGCCAATCGATGCACTGGGGCGGCAATTGCCAATGGGCAAAACACAGGGGATACCGTTGCCGGGGCAGGGTACGGTGAAAAACCGCCAAAATTGTCTGGGTTAATTCCGGCACATTCACAGGACGACCATTAATGGCAATGATTAACCAATCGGGACGGGGACGATGGCAGCGGTCAGGGTAACCAAAGGTCAAGCTTAGCTGGGCCGATGTTGCCTGATTTTCTAGATCAACGGGGAGGGACAGGGATTGTTGAGTGTAACCAAGCTGGCCCGCCTGGAGGGATTTAAGGCATTGCAACAAGATAGCTTCTGGGTTAGGACCGGGGCTAAGGCTCAACCGTAACCGTTCGTCCTGCCACAGTTGCCACGTTACTTGGGGATGGCAGAGGGCTAATTGTTGCAGATAGGTGACCATGGGCCGCCAAAACTGCTGACTTTTAGCAAAGGCCTGCCGACGTTGGGGAAAATTAGCAAACAGTTGCCGCACTTCCACCCTCGTTCCCATGGCGATCGCCACTGGCTCAATCTGTTCTGGTGAACCCTGGGGGCTGTAGGTAATGCGCCAACCACAACCCGGACTGGCCACACTGCGACTGCTAATGGTCAACCGGGCCACCTGGGCCAAACTATGGAGGGCTTCCCCCCGAAAACCTAAAGTTTTAATCCGTTGTAAATCTGCTTGGGTACTAATTTTGCTGGTGGCATGGGGCAATACGCTGGTTTTTAACTCTGTTACATCCATCCCCTGGCCGTTGTCCAACACTTCCAAACGCCACTGATCCCACCAAACACGAACCAAAATCCGATCAGCACCGGCATCCAAGGCATTTTCCACCAATTCCCGCACCACTGCCAAAGGAGAATCAATCACTTCCCCCGCCGCAATTAAATCCACCAACTGGCGATCGAGAACTTGGATCATCGACTTTTCTGCTATGCCCATAAAAAAGAGGGTAGATGATTTTTCTCCCTCTCCGCTTAAAAGCTCGTTAATGGTGTGGTTGATTTGCAAGCCAACAATCTCAAAAGATTGGCTTAACCGAAACTTACTTATTGGGTTGGGGGGTCAAACGCAAATAAGGCTTGATTTCTTCCACCCCTTTGGGGAATTTGACCTTAGCATCCTCGGTGGAAATGGAGGGCACCACCACACACTTGTCCCCATCTTGCCAGTTAGCGGGGGTAGCTACTTGGTGATAATCGGTCAACTGGAGGGAGTCAATTACCCGCAAAATTTCGTCAAAGTTCCGGCCAGTGCTGGCGGGATAGGTGAAAGTTAAGCGTAATTTTTTGGCAGGATCGATGATGAAGACAGAACGCACCGTCAAATTATTGAGGGCATTGGGGTGGATCATGCCGTACAGATCGGACACCTTTTTGTCGCCGTCGGCCAAGATTGGGTAGTTAACGGTAGTGTTTTGGGTTTCGTCAATATCACAAATCCAGCCTTTGTGGGATTCCACATCATCCACACTGAGGGCAATCACCTTAACGTTGCGCTTATCAAATTCCGGCTTAAGTTTGGCTACAGTGCCCAATTCGGTGGTACAAACCGGAGTGTAATCCGCAGGGTGAGAGAATAAAACAACCCAGCTATCGCCGGCCCACTCATGGAAAGAAATGGGGCCTTGGCTGGATTCTTGGGTAAAGTCGGGGACAACATCACCGAGTTGTAAGGCCATAACAGATAGTTCCTAATACAATGCAAAATGGGGATCTTCTTCGATCATACTGCCATATCAGATACAGAATTTGGACGAATTGTTAGAAAACGCAAAATTGTCAGGAAAAGACTGGCATTGACGCAAAAATCACTGATCTGATTGACAACACCTGGCCAGTTAGTCTGGGGTAAGGCGATCGCCTTAGGTCAAAGGCAACTAAAAATGGCCGGCCACTACTCCAGGGACAGTAATATCCTCATCTAACTCTTCCCAGCGGAGGGCATAACCATTCACTTCAACTTTGACCTTTGCCAATTGTTCATTTGTAGCTTCTTTAAGGATACGGAAACGATCGCCAGGAAAGCCAAAGATCCTTCCATCGCTGAGTTCAACGTATATCATTCGTTTCTCTGCCCATGCTTTAATTGCAGTGGGTTCAACCATGCGATTTCTGTTGGCATTTCTTGGATTTTTTAGAGGTGGTAGCATTAATAAACCTTGAGGTTAAAAATTATTAAAACAGAATCTTAAAACTATGCTGACTTCCACAACGGATATTGTTCAAGGCCGGACTATTGCTCGCTACCACGGCATTGTCACCGCCGAAGTGGTATATGGCACCAATGCCCTGCGGGATTTTTTCGCGGGTATTCGGGACTTAATTGGTGGTAGAACTGGCAGTTATGAACAAATTTTTGAAAAAGGCCACCGAGAGGCGATCGCCGAATTGACTGAACGGGCCCAAAAATTGGGAGCCAATGGGGTAATTGGGGTGGCAGTAAATACCGGAACCATCAACATTGACGACCGGGGAGCATTATTGTTAATCACCGCAACGGGGACGGCGGTAACGGTGGATTAATTTATTTAGTGGATTAATTTATTTAATGGAGATGTCCCATGGTCACCGTCTTTGGTAGCGCATGCCGGGTTCCTGGCTGACTAAACCAAGAATTTCCAATTGGAGTAATCCAGCGGAAACATCCCCAATGGCCAAGGCTGTGACGGCAACAATTTGATCCAGGGCGGTGGGTTCTTCCTGGACTGCGGCCAAGATCTTTTTTAAAGTTGGTTCCAAGTCCTCCGGTGGTTCAGTCAAAGGTTGTTTACCCCTTGCCCCGGTGGTTAAAGTAGGGACATTGGTTTGGTCTAGATAACCAATTTGGCGATCGCCTGGAAGAATTTTTTGTTCTTGCCCTTGATCCAGTAAAGGTATTGCCCCCAAGCTGGCTAGCAATTGATTTTCCGACAGAATCACCTCTGCTCCGTTGTGGATGAGATTTAAGCAACCGTGGGCTTCTTGGACATCAGGGGAATTGGGTAGGCTAAACACGTCCCGGTTAAATTCGTTGGCATACTTGGCGGTGATTAAGGCCCCGGATTTGGGGGGAGCCTCCATTACCAACACGGCCCTGCTCAGACCGGCAATGATGCGATTTCGAGCGGGAAAATTACCCCGTTCTGGTTTACTGCCCACGGGATATTCACTCAAAATCAATCCTTCGGCGGCGATTTGCTCAAACAATTGTCGATTTTGGGGCGGATAAATCAAATCTAAGCCAGTGCCTAAAACGGCGATCGTCCTTCCGTTCACCCGTAAACAACTGCTGTGGGCGTCAGCGTCAATGCCAGCGGCTAAGCCAGAAACAATGGTGAAACCAGATTTGACCAGGGCTTGGCTAATTTTCCTTGTCCAACGGCTCCCGTGGTCGGTGGGGTAACGGGTGCCCACAATGCCTACCCCTGGAATTTGTCCTTGACTTTCCCGGTGGTCAAGACGTCCCAGATAGTACAACACCGGCGGTGGACTGGGGATTTCCCACAGTAAGCGGGGATAGTCCGGGTCATCGGGGGTGAGAAATTGGGGATTTTTTTGTTGATGTTCTTCTAAAAATTGAAACGGATTGAGATTGTTTCTTTGCCCAATAATTTTCTCAATCATTTTATGGCCAAAACCCTCCACTTCTCCCAGGGCGATCGGTCTCGCTTTCCAGGCATTTTCCAATAATTCAAAGTGTTGGGCCAGTCGCTTGAGCAACACTGGCCCTACTCCCTTAACCTGACTCCAGGCTAACCAATAGGCCTGTTCAGAATTCGCCATGGTTAATCAAAAATTTGTGAATAAAATCTATGACCCAGTGCCCCCAGAAATAGTTTGTATTTGATTAAGAATATTATTTTCTTTGGTACTATATTTGAGAGAGCGGGCCAAGGATAACGCCTGTTGATAGGCGGTTAAAGCTGCGCTGGTTTGCTGGGCATCTATGTAAAGTTGGGCAATTTTTTCGTAGGTAATCATCATGCCGTAATAGTTATAGGACTGTTGTTGTACCTGCAAAAGTTGTTTATAAATTTGTAGAGCATAGTTGGGTTGTTCACTGAACAGATACAAATCCCCCAGTTTATCCAAGGCGATCGCCGCTGTGCTCAATTGTTTAATAGACCAAGCTAGGGTGTAGGCCTTTTGATAGGCTTGGCTGGCATTTTCTGGCTGTTCCAGTTCTAGGTAATGGTCCCCAATGGCAATCTGGATATCGGGCACCAATTCCGGTTTACCGTCCTGCAATCTTCTTTGCACCAGTTGCTCTTTGATACGAATAGCATTGTCGGGCTGGGCAGACTGTTGATAAATTTCCCCTAGTTTTTGCAAGTAAATGCCTTCGTAATAACTGTTACGGGCATTGGTGGCCCTGGCTAGAAGGGTTTCATAAACCTCAGCGGCGGCGGGGTAGTTAAATTTAGCTAGATACAGTTCCCCCAACATGGAGAGGGCTTGGTTTTCCCGGCGGTAATCCCCCTGTTGCTGGGCTTCCCGACGCATTTGCTGATAAACGGCGATCGCCGAGTCGAGACTGTGGAGCTGGCCATAGGCTTTGGCAAAGGCTGTTAACAGTTCCGGGCTCATGGCCTTGTCCTTGGTCAGGGAAAGTTGTAAATCTTCCAAACGCTGACCGATGGCCATTACATCTTGGTTACGGCCTTGTTCCCAGGCGATCGCCCCAATGCGTCCCAGGGCCTCAACCTCGGCCAAATCCCCCAACCGTTGTCGCCCCCGTAAACTGCGGTAACGTACCTCAAAAGCCTGGTCCCCCTGTCCTGCCTGATCCAACACCAAAGCCTCAGCTTCTAACGCATCTAGGGCTTCGATTAGTCGTCGCCGTTGCAAAGGCGTGAGGGTTTCCCCAGAAGGAATCAGGGGATCCGTGGGAAAAAGGCTGGGGTCAAAGGGATTTTCGCTGGGGCTAAGGGGAGGCGGGGTAATGGGCGGGGGAATATAGGGAGTGCCCTGGGCCTGCACCGGATTAATATTCAAGACCCCACCAATTAGGGCAGGGAAAACCATCAGCCAGAGCAGAGGTAAGCTAGATTTTACTCCCAGGAAATATTGCCGATGGCCCGGGGACGAGGATGGATACATAGGGGAAAATGATGGGGACAGAGAAAACCTAATTGTGATCAAAATCTTCAAATTGATCGAAGCGGTCGTCCTGGCGATCGCCAACGGGCCAATCTTCGTTGATTCCCCCCACAATTAAACGGCGAATGGGCACGTAATCGAGGGAAAGTTGGTACAGTGCGTTGATCAACACATCTAGGGCAATGAGGTCGCTGGTGCCCAAATCAAACCAACAACGGCCCCAATGGTCTTGGTATTGGAAGTCTGCCATATTGTGCATGGGGGACATCATGGAACTAGAAAGATTGGCACTGTCATAGTCCAAATAGCTTAGGTCAATGCCCGTATCCTGTACCTGGAGATTTTCTGCATTAAAACCCCCTAGTTTGCCGAGATAAAACCAGGAAGCAAATAACTCTTCCACATATTGTTGTTCCGCCGGGGCAGGATTGGTCTCGAATTCTAGCCAAATCCAAAAATCGAAGGGATTTACTTCCCGAAATTGCACTTCCATAAGTTGGGGAGATAGTTAATTTTTAAACGTCATTAATTTTCAAGCGCAACGAGTCGGAGACAAATCAGCGCAATTGCTCAGGCGACAACCGAAAAATCCCGAAAGTTTCTCACAATTCGACCTAATAAAAAACCCAATAAAAATAAATAGGATTCAAATATAGGGCGTGATGTCCTCTTGGCAGTCATCGGCCAGGTAGGAAAGGGCCCGGAACCTCAGACCAATTAACTGTTCATACAGAGGATTTAGTTTGCACAGAGGGGGAATATGAACAATTTTGCGCCCAAACAGTTTAACATCCCGCTCGAAGGGACATTGGGGGGGCACCAGATGACAAATGAAATGGGCCAAACGAGGATCGTGGATGGCCATGCCGTCCAGCCAATCCTTGACGGGGTGAAGTAAATCGGGATGGGGATGTTCCTCCATTTCGGTTCGATCGCCGTTGGGATCACAGATGGTATGTTCTAATGACTCCAAAGCGTCAATTTTTATCCCCAGGGCTTGACTAAATTCCCGCAATAGCTCTCCTTCCACCGGGGAATAAAGGCCATCGGCGATCGCCACCAACACCGCTGTGCGGAGAAAGTTTTCCGCCGTTTCCTTGTCGTCCCCCAAGCCTTCTAGTAATTCCGCCGGGGTAATGGTCTTGAATAGAACCTCATCTTCCTTGTTGCCAAAACCCATCTCCTGGGTGAGGCCGGTGATCATTTGTTGCTCCGATTCATCAAAGTCCCCATCACTCCAGGCAATGGTCAGCAGTCCCCTCAACCAAGTGGCAATTTGGACATCGGTGTAACGACTTTGGGTACGATTGGCCATGATTTTTCCCTGGGCAACTATGCGGTCATCAGATATTTAAATCAAACTCTAACTGAAGTGTAGCTTAGAATACGGAGCCCCTTCTCCTCCCTTTCTAAGCTAAAGGAGACGGCTTTGCATCCTCACCACTCCCCTTGACCCCATGCCCCCCCTGCAACTACTCCGATCCCTTTCTGCCCTACCGGACATTAATCCAGTGGTGGATTTTCCGGCTCCCAATCCGGCCCCAAAATCAACAGTAGCGGGGGACGCTTTTCCCAGTGTTTATTCCACCTTAGCTCCCCATGCCCTAACCAATTTGGTGTTTAAGCATTACGACATTGAAGTGCCCAAAGGCTGTCGATTTTGGCATCGGGGTTTGAGCGATGTGTACTTGGTGGAGACCCTAGCGGACGATTACATTTTGCGTATTTCCCACCAACATTGGCGCACCGAAAGTGAAATTCAGTTTGAGTTGGAGTTGCTCAATTTTTTAGCGGACCGGGATGTGCCGGTGGCGGCCCCCCTCAGGCATCGGGATGGGGGTTATGCCCTGGAGATTAATGCCCCAGAAGGTAAGCGCTATGCCAGTTTGTTTCCCTATGCTCCCGGGGGGGTGGCGATCGGGGATTTGAGCAAAACTCAAGGCTTTTTGTTGGGGGAAATGTTAGCTCAACTGCACCAAACAGCCCAACGGTTCAAGCCTTCTGCCCACCGTCCTCCCCTCACCCTCAGCTATCTGTTGGATGATTCTCTCCATACCATTGCCCCTTTTCTGCACCACCGGCTGGAAGAATGGCGTTGTCTGATCGACATTTCCATGGCGATTAAAACCCAGCTCACATCCATTCCCACCCACACCCCCTATTGGACTATTTGTTGGGGGGACCCCCACAGCGGCAATGTCCATTTCACTGCTGAAGACCAGATGATGCTGTTTGATTTTGACCAGTGTGGCATGGGTTGGCGAGCCTTCGACATTGCTAAATTTCTACAGGTTTCCATGCAATCGGGCCTGGGACGTAATATTCGGGATGCTTTTTTAAGCGGTTATAACTCCATTGCTCCTTTGACAGTTCTGGAGGAAAACTCCTTGCAGGCCTTGACCCAAACGGCTTTCATCTGGTCTTGGGCCATCCATGTACAAACCCTGAAGCTATCGGATTACAGTCGGCTCCACGGCAGTTACTTCAAACGTCGGTTAGAGAATTTGCAACAATTGGGCTCAACGGATTGGCAACTGTTTTAAAAGGGGAAACTTGTCCCCCATGTATCCTCGTCCAGTGCAAAGTACCCTTGCCAACGCCCTCTACCTGCATTAGTCCCTGGGCAGTTTCCGGCCAATGGCGATCGCCAAGCGTCGTATATTAGGCATATATTGAGCCGCTGGGCCTTGCCACTGTCAGGATTGGGAGGGCCTGGATTACCCCGTCCCCAACCTCCATGGTTTATGTCAAGCGCATCGAACTATCCCATTTCAAATCCTTTGGGGGAACCACCGCCATTCCTTTTTTGCCGGGGTTTACGGTGGTGTCTGGGCCCAATGGTTCGGGCAAGTCAAATATCCTCGATGCATTGCTATTTTGTTTGGGGTTAGCCACTTCCAAGGGCATGCGGGCTGAACGACTACCGGATTTGGTCAATAACACTTTCAAGGGGAACCGGGGCAGTTCCGAAGCTAGTGTGTCAGTCACCTTTGAATTGCATGATGGGGAAAACCTATCCGAGCCAGGGGCTAACCATAATGGCAACGGCAACGGAGCAAAAATTTCTAAGGAATGGACTGTTACCCGTCGCCTGAAGGTGACCAAAGGGGGCAATTATTCCTCCAACTATTACATCAATGGGGAGACAGCCACCGTCACGGAACTCCATGAACAATTAAATGAACTGCGCATTTACCCAGAGGGCTACAACATTGTGCTCCAGGGGGATGTGACCCGCATTATCACCATGAACTCCAAGGAGCGCCGGGAAATCATCGATGAGTTGGCGGGGGTAGCGGAATTTGACCGCAAAATTGTTAAAACCAAGGAGACTTTGACGGAGGTGCAAGACCGGGAAGAACGCTGTCAAATTATTGCGACGGAGTTGGAGCGCACTTTGGAACGGTTGGCGGCCGATCGCCAGAAGGCAGAAAAATACCAGGCCCTGCGGCAACAGGTACAGGAAAAGCAAGGGTGGGCCAAGGTTATTCAGTACAAAGCAGTGGAGCAACAACGGCAAAAGCTATGGGGACAATTGGAGCGGGATCGAGAACAATCCCAGCAAATTCAGCAAGCCCTAGACCAACGCAGTCAAGCCATTCAAACTCAGCAAACAGAGTTGGAAAAGCTCAATGCCCAGGTCAAGGCCCTGGGGGAAGAGGAACAATTGGCCGTGGCGGCCCAGTTGGCCACCCAAAAAGCCCAACGGGACCAACTCCAGCAACGTTATAACGACGGCGATCGCCAAATTACCAATCACCAACAACAGGTGGGGCAAATCCAGGCGGAAATTAGCCAGAGTCAACAGCAGTTTTTGCACATTCAACAGGAAAAATCCTTCCATAACACCCAAACCCTGCCCCAGCTAGAAGCCGCAGTGCAGACCAGTCAGCAACAGTTGGAGCAACTCCGGCACCAGGCCCAGGCGATCGCCTCCGCTTCCGAAGCATGGGTACAGGAACAAACCCAACTCAGCCGCACTGTCAACCAATTACAAGACGAGTTAATCCCCCAACGCAGTCAGTTGGCCCAGCTAGAGGAACGCCAACAACAATTGCTAACCAATTTGGCTGAATTAACCCCTCTGCTCACAAAGGTTTCTGTTGAGTTGGAAGAAAAACAGTTTGCCCAAGGGCAGTTCAACTTCCAGGGAGAAGCACTAACCAGTCAGATTCAAACTCTGGCCAGCGATTTGGCCCAACTGGAACAGGAACGGAGTTTGCTACAGGAAACCCAAACCCGCCTGCTCAAAGAACAACAGGAAAAACAACGGCAATTGGACAAATTAGAAGCGGCTAGTCAAGCTCAGCAGGAAGTGCAGGGCACCTACGCCACCAAAGTGATTTTGCAGTCGGATTTACCCGGGGTCTGCGGTTTAGTGGCCCAATTGGGTCAGGTGGAGCCCCAATATCAACTGGCTCTGGAAATTGCGGCCGGGGGCCGTTTGGGTTTTCTTGTTGTGGAAGATGATGGTGTGGCGGCGGCGGGCATTGAAATCCTCAAACAGGCCAAAGCAGGACGGGCCACTTTTTTACCCCTGAATAAAATTCGTCCTCCCAAGGGTCAAAATCCCAACCTTAGTTATGCCCATGGTTACATTGACCTGGCAGTGAATTTAATCGACGGCGATCGCCGTTACGCCGACATTTTTGCTTTTATCTTTGGCAATACCATCGTTTTTGACACCTTAGTTAACGCCCGCAACCACCTGGGCAAGCATCGCATTGTCACCCTAGAGGGAGATTTACTAGAAGCCAGTGGAGCCATGAGTGGCGGCAGTCGCAACCAACGCTCAGGACTACGGTTCGGCACCATGGTCAGTGAAGATACGGCAGAAGTGAAACAGTTGCGTCAACGGTTACAGGACATTCAGCAAGTCCAAGGCCGTAACGAAGAGTTATTGCTAGAAAGAACAGTTCGTAGTAGGCAGTTAACTCAACAGTTGATGGAAATGCGGCAACAACAACGGGAAGCACAACTTCACGGAGAACAAACGGAACGAGACATAGCACGCCTCAGTCAACAGCAAACACAAATTAATCAACAACAAATTAATCAACAGCAAAAACTAGCAGAGTTACAACAAAATTTAGCTTTGTTGCAGCAATCTTTGCCGCCCTTGGAACAACAGTTAGCCTCCGCTCAGCAACAATTAACTGCCTTGGAAACTTCCCAAACCCATCAACAATGGCAAACTATCCAGATCCAAATTCGTACCGTGGAAGCGGAGTACCAACGCCAATTGCAAGCCCTACGCCAGGGGGAGGATCACCTCAAGGATTTGCAGAATAGTAGCCAACGCCTAGAGGAAAAAATTGCCCAAGCCCAGGAAAAAATTGCCCAACATCAAGCTCAGGATCTCACCCTAGCCCAGGAACAGGAGCAGTTAAAAATAGCTTTGGCGGAAATGAATGGGGCTATCCAAACCACGGAAGCTCAGTTGGCGAAACTGTCGGAAAAATTGGGTAGTACTAAGCAAGAAAGGGATCGTCTAGAAACTCAGCTTAACCAGCTCCGTAGTCAACAACAGGAACAGCAATGGCAATGGGAAAAGTTACAAACTAATCAACAGGAATACCAGGAAAATTTAACTCAACTGCAAACTCAATTGGAAGCATTAGAACAGGATTTGCCCGATCCCTGGCCGGAAATTCCCCTGCTCCAAGACCGGGACGAAGCAAACTTGGATTTTGCCAATATTTTGGAGGAATTAGAGCGATCCATTCGCAATGGTCAAAAACGTTTGGAAGCCATGGAACCGGTGAATATGCTGGCGTTACAAGAATATGAAAAAACTGAAGCTCGCCTAGGGGAATTGTCAGAAAAGTTGCAAACCATTGCCGGGGAACGGACCGAGTTACTCCTCAGGATTGAAAATTTTACTACCCTGCGTCGTCGTTCTTTCCAAGATGCTTTTGATGCAGTCAATAAAAACTTTCAGATTATTTTTGCAGAACTTTCTGATGGGGACGGCTACTTACAATTAGACGATGCGGAAGATCCTTTTAATGGGGGTTTAAACCTAGTGGCCCACCCCAAAGGTAAACCGGTGCGTCGCCTCAGTTCCATGTCCGGTGGAGAGAAATCCTTAACTGCGCTAAGCTTCATTTTTGCCCTCCAACGCTACCGCCCCTCCCCTTTTTATGGCTTTGATGAAGTGGATATGTTTTTGGACGGTGCCAATGTGGAAAAACTGTCCAAAATGGTCCGCAAACAGGCCCAACAAGCCCAATTTATTGTGGTGAGCCTCCGTCGTCCCATGATTGAAGCGGCGGAACGCACCATTGGAGTAACCCAAGCCCGGGGAGCCCATACCCAGGTTTTGGGCATTAAGTTGTAGCTTCGCCTAGATATAGTACAAGAGTCATTATTCAAACAATCTGGCAAAACCATTGAGTTGGATTTACTGAACAAAACCTACGTCAATTTGTTGCGCCAATGGGTAGATTGAGGGGAACACTAACGTCGGCGATCGCCATGAATCAAACTTCCCTGAACCTAGAGCAACTCCGCCAGAGTTTACGCAGCAGTCAACGACCTCTGGCGGATTGGCATGGGGGAGAGATGGCCGTTTCCGCCGTGCCCGGGGCTGGCAAATCCCATAGTCTTTCTGTGGCGGCGGCGATCGCCATTGCCCACCATGGTTTACATAACCAGGAAAAATTGCTGATTGTGACCTACACCCGTTCAGCGGCGGCGGCCATCAAAGGCAAGGTTAATCAACGTTTACGGGCCTTGGGCTTACCCAGTTTGGGATTTACGGTGCAGACCCTCCACGGTTTAGCCCTCAGCATTGCCCTACGCCATCCGGAAGTATCGGGGCTAGACCCGGAGCAACAGACCCTGGTTTCGCCCCAAAAAGGCCATCGCTTGATCAAAGATGCGGTGGAACAATGGCGGCGGGAAAATCCTAAAACCTATCAAACCCTGGTGGAAGCGGGTAATTTTGACGGGGAGACAACGGAAACCCTGCGGCGGCAGGCGGTGCTGAGCACGGAAGTTTTACCTGAATTAACCAAAACTGTGGTGGCAGAAGCAAAAAGTTCTGGCCTCTCTCCCCAGGCTGTGGCGGACATGGGTCGCATTGCCCCCGGTAGCGAACTCCTGCTGATGGGAGCCGGTTTGTTCAAACATTACCAAGCCCTGATGGAGGCGAAAAATTGGATCGACTATAACGACATGATTTTGGCCGCCCTGCGGGTGCTAGAAGATCCCCACCTTTGCCGCCAGTGGCAGGAACAATTTTTTGGTGTTTTTGAAGATGAAGCCCAGGACTCTAGCCCTCTGCAGGAAAAGTTACTGACCAAGCTGGCCCAAAACGCCGATGGTACCATTCGTTTAATTCGGGTGGGGGACCCCAATCAAGCCATTAACTCTAGCTTTACCCCCGCTGACCCCGTATATTTCGATCAATTTTGCCAACGGTGCCAGGCTTTGGGCAGTTTCGCCACCATGGACCAGGCGGGGCGCAGTAATTTACAGGTAATTGCGGCGGCCAACTTCTTGCTGGAATGGGTTAACCAAGATTGGCAAGCACGGTTTAATAGTGGTCCCAAAGGGGATGCGACCTTACCCTTCCGCCCCCAGGCAATTCGTCCAGTGGAACCGGGGGACCCCCAACCCAATCCTCCGGCCACCGATGGGGGAGTGGAAATTCGTTTTCCCCAAGATATCAATGAAGAAGTAGAACAAATTCGCCATCGGCTAGTGCCCCTGTTGTTGGCCAATCCTCACCACAATGCTGCCATTTTAGTACGGGAAAATCGCCAGGGAAGGTTCGTGGCCGATCGCCTGAAGGATGTGGAAAAAGATGGTGGACTGAAGGTTTTGGACGTGGGGGACCAGGATCGTAATTCCCGCATACCAGGGGAAATCCTTAGTCTTTTACAATTTATCGACCGCCCCCATTCCCCCGATCTCCTCAAAGCCACCTTAACAGTGTTGCAGGAGCGCCAACTAATTCCCACTCAAGATTTAAATGCTTTGGCGGCGGTGCCGGAACAATTTCTCTACCCCACTCCCCTGATGCCTCCCCTGGCCTCCCCGGCGGTTTCTGCCCAGGGCCTATGTCGTAGTTTGCTCAAAGCCCGCCTGGAACTGCCCGCCTATCAATTGATTGCTTTTTTGGGTCTGGCCCTCAACTATGACAGCTCAGATTTAGCCACCTTACAAAAGTTGTCGGAACGTTTACAGGTACAAACCCAACCCGAACGCTCATTAAAAAATTTGCTCAGCGAACTCCACACCATTGCCAACGATGAACAATTTGAGGCGATCGCCAGCGATAGTGATGAAAAATACACCAGACCGGGGCAAATCACCATTATCACCATGCACAAGGCCAAGGGATTGGATTGGGACTATGTGTTTTTACCCTTTTTGCACCAGGACACCCTCCCTGGCGATTTATGGGTACCCAAGGGAGGGCAATTTTTGGGGCAGTTTACCCTAGCGGAGGTGGCCAGGGCCCAAATTCGCACCGTGGTACACCATCGCCAACAGCAAAAGCCCCAGGCGATCGCCCTGCCGGTCACGGCCACCGCTTGGCAAGAAGCCCGCCGCCTCAAGGAAGCAGAGGAATACCGACTACTCTACGTCGCTATGACCAGGGCCAAGCGTTTATTGTGGCTATCCGCCGCCCAGGAAGGGCCCTTTGCCTGGAACCAAATGCAAGCCCGCAAATCCCCCCGACTACAACCCAAACAACCATCCCAGGCCCTATTGGCCCTACAAAAGCGTTTTGGTTCCTAGGGGAAGGACTATAATCGGATCCAAGGGCATCAGTGGCCGTGGCGATCGGCCCAAAGCCTCACTCCACAACGGTCTTGGTAAATTTTTGTCTAGATTTTTGGTTCGCTTGACAGTGCTATTTTTGTGCAACTTGCTTTGGCTAGGGATCGCAAGATCTCCCACTTTGGCCGAATCACTGCCTGACCGATGGGAAGCCTATCCCCAGTGGTCTAATTTGCCCACCCTAGAGCAAAGAAAGGGAGAAATTCGTTATCCTGAATGGTTTGCCGGCACATGGCAGGTCACCAGTACTCTTGTCGAACAACTAGCCCCCCTGGCCCCGGATATCGTCAGCCCCGGCTTTGCTAAGAATGCCGCCTATCTGGAGCAACCAATAGAATTTCCCGTCAGATTCATCGACCAAACCCCCCTGCCGGAATTTAACTGGGCCCTATCGGATTTGGTCAACAATGAACCAGTTATTGTGCCCGATCGCCGTTTTAACGCTGAAGCCATCACCCAGGCTTATTTGGGTAAGGACGGAGAAGAAATAAATGTTACTGTCCAGGTTAAAGAACAACCCAGTCCCCGCCTAGTCACCGTTTTTCCCCAACATCAACGACTAGTTTCCACTGTCCTAGGTTACAGCCAAAGGAGTCCCGACCCGGAGCACTTTCTCGCCACGGAGCTGACCAACCAACAATTTATTGCTGGCAGTACCCAATACCTCAACCAGGTGGAAACTACCACTGACTATCACCATGTTGGCCCGGGAAAAATCAGCGCCAGTCAAGTTACCGCCGTATACTTGTCCCCCACGGACCCCGATTATTTCGCCGCTGGCCACCAACCCATTGCCCTATATCGCTATGAACTTACCCTAGAAGCTGTGCCAGAACTATGACTTTTGCCGCCACTCCCAGGGAAGTCACCGCCAGCGCCATTCAATGGGCCTGTCTTTGTTTGCCAGGAGAATTGAGTGCGGCAGAGGCCCTTAACCGCTGGCATCGCCATGGCCAACGTTCCTGGGAGCCCCCGGCAGAGGCTAAGGCTTTTCCCCCCTGGGCTTTGGTGCTAGATAACGACGGTCAACTGTTGGGTTTATTACCGGATTGGCAATTGGCCGCCGCCCTGTGGACTGAACATTTTTCCCCGGCGATCGCCTTGGCGGAACTGTGTTTGCCTTGCTCCCTGCGGCTAGACCTAGAAAAGTTGCCTAGTTTAGGGGAAGTTATGCAGATTTTTGCCACCTGGGGCTACGGCTGGGACGTAATCCCTGTGGCGGATCGACAACACCAAACCTGGGGTCTGCTGAGCATTGGCAATCTCATCCGCTCAGTAAATCTTTGTCAATTGTGGCAGAATCTTCCCCTCCAGGTTACGGCCTCTCCTCCCCTTTGCCTTGGGACAGAAACAACTTTGGGGGAATTGGTCCACCATTGTTTTGAGCGCCAAATTTCTAGTTTTCCGGTGGTCTATTCCTCCCCCCTACTGCCCGCCGCCGCCCCCCGCATTCCCCTGGGTAATGTCAGCCTCAGCAACTATTTTAAGGGTCCCAACTATGGCTCCCTCGGCTTGGATAATCCCATTGGCCCAGACCTCAGCCCAACTTTTCCCCTCTGCACCATTAACCAAACCTATTGCCACGCCAGGGAATTACTCCGCCGACAGAACGATGATTATGTGATCATTACCAACATCAGTGGTGCTTTTGTTGGTTGGGTCGGCCCTCAACAATGGCTGGCCACGGTCCAACCGGATGTGTTGCTAGAGGCCCTGCAACGGGAAGTGGAAATGCCCCGCATCGTCCAGCATTTAGAAGCCCGCATTGTTTGGCAACAGCAACAACAACAACGGAACCAACATTTAATTCAAAAGTTACTCAGCCGTAATCCAAACCTGATTTATCTCTACGATCTGGTCAAAAATGAAATCGTCTATCTCAATATCCCCGGCAGTTTGCTAGAAGGCGGTTCCGGCGGGGCACCAATCCCCAACCCCATGGTCGAGACTGACCCGCGGCAGGATCTATTGCTTCCCCCAAGGTACTTTGGGCTGGAAGAATTGGCGGCGCTCCAAGCCCACGAAAAAAAGGAGTTTAACTTTGAATTTACCGATGGCGGGCAATCAGTACACTACTTTGTGGTGGAAATTTCGGCCTTTGAAATTGATGGTAGCGGACAAACCAGCAAAATCCTCTGTTTAGCCCAGGACGTTAGCCATGGCAAACGAGCCGAAGCGGCGCTCCATACCAAGGAGCAACAATTACAAACCTTGGTGAATACCATTGCCGATGGCATTGTCATTTTAGACAACCATGACAAGGTAATCTACGCTAACCCCATGGCTTGCCAAATGTTTGGCCTCAGCAAAGAAGAGTTTTTACAATCCCAACTGGGGTTGTCCAACCGAGGACAGACGGAAATTGGCATCAATGTCTCCCCCGAGGAGGAAGGGATAGGGGAAATTAAGGCTGTGCCCATCCATTGGCAGGGGGAAGATTGCCGCTTGGTAACGGTGCGGGATGTGACCGATCGCCAACGGGTATTGAAGAAACTGCGGGACAGCGAACAAATTCACCGCAGCTTGTTAGAGGCATTGCCCAATCTGGTTTGGCGACTTTCCTCCGCTGGGGACGTGTGGGAGTGCAATCAACGGACATTGGCCTATTTTGGTCGCCGGGGTCGAAAAATTCTCGGCAACACTTGGCAGCAATTTATTGAGCCAGGGGAAAGGGAAAATGTGCAAAGACAGTGGCGTCAGGGCATCGCCGCCCAGGAATTCTTCCAGTTGGAGTGTCGTCTGTGGAGGAGTGATGGTCAGTACCGTTGGCACCTGTTGCAGGTCTTGCCCCTGGAGGACCGGTTTGGCAGTATCAATGGTTGGCTAGCCAGTAGTACGGACATCGATGATTTAAAAGAAGCGGAAAAGGCACTGCGCAACCAGGCCCAACAGGAAAAACTGTTATCTTCCATCAGCCAAAGAATTCGGGAGTCCCTCAAGCTAGAAACGATTTTGCGCACCACTGTGACGGAAGTACGCCGCACTATCCACGCGGACCGGGTGTTAATTCACCACATCCAAGAGGACGGTCTGGGCACCACGATCGCCGAATCAGTGGTTAATGGCCAACCCTCAGTGATGCAGATGGATCTTAGTCCTGAAAGCTTTCCGCCGGAGTGCTATCAGCGTTACCTCAACGGTTACATCTACGCTTCCCGTGACCAATTGCCGGATTGTGCCATCAATTGTGCAGTGCAATGTTTCACCGTGGCGGAATCCCAGTCCAGAATAGTTGCCCCCATTGTTTTTGACCATAGCCTTTGGGGCCTGCTGATTGTGCACCAATGCTCCAGTTCCCGCACTTGGCAAACGGCAGAAATCCAACTGATGCAAAGCCTTGGTAACCAATTGGCGATCGCCATTCAACAATCATTACTGTACGAACGTTTGCAGGAGGAGTTATCGGAAAGGCAAAGGGCCGAACAAAAACTGTTGGAAGTGAACCAACTGCAAAAAGGCATTTTTGATGTGGCCAACTACATGATTATTTCCACCGACAGGAGGGGGATTATCAGTACCTTTAATCGCACTGCGGAGGAAATTTTGGGCTATACAGCGGCGGAACTGATTGGCCAGCAAACCCCGTTAATTTTCCACGATCAGGAAGAAATGGCCAGCGAAGCCGTCCAGCTTTCCCAACAGTTGCAGCAAACCATCCGGCCCAATTCCATCGATATGTTCGCCATTCCCGCCATCCAATGGGGAGTTTACGAAAGGGAATGGACCTACATCACCAAAACCGGAGATCGCCTGCCGGTGTATGTTTCCATCACCGCCCTGAGGGATGACCAGGGTAAAGTAGACGGCTTAGTAGGGGTAATCACCGACCTACGCCGACAAAAGCAAATTGAAAGAGAGCGGCAAAACCTGGATTTTGTGGTCAAAAATAGTACCGAGTTAATCGTCATCACCGACCTAGAGCAAAAGGTGACTTTCCTCAACCAGGCCGGGCAATCCTTAATTGGCCTGGAAAATCCGGAAACCGCCCAAACCACCTATCTGAGTGAACATATTAGCCCCGAATACCTCAATTTTTGGCAAATGGAAATCATTCCCCAGGTGTTTCGCTCCGGTGCTTGGGAGGGAGAATTTAGCCTGCAACACTACCAAACTGCCGTCGAAATTCCCGTCACTGCTTCTGTGTTTCTTCTTCAGGGCGTCAACGGCCAACACCCGGCTAATCTAGTGGCGATCGTCCACGACATCACCCATATAAAAAATGCTGAAAAACGTATTTTGGCCGCTTTGGAAGCGGAAAAGGAATTGGGGGAATTGCGTTCCCGGTTTATTTCCACCACATCCCATGAATTTCGTACCCCCCTGGCAATTATCAGTTCCTCCACTGGCATTTTGAAAAAATATTGGCCTAAGTTAGATGGCCAAAGACGTGGCCAACATCTGGAGCGCATCGAGGAAAGTGTTCACCACATGGTGGAACTATTAGACGATGTACTCACCATTAACCGGGCGGAAACTAAATATTTACCGTTTGAGCCTCAACCCCTAGATTTAGTCAGCTTTTGTCGGGGCATCACCGATGAACTCCAGAGCAGTACGGAATACCATGGCCTATTATTCAGCTATGATGGCCTCGGCCCCGGAGAAATTGTCGCCTTTGACCCCAAATTATTAAGACAAATTTTGACCAATCTCCTCGGCAATGCGATCAAATACTCTCCTTCTGGCCAGCCAGTGGAATTTCATCTCCAGCGCCGGGGGGACGTTGGCATTTTTTCTGTCCAGGACCATGGTATTGGCATTGGCCCTGAGGACATTCCCAACTTGTTTGATAGTTTTTACCGGGGCACCAATGTTGGTTCTATCCCTGGAACCGGTCTGGGACTGCCCATTGTCAAAAAATGCGCCGAACTCCACGGTGGTATGATTACCGTAACCAGCCAGTTGGGCCAAGGTAGTCGCTTTGAAGTGGAACTACCCCTCTGGTACAGTTAGGTGACCATTGTCGTGGCGTCCCCAAACTGTTAGAATAACAATTCTGATCTTTATGAACCCGCCCTTTTTACAGTTACGTACCCTAGAGAGCAACCGTGGCTAATATCAAGTCCGCCCTGAAGCGCATCGAAATTGCTGAACGCAACCGACTCCAAAACAAAAGCTATAAGTCGGCCATCAAAACCCTGATGAAAAAAACCTTTCAATCGGTGGAGGCCTACGCCAGTGACCCCAATCCGGAAAAACTCGACACGATCAACACCAGTATGGCCGCCGCTTTTAGCAAAATTGATAAGGCGGTGAAGTGCAAAGTAATCCACAAGAACAATGCGGCCCGCAAAAAGGCTCGCTTAGCCAAAGCCCTCCAAAGCGCCTTGCCTGCTGCCTAGGCACCGTCCTTTCCCTTGGGAAGGCCAAATGGTTGCAATATTTTTGGTCAACTGTATTGATCAACTGGTATTCTAGCTGGGGAAAACCTCTGGTTTTTGGTTACTTTGGAGATCGCCCACGGCATTAGGGGAACCATGCATTTAGTTGATACCCATGTCCACATTAACTTTGATGTTTTTGCGGCGGATTTAGACCAGTTACAGCATCGCTGGCGGCAAGCTGGGGTGGTGCAACTGGTTCATTCCTGCGTTAAGCCCCAGGAGTTTGATCAAATACAGTCTCTGGCGGACCGTTTTCCTGAACTATTTTTCGCCGTGGGACTCCATCCTTTGGATGCCGAAGATTGGCAAGACAATACTGCTGGGCAAATCCTTGCCTATGCCAAGGCGGATGACCGGGTGGTAGCCATTGGTGAAATGGGTTTGGATTTTTTCAAAGCCGATAACCGTGACCATCAAATTGAGGTTTTCCGGGCCCAGTTGGCGATCGCCAGGGAATTAAACAAGCCAGTGATTATCCATTGTCGGGATGCCGCCCAGACCATGCGCCAGGTATTGACTGATTTCCAAGCAGAATCGGGGCCCGTGGCTGGGGTAATGCACTGTTGGGGTGGCACTCCTGAAGAAACCCAATGGTTTTTGGACCTGGGGTTTTACATCAGTTTTAGCGGCACAGTTACCTTCAAAAAAGCTGAAGGGATCCAAGCCAGTGCCCAGATGGTCCCCCCCGATCGCCTGTTGGTGGAAACCGATTGTCCCTTTTTGGCGCCAGTGCCCCAACGGGGTAAACGCAATGAACCAGCCTTTGTCCGCCATGTGGCCGAGGCGATCGCTGCCCTGCGCCATGTCCCCCTAGAAACCCTTGCCCAACAAACCACTACTAATGCCCGCAACCTTTTTAAACTACCGGTGCCTGCCTAATCTGGGGGTATCGCCCCCCTGGTAACCTCTCCCCGGCCTTCCCTAACCCCAACCACCGCAAATTTCCGGAGACTTCTGAGCCACCATGACAAACCTTGCCACCACGATGTTGCCCGATTTAATTGAAATCCAACACGCTAGTTTCCACTGGTTTTTGGAGGAAGGTTTAATCGAGGAATTGAATAGTTTTTCGCCGATTTCTGACTACACAGGCAAGCTGGAACTCCACTTTTTGGGCAAAGATTACAAGCTCAAACAACCCAAGTATGATGTTGATGAATCCAAGCGACGGGATGCTAGTTATTCGGTGCAGATGTATGTGCCGACCCGTCTGATTAACAAAGAAACCGGGGAAATTAAGGAGCAGGAAGTCTTCATCGGCGATCTCCCCCTAATGACAGAGCGGGGAACCTTCATCATCAATGGTGCGGAGCGGGTCATCGTTAACCAAATTGTGCGATCGCCAGGGGTTTACTACAAAAAAGAATTAGATAAAAACGGTCGCCGCACCTATTCCGCTTCCCTGATCCCCAACCGGGGGGCCTGGCTGAAATTTGAAACTGACAAAAATGGTCTAGTCTATGTCCGCATCGACAAGACCCGTAAATTGTCGGCTCAAGTGCTCCTAAAGGCGATCGGTCTGAGCGATAACGAAATTCTCGACTCCCTCAGCCACCCAGAGTTTTATCAAAAAACCCTCGACAAAGAAGGCAATCCCACCGAAGAGGAAGCTTTGGTGGAACTGTACAAAAAACTTCGCCCCGGTGAGCCCCCCACCGTTAGTGGTGGTCAACAGTTATTGGAGTCCCGCTTCTTCGACCCCAAACGCTATGACCTTGGTCGAGTGGGACGATACAAACTCAATAAAAAACTCCGGCTCAATGAAGCGGACACCACCCGGGTGCTTACCCCCCAAGACATCCTGGCCGCCATCAACTATCTGATTAATCTGGAATTTGACGTCGGCACCACCGATGACATCGACCACTTGGGCAATCGACGGGTACGTTCCGTTGGAGAACTATTGCAGAACCAAATTCGGGTTGGCTTAAATCGCCTGGAACGGATTATTAGGGAACGCATGACCGTTAGCGAATCCGATGCCCTTACCCCTGCTTCCTTGGTGAATCCCAAGCCTCTAGTGGCGGCCATCAAGGAATTCTTTGGTTCCTCCCAACTGTCCCAGTTCATGGACCAAACCAATCCCCTGGCGGAGTTGACCCACAAACGGCGTATTTCTGCCCTCGGCCCTGGGGGTCTAACCCGGGAGCGGGCCGGTTTTGCGGTGCGGGATATTCACCCTTCCCACCACGGCCGTATTTGCCCAGTGGAAACGCCGGAAGGCCCCAATGCCGGTTTGATCGGTTCCTTAGCTACCTGTGCCCGGGTCAATGATTACGGTTTCATTGAAACCCCCTATTTTCGGGTGGAGAGTGGTCGAGTCAGGAAAGATTTAGACCCCGTTTACCTCACCGCCGACGAAGAAGACGACATGCGGGTGGCCCCCGGGGACATTCCCACAGACGAAGAGGGCAACATCATTGGCGAGTCGGTACCTATTCGCTACCGCCAGGAATTTTCCACCACCAGCCCAGAACAAGTTGACTATGTAGCCGTTTCCCCGGTGCAAATTATTTCCGTTGCCACCTCCATGATCCCCTTCCTGGAGCATGACGATGCTAACCGGGCCCTAATGGGCTCCAACATGCAACGGCAGGCAGTGCCCCTGTTGCGTCCTGAACGGCCCTTGGTCGGTACAGGCTTGGAAGCCCAAGCTGCTCGCGACTCCGGCATGGTAATTGTTTCCCGTACCCATGGCATTGTCACCTATGTGGACGCCACCGAAATTCGGGTGCAGCCCCACTCCCCCGATAACCCTGCGGAGAAAGGGGAAGAAATCGTTTACCCAATCCAAAAATACCAACGGTCTAACCAAGATACCTGTTTAAACCAACGGCCCCTTGTTTATGCCGGGGAAGATGTGGTGCCTGGTCAAGTGCTAGCGGACGGTTCCGCCACGGAAGGGGGAGAGCTGGCCCTGGGCCAAAACATTCTCGTAGCCTATATGCCCTGGGAGGGTTACAACTACGAAGACGCCATTCTGATCAGTGAAAGGTTAGTCTATGACGATGTTTACACCAGTATCCACATCGAAAAATTTGAAATTGAAGCCCGTCAAACCAAGCTAGGACCCGAAGAAATCACCAGGGAAATCCCCAACGTCGGGGAAGATGCCCTGCGAAATCTGGATGAACATGGCATTATCCGCATCGGTGCTTGGGTGGAATCCGGCGATATCCTGGTGGGTAAAGTCACTCCCAAAGGGGAAGCAGATCAACCCCCCGAAGAAAAACTGCTGCGGGCTATTTTCGGTGAAAAAGCTCGGGACGTGCGGGACAACTCGCTACGGGTACCCAACGGTGAAAAAGGTCGGGTAGTGGATGTGCGAGTGTTCACCCGGGAAAAAGGAGACGAATTACCCCCCGGTGCCAATATGGTGGTGCGGATTTACGTAGCCCAAAAACGGAAAATCCAAGTGGGAGACAAAATGGCCGGTCGCCACGGCAATAAAGGGATTATTTCCCGCATTTTGCCCATCGAAGATATGCCCTATCTCCCTGATGGTCGCCCCATTGACATTGCCCTTAATCCCCTGGGGGTTCCTTCCCGGATGAACGTAGGTCAGGTGTTCGAATGCTTGCTGGGTTGGGCTGGGGAAAACCTTGGTGTGCGCTTCAAAATTACCCCCTTCGATGAGATGTACGGGGAAGAAGCGTCCCGGGATACGGTCCATGGCTTGTTGGAAGAAGCCTCCCAACGGCCGAACAAAGACTGGGTATTTAACGAAAACCACCCCGGCAAAATCCAAGTGTTCGACGGCCGCACCGGGGAACCCTTTGACCGTCCGATTACCGTTGGGCAAGCTTATATGCTCAAACTGGTGCATTTGGTGGACGATAAAATCCACGCCCGTTCCACCGGGCCCTACTCCTTGGTTACCCAACAGCCTTTGGGGGGTAAAGCCCAACAGGGGGGACAGCGGTTCGGAGAAATGGAAGTGTGGGCCCTGGAAGCCTACGGCGCCGCCTACATTTTGCAGGAACTACTCACCGTTAAATCCGATGACATGCAGGGTCGTAACGAAGCCCTCAATGCCATTGTTAAAGGCAAGAGTATTCCCCGGCCCGGTACCCCAGAATCCTTCAAGGTGTTGATGCGGGAACTACAATCCCTTGGTTTGGACATTGCCGCCCACAAAGTACAACTGTCCGAAGATGGTGAAAGCGCCGATGCAGAAGTAGATTTGATGATCGACAGCCAGCGTCGGGCCCCCAATCGTCCCACCTATGAGTCCCTCCACACCGAGGAGGATTTGGAAGAAGAAGAAGTGTAGTCCCAACCATTTTTCCCGTTAGTTTTTCAGGAGGATGGCGATCGCCTAGGGTCTAATCCTCCTGCCCCCTTAATTGCCTTGCCCCCTAATCTCAATCTTGGAGCGTTATGACGTTTTATAACTACACCATCGACAAAGGCCGCCTGAAAAAACTCATTGCCCTTGCCTACCGTCGTTACGGTTCTGCCCGCTGTTCACAGTTGGCTGATGAACTGAAGGAACTGGGGTTTCGTTTTGCCACCAAAGCGGGGGTTTCCATTAGTGTAGATGACCTAACTATTCCTCCAGAGAAAAAGCAAATGCTGGAGGCGGCGGAAAAGGAAATTCGCACCACGGAGGAACGCTATGCTCGGGGGGAAATCACCGAGGTAGAACGGTTCCAAAAGGTAATTGATACCTGGAACGGTACTTCGGAGGAGTTGAAGGATCAGGTGGTGGTTAACTTCCGCAAAACCGATCCTCTCAACTCCGTCTATATGATGGCTTTCTCCGGTGCCCGGGGGAACATGAGCCAGGTGCGGCAATTGGTGGGGATGCGGGGCTTGATGGCGGATCCCCAGGGGGAAATTATCGACTTGCCCATTAAAACCAATTTCCGGGAAGGACTGACGGTTACTGAGTATGTAATTTCTTCCTATGGTGCCCGCAAGGGTCTGGTGGACACGGCTCTGCGGACGGCGGATTCTGGTTACCTCACCCGGCGTTTGGTGGACGTTTCCCAGGACGTAATTGTGCGGGAACAGGATTGTGGCACCGAGCGCAGTCTACGGGTCACCGCCATGACCGATGGGGACCAGGTAAAAATCAGCTTGGCCGATCGCCTGTTTGGTCGTTTGCTGGCTAAGGATGTGGTGGGCCCGGACGGAGAAATTATTGCCAAACGGAACGATGAAATTGACGAAGCCTTGGCAAACCGCATTGCCGCCGTCACCGATGAGGTTTATGTACGATCGCCGTTGACCTGTGAAGCGGCCCGGTCCGTGTGCCAAAACTGCTACGGCTGGAGCTTGGCCCATGGTCACAAAGTTGACCTAGGGGAAGCGGTAGGCATTATCGCCGCCCAATCGATCGGGGAACCCGGCACCCAGTTGACCATGCGGACTTTCCACACTGGGGGGGTATTCACCGGGGAAGTGGCCCGCCAAGAGAAAGCGCCCGAAGACGGCACCGTCAAATGGGGTAAAGGTTTAAGCACCCGTAAAGTCCGTACCCGCCACGGGGAAGATGCGGAGCAGGTGGAAATTGCCGGGGATTTAATCTGGAAAGGGGAAGGCAAAAAAGCTGCCACCCAAACCTACTCCCTCACCCCCGGTTCCCTACTGTTTGTGCAGGATGGACAGACGGTGACAGCGGGGCAGTTGATGACGGAAATTTCCCTCTCCAAAACCCAACGTTCCACGGAGCGGGCCACCAAGGACGTAGCTGGGGATCTGGCCGGAGAAGTGCTGTTCGATCGCCTGGTGCCGGAGGAAAAAACTGACCGTCAGGGGAACACCACCCGCATCGCCCAACGGGGTGGTCTAGTCTGGATCCTTTCCGGGGAAGTATATAACTTACCGCCTGGGGCAGAACCCGTGGTGAAAAATGACGAGCAGGTGGAAGTAGGCAGCATCATGGCCGAAACCAAGCTGGTCACCAACGACGGTGGGGTGGTGCGCCTTGTGAGTAACCGGGAAATTGAAATCATCACCGCCTCTGTGCTGTTAGATCAAGCCCAGGTCAAGCTGGAAAGTAGTGGCGGCCGGGAACAATACGTTATCTACACGGCCGATAAGCAACGCTTCCTGCTCAAAGCCGCTCCCGGTACCAAAGTGCAGAACCACAGCATTGTGGCGGAATTAATCGACGACCGTTACCGTACCACCACCGGGGGCATGATTCGCTATGCCGGCGTGGAAGTGGCTAAGGGCGGCCGCAAACAAGGCTATGAAGTCACTAAAGGGGGTACCCTGCTCTGGATTCCCGAAGAAACCCACGAAATTAACAAAGATATTTCCCTGTTAATTGTGGAAGATGGCCAGTATGTGGAAGCGGGCACGGAAGTGGTCAAGGACATTTTCTGCCAATCCAGCGGCATCGTTGAAGTGGTGCAGAAAAACGATATTCTGCGGGAAATTATTATCAAACCCGGTGACTTCTACCAAGATGTGGACCCCGGTTCGGTGAAAATTGAAAGCGGCCAGTTGCTGCAACCAGGGCAGGATGTTTTCCCCGGTGTTACCGTTAGCACCCTCAGCCAGGCCGAATGGATTGAAAGTCCCGAAGGCAATGGTTTGCTGCTACGCCCCGTGGAAGAGTACAAAGTATTTGATGAGCCCGCCGCCCCCTCCCAGGGTTCCCAAAACGAAGAAGGGGGCCGCCAGATTGAATTGCGCTCAGTGCAACGTCTATTCTATAAAGACGGCGATCGGGTTAAATCCGTCGAAGGGGCCCCCCTGCTCAGCACCCAATTGGTGTTGGAAATTTATGGCAGTGGTAACGAAGGTATTTCCCACCTTTCCGCCGATATTGAACTCCAGGACGACGAAGAGGAAGATTGCCAGCGCTTACAGTTGGTGATTTTAGAATCTTTGGTACTACGCCGGGACCAGGAATCCGATCCCCTCGGCGGAGCCTCCAAAACCCGCTTACTGGTGCAAGATGGCGACCAAATTCCCCCCGGAGCGGTGGTGGCTCGTACCGAAATTCAATGTAAGGAAGCGGGCACTGTGCGGGGTATCAAGGAAGGACAGGAATCCATCCGCCGGGTGTTACTGGAACGGGCAGCAGATCGCCTGGTGGTGGATCTGCCAAGTGCCCCGGAAGTCAAACCAGGACAACTCTTGGTGGCAGGGCAGGAATTGGTGCCCGGGGTCAAACTGGAGGAGTCCGGCAAAGTCCTGGAAATCAACGGCAAAGGGGACAACTATCAGTTAGTGTTACGCCGAGCCCGACCCTATCGGGTTTCCCCTGGGGCAGTGCTCCACATCGAAGACGGCGACCTGGTGCAACGGGGGGATAACCTCGTGCTGCTGGTGTTTGAGCGGGCTAAAACCGGGGATATCGTCCAGGGTTTACCCCGGATTGAAGAACTGTTGGAAGCCCGTAAACCTAAAGAAGCCTGCGTCCTGGCCCGGGCCCCTGGGGTCTGTCAGGTGGAATACCTGGAAGATGAGAGTGTCGACATCAAAGTGGTGGAAGACGACGGCACCGTGAGCGAATATCCCCTGTTACCGGGACAAAACGCCATGGTCACCGACGGACAACGCATTGACGTAGGCCACGCCCTCACCGATGGCTACAACAATCCCCACGAAATTTTGGATGTGTTCTTCAGCTACTACGTGGACAAGGACGGTTGTTACCAAGCGGCCCTGAGAGGACTGCAAGCGGCGCAAAAATTCCTCGTCAATGAAGTGCAAACGGTTTATCAATCCCAAGGGGTGGATATTTCTGACAAACACATTGAGGTAATTGTGCGGCAGATGACCGCCAAAGTCCGCATTGATGATGGGGGAGACACCACCATGCTCCCAGGGGAATTGGTGGAATTACGCCAAGTGGAACAGGTTAATGAAGCCATGGGCATCACTGGTAGTGCTCCGGCCCGCTATACTCCTGTATTGCTTGGTATCACCAAAGCTTCTTTGAATACCGATAGTTTCATCAGTGCGGCTTCCTTCCAAGAAACCACTCGGGTGCTTACCGAAGCGGCAATCGAAGGCAAGTCCGATTGGTTACGGGGCCTGAAGGAGAACGTGATCATTGGTCGTCTTATTCCTGCGGGTACTGGCTTCAGTAGCCATGAGGAAGTGTTGGGATTGATTGAAACCCAGGACGATATTCAAGGCTATATGATTGAGCCAATTGAATTACCAACGACGAAGAAAAAGGCTAGCGCCACCAAGGTGAAAACTAAAAAAGTTGAAGCCGATGACGACCTTTTGGACGACACTAGGGCCCGGGCCTATGCCGGCACTCAACTCAGTCAGGATGACGAAGAGTTTGAAGAAACCTACGACACCGATGAGGATGATTTCGATATGGATGACGATGACGATTTTGGGGATGATGAGGATTAAGGGTAATCTCCTATGCCCCGAGCTTGCGGACGTTCAGCATCCCTATTTTTATATTTCTAGATATTTCTAGCTAGTCAGTATCCCTTCCCTTCTCCGGGCGGGGATTATTTTTTTTGCGGGCTGCTATGAGCTCATTTATAAAGTCTTGTAATGGATAGCAAGTAGGAGAAGAAAAAAAGGAAAACTAAGAGTAAGAGCAGAAGGAGACAAAGAGCATGAAAAGTCTGACAGCCTATGAAACAGACCTGAGCGATGCAGAATGGGCAATACTTGAACCAATGATTCCTCCCGCAAAGCCCGGAGGACACCCACGAACCACAGATATGCGAGCGGTTTGTAATGGTATTTACTACCAACTAAAAACGGGTTGTCAATGGGCAATGTTACCCCATGACTTTCCTCCTAGTAGCACGGTCTATAGCTATTACCGTAAATGGCAACGTCATGGCGTGTGGGAAAGGCTCAATCTAAGGCTGTTGGAGCAATGCCGCCTCCAGAGTGGCAAGAGCCTTGAGCCCAGCGTGATAGCGGCAGATAGTCAATCGGTAAAAACCACCGAAAAAAGGGGGAAGTCTACGGTTTTGACGGAGGTAAGAAGGTGAAAGGACGAAAGCGTCATCTAATCGTCGATAGTCTGGGCTTAGTCTTAAAAGTGATAGTGACCGAAGCAAATGCAAGTGAACGCATCGTCACAGCTTATGCTCTGATGAGTTTGCTTGAAGAAGGAACTCAACTCCTCGAGTCTGTCAAGAGCATGTTAGTAGACCAGGGTTATCGAGGTGATACCTTTGGGTTAGCCATCTGGCTCTTAATTCAAGCCAAAGTCCAGGTGATTAGTCGTTCAGGGAAGTCTTTTGAGGTCTTACCAAAAAGATGGATTGTCGAGAGGACGTTCGGTTGGTTGAACTGGTATCGTCGTTTGAGTAAGGATTATGAGCATCTACCAGAAATGAGCGAAGCGGCTATTTATGCCGTGATGACTCGCATTATGTTGCGTCGTCTTTCTGCTACTTCTACCACTTTATAAATGGGCTCTATGGTTGAGAGTTTCAAGAGAGTAATGAGAGGCGCCAGTCCCGCAGTGGTTCTGTGTTACCATTGACCCTGAATTTGGCAAATATTGCCATGGTGATATCAATCATGTGGGCTGACCTGGAGACAACTTTCATGCGGCGATGAAATCTAGCAAACCAATGGCGGTTATCTGAGTTGTTTCTCTCAATTCCTACTGTTTCTCTTTTGCTAATCCCATGAAACGCATCGGGATGTTCATCCAGCAGTTGTTGATAGGGCCTCCAGTCATCGGTGCAGTACACTGTCACTTTCCACTTTGCCAGTCTCTCTAGCAAACGACTTAGGGTTTGACTATCACGATTTCCCAGTTCCCAGTCGATGAGTCTCCCAGTAACACGGTCATATGCTTTCCAGAGCCATAACTTGTTTTTTTTGCCTGGAGAAAATGCCACAGTTCGTCTAATTCCACTACGATTGCTGAGTCTGGAGCCGGTTTCTCGTAGTTTGCTTCGCCAAAATCCCTAATCCAGTTGAGCACTGACTGAGTGGAAACTCCCAAGAGTTTTGCTGTGGCATTCATTGACATACCACTCATGTACAGTAAGACCGCTTCTAGTTTCATCCAGAGAGGTTTACCTCTTTCCTTGGAGAGATTGGTGAATTGATATTGGCAACTCTTACACTTGAATCGTTGCTTATCCTTGACAAAGCCATTTTTGACAACATTCCCATGACCACATTGAGGACAGTGACAGTGTGTAGACATCTTTGCAAAATCTCATTACCCAATATTTTCTATCATGCCATATCATTATCTATTTGAAGCTCTCTCCGGTCTCTAATTTTCCTCCCCACTTGGAATAGTCCGAGAAATTGTGTAACTCTCTCTAACACCGATCAAAGTTTATTATCCAAATTGCCCTGGGAAAATAGACGGCCAATGATTTCTTCAATGGGGGGGTCAGATACGCTTAAATCCGATACTGGCAACTCCGCTAACAGTTTGGCGATCGCCGTGGTGAGGCTTTCCCGTTTTAGCAAAAAGCGCACCAGTAGACCCTCCACACTCTCCACTTCGCCATAGAGCTGTAATTTTTCCAAAGGTATGGGGGCAGATAATTCCACCGCCACTTGTCGGTAAGGGGAAAATCGTTCCACCAGAGCTTCCAGATCACCGTCATACATCAACTGTCCTTGGTGAATCAATAGCACTCGCTCACAAAGGGTGGTGATATCTGCCATGTAATGACTAGTCAATAACACTGTGGCTTGGTAACGCCGATTGTACTCCTGCAAAAACCGCCGCACCGCCACTTGGGCATTAACATCCAGTCCCAAGGTGGGTTCATCCAAAAATAAAACGGTGGGGTGGTGGAGCAGAGCGGCTAACAATTCCGCCTTCATCCTTTGCCCCAGGGAAAGTTTACGCACCGGTTGTTTTAATTCTGTGGTTAAATCGAGCATTTCGCTCAATTCTCCCAGCCGTTGTTCAAAGACTTGGTCGGGAATTTCGTAAATCGCCCCATTGATGCGCAGGGAATCCAGGGTGGGCAAATCCCAGATTAACTGTTGTTTTTGCCCCATTACTAAACTAGTGCGCCTTAAAAAAGCTGTCTGCCGACGGAAGGGATCAAAGCCCGCCACCCGCACTTTTCCCCCCGAGGGTTTAATTAGCCCCGTGAGCATCTTCAATGTGGTGGTTTTGCCGGCTCCATTGGCACCGAGGAAGCCCACCATCGCCCCAGGGGGAATGGTAAAGGAGATATCTTGCACTGCCAAAATTTGGCGGTAACGTCTCTGCCAAAAATGTTGCAATGTTCCCTTCAGACCAGGGGATTTGAGGGCAATGGGATAAACCTTGCTCAAATTTTCCACCACAATGGTGGGGGCAGAAGTTGATCCCAATGGAGTTACTAAGCTAGACAAAACGTCGTCACCTATGCCAAAAGTTCTAGATTAGTGAAGCTAAAATCGGTGAAGATTTTTTCTCCCCCAGCGGCGATCGCCTCTACGGTTTGTTGAGTGGGTAGGTAATAGCCCCCCAATTCCCCATAGGTTTCGGTGAAGTCCCGTTTGCCTTTGAGGGTATCAGTTTTAGGGTCTTTAAAAATGGCATTATATTTGATGGCAATGTAGCCGGAACCAGTATCCAAACTTTCTTCGGTGTTGATGGTGAAAGCCACCGGCCCCATCACCCGACTGACCTGACAAATTTCCGTGCCCCGGATTTTATAGTTCGACCCCATGGCATCTCCCTTCACATCAATGGCGATCGCCCCGGAAGCATCGGTTTCCCCAAAGCTAAACTCATTTTTGCCGTGGGACTTTTCAAAATTCCCTTGTTTGCGGTGGGTAACAATGTCCCGCATTTGGTTATAAACGCTTTCCTGTACCGTCTCGTCACTAAAACCAGTCACGGTGACAGTGTAGTCCGCCTTCACCTCCACTTCCCCTTCGTAGCGTTCATCCCCTTGGGTGACGGTGAGATGGGCCCGATAACCGGGAAAATTTTCGTCCCAGGTGTAGCGGTTTTCATAGGCGGCTCGGAAGGCTTCTTGGGCTGTAACAGTAGCAGTCATAGGATGAGGTAATAGACTAATTAGGCTATCACCAGCATTACATAGGAGCCGGTACTTTGTGCAAAGGGATATATCTAGGTCTAATTGGCTATAACTCCCCATGTAATCTCACAATGCTTTGCATAGACAATTATTTGTCTACTACTTATCCATAGCTAACTCCGGAATAATCTAGTGTATTGACTTTCATGGCCCATGCTGGCTAGGGCTAACCCCCAACTACAACTGTACAAATCATCATCCCCCAGCAATAAAATTTGCTGCCATTGATGCAAAATGGTGGGTGTTAAATGCAATAACAATTTTTGACCTGCGGTTTGCCCCAACGGAATCAGTCTTAACCCCGCCGAAATTAGGTTATTAGCCCAACTGTGGAGATAGCCCAACCCACTTTGATGGAGATCAATGCCCCAAAAAGCCGCCCCTAATCCAAAGGCGATCGCGTAGTTACAGGGTTCCGTGGGGGGAATTGGCTCAAACCAAGATTGCACAGTAGGCTCTAAATCCAACAACAGTTTTCGCAGGGAACCTCCCATTTGCAAGCTTTGCTCTCTTAATTCCCGACTTTCCCTAGTGGCTGTTAACCATTGATTCCAATAGGATAAATGTTTGAGAGTGGGGCTGGGTAAAATATCAGTCTTGGGCATTTGGCCGGCAAGCCGATGGGCTCGAACCATAATGGCTGTGTCCACCGTAATGGACCCCCGGCATAACTCCTGGGTAATCCACGCTCCTAAGGTATCAGCATTAGTAATATTTCCCCGTTCTATCAACCATTCTAAGCCTTCGGAATAGTTGTAGGCTCCCACCGGCAGGGTCGGGCTGACCAATTGCAAAAGTTTTAACTGGGCAGAACCTGAGAGCAAAGGTAAAAGATTATCGTCCAAAATGATTGCTTAATCCATTGTTCAAGGGGGTGAAAAAATCTTGGCCACCTCAGAGATCATAGCCCGAAGCCACAATCATCGAACCAATGCCCAGATCGGTGAATACCTCCAACAACAGAGCATGGGGCAAACGGCCATCCAGAATATGGGCCGCCCTTACTCCCTGGGCTAGGGAACGCACACAACAGGTAACCTTGGGAATCATGCCCCCCGCCACTATGCCGGAGCCAATCAATTCCCGCGCCTGTTGAATATCTAACTTGTGAATTAGGGTGGAGGGGTCTTTATAATCCCGCAAAATGCCCCTGGTGTCAGTGAGGAGAATTAGTTTTTCTGCCCCTAGGGCTGCGGCCAACTCCCCAGCACAGGTGTCGGCATTGATATTGTGAGCTTGGCCAAATTCATCCGCCGCCACACTGGAAATGACGGGAATATAACCGCTTTTCACCAAGGTTTCCACCACCCGGGCATCAACGGAGCTCACCTCCCCCACAAAACCAACATCTTTATTAGTCATGGTGCGGGCGGTCATCAGTTGGCCGTCTTTGCCACAAAGTCCCACGGCTTTTCCTCCGGCTTGGTTAATTAAATTGACCAATTCTTTGTTGACTCTACCCACCAGTACCATTTCCACAATATCCATGGTGGCCGCATCGGTGACCCGTAACCCATCTTTAAATTGGGGTTCGATGCCCACCTTATCTAGCCAGGTGTTAATTTCTGGCCCTCCGCCATGGACTACCACCGGGCGAATGCCAACGGAGGCCATAAAGACAATGTCCCGGATTACCTTGTCTTTGAGGTTGCTGTCTTTCATGGCAGCCCCTCCATATTTGACCACCACGGTGCGGCCAGCAAAGTGTTGGATGTAGGGCAAAGCTTCACTGAGGATTTTGACTCTGGTGGCGGCTTCCTCGCCGATATAATCTTGGGTACTGCTCATGGCGATCGCTAGGTGAATGGTCGAGATGGGTTTTAGCTCCGGGGAGCAAAACTGCCTGTCAGTTTAAATGCTAAAGGCAACGTCAAAACTGTTCAGGGCTAACAGTTGCCTTGATTGTGGCAAGATTCTCAGTAATGCCCCTGGCAATGGGTCCGCTGCAAGTTGTGCTTATTTCTGCCCATCTCTACGGGCGGAAGGGTTAGATAAAGTAGATAAAGACAACGGCTGGGCTATGTGGAAGACTTGACTGTGACCGCCTTTGTCTAGCCTTTCAAATTGTCATTCCAGACTTGTTCCGCATCCTGTAGGGCCTGGTCTACTGTTTTGTTGCCCACCATCGCCGCTCCAAGATTTTCGTAGATGATACGCTTGAGTTGGTTAAGGTTGGCCATGGGAGGAATTAACACCTCTGCGGTGGGCAATTGTTCCAATGCTACCCGACGAGCATTTTCCAAGGAACTGGCGTTGCTGATTTGTGCCAACTCCTGTCGATATTTGTCAACAGCGCCAATGGTGGAGGGCAAAACGTTGGCTTCTTTGATGAAGGCAAATTGGTTGTCCGTATTGGTCACAAATTCAGCAAATTTAATTGCTCCAGTGGGGTTTTTGGTACTCCGAGGAATGACTAGATTCATTACAGCCACATTTCTTTTGCCGGTTTCCCCCACAATTTGGGGCGCGGCGGCGGAAACTTTAGCAATGCTGGGGGCATTTTTCTCCAAACTAGCCAATAGCTCTGGCCCTGCCGATAAAAAGGCGATCGCCCCGGACTGATAAAGGTCCCCCGCTCGACGATGGCCTTCAGTGAGCACTTCCGGTGGCAGTAATCCTTGTTGATACAAATCAACCCAATACTGAAAAGCCACTTTGCCGGCGGGACTGTTAAAAGTGGCCCGGCCATCACTGTCCACCAACTGTACCCCCATTTGTACCAGGCTTTCTAGGGCTTCGGCGGAATCAGAAGGGGAAAACGTGACAAAAAAGCCATATTTACCGGTTTTCGCCTTAATTTCCCTAGCCGCCACCGCCAATTCGGCAAAGGTTGCTGGCGGGGTAGATAATCCAGCCTGTTGCAATAAATCCTGGTTATAGATGGTAATGCGGGTGGTGAGATACCAGGGAAAACCGAATACTTCACCGTTGCCTAAGCTGTTAGCTTGCCAAATACTGGGCAGATAGCGAGCCTTAACTTCTGCGCTCACCTCCTCTTCCAAATTCAGCCAGGCATTTTTACTAGCCAATAAAGAGGAAAAGGTGGGGTTTAGGTTGACCACATCGGGGGCTGTGTTGGCCGAGACGGCACTGAGGATTTTACTCTCCATGGCATTCCAAGGAATATCTACCCAACTCACCTGCTCCGGCGGATTGTTCCGCTCAAAAGTACTAATCAAGTCGTCAAAATACTTATTAAATTTTGGCTGCAATTGCATAGTCCAAAAGCTGACTTTCCCCTCCATGCTCTGGGGGGAATTGCTCTGGCAACTGATTAATCCACTGAGCAACAGCCCAAGACACGCAAACAAAAACCAACGTCTTGGCGATCGCCATCGGCACCATGAAACCATCGTAAAAGCTGGGGAAAGAATAAAAAACAGTGGTTCAGGAATTGCATTGCCATGGCCACTTCACAAACCTAGCCAATTTTAGCTTGACCGCAACTTTGACAGATTGTCTTTTGACTTTGCCTGGACCGCCTCCCATAATACCTTCGCGTCTTGAAGACTTTATCCTTGAAAGGAGAACTAATGTTTAAATTATTCAACCAAGCTAGCCGAATTTTTTTTGGCATTGCCCTCCCCTGTCTAATTTTCCTGGGGGGGATTTTTTCCCTGGGTAACACCGCCCTAGCCGCTGACCTAGCCCATGGTAAAGCTATCTTTGCCGGTAACTGTGCCGCTTGTCATAATGGGGGCCTTAATGCCATCAACCCCAGCAAAACCTTAAAAATGGCAGACTTGGAAGCCAATGGTAAAAATTCCGTGGCGGCAATTGTGGCCCAGATCACCAATGGTAATGGCGCTATGCCTGGCTTTAAGGGTCGCATCAGTGACAGCGACATGGAAGATGTGGCGGCCTACGTGCTTGATCAAGCGGAAAAGGGCTGGTAGATATCCTGGTTTTCAATGGTTTGATCAGGGAGAATCTGGGGCTGGGGAGTTGAGTGAGTTTCCCTGGCCCATTTCTTTGTCGATGCATTTGTCAGTGCAAGAGCAGATTATGTGTGGCCATGTAACTAAGTAGCCAATTGACCGCTGTGGCGCGGCGGGTGTGGCGGGGAGTAAACTCACCAATTTTGTAGCCCGTAAAGCCCAACTGTTCCTTGAGCAATTGTTTATTTTCCGGCGGAATAGAACGGGTCAACTTCACTGTGGGGGGACGGTTTTCGATGAAATTGGGGGGGACCGGATATTCCTGGGCCCAGCTTGACTCCACTTCTCCCAGTTCCCATTTTTGGCGATCGCCATCAAATCGATAACCAAGATAGTAAGCAAGTAGAGCGTTGACTACCTCATCACTGATTTCCTGGTTAATGATGGCCCAGAAAGTGTCTTTAGTGAGGGGAGGAAGATTGTTGGGGATAACTTCAGCCATGGTCTGACGCAAAATTGGCAAGTCTGAGGACAAACCCCCATGGTAGTTTTAACTAGCCATTGGTCACCATACCTAGGGCTCCATTTCTCACTTTGTATTGCATAGGGCAGAACCTAAATTTTTTATGCAGGCCTGCTGTTCCGCTGGGGTTAAATTCCCTTGCCTCAGGTCGCGACGGATTACCCGACCATTATGGCCCAACAGAAACCGGGGTAAAGATTCCAGTCTCACAGTAGCCAAATTCTTCATGTCGTAGGTGGTGTATTGCACCTGCCCCGGTTGATCGAACGTGAAATCCAAAATGGTTAACGTCTTTGGCGATCGCCGTTCTTGACCAATTAAAGCTCTGGGGCCCGCCCCCAATAGGCCCGTGTGGAGCAATTCCAAATTTCCTCGCCGACCAGGATAGTAAGCGTGTTGGTGCCCGCTGACATAGGTATGAACATTATACTTTTCCAACAAGGCCCTTAACTGCTCAGCGTTGGCCATCACCTCCCCCGGCTTATTGCGACCTTCCGCCACACCATAGAGAGGCAAATGACCGATCGCCAGTCGTAACTTAGCTTGCCGAGCCGGAGCACTGGCCAAAGCTTTTTCTACCCAAGCCAATTTTTCCGCAGGTATAAGATGAGTTGACCCGTCCCAGACCAGAAAAAAAACACCATTCTGAGTGAAGGTGTAATAAAAGGGGAAATCACTTTTATCCAGGAAAGTTATGCCTGGATCATGGGCCGGGTTGCGCCAATAACGGGCCGCCAAATCCCGTTCATTTTGAAACCGAAAACGACGATTTTGATCCAGAGCACCGGAAGCATCGTGGTTCCCCATCGTAAAACCAAAGGGAATTCCAGCCCGTCGTAAAGGATGGGCCACCCCCCGGTCAAAGGCTTCCCACATGGCTTGAATTTGGGCATTGGTTAATTTAGGACTCTGCCCCGCCACCATGTCTCCACTACAGAGGACAAGATCCGGTTTCATACTGGGAATTAGCTCCAACGCCTTGTGTACCTCCGGCTCATAACTGGTGGAACCATAGGCACTGTTAAGGTCACTGATCACTGCTATGCGTAAATCCTTCCGGGGTGGAAGTGTCTGCCCAAGCCCCACCGATCCCCCTGGGGAAGTTAACCATGACCCGCTAATGATCCCAACAAAAACGGCGATCGCCATAGCCCAGAAAGCCCACCGCCGTAGCTTGAGTTTGTTATCATCAGAAAAGTCACGAAAATGTAAAGTTTTGTAACGCACAGGCATTTCCCCTTGAAGCTTTCTCCGGCCGTTTCCCCTTCCCTTGCTTGGCATTCACTGGACCTACTCTGGCAGGGGGATCAACACGACGTTAGGCATGGTCTACCCCACAGCGTCCTGCCCCCTCCATGGCAGATCCTCATCCTCGGGGATGGTTCCCCCACCAGGCACCTGCAACTACTCACCGGGGAAAAGACAGAGGTGGATGTGATTGACATGGCTCCAGTGAGCCCCAGGGACGACGGCGCTCCCCCCCAAATTAACACGGTGCCCGGCCCCCACCTGCGGCGACAGGTATGGCTAAGGACCAAGTCTGGCCAAAGACTGGCCTATGCGGTTTCCTGGTGGGATGCTAGCCATGTGGACGAGTATTTGCAAAATCGTAGTTTACCCATTTGGGACAGCCTTTCCCGGTTGCACACCGAGCTGTATCGGGATATCCAAGCCATATACTGCGGCCATAATCGGACCCTAGCTAAGGCTTTTGGCCAAGAAGGGCCTTTTTGGGGCCGTCATTACCTTTTCTGGCATGACCGTAAACCCCTAACCCTAATTTACGAAATTTTTTCCCCCTACCTATCCCGCTACCTAGGCGAATTGCCTAGGCCAAAATTTGAGTAAAGCTCCAGCCAGGAGTAGGTAGGACTAAAGCTAAAGCCTATTTATTCATGGCCCGCAACATCCAAGCCGTTTTTTCATGGACCCGCATCCGGTCCGAAGCCAAAGCGATGGTGGACTCATCATCGGCAGGCTGAGAGCATTTGAGCACATCCCGACAGGACTGGACAATGGTTTCGTGCCCCTTGGTCAAAATATCGACCATTTCTTTGCTGGTGGGAATGCCGTCCACTTCTTGCACCGAACTCAGTTTAGCGAACTCCTTATAGGTACCGGGGGCAAAAACATCCAAACTGCGGATACGCTCAGCAATGTCATCCACCGCCAGGGCCAACTCATTGTACTGTTCTTCAAACATGAGATGGAGGTCGCGGAATTGGGGGCCGGTAACGTTCCAGTGGAAGTTGTGGGTTTGTAGATAAAGGGTGTAGGTATCGGCTAACAGTTTTTTCAAGGACTCTGCAATTTTGATGCGGTCCGCTTCAGGAATGCCGATATTAATCGTAGCCATACTGGATTATCTCCGTTTAACAAAATTTAACACAGTACCATTTTAACGAAATTTGCGCGTCAACGAAAGAATGCTTGTTCTTGTAAGGTTGGGGCATGGCCTAGGAAGAAAATTAATTTGACGGGGATTCCCTTTAGGGCTATGATGATTAATCGCGGTCAAAACTGGATATTAGATAGAAATAATATCAAAACGTTCCACTGCTATTTTTTACGACCCCCTGCGGATACTGAATGCTTAGGCTTTTAAGTCTGATCAGGAATTGCGGTCATCCCCCTTTTGTGCCTATGTAGGACTAACTCTCCCTACCGCTAGGGCCGAAGGTGGTCTCTCAAGCAAAGCTTGATTGAAACGCTCCATCGACGTAACTGAATTAGTTATTCACTGGCTATGAAGCTGTTGACCAAAGGTTATTGCCGCTGGTCGTCGCTTTATGTCCGGGGAGCCTTTCTGCTTGTTTATTTACACTTTTATTTAGGTAGAGGGTTACCGTGTCTATCGGTATTTTAGGAACAAAGCTGGGCATGACCCAGATATTTGATCAAGAAAGCGGCATTTCCATCCCTGTGACGGTGGTGCAAGCGGGTCCCTGTCCCGTAACCCAGGTGAAAACCCAGGACACCGACGGCTATAACGCTATCCAAGTCGGTTTTTTGCCTGTTAAAGAAAAGGCGCTGTCCAAGCCTGAGTTGGGACATTTGAAGAAGTCGAACACTGATCCTATGCGTCATTTGAAGGAGTACCGTTTGACGGACGCTCCTAACCTGCAACCCGGGGATGCAGTCACAGCGGACATTTTCCAAGCTGGAGACCTAGTCGATGTAGCCGGTCAAAGTATGGGTCGGGGTTTTGCTGGCTACCAAAAACGCCATAATTTCCGTCGGGGTAACATGACCCACGGTTCCAAAAACCACCGTCTGCCCGGTTCTACGGGAGCTGGTACTACCCCCGGTCGGGTCTATCCCGGTAAAAGAATGGCCGGACAGTATGGGGCTTCCCAGGTTACCGTCCGTCGCTTGACAGTGGTGCGGGTGGATGCGGAGCGGAACTTGCTGATCATCAAAGGGGCTTTACCTGGTAAACCCGGCACTTTGTTGAACATCACCCCTGCGAAAACCGTTGGTCGGGGCTAAGTTGCCTTTTTTATCCGTCACTGCTGAAGGAACAAAATTATGGTTGATTGTATTGTAAAAAACTGGCAGGGGGAAGAAGTGGGCAATGCTTCTCTGACCCTAAGGGTTGCTAAGGAAGAAAATGCGGCCCACATTGTCCACCGGGCCCTGGTGCGGCAACAAAATAATGCCCGCCAAGGCAACGCCTCCGCTAAAACCCGGGCTGAAGTCCGGGGGGGGGGTCGCAAACCCTGGAAACAAAAGGGTACGGGGCGGGCCCGGGCTGGTTCGATTCGTTCTCCCCTCTGGCGGGGTGGTGGTGTGATCTTTGGGCCTAAGCCTCGAGATTACAGCCAAAAAATGAACCGCAAGGAACGTCGTTTGGCCCTGAGAACGGCGATCGCCTCCCGAGCCGACAACATGGTGGTGGTGGAAGCCTTTGGTGATCAATTCAGCCAACCTAAAACCAAGGAGTTGGCCACGGCCTTGACTCGCTGGGGTGCCAAACCAGAAAAACGGGTGTTGTTGATCCTTGATGAAATTCCAGAAAATGTCTTTCTTTCTGGGCGCAACATTCCCTATTTGAAAATTTTACGGGCAGATAACCTCAATATCTACGACGTTCTCGTTGCAGACACCATTGTGGCCACCGCCACTGCCCTCGAGAAAATCCAGGAGGTTTACGGTGAGTAAGGTAATTGATCAGCGTCGTTTGGCGGACTTAATTATTAAACCGATTGTGACGGAAAAGGCCACGCTACAACTCGAAGACAACAAATACGTCTTTGATGTGCGCCCTGAAGCCACCAAACCGGAAATCAAAGCGGCGATCGAACTTTTGTTTGACGTCAAAGTAACAGGGGTAAATACTGCCCGTATGCCCCGCAGAAAGAAACGGGTTGGTCGTTTCATGGGTTTCAAAGCTCAAGTGAAGCGGGCCGTTGTCACCCTCAAGGAAGGGGACAGCATCCAACTCTTCCCTGACGTGTAAGTCACGTTTAGACCACCACTGAATACTGAATTAACTGTTATCTAAACCCATGGGTATTCGTAATTATCGGCCAATGACCCCAGGAACTCGGCAGGCAAGTGTCTCCGATTTCACTGAAATTACCAAGAGTAAGCCGGAGAAGTCATTAACCACTAACCGCCATGACCAAAAAGGTCGCAACAACCGTGGGGTGATCACCAGTCGTCACCGGGGGGGCGGCCATAAAAAGCTCTACCGGATTATCGACTTCAAACGTAACAAGCAAAATATTCCGGCCCGGGTAGCGGCGATCGAATACGATCCCAACCGCAATGCCCGCATTGCCCTGCTGTTCTACACCGACGGGGAAAAGCGTTATATTCTTGCTCCCGCTGGATTACAGGTAGGCATGACCGTTATTGCTGGGGAAGAAGCCCCCTTTGAAATTGGCAACACCTTACCCCTGAGCCGCATTCCCCTTGGTAGTGAAATACACAACGTGGAATTGGTAGCAGGGCGGGGCGGCCAAATGGTGCGTTCTGCTGGAGCTTTTGCCCAGGTGGTGGCTAAGGAAGGAGATTACGTGACCATCAAACTGCCGTCCAAGGAAGTGCGTATGGTTCGTAAAGAGTGTGTGGCTACCCTGGGTCGAGTTAGTAATGCCGAATTCCGTAACCTTAAGCTAGGAAAAGCCGGTCGTAAGCGTCACTTAGGTCGTCGTCCCCATGTCCGGGGTAGTGTGATGAACCCCTGTGATCACCCCCATGGTGGTGGTGAAGGCCGGGCCCCCATCGGTCGTTCCGGGCCTGTGTCTCCCTGGGGTAAACCAGCTTTGGGTGCCAAGACCCGCAACAAGAAGAAACGCAGTAGCGCTCTGATTGTCCGCCGTCGCACCAAATAACTATTTTTGTTTTTATTCGTTGGAACTGAACTATGGGTCGTTCACTGAAAAAAGGTCCTTTTGTGGCTGCTTCCCTGCTCCGCAAAATTGACAAGCTCAATGACAAGGGGGATAAGCAGGTGGTTAAAACCTGGTCCCGGGCTTCGACAATTCTTCCCCAAATGGTGGGTCATACCATTGCCGTCCACAACGGTCGTCAGCATGTGCCTGTGTTTGTTTCCGAGCAAATGGTGGGCCATAAGTTGGGGGAATTTGCGCCGACTCGCACCTTCCGCAGTCATTCTAAAAGCGATAAAAAAGCGCGTAAGTAACCAGAGGTAAGCAGTATGACAAAACTTGATACGACGGCCGAGGTCAAGGCGATCGCCCGTTACGTGCGGATGTCTCCCCTTAAGGTGCGCCGGGTACTAGATCAAATTCGGGGTCGTTCCTACCGGGAAGCTCTGATCATTCTGGAATTTATGCCTTACAAAGCCTGTGAGCCGGTGCTGAAAGTACTGCGCTCCGCCGTGGCCAACGCTGAGCATAACGAAGGTTTGGAACCAGCGGACCTAGTTGTTAGCCAAGCCTTTGCCGATGGAGGCCCCAGCTTGCGCCGTTTTCGCCCCCGGGCCCAGGGTCGTGCCTACCAGATTCGCAAGCCCACTTGCCACATTACCGTCGCCGTTGCCCCGGCCTTGGCAGATAACTAACATCGCTGTTCACGTCACGCATACAAAACATGGGACAAAAAATACATCCAGTTGGCTTCCGCCTCGGCATCACTAAGGACCACAAATCCTGTTGGTATGCCGACCCCAAGCGCTATCCGGAGCTTTTACAGGAAGACCACAAAATTCGCCAATATATTGAGAAAACCCTCAACAATGCCGGTATTTCCGATATCCGCATTGAGCGTAAAGCTGAACAGATTGAGTTGGGTATTCACACCGCTCGCCCCGGGGTAGTTGTCGGTCGAGGCGGCTCTGGTATTGAACAACTACGGGAAGGCTTGCAAAAACTGCTGGGTTCAGCCCGTCAGATTCGAGTCAATGTCATCGAAGTCCCCAATGCTGATGCGGATGCGGCTCTAATGGCCGAGTACATCGGTCAACAGTTAGAACGTCGGGTTTCCTTCCGCCGGGTGGTGCGCCAAGCATTGCAAAGGGCAGAAAGGGCCGAAGTTAAGGGTATCAAAATACAAGTTAGCGGTCGCCTAAATGGGGCAGAAATTGCCCGGACGGAATGGGTTCGGGAAGGCCGGGTGCCTCTCCATACCCTGCGGGCAGACATTGATTATGCCTACCGCACCGCCCTGACCACCTACGGCATTTTAGGGATTAAGGTCTGGATTTTTAAAGGGGAAGTCATCCCTGGCCAGGAAGCCGCCATCGTTGCTCCCCCCAGCCAACCCCGTCGCAAATCCCGTCGGCAACAGTTCGATGACCGTTCCCAGGACGGTTAAACGCTATCGCCATTCATTAACGCCTATTCGTTAACACACTATGTTAAGTCCTAGAAGAACAAAATTCCGCAAACAGCAACGGGGCAGGATGCGGGGTCTAGCGGAGCGGGGCAGCACCCTCAACTTCGGTGATTACGCCCTCCAGGCCACCGAACCCTGTTGGATCACCTCCCGCCAAATTGAAGCCGCCCGTCGAGCCATGACCCGTTACATCCGTCGGGGTGGGAAAATTTGGATTCGTATTTTCCCCGATAAGCCAGTCACCATGCGTCCCGCTGAAACCCGGATGGGTTCCGGTAAAGGTTCCCCAGAATATTGGGTAGCGGTAGTTAAGCCCGGCCGCGTCATGTTTGAACTAGCTGGAGTCTCTGAGGAAGTGGCCCGGGAAGCCATGCGCCTCGCCGCCCAGAAATTACCGATTAAAACAAAATTTATTAGCCGTCAGGAGGACTATATTTAACCATGGCTCTTCCCAACATTGCAGACGCAAGGAAACTCGGCGACGAAGAATTGGCCACTGAAATCTTAGCCACCAAGCAAAGATTGTTCCAACTCCGGTTCCAACAGGCTACCCGTCGTCCCGAAAACCCCCATGAATTTAAACATGCCCGCCATCGCTTGGCTCAACTCTTAACGGTGGAACGGGAACGACAACTTGAGAATAGCCCTTCTGAGGAGGCATAAAAACACCATGGCGATTAAAGAACGTGTGGGCATTGTGGTCAGTAACAAAATGGATAAAACCGTGGTTGTTGCTGTGGAAAGCCGTTCTCCCCACCCCAAGTACGGCAAGATTGTCGTCAAAACCAAGAAATTTAAAGCTCACGACGAAGAAAACCAGTGCCAAGAAGGGGACAAGGTTCGCATCCAAGAAACCCGCCCTCTGAGTAAAACCAAACGCTGGCAAGTAATCAACATTATGAGCCATTCATCCTAGTCCGATTTTTTTAGGAAAACGCCGTGATTCAACAACAAACCTATCTCAACGTCGCGGACAACAGTGGTGCTCGTAAGCTCATGTGTCTGCGGGTTCTGGGCACGGGCAACTGCACCTATGGTGGCATTGGCGACCAAATTATTGCCGTGGTGAAAGATGCTCTCCCTAATATGCCCATCAAAAAGTCCGACGTGGTGCGGGCGGTAATTGTCAGAACCAAACAGCCCCTACGCCGGGCCAGTGGCATGAGTATCCGTTTTGATGACAATGCCGCTGTGATTATCAACGCTGAAGGTAATCCCCGGGGTACCAGGGTATTTGGCCCCGTGGCCCGGGAACTGCGGGATAAAAACTTTACCAAGATTGTTTCTTTGGCTCCGGAGGTGCTCTAGATGACTAAAACCAAACCAGCCCCCCACCGGGTGAAAATGCACGTCAAAAAAGGCGACACCATCCAGGTAATTTCCGGCAAGGATAAGGGCAAAGTGGGAGAAGTTTTGCGTACCATTCCCAGCCACAGTCAGGTGGTGGTCAAAGGAGTGAATATCCGCACTAAGCACGTTAAACCTCGTCAGGAAGGGGAATCTGGGCAAATCAGTAGCTATGAAGCTCCCATCCATAGCTCCAAGGTAATGCTCTATTCCACCAAGGAAAAAATTGCCAGTCGCATTTGCTACACCGTCACCGACGATGGCCGTAAAGTGCGGATGCTGAAAAAAACAGGCGAAATCATCGATTAATGGCTATCACCTTTGCCCCGCAAGCAATGCTAGACCCTAACCCGATGTGCTCGAGTTCCCTTCGTCCATCTACTCTCTGACCAAGCCCAGAGACCCTGTAAATACCATGACTCAACGACTTAAGACCCTTTACCAAGAAACCATTCTTCCTAAGCTCCAGGAAGAGTTTGGTTATAAAAATATTCACCAAGTGCCCAAGTTGACTAAGGTGACAGTTAACCGGGGACTGGGGGAAGCTTCCCAAAATGCCAAGGCTTTGGAGTCTTCCCTGACTGAATTAGCCACCATTACGGGGCAAAAACCGGTGGTGACCAGGGCTCGCAAGGCGATCGCCGGTTTTAAAATCCGGGAAGGTATGCCGGTGGGGGTAATGGTTACCCTCCGTTCCGAGCGGATGTATGCCTTTTTGGATCGCTTAATCAACTTGGCTCTGCCTCGCATTCGGGACTTCCGGGGTATTAGCCCCAACAGCTTTGATGGCCGGGGTAACTACAGCTTAGGTATTCGCGAACAATTAATTTTCCCCGAAATTGACTACGACACCATCGATCAAATCCGGGGTATGGACGTTTCCATCATCACCAGCGCCCAAACCGACGAAGAAGGTCGTGCATTGCTCAAAGCTCTGGGCATGCCCTTTAGAAGTTAATTTAGTCGCGGCTCAGGGTGATTGGTCAGCAATAAGTCTCCATCAATCCACCTGAATCATCATCCCTTAGGAGAATCTACCAGCAGGAATAATGGCTTCAACAGACACAATTTCCGACATGCTCACCCGCATCCGCAATGCCTGTGCGGTGAGACATAGCACTACCCAGGTGCCCACCACCAAAATGACCCTGAGCATTGCCAAAGTGCTCAAAAGCGAAGGGTTCATTGAGGACTACTCTGAAACCGGCGAAGGTATTAACAAAATGTTAGTGCTTACCCTCAAGTACAAGGGCAAAACTCGTCAACCTTTGATCAATACCCTCCAACGGGTCAGTAAGCCTGGTTTGCGGGTTTACTCCCCTTCCAAAAAGATTCCTCGGGTGTTGGGCGGCATTGGTATCGCCATTGTTTCCACTTCCCACGGCATCATGACCGACAGGGAAGCCCGTCGCCAAGGTATTGGGGGCGAAATCCTTTGTTACATTTGGTAGTCCCGGTCGAAGACTACTATTGCATTACTAATTAAACTTAACTTTACAGAATTAATCCTATGTCCCGTATCGGAAAACGCCCCATTCCCCTCCCTGCGAAGGTCAGCGTAGATATCCAAGGCAGTCACCTGAGTGTTAAAGGCCCTAAAGGGTCCTTGGAAAGACAGTTACCAGAAAAGGTAATTGTGGCCCAAGAAGGGGAAACCATCACCGTCACCCGTCAGGATGAGTCCCGCACTGCCCGGGAACGCCACGGCCTAGTCCGCACCCTCGTCGCCAACATGGTGGATGGGGTGGCCCAGGGTTTTGAACGCCGTTTGGAAATCCAAGGGGTTGGCTATAGGGCCCAAGCCCAGGGCAATAAGTTAACCCTCAACGTCGGCTACAGTAAGCCGGTGGAAATGACCATGCCCCAGGGCATTGAAGTCAAAGTTGAAAATAACACCCAGGTAATTGTCTCCGGCATTGACAAGGAACTCTTGGGTAATACAGCGGCCAAAATCCGGGCTGTGCGGCCCCCAGAACCCTACAAGGGTAAAGGCATCCGCTACCAAGGTGAATATGTCCGTCGTAAAGCTGGTAAGACAGGGAAGAAATAAACTATGAAAAGCACTCGTAAATCTGCTACCCAACGTCGTCACCGTCGTCTGCGTCGCCATTTATCCGGTACCAGCGAACGGCCCCGTTTGGCGGTTTTTCGCTCCAATGACCACATCTATGCCCAGGTCATCGATGATGTGGCCCAGCATACCCTTGCGGCGGCCTCTACCCTCGATCCAGATCTGAAAAAGTCCCTTAGTTCCACCGCCACCCAGGAAGCTTCGGCGGAAGTGGGTAAGTTGGTGGCCCAACGGGCGATCGCCAAAGGCATTAACCAAGTAGTTTTTGACCGGGGTGGTAAGTTGTATCACGGACGGGTAAAAGCTCTGGCGGAGGCGGCCAGGGAAGCCGGTCTCAATTTCTAACAACGTTAACCAAACCCATTAACATCCAAGGAAATTACTATGGCAAAGCGTCGTAAAACCAGCCGAGAAAAAAAAGAAGACACCAACTGGCAAGAACGGGTTATCCAAATCCGCCGGGTCAGTAAAGTGGTCAAAGGCGGAAAAAAACTCAGCTTCCGGGCGATCGTGGTGGTCGGTAACGAAACCGGCCAGGTTGGCGTGGGAGTGGGTAAAGCTGGGGACGTAATCGGAGCTGTCCGTAAAGGGGTAGCCGATGGCAAAAAACAACTAATTGAAGTGCCCTTGACCAAATCCAATTCCATTACCCATATCACCAATGGAGTTTCTGGAGGAGCCAAAGTGGTGGTTCGCCCCGCTGCCCCTGGTACTGGGGTAATTGCCGGTGGCGCTGTTCGTACTGTGCTAGAGCTAGCCGGAGTTAAGAATATCCTAGCCAAACAACTAGGCTCCAACAATCCCCTCAACAATGCCCGGGCTGCCATCAACGCCTTGGAAACCCTGCGTACTTTTTCGGAAGTAGCAGAAGAACGGGGAGTTTCTGTCGAGCATCTTTACACCTAAGCTGAAGGCCCCAAGCCTTTACTAAGTGAAAATTCCATCTCCTGTGAACTTAATTTTTAATATTAGCCATGAATTTGAGCGAACTCTCTCCCAAGGACGGTGCCAAGAAACGCCGTCGCCGTGTTGGCCGGGGTATTGCGGCAGGGCAAGGCGCTAGCTGTGGTTTTGGTATGCGGGGCCAGAAATCCCGTTCTGGTACCGGTACCAAAGCTGGTTTTGAAGGGGGACAAATGCCCCTCTACCGTCGTCTGCCTAAGTTAAAGCACTTTCCCCTCTACAATCCCAAGCATTTTACGGTGGTTAACGTTGGTAAGTTGGCCGGTCTAGCCCCCAACACCGTGGTCACCCTAGAAAGCCTGATGGAAGCGGGTATTGTCACTAGTAATGACGGTCCCCTAAAAGTTTTGGGCAACGGGGAATTAGCCGTAGCTCTCACCGTCCATGCTCCCTGTAGCAAAGCAGCCCAAGCCAAAATTGAAGCGGCCGGTGGCAGTGTGGTGGCGCAGGGCTAACAATGGTAACCAAAATCCTTCCCCATAGCCTGGGAGAGAGCGATAATAGGTTAATTCATTGTTTTGCTTCATCCCTCGCACTTTTACTCAGGTATAAATAAATGGTCGTAAGTCGAGACAAAGCCCCCTCTGCCCAGGAAACTTTCCTGCAGATGGCCCAAGCGGCTGGCCTCCGGGGTCGGCTGCTTATTACTATTGGGCTACTAATTCTGGTCCGGGTGGGAATTTTTATCCCAGTGCCGGACATTGATCGCCAGGCCTTTAGCCAGGCCATCAACGATAACTCCGTTATTGGTTTTTTAAATATTTTTACCGGGGGTGGATTATCCACTGTGGGCATTTTTGCCCTGGGGATTTTGCCTTACATTAACGCTTCCATCATCATGCAACTGCTGACGGCGGCCATTCCGGCCCTGGAAGATTTGCAGAAAAATGAAGGGGAGGCAGGGCGGCGGAAAATTTCCCAATATAGCCGTTATATTGCCTTTGGCTGGTGCATTATCCAAGGTTTAGGTTTGACCGTCGGCTTACTTCGTCCCTACGCCAACAACTATGGCCCCCTATTTATTTTTCAAACGGTTTTAGCGATCACCGCTGGCTCGATGTTTGTGATGTGGATTTCAGAGTTGATCACAGAAAGGGGCATTGGTAACGGAGCTTCCCTGTTGATTTTTGTCAACATTGTGGCCACCTTGCCTCAGACTTTAGGTCAAACCATCGAATATGCCCAATCGGGGGGCAGACAGTCCATCACAGCGGTGGTGTTGTTGATGCTAGTTTTCCTCGTCATGATCGTGGGCATTGTCTTTGTACAGGAAGGCACCCGTCGGATTCCGATTATTTCTGCCCGTCGCCAGGTAGGTAAGAAGCTTTATCGAGAGCGCACCAGCTATTTACCCCTACGTTTGAACCAAGGGGGGGTAATGCCGATTATTTTTGCTTCGGCAGTGCTAATTTTGCCCTCTTCCCTGGCCGGTTTTGCCACTGGTAATGAAGGCTTAGGGGGGTTTGGGGAAATTTTCGTCCAAATTTCCAACGCTTTACGCCCCGGTACCTGGGTCTATACCGTGGTTTATTCCGTAATGATTTTCTTCTTCAGTTATTTTTACGCCAGTCTGATCGTCAACCCTGAGGACGTGTCGAAAAATCTGAAAAAGATGGGTTCTAGCATTCCCGGTATTCGTCCCGGCAAAAAAACAGAACAATATCTGGAAGGTGTGCTCAATCGTCTGACTTTTCTGGGGGCAATTTTCCTCAGCTTTGTGGCCACCCTGCCTATTTTTGTAGAACAGGCCACTGGAGTAACTACTTTCCAAGGTTTGGGAGCCACATCCCTGCTCATTTTGGTGGGGGTTGCCATTGACACGGCGAAGCAGATCCAGACCTATGTTATTTCCCAACGCTATGAAGGAATGATTAAACAACCCTAATCGCCCCTATTTTTACGGGCAGAGTTGCATCAATCAGTCTTATTAAACACTGCGGTTAGGGAAAGCTTACAAAGCTGCTTCCTTGACCGTCTTTTTTTGATTAATTTTTGGAGTTTTTACGGATTATGGCTATGGCTAAAGGTTTAATTTTTCTGGGGGCCCCCGGCTCTGGTAAAGGTACCCAGGCGGTGGGATTGGCGGAGACCTTGGGCATTCCCCATATTTCCACTGGAGATATGCTACGTCAGGCGATCGCCGATGGCACGGAGTTGGGTAACCAGGCCAAAGGTTACATGGACAAGGGAGAATTGGTGCCCGATCAGTTAATTCTTGGGTTAATTGAAGAGCGCTTGGGCCATAAAGATGCTAAGGCTGGCTGGATTCTAGATGGCTTTCCCCGTAACGTCAACCAAGCAATTTTTCTCGATGAGTTGTTGGTTAATATTGGTCACCGTACCCATTGGGTCATTAACTTAAAAGTTCCCGACGAAGTAATTGTAGAACGCCTGTTGGCCCGGGGGCGGGCGGACGATAACGAAACCACCATTCGCAATCGGCTGTTGGTTTACACAGAGCAAACTGCTCCCCTCATGGCCTATTACCAAGAACAGGGCAAACTTTACTCCCTTGACGGTAACCAGCCGGTAGAAGCCATTGCCACCAACCTGGAAAAATTGGTTAAACCTTAGGGGCAAAATGTCAAGACGAGCATAGGTTGGCCAATGGAGCAACCTATATTTGTTGTGATTGACGATGGCGCTTTTTTCGATACTTTATTCCGCTTTATTTTTAGGAGGTCATTAACCGCTTGTCTAAACAAGATTTAATTGAGATGGAAGGCACGGTGATGGAGTCATTGCCCAATGCCATGTTTAGAGTCGATCTTGACAATGGTTTCAACGTTTTGGCCCACATCTCCGGCAAAATTCGTCGTAATTACATCAAAATTCTCCCCGGCGATCGGGTCAAAGTAGAATTAACCCCCTACGACCTCACCAAGGGGCGCATAACCTATCGTCTTAAAAATAAAAAGTAGTTATTAATTTGACGGTGGCAAAGGTAAAAAATTAATGCTTCCCCTCAGTGGGGAGAGTTAATTTAATATTTGCCATGACACGGCCACGATAACTTGTTATAATTAAGAGCTTGCAGTGTTGCCAAAGAAAATCAGGCATGAAAGTTAGAGCTTCCGTTAAGAAAATGTGTGATAAGTGCCGCGTTATTCGTCGGCGCGGTCGTGTGATGGTTATCTGTTCCGCTAACCCCAAGCATAAACAGCGTCAAGGTTAGCAGTTCTCCTAGTGATTACCATTCCGGTCTGTCTTAAACCCTACTCCATAAATTTATTGAACTTATTTAGAGGAAAATCAACGTGGCACGCATAGCTGGTGTTGACCTGCCTCGGGATAAGCGTGTGGAAATCGCCCTCACTTATCTGTACGGTATTGGTCTGTCGCGCTCCCATGAAATTCTGGACGCCACCGGGGTTAGCCCCGATGTCCGAGTCAAAGATCTCAGTGATGAAGATGCGCTGAAATTAAGAACCTACATCGATGAAAACTACGAGATCGAAGGGGATCTCCGTCGTTGGGAGGCCATGAACATTAAACGCCTTGGAGACATCGGCACCTACCGTGGTCGTCGTCATCGCCAAGGTTTACCAGTGCGGGGACAACGCACTAGAACCAATGCCCGTACCCGTCGGGGCCGCCGCTTGACCGTTGCCGGCAAGAAAAAGACCCCTGCGAAGAAATAATCTTCCCCCCATCCCTGTCCTGTTTATTGAAGCTTTCAAGCAATCATTATGGCGCGTCCTACCAGAAAAACTGGGCCCAAAAAGGCAAAAAAGAATGTCCCTAGCGGGGTGGCCCACATTCAATCTACTTTTAACAACACCATTGTCACCATTTCCGACATTCGGGGCGATGTGATTTCCTGGGCTTCCGCTGGTTCTAGCGGTTTCAAAGGAGCTAAAAAGGGCACTCCCTACGCCGCCCAAACCGCTGCTGATTCTGCGGCCCGTCGGGCCATGGAACAGGGTATGCGGCAATTAGAGGTAATGGTAAGTGGCCCCGGTGCCGGTCGGGAAACTGCTATCCGGGCCCTCCAAGGGGCTGGTTTGGAAATCACCCTGATCAGGGATGTTACCCCCATCCCCCACAATGGTTGTCGTCCCCCCAAACGCCGTCGGGTCTAGGACAGTTAAATTTTTTGCTAACAGCTTTTTTGAGCAAATCGTAATTTCCTCTGACTGAGATAGCGTCGGTCAAGCTATTTACACGGAGATATAAGGGAGGTCGCGTCAGTGGCGCAGTTTCAAATTGAGTGTGTGGAATCCAGCACCAGAAAAAATCAACAGCAGTACAGTAAGTTTTCCCTTGAACCCTTGGACCGGGGCCAGGGAACGACGGTGGGAAATGCTTTGCGGCGGGTATTGTTGTCCAACTTACCCGGGGCCGCGGTGACGGCCATCCGTATTGCGGGGGTTAACCATGAGTTCGCCACTATTCTAGGCGTCCGGGAGGATGTCCTGGAGATTATGCTGAACATGAAGGAACTTGTGCTCAAAAGCTACACCGATCAGCCCCAAATTGGCCGTCTGACGGCGATCGGCCCGGGAACGGTAACGGCAGCGCAGTTTGAGGTACCTTCGGAGGTGGAGGTTATTGATCCTAACCAATACATCGCCACCCTAGCAGAAGGGGCCAAACTGGAAATGGAATTCCGAGTGGAGCGCGGCGTAGGTTATCGAGTTATCGAGCGGGGCAAGGATGAGAATTCATCTCTAGATTTTCTCCAAATTGACTCGGTATTTATGCCGGTGACTAAGGTCAACTACACAGTGGAAGACATTCGGGCCGATGGCATGAGTCCAAAGGACCGGTTGATTCTAGACATTTGGACTAATGGCAGTATTCAGCCTCGGGAGGCGTTGTCGGAAGCATCTGACATTATTGCCAATCTTTTTATCCCCCTTAAGGATCTCAATGAGCTGGAGGCGGCCCATAGCGATTACCAGGACGAGGTCAATCCGGAAAGTCAAATTCCCATCGAAGAGTTACAGCTTTCTGTCCGTGCCTATAACTGTCTGAAGCGAGCCCAGATTAATTCCGTGGCAGATCTACTGGAGTATAGCCAGGAAGATCTACTGGAAATCAAGAATTTTGGTCTCAAATCCGCAGAGGAGGTGATTGAGGCACTGCAAAAACGTTTGGGTATTACCCTGCCCCACGAAAAGGCTAAAGCTTAACAAGCTCAATGGGTTTGATTACTGCTGCTTGCCTTAGAGTAACCCCCTGTTGTTAATTTTTTAGGAGTTCAGTTACCATGCGACACAGATGTCGAGTGCCTCAGTTGGGGAAGCCCGCTGACCAAAGAAAGGCCCTGCTGAGGGCTTTAACTACGGAGTTAATCCGCCACGGACAAATCAAGACCACTAAGGCTAGAGCTAAAGCCGTGCGTTCTGAGGTAGACCGCATGATTACCCTAGCTAAGGATGGTTCCCTGGCCGCCCGTCGCCGGGCCCTAGGCTATATGTATGACAAACCCACAGTCCACGCTTTGTTTGCGGATGCTCCCAGCCGCTATAAAGACAGGGATGGGGGCTATACCCGCATTATTAGAACCCTACGTCGCCGGGGTGACAATGCGGAAATGGCTGTGATTGAATTGGTCTAGTTAGACTTCTTGTATTGATGCATTCTTCTCCGTCTGCTGGTAAACAAAGGGTTGCTCTGGTAATGCAATATCTGGGCACCCATTTCCATGGCTGGCAACGTCAACCTAATTTTTCTTCCATCCAGGAGGAAGTGGAGTTGGCGATCGCCAAGGTGGTGGGGCAGCCCGTCACTCTCCATGGTGCCGGGAGAACAGACGCAGGGGTCCATGCAGCGGCCCAGGTGGCCCATTTTGACGACCCAGTGGGACAGATTCCTCCCCACCGCTGGAGTAAAATTCTTAATGGTCATTTGCCCCAAGACATAATAGTTAGGGGGTCAGCGGCGGTGGATAGCCATTGGCACGCCCGCTTTTCTGCTCTGTGGCGACGGTATCGTTACAGCATCTATACAGATCAATGGCCTAATCTGTTCGCCGATCAGTTCAGTTGGCATTACTATCGTTTTCCCCTCCAGGAGAAGACCATACAAGCTGCCATGGAACCATTGCTAGGAAAACATCACCTAGCGGCCTTCCACCGAGCGGGGTCAGCCCGACGCCATTCCTGGGTGGAAGTACAGGGGGTTGAATGTTACCGCCGGGGGCCCATGGTCTATTTGGAAATCCAAGCCAATGGTTTTCTCTATGGCATGGTGCGCTTATTGGTGGGCATGCTGGCGGAAGTGGGCTCTGGACAACGCAGTCTGACTGACTTCAATGATATTTGGGTTAATCAGCGGCGAGATCTGGTCAAATATGCTGCCCCGGCCAAAGGTTTGTGCCTACTACGGGTCGGTTATGAAAATTTTCCCTTGCCTGATTCCCTTTGGTTTGATAGTCAACCCCTGTGGCAATTCACAGGCTAGCCAAGCCAAATTAGCAAGGCAAATAATTATGTCCCGTTATTAAGCGGGGGTATTTTTGAAAACTATGAACAAAACTGTATTACCAACCATCGACAACCTAGACCACAAATGGTACGTCATTGATGCCGAAGGTCAACGCCTCGGCCGTCTGGCTACCGAAGTGGCCACCATTCTGCGGGGCAAAAATAAGCCTACCTTTACTCCCCACATGGACACCGGTGATTTTGTCATTATCATTAATGCGGAAAAAATAGAAGTTACCGGCAGAAAACGGGAGCAAAAACTGTATCGTCGCCATTCTGGCCGTCCCGGTGGGATGAAGGAAGAGACCTTTGAAAAACTCCAAGTTCGTCTACCGGAAAGAATTGTTGAAAGTGCTGTGCGGGGAATGTTGCCCAAAAATAGCCTCGGTCGTAAGTTGTTCACCAAGCTAAAAGTCTACGCTGGCCCGAGCCATCCCCACGCGGCCCAACAGCCAGAAACCCTTGTTATCAATACCATTCCTGCAGGAGCTAACTAATGCAAGCTAACGATTCCAGCAACAAAGTCGTCTATTGGGGCACCGGCCGTCGTAAAGCGGCGATCGCCAGGGTACGTCTAGTGCCCGGTCAGGGGGAAGTGATTGTTAACGGCAAGCCTGGGGAAATTTATTTCAACCGCATTGCCAACTACATCCAAAGTTTGAAAGCTCCCCTCGAAACCCTGGGCTTAGAAGGGGAATACAATATTTTGGTTAATGCCCATGGTGGCGGCCTAACCGGCCAAGCTGATGCTGTGAAGCTTGGTGTGGCCCGGGCCCTGTGCCAACTTTCCCCCGAAAATCGTCAACCCTTGAAAGCGGAAGGCTATCTCACCCGGGATCCCCGAGCGAAAGAACGGAAAAAATACGGTCTCCACAAAGCCCGTAAAGCGCCTCAGTACTCCAAGCGTTAATTGGAGATTTGGATTTACCCGTACCCCTCTATTGGAATTATTAGGACTGACCATGCCCAAAGCTGATATTCACCCCACCTGGTATCCCGATGCCAAAGTCACCTGTAACGGAGAGGTGATTATGACCGTTGGTTCCACCAAGCCAGAAATCAACGTAGAGATCTGGTCTGGCAACCATCCCTTCTACACTGGTACCCAGAAGATTATTGATACCGAAGGCCGTGTTGACCGCTTTATGCGTAAGTATGGCATGAAGGAAAAAACCACCGGAGACAAACAAGATAAGAAAAAGAAATAGGTAAACGGATTTCTTCTTCTTATTTTCTCTAGGATTCCCCCATGGTCTGCCTTCGGGAAAATTAGACCTTAACTTAATGACTTTTTAGATTCTTTTTCAGCCAGGCGTTTTCACGGTCTGGTTTTTTTGCTGGCTAGGAAAGCTCTGCCCAAGGTCGGTAAATACCCCATTGCAGATTATGAGAGAAACTTATAGGATTGTTAACATAAGTTTACAAAGTGAATTGTATGTTAATTGCCGTCTGCGCTTTCCTAGTCCTAGGTTTCGCCCTATTCCAACAACTCCGGCCCAGTGTCGCCCCCCAGGCGATCGCCATCAGAGTTGAGCATAGTGACCGTCGTTACTAGAGTTGCCAGCAAAAATTAATTCTTGCCCCAGGAGCAGTCCATGGTAGTGTCCCAAAATTTTATTCAACTATTAAAAAAAGAATTTTCACTGTCAGCGGAGCAAATTGCCTGGGGACTGAAACAAACCGAGGCCATGCCCTCCTATCTACCAGTCATTTTTTGGCAGTATGGTCTAATCAATACCTCCCAGTTGGATCTCCTTCTCGATCATTGGGGCTAATTGACCACGGAACGCCGAGAATTTATTTTCAGAATCGATATAGCAACAAGAGATCGTGGGTGGCGCTCCAGAAAAAAAGTGCGCTAGGCGTTGACATCAAATCCCAAAAGTGCAATAGTGATAGTTTGTGTGAACTTTCTTATAATAAAAGCTCTTGGCTAACGTTATTGTTATCGGCGCTCAGTGGGGCGACGAGGGAAAAGGTAAAATCACCGACTTATTAAGTCGATCAGCGGATGTGGTGGTGCGGCCCCAGGGGGGAGTAAACGCAGGCCACACAATTGTGGTTAACGATCAGACTTTTAAGCTCCACCTAATTCCTTCGGGTATTCTCTATCCAGATACAGAATGTATCATCGGCTCGGGGACAGTCATTGACCCCAAAGTCCTATTGCAGGAATTTGACCAATTGGAAGCATTAGATGTTTCCCTCGATCGCCTGTATATTTCCCAAACTGCCCATGTGACCATGCCCTTCCACCGTCTCCTAGACCAGGCGTCGGAGGAGAAAAGGGGAGAGCATAAAATTGGCACCACTGGGCGAGGCATTGGTCCCACCTACGCCGATAAATCAGAGCGCATGGGAATTCGGGTGGTGGATTTAATGAACCCCGAAATTCTCCGGAAAAAATTGCTTTGGACCGTCGAATATAAAAATGTCGTTTTAGATAAACTCTACGACCTGCCTCCCCTAGACCCAGAAACGGTGATCGCCGAATATACCACCTATGCCGATCGCCTGCGGCCTCATGTAGTGGATAGTTCCCTAAAAATTTACGACGCCATACATCAACGAAAAAATATCCTCTTTGAAGGGGCCCAGGGCACTCTACTAGATTTAGACCATGGCACCTACCCCTACGTCACCTCCTCCAACCCTATTGCGGGGGGAGCTTGTGTGGGTGCTGGCATTGGCCCCACCATGATTGACCGAGTTATCGGCGTGGCTAAGGCCTATACCACCCGAGTGGGAGAAGGACCCTTTCCCACAGAGCTAGATGGAGAATTAAATCAACATCTCTGTGACCGTGGAGCAGAGTTTGGCACCACGACCGGTCGGCGTCGGCGCTGTGGCTGGTTTGATGGGGTCATTGGCCGCTACGCTGTGCGTATTAATGGGCTGGACTGTTTGGCCATCACCAAATTAGACGTGCTGGACCAACTAGCGGAAATCAAAGTTTGCGTCGCCTATGAACTAGACGGCAAAACCTGTGACCATTTCCCCGGTAATGCGGCGGAATTTGCTCGGTGTCAGCCCATCTATAAAACCCTTCCCGGTTGGCAATGTTCCACGGAAGAATGCCGCACCCTGGAGGATTTACCTCCCCAGGCCCTGGACTACTTGAAGTTCCTGGCAGAATTAATGGAGGTGCCGATCGCGATTGTTTCCCTAGGGGCCAGTCGGGATCAGACAATTATTGTCGAAGACCCCATCCATGGGCCAAAGCGAGCTTTACTTTATGCCAACGGCGATCCGCTAGCTTGATGTGGCCCAAAATTGCCTTTCCTTTGTTAACCCTGATTATTATTTTTACGAGTATTACCATGGCCCTTTCCATTGAATGTCAACAACGTCCCGAAAAAGTTAATCCTAGAGCTTTGCGTCGGGAAGGTTTAATTCCCGCGACCCTCTATGGACACAATGGTGCAGAATCCATTTCCCTAGTGGTGGATCATAAAACCGCCATCACCATGTTGCGGAGTGTGACTGTTAAAGAAACCCCCATTGAAGTTAAAATCCCCCATCTTTCCTGGGAAGGGGAAGCCGTAGTGCAGGAGATTCAGTGCCATCCTTGGCGCCGGAATCTTTACCACTTGGCTTTTTTTGCCGGTAAAAAATAACGGTATCCCCTAGGTTCCTGGGGATGATGAAACACGTTAGAAAGCATTGGAAAAAATAGTTGGGTTGGGGATGTTGACGGACTTTGTCCAAATCTTAACCCTGAATTTGCGATTCCCCTTAGTCGGCCAGATTAGGGGGAGTTTTTTATTGGCAGCTTAATGAGTTTTTACCCCATGGTGAATTGTTGTGGGTTGCGGGGGACAGTGGTACAGTGCCAGACTGGACTAAAAATAATCTCCCACAAGATTTTTCCATGCGCATCCTGATCATTGGCGCCACCGGTACCATCGGCAAGGCTATTGTCACCAGTCTTCAAGGTAAACACGAAGTGTTACAGGCCAGTCGCCAGGGCAGTCATTTTTCGGTAGACCTCACTGATCCAGCGTCTATCCAGGCTTTGATTGAACAGGTAGGGGTATTAAACGCTATCGTTTCGGCAGCAGGGGAAACTCGGTTGAAGCCCCTGGCCGGTCTAACGGACCAAGATTTTGAATTTTGCATAGGCAGTAAACTCATGGGACAGGTCAATCTGATCCGCTATGGTTTACAGGCGCTGACGGACAATGGTTGTATTACTGTTACGTCCGGGGTTTTGTCCCAAAAACCCATTCCCGGGGGCAGTGCTGTCAGTCTCACCAATGCTGGGTTGGAAGGCTTTGTGCGGGCAGCGGCATTGGAAGCCCCGAGAGGAATTCGCATTAACGTTGTTAGTCCTCCCTGGGTCAACGAAACCTTGCTCTCACTAGGAATGCCCCTGGGCAACGGATTACCAGCCGCAACAGTGGCCCAAGCCTATGTTCATAGCTTAGAAGGCACTATGACAGGAGAAGTGCTCTATCCGTAGTAACCATATCTTGGTTTACTCTTCCCCCATCATGGATTGGAGATAATTTTCCAGTCCAGAATTACTGATAAGCCATTGCTGGGACTCTAACCAGTCAATTTGTTCTTCTGTTTCTTCAAGAATTTCCGACAACACATCCCGGCTTACATAGTCCCGTTGGGTTTCAAAGAAGGCAATGCTGTTAACTAAACCATCCCTAATGCCTTGGTTCATGGTCAGATCATTGCCCAGGATTTCCGGTACCGTCTCGCCGATGAGAAGTTTTTCCAAATTTTGGAGATTGGGGAGTCCTTCCAAAAATAAAACCCGCTCGATCAGGCTATCGGCCTGCTTCATTGCCTTGATGGATACTTTATATTCGTACTGATTAAGTGCGTTCAGCCCCCAATTTTTGCACATGCGAGCATGGAGAAAATATTGGTTAATCGCAGTAAGTTGTAGCTTTAACGCTTGGTTGAGATGTTGTCTGACTTCCAGGTTGCCTTCCATGTTGTTATCCTCTGATGTGGAGTTTTGTTTGATGTTGTTGTTTCCATTTTTACCCATTCACGGTCCGACGACGGAGTTATTTACTGGGACAGCAATAAATTGTTTAAATTGTTTTAATGTTTTACCCCTGGGAAAATTGCCTTTTTCTCAAAGGAAGTGTCCCTCTCTGACCTTAAACTGAACCAATATGGCTGATTTGTTTGTCGGTGCCCCAGTTCGTTTAATTGCCCGTCCCCCCTATTTGAAAACCGCTGATCCCATGCCCATGCTCCGTCCTCCGGATTTATTGGCGATCGCCGCGGAGGGAATGGTGGTAGACCGTCGACCGGCTGGCTATTGGGGAGTAAAGTTTGACCGAGGCACTTTTCTGTTGGAAAGCCAGTATTTGGAAGTGATTCGGCCTCAGGAAGAAAAAACGGAAGTCTCGGATTAAGAACGCCGAGTAAATGACCAAGTTTAATCTAAAAATATGGCATCAACTGTAAATCGCCTTTTTTTAGCAATTTTGACCATAGCCAGCTTCAGCCTTAGTGGAGGTTATGGATATGTTCCCGTTCCCATGGCGATCGCCGCTGACGTCCCAGAACTGACAGCAAAGGTGCCCAATTATTTGGATAAAATCCAATTTCCTCTAGGGGTTATCGATGTCTATGGATTGATGGGCCCAGAGGATGGTAAACGTTCCCAAGGCTATGAATTTTGTGTTGTGCCCGAGAAAAAAAGTGAAGTTTTGGCCATCGATCCCTCACTCACATTTTCGTCTAGCCCTGGTCGCATCGGTTGCCCCCAGGAACAATTACTGTGCCTAGGAGATACCCAGCAACCAAATTGGCAGGCCATTCTCTTTGCCCTGGCCCGGTTGAGTTACATAGAAAAAATCTTGCCCCACTGGGGAGAATAGAAGCCCCTATTTGACAAATGTTTCTGGCCAAGGGACAGGGGAAGCATCTAGTGCAAGGGATACCTTTCCGTTAAGATGGTTAACGCTGAACAATTGAGCGCATTGCTAACCAGGCGGCCCTGCGACAGCCCCAAGCTGTCCCCCGTTTTGCTGGCGATCGGCCGTTGACCCAGCACGAAAACTCTTCTTTTATAGTTAAAGGTATTGTAATGAATCAGGAAATTTTTGAAAAAGTAAAAAAAATCGTCGTGGAACAGTTGGAAGTGGATCCTGACAAAGTGACCCCCGATGCCACCTTTGCCGAAGATTTAGGGGCTGATTCCCTCGATACAGTGGAATTGGTCATGGCCCTGGAAGAAGAGTTTGATATTGAAATTCCCGATGAAGTGGCGGAAACCATTGATACCGTGGGCAAAGCCGTTGAGCATATCGAAAGTAAATAAATTCCGGCCATAGCCCCGACTCCCCCCATAGATCTTTGGAGCCGAGTTCTCGGACGGTTTAAGCCACTGTTTAGGACTGCCCCAATGCCGGTTTTGGGTTTATCAGTTTGCCCCTCGGGCTAGGCCCTGGCCCCGTCGCTGTATCTTTGCGGAGAACTCCAGGGGAGTCCCCTCCCCGATTCTATCTATTAAGTACCATGGCAAATTTGGAAAAGAAACGTGTTGTTGTAACGGGATTGGGAGCCATCACCCCCATCGGTAATACTCTCCAAGACTATTGGCAAGGCTTAATGGAGGGTCGTAACGGCATTGGCCCCATTACCCGTTTCGATGCTAGTGACCAAGCCTGCCGTTTTGGAGGGGAAGTAAAGGATTTTGATGCTACCCAGTTTCTTGACCGCAAAGAAGCTAAACGGATGGACCGGTTTTGCCATTTTGCTGTTTGTGCCAGTCAACAGGCAATTAACGATGCTAAGTTGGTGATTAACGAACTCAATGCCGATGAAATCGGGGTATTGATTGGCACGGGCATTGGTGGTTTGAAAGTACTGGAAGATCAACAAACCATTCTGTTGGATAAGGGTCCTAGCCGTTGCAGTCCTTTTATGATCCCGATGATGATCGCCAACATGGCCTCTGGGTTAACCGCCATCAACTTAGGGGCCAAGGGTCCCAATAACTGTACGGTGACGGCCTGTGCGGCGGGTTCCAATGCCATTGGAGATGCGTTTCGTTTGGTGCAAAATGGCTATGCTAAGGCAATGATTTGCGGTGGCACGGAAGCGGCCATTACCCCGCTGAGCTATGCAGGTTTTGCTTCGGCCCGGGCTTTATCTTTCCGCAATGATGATCCCCTCCATGCCAGTCGTCCCTTCGATAAGGACCGGGATGGTTTTGTGATGGGGGAAGGATCGGGCATTTTGATCCTAGAAGAATTGGAATCCGCCTTGGCCCGGGGAGCAAAAATTTATGGGGAAATGGTGGGCTATGCCATGACCTGTGATGCCTATCACATTACCGCCCCAGTGCCGGATGGTCGGGGAGCCACCAGGGCGATCGCCTGGGCCTTAAAAGACAGCGGATTGAAACCGGAAATGGTCAGTTACATCAATGCCCATGGTACCAGCACCCCTGCTAACGATGTGACGGAAACCCGTGCCATTAAACAGGCGTTGGGAAATCATGCCTACAATATTGCGGTTAGTTCTACTAAGTCTATGACCGGTCACTTGTTGGGCGGCTCCGGAGGTATCGAAGCGGTGGCCACCGTAATGGCGATCGCCGAAGATAAGGTACCCCCCACCATTAATTTGGAGAACCCCGACCCTGAGTGTGATTTGGATTATGTGCCGGGGCAGAGTCGGGCTTTAATAGTGGATGTAGCCCTATCCAACTCCTTTGGTTTTGGTGGCCATAACGTCACCTTAGCTTTCAAAAAATATCAATAGCCCACCGAAAAATTTCCCGAACCGTGGGAAGATGGTAGCAATTTGGCCTGCCTTGGCCCCTACCATTACCGCCCCCCGGTGGATATTGACCCAATTATTGCTAGTTTATTTTTCCAAACATTATGGTCGTTGCTACCCAGTCCTTAGACGAACTTTCTATTAATGCCATTCGCTTTTTAGCCGTTGACGCCATTGAAAAGGCCAAATCTGGCCACCCTGGTTTGCCCATGGGAGCCGCTCCTATGGCCTTTACCCTGTGGAACAAGTTCATGAAGTTCAATCCCAAGAACCCCAAGTGGTTCAATCGGGACCGCTTTGTGTTGTCCGCCGGCCATGGCTCCATGTTGCAGTATGCCCTGCTCTATCTGCTGGGTTATGACAGTGTGACCATCGAAGACATTAAACAGTTCCGTCAATGGGAATCTTCTACCCCCGGTCACCCGGAGAATTTTCTCACTGCTGGAGTAGAAGTCACCACCGGCCCCTTGGGTCAAGGCATTGCCAATGGTGTGGGTTTAGCCCTGGCGGAAGCCCATTTGGCTGCCACCTACAACAAGCCTGATGCCACCATTGTGGACCATTACACCTATGTGATTCTGGGGGATGGTTGCAATATGGAAGGTATTTCCGGGGAAGCCGCTTCCATTGCAGGGCATTGGGGTTTGGGTAAATTAATCGCCCTCTATGATGACAATCATATTTCCATTGATGGTTCCACCGATGTGGCCTTCACCGAAGATGTGAGCAAGCGTTTTGAAGCCTACGGTTGGCACGTGCTCCATGTCGAAGATGGCAATACCGATTTGGCGGCGATCGCCAAGGCTATTGAGGAAGCCAAGGCCGTAACCGATAAACCTTCTATGATCAAAGTCACCACCATCATTGGTTACGGTGCGCCCAATAAATCCGATACCGCGGGCATCCATGGGGCTGCTTTGGGCACTGATGAAGTGGCCGCCACCCGCAAAAACTTGGGTTGGGATTATGCTCCCTTTGAAGTGCCCCAGGAGGTGTTGGACTACACTCGCAAAGCCATTGAACGGGGAGCCAGCTACGAAGCGGAATGGAACCAAGCCTTTGCCCAATACAAAACCAAATATCCCACTGAAGCGGCCGCCTTTGAACGGCAACTGAGCGGTGCTTTACCGGAAGGTTGGGACAAAACCCTAGCTAGCTTTACCCCCGATCAAAAGGGTTTGGCCACCCGGAAATATTCCGAGGAATGTCTCAATGCGTTGGCCCCCGTATTACCAGAGTTAATTGGTGGTTCGGCGGATTTAACCCACTCCAACCTAACGGAACTTCACTGCTCTGGGGATTTCCAAAAAGGAGCTTATCAAAACCGTAACGTCCACTTTGGGGTACGGGAACATGCCATGGGGGCTATCTGTAACGGTATTGCTCTCCACGGTTCTGGGTTACTACCCTTCGGTGCTACCTTCCTAATTTTCACCGATTACATGCGGGCCGCCATTCGCCTTTCGGCCCTTTCCGAGGCAGGGGTAATTTGGGTCATGACCCACGACTCCATTGGTCAAGGGGAAGATGGTCCCACCCACCAACCCATTGAAGTGCTGGCTTCCCTCCGGGCTATTCCCAACTTGACTGTGATTCGTCCCGCCGATGGCAATGAAACCTCCGGTGCCTACAAAGTGGCGATCGCCAAAGCGAAGGAAAATGCCCCCACCCTGTTATCCTTGACCCGGCAGGCGGTACCCAATTTGCCTGGAACTTCCATTGATGCCGTGGCCAAAGGTGCCTATACCATTGTTGATTCTGAAGGTGTTCCTGAGTTAATCTTGATAGGTACGGGTTCCGAAGTACAACTTTGTGTGGCTGCTGCTGAAAAGTTAGCCGCTCAAGGCAAGAAAGTCCGGGTAGTTTCCATGCCTTCCTGGGAACTGTTTGAAACCCAGGATGCCGCCTACAAAGAGTCAGTGTTGCCAAAGGCTGTCACCAAACGCCTTTCCGTAGAAGCCGCCACCAACTTTGGTTGGCACAAATATGTGGGCACGGAAGGAGATACAGTTAGTATTGAAACATTTGGTGCCTCGGCGCCCGGCGGGGTTTGCCTCGAGAAATTTGGTTTCAGCGTTGATAATGTGCTGGCCAAAGCTAAAACTCTCCTGAGCTAGTCCCTCGCCCCCAAGCTTAAAACTCCTCACTGTCCCCTCTCCTGATTGTTAGGGGGCTTTTTTTTGTCCAGAAAAGATCAGCCGGTATGAAAATTTAACGGAGGCAATACCTTAAAATAAGGTAAACAACTGTGAAGAAACTTAAAGAAAAACTCTATGGCTGTCCATTTGCCGTCCTCTGCTACCCGTTTCAGCAAAAATTTTGTCTGGCTTTTGGCCGCTAGTTTATCTTTAATGCTGTGGTGGGGCCCGGCGAGCCCGGCCCAGGCGGTGAATAATCCTGAGTTGTTGCCGAAGGAAAAAACTCCCGTGGTGGATCTCGCCAACTTTTTACCGGAAATCCAAGAAGCTCAGTTAATCGACGATCTAAATAGTTTTGAAGTAGAAACGGGATGGAAATTGCGGGTGTTAACCCAGTACGACCGGAGTCCAGGGCGGGCGGTGATTCCTTTTTGGGGCCTAGACGACAAAAGTATTTTATTGGTGGCTGATGCAAGGGGGGGAAATTTATTAGCCTTTAGTATCGGGGATGAAGTGTATGAGTTGATGCCCCGCACCTTTTGGATTGAGATGCAGGCTCGTTTCGGCAATATGTACTACATTCGAGATAATGGCGAAAATCTAGCTATCACCGAAGCGCTGGAAACAGTTAAAGGTTGTTTGCTCAAAGGTGGTTGTAATGTGGTGCCTGGACTGCCCAGGGAACAGTGGATTTTAACCTTGGTAACTTCCATTGTGGGGGGATTGATTTTTGGCTTTGCGGCCATTCCCCGATCGCCGAATCAGACCTTTGCGTGGCAATGGGTGTTGATTATGTCGCCTCTGTGGGGAATTCTGGTCATTGCCTTTGGTATTGGCCCCGTTGTCACCCGCACCAGTGATTTTTTGCCTCTGTTCCGCAATTTAATGGGCTTTAGCCTGGGTGCCCTGGTAGCGTACCTTTCTCCCATGTTTAGCCAGATCAATAACAATCCCCAAACTTAAGCATTCAACCAGGGTGACTATGATGGAAAAAACGGAAATTATGGCGCATTCCCCCATGGTCACCACCAATTCTCCCACCCGAGTTGCCATTCTTGAAAATGGCGATCACCTCAATCGTCAAGAGTTTGAGCGAATTTATGCTGAATCTCGAATCAAAAAAGCTGAGCTAATTGAAGGAATCGTCCACGTGGCTTCTCCCCTCCGTCACACTTACCATGGTCAACCCCATAGTCAAATCATTGGTTGGCTAATAACTTACCAAGCCCAAAGAACTGGACTAGCGGTTAGTATTGAGGCCACTGTGCGGTTAGACGATGAAAACGAACTTCAACCTGATGCTATTCTTTTTCGCTTAGGGGGGAATGCCCAGATAGATGAAGATGACTACATCAGCGGTGCCCCGGAGTTAGTGGTGGAGATTGCCGCCAGCACTGCTTCCTACGACCTCCATAGCAAAAAACGAGTTTACGAAAACCATGGGGTGAAAGAGTACATTGTTTGGCGCACCATCGACCGGGAAATTGATTGGTTTGTGCTAGTGAATGGAAAATATGAACGCCTGAGTCCCGACGACAATGGATTGATGGCCAGTCAAGAATTTCCAGGCTTAGTGCTCAATACCCCTGCTATGTTGGCCAACAATATGGCCGATGTGATTACTACCCTTAACAGCTTCTCCCGTTAGTCCAAACAGCAAAATTTGGGCAACCAAAAGGAATTTCATAGTAATATTCAGCGGCACTTACCCTCTTTTAAGCAGAAAAAAGCTATGGACAGAGTTGCCCTGGTTCCGCCCAGAAACGCGCCCGACAATGGCTCCTTTCCCCGACCCAATTCACCTGCCATCGATCGCCAATGGGGATAAAATCTACCCTGGTTTGGTGCCCACTAACGGAATCATCACAACTACCCATTTGGGTGAGCAAAACAGCGACGGAATTATCGCCAACCACAGTGGCCGTCGCACTCTTGGAGCGGAAACAACCGAAATTCCCTTCCCCTAACTGCTGGGGCAACAAAGGTTGGCCGTAGAACTGTTGGATGAGTTGATTTGGACTAGTAAGTGTATTGAGATTAGACCATTGCCAAAATGTCCGTTGGGGAAGTTCTGTAAAAGGGACAACGGCAAACATTTGGCGATCGGGCAGATCAATTTGCCCGTCCCACTGATTGCCAGAATTTTGGTCGCCTTGGGCCGTAGCAGGCAGAGCCAGGGAAATCGTACTGACCAGGCCAAATGAAATTAATGGTCGGCAAAGGATGAAAAATTTCATATCCATGACAATGATTAGACAATTGCGCTGAATTTATCAGAAAATCTGTCAGCAAAGTTAGTGATGTACCAATGATGATACCAGGGAGATTCCCGGTAGGATAATTAGCCCCCCAGCATTTGTAACTGGTACAAACTAGCGTAAAGCCCCTTGAGGTCTAATAGTTGGTCATGGTTGCCAGTTTCCACAATTTCCCCGTGTTTGAGCACGAAAATGCGGTCTACATTGCGAATGGTCGATAAGCGATGGGCAATGATGATGGAAGTACGATCCTGGAGCAAATGTAACAAAGCCGCTTGAATATCCGCTTCAGTGCGGACATCTAGGCTAGCAGTGGCTTCATCCATCACCAATACATAGGGTTCCCGAATGGCCACCCGAGCAAAGGCTAGTAACTGTTTTTGTCCCCCTGACAAATTACTACCCCGTTCCCGTAATTGGGTGTGGTAACCCTGGGGTAATTCTTCAATCAGGCGATCGACGCTGGTTAATTGGGCTGCCCGTTGCACTTCTTCCAGGCTGTATTCTTCCCCTAGGGTAATGTTCCGTTTCACGTCCCCGGCAAAGAGGAAACTATCTTGGAGAATGACGCCAATAAAACGGCGCAGTTGCTGTTGGGACAGTTCTCGAATATCAATGCCATCGACTAAAATGCGACCCCGGGAGGGATCGTGCAGGCGACACAGTAGACGAATAATCGAACTTTTTCCTGCCCCCGTTGGCCCCACTAGGGCGACTTTTTCCCCGGGTTTGATGGTGAAGTTTAAATTTTTCAGCACGTACTCGTCTGGTTTATAGCCAAACCAAACATTTTCAAAGCAAATTTCCCCATGGCTACCCCGCAAAGCACCATTGATTTCAATGGGGGTAATCACCGCTTGATCTTTGATTTCTACCGGTTCTTCCATTAATTCCCCAATGCGCTCGATCGCCGTAAAGCCCGATTGAAACATGGTGAATTTATCCGCAAACTGTCGCAGGGGATTAAATAGCCGTTGTCCGTACAGAATAAACGCCGCCAACACCCCAAATTCCAGATTATCCCGCAAAATTAGCCAGCCCCCCAAACCCAGCACCCCGGCGATCGCCACTAAACTGATCCATTCCAAGGTGGCCGACACAGCAGAGTCATGGAAAATAGTTTTATCCACTGCCCGACGATATTTTTCATTCACGCGACGAAAGGAACGACTGTTTAACTCTTCCCGACGGAATAATTGCACCACATTGATACCGGCCACATTTTCCTGAAGCTGGGAATTAAGGCGGGATAACTCTTCCCGAGCTTGGTAGTTAGCTTTGCGATATTGTTGCTGGAAATAAATAATCAACACAGTCACCGGCACCAACATCCCCACCAGTAGCAGGGCCAACTGCCATTGCACCCAAAAAATAGTCACGATGATAGCCAGAATGGAGACAATGTCACTGACCACACCGATCGCCCCACTGGCAAATACTTCCCCTAATGCCTCCACGTCACTGGTGATACGGGTTACCAAACGGCCCACAGGGGTACGGTGAAAGAAGTTTACCGACAAAGAAGTGACATGTTCAAATAAATCCTGACGCACATCGGCGGTAATTTCCTGCCCCATTTTTTGCACAATAAAGCCCTGTAACCCCAAAAATAGCAACCGAATGACAATGGTGACTGCCAAGATAATCACTAGGGTATGTAAGGCCCTATCCAATGGCATGGCATCCAAAAAGCCCCAGGCTGGTTCCTCCCGCAACAGGGAAACTGCTTGCCCAATGATTAGGGGTTGCACTGCTCCAGAAAAAGCCACAGGAATCAGTAAAACTAACGCCGCCGCCAGTTCCTTGGGATAGCGCTTGACGTAAGGAAGCAGACGCAATAACAAGCGCCAATCATTATCAGACGGGGGAGCAGCAGGGGACGGGGTCATGGAGAAAGAAATGATTGACAGGGAAACTGACTAATATGTTCAAATGGAGAGATTTCGTAACGGGAAACCCGATTTACCTTTGGTCTAACAAGGTTACATAAGTCTTAAAAGCAAGCGACCATTTCCCAGCTCGCCAGGACTTAGGCAATGGTTGAGCAAGGCAAAAGGCCATTCTACTTTCACAAATCTAACCCATCTATCCCCCTAGGGTTTAAGGCGATCGCCCAACGGTGAAGTTGTGGAGGCGGCGAGAGACTTGCAAGTAGCAGTTAATGCCAACAATTCACGGTCGTCGGTTTGCTCGAGCCCAAGGATTGCCACGTAAGGCTCACCAGCCAATCCAAGAGCTTTGGCGAACGCAGGTTCGGTTTTCAAGCCAGAACGTTTCAATTCCGTCACGGTTGATTTTAGACTAGGAGACAAAGCCAGCAACCGCTGTTCAACCCGAAAATGCCGTACGCCCCACTGTTTGTTTGTCGGAATTGGCTGGCAGAAAATCTCAACGTCCCATTCAAACGCATTGAACTGAACAATGATGGATTCATGATTTTGAAAAGTTCCGTGTCGAATTTGAAAGCCATCTTGAGATTCAAACTGACGCGTTGCGAATCCTGCGAATCGGTCAAGATCGTCACAATAACAAGCAATGTCGATATCGCTGTTGGACACATCAATTCCAAGCGGCGGCGTTCCGATCACGATTGGATCGAATATACGCAGATTGGCCAGCAGGTCAAGATTCTCAATTGCTTTTTCGTAAGGGATTCGCATCGGGAATGAATAACCCCGCCGCAAGCATCGGGGTATCGAAAGAATTTAGAAGAGACTTAGTTGAAAGTTTTGATGTAGCCGCAAATAGTCCTTTCCTTGTTTTTGCACATATTTGGTGACCGTATTTTCATCCCCATGTTTGCCCACCGTACTTGTGAAATAACCATCACCGCCATATCGTTATCTATCTGAAACTCTCGGAAATCTTTGGGCCAATTTAACTGTTAATCCTGATTACACTTGTTCTCCAGAGCGTAACCAGAGGGTAAAAGTTGAGCCTGGTTGGTCTGGGTCGCGAGATAAACCGTTGGGGCTAGTGACGGTGATTTTGCCCCCCATCTGGGCTACCAAATCCGCCACGATCGCCAAACCCAAACCAGTGCCATTAATGGAGCCTCGGCCCTGAACACCACGATAATTACGCTCAAAAATTTTCTGTTGATCCTCCGGGGGAATGCCATAACCCGTGTCGGCGATCGCCAATGTGGCCCAATCCATTCCGGAAGATGACACTTTTTCTAAGGCAAGACTAACTTCTACGAGGCCACCATTGGGAGTGTATTTAATCCCATTGTCCAAAAGATTATTAACCACTTCCCGCAAAGCTAAACGGTTAGCCATCACCACGGTATCAATCAAAGCAATTTGGGCTGTTAAAGTGATATTTCTCTCGGCGGCGATCGCCTGATGGGCCAGCAAAATGGGAGGCAAAACCTCCCCTAGGGAAAAATTGGCCAGAGGCATAGTTTCCACCCGGTCCGCCGGGGGCAAAACCTGAATTGTGGTCACTGGGGAACTTGACAACAGGGGCACGGCTTCGGGGCCTTGGGATTGACTTGCTTCAAAGCTTTGTAACAATTCCTGGAGGTGTTCCCCTTGGCGGACAATGCCTTCCACCACCTGTTGACTTTTGTTGTCCCCGTGCCAACGTTTGAGCAGTAGCTTACTAAAAGTTTTTAGGGCAGTGAGGGGATTGCGGAGTTGGTGCAAGAGGTCAGCCCAATGTTGTCGCTCCCACTGGTATTGTTGATTTTGTTCCTCCCAAGCCTGGCGATACCAATCCTGTTGTTGGTCCAATAGGCAGGCCACCGCTAAGGATTTGGCGATCGCCTCCAACTGCATCATTTCCTCCCCATGCCACTGGCCCTGACTGCGGTGAATTACCAACAGCCCCACCATTTCCTCCCCATAAACCAAAGGTAAAACCAAGCGCTTATCTGCATCGAAGGGAGGAGGTTCCAAACGACTACGACGACTTAACTGGCCTACCCCCACGGGAACTGCCGGCAAAGAAAAATCGTCCATCGGGGGAGACACCTCTCCTTGTGGTAGACTTATTAACCCATAACTTTCTGACTCAACCAGCGTTGAACCATGGGAAACCACCAGCGGCACCAATCCCTGTTCCGTTTCTTCTTGATTTAGATAAACGCCGCACCAGTCCACCCGCAATCCCTGTTGCAAAAGCCGAACCTGTGACTGACAAAGGGAAATTAACCCAGCACTGGGGGAATACATTGATGAGATGGAACCGGCCATGGGGCTTGTGGTGGGGCTAGACCCCAGAAATGTTAAGAAATATTAAGATTTGAATTGGTCTACTTATGGCCCTAGGGGGCAGTTTTAGGGGGTGAAACCCTACCTAAATGGTGTTTAGAATCAGCGATCCCCTTAGCGCCGCAAGGGCTTGAGGGGCTTGATATTTAGAATTAGACCGGATATAATCGGCACGGCTTTTGTAACTATCATTACAGCATATAGCTGAAATAGGAGGTAACTGGGTTGGCACGTAAACGCAAACGGAAGAGTCGTCGTCGTCAAGAAGGTCGTAAGATTTTGGAGCTTGTTCCTCAGTTTAATATTGAAAGCGGCGAGGATAAGCCTGTCACGGCCGCTCGTCGCTACATCCAAGCTAACGAAATTCAGCCCCCGGCCTTGCTCATTGTAAAACGAAATGAGCACACTACTGATCGATATTTTTGGGCCGAGAAGGGACTGTTTGGGGCCCAGTATGTGGAAGAGAATCATTTTCTATTCCCCAGTCTGCGGGAGTATCAACTACCCACCCCTAGCACCAAAACTCCTGTAGGCGCTGGAACTCGTTAACTGAGCGGTTTCTAGGCAATAGTATTGGTTTTGTCCGGGCTGGTCTCTCTTAGCAAGTTGACTCCAGATTAGGTTCTGGGGAAAAACTCTACCTGAACTGGGGGAAGAAGTGGTCTGTTTTCGCTTCCATTCCTGTCCAAGGAGCTCAGCTCCAACGGAATCATGTCATGTTTTGGCAACTGAGTCCACTCTAGCCTGCGGGTTGGGGTGGCTGTTGCTGTCCGTTAATAATGCGCCTCATCCCTCTTTTTTTCACAATAGATCTAGCCAAGAAAATTGAGAAATTGCTGGATCACAAAGGCATTGGCAATGTCGATGAAGAAGGCCCCCACCAAGGGTACAACGATGAAAGCCTGGGGAGCGGCGCCGAATTTTTCCGTCACTGCGGTCATATTGGCGATCGCCGTGGGGGTGGCCCCCAGGGTTAAACCGGAATAACCGGAGCAAACTACCGCTGCGTTGTAGTCACGCCCCATGAGGGGAAAAACAACAGCAATGCTGTAGAGCACTGTGGCCATGAATTGGACCAGGAGGATCAGGGCGATCACTCCGCCAATGTCGGCTAAGGTCCAGAGTTGCAGGCTCATCAGGGAAATGGCCAGGAATAGTCCCAAACTAACGTCGGAAATCAGGGCGAGGGAAGGGGTTTCCGCCGGCCAAGGGAATTTTTTAAAAGCGAGGGGAATGGTGTTGGTGAGCACGATCCCCGCCAGTAAACAGGAAACAAAGGCCGGCAACATTAACCCCAACTTAGCAACCAGATCGTTAATTTCATAGCCAAGACCGATGGTAACGCCAATGACTAAAATGGTGTGGAGCATGGTGTTGTAATCAATTTGCACATTGTCCTGATCTCGCCGGATGCCAATGGTCAAATCTTTAGTGTCACAATCCGGTTCTAACTTATTGCGGATAATTAAAAATTTGGCGATGGGGCCTCCCACAATGCCCCCGAACACCAGCCCAAAAGTGGCACAGGCTATGGCAATTTCCGAAGCATTACGGATGCCGTGGTTATCATAAAAAACCGGAGACCAGGCGATCGCCGTGCCATGGCCACCACTCAGGGAAATGGACCCGGAGAGTAAACCCACTGGTAACGCCTGCCCCAATAGGGAAGCCATACCCACCCCGACAAAATTTTGAATTACTAAAAAACTCACCGCTGTTGCTAAAAGAATCAATAGGGGTTTGCCGCCCTGGAGTAGGACTTTTAACTTGGAAGATAGACCAATGCAGGTAAAGAAAATAATTAAAAAAGCATCCCTAATCGGAAAATTGAAAGCTACTTCTGTGCGAAAAATACCGTAGATGAGACCAAAAAACAGGGAAGCTAGCACTCCACCGGAAACGGCATCGGGAATATTAAAACTCTGCAAAAACTTAATTTTTTTAGTGAGATATTTACCAATGTAAAGCACTAAAATTGCGACAATAATTGTCTGGCGTATGTTGAATTGAATAGTTTCCATAATCGCAAATTTCAATCTCTACGTGGTCACTGGTCTAGGATGGTTAACAGACAACCTTGGGCCCAAGTCAGAATGGTATACTAACAAGCCTGTAATCAACTGGGCTTAGGAGATCTTGGTCGTCGTGGCATCCCCATACAACGCTGGTGAAATCGAGCAAAAATGGCAACAACGCTGGGCTGAATGGGGGTTGGACAAAACACCGATCGCCTCTGATCTGCCTAAATTTTATGCCCTGTCCATGTTTCCCTATCCTTCCGGGAACCTCCACATGGGCCATGTGCGCAACTACACCATCACCGATGTCATTGCTCGGTTAAAACGGATGCAGGGTTACCAGGTGTTGCATCCTATGGGTTGGGATGCCTTTGGTTTACCGGCGGAAAATGCAGCCATTGAGCGGGGTATTCCCCCCAAGCAGTGGACAGAAAAAAATATTGCCCAGATGCGAGCCCAGTTGCAACAGTTGGGGCTTTCCATCGATTGGGAACGGGAAGTGGCCACCTGTGCCCCCGATTATTACCGTTGGACCCAATGGTTGTTTTTGGAATTTTTCCAAGCTGGTTTGGCCTACCAAAAAGAAGCCACCGTTAATTGGGACCCCATTGATCAAACAGTTCTGGCCAATGAGCAGGTCGATAGTGAAGGCCGCTCCTGGCGATCGGGGGCCATGGTGGAGCGTAAATTATTGCGGCAATGGTTCTTAAAAATCACCGACTACGCCGAAGCTTTACTGAATGATTTAGAGCAATTAACGGGCTGGCCAGAACGGGTCAAACTGATGCAGTCCCATTGGATTGGCAAATCCGTGGGGGCTTATTTGGAATTTCCCATCAAGGATAGTCAGGAAAAAATTGCTGTTTTCACCACCCGCCCGGACACGGTTTACGGCGTTACCTACGTGGTTTTAGCCCCAGAACATCCTTTAACCAAGGTGGTTACCACAGCAGAACAACAGGGCACAGTGGATGAGTTTGTCGCCATGGTGGCCAAAGAGAGTGAAATTGAACGGACAGCGGAGGATAAACCCAAGCGTGGTGTTAAAACCGGTGGCATTGCTATCAATCCCTTCAACGGAGAAGAAATTCCCATTTTGATTGCCGATTATGTTCTATACGAATACGGCACCGGCGCAGTGATGGGGGTTCCCGCCCACGATCAACGGGATTTCAAATTTGCCCAGGATAATAATTTGCCCATGCAAGTGGTGATTATTCCCGACGATGCCGATAACAGTGATGTGAATTTGACGGTGGCCTATACCGAAGCGGGGGTGATGGTTAATTCAGCTCAATTCACCGGTATGGCTTCCCCCAAAGCAAAACAGGCCATTATTAAATTCGCTGAAGATAATGATTATGGTCGGGCCAAAGTGCAATATCGTCTGCGGGATTGGTTGATTTCTCGACAACGATATTGGGGCTGTCCCATTCCCATCATTCATTGCGATGACTGTGGAGCAGTGCCCGTACCGACCAAGGATTTGCCGGTGGAGTTGCCAGATAATGTGGAATTTTCCGGTCGTGGCCCTTCTCCCCTAGCGAAATTAGAGGATTGGATTAACGTGCCCTGTCCCAGTTGTGGAAAACCAGCCCGGCGGGAAACGGACACCATGGATACGTTCATTGATTCTTCCTGGTATTTTCTGCGTTATGCCGATGCCCAAAACACTGAGTTGCCCTTTGATGGGGAAAAAGTTGCCCACTGGTTGCCGGTAGACCAGTATGTGGGGGGCATTGAACACGCCATTTTACATTTGCTTTATTCCCGCTTTTTCACCAAAGTTTTGGCCGATCGCCAGTTAATTCCCGTCAAAGAACCGTTCCAAAAATTGTTAACCCAGGGCATGGTGCAGGGTATTACCTACAAAAATCCCACCACGGGCAAATATGTGCCGGCCAAGGATTTGCAAACGGGACAACAGGTAATTGATCCCAAGGATCCAAAGGACCCCGACAGTGGGGAACCGCTACAGGTTTTCTACGAAAAAATGTCTAAATCCAAATTTAACGGTGTGGATCCCCAAGAAGTGTTGGCTAAATATGGTGCCGACACCGCCCGGATGTTTATCCTTTTCAAAGCCCCTCCAGAGAAGGATTTAGAATGGGACGATGCGGACGTGGAAGGTCAATTCCGCTTTCTCAATCGGGTTTGGCGCTTAGTAACCGATTACATTGGCGATCCCGCAGGGATCCGCTTCGCGGTGCGCCCCGAAACCTTAGTGACCAACGAGCCTTTAACTAAAGCGGAGAAAGATTTACGGCGGGCTATCCATGGGGCAATCAAAGAAGTGGCGGAGGATTTGAACGACGATTACCAGTTCAACACCGCTATTTCCGAAATGATGAAACTCAGTAATGCCCTAATTGCGGCGACGGATTTGATTTCTTTTCCCGTTTACCAAGAAGGCATTGAAACCCTGCTGTTACTCCTTGCTCCCTTTGCGCCCCACTTGACGGAGGAATTGTGGCATCGTTTGGGTCGTACTGACTCCATTCACCAACAGGCTTGGTTGCAGGTGGATCCCACTGCCCTAGTATTAGATGAAATTACGTTGGTCATTCAAGTGCTAGGCAAAACTCGGGGAACTATCACTGTTCCCGCCAGTGCGGATAAAACCCAGTTGGAAGAATTGGCCCGTAATTCTGATTTAGCCCAACGTTATTTGGAAGGGAAAACGATTAAAAAGGTAATTGTCGTACCGGGTAAATTAGTCAATTTTGTTATCACCTAGGGCTGATTTTACGGGGGAATTGCGCCAATGAAAAAAAACGCCGGCCAACAAGTTACCAGATCAAAACAGGAGTTGGTAATCAGATCTTTTTTTGGTCTATTTTTCCTCGCCCTGGCGATCGCCATTCTGGTGTTATCCACCCCGGCCAATAGAATGGGATCATTGTTTGCCGCCCTGATTATCGGTAGCTTGGGCGCAGACGAATTGATCAGTCTTCATTTACAAAGGCGATCGCTCCTATCCCGCATTGGGCCATTGCCATAAATTAGAGACAACTTTTTAGGCGACAACAGTTAAGTTTGAATCTTTGTAAGATTGGGAATCATACCTAATGGGATGGAAAACCATCTTTGTTGCACCGATGAATTCCTCCACCACGGTTTGGTCTATTGCCCCAGAAGCGGTTTACGAAAGGTTGGAGACGAGTCCCCAAGGTTTATCCGGCGAGGAAGCGGCCCGAAGATTGCAACGCTATGGACTGAACGAGCTGGCGGAACCGGTACAACGACCTTTATGGTTGCGTTTTGTTGATCAGATGACCCATTTCATGGCGTTATTGCTCTGGGTGGCGGGCATTCTGGCTTTTGTTTCCGGTACGCCGCAGTTGGGCTGGGCCATTTGGGCGGTGATTTGGATTAATGGTTTATTTAGTTTTAGTCAGGAATTTCGGGCCGAAAAAGCCCTGGCGACCCTCAAGAAAGTTCTCCCAGCCCAGGTAAAAGTTTATCGGGACGGCACTTTACAGTCTGTTCTGGCTAGGGAATTAGTGCGGGGGGATGTGGTGCAATTGGAAGAAGGCGATCGGGTATCGGCGGATTTGCGCTTAGTTTCAGCGGATAGTTTATACGTTGATGTGTCGGTGATGACGGGGGAATCCTTACCCGTAGCTCGTTTTGCCGAATCGGCCCAAATTCGAGAAGTTGTGCCTAAACGGGGCGGTCAAGTTTTAGTCCATGGGGGGGAAAGGGCACTGCAAGACCCGGTTAAAGCCCAGGAAATTCGCAATTTAGTCCTAGCCGGTTCCACCATTGCCACGGGGCGGGGAGTAGGGGTTGTCTATGCCACCGGAGCGGAAACGGAATTTGGCCATATGGCCCATCTCACCACCAATGTTAAGCGGGAACCCAGCACCCTGGAAGTCCAAATTAGCCAGATTGTGCGGGTAATTACCCTGATTGCCGTTGGCATGGGAGTTTTGGTGTTTGTGTTGGCGTCCCTGGTGACCCATCTGGAATTAAAGGAAAGTTTCATTTTTGCCATTGGCATTATTGTTGCCCTAGTGCCAGAAGGTTTGTTGCCCACGGTGACTTTATCCCTGGCCATGGGGGTACAACGGATGGCCAAACGTAATGCTTTGGTGCGGCGATTATCGGCGGTGGAAACCCTCAGTGCCACTACAGTTATTTGTACAGATAAAACGGGAACTTTAACTAAAAATGAAATGACCGTTCGTTCTCTTTGGATTCCGGCAACGAACCATGGCCAAACCTTAACGGTGCCAGGGGAAGGCTATGATCCCAGCACGGGCAAAATTACCTTTCCCCCAGGTAAAGATGAAAAGCAACAGGTTAAATTACTGCTCATTGGTTCCGCTCTTTGTTCCAATGCCCATTTGATTCATCCTTCCGGTTCCAGCCGTTGGCAAGAAATGGGAGACCCCACGGAAGCGGCATTATTGGTGGCCGCTCTGAAGGCAGATTTTGATTTAGAACAACTCCAGCAAGATTATCCCCGGCGCAGGGAAGTGCCCTTTGATTCCCGACGACGGATGATGACGGTGGTTTTGGATTGGCAAAAGGCTGGGGAAAATTTGCCTTTCCTTACTTCCGGCAGAAATGATTTGCCATGGGAAAATTTGGCTTTTACCAAAGGTGCTCCCCTGGAGGTGTTGCGCTGTTGTCAATCCATTTTAAAAGCCGGACAGGTGACCGAACTAACCTCCGGCGATCGCCAAATAATTACGGAGGCCAATGATCACTACGCCAAGGAAGGTTTTCGAGTATTGGGCTTGGCGGTTCGGGCCGACCATGAAAATTTACTAGAAGCATCACCCCAAACCCTAGAGCAACAATTAATTTTCGTGGGTTTAGTGGCCATGTTTGATCCTCCTCGGCCAGAAGTGCCTGAGGCGATCGCCCGTTGTCATGGGGCCGGTATTGCTATCACCATGGTCACTGGGGACTATGGCCTCACCGCAGAGGCGATCGCCAGAAGTATTGGTCTAGTCAAGGAAAAAGTACGGGTAGTGACTGGGGATGGGCTAACCCATTTGTCCGATGCCCAACTGCGACAGATTTTAAAATATCGTTCTGGTCTTATCTTTGCCCGCATGGCCCCGGAACAAAAACTACGCTTAGTGCAAGCTTATCAGGGCTTGGGGCAGATTGTGGCGGTAACGGGGGATGGGGTCAATGATGCTCCGGCATTGCGGGCGGCCAACATTGGCATTGCCATGGGCTTAAACGGGACCGATGTGGCCAGGGAAGCGGCGGATATTGTGCTTACCGACGATAATTTTGCCACCATTGTCAGCGCAGTGGAAGAAGGCCGCACAGTTTATCAAAACATCCGCAAGTTTATAACTTACATTTTGGCTTCCAATGTAGCGGAGTTAGTACCATTTTTAGCAATGATTTTCCTCAACATTCCCCCCGCATTACTAATTATGCAAATTCTAGCCATTGACTTAGGAACGGACATGGTTCCGGCCTTAGCCTTGGGTATAGAAAAAGCTGAAGTCGGAACGATGAAATTGCCTCCCCGCCAAAAAAATCAAGCCCTATTAGATCGTGCTTTATTGTTAAGAGCTTACTGCTTTCTAGGCATAATTGAAGCGGGTTTGGGCATGGCCGGATTTTTCTTAGTTTGGGGAAGTTACGGTTACGGATTAGCTGAGTTACAAGCCGTTACGACAAGTATTCTCCATCACACAGCAGATCCAATTTTAATGGCTATCTATGCCCAGGCCACCACCATGACCCTAGCAGTGATTGTGGCCTGTCAAGATGGAAATGTTTTTGCTTGCCGCTCAGAACGCACTTCTGCCTTCAAGTTAGGCTGGTTTAGTAATCCCTTAATTTGGATTGGCATTGCCACGGAATGGATGTTAATTTTGTCTTTAATGTATTTTCCTTCTCTCCAAGCTATTTTCACTACCACTCCACTGACAAATTGGCAGTTTGCTCTGCTTCTTTCCTGTCCTCCTTTATTGTTAGGAGCGGAGGAGTTACGGAAATTTAAATTCCTATGATCATAATGACTTGAATGACTACCATTGTCTTTACTTCACATCTTCTAGCTCATCCTGGTGAAAAAATTCTAATACATCAAGCTTAAGTAAATCCAATTGATTTGATGGTAGAGATTGTTCATCTTTTCGGTAATCTATGACCCACCATGTTTGCTTGAAGAAGTGGAGTGGAGCCAATCACCAAAAGGGTAAGTCTACCTCACCTTAAAAAGTTTTTACGATCGCCATTATTCTGCCAGTTGAAAATTGCCCTTACCAAGACGTTTGACTTTCATCAACTGATTATCTGCCTGTTCTACCCAATACTGGAGTGCTTCACCCTGGTTGGTAAATACACTGACTCCCCCCATACTCAAGCTGATTGCCATGGGTCCCGCAGATGTGGGTACTGGGTTTTGGGCAATGGTGGCTTGAATTCTTTCTAGGAGCACAGCGGTCTGCTCCCGACCAGAACCAGGCAGAATAAGCATGAACTCATCTCCTCCCCATCTGCCCAAAATATCGTAGGAACGAAGAACTGAAATGATTAAACGGGCACTACCCTGCAGAACCTCGTCTCCGACTAAATGACCGTGTTGATCGTTGATTTGTTTAAAGTTGTCAAAATCAATCATGACAATGGAAATAGGAGAATTTTTGCGGGTAGCGTACTCCCATTCCCGTTTTAGAAGAGTTTCAATGCCCAAACGGTTCCAGAGTCTTGTTAAGCTATCGACCATGGCCACCCTTTCAAGTTCATCCAGTTCTTGAATTAGCTGTATTTGAGCCTCCGATAGGGCGATCGCCGCCAGTTCAGACTCCACCATTTTGGAGAGGTCGTAGAGAATTTCCTGTTCTTCCGCCGACAATTCCCGGGGCACCCGATCAATGGCGCAGAGGGTTCCCACATGGATATCTTGACCCAAATTAAGGGGATAACCGGCATAAAATCGGATGAAAGGCTCGTCGGTTACCAAGGGATTGTCAGCAAAGCGTTCATCCTGGGTAGCATCCTCGACCAACAGTAATTCATCCCTGAGGATGGCGTGGGCGCAAAAGGCAATTTCACGGGGGGTTTCGGAAGCATTTAACCCTTGAATAGATTTAAACCACTGGCGTGATTCATCAACTATTGATATGGCGGCAATGGGCACTTTGAGGGACCGGCAGACCATACGGGTAATACGCTCAAATCTTTCTTCAATGGGAGTATCCAAAATATTGAGTTGCCTCAAAACTGCCAGGCGTTGCTCCTCATTTTGCGGTAATTTAGCTTCCATCCCTACATTTCCTGACTTTGCTGTGGCTGAATTTTTACTTTACTGAAACTTTACCTAAACCGTAAAAAATCTCTTGAACATGTGAGCCTTTAGCTCATTAGCCACGGTGATTGCAAGGTCTTCTAAAAACTGAACATCGTCGTCGGATATTTCCCTGGGCTTAGTGTCATAAACACAGAGAGTGCCCACATGGATATTATCGAGTATTTTCAGGGGGTGACCAGCATAAAATCGGACGTGGGGGGCCTCGAGGACAAGGGGATTGTCGGCAAAACGGAGGTCAGATAGGGTATCGGAAATAACTAGGGTGCGGTCCTCCAGAATTGTATGGGCGCAGAAGGAGACACAGCGGGGAGTTTCGGTTAAGTCTAAGCCCCGAATGGATTTAAACCATTGACGATTTTCATCAACCAAAGAAATGGCAGCTACGGGCATATCCAGCACCCGACATAATAGCCTAGTAATGCGGTTGAACTTTTCATCGCTTGGCGTATCAAGAATTTTAAGATTCTGTAGATGGGCTAAGCGCTGCTGTTCATTGGCTGGGATGGCCGCTTGTTGCATTGGCTGGGCAATTGTTGATTGAGTTGCGTTCCTGAATAGTTAGATCAATTAGTAATCACACCAATGGTGCGAGACCTGTGACCTTTTCCCATGTGCATACTCAGGATATCGCAAAGCTATGCTCAATCCCTGGATAGGGAAAAAAAGCTAATTGATGTCAGGTTTTAAACTTTAGTTTGGCGATCGCCGATAAAAAGTAGCACAGAACACAGTTAACTTAATCATCCCTAGCTAGGGTAGGGGATATTGTTTCTAGGGTTCCGATTCCTGGTGATGTGGGGAATGGCTGGTCCGAGAGAAACAGGCTAGGCTTTGTAAAGATTTTTGCCACTAGCTACACGGCGGGACAAAAGCCCGGGAGACTTTAATGACCAGTGCTTAGGTGTTGTCATTAATAACTCCTGGGCAGATTTTGTTGTTTAGCTAGTAACTACCTATGAGCGATGCCACCCCGTTTCGTCCCCCTTCTGAAGCTGAAGAAGCCTTAATCAAAGAAACTCGGCTACCCCTGACCGGTTGGCAGCAGGAGGTTGACCAAGGGCTAACCTATGGTTTAGAAGCCGCCGCCAGCATTAAAGACCGCTCCATCCCCACCTTTTCCCGGGGAGAATTGCCCCACTATGCGGGCATTAACACCTTCATGAAGGCTCCATATCTGGAAGATGTGCGGGAAGTCGGGAAATATGATGTGGCGATCGTCGGAGTGCCCCATGATTCTGGCACCACCTATCGACCAGGTACCCGTTTTGGCCCCCAGGGGATTCGTCGTATTTCTGCTTTGTACACTCCCTACAACTTTGAAATGGGGGTGGATTTACGGGAGCAAATTAGTCTCTGTGACGTGGGGGATATTTTCACCATTCCCGCCAACAATGAGAAATCCTTTGACCAAATTTCCAAAGGTATTGCCCACATTTTCAGTTCCGGAGCGTTTCCGATAATTCTGGGGGGTGATCATTCCATTGGTTTTCCTACGGTGCGGGGCATCTGTCGTCATTTGGGGGATAAAAAAGTCGGCATTATCCATTTCGATCGCCATGTGGACACCCAGGAAACGGACTTAGACGAACGGATGCACACTTGTCCCTGGTTCCACGCCACCAACATGGCCAACGCTCCAGCTAAAAACCTAGTGCAATTAGGCATTGGTGGTTGGCAAGTACCCCGCCAGGGGGTCAAAGTTTGTCGGGAACGGGCCACCAACATTTTGACCGTCACTGATATTACCGAAATGAGTTTGGATGCGGCGGCGGACTTTGCCATTGCCCGGGCCACCGATGGCACCGATTGCGTTTGGATTAGTTTTGACATTGACTGCATTGATGCAGGTTTTGTCCCCGGCACCGGTTGGCCAGAACCCGGTGGTTTACTACCCCGAGAAGCTCTGTATTTACTTAAACGCATTATTCGGGAAACTAACGTTTGCGGCATGGAAGTGGTGGAAGTTTCCCCTCCCTACGACATCAGCGACATGACTTCGTTGATGGCCACCAGGGTAATTTGCGACACCATGGCCCATTTAGTGGTTTCTGGCCAATTACCCCGCACGGAAAAACCGGCCTATATCCATGCTGAAGCGAACATGGCAGTGGATGAGCCCTGGCAATAGTAACTTTAACTTGACTAATTATTGCCAAATTGATGGCTCTGAAATAATCGGCGATCGCCTTTGGGAGAGGTAAAAATGCATGAAACAGACATGACCAAAGCCCTGATTATGACTATTCAGGATTGGTTTGATCAACAAGTTGAAAAACCCCAAATCACCAAGATTCACCTCCTAGTGGGTCAGTTTACCTGTGTGGAACCAGTGAGTTTGCAATTTGCTTTTGAAGTGCAAACCAAGCAAACCTTTTTAAATGGGGCGGAATTGGTAATCAAAGATGTGCCTTTGGTTGCCTACTGCCATACTTGCCAAACGGAATATAGTCCCGAAATTGGTTTGCAATATTCCTGTCCCACCTGCCGATCTCCGATGGATGACATCCGTTCCGGGCGGGAGCTAAAAATTGACCGCATTGAACATCATCAGTGCACTCCGGCTTAAGCCCTAACCCACCGAGACTAAATTTTTTATTAACTTGTCCACTGTTACTGCCAAGAAACTATGCACCAATCCATTGACACGGCGATCGGTCTAAATTTGCTCCACGCAAACCAGGCAGGTGCCGACCATAATCGAGCACATTTTGATGAATGGGGTATTACCTGTTTAAACCTAATGAGTAGCCCCGGAGCCGGTAAAACTGTTCTGCTCGAAAAAACCTTGGCCGCCCTCCAAAGTGAGTTAAAAATGGCGGTTATCGAAGGGGATATGACCACGGAATTAGACGCCGATCGCCTGCGGCAATATGGTAGCCCTGTAATCGCCATTAACACCGGTCGTTCCTGTCATTTAGATGCCAAAATGGTGGCAGGGGGAATTCATCGTTTACAGGAAGATTACAATCCTAAAGAATTTGATTTGGTGCTGGTGGAAAATGTGGGCAATCTAGTTTGCCCAGCGGAATTTGAAGTGGGGGAACATAGTAAAGTCGCACTACTCAGTGTCACCGAAGGGGAAGACAAACCCCTAAAATATCCAGTTATGTTCCAGGAAGCAGATTGTTTACTAATTACTAAAACTGATCTCATTCCCCATTTAGATATTGATCTAGAAAAATTAGCCGCTAACGTCCGTTCCATGAACCCCCATGTGACCATTATTCCAGTATCGGCTAAAACCGGAGAGGGTTTGGATACTTGGTTTAGTTGGGTTAAGAGTCAAGTTAAAGTACCGATGATAGTTTCTATCTAGAAATTTTTAAAAAGTCAAAATCAACACAGTAAAACTTTTCAATTTAGTTTTATATGTTATTAACAACTAGCGGAGAAAAATCGATGCCCAGACGTAGTTTAATTTCCTTAATTCTGATTTTTTGTAGCACCTTACTGTTAACAGTTAGTTGTGCCCAAACCCCAGAGCAATCCCAAACCTCTGCTCCGGTTCCCGAAGGACCTCCCATTGTCATTGGTTATAGCAACTGGGCGGGTTGGTGGCCCTGGGCGATCGCCGAGGAAGAAGGCCTATTTGCCAAAAACGGTGTCAATGTGGAAATGAAGTGGTTTGACGGTTATCTGGAATCCATGCAAGCCTTAGCCGCCGGGCAGTTGGATGGCAATAGTCAAACTTTAAACGACACCATTTCCTTTGCTGGGGAGGCAGTTAACGGAGAAGTGGCAGTACTAGTGAATGATAACTCCGCTGGCAATGACAAAATTATTGTTACCGCCGACATCAATACTGTTCAGGATCTCAAGGGTAAAACCGTGGCGATCGAAGAAGGGGTAGTGGATGATTTTCTGCTCAGTTTAGCTCTGGAAAGGGAAGGCATGAGCCGGGATGATGTGGTAATCAAGCCTTTGGAAACAGGGGCGGCGGCGGCGGCCTTTGCAGCGGGACAAGTGGACGCAGTAGGGGCGTTTCCTCCATTTTGGTTAACAGCTCTGAAACGGGAAGGCTCTAAAGAGTTAGTTACTTCCGCCGAATTTCCCGGAGCTATTCCTGACCTTTTAGTCGTGACAGAAAAATTAATTCAGGAAAAACCAGAGCAAGTACAAGCATTAGTTAACACCTGGTTTGATATTCGTAAATTCATGGAGGAAAATCCCGAAAAATCCGATGAAATTATGGCTAAACGGGCGGGGGTGAGCCAAGAAGAACTACAACTATTTAAGGATGGCACTCGCTTTTTAACTCTAGAGGAAAATTTAGAAGCTTTTAGCCCTGGAGATAGTATGGTGCACATGCCCTTTGCTGCCCAAAAAATGGCAGATTTTATGACTAAAGTCGGCTTTATTGAAAAAGCCCCTGACCTGACCAAGATTCTCGATGCTCAGTTTGTGAAAACCTTAGCTGGTAAGGCTTAGTTTTTACTTCGAGTTCTCATCTCCAACCAGTAATCGGAGGGATTTTGATTTTTCTTTGTGACAATTTGCTCACTCTGTTAGCCAATCAATTTCCCTAATACTATGACTATTGCCCAGGATAAATTATCAGATTATCCCTCTAAAGAATCCCTCAAGCCCACAGTTTTTTGGCGCATTGGTGGGGAAATACCCGAATCTCTCAAATGGTCGTTAATGTCCTTATCGATCATTATTCCTTTGGTATTGTGGGCACTGCTTTCATCTTTACCCACTGTGAGTGATGTTTTTCTGCCTTCGCCCCAGTCGGTAATTCAAGCCTTGATAAAGCTATTTAAGGATGGATTTCTAATCCAGGATTCCCTGACTAGTTTTGGGCGAGTAGTGGGGGGATTTTTTTTAGGGGGATTGGTGGCTATTCCCTTGGGGATTTTAATGGGGACATTTCCCAGCATACGTAGCCTAACAGAGCCAATTATTGGTGTGGTGCGTTACATGCCAGCCCCAGCCTTTATTCCATTATTAATTATTTACCTCGGCATTGATGAGGCTTCAAAAATTGCCTTAATTTTCATTGGGACAATATTTTTTAATACCCTGATGATTATGGATGCGGTCAAATTTATTCCCAAGGAATTAATTGAAGTTACCTATACCCTAGGGGGATTAAGGAAACAGATTTTGTTTAAGGTCATCACCCCCTACATTATTCCCAATATTCTTGACGCCTTTCGGATCAACATGGCGGCGGCTTGGAACTTGGTAGTGGTGGCGGAATTGGTGGCGGCAGACAATGGCTTAGGGAAGCGTATTTTGCTAGCTCAGAAATTTTTGAAAACCGATGAGATTTTTGCTTGCTTAATTGTTTTGGGATTAATTGGCTTTGCGTTGGATTTATCATTTCGCCTCATCCTCAGATTCACTTGTAAATGGTCTTTGGAACAATAAGTCAGATTTTTTCCATCATTACAAAACTATTAAATTAATTGTAAATAATAAAAACCATGCATCTAGAAATAACTGATTTAAATCGGGTGTTTGTCGGCAAACGGGGGTCAGTGGTAGCTCTAAAAAACATCAATATGCACATTGAAACCGGGGAATTTGTGTGTGCAGTGGGGGCTTCTGGTTCCGGAAAATCGACCCTTTTGAGGTTAATTGCTGGTTTGGATACTCCGACTTCCGGCACCATTAATGTGGATGGACAAAGGGTGACGGGACCAGGGGCTGACCGGGGTATGGTTTTCCAACATTACAGTCTTTTTCCCTGGATGACTGTGCGGCAAAATGTAGAATTTGGTCTCAAACTCCAAGGTTGCTCCCAAAAGGAACGCTTTGACACCGCTAGTTATTATCTGGACGTGGTGGGGCTAATTAATTTTTCTGAAGCTTATCCCAGGGAATTGTCCGGTGGCATGAAACAACGGGTGGCGATCGCCAGGTCTTTGGCTTGCCATCCAAAAGTCTTATTAATGGATGAACCCTTTGGCGCTTTAGATATTCAAACCAAGGAAAGGATGCATGAATATCTGATTGATATTTGGCAAAGACTGCAATGTAGCATTTTGATGATTACCCATGACGTGGAGGAAGCCGTATTTCTGGCCCAACGGGTTTATGTGTTGAGTTCCCGTCCCGGCACTATTCAGCGGGAATTAACCATTAATCTGCCGGGGGATGAAGAAACTCCGAAAAATCGGACCTATAAAATTAAGCGGGAACCAGAGTTTTTTAAATATAGCGATGAAATTTCTAGCCTATTGAGGGGTAGGGAAACGGAAGAAACGGAGGCGATCGCTAGCTAAAATTGGGGCAGAATATTCCTGAATAAGAAATCTAGGACTGCAAATGGCGAACTAACGCTTCCCCGACCCGGGTCGCTTCCTCTGGAGTAGTACCGGAGGTTAAAGGGGGACAAATGTGACGGGGACACCAGGTTTCTGCATTGGGAAAAGATTGCCCAGGACAAACATCTTTAAACACCGGTTGTAAATGGCAGGGAATTTCGTACACTGTCCCTCCCAAATAAATTTCCTCTGCCGCCAGAGCTTCTTTCATTTGGGCCGGGGTTTTGCCTTCCGGTAACAACACCATCAGTTTGTATTGACTGGCCCTGTCCATGTGGTCAGTGGAAACAAACTCAATGCCCGCTTCCCTGAGGGGGGTTGTGATTAGTTCGTAGGCCTTTTGTCTGGTGGCCAACATTCTCTCTAACTTGGCCAGGTGAATTTGTCCCAACAAAGCGTGGATTTCCGTCATGCGGGTGCTGTTGCCAAAGTCCGTATGCAGACCACCAAAATTCATGCCCCGTTTTCCCTGGTTTCGCAATGAACGGGCAATGGTATCTTCTTCGTCATCATTGAGGGTGACCATGCCGCCTTCAAAGGTGGTCATTACTTTGGTGGGGAAAAAGGAAAAGGAAGCGCCATCAGCTAAGTTGCCCGCCTGTTTACCTTGGAGTTGACTGCCGTGGGCGTGGGCCGTATCTTCCCAAACGTAGAGGCCTTTGCCATGGCAATAATCCACCACTGCGGGGAATTCGGGGGAAATTACGCCGCCGATATGCACCCAAAAAACACCGGACAAAGGTTTGGGGTAACTTTTGCCTTCGACCGCTTCCTTAACCATGGCTAGGGAAGGGGCAAAGGTTTTGGGGTCCATGTCCAAATATTGCACATCACTGTTTACCCGCAACACAGAAGCAACGGTGGCAAAATTTGTGTTGGTGGGCACAAGAACAGTGGTATTTTCCGCCTGCTTCAACCGCAAGAGAATTTCCAGCCCAGAGGTGCCGCTATTAACCGAAATAGCGTTTTTGGTACCAACAAATTCCGCAAAGCCCCGTTCAAACTCCTGGGTGTGGTTTCCCAAAATCAAAGTGCCGGATTTGAGGATTTGCCTGGCCTCATCCAGAAAAAATTCAATTTCGTCGTCGCTAATGTCGAAGTAAAAAGGTTTAATTGCGGCGGCCATGGTTAGAGAGAAAGGATTATAAACAAATAGCTCTGGTCAGTTTAGGGAATGCTTTCGGCAATCAGCACCGTCTTAAATAAAATCCAATTCCTCTTTCAGTAACTCCAGTAATTTGGGTTTGGCGATCGCCCCTTCGTGGGTCATCACTAGCTCATTATTTTTGAACAAACGCAGCGCTGGTACCCCTTCCACTTTGCATTGGGCTACGGCGGCAGGGTTGGGATCCACTTCCAACTTGAGCACTTTGAGCTTATCACCATAATCCTTGGCGATCGCCTGGATAGCAGGGGCCATCAACCGACAAGGGCCACACCAGGAAGCCCAAAAATAAACCAACACAGGCTTAGTTTGCCCTTGGGTTTCCTGCTCAAATTCAGCGTCGGTGATTTCCAGTAAACTCATGGTAATGGTCAAGAACTCTTTTGATTACTTAGGGGTTTGGGCTATTCAGTTGGGCAATGGAAGGACTAGGGAATGCCAACCCGACTCTCTATCATCCCACGAAATTAACCCATCACAAGGTAGGTTTGCCCTAACGCCCAAGGTCTTTCCATCACAGTAAGTAAACCAAAATAAACAAAACAATCCAGACCACATCGACGAAATGCCAGTACAATTCCGCCGCTTCTACCCCGAAATGGGATGTGCGGGAGTAATGGCCCGGTTGCCGTGATCGCCAGAGCACAGAAAGGATTAATAGCAATCCAAAAGTAACATGGAGCCCGTGAAAGCCCGTGAGCACATAAAAGCAACTGGCAAATAAATTGGTAGTTAGCCCCATTTCCAGGTGGAAATATTCATACATCTGACCAGCTAAAAAGATAATACCCATGGCGGCAGTAATGCCAAACCATTTTTGCAACCCGGCATTGTCATTATTACGAATGGCGGCTTGACCTTTGTGCATGACAAAGCTACTGGAAATCAGAATAATACTGTTGACCCCTGGCAGGAGTAATTCTAACTCTGGTGTGCCCTCAGGAGGCCAGGCAGGCATCACACTGCGATAAATCAGATAGGCGGTGAACAGACCCAAAAAAATGGCACTTTCCGCCACCAGGAACAGGACAACTCCAAACATTCGTAGATCGGGGTGACCATGGTGGCCGTGGGCTTCCCCTGGGGTATAGGTACTGTTTAAATCGGAGCTAAGGGCAGTGGTTTGCATAGGACTGACAATTAATCGCTGGATCGTTGCTGAATTTCTAGAATTTTGCCAAAAATCTCTGGCGGTCGGGCCCATGGGGGAGGTCATTAGGTCATTAAGCTAGCCATCCCCCTAAGCACAGAAAGTTAAAGAAACTAACTTCCTGCCGCATCGGCAATTAGGGTTTGGACTGTTTCTTCGTCATCCATTAACTCCGTGTCAATACCAAAATCGTAGGGACCACACCAGAGCACTGGTTCTTCTTCAAAGTTTTCAATAATAGGAGGAGAGGCCGTTTGCCATTCTAGGGTCAGAGCTCGCCAAGGATTCCGGGCCGCCTTTTCCCCCTTAAACAAACTCCAAAAAACGTTGATGACAAAAGGAATGGTGGAAGCGGCTAAAACGTAGGCTCCAATGGTGCTCAAAACGTTTAGGGGTTGAAATTCAACGTCGTAGAGGGCAATGCGGCGGTTCATTCCCATTAACCCCAACTCATGCATGGGCATAAAGGTTAAATTCATGCCGATAAAAGTGAGGATGAAGTGAAGACGACCCAGGGGCTCATTGACCATGCGGCCAGTCATTTTCGGGAACCAGTGGTAAACCCCAGAAAATAAAGCAAAGGCGCTGCCACCAAAGAGCACGTAATGGAAGTGTCCCACCACAAAATAGGTGTCGTGGACATGGATATCGAACGGAACAGACGCCACCATTACCCCGGTTAGCCCACCAATCATGAAGCTAGATAGGAAACCAAAGGCAAACAACATGGCGGAGTTGAGTTGAATTTTGCCGCCCCAGAGGGTACCGCACCAACTGAAAATTTTGATCCCCGTGGGCACAGCAATCAACATGGTGGTAGCCATGAAGAACATCCGTAACCAACCGGGGGTACCGCTGGTGAACATATGGTGGGCCCAGACAATCAAGCCCAGAAAGCTAATGGCCAAACTCGAATAGGCGATCGCCCGGTAGCCAAAGATGGGTTTGCGGGCGTGGACAGGAATGACCTCAGAGATTACGCCAAAAAAGGGCAAAATCATGATGTACACCGCCGGATGGGAGTAAAACCAGAATAAATGCTGGTAAACCACCGGGTCTCCCCCCCCCACTGGGTTAAAGAAGCTAGTGCCGGCAATCAGGTCAAAGGAAAGCAGAATCAGAGCGGATGCTAACACTGGGGTGGAAAGCAAAATCAAAGAAGAGGTGGCCAGCATAGCCCAGCAAAACAGGGGCATACTGTGCAAATCCATGTCCTTGATACGCATCTTCAAAATGGTGGTAACAAAATTAATCGCCCCCAGAATGGAGGAGGTCCCCACCAACAGCAAACTCAAAATCCACAGTTCTTCTCCCCATTTACCACTCAGCAAACTCAAAGGTGGATAGGAAGTCCAGCCTGCCTGGGGTGCCCCCACAAAAAAGCTGGAAATAAGCAAAATGCCCCCCGGTGGAGTTAGCCAAAAAGCAACGGCATTGAGGCGAGGAAAAGCCATATCCTCTGTGCCCACCATGAGGGGAATGAGATAGTTGGCAAAGGCCGCCCCTGCCGGCACAATCCACAGAAAGATCATAATCGTGCCGTGGAGGGTCATCAGTTGGTTATACATTTCCGGCTGGACAAAATCCGGGGATGGAGTGGCTAATTCCGTCCGCATGGCTTCCGCAAAGGAACCGCCAATGAAAAAGAAGAGGAAAGACGTAACTAGATATTGGATGCCAATCACCTTATGGTCAACGCAAAAGGTAAAGTAATCCGTCCATTTGCGGCGGGGATGATTAGCCGTTAGATTCTCAGCGGCAATAGTCATAAAAAGTTTTCTACCAAATTTGTCAAAATTTACAGGGTTTTAAAGCAAAACTGACCAGTACGACTCAAGGTTAGGTGTTCCAACCAAATCAGAGTAGATCTCCAACCGGAGAGGTTTGATCTTTTAATTGGGCTAAAGCTTCAGTTTGTACTCCCATTTCTTTCGCATAGGGGGCTAAATATTCGTTGGGGGTCATGGCGGTGGTCGCTTTGGGCAATGTCATTGCCATGGATTCCGTTGGAGCCGGAGCATTGGCCGCCACCCAGTCGTCATACTCTTCGGGGGTATGGGCGTAGAAGACCGATTTCATGCCCCCATGGTAAGCACCACACAACTCAGCACAGATAACCGGATACTGCCCAGGGGTGCTGGCATTAAACACCAAGGTACTGCCCCGCCCCGGAATCACATCCTGCTTTAACCGTAATTGGGGAATCCAAAAGGCATGGATCACATCCCCGGCTTCCATGTTCAATTGCACCGGGCGATCGATGGGGGCGTGCAGTTCGCCGGAAATAATCCCCGTTTCGGGATAGGTGAAAATCCACGCATACTGAATTCCCTTCACATCTACCATCAGGGGGTTGACTCCTTGTTCTTCGCTATCTAAACCAATGCCCAGGGCAACATCTCCGTCCCCAGCCATAGCCACCATATTCCCCATGCTCCCCATATGTCCCATGTGGTTATGGGCCATCTGCTGACCGGCATTATCCCTAGAAATGGTTGGATCCAAACCGCCCAGGTTGTTGTACACCTCAAAGCTATACACCGCCAAGGTAAAAACAATCACCGTAGGGATGGCAGTCCAGAGAATTTCCAGGGGCACGTTACCTTCTATGGGTGGACCATCGGTTTGGTCGTCTTTGCGTCGGCGAAAGCGGATCAGGCAATAAACCAAAACTCCTTCTACCAAGAGGAATAATCCTGTGGCAATGGTCATCATGTAGTTAAAAATGCCATCCACCTTTTCTGCATCGGCGGAGGCAGCCACGGGCATCAGACCATGATTCTGTCCGTACCATAAACTAACAACTGTGATCACAACGCCGATGAGAAGGGTTATGACACTACCGGGAATTTTCACAGCAAACCTCTATCTCTCGGAAAACAACAAAAATTACAATCCCCTACAGGGTAAAGCAATTCTCCAGAGCGGGGTCAAGCTCCAGCCAAATTCTTCAGAGTTCTTTAACAATCTTGCCGTCTCCTTCTGTGCCTGTTTTTATGATAAATTTGTTCTATGGCAATCATTGTCTTCGCTGATAAAGGGGATTTCTACCCCTGCAGCAACGAATGTTTTCTGTTGCTAATCCCTCCCTAATCCTGGTTCTCAAAACTGGTAGCAGACTATTCCCCCAAAGCTCCGTGCGATAATGGGTAACTGCCCAACGCCAAAGTGAAAACCATGCCAGTGCCCGTAGAAACCCTGATTAATGCCGAGATCCATAAGCCCGCCCGGTATCTAGGCAACGAATTGGGGACAGTGCACAAGGAATGGAAAAGTGCTACGGTGCGCTGGGTATTGACCTATCCCGAAGTTTATGAGCTGGGAGCCTCCAACCTGGGGCATATTTTGCTCTACAACATCATCAATGCCCAACCCAGGCAATTGTGCGATCGCACCTATCTCCCCGCCGCCGACTTGGCAACAAAACTGCGAGAAACAAATACGCCCTTATTCTCCTTGGAATCCCGTCGTTACTTACCAGAATTCGACATTTTAGGCTTTAGTTTGAGCTACGAATTGGGAGCCACTAATATTTTGGAAATGTTGGAATTGGCCCATATTCCCCTCACTTGGCAGGAAAGAAAAGAGGGGGATTATCCACTGATTTTTGCCGGGGGACAAACTGCCACTTCTAATCCCGAACCCTATGCCGACTTTTTCGATTTCATTGCCCTGGGGGACGGGGAAGAATTGTTACCAGAAATTGGCTTGGTACTAGAAGAAGGGAAACTTCAGGGATTAAGCAAAGAAAATTTATTACTTGATTTAGCCCAAGTGCCAGGGGTTTATGTGCCCCGCTTTTATGACATGGCCAATGATGGTTCCGTACATCCTAATCGGGACGATGTGCCCAAACGCATTATGCGCCGGGTGGCCACCCCCATCCCTGCTTACTCCATTGGCTTGGTACCTTTGATTGAAACTGTTCACGATCGCCTGACGGTGGAAATTCGTCGGGGCTGTACTAGGGGCTGTCGTTTTTGCCAACCGGGAATGTTGACCCGTCCGGCCAGGGATGTGGAGCCGGAAGCAGTGATTGATGCCATTGAAACAGGTATTCGACAAACGGGTTATAACGAATTTTCTTTGCTTTCCCTCAGTTGTTCCGATTATTTAGCTTTACCAGCGGTGGGATTGGAAATCAGAAATCGCCTCAAAAATGAAAATATTGCCCTCACTTTGCCCAGCCAAAGGGTGGATCGTTTTGATGAAAATATTGCCAACATTCTTGGCGGCACTAGACAGGGAAGTTTAACTTTTGCTCCAGAGGCAGGCACCCAAAGGTTGCGGGATGTGATTAACAAGGGGTTGACCAACGAAGAATTATTGCGGGGAATTAAAACCGCGGTGGAACAGGGTTGGGATAAGGTCAAACTTTATTTCATGATTGGCTTGCCGGGGGAAACCGATGTGGACGTTCTAGGTATTGTGGAAACGGTGCAATGGTTGCGCCAAGAATGTCGTTTACCCCAGCGTCGAGCTTTAAATTTTAATCTGACCATTTCCAATTTCACCCCCAAACCCCATACCCCTTTTCAATGGCATTCTGTTTCTACCAGTGAGTTCCGCCGCAAACAGGATTTACTGCGACAGGCTTTTAAAGGGGTGCGAGGAGTGAAAGTGAATTATACCGATGTCCGCATTTCCGCCATGGAAGACTTTGTCGGTCGAGGCGATCGCCGTTTGGGGCAAGTGGTACGTCGTGCCTGGGAATTGGGAGCAGGAATGGATGCCTGGTGGGAAAGTTTGGACAAAGCCTATGGGGCCTGGGCCCAGGCGATCGACGAAGCGGATTTAACCTGGAAATATCGCCTTGTAGAAGACGGAGAATGGAATATTTTCCATGGGGATACCCCCGATGAAAATGTCTATGATGCTCCCCTACCCTGGGACCACCTCGATACCGGCATTGATAAAACTTGGCTCAAAAATGACTTATTTAACGCCCTAGAAGCGGCCACCGTTCCCGACTGTTCCTTTGACGGTTGCTCCCATTGCGGCGTGTGTGGGGTGGATTTTGGTCACAATATTATTGCTCCGGTGCCCTCTATTCCAGTTTTTGATGGGGACTTTAAACCCAACACTAACCGGGTACAGCGCCTAAGAGTCTGGTTTGGCAAGCAAAATTCCATGGCTTTGGTGAGTCATCTCGACCTAGTGCGACTATTTGATCGAGCTATGCGTCGCACAGGTTTGCCCATTGCCTTCACCGGAGGATTCCATCCTGGACCCCGTATTTCCATTGCCAATGCCTTACCTTTGGGCTCCAGTAGTAGCGGGGAAATAGTCGATTTTGACCTCACAGAAATGCTCGACCCAGGGGAATTTCGCCAACGCTTAGCCGCCGTTTTACCAGTAGATTTACCTGTTTACCAAGTGGAAGAAGTGGATCCCAAATCCCCAGCGGTGACGCAATTATTGGCCCAAGCCCGTTACCAAGTGCAATTAATTACTGAAGAACCGGTGACATTAACCCAATGGCAAACCTGGACGGAAGAAATTCTTGCTCAAGAAGAAATATTGTGGGAAAAAACAACCAAACGGGGCAAAAAAGTCACCCTTAATTTACGGGAACAGTTGCTTGATTTATCTATCCTTGCAATGACATCAGAAGGAGTTACTGTTGATTACATGGGAACTTGCCGCAATGATGGCACCCAGCTACAACCCCGTAATTTAGCATATTTGTTTGAGCAAGTGAGTGGGGTTAATATGCAGTTAGGTCAAATTCATCGCCTGACGTTGATGCTTGCTAGTAGTAATTAAAAGCTATCAGGTTTTTGATTAAAAAACATTATTCCTATGAGTTTATTTATTTTATTAACAATAGCAGGAGAATAAGCAATATATTTCTTGTATTGCCTAATAAGAGAAATATAATAATCAATAATATATACAATAAATGCGCCTAAAGCCTGAGTTGTTTTAACAGTTAAATATTTATTTAAATTTTTTTGGATTTTATGATTATTTAACCTGTTGTTCTCTTGAATTGCCTCAATGCTTCTATACTCAACTACAATTAAAAATTCACAGATAAAACAAGCCTCATAGCCAATACATGATTTGTGTTCATTATGGTGATATAGCAACTGAAAATAATTAAAAATTGAATAAAGAATATGACCTTGTTGAAAAGAGCTTATCTTTAAAAAATAATCAGTTGATTTTTTGACGTCAATTTTATTTAGAAACTCTTCTTTAGGGAGAAAATATTCAATTTCGTCATTTTTTCGATAGATTAATTCGGCAAGATTCATGTGTGGGTAATGATTCAAAGGATTAGTATCTAAAATTTGATTAATTTTCTTTAGATAGTTATTATTATAAATAGAACGCATTTTTCTTGCAATAGTTAACTTGATTTCTTCGAAATATGAGTCATTGTCACTAGTAAACGCAAGTTCTTTATATTGTACAAAATATGTTTCTGAAGAAAAATTGGATATTTCTAGAACTTCCTGCCAAAATCGAGTTTCATTCGTGATTGAAAAATGTTGAATATAATCCTTTGCCATTTGAATTAGCATACTTATATCTTCTGAAATTAACTCTTCTTTAGAGAAAAATATTAAGAGAGAAATGACATGTAGAAAAATTCCAATATGTTCAAATTGATCCCTATTTTTGATTTTCTCAATAGCAATATTTATTAATTCATCAAATATTTCATCGGATTCAATTCGATCATAGTGATAAAGCTTAAGCCATAATTCAGAGTCTTGACTAACATAATACTTACTGTTGATGAATGTATGATACAAAGCTTGCTTGTCAATTATGCCATGTTCAAAAAATTCTCCCCACCATAAATAATTAGGCAAAAAATATTCAAAACTGAAAACATATTTGTATTGTAATCGATGACAAAACGTAAAAAAATGTTCATATTTATAGTTTTCTTTTACTTTTTCACTTATTTTTGTGTAATTTGAAGCAATATTTGAAGAATATTCACCATATATATCGCTTAATATTTTTATCTGGTCTTCTGGGAGATTACCTAGTTTAGTTTCTATAGATAGAATGGTCAGAGACTTTAATAGATCATCAAGAAAATCAATATTATTTAAGGCTTTTTCAGGTAAATAAGAATAAATACGATCAAAATCATAAATTATTGATTTCAATGTCCTTAAATTATTAGAGTCACTAGTTTCAAATAGCTCTTTAATAAAGTCTCGTTTTTTAGATAAATATGTTTTCTCTTGTTCATCTTTACAAACTAAGTTTAAAAATTGTTCAAAAGCTTTATTAAAGGATGTGTTGACAGTAAATCTCTTACCTATAACCTTTTCTTTGATTTTGTCAAATGTCTTTGTTTCATAAGACTGAATTATGTTTCCCTCAATTTTATCTTCATCAGCAATAAGAATAACTTTGAGTGCTTGATGCTCAACAAAAAAATTAATATAACCAAGTAGATCATTGATGTCAATTTTACACCTTTCTAAATCATCAAGGATTAGAATTTTATTATCTAGATTTGTAAACTCATTTAAAATTTTAGTATTTTTTAAGTCTTTTAAATCAATTTTCAATGAAGATTTTAAAAGAATATTTATAACAGAGCCAGTTAATTGAATTTTCCTATCTGCCAAGATGGGTATAAGTTTTTGTATAATGAGAATATCAATAGATTCTATATCCTTAATTCCATACAAACTAATATATATTGCTTTTGAATTTTCCTTATGCTGATTGTTTTTTAATGAAAAATATTTCTTTTTAAAATTAAAACTTTCATTATTTTCTTTGTCTTCCAATTGAAAATAATTCTTGATAAAATGGGTTTTTCCACATCCCCATTCACCTTTTAAAAGAATGGCGAAACCAGGAGAATCTAATTTTTTATAGTAATTAAGATATTCTTTAATATTTTCATTGTGGGACTGATTATCTTCAATCATAGCTTACCTAATGTTTGATAATTTTGCTATTTTAGCCCATTTAAATTATCTTTGATGTTAAATATGCGACTGTGCGTAATCCCAGTGTAGAAGCGATCGCCTGACCATTGTGCGAAATCCTAGTGATGAACTAAAAACTGGAACACTAAACGCTATGCTAAAGCAACTGGGATTGAATTGCCCTGATATAGAAGGTAGTTATAATGGCTAAAACTCTTTATGAACAGGATTTACAAAAGTAGATTGAGCAAACGATCGCCACTTTATAAAAACCTGATTTTAAAGCTTCAGATATTGAGCAGTTGGTGTACTTAGGGAAATCGGATGAGAGACGATCGCCAATTTGGACCAGTTCCCCGACCATTGAACATAGGGGATGGGTATCAAAGACCTTGTCGAAAACTTAGCTGATTTATACAAAATATTTGCTCAATAAGAAATGCAGGGAATCAAGCAATGATTGTTTCCCCCCGTAAAAAATCCTGTAGTTGTTGATCGTGGTCATGGCTTAATGCTCCTAACGGTAAATCTTCCACCGCAAAAGCTTTTACTTCGGATATTTCCTGGCGATCGCCAATGAGCAAATCACCTTGCGCTTTAACCACCAGGGAAATGGTGACGGAGTGCATGCGGGGATCTCTGTCGGGACTGGAATAGACCCCAAGCAGGCGATCTATTTTTATCAACCGTAAACCAGTTTCTTCCTGTAACTCTCGGGCGGCCGTTATTGCCACTGTTTCCCCCCAGTCGATCAGCCCCCCTGGTAAACTCCATTGCCCTGTATCCCGTCGTTTGACTAGGACTATGGAACTATCTGATAGAACCGGAATTACCGTCACTGCTGATAGGGGACGACGGAGCAGTAACTTAATGAAAACCTGGGCATATCTCCACACCAATTTAAGTCTGGCTTAATTCAGCTTTGGCATTGGCGATCGCCATTTTCACCTGTTCAAAGCCCGTGCCCCCGTAACTATTGCGTGCCGCCACCACTTGCTGGGGGGTAATAGCTTGGTAAATATCCTCTTCAAAAGCGGGATGGAGCGCTTGCCATTCCGCCAGGGTTAAATCCTTGAGCAATTTCCCTGCCGCCAAACTGGTTTTAACCACCTTGCCCACCAGATTATAAGCTTCCCGGAAGGGGACTCCCTTAGCCGCCAAGTAATCCGCCACATCCGTCGCATTGGAAAAATCTTCCGCCACCGCCTCCGCTAACCGTTCTTGACGAAAAACAATACCTTCATCAAGCAAAATGGTCATGGCTTCCAGGCTCACTTGCACCGTTTTTACTGCATCAAACAGGGCTTCCTTGTCTTCCTGCAAATCCTTGTTATAGGCCAGGGGCAAACCTTTCATCAGTACTAGCATTCCTTGCAGATGACCCATCACCCGCCCGGCTTTACCCCGAATTAACTCTGGTACGTCTGGATTTTTCTTTTGGGGCATAATGCTTGATCCTGTGGCACAGCTATCGGTCAAACTGATAAAGCTAAATTCCTGGGAAGCCCAGAGGATCATTTCTTCGCTCAGCCGACTGAGGTGCACCATGATCAAACTGGCGGCGTTGAGAAATTCAATGGCAAAATCCCGATCGCTCACCCCATCTAAGCTGTTGGCGTAAACCCCTGCAAACCCCAACAATTCGGCACTGTAATGGCGATCGATGGGAAAAGTTGTTCCTGCTAAAGCCCCAGAACCGAGGGGAGAAACGTTAGTTCTAGCTCGAATTTCCCCTAACCGTTGCCAATCCCGTTGGGCCATCTGGAAATAGGCCAGTAGATGGTGAGCCAAACTGACCGGTTGGGCCCGTTGTAGGTGGGTGTAGCCGGGAATTAAGGTTTCCACATTGGTTTCCGCCAGTTGGAGCAACACTGCTTGAAAATCCCTTAACCGTTGGCGGATGTCATCAATTTGGGCACGCAGGTAAAGACGAACATCGGTTCCTACTTGGTCATTGCGGGAACGGGCAGTGTGGAGTTTTTTGCCCACATCCCCCACCAATTCTGTTAATCGGCGTTCCACAGCAAAGTGAACGTCTTCCTGGTCTACCCCTGGATTGAAATTACCGGCTCGGTATTCCTGGCGAATTTGCTCCAAGCCCTGCACTAGCTGTTCTGCTTCCCCTGGGCTGATAATGCCCGTCTTGGCCAACATTTTGCCATGGGCGATCGAGCCATCCAGGTCATATTCGATTAGTTCAATGTCAAAACCAATGCTGGCATTAAACAGGGCAATGGCGGGGTGCAATGTGCCTTCAAAACGATCGCTCCAGGTTTTTTTTGTCATTGGGATGGGGGGATTTCGTTGTGATAGTTAGCAAATGATGGCGGAGTAGTTAGTTTGAGAGGGGAAAAATATTAACCACCAGTGAAACCCCGTATGCCCCAACCAAGCACAAAACCAATAATCAAAGCCCAAATTTGCCCAGACTGGATAAAATTATTCCAGGCATTTTGGAAGTCAGCGAGGATATCAATGGATTTAATCGCACTGATATTCTGAGCAAAAACCATACTGTCCGTCAGCCAAGGAAAAGAAATTATTTGAGACATTTGCCAGTGGATATAACTGTGTCCCAGCCAGTCAGATGGTACAAAGATTGAAATTACTTCTGTAAACTGCCACATAGACGCTGACTCCCAAACAGTAAGGCTCACTCCGTCGATTTTACCCGCAGAACGACCAATGTCATATCGTCTCGGGCGGGGATTTTATCGGTTTGATGACTATTGTCTGAGCCCACAAATGCTTCCACCGAAGTGAAAATTTCCGTAAGGATACCCTGGGCAGTTTGGGCGGTTTCACAGGCCCGTTGGAAAGCAATGCGGAGATTTTTGTCGTCGAATCGATCGCCTTTGGCATTGCCCGCATCGGTCAGACCATCGGTATAGTACAGAACCACGTCCCCGGGAACAAGCTGAATCTGGGCATCCCGGTAATTGGAATCCGACTCCAAGCCGATTAAAGCTCCTTCCGTATCCAGGGGAATTAAACATTGGGGGCTGTCACTGCCGGCCCGCCACAATAGGGGAGGGTTATGGGCGGCGTTGCTATAGGAAAGTATGCTCGTTTCGGGGTTATATTCAGAATAAAACAAGGTGACAAAGCGATGGGAATTTTCCAGGTCGGCATACATTACCCGGTTGAGGTGGTTAAGAATTTGGGCTGGACTATGGCGGTTCAGCACTTCTGCCCGCAGCATCCCCCTAGTCATGGTCATAATTAGACCCGCCGGTACTCCTTTACCCATGACATCGCCGATGACAATACTCCAGGGCACCCCCAAATGGCTTGTGTTACGACATAACCAATCCCCCTGGCGCAGTTGGTCATAGTTGGCAGGAATGAAATCGTAGTAATCCCCACCTACCCGACTGGCGGTTTTACACTGGGCAGCAATGTCCAAACCATTAATTTGGGGACAACAACGGGGCAATAGTTGATTTTGAATTTCTGAAGCAATTTCCAATTCCCGATCCTGACTTTCTCTGGATCTCAACTTTTGGTTTAAATCACTATTGGCGATCGCCACAGCGGTTTGATCAGAAATTAGCTGTAGTAACTTACGACGGGTGGGAGTCCAGCTATAGTTACGATCTTGACTAAAGATATATAAGCGGCCCACTTCCTCTTGGTGACTCAAAATGGGGGTGTTATAACAGGCGATCGCCGGTAATTCTTGGCGCAATTGACGGTCAAAATAACTCAGGACAGTGGAAGAATCCAATGTGAGGTTAACCTGGCGGGCCTTCTGCAAAGCGCCTTTAATGGTGCCCTTAAGACTATTTTTGTGGCCATGGATTTGTTCAAAGATAGATATTTCCCCCTCTCTCATTAGAACTAAAGCACTGCCATCGGCATCGGTGACCCTGGTGGCCATCAGAGGGGTCAATTCCAGAAACTGATTCAGATTATGTAAACTCCGCAGGGCGTAGCCCATGGCCCCCAACAGATCCTGCACTTTATTTTGTTCCCGGTACAACTTAGCCACCAACTCCTTGAGAATGACCACCGGAGAAGTGGGAGGTTCAACAAAATTGCCGGGGTGAAAATCGGCTCGTCCATTGAGCAGTTTTACCAAATGGTTTGAGCAAAGTTATTCTTAGCCCACTATCTGTCATGTAAAAACAATTGTTCTCAAGATAGACTGCCGACTACAACTCGGCCTATTGAACCAGCAAACTTCCCCATGGGTAAGAAAAATTAACGGGGTTTTTTAGCAATGGCGGGAGACAGCCATGGGCTGAACACAATGTTCCAACAAACTGGCCACATCAGCCACAGGGTAAATGGTTGTGCCCAACTTTTGAGCCACATCGGCCACCCGGAGGTCATCCAAGAAGCGAGTATCATCATGTTTCAACATCAGAGCAGGCAATAGAATACCATCCCCTAAATCTCTGCCTGCCAATTTAGCGATTAAATCCTGCCCCGTCAATAGTCCCGTCACCGTAATTTCCTGACCCCAATAGTCACTGTTTAAGGGCGCTAAATTAACTGTTAAACCCTTTACCTGATTTAACTGTTCCACCAGTAGCTCAAACGCTTGTTCTACAGCATTGCCCACTACCCAGGTCAACGTCTTGGCTTCGGCGATCGCCGGGGGGAGAAATTCCGCAGCTTGTTGTTGAAACTCCTTAATGAATTGACGGATAGACCCTACCCCGTTGCCAATTTGGGGATAGTCTTCGTAATGGCTTTCCGGTGGCAAAGGTTGACGGGCAATGAGAAACCATTCATCGGCCAACCAAACAAAGTTACCACCTAGTTGCTGGGCAAATTCCTTTTGCAAAGCTTGAACCTGGGCAATTACCTCCGTGGCTTTAGCTTGACCAACGGGGCTTAACTCATCTTCCTGGGGACGAAAACGGGTTAGACCCACCGGCACCACCGCCACTGAAATCACCGCTGGGGTTTCCCCTTGGTGAAACTGGGCTAAGTCCCTCAAAGTTTGCTCTAAGTGCTTACCATCATTAACACCAGGACAAACCACCACCTGGGCGTGGATCTGTAATCTTCTAGCTTGGAACCAAGCCAACTGGTCAAGAATCTGACCGGCCCGATGATTTTTTAACAATCTTTCCCGCACCGATGCTTCCGTGGCATGGATGGAAACGTAGAGGGGAGAAAGCCTTAACTGTTCTATGCGTTGCCATTCCTTGGCACTCAAATTAGTCAAAGTGAGATAACTGCCGTAGAGAAAACTCAGGCGATAGTCATCATCTTTGTAATACAAACTCTCCCGTTTCCCCGGCGGTTGTTGGTCGATGAAACAAAAGGGACAACGGTTATTGCACTGGATCAGCCCGTCGAATAGGGCCGTTTCAAACCCCAGTCCCAAATCCTGATCGAATTCCTTTTCTACCGCCAGTTCATGTAATTCTCCCTGACTGTCCAATACGTCCAATTCCAAATAATCGTCAGCGCAGAGAAATTGATAATCAATCAAATCTCTCGGTGCCTGACCATTAATACGCACAATGGCATCCCCCGGCTCAAAGCCCATTTCTTCCCCCAGGGACCCCGGCAATACAGTACTAATTTTGGCGGGACGCAGAGAAACTTCACTCATGACTTATGGGGCAAGGGGGCAAGGCGGTGGTTTGATGGGTAAAAAAGTTATCGAGAATTACGAAGATCGCGTTAGTTCAATGGATTACTTATCCTGGCCCATTCTACCTTGACCCATGGAGTGCATGGTTTTAACGGCTGTCCGGCCGGGGCAAAAGGCGATCGCCTAGGAAAGTTTGTCCGGTAATGTAGTGTGACCAGGACTTCGCTCTCTCTCTAGCCAAAGCTTTTCTACGCCGCCATGGTCAGGGTTTACAATATCCACACTTGGAAAATTCACACTAATAAACTTTTTTCCCTGTCTCTCTCCCCAAGTTTAGGGAAAAAAGAGATCAAAGTTCCCATTGAGGGCGCAGATTAGAACTTTGCCCACGGACCCTAACCACAAAGGTGACGTTCTCTTTGATACAATCAAGGGTTGTTATGGATTGTCACCGTCGGATTTGCTTCCATTGGTGCATTGCCTTTAATACTAGTTTATTTGCCCTCTGCCATGGCTCACCCACTTTCCAGGGATTGGTGGAGGGGGAACACCGCGCCAAAACATCTGTACACCTGCAGTTGACATAGTTCAGTACTTTACTGAGGGCGGATTTCCATTACAAACTTCATGGTCAATGGCAAACCTCGACAATTCTAACGCTTCCCTTCACCCCGTAAGCCCACCTCAGGATTCAGTTTCATGGATTATTCGATCGCCACACTTTTGTCCTATTTTGTTGACGACAAATTAGTAGCGGGTAAGTTTCTCGAAAAAAAACTAGGTTGTGAGAGTCCTGAGGCCATAGAAGCCCTACAGATTGCCCTCGATGCCCTGGAAAAAATGGGGGTACTAGTCAAAGAAAGGGGTAAATATAAGCGGGTGACCAGGGAAGATGTGGTGGAAGCCCGGCTGCGTTGTTCCAGTAAGGGTTTTTGTTTTGCCATCCAAGACGATGAAGATGCCACCGATATTTACGTCCGGGAAGGGAATCTCAGCAATGCCTGGAACGGCGATCGGGTTTTGGTCAAAGTGATTAAGGACGGTACCCGCCGCAAGTCCCCCGAAGGAGCAGTCCATCTCATTCTCGACCGAGCCAATCCTTCCCTGTTAGCGCAGGTGAAAAAAAGCGAAGATAATTACCGGGCTGTGCCGCTAGATGACCGCCTGCTATTTGAGCTGGAACTTCAGGATAAGGAGCAAAACCTCGGAGAAGCGGTAGATCATCTCGTTCATGTTTCCGTTCTCCGTTATCCCATTGCCCAGCACCCGCCCCTAGGCGAAGTTACTAAAGTGTTAGGCAGTGACGCTGAAGCCGCCGCCGACACCGATATCGTTTCCTGTAAACATGATTTGCCCCTAGGTTGGACTCCCGAAGCCATCGAAGCTCTGCAAAGTTTGCCCAAAGTGATTGAACCAGGGGAACTGAAAAAAAGGCAGGATTATCGCAAGCTCCAGTTAGTTACCTTTGGCGATGGTCCCCGGGGGGAAACGTTACCCTGGCAAGAGGTGGCCCTGAGCTTAGAAAGCCAAGCAAACCAATGGCAAGTAGGCATTCACATCACCGACATTGCCCACTACATTGCCGAAGATAGTCTGTTGGACCAGTTAGCCCGTAAACGGGGCACCACCGTGTACCTAGAAGAACAGATTTGCCCCCTGTTCCCCGAAGGTTTGATCGGGCGCTGTTCTCTCATTCCCGACGAAGATCGTCTGGCCCTATCCTTCTTTCTCACAGTGGATGACCGGGGGGAAGTAACAGGGTTTGAATACCACAGCAGTGTGGTCAAAGTCGATCACCAACTAGACTTCAGCGAAGTGCAAACAGCCTTGGCGGACATTGAATCCGTAAGTGGCGAGTTGAAACCCTACGGCGGCCTGCTCCAGGAATTATTTTTCCAAATTTGCCCCCTGATTAAATCCCAACGGCTACAGCGGGGGAGTTTTAACCTCCAAACAGAAACCGCTTCCCCCCGCCTGGATGAGGGTCGTTTGGGGGTGATCATGACCCAAGAAACCCTGCCCATTCGTAGTTTGTTAGCAGAATTGATGGTGGTGTTGCAGCGAGAAGTAGCTCTCCAACTGCAAGCCCTGGGCATACCTGGTCTCTACTGTGGCCAGGTCGCACCGGAAGCTGAAGATCTAACGGACATTGTTAAATTAGCGGAAAACCTCGATTTAGGCGTAAAAATTGACCTAGAAGGGGACATTATTCCCCAGCATTACCATCACCTCAGCCAAGCATTTGAATCCCTGCCAGCTAAAGCGGTGTTGAACCATTTGCTGGCTAATACTCTCAAAATCGAAAAGTATTTTAGCCATCCCGCTCCCCACTTTGCCCTTGCCTATGATTCCGGTTATACCCACTGTGTTTCTCCGGCCCAACGGTATGGGGATTTAGTAATACAACGATTGCTGAAACTCGTCTTAACAGAGGGGCGCGATCGCCGGACCAAACAAATGAAAACCGGGGTAGAGCTCAATGCCCACACCTGCCGTAACCAAATTAGCTGGAATGTGTTGCCCCCCAACCTCCAAGAAACCATTGAAGGGGATTTGCACCAGTTGGTGTTGGGACTCAATGACCGGGAACAAACTGCCGAAGATGCCGAAAAAGATCTATTGGGGCTGAAAAAAGCTGAAAAAATGAAAGCCCGCACCGGGGAAATCTTCCGGGGCTTAATCACTGGAGTCCAGTCCTATGGCTTCTTCGTGCAAATTTTCGACCTGCTGGCTGAAGGCCTCGTCCATGTTAGTTCCCTCAAAGATGACTGGTACGAGTTCCGCAGTCGCCAATGCGCCCTAGTGGGTCGTAAAAGTCGTACTTCTTACCGCTTAGGCAATGAGGTGGACGTACAGGTGCGCAGTGTGGACTATTACCGTCAACAAATTGACCTTGGAGCGGTTAATAATGCCCCCAAAGACTCCGCCAATATGGATTTTGATGATGATGACGAAGATGGGGACGAGCGGGAGGAACAAGACACCATGGATTGGGATGCCATGGAAGATGGCGATGATGATGAGGGAGGGGCGGTAATTTTCTAGTTGTTGCCTAGGGCCAAAACCTGCAAACCAACGCAGACTAAGGTAAAGGCCATTGTCGCCTGGTCAAAAGTTGTTAAAATTTAACAATTCGCAATAAATTTTAACAATTATCCCAGGAGCAACGATCAATGGCCGGATTATTTGGCTTATTTGGTAAAAAGGCACAGTACGTCGAAGATATTGAAGCCAACCCCAGTCCTCAGCCAGAAAAAAAAGAGGCATTTTTTCTTGAAAGCGACGATGCCAAAAGCTTGGGCAATGCCGAATACATGCGGACTCCCATCAAAATTAAACGGAGTTTTCCTAAAACTCTCAACTCCCAGGGAGGGGAAGTGGTCAAGGAGATTTCTGCCATGGAGGTGAAAAAAATCCAGGCTAATGGTCAACCGGCCCCCAGTACCAAAATGGATTCCGCCCCATCCCAGGCCAACTCTACCCCGGCCAACAACGATCGCCGTTCCAACGACAATAGTTTGGACATGTTCCGCCAGATGGCTAAGGATTTGAAAAAGTAAAATGGTAAGGGGTAGCGAAAATTTCTGAGATTTTTCGCAAACAAACCATGGCCGGGTGCATTGACATTGCTCTAATGGCAGAGGAATTTGGGCACTCGGTCAACATTTACCAAAAGCCATTGTAGTTCTGGCAGGTCAAGCATTAAACTTTTGTCTGGGCTGGGTAACCTATGATGGTAGTGGCAATCTTTGCTTTTCCTTCCAGACCATGAGCACCATCGAGCAAGTTCTCACCGCTACTGTTACTGCAGAACAGACCCTAGATCTTCCCCCGGAAATTAAAGCCAAACTAGTTCCTGGTGAAAGCTACAAGATTACAGTTCACGAAGACAAAATTGAGCTAAAACGAGTTCCTGCTTTTGATTGGGAAAAGTGGGAGCATAGTTTACGGCGTAATGGTGAGGAACTTACCGATGAAATCATGGAAGAAATTTGCGAATTAGTGCGAGAAGTGCGTCGTGAAAATCGCCTTGAGAGCGAATCGGCATTATGAAGGTCGTCCTAGATACAAACCTTTGGCTTTCCGGGTGGTTATGGCAAGGGTTACCAGGTAATCTCATAAAATTAGCTCGTAAAAAAGAAATTTTGACCTGTACTTCCGTAGAAATTTTGCAGGAAGTGGAGAAAGTTCTAAGTTACCAAAAGCTGCAAAAAAGGCTCGCATTACTGTCTTTAACGACAGAAGAAATTCTACTTGCGATGGGCGAAATTTCTACTATTTATCCTATCCATCCCCTAGAAGTTCCCGAACTGCGGGATCCTCGGGATCCTAAAGATGCCATGGTTTTGGCCACGGCGATCGCCTCCCAGGCTGATGCTATTATCAGTGGTGACACTGATTTACTCGTCCTAGAAACGTATTAAAATATTCCTATTTTGACGGCAAAACAATTTTTAAATAGTCTGTGATTTCCCAGAAACATTATGGCCATTGCAACAAAATCTATTGCCCGATTGACCACAGATATTTTGGTGGTGGGAGGTGGCACTGGGGGCACGGCGGCGGCGATCCAGGCGGCCCGACGAGGAGTAAAAACCATCCTTGTTAGCGAAGGGCCCTGGTTGGGAGGTATGTTAACTTCCGCTGGAGTGTCTGCTCCCGACGGCAATGAATTGGCCGCTTGGCAAACGGGGCTATGGGGAGAGTTTTTAAGGACTTTGACGGTCCAACAACCCGGGGGTTTAGACCATAGCTGGGTGAGTTTATTTACTTTTGATCCCCGTCTAGGGTCCAAAATCTTCGCTGATTGGGCGGCAGAGTTGCCTAATTTAACTTGGATTGCCAATCAATGCCCCATGGAAGTGGTAAAAAATGGCGATCGCCTGGTGGGGGTGAGATTTCCAGACTATGAAATTCGAGCTAGGGTAATTCTGGATGGCACAGAGTTGGGGGATTTACTAGCCCTGGGAGATATTGGCCACCGTTGGGGTTGGGATTGGCAGGATAAATTTGATGAACCCAGTTGTCCGATTGCTCCCAATGAGATGACAGAAGAGTATCCAATACAGTCCCCCACTTGGGTATTTTTGCTACGAAAAACAACTAATAATCAAACAAATATCATTGCTGAACCTACTATTGATGTAGCCCAAGATTTTACCCATACTTGGCAGAACTATGGAGAAAAAGATTTTTTAACCTATGGCCAATTACCCGGCGAGCATTATATGATTAATTGGCCGATCGCCGGCAATGATTATGGCAAAGATTTAAACCGTTTATTGGGCGGTGAAAAGGAAAAGCAAACCTATTTAAAGGAAGCTTATCAATATAGCTATGCCTACGCCTATTACCTCCAAAAGCATCATTCAGAAAACTTAGAATTAGCCACAGGAATTTTTCCACAAACTGGAGATATTTCCACCGCCTTTGCTCTCCATCCCTACTATCGGGAAAGTAGGCGCTTAAAAGGTCAGCAAGTTATTACAGAAAGGGATATTTTACCCCAGGGTCAGGTAGCATCCCTGCCAATTTATAACCAAAAAGTTACTAGCATTGGGGTGGGAAATTATGCCAACGATCACCACTATCCTGGCTATGAATTTCCTCTTACTCCCAAATCCTTAATTTGGGGCGGAAGATGGACGGGAACCCCCTTTACCATTCCTTTTCCAGCTCTTTTATCTCCGACAGCGCGGGGCTATTTACCCTGTGAAAAAAATATTTCCGTCAGTCACATGGCCAATGGCAGCACCCGTTTACAACCCCTAGTTATGAACACAGGGCAAGCAGTGGGAATGATAGCGGCTTTAAGTGTGGAAAAAAATTGTGACCCCCAGGACTTAGACGTGCGGGATGTGCAGGAAGCCCTGATTGGCGATCGCCGGGCCCCAGCGGCGGTTATTCCCCTATTTAATTTAGTTCCCGACCACCCCGAATGGCGGCAATGGCAACAATATTATTTGGACAATCCTGATCAGTATCCCCCCTCAGGCCATTGTCCCGTGGATGTTAATCTGGCTCAATTGCCCTTATCTAAAAGTCAATCTGTTTACACCGGCGAGCTGCAAAAAAGTGAACACCAAACCTATCAGTTAATCTGCCAACAATCGGGCAAAATTCTCAAAGTGATTACGGAACGACCGGAAGTGGCGGAGCAATTAATCAACCACGCCAATGGCAAAAAAATTACCTTAGGAGGTCGTTATAATTCCGCCGGCAATTGGTTAGTGGTGGAAACCGTAGAAACTATCACATCAGGCAAAGACCTAGGGGGCAGATAGCTTAAGGGGGTATAGATAACCAAAAACAGGCAGACGAATAGTCCCCAAAAAAGCACATTGATAAACTCCGGTTGCTGACGGTCTAACAACAGGGAAGTCATCACCAAGGTTAAAGACAATAAAACTAGTACCAATATGGTGATTACACCATCCCGGGCAGTCCAACTGGCTAAATTGCTCCTGCCATAGGAGAAATGAATAGCTATGGCCCCCAAGGCAGTCAAACCGGCTAGGGTCAGGAAAAATCGACGCCACCAGGGAGTATAAACCAAAGTACTAGCTCCTCGGCGTATTTCAGCTAAGGTCAATCCTGCTGCCAATGCCAAAACTACTAACAGGGGCATCACCAAGGAAGTGCTGGCCCAGGGAGAAATGATGACTAACATACCGTACACTCCCCCTTGGCAAAGCAGGAAACGGGCCCAACTCCAGGGCAATGCTTGTTGGGCCCGGGGAAAAGTATTCAGAGCAAAAATTAGACCGGGGGAACTTGCCAGTAGCCAGAGCCAGCCCCTTAACTTTAGGGGCCAGGGAGAGCCACCAATGACCATTATCGAGTCCACAATTTCTCCATGGAGCAAGAAACCATAGCCCAGCCACCAGGAGATCGCCGGTAGTAAACCTAAAACTAGACCAAACCCAAATAGGGGTGAAGATTTTAAACGGGGTGTATCCCAATGGAGAAAAACTAGACTAGTGGCAAATAGTACGATGGAAGTAGGCAAATTTGTTAATGCCAGGGCACTGAGGGTCAGACCCAAGGGTAAGCCTCCCCTTAAATCCCGACGGCAAAACAGTGCACTAGCTAGACAGGCAATGGTTAACGGTAAGACAAAACTGTTAATGCTAGCTACCCTGGCCCAATAAACCACAGTGGGGGCAGTGCCATAAACTACTAAAGTGAGGAAGGCGGGCAAACTGCGGCTGTACAGTTCTTTGCCCAGCCAATATAACAACGGCAAACTGGCCCCATTGAGCAAAGCTCCCAGTAAACGATCGCCCCATAATTCATGGCCAAAAATCATTTGACTAAGACTAATTAACCAAATGGGCAATGGCGATCGCCCTAGGTTCTCAAACAAGCTAGTTGGAGTAAAGCCGTAATTTTGTAGTGTTGCCCGCCAATAATGGGCTGATTCAACTAAATTTGTTTCCTCTCCCCGCCGTAGGTTATGGAAGTCTAGCCCCCAACAGAACAATAGAGCGATGGGGACCATCACCAGAATTAAGCCCGACCATTCCTCTAGGGCCCAACGCTGGAGTTTTTGCCCCAGATTTTCCATTAACTTCCTTAAGTTAGGCTTACTCATCGCCATAGGGCATCTGCAACCTTACATATCTGGGCCATGGCTTCCACATCATGGACTCTGACTATATCTGCTCCCCCGGCGATCGCCCGACAGCAGGTCGCCCCAGTACCCCAAACTCTTTCCTTCGGATCAGGTTGGTCAAGAATTTTGCCAATGAAACTTTTCCGGGATGGCCCCACCAATAGGGGAAAACCAAGTCTTTTTAGCTCCGGTAACTGGCGCAGTAGGGTAATATTTTGCTCAGCGGTTTTAGCAAAGCCAATGCCTGGGTCAAGGATAATCTGTTCGGGCAATACGCCGTAATGGCGGGCTAGATCTACTTGGGCGCTGAAAAACTGCCTCATTTCCCCGATTAAATCCCCATAATCCGTCAAATTTTGCATAGTTTGGGGGTTACCCCGTATGTGCATCAAAATAATCGGAGCCTTGTGCTGGGCGGCGACCGCCAAAATTTCTGGTTCAAAGGTAGCTCCGGAAATATCGTTGACCATATCCGCTCCGGCTTGGAGAGCTTGTCGTGCCACTTCCGCCCTGGTGGTATCGATGGAAATGGGAATGTCTAATTCTTGCCGGAGAGCTTGGATAATCGGAATAGTGCGCTCTAATTCTTCCTTCAAGCTAACAGTTTCTGCCCCCGGTCGGGTGGACTGGCCGCCAATGTCAATAATGTGTGCTCCCCCCTGCACCATGGTTTTAGCCTGGTGGATGGCCGTTGGTAGAGAGTTAAATTCGCCCCCATCACTAAAACTGTCCGGCGTAGTATTCAAAATTCCCATCACATAGGTGCGTTTGCCCCAATCAAAAAGGGTTTGGCCCACCGGGAGGGGAGGGGGAAAATAATCACTCAATTGATCCAACTGGTCCATAGGTTATCGGAGGGAAGTTTGGAACGCCGGGATAGCTCTTGGTAGAATGTATCCCAAGGGCAATGCTAGTTGGACGGTGTTTGCTGGCTCCAGCGGTGGCAAAGCCTAATGATCCTAACAATACAATTTTCGCTGATTATTTCGGGTTCTATCCCCCAGTTTCCTAACCATGCCCCTGCATTTCGCCGCCTTGATTCCCATTGACAGCTTGTTTTCCACCCAAGGCATTATGGTGATGCTGTTGGGGGCCTATGCCTTGGCTATGTGGTTATTTCTCACCAGTGCCCCCAAGGTGTACACAGTGATGGTGTCGGACCTGGCGATCGCCAAAGCATTTTATGAAGGTTTGCTGGAGCTAGCCGTGGCGGACGTGCCTCTGCATTATTACTACAACTATGAACAAACCCTAGGTACTGCGGGTTGGGACTCATTTTCCATGGCGGCTAACCCCCAAATTCCCCCCGAGAATCGCTACAGTGCCCAGGACGGGCTTTGGTATCAGTTGAAAAAAAATACCCAACTGCACATCATTGGTGGGGCTAGCTTTGGCAGTAACAATCGCCAACGCCATGTCTGTTTTGACCACGATTGTTTGGAGCAAATTTTTCTGCGGGTGCAATCTCGCCGTCTCCGCTATAAAGTACGCAGTCGCAAGCCGTTGAATTTTTTGGTCAAGGATTACGATGAGCGGGTAATTGAGCTAACGGAAGTGAAAAATTAATTGTTCGGAGACGAAAGTAATATAAATTCAAACCCCTTCGTGAAAATAGCCCTTTTTGGCACCAGCGCCGATCCCCCCACCCTAGCCCACCGGGCCATCCTCATTTGGTTAGCTCAACATTTTGACCAAGTAGCGGTGTGGGCCGCCGACAATCCTTTTAAGCAAGGCCCCAATCCCGAAACAGGACACTGGGCCAGCCTGGGCGATCGCCAAGCAATGTTGAAGCTGTTGGTGGAGGATGTACAGAAGGATTACGCCACAGTGCAAATTTGGGAAGATTTGAGCGATCGCCGCAGTTTAATTAGCCTGCAACGGGCCCAACAAAGATGGGGGCTGGAACCGGATTATGCCTTGGTGGTGGGGGCAGATTTAATTCGGCAAATTTCTCAATGGTACGCAGTAAAAGAATTATTGCCCGCTGTCCAATTGGTGATTTTTCCCCGGCCGGGCTACGGCATTAATCAAGCTGATTTGGATAAATTGGCCCAGTTAGGAGGGCACTACCAATTAGTTAACCAAGGCGACGATCAAGCCATCACTCCCCCCATTTCCTCCAGCATTTACCGGCAAATTCGAGACGACGATCTAATTCCAGATCCGGTGCAAAGCTACATTCAACAAAGGCAACTTTATCGCCAGTGAATACAGGTACATATTTAATGCCCACTGCCGCCTACATTCACATTCCCTTTTGTCGCCAACGCTGTTTTTATTGTGATTTTCCTATTGCTGTGACGGGTTTCCAGTCTTTAACCCTGGACGGTTGGGTGGGGGAATATGTGGAAGCAGTATGCAGAGAAATTGCGGGGCAACAACACCAAGGCCAGCCTTTACAAACAGTTTTTTTTGGTGGAGGCACCCCTTCTTTATTGCCGATCACCGGTTTGGAAAAAATTTTGCTGGCGGTTGATCAATATCTGGGCATTGCCCCGGACGCTGAGATAAGCATTGAAATTGATCCTGGCACCTTTGACCAAGTTCAATTGCAAGGCTATAAAAATTTGGGCATTAACCGCTTTAGCTTGGGCGTACAGGCTTTCCAAGACAATTTACTGGCCCTTTGTGGCCGCCACCACCGTCGCCGGGACATCGATCAAGCCCTCACGGCGATCGCCAAGGAGAATATTGAAAATTGGAGCTTGGATTTGATTACGGGGCTACCGGAGCAAACGGCAGCAGATTGGCACAGTTCCCTAACCTTGGCTCTAGCCGCAGGGCCTAAGCATATTTCCTGCTATGACTTAGTGTTGGAACCCCAAACCGTTTTCGACAAATGGGAACAGCGGGGGAAATTGGCTGTACCTCCCCCCGAACGCAGTGCTGATTTTTATCGCCATGGCCAAGAAGTATTAACCCAAGCCGGTTTCCACCATTACGAAATTTCCAACTATGGCCGCCCCGGCCACCAATGTCGCCATAACCAAATCTATTGGCGTAATTTGCCCTACTACGGTTTAGGCATGGGGGCCACCAGTTACATTGACGGTAAGCGTTTTGGCCGGCCCCGTACGAGAAATGGCTATTACCAATGGCTAGAATCTTGGCTCAATCAAGGCTGTCCCATTCCGGGGGAAAGGGTTTCTCCGTTGGAAAATTTGTTAGAAAGCTTGATGTTAGGACTAAGGCTGACCGCTGGGGTAACGTGGGCCCAACTGCCTTCGGTTAATCAGACAGAAAAGGCAAAAATCCTTGCTACCCTAACTTCCTTTGGCGATCGCCGTTGGCTGGAATTTTATGGCGAGGATAACCAAATGCTAGCCCCGAACCAGACCACAACGGAAACGGTGCAGAGGTTTTGCTTCACTGATCCGGAGGGAATTTTATACTCCAACCAGATCCTTAGCGCTCTGTTTGCGGCTCTGGAAGAAGATTTTTAGTTGGTTAATACTTGACTTTAGCGGCAGTTCCCTCCTTTCCAAGGGGGGCTAGGGGGGATTAAGCAGCCAAAACTCAACTTTTCAAACACGCTCTAAGCGCCGTATTTTTCCTTCAGGCGATCGTCATGGTCATCGGCCAGGGTAGCAACGAGGGTAATGGCCCGGGAAATTTCGCTGGGGGAAAGATCCGCCACAGTGCGCTGATGGAGAGCCACTAAATGATTTTCCCGTAGAGCAAAACAGGCTTCAAAGGTATCTGACCAATTTAATTGCATCACTTCCGCCAATAATTGGCCTGGATCTGTTGGTAAGGGCATTACCTCGGCCCAGACCCGAAACAGATCATTTTCCCCTTCTCCGGTAAGCTGTACTAGCACTTCCACACTGCCATAGGCAAATTTCCAGATGCTGCCCTGGTCGTTATCTTGCACAAAGGCGCTATTTTCCTGGGCCATGCCGGAAATAACCGTTTCCACTACATCGTGATGACTAGCAGGGGTCATTTCATCCATGGTGGGGTTGGCTAACTCTGGTGTAGGGGATGCCATAGTCATACTCTCAACTTCTCAACACAAAGGTTTCACCCCAAGTCTAACGGTCAACAGGCCCAATAGCATAGCCTAGGAAAGCCGTTGCTTGATGAAAGTTACTAATTGCCCCAACTGTTTTTTCAACAGGTCAATTTCGCCGTGCATTTGGGCTACCTGTTGTTTGAGTTGTTGCACTTCAGCGGCCAAATCTCCGGCTGGGGCAGCGCCACTGGCAACGGCGGCCACAGGAGCGTGTTTTTTAGCTTTGATCATGGCCTCTTTGATGGCGGCCACCAATTCCCGTTGCTCAAATGGTTTTTCCACAAAAGCAAAATACTCGAAGGGTTCGGGAATTTTTTCGAGCACTTCTTCCTTCCGACCGGACATCAACACCAAGGGAATAGCCTTGAGTTCGGGGCGTTCCTGCACCGATTGAAACACTTCCCAGCCACTCATTTTGGGCAGGAGAAAGTCCAACATAATCAGGTTGGGCCGCTCACTCTGGATCAGATTAAAACCTTCGAGGCCGTCCTTGGCTTCAATCACCTCGAAATTTCCCTGGGGCAACATATCCTTAACTCGCATACGGATAACTTTGCTGTCATCGATGACTAGAATCTTGTGGGCAGACACGATAGACTCTCCTTCGAGAAAATGGGGTGAAAAACAGCTGTGGCAGACTTGTTGGATGCTGCCAACCCGTCAAAATTCTTGCTTGCTCTGTTCATCTTAGAGGAATTTGGGGTGGGAACAAACTCCCAGAAGGTCAATGTTAGCAAGCCTAGACGGGAGAAGGGGAACCATAGGATCATGGTTGAGAAGTCCCTGTGATCCTTTGATTATGGGCAGAATCTAATTCCAAAGCCTCCCAGTATTGGGGAATTTAGGGGATAAATCCAGACTTTTCCGTCACCCTACAGGGAATTCAAGTCGTCTAATTGGCCAATATTTTTCAGGTTCAGATCAGGGCAAGTTCGTTTACATAGACCAGTCAGTACTTTGCCTGGGCCCACTTCCCAATAATCCGTTGCCCCAATTTCTCCTAGGTTAACCATGGTTTCCCGCCAGCGCACGGAACCGGTCATTTGTTGAATTAGTTTTTCTTTCAGGCGATCGCCGTTTTGGGTAGGGCTAGGATCAACGTTGGAGAGTACGGGCACAGTGGCGTCGTTGAAATGGCAAGCTGTCAGGGTTTGGGCGAAGGATTGGGAAGGTTGGGCCATAAAGCTGGAGTGGAAAGCACCGGAAACCTTCAGAGGCACGGCTCGGCGTGCCTTGACGTTGGCTAAAATTGCTTCTACACCGGCCACAGTACCGGAAATTACTACCTGTTCGGGGCTGTTATCGTTAGCTAATACAACCTCTGTATTATCCGTCAGGGCTTGCTGTAACTGGGTTTGATCGAACTTCATCAGGGCGGCCATCATGCCCCCGGAAGCGCTGGCCATCACCTCTGACCGTTGTTTAACCAGTTGCAAACCCGTGGCAAAATCAAATACCCCAGCGGCGTAGAGGGCGGAATATTCCCCCAGACTATGACCGGCTACGTAATCGGGCTGAAAACCTTTATCCCTGAGCAAATCAGCCAAAATTGCTTCAATAACGTACAAACAGGGTTGGGTATTTTGGGTCAGGGCCAGGCTAGCTTCATCCCCTTGGCATTTTTCCACCACTGACCAGCCAAGAATTTCTTCGGCTTGCTGATATTTTTCCTTGGCGATCGCCGTTGAGAGCAGATCTACCCCCATGCCCACAGCTTGGGAACCTTGGCCGGGGAATACCCATGCAGTTTTCATGTACTTATCTCAGTAAATTAAAAAATTAAAAATTTGGTCACTGCCAAAGAGTTCCACTGCTGACATCGTCCGTCTTTAGCTAGGCAATTATACCAAGGCGGGGCCCGGAGCTATTCCTGAGCTTGCCAATGGGCGGTGGCTAAAATTGAAGGTAAGCTTTTCTTTGTACTGAGTATTACCGATTAACCATGGCCCAAACCATCAATCTGCAACTAGAGGGAATGCGCTGTGCGGCCTGTGCTTCCAGCATTGAACGGGCGATCGCCAAAGTGCCGGGGGTGCAGTCTTGCCAGGTGAATTTTGCCCTGGAGCAGGCGGTGGTCAGTTATCACGGGGAAACGACCCCCCAAATCCTCACAGATGCGGTGGAGCGAGCGGGTTACCACGCTAGGGTGCTTAAACAACAGGTTTTATCTTCCCAGCAAACCGAGGATAGGAAACCCGTGTTTTCGGCCAAATTGGTAACGGGGTTAGTAATCAGCGCTGTGCTCTTTTTTGGCTCCTTGCCCATGATGCTGGGGGTAAATATTCCCCATTTTCCCCATATTTTCCATGATCCCTGGTTGCAATGGTTATTGGCTACGCCGGTGCAGTTTTGGTCTGGAGCGGAGTTTTATCGGGGAGCTTGGAAATCCGTTAGAACCCGCAGTGCCACCATGGATACCCTTGTAGCCTTGGGCACCAGTGCGGCGTATTTTTACTCCGTAGCCATTACCCTCTTTCCCCAATGGTTAACTAGCCAAGGGTTAGCAGCCCACGTTTATTTTGAAGCGGCGGCGGTGGTGATCACCCTGATTCTGTTGGGGCGGTCGTTGGAACAGCGGGCCCGGCGGGAAACTTCAGCAGCGATCCGTAAATTAATGGGGCTACAACCCCAAACAGCACTCGTTAAACGGGGGGAACACTGGGAAACAGTGGCGATCGCCGAGTTGGCAATTAACGATGTGGTGCGGGTGCGGCCGGGGGAAAAAATTCCGGTGGATGGCGTGGTGGTGGCGGGAAATTCCACTGTGGATGAATCGTTGGTGACGGGGGAAAGTTTTCCGGTAGATAAAACCGTTGGGACGGAAGTGATTGGGGCCACGTTGAATAAAAGCGGCAGTTTAGACATTCAAGTCAGCAAGTTGGGCCAGGATTCCGTGCTCGCCCAAATTATCCAACTGGTACAGCAAGCCCAAGCTTCTAAAGCTCCCATCCAGCACTTTGTTGACCGCATCACCCACTGGTTTGTCCCCACAGTAATTGTGGTGGCGATCGCCGCTTTTTGTATTTGGTGGCTGACCACGGGCAATATTACCCTGGCGGTGTTGACCTTGGTGGAAGTGCTGATCATCGCCTGTCCCTGTGCGTTGGGCTTGGCCACGCCTACGTCTGTGATGGTGGGCACGGGTAAAGGGGCGGAGTATGGCGTGCTAATCAAAGAAGCTAGCAGCCTGGAAATGGCGGAAAAATTAACTGCTATTGTGCTGGATAAAACTGGCACGTTAACCCAGGGCAAACCCAGTGTGACCAACTTTTTTACTCTGTCCCCCACTTCCACGGAGGAAAGTTTACAGTTAATCCAATGGGCGGCCAGTGTGGAGCAATATTCCGAACATCCCCTAGCGGAAGCGGTGGTTAATTATGGTCAATCCCAACAGGTTAGTTTGCTAGAGATAGACAATTTCCAGGCGATCGCCGGTTGTGGGGTGGCAGGACAATGGCAGGGGCAATGGATACGATTAGGAACGTCCAATTGGTTAACCGATTTGGGGGTAACTGGTACGGAGCATCAACCATGGCAAAGTCAGGCCCAGCAATGGGAAAAGGAACAAAAAACCGTTATTTGGCTGGCAGTGGACACGGAAGTTAAAGCTCTATTGGCGATCGCCGATGCCATCAAACCATCCTCTCCCCAGGTAGTACAGGCTCTGAAAAAACTGGGTTTATCCGTTTATATGCTCACTGGAGACAACCAAGCCACCGCCCAAGCCATTGCCGACACAGTGGGTATTCGCCATGTGTTAGCCCAAGTGCGCCCCGGCGATAAAGCCCAACAGGTGGAACAGTTGCAACAGAAGGGAAATATCGTCGCCATGGTGGGGGATGGCATTAACGATGCTCCCGCCCTGGCCCAGGCCGATGTGGGCATAGCCATTGGTACTGGCACCGATGTGGCGATCGCCGCCAGTGATATTACTCTGATTGCTGGAGATTTACAGGGAATTTTGACCGCTATCAAGCTGAGCCGGGCCACCATGGGTAATATTAGACAAAATCTCTTCTTTGCGTTTATTTACAACGTGATCGGCATTCCCGTAGCTGCTGGGCTGTTCTATCCCCTCTTCGGTTTACTGCTCAATCCCATCCTGGCTGGGGCCGCCATGGCCTTTAGTTCCGTTTCCGTGGTGACCAACGCTCTGCGTCTGAAAAAATTCTGTCCTTAGGGTATGGCTAAACTTTAATTTTTTTGGTAATGACAATCGGTAAAAGGATCGTTTATTATGACAGCTATCGGCTCTAGTCAATATATCTGTTTTTTTGACGTTGCAAGCGATGATTTTGCTGGATTTTGGGGTCTAGGGGGCTGGTAGGAACTGTTTTTTCCGTATGTGCGTCCCCAACCTGCCAGTATCTCTTTACTTTAGGCTAATCTTTTTTGTGAATTCACTGTCATGGCTCAATCCCCCTGTTCCCGATTGCTAGGCGAAATTTTAAGGGAAGCTGACCTCATTACCGAGGCCCAGATACAGGTTGCTCTCCAGGACCAACAATATTCCCCTCTGCCCATTGGCGAAATTTTAGTGGTGCGGGGCTGGTTACACCAAGAAACAGTGGACTTTTTTGCCGAATCCTGGCCCCGGATGGTCAAAACCCGCGATCGCCGTCCCCTGGGTTATTACCTACAGCAGGCCTATTTACTCCAAGAGGATCAGGTTAATTTAATCCTGGAAGAACAGCGCAAATTGGGGGTTAGATTTGGTTCAGTGGCGGTGCTCAAGGGTTGGGTAAAACAAAAGACCCTTGATTATTTCCTCGAACATTTGATGCCAGAAGCAATAACCACTTCTGCTTTTCAAGGTCGAAATACCCAGAGCAACATCGCTTTTGTCCGGGATACTCGCCTACAAACGGAAACAGGCTACGAAACCAAGGGAATGGGCGATCGCCGCGCCCCCGTCAACACCCCTTCTCGGGACCGAGTCACCCCCTCCCGTGCAAACGATAATGGTGGACGTATTATCCTTAATCCCTTTGCCAGTAATTCTGGTAACGGGAAGATACGCACAGGTAAAACCAAGTCAACCCAAGGTAGTAGCAGTTCTACCACCAATTCCAACCGGGAGGATTTCGACCTAGCTTCGGTTTTGGCAGATGGCGCTAAATCCACTGCAGAAAAGGATTGGGAAGAGCGCATCTGGATCGATTAGTCCCATTGGGTAAGGGTAAGGATTTCAAAAATCCGATTATCTCCGGACTGGAGCTAACTAACCCCACTCCTTAGCCCCGTTTGCACCCGCCACAGTTTGGCATATAGTCCTTGGTGAGCCAGTAGGCTTTCGTGGCTGCCCATTTCTTGTACCATGCCGTTTTCCAGCACGTAAATTTGATCGGCATAGCGCACAGTGGAAAGGCGATGGGCAATGGTAATGGTGGTGCGATTTTTGGTGATTTTTTCCAGGGAACGGACAATGGCCGCCTCTGTTTCGTTGTCCACCGCTGACGTGGCTTCATCCAAAATCAGAATGGGAGGATTTTTTAAAATAGCCCTGGCGATCGCCAACCGTTGCCGTTGACCACCGGAAAGTTTTTGTCCCCGTTCGCCAATAATGGTGTCGTAGCCCTGGGGTAACTGGTTGATGAATTCCTCTGCCTCCGCTAGGTTGGCCGCCCGTTCAATTTGGGCCAAAGTGGCGTCAGCACTGCCGTAGGCAATATTCTCCCGCACCGTACCGTGGAATAAAAACACGTCCTGGCTTACTAAACCGACACTGCGCCGTAAATCCCCCAGGAAATATTTCTTCAGATCCACCCCGTCTAGGAGAATGTCACCGCTATCCCATTCGTACAGTCGCAGTAATAGTTTGACCAGAGTGCTTTTTCCCGACCCCGTTGCCCCCACAATGCCGATGGTTTGCCCCGCCGGTACCCTTAGGGAAACATTTTTCAACACCGCTGAACGATGGGGATAGGCAAAGCTAATATTTTGGAAAACTAATTCCCCTTGCACCTGGCTAGGATGGAGGCTTAATTCCCCCGGATGAGCTTGAATAGGAGTTGCTAAAAGTTGCATCACCCGCTGGGTGGAAGCCATGGCCCGTTGATATAAATCCAGAGTTTTGCCCAAACCCGTCAGCGGCCAGAGTAGTCGTTGGGTTAAAAAGACCAACATACTGTAACTGCCCACCGCCAAATTACCCCGCACCGCATCCAAACCACCGAAGTAGAGAATGGTGGAAAAACCGGCAAAAATAATCACCCGAATTAAAGGCACAAAGGCCGCACTCAAGGCGATCGCCCGTTGATTACTGTCCCGATAGGCATCACTGTCTTGCCGGAGCCGTTCCACCTCTTCCGCTTCGGTGGCAAAACTTTTGATGGTCATAATGCCGCTGAGGTTATTGGACAAACGGCTGTTCAAATTACTGACCTTTTCCCGCACTAGGGCATAACGGGAAGTGAGCAAAGACTGAAAATAGATCGACCCCAACAGCACAAAGGGCATGGGCACCACCGCCATCCAAGCAATGTCCGGGGTAATGACAAAAAATGCTCCACCAATCACCACCACTGTGGTCAGCACCTGCAAAATTTCGTTGGCCCCCACATCCAAAAACCGCTCCAACTGGTTGATGTCATCGTTGAGAATGGCCATCAGCCGCCCCGTACTCCTTTCCTCGAAATAGGCCAGGTCTAGCTGTTGCAAATGGGCATAGGCATCCAGGCGCAGATCGTGTTGGATATCCTGGGCGAGGTTACGCCAAAGCCGCTCGTAGGCATACTCAAAAATTGATTCCAGGGCCCAAATAACCGCCGAAGCCACCGTCAGCACCAACAGTTGGCTTTGTACGGAAACAATGCCCCAACGGGACAGGAAAGAATCCTGCTGTTTGATCACCACATCCACGGCTAAACCAATTAGGGCCGGGGGAGCCAGATCAAAAATTTTGTTCAGCAATGAGCAGGTTACCGCCCAGTAAATTTTGGCACGGTGGACCCGGCTGTAATTTAAAAGGCTGAGGAGGGGGGCAATGGGTTTAGTCACAGAGTCGGCAAAGACAAAAAACGATGATTCTAGGCTGAGGCACCATCTAACACAGTACAGCGGAAGTCCTTTTTCTGCCCAAGGGTATGTTTGAGAAGTTTAGGGTGATGTATTTCCCCCAAAAAGTGACCCATCCCCAAATTCTCTCTCTAGGGCCGATTAGTAGCCATTTTCAGACGCCAAAAAAATGCTCAAATGTAGCCATTGAAATAGTGGTCTCCTGGACTAGTTACGGGAGATAAATATACAAGTTTTACTGGTCAAAATTACGGGAGAAGCCCTCTTGTTTCAGAAATACAAACCGGGGAGACAGGGGCGGTAAATTCTTGGCATTATTGAATCGGGTATCATAGCGCCAATCTCGATTGGGTGCACCATATACCTGATTGCTCCATCGCCCCGTAACCCGCTCGGGTAATCCTGTACTAACAAAAGATCCTCTGTAGGTCAGGGTTCTCCCACCCCAATTTTCGTGGAAACGGGGATAGTTTTCTAGCCCACCATTGTAGCCGGGAGTCAGAGTTGAGTTAGTTATATCTGTACCAGCCAAAAATGCCGTGTTAACTGTTGTATCCTCCGAGACTGGGGCCGTCGTAAGAGAAGCTTTATTGAGCTGGAAATCATTATTAAGTCGTAAACGTGAAAGAACATTTAACGAATCAGCCAGTACACTTGCTGGTTGCCAATTGACAGTGTTGTAATTTCCCACCACATAGACTGCCTGATCACTGACAAAGGTTAAACCTGTGGGATCAAAGTTATTTGTAGTTTCTGCCAATCCTGGCAATTGCCTGCCCCCAACCAACACAAATCCGTAGGGACTAGCATTGGTGTTGGGGTTTGGGGTAGCACTGGCACTAACAGTGGCATGAAAAACTAAACCATTACTACTGGTGTCGGAAGCCGCTAAACCTAAGTTTTGGAAAGAATTCAGAGGAGCGGCATTATCTGCTGTGGCCGTGGTAAATAATAGTTGATTGGCAGAAATTAAGCCTGTACCAGCATTATCAAGATACCATCCCTGAAAATTCCAAACGGTCAAACTTTCTAAATTTATTTGAAGCAGGCGCATGGTTCTCGGATTACCTCCGTCACGCTCGCGGTTATTCACAAAGCTTAGTCCAGTAGCGGTGTAACCAGTGGCGGCAGGATCCCTATACTGAATGGGGGCACTGATAAAACAACCACCAGCTAAATCAGCAATTTGATTGGGAGTCAAAGGCAGTATCAAAGTTTGTTGAGCAGTATTCAAAGTCCCGAAGAGAATATTTCTTATCCCTGTTAATGCAGTAGTGTTGGCATTTAAGTTGAGAGGATCAATATCAGAAAAACGAACATTGGTAGCGGAAAAAGGAACTGGGATAGTTTGAGAGAGAATTGCTATACGGAGTGTATCTGATAGACCAGTTGGTAGAGTCGCAATTTGAGCTGGAGTCAGACTTGAACCAACACGAGTACAAACTCCTGCTGTTACTGCTGCCCCTGTTGCCAAAACGGGCTGACGTAAACTGGCCAATTGAGCATTGGTCAGCGTTGTAGAAGTTCCAGCGCCAAGCGCATCGCGTTTAGTAGCTGTGACATCAAACGGAATTATGGTCGTGCCAATACCAGGAACATTAACACCAGTTTTCTCTGGAGCATAAACAAAGTTGATATCAGCTTGTTGAGCATAGTTACCCCCAACCCCCAAGGTACTAATGGTGGGAATGGACAATGCCTCTACCCCCAGTTGTACTTGGCTTCCCCAACTGGCATTAACATTAGCCGGATTCATGGCCGCTGTTGTTTGGGTAGTGCCTCCAGTCCCTCCAGACAACAAATTAATCAAAGTTCCTGCTCCATTAGCAATTCGTACCCGGCCATCAGGATAAGTAGAATTATCATTTTTACGATGATTAAAAAGCTGATTACCAACTGTGACTTGCCCTGTAATTGTCAGACCGTTGGGTGCATTGTTGTTAGCCCCCAGAAAAAGATCGCCATTAGTGTGAACCGGACCTTCTAAGTCCATGCGGGCACCAGGCAAAATTTCTAAATCGTTGGCGTAGAAAGCGGCAAACTGAAACATGGGAATTTGCCTACTTTTTACCACCATTTCGGTCATGGCAATTACTTCGTCAGGGCTAGCACCTTCTTTAGCGCTAACTGCACTGATGGCATAGCGACTTTCCAGCATATTCAATCCCTGAAAAGTATCCCCTGGGGGCACTGTGCCCTGGGTAGCCACGCCATTGTTTTCTGGTACCACATAGCTGTAAGCCAGAATATTGGCTGTAGCGTCATCGGGGGAAGCAAAACTCGCCACCTTGCAACGGAAATCCCCGGTCCCCAAGTTAGACTGCTGTAGGCATTGGTCTAAAGAGCTAGGACTGGTGCCGCTAGGATTTCTATCACTCAGAAAAACTTCCCGTAATTCTTCTACCCGCATATTCAGGGCTCCTTCTGCACCGTAGAAACCACTACTTCCTATGGCAGTTCCTTTAGACGATAGGGTATGAAGCTTGGCTAAAATAGCATAGGCTACCAACAAACCGGAGAGGGTAATTAGTAGAGATACGACCAAAAAGAGCATATAACCCCTAGGGTTACTCTTAGGATTTCTAGAGAATAAAAATAGAGTCAGACGAAGATTACCAATCGCTTTATTTTTCATGACTTTAGTGAGTAAAAATAGCTGTAAGCAGAGTTATAAGAAGATAGAATAGACAAAAAATTAGGCTATATTGCTCTAGAAGTTAATCAAATTCCGTGGATAAAAAGTCTGAGTTTGGGATTTACCATTAATCTGGCTAACATTGCTGGCGGATAAGCCAGGAGTATTTTCGCCAATGCCGGGACGACTGGTAACGTTAATACCATTAATTTGGGACCAATTGTAGGTTGTAGTTAGGGCAGGGGCGCAGGTAAAAGTGCTAGTTTGGGGAAGAAGTCTAGTGCAATCGGAAGGAGTATTGTTTTGTATGACTGTGGCGGTAACAGTAAACTGACCGACGTTGTCAATAACATCAATGGAAACCCCATCAATAGTTGCTTGCAGAGTAGTTCCATTGAGGCGATAGCCCCGTTCTTCTAGAATTAGCAATTGGGTTGATCCGCCGGCAGTGTAATTATTAGTAAGGTTTCCCGTAACTCCAATGGCAGCCGAAGCTACCTGCCCTGAGGTTGGAGTCCCTGCGATGGCACTTCCCCCTGCGTCATAAATTGCTTCACTGGCATAGTTAAGAAATTCTCCTTGCCCATTGCCGTTGTAGATATAAACCCGTAGGTTGCCGCCATTGCTCTCTCGATAGCTTTTCCACTGGGCCAAATCATCAGGATAATTGTCTCCATTGCCATCTACAGGAGCACAACCAGCGGGAGGAATTTCAGGGGTTTTAGTACTGTCATCAGTGGATCGCAAGACAGTAATTTCTGTCTGGGCACCAGCGGTTACATCTTCACAAACCCTCAATCTGGTGGCTATTTTTAACTGACGGACAACGATTTCTGAATTAGTCGAACCAGTGGGAAAAGGTTGAATAGAAATAACTGGAAAGTTGGGATCTGTGCCAATACCTTCCCCCGCTTGGGTTATGGTGGGGCCCACTATTTCAAATACCGTTTTTAGATTTTGATTGGTGTCATTTTTAGCCGCGTCTTTTAAATACATTTCACGATTTACGGAGAAGGCAAAATAAGCTAGCTGAATTAAAATGCCGCCGATAATTACCCCAACAATTAGTTCAATCAGGCTCACACCACGGTTATTTTTTTGCTTGAATTTAGGAGCGGAGACGAGAAAAAACAGTTTGTACACGATAGATGGTTTCATTGGGATTATGGGGGGCTTTAACTTCAATTAAAATTTGGCGGGCAAAATCGTTTTCTCCCACCGTTGTGGAACAAGTCCCGTTGGGATTATCAGGATTCAAAATACTGCTTCTCGTGCAAATATATTGGTCAGCTTGGTATTTATTCCCGTTTTGTTCAGGCAGATTGGTTAATACTGTTTTGCCTAACTGGGCGTCCAACTCAGTCATGCTTTGACTACGGAGGTCATTCATCACGCTATTCGCTACGGATGTGGCACCGGTGAGTTGGCGGTTTTTTGCGTTCTGTAGGCCAAAGTTCATAAAAGCAGGCAACATTGCCGTTAAGGTAATGCTCAGGACAATAAGAGAAACCAGATTTTCCGTCAGGGTAAATCCACCCTTCATCGGTCTAGGATTGAAAATTTTCCATAGTTGTTTTGCTGACATGAACTGAGATCCTGTAACTAAAAAATGTTTGGTTGAGAATGTAGGAAACTATTTTTTACCCTCATTTTCTTTGCTGTCTTTCTCCTTCTCTTCTTTTTCTTTTGCTTCTTTCTCGGCTTTCTCTTTTGCTTCTTTCTCGGCTCGGCAAGGAGCACCTGGAGCTCCGGTAGGACATTCATCGTTATCCTTGTCGTTGGGAGAACAACCTTCGGGGCCATTACCTACGCCGTTATTGCATTTTTCACTAGTGCCAGTTTCACCTCCGCTAGTTTCAGTTTCGCCGCCGCTAATTTCAGAGCCTTCACCACCAGTACCGCCTCCCCCTGTGGGACTTTCACTACTGGTGGGACTTTCAGAACCTGCACCGCCGCCACCGGAGCCGGAGCCCATGGCGATCGCCGTCGCATTCATCGCCCCACCGGGGAAAATTACCACCTTGGCTTCTTCATTGGTGCGGGGATTGGTTAAAACCAAATCAAGATTGCTGGTCATCATACCGTCGGCATCAAACAGGCTGACTAGACCACGGCTGTTAATGCAAATAGACCAATTTTCCTCCGCCGCATTGTCAAATTTCCCCACCATGCGGATATCTGCGTTGTTTTGGGAGACTTTCTTGTTGACATTGAGATCTTCGTCCAGAAAGGCACTGTCATTCTTCCAATTTTTCACAGTTTCCACCTTTGTCCCCACTGCTTTCTCCCCCACCGGAGCCCCAAGGGTTATGGTGCTATTGCCAAAATTAACCGAGAGCGCATCCGCTTCTGTCCCCCCCACCTTGAGGCGATCGCCAATGGCAAATCCACTCACATCATTCAAGGCAATGGTGGTATCGGTCGCTAGGGAGGCTTCCCGCAGAGTGGCATTGGCCTGGCAACTACCGCTTCGGATCCTTTGCACCTGGATTGCTTGACTAGGATTGTTGGGATTAGCAGTGATGCGATAGGTGGACGTACTATTTACTGCCCTAGTTCTAGCGGTCTTGATGACGCTCTGCAGGCGGTCTTGGCTATTCTTGAGCGGATTTTCGTACCATGGCTTAGCGTTGACCACAATCCCAGACAGAATGCCAATCACCACCACGACTACTACCAACTCCATGAGGGTGTATCCAGAAACAGGGGCAGTCCTTTGGTCGTTCCTAGCCAAAAGCAGAATTGAGCGGAGCTTGAAAAATGGAGACTTGTACATGGTCGATTGGGGTTTTTGGGAAGTCAGCAAAGACCGTGGGGAAGTCTTTTATTGGTTTTTCTGGGTCAAATTTCAGGTTAATAGCTAAGTGCTTAAAGCTCAAATAAAGGGATTTTAAATTTCTCTTAAAGGCAAACAAAGGGGTTCAAGTCACAGGGAATAGATGGGGGGGAGGGGGATTGTAGGAAGGTGAAGTATGGGCCTAAAAACGAAGTTTTAGAGAACATCTCTGGACTATTGCTAGTCAAATTAAACACATATTGTCATAGGATGGGTGACAACTAACATCACCTAGATGATAAGTTAATTTACAACAAATGATTGTTAGCCAGCTCACCAAAACCTGTGACAATAAACACCAAAACAGTTTACTTGTTTCTATAATTTTCCCTGAAACTGGGGTTTGAGAGGGTCTAGGGGAGAATTTAGTTATTGTTTGGATATATTGTCATGGCACCACAAAAGCCGTCAACAAAACAACTTAAACAGTTGGCCAGTGAGATTTCTTTTTTTCGGTCTATATCGAAAGATTTGTTGATCGCAAACATAAATTATTTGAGTTTTCGTAATTATCCCTGCAGTCAATCAATTTTATTTGATAACTATTACGGCGGGTCGATTTACTTTATCGCTGAAGGTTGGATCAAAGTATGTGCTATTGGTGAATCTTCAAAAAATAGTATCTATACTATTTATGGCCCGGATGAGATTGTAGGGGCGATCGCCGCAGTGGAAGAAGACTGGAATCCTAAGGAGGCGGTCACTCTGACTCCAGCCAAGATCTGGAGTATTCCCACCCAAGATTTTCTAAACTTGCTCAGGGAAGATCCCCAAGCCGGTATTCAGGTAGCGATTTTTGCATCTAAACGTCTTAGAAGACTCAACCAATATTTCCGCCTCAGGGAATCAGATAGCGTGACAAAAGTAGCCCATATTTTGCTGGAACTAGTGGGACATGGGAAAAAAACAATAAGCACCAAAAAGCATAGGGTATTAATACCGAATTTGCCCCATCGGGAAACAGCTATGCTCAGTGGAGTTACGAGGGAAACTGTCACCCGAACATTGGGTAAATTGGAAAAAAAAGGCCTGATTTTGCGCCAGGGGGCCACCATTGAAATTCTCAACTTGGACTTGCTGCAGCAACTAGTTAGTGGCAATCCCACTTCGATCTGATTTTGGTTAATTCCCCATGGGTCGAAAAGTCCGCTGGAGCGGTCAAGTTGCCGAGGCCAAACCTCAGCAGTTGCCCTTGTACGACTGGTTAATCTCCCCTAACCTTCCTTGATTCCGAATCTGGTAAACATACTTTGAAGGTCTAGAGCAGAGTGCGGGCTTTGAGTTGTAGGTAACGATCCACCAATTGTTCACTGACTTTGTCCGCCGGAGCATCCAACACTAAAACTCCTTTTTGCTTCAGCTTTACCAGGGCCAATTGCCGCTGTTGCAAAAGGTTAATGGCCACTGCTTGTTGATAGGCACCACTAACAGTAGTGGCCGGAGCATGGGCTAATTGATCCACCTGGGGATCCCGCAAAGTGACACAAAAGGGTAGATAACGGGGCGCTAGCTGGGTGAGGGCAGTGAGCAATTCCTGCGAAGCAGTGGGATCGATTAAATCGGTGATGCATACCACTAGGGCCCGTCGGGTTTGTTGTTGCACCAGTTTACCGATCGCCGCGCTATAATCCGGTTCCCGCAACACGGGTTGGAGGGGACTCAGGGTTTTTAATAATTTGGGTAAATACTGCAAACCCCGCTCCGGGGGTAACCAACTGACCACTTCCCGGTCAAAGACCCCTATCCCTAGGCGATCGCCACGATGGAGGGCCGCCACCGCCAAGGCTAAACTGGTATTCAACCCCCAATCAAATCGCTGTAATCCTTGCACCCAAGCGGTCATCAGCCGGCCTCGATCCAGCAAAATAATCACCGTCTGTTCCCGTTCTGGTTCCAACACCCGCATGAGGGGAATGCCCCGGCGAGCACTAGCTTTCCAATCTAAGTACCGTAAATCGTCCCCCGCCTGATAATCCCGTAGTTCCCGAAATTCCGTACCTAAACCGAGCTTCCGCATTTGTCTTAGGTTGCCCGTGGTAGCTTGGGCCAGGCGGATGGTCAAGGATTTTAGGCCGATTAAATCTGGGTGGACCGTCACCGTTTCTCCCTCCCCTACCGTCCATTGTTGCCAAGTCAGTTGCCAGGGACATAGTTGCCGCACATTCACCTTGCCCCAAACGTATTCCCCCCGCTGACGGGGTTGCACTTGGTAACTTAACTGGGTGCTTCCCTGGGGTAAAATTTGGGCTGTCTTTAACTCGTCCATGGCCAGAAATGGGGCGGGATAATCATCCTTGATTTTAGCGATCGCCGTGGGGCCAGAATTTTCCAGTGTGATGGTGACAGGGTTTTCCCGACCAATGGAAAGGGGTCCCAGAGGTTGCCGTTGCACTGTTATTTTTTGCTTTTTGCCTCGAACATAGTCAATGGCAGTCAGCAGCAACAGTAGTAAATCTGCTAAAACCAAGGCCCCCACTGCCCTAGGAACCGTATCAACTTGAGCTACCACCATAGCTCCACCGCCAATGAGCATTAGACAAATATAAAAGCGGAGAGTGGGAACCATGGCCTTACCGAAAACGGGGAAAAAATTTGATTACAACACCATTGTTAGAGCGTGTTTCAAAAGTCGAGTTTTGGCCGTTTAATCCCCCCTAGCCCCCCTTGGGAAGGGAGGAAATGTTACCAAAGTCTCCCTTTTTAAACCGGAGCCTTAGTGAGGAGATTTAGAGAAATACCTAGCCTTGCACTTTTCAAACACTTTCCAGTGGGGAAATTTGCGGTTAGCTAACCCCAGACCAACGCATCTCAACTCACAATAACCCCCGATAGCGGATAAAGACCAAAATCGCTCCCCAGGAACCGATCGCCACTTTTAGGGCCACCACCATGTTCAACAGAGGAATCCAGCCCGCATTATCCAAGGGAAAATTAATGCCCAGCAAACTCAGGGCGGCCAGAACGAGGAAAATCAACACCGATAACTTTTCTACCTTGGCGGCTTGCCATTTTTCGTACAGTTGATGCAACCATTCCGGCGAAGAAATAATGGCCACTAGACCAATGGCGGTTCCCCCCGCTACCCCGGCCGCAAAGCCTCCCCCCGGACTAAGGTGACCCCGGATGGCCAATTCTATGCCAATCAGCAGGGCAATCATGGCCCCCAATCGGGCCAGCACCACCGACGGAGCATCGCTCACTTGATAGACCATAGCGGCCGGCTTTTCCTCCGCCATCAAAAAGCGCACCCCCATAATGGCAATGGTAAACACCACCACCTCCAGCATGGTGTCGTACAAACGATTGCGGAAAATAATCCCCGACACCACATTGGGCGCTCCCGTTTGCTCTAGCAAATTCTCCACCACCGCCACTTCTTCTAATGGTTCTACAGCATTGCCCGTGATGAACAACATTTTGGCGTAGAACAATAGGGCCGCAATTAGGTAAACAATTTTCATTGGGCAACCTCCGGGGAGTATAGAGGGGGAACAGGACTGGTACTAGCAGGCACAAATTTAACGGCGATCGCCTGGGACACTAGGGCCGGAGCGAGAATTTCCTGCAACCGCACCACGGGGGTATTTAAAATGGCCACATCGGCTTCATACCAACAATGGATAGCCCGGGTTTGCCAAGCTTCCGTCAAACTGGCTAAATCTTCATAGGCAATAATTTCTAACCGCAAATGGTAAGGGGCGATCGCCTGGGTAATAGCCTGTTCATCTTCTGGGGCAATCAATTTTTTGCCGTCATCACCATCGGGGGGAGCAATGACCCCTAAACGCAGCACCAGGGAAGACCGCACCGCCACTGCAAACAGGGTAACGGATAACATGGTTCCCACCAACGCCTCTGTCAAGGCCACATCCGCTGCTCCCAACAGTGTATAAATCAGGGCCGCCACCGCCCCCAAAATCCCCCGCATTACCAAGGCCTGGTAGGGATTGCCTTGAATTACCACCAACAAAGCGCAAAAAGGCAATAGGGGGGTAAAAGCTAAAATTTCCGTTTGGTCTGCCAAATTAAACATTAGTGCGCTTCTCCCCGGTGGCACAGTAGGCCAACACGTAACCCAGAATGGTATTCCATAGACAAAGACAAATGATAGCTAAGAGCAGGAGGGGCCATTCCCGGGGCAGTTTCAGAAATAGCCCCACCACGATCGCCATGGAGCCGAGGGTGTCCGACACCGTTAGCAGATGGAGTTTAGTAATGACCGATCGCCGACTTTGAAGTAGGGGAAAAGTACCAAAGAGCCAAAAAAGAATGCCCATGGCCAGAAAACCGTTAGTCAGCCAGTTAATGATGGTGGTGATCATAGGGCCTCCATCCGGCGAATTAATTGGGCCAAAAGCATCAAAGCCGCATTACCGGCACTGAGAATTAAAACCCCCACCATGCCAATCATCCAATCGTCCCGCAACACCGACACCACCAAAATGATGATTGATGTTTTAGTGGCAACACTGGCAAAGGAGAGCATTTTCACCCAAATATTGCCCCGTTGCAGGGTGGCCAAGAGCGGAATAAACACCGCCAGTAACATAGTCCAGAGTAGAACAGTCATTTTTCTTCCTTCTTGGGGCCAAGATAATGAATTTCGTACCATCCCTCTTCGTGGTATTTCAGCACCAGGGTTTTGGGGGTAAAGGTAATTAGGAAAATATCCAGAAAAATTAGCCCCCTAGTTCGTTGGGGGGAAAATTCCTGCCGTTCAACCCACGTTCTGGTGTGGGGCTGGAGAATCATTTGCCAAGCTTCGATGTAAGCCTGGGGAATGGCCAGCAGAATTTCCTTAAATACCCTCAGCCCATCCCGCAAAACATAGGGAGGTATGGGTCGACGGGGAATTAACAGGGCCACGATCAGGCCGATGAGAATATTGCCCGGACGGAGATTGCCCGTTAACAAAAACCAAATGCCCAGCCGTAAACCAATATCAAGGAGTCCAGTCATATTAATACCGAGCTGAAAAGTAACATCAACATTATGGCCATGGTGCCGATCAGATGATCCAAGCGTTCCCCCCAATCAGGTGGTTGCCAAGGAATTTTCCGCAAACCCCACCAGTAAATGGCTGAACCCAGCAGAAAACTAGCGGTGGCTTTGATGCCGTTCTCCATGGAAAAAGCTTCGGGATAAATGACATTGCCCAAGGTTAAAGCCCCCAGCAGAAGAAGCACCGCTAAAAACAGGCCCCAGGGGGATTTGTCCAGGTCAACATTCTTGTCAAAGCTAGGGATGAGGAAAATAAATTTGGCCAAAATAATTGCTGTGCCCACCCCCGCCAAGTTCATTAAAATTCCCGTCCAGGGCAGTTCATTGAGGCTGAGGGTCTCCAGGGTCAGGGTTTTAGCTTCAAAGCCCGCCAGGATGGGTAAGCCAATGATAGAGGAACTGGCCAATACCATGGGCAACCATAATTTGTAGGAAATAGGTTGGGCCTGGAGTTTATCCAAATCTCGTTCCGGCAGACTGCCCACCAACAAAAATAGGCAAGCCTTAGCTAAGCCATGGGTCAACGCATACAATCCCCCCACCGCCGGGGCTACCAAAATAAAACCCATTTGGGAAATGGTGCTGTAGGCCAAAATGCGCCGACTATCCCTGGCAAACATGCCCAAGCCCATGCCCAACAGAGCGGTGGCAATGGCCAGACCCCACACCATCATGGCCAATCTTTCCGACAGGGAAGCAAAGCGCAACAGGGGTAAAATTCCCGCTTTAACCACAATGCCCGACAACAGGGCCGCCACAGGAGCACTGGCAATGCTACTGGTTTGGGGTGACCATAACCCAGAAAGAAAAATTTCCCCCTTAATTAACAGTCCTAAAAAAATAAGGGCGATCGCCTCGTAGGGGGCAGTGGCTAAACCTTGGAAATCCAGGGAGTTAGTGGCCTGATAAACCAACATCACCCCGATTAAATAAAACAACAAGGCCGTGTTGGTAACAAACAAATAACGCAACCCAATCCAACTGCTGGCGGCCTGGCGGGGGTAAATAATTAATAAAAAGGAAGATAAACCCACCACCTCTAAACAGACGTATAAACTGATTAAATCCGTAGATAAAAAAGCAGCATTGAGACTAACGTGGAGTACCATTAATTGGACATAAAAAAAGGTTGTCCTTGGGGAAGCCCAACAGTAAAGTAACACCGCTAGGGTAACTAAACCATTGGTAAGCAGAAAGTAACTCCCTAAATTGTCCAACTGCAAGAGAATGCCAAACCTATCCATTAACTGCCATTGCTGGGCATTGGGGAGGGCAAAACCCACCGCTGCCAAGAGAATGGTGCCCAGGGTCATCAGTAGGGCCGAGGGCCGCACCAGGGGACGAAACAGATAGCCCCCAAAGGCTCCCATCAGTGCCAAGACCAGGAGGGCGACGATGGCAATTAATAAATTGTTAGGGGCGATCGCCGTGGGAAAATTCATGGAAAAAATGGGTTTAAAAGCCTGATGTTAAACAATAAATTAACTTCGATTAAGACCAATATTCCCTTTCGATGGCGGCAATTTCTAAAGTGGGGTTTTCCTTGGCTAACTTCATGGCAATGACCAACATTAAAATTTGGGTAGAGAAGCCAATAACAATGGCTGTGAGAATGACTGCCTGGGGCAAGGGATCGGCGTATTGTATGGGGTCAGAGGAAACTTCCGCTCCCACAATGGGGGTAGTGATTCCGGTGCGGGCAGCAACGAGACAATAATAGGCAATTACTCCGGTGCTAATTACATCCATAGCCACTATTTTCATCAGTAAATTACGCTTATAAATTAAGCCTAAAAAACCAATCATTACGGCTGCGAAAATACAGGCTTCTGGCCCTAACATTACCCACCTCCCTCAGTTTGATTAATCTCCCCAGGTTATCAAATGCCATCGTTCTTTGCCCAATGGGATGGCTAAACCCCAGAGTCTGAGTTGTAGTAGTGGCAAAAGTAGTCATACTAAAATCCAGGCAAAGAGAATGGTTAAACTGATGCTCATCATGCCGAGCAGATGGTCAACCTGTTCTCCTTCATCGGGCAGTTTTAGGGTTAGCCTTTTGACCACGACCCAATATAGTCCTGCCCCCACCACGCAGGTCAGGGTAGCTTTGATTAAATTACTGGGGGTAAAGGCTTGCCAGTAAACCACATTACCCACGGCCAAACCGCCGAGTAACACCACCAACGCTAGGCCTAAGCCCAGGGGATAGGTTTTACCGACAAAGGTTGGTTTCAGGAAAACGAATTTGGAAAAGGAAATGGCTGTACCCACCGCGGCAATGTTTAAGGCGATCGCCAACCAGGGGGGCAATCCTTTGAGGGTCAGGGTTTTCGCTTCAAAGCCCGCCAGTAGGGGAAAACCGGCAATGGAAGAACTGGCCAGAAGCAGGGGAACCCAAAAACCAGCGGCAATGGGAGTTTTCTTCAGAACTTTGAAGTCCCGACTGGGCAAATTCCCCGCCAACAGGAAGAGGCTAGATTTCACTAAACCGTGGCTGAGAGCATAAAAACCGCCAGCAATGGGGGCCGCCAACACAAAGCCCATTTGGGAAACGGTGTGAAATGCTAACATTCGCTTACTGTCCTTGGCCAGCATGGCATAGACCACTCCAAATAACGCCGTGGCTACCCCCAAAATTTGTACTAATAATAGTAGTTGATCGGACAATAAAGCACAGCGCAATAGGGGCAAAGCTCCTGCTTTAACCACTGCCCCTGATAGCATGGCCGAAACTGGTGTGGCCGCTTCCCCATGGGTTTGGGGCAACCACAGTCCCGCCAAAAAAATGCCCCCTTTGGTCAACAATCCCAAAAATATCAGGGCGATCGCCTCTGGGGGAGCTTGGGTTAAACCGCTAAAAGCAAAGGATTGATTAGTTTTATAAACCAGTGCTACCCCGATTAAATAAAACAACATGGCAGTGTTGCTCAGCAGTAGATAGCGCAGTCCCAGCCAAATAATTCGGGGTTCCCTAGGATAGGTCATCAGGCAAAAAGCGGCGATCGCCACCACTTCCAGGGCCACATAAAGACTCATAAAATCCGCACAAAGAAAAGCGGAATTAAGGCTAGCGTGGAGAATGATCAGTTGGGCATAAAAAAAGGCTGAGCGGCCGGTATTCCAGCAATAGACCAACACCGCCAAAGTCACCAGGGCATTGGTCAAGAGGAAATAACCCGATAGGGCATCCAGTTGAAAAACAACGCCAAAACTGTCTAACAAATACCAAGACTGGGCTTCCGGCAAAGAAAATCCCAAATAGGCTAAAAATCCAGTGCCAAAACAGACGGCCAAAGTCAAAAAACGAATGGTGGCAGGCAATAAATAGCCAGTGAAGCCCGCCATCAAAGCCAAGCAAATGACCACCGTGGCCCAGGGCGCCGCATTAAATTCCGCTGAAACTGCAAATAGGGTCATGGCCAGTACTGTTTTTCAATCGCCTTTACTTCTAGGGTGGGATTTTCCCGGGCCAGTTTCATGGTGGCCACCAACATCAACGCCTGAATCGATAGACCAATCACAATGGCTGTGAGGATAACTGCTTGGGGAACGGGATCGGCATAGGGAATGGTGGATTCCTGGCTAGTGACAATAGGAGTAAGAAAGCCAGTGCGGGAAGCGATCAGGCAATAGTAGGCAATGACTCCAGTGCCCATCACGTCCATGGCAATGATTTTCATAAACACATTAGATTTATAAATCAGACCTAAAAAGCCGATGATCACAGTCACAAAAATACAAGCCTCTAGGGCGACCATGGCCCGCTCCTCCTTATTTATTCGTTTAGACCAGCACAAACCCAGACCAATCAGGCCCGAATAATAGTTTGGCAATCATTTACCTTTAGTTATGTAATTTAAGTTTTAGATTGCATAGATTCTATCCTTGTTTTGGTACCAATAGCAATGGCGATCGCCATAAAATCCCCTGATGGAGGGGGAGGCCTGGGATAATTAGGATTAATGGTTATCCATGGCTGAAAATGGTCTGAACTGTGCTGATTCTGGAGCAACGATTATGCGAGAAAGTACCTCTGTTAACCCCACCTACCAAGGGCAATTTGGCCCCTTCACCGTCAATGACCACGATCGCCGGGAAGTAATTCTCTACCGCACGGGGCTAGCTTTGGCGGCCGGGGGATTTAGTTTGGGGGTGGCCCTAGCTTTAGCCCAACCTTTTCAGCCTTTGGCAGTTAACTTTCACCTAGCCACGGCTTGTTTTTGGCTGATGACCGGGGGTTTGGGGTTGAGTCTCTGGACCATTCACATTTACCTAGCGGTGCTCCACCGCACTTTGCAAATTTTTTGGGCGATCGGTACCACGGCGGCCCTCTATTTCAGTTTTGCCTACCCAGGGATTCTAGTGACTACAGTCTATGATCAACCCTGGACCATTCTTGGGATCGGCTTTACTTTTGCCGCCCTGACGGGAATTTTCTTCAAGGAAGCATTTTGTTTTAATCGTTTGGAAACTAAATTTCTAACCGCCATTATTCCGTTGTTACTGTTGGGACATTTGGCCGGAATATTGCCGTTGACCGTGGCCAAAGGGGGACTGGTCTCAGCCAGCGTTCTATTTCTCATCTTTGTGGCCAGAAAGGTAATGCAACCCCTTGACCCAGATATTGGCGATAAGTCCGTATTTACTTATCTAGCGGAGCAACGAAAAGCGGCCCAAAGTTCCCTTTAGAACGTGTTTGGAAAGTTTTATTCCGCCCCCTAAATCGACCCACTAAAGCTCCGGCAATATGGGGGACTTTCACTCAGTTTCCCCCAAAATTTGGGGGGTCAGGGGGGCTTTTAAAACAGGCTCTTAGAAAGTCTGCTAAAAAGTCCGAGCTCCTTCTTTGAAGGTTTACCAAAGCTCCCTAAACCAACAATCCTTGTTCACTGAAGATGCGGATTAGGGTCCCTTCCGCCGGGAGATTATTGGCCCGGAGGGAAAGGCTATTGCCATTGATGCGTTGGACATTCATGCCTTCCACCAAATCCAAAAACGGTTGCAGGGTCTGGAGGTCACAGTTGCCCCGGTCAGCGGCGGGGGTGGCGTATTGGGTGGGCACTACCATGCGGGGATTGAGTATGGCCATGGCGGCCTTGGCTTCGGCGGCGTCGTAATTTTTGGGCCCGCCCCCCACGGGAATTAGGGCTAGGTCGGGGCTGCCCAAAAGGATTTTTTGTTCTTCGGTGATGGGAGAAGCGGCTCCCCCCATATGTACTATCCGAATTCCTCCCTGACTCCAACGCCAGACCACATTTTGGCCAAATCTTCTTCCTCCCAGGCGATCGTGGGGCGCACTGATGCCCTGGAATTGGATGCCGCCAATGTCGTAACTGCCCGGTTCAAACAAAATTCTCGGGTTTCCCGGTAAATTCTCCGCTGCCCCTTCATCCCACAGTTGGGAGCTAATGAGGACTAAATCTGCCTGCACCTTGGGCAAACGAAATCCCTTAGTGCAACCGATGGCCCGGAAAGGATTAGCCAAGATCCGGAAACCGTTAGCCGAAAAGAGGAAAGCGCTATGGCCCAACCACTCCACCTGTAAACCAGAGCTAGCTTGGGCGGTGGCTGGTCTGAGTCGATCGCCAATTTGGACTCCAGCAACGGCCAGCAACCCGGCTCCAGCGGTACGAATAAATTTTCGTCGTTTCATGGAAATGGAGAATGGAGAAATTTTTAAGATTCAAGAACTCTAGGACAAACCTTTGGCGATCGCCGCATGGACTCCCAGCATAATAACAACAATGGTTTTGGGCTTTGGGGCAGGGACAAAATTTAATCCCCAATTAACCCTGTCTCAAAACTTAACATCATTAACGGAAATATCCTTTAGAATTTTGGCCAATTGCCGCTTTGACCATTGGTCAATGTTATTAGCCCTGGCAGGGGTTGACGTTTCCCCATACACAACAGAGGATTTTTCAATGATGGAAAGAGACTTACCCAAATATCGCATGGTCTGTACCCTATCCTTTGGGGATATTTATGGCCAAATCATTGTCTGGCTAATTGTAATTTTCCTTTCCCTCGCATCCGCCTTGGCCCTGGCCAGTAGTACCCGGCCGGTCTATGCCCTAGCCACAGTGGGTCTGGTCTTGGTGCTTTCGTTGCCATTTTTACTGTTTAGCTTTGTCACCACCCTATTTAACCATTTGGATTTTGTCCCGGTGGAGTCCGATTAAAGGTTAAGGTATGTCGATGGAGGTAAGGGGAAATTGACGCTACCGTGGTTTTTGCGGCTCTGTTTGCTAGAGTTTGAGTGGCGAATCTTAGGACACATTTTGTCTGTTTTGATGATGTCCCTGCAAAAGAACTGTCACCACCTGCCGTTAGCGACTTTCCCCGTCTCCAAACATCTATGAATGACCTGATTTTGGCTGTGCGTCAACTGGAAATTGCTTTCCCCGATGCTGATACCAGGGAAAAATTGTTGGCCGTCAAAGGGGTTGATTTTGAGTTAGAGCGGGGGGAAATCCTCGGCATTGTGGGGGAATCTGGTTCCGGTAAATCCGTCACTTCCCTGGGCATTATGGGGTTGGTGCCCAAGCCAGGCTGGGTGGAACCTAGCAGTGAAATTGATTTTTTTGCCCAGGCCCAGAGTTCCCCTGTCAACCTAGTTGCTCTGCCAGAGGGGGACAAGCGTCAGTACCGGGGCGGCAAAATTGCCATGATTTTCCAGGAGCCAATGAGTTCCCTTAATCCGGTTTATACCATTGGCTTTCAAATTATTGAAGCAATTCGCCTCCACCAAAACGTTACCCAGGAAGAAGCTCAAAACCAGGCGATCGCCCTTTTGCAGGAAGTGAGGGTATTGCCCAAAGATGAAGTGCTGGAAGAAGAATTTTTAGCCCAAGAACAGGCCCAGCCTAGGGGCAAAGTAACCCAAAATTTAGCTAGTTATATCCAACAGCGGAAACAAAGTTTTCTCAAACGTTATCCCCATGAACTATCCGGCGGCCAACTGCAACGGGTGATGATTGCCATGGCCATTTCCGCCAATCCCCGACTACTCATTGCCGATGAACCAACCACTGCTTTGGATGTGACAGTGCAGGCGGAAATTTTGCGGCTCCTGCGGGATTTGTGCAAACAACATCAGGAAATGTCCCTAATTTTTATTTCCCATGATTTGGGGGTGATTAACGAAATTGCGGACCGGGTGGCGGTGATGTACCGGGGGGAAATTGTTGAGCAGGGGCTAAAGGAACAGATTTTGCATAGTCCTCAACATCCCTACACCAAAGGTTTATTGGCCTGTCGTCCTCGCTTGGAAATACAGTTAGACCATTTGCCCACGGTGGGGGATTTTCTCAATGCTGATGGTCCGCCTCCCAGTTATCAAGTTATTACTCCGGCCCAGGAAAGCGATCGCCTGGCTCAATTGCAAGCCAAACCCCCTCTGCTGGAAGTGCAAAACCTAACCGTTAGTTACGGGCAGGGGGGACTATTTGGGAAAAAATCCGTTTTCAAAGCAGTTAATGATGTTTCCTTCCAGGTTTATCCGGGGGAAACCCTGGGGTTAGTGGGGGAATCCGGTTGCGGTAAATCCACCTTAGCTCGGGCTTTATTGCGCTTAACTCCCATTCAAACGGGTCGAATTATCTTTGATGGACAAAATGTGGCTGCTTTACCGGAAAAATCCCAACAATGGCGACGTTTACGGCGGGAAATGCAAATTATTTTCCAAAATCCCTACAATTCCCTTAATCCCCGCATGACCATTGGTCGGGCCATCCAAGAGCCACTGATTATTCACGAGCCTAAACAATCCACTAAGCAGCAACGGCAACGGGTGGCGGAACTGTTGGAACGGGTGGGTATTAGTCCCCAATGGTTTAACCGCTATCCCCACGAATTGTCTGGGGGCCAACGGCAACGGATTTGCATTGCTCGGGCCTTGGCGCTCAATCCCCGTTTTATCATTTGTGACGAGTCCGTTTCTGCCCTGGATGTGTCGGTGCAAGCCCAGGTATTAAATCTGCTGAAGGAATTACAACGGGATTTACAACTGACCTATATTTTTATTTCCCATGATTTGAGCGTTGTTCGTTTCATGGGCGATCGCATTATGGTGATGAACCGGGGGCAACTGGCGGAACCCATCAATACGGCCCAGGAAATTATCGAAAATCCCCAGAGCGCTTACACCAAAAAATTAATTCAGTCCATTCCCCGTTTTCCTGAAACCCTCAATTGGTTGCAATCAGCCTAGGTTCTTTATGCTCTGGGAATCCCGATCGCCAGTCCCGGCCAACATGGGATAATTGGTGTAACTACCCAATAAAATTTTTAACGGATTTAGCGTGCCCAATAGTATGGATGCCAATATGGATTTTAAAACCAATCTCCTAGAGGCGATCGCCGGCAAAAACCGGGGGCTATTGGCATCAGATCGGGACCGGGTGGCCATCCTTTCTGCGGTGGAAAAATTGGAAGACTATAATCCCCATCCCAAACCACTCCAGGAGAAAAATTTGCTGGATGGTAATTGGCGACTCCTCTACACCAGCAGCCAAAGTATTTTGGGCTTGAATCGCCTTCCCCTTTTGCAATTAGGGCAAATTTATCAGTACATAGACGTGGCGGGGTCAAGGGTGGTAAATTTGGCGGAAATTGAAGGCATCCCTTTCTTGGAAAGTTTAGTGTCCGTGGTGGCTTCCTTTATCCCTGTTTCCGACAAACGCATTGAAGTCAAATTTGAGCGTTCCATTCTCGGCCTACAAAAAATCCTCAATTATCAATCTCCTTTAAAATTCATCCAACAAATTTCCACGGGCAAACGCTTTCTGCCAGCGGATTTTAATTTGCCCGGTCGGGACAATGCCGCTTGGCTAGAAATCACCTATTTAGACGAAGATTTACGCATCAGCCGTGGTAATGAAGGCAATGTTTTCATCCTGGCCAAGGTTTAGAACGTGTTTTAAAAGCCCCCCTAGCCCCCCAACTCTGGGGGGAACAGTGTTCAAATTCCCCCAAACTTGCCAGAGCCGGAGCTTTAGTGGGTCGATTTAGGGGGCGGACCATGACTTTTTAAACAAGCTTTTTGATCAACCCAGTTAACTACAAGGAAGCAATTTGTCGCATATATTGACCCCAAAGGGTAGCGGCCAGACCACTACTGCCTTGGGTGGGACTACTGTCGTCATTGCCTAACCAAATGCCGGTGACCAGATTTTTTTGGGGCAGAAAGCCAATAAACCATAAATCCACTGCTTTATCCGTGGTGCCGGTTTTGCCCGCGGTTCCGTAGCCAATGTCCGCAGCTTTGCCTGTGCCATTGGTCACAGCGGCTTGTAAAAGTTGGGTCATGGTGGCGGCGATCGCCGGAGAAACCACCTGTTTTTGTCCCCGGCCATCCTGGCTGACCTGATAAACTTCCCGACAGCTTTTTAGTTGCTCTGGATCGGGACAATCCCCCCCATCCCGGATGTTAACAATGCCGTGGGGCCGGTTCCAAACACCTCCATTGGCGATCGCCCCGTAGGCTCCGGTCATCTCCAGCACCCTAGCTTCACTCTGCCCCAGCACCAAACCTGGTTCTTTCACCAGGGAAGAGTTAACGCCAAAATCCTTAGCCAGGGCAATAATTTCGTCTAAGCCCACCGTTTGGGCCACCCGTAGGGCCACCACATTTTCCGATTGGGCAAAACCTTCCGCAAAGGTAATGGCCGGGGCTGCCCCGCTCCGTTCACAGGGCTTGTAGTTTTGACCCTGCCAGGTGAAAGGGCCACACTCAAAAGCCTGATTAGTGCTCACTCCCTTGGCGATCGCCGCTGTGTAGGCAAAAAGCTTGAACGTTGAGCCTGGTTGCCGTTGGGCTTGGCTCGCCCGATTAAATTGACTTTCCCGGTAACTTTTGCCCCCCACCATGGCCAAAACTGCCCCGGTACGACTGTCCAGGGTAACCACTGCCCCCTGGGAAACCGCATACTTTTTTCCCTCCGTGGTGAGGAATTTTTGTAAGCTTTTTTCCGCTAGGGCCTGCATTTTTAAGTTAAGGCTAGTTTCCACGACAAAATTGCCTTCTTTGGCCACATCTTCGCCTAGTAAATGGTTTAATTCGCCAAAAATGTAACCGTAAAAGTAGGGAGCCTGCCGTTGGGAAAGGGTTTGGGTAGCCTTGGGACTGACCTGAATGCGCGATCGCCTAGCCCGGTTGGCTTCCTGTTCGTCAATCATGCCCAACATGGCCATGCGCTCAATAACCCGATTCCGCAATTGTACGGAGGTTTGATAATCCTGCACGGGGTTGTAAAGATTGGGAGCTGGCAACATTGCCACTAGGGTGGCCGCTTCCCCCACATCCAAATCCTGGGCAGATTTGTCGAAATAAAACTGGGCCGCATCTTCAAAGCCGTAATTACCAGCCCCTAGGTAAACTCGATTCAAATAGGCTTTTAAAATGTCGTCTTTGCTATACACCGCTTCCAACTTGAGGGCGACAAACATTTCCCGAATTTTACGCCCCGCCGTATTTTCCCGCCCTACTTCACTGAACAAACTGCGGGCCAACTGTTGAGTAAGGGTGCTGGCTCCCTGTTTCACATCCCTGTCCTGGAGGTTAATGTAAATCGCTCGGCCCAAACCGTAGGGATCAACGCCAAAATGCCAGTAAAAGCGAGTATCTTCCGAAGCAATGACCGCTTGGGGTAAATAGGGCGAAAAATCACTTAAATTATCAAATTCCCGGTGAATTTCTTGCTTAACCGGATTGATTTCCGTCACCCCGTCCCCGGCATAAACCTTAACTGGCCCCGTCACGCCACTGGGCATGGGTTTAACGGGAATTTTGCTCCATTGCCAGGCGATCGCCCCGGTGATGATGAGAAAAAACAGAATACCAGTGGAAAAAAAAGTGCGCATTCCCTTTAACCACAATGGCGGCGGGTTGAAATAAACAAGTTTGGGCACATCCACCAATTCCGGTGGCCCCAGGGTAATTTCATCACCATGCTGCAGACGATAGCTTTTTAGGCGGCGACGTTGCAGATAAATGCCGTTGCTAGAGCCTTCATCTCGAATAAAAAACTGGTTAGGATGGTCAGGGTCCCGCCGCAGGGAACAATGGGTCTGACTCACGAGGGGATTTTGCAGTTGAATATCACAACTGGAACTGCGGCCGAGAAAATAACGATCGCCAAGGAGGGGAAATACCCGCCGGGATTGGGAATTTTTGCCCGATTCCTGCAGACGAATTTTGGCCACCCTGGAGCCTTTTTTGAGGGCTACCTTTTGGCTGTTGCCACCCTGGGAAAGGTTAGTTTGACTTTTTTTAGGGGCAGAAGGGGCTTTGCGGGAACGGGTAGCCATGGCAAATTAGGGCAAAAGCAGTCCAATTTTAGACCGATACAGTGGTGAAATCAGAATCAGGTATTTCTATGCAGACGCATTTATTGCCAAAAAAGGTTGCCTCCTGGATTACCAGCTTGGGTCTGGCGGGGCTCTCCATTCTAGCTTTAGACCCCCTGGCCAGCCGGGCCGATAGTCCCCTGACTTCCACGGATTTAGCTGGAGCTTACTCCGACATTGCCGCCGTGGAATGGGCCCAGCAGTATCGGATTATGTCTCCCCTCATTGTAGATTTTCTCCTTGGCGATCGCCCCTTGGGGGAAAAGGCCGCAGTGATTAATGCCTTGGGCTGGAATATTGACGGCAGCAACAACGCCGAACAGTTCCTCGTGGCCCTGGCCAGAAAAAATGACAAACCCCCTACCCATATGGATTTGGGGGATTTGACCCCGGAAGAATTATTCATTGTCGGTTACCTCCTGGCCCTGGACGATTATCAAACTCTTGGCCCCCTCAGTACCCAGGGTGGCAATGACCTTTGGCGATCAACCCCAGTGCAACTAATGTCTAAGGCGGCCTACGCCCTGCCGGAGAATTTCACAGTGCAATTTGTCCGCTCCCTGGTGACGGGGCAAGCCTGGTTTGGTATTTCTTGGTGTGCCCTTTATCTAGAACCGGCCAATGTGTTGGCCAATTTTCCTCCGGAAAAGCGTAATTTACGCCCCCAAGCAGTGCAAAACGCCATGGAGTATCTCAATCTCTACGAATCCTATTGTTTAGAGGGGGATATTTAAATTTGGACTAAATTGACAGCATTTTTGGCCGGATTTTTCAGACTTTTTAGGCGATCGGGGTAGAATCCAAGCAAGAACTCCCTGTATTTTGCCTTCCCCTATGTCTAACCAACCTTCCCCCGGTGGCCTAATTAAGCTCAGCGTCGGTGATGTAGTTTCCGGCGGCCTCAGGGTTTACCGCGACCATTTCAAATCCTATCTCTGGCTGGCAGGGCAATCCTACCTTTGGCTTTTAATTCCCTTTGCCATAACCGGGTTAGTGATGTTAGCCATAGCTGGGCTAGCGGCGGTAATGGAGCCGATCGCCGTGGGAGGCATAATAGTTTTGGCGATCGCCGTTTTATTAGTGCCCTGGGGTTATTGTCTGGGGAAATTATTGGCGACCCAGGGGGTATTGGCCCGGCTAGTGTTCTTTGAAGTGGGGGAACAACCGGAAACGGTGGCGGCGGCCAAAATCCAGTTGATGCCCAGATTTTGGCGCTTTCTCTGGGTTAGTCTACTCGCATCCCTAGTGTTTTTCCTCTTTTTTATTCCAATTCTCCTAGGTTACGGCATTATTATTGGTCTTTTCACCTTTATTTTCATGGGGGACAACCCCGACGTAGTGACCATTTTATTGTCAGGATTACTAACCATTGTTTGGACTTTGGTTTCCCTTTACGTTTACATTTGGATTTTCGCCCGTTTAGCTTTGGTGGATGTGTGTTTAGCGTTAGAACCGACCCTGAGTCCCCTCAATGCCATCAGTCGTAGTTGGTCTTTAACCAAGGGTTACGTGTTGAGTTTACAGTTAATTTTCTTCCTAGCCTTTTTAATTACTCTGCCCCTTTCTATGTTCACTAATATTGGTTCCCTTACCACCATTATTCTTGATATTGAACCGACCTGGGGCTCTGTAATTGATATTCCGTTGGGAATAATTGTCAGTGTTTTAATTGTGCCTTTTTGGCAAGCGATCAAAGCATTAGTTTATTATGATCTTCGTACTCGAAAAGAAGGTTTAAACTTATCTTTAGATTTGCCTACCATGGATAGTTTCTAATTTAATTAATCAGCATCAAAAAATCCCTCAAGGCTTCACAATAATCCCTGTTGTTATGGTTAAAGTTATCGGTCGTCGTTCCCTCGGAGTGCAAAGAATATTTGATATTGGTCTTCCCCAAGACCATAATTTTCTGCTAGCCAATGGGGCGATCGCCGCCAATTGTTTTAACAAATCCCATTCCACTGCCTACGCTTACGTTACCTACCAAACGGCTTATCTGAAGGCTAACTATCCAGTGGAATATATGGCGGCCCTACTCACCGCCAGTAGTGACAGCCAGGAAAAGGTAGAAAAATATCGGGAAAACTGCCAAAAAATGGGCATAACCGTTGAACCACCCGATATCAATCGTTCCCAGCGCCATTTTACCCCTCTGGGGGAAGCTATCCTATTCGGACTTTCCGCTGTAAGAAATTTGGGCGAAGGGGCGATCGAGCAAATTATTACCGCCCGAGATAATTCTGAAGAAAAACGCTTTAAATCCCTAGCAGATTTCTGCACCCAAGTGGATCTACGAGTCGTTAACCGTCGGGCGATCGAAACATTAATCATGGCTGGGGCCTTCGATGGAGTGCAGTCTAATCGCAACCAACTTTTACATGATTTAGAATTGGTCATTGCCTGGGCCCAAAAGCGGGCTAAGGAGAAAGAAACCGGGCAATTAAATATCTTTGACAGTCTAACTGCAGGGGAATCCATTAAAGCTAAAGAAGCCGCTAATAACGGTTTTGAACAGGAACCTTCGGCACCCCCAGTGGCGGAATTTTCCCTGCAAGAAAAACTACAACTGGAAAAGGAACATTTGGGCTTTTACGTCTCGGAACATCCCCTCAAATCAGTACAACGTTCTGCCCGCCTATTATCTCCCATTAACCTGGTGGATTTAGACCAGTACAAAGTCCGCCAGAAAGTTAGTGCAGTGGCAATTTTAGTAGCAGTGAAAAAGATTATCACCAAAAAAAATGGTCAACCCATGGCGTTTTTAACCTTGGAAGATATGTCGGGCCAATCGGAAGCGGTGGTGTTTCCTTCCAACTATGAGCGTTTGCAGGATGTGTTAATAGAAGGTAGTCAACAAATGATTTGGGGCAAAGTTGACCGTCGGGATGATCAATACCAGTTAATTGTGGAAGATTTAGAACCAGTGGAAGAAGTGAAAATGGTTATGCTGGACCTCACTCCCCAGGAGATTGCCAACACCAGCACTCAGGCCCGACTAAAACAAATTTTGCAAAGCCATGCCCCCCAAAAAGAACAGATGAAAATACCGGTGGTGGCTTGCATTAATGAAGGACCAACCAAACACTTCATTCGTTTTGGAGAAAACTACTGGGTGAATGATTACGGTACTGCGGTGGCATCCCTCCAGGAATTGGGTTTCCGAGCCCGGTTGGAACCACTGTTACCCCAAAGCCAGAGTGTTGGCTAGTCGTGATTGAACAATTACCCCAATGTAAACTAAGACGAGATGACCGACGGAGTTTTTTCTGTCGACTTAGGTAGGGGAAATTGACATTGATTACATTTTGTTGGAATTGTCTAGGCTGTTGCCATAGTCAAATAAAAAATCCCCGAGTTGGATGCACTCAGGGAATTGAAACAATGGGAAATCCATCGGTTGTTTAATTATAGATATCCGTCGTTTAACTTTGGGGCTGGGAGTCAGCTTGGGATTGGGCATATTTTTGGGCCGCCATCAAATTAGCCAAAGCGGCTTCCAAATGGGGGCCTGCATCCACTGCAACCCAACCATCATTGGTTAGGTGTCGCCATTCAAAGTGCAAATGAGGCCCAGTGGAGAAGCCTGTGCTACCAACTCGACCGATCACTTCACCCTGAGTCACCTGTTGTCCACTTTCTACAAAAGCTTCTGATAGGTGAGCATAACGAGATTCCTGGGTTCCATCTAAGTGGCGTAGGGTAACCATTAAGCCATAGCCGCCGGACCATTGGGCCGCTGCTACTATTCCGTCATAGGCGGCCAGTACAGGAGTGCCCATGGGAGCGCCGATGTCGGTGCCATTGTGCATACGCCCTTGGCCACTGATGGGGTGAATTCGCCAACCAAAGGCGGAGGTAATGGGGTTAACGCCGGCAACGGGGAACATCAGATCAGTCCCTTGGTTGGGCTGACCTTGGGTAGAGTACAAACCCGTGGCCCTACTGTATTCCGGTAAAGGAGCTAGGGCGATTTGAATACCCCGATTGGCCATAGGATCAAGGCTGAAAACCTGATTGGACCCCACTGGTTGCCCGATCGCCAGGGAACTGATTTTAGGCTGAATATTTAGAGGATTGAGGGGAGAAACAGAATTGTTACCGGGAGCCGCATTACGGGCATTGATGCTCTGCCGACGGGGGGTGATCGCCTTGGGGGGATTAACCGGACTAGATTGCTGACGGGCCACGGGGGCACGGTTAGCACTGCGATTGGCGGCGGGATAACGGGTATTGAGGGGAGCCTGTTGCCCAGAACGGGGAACGAACTCCACTTCTGTCCGGGTGGGCAGATTGGGGGCCGCCGCTGTACCCTGGGGAGCCGCATCAATGTAACTATTTTTTTGCAAACCCTGGCGTATTTGGGCTGGCTGGCTAGAAATGGGTGCAATAGTGGGAGCAGGTAATCTAGGCGCTGCTGGCTTGGAGTCCGGAGTCGATTGGACTGGCACGGGGGCCGTAGCTTTCACCGGAGCTGGGGGAGCGGCTGGGGTGACGGGAGCGGGGGCAGATTGTTCAATTTCCAAATTGCCAGTGGTGCTACCGGGTAAAGACCAAACCAAACCACCGATAATGATCAGCCCGCCCAAAGACAGATTGTAGAGATTGGCACCTTGACCAGGCTTACGTTTCAGGTCTTTTATCCTCGATTGGGACTGCATTGTTCAGAGCCTCACACACACATACGGGTTGCAAAATACTCCCTCGATTGTAGAGGGTTAGGCTATAAATGCAAACCAGAACAGCCGGAACGAAAAATCGTCACTGTCTCGACCTCTGTTACACTTCACTCAACTTCATGGCCCGCCGAGGCGATCGCCGTTCGTAGTTGTTCTTCCCCCAGAGCACTGGTGATGGTGACTTTTTTGCTGGTTAAATCCACTTGCACCGTTGCTTGGGCATCCTCATTTTGCACGGCTTTGGTCACAGCTTCGGCACAGGCTTCACAGGCAATGGTGGGTACAGTTAGTTGAATAGTCATGGAAAATGATAAAAATTGGAATCAAGTATGGGTTGAATTCAGATGGGATGATAGCGACGCATCATCTGGAACTACAGGAAAATCTTCTCCGTTCCAGTGCAACGACAAGGGACTTAGAGCCTGTTTTAAAAGCCCCCCTGGCCCCCAAAATTTGGGGGGAAACTGAGTGAAAGTCCCCCAGTATTGGGGGATTTGGGGGGCAGAATAAAACTTTCCAAACACGTTCTTAGAATTATTGGGTCTTAACGTAGCCATGGTTTTGGAACCAATGCACCGCATCTGCCAAAGCCTGTTTGATAGAGGACTGGGGTAGCCCCAATTCCTGCACCGCTTTACTAGCATCGTAATACATCTCCTGGGCGGACATTTTAACCCCATCCATGGGCACCGAAGGCGATCGCCCCAGGGGAGCCAGAACTTTTTCTTCCACCCAGGCAAAGGTCAAGGGTAACCAAAGGGGAACCGTATTTTTCGGGGCGGGTAACCCCGTAATGGTAGATAGATGGGCCAAAATCCCTTGAAGACTGATATTTTCATGGCCCAAAATATAGCGATCGCCTCTGGTCAGAGCAGTTTTTCCCCGTTGCCAAGCCAGGAGATGCCCCGCCGCCACATCCCGCACATCGATTAAATTCAAGCCAGTGTTAACGTAGGCTGGCATTTGTCGCCGCAGAAAGCGCAGAATTATTTCTCCCGTGGGAGTAGGTTTAATATCCCAGGGGCCAATGGGAGTGCTGGGATTAACAATGACAATGTCTTGGCCTTGCTGGGCCGCTGTCAATGCCTCCTGTTCCGCCCAATATTTGGACTGTTTATAGGCTCCAATTAACTTTTCCACTGGACTTTGATAACTTTCGTCCGCCCTTTGACCGTCCCCTTTAACGCCGATCGCCGCCACGGAACTGGTGTAGACAGTGCGTTCAATGCCTGCTTTTTGGGCACAGGCCAGGATATTTCTCGTGCCTAAAACATTACTGCGGTAAAGAGCTTCCCGGTCTTTTTGCCAAAGGGAATAGTGGGCCGCCACATGGAAGAGACCCTGACAGCCTTGCATTTGTTGGTGAAGATCCCCATCATTCAAATCTCCCACGACCCAATCTATGGGTAAATTTTGCAAATTATCGGGACGGCTGGAAGCCCGCACCAACGCCCGCACCTGATAACCCTGCTCCAACAGATGGCGGACCAAATTAGCCCCGACAAAGCCCGTGCCCCCAGTGACAAAAAAACAATCCGCCATGGCTATCCAGTGATTGACCTCCACATAGTGCCATCAAAGGTTAGCTCAAATTCCCCACTTTATCGATCGCCCGGAAGATTTCTTTCTATTTTGTCGACCTTATCAACCCGGTGATTGCATGATCAATGATCATCAGTCCGTCAAATGGCAATGGTTTTGCGCTGGGTTAACGCCATGGCAATGCCCTTTTCCACATAGGCCGCTTCACCAATAAATACGGGGTAAACCGTCGCAGCTCCCTGGTAAGGCGTAACATTACCCCGGCGATGGTAAAACAATGGTGTGCCTGGTTTAATCGCCTGGTAATCCCGGATGTGGGGCGCAATTTCCGCCACAATCTGTCCTTGTTCATCCCTGGGATAATCAATAGTGTCTATCTGCTGATAAACAGTGCAGTTATCCGCCGCTGGAACATTACCGGAGGTCGAGGCCTGGAGATAGGCTAGAATTCGGGCCAAGGTCCGTTGGGTTTTGGCGATCGCCGTTGGGTCATAGACCCCCTGGGGGACGGGGCCTAGTTCGATGGTTAAGCCTAATTCACACAGGCCACGAATGTAGGGTAAATCCTTTTGGGGAGAATACTGCAACACTCGAATTTCCTCATCCTGGGCGCTGAGATAAGCCGCTAGGTTGAGGAGCAGGGGATGGGGGCAGTTTAAAATCAAAGTTGTGCCCATGGCCGCAGTGGTGGTGTGCAAATCCACAATGAAATCAATCCCCGCCAGGGAAATTTGATGGGCCAACTGCCGAGCCCGCAACTGCTCATAGCCCATTAGATAGGGGTTTTTGCGGTCCTGGGGCCGAAAACAACGGTTTAAGTCCTGGTTAATATATCTACGATTGGCGGCGATCGCCCGGGGATTAGCCAAGAAATAGTGACACTTCAATGCCGGAAAATATCGAGCAAAATCTTTCTGTTGCCAGCGACGCACCACCTCCACCCCCGTCCTTTCATTACCATGCACTCCCCCCACAATGGCCAGGGAGCGAACTGCTGAATTTACCATTCCCCACGTAGTCCTATAAAAACTTAGAATCCAATAAAATGTCCTTATATTGTAACTTTGACTACTGTTCTAGAACAACAATGTCATTGTTTTTACTGTTTTTTGACTAGACTCCCCATCACTAAACTAAATAGTGGCAATTGTGGTGTGGATTTTTTGTGATATTTCCTGAGCTCACTGCCAGAATTAGGGACAATGGAATTGCACGGAACCGGAGAAAAACACTTTGGCCCACACTTTCCTATTGGAGCCAGGCCGATGGCATCTAGAGGGCTTTTGGCAGGAGCGCAATCAATCTCCCCTGGAAATCAAGGGAGGTGCCCTGATAGCTTGGAATCAGGAAGATTGGTTTACCATGGTGACCAAGTTTAGTTTTCCTGGTAGTAGTCACCAAGATATATCCTGTCAGTATCGGGGGCGTCTCAATGGCGGAGAGTCCCAATACACCTACGTTTTGCAACACAGTCAACTAGGGAGAGTAGAAGGGGAAGGCTGGCTCTCTAACCATGCCATTGTTCAGCGCTATTGGGTCCTAGGCGATCGCCAACGGCAGAGTGGCTTTGAAACCTTTTACCGCTTCAATGATCGTCGTTATTATTTAGCTAGTGGGATGCTCACCGGCCACTCCTTGACCAGTACAATGGAAGCCACCCTGGAAAGACAGGGTTGAGGCTAGGGATCGATATTGATTGCTTGTTGCTCAAAAAATTAACGTCACCGCTCGTCGCTGAGATATTTGCGCTATGACCCCTGACTCCCGTCACCGCCGTCTATTGGCCAATCGCTATCAACTGGTTGAGTTGGTGGGTAGTGGAGCTATGGGTCAAGTCTACCGAGCGGAAGATAAGCTCCTTGGGGGAGTCACCGTCGCAGTCAAATTCCTTTCCCAAGCCTTGCTCAATCCCCGCATGAAGGAACGGTTTGAACGGGAAGCCACTATTTCGGCCCTACTGGGGGAAAAAAGTATCCACATTGTGCGGGTGCGGGATTACGGCCTGGACGAAAAGGAAATTCCCTTCTACGTGATGGAATACCTCCAAGGGGAAAACAATTAGTGACGTGATTAAATACCGTCCCCTCAAAGTAGAGCGCTTTTTAAAAATAGCTAGGCAAATTTGCTTTGGCTTGGATTGTGCCCATAAAGGAATTATTTACCAAGGGGAAGCCTGCCCCGTTGTCCACCGGGATATCAAGCCCAGCAACGTACTGTTGGTGGAAGACCCCGCCCTGGGGGAACTGGTTAAAATTCTCGATTTTGGTATCGCCAAATTAGTACAAGCAGCAGAGGAGTCGAAAACCCAAGCTTTTATGGGTACCCTTGCCTATTGTTCCCCAGAGCAAATGGAGGGCAAAGAGTTAGATAGCCGTTCGGACATTTACAGTCTGGGGGTGATGATGTACGAAATGCTAACGGGGGAAATGCCCCTGTTCCCAGACAATTCTTCCTTTGGGGGTTGGTATGAAGCCCATCATCACACTAAGCCCCATCCCTTTTCCGCCCGTTATAAAATCCCCGCTTCCCTCGAAGCCTTGGTGATGAACTGCCTGGCCAAAAGCCCCAAAGGTCGTCCCCAATCGGTGGATGTGATTATCCGGGCGATCGATGCCATTGAAGCGGAAATCAAAGCTCCCCCCATTTCCGACACCGAGAAAACCCAGATTGCTCCCCATTTACTCAACACGGATATGGAAGCAACGGTGGTGGCCCAGCGGGGCCCGGGAATCGTCCCAGAAACGCGGTTGCCGCTGGTGAGTGAACTCTGTAAGCAGTTAGAGTGGCCCTCCGATAAACCAAAACAGAAAATTGTTTTTCCCTATGTGCTCAACGCCGCTGAAGGAAAATTGGCTAGTTTGTGGGTGATGTTGAATCAAGAGGATATCCTCACCCGGATGTCCAGCATCCGCTACAACCAATTTTTACTGATGACTTCTCCCCATCCCATGGTGCTGTGGATTACGGTGCTCTACCATCGGGAATATGGTCCCCGCTGGTTGCCCTGTTATTTGGATTTAAAGACTAGGTCGGGTCAGAGTTTTGCCCAGATGTTGGGGGAATCCGGTACCTATTGGTTGCTGTTTTTTGCGTTGGAAAATCCCACTCGCTGTCAGCATATGTTGACCGCTACCGTTGCCCCCAATCAGTGTAAGTTGCTCAAGGAGTGGGCCCAAACTAGTCAATCCATGCCCGGTGGTAAACCCCAGGTGACTAAACGGTTACTTAAGCAGGAGTTAGACCGGCTTAAACCTAAAATTGAGGCGAAATTGTCCCAGGTTAAACCATCCTTTAACAAGGAGGTTTCAGGATTGTGAGGCGATCGCCAAAATTTAAATTGCCCACACTCACACCGCTTCCATTAAATCCTTCTGCCCTAGTGGATAACTGAAGCCCATGCCTAGTCGGATTTACCACAGCCCCAACAATAAGCAAGATTAATATTCAAGCGAGAGCCCAGCTCCCCTTTGGCCAAAGCCAGACATAAACATGGGAAAACTGGGCAAAATTTGACTTAATTTAGTCGAGCAAAAACAGTCTAGACATAAAAATACTAGTCGTAATAATCCCGGCTGGAAACATTACCGATCGCCGCTTCATCTTGATTGATGCAACTGGTGTTACGGGCAAAATTGCAGACCCTGGCCCAGAGCCGGGCCCTCGTTCCCGCCGGCCCAGAGGAAAAAACCACCTTGGAGCCATTTTCAATGGTGACGCCACACACGGGACAGGTTTCTGCGGGGAAAACACTCATGAGTATTTATTCCTAGTGAATGAATTAGAAGCTACGTTAGGGGATTTAACCGGAGTAGACCGTCACAAATGTTACTGTTTACCCAATTAATTTTAAGAAATTTTAAATTTCATTGACAAAAAAGTCACTTTATATTTCAAAAGTGACAATCCATACGAGGTTATCTGGTTTGGCGCTATCCACTATCTACCAACTAGCATTACGCCAGTTACTATTGTTATTAGTGGGCACCGTTTGTCCTTGGCCATTACCGATGCGGAGGGGAGATTGCAACATTAGGGTCAAATCTCGGCTGGAAACGGTTAACAATTCTTCCGAGCCACCGCCAACAATCCCTGCGGTGGGCAGACCCCAACCGGCCAAGGCCCCCGCCGCGGCTCCCCCAAGCACTTCCAGAGGTGTAATACGGCGATCGCCGGTGGTACCGGAAATGATTGTTGCCGTGCCGGCCCCAGCCAAAGTCCCCATAATCACATCGGAAGCACTCGCCCCCTTATTGACCGTTTGAAAACCGACAAGCTCACGGGAACGGGCATTAATCGGTAAATATTCGCCATTATTGAGCACCAATTGTTGGGCCACAAATTGCATCGCATTACCATTGGCGATCGGGCGAAACTGACCAATAATTTCACTGCCAGCAGGAATAATCGTAACACCATCGGATTGACGGAGGGCCGTAGTGGTGCGGAGACTGGCCGCCCTGGTTTCTCCCCTTCTCAATGTGATTTGTCCTTGGTCAACCGCCACAGGAATCATCGTTTGGGCCGGCACTTCCACATTGTAGAGTTGACCTATGTTATAGCTAGACCGAGGAGCGCCGGGATAGGCATTATTGTTATTCCATCGGTTAGAATTTTGGGCGGCATTGCCACGGTTGGGACGGGGACGAGCTTCCACCGGATTAGTAAAACTACCAACCAACCCTCCCATCAAGAGAACGGTAGTCAATAAAGCTGTGGAGCGGCGGGCTTGCCAATGCAGCTTAGGGAACGAAAAACTATTAAACATCCTAATTTCCTCACCTGATTGCGGATATTGGTTGTGGGAAAATCTTGCCCCACTACATCCAGGTTAGGGAAAGGGAAAAGGAATGTCAGTCCCCGCTAACATGGAAGTGTTTAGCCAAATATTGACCAGTCAAGTGGAAAAAAAGGGAGTTCTCCGTCCAAGTAAACGCCTCAACCACGCTTTTGCCTGACCCGTCCCATCGATAGGCGACGGACATAGGCCACTCTTCCCATGCGGCTGGCCACGGAGTGAACAATTTCAGCCCTAGTTTCGTGGTCAACCACCGGCTTATTGGATGCACAATTTAATAATTTTTCCAGGTCGGTAATTTTCCGCTTGAGGGCCAGATCATCGGGTAGACTAAAACAATCAACAGTACAATCAAACATGACTAAAAAAAGACTTGAATGTCACTAACTACATCCAGTCTTTGCCATGGCCAGTCTTTCCACCAGAGAAACTATCACATTAACCAGGTGATTTAGATCACAGACAAACCACAGGGACGTTGCTTGGGCTAAATCCCATGAAGAGAAGGTTTATGGCTCCTGATGAAGTTATTTAGCCCATTAGCAAGGCAAATCAAAGACGATCCCGACTTCGTTATAAAATAAACTTAACAAATCTATACCCACCTGTAGAGAAGAGTCCCTGAATATCAAAATGGTGGGATAAAAAGCTCAAAAAGGAAAGTAGGCTGTGGTTCCCTAGGCAACAGTCTTCCCTACCCCACTGGAAACTAAAAAAACGAGAAAAGTTCGCACCGAACATCAATTGCATAATTTTAGCCCTAAAACATAAGCTGAACGAAACTGGTTGTCTTCCCTTCCCAATCCAGGACAATCTGAGAATCCCCTGCAACATTACTTAACAAAAAAGCAGGAATAAAATTAACAAGATGTAACAGACATAAGTCCCATCACCGTTGTATAAAGTTAACTGTGGGATTGCAAAAGCATTCAAGCCTAGGCGCTGAGCTGTTTGAGCATCCCGGTGGCCCTTGTCGCTGCCTCCGTGTTTCTCCCTGGATTTATTTAGGTAATATCTCTCATAAATCCCCGGGTAGTTAACGAAAGTTAATGGAGATCAGTAACAATAACTCTAGGGTCATTACTTTGGACTCCCTCAGTTTATCCGGGGGAATTGTGTTTAAGAAAATCCCAACTCATAAAGTCAAGTAGGAGATTAATTCAATGTTCGACGTATTCACTCGGGTTGTTTCCCAAGCTGATGCTCGCGGCGAGTACCTCTCTGGTTCTCAGTTAGATGCTTTGAGCGCTACCGTTGCTGAAGGCAACAAACGGATTGATTCTGTTAACCGCATCACCGGTAATGCTTCCGCTATCGTTTCCAACGCTGCTCGTGCTTTGTTCGCCGAACAGCCCCAATTAATCCAACCCGGTGGAAACGCCTACACCAGCCGTCGTATGGCTGCTTGTTTGCGTGACATGGAAATCATCCTCCGCTATGTTACCTACGCAACCTTCACCGGCGACGCTTCCGTTCTAGAAGATCGTTGCTTGAACGGTCTCCGTGAAACCTACGTTGCCCTGGGTGTTCCCGGTGCTTCCGTAGCTGCTGGCGTTCAAAAAATGAAAGAAGCTGCCCTGGACATCGTTAACGATCCCAATGGCATCACCCGTGGTGATTGCAGTGCTATCGTTGCTGAAATCGCTGGTTACTTCGACCGCGCCGCTGCTGCCGTAGCCTAGTCTGGTTATTTTAAAAACCAACTTTACTCAGGTTCCATACCCGAGAAAATCCAGCTTAAAGCTGACATATCTAGGAAAATTTTCACATTCTAACGGGAGATACCAGAACAATGAAAACCCCTTTAACTGAAGCCGTTTCCACCGCTGACTCTCAAGGTCGCTTTCTGAGCAGCACCGAATTGCAAATTGCTTTCGGTCGTCTACGTCAAGCTAATGCTGGTTTGCAAGCCGCTAAAGCTCTGACCGACAATGCCCAGAGCTTGGTAAATGGTGCTGCCCAAGCCGTTTATAACAAATTCCCCTACACCACCCAAACCCAAGGCAACAACTTTGCTGCGGATCAACGGGGTAAAGACAAGTGTGCCCGGGACATCGGCTACTACCTCCGCATCGTTACCTACTGCTTAGTTGCTGGTGGTACCGGTCCTTTGGATGAGTACTTGATCGCCGGTATTGATGAAATCAACCGCACCTTTGACCTCTCCCCCAGCTGGTATGTTGAAGCTCTGAAATACATCAAAGCTAACCACGGCTTGAGTGGCGATGCCCGTGACGAAGCTAATTCCTACCTCGATTACGCCATCAATGCTCTGAGCTAGTCAGTTTTTAATTCTAGCTGGCCTGGAAGGGTGGGAAAGTGTTAACAACTGGTTGACAATATTCCGCTTTTCCAGGTCTTGTCGTATTTATTGACACTTATCTAGGAGAACAAAATGACTAGTTTAGTTTCGGCCCAGCGTCTGGGCATTGTGGCCGTGGATGAGGCTATTCCCCTCGAGCTTCGTTCCCGGAGTACAGAGGAAGAGGTGGATGCCGTTATCCTGGCGGTTTACCGTCAAGTTTTGGGCAACGATCATCTCATGTCCCAGGAACGACTGACCAGTGCAGAATCTTTGCTCCGGGGCAGGGAGATTTCGGTAAGGGATTTTGTTCGGGCTGTGGCTCTGTCGGAAGTGTACCGGCAGAAGTTTTTCCATTCCAACCCACAAAATCGTTTTATCGAGCTTAATTATAAGCATTTACTGGGACGGGCTCCCTACGATCAGTCGGAAATTGCTTTCCACACCGATCTTTATCACCAGGGGGGCTATGAAGCGGAGATCAATTCCTATATTGACTCCGTAGAATACACGGAAAACTTTGGAGATTGGGTTGTACCTTATTTCCGCGGCTTTGCTACCCAGCGGAATCAAAAAACCGTTGGTTTCAGCCGTTCTTTCCAGGTGTATCGGGGCTACGCTACCAGTGATCGTTCCCAGGGAAATGGTTCCCGTTCTCGATTGACGCGGGAGTTGGCTCGCAATACAGCTTCTCCGGTGTATGCCGGTTCTACGGCCGAGAGTTTGCGGGGAACTTCGGCGGGTAGTCGTAACCAAATGTATCGTTTGCAAGTGATTCAAGGGGCGGCCCCCGGTCGTGGCACCCGAGTGCGCCGTGGTAAAGCGGAGTATCTAGTTTCCTACGATAATTTGTCTGCCAAGTTGCAACAAATCAATCGCCAAGGAGATACGGTCACAATGATTTCCCTTGCCTAGAATCAGGATTTTTTGTCAACCTAGTTAGTAAAAGGAGATTATTTAGTGGCAATTACAACCGCAGCCTCCAGATTGGGGGTGGCTCCCTATAATGAGTCCCGTCCTGTGGAGTTACGCCCTGACTTTAGCCTTGATGATGCCAAAATGGTGATTCGGGCTGTATATCGTCAGGTTTTAGGCAACGATTACATTATGGATTCTGAGCGCCTCAAGGGTGCCGAGTCTCTTTTGACCAATGGTTCTATTAGTGTGCGGGAATTTGTCCGTACCGTGGCCAAGTCGGAACTTTATAAGAAGAAATTCCTTTATAACAACTTCCAAACCCGGGTCATTGAACTCAACTACAAACATCTGTTGGGTCGTGCTCCTTTCAGTGAAGATGAGGTGATTTTCCATCTCGATCTCTATGAAAATCAGGGTTTTGATGCGGATATCGATTCTTACATTGATTCGGTCGAATACCAAGAGAACTTTGGGGAAAATATTGTTCCCTATTATCGTTTTAATAATCAGGTAGGCGATCGCACTGTGGGATTTACCCGCATGTTCCGTCTTTACCGTGGTTATGCTAACAGTGACCGTTCCCAGTTAGAGCGCAGTTCTAGTCGTCTGGCAACGGAGTTGGGACAAAATACTGTTTCGGCGATCGTGGGCCCCAGTGGCAGTAATGCTGGTTGGGCCTATCGTCCTTCTCGGGCCGGCAATACCCCAGCAAAAGCGTTGGGTGGTACGGTTCCCTTTGGTCAAGCAAGTAAGCTGTTCCGGGTGGAAATTACAGCCATTTCTGCGCCCGGTTATCCCAAAGTGCGTCGGAGCAATAAGGCGGTAATTGTTCCCTTTGAACAACTCAACCAGACCTTACAACAAATCAATCGTTTGGGGGGTAAGGTTGCTAGTATTACCCCGGCTAGCTTGAGCTAGATTTCTGTTTAGTTCAGGAGGAGAAGTGGCTTGACTTTATTTTCCCTTTGGGGAATAACTTGGGGTCGCTTCTCTTTTTGTCTTTGTAGATGATTTTGCTAATTAGCAAATTAAAACTTTAGTGTTCAGGAGTTTTTAGAATCGCCATGTTAGGTCAATCTTCTTTGGTGGGCTATTCCAATACCCAGGCGGCTAACCGTGTCTTTGTCTATGAAGTCAGTGGACTCCGCCAGACCGATGCCAATGAAAACAGTGCCCACGATATTCGTCGCAGCGGTAGTGTGTTTATCAAAGTTCCCTATGCCCGTATGAATGATGAGATGCGCCGCATTTCCCGTCTGGGGGGAACTATTGTTAACATTCGTCCCTATCAAGCTGACAGCAACGAACAAAACTAGGCTATTTTGTTAATTACTATTTGAGCTGAGTGTAAAATACCTTACTTACTCAAAAGCATTAACTAACCATAACAATGACTAATCTCTTTTTTTGATTGAACTCCAAACTAGAATAGCCATCGAGTCAGTCCATTTAGTTCATTATTAGTGAAAGTTTGTTGGCGGTGGGTTATCCGTTGATAAACCACCGTTTTTGTTTGGGCAAAGTAACGATTTGATGCAGTGATGGGTTTAAAGATAATCCCGTTTGAGGAAATCCTGCAGGACGACGGGAACTTTAACCTGACCGCTGCTGGGTTCGTAATAATTTTCTAAAATTGCCGCCATGGTGCGCCCGATCGCCAAACCGGAACCGTTGAGAGTGTGAACAAATTGGGTGCCTTTTTTGCCCTTTTCCTTGTAGCGAATGTTGGCCCGACGGGCTTGGAAATCGTGGAAGTTAGAACAACTGGAAATTTCCCGGTAGGTGTTAGCCGATGGTAACCAAACTTCCAAGTCGTAGCATTTAGCCGCTCCAAAACCTAAATCACCGGTACATAATTCCACCACTCGATAGGGTAATTCTAGGGCTTGGAGAATAGCTTCTGCATCCGCAACTAGGGCTTGGTGTTCAGCGGCGGATTCCTCTGGTTTAACTAATTTAACTAATTCGACTTTATTGAACTGATGTAAACGAATCAACCCTTTGGTATCCCGGCCGTAACTACCAGCTTCCCGCCGAAAACAGGGAGTGTAAGCACAATGTTTAATGGGGAGTTGTTCTAAGTCTAAAACTTCGTCTCGATAAAGGTTAGTCACTGGCACTTCGGCGGTGGGAATAAGCCAGAGGTCATCCCCCCGACATTGAAAACTTTCCTCAGCAAATTTGGGTAATTGCCCTGTGCCCAGCAGGGAATCGCTGTTAACTAAAATGGGAGGCATAATCTCCTGGTAGCCCACGCCAATGTGACGTTCCAGCATAAAGTTAATCAGAGCCCTTTCCAAGGCAGCTCCAGCTTTCATGAGGGAAATAAAACGACTCTGGGCTACTTTAACTCCCCGCTCACTGTCAATAATGCCTAATTTTTCACCGATTTCCCAATGGGGTAAAATTCCTACTGTTTCTGCTTTTAAGTATTGATCTCCCCAACGTTTTACTTCGATGTTATCAGCTTCACTCGCTCCTATGGGAGTGGTTTCACAAGGCAAATTGGGCAGTTCTAGTAACAGCTTTTGCAACTGCTCTTTAAGATCTTTTTCCTGGGGTTCTAAATCTGCTAACTGGATTTTTAAACTATTACCTTCTTCCCGTAAAGTTTGAATTTCTTCCCCTTTAGGATCGGCTCCCTGACCAATTTTTTGGCCAATTAATTTGCCGATTTCATTGCTACGACTTTGCAGTACAGTTCGTTCGCTTTCCTTGGCTTTTTGCTCAGCGGCGATCGCCAAAATGGGTTCGAGATCATAACTTGCCCCGCCCCCTCTTTGATTGAGGCGATTTTGAATAGCGGTGGGATTTTCACGAATTTGCTTGAGGTCTAACACGAACCAACTCTACTTAAAATTTTGGATTTTTTTAATCATTAATGGTCAACCCCATATAGTTTAAATCGTTGGGGTGAACTTCTAGCCGAACTATTGGCTGAGAGCTTTGAGAAAACGGTTTAAATTGGCCATGATGCCTCCTCGTTTAGGACTAGAGCTGGCACCTTCCGAGCTGGCCGCCTGGGGATTGGCATTAGTGCCTTCTATCAATAGTCTTTCCAGGGCTTCCCCCGCTGGCTTTTCAGGCAATTCCGTTAAAAGTTCGTATTCTTCCCCCTTTTCTAGCAATACTTGCCACCTGGAAGGGTGGGAGCGTAACACTACTGCCCCATCTAGGGGACGGAAATAGTAAGCGCTAAACAGGGTGCTCAAAAACCGTTGTCGCAGTTGCCGGGCCGCATAGCCAATGCCCACAATGGACACATCTTCTAGTTGGGGAATGAGCAAAACCACCGGGCGATCGCCGGCCAATTCACAGAGTTTTTCCACACTTTGCACTTCCACCGCAGAAGGGGAGACCACCAAAAATACTTGGTCAGATTCAGCAATTTTGCGGCCAATGGGGGTGTAGCGACTACCTAAATCTCCAATTTGAAAAGGAACTTCGCCCCAGTCTCTTTTTGCCAGGGCCGCCGCTCCAGTATCGGGAAAAATTATCCGTAGTCCCAATCCTTGATCAGCAAATAATTGGCTAAATTCTAAGGCAATAGCTTGGGCTTGGAGGGCAATTTCTGGCACCGCCAATTCCACCTGGATACGACGGTAGCCATCATCTAAGGCCCTTTGGGTGGCGGCGATCGCCTCGGAGATGGCCTCATCAATGGTGGAGGGAACGGGGAGGGACATGGTTATGGGGGGAGGATTAATGACTCGGAGGTTATTTTAGCGCTATCTGATCTTCCTCATCCCTTTCCATGGCCTGGAGGGGTTGCCAGCCCGAGCGCCAGAGCAGATCATCTTTAAGTTGTTGGGCATTGAGCCAAAACCGCACTTTCGGATCGCAACTGGCCACCATTTCCGCAAAAACCCACTGACCCTCCTGCCGTCGATTGACCACTTGGAAGTGTCGCCAACCCCAGGTTTTTTGTTGGGCTGTCCATTTGGAACCGAGGAGATGGGGAAATTTTTGCTTGCGGGCCATGGGAAAAGTTAACCAAAAGCTGAACAAAATTTTTACAGTGCCTACCTGAACATATGATATCCGTCTACAATGTGCCCAGGCTATGGGGATAATCTGGTGGCCTTGAACTTGGAAACCAAAAGGAACATAATCCTTTCTTTTAGTCCAGTCAGATCTTTAACTTTTGGCTTTTCTCCATTTGATGAATGCTATGAATCCTAGTCAATCCTTCCCTTCTAAACTCGGTGGTGCAGTGCTGGTAACCACCATGGCCTGTTTAGGTCTGTGGACACAGGAAGCATTTGCTCAAATTGGTAGTCCTTCCCCTAGTCTATTACCGCAGACCAGTCCCCAAAACGCTCCCTCTATCCTGCCTCCAGAGAGTGAATACACCCTCGGCCCCGGCGATCGCCTCCGGGTCGATGTGCTGCAGGTGGAAGGGTTATCGGGAGAATATCAAGTTTTAGTGGACGGCACAGTGGGTTTTCCCCTCATTGGCACTGTCAGAGTTGCCGGCCTAACCATCCCAGAACTAAACCAAATTTTAGTTAGCCAGTACGCAAAATATATTCGCCGTCCCTTGGTCACTGCCATTCTGACTGTCCCTCGCCCCCTAAGCATCACCCTTTCCGGTGAGGTCAATTCCCCCGGCGCCTACGCCCTGGCGATCGAAGGCGGGCAGAAATTTCCTACCCTCACCCAAGTAATTCAACAGGCTGGCGGTCTCACCCCAGTATCAGACATCAGTCGGGTGCAGCTGCGGCGGCAAAAGGGTAATCAACAAGAAAACTACAGCATCAACCTGTGGGAACTGCTACAGAAAGGAAATTCCCGTCAAAACGTCACCCTAAGAGATGGTGATATTGTGGTTATCCCAAGCAAAACTGCCACAGATCCGAGGGAAGTGCGACAATTAGCCGACGCAAATTTTGGTATTCGTTTTGAGCAAGAAATTAACGTGGCGGTGATTGGGGAAATTTTTCGCCCTGGTTCTTACAAAATTTCCCCTGCCATTAGAGCCTCTAGTATCACCGAAGTGAGTGGTGACAACAGCAGCACAGCCGCAACTAGCAGTCGTGCCAACGTAGAAAATACCCAGCCGGTGCGCCTGACCCAAGCAATCCAAGAAGCCGGTGGTATTAAATCCCAAGCAGATATTCGCAATGTGGAAGTGCGGCGAGAAAATCGGGACGGGAACTTTGAGTTGATTGTGGTCAATCTTTGGGAACTCTTAGACGAAGGCAACCTAGATAAAGACGTTATCCTCCAAAACGGCGACGTCATTACAGTTCCCCAGGCTAAAGAAGTGTCACCAGATGAATTTGAGGCCATTGCCACTGCCAATTTTTCACCCCGCTCCATCACTGTTAACGTTGTGGGGGAAGTGCGACGAGGTGGTGCTATCCAGCTACAGCCTAATTCCACCTTAAACCAAGCAATTTTGGCCGCCGGTTCCTTTGACCCGATTCGGGCGGATAAAGCCAGCGTTGATCTAATTCGTTTAAATCCCGATGGCACAGTTACGAGACTTAATATCGCCCCTGACTTTAGTCTTAACATTAGTTCTGACAAAAATCCAACTTTAAGAAACAATGATGTAGTCTTAGTTAACACCAGTGGTTTAACTCAAGCTACCGATACCCTCAGGGAATTATTTAGTCCAATTGGAGCACTCTTAGGAGGAGGGGCTTTGTCTATCATCGACCGCCTTAATTAATTCAGAGTGAACTCATAACCCATATGACTATGCTAAGTTTTTACAGTTCTCTTACTGAACATTGTTGATGAACGATAAGCAAAAAGCTTCAGGAATATGCGAAAGTTTATACTTACTTGGTGAAGCTAAGCTGAGCTTAAAGGAAAAATTTTATGAAATCTCTAAGCTTTTTTATCAGTTCATCAAAGCTTTTACTGAACCTGAAAATATAGTTTTCAGAAATTTTTATGCAAAATTTAGGTATTGTATTAGCAAAATAAATCTAGACGAAGAAGATGTAAGCAATTTTGAAGCTTTCCGGAAATTTATCCGCAGGGGATTTTCTGAAAAAGTCAACCAAGTTGCCATTGAGCAAGGAATCTTGTTGCTCCAAAAATTATGCCTGCAAGCAACTGAAAATTCCGAACTACTGGGATTCACTTTTGACAATAGTAAATATAACAATCAATATTTTACCAAGCTTTTTCAAGCAAGGCGATCGCCGTCTACCAAGTACCTGAAGCTTTTATACACAGGGCACCACAGAAGTCAATCAAAGCGGGCATTTCATCTCTACGGTTTTGATTTAGAAAACCTACAAACAAACATTGTCATAGAGTGTGATTGGTTTAATGCTCCCCATTTATTTTATTTGATTGACATATTGAAGGAAGATACATTAATCGCTTGCCATAATTTGGTGCCAGTAGCTGAAAATAAATATCAGGCCAAATCAGAATCATTAATCGTTATTGAGCCGGACTTTCTGGTAGATGCCAGCGCCATCAGTGAGTGTTTTGGCAACAAAAATACGAGCAGTGATATTTTTTGGCTAACCAAACTAGTAGGAGAATTAGCTGGTGCTGCAGCTTTTAAAGGAACCATTGTAGGTTACTGCCTAGATGAGCTAGTCAGAAATAAGCAAATTAATATTGCTCAAATTTTTACAGATTACAAAAAGTCAGATGCTCTGAGATCTGCTTATCTTGGCGAACAGGAGATGACAAATATTCAAACGTCGATTGTTCAAGAACATCTACCTAACATCAGTCAATTAGTGCAGAGATTACAGGCAGAAAACTTAAGAATTTGGATTGAACCTACATTTTTTTCACAACATTATGGTCTACAAGGAAGACTAGATTTATTAACTATCGACTCAAACGGATCTAAGGATATTATTGAGCTAAAAAGTGGTGGCGCTCCCTATCCAGGTAGAGAATGGAAAAATCATAAAATGCAGGTGGTGGCATATAACATGATGCTGGAAAGTACCTACGGAAATTATGTGGGTAACAAGGAGATATTTTACTCAAAATCAGATCAGCCCCGCAGAAATATTGTTAGCGAATCTCAAGAAAAAAATGAGTTGATTAAAATCAGAAATGAAATTGTTAGCAAAATTTACCAATTAGCTGCGGGCAACTTTATTAGCTTAGATAAACTTAAATCTGATGGTGCTGGAGAGTTACCAGAATATAATCAACGACGATTAAAGCGTTTTCAACAAAACTACCAGCCAGAAAAGTTGACGACAAACTATTATCAACAGCTACTCTCGTTCATTCTACGGGAATTAATTAACAATAAAATATCAGATCATCAGCAATCTGAGTTGGAAGATAAGCATCAAACATCGACAGGGTTTGCTAGTTTGTGGCTAGATAATTTTAATGTTAAACAAAATAATTATCGCTTAATTTATGATCTTAAACTAATCAAGGTTGACAAAGAGAAAAGTTATCTTTCATTAGCATTGACTCAGACTGATGTGCCCCATTCATTCCGTTCTGGTGACATAGTAATTATTCATCCCAAAATAAATGGTGTATATGAACCGTTAAAACAACATATTTTTAAAGGTTCGATCAAGGGAATTAATCAGAATCAAATAATAGTTTCTTTATTTAACAAGCAAAATGACTATTCATTTATCGAGCAATATAATTTTTGGGCCTTAGAGCCGGATATTTTCGAGCGCAACTACTGGAGTAGTATTGTCTGTTTGTTGGAAGTATTGTCTTGTTCCATGGAGAAAAAACAATTACTTTTAGGGCATTTGGAGCCACAAAAAGCGTTAATAGATTATCAGGTAAATATTTACCTGAGCAATGATCAAAATCAAATTATTTGCCAGGCTCTCGAGGCTAAGCATTATTATTTACTACAAGGACCACCAGGTACGGGGAAGACTAGTATATTTTTGGTTAATTACGTACAAAATTTACTTAAATTAAACAAGAAAAATATTTTTATCCTGGCTTTTACGAATAAGGCAGTGGAACAGATTTGTAAAGCCCTTAAATCCCCACGCTATGGAGAGCTAATAGATTACCTACGTTTAGGTAACAAAACTGTAGTTGATGAAAGTTTGCTGGCCGAAAAATTAACTGGAGATAATGCGGATCTTTGGCGGAAGTATTTACAAGAAAATCAAGTATTTGTCACAACTGTTTCCACGTTTAAAGATAAATATTTATTACTCAGGGAGTTTGTTGGTGAATTTGATCAGCTAATCATTGATGAAGCTTCCCAATTAACGGAGGCTGATCTAGCCGGAATAGTGGTCTTATTCAACAAATTTGTCTTGATTGGTGATCAAAAGCAACTGCCAGCAGTAATTACTCAAAATGAAGAGGAATGTCGAGTTGAAGTTGAGCCATTTCGACGCTATGCCATTAACATTAGCGATTTGAGAATATCTTTGTTTGAAAGATTAATTAATAATGCCAAAAATAAGGGATGGAATCATTGTTACGGACAACTAACTGAGCATTATCGTATGCATAGAGATATTGCTTCATTGATAGCCCATCATTACGATCGCCCTTTGGTGGAGCAAACACAGGAACAGCGAAAAATTGAGTCAAGTTACGAAAATAATGACAATGACTTGTTAAGTAAATTGAGTAAGAGTAGAACTATTTTTATTGAAACCCCATCGGAAACTAGTATTCAGCGCAAGAATACTAACGAAGCCATCATTGCGGCGACCATCGTCAAAACTTACTGGGAAAACAAACTGTTGCCAATGGCAGAAATTGGCATTATTGCTCCTTTTCGGGCTCAGGTAGCGGAAATTAATCAACAATTGGAAAAAATTTTTGCTGGCGCTGATTTTTCAAGGGATTCCATTGTGGTGGATACGGTGGAAAGATTCCAGGGGGATGAAAGAGAATTAATTATTTTTTCCACTACCATTTCTTGGTCTAAGCAGGTTAAAAATATTCAAAGCATCGCTGATGGCGATCGCCAGGGAACAGACCGGAAATTATTGGTCAGTATTTCCAGGGCAAAAAGTAAGCTAGTCATTTTAGGTAATTCATCCCAGTTGCAATTCGCTCCAGCCTATAGGGAATTGATTAAGCACATTGAACAGAGCAATGGATTAATTGATCTAGAAATAGGACAAAAAATAGTAAATTCCCATGGCGGGGAATTTTAGAGAGTGGGCTAAGGCTCCTGGCCTCCTGCCTCGATTAAGTTTTGCGACTATTTCGCCCCGTCGTCCCATAAAAGGTTCCTAAACTTGCTATAAGAGGATCTAGAGTCCAGTCCAGTGGCGATTGGCGTTGATGTTTTTGATCGAGGAGACGGTGGATGACCCCATTGGAATTGAGCTACCCCTTAAGCGGATTGGTTTTGGCCTTAGGCAGCGGCATATATGTCTGGAATAGTCGTCGCGCCCTAGAAAAAAAACTGGCCCAATCCCAACCCTCCGATCAGCCTCCCACTTTAATCGCTGGCTCTGGAACTCCGGCGGTAAAAGAAGTTGCCCCCGAAAACGATGGGGAATCTCCAGAAGCTGTCATCCATGCCAAGGGAAAATTGCGTCGTTTAGAAAAAGATTTGCAATCCGTCCAGGCTTCCTTGGAAAATGCCTTGGCGGAAAGGAATCAGTTGACAGAAAATTACCAAGCCCAAGAAAAAATGGTAGCCGCTCTGCAACATCAGTTGGCCCACTATGACGACATCCAAAGCGAAAAATTTGTTGGTCTGCAAAAGCTCAATCAAGAATTGCTCCAGGAAAATACCAACTTGTCCGATCGCCTTAAGCAAGCGGTCAATGAAGTGGCGGAAACTCGGCCTAAACTGGTTCAGTTGAATTCTTTAGTGACTCGCAATCAACAGTTGAGTGACCAACTCAGCTATGTAGAACAAAATCAAGCTAAGGCGATCGAGCAACGTTTAGCATCCCAGGAAAAGCTCTGGCAACAAAGACATGAGCAAGAACAAGCTCAATGGAATAGTCAGGCGTCCCAATGGGAAGAGCAGGTACGACAACTGACTGCGGAACGGGATCAAGTTCAACAGGAATTACAGACCGCAAGGCAACAAAGTCAGTCAGCCCAGACCCAAGCAGAAAATCTACAGGCCGCCCTCGATCGCCTAGGCCAACAGGAAGAACAATGGCAAGGGGAACGAAGCCAACTCACGGCTAAGCTCAATCAACTAGAGGAAGCGCAAAAAGAACTAGCCCTGGCCAATGCCGAATTAAAAGTCAAACTGGAAACTACCCAGGCCGAAGGCGATCGCCTTAAAACTGAGAAAAAAGAACAGGCCGCTGCCCTGCAATCTGCCCAGGGGCAAGTAACCCAACTTCAACAAGAATTGGCGGCCCTACAGGAAAACTTAGCTAAGGCTAAAGGCGAGCCTCCTTCTGAGGTGCCGGAAAAAACTAAAGCAGTTGCAACTGCACCAGCCCAGGAAGCACCTGTGGTATCCCCTTCTCCTCCGGTAACCGTTGAGGTTAAACAAGAATCGCCCAAATCAGTTCAAGCGGAAAAGGTTGAACCAGAACCGGAACCGACTCCAGTCCCACCAGCAGCCCAAGCAACCAAAGCTCCTGCGTCTCCAGCGAAAAAATCCACTGCTAAAGCTGTTGACGAGGTTTTGGACCAAGAGGAAAAGCAAGTTAAAGCGGTGGAAAAAACTGAGCCGCCGAGGGAAAATAAAACAGTTGCCCCAGTTGCTACCAGCGAAGATGTTGCCCCTACGGTGGAAACAGAAACCATCACCGATCCAGTAGCCACTGTCCCCAGTAATGAGGAAGGTGCCCATCCCCTAGCTGAGAAAAAAGTTGTCATTCTCGGTACCCTCAACGCCATGAACCGAGAGGAAGCTAAAACCAGACTCCAAAATGTGGGGGCTGAATGCACTGGCACTCCCAGCGGTAAAACCGATTACATTGTGGTGGGCAAAGCTCCGGGGGCAAAGCTGAAAAAAGCCCAGAAGCTCGGCATCGCGCAGTTATCAGAAGCCCAATTCCTTGAATTATTGGGAGACTAAGCAAAAAACGGCAGGTAAACGGGGTTTTTTAGCTTAGACTAACAAAACTCTTTATTGCTCCACAGTTGCTCCCACTAATGCTTGGAAGAATGGAACTACGTGCCAAGTAGTCCTTAAATCACAAACCAAATAATGGCCAAACCCAACAGGGTCAATAGCATCATTAAATGGTTCATCCAGTCATCAAAGTTCCAATCTTTAAACATAATGATTTTGGTGGGGCAAGGCCACGGGGCTTTATTCTCTCCAACTATAAGGCGATTATTCAGTTTTCGCGCACATTTCCATGGAAAACCCTGTCCCCATAACTCCCTCAGAAACCATTGTCGATAGTTGCCAACGTTTAGGCCTTGGGCGCATTCAACGGCATCTGTTTCTCTGTTGTGACCAAACAAAACCGAAATGCTGTAGCAAAGAAGATAGCCTCGCCACCTGGGATTATCTGAAAAAGCGTTTGCCGGAGTTGGGGCTGGATTGCACTCAGTCCAGTCGTGATGGGAACATTTTCCGCACTAAGGCTAATTGTTTGCGGGTTTGCCAGCAGGGGCCAATTTTACTGGTATATCCAGAGGGCATTTGGTACCGGAACGTGACCCCCACAGTAATGGAAAAAATTCTCCAAGAGCATATTTTGCAAAACCGTCCGGTGGAGGAGTATCGCTTTTTTACCCACCCTCTTTCGCATTTATAGATTATCAAAACCGCTATAGAAACGAGTCGGTTCTAGCCAACGGAGAATTTCCTTTTGCAGTCGCCTCAAATCCTGGGAAAGGGAATTTTTCAACCATTGCCCCACTGCGTCTAAGGGGGAAAATTCCTGGCCGGTTTCCCATTGAATGTCTTGCCCCAAAGGAGTCAAATGATTGCCAGGTAGGGGACAGTAGGCCACTAGGTCAGCGGTTTGTTGATTTAAAATTGGCCTTAAGCCCAGGGTTTGGTCAATATCATCGTTGGAAAATTTAATTAATAAATTACGCCGCACTCGATAATTTTCGGCGATTAAAAGGTTGGTTTCCTCCGGGGATGGAGTAAATTCAAAATTTAAATCCACCTGGAGATTGAGCTGTCTTAATTGTTTTTGCACCCCTGTGAGGAATTTATCCAGTTGCAGTTGGGCTAATTGTTCCCCAAAGGGAATAGCCTGTTTAACGGGATAGTTATTAAACGCAACGAGGATATTGCCGGCCCGCTCCACCTCGTACAAACTGCCAATGAGTAGATGTAGTTTACAACCCAAGCTATGGCCTAAGCCGTATACCGGCAGTAAACCAGTGGTAATTTCCCCTTGTTTTTGCAATCTTTCCAGAATAATTTCAAAGCGATTCAGCACACTACGGGCGATCGCCTGGTGGTCGAAGGTGTTGACGAAGGGGGTGGCCACCACCACATAACCAGCTTTACCTAATTCCGTTAGTAACCAACGATAGGCCACATTGGGGGCCGTACCGACAAAAGCTCCCCCGAGAAAATGCACCACGGCGATCGGTTGGGGCGGCACTAGAACCCAACTGCCAGAAATTTCACGCCATTCCATCGAAGTTTATTTCCTCTACAAAAAACTTGCCCAGTGGATAACCACCGTTATTTTAACGATCTTTCCCCCTTTGGTCGGCGCTGTAACTGGCTTGGCAAAATCCCCGGCAACAGCTACCTTGGTTAGGATTGACCGGTAGATTGTGCTGTGAGGAAATTTGTCATGGAATTTACGACCAAAACAGGGGGTTCCCTGCCGACAAACTTACGGGTTCTCCTCCCCTGGTTACAACTAATTGGTAAATCTAGTTTTTTCGGTTTAATTATTTCCCTGGCTTGGACTTTATCCGCCCAGGCGATGGAATTACGGGTTGCCATCAGTAAGGGTGTTAGTAATGTCGGAGTGGGCAGTTCCACCCCAGCCTTGGTGAAAAATGCCGGGGGAGCCACCATTGGCCGCTTAGATTCCCTTGTCCCCGCCAACGCCACTGCCTCCGGTCGCAACATTAACCTGGCTGGTATGCAGGCTTCCCAAATCACCATTGAACCTAGTGGAGACGGCCGCATTTGGATCGGCGATCGTTGGTATCGGGGCAAGGTGCGTCTAATCCGCCAAGGCAATGGGGTCAGCGCGGTTAATCTAGTGGATATTGAAGAGTATTTATACAGTGTGGTAGGTTCCGAAGCCATTCCCTCCTGGCCCCTGGAAGCCCTAAAAGCCCAAGCTGTAGCCGCCCGCACCTACGCCATCTATCAAACTAGCAAGGACAGTAACCGTTACTACGACCTGGACACCACCACGGCCACCCAGGTTTATAAGGGGATGAATAACGAATATGTCAGCACGGTGGAAGCAGTAGAAGCCACGGCGGGCCAGGTAATGACCTACAACGGCAAGGTGATTTTGGCTGCGTTCCATGCCGCCTCTGGGGGCCATACGGAAAATGTTGAAGACGTATGGATGTCGCCCCTGCCCTATCTACGGGGAGTGGTGGATTATGACCAAAGTTCGCCGGTGTTTAGCTGGAACCAAACCTTCAGTAACCGTGATTTGAGCCGACACATTGGGGGCATTGGCACTGTTACCGGTTTAACCCCTCTCAAAGTTACTCCCAGGGGTCGCATTGCTTCCATTCAAGTCAATGGCACCGGGGGGCGCAAAACTTTAACTGGCAATGCCATTCGTCAGGCATTAAAACTCCGGAGCACTCTGTTCACTGTGTCGAGAAATGGCGATAATTTCACCATTACAGGCCGTGGTTCTGGCCATGGCATTGGCCTAAGTCAGTGGGGAGCCTACGGTCTAGCCCAAAAAGGTACCCCCTACCAACAAATTTTGTCCCATTATTACCAGTCCGCCAGCCTCACCCAGTTAAATCGTTAGCATTGCCCTGCCATGGCTCTACATTTTTCGGCGATCGCCTACCCAGACCCAGCAGTTACACCAACGGATTCTAGTTATTTACTCGTGATGCTCCATGGTTGGGGGGCTGATGCTCGGGATTTGTCAGACCTGGCTCCCATGTTGGACTTACCTAATTATCAGTGGCGCTTTGTTAATGCCCCCTTTACCCATCCCCAAATTCCCCAGGGCCGGGCTTGGTATGACCTCGAAAGTCAAAATTTTGAAGGTTTGGCCCAAGCAAGACAGGGTTTACGAGCCTATTTATTGGGTTTAGCAGAGGAAACGGGCATTCCCCTGGCCAGAACTATACTGGGAGGCTTTTCCCAGGGGGGAGCCATGGCTCTGGATGTGGGCTTAACATTGCCCCTGGCTAAAATTTTTTCCCTGAGCGGCTATCTCCATTTCCAGCCGGAATCCCAACCCCAGGCGATCGCCCCTATCTTGTTAATCCATGGCACCGAAGATCCGGTAGTACCACTGCGGATGGCTCAACAGGCCAAGGCTGAACTGGAAAGCATTGGGGCCTCAGTGGAATATCAAGAATTTCCCATGGGTCATGCCATTCCTCCCATGGCGTTGGCTCGGTTAAAGTCTTTTTTGAGTTGAAGTGTGTTGTCTATCACTTACAGTCCCGCCTATACTCTGGTTCCCACCTACGAGTGTTTTAACCGTTGTAGTTACTGCAATTTCCGGCAGGAGCCAAGAAAAGACCAATGGTTAACCGAAAGCGTTGCTAAACAGCGACTGGAAAGTTTGGCAGGGCGGGGGATAAGGGAAATTTTAATTCTGGCGGGGGAAGTGCATCCCCAATCTTCCCGCCGAAAAGCTTGGTTTGAACTTATTTATAACCTAGGCAAAATCGCCCTAGATTTGGGATTTTATCCCCACACCAATGCGGGGCCTTTAAGTCGATCAGAAATAGCTCGTTTAAAGGAAGTGAATTTTTCCCTGGGGTTGATGCTGGAACAGGTTTCTCCCCGACTATTAACCACAGTGCATCGTCAAGCCCCCAGTAAAGAACCCCAGCTCAGGTTAGAACAATTACGATTAGCAGGGGAATTGGGTATTCCTTTCACCACTGGCTTATTACTGGGCATTGGGGAAACTGACCAGGAAGTGGAAGAGAGTTTAATGGCGATCGCCAATGTTCAACAAGAATACGGCCACATTCAAGAGGTGATTTTGCAACCCCATAGCCCTGGGCAAAAACAAACAGATAATATTTCCGCCTACAGCCCACAAAAATTGGTGCAAGTTATTACCTTAGCAAGGGCAATATTACCCGCAGAAATTACCCTACAAATACCGCCTAATTTAGTGCCAAATTTCAGTGATCTACTAGCTTGTTTAGCTGCTGGAGTTAGGGATTTAGGTGGCATTGTACCCATTGATGAAGTTAACCCTGATTATCATCACCAATCGGTGAATCAACTAAGTCAATTGCTAGAAGAAAATGGCTATTTATTGCAACCAAGGTTTCCAGTTTATCCCACTTATTTTTCCTGGCTCAATTGTGATTTACAGCAACGGCTATCAGTTTTTATCAACTAATATCATTAGCCAATTTGGGCAACAATTTTTTCTGCTATCTGGCGACCATAACGTTGCTGGCGATCGCCATGGACGATTGCAAAAGCACGGAGGCGCTTACAGTAAGAATCTGGTGACAAAGAAGTTCTGGTGGGTAGGTCTTAAATTTTGTATGGGGCCTAACGACTAAGCTCACCAGACGCAGATAACCTTTGTAACCCAACCAAACAGCTTATGGCGTTCCGGTGCAGCTCGGTTGTTAGTATTCGTCAAGCTTCAGAGAATCCTCAAATGCCTTTACATTAAAGACTGAATCAAGAATGATTGGCAGCCCTTTGTGTTTAGCTATTGAGTTCGTTTCAAGATCGACGACCCAGGACAGTGAATTAACCTTCTCCCAAAAATGCATCTTTCTCAAGCTTTCCTTTTCCACAGAGCTGAAATTATTTGCTCCGCTTTGATTCGTAAATATCCATAAAACGAATCCAGTTACTGACATCTTTACGCTTCCAAAACCTGCTTTCATTGAAGAAGTAAGGGAGAGACAGTTAAGCATCTGACGATCAAACGACTCAAAAAGAGATCTTCGAGCTTCGGGCGAAAGAGATGCTGCAAACTTCACACCTACGAATACTGGCTGGGAGTAAGCATATCGAAATGCAACCGCATCCATATTCATCCCAAGTTTTAAGAGCATTGCACTCAATTCATCTTCTTTAACATTGAAATCCTGCATAGAAGGCTTGAATCGGAACTGATTTGAAGGGATGTCTACGTCGAAAGATGATTCGATAACAGGTATCGCACCTTTTATTGCAACGTTGCACCAAAAATTTGTCTTTTCAATCAATCCAGATGTAGCTACTTTATCAGCTGCACGCCTGCGCTCATTGAAGTCGGCAGCTGAAAAGAGAAATCCACTTTTGATAAGTGCTCTGATCACTCTTTCAAAATCAATAGTATTCATGCTTTGAATGTGTATTAAAGGATGAATTTGTATTGGGCGACGCACCTCTCGTGGATTTTCTGAATGCTAACGCTGGCCCTAGGGGCAGGTGGTAACCCTAAAATTGTAATGCAAAAGACCGGTGGCGGACTGTCCACTCAAGGGGCTTGTTCGGCAGCAATGATGAGATAGATCTGGTGAACGGCATCTTCAGGACTTGACAAAACCTTCGCCTAGTTCTCATTGGGTGGTTAGACTTTCTAACAATCTGGGATGTCTTTAAGTTGACTAAGGCATTCTATCTTCCATCGATTGGGATCCGTGAAACACCACCGCATTCGGGGCATTTTCCTAGCCTTCCTGCTTGTTTACGCCTAACTCTGACTGAAGCCTCACAATCTGGGCATAGAAATCGAATCATGTCGGGTAGGAGTTGCACAGGAATATCTCGCCCAGTGCTTGAGGGATCTGAATGCGAATTAATGGATATTGATTCTAGTGTTACCTTGGCCGATCGGATCGCATCAACGACTTCATCCGATCCGGCAAAGAATGTGAACATATACTTCGTCGAATTAACGTGAAATGCAATTGCTGGACTGACCCAAGATACAGTGGTAGCTTCAAGTTCGTCAATCAACCCCAATGGAAAGCTGAGATAATCTGTTGTTGATGCGACCGTCTTCATTTTAGCTAAAAAGACAAGTCTGTGACTAGTTACTATGACGAGGCCATCGGGTCTATCCCAGCGGTCTTGCTGATTCCAAAACTTGGCGATTTTCTGAAGTAGTATCTTTTCACCGCTTAAGCCGCCAAGGTCTTGGATGAGCTTGGTCGAATCATCTTTTGATGCCTCGACATCGCGAATAACTTTGTAAACGACCTTCCCGAGCTTGAATGCAAAGTCGGTTAGATTATCCATCAGAGTTGAATGCCGATAATACAGACTGCTATACTATTTTAATGAAAAGAGTGCTGGCAAGCAAGCCCGCCGAACGTTGAAGCTGTGCAGCGCAAACGAAGCGCATTGTAGTTTGCGCTCGAACGAGCGTTTTGTTAGCTGCTTGTGGTTTGCACAAGGTCGAATTCATAAAAATGTACCTTATCATCACGATCTTCTTTCATATGAATTAGATAAAAGCCAGAGTGATTAAATAACTTAATTTGGTGGTTGTTTAGGAGGTTTATTATCTTCTGTCTCCATTCTGGAATGTTCTTTTTGTAGTATTCATAGCCTATTTTGCGACCCATCGGATTGCTCGCATGCATGATTGCGCCACATTTCTTGTAAACTTTTATAAATTCATTTTTGGTTAGATAGTCTTCGTCACGATCTGCTAGGCGATTTTTTACTTTAGGGTCATCAGAAAGTTTCTCTACGACTGGTTTAGGGTAAAAATCAGGATTAATTCTGCCTAAGTCTTTTAGTAAATATTCTGCATTCCATGCGCTGGCAAAATTGGAATATACCTTTTTGTATTCTTTTTCGTTTGCTACAAGTGACGCCATAGCTATTAGCTCTAGGATTTTCCTGATTTGCAGCGCAATTGATTCCAGTGTTGTAGGTTCACATAAAGCGTGACCATTACCAGATAGAAAAAAATCGATAACGCCTGTTCGTCGCTTGATTTCTTCCATTACATTGCAATACACATCAATATCTGGTTTTTTCATTTTTTATTTGCAGCTAACCAGTAATTAGACTGCAATGGGAATCCTTAATGCACATTTATCACTTAACTTGTAAGGATAAACAGCATTAAAACCCATACTCAGCCTTCTAATGCTGAGAGAATGCCTGAAAAGAACCACTAAGTCAAATTATTTGGATTAAGTTTTATTAAGTCAACGGAGGTGTCAGATAGCATTTAGATCGTAAAAGCATACGGCATGAACAACCATGAACGGCTTCCCAGAGGTTAACCCCAGGTTTATGGTTTACCAAAATCCCCTGACTTTTTCCGAGTTGGGGGACAAAATCAACTAATTTGGGCGACGATTTTTTCTGCTATCTGGCGATCGCCATGTTTGTCTAACTTCTGATCCAACCTAGGTTTTTGGGGGCTTTCCAACAAAAAATCCCAGTTGCCGGCGAAAAATTGCTGGTGGGGCACAATTTGGTGCTCTCCGTAGTTCTGCAAACCTGCCAGTAAAACTTGCGCTTCCGCAAAACCATCCCTGGTGAGGGAAATAATCGGGACTTCTAACTTTAACGCTTCAGCAAAGGTACCAAAACCAGGCTTGGAAAATACCCGTCCGCAAAGGGGCATTAAATCCACCGGGCGATAGGTTTTATCATTGATAATGGTCAGGTTATCTAACTTAGGAGCTTGGATGTCAAAGGTAATAAATTGATGGTCGGGAAATTGAGTTAATACTTGGTAGGGAATAGCCTCTAAACCTAAACCCCCAAAGGTGAGCAAAATAGTTTTTTCCTTAGCAGTTTTAATGGCAAAGGTATTTCTTAAACTCTGCTCCCCATATTGAGGACCGCCCCCCAGTAAGCCAGCTTGGATTTGATAGGGGAAAATTTCCATCGGTTCCGATAAGGGCAACCGGAATAATAAATCACATTGGCGATAATCCCGTTCAATTTTCTCAATCACTACCCCAAATTGATCACTAAAATCTCGATAGATAAAATTCCAACCGAAATTACTACTCATCCAACAGGGAATATTTGCTCGATGGGCGATCGCCACTGCCAGGGCCGGAATGTCCGCCAGCACTAGATCCACCCGATTGTTCCGTAAATAGTTAGACTCCGTGGCCACCAGGGCATTTTCCCGCTTGTAAATATCCTGTAAAGCTTGCAGGGTCGCCTTTTCATCCATCTGTAAACTATCTGCCTGTACCACGCCAACATCAAAAGCCACTGGGCGGTGAATAAAGGGTTTTTCCAAATAACACTCCAGCAACCAACGGGGGCTACGGGTAGCCATGATTATCAACGCATCAGGGCAAAGTTCCTGGACCCGGCGGGCAATGCAAGCAGTCCGCACCGCATGGCCAAAACCATGGCCGGTAATTGCACAGTAGAGGGTGGGACGTTTCATGGAAAAAGCTCGGAATTATGAAGATTTCTGTTGACCAGTGAGGCGATCGGGATTTTTCCCGCACAATAACAGTAATAGCTCGGTGAATTTAGAGGTAAAGTCCGTGCAGAGCAACAAGTATTCAATCGCCCCATCGACCTTTACCAATCCGGCCGAAGCTTCCACCCATGATCGCATTTTGAAGGGAGCTTTGAAATTATTTGGCACTAAGGGTTACGAAGGTACTACCACAAAGGATTTGGCCCAGGCAGCCAACGTGGCCGAAGGAACGCTATTCCGTTATTTCACCAATAAGAAGGCCATTTTGGTGGAAGTGGCCACCGCCGGCTGGGTGGAAATTCTCACCGATTTATTGACTGAATTAAGCGAGATGGGCAGTTACAAGGCGATCGCCCAGGTGATGAAACGGCGGATGTTCCATTTGCGGGAAAACAAATATCTATTGCAAGTGTGCTTTGTGGAAGCCCAATATCACCCGGAGCTACGGGAAAAAATCCAGTCGGAAATTATCGACAAAATGACCGATGTGGCGGAAGCCTTTTTCCAAACCGCCATGGACCGAGGCATTTACCGGCGAATGAATCCCAAAATTGTCGCCCAGGTTTTTTTGGGTATGTTTGCGGTGGCTGGTTTTTCCGAACAAACGGTGATTGACCCCCACGCTTCCCCCCAGGCTTTGCAAGAAATGGCGGAAGGTTTAGCAGATATTTTTCTTAACGGAGTGTTAGCTAAAGGAGAAAAAATGTGATTCATCAACCAGTGGAAAACCTTAGAAATTGTCTTAAAAGCCCCCCTGACCCCCCAAATTTGGGGGGAAACAGAGGCAACGTCCCCCAGTATTGCCAGAGCTTTAGTAGGTCGATTTAGGAAGCAAAATAAAGCTTTTTAAACAGATGCCCAGAATGGTTTTAAAAATACTGTCAACCTTTTCAAATAAAGACGGTGAAGCAAAATTTTATCAACAGCATCCTAGATCGAACAATTTAAGTTTTAACGTTTGCCCTGGAAAATTTGTTGCACCTGTTCCCACACTTCAGCGGGAGTAATTTTAAAACCGACGTAAAGCACCACCAAAATAATAGCGATAATAGCCCCATTTTTTAGGGTTGCCGCTGTTACGTTAAAAAACCATCTTAGTACTAAACCAATAATTAAAATAGTGGCTAGGAAAAGGACAATTTCCATTCATTTACTCTCCTAATTTCCCGTTCACTGGGCTGGCACGGCAAAGAAAGCGATGGCAATGCCCAATGCTAAACCAGCAAAAACCTGCACTGGAGTGTGGCCCAGCAGTTCTTTGAGCCGTTCTTCCGTCAAGCTTTGATCTTCCTGGAAAAGTTCATCAATTAACTGATTGAGGATACGGGCCTGTTTACCGGCAGCCTGTCTCACTCCTGCCGCATCGTACATAACAATGACGGCAAATAAACAAGCAATGGCAAATTCATTACTGCCCCAGCCTTTTTGCAAACCGACCCCGGTGGCCAAGGCCCCCACTAAGGCAGAATGGGCACTAGGCATTCCTCCGGTGGAAACGAGGGAACGGAGATTGATTTTACCGTTGCGGAAAATTTCCACGATCGCCTTGATGCCCTGGGCCAGGAAGCAGGCCGCCAGGGAAATCAAAAGCACTTGGTTGTGGAACACTGCGCCAAAATCTTGCATAGGTAATGCGGGCTGGAAGAAGGCCGGGCTTCGCTAGACTACCATGATCAACCATACCTTAAACGTAGGCGATCGCCGTTGTTGGCCAGGGGCACCAAAGGAAAAATAACCTGATTACCACTTCAGACAGCAGGGGAAGTTTCCACCGCAGGAACTGGGACAGGCAAGGAAAAATAGAAAGTACTACCCCGACCCAGACTACTATTAACGCCAATGGTACCGCCGTGGTGTTCAACAATTTTTTTGCAAATGGGCAATCCTAACCCCGTACCCTGGGGTTTATCAGTGAGCACATCTCCCCCTCCCTGTTGGAACGGCTCGAAAATTTTCTCCTGGTCCGCTGGATGGATACCGGGGCCATGGTCAATAATTTCTACCCAGAGATAATTTTGGTGAAAGTGGCTACGGGCAGTGATTAAACCCTTAGGGGTGAATTTGACCGCATTGGAGAGTAAATTAAGCACCACCTGCAAAATCCGGTTTTCGTCTCCGATAAAATCAGGCAAACCCGGTTCCAAATCCCCTTGCAAACTAATATTTTTCTTCTGAGCCTGGGGAGTAATGGTGGCGATCGCCCGTTCAATAATGGGGCCAATGGCACAGGGTTGTTCCTGCCAGGATTCCTGTCCTGCTTCCATTTTGGCAATATCTAGCACATCATTGATCAAAACAGTTAGGCGCTGGGCCTCCGACTCAATGATGGCCAAATTCCGCATCACCCGTTCCGTAGCCTTGCCAAGGTGGGGCTGGGCCAAATCCAACTCCGGGATAATCACTCGGTTTAATTTATCCTGAATTACCGTGGCAAAACCCAAAATAGAAGTGAGGGGAGTACGTAATTCATGGGACACCGTGGCCAAGAAATCCGTTTTCATCCGCTCCACTTCCCGCTCGTGGGTCACATCCCGGATCATAATCACCGCCCCCAGGCATTGGGGATATTCGCAGCCATTTTCATGGGAAGTAATGCTAGTGATCAAAGCTTGTCCTTGGCGGCCCTGACTTAATTCCACATCAGCGGTGACCAGTTTTTGCTCTTCCCTTTCCGGTTTAGCTAACAACTGATTCAAAGTCTCGGGGAAATAGGCATCCACCCCCGCGCCCAATAGTTCTAGGCCCTCCAGATCAAACATGGCCAACAGGGCCGGATTGTAGCGGGTAATGCGACCAAATAGATCAATCACCAATAGACCATCGGCCAGGTTATCAACGATCGCCGTCAGATCAGCCAGAGTATTTTCCATGGTTTTAGACTGCTCTTGGAAGCGGGCCAGCAACTGGGCTTGGTACACTGCTACGCCCAACTGATTGGCAATTTGATGGAGCAAATGGATTTCCCTCGCTTGCCAATGGCGGGGAGCCCCATTTTGATAGGCCCCCAACAGGCCCCAGAGTTGTTCCCCCACAAACACTGGCACAGTTAAAAAGGCACGAATTTCAAACCGGCGCAAATTGTCCAAATGGCAATCGGTAAAACCGGCTGTTTCCACGTCCCCCACCGCCAAACTCTCATGGTTGCGGTAACGACCCCCCTCATTTTCCTGGAGATAGGTGTCTTGCCAGAGGGGGAAATTATTTTGCAAGTCTTTCAGTGGTTCCCACATTTGGGCCACCGACTCATGGATAAATTCCCCGCTCCAGTCCGGATTAAAGCGATAGACCAACACCCGGTCACAACTGAGCAAATGACGCACCTCATCACTGGTGGCCCGAAAAATATTCTGTAACTCCAACGTTTGGCGAATGCCTTCAATCACCCTAGTGAGGGCCCGTTCTTCCTCCGCAATGCGGGCGAGATAATCCTTTTGGGCTTCCACTTCCCCCAGGGCACTTTGGAGAGCGGTCGATCGCCGTTGGGACTCGGTCAATAATTCTGCCTGTTGTAACGCCACCCCTAAGTTGAGGGCAATTTTGAGGGCAAACTCGATGTCCGAACTTTCCCACACCCGGGGCCCATCACACTGATGCACCGACAATACCCCCCAGAGGCGATCGCCAGAAAAGAGGGGCACCACCAAATTAGCCTTGGCTAGTGCCAACATTGATTGATCGAAATCCGCCCTTTGATCGTCGGTGTCATCCATGGCTAAAATCAATCCCTTGGCAAAATGATCAATCCATCGCGATGACAAAGGCACTCTTTCCTTTGGAGGCAAGAGGCATAGCTTGTCGTCCGTTTGGGCTTCCGCCTGAATTTCCCCCCAGGAAAAATTTTTATTCTGCCTAACTTTAATAATCATTACCCGGTCTGCTACCAACAATTTCCGCACCTCCGTCACCGTAGTTTGAAAGAGGGAGCGTAGATCAAGGGCAAAGCGAATTTTATCGATAACATCAGCAATGGCCCGTTCCCGTTGGGCGGATTTAAGGTAGGTTTCCCTTTGGACCTGGCCCTCGGCCACCACAGTCTGCAACGCATTTTTATGGTTCTGACAATGAATCCAAAGCTCCGTTTTCATCAAACCCAAACAGAATAGATGGGCAATGCGCTGGGCAAATTGTTGATCCTCCAGGGGCCAGGGCCGGGCTTGGTGGAGATATTGGAGACTGAGAACTCCCCAATGACGCTGGTTAATCACCAAGGGCAAATGCAATAGACTTTTAATCCCCAAAGTTCGACAAAATTCCCCCTGGACCGGATCTAGTTGGACAAATTCACCTTCCCCCTCCCACACTGTCCACAGCCCGTAGTGGGGAAGCTGCCCCAGCAGATGGAGCCAACGACAATCGGCACAGGGTTCATCCAAAAGCATAATATCCCTGGCCGGAGCGATGGCCTGGGCCACAAGGCGGGATTGACGGTTCGGGAACACTGCATTTTGCACCAACAACACCCGGTCTACCCCCAAACCCCGCTGTAATCCTTCCACCACCAGTCGATAAGCATTATGTAAATCCTGGGACTGGAGAATCATTTCCAACAGTTGATCGGCGATCGCCTGTTGGACTGCGGTGCCATGGGAAGAAGGGGACATTGTTACATTCCTTAAAAAAGTGTTACAATAGTTAACATAGACTTTTACTAGGAGTAATCCAATTATGACCACCCGTGGCTTCCGCTTGGATCAGGACAACCGTCTCAACAACTTTGCCATCGAACCAGAGGTTTACGTCGACTCTTCCGTACAAGCGGGTTGGACTAAATACGCCGAAAAAATGAATGGTCGTTTCGCCATGATTGGTTTTGCCTCCCTCCTTATTATGGAAGTGGTCACAGGGCACGGCGTCATTGGTTGGTTAAATAGCCTGTAGAATAGGCCGAGTAAAGCTCCCCAAGCCATCCAAGGTGGGCAAAAGCTCAAGTAAAAAACCTCCGTATTGGGTGGCTATGCCTTGAAGAGCTGTCAAGGGTTTTCAACTGGGTCATCAAACCGTTACGTAAAACCGGGGGAAATGTAGTGGTCTCTCCCCCTCCGGTTGTCCAAGCAAAAACTACTATTATGATACGGAAGTAAGCTTAGTTTGAAGCGTTGACACTTCCATTTATCAAAGGTTTTCCTGCATCTTTACTAAACTGAAAACTGCCAAACAAAACTCGTCATTTGAGTGCCCAGGGGGTGAATTAATGATTAATTTCACCAACCAAGCCAGGAAAAGCTTTGGTAGAAAATAAAGCTAAATAGCCAGGCCGTTACCAGGGGAGTAGCCACAGAAATAGCAGTGTAGGCAAGGGATTTACTTTCACCCCAAATCGCCCCAAGGGTAGTAAGGCAAGGAATATAGATCAAACTAAATAAACAGTAGCTAAAACCCTGGGCAAAGGTTACTGTACTGTGGATTTGGTCAGAGACGGCTTCGGAGTTGTTGAGACCATAAATAACAGTTAGGGCTGCTATTTGAACTTCTTTGGCGACAAAACCAAAAATCAAAGAAATCGTTAAAAAGGGATTGATGCCCAAGGGATTCATTAATGGTTGGAAAACACTGCCAATGCGTCCCGCAAAGGTTTCTAAACCCGTACTACCTTGGGGGAAGCTGGTTAAAAACCAAATGAGGCTACTACCAATCACCATAAACATCGATAAACGGGCAACAAACTCCCGCATTTCTCCCCACACTCGCAAAAATACCTGCTTAAAGGTGGGCAAACGATAGGGGGGTAATTCTAATACGAAGGGGTCCCGGGCTTGGAAGTAATGAAAACGACTTAGAATGGCGGCCACGGTGAAGGCAGCCACAAAGCTCATTAAGTACAGTAAAAACAGAGCGATCGCCCCTTGGGTGCCGGGCATAACAGCCGCCAGGATAAAAACAAATACTTGCAGGCGGGCAGAGCAGAGAGAAAAGGGAATGACTAACATAGATAAAAGTCGCATTCCCCGGCTACGCATGACCCTAGTGCCCATAATGGCCGGGACATTGCAGCCAAAACCCATCATTTGCAGCACAAAGCTCCGTCCATCTAGCCCCAGTCGCCCCATGAGGGCATCCATCAGATACGCGGCCCGGGAAAGATAGCCACTGCCCTCTAGGATTCCCATGACAATGAAAAAGATCGCCACCAAGGGGACAAAGGAAAGTAGGGCGGCAAACCCAGTCCAAATACCGTCCAACAGCAGTCCTTGCAGGATGGTGGGTAGGGGGGAAAATAACGGCTCTAAAATATTGCTTTGCACCCAACCCGTTACCGCATCTACGGGATCGGCGCTGGGCAAACCCACATGCCAAATTACCCAAAATACCCCAAACATAGAAGCGAAAAAGATGGGTAGGCCAAAAACGGGATGAAGCATCACCCCGTCAATGACATTGGTGAGGGTACGAGCATTGGGGGATGGCATCTGCACCACACCGGCCAGGGCCGTTTCCATGTCGGCGATCGCCACGGGGTGATCGGAAAGAACATTAACCAGATTGGGGATTTGGTAGGCTTCTGGTTGATCCTTCACCGCCCGACCAATGGCATCCATGGCCCGACTACAACCCGTTCCGTATTTTGCACTGATGGGATAGAGCGGCAGACCAAGCCGTTCCTGGAGAGCAGCCACGTCAATTTGCACTCCGTAGCGCTTAGCTTCGTCGGCCAGGTTTAAGAGGGTGATCGCCGGAATGCCTAGGGTTTGTACCTGGAGGAGCAGACGAATTTGTCGGTCAATTTGGGCAGCGTTCACCACCACCACCACTAAATTGACGGCATAGTTAGCAAGGAAACGTTGCACCACCCGTTCATCTTCGGAAAAGCCATTGAGGTCATAGATGCCCGGCAGATCAACAAACTCGATTAGTTCCCCCTGTAACGGCACCACCGCCCGGAATAAGTCCACTGTCAACCCCGGCCAGTTGGCGATCGCCGCATTGGCTTTGGTGATCCGGTTGAAGAAAGTGGATTTACCTGTATTGGGCTGCCCAATAAAAGCAACCCTTTTTTTCACATCTGGACGACTGGACTGGACTGACCCCCTTTGGCAATGACTCACCATCTCCGCCCTACTCTCCTAAGGTAATCTGCACCAATTGGGCTTCACTACGGCGCATGGCCACTTCGGTGGTGCTACCAATGCGGAGGTGGAGTGGTCCCCCCAAACCAGCCTTGCGGAGCAATTGAATTGGTTTATCAGGAATTATTCCCATTGCTTCTAGGCGATTAACTAACCCCTGACCGTGGTTTCCTAGTAAAATTTTCTCCACAAAAGCCAACTGACCCACCGATAAATCCAATAACGTCATGGTTTTCCCAAAACTGCAAATAATTCTCAACTATTAAGTTAGCATTATCTGTTCAGAATAAATATCAAAAATCACTGGAATAATTGTGAGTATAATCACTTACCATTGATTAAATTCCATGCAACCTATGGAAAAGTCCTGCCCAAGACAGATGCTGGGAGCATTGCTGTAGATCGCCAAAAATCTCCGCAACTATTTGGGACCTAAGCCCCGGTTTGTTAAATCATTAGTGTTGACCGAGTTAAAGAAAATCCCTGCTGGGAGCTAGGATTCCAATAAAATAGTGCGGCCATTTTGGTTAGTGCGGTAAACCCAATTTTTTTGCCCCGATTGCACCGTCACTTGCCAGCCTGGGGTCATCACCTGGGCACACATTTGCCCTTCCTGGGCCAAGCCGAGGCAACTATCGGGCCAGGTTTTGTTTTCTGAGGACTGGACTGCAAACGCACTGGCCGGTTCGCCGGTACGTTGAGCAAGGTCAGCAATAATTTTGTCGGCGATCGCCTGGGGAAGCATGGGGGATTGGGAAATTAAAGAACTAGGGGAAGAAGACGGGGTGGCAATGGCAGGGGAGTTTTGCCCTTCCGGGGATAAACCTTGGTCAGCAGGGGCACAACCCTGCACCGGCATCATACTGAGCAAACTAAGCCATAGTAATACACCCCAAAATTTACCGCCCTTGGGGGAGTTTTCCGGTTTTCTGGGTTGAAAATAGATTGTACGAGGATCGGACATTGCACAGATAGGGGGCTACTTACCGGCTAGAGCAGGCTGTTTTTGAGATTGTTGATAACTTTCCACCAGTTGCCGAAAATGCTCCCCTTCAATGGTTTCTTGATCGATGAGCGCATCGACTAGTAAATCCATTAAATTACGATTTTCTTCAATAATGCGGGTGGCCCGTTGGTGGGCAGCGGTGACAATGGCTTGGATTTCCCGGTCAATGCGGGCGGCAATGTCTTCGGAATATTCGGAACGCTTGCCCCAATCTCCGCCGCTAAAGTTACGATCGCCTTCCTCTTCCAAGGCCACTAGACCCAGGGAAGACATGCCCAGTTTCGTCACCATTTGTCGGGCTAGGTAGGTGATTTTTTCAATGTCGTTACCGGCTCCGGTGGTCACCTCGTCGTCGCCAAAAATAACTTCTTCGGCCACCCTCCCCCCCAACAATCCTGCAATGCGGGCAATCATTTGGTTGCGGGTCATGAGGCTTTGGTCTTCATCAGGGGTGAACCAGGTCAAACCTTGGGCTTGGCCCCGGGGAATGAGGGTAACTTTTTCCACCGGATCGTGGCCAGGACAGAGGGTGCCAATCAAGGCGTGGCCCACTTCATGGTAAGCAATTAAGCGTTTACTTTTACTATCCACTAGGGGTGTACCTTCCATCCCCGCCACCACCCGGTCAATGGCATCATTCACTTCCGCCATGGTGATGGCCTCCTTGCGCCGCCGAGCGGTGAAAATGGCCGCTTCATTTAACACGTTGGCCAAATCTGCCCCCGTAAATCCGGGAGTTCTCCTGGCGATCGCCGCTAACTGCACCTCTTCGTGCAATTTTTTGTTTTGGGCGTGGATTGCCAAAATTAATTCCCGGCCCTGGACATCGGGGTAATCCACCGTCACCTGGCGATCGAACCGTCCTGGCCGCAAAAGGGCCAAATCCAGCACATCGGGGCGGTTGGTGGCCGCAATGACAATGATGCCGCTGTTGCCCTCAAAGCCATCCATTTCCGTCAACAATTGGTTGAGGGTTTGTTCCCGTTCATCGTTGCCGCCGCCATAGCCCACACCCCGTTGTCGACCCACCGCATCAATTTCATCGATAAATACTAGGCAGGGGGCATTTTCCTTAGCTTTTTTGAATAAATCCCTGACCCGGGAAGCCCCCACCCCGACAAACATTTCCACAAATTCTGAACCGGAAATGCTGAAAAATGGCACCCCCGCCTCCCCGGCGATCGCCTTAGCTAATAAGGTTTTGCCCGTACCGGGAGGGCCGATGAGTAGAACACCCCGGGGAATTTTTGCGCCGATGGCGGTAAATTTTTCCGGTTGCTTGAGGAAAGTTACCACTTCCTGCAATTCTTCCTTCGCTTCGTCAATGCCGGCCACATCGTCAAAGCCGACACCGGTTTTTGCTTCCATTTGGAACCGGGCCTTGGATTTGCCAAAACTCATGGCCTGACCCGACGCATTGGCAGAACGTCGCACCACCATCACCACCAAACCGATCAGAATAGCCACCACCAGCAAATTGGTTAGTAGACCATACAGGGCCGAATTATCCGGGGTGCGGTTGATGTCTAAATCGATGGTTTCGGAACGGCTCCGCAGGAGGTTGAGCAACTCTGGATTATTGTCTAGTAACTGCACGGTTTGGGGCTTGGACCCTGGGGGAGCATCCTTGAGGGTAACGATCGCCTGGCGGCGGTTAGTGTCCACTTCCACTTTGGCCACTTGATTAGCTTTAATGGCATCGATCAACTGCCCATAGTTCATTTTCGGTTCAGCAGACCGGGGGGAGCCAGAGTTAAAAAAGGAGCGGGGTGTGGCTTCTCCATTGCTGGAGTTAGGGGATTGGATGGGACTGGGACTGGCCTTGGGTTGGGCCCCTTCTCCCCCTTCCTGGGCCAGGGTAGATACCGGTAGGGCTAGGGTGCCAGCTACCAGTAAACCCATCCCCAAACGGTGCCAAAAGCGGCTAGGGCTGGAGAAACTATGGCGATCGGAACGGGGACGATGACTCATGGACGTTTTAAACTAAAAAAATTCCAGCAGAGGGGAAAAACTCCAACCCCCATGATAGCTTGGGTCTTTGATTAACAAAATGTAACGAACTGCTCTAACTATGGTTTTAACTCCCTCCACCATGCTTGCCCTTGGTACCCAAGCACCGGACTTTTCCCTTTGGGACGTGACTGCGGAACAGCCCCTCACCCTAGGGGAAGCCATGGGAGAAAAAGGGCTATTGGTAATGTTCATCTGTTGTCATTGTCCCTTTGTCAAACACATCCAGGCCCAGTTAAGTCAGTTGGGGAAGGATTACCAAAACTCTGGTTTAGCCATGGTGGCCATCAGCGCTAACGATATAGAAAAATACCCCGATGACGCTCCCCCAGGCCTGAAAAAAATGGCCCAGGATTGGGACTATTGCTTCCCGGTACTGTACGACGAAACCCAGGCGATCGCCAAGGCCTACCGAGCAGCCTGCACCCCCGACTTCTTTTTGTTTGATGCCCAGGGGAAATTGGCCTACCGGGGCCAGTTAGATGACAGTCGCCCTAGCAATGGTTTGCCCGTTACCGGAGTGGACCTGAGACAGGCCATGGATCTAGTGCTGGCCGGCAGTCCTGTGCCGACGGAACAAAAGCCCAGCATTGGTTGCAACATTAAATGGAAACCCGGCAATGAACCTGATTATCAAAGTAATTAGGCAGCCAAAAACCCAAGGGGGAGTAACCCCTGTGCCAAAATAACGGGAGAGTAATTGTGACAGAGCAAAGGCATTCCGGTGGAAAAAGGACAACTAATTGAATTCCGGCATCAAGGAGAACGGCGGTTGGCGGTGGTCGATCGCCCGGACGGCAAAAAAGATTGGGTGGTTATTGATCAACAGGGCCAAAGCCATAAACTGAAGCCCCAGCGGGTGGAGTATGAAATTCCCGGCGGTCCCTACACCGTCGATGATCTGCCTAGTTTTTTAGGGGAAGTGGACCAGTATCTCGACCCCTCTAGTTTGGAGGTGGCCTGGGAACTATTGATTGAAGAGGGGGAAAGCATCACCCCGGCGGATTTGGCCCTATTGCTATTTTCTGAGCAAAGTCCTAGTCAATGCTATGCTGCCCATGCCCTGCTAGCAGAAGATAAACTCTATTTCAAACAAAAAGGCAATCATTACGAACCCCGCCCTAGTAGTCAAATCGAAGAAATTAAACATCAAATGCGGGTGCAAGCCCAAAAAGAACAGGAGCAACAGGGTTTCATTGACCGGGTAAATCAAGCCCTGGCCGGGGAAAAAGTTACCTGGGAAGGGAGCGATCGCCTACGGTTGGAAGCGTTGGAAAAATTTATCCTTTTCCCTGAACAAAATCATCGCCAGGCTTTGGATATTCTCCAAACCCTTGGTAAACCTGGCCGTACCGACGAAACCCAAAACCTCCTGATAGAATTAGGCATCTGGCAACGCCATGAAAATCTCTTTTTGCGTCGTAGTGCTTACCCCAACCAATTCCCCGCCAAGGTATCCGATGTGGCCCATGCTTACCTAACCAATCCTCCCCCCGACCCCGACCAAGAACGCTTCGATCTGACCACCCTAAAGACCTACACCATCGATGATGAAAGCACTTCGGAAATTGACGACGGTCTGAGTGTGGAAACCTTGGCGGACGGCGGCCATCGGCTTTGGATCCATGTGGCCGACCCCACCCGGTTGTTGAGTCCCAACGATGAACTGGATTTAGAAGCCCGTAAACGCAGTACCAGTCTTTACCTGCCCACGGGCATGATTTCCATGTTTCCGCCGGAGTTGGCCACGGGGCCGATGAGTTTACTCCAGGGGCAAAGATGTGTGGCCTTAAGTTTTGGAGTGACTTTGGATGAGGTGGGGGCAGTGAGGGATTTTACCATTGCCCCTAGTTGGGTTAAGCCTACCTATCGCCTCACCTACGAAGATGTGGATGAGATGTTGGTGCTGAAAATTCAAGGGGAACCGGAATTGCCCCTCCTAGCCGAAGCAGCCAAAAAACGGGCCCAATGGCGTAAATCCCAGGGGGCTATCACCATCAAAATGCCCGAAGCCATTATTAAAGTTAATGCCGACGAGGAAGTGCAAATTTATCTCCAGGAAACCTCCGTTTCTCGTCAACTGGTGGCGGAAATGATGATCTTGGCCGGGGAGGTGGCGGGGCGTTTTTGCCAAGAGCATGGCATCCCAGTCCCCTTCCGGGGCCAACCCCAGCCGGAGTTACCCTCCGATGAAGAGTTGTTGTCTTTACCGCCGGGCCCTGTGCGGGAATGTGCGGTACGCCGTTGTATGCCCCGTAGTGAAGTGGGCATTACCCCCAGTCGCCATGCTAGTTTGGGGCTGGATTTGTATTCCCAGGCCACCTCCCCTATCCGTCGTTACACTGATCTGATTACCCATTTTCAAATGAAGGCCTACCTACGGGGGGAGCCGTTGCCTTTCTCTGGGGAGCAGGTACAAGAAATTCTATACAGCGTTATGCCCTCTTCCAAGGAAGCTACGTTGGTGGAACGGCAAACTAACCGTTACTGGAGCTTGGAGTTTCTGCGGCGCAATATTAATGAGGTGTGGCAGGGGGTGATGCTCCGTTGGTTGCGGGAGGATGATGGCTTGGGTTTAATTCTTCTTGAAGAACTAGGTCTTGAATTGCCCCATCGCTTTGACCGTCCCATTTCCCCCGGCGATCGCCTAAGCCTAAAGGTTAGTAATGCCGACCCCCATCGAGACGAAATTCGCTTCCGGGAATTGTTGGCCAATGAAGCCTAGACTAAAGACTTTTGGTACTCAAAATAACCATTGAATCCTCATTTAGTTTATTGGGTTGGCGGTTATTTTGAACTCATTAAACGGAGCAAACAGTTTTTTCTTACCCTTAAGCAGGGCCCGCAGAAAATCCTGCCATCTCCATCACCGGCCATAGGAATACTTCCAAAATTAAGAGCTAATGACCTTAAATGTTATTTTAATAATAAGAACATTAGACCGAAAATCAGTCTGAGAGTAAAGCTTTTTGAGGGACGACTCGGGATTTTCCTCCTACTTAAGTAATTAGGGATACTTAACTAAAAAGAGTTGAACCTATATCAAAAAAGGGAATTTGATCATGGCAAATGTAACAATAGATACTTCCCAAGGGATAGATTTCCCATAGATTGAAGAGCAAAAACGATTAGTCATGGCTGATCGTTGAAGAAATGGGATAAGGGATGAAATGGTGCTTGATTTTAGAAATAGTATGGGGTTAAACTCTACTCATTAATTTGCATTGTTCCCATAGCAAAGTGATCAACTATAGTTAACTTAAGATTAAGAAAATAGTTAACTTTAGGGCTAATAATTATTGACAGGTTTCGCTCTCACCTTAGATGGACTTTATTTGTTCAACCGCCATTGTTGTCCCATGCAATCTCCCCTGTCTTCTTCCCCGGCCACGAATCAGACCACACTAGGGTTGGCCTACCCCCTGCCATCTCCCCCGAACGCTATGGAAGCTTCTCCCCCCTCCGCCAGTGAAAGCCCTAACTTGTACCAGGTTTTACAGAACCTCATTGCCAAAGAGAGCTCTGGCAAATTGATCGTTCATAGCAAGGGCAATCCCCGCATCCAATGGCGGATCTATCTGGGCAACGGACGCATTCACTATGCCGGAAGTGACCAAGGGCAATCGGAAAGGCTGAACTATCTGTTCCAACGCTACACTCCCACTAAAAGACTTCGCCTTGAGCAGCCCATCACCAGCGATTATCAGTACCTCTGTGAGTTGTGGGATTCCCAGCAGTTTTCTTTTCAGGAAATCCGCTCCATTCTGGCCAAGTTAACCCAGGAAGCTTTGATCCAAATTCTTTCCCTGTCCCAGCCGGTTTGCACTTTCGAGGAAACGGTGGGGCTAGATCGTTTACTGCTCTATCTGGACTTCAAGCAGTTAATGCAACCTGCCGCCCAGGAAATCAAACATTGGCTCAAAATTTGTACTGTCATCAACTCCCCTTTCCAACGGGCGATCGCCGAGAATGTGGATACCATCTTGCCTGGGCTATGTAAGCTCGAACACATCACCAGTGACTTGCTGAACCGCTACCAAAAATTGCCGGAATTAATCGCCCAGGAAATGTGTGTGTATGAAATTGCCGAGTCTCTGCACACCAGTAGCCTTAGTGTGGCCATTATTCTCAAAACCCTAGTGGGCCTAGGTCTCATCACCATGGGACCCTACGAACCGGAGCAGGAGGATAACCGCCCGGTCATTGCCTGTGTGGATGACAGTCCTTCCATTCAACGGGTGGTGAGCTTTGCCCTCGAAGCCACGGGTTTTAAGGTGATCAACATCAAACAAGCCTCTAGTGCCCTAACTACTTTGATGCACGCCAAACCGGCCCTGATTTTAATGGACATCAATATGCCCGACATCGACGGCTATCAACTGTGCAGTATTTGCAATAAATCCGAAGCCCTCAAGCATATTCCCATTGTCATGTTGACCGGCCGCAGTGGAGTTTTAGACCGGGTAAAAGCAAAAATGCACGGCTCCGTTGGCTACATTTGCAAACCGTTCCAGCCCCAGGAATTAGTGGAAACAGTGCAGAGCTTTATCTCCGCAGCTGTTTAATTACTTAATTACTACTGATAGTTGTTTGTATAAGTTAGTTTTAATTACTGATTTGCTTCTTCTATCCTATGATTATCATCGTTAGCAATTGCCCAGGGGGATACCAGTGAAAACTGTTTTAGTTGTGGAAGATACCAAGTCTGACCAGTTATTGGTTCAGGGGCTTTTAAAGTCCATGGGCACAGAGGCTGTCATTTGTAACAATGCCGATGAAGCCCTGGAATGGTTAAACAAAAATACGGTGCCTGACCTAATTATGCTGGACATCGTTATGCCGGATATTAGTGGTTATGACCTATGTCGCAAAATTCGGGGAGAATTGGCCCTAGAAGATGTGCCCATTGTCTTCTGTTCCACCAAAAATGAGGATTACGACCGTTTTTGGGCCCTGCGCCAGGGGGGTAATGCTTATTTGATTAAGCCCTATAGCCCCATTGAGTTGATGAAAACCGTTAAGCCCTATATTTCCTAGAACTTGCCAATGCTGACTACGGTGATGAGGTTATGGTAGAGGACTATTTTTGGATTGATTTGGGTCTGCCCCTGACGGTGGCTATTCCTTTAGCTAAAACCCGGGAGGTGTTGTCCTTTCCCCTCAGTTCCCTTTGTCTCATTCCTGGGGTAAGACCGGAGTTATTGGGGGTGAGCAATCAACGGGGAAATCTGCTTTGGGTGATGGATTTGCCCCGCCTATTGTCCCCGGCTACGGCTAACCCCCTCAATTACCGTACCTTGAGCAATACTAAAGCAGTGGTACTGGTGGGAGAATCTGCCCAGGTGGCGGCGATCGCCGAAGGATTGAAGGGCATTGTTAGCTTTAGTACAGAGGAAATTAAGCCACTGCGGGAGCCCTTTTTATTGGGAGAAGGCAACAAAGACGGGGAAACCATTCTGATTTTGGATGTGGATCGAATTTTTGCCTGGCTCCAGGGTGGGGGTTCCATTAAACCGCTTCACCCATTGGAGAAATAGTTATCGGGCCTCCCCAAAGTTTTTGCTCAACTTAATCTTGGTCTTAATCCTTACTTTTTCACCTTAACAGAGTCTTAATTTTCATCGTTAATCCTGAAACTGTTCCGACCCATTGCCCAATTGTTTTTTAATTACTTTTAATCGCCATGGTTAGCACCCCCACTAAACCCCAATTTTCCCAAGAGATTCTGGAACTGCAAGCAGCAGCCATGGCTGCCCCGGATGATCTATTTGCCCAGATCGTCCTGGCCGGTGCTCTCCAGCAAGAGGGTTTTTGGGAGGAAGCGGCCCAATACTATCGTCAAGCCCAGGAGTTGGACAGTGACGGCATTTATGGCGAAACCATCAGTAAGGCTTTAGCGGAAATTCAGCCTAATTTACCAGCGGTGGAGGAAATCCCCGCTATTCCCCAACCCCTGACTGAGGAAGAGAAGAAGCAGGTCTATCCGCCAGAGATTCTTATGCTCCAGGAGACGGTGCAAGAGAGGCCCGACGATCTGGTGGCCCAAATAAGTTTCGCCAGTGCCCTAGAAGCGGGGGGATTTTTAACCGATGCTCTCCAAGCCTACGAAGATTTAAAAATTAACGATGAGGAGGGGATTTTCCATGCCACCTGTGACCAGGCGATCGCCGGCATTGAGGCCCAACTAGCGGATCCCAATCGCATTACCCCGGCCATGGCTTGGACTGGGACCTTAAAATACGCCGCCGCCACCGATGATTTAGCCCTGGACGAAGAGCGGTCTAACCTAACATTGCAAAAACGCTGGGCTAACTTGCCCATTGCCACCAAGCAATTCACCGCTTTGTTGGTTTCCAGTGCCATAACTGTGGTTGCAGTGGTGGGCACCGGGATGATGATTGCCATTTCTTCGGGTAGATTCCAACTGAAAAACCAGACTCTGGCGGAGTTGGTGGTCACCGAGGGCAACTACAACATCAAAATTGACCAGATGAGTTTTGGTTTTCGGGGTCAATCCGATAACCTGGCTATTATTCAAGCGGCTCGACTCTACAGCGAAAGGCAACCTATTCCTGCTCCTTTGGCGGCCCAGGTACGGGACATTTTAAAAAATGAGACCGCATCGAGGGATATCGAATACGCCACCCTGGTGGGTCAAGACCAAAGGATTATTGCCAGTGCCAATGCCCAACGGAACGGACAAATATTTGACCCCAGCAACCTTGTGACTCTGCGGATGGGTTATCCGGGACAAATTAAATTTAGTACTATTGTCAGCAAAGAAGAACTGGAAAAGGAACTACCCCCAGGCATCGACAACTTAGAGCAGGAAAATGCCCTCATTCGCTACACTGTCACCCCGGTGCAAGATCCCCAATCCAAAAAGAATATTGGTACCTTAATTGCTGGAGACATTGTTAATGGCAAAGACGCCATTGTGAAAAACACAGTGGACAACTTTGATGGGGGCTACAGTGCGGTTTATTACATAGACCCGAATGGGGAAATTCAACTAGCTACCTCCAACCTAAAAACTGGCAGCGGTCAGAATACCAAAGTCTATGAGAATGTTGCTTTTCCAGATTTAGAGTTACTGAAAAAGGCCCAAGAAAATCCAGACATGCCCTTAGTGGGGAGAACTACCGTGGAAGGGGAGCCTTTAACGGTGGCCATTAAAGTGATCAAAGACATTCAAGGCCAACCCCTCGCTTTGCTTGTTCGGGGCACCTCTGAAGTTGAATTTAATGACCTCCTAGAAAGAACTCTTCTGCTGCAAATTGGTGTGGGGGCAGTGGCTCTGTTGGTGGCGGCGATTATTGCCTATTGGTTAGGTAAAACCTTGACCAAGCCGCTGAAAAATTTGCAGACCACTGCCCAAAAGTTAGGAGAAGGGGAAACCGGTGTGCGGGCGGAAGTGGAATCCAAAGACGAGGTGGGACAATTGGCTGTCACCTTCAACGCCATGGCGGAACAGGTGGAAGCTTCTACCCGTTCTTTACAGGAAACGTCCCTAGAGCGGCAACAGGAGGCCGAGAAACAACGGCAACTAAAAGAAGAACTCCAAGACGGGGTGGTGCGGTTGTTGACGGACATTGAAGAATCTTCCCGGGGGGATTTGACGGTACGTAGTTCCGTGGAAGCTGGGGCCGTAGGGGCGATCGCCGATGCGTTCAATGCCACTTTGGCGGGGTTGAGAAAACTGGTTAAACAGGTGGTGGATACGGCAACGGAGGTGAGCGGCCAAGCCCAGGAAGATAGCCAAGAAATCACCAGTTTGTCTGACAATGCTCTGGAACAAGCCCGGGCCCTGGAATTCGCCACTGCTTCCGTAGCAGAAATGGCCCAATCCATTGAGTCCGTAGCTATAAGTGCCCAAACGGCGGCGGCGATCGCCAAACAGGGCAACGAAGCGGCCCAACAGGGGCAAAACACCATGGACGAAACGGTGGAAAGTATTTATAAAGTACGGGGCCGGGTGGCAGAAATTTCCAAAAAGTCGAAGCGATTGGCGGAATCTTCCTTGGAAATTTCCAAAATCGTCGGAATTATCTCCGGTATTTCCGAAAAAACCAACTTATTGGCCTTTAACGCCTCCATCGAAGCGGCTAGGGCGGGGGAAAACGGTCAGGGTTTCCGGATCGTTGCGGACGAGGTACGACGATTGGCGGAAATGGTAACCCTCTCCGCCCAGGAAATTGAGCAGGTAATTCTCAGTATTCAAGAGGAAACCTCCCAGATGAGCCAACTGATGGAGGAAAGCACCAACGAGGTAGTCACCGGTACCCAATTGGTACAAAAAACCAAGGAAACCCTGCAAAATCTGGCCCAGATTAGTGAGGAAATTGACACTGTACTGGATTCCATCTCCCGCAACACGGAATCCCAACGGTTAGCATCTCAAATGGTGACGGAAACTGTACAAAACGTAGCCAGCGTCGCCAAAGCCACGTCGGACAAATCCCAACTGGTGTCCCAGTCCCTGCAATCCCTGGCCAAAACCGCTGTGGATCTGCAAACCGCCGCCGGTAAATTCAAAGTGGAATAAGCGGAAATATTTCTCCATGCCTTGTCAACACACCCAACCCCGAATTTGGTCAACGTATGTTTGATGCCGCCACCCTCGCCGCCATTACCGCCGAAGCCCGTCAGGCCTTTTTGGAGGAAGACGCGCCGGAATGTCTAGCACAGTTGACAGTGGGTTTCCAGTCCTTGGAACGGGTGTTAGGCCCCGCTGGGGATTCCCAACAACGGCAAAAGCTGATTCAGGATATGGGACGGGCGGCCCATTCCCTCAAGGGGGGAGCGGGAATGTCGGCTTTAACCCCTCTGCAGACCCTCTGTCACCGGTTGGAGGATTTATTTGAGGCTCTAGAACAGGGAAGGGTGGAAGATAAATCCATGGCAGTGGGTTTGATTGCCATGACCATCGAGGAAACCCAGGCCATGGTGGAGTTGGCCAACAGTGGTCGTTTACAGGACACGGATGAGCCGCCGGAACTTGCCCTGGCCCTGGGGGAGTTTTTAGAAACATGTCAACCTCAACCTTCCCAAGAGGAGGCGATCGCAGGAGATGTGTCCCAATTTGTGCGTACTTCCTTAACTGTGGAGCTAGAAGCTTGTTTAGAGCGGGTAGAACGGCGACTGGAACGGGGAGGGACTGCCACGGAGCTACGGGAAAGTTTTAGTCTTTTGCTAGAGGAATGTACCCTGTTAGGCCAAGCTCTTAGTTGTGATTGGTTGGAGGAGGCCGGGAACCGTTGGCGGGGAGAATTGGTGCGGCCCCAGGTGGATTTGCTCACCCTTTTACCCACGGCGATCGCCGAATTGAGATCTTTAAGGGAGCAGTTTTTAGCGGGCGAGTTGACCCCCCCAGCGCCGGAAATTGTTGCGGAACCGGATCCCGAACCATTACCAGAGGTTAAGCCAGTAACGGCAGTAATTGCGCCCCCCGTCCCCGGCGTTCCAATTCCCGCTGTCGTGACCGCCAAAGCTTCCCCTGCCCCCAGCACCAGGCAGACTTTACGGATTCCCCTCGATCGCCTGAATAAATTAAGTAATACAGTTAGTGAATTGCTAATTAACCAGGAAAGGTTGTTGGAATATGACAAACAGCTACGGCAAGCTAGTCGGAACCTAAAAAGGCGGGGGCAACAGTTAATCCCCATGCGGGAGCAAGTGGAATCCCTCTACGATGAACTTTCTTTCAGCGACCAAACCAAGATCAGTCCAAGTAACGGTGGCGGTAACCAAAACGGTGATAGTCAAAGCAGTTTGGGCATAGCGGGATTGGTGGATTTTGATGCCCTGGAAATGGATAGTTACACTGCTGTCCATGGCATTCTGCAAAGGTTCCAGGAACTGATGGTGCAGGTGCAGGAAATCCAGGAAGACGTGGATTTAGTGGAACGGGATTTACAGGAAACCCTGATCCAGATGAGTCAGTCCCTCCATCAATTGGACAGTGAATTGACCCAATCCCGCCTGGTGCCCTTTCGGGGTCTAGCCCAATCCTTTGCCCAGCCGTTGGAAAAGCTAGGCGATCGCCATAAAAAACCGGTGCAGTTTGTCATTGAAGGGGAAAACACCCTAGTCGAAGTGGCCATTTTGGACCAGTTACGCACCCCCCTAACCCATTTAATTCGCAACGCCTTTGACCACGGTTTGGAATTTGTGCCAGAACGCCAAGCCCAGGGCAAACTTCCCGAAGGGACCATTACCCTCAGCGCTAGCACGGCCAATAACCAAGTTTTAATTACAGTAAGTGACGACGGTCGGGGCATTGACCCAGAAAAAATTAGCCGCAAAGCAATGGAATTGGGTTGGCTAACCCCAGAGCAGTTGGGCACCATCGGGGAAGCTCAAATGTTGGATTTTCTTTTTCAGCCGGGATTTTCCACCGCAGCGGAAGTGAGCAATCTGTCCGGGCGGGGATTAGGACTGGACATTGTCAAGCAAATGATTGAATCCCTGCGGGGTACCTTGACGGTGGAAACCAAATTGGGCCAAGGCAGTCGTTTTCTGATCCGTATTCCCCTAAGTTTGAATATTGTGCCCCTACTGCTGGTGCGCTATCAGCAACGGTTACTGGCGTTTCCTTCCGAAAGTGTGTTGCGAATTTTGCCCCTGGACGATTACCCGATTAAAAATGGTCGGGTGGAATGGCAATCCCAAATTATGGAAGCTTGCCCTCTGGATGAAGTGTTGCCCCAAATTTATCCCCAGGGTTTTAGTCCTTCCCCCGGTTTACCCCATAAAGTCGGACTGATGGTTAACCTTGGCGATCGCTCGGCATTGTTGACAGTGGAGCAAATTGTCGATGAACGGACCTTGGTGGTCAAAGCTCTGGACGCCATTACCCCCATTCCTTCCTATGTGGCGGGCTGTACCGTTTTGGGTACTGGAGAAGTGGTGCCCGTATTAATTCCCAACAATTTTGCTGTGCTTTGGCGTACTGAGCCTACCTTGCCCCAGGATGCGGCGGGATCCGCTGGTGGTCAGACCACAATCCTGGTTATTGACGATTCCGTCACAGTGCGGCGAACTTTACAACGGGTGCTGGGAGGCAGTTTCCGCCTCATCCAATGTCGGGACGGCAAAGAAGCTTGGGATTTACTCAACCGGCAAAACCAAGGCATTGATTTAGCTCTGTGTGACATTGAAATGCCCAATATGGATGGGTTTAGTCTGCTGCAACTGGTGCGGGCTCACCGAGTTTGGCATAGCTTAACGGTAGTGATGCTCACCTCTAGGGAAAATCCCCTCCATCGCAATCGGGCCAAAGCTCTTGGGGCTGATGGTTACCTCACCAAACCATTCCAACCCAATCAATTGTTAAGCACCATCGATCAATTTTTGGCAGAATCTGCCCAACGCTAATCACTCCTAAAAAGCATTTCCTTTCAGTTTTTTGATCCCCCATTGCCGTGATGTTTGCTTAGGTTCCATCGGACAATTATCGGTATTGTTCTATGTCGGCGATCGCCGACCTTGAAAATTATGAATAATTGCGTAATTTCTTTTCCTCAAACTAAATTTTTGCCCCTATCACTAGAATTTAACGCTTGTCTAGCGGAATATTTAACCCCAGACAATTCGCCAATTTTATTCGGTTGTCGCACAGGATTATGTGGTACCTGTCTAGTGAAAGTCGTGGGGGAAATCCTCTCCCCAGAGGCCGAGGAAAGGGAAATTTTGGCTATTCTGGCTCCTGATGATGTTCAGGCTAGATTGGCTTGTCAAATTAAGTTAACAGGAGATATTGCCATTAGAGCTTATCAAAGTGATGAAATTTGAAGATTTTTGGTATGTGGTGGCTGAAAGTAGGAATTTGAAGCCTGGTAAAGTTTTAGCTCGGCAAATTTTGGGGCAATGGCTAGCAATTTTTCGAGACCAGCATGGTATGGCGATCGCCTTGGAAGATCGTTGTGTCCATCGCCACAGTCGCCTTTCCTGTGGTTTAATCAAGCAAGGAAATCTTCACTGTCCTTACCACGGTTGGATTTATGATCATCGTGGTCAAGTCATTGGTGTGCCAGCGGAAGATCAACAGTTTAAACCAAGGGAAAATTTACGGACGAAATGTTACCCAACAATGGAGCAGGAAGGCTTTATTTATGTCTGTTTAGGGGAACCGATACAACCCCCTTTTGCGTTACCCCAGTATGGTAAAAAAGGTTGGCAGAGAATCAGACTAATCCATCGATTTGCTAATAATGTCACCAACTGCGTGGAGAATTTCATCGACATTCCCCATACAGCTTCGGTGCACCCAGGCATTTTTCGCACCGCCCAACGGCAAGCCATAAAAATGATTGTGGATCGCCATCAAGGCCAGGTCAAAGCTGAGTATTATAACGAAAATAATAATTTGGGCTGGTGGGGTAAATTTCTTAATTCCCAGGGCAATGAAATTAGCCATACTGACCGATTTATTATGCCGAATGTAACTTCTGTGGAATATAAATTTAGTTCCCAACGTCATTTATTTATTACTAGTCAATCGGTGCCAATAACAGAACAATCTACCCTCGTTTACACCGACGTTGCTTTCAATTATGGCATGTGGAATTTCTTTGCCATTCCCTTAGTTTGGTGGACCGCTAAACGGATTATTGCCCAGGACCTAAAGATTCTCGCCATTCAACAGGAAGTAATCGCCAAATACGGTACTAATTTTAACCATACCCCCGCCGATACTATCCATATTTTTGTGGAATCTATCCGCACGGCGATCGCCAAGGGAGAAGATCCTCGACAGTTGCCAGATAAAACTGTAGAAGTGACTTTTTACGTATAGATGTTTGATGTTGATCGTCAATTTAATGAGGCCAATTTTCCCCAGCACCGGGCTTAGTCCGACGCAGACCTTTGCCCAGATAAGCTATGGTAAAAGTAGTCAGGGCCATCATAGTTAAATTAAAATTCTGGGTGGTGCCCCAGAGGGTGAGGGGACAGAGGAGAAACACCGCCATGCTTAGATAAATTTTTGTTTTTCCCGCCCCAGTCTTTTGTCTAATTTGCTTAGACTTATCGCCAATATTGGTAAAGAAAAGTAATTGTTTCAAGCGCCGGTAACTCTTCATGATGTGTACTGTTTTGCTCCTAGAATTTATCCTTGTAATTCTATTTATCCCAGCTCCCCAATGAGCTGTGAAAGTTTACCTTGTTTCATACACGTAAATGGTAAGAAAAGCGCAGCAAAAGTATAACTAAAATATAGACAATGATGAAAAAGATTACTCTAGATCTTTACTCCCTGTTTTAGGCTGGTAAAAGCATACAAACAACATTAGAAACCTGGCCATGGTTATCTAGGATAGGAGAAAACCAAGCATCATAGAACCAAGTGCCGTGGTCGACTCGTTCCATCTGCACGCTCACAGACTCAATAATGTTGTTAGCTAGGGCATGGCTGGTCAGGCTTTTTAGTTCATTAGCCTCAGGTAATAAATAATAAATTGATTTACCAATGCTTTCCTTAGGGTCAAGACCAATCTGGGCTAAATATTTGCCCCCACATTTGAGCAATACTCCCTGGTTATCTAGGATAAAAATTATACTGGGAAACCAGAGAATAGCTTGGTTTAATAAGTCGTCTTCCTGTTGAATCAGAGTTTCATTTTGCTTATGCTTGGTTTGAATGCGAGCATTGTTCAAGACTAGAGCAATTAATTCTGCCGTTTTTTCCATGGCAGTGGCACAGGCCGGGGTGAAATGATTCACCTGGGAATGCATCAGAGTCAAAATCCCCAACAGTTCGTCCCCCCAAACAATAGGGACCCCCAGGGCGGACAGGGCCTGGTAAGGTTCGTCGGGCAGTTTTAGCCAACGGTAATCCTTGGTGGTGTCGTTGATGAGACCAGTTCTTTTATTTTCCCTGACCCAACCCGCTAGCCCCTTGTCCAGCACTTGGCCGACAATATTCTTTTTCTGGCTTTGGTCGGTGGCTCCCCTGGCTAAAATACTCTCCGTGACCCTGCCGTCCCCATCTAGTAAGAAAAGACTGCCCAATTGGGCCCCCGTTTGGTGAATGGAGGCTTCCATGGTTTTTTGCAACGTGGCCTTAATTAACATCCGCCCCGCCGAGACGTTGGTGAGGGAGATAAAGCCTTTCAGAATTTTATTTTGGATGTCCAGGGTGTTATGACTGGCTTTGAGGTTGGCCAACTCCTTCTCTAGGGCGTCGATTCTGGCTAGAGACTGATCTGGGTTGGGATCGTAGATACTCATACGCGGAGGACGATTAAAATTGGCCTAGATGTTTTTATCCTAATCTTCTTGGGGATTTTCGGGTTGTTAAAGGGAAGACTTTTCCTTGATTTGTTCAGTTAGTGGCAGTAAATCACGGCTATGTTGACCGCATTCTACCCCTTGTCAGCCAAAGTTTTGGCAGTTGCGGCAATGTGGTTGGCGATCGCCAGGGAACCACCGGGGGAGCCAATGCGCTCTTGTCCATTGTGCCGACAGCGTTGCTGATAATGTTGATCCGCCAGAATTGCCAGCGCTTTCTGACTAGCTTGACTGATTAAATTAGCTTCCTGGGGATTTTTGCCGACGGTGGTGACGGAACAGCCCAATAATCGCATTTGAGCTTCGGCAAAACCATAGGTAAATTGGGGACCATGACCAGGGATTTGCAACACTGGCTTGCCTAAACCCACGGCCTGCTCCACCGCGGTCCCCGCCATACCCAACACTAAATCCGCTTGGTGCAAAATGTCAGCAAATTGATCCCAGGAGCAATGAATGGTGCAATTATCTTTTTCCAGGCGATCGCCGTGGTATTGCCAACCATGCTCCCTTGCTAGGTTTTGTAAATGTTCCACCGTCACTGCCGGCACGAGGGCAGCCCAAAAATCCACTGCTTTTTCCTGGGCAATGGCTCCACACAAGGGCAATAATTGAGCCAAATTATGTACCGCTTCCGGCACCCGGCTACCGGGCAAAAGGGCAATGAGAGTTTTGCTGTCCCGTCGTAGCTGCTGTCCCGTCGGTTGTAAAGCGTCCATAATGGGATAGCCCAACCAGCGGATGTTGATGCCCCGTTGACTTAAATCTTGGGCAGTAAAATTATCTTTGGCGATCGCCCCTAGGCAATGACGAGATTTTAAACACCAGGTCACGGTAAAGGGTAGGGACAACCGGCCTTCGTAGTAACTGGAATTGGCCACCAAAAAACTTAGGTAGGGTTTCCCACTTAGACGGGCGAAAGCCAGGGGCACAATGTCCCCGATCGCCACAATCAGGTCAAACTGATGTTTTTGTTTGAGTAGGGCCTTAATTTGCTTAATAGTTAGACCCACTAAACCCCCAACAATGTCCCGCCACCAGGTTAAAAAGCCAGTGTAAATGATCCCTCCCGAGGGTAAAGGTTGGGTAGGCGCAATGATGCTAATTCCCCTATTTTGATAGGCTTTACCTTCCCCCACCAAGGGCAGAGCAAATAACTCAAATTCTGGTGATCGCCGTTGCAGGGCATCGATGATCAGGCCAGCGTTGAGGTCTTCTCCGTGGCCGTTGCTAATGAAAAGAATCTTCACTGGGGTAATTCTGATAGAGCCACTTTGGTCATTCTGACTCTTGATCGTGAGGATTTAGGGAGGATAAAAGTTTAGGCTGAAGCACTTCAGTTTTCTGGCCTACAAGGGGAAAGCCTTGCTCTTGCCAACTCTTGAGATCTGCCACAATAGCGTGGATGTTGTGACCATGTTTGGCCGCATACTCGTCTCGTAACCGTCGTGTTTCTTCAACTATAGGGTCATTCCACATCAGAATTAACTCCGAGTAATTCCTCGGGGGTACAAAGGATAGGGGACTCAAAGCCAAATTCTCGGCAGGCACATTCAATACGGTGACGTTTAGCTGCGTTGGCAATGTGCTTACAATTCCAAGTAAGCAAAAAATTAAGTTGGTGATAAGCCGCCGTTGCAATATGTAATGCGTCTGCCACTGCTTTCTGGGGAAGGGCTGCTCTTTGAATAAGATATTCAGAAAGAGCCTCAGCCTCTTGGGTGATAGCAATAACGGGAATCCCCTGCAACCATTCTAAACGGGCTGATGCGGCCTCTGGGTTACCGCTACTGGCCTCCCGAAGGACTAGAGTTGAAGTGTAAAGGGAAAACTTCGTGCGCTCTGTATCCCACCATTCGTAGCTGACCTGTTGATGTCCAGCCGCAACGACATCCCGACTGGGACGAGCCGCAAGATAGCTAATCACACTAGTTTCAATGTAAACCGTACTTTTCATGGTTTAGATCAAAGGGCCTTTTGATAGGCTTTACTTTCTCCCACCAAAGGCAGAACAAATAGATCAAATTCCGGCGATCACCGTTGCAGGGCATCGATGATCAGGCCGGCGTTGAGGTCTTCTCCGTGGCCGTTGCTAATGAAAAGAATCTTCACTGGGGTAGTTGGAATCAAACCGCCTTAATCATCTCCATCTTTGTTGTCATCTTCCTCATCGTCGTCGTTATTGTCATTATCATCATCATTGGTATTGGCATTCCCGTTGTTATTTTCTTGCTGTTCGATGTTCTGTTGAGTGGGTTGACCTTCCTCCCTCTGATTGCCACCACCGCAACCGGTAACCGTTAGCAAACAGCCCACAACAAGCAAAGACAAAAGTAAGCTGGGTTTAAACATTATTTTCAATTCCCTTAGATTGCAAAAAACACAACGGTGGTTACCTTTAAGTAACAACAGTTACAATTTGTGATTTTAACGTTTTTCCCGGCGTTGGCAGATAATGTTTTCCCTCTGGGAGCCTAAATCCAGCAGACGTAAATTTCTCCTATTGCTTTTTCATGGGGCCCACAAGCGGAATTAGTAGCCGACAGAAGCGATCGCCGTTCTCAGACAGGGCTTTCAGTACAGATTTTGAGATAGGCTAGGAGTTATTATTTCCGGGTAGTTTATGACTGTTGACATCAAGACCACCTTGGTCACCATTCCCAACCAAAATTTGCAAATTGCAGGCTATTTGGCCGAGCCGGTGGCCGTGGGTCAATATCCCGTGGTGATTGTGATTCAGGAAATTTTTGGAGTTAATAGCCATATCCGGGACGTGACAGAACGGGTGGCTAAAGAAGGTTACGTGGCGATCGCCCCGGCCATTTATCAACGGCAAGCGCCAGGTTTTGAAGAGGGTTATACCCCAGAAGGTATTGAAGCGGGTAGAAAGCTCAAAGATCAGACTAGTAGTGCAGAAATTTTGAGCGATCTGGAAGCCACCATTGCCTACGCCCAAACTTTACCCAACGTTAAACCGGAAGAAGTAGGATTAATTGGTTTTTGTTTTGGTGGTTGGATTGTCTATTTAGGGGCTAGTTTACCCACAGTCAAGGCCACGGCTTCCTTTTACGGCGCGGGTATTCCCCATTGGGCTCCAGGGACAGCGGAACCGCCCATTACCTATACCGATAAAATTCAGGGCACTTTATACGCCTTCTTCGGCTTGGAAGATACCAGCATTCCCATGGCAGATACGGAGCAGATTGAACAGGCTTTAACCAAGTATCAGGTGAACCATAAAATTTTCCGTTACCCAGGCGCAGACCATGGCTTTTTCTGTGACCAAAGGGCTAGCTATAACGCCGAAGCGGCCGCCGATGCTTGGCAAAAAGTGAAACAACTTTTCCAAACCGAATTGAAATGAAATTCCTGATTCTCAATGCCGGTTCCAGCAGTCAAAAAAGTTGTCTTTATGAGCTGACTGGCGATCGCCTACCGGAGACGATACCGGAGCCCTTATGGGAGGCTTTCATTGATTGGACGGTGTTGGCAAATCAGGGGCGGTTAACGGTGGAAACTGCTGGCCAAAAACAAGTGATCATTCTGGAAACTGGCGATCGCCAACAAGGTATAGCCCGAATGTTGGACACCCTGGTAACGGGGGATGATGCAGTGTTGAAAAGTTTGGCAGAGATTGACCTGGTGGGCCATCGAGTGGTCCATGGAGGAACGGATCATGCCGAAGCCACTTTGATCACGCCGGAAGTGCAACAGGCCATTGCAGACTTAATTCCCCTGGCTCCAGCCCATAATCCTGCTCACCTAGAGGGCATTGAAGCAATCAGCGCACTGTTGGTGTTGGGGGAAGTGCCCCAGATCGCTGTGTTCGACACGGCTTTTCACCGCACCATTCCCACCCCTGCTGCCGAATATCCCATTCCTCAAGCCTGGACTAATTTAGGCATCCGTCGCTATGGGTTCCACGGCACTAGCCACAAATATTGTGCCCAGAAAACTGCGGAAATTTTAGGTAAACCTTTGGCGGATTTAAAACTCATCACCTGCCACATTGGTAACGGTGCCTCCCTAACGGCGATTAAAAATGGGGTCAGCATTGATACCACTATGGGCTTCACTCCCCTAGAAGGCTTGATGATGGGGGCCCGGAGCGGTTCCATTGACCCGGCAATTCTACTTTTTTTGCAAGAAACCCAAGGGTTAACCCCGGCGGAAATTAACACCACCCTCAATAAAAAATCCGGTTTGCTCGGAGTCTCTGGGCTGTCGGCGGATCTTCGTACCATTTTGCAGGCCAAAGCAGAGGGTAATGAACAAGCTCAATTGGCTTATGTCATGTATATCCATCGCTTCCGGAGTTGTTTGGGGCAAATGATTGCTTCCTTGGAAGGTTTGGATACGTTGGTGTTTACCGCCGGGGTGGGGGAAAATGCCGCCACTGTGCGGGCAGATGTTTGCCAAGCTTTTGAATTTCTAGGTTTAAAACTTGATCCAGAGTTGAATAACCGATCGCCAAGGGATACTGTCATTTCTCACTCCGACTCCTTGGTGACGGTGTTGATTGTCCACACCGAAGAAGATTGGGCGATCGCCCAGGATTGTTGGCACTGGTGGCATAGCCAGGGACAGAGAAAGCAATCGTAAATTGCGAAAATGTTAGAAAATGGCTGTGAAGATAAATGTTGAATTAGGCTAAATTTCCTTGGCTAGAGTCCGCATCCGCCAACACGTCAACCCCCTCAGTGAAAAATATCGGCAGGTGTTGGCCTGTCCCGATTGGGCCACCGTTTATGACGATGTCCAACGACCATTGCATCTAGATATTGGCTGTGCCCGGGGTCGCTTTCCCCTCAAAATGGCTCAACAACACCCCGACTGGAATTTTTTAGGGGTGGAAATCCGTCAACCCTTGGTGCTAGAGGCCAACGAAACCGGCGATCGTCTGGGGTTAAAAAATCTCCATTACCTGTTTGGCAACATCAATGTGGAGCCAGAAAAATTCTTTTCCGCCTTTCCCCCCACTCTGCAACGGGTCAGCATCCAATTTCCCGATCCCTGGTTTAAGCAACGACATAATAAACGCCGAGTGGCCCAACCAGAACTAGTGACGGCGATCGCCAACGCATTGCCTCCAGGAGGGGAAGTTTTACTGCAATCGGATGTGGAGCCCGTGGCCCAGGATATGAGGGACCGTTTTGCCGAAAATGACAATTTTGTTTTTACCCATGACACCCCTTGGTTGGCAGAAAATCCACTGGGGGTACCCACAGAAAGGGAAATTGCCTGTTTTAATTTGCAACGTCCGGTGTATCGCTGTTTATTGCAACGAACTCCCTAGTCGGTGACAATTTTGCCCCGGAAAACTAAGTAATTGTAGATGTTGTAGAACAACAGGATCGGGATCAGGAAACCAATGAAAGTCAGCATAAACACTAGGGAACTGGGGGCCGCCGCCGCTTCATAAATAGTGACGCTGGGGGGAATGATGTTGGGGAAAATAATGAAACCCAAACCAATAAAGGAAAGGGAAAAGACTAAAAATGTCCAGATAATCGGGGTATTTTCTTCCCGCAGATACAAACTCCGCAACAGTAGGCCAATGAACAGTAAGCCCACCAGGGGAATGGCGGCAAAAATGTACACCAACGGAGCGGTAAACAATTGGGCCCTGGCCTCTTCGGAAAAAGCTGGAGTGCTAATGGTAATAAACACCGCCCCCGCCAAAGTGGTCCAAGTGGCGATCGCCGCCGTCTTGAAATAGGTTTTTTGCAATTCTCCTTCCGTCTTCAAAATGAGATAGGTGGAGCCGATCAACACATAACCCTGGATGAGGGTAAGGGCCACAATGACCGATCGCCAAGTCAGCCAATCCCACATGGTGCCGGCAAAATGTCCCTGGGCATCGACGGTAATGCCTTCAAACACACTGCCAAGGGCAAAACCTTGACCTAGGGCGGCGAGGAAACTACCGACCCCAAAGGCGATGTTCCAGACTAATTTACGATTAGCATTTTCCCGAAACTCAAAGGACACTGCCCGGAGAATTAACCCCACCACCATAATCACCGCCGGTAAATAGAGAGCATTCAAAATGGTGGCGTAGGCCAGGGGAAAAGCCCCAAATAAAGAGCCGCCCATTAAAACTAACCAGGTTTCGTTGGCATCCCAAACATTACCCAAACTGGTCATCAGAATACTGCGCCGTTCTTCGCTGGAAGCCGTAAGGGACAAAATCCCCACCCCCAGATCAAACCCATCCAACAGGACATAGAGAAAGAGAAATAACCCCAAAATGAAAAACCAAACCTGGGGCAGAAAATGTTGTAGCGGTTCTAACGGTTCCATGGGTTACTCCTTAACTTCAGCAATTTCAGCGGGACGGCGGTTGGTTTCATGCTTGGTCACAGTGCCCCAAAGGGAAGCTTCGGAACCTCGGGGAGCAGGCAAGGTTAAATCCGGCCCATTGCGGATAATGCGACTGCCGAAATAGAGAGTGGCAATTAAAAAGACGATATACATTACACTCAACCCGGTTAGGGAAAAAAGAATTTCACCGGGGGGCAGGTTGGAGGCCGATTCTGCTGTCCGCATCTCTCCGTAAACGATCCAGGGTTGTCGCCCCACACAACGAACAATCCAGCCCGTTTCCACTGCTAAATAACCCAACGGAGCGGCAAAGACCCAAGCCCGCAGTAGCCATTTTTGTTGGCTGATAATTTCCGGTTTCAATTTCCCCCGCAACCATTGCAGTACTGTCACGGCCATGAGAGCGGCAAAAAAGAGTCCAATGGCCACCATAATGCGGAAAGAATAGTAAATTAAGCCCACCATCCTCGGGCGATCAACCGGGGCCCAATCTTTCAGGCCTTGAATGGGTTTATCCAGTTGGGGTTTAAGTTCCAAAATGTAGCTCAATGCGCCGGGAATGCTCAGTTCCCAGTCATTTTTTTCTGCTTTATCGTTGGGTAAAGCCACCACACTCCAAGCCGCGGGGGTTTTGGCTGGCACCGTTTCCCAGAGAGCTTCCATGGCCGCAAGTTTAGCCGGTTGATGCACTGATACTTGTTCCGCACTCAAATGACCAATGAAAATTTGCAGAGGGGCCACCGCCATCACCACCACTAAAATTACCTGCAAAGAGCGGGCAAAAAATTGCGGTTGACGACCGGTGAGAATACACCAAGCACTGATACCCCCAATGACAAACATAGAGGTTTCTAAAGTGGCAAAGAACATGTGCAGGAAACTATTAACCATAAACGGATTGGCGATCGCCGCAAAATAGTCCTGCACCACAAATTTTCCATCGACAAAAATGCCCCCAGCGGGGGTCTGTAACCAGGAATTAGCCGAAAGAATCCAAAAGGTGGAAAGATTTGCTCCAATGGCTACCAAAATGGTGGCGAGGTAATGAATTAAGGGCGGAACCCGGTCCCAACCAAATAGCATAATGCCTAAAAAACTGGCTTCGAGCATAAAGGCCATGGTGCCCTCAAAGCCCAGCACTGTGCCGAAGAAGTCCCCTACGGATTCCGAAAAAGGAGCCCAGTTTAGACCGAATTGAAAGGCCATGGGCAAACCGGTAGCTACTCCAATACCGAAATTTAAAACGTAGAGCCGAGCCCAAAAGCGAGCATGGTGATAATAGTCTAAATTACGAGTTTTCAGCCATAATCCTTCAATAATTACTAAATAAATGCCCATACCAGTGGTTAATACCGGCCAAAGCATATGGAAAATGGCAGTGACGGCAAATTGTAGCCGCGACAACGCCACTGTGTTACTCAAAAAATCCTGCATCTGTAAAGAGCGCTCCTAAATGGTTTTCTGATAGTTAGAGTTTAAAAAAAGAAGAGAGTTGTGCCCACCCTATCCCCTGCTCAAAACTAACAGAAATCCCAGGTAAAGTCTCTGTATTGTCAGCTACATTCCTCTTCTGCTGACTCACGCCATAGGTGAATAATTGAGGAAGTTCTATCTTTTGGTGGACTTATAGTTAAGCCTCTACCAAACTCTCCGCCCCATCCTGGCTGAGACGCGATACAACCCCCACTTTTTGTCTTGTTGATGCCAATACTAAGCGTTAAAAATTTGCTCTGGGGTCAATACCAGTTCCGCAAACGTGGGGGATACTAAGGTTTCTTGCCCTTGAAAAGCTTGGCGATCGTAAACTCCTTCTGGATTGAGGGTATAGATGGAAACGGTGGGCTGCTTTGGTTCCCCTAAAATGTCCCGACTACCGATCGCCAGATAATCGACAATCCAATATTCTTTGATGCCAAGGCGTTGATACTCATCCAATTTATCAAAATAATCCGTTTCCCAGTTACTAGAAACCACCTCCACTGCTAACTGGACTGGCTCAGTTAAAGCTCTGTAGTCACCGGGATCGGAGCGCCATACATGGCGATCGATAACACTCACATCCGGAATGCGTCCATGAAAACCGCCGGTCTTAATCTCAGTTCTGATGGTGGCCTGGGTGGTGACATCAAAGTTTAATGAGAGACGACGTATTTCGTCATGGAAAGCGAAAAGAATGAACTCAGCAATCAGTTTATGTTCGCGGGTGTTAACCATTTCGATGATTTTTCCATTTACCCACTCAAAGCGGCCTTCTTCGGGACATTGCTTCAAAAATTGGTCAAAGGTTTGGGGAGCAGCAGTGGCGATGGTTTTAACGAGGGTGGGGGTAACCATAATTATTTGATTCTCTCCGCACAGTGGTGATTGCTTATAATCTAACGACTCTCCGGCACTGTCTGGGGGGAAATGGCTGGACTTTCCCATGCTTGGGGGCTAATTTCTACTGCTTCTCGCTCAGCATCATCAGTCAACAGGCCTACCCGGGGTACGGGCCAAAAACGGACAAAGGCACGGCCGAGCAATTTTTCCCGGGGGACAAAGCCCCAATAGTGGGAGTCATAGCTGTTGTTGCGGTTATCCCCTAACACTAAATACTGATCATCGGGCACTTTCACTGGGCCATATTCATAGGCGGGAGGAGCCGCAATGTAATTTTCGTCCAGCATTTTGCCGTTGACATAAACGTTGCCTTGGGAAACCCTAACTTCATCCCCCGGTAAACCGATAATGCGCTTAATAAAAGCATCGTGGAAGTTTTTTGCTTTTAGGGCGTCAGTGGGGTTAAAGACCACAATTTCTCCCCGCTCCGGATCCCGCAATCGGTAACTGATCTTTTCAATGATCAGGCGATCGTTAATCTGCAGGGTCGGCTCCATGGAGGAAGAGGGAATGTAGCGAGCTTCGGCCACAAAAGTCCGAATACCGATCGCCAGGATAACCGCGGTAACCATGGTTTTGCCCAACTCTAACCAGGTATTTTCCGGGGGGCTTTCTTTTTTCTTGCTGGTTTCGCGGACAATATTTTCGGTCATAGTGGGGCCGGGAAAAATAGGGGAATTTATTTTAATCTGTTCCAGTTTAGTCGCAGTCTTCCTCTTCTTCTTCCTGGTGGGACTTTGGCGATCGGGCTAGTAACTGTTCCGCCTCTGGACAATCTTCAGAAATTAGCAGTTCATGACCAAGGCGGGAAACGGAGGCCAACTTACGGTTAACGGAGCCAATGCTTTCCAGGCGCACCATTTCTTCCCAGGCACAGACCTCATCCTCTTCTTCGGTCTCATAGCGGAAAGTGACCAAATCCCCCTCCAGTGTCAGAATTTTGGCATTTTCTACCCACCTTTGTTGGTCCCTCAGGTAAAGACTGACTTCGTGGCCATCGGTACAAAGTTGATAGATTTTCCGGTGTAGCATGGGCAAGCTCCTAGATAGCAGTGGGAGGACGGGACGGGGCGAAACAGGGCCTTAGGGTATCCGTCTTGGAGGGTACTGGTGGGAGGTTGGTGCCGGATGGGCCAAAAAAAGTAGCATATGGATCGAGAGAAAAATCCCTGATGGGGAAAGCTTACGAGAATTTTAACGCAAATCAGCGGAAACCTGATTCCCTTCGTTGCAGTCCTATCGCTGTACTATGGTTGAACTTTGGAACTTCTTCTCCAATGTCCAATGGCGATCGGAAGACTGGTAAAGGTGTAACTCCAGGTTGGGACCATCATCACCGACCCAACCCAAATGCTGGAGATAGTCTTGTATTTCAGCGATAGTTAGGGAAGCGTGGAGGGAATCAGCAAAAAGTTTCCTCTGCTGGTCGTTGTAGTCGGAGCCGATCGCCGTTACGAAATCAGCTAATTTTTCCGGGGATTCGGGGCGAATTAAATCCCTAATTAATAGGAAACCGTGGGGCTTGAGCACCCGTTTTACCTCCCGCAAAAAATCCAGCGGCCTGGGCAAATGATGACAGAGGCTATTGGCAATCACTCCGTCAAAGGAACCATTGGCGTAGGGCAATTGTTTTGCATCGACAAATTCCAGGCAAATTTGAGTTTCACACCCCGCTGCGATCACATTTTCCTTGGCGATCGCCAACATAGAACGAGCAAAATCGATGGCAGTGATTTGCCATGCAGGACGTAACTGGGCGAGTAGAATGGGAATACGGGCCGTACCAGTACCGGCATCTAACACTGTGGCTTTGCTTGGGCCGAGTTGGCAAGCTCTCTGGGCAAAAGCCAGATTAACCGCTTGAAAGTCCATGGCATCGTAGTCCATTGCTTCTGCTTCGGTGTCCATTACCTCTGGCTCCAGAATTCTTTCCAACATCGGTCAATTACTCCAACTGGTTGCCCTGTTATTGTAAACACCCCACACCACCAGCAATGGCTAATTCTTCTCCCCCCAATGGCACAGGTAATTCGATACCAATTTTGTTCTATGCCGGGGAAGCCCTAGGACAAAAAGGTCAAGGGGCCGCAGTGGCCATTTTGCTATTGCCCACGGGGAAAAGAACCAGCGTTAAACAGTTACTGGCCTCGGCCACCGGCACAGAAGCGTCCTATCGAGCCTTATTAATTGGTTTGCAAAAAGCGCGGCAATTGGGCATCCACAACATTGAAGTCAAGGGCCACAATGAAAAGGTCTTTGACCAGGTCAACGGACTAGAGGAAATTGACCAACCTCCCCTGCGTCATCTCCATCGGGAGGTGATGACAGTGATGAAGCAATTTGAGCGGGTGATGGTGGAATGGATTCCCCTGGATCAAAACCGTCCAGCCTACCAGACCGTGCAAAAATGTTTGGCAACAGCGGCCCGTTCCCCCAAAGTCGATGGGTTACCCAGACCGATCGCCCCGGAAATTGTGCGATTAATCAAATTAGGCAGTCAGGCCACGGCCAAGGATTTTCAGGCGTTACAGGGTAAGTTTGACGAATTTTCTCAGCAATCTCTCTCCACCCTGCGTCGCCGCATTCCGGTGCAGGTACAGGACAGATTGGCTTTGGAGTGGAATGGTGATGAGTCCCAGTTAGCGGAGATGTATCGCTGGTATTTAAGGGGACTGCCTCCGGACTTCATTGTCCGCAAATTTCAGCTAGAAGCCCTAGCCCCCGGCCGGCAGCAGAAATTACCCTGGGAAGACCAGTTACTGAGCCAAATGACTCCCCACCCTGGGGATTTCACTGCCCAGAAACTTACCGATGCGAGGGAGCACCTTGGTCATATTGAGTTTGTGCCCCCTCCACCACCGCCATTTTTTGCGCCCTTGGAAGAAGGAAATCTGTTAACTAGGCAAGGTTTTTCCCCCACAGAGCCTGGCCTTGTTGAACCAGCCATGGCCTCCACCGCCTCCGATCCCTTTGCCACCGACCACGGCGACTCTTACCAAGAAGGACCGAGTGAAGCCAAAGACACGGTGCCCACAGTGGACCAAGTTCAACAAATTGTTAGCATGATTATGGATTTGTCCTTGGGGGAGAAAACTCGGCTGGTGAAGAATTTAGCCCAGTTGCCCGAATTAAGCAATCAGTTCCTCACGGCGATCGCCGACCGTCTTAAACCCTCTGGAAATTGAAAAAGCTATGAGCCTGAAAAAATTTAAGGAAGAATTCCTACAACAGTCCCAACAAGCGCAAGGGAGCGAGGAAGAGAAAAAAGCGGTGCAGTTGGTGATGACTCCCCTGTTTGAAGAAATCGGCAAAAAGCTGAATGTGGATACGCTTTATATTTGGACTGGTCGCCACAATGACAATCTAGTCAAACTCACCCTGAGCGCCCAAGGGGGCAATAAAACTGCGGCCGCCATATTTTGCTTTAGTAATAAACAGGATGCCCAAAGACACCCCAATTTTGCCAAGGAGGAATATCAAATTAGGTCCATCGACATTTTTAATTTATTGTTGCATTTTGCCACCCTACCGGAACTTGATCTGTTGCTGGTCTATAACCAAAAAGGTCACCTGAATAGGTACTCGCAAATTGAGCGCAGTGGGTTGATCAAAGATTTCCAGAAACTCTGTTGGGAAACTGGCTTGGTGCCCCGTCCAGTGGCGGAAACAGGACATTTTGGTTTAGCTTAGGGTCAAACGTGGTTCACCCACGGTGTTCTTGTTGAATGCAACGACCATTGGAGAACTCAATCCTGACCTTCAACTACCTTAAGTTTTAACGATGACTACCAACAACAGCACTTTGTTAGACACTATCCAGCAAGGTTTTCGGATTACGGTGGGAGCCACCGCTAGTTTGGTGGAAACATTGCAGGATCCGCAAAAACGCCAGGGTACTTTCCAGGATTTGCAACAGGAATGGGACCAACGGGCCAGCCAATGGGCCCAAAAGGGCACTACTACGGAAACGGAAGCCCGTCAGTATGTGGATCAATTGCTCGCACAATGGCGACAATCCCTGCCCAACCCCCTTAGCAAAACCACTGCCACTGGTTCCAATAACATCATCGATTTTGCGACGGCGAAAAGGGAACTCGATCGCCTGACGGAGGAAATTGCCACCTTGAAAGGGGAATTGGCCCAGGATAAACCGGGAACGGAGGGCTAATTTTTGACCAGTGCGGCCCCTTTTACTCCCCAGTTGACGGCGGATGGTTCTTTTACGTTCTATTCGCCCCAATTTGGGGAAACGTTCCATTCCCAGCGGGGTGCTAAGGCGGAGGCGGACGAAAAGTTTGTTCATCCCTGTCTTTTGCCCCAGTTGGCGGCCAAAAAATCCAGGTTAACTATTATTGATGTCTGCTATGGCTTGGGCTACAACACAGCGGCGGCCCTAACAGCCATCTGGCAAATTAATCCCCATTGCCACGTAACTCTGTACAGTTTGGAAAACGATCTGCAAGTGCCCCGCCAGGCGATCGCCAATGGCTTGCTCCAGGGTTGGCCGGATTTGGTGCAGGAGATTTTGCAGGATCTAGCTCAAAGAGAAATGGTTGCCAGGGAATTTTTAACTGCCCATCTGGCGATCGGGGATGCCCGGCAAACATTACTATCCGTTGTGCCCCGAGATATTAAGGTCGATGCTATTTTCCTCGATCCCTTCTCACCGCCCAAATGTCCCCAACTGTGGACAGTGGAATTTCTCTGTCATTTAGGCGATCGTCTAGCCCCAACAGGCCGTTTAGCCACCTATTGCAGTGCGGCGGCGGTGCGTCATGGTTTACAACTGGCCGGACTGTCCATTGCCACCATGGGAGACGGTCAACCGCCCCATCCCCGTCGTCGGCCCCTGGGTACCCTGGCTAGCCACCAGCCATCACCCCCATCAATATTTGCCCCCTGGGAAATGGAACATCTGCAAACTAAGGCGGCCATCCCCTACCGTGATCCTTCAGGAACAGATCCAGCGGAAGTAATTCTGGCCCGTCGTCGAGCGGAACAGAGCAAAAGTACATTGGAGCCCACCAGCCGCTGGAAAAAACGTTGGCTCGACCAGGAGATTAACCATACCCCTAACTCTGAATCTTTCTAAAATGGACTATTAATCCTCTTCTTCAATACCCAAAATTCCCTTCGCTTGGGCCAATAAATCCCTGGGGCCAAAGGGTTTAGTTACGTAGCAATCCGCCCCCGCGGCTAACCCTGCCTGGCGATCGAACTGTTGGCCCTTGGCCGTGAGCAAAATCACCGTGGTATTAGCTAGCTCAGGATTTTCTTTAATACGTTGACAAACTGCTAAACCACTAATCTTGGGCAACATCACATCTAAAATAACCAATTGGGGTTGATGTTCCACTGCTAAAGCCAAGGCTTTTTCCCCATCCATGGCGGTCAATAACTCCACCCCGTAATCTTCTTCTAAAAGCTCAAACACCTCTTCCAGCAGAATTACAATGTGGGGTTCGTCGTCAACAATTAGGATTTTCAGTTCGGACATTGGTAAGGTTGTAATAAATTGAGCACCGCTGAAAAGTTAATTTCCCCTTAACTCCCCCAGCATAAAGCATCATGCACCATGTTTCTATTCGTACTGCTAATATCCATCGGGCGATCGCCTTTTATGAGCTATTGGGTTTTACCGTGGGGGAAAGGTTCACCACTGGTTATACCTTAGCTTGCTGGTTGACTGGTCTGGGGGGACGCATTGAATTAATTCAAATTCCCCAACCCCAACCCGCCCCTGATGCCTTCAAAGATGAACATTACGTGGGCTACTATCATATCTCCTTTGATCTAACAGACCAGGTAGAAAGTTTACCGGAATGGTTGAATAATCTCAGCCAAAGTTTTAGCCAAGCCTATCAAACCAATCCAGAACAAATTGAGCCGTTAAAAATTCTTTTAAATCCCCAGCAACAACAAATTGGTGATCATATTTATGAAGTTTTATTCATTGCCGATAGTGATAACCTCCCTTTGGAATTTATTCGTTGTCAGAGTGCTCCCAACAAATAGAAAAAATTATATTTTTCGCCATCAAAGATTAAATTTAAGTCAATTAATCGCCCTTACTCTGCTCACCTTACTGCTAAGCCTAGGTTTTGCCCAAGCCCAGTCGGCACAAACTCTCCTTAGTCAACTACCGCCCCAAATTGACCTAGTGGATCCCGTCAAGTCTGATTTCCCCCTGCAAAATAAAGCTTTTAATCTAGGCTTTGAATCAGATTTATCCGGTAGAATTGGTAACTTGGATTACACCACCGTTAGGGTAGATGGAGAGCCAATTTTTTTGATTGCTGTGCCCACAGGAAATGCTAGTAAAGAAGGAGATTCTTCCCTTAGTCCAATTGTTTATCGTCAACAACGTATTGAAAGTAAGTTTAAAGAAATTGTCCAGCGGGGTTTTGATCCAGAAACCTTAAATGTTGCTAGTTCTATTCTCAATGGGGCGATCATTATTCAAATTAGCGATGACAAAAATCTCCGGCCACAAATTCTTCGCACCATTACCAAAGCTGATGCTGATTTATACGCCCTTACCCCGGAAGATTTAGCGTCCGAAACCGTAGATCAAGTCCGCAATGCCCTGATGCGAGCGAGGCGGGAACGACAACCAGAAGCCCTGAGAAGACAAATAAAAGTTGCCCTAGTAATTGTCACCATTGTGGTCACAGTTTCGTTGGTAGTGCTATTTATTTATCGGTGGCTGGGACACAGAATTCACTTACTAAAGATGGCTATTAATTGTTTAGTTAAGGCGGAGGAGGAAGACCCAAATTTTGATTATAATTACATTGATGCGTCTATTTTTAAAAATATTGCTGCCATTCCCCGCTATTCCTTCGCTTTTCAAATTTTAGACCGGATAGCTATTTTTCTTTATTATTTAAGTGCTTACTCCAAAACTATACTATTCGGAAATGTTGGCTGGGGGGACAGTAAAAAAAATCCTCCCCTGACATTTTCTTTGGATAACCAGAAAATTTTTGAAAATATTCTTGAACTTTTCCAAGGCAAGGATTTTTACGACTTCCTGAAAAACCGCCTCAAACAAGTTGTATTTACCCGGAGAATACTAATTTTTTTCCTGTTTATTATCTGGATCCGTGGTAGTGCTTTTTTTCTGCAGGTTTTTCCTAACACTCGACGTTTAGGACGACAGTTATCGGGCACTCCCATTTCTTTAACTTTAATTTGGTTATCGGCAATAATTTTAATTAAAATATCTGATTTTTTAATTGAGTCTTTTTTCCATACCATTGAAAACGATTATGCTATTTTACAAACTGCCAAATATACACGAAGAAAAATTAGAATTAACACTGTCAGTAGTGCTGTCAGGGGCATTAACCTGGTGGTCTGTATTTTTACTGCCTTTGTCTTTTCCCTTAGTTTGTTCGATGTGCCGGTGGCCACAGTACTGGCTGGGGCAGGGATCATCGGTTTTGCGGTGTCTTTCGGTTCCCAAAACTTGATCAAGGATTTAATTGCCGGTATTTCTAATCTGATGAGTGATGCCTTCGCCATTAATGATTTCGTTCTGATTGGCGAGTTTGAAGGAGTAGTGGAAGATACAAACCTATTTGTTACTCGCATCCGTTGTCCCAACGGGGATTTAGTCACCATTCCCAACGGAGCCATTGGCACAGTGTGTAATCAAACTAAAGACTGGTCCAGGGTAGATTATTCCGTTATGGTGGCGGCTGATGCTGATCCCAAAAAGGCGATCGCCGTTTTGCAACAGGTGGCGCTGGGTCTGTACCACGATCCGTGGTGGCATCCTAAAATGCTCCAGGCACCGGAACTCAAGGGTATTGAAGAGGTTTCTCACCAAGGTATTCTTATTCGTATTTGGCTTAAGACCCTGCCGGGGGAACAATGGGACGTGGCCAGAGAATTGCGACTGCGGGTGAAAGTGGCCTTTGAATCCCAGGAAATTGCCATTGGGGTGCCCCAACAACAATTATTAATGACAGGAACCGGAACTTCTCCTTTGTATGGAGATGAAAAAGAACGTGCCTCTAAAGACGGGGAAAAATAGTACCGGCTGAGCGTGAACTCACAACAACGAAGAAACGAAGAGTGAGGCGGATCCCTGAAACTGGGCCAGAAACGAAGAAAGGAAAGCTCTGTAAATCAATAATGGAGAGTTTCAAATAGATAATGATAAGGCATATGAGCGTGTTACTGGGAGACTCATCGACTGGGAACTGGGAACTGGGAAATCGTGATAGTCAAACCCTGAGTCGTTTGCTGGAGAGACTGGCAAAGTGGAAAGTGACGGTGTACTGCACCGATGACTGGAGGCCCTATCAACAACTGCTGGATGAACATCCCGATGCGTTTCATGGGATTAGCAAAAGAGAAACAGTAGGAATTGAGAGAAACAACTCAGATAACCGTCATTGGTTTGCTAGATTTCATCGCCCCACGAAAGTTGTCTCCAGGTCAGCCCACATGGTTGATATCACCATGGCAATATTTGCCGAATTTAGGGTCAATGGTAACATAGAACTACTACGCAACTGGCGCCTCTCATTACTTTCTTGAAACTCTCGAATGTCCATTTTTTTCAGTCAGGGTCATCTTGGATCCCCTTATATTTTAATGGACAGCTATGGGCGAATCCTAGGTGATGTCCAACAGCCCTTGTTCTTTCAGCTTGGGATTGAAGCGAATTTGTTGTGCCACTCCCCTGGCTTCCAGTTTTGCCAACACTTCTGCCTCTAGCCTACGGGCAATTTTTTTCAAAAGTTTGGGCGTGTCCCCTGGTTCACTTTTAGCAACGGTGGCGGCCTCTTCTGGAGTCCAATAATCCTGCACATTAATCGATTCAGCCCAAATTTTCTGACTTTCACCATTGCCAGGAGGATTTTGCCCCACCAACCAATGGTTTTGAATTTGAACTAATAATTGGCGATCGGGGCGGTCGATGATGTGTACTTTGAGCCCATGGCAATGCTCTGGTTGACGCACCAAATGTTGCAGCAGGCTAATGGCTAAATTACGGGAATAGCCTACGTATTGTAGATTCTGATGCTGGTCAAAAATGGCGTAAACCCCAATACGTTTTTCGTAGTTCGGATCAATTTCCCCAGCCTCCGTTAAAAAAGGTAAGAAGTTGAGATCGACTAAATTGGGAAGGGAATCCGCCATTGTGGAAATTTCAAGTTCAAGGAAAAATCTGACTGGGAGTAGCTGAATTGTGGATGTTAGAACGGAATATCATCGGTGTTACTAAGGTCCACTGCTTCAGGTTCTGGAGGAGAAGACAACTCACCAGGATTAATGCCATTGCCGCTATCCACCAAACTAATGCGGGAAGCAGTTAGCTCAGCTCGTTTTTCCTTAAAGCCTTCCTGCCGTTCTATCATATTCATACCTAAGCGTCCTTCGATAATTAGGCGATCGCCAGGGTGATAGGTTTCTTTGATGGTGTTGGCCAAATTGCCCCAACCAACTACTTTCAAACTTTCCTTGGGGGAATCATCCCTCATGCCGGGGAATTCTACTAGAAATTCGCAGACGGGGGTTTGATTTTCTTTGGTGAAGCGCAGTTCCGGTTCCCGAATAACGGTGGCCATTAAAACAAAACTGTTCATGGGGCGATAACCTCAATTCTAAGGTTGGGCAGTAATTGGTTGAATCTGGACGGATCAGGCAGGAATGGGCAGGATTGACCGGTCAAATCAGTTCGCCCCAATTCTACCTCGATCGCCGACGGAGAGAGTAGTTATAAATTACTATTTTAATTGCTAATTCGCAGTGAAGCGAATAAATTTTTTCTTGCCTACCTGGAGCACCTTACCGTCCAAATCCTGCGGTTTCTGGTATTCCTGGTTAACATCCCCCAGGCGATCACCATCTAAGCGCACCGCTCCTCCCTTGATTTGCCTTCTCCCTTCGCTACTACTGGGGCACAGGCCACTGGCACTGAGGAGATAGGCCAATTTCACCGGAAAAGTAATTTCAGCTAGGGAAAATTCCGGCACGCTATCCGTATTGCCCGCTTTCCCCTGGGTGACAATATCCTCCGCTGTTTTTTGGGCGGCGATCGCCTCTTAAATTTTTTCCCTTTATGAACCCCAGAATATGAAAATCAGTCGTAGTTCTAACTCAAATCGTTAAGAATCCCAGTATTGCAGAAAGATAGTGAGCCATGCTTTTAATGTTTGTGAACGTCGTTCAATTGTTTTTTGAGAAAGTGATGGACAAGTTGCCGTTAAAAATTCTTCTGCACTGTCAGGATTAATCTCTGAAAGATCATTGGCATTTTTCCACAGTAGCCAAGCAGAACCAACATTAGAAGAAATAAATTGATAGGCAAGAAGTCTCATTTTTGCCTCTTTTTTAGATAAGCGAAACAAAGCAGAACAGACGTTGGTCGGATGCCCACGCCAATCAATAAGGTTAAGAATTTCAATTGCTCTACGATAATAGAAAAAATCTCTAGATTTTGTTCCTCTTATCTCAAGAAACTTATCACTAATAGTTTGAGTTGAAGATGAATATTGAACAAATAATTGTGCAAGCTCCAAAATTCTTTCAATATTATTAGCTTGTGGAACATCACAAGAGAGAATTCTAATGTGTGTTCTTTCTTGTTCATTAAAATCAGTAGTTGCTCCTGTAGAGATATTGGCAAAATTCTCTGTAGAAATGGGAGGAATAATCTGTAATCCTATATCCTTTGTGGAAACAGATAAGTTAATCTTAAAGTCCTTTTCACTAAGGATTTCTGCACATTCTCGCCAACTATCAATAGTATTTTGATTAATCTCACTTTGTTCGTAATTTTTTGAGGATAAAGAAGCAATTTCTGTTGCTAAAATATTAGCTTCCCTAGGAGTTAGAGGAAGATTAAGAACCTGAATCCAAGAACCTTGAATTGATTGTATTTGATTAAATTTAGGAAATCCTAGTTTGAAAATGCTTGATACTTCCTGAAAAAAACGCTCGATTCTATCTATTGCGCTAGCTCCAAGTGACCATGTTAGTTCCTGATTTAAATGCTCAATGTGTACTACGACCGACAAGCCTCCTCTAACAAAAATAGTTCCGATTACAGCCAGAGAAGAATCAATTAATTTTAGAATATTTTTTTGAACTTGACGGTGCTTGTCTGAATATTCATTATTATTATTTAAAATATTTACAGGATAGAGATCCTTAAGTAGTTCTACTGAAGACGACCAAATACGTTGATCTGAATATTTTATTTTACAAGCAATATGAGCAATATTTAAAAATAAATCTAACCCTTCTGACCATTCCTCCTGAAGAATAGGTTCATCAACTTTTTGTAAAACTAAACGAGCTAAAGAGTTAATCTTTGCAACTTGCTCTAAAGTACGAGGTGCTTGAGCATAATTCTCGCCCCAAGTGGCAAGAAAATCTAAAGTTTGCTCTGCAATTAAAGGGTCTCCATATTCCAGGCTATTACGTAAAAAACTATCTAATGCGGTAACTAGTAATGCAAAAATGGGTGATGCCCAATCTTCAATACGAGATACTATTCCTAAAAGACTAATTCTTAAAGCACTGGCAGGCGTAATATTTGAACGAGACAAAACGGCTGCCAAAAATAGCCAAAGAACTTCATTATTAACCCTATTTGGTTCATATTTCATGATTCCTCTAACTAATATACCTAAGACAATCTCAGCAATATTTTCTTCGGCAATTGCTAATAAAAATGCAAAACACCTTATCTGTTCATCTACGGCACCAAAATTAATAGAAATTTTGTCAAGCTTATCTATTGCTCTATCCAAATCGGTAGAGTCTGACATTGCTTGAATTTTGGTAAAAAGTATTGTCATTCCAAATTTTTAGCAGGAATAAAAGTCAAACCTTTGCGAATTTCAATATCAACACGAGCGTTTGGAACAGTACGTCTAGGATTTTGAAAAGGATGAGGTTGAGAATTTTGATCAACACCTCCATTTTTACTAGCATTCTTGATAAAACGTTCAGCTTTGACAAAAGCTGAATTTCGTTGTTCTTTCTGAGACTCATTGCATTGTTCCTCAATCTTAGCAAGAAAGTCTAATCCCTCTTGAGCCGTCACAGGAGTACCCCGCGCCCAAGAGCGAGTATAGCCCCCATTTTGTGTAATGTCGTCACCTTGAGCTTGTACAGCCCCGCGATACAGTGCTTGTGGGGTGGGCATATCAAATTCGTTTGATTATACTCATAACTAAAAAACCTGCTCATCAGCATACTATCTATGCTGGTGTGATCTACAATATCGCAGTGCGATTTTTGGGAAAGCGTTAAACCTCTTTTTTCGAGTGTGAGCTTGTTACGAATAGAATGATCGCTTTTTGTGAAAGTTAAGAAGCTGATCGCCTTGGAGATTAAGAAATCAGACGAATAAATTTTTTCTTGCCCATTTGCAACACCTTATTAATTAACATTTTGGGATCGGCATATTCCTGATTAACATCCTCTAGGCGATCGCCATCTAAGCGCACAGCCCCCCCCTTGATTTGCCTTCTCCCTTCACTACTACTGGGGCACAGGCCACTGGCACTGAGGAGATAGGCCAATTTCACCGGAAAAGTAATTTCAGCTAGGGAAAATTCCGGCACACTGTCCGTATTACCCGCCTTACCTTGGGTGACAATATCCTCCGCTGTTTTTTGGGCGGCGATCGCCCCTGCAACTCCATGGAACTGGGCTGTAACTTCCTTGGCGAGCAACTTTTGGCACTCCCTGGGATTCTCCGGTAACTCGGCCAAGTCCAAGTTAGTTAGTAACTCGAAATATTCCCCCAACAGGCGATCAGGCGTCTTCTCCAGCTTGGAGTACATGGATAAAGCATCTTCCTGTAAACCCACATAATTGTTCAGAGACTTGGACATTTTTTGTTGTCCATCTGTCCCCAGCAAAATCGGCAACAGTAAACCAAATTGAGGAGTTTTGCCAAAATGCCGTTGTAAATCCCGGCCCACCGCAATATTAAACTTTTGATCAGTGCCCCCCAATTCCACATCTGCATTTACAGCGACAGAATCATACCCCTGCATTAAAGGGTAAAGAAATTCGTGCAAAAAGATCGGATTTTCCTTTTGGAAACGCTCCGCAAACCCTTCCTTGGCTAACATCTGTCCCACTGTCATCGTTGCTAGCAATTCCAGAATTTTATTCAAATCTAAATTGCTTAACCATTCGGAGTTGTAACGGATTTCCAATCTTCCTGGAGTATCAAAATCTAGAATTGGTTTTAACTGAGCTAGGTAACTTTCTGCATTGCGTTTCACCTGATCCGCAGTTAACTGTTTCCGTACTTCCGATTTCCCAGTGGGATCGCCAATTTGGGCAGTGAAATCACCAATAATTACCACCGCTGTGTGGCCCGCATCCTGAAACGCCCGCAATTTACGGAAGGGAATGCTATGGCCTAAATGAATGTCCGTGCCCGTGGGATCAATGCCCAGCTTTACCCGTAGAGGTCTGTCCTGTTGGGTTAAAATCCCTAAATGTTCCTGGGGATTGTTTGAGTCAGCATTGTGGGGAAAAATTTCCGCCGTTCCCCGCCAAAGCCAATCGGGATCAGAATTTACAACCATAAATCACACAATAAAAACAACAGAGATTGCCGCGTTAAGCTTCATCGACAACGCCAAAAACCCGTTTAAATACCTTTTCCACCTTACTGCCGGAATCAATGGACTCTAGAGGATCTTTCCGTAAACGATGGCGTAAACAAAGCACAATTACTCGGCTAATATCATCCACTGTTACCTCAGTGCGACCTTCAAAAGCGGCCAGGGCTTTGGCGGCCCGATTGGTAACAATATCTCCCCGTAACCCGTCCACATCAAGTTCTGCACAGACTTCCGATACTTTCACCCGATAGTCGTAGTCAATGGTCACTTGGGGCAGTAAATTCTGGGCATTAACAATTTTTGCTTGTAACGCTTCCTGTTCCGTTTGATATTGGTCACAGAAAGGATGGGGATTTTGGTCAAACTCCGTCCGTTGTTCGACAATTTTTACCCGCAATTCCGGTTCCCGCACAGTGCGAATTTCAGCATGCATGCCGAATCGATCCAACAATTGAGGCCGCAATTCCCCTTCTTCTGGGTTACCGGAACCCACTAAAACAAACCGGGCCGGATGGCGAATGGAAATACCTTCCCGCTCCACCGTGTTCCAACCCCCAGCAGCGGAGTCCAACAACACGTCCACTAAGTGATCGTCCAACAGGTTAACTTCGTCCACATAGAGAATGCCCCGGTTGGCTTTGGCCAATAAACCCGGTTCAAAGGCTTTAACTCCTTCTGATAATGCCTTTTCGATGTCGATGGTGCCGCACACCCGGTCTTCCGTTGCCCCCAGGGGCAAATCCACCATGGTGACTTTCTTTTTGACAATAGATAAAGGTTCTTGGCTATCTACCCGGATCCGTACTTCCTCACTCATCATCTCGGGATCGCTGGGGGAAGAGTTAAAAGGATCATTGGCCACCACCTCAATTTCCGGCAACAAATCCGCCAAAGCTCTAATGGTAGTGGATTTCCCGGTTCCCCGATCGCCCATGATCATGACGCCGCCAATCTTGGGATCAATGACATTGAGCAACAGGGCCAACTTCATTTCATCTTGACCGACGATCGCCGTAAAAGGAAAAACAACACGGCGGGTTTTGCTGGGGGCGGCAAGGGTGGCAGTCATGGGCAAAGAGACAATAATAGTAAAAGTTTCGAATTCAAATAGGGATTTGACTGGGCAAATCTGGCAGTTTAGTGACAAGGCGCTAAAATCCGGCCGTTAACCATTCTGACACACCCTCGGGACAGGAGTGGAGCGGACTAATTTCGGTTGCGGGACCAGATCAGACTCAAGGGGATAGATCAGCCTATTCCTCTATGTCACTTTTGTACTTAATTTATGAAGTTAGAAAGCTGAATTGTAAAATTATGTCATTGTAGTCAAGATCGCCGCCGCCCACCATATCTTCAAAACCAAACAGGTTACTACCCAGACGACTCATTTGGCTCACTCCCCCAGGATTGGCTTGCTCAAAAGAAAAAAGGGCCACAGGGCCAAGGTTCGGGTCGTTAGTGGGATTTTTGCTTAACACTTCTTCGATGGATGAGTTGGGAATAATCGCCATGCCATAAATATTATTGCCCGACAAACTGATGGTCTTTTGAGTAGTGCTAAAAAACTCGTCAGGGGCGTTTAAGCTTAGCCCCGTTGCTGGATTCTGGGCCCTGGTTAATGCCGCCTGTACATAGCCCACATCCCCTGGGTTTAAATTAATCTGGCGATCGCCATCGGTATCAATGCCCCCGGTCAGACTATCCACTTTGTAGAGAACAATAAGATTTTCGTAAGCCCCCGCACGACTAATGGAAACATTTGTCGTCACAGTCTGGTTTAAAATTCCCGGCACAACCAAAGTTTTGGAAGCGATTTCTGTAGTAATGCCATTAAAATCTAACTGATGATAACCTCGACTATCTGTTTCAACCATTAGTGGAGCATCAATGGAAAAAGCAATTTCTTCTCCCTGTTGACTATAGAGCATATAGTAACGATTAGCTTCTAAATTAGAGTTACTAAAGCTACCAAAAAATTGTGATTCTGTCCTGGCAAAAGCTTCAATATCAGTAAAACTTTGTCGGGCTAAACTACGGGTTAAAGCCTGGGCTGAGGCATTGGCTTGATCACTAAAAACAGCTTGTTTGCGGGCCAAAGCGGCCTCCTCATAGCCCGGATCATCAGGAAGTAAACCATCAATGGCACCATCGGCACTATCCACCATAACCCAACCAATTTCATAGTTTTGTGAGGGGCTATTGATTAACCTGAGTTGCACTTGGCCATCGGCGTTGGTGGGAGCCCAAAAAACTCGGTTATTATTGCTAATTAAGCCTGGGATGGTGCGGCCCGCATAACCATTAGTTGCCACCAAACCATTAACTATGCCATCGGCATCACCTCGATCGCCGTCCAAAAGTTTAAGTTCTACTCCGCCAATAGCGTTTGGGCTATCTGAATTGGTGAGCCGGGCCCCTGTGGCACCATTAAACATTATGGATTGATAGGTTTGGCTGAGGGGATCGTAACCAAAAAAGTCGTTAAATTCCCCTAAGCCTTCAACACTCAAATGAATCTCAGCTTGGTCGGAATTAACCGTGGTGGAGAAATCAATCAAGCCACCCATGACACTGTTATCCCAATTCCCGGCCAGGTAGTTCCAACGACGGATCTGGGCACCATTGGCATCACCGGCTAAAGCAAAAGCATCGCCCCAATCTCCTGCTTCCAAACCATCATTCAGCAAAGAAACCAATAGGCTAAATTGGCGATCGGCGGTATAAACAGAGTCAGTAGGAATTTTAACTGTGATGTTTTTTTGGTTCTCTCCAGGATTAAATATTAACTGTCCTGCTATGGGTAAATAGCGATCGCCAGCTTTGCCACTCATATCCTGGGTGATGTAGCTGACCAACACATATTTGTTTAAGTCTCCCGTGCGCTCAATGACAAACTGGGCCTCTCCAGCAGCTTCGGAAACTTTCGGGTTAGAGACAAATAAACGGGTGGGTTGATTTGGGTCAGAATTAGTGGCGGCGAGGATGGTTACATCGGTGGTAGTAGGAGCATTGGGTTGAGCCGTGGGAATTAGGTTGAGACTGGGGGAATTGCTCGTCGTAGCAGTAAACGTAACCTGATTGGAGGGGACATTGACCAACACAGTGGCGGCTGAAGCGTTAGAGGTATAAAGATAATAGTTTTGGTTATCGAGATAGACTTTTTCACTAAAGCTAAAACTTGAATCTAGATTGATCTTGTCATTGGCGTCTAAAAGAACCCGAACTTCGTTATTAGCTGAAAGTTGTGTAATCGTCAGAGCATTGAGGGTAAGGATATTAGCCCCGTAATCCCGGACATCGAGAATATTAAAATTTTTCAGTCGCAGGCCTGGGGAAAGAGTGGTTAAATCCCAATCTTGATTTGTGTAGCCCGTAAACTTGAGAATATTATTGCCACTGCCGCCATCCAACCGTCGGAAATTCGTATCAGTGACCGTCACGAAATCATTCCCAGGGCCGGCATAAACCGTATCCACCCCGCCATTGGTATAAATTTGATCATCTCCTTGGCCAGCAACAAATATTTCCCCTGTGGGACTGCCCAACATGACATCATCGCCAATGGTTCCCAGTTGATTGACTTGGTTGGTAAAGTCACTGCCAAACAGCACATAACTGAGATTGTCAAAGTTACCCGGCGCACCTAGGGCAAAATCACTAAAACCATCACCATTTACATCTGCCCCGCCACTGATGGAAATACCAGCTTGGGATCTCGGTAATCCAGTCGTCACAAAACCATAGGGATTAAAGTTTTGACTATTATTGGTTTGATTGTTGGCAAGGTTCCCTAAACCGAAAGGCGAATTTGCGGTGTACTCAGTTCCCCAATGGGTTCCGCCAAAAACGACCCAGCTTACCCCTTGATCACCATTGACATCAGGAAATTGACCAGCAATAACAGGGGTGAGAGGTGCACTAATTAACAAATCATCAAAGCCATCTCCATTTACATCACCAGTAGGAGTAATTTCCAGTAATTCAAAAATGGTTTCCTGGGGAAGATCAGGCGCAGCTAAAACAACATCAGGAGGATCATTAACCGAAATCCCACTCTCCTCTCCGTAGTAAATGAACACACCCCCTAAATTGTTGATAGCTGGGTAGTCTAAAATTGGAAATTGCAGTAGATTTCGGTAGCCAGGGGCCAACACGGCTAAATCAGCAATACCATCTCCATTAAAATCACCAATGTCCCGGACTTGCTCACCCCAACGACTTGCTTGATTCGGCTCGAATAATGAATTTGAAAAAGCAAAAAGAAGAGATTCATTATTACTTTGATTCAATGATAAAATAAAGCTTTGATTAAATAAGATTGATGCAACACCACCAAGGTTGCCATCATCCCAGGGAATTAATGTGATATCTCCCCAATTCAAGCCATCTGTAGAGGTAGCATATGAAGCACTAGCCTCAGTGCTTGAAGTGAAAAATAAATAATAAGTCCCATCTACCACAGTTAGGGATACTTGGGAGTTGGCGTCAACCTGGGTTAATTCTGCCGAACCCTGCCAATTTGTTACATCGCTGGAGTTGAGAAGGCCGACCCAAGTTGCGGGGGAGTTATTAGAACGAAATGCTACGGCAAGAGTATCCCCATCTAATCCAGGGACAACGGTAGCACTGAGGGGGAAATTAGTCGCCTGGTTAACATCGCTAAACGTGAGAACGGTACTGGTACCATCCCAGCCACTACTACTCCCTGGATTGCTGGAACTGGAATAGAGAATGTCATTATCGGAAGCATCTTTAACAAAGAATACATAGAGTTCATCATTAAAGGCCACTAATGTTGGGCCATTATTGGAGGCTTGATTGATTGGGACGGCATTGATGAGTATCCCGGAGTTGGCATTAGTATTGACTCCTTCTGCAACCCACACCTGGCCATTGTCAGCAGTAAAGCCTAAATAAAGTGTGCCATTGTAAGCCGTAATTGAGGGGGGCAAATTCTTAAGATCAATCGGCGTACCATTGCTATCGAGCGGGACGACTTGAGTGAGGTTTTCCCAGCTGACTCCATCTCGGCTTCGTTGGATATAAATGTATGAATCTTTAGTGGAAATACGCTCGTTGATTCCGTAAAATGCTTGATACAGCCAGCCATCTAACGTTGCAAATGACGGCACACCAGCTTGGGCATATTGATTAGGAAACGAAATTTGTCCCCATGAAGACAGACCAGAAGCCTCCGTAACTGAGGCATTGGGAGGATTAACCGTTGGTTGTAAAACCGCATTTCCAGCCTCATAGGTAAAATACTGTAAACCACCACCAAAGCCACCGATATTAGGGACTGGGTTTAAGTTGGGCTGACCGGCGACAATTTCCTTGATGCCATTGCCATTTAAATCAATACCTGTGAAAGAACTGGGTAGGGGGAAATTGTTACCAAACGTTAAAGGAGATGAGTCGGTTAATGTTCCATTAGCGTTACCGTAAACGGCGATCGTAGAATTAGGGCCTTGTAAGACAAAATCATCGTAACCGTTGCCATTAAAATCTCCGACTCCCCAGGCCTGGTTAAAGTTAGATAAATTTGGCAAAGTAGAGTCAATAACAAGGCTACCTTGGCTACCTAATTCCGGACTGCCTAAAACCAGAAAGAAGTTGCCTTGATCATCAATAACGCCAAAATCAGCTAAGCCATCCCCATCAAAATCTCCAAGGGCAACAAACTCTTTAACTTGAGCGTTTTCCACCGAAATAATTAAATCGTCAGTGCCTAGGGCTGCATCGAGTAAATCTTTAGTGCTGTTGCCAAAAATAAGCACTCCCCCAGCCGGACTTCCCCCAGAAATCACATCAGCAAAGCCATCGCCATTAACATCCCCAACCATTACAATGTTGAGGCCATTACCAAAGAGACTGCCGCCATTCTCCCCATTGGACAGAAAGGTATCGAGACTGATATTAATTTCTTGATTTTCGTCGAGGGTAACAGCATTAGTAATCAGGCTAGTATTCCCAGGATTTAGAGTACCATTGGGGACAATATTGCCCTCGGAATCAACAATATAAAGACCGCCATCCGAGGCTAATTTCAGAACAGCCCCGCTATTCCCTGCTGTATTGGAACTCCAAATGACATCCCCTGAATTCCCCCCTGGTTGGCCGTAAATCACAAAGTTGCCGTCACTTTGCATAATGGCATAGGCTTCGGGCGTAACCGTTACTCCTTCTCCTGGATTCGAGCGCCAGATGACTTGACCAGTGGGCGAAATTAACTGCAACCAAGCAGAAACCAGTTCAAAATCATTGCCATAAACAAGATCAAAACTGAGGACATAACCAAAGGGGCTAGATGGGAGGGAATATTCGTAGCCATCAATGACAAAGCCATTATTAGAAGAAACATCCGCAAGTTTGATACTGCCATCGTCCGCTAACCAGGGATGCCCATAAACCGCATAAAGTTGTTGACCCACTGGAGCCGTGAGCATTAGGTCATCTACGCCGTCATTGTTAATATCACCCACACCAACTGCTGCTGTTCCCGTAGCCTGGAAGGGTTGATCGCCATTGAGTAAAAATGTGGTTTTGTTGTCGTTAGCGGTGACATTGAGATCAAAAACAGTCCCGAATTCACTTAAATTCAATGTCCCAAATAAGACATAACTTTGACCCGTAGCATTGGCTCCTTGGGGCGCAGTAATTAAAAGGTCTTGATAGCCATCATGGTTTAAGTCTCCCACTGAAGTAATGACTGTTCCCGCTTTGCCCCCACTTAATCCACCATTGATCACGAGGTTACTGACTGTATTTAAGGCTTGTGTAGTTGTTGTAGTTATTCCAGATTGTGTAGTTGTTACAGATGGAGTTGCAGTAGACCCACCAATCACAAAGGCTTGCCCCGTGTTGGTATTGGCCCCAGGCCCGGCAATCACTAAATCTTGGCGGCCATCTCCGTCATAATCTGTGAAATCCGTATTCAAACCCGAGCCAATCACAGTTCCAGCAAAATAACTAGTGGCAGTGCCTTGAGCATTGGGAATCGTTGGCCCGGTATAGATGGCCCAAGGATTTGTTTTAAGACTTAAGCCTTGATTAGAGTTATAGACATAAACGGCCCCGGCTGAAACAAAACTGGAACTAGGAAAAAGGTCTGATGTGATTTGTTGATTTTGTTGGTTTTGTGAGTTTTGGCCTGGGAGATTACTTTGATTTGTCCATTGATTTACGACTTGAATTTGATAGTTGGGCGCGCCAATAAAGAGATCATCTGTCGTTGTGCTACCTGTAAATGTAGATGGTCCATTACTCAGTCGCCGTGAAACTCCCAGTGCAAACCCTGCCCCTTCACCCACTGTTAGGGTTTGACTTGGTGGATTCGGTTGGGGATTGGGAATATCAAAACTTTTGCCAGAATAAATGACTGTAGGGCTAATTGAGTCTGGAGCACTTCCTTGGGCAAAACCAGCAACTAGATAAACCTGGCCAACCCGATTCCCGTTACTATCTTTGGCGTAGGGCGCACCGTAAACAATGTCACCATAGCTATCCCCATCAAAGTTCCCCACCACTACTGAAAAGCCCGCTAAGTCTTCCGCTTCATTGCCATTAACCACAAAACCCATAGTGTTAGGTTTCGTGCTGAGATTTGTGACATCAATTATTTGTCCTTTTTGATTGCTGAGATAACTGCCATAGATGACGTAAACCGCTCCAGCAAAGTTACCCACATTGGGCGCACCAATCACTAAATCAGGAATGCTATCCCCGTCAATATCTCCCGTAGCTAAGGAAAGCGAAAGGTTCCGCTGATTATCCCCCGCATCTTGAATATTGGTAATTAAAACCCCATCAGGATTGCCATTGAGAATTGTTGTACTTAATGAGCCACTGCCAGAGAGAATATCACTGCAACTAAACAAGATCTGGACAGTCCCGTTGTTAAGAACATTGCCCTGACTGTCGCTATAGCCACGATTCCCCACTGCCACATAGGCTAAAGTACCATCGGAATTAAACGCACTGGCCAAAACATACCCGATCGCCGGATTATCGGAATTAATAATAAACCCACTATCAATTAGGGCGAGGGAGGAATCATTGGCTTCAGTAACCGTTGCTGTTCCTGTAACTGTTTGATCTGGCCCCATTGTTGCCATATTTATCTGATAGGGAGCAACAGAAAACGGTGTAGGGGTATTATCGTTGTTTTCGAAATAAACCGTAACTTCAACTGGCCCAAGAGTAGTATTGGAACTGCCGGGATCAATGAATAAAAAGAGATTTTCGGTATATCCCTGAATTGGATAGCTAAAGGATTGAGTATCGGGATTAAGACTGTTGAGTAGGGTATCTCCTAAAAGTAGGCCAAGCTGATTACCCGTGAGTGCTGTGCCATTGTCGTCGGTGCCAATCGCCCAGGCCTGGTTGCCACTAGTAACTTTAATTCCGCTGATAGTTAAGTTTGGATTAGAAAGCGAAATCTGATAAACGGCATCAGCAATTCCATTGGGCGCAATCGCGGTGCTGGCCTGGGCGGGAGTGGCAGAGACTAAATCGAAAACAGGGATATTGGCCCCGGCTAACTGGGTGGGAACGATTGCGGGTGTGGGGTTAATTTGACTAGGGAGTTGCCAACTTGAACCATCCGAAACGGAATAATAAGTATTAGGGCCTGGGGGAACCGGCTGGTTGTATTGGGCGGCGTAGTGGTTGCCAATTTGATTTGTCCCCGCAATGATCTCAAGAATTTGGCTACCTGTTAGGTTTTGGAAATTTGCATTGGTTAAATCTGCCGCATTGACATTAGAAGCTGTTAATGCCTTGGGATAGAATGCCACTTCATCTAAATAAACCGGATTATTCGCTGTAGAAGCCCCTGCTAAAGCTAAGGCCGCTGCGGTGGGAAACGGATCAAATTCCACATCATCCAGGGTTCCAGCTAAGACACCATTGAGATACAAACTCAGGTTTTGACTTGAGCCATCATAGGTACCAACAACGTAATACCAAACATCAGTGGCAAAGGTTTCACTAGCTTGGATTTGGCTCTGATCATCATTACCCAGGCCAAAGGTAAGTTTCGGTGGCGCATTAGGATCATTGGGATCAACCTCCAGGCCCAGGCCAAATAATCCCAGTGCGGAAACTAGATTGATAGATTCCCGAGGTAAATTGGGCAACTTAAACCAAAACTCAATCGCAAAAGCCTGGTTTGTCAGAGGTACAGGTTGATCAAGCGTTACACCCCCACCTTGAAACAGCACGGCAGGATTGGGATCACCAGTGTTACTTGTGGTTTCTAAGGCTCCCATTTCCCCCAGAGTAAAAGTACCGCTATAGGTGCCATTGGCGGCGGCTTGAAACTGACCACTATTGCGGGCTACATCACCAGTCCTTTCCCCAAGACGTAAATAAACCGATGGGGCGGCATTAAGAACTAACTGACGATAGGATGCTGGGGAAGATTCAGTCCAGAAAATTGCTGGTTGTTGATTGATCGTACTAATGGTTAGGGGCGTAAAGGCATCGGGATTAATGTCGGGAAGTATGGGAACAGGGGCAGACCAGACCGGGGAGCTATCATTTTGATTGAGTGTGGAATAGTAAATCGTGGTTGTGGGCGTACCATTATTATCCAGTGTGGTATTTAACCAGGCCGCCATAATCGAACCATCAGGCCCCAGGCCAAGCGTGACATTGGTATTCTGTCCTGTTTGCTGGTGGGGAATGGGGGCGGCCACTGACCAGGGAATGATTTGACCGTTGGGGCCAAGATCACCAAGATCCTTTAAAGAGGCAACAGAAAAGTAAATAGTTGAGCTTTGCAGGGCCTGGGTAATAATCTCTAAGTTGCTATAATATTGGCCTGGGATGAGTTGATTCTGAATTTGGCTACTATCAACATTCACCCAAGCAGCAAATACCTGATTTGTGGCCTGGTTAAAATACACGGCTGGATCGTAATTTAAGCCACTTGTCCCAATAATTGAGCTTGGATAGGCAATACTAACGCTTGAGGTGCTGGGAGTGGCTAAAAGTGTTTTAATCACCGTCCCAGGATTCGCAAATGTGGTCAGAATATCGCTTGTTGTAAAGGGAGCAACGGGAATATTATTACTATTAACTAATGTGCCAGCACCAGAACTATAGCTAACGGTAACAATATCGCCTTGTCCAATGGGTTCTGATAAGGGCAAAGTAACAGAATTATTCTCAATTGTTACCTCATTGATCACAGTAATAAAATTATCGGAATTGTTGACTGTAACCTTAAATTGACTTCCAGGAGGAAGATTGCTAGATGAAAGGATTTGGTCAAAGGTGAGCGTAATGACATTGGAAATTGCCACTGCTTCTAATAGCGTTGGGGCATTGGTTGAACTAGCTGCTTGCGTCACAGGCGTGGTAAAGTCAGGCACCCACAAGGCGAAATCTGTGGCATCAGAAAGGTAAAGATTAAAGAGGCTATTTTCTAGTGTGGAATCAATGCTGTAGCTAACCGAGATCGTATCGTCAGCATCAATAACAGTACTTGAATTCAACGAAATTGCAACATAATTTCCTGTGCTAGATGAATCCTGAATTTCAACACTTTGATTATTAATTAGAACTGTAAACGGATTACTAGTGGCCTTGTTGGTATTAATTAGATTTACGAGGGTGTCAGCAAAAGTGAGGATAATCGTAGTTCCCGATAGCAAGGCAGAAATGGGTGTAATCGGCGGGGTATCACTACTCCAGGCCAGCAACACACCAGAATCAGTGACAGCTAAAGCAGGTGGGCTATCCTCAGCATAATCTTGGGCCACTGTACTACCGAGCAGGGGGTTAGTTGTAATTGCACTTGTGGTTCCTGCTGGCACGTTGCTATAGGTACGATTCACTTGTCCAGCGGTGCTTGGTGGCGTATTACTGGCAATCTTAAAATCACTAATTGCAACATTATCTTCTGTGGTTAATACATTTCCAGAACTGCTACTACCCGAATAACTAACGCTATAGGTGCTGCTCGATCCGGATAGAGTTAAGATCACACTGCGAGACGTTACAATAACAGAGGAAATTGAGATTGAATTGCCATTGGTATCCGTAACTTGAAATAGAGATGAATCGGGTATGATGTTGGGATTTAGAGTGGCATTAAAGGCAATTACAACCTGCTGACCTGTGACTTGATAATTACTGTTAGTACCACTAATCGGATTGTAATTATAGGTAAAGGTATTGGCCGATTGATTAACAACAGGAATCGGAGCATTATTTTGATAAGTAACCTTAATATTTGAAAAAGGCTGATCGTTTAAGTTGGTTTGCGGAATTGCTGATTCAAGCCGGAGAATGGTCGTATTGCCCTGAGTGATCACCCCAAAAACTGGAACTGTTGTGGTCTGGCCTAGGGGGTCTTTGACGTTAACTTGGAAATCTGTGGCCTGGGGGGTGCCGTTAGTTTGTAACCCTTGGATTTCTAATAGCGGCCCTCTCACAATTGCCGTGGGAGAATCGGCACTGGCTTGATTAAGGGTGGCGAAATCACTATTACTGGCACTACTACTGGGATCATCACCCCAAGTCCAATAGGGATAGATACCCACTGTTCCGCCAAGAAAACCCAAGAATTTAATGGTGATATTCATCGGAAATCCCAGGCTTAGATCTCGGTCATATTGAAATGCACCATTATCCGCCGACCGAGTGCCGCCAACGGTTCCGACTAAGCTCGCCTGAATCCCAGCTAAGGCTTCAAAAACATAGGGGATTTTAATCCCGCCATCAATACCAGTCGCAATCGGTATCGAAAATAACAAGGATTCGAGTTCTATGGCTTCATTGCCGTCAGGATCAACGTCGGTGAAAATCAACTCAACTACTTCAGTAATATCAGAGATTACCGCCAGTCCGATCGCCGTGATAGCACCCAAGGGAGGAACATTAAACAGGACTGCCAGTACCGCATCAGAATCACCACCCGTAGGAGATAAAACTGCCCCAACAGGAGACACATAGGTTTGAGGGTCTTTCGGAGATAATTGCCACTGCATTCCCAGGCCAGCACTACCTAAAAAGTTAAAGAGAATGGGTGTTCCTTCAATCGGAATCGGAAATGTAAAGCCAACTGTTAGGCCAAGACTGCCCGTTTCTACTGTTAAAGGATAGGAAAGATTGTCTTCACCTAAGCTTTTATCAAAGGTATAAAGGGTCGCGGCAATGGCAGAGAGGGAAATTTCTGGCTTACGGGAGAGTTGTGTTGTATTTTCTGCCGGATTGAGACTGCTTCCTGCAGTTCCAGATGAGGTATTGTTGGTGTCCTGGTCATCTTCATTGAATTGAACCGCCATCGAGGCATTGAGTAATATTCCCTCTGTACTGATTCCGCCACCAAAAAATGAAAGATTAGGATTGTTACCTGAAGATCCCAGTAATGTTCCAGTAATATTGAATTTCTTAAAAATGGGCGTAAGCAGAGCCTCAGGAACACCCGCCATTCCCTTAAAAAGTTTTAAGTTGCTTAGGTTAGTGTCAAATGTCTGGGAGACTGTCCAATTTGCCCCCCATCCCTGAAAGCTACTGGATTGTGTTTCTGCAAGGGTCAAGGGTTGGTAAGTAGCACTGGGTAATGCGGCCACAGTATTTTGGTCCCGCTGAATGTAGTTGCCTTGAACGACACCATCTTTAGTAATCTGGGGAGCATAAGCGGCGATGGGCGTAACTGGGGTTGATGGGATTGTGGAAAACTGATTGCTGTAAATTTGAAAGGTTTGATAGTATGGATCCGCATCTTCCCGGATGGCCTGGTTTTGGGCTTTGACGAGATCAACTTTTTGCCCGACTACTGTAATAACCCCGTTGTCTACCACCGCCCGAGGTTCTAAATCCCCCACTTGATCCGCTGTCAGGGCCTGGGGGGCTTCGAGCCATTGCAGTTTGCCAACATTGTCATAGCGCGCCGCGGTATAGAAAAAGTTACTGTCGTTTTCCAGACCTTCTTGATAAATAACTGCCACGCCTGGAATCAGCGTATTATTGCTTGTTCCAGATTCGACAATTAACCCTGAATCGGCAACCAAATTAAGACTTCGGATGTTCTGACCAGCGGTATTGACAATGGCCTGGGCATTTTTCCATGTCTGAGAAACTGGGTCATAAACAGCGTGCCAAATATTGGTTCCTTCTAGCCAAACAATATGACTCGTTCCGGCACTGTCTTGAACAACGGCAGAAAGGCGATCAGATAAAGTTATACTCATTAAGGCTAGGCTCCACAAATAAAATGAGGGTCGACGGTCAAATTCAGGCTTTTGATGGACTGGCCAGCAATATTGGTGATCGCCTGAGCGTTGCTCTAACTAGCAGAATTCGGGTCATAGACAGCGTGCTAAAACTTATCTCCCTGGGCTCCCGGCCCACCAGGGCAGTCTTGCAATAATGGCGAAAAGACCGTCGGTAAGATTTAAAACCACGGTGACGGTCTCAACAGGGACTCAATTTTTTCGTGGTATGAACCAAACAATCTACTAATGGTATATTGACCTTTATTGAAAAATGCGCTACGCAAAGGCGAAAGATACAAAAATTCACACCCAAATGACCGTTGCCAAAAAGGAACGGGGTAATGATGTCAGCAAGCCCCCATCTGTTGCTCTTTTGCCCAGTCCCGATGTGCACTGTCAACAGCCGTAGCTGTCAACTATCCTTTCCCTGTCCCCCGGAAATATTCCATTAACACCGAAATCCTAGCCCCAAAAAATATGGGAGAATGGAATTGAGTAGCAAGCCTGGGTGCGTAGCTCAGTGGATAGAGCATCCGCCTTCTAAGCGGACGGTCGCAGGTTCGAATCCTGCCGCACCCGTTATTCCCTTCAACGTTAAGGATCTGCTATGAAATCCCGTGCCGCCGTTGCCTTTGAAGTGGGCAAACCTTTGCAAATTGTGGAAATAGATGTGGCTCCACCCCAGCAAGGCGAAGTTTTGGTCAAGATCACCCATACCGGAGTCTGCCACACGGACGCATTTACCCTCAGCGGCGATGACCCGGAAGGACTTTTTCCCGTTGTGCTGGGCCATGAGGGAGCAGGCATTGTGGTTGAAGTGGGGGAAGGGGTAACCAGTGTTCAACTGGGAGACCACGTTATCCCCCTTTACACTGCTGAATGTGGGAAATGTTTGTTTTGTCGCTCCGGTAAAACCAATCTCTGCGTTGCAGTGCGGGCCACCCAAGGCAAAGGGGTTATGCCCGATGGCACCAGTCGTTTTTCCTACAATGGCCAGTCCCTCTATCACTACATGGGTTGTAGCACCTTTAGCGAATATACCGTTGTTGCCGAAGTTTCCCTCGCCAAAATTAACCCCGAAGCAAACCACGAACACGTTTGTTTACTGGGTTGCGGCGTCACCACAGGCATCGGCGCTGTGCACAATACCGCCAAAGTACAACCAGGAGACTCAGTGGCGGTGTTTGGCCTGGGGGGCATCGGCCTCGCTGTTGTACAGGGAGCTCGTCAGGCCAAAGCTGGTCGCATCATTGCCATCGACACCAACCCCGCCAAATTTGAGCTAGCGAAGCAGATGGGCGCCACTGACTGCATTAATCCCAAAGACCATGACCAACCCATTCAGCAAGTCATAGTGGAAATGACCGGCTGGGGAGTGGACCACTCCTTTGAATGCATCGGCAATGTGGAAGTAATGCGCTCCGCTCTGGAATGTGCCCACCGGGGTTGGGGGCAATCGGTAATCATTGGCGTAGCAGGGGCTGGCCAAGAAATTTCCACCAGACCATTCCAGCTTGTTACCGGCCGCAAATGGATGGGCACCGCTTTTGGCGGTGTGAAAGGTCGTTCCCAATTACCAGGTATGGTGGAACAATCCATGCGGGGGGAGATCCAACTAGCCCCCTTTGTTACCCACACCATGGAACTAAAGGATATCAACCAAGCCTTTGACCTCATGCATGACGGCAAATCGATTCGCAGTGTGATCCACTACTAATACAACCCATGGAACGATTAGAACACCACGCCAGCTTTGGGGGTTGGCAAAGCGTTTATAGCCATCACAGCGCTGTGCTTAATTGCACCATGAACGTTGGCGTTTACCTGCCTCCCCAGGCTACTAACCAACATTGCCCAGTTTTGTACTGGCTGTCTGGCCTCACCTGTACTGAACAAAATGCCATCACTAAATCGGGTCTACAGCAGCACGCAGCAAAGCATGGACTAATTATGGTGACGCCAGACACTAGCCCCCGGGGTGAAGGCGTAACTGATTCTGAAGATTATGACCTCGGTATGGGAGCCGGTTTCTATCTCAACGCCACCCAACCTCCCTGGGCAGCCCACTATCAAATGCATGATTACATTGTGCAAGAGCTGCCTACGTGGATTGAGGCTAATTTTGCCGCCACCGATGCCCGGAGTATTTTTGGCCATTCCATGGGGGGCCATGGGGCCCTAGTCATTGCCCTGCGTAATCCCGGTCGTTATCGCAGTGTTTCCACCTTCTCTCCCATTGTTGCCCCCACTCAAGTTCCCTGGGGACAAAAGGCCTTCCAAGCTTATTTAGGGGATAACCAGTTAAGCTGGCAAGCTTGGGATACCTGTGCTCTGATTAAATCGGCTCCAGAGCGGCTACCATTTTTCGTGGACTATGGCGACGCTGATCCATTCCTCCCTACCCAATTGCGGCCAGAGTTACTCCAAGCGGCCTGCACGGCGGCTAACCATCCCCTCACCCTCCGTATGCAACCGGGCTATGACCATAGCTATTACTTTATTGCTAGTTTCATCGGTGATCACATGGATTGGCATGGAGCGGCGCTGCTAAACTAGTTTCCCCCTAATTTTTCCTGGGGAAACACCCAAAAATATGCCGAAAAATATTGGCAAAGATTAAGGTTACGGCAGGCCAGGAAAACTATCCACGTACTGAATTTTAACGTCGGGAAAGGATTCGACAATTTGAACTTTGGTATCGGGAAAGGAGGTGACAATTTGCCATTGCCCACATTGATTGGGAAAACTTTCCACTAGTTGCACCTTAAGATCGGGAAAAGAACTGACCACCTGCACTGTGAGATCGGGGAAAGAGCCAACTAATTGAATTTTGCCGTAGAGGGGATGGCCATTGAAGCTACAATCGCCAATGTTAATGGTTTCTTCCGCTCCCACACCACGATTAATAAAGAGGGAAAACAAACAGTTACAAACTAATATTATTCCCAACTTATTTTTCATGAGCTTCTGCTCTCAATCATAGTTAATTCTATGGGGTAACTTCAGACACTTTTGACAACACAAATAGACTACCTTCGCCACCTCTACCGATTCTCAAATCATCATCAAGGTAGGTGATTTCTAAGAAAGGAATTCTTCCCTCTGGCGATCGGGCAGGTACAACTTTGGCTGGGTCTAACTTGGGGGTGGGGACACCCATTAATTTTTGAATGGAAATCATTCTTTCTAAAAATTCCACATTGATGCGCTTATCCGGTAGCACTGTCCCAGCCGGTTTGGCAATTTCAAACTTTGCTGTTACTTTGACATAACCTTTTGCTAGCCCCAGGGGATGGTAAACAAAAGCTTGATTTAGAAACGATTGATTGGGGACGTTAATGATTTGATAAATACGGCCAACTTTCAGCCCCAGGGGCAACTTATCTAGGGATCTAATTTCCCTGGCAGTGGAGTAATTTAACCACCAATTGCCATCTAATAATTGGGGTGAGTATAACAGTGGGGATAGGTTAGGATTTAAGGCTTCGATCGCCGTCACTAGGGATTCAATTTGTTGGCAGGTGGTGGCAGATAAAGTACGATTGGTGAGGGGAGCGCCCCGCTTTGCTGTTTGTAGCGGTTGAATTAAGGTTGATAGTTTTTGCTTTAAAGTTTGACGCTCTAGGGACATAGGGATTTAACTAAAATGTAAAGCTAGCCAAATGCAAGGGGGTTCATGAGTGGTAAATGTTACCCGATGTTTTTGCCGAGCCGGAATGAGCAGATAATCCCCTTGACCAAGGCTAATCACTGCACCGGTATCGTAGGTTATTTCTGCTTTTCCCTGCAACAATACTACCCATTCTGGACGGTCTTGGTCATACCATTCCCCTGGCGGAGTTATCTGCCCAGTGGAAATAATTCGTTCTAAAGTAATATTTTTATTTTCCAGCAGCAGGTCAAATTGCTCTTGATCCGGTAGGCGATCGGGCAATTGCCAAAGGTTTTTCATGGCGTGGCAAGGAGAAAAAATTTCAGCAAGTCAACTAGGCCAATGGTTTGATTTCCCAGTAACAAACCGCCCCAGACTGCGATTTAAAAACTAGGACGGTGTGATATTTATTCAATAATTAACTGATCAAACCAAAGTGGCGATCGCCTGACGGAGAATTTCCACTGCCTGGGCAATTTCTGCTTCCGTCACCACTAGGGGGGGCACAAACCGTAACACTTTGGGACCAGCGGGGGCCAGGAGTAAACCCTGTTCCATGGCGGCTTTGACAATTTCAACGGAGGTGAGGGAACTTTCGGCGCTAATTTCCAGACCGTTGATTAAGCCCCAACCCCGGACTTCGGTAAAGAGTGTGGGATATTGATTTTTAATTTCCGCCAAACCACTCCGTAGCTGTTCCCCCCGGGCCTGGACATTGTCCAACAGGCGATCGCCTTCAATGGTTTTTAAGACCGCTAGCCCAGCGGCACAGGCCAGGGGATTACCACCAAAGGTACTGGCATGGTTGCCCGGCTCAAATACGTCACAGAATTTTTTGCACATCATCGCCCCAATGGGAACGCCCCCGGCCAGACCCTTGGCACTGGTGAAAATGTCTGGCTCCACCCCTAGATGTTCGTAGCCCCACAACTTGCCAGTGCGTCCTACCCCCACTTGCACTTCGTCAAAGACCAACAAAATATCGTTTTGGTCACAGATCTCCCGCACCCGTTTGAAATAGGCCAAATCCCCAGGGCGGACTCCCCCCTCCCCTTGGAGAGGTTCGAGGAAAATGGCTGCCACTCGACTATTACCTTCATCTAAATCAGCCACTTTATTTTCCAAAGAGCGAATATCGTTATAGGGTACGTAGTCAAAGCCGGGCACCAGAGGGTCAAAATATTGCTGATATTTAGGCTGGCCCGTGGCGGTGATGGTGGCTAGGGTACGGCCGTGGAAACTAGCTTTGGCGGTGAGAATAACGGGCTGTTCGAGGAAATCCAGGACAGTGTGGGCATATTTTCGCACTAATTTAATCGCCGCTTCATTGGCCTCTGCCCCAGAGTTGCAAAAGAAAACCCGGTCCGCACAGGAATGCTCCACAATCCATTTAGCCAACTCCCCTTGTTCGGGAATATAGTACAAGTTTGAGACGTGGTGGAGCTTTTGAATTTGGTCAGAAACCGCCCTAACCAAGGCCGGATGGGCGTGGCCAAGGGTACAGGTGGCAATGCCAGCGACAAAATCAAGATAACTCTTGCCCTCGGTATCCCATAAAGTACTGCCCTGACCCCTGGCGATCGCAATGGGAAATCGCCCATAGGTGTTCATCACATAGGTATCAAAATCTGCGGTTTTAAACTCGGCGGCAGGGGATAGGTCGGTTACGGCAAAAGCTTGGGCTTCGACGGATTCAACAACAGGGGAATAGGTCACGGGGGGCTCCTAACGCGTTAGACTGGCCAAATTTGGATATGGTCTGCAGGGGTAGGGTCACCCCTCTGAAATAATTGTCTCCTGATCTTAAATCGACTGACCTGTTTTAAGTGAGGTTTTAGGATGGGATTGGGATCATCAAGTCAGGAAAACCTGTTAAATCTCATCGATCGCCAGGGGCGCAGGTTAAGACAGGAATTAATGGCTGGGGCCATTACCCTAGCGGGCCTATTTGTGGTCGGTACGGCCTGGTACAGATACGTGGAAGACTGGACTTGGTTAGATGCCTTCTACATGACCACCATTACCCTAGCCACCGTTGGCTTTGGGGAAACCCATCCCCTCAGTCCGGCATCCCGTTTATTTACCATTTTGCTGATTTTGATGGGCTTGTTGACCATCGGCTACATGGTAAATCGTTTCACCGAAGCCTTTATCCAAGGATACTTTCAAGATAGTTTACGCCGGCGGCAGGAGCAAAAGGTGATTGAGCGATTAGCGGACCATTATATTCTTTGTGGCTATGGACGCACAGGGCAACAAATTGCCTTTGAGTTTGCCGTAGAAAATATTCCCTTTGTGGTGATTGACGCTTCCCCAGAGGTTATTATCCAGGCAAAGCTGAGGGACTATGCTGTCCTCCAGGGAGATGCCACCCTGGACGAAATCCTCCTGGCAGCCCACATTGAACGGGCTATTTGTATTGTTTCTGCCCTTTCCTCCGACGCAGAAAATTTATATACGGTGCTTTCTGCTAAAACCCTCAATCCGAAAATTCGGGCGATCGCCAGGGCCAGTTCCGAAGAAGCGGTGCAAAAACTGAAACGGGCCGGGGCTGATGAAGTGGTTTCTCCTTACATTACCGGGGGTAAACGGCTAGCGGCGGCGGCATTGCGACCCCAGGTGGTGAGTTTTGTTGATGGTATTCTCACCGGAGCGGACCGTTCCTTCTATATGGAAGAATTTCGCATTGGGGCCGAAGACTGTCCCTACATTGGCCAAACCTTGCGGGAGGCCCAACTCCGGGCCCAATCAGGAGCATTAATTCTGGCCATTCGTCGCCAAGATCGTAAATTAATTGTGGGCCCCATGGGGGACACCCATTTACTAGACGCTGATTCTCTCATTTGCCTAGGCACAGTAGAACAACTTCGTGCCCTCAACCAACTTCTTTGTCCCCTCAATCCAGCACGGGTACGTCTGCCAAAAAACCATCGTTAGTATAAGGAATACCGTCATTATGCTTTTCCACTTAGCTAATTTGACCTACTGGTTACTGCTGGGGTTGGGAATACTCTGCCTAGGATTGATGATAATTTCTGGGGATGGGGATGAAGATTTGGATGTGGAAATGTCCCTAGAAGCGAGCTCCGATGTGGACATCACCCATTTAGACGTGGAGCTTGACCAGGGGGGAGACATGGAAGAGGGGGAAGCCGTGCCCATGGCCCTGCAAGTACTCTCCTTTTTCGGTTTGGGTAAAGTTCCGTTGATGATTCTCCTCGGTATAGATTTTAGTCTCTGGGGAGTAATCGGCTGGATATTGAATGTGACTGTAGCTACGGTGACGGGGACTATGCCTAGGGAACTAATGGGTTGGGCTGGGATAATTTTCCTGGTTTCCCTGGCCATCAGTCTTTGGCTTGGTCGCCTTGCTTCCCGTCCGATCGCCCATTTATTTAAGACCTTTAGCCAGGATGTCAGCACAGAACGGGTCATTGGTTGCACGGGCACTGTCACCTCGAAAAAGTTGCCCTACCTAGCCAATGGCACCATCGGCCAAGCCCATGTTTATGACAATGCGGGAAATCTAATCACCATCAGCGTTAGCCTACCGGATTGGGCCACCGTCATTCCCCACCATAATCAGGAAATTTTGATCATTGACCAGTCCCCCAAGGGTTATGGCTACCTGGCGATCGCCAAGGACAGTTCCGACGAGGATAAATGGTTAAAGTCTTAAAGACCCAAACTTTTCAGTGTTGGTCAAAGTCCCACCCATGCGAGGCATTGTCTAGACTGGAGAAAAAATTGCGAGGATTAACCCCATGACCGTAGCCCTCGACCGAGAAATCATTTACCCCGACAGCGATGGACAGCCCATGGCCGACAACACAGAACAATTTGAATGGATTGTCCTCCTGAAAGAAAATTTGGAATGCCTCTTCGCCCACAACCCAGACGTATTTGTCGGGGGAGACCTGTTGTGGTATCCCGTGGAAGGGCATCCAGAAATTCGCGTGGCACCGGACGTAATGGTGGCTTTGGGCAGACCCAAGGGAAAACGGGGTTCCTACCGCCAGTGGCAGGAAAATAACCAAGCGCCCCAAGTGGTGTTTGAAATTTTATCCCCTGGCAACACCCTCAAGGAAATGACCAAAAAGTTGAAGTTCTATGACCATCACGGCGTAGAAGAGTACTATGTTTATGATCCAGATGACAATGAGCTAACTGGGTTGCAACGAATTGGCGGAGAGTTGACCATCATCGAGGAGATGGCCCATTGGGTTAGTCCTTTGTTGGGCATAAAATTTGAGCTGAGCGCTGAGACTTTGCGGGTTTATTATCCTGACGGGCGACCTTTTCTCTCCACCGTGGCATTAGCAACCCAGGCTGAACAAGCATCCCAACGGGCCAACGAAGAGGCTCAACGGGCTGAGCGGGAAAAACTCCGGGCCGAATTAGCGGAAGCAGAAAACGATCGCCTCAAGGCATTGTTAGCGGAGGCCGGCATTGACGTTTAACGGTTGTCCAGGTAGCGGCAGAATCCATGGAGCAAATTAGCTATTTTTACCAACACTCCGGGCCTGCTTAGCCATGGCAATCAATACTTGGTGGGCATCTTCAGAATCCTTCAGGGGTTGCTCGAATTCAATGCGGATAGTTTTTGAGCCACCCTCACTTTCCACCACTAAATCCATACCCGTGGGATCGATGGCCTGCATCTGGGCCATGGTTACATCGGTTTGTTGACCAAAAACCTGGGCATAAAGGGCGATCGCCGAGGCATGGTCTTCGTTCATGTGTTTACAAATGCGGTCACTGATAGCAGGGGTGAGGGGATCAGCCATAATTTTTGCCAATGAAAAATAAAAAATCTAAAAATTAACCAGAATTCCGTCTAGAGCAATGTGGGTTAAGAAAAACTCTTCCCCACCAGAATTGGAAAAAGAAAACCCCCACCAAACTAGTGAGGGTAACCTTCATCAGAACCTAGCCGCGCCAGGTAACTTTCGGCAGAATGTGTTTTTGATCCACCCGGTCTTTGTACTTGGTGGCAAAGTTCAACAGGGAATCGAGCAAAGAATCAGACAAGAAGTGGGGTTGGAGTCCCAAATCCAGCAGATTGGTATTGACGGCGTTGAAATAGTGTTCTTCCAACTCAACCCGGGGATTTTCCAAGTGGTCAATTTCCACTTTTAGACCGAGATCCGCGCCCGCTTTTTGCACCATTTGGGCCAAGTCACCAACGCTGAACAGTTCCGTATATTGGTTAAACACCCGGAATTGACCTTTATCGGCCGGGTTGGCGATCGCCAGTTCAATACAGCGCACCGTATCCCGAATATCCAGCAAACCACGGGTTTGTCCACCTTTACCGTACACTGTCAGGGGATGGCCAATGGCCGCCTGAATACAAAAACGATTCAGAGCCGTACCAAATACACCGTCATAATCAAGACGGTTGATCAGCATTTCATCCATGCCGGTTTCTTCGGTGAGTACCCCGTAAACAATGCCCTGGTTTAAATCCGTGGCCCGCAGACCCCAGATTTTGCAAGCGAAGTGGATGTTATGGCTATCGTGAACCTTACTGAGGTGATAGAAACTACCGGGTTGTTTGGGGTAGGGTAGGGTGTCTTTACGACCTTTATGCTCAATGGTGATGTACCCTTCTTCGATGTCAATGTTGGGCGTACCGTATTCCCCCATGGTGCCTAGTTTCACCAAATGACAATCGGGGAAATCTTCCTTCAGTGCATAGAGCAGATTCAAGTTGCCCAATACGTTATTGGCCTGGGTCAGCACCGCATGTTCCCGGTCAATCATGGAAAAAGGCGCTGACCGTTGCTCCCCAAAATGCACCACCGCATCGGGCTGGAACTGACGGAGGGCGTTGGTCAAAAAGGGATAGTCGTTAATATCGCCAATGAACAGGTCGATCTTTTTGCCGGTCAACTCATACCAACGATCAAGGCGTTGCCGGATGGGGGCGATGGGAGTCAAGGTTTCAGCCCCCAACTGGGCGTCCCAATAGCGCCGCACCAAACTGTCTAAAATACCGACTTCATAGCCTTTGTTAGAGAGATACAGTGCCGTGGCCCAACCACAGTAACCATCACCGCCAATAACCAGAGCTCTCATATTAAATCCGAGTAAATGTCTATCACTGATATCTGTCCAATTTATCAGGTTGGGGGACAGCCGGGGGTCAAGACGGGGAACTATAATCAGACATTGTGCTGTTCATTGCTTCGCCCTATTTCCCATGAATGTTTCCCACCGTCGCTACCACATTATTACCTTTGGCTGCCAGATGAATAAGGCGGACTCGGAAAGGATGGCCGGCATTCTGGAAAATTTGGGCATGACCTACACCGATGACCCCAACCAGGCGGATTTAGTCCTCTACAATACCTGTTCTATTCGGGACAACGCTGAGCAAAAAGTCTACTCATACCTTGGTCGTCAAGCCAAAAGGAAACAAGTAGAACCGGAATTAACTCTGGTGGTGGCGGGCTGTGTGGCCCAACAGGAAGGGGAGCAATTATTGCGCCGGGTGCCAGAGTTGGACCTGGTGATGGGGCCTCAACATGCGAATCGGCTAGATCAGTTACTAGAACAGGTGTGGGCTGGTAGTCAGGTGGTGGCGACGGAGAGTCTGCACATTATGGAAGACATCACCAAACCCCGGCGGGAAAGCACCGTCAGTGCCTGGGTGAATATTATCTACGGTTGTAATGAACGTTGTAGTTATTGTGTGGTGCCCAATGTGCGGGGGGTAGAACAATCCCGTACTCCAGAAGCCATTTATGGAGAAATGGAAGTCCTGGCCCAACAAGGATTTAAAGAGGTCACACTACTGGGGCAAAACATTGATGCCTACGGCCGGGATCTACCAGGCACCACTCCATCGGGTCGCCATCTCCATACCCTGACGGATTTGCTCTACCACGTCCATGATATTGAGGGGATTGATCGCCTGCGGTTTGCCACTAGCCATCCCCGTTATTTCACCGAACGGTTAATTCAAGCCTGCCAAGAATTGCCCAAGGTTTGTGAACATTTCCATATTCCTTTCCAATCGGGGGATAACGACATTCTTAAAGCAATGAAACGGGGCTACACCAGGGAAAAATATTTACAGATCATTGAAAAAATCCGTCGCTATATGCCCGATGCGGCCATCAGTGCCGATGTGATTGTTGGTTTCCCAGGGGAAACGGAAGCCCAGTTTGAAAATACCCTCAACCTAATTGAAGAGGTTGGTTTTGACCTACTCAACACCGCTGCCTATTCTCCCCGTCCCGGCACCCCCGCGGCCTTCTGGGACAATCAACTTTCCGAAGAAGTCAAAGGCGATCGCCTGCAAAGATTAAATCATCTAGTTTCCACCCAGGCCATGGAACGCTCCCAACGTTACCTCGGTCGGGTGGAAGAAGTGCTGGTGGAAGGGGAAAACCTTAAGAGCCCAGGGCAGGTGATGGGACGCACCAGGGGCAACCGCTTAACTTTTTTCCAAGGAGAGATTAGCGAACTATTGGGTAAAACAGTGCCGGTAAAAATTACCGAAGCCCGGGCCTTTAGCCTCACCGGGGAAGCTTTAAGTTTAGTTACTGCCTAGGCAAAAAAGTTATGGCCCCGAAAAATTCCTGCCACAATGGAGATTGGAAAAATCAACGGTCTAATTTGGGGGAGATGATAGTCATGGCTCCATATCAGAGTTTTCACATTGGTCTGCTGGGGTTGGCCCTAGCCTCGGTTTGGCCCCTATCTGCTTGTGCCATTACTCCCTCCTTCCCTCCAGCAGTAGAGCAGAATCAACAGGTGAATGGCGATCGCCAAGAAGTGCAACTGGCTCAAAACTCAGACACATATACTTTTGAGACCTTTGATCCTAATAGCGACGAACCAAAATTAAACGGAAAAGTAGAAAAAGGCGATGTGAGTGCCAGCATCAGCTATCGCCAAGAAAAACATGATGGCTATGAAAGTTGGTTTCCCACCGTCACCGTTAAATTTAAAAACAAAATTGTAGCCACTCTAGAAGGGTCAGAGTCCCCCATGCCCATCGCTTTGCTGCAGATTACTGATATGGATCGGGATAATCCTTATCCAGCAGTGCTTTTTGCTACCTATACCGGCGGTGCCCATTGTTGCAACGAGGTCAAAGTCTTTACCAGTAATCAAAATGGGAGTGATTGGTCTGTACGGGACTTCGGCTTTTTTAATGGTGGCCCCCATCCGGCGGAAGATCTAAATAATGATGGTTGGGATGAGTATGTAGAGGTAGATAATCGTTTCCTTTATCTCTTTTCCTCCTATGCCGGTAGTGCGGCCCCAGCCCAGATTTGGGCTCTGCAAAATGGTCAAGTAGTGGATGTGTCCTTTGAGCCTAGCTTCCAATTTATCCATCGAGAAAATGCTCAATCTATGGAAAAAGATCTGCCAGAAATTGTAGCCCAGGATTCGGAAAAGAACGGTTTTCTCGCCGCCTATGTCGCTAATAAAGCCCTAATTGGTGAATTGGATGAGGGCTGGCAGACCATGCTCAAATATTACGACCGGGAGTCTGATTGGGGGCTAACTAATTGTTTGGAATATGATGACCAAAGTAACTGTTTAAACGAGGTTAAATACGACTCCTATCCCGATGCTCTGAGGGCTTTTTTGGTAGAAGCTGGCTATATCGAGGCGAAATTTGAGGCTGAAAATAACACTCTTTAATTATCGTAATTTTCACAGAAGTATTGCTCTTTTATCATTGTAGGTTGCAGGGTAAAATAATTGGGACAAAAATAAGGTCTTCTAAAGACATTAATACCTTCTTAAATTTGTTAAATAAACAATGAAAGCTTCTTAATAACTGGGGGGTATAAATTACCGCCATTCAGGGCTTTGGTAAATTGAAGTAGCATAACGGCTGAATTATTAACCTCATGTTGTTAAGATTGCACTGAACGTCACTTAGTTTTTAAAGCCTGTTTCAGGATGGACGACTATTTATATTTCCCCGAGATTCTAAGGATCAAGTCACGAATCATTAGCTTCAGCACAAACCGCTTCGCCCGTACTAGAGATCTTAAAGAAAGCCGTCTTGGCTAAGAACAATAGAAGTTTTGTTCCCTTAATGCGGACGGGGAGACTCGAACTCCCACGCCAAAGACACTAGAACCTAAATCTAGCGCGTCTACCAATTCCGCCACGTCCGCGTCCGACCAACCATCCTATCACAATCCCCTCAATTTTTCCTCGTTGTGTACACAAGCAATGGTCAAATCCCATTTTCACCGCAGTTTGGGGTCGGGGAAGAAGAAAAATTTCTGCCCCCAGGGGGTGATAATTCTGCAATTTGTTTCTAATTCCCCAGGTTCATGAAGCCCTCCGAGACTAAAACGGATCGCCCGGCCACTTTCACTGCCCTAATCCCCTGACCGTCTTTTACCACAGTTAACTGTAATTGGCTGGGCCTTCCCAAGGCTTTGCCCTGTTCAATTTGCCAATGGTGTGAGCCTGGAGTGTCTAGGCGATCGTCTAAATAACCTCCCAATGCCGCTACCCCGGAGCCAGTGGCCGGATCTTCCGCAATGCCCAAACCAGGGGCAAACATCCGCCCATGGATCAACTTGTTATCGGACAAACCCAGTGAAGGATCTCCTGGGGCCAGGCAGTAAACGCAATCGGCCCATTGACCCGCCAAGAGATTTTGCCAAACCGATGGATTAAAACTAATCCGATTTAACGCCTCCTCATTTATCAGTGGAATAAATAAAAAGGGCAATCCACAGGAATAGGCTTGGGGTTCATATTCTCCTTGCTGTAGCTGATCAATGGATAATCCCAAAAGCAAGGCCAAATCTTCACAAGATGGGGCAGAATCCTTGGTTTGGGGAAGCTGGGCCACGGTTAATTCTGTTTGCACCAGTTGTCCTTGCTTGTAGTGGAGGGTAACGGGCACTAGGCCCACCGGCTCTTCCAACTGCCAAGTGGTGGTAACTAAAGGGCTGGGGGGCTGGAGCAAACCCAACAGATAGGTGGTCCCAATGGTGGGATGCCCTGCAAAATCCAATTCCCTTTTGGGGGTAAAAATTCTTAGGCGAAAATTCCCCGTTTCCGTCACTGGGGGCAAAACAAACACCGTTTCGGAATAATTGATTTCCGCTGCAATTTTTTGCATTTGTCCATCGGTCAAACCCTCAGCATCGGGAAAAACCGCCAGGGGATTACCGCCAAAAAGTTGGTCAGTGAACACGTCAAGGGTATAGAAGCCATAGCGCATAGGTCTAACTGGGGAATTGAACACAGGGAAGAAGGGGATGTAAATTTTTGTTTCTGTATAAAATGTTACAGAATTTGTGCTATAAATATTAAAGAGGGTAATTAACCAAAACTTTTTTCAGCAATCGTCAAGAGGTATTAACTATGTCTACTCAACAACAGGCTCGCGCTCTCATGATGCGCCACCACCAATTCATCAAAAACCGTCAACAATCCATGTTGTCCCGCGCTGCCGCTGAGATTGGCGTGGAAGCAGAAAAGGATTTTTGGACCACTGTGCAGGGCAAACCTCAATCCAGTTTCCGCACAACCTATGACCGCAGTAATGCTTCCCTGAGCTAGTTTCACTTTGACCAGGGTGTTTAATGCTGAAGGCTTTAGCGCCCAGCTGGGGTCGGCGGAGTAGCAAAAATAAGCTAATAACCACCATTTGGTGGATTTTGCAAAGGGAGGGAGTGAATCAACTGCCCTCTTTTTTGCGTCGACCATAGTAGATTAACTTTTTTTTAAGCGGGATCAGTCCTGATATTAACTAGGTTCCCATTAACGAATTAGACCCTGGGCGATACCGTTGCAAAGGCTCTAATTGTGGTACTGTCAGTGCAATAGGGCTGTCCCTGTCTTGTTCATCGTTTGGCTGGATCTATGTCGGATATCCCGTTCACGCTGGATCAACTTCGCATCCTCAAGGCGATCGCCTCGGAAGGCAGTTTTAAACGGGCGGCAGACACATTGTACGTTTCCCAACCGGCGGTTAGTTTGCAGGTGCAAAACCTGGAAAAACAGTTGAGTGTGCCCCTATTCGACCGGGGAGGACGCAAGGCCCAGTTGACGGAGGCAGGGCATTTGCTCCTCAATTACGGCGAAAAGATTATTACCCTCTGCCAAGAAACCTGTCGGGCGATCGAAGATTTACAGAATTTACAAGGAGGCACCCTGATTGTGGGGGCTTCCCAAACTACGGGCACCTACCTCCTACCTCGGATGATCGGCATGTTCCGGCAGCAATATCCTGACGTAACGGTGCAATTACAGGTCCATTCCACCCGTAGGACAGCTTGGGGCGTGGCCAATGGCCAGGTGGATTTGGCCATTATCGGCGGCGAAGTACCGGCGGAGTTGCAGGAAACTCTGACCGTGTTGCCCTACGCTGAAGACGAATTGGCCTTGATTTTGCCGGTGCTCCATCCCCTAGCCCAGGCAGAGACTATCCAAAAAGAAGATTTATACAAGCTCAAGTTTATTAGCCTCGATTCCCAGTCCACCATCCGCAAAGTGATTGATAAGGTGTTGAGCCAGGGGGAAATTGATACCAAGCGTCTCAAAATTGAAATGGAACTTAACTCCATTGAGGCGATTAAAAATGCGGTGCAGTCTGGTTTGGGGGCGGCCTTTGTCTCCACCACGGCAATCGAAAAGGAATTGGAGATGAATGTGCTCCATATCGCTCCGATTAAAAATGTGGAAATTCGCCGGGTTCTTTCCGTCATCATTAACCCTAACCGTTACCGTTCTAAGGCTTCCGCCGCTTTCATTCGGGAAGTATTGCCCCAATTTTCTACCCATCCCGATGCCCTCGACCCGGAAAGGTTATTCGCTAATCCCTACAGCTCCAATAACGGCGATCGCCAAGGGGATGGCAAGGACGGCAAAGGGAGCATTGAAATCGACTCGGTTACTTAAACAGACCAATTTAAGACAAGTTGGACATTCAAGTTTAATCGGAAAACAACTTAAACTCCGCTCATGGCATTGTGCTTTTGCCGGTAACCGAGGAGCAAATCATCAATTTCCATTTGGTGAATTTGGAAAACTTCATTGTGAATTACAGCTAAACACTTGCTTAGTTGATCCTGGGTTAAGGATTCATCCAACAATTGATTAAAGAGCTTAAAGAAGGATATTTTACCTTTTTCCATGGAACGCTTCTTAGCATCCCCCGTGGCAGTAAAGAGAAAATGGTAGGGAAAACTAACTCTGGCATTGGGTTCCGAACAAAAGAAAGCTAACATAATCACAAATAGGGGAATTACCACTGTTCGTTTTTCCACTTTTTCCTTTAGTAATAATTTAGCTAACACTTTACGGTAGCCAATTTCTCCGTAGTCAAAGGTAAACATCTCCCGGAAAGGATACTCCTGGTGTTTATTAACTAAATTGAGGCTAACCCCGGTCTCATCTAGGGCATGGACTAAAGCCTGCCATTTGTCGTAGGTCAAATTATCCAGACTATAATTGAGGTCACAAAAGTTGATCACATCAGTCAAAATTTTCTCAAATTGAGGCGGCAGTTCAATATTATCAAACTGATGCATATCATCCGGAACTGGGGGAATGAAGTAACGAATTAGTAGCAGTTGATGGATAGCGGGGTTAAAAATTTCTAAAAATTTGTCCAGGTTATCAGCGTAATCCTTGAAAGATACAATCGATTTTTTGCGAATGTCCTTAATCGCAACTAATAGATGTCCCGGCTGAAGGTTAAAAGATTCTCGATAAAGTTTTTGTCCCAGATTTTGGCGATGGATTTCCAAACATTCTTGTACCCTTTGCTCAATCAAACGCTGGGGATTTTGATAATACTCCCGGGGCACTACCACCTTATGAAGATCAACAATGTGTAGAGGAGTTAGTATGCCCTTCTGGAGACGAAGATTAATGACAGACTTACCAAATTCATCAATGACAAACTGTTTGCACTGACGACGGAGAAGCTTTTGCTCTTCAATGGGCACCCTTGGCACACCAGGCAAGGTAGATTTGGCATTCTGTTCCTCGGGGGCCGGAGCCTCTGGGGTAGCATCAATATTGTTCTTCTTTTGAAAAATCTTGAGAAACATATCAACTCTTCCCTAGGACAGATGAAAGTAAGGCTATTATGATAGCTTAAAAAGCCGCCGACGTTTTGTAACATCAAGCGTTATGATTGCTTAAACTCTATTCATCCGCCAACAAGCAGGAAAAATTATCGTTGCGGCAGAATGGTGCTCACGCCGGCCAGGGAAAATTCCCGCACTGCATTCCAGGCGACATTGACCAGTTCCTGGGGCTTAAAGTCATCTTTTACCAAACCCCAAATCCGTTGTACTTCATCGGTATGGAGGCGATCATCTTCCGTTAAAGCTAGTAAAATTTGCCGCCGTAAATATAGACCTTCCTCGGAAAAAAGGAATTGCAAACCTAATTGGGCAGTGGGCAGAAGATCGAATTTGGTGTCCGAACGGGCAATGCTGAGCATATTTTCCAACCGTTGCCATTGGAATTTGCCATTTTTAAACAGCACATCAATGAGTTGACGACGTAGTTGGGGTGATTCTCCGGTTAATAAACGCCGGGCCACGTAGGGATAGGCCACTTCAACAATTTTAAAATTAGGATCTAAGCTTAAAGCTAATCCTTCCTGGGTGACCAAAGAACGAATAATCAAGGCAAATTTGGCCGGAACCCGGAAAGGGTAATCGTACATCAACTCAGAAAAATCGTCGGTGATGGTTTTAAAGTTAAAGTCTTGGACACTTTGACCAATGGCGCTACCAAAAACATTTTCTAGGGCAGGAATGATGGGGGTAATGTCCGTGTTGGGGGCAAGAAAACCGAGGGCAATAAAGTCTTCTGTGAGGGCCAGGTAATCCTTGTTAATTAGCTGGACAATGGAGCTGGCAATGGTTTCTTTTGTCCCTGGCTCCAGTTGATCCATCATGCCGAAGTCGATATAGGCCATGCGACCATCTAGGGTAGCAAAAAGATTTCCGGGATGGGGATCGGCGTGGAAAAAACCATGTTCCAACAGTTGTCTTAAACCCGAAGTAACCCCAATCCGAATAATATCACTGGGGTCGAGGCCCGCCGCCCGAATTTTATCTGTATCAGTTAATTTAAAACCTTGAATCCATTCGAGGGTGAGAACTTTTTGATTACTGTATTGCCAATAAATGCAAGGGACTTTGACTTCCGCATCCCCATGGAAATTTTCCGCAAATTTTTCAGCGTTGCGACCTTCGTTCAAATAATCAATTTCTTCAAACAGTTTAATACCAAATTCATCCACAATTAAGGTTAAGTCATGACCTAAATTTAAAGGTAAAAAGCGCCCGAATTTCTGTGCTCCCAACCGCATCAAATATAAATCTAGACTCAGCCTTGGTCTTAAATTGGGCCGTTGTACTTTTACTGCCACTTCTTCACCACTAAATAGCATCGCTCGGTACACTTGCCCCAAACTAGCCGCGGCCACGGGATGGGCAGAAATTTCCCGGTAGGCTTCGTCTACTTTCATGCCCAGTTGCTCTTCCATTAGCTGGAAAGCCAAGTCGTTATCGAACGGGGGTAATTGATCCTGGAGTTTGATTAATTCTTCTAAAAAATCTCGCCGCACCAGATCCGGTCGGGTGGAGAGAGCCTGGCCGACTTTAATAAAAGTGGGGCCCAGTTTGGTCAACAATTCCCGTAAATCCTCCGCCCGTTGCCGTTTGTAGTATTCCACTTGACCAGTCCACTGATCCCAGAGCAAACAGGTGAGGAAAAAACCAAAGGACCAAACTACTTCCAAGGCCCGCCATAGCACTTTCCAGGGACGACGACGGTAATAGTTGGCGATCGCCTGGGCATTGTAGCGACGAATATTATCCAATTCAGATTGGGGTGGCAGGGGTTTGGGGTTAGGCACGGTGCTAGCGGGGGATTTATGGACTTTTGACTAGAATTTTTAACTACCTAAAACTTAAAGAAATGTAAAAACCGCGACATTTTTCTTAATGTTAGCATTGCTGACCCCGGCAGTAAGCTTAGGGGATCGACCTATGTAAAGACAAAATGATCAATCGTCAGGACCTCAAGCAGTTACAGTCCTTAACTCCTGTTCCCGCCCTCTCCATTCTGCTGCCCACCCACCGCACTTCCCCGGGCAATAAACAAGACCCCATTGTGGTTAAGAATTTGGTTAGTGAAGCTAAAACTCGATTGGGGGAAGAGTATTCCCAGCGGGAATTGGAGCCTCTGCTAAAGAATTTAGACAACTTGGTGGAGACTATTGATTACAGTTATGGTCTTTGTGGTTTGGCTTTGTATGTGAGCCACGATTTTGCCAAATTGTACTATTTACCATTTCCTGTTCAAGCTCGAGTTGTGATCGATAAAACCTTCGCCACCAGGGATTTGGTCTATGGTTTGCATCGGCAATTGCAATATTGGGTACTGTTATTGAGCCGAGGATCAAGTCGTTTACTGGCCGGTACTGGGGATATTTTGGAGGAAGTGGAAGATGATTACTTCACCTTGGCCATGACGGGACCTGGGGGAACAGAAGCGTTACCAGCGGACACTGATTCCAGTTATCGAGACGATCGCCAGCGTCGTTTTATCCAGGAAGTGGACCGGGCTTTTAGTACCTATAACGAAGGGGAAAATTTACCGTTAGTGGTGGGCGGTGTGGATCGTTTAGTGTCCTTTTTCCAAGAAGTGTCCCAGCATTCAGCGGCGATCGCCGGTACGTTACTGGGGAATTTTGACCGGGCCAGCATCAGCGAACTTACCCCCCAGGTGTGGGAGATTATGCAAACGGTCAGGGAAGCTAAACAAAATCAAGCCTTAACCTCCTTGGATGAAGCAGTTAGTGCGCAAAAATTTGTTTCCACCGTGGGGGAAGCCTGGCGTTTAGCCCAGGAAGGTCGAGGTAAATTGCTGGTGGTGGAGAAAAGCTACCATGAGCCTGCCATTATCTCCACTAACGGAGGCATTGAATTGGTGGCGGAACCCGGTGGCACGGAAGTCATCGACGACGCAGTGGACGAAATCATCGAAGTGGTGTTAGCCAATGGTGGGGAAGTGGCTTTAGTCGAAGATGGCACCCTCTCTCAACATCAACGTATTGCCTTGGTTTTACGCTACTGAGGCCATTGATTAAGTTAAGGGTAAGTTGACGGTTTCAGACTAGAAAAAAGTGTGATCATAGGGGACAGTGTTTTTCCCCATGGTCCCTATGTCGGCTCCTCCCTCCTTCACCGCCTTGGCCCAGGCCGTCAACCAGCCCAAAATCGGCTTTGATTCCCAAAATCCCCCTCCCCAGGCCGTGTTGGATAGCTGTGTCCATTGCGGTTTTTGTTTGAATACCTGCCCGAGCTACCGGGTCATTGGCAAGGAAACCGATTCCCCCCGGGGCCGCATCTATCTAATGAATGGCATTAACCAAGGCCAAGCCAGTTTAGATGCCACCACCATCCAGCATTTTGACAGTTGTTTAGGTTGCTTAGCCTGTGTCAGTGCCTGTCCTTCGGGGGTGCAGTATGACCAGTTGATCTCCGCCACCAGGCCCCAGGTGGAACGAAATCATGACCGTCCCTTTGGCGATCGCCTCTTGCGGGGGATCATTTTTAACTTATTTCCCTATCCCTGGCGGTTGCGGTTATTGTTGCCCCTGCTCTGGGTCTACCAAAATTGTGGTTTGCAAAAATTAGTGCAAGCAACGGGCTTATTGAGCAGATTTTTTCCCCGTTTAGCGGCCATGGAAAGTATTTTGCCCAGGGTGACCGCCGCTTCTTTTCGGGATAATTATCCAACGGAAATTTCTGCCCAGGGGGAAAAGCGTTACCGAGTGGGGATAATTCTTGGGTGTGTACAAAGATTATTTTTCTCCCCCGTCAATGAAGCCACTGTCCGGGTTTTAACTGCCAATGGTTGCGAAGTAGTGATTCCCCAATCCCAAGGTTGTTGCGCCGCCCTCCCCGCCCACCAAGGCCAAACAGATCAAGCCGAGGCGATCGCCAGACAAATGATCGACAGTTTTGCTAATACGGAGGTGGACTACATCATTATTAATGCCGCCGGTTGCGGTCACACACTGAAGGAATATCATCATATCTTGGCCGACGATGCTGAATATTTACCCAAAGCCCAAGCCTTTGTTAGTAAAGTACGAGACATTAATGAGTTTCTGATGGAGATAGGGTTAAATCAAACCCTCCACCCCGTCACTGAGGAATTAACCCCTGTGGTTTATCAAGATGCTTGCCATCTGATCCATGGTCAAAAAATTAGTCTCCAACCCCGACAGTTGATTGCCCAAATTCCCCATTTACAGTTGCGGGAGCCCTTGGATGCGGCCCTCTGTTGTGGCAGTGCCGGGGTCTATAACATGCTCCAACCAGCCGTAGCAGAGGAACTGGGGCAGCAAAAAGTTAACAATCTCTGTCAAACCGGTGCCCAATTAATCATTTCCGCCAACCCTGGCTGCTCTTTGCAAATCCAAAAACATCTGGGAAAACAAGGCCAGAATCTAGGGGTTATTCATCCCATCCAATTGCTTGATCTGTCCCTGCGGGGGGAAAAGTTAACTGGTCTTTAGGAAAATTCTTTAGCCCAGATGGATGAATCCAAGAATGGTATCAATGCAGCGAAACCTGGTCATAATAAGTGATCCCCAATTTATTGACATCAAAACACGTAGTTGTGCTACGAAATTTGCACTAGCAAAACTGTCCATCTCGAACCCCATTCAGAGCCATTAACTAACAGAGTATGGAAACCAAAAAGTCGTTTTTATCGACATTCTCCTAAAAGTTTCCCCTCAAAGACCCAATTCTGTCCCATTGCCGTTAAAGTGAAGACAATTCACCCACCGCACCTTTGTAGTCCTAACTAACTTTTATATGTCTGCCTTACCCAAACCGGCCTTTGCCTCCCGCCGTACCACCGTAGTTGCCTCCCAACCTACGCCCCTAATTACCTCTCCCCAGGAATCTTTACCCACTTCTCTACAGGTCTTGTTGCGGTTTCAACAGGCCACTTCTTGCCTTACCTTGGGAATAGTGGCGACGGTTTTAGGGGTTTATGGTTGGACGGTGTACACCCCCACCCTCTGGAGCAAGGAATATCAACAACTTAAAGCGCTCCAGCAAACGGAACGCCAACTGATCACCAACACTGAAGCCATCAAACATCAACTAGCCCAAGAAGCAAATCAACCAAGTTCTGGTTTGGTTAAGGCCAGTCCTGGCCAGAATATTTTTCTGCCAGCCCAGGCTAGTGTTCCCCCTGCTTCCGTTGATAAATCCACCGTTGCCTCCGCCAGCAATTTCAACATCACCACTAGGCCCGTTGCCTACTAAACAATTCGAGCCATGGACTCCTCCCACCCAAAACTAAATTCTTCAACTGCCAATTCATCTCCCTTTACCAAGCATATTTCCCGTCAGGAAAGGCACAGACAAAAAACCCAACAACAGGGGGTGCCGGTAGTGCGCTTGCTTTTGGTCTGGGGGTTTTTATTTGTAGCCATGGGAGGGCTTGCTTATCGTCTTTACCGGCTCCAGGTGGTGGAAGCTAACCAACTGCAACGCATGGCCAAGGCTCAACAGAGCACCAGCATGCAACCCTACGTGCCCCGCCGTTCCATTGTGGACAGCCAGGGTAATGTTTTAGCCACCGATCGCCTAACTTATACTCTGTTTGTCCATCCCCGTTACTTTGAAGCCACCAAGGAAATTACCGATCCCACTGACTACATTGCCAGGGAACTATCGGCAATTTTGGGGGATATTACCCCAGCCCAACTAAAAGAAAAATTCAAAGAAAAGGAATCGGGCATCAAACTGGCCACCGGCCTCAACGAGTCCCAGGCTGTCCGCATTGGCTCTTTACGGATGGGGGGGGTGGATTTGGAAAAACAATATAGTCGCTATTATCCCCAGGATGAAATGGCCGCCGATGTTGTTGGCTACGTAGACGGGGAGCACCAGGGCCAGGCAGGCCTAGAACTCAGTCAGAGAGAAATTTTGGAGCGAGAAGTGGAGACCTATGCCATTCGGCGCACGGGGAAAGGGGTTGTGCTGCCGGATTCTTTGCCAGATAACCTATTGCAGTCCAACGATTGGCAGGTACAGTTAACCATTGATATGCGTTTGCAGCGGGCCGCCCGGGAATTGCTCAAGGCCCAGGTTGCCCAACAAAAAGCTAAGCGGGGCACAGTTTTGGTCATGGATGCCCAGGACGGAGCCATCCTCGCCATGGTTAATGAGCCCACCTTCAATCCCAACGAATACTACAAAGCCAAGGTGGAGTATTTCAAAAACTGGTCCGTGAGCGATCTGTACGAGCCGGGATCAACCTTTAAGCCGGTGATTGTCGCCCTAGCGATGAATGAAGGGGTGTTGAAACCAGAGGACAGGATTAATGATAGTGGTTCGGTGCGGGTAGGGCCTTGGACCATTTCCAATGCCAGCAAAAGTGGCGCAGGTATGATCAACATCACCCAGGTGCTCCGCTATTCCAGTAACGTGGCCATGGTGGCGATCGCCCGTCGTCTCAAGCCGGAACGATACTATGAATTATTGCAGGGGGTGGGGTTAGACAGTCGTACAGGCATTGACTTGCCCGGAGAAGCAGCCAGTTATCTCAAGCCCAGGCAAAGTTTTATGGATGACCCCATTGAACAGGCCACCACTTCCTTTGGTCAGGGTCTTTCCCTCACTCCGATCAAATTACTGCAACTCAACGCCATGTTAGCCAACGGTGGCAAATTAGTTACTCCCCACGTGGTTAAAGGTCTGGTGGATGCCCGCAACCATCTCCACTGGCAACCCGATCACCCCGTTAAACAAGTGGTGAAGCCGGAAGTAGCTCATTCCGTGGTGCAAATGATGGAATCCGTGGTTAGCGGCGATGGGGGTACCGGCAAGGCGGCCCTGATTCCCGGTTATCGGGTGGGTGGGAAAACTGGTACAGCCCAAAAAGCTGGCCCCAGAGGGGGCTATTTAGCCAACGCCAAAATCACTAGCTTCGTGTCTATCTTGCCGGTGGACAATCCCCGCTATGTGGTGGTGGCCATTATCGATGAACCCAAGGGGGCCAATGCCTATGGGGGGACCGTGGCTGCCCCGGTGGTTAAAAACGTTATGGAGGCCCTAATTGCCATTAAGGGTATTCCCCCTTCCCAACCGCAATAACTTGGCTCCGAGGAAATGGACCCATAGGTGTGTGGGCCGTCGGGACTATTTGTTACCGCACAAAACTGCTGATCAACCAAAGGATAATAAAGGCAATAGTGGCAGAAATTTGTTCCAAGTTAGGGCCGATCGCCACATTAGCTCCCAAGAGCAACTGACCCAAGACAGTGCCCAAAATTATCCCCACCAAAAGGGCTCCTAAACTAAGCAGTAGGGCCTTACCAAATTTGCGCTGTTTACGATTGAGAAAGAAGATATTACCAAACACCCCCACCACCAATAGTAAGGATTGGACTGATCCCCCCGCTCCTTGGGTGAGCCAACTGATCAAGATCAAGCCAGCAAAAAAGCCAGCGGGCCAAAGAATATCGTTTTGGGAAGGAGTATCTAGGGAATTGGCTAGCCAACTGGGGGCTGTGGGGGCTGGAAGGGAAGGGAAGCCATTGCCGGTACTTTCCACCTGACGTTCGGGGAAACGAATTTTTTCCGGCACTTTGATTTTTCCTTCCTGACGCAGACGGAGCCGTTCCATAATAATGGCGTCGTAGGCGGCCTCCACCTCTTCTAAAAGCTGGGTGTTCCCCTCATGTTCCCGAAACAGCCGAGTTTTGACTGCTTGGATATCTTCAAAAGTTGCTTCCTCTGATATACCCAGCGTCTGATAGGGAGTTTGTTCACCCATTGTCCTAAACCTCCTCTGGTTGAATTTCCTTGAATGCTTGATTGGGAGTGCTGACATCCAGTATGCCCAAAGATCTTACCATTGACATCCTCGGCTCCCTAGGGAGGAAAGCCATTTTCTATCCCTAACCAATGGTGGCTATGGTAGGTCTAACTCCACTCTGTAATCCATTGTCGCAAAATTGGATTAATTACCTCCGGAGCTTCGTCCTGGGGACAGTGCCCCAACCCCGGTAAGCTAATGAATTGCTCCACACAGTTATGGTTTGCCAAAGCTCTCCCCAAGGCGATCGGTTCCCAGGGATCAGCCTCCCCCCAAATCAGCACCGTTGGGCAATGGATGCGGGGTAGTAAATCCTCCGGTAGGGGGCCTTGGGAATAGCTGGTGAAAGCCAAAAATACTTCCGCCGCCCCTTCATCCTGGGCTGGCCGCAGGAGCATGGCCACCAACTCATCGGTCACCGCATTTTTGTCCCCATAGGCTTGGCAGAGGGCCTGACGAACGGTTTTGGCCCGGGCCACCTGTCGGAAGAAAAGTTTGCCAATCTGGGGATAGCCCAGCACCTTTTGCAAGACCCCTGCCCCTACCCGACGGTACCAAGGCAACGCTGACCGCTTGCGATCATGGAGTAACCGCAGGGAACAGTTAAGAGCAATCAGGCCGGTGACCAATTCTGGGTGGTCGGTGGCAGTTTGCATGGCCACCACACAGCCGATGGAATTGCCAATAAGTACGGCCGGGCCACCAATTACTTCCCGGCAAAAGTCCGCCACCAGGTCGCCCCAGGTGCTGAAGGTGTAACCCAATGCTTGACTAGGGAGAGGTTTGGCGGAAGCACCAAAGCCTAACAGATCAATGGCGTAGCAACGGCAATATTCCCCCAGGACAGGGATATTTTTGCGCCAATGGCCCCAGGATGCCCCAAAGCCATGGATTAGTACCACAGCTGGCCCTCGATCTCCCCTTTGTTGATAGGCGATCGCCTGGTTACGCCATTGCCAAAACAGGGGAGGAGTGTGGGGAGATAGGGCTGGGGGGGAAGATTCCAGGGAGACCATAGCAGAGCCAAATCAAGGGGGGAGCATTGATTTCTATGGTGACCGAATTTTCCGATAAAAGCATTGTCAACGGCCAACAATTGCCCCCATTCAGTGATCCGTAGCCAGGATTTGTTGGAGTTTATTCGCCACCACTGGCAACTGTTCCAACATGGCAAAGTGGCCGCAGTTCTCTATTTCCACCACATTAGTTCCCAACTGGGCAAACAAACCATGGAAACTGGCCAAATATTTGACATATTGCAATTCCATCACCCGGTCATTTTGGCCCGCCAAGAAATACATTGGCTGGGGTAATTCTGCCACCAACTTGGGGAGTAAATGCACCGCCGCTTCCGTCGTACTTTCCAGTAACGACCCCCGGGCAGCTTGCTGATCCGCTCGCAAGAAATCCAATAACCGTTGTCTGCCCCACTTTCTAGCTAAGGGTTTCTCCACCATCATCCGACTGAAAGCCAAATCCAACAACGGCAATCTTCCTAGCCAAGGGGGACGAAAATCCAATAACTTTTCCCCAGCAGAGCGAAACTTTTCAAATTCTTCCTTTAGGTAAATTCCCCCCCCAGCATTCACGCAAACTACCCCCTTAACCCGCTCCGGACAAAGGTGGGCCGCCCAAATGGCCACACTCCCCCCTAAGGAATGGCCCACTAGCCAAGCTTGTTCAATGTTTAGTTTTTCCAATAGATCAATCAAATCTTGACCATAGGCTTCCAGGTCATATTCTGAACGGGGATGGCCTAAACTCTGGGAAGCACCAAACCCTCTCAGGTCATAGCTAACGCAGGAATATTGCCCGGATAAAAGTTCCATCAAGGGCAACCAGTAATGGTGACCAAGGAGCCAACCATGGACAAAAATTAAGCTGGGGGCAGCTCCCTGTCGATCAGAGCCAGATTGTTGATAGTGGTGAGGAAAACCCAAAAGATCCAGGGTGGGCATAGTTCTCGCAATTGCTACGGGGAACCTACTCCCATCATTCTGACATTGGTGAGGAACGTCTGGCTAGACAATTTCGACACCGTGAAGTCTACTTGATTTCGGCTTTCATTCTTTCCAGTGTCAAATTCATTTGGTCGAACATTTGCTGAGGGGAGATGCCAAACTGGCCCAGTTGGGTTTTCATTTGCTCAACAGTCATCTTGGCCATGAAGTCATCGGAAAGCTCAAAGCGCTTCATAAAGATTTTGTAGCGTTCCATCAAAGCCTCCATTTGCTCGATGAAAATCACTTTGCCATCCCGATCAAATTTTCCATAGTCACCACCCAATTTGGTTAGGGATTGATAGTCTTCAAACAATTGTTTGGCTTCTTGTTGGATAATATCTGAATCAAAAAAACTCATAACTATGACATCTAGGGTGAATGATATGGTCAAGTAAAATCTAATTATTTAATTAAAGTTATTGGACACAAGGGAAAAATGTAACCCAGTTCAGTAACCAATTAAAAACCAATAATTTACCTCGATCAACTATGAAAATTTAGTAATTTAGCAAAAGTTTGTGAAAATCTAAAATAATAGAGGCAAAAGATTTGTTGAAAATGGGATTTTTGGGAGACCTTAGCTTGGGTGCCTCAGTCGAATCGTGCCCAACCCCTGGGGGAACTAAAGGGGCACAAAGACCCTCTGTATTGACAGAAGACCCCGTGCCATGGAGTTCTTCCCATTGTAAAACTTATTTTTGCCTAGCAAAATACGGTTTCCCGAATTTGCCGGCGATCGCCAGGATTGTGGTTGGCAGACCGGTCTTGAAACAAGCCCATAGGCCAGTTTTTCCTGCCGACATTCCCCCTGACTAAGGCTAAAATTACAACTGATTCAGATCCTGTTCAGAGTTGAAATGATGTCTTTTTTAAGTCCCTTGTTATCTTTGCCAAAACGTCGCTACTGGGCGATCGCCTTGGCGGTGACATCGGCGGTACTACCTTGGCCCATTGCTGGTCTCCACAAGCTTTACCTGGGGCAACCCGTGTGGGCAGGAATCTATTGGTTACTGTGGAACACCCCCATACCTAGAATTGCCTGCGCCATTGATGCAGTGTGGTATTTCGTCCAGGGAGAAGAGGATTTTAACCGACAGTTCAACGATCTTGGGGGAGCCTGGCACCAAAATGGAGACAGCCTGCAACCGTCCCAACAGGTTATTACCATGGCCGAAGCTATGCGGGAGTTGGAACAGTTGCGACTAGAAGGACTACTCACAGAATACGAATTTGAACAAAAACGTAGACAATTATTGGGCTAAATGCCCGATTAAAACAGTTTCGTAGTTGCGCTCAAAAAATCTGGTTAACCAAAAGTTAAATATTTTATTGACTGTTGTCTCGTCACTACTGTAGCCTTGGTTAAAAAATCAGCTATAAACGCCATGGCAACTCACAACCTAGACAGGGTGGCTGCTCCCTTGATATCAAAGCTTTTCCCATTTTTCTTGGTGTTGGCGGGCATGTTCTCGGGGACCTTAGCGGCCCAGGCGCAAGGTAAACCGACCATTTCTGTACCAGAGTTTAAAAATGATACCAACATGAGTTGGTGGTGGTGGAGTGGTAATACCTCCAGGGAATTAGCCGATGCACTCAGTAACGAACTTACCTCCACTGGTAACTTTCAAGTAGTGGAAAGACAAAATCTAGGTAGTGTTTTGTCGGAACAGGAATTAGCAGAATTAGGATTAACGAGACCAGAAACCTCTGCTCAAAGAGGACAGTTGACTGGGGCTCAGTATATTGTTTTGGGGAGAGTTACCGCCTATGAGGAAGGGGTAAGCTCGGAATCTGGGGGTAACAACTTTGGACTTAACCTGGGTCTTTTTAGTATTGGGAACAGCGAGCGTCAGGCCAAGCAAGAAGCCTATGTTGCCATAGACCTGCGGGTGGTTGACAGCAGCACAGGGGAAGTAGTTTATGCCAGAACAGTGGAAGGACGTGCCACCGATACTGCTGCTAGTTCCGCTAATAACGTCAATATTTTGGGCATTGTTAATACGGGTCAGGATAATCAAAGCACTTCCAGGGCTCCTGTGGGCAAAGCATTAAGGGCTGGATTGGTCGAGATCACAGATTACCTCAGTTGTGTAATGGTCGAACAGGATAATTGCATCCAAGAATATCAAGATAAAGACAGGCAGCGTCGGCAAAAAACCAAAGATACTCTGATTTTGGAATAGGGGTATGGCCACTTGCAATAAAACCAGGACAGTAATTTTTTGTGCAAAACTGCTGTTAAAGGCATCCCAAGACTTGTTTTGAAAGCCTTTCAGACCCTACAGTATTGGCAGATTTAGGGAGCAGAATAAAACTTTCCAAACATGTTCTTCGCTGAACATATTGATTCATTGCTAATTGGGCTAGCTATGCCCTTGTCAGGGCAACCAAAAGTCACAAAAATGGAATCAAAGTCCGAAAAAATTTCCTCACCCTCAACAAAAACACCAGATGGCGAATTCTGGGACTAAGTTGGGGCGGGTTAGGATTTTCTGCCAGGGCTTCCATTAATTCCGCGTATTCTGTCGCGGTCAAGGGTTCCCCATCCAGAGGCGATCGCCCTTCAAGGATGATTTCTGTGCGTAAAATTTCTTCGGGAATATCATCTGGGGGCGGCAAGGTTGGAGATTGGGCCCAACCAGGGTCCAAGGAAAAAACCATGGGACTGGAAGTCGACAACAGAAGCAATAGGGCCCAATGCCCTGGTCTGCCGCACCGTAGTTGTTCACATTGCCCCGAACCTACCATCACTACACTGTTCCCCTACTTGAAGCGGACTTTACTGTGGAGCCAATTAGTGAGCAAGCTAGGGCAATTGGCCACAAACCAACGAAATAGCAATATTTTAGCAATGGGCTTTGGTACCCCAACAATGGATTTAAGAAAGCGATTTAGGGGGGGAAAGGGAAATTTTTTATTGATTATATTGATGGCACCAATGTCGTAGAGGGAGTCAAAAATCAATTTAACGGTGGCTTCCTCCCGAATAAACATATCCTGCAACAGTAGCTCCGTATCGTGGAGTTTTTCTTGCTTAAACTTTTCCTCTGCAGCTAATCTCGGGGACAGGGGGGGAGTGGGACGAACAGTGATGGCTTTGCTTTTCGGGGAAGACACGATGGCAAAAAAATAACAATGAACCGGGCGGATTACCTAGATTTTAGTCCCCAAAGTCCATGCAACCCCAGCGACCCTGATAAAAATTGACCAGGGAGGCAAATCCAGCTCCTCTTATTAGTTCCGAAGTTCTAGGCGGCCAGGGCAGGTTTTTCCCCGTTGGCCAGGGCGACTTCCGGGTTGCTATAGATGGGAAAAACTCGATTTAGTTGGGTCAACTCAAAAATGATTTTCAGTTCTGGGGAAACCCCACTTAACAGCAAGGTTCTGTTTTGACTCTGGAGTTCTTTGTAGGTGTTGACCAAAACCACCAAAATAGCGCTGTCGAGGAAGTCCACCTGGCTAAAGTCAATCACCATCACCGGACTGGAGGTAGTGGCTAACCAGCTTGCTAAATCAGCTTGGAAAGCTTGGGTGACAGCGGCACTCAATGTGCCTTGGGGATAGAAAACATCCCTCGTCACAATCTGGGGGTTAAACGACATCATGCTGACTCCTCACACAAAAGAAAAAAAGGCAACGGCAAAACTGGCCTCAACTCTAGTAATTTAGGCGATCGCCGTCAATTATGTCGATGTGCTGACTATTTTGTGTTTTGGGAGCGACAATTTCCGTATTGTCCGTTACGGCCTGTTTAGTTTAATACCAAAAAACTATTTATCCCCAGGGTAAGCCCATCCCTGGCCGTGGGCAAAGCCAGCCTAGTTCTAGTAAGATTGGCGTTAACAATTTCTGTGGTTTGAGGAGTTTTTATGGTTAATAAAGGGTTATGGTCTGCGGCGGTGATGGTACTAGGATCCACCTTGGTAGGCAGTGTTTTTGCCCCAACCCCGGCGATCGCCGGAAAAAGCTGCAATTATCTCAACACCAACTTATTCATGGCTCAGGGCTACGAAAATCCCAATGGGATTTGGGTGAGTGAAGGTTGGTGGGTGGTAGAACCGGGGGAGTGTGTGGTCTATTCCGACAGTGCCTTTACCTACTTCAAAATTAGCGATGGGGTGGCTCCGAACCGCAAAGCCATTGCTGAGATGGCAGGTAGTGAGTCCATCAAACTATGCCAAGTCAATGACCGCTTCACCGTCTTTCAATCGGACAGTGGTGCTGTGTGCCGCAATGCAGGGGGCAATAATCAAACATTTATCAACCCAGGCGCCAATCTAGAATTGATTGAGTCCACTAGTCCCTAGGCTAGTTTTTCCTGGAGTGTCTTTTCCAGCCTGTGTTTGAGTTCCTCAATGGTCAGTCCCAATGCGGCAAAACAACTGGCGGGGTCGGGAATTGGCTGGAAAAAGAGCAGTTTGAATTGGGTGGGGCCAATGACAAAAATGGCCACTTCTGTTCTCGGGTCATAACCGTACAAAATTCCCACCATTTCTTGGATGCGGCCGTTCACCTGGTCATTGAGTTGGGCGATCGCCTGGGGAGCACAGCTAATGAAATGGGCTTGAGGATGGAGGTCCAAACCTAAATACTGTTCTTTGGCTGGCCATTGTTGGTAAAACGCCCAGGCCAGGGCCCCTAGGGCGGTTTGTTCCTCCTTGGTGAACTGGTCTAGTCGGTAACGCCAGGGATGTTGGCCGTCGTCGGGAAGTATGGGGTCGGGGGAAAACATTCGACTGCGGTCGGGGGGTGAACTTACTTCAAATACTGTACGATACCGGCGGCGATCGCCTCAGCCATTTGCTGTTGAAAGCGGGGATTACTAAGATTGCGACTATCTTGACTCCCCGTGACAAAACCCACCTCCACTAGGGTAGAAGGCATGGAAGTACGGCGCAACACATAAAATCTAGCCTGGCGCACCCGGCGATCGCGCACATTAAGCCGCTGTAGGATACTGCGATGAATGGTTTGGGCTAAGGAACGCCCCGTTTGGAAATAATAGGTTTCCACCCCATTGACTTCCGGCCGCCCCAACCCGATGGAGTTCGCATGGATACTAACAAAAATGTCCGCCCGGGCCGCCGCTGCCCTCTGCACCCGACCCTGCAGAGAAACAAATATATCACTGTTGCGGGTCATCACCACTTCAATGCCCTGTTTTTCCAACTCCCTAGCCACCCCCCTGGTAATGGCCAACACCACATCCTTTTCTCGGATGCCCCGTTGCCCGATCGCCCCTGGATCCTGACCGCCATGGCCCGCATCTAGAACCACCGTAAAGCGTCGTAGGGGCCTGGGGGCTGGGGCTGGCACATTAACCGCCACCGTTTCCTGGGGCAAACTATATTCCGAAGGTTGGAGGATGGTGGGTAGGCGGGCATACCAACGATTGGGTGCTAACCCCCGCACCTGCACTTCCCAGGGCTTGACCGTGAAAGGTTCCGTCAATTCCAAGACAATGCGAGTCGAATTATTATTCCATCGACCAACCCTTGCTTCTTTAACATACTGGGTAAGGGGCTTATAAATGGTAGGGCCCCGGTGTTCGATACCTGGTAAATCCACCACCACCCTGGTGGGGTTTCGCAGCACATTTACCTGGGGTCTGACATCTTCATCGGTAATGATGTCCAGACGACTATCCCGCAGATCAAATTTCCAATATTCCAAGGAGCCAGCCCAGACCGGCGGGGCCAGGGCCGGGAGACTCAGCAAGCTGGCACAAATTAGACCCAAACTTTTCGGCAGGGAACAGGAAAAGTAGTTCATGAATATGTTGTTTTTCTAATTGGTGCTGGCCCACTAGAAAACCAGTGGCAAAGAACCTCAAGCAATACTTTTTTGGATCGCCCAACGGGCTAACTCGGTGCGGTTGTGTAATCCTGTCTTGTTTAACATATTCGATACATGACTTTCGACAGTGCGCTGACTGACTTTTAAGTGGTCGGCAATTTCCCGGTTGGCCAATCCCTGGGCTACCAATTGAATCACCTTGGTTTCGGTGGGGGTGAGTTCCACGTCCCTGGCCACCTGCACCCGAGCATTGTCTTCCAGGGGATGATTATTGTGTTGCAATAGGCGATCAGCTTGACGGAGACAAGATTGCACTTGGGCGGCCAGTTCCTCCGGCTCAAAGGGTTTAGCCATATAAATATCCGCTCCCACGTTGAGTCCTTTCACCCGATTGTGGCTTTGGCCTTTGGCAGAAAGAAACATCACCGGAATCCAACTAATATCCGGGTTTTGGCGCACCTGCTCGATGAAGGCGTAGCCATCCATCTCCGGCATCATGATGTCACAAACAATCATATCGGGCACTGTAGTTGTCAGCAGGTCCAGAGCTTCACGACCGTTCCCAGCGGTGGTGACTTGGTAACCCTGATATTCCAAATAATCCTTGACCAAAAGGAGTAGATTGGGATCGTCGTCCACCAACAATAAATGATAATTTTCCTTAGATTGGCTCATGGCGATTAATTTTTGCAGGTTAACCAGGTTGACCTTGGCGATCGGGGGTAAAACTAAGGTTTATCTGAGAATTTTTCCGACTACCATCATCCCTAAATAATCCTAACCGACGAACTGTACCGTCTAAATAGTTTTGCCGGATATGGAGTTTTTCATCCCACCAGCAGGCGATCGCCAAGATTAGTATTGAAAAAACCCCCAGCAATAAAGTGGGGGCTAAATATCTGGAAGTTACTGGTGTGAGTATTGGTTTTACCCCAACAAAGTTCCTAGAACTTGAAGGTGGTGCGGAGTACACCAACCCAAATGGCACTGTTGTTGCTGTTGGCTTCGGGGCTAAGAATTACGTAAGCACCAGGGGTAATTTGGATGTTTTTGTTCACAGGGAACTGGTATTGAGCCTCGATGATATAGGGGGAGTTGCGGTCATTGCTAATGCGATCGCCGCTCAAGCTACCAACGTAGGGAGCATAGGGCATCAAACCACCACTCAGGGACAACACCGCCCCCTCTTTGAACACATCAATGACGGACAGAGCTGCATTCCACGTCCAGAGGTCAGCGCCTAAACCATCACGGTTTTGGGGATTACCACCGGTGTTGAAACCTTGGGCTGTGGCATTGGCATAGCCAAACCAACCGGAAAGATTAAACTTGTCGGTGATCTGCCAGGTAGCTTGGAGGTTATAGGTATCCATGGTGGTAGCCGCCTGGTAAAAGGGATTACTAGCAATGCGGCTACCGGTGCTGCCGGTCAGGTTAACATCCCCTTGGCTGTAGTATTTGTGCAAGTAAGAAATACCAAAGCTGAAGTTGTCGACTGGTTTGATGTCAAATTGAACCCCAGTGCTATAGCTACCGTTAAAGAAGCCATTACCACTACGGAAGGTATTGCCTCCACTAGTGAAAACATCATCGGAGGGGGTGCTAGCCTGGCCTGTATCAGCCAAATAGGCCGCACTGACAGTGAAAACGTCATTGAATTTATAACGCAAAGCTCCACCAGTCCCCTCAGGACCCCGGTTTACAAAGGGACTATAGCGGCTAAAGCGACTCAAAGCACCACTGTCCCCACTTTCTAGGTAGGGATTATAGGTTTTGAACACATCGTCCAGAGCTAAACCAGTACCGCCAATCCAGGTGGTAAGGTTACCCATGGGGAAGCGATAGAACAACTTGTTAATATCAACGTTATTGTCCGGGCTGGAACCGTCAAAGGAAAGACGAGCCATGTTGGTGCCAGTAGGACCAGACAAGTTGGGCACACTACCAGCCTGCAAACGGGTACGTAGTAAGTCCTTACCAGTAAAGCTAGTGTCAAAGTTTAAACGAACCCTACTGGAGAGGGTAGCATTCTCTTCTACCGGAGCCGGAGCGGCAGCGCCGAAGTTGTCAATGTTGTCCTGTTGCCGCCAATCCACAGCTTTATCACCGCCCCACTGGTCAACCAAGGCAAAAACGGCGACCCCGTTCAGCTTGGTGGTGGTGGAGAATTGATGATCTTCTAGGAAAGACGTGCGGGTTTCCAGGTTATCAATACGAGCACCAAGGGCGGCCAATTCCGCTTCAAACTCTTGCATCAAGCGCTTGAGTTTATCAATGTCTTCCCGTAGGACCGCCACGTTCTCCTGAATCAAACGCTCCATCACGTTCATACAAGCATTCAAACCAGCGGCGAATTCCCAACGGGAAAGGGCCCGATCGCCGCGGAAAGTCCGGTCAGGATAACCAACAATACAACCGTAGCGTTCTACTAAACTTTTTAATGCTTCATAGGCCCAGGCGGTGGGTTGCACATCCCGCAACTCGGACACACTAGTTACCTGGGACATGTCGGTGATATCTGGGGTAGCCGCATTGAAGGTACCGGCATTCTGACGACGACGCATCAGTTCCAGACTGTCACCCTGATTACTAATTCTAGGGAAATCTCCAGGGGTGGCCAATTCACCTGTGGACTGGGCCATGGCGCCGGGAACAATAGCCAAGGAGCTACCTAGGGCCAACGGAAATAATTTCAGTAAATGACTGGTCAACTTATTCATAACAAAGGGATCCTCACACCGATTACATTAATCAAGCCAGGCACAACCGATAAATTGAATAGCAGTTGAAACTTGGATTATTGACCTGATTCTTGATCAGCGAAGACCAAGAAATTCCTCAGTGAGAATTCTAGCACCTATTTTGAACAATTCCAAGGGCACCGACTAAAAGCTATGCAAAAAACGTATAACCTCGACAGAGAAGGGCTTTGGCTGACCAATTTACCTAGTTTGAGCCATCGCTCCCTCTAGAATTCCGCCCCGAGTTTGGTAATTTCATATCTGCTACGACGTTATTCATAAAATATTTTTATAAGTGACCCGGAGCATTAAACTTTGCTTAACGGATCCTTAACCTTTACTTAACTTTTAGTTGTTGGTCAAAAAATATTTGCCAGCAAACTATACCTAATACTCCAGGAAAAGTTATCCAGTTGATTAACATTTATAGGTCAGAGATTTTGTTGACCGACCAACATTTTGGGCAACGGCCTAATCCTAATAATCGGGAAATCATCATCATTTCCATTGACAGGCAAGCAAATAAACTGTCTCAGGCTGAAAAGGAGCTAAAACACCGTTGCATTGGTGCGGGCACTCCGTACCGTAGAAGGTAAAACCCCCACTAAAGTTGCCACCGCAGAATCTGGCAAAAGCGCCACCGTGGCATCATCAAACCAATTTTCTAGCTGATTTAAAATCACCTGGGCCCTTTCCATGGCGATGGGATTATCAACAATTTGTTTGATTAACACAGTCCACTGTCGGCGAATTAGATAAGCCTTGATTTGCTCTGCGGAGGATGGAGGAGTTAACCAAGCAAGGTTACCCACCGGGTAACAAAAGGTCACATCTTGGTCTAGGTCTCCCCCCACAAAGGCCCCTGGCCCAGCAAATTCAGCATGGTAGGGCTTCACTAAAATAACCCCATTGCGACGACGGGGGTTGATCACTAGGGATTGTTTGTTTTGGATCTGCTCCAGTAAGGCTTCGGCGGAAGTCATTAGGGGGTTTGGTGGACAGGGGTGGGACAAAGAATTTCCGTGGTTAGAATCTTTTCCCATAGTAACCGTCGGGGTTTCTGCCATAGCCAAGCCCGCCAACTCCATTCTGCTTCTTGATAAATGAATCCCAAGGTTTGGTAGAGATTTTGGGCGCCCAAATTATTTTCCATCACATGGAGACTAAGGCGACGGCACTGCCACTGGTCGGCAATGGCTTCACATTTTTGGATTAATTGCTTGGCGATCCCTAGGCGGCGATGTTGGGGGCTCACGGCTAGGTTAGAAATGTAGGCAGTGGTTTTGGGGCGGGTGAACCAGTGTTTGAGGGAAACTTCAGCGGTGCCAAGTATTTCTCCGTTATCTGAATTAACCGCAATGAGGCAATGGTAGGCATTATCGCCATGGCGCATGCGTAGCCTCAGATCTTCTGTGATGCCCAGGCGCAAAAAAGGATAGCTCCACATCAACCAGTTTTGGGGGGGATGGAAACTTTTAATTAGGAGATTGGCCAGGGGCGGAATATCTTCCACCGTAGCCGCACGAATTGCAACGGAGAGGAGAGGAGAAGGGGTGGACTTGACCATTCAGGCGGAGTAAGGAGAAATACCGTTCCCGGAATTATACAAAAATTTTTTTACTCCGAGGAGACTGGGCTCCATTTGCAGTTTGCTGACGGGCCATGGTCAGATATTTAAACGTTGACACACTATATTACCCATGGCTCAAACCAGAAGCTTTACGACGGTTTTCGGTAAAACACCTAAGCGGGGATAAAGTTTGCCTTCATTCAGTTTTTCCCTGTTCCTTGCCGGGAATTTAGAGAGTTTCAAGAAAGTAATGAGAAGTACCAGTTGGGCAATAGTTCCATACTACCATTGACCCTGAATTTAGCAAAGATTTCCATGGTGATATCAACCATGTGGGCTGACCTGGAGACGACTTTCGTGCGGCGATGAAATCTAGCAAACTAATGACGATTATCTGAGTTGTTTCTCTCAATTCCCACTGTTTCTCTTTTGCTAATCCCATGAAAAGTATCGGGATGTTCTTCAGCAGTTATTGATAGGGCCTCCAGTCAGAAGAAAATGCCACAGTCCGTCTAATTCTACTACGATTGCTGAGTCTGGAGCTGGTTTCTCGTAGTTTGCTTCGCCAAAATCCCTAATCCAGTTGAGCACTGACTGAGTAGAAACTCACAATAGTTTTGCTGTAGCATTCATTGACATGCCACTCATGTACATTAAGACCGCTTCTAGTTTCATCCAGAGAGGTTTACCCCATTCCTTGGAGAGATTAGTGAATTGATATTGGCAACTTGACACCGATAAAGCTGTCATAACGCTTATTCTGCTGAGTTTTTACTGTGACACGCAAATACCCTAACCACTGTAAAAACTTGTCTCCCGTTATTTCCCCTAATCAAGGAAATTTTCGGAAACTTGATATGGAGTTAAACTGATGCGCTTCCATCCCCTGGCCTTAATTTGTCTTAGCTTTATTCTGGGATTGTTGGGGACGGGGCTTGATGTTGATTTTTTCAATCTTAATCAATTGATTGTGCTGGCTGGGCTGTGGTTTTTTGCTACGACGATCGCCATTATTTTTCTACCCTTAGTTTGGCGACGGGGCCCAACCAGATGGCAATGGTTACTGGCGGGAATAATTGCGTTGCTGGCCAGTTATTACGCCCTTTGGCGCATGCCCCAGCCTGGTTTAACTGACATTAGCCGCCTTCTAGATCCTCCGGCCAAAAGTTTTCAGACCATCACGGCGATCGGTACATTGAAGGCTGGAGGGAGAGAAAACGCCCAAGGGCAACAACAATTTTGGCTCAAGGTAGAGCAGCTGCAACGGCCGCCCGAAAAAGAATTTCGGCCCCGTTCTGGCACTGTTTACCTGACTTTGCCCATGGGAGAACAACCCTGGCAACAATGCCAGCAAATACGGGTTACAGGTTTGCTGTACCGTCCCAGTACCCCCCAGAATCCGGGGGCCTTTAATTTTGCTCAATATTTGGCCCGTCAGGGTATTTTTGCCGGGTTAAGAGGAGAAACGGCGACTCTAGTGGGGGAAAAATTTTGCGGTCTCAATCCCCTGCGACAAAGAATTGTCAACGCCCAGACAGCCTGGTTACCAGTCCAGGGGCAAGGGCAATGGCCTGGCTTGCTAATTAGTTCCATTGTCTTGGGCGCCAAAGCGGTTAATTTGCCCACGGAATTACGCAATCTTTTCCAATCGGTGGGGCTTTCCCATTTCCTGGCTGCCTCTGGTTATCAAGTTTCCCTACTGGTGGGGACTGTATTGCTCCTGGGCAAAAAGGCCGGTGTCAGTTCTAAATTGGCGATCGCCGTCGGGCTAATTACCCTGGCATTTTACCTGGGCTTAACAGGGCTGGAACCTTCAGTAATCCGGGCTAGTTTACTCTGGGTGGGGGTAATGGCGGCCCTGGCCAGCGAACAAAAATTAAACACCGTGGGGGCGTTATTGCTCATTGCCACAGTGATGCTATTGGTTAACCCCGTCTGGAGCCAAGCGTTGGGCTTTCAACTCAGTTTTTTAGCCACTTTAGGCATTGTGGTGATGGTGCCTCCCTTACAGCAACGGCTGGATTTTTTGCCAGGAAAAATTGCCGGGGTGATAGCAGTGCCCTTAGCAGCAAGTGTTTGGACTACACCCATACTTCTGCAACAATTTGGCTATTTTATCCCTGCTGCCTTACCCCTTAATATTCTAATTACCCCTTTGTTAGCCCTGTTGAGCTTGGGGGGAATGGTCAGTGCTCTATGTGCGCTCATTTTTCCCCCCCTGGGTAGTGCCACTGGTTGGTTGCTAGCTTTCCCTGCCCGTTGGTTAATGGCGATCGCCGACCAATTTCAACAATTACCCACCGTGGCAGTGGGGGAAGTGGGCTTAGGACAAGTGGTCATAATGTACGGCGCTTTTTGTTTGATCTGGGCCTTTCCCTGGTGGCGACGGCGTTGGGGTTTGGTTTCCACATTTTTACTGGGCACCATTATTTTACCCCTGATTTTTAGCCTGCAAACTAGGGTGGAATTGACCATTTTTGATAGTAAAGAATTTCCTGTCATTGTGGCCCAGAGTCCAGGCGCAGTAACCACCATTACTAGGGCGGAGGATCAATCTGCACCAAGATTGTTAGCTCCCTTCCTAGCTCAAAAGGGCATTAATCAAGTTGACTGTAAACTAACCATCACCCCCGCCATAATTGGTCAACCGCTACCGCCTTCCTGCGCCCATCTGAGTTGGGTAGCCATCAGCCCAGGGATTTTGCAACTGGAATTTGCTCAAAAACGCTGGTGGATTTTTCTACAAGTTCCCCAGAAAGATCAAACTGCTTTGAAGTTGCCGCTGGATCAACGACCCCAAATTATCATCTGGGTTGGTCAGTTTTTTCCCTACAGTTGGTTGGATAGTTTACGACCTCCCACGGCGATCGCCATTGCACCCTATGTAAGCAAAAATTTGGAGCAAGCAATAGGAAAATATCGAGGTCAATTGTGGGTCACGGGACAGGGAGCTATCCAATGGAATCCACGCGAGAGCTTTAATTCTTCGGTTAATTTTTGAACTATAGTCATTTCAATTAACGATGAGAGAATTTAATGTAAAATTATGGAGTGTACAAAATGAACAGGTTTAAACAATAGCTTACAGTTTAGATTTAAGGCAAAGGGTAGTAGCTTATATAGAAGCTGGAGGAAAAATAACTGAGGCTTCCAAGATATATAAAATAGGAAAAGCCTCGATATACAGATGGTTAAATAGAGTAGATTTAAGCCCAACAAAAGTAGAGCGTCGCCATAGGAAATTAGACTGGGAAGCTCTAAAAAAAGACGTAGAAGAAAATCCCGATGCAAGATTGATAGACAGAGCCAAGAAATTTGGAGTGAGGCCGAGTGCCGTATATTACGCATTAAAGAAAATGAAAATAAACAGAAAAAAAAAGAACTACGTTATCGAGAAAGAAACCGGGAGGAACGAGTTAAGTACTATAGAATGTTAAGAGAACTAATTAAGCTCTATGGTAGTCAAGCTATAGTTTACATAGATGAATCTGGATTCGAAGCAATCCAGGCTTGTATTTATGCCTGGTCAAAAAAAGGAAAAAAAGTTTATGGAGATAGACAAGGAAAAAGGGGAGTCAGAGAAAATCTAGTAGCAGGGAGAAGAAAAGGAAAAAAAGATTTGATTGCGCCGATGGTTTTTACCGGGAGTTTGAATGCAGAAGGCTTTGAAGGATGGTTAAAATTATATTTGCTACCCTCCCTCGACATTCCATCAATATTAATAGTGGATAATGCTCCTATTCATCGTAAAACTGCCATTAAAGAATTGGCTAAAGAAGCAGGTCATGAAGTTCTTTTTTTGCCGAAATATTCTCCTGATTTAAATGATATTGAGCATGACTTTAGTGCCTTGAAACGAGCTAGAATGTACGCTCCTATTGACACGTCTCTTGATGAAATTATCCGTTCTTACCGTGGCGTTTAGCGTCTCAGCTTTATTTGAAACTACTATATGCTTTGTAATTCAAACCGGAGTTTTGCACTGCCGAAGTTATCGCTCTTCTATTATCGTAGGTAGAATAAAACAAAGGTACTATTATCAGTGTTATCTATGTAGTGAAAATTCAAAAAAGATGAGAGCCGGGACAGAAATAGTACCTCTGAGCTATTTAGGTTGCTTTTGTATGAAATTTGGATATAGTAAAAACTACTGGGCTTTTCACCATTCAGTTGATTGATCGTGATATTCAAACCCTGAGTCGTTTGCTGGAGAGACTGGCAAAGTGGAAAGTGACCGTGTACTACACCGATGACTGGGGGCCCTATCAACAACTACTGGATGAACATCCCGATGCGTTTCATGGGATTAGCAAAAGAGAAACAGTAGGAATTGAGAGAAACAACTCAGATAATCGCCATTGGTTTGCTAGATTTCATCGCCGCACGAAAGTTTTCTCCAGGTCAGCCTACATGGTGGATATCACCATGGCAATATTTGCCAAATTCAGGGTCAGTGGTAACATAGAACCACTACACAACTGGCGCCTCTCATTACTTTCTTGAAACTCTTGACAATTTCTTCCCAGACGGAAACTGTACTCAGGTAGACCTCAGTGTCCGGATCTCGAATATCTTTTGACAACTCAGTGTCACAACGGCTTCACGCTCCGTAACAGGTGGCTTTGTAGATATCACACTCTGAAAGACGGGGTTTTAGACCCGGTTTTCCGATAAACTTAGTAAATACTCAAGAAGCGCGGTGCTTTCCGCCCCCAGCACTGTTTACAGGAAGATAAGACGTGAATCAAACCAACCTCGACTTTTTAGCCACCAGCGACCCCGCCCTTGCGGCCATCATTGACCGGGAATTACAACGGCAACGCACCCACATTGAATTGATTGCCAGCGAAAATTTCACTTCAGCAGCAGTAATGGCGGCCCAGGGTTCCGTCTTAACCAATAAGTATGCCGAAGGTCTGCCGGGTAAACGCTATTACGGCGGCTGTGAATTTGTGGACCAAGCGGAAACGCTAGCCATCAGTCGAGTCAAAGAGTTATTTGGGGCTGCCCACGCCAACGTCCAACCCCACTCCGGGGCCCAGGCCAATTTTGCCGTATTTTTAACCCTGCTCCAGCCCGGCGACACCATTATGGGCATGGACCTTTCCCACGGCGGCCATTTAACCCACGGTTCCCCTGTCAACGTTTCTGGTAAATGGTTCGAAGTGGCCCACTACGGTGTGGAAAAGGAAACGGGTCGGTTAGATTACGACAAAATCCGCCAACAGGCTCTGGAAGTTAAACCCAAACTGTTGATTTGTGGCTACTCTGCCTATCCCCGACAAATCGAGTTTGATAAATTCCGGGCGATCGCCGACGAAGTGGGAGCATACCTAATGGCAGACATTGCCCACATTGCCGGTTTAGTGGCTTCAGGACACCATCCCAGTCCCTTGCCCTATTGCGATGTCGTCACCACCACCACCCATAAAACCCTGCGGGGTCCCCGGGGTGGTTTGATCATGACCAATAATGAGGAATTAGGCAAAAAATTCGACAAATCCGTCTTTCCTGGCACCCAGGGCGGCCCTTTGGAGCACGTCATTACCGCTAAAGCAGTGGCCTTTGGGGAAGCGCTGAAACCAGAATTTAAGGTTTATTCTGGCCAGGTAATCGCCAACGCCCAAGCCATGGCCGACCAGTTACAAAAACGGGGCTTTGACCTGGTATCCGGCGGCACCGATAACCATTTAATGTTGGTAGACCTGCGCTCAATCGCCATGACCGGCAAAGTGGGCGATCAACTGTTGGGAGAAATCAACATCACCGCCAACAAAAACACGGTGCCCTTTGACCCCGAATCTCCCTTTGTCACCAGTGGTTTGCGCCTGGGCTCCCCTGCCATGACCACCAGGGGTATGCAGGAAGACGAATTCCGCACCATTGCCAACATCATTGCCGATCGCCTGTTGTCCCCGGAAGATGAAGGCGTAAAAGCGGATTGTCTGCGCCGGGTCAGTGAACTTTGTGCTGGTTTCCCCCTCTATGATCATCTCCGCATTCCCGTAGCGGTGATCGCCTGATTTGAATTAACATCGTTCCCCAATCTGCTAATTTGTCTGTAAAACCCTGGCCCATTGGTTGGGGTTTTATGGTCTAGGTTGAAGTTTGCCCAGGGTCCCGCCCCAAACTCCTATAATGGTTGGGCAAGTGCCTAGTGTTAACGAGTATTAACCGCTCTGCAAATTTTGGGAGCAAAGAAAACAACATGGGAAAAGTCGTCGGAATTGACCTTGGAACTACCAATTCAGTTGTGGCCGTCATGGAAGGCGGCAAACCCATTGTCATCGCCAATGCGGAAGGCATGCGTACTACCCCCTCCGTGGTGGGGTTCAACAAAGAAGGGGAATTGGTGGTGGGTCAGATGGGCCGGCGGCAAGCGGTGCTCAATCCCCAAAATACTTTCTATGGCGTCAAACGTTTTATGGGGAGGCGTTACACTGATTTAACTCCAGAATCTAAACGAGTAGCCTACACCATCCGGCGGGATGACCGGGATAACATTAAAGTGCGTTGTCCCCGGCTGAAAAAAGACTTTGCCCCGGAAGAAATTTCCGCCATGATTTTGCGGAAGTTGGCCGAAGAAGCCAGCCGCTACCTGGGGGAAAAGGTCACCGGAGCTGTGATTACTGTGCCTGCCTACTTTAACGATTCCCAACGGCAAGCCACTAGAGATGCGGGGAAAATTGCCGGGCTGGAAGTGCTACGGATTATCAACGAACCCACAGCGGCATCTTTAGCTTACGGCTTAGACCAGGGGCGGATACAAAAAATCCTGGTGTTTGACCTAGGGGGCGGCACCTTTGATGTTTCTGTGTTGGAAGTGGGGGACGGCATTTTTGAAGTTAAGGCCACCAGCGGTGATACCCAGTTGGGGGGTAACGATTTTGATCGCCGCATTGTGGATTGGCTAGCGGAAAAGTTTTTAGAAGCGGAGAAAGTGGATTTACGGCAGGATCGCCAGGCCCTACAAAGGTTAACCGAAGCGGCGGAAAAGGCCAAAATTGAACTTTCTGGGGTCGGTACTACGGAAATTAATTTACCCTTCATCACCGCTACGGAAGACGGTCCCAAACATTTGGAAACCCAGTTGAGCCGTTCGGAATTTGAAGATTTATGTGGAGATTTAGTTACTCGTCTGCAAAGACCCGTTAAACGGGTGCTGAAAGATGCGGGCTTGAGTCCGGTACAAATCGATGAAGTGGTGCTAGTGGGAGGTGGCACCCGTATGCCCATGGTCAAAGGCCTTGTCCGTAGTTTCATTGACCGGGAACCCAACGAAAACGTCAACCCCGATGAAGTAGTGGCGATCGGAGCGGCAATCCAGGCGGGCATTTTGGACGGGGAAGTGAAAGATATCTTGCTGCTGGATGTAACCCCCCTTTCCTTTGGGTTGGAAACCATTGGCGGCGTGATGAAAAAATTACTGCCCCGCAACACCACCATTCCAGTGCGTAAATCGGACATTTTTTCCACCGGGGAAAATAATCAAACCGTAGTGGAAGTCCACGTGCTCCAAGGGGAACGGGAAATGGCCAGCGATAATATTTCCCTCGGTCGTTTTAAACTGAGCGGTATTCCGCCGGCTCCCAGGGGAGTGCCCCAGGTGCAGGTTTCCTTCGACATTGACGCTAACGGTATTTTGCAGGTGACAGCGAGGGACAAAACCACCGGCCGGGAGCAAAGCATTACAGTCCAAGGGGCTTCCATCCTCAGTGAAGGGGAAGTCAATCGCATGATCCAAGAAGCAGAAACCTTTGCCGCCCAGGACCGGGAACGGCGGGAACGCATTGAAAAACGCAACAGTGCTAAGGCATTAACGGATCAGGCTCAGCGGCGGCTCAAGGAAGTTACCCTGGATTTCGGCAGTGCGTTCACCGTGTCCTACCGTCGTCAAGTGGATGCGTTGTGCAGTGAAATTTTAGACAGTCTGGAAAAAGATGATGAGCGTCGGTTAGACCGGGCCCAGGCAGATTTGCAGGATGTGTTGTACGAGTTAAATCGGGAAGTGCGTCTGCAGTATGACGACAAGGAAGAAGGCTTTTTCGAAGCGATTAAGAAAACCTTCACTGGCGATTTCGATGACGATGATGATTACTACAACCGTCGCCCTGCTCCCAGGGATGATTATCGGGGAGGTAATGACTACGGTCGCTATGACGATTACAACTACAACGCCCCTTCCCGTCGAGAGGCACCCATGCCCAGGGCTGGCGCTGGCCGGGGCCCTTCCTTGAGCAAAGATTACCGTTCCACCGCCTATGCTGATTGGGACCAGTCCAGGGTCACCAGACAACGACCTTACCAAGGAGAGAGTTTAGGGGGTACCTACGACGATCGCCGTTCTAGCCCCCAGGATGATTACTCTAGAGGCGATCGCCAGAAGGATTACGATTATCGGGAAAATGCCCCCAGTCGTTCTGGTCGGGGAGGCAATGGCCGCTATGGGGAACGGCCTGCCCAGCCCGGTCGCAATGCCCCATTACAAAACGGTTGGGATGATGACGATGATGATTGGTTCTAATGTCAAAAGTTCGTTGACCAAAGACGGTAAAAACCGTTGATGATTTACCCCTGTAACCTCGACCTGAGTTAGTTTGAGTGGATTGAGCGAGTATTTTCTGGCAACCCTATGGAACAAGTGCGGAATTATTATCAAATTTTGGGAGTTCCCCGCAATGCCACTGCTGAAGAGATTAAAAAGTCTTTTCGGAAGCTAGCTCGTCAGTATCATCCTGATGTTAACCCCAACGATAAAACAGCGGAAGAGAAATTTAAAGATATTAACGAAGCCTACGATGTCCTTTCCGATGAAACCAAGCGCCGGGAATTAGATAGTCGTTTATTTGGCCGATTCCGCCGTCCCCCCACCAGTCGTTTTAGCCCCAATAGTAACGGTGGGCGATCGCCTAACGGAACAAGTGTCAATGGCCAAGTTCGTACCCCCACTGGGCGCACTGGAACCCGTCAGCCGGCGCAGTCATGGCAAGATTTTAGTGAAACTAGACGCACGAAAGTGGTGTCCCCCGCCCGCCCTGTGCCCAGGGATGTGGAAGCCAATTTGACCCTGCCGTTGGAAAAAGCCTACCGGGGAGGCAAGGAAAGAATTCGTTTGGAAGATGGCCGTTCTTTGGAGGTGGAAATGCCTGGGGGCATGGGGGATGGGCAACGGATTCGCCTCAAGCAACAGGGCATTAATGGGGGCGATCTATATCTAAAAATCAACCTTTCTCCCCACCCGTTATTTACTCTCCAGGGGACGGACATTGCTTGCCAGGTGCCCGTAACTCCCAGTGAAGCCATTTTGGGGGGCGCTATTGAGGTGATGACCATTGACGGCCTGGTGAAAATGACTGTGCCAGCGGGTTTAAAAAATGGTCAAAAACTACGTTTGGCCAAAAAGGGCTTTCCCAACAACCAAGGCGATCGGGGAGACCAGTTAGTGGAAATTCGGGTGGAAATTCCCCCGGAACCCAGCCCAGAGGAATTGGAGCTTTACCGTAGAATTCGGGAAAAGGAAACCTTTAACCCCCGGCAAAAGTTCTTTGATTTTTAAGCAATTTGTTTACGGAAAAAGGTCTGTAGGGCTGTCCCGACTTCCTGGGGAAAATGTTCTTGGGGATAGTGTTTTGCTTCCGATAATTTGATTAATTCTAGATGATTAACTCCCTGGACTAACTGTTCAATGGGTTCCACCGATAACCATTTATCCGCCGTTCCCCAGATAAAGCAGGTGGGTTTTTGCCATTCTGTGCGTAGGCGATCGCCAATTTTTGTCAGAGCATTAGTGGTGGGCAAATTCTTAGTGACAGCCATTAAAGCCCGACCGGCGGCGGAAGTTTTTAGCCACGGTTTACGGTAAATGTCGAGTTTTTCGTCACTGATGACAAAACCACTGCCCCCTTCCAAGGTGCGGTCGATAATTAGCGGATCTTGGGTGACCATATCCCCCACCAAAGGAATGGTCCATTGGCGCATGGGCCAAGGTAACGACACCGGCGGCACAACGGGGGTATTTAGGATAGCTAAACGTTCAATCTGGTCTGGGTGATTGAGGGCGTATTCGATGCCCGCTGTGGCTAAAAATCCTTGCACTACTAAGAATATTTTTGCCAATTCTAAAGACTGAAAAAATTCCCCCAAAGCCTGTTCATAGGCCGCCGTAGTATAAGCAAAATCCCGTTTATCCAAGATGTCCGAAAAGCCAAACCCCAACCAATCCGGGGCGATCGCCGTTAACCCCTTTTCCGCTAACAGAGGCATTACCCCAGTCCAACATAAACTCTGACTCGGTAAACCATGGAGCAGCATAACAGGGGGATTGTTAGTGGGCTGGGGCGGCTGAATCTGGCGGTAAAACCAGTGGAACTGTCCCACCTCAAGGGTCTGTTCGGAAATTTTCACGGAGGTTTGCTATCCTATGGAATCAATTCTGGGCCATTAATTGTCCCATTTCCTGTGCCCATCCCCCACCGCCAGGCTAACCATAATCCTGTCCTGGCCAACGGTTACCCTTCCAGCAGGAGACATTGCCAATGAATGCGGCAGAACAAGCCATTGGACTCGCTACTACTACCAAAATCGCCGCCGTGGTGAACCTCTTTAAGGCTCAATTTCCCGACGCTAGGGCTGACCTTGCTCCTTGGCAAGGCGATCGCCAGACCCAAGCCCAGGTGGACCCCCACTCCATTGACATTGGTTTCCATTTACCGGGTTGGAGTCCCCGTTACCAGAGCCGCAGTATTCTGGTGCAAATTCGCTTCCATCCTGATCCCACGGAAAAATCCCCAAAAATTATTGGCATCGAAACCGTCGGTATCAATCACCAAGGGCAAGCCTGGAGACTTTCTACGGTGGACAACTGGCAGGTGGTGGGTAAATATCTCCCCGCCCAGGACATTGGGGAAAAACTACGCCAATTCACCCGCCAAGCCTTTGAGCTTTTCCAGCCTCCAGACCACCACCCCGGTGCTCTTTCCTAGCGCATGGATTGTACACCGCTCCAACTGCGGCTGATCCGTTTCCCGTAGGCAATGACTGTAGGAGCTTTCGCTGGTTGAACTTCCCCATCTAAAGCGACGCTGACCAAAGAATTTTCATCCTCTTCTTGGTCAAAATGGCTTACTTGAAAAAGTACCTGACTGGGATTGTTCTCATGCCAACCCAAGAGAGTTGCGCTGGATTCCGTGGTGTTCTGGGGCATGGCACTAAGGGTACGGATGGAACCTTTTTGCCAAACAACGCCATAATCACTAATGTCAGAAGAATTAAATGCCCCTTCCATTTGCCGGGCCAACAGGCGATCGCCGTCCTCGGACCAAGAAGCTGGCAAAAGAATCGAAATTACCCCGGCCATTTCTGGGCTATCTTCCCCTACCCTTTGCAAATAGCTGGCAATGGGGGAGTTTGCCCGCACTACCTGCAGCTTGCCCGTAGCTAAATTTTCAATGAACATTACCCCCAACACTTTGGACTCGTAGGAATTGGGTTCCGCCCGCACTTCAATGCGACTGTAAGCTGCATACTGTCCAGAGGGAGACACCAAAGCCGGACTGCGGTAGTAGCGCAACCCTGATTGTTGTTGTTCGGCGTAATCCTGCTGGGTACGTACAATCCAACTCCATGGCACTGGATAAGGACTGTCTAAGGGATCCACCTCCCGGGTATCAGTCACATTAAGCAAAAAATCATCATCGGGAATCCCCACCGGAGCAAAGAGTTGAACGCCATCCAACAGTAAAGGTTGGGGTTGATTCGGAGTTAAATTGGCGGCGAGGGGGGAATTCGCTAAGGCGGGGGTAGCAGTGGCGGCAATCATCAGCATAGCGGCGAGGGGAAGACGGGAACGCAGAGCACGGCAAATAGGGGCAATCATGGGGACTCCACTCTGGGGAAATTACTACCTCAACCAACATCAAGCCCTAGGTTCGGTGAGGAGTTGGTATTGGGGGCAAGTATAGGTTTTTAGTCTGGGATTATGGGCAGAGGTTCCATAATTGTTAGAAGACTTCACAATTTCCGCTAAATTGCTCTCCCGTCATAGTTCAATCAAGTATTTATACTCAGATCCTCGCCCCAAAAATAGCCAAAAAAAAGGGACTAGCAAACAGTCCCAGCGAAACAATTATTTGATTTTTCAGTTTAATTTTCAGGACGGAAAAATCAGTAACTATCCACGCTAGGAATGCACTAATCCTTCAACCCTCTGACCTTAGTGCCTAGCGACGGGGCACAGAAGCTTCGATGTTGATATTTTGGGCGGAAACCTTGGGAATGGTGTTGGCGGCAGGGTTGATACTGCGGGCCATGCCCAAGAAGTTCATCGGATTGCCAGCGGTGAGCTTTTTCTCCTGGGGAATAAAGCGACGCACTTCGTTCTGCCAAACGATTTGGGGGAAGCCCAATTGGCGACGGTGGTAGGCATCGTACCGGGGAGATTTGATGTTAAAGGGCAATTCACCCGCTTCCCGACCGGGAAGGTTGCGACGACGTTGGTAGGGCACCGTGTCATAGCCAAAGTTATTGAGGTACTCGTCGCTGTTGAGCAAATCGTCAATTAATCCTTGATAGCCCTTGGTCGCGACCACAATGGACCAAGCAATTTTTTCCCGTTCGCTGTAAACGTCCCGCCCTAAAATCTTCTGTACACAGTGCTCAACGAAGCGGTAGTTACTATTCTTTTCGTAGAAGCTATTGCGGAAGGTGTTGGAAAGCAACAAGCCCCGCACAAAATCTCGTACAGTAATTTGGCCGTTACGCAGTTGGGACTCAAGGACTTTTTCTCGGTCCCACTTAAACGCATGGAAAAAGATTTGACGATAGGCCGCCTCGATTAGGTTATCCATATCGCTGCTGGAGAGGATGTTTTCCGTGGTGAAAACAACAGGCTTCTCTTCAGAGCCAATTTCATAACCTTCTACCCTCACATTTTGACTTTTGGGGGCGTAGTTCAATAGGGGAAGAGCCAAGTGTAAACCTCCGTGATCTTAAAGAAGAGCTTGATAATTAGTTAGTTTAAATAATAAGGGGGAAGGGTCCTAATCGTTGGCAAATATTACAATTTATTACAATTATCGCCCTTCCATTCAGGGTTAGCCAATTCCTCAGATGGCTTGGCAGGGCGATCGAGCTCCCCATACTGGAACCAAACGGGGCTACCAGCCACAAAATTGTTCGTAGGCAGGGGCAGGGGACGCAGACACGGTGTTTTCCTCTTTGACCCGCATTTCCGTACAGTAGGTGGCGGTATTGAATCCCCCAAACCTTTGCACAGTACTGGTTCTAAGGCGCATATCCGGGTTGGCAAACCAGAACCGTTCAATGGTGGTCATGGTCTCATACTCCGTCACTAGCACCAGGGCTTCCTCTTCGTCGATGTGATAGCGACCGGCAATGGGGACAATTTCCGCATAGCCCCTCTCCCGCAGTAGTAGTCCCTGTTGGGGATTGTCTTCATCGGGAATGAGGGCAAATACAGTTGTTCCTTCATGATTTTCATCCTCTTTATCCCAGGCCATGGCGCTTTCCCAGCGGACAAAGGCTCCCCCCACGGCTTTGGCTGGGTCGCAGTCGTGCATTTCACAAATCTCGACAATTTTTTGATCATCAGCACCCAGAGCTTCAACAAAAATTTCCGAGGTGCCGGTTTCTGCCCGACGGAAGGCCAGGTGATGGGTGGTACGTTGCGATCGCCAGTTGCCGGAACTATTGCGAAAGAATTCCATTGCATCCACGGTGATTAACTCCTGAAAACTGAAAAGGGTAAAAATAGATTGTTGAAAGTTGGTCAGCAAGCATTGGTCTGGCTAACTTCCACTAGAGATTATCCAGCTTTTCTTGGGTCCGGTCACTGCCAGCGGTGTTGCCCTGGGCCTGGTAAAGTTTTTTCGCTTCCCCAAAGGATTTTTTGGCCAAGTCAATTTTTTCGTCCACAGCGTAGGCTTCCCCCAGCAGGTAATAAAAATCAGCGTTACTGGGTTGGAGGCGGGTTAAATCACGGAAAACCCAAACAGCTTCGGCAGGATTGTCCAATTCCAAATACATCCGACCAGTGCCAATTTTAGCGGCGATCGCCGTGGGTTCATTGCGGAGAGCTTGTTTATAGGCATCCAGGGCTCCGGCAAAATTTCCCTCCCGTTCCAGTAGTTCTGCCCAGGTAAGGTAGAGGGAAAAACTACGCCAATCTGGATTGAGCCTAGGTTCTAACGCTCTGCGGGCTGCCACCAGATCACCCTGGGCCAGATAAGCTTTACCCAGTTGCAAGGTTAGTTCAGAACGGTTAGGAAATAATCTAAGGGCCTGATTGTTGAACGTGATTAACTGTTCATACTCACTGCTCTGGAGCAGGGCTGCCCCCATCATCACCGCCGCTTCTTCATTGTCCGATTGCAAACTATGAATTTCGTTATACAGTTGACGCACCCGGTTGTAGTCTCCCTGCTGGAGCATGATAATCCCCAGGGCAAGGCGGTATTTAACTGACTCACGGGAACTGGGGCCTAAACTAATGGCGGTGGCATAGGCGCTGGCAGCTTCGTTTAACAATCCTTGGCGGGCGTAACTAAAGCCCAAACCATCGTAATAGTCGGGATTGTTGGGATTTACCCGCAGAGCCTGCTGAAAACTCCGGCTAGCCTCGGCAAATTGTCCCTGGCGGGCGTAGAGATAACCCATGCTGCCAAACAGTTCTGCGTTTTCCCCGTCCAACATGGCCGCCTGTTGGTAAATGGCGATCGCCTGGGGAAAATTACCGTTATCCACATAGGCCTTGCCTTGGCGCAGTAGCTCATTGAACTGCCTTCTATCGTCGGTCGCTGACCGTTGAGCCAGGAGGGGGGTAACGTCAGGAAGATTACTGGGATTAGTTTGGCTAGGAGACTGGGCCGAGACAGCGGCACCGAATAATAGAGGAATTAGACCGCCTCCTATCAATATCTGTTTTCCTGACCAGAGGTAGCGTAAATTCATCGAAAAACTAGTGGTGAAACTCCGCCCCAAGGGACGGCTTGGCATTTGCTTAACTTTGTTTAATCTTGCTTTAGACAAAAAAAGCCTAGAGGCGGTTCATTCGCCCTAGATTTCACCCCACACCACATCGGCGATCGTCCTGGCAATGGCCACGGATTCACGCCCGCATTAGTGTACATCAAAGTTTTACTTCTGGGAAAATGCCCCTAGGGAGAGCCTTGCCCTAACTCGGAAAACCCCTTGGGGATCAAGCCTTTACGAGGAAGGCTTCGGGGCCGGGGGACTGGTATTTTCGGAACGTTCGTAGGCTTCCACAATCCTTTGCACCAAGGGATGGCGCACCACATCCGCCTGATTGAGGTAACAGAATGCAACCCCTTCCACATCCTTAAGAATGGTTTGGGCCACTTGCAAACCTGATTTTTGGTAATTGGGTAAATCGGTTTGGGTTATGTCGCCGGTCACAATCATTTTCGAGCCAAAACCCAGGCGAGTTAAAACCATTTTCAGTTGGGCTGGGGTGGTATTTTGAGCCTCGTCCACAATCACAAAGGCATTGGTCAATGTTCTGCCCCGCATATAGGCCAGGGGAGCTACCTCAATTTTGCCCCGCTCCATCAAGTCAGGAATTTTTTCCGGTTCAATAAATTCATACAAAGCATCGTAGAGGGGTCGCAAAAACGGATCAACTTTTTGTTGCAAATCCCCCGGCAGAAAACCTAATTTTTCCCCCGCTTCCACCGCCGGCCTAGTCAAAATCAGGCGATCGCATTCATTGTTTAGCAGCGCTTGGACCGCAAGCACCGCCGCCAAAAAAGTTTTCCCTGTGCCCGCTGGGCCAATGCAAAACGTCACATCGTGCTTTTGGATTGCCTTGATATATTGCCGTTGCCGGAACGTTTTCGCCCGGACAATTTCCCCCCGGCGGGTTTTGGCCAACACCGTTTTTTGTAAAGCTTGGTGTTCTTCTTGTTTGCCCGTATCTAGGGCATGGAAAGCGGTCATCAAGTCTGGACGGGAAATGGCTTTAGCACTCTGCCAGTAGGGAGCAAGGGATTGGAGCACGGCCATAACCCGGGCCACGGCTTTTTCGGTACCGACCACCATCAGTTCTTGCCCCCGCAGAATCAACTTTGCGCCGGTGTGGTGGGCCAAATAGGTTAAGTTATCTTCTCCGCTTCCTGCTAAGGCGATCGCACTTTCCGGGCTGGGCAATGGCAGGGTAGCGGTGGTTTGGGACATAAAGGGGACAACTCAGGAAGGGTTTGAGTCGAGTATATGGCCTAGGTGACGGACCTTGCCATCCTTCCCCACTGACTCGGCGTTTTATCCAAAAAATAGACCATTGCCATTACCGTCCAACGAATAGTAGTCTAAAGGCTAATGCCAAAAAGGCTTTCAACGGTGGCTATTTCAGTGGAATTGGGGGTAAAAACATTGGAAGAAAGCCAATTCCAATTATTGTCTGTTCGCCAAATTCCAATTTCTCCGGTGTCAAAATTTTGCCATAAAACTCGGTTGATGTTTTCAACCCTTTCTGCGGCTAGGGCTTGCCAACTACCAAACTGATTCTCGAATGGTTGCCCTAAAAATTTAAGAGGAGTAACTGGGTCATCCCCGGGCTGAACATAGTAAGCGCCAAAAATTCCTTCCAGGAGACCAACCGCACCTTGATTTTCTAAAACAGTGTATTGATCGCCAATGAGAGAATCTCCGTTAATGTCCGTCCCAAATAATAATTCGGTATTAAAAGTTCTTGATGATTTCACTTGCCATGTGTCAGAAGAAATCCAGTTCCAATTATTATCAGTCAGCCATACACCAACTTCTTCAGTAACTTGATTGTACCAAAGCACTTGATTGGAGCCATCAACAGTTTCTGTGTCTAAGATTTTCCAGTTTACAGATTGATCAGTAGAGAATGGTTGATTCTGAAACAAAAGAGCTTGGCGAGTATTATCTAAAAATTGAGCGAAGAAAAAGCCATTTTCAATAACAGCAACATTGTCATCTAAGATTTCTAATGCGATTTGTTGTTCAGTAACTGGATTAACGCCATCGTCAGCAGTAACGGTGAATCTATAACTGGATTGGCTTTCAAAGTCAGGATTGTTGATTAAAGTTACTTTGCCTGTTGTGGAGTCAATGCTGAAAGATGTGGCATCATCCCCTGGTTTCAAGCCAAAGGTTACTCCCGCACTTATGTCAGCATCATCTGTGGCAGTGACTTGATAAATTACTTGATTGGCACCACTATTTTCGGCGATCGCCTTTGCTGTATTTCCCGATGTAATAGTTGGGGCTATTTCGTCTAGGTCGATGATGGTTAAATTAACAACTTGCTCCGTGACAGGATTCACACCATCGCTGGCAGTGACAGTGAATTTATAACTTGATTGGGTTTCAAAGTCTGGATTGCCAATTAACTCAACTTCTCCAGTGGCGGCATTGATGGTAAATGAGTTAGCATCTTCTCCTGGTTTTAAGCCGAAGGTTACTCCTGCACTTGTGTCAGCATCATCCGTTGCTGTTACTTGGTAAATTACTTGATTCGCACCACTATTTTCGGCAATCGCTTTTGCCGTATCTCCACTAGTAATGGTTGGAGCTATTTCATCAAGATCAATGATGGTTAAGTTGACTAATTGCTCCGTGGCAGGGTTAACGCCATCGCTGGCAGTGACCGTGAATTTATAACTTGATTGGGTTTCAAAGTCTGGGTTATCAAGTAAGGTAACTTGTCCAGTTGTTGGATCAATACTGAACTGGTTGGCATTGTCTCCCGGCTTTAAGCCAAAGGTCACTCCGGCACTGATATCATCACCATCGTCTGCTGTTACTTGGTAAATTATCTGATTCGCACCACTGTTTTCATTAATTGCTGTTGCGATATTATCAGATGTAATATTGGGACCGAGTTCGTCCAGATCATTAATAGTCAGGGTAACTATTTTTTCCGTAGCAGGGTTAACACCATCGCTGGCAGTAACGGTGAATTTATAACTTGATTGGGTTTCAAAGTCCGGGTCATCAATGAGGGTTACTTCCCCGGTGATGGGATTGATAGTAAATGAGCCAGCATCATTCCCTGGCTTTAAACCAAATGTTATTCCGGCACTTACGTCAGCATCATCTGTGGCAATAACTTGGTAAATTAGTTGATTGGCACCACTGTTTTCATCAATAGGCGTTGCTGTATCGCCTGATGTAATGGTCGGGCCTATTTCGTCTAGATTATTGATGGCTAGGGTAACTATTTTTTCGGTGGCGGGATTCACACCATCGCTAGCAGTAACGGTGAATTTATAACTGGATTGGCTTTCAAAGTCAGGATTGTTGATTAAAGTTACTTTGCCTGTTGTGGAGTCAATGCTGAAAGATGTGGCATCATCACCCAATTTCAACCCAAAGGTTACTTCGGCACTTATGTCAGCATCATCTGTGGCAGTGACTTGGTAAATTACTTGATTCGCACCACTGTTTTCGGCGATCGCCTTTGCTGTATTTCCCGATGTAATAGTTGGGGCTATTTCATCTAAGTCAATGATGGTTAAATTGACAACTTGCTCAGTGACAGGATTCACACCATCGCTGGCAGTGACAGTGAATTTATAACTTGATTGGGTTTCAAAGTCTGGGTTATCAAGTAAGGTAACTTGTCCAGTGATGGCATTGATGATAAACGAGTCAGCATCATCCCCTGGTTTCAAGCCAAAGGTTACCCCGGCACTTATATCCGCATTATCATCCGCTGTTGCCTGGTAAATTATCTGATTCGCACCACTATTTTCGGTGATCGCCTTTGCTGTATCCCCCGATGTGATGGTTGGAGCTATTTCATCTAAGTCAATGATGGTTAAGTTGACTAATTGCTCCGTGGCCAGGTTAACACCATCGCTGGCAGTAACGGTGAATTTATAACTTGATTGTGTTTCAAAGTCCGGGTCATCAATGAGGGTTACTTTCCCGGTGATGGGATTGATGGTAAATGAACCAGCATCATTCCCTGGCTTTAAACCAAATGTTATTCCGGCACTTACGTCAGCATCATCTGTGGCAATAACTTCGTAAATTACTTGATTGGCACCACTATTTTCGGCGATCGCCTTTGCTGTATCCCCCGATGTGATGGTTGGAGCTATTTCATCTAAGTCAATGATGGTTAAGTTGACTAATTGCTCCGTGGCCAGGTTAACACCATCGCTGGCAGTAACGGTGAATTTATAACTTGATTGTGTTTCAAAGTCCGGGTCATCAATGAGGGTTACTTTCCCGGTGATGGGATTGATGGTAAATGAACCAGCATCATTCCCTGGCTTTAAACCAAATGTTATTCCGGCACTTACGTCAGCATCATCTGTGGCAATAACTTCGTAAATTACTTGATTGGCACCACTATTTTCGGTGATCGCCTTTGCCGTATCTCCCGATGTGATAGTAGGAGCTATTTCGTCTAAGTCAATGATGGCTAGGGTAACTATTTTTTCGGTGGCAGGATTAACCCCATCGCTAGCAGTAACCGTGAATTTATAACTGGATTGTGTTTCAAAATCTGGGTTTTCAGTTAGGATTACTTGTCCGGTGGTGGAGTTGATGATAAACAGGTCAGCATCATTCCCTGGCTTTAAACCAAATGTTATTCCTGCACTTACGTCAGCATCATCTGTGGCAGTGACTTGATAAATTACTTGATTCGCACCACTATTTTCGGCGATCGCCTTCGCCGTATCTCCCGATGTGATAGTAGGAGCTATTTCGTCTAGGTCAATGATGGCTAAATTAACCAATTGTTCGGTGGCCGGGTTAACTCCATCGTCAGCAGTAACGGTGAATTTATAACTGGATTGGGTTTCAAAGTCAGGATTGCCAATTAACTTAACTTCTCCAGTGGTGGCATTGATGATAAACGAGTCAGCATCATCCCCCGGTTTCAAGCCAAAGGTTATTCCTGCACTTATGTCACCATCATCCGTTGCTTTTACTTGGTAAATTATTTGATTCGCACCACTATTTTCGGCGATCGCCTTTGCTGTATCTCCCGATGTGATGGTTGGCGCTACTTCATCTAGGTTATTGATAGTTAACTTGAAATCCGCAGTCAAGTCAGGGGTACTACCTACCGTGTCATCATCCACATTCACTGTGACGGTATAGCTGGCTTTACTCTCAAAGTTCAATACTGTACCAGCCTTGAGAAAGAGACTCTGCCCAATGACTTCAAAAAAGGCTGCATCAATACCTGACAGGCTGATATCATTACTCCCTAAACCATCATCGGTAATAGCAATATCCGCTACTTTGAGTGGGTTCGTAGTATCGGTATTTTCTGCCAGACTGGCATTAGGAACTATAACAGCGCTGGGTCCTTGGTTGACTTGAAGTTCATCATCATCTTGCACAGGGACTGCTAGATTATTGCCTGCCATATCGCTAAGCACTGCCCCATTAGGAATCTGCAGAATGATAGTGCCTGAAGTGTTAGGAGTGACAACTACAGAAAATACCCCCGAGCTGGTTTCTGTAATGGTTCCAATAGAAATTGTCGCTGTTCCCGCATTGTCAAAATCATCAGCAGTGACAGTTGTGGAGTCTATATCTTCACTGAAGGTCAGGGTATAGGTCAGCGGAGTGTCGATAGGAACAATGTTATCATCATCCCCATCATCAATAGAGGTGAGTGTAGGGGGAATAGTATCTACAGCATAGCTAACTGATGTTGTTGTGCCGGTTCCGTTATTCCCAGCTAGGTCACTAATCCCTGTATTGTCTAGGGTAATAACATTGGAATTAGATTCAGCATTAGCATTTGGGGTAAGAGTGGCTGTCCAGGTTATTCCTCCGTCGGATGACGTTGGAGATGACAAAGAACCGTCGACGACAATAATATCTGCATTTGTAAACCCAATTACTGCTTCGGAAAAAGTAAAGGTAACGGTCGCTGTATCACCGATTTTTAGAGCGGTGTCACTAATCTCAATAGCACTAGCGAGGTTTGGAGTAGTGTTATCAATAGTAATGCCTAAGGCTGAAGAAGCCGTACTAACATTGCCCGCAGCATCGGTAGCTTTGGCAGTAATACTGTAGTTGCCATCAGCTGGAGTCGAAGCCGTAATTGTCCAATTTCCTGAGCCATTGGCAGTGGTGCTTCCTATCTGGGTACTACCTCCACTAAATAGGGTTACCGTGCTGTTGGCTTCAGCCGTACCGTTAAACGTTGGTGTGGTGTCATTGGTGATGTTGTCTGTACTAGAAAGCCCACTATCACTGCTTGCACTCAAATCTGGCGTAGACGGGGCATTGGGCGGAGTGTTATCCGTGGGGGGAGTTCCATAGGTAAGTGTAGAGGTCTGAGAGAGATTAACGCCAGGCTGAGAACCAAAGGGGAAAAAACCAACAGTAACATTATTGTTTGATACAGAAGGGGTGAGAGGTTGGTTAACGCCAGTAGTGAAACCAGATACATTTGTCTGAATCACAGATTCAACAGAACCTATTGATTCATCTGCTAGAGATGTAAAAATGAAAGTTAAAGCTCCTCCTTGCTGAGTACCCGAAAAATTCACATAGATGGTATTTTCCGATACATCTATGTCTACGTTGCCGGTCAGCGTTTGGGGGGATCCTGATGAATTAAAAGTAGCAGTGATAGCTTGATCTGTGATTTCCTGTCCTGACGTTACGGTAAATGTTTGGGTAAACAGGTCAAAATTGAAGCTGCCATCAGAACCACTACCGGTGAAACGCACATTGACAGTAACCGACTCGCCTATTAAAGACTGTACTGACTGTTCAACCTGTAATGATTGACCATTGATAATGATGGTGTGTGTATCATCTTCGGCTTTTATCCTTGCCAATTCCGACGCAGAGACAACATCTCCCAACACTAGATCTGCAAATAATTGTCCTTCATCTCCTATGGTATCGACTGCGTTAACTTGAGCATCCACAAAATGTCCAATCTCTTCGAGGATGACTTCAATCAGAGCGTCTGGGGGGGCAGTGGCAACAAATTGGTCAGACAGATAAATTTTATTGATACTTTGGGCATAGGCTCCCACAGCAGAGCCCAAGGTTTCGGCACTGAGTACTTCAATGACAGGAAGATCGCTAAAATCTCCAATAGCCCAACGACTTCGCAAAGCTTCTACGGCGACAACATCATAATTATTTCCATAAATAATCTCGAAATTCTGCCAAAAACTCTCCAAGCCTGCAAAAGCGGACAGTTTCCCATAGACTAAGGACAAATCAAGATTGTAGACGCTCATAGAAAATTCTCAAATAAACAGGATTTATGCATTACTTAGATGAAGGCCTGACATCCGGAGTTCTCATAAACAATATTTTCTGCTATTCAGTCAGCATATGGATATAAATAATCAGAAATACATAGGGAATGATATCTGTACTCTGGGCATGGGATCCCAACAAGCCGGCCATGTCCTGGTCTAAAATTCGCATGGTCGGCAACTGTCTAAAATCTTCTTTTTGCCATTGTTGCTGGAGTTGTTTCGCCTGAACTCGGTCAAAATTAGTACCGAAGATAATTGCTAATTTACGCCAAAAACGAGGGGAGTTGGTGAACTCAATCAAGTTTTCGTAAACAACGCTGAGAGCGGAAGGAACGAGAATAGCCACGGCAATAAAAGCTCAACAAATCGACAAATAAACAAAAATTGCTCTAAATTGCTCCTCTATTGCCATAAAAATGACGTTGACAAAATTGTACACCATCGAAACTTACCAACCATCCCAGCTTGAAACTTTTTTTGTCATCATTGCCCAATTTTTTTATCCAAGCCAAAATACCGAGCTAAGCCGGAAGGGGGATAATCCAACATCAAGACCTGGACCCTCCATGGCAAGCCCCGCTATGAATTGCTCTCCCAAGAACTGGCCATGTACCGGGAATTGGTCACCAACAAAATTAATCAAGGCCTATTAAAAGGGGAACGTTTTTCTGACCCCTAGGACGTGGAATGGGAAAAACGGGGATGCTTACTTCAAAGCGTGTTTCAAAAGCTGGGTTTTGGCTGTTTAATCCCCCCTAGCCCCCCTTCCGAAGGAGGGAACGGTTACCAAAGTCCCCCTTTTTAAGCCGGAGCTTTAGTGGGTCAATTTAGGGGGCGGAATAAAACTTTCCAAACACGTTCTCAGCGTCTAAACGCCAAACTGATTAGATAGGCAATGCTGGCCACCAAAATAATGGTTGCTCCAGAGGAAAGGTTAAAGCTGTAGGAAAGAGCTAATCCAACACCGCAAAAGACCATCCCCAATCCACTGGCCACAGCCATCATTTGGGGCACATCCCGCACATATTGACCGGCGATCGCCGCTGGAATACTCAACAGGGCAATGACCATAATTAATCCCACTAATTGCATCACCATCACCACCGTTAAAGCAATGGCCGCCACTAGAGTTAGATAAAGAATATCCACTGGCAAATTACGGGTAGTGGCATAGACCGGATCAAAAGAAATGGCCAAAAACTCTTTATAAAGTAAGAATAAAAGAATGATAATCAACATGTCTAGCCCTGCCATGAGCCAGAGTTCCTGCCGGGGCACCGTCAAAATACTGCCGAAAAGATAACTAGCCACATCGGCCTTATAACCTTTGGTTAAATCGATCAACATGATGCCGATCGCCATGCCCAGGGCCCACATCACCCCAATTAACGTGTCGCTGCGCTGTTGATATTTCCTTGCTACCCAACCCATGGCCAAAGCCATCACTAGGGAAAAAACAAACGCTCCCCAGAGGGGATTAAAGGCAAAATAGTAGCCCAAACCAATGCCTCCATAGGCCGCGTGGGCTACCCCACCGCTGATGAAAACCATGCGGTTGATGACAATAAAAGAGCCAATTAATCCACAGGCTAAGCTGACCAGCAAACTAGCTACGATGGCGTTTTGCATAAATTCGTATTGCAACGCCTGAACCATCGCCTCAATCATGGTGACACTCCGCTGTATGCCCCTGGCCATTGGTTGCATCTAACCCGGGTAAAGCCGGATCATGGCTAGGGAAAACCCGATGGGGCACACCATGGGCAATTAAATCCACCGGACATTGATAGGTGGCTTCAATCATCTGGGGCGTAATAAATTTCTCCTGGTGATAGTGCAAACTACGGTTGAGGCAACCAACGGTTTTGACATAGCGGGAAATGGCCCCCAGGTCGTGGGAAATCATCACAATGGTCATGGTTTGATTCAGTTCCCCCAATAACTCGTAAATACTTCTTTGCACTTTGCTGTCTACATTGGCGGTGGGTTCGTCCAGCAATAAAATCTGCGGTTGGGAAGCTAGGGCCCTGGCAATGTAAACCCGTTGCCGTTGTCCTCCAGACAGGGTCCCCAAGGGGCGATCGCCTAAATCTCCCATGCCCACCTGCTCTAAACAACGGCGTACAATGGCTTCATCCTGCTGGTGATAACGGCGAAATAATTTACCCCGCCCCAAACGGCCCATCCTGACCACGTCCAACACCCGCACTGGAAACGCCCGGTCAAACTCTAACCATTGGGGTACATAGCCCACGTAACGCCGCCCCTGTTCCACTGACCGCCCGAGAATTTGTACCGTACCTTGCTGGGGTTGAATTAATCCCAACAGTACTTTGAGCAGAGTGGTTTTTCCCCCGCCGTTAGGGCCAATTAAGCCCAGAAAATCCCTTTCCTCCACCCGCAGATTAATATTTTCTAGCACTGGCGTCGCGCCATAACCAGCGAATAAATTTTCAACGGCAATTACTGGTTGGGAGAGTAGGGAATCAACCATGGGGACGTTGGCATTAGGGCTGGGCACTGTTAGCATTGGCGATTTTTTGGGCAACGGCTTTGAGATTGCTAGACCAATCAGCGGCTAAAGGATCGAGTAACTCCACCCCCGCTCCGATTTCAGCGGCGATCGCCTCGGAACTTTTGGTACTGAACTGGGTTTCCCCAAACACCATGGTTAGATTATTTTCCTTGGCCGTATCAATTAACTGTTTCAATTCCTGGGCGCTGGGTTCTTGCCCTTCCACTTCGATGGGAATTTGTACCAAGTTGTAATCCCGAGCAAAGTAAGCCCAAGAAGGATGGAAAACAATAAATTTCCTTTGGGGTAAAGGTTGCAATATTTGTCCTAATTCTTGATTTAACCGCTCTAGTTCCGCTAAAAATGCAGCTAAATTAGCCTCATACTGGTCGCGATTATCCGGGTCCAATTCCGCCAACTCCTTGGCGATCGTGGTGGCCTGTCGTTTCACCAAGGTAGGGGACAACCAAATGTGGGGATCCGCCACCATCAATGCTCCCTTAGCTTTTTCCTTTTCTGACTCTGACCCATGGTCGTGGCCATCGTGGCTATGGTCATCGTGCCCTTCTTCCTCCCCGTGACTATGGTCATGCTTCTCCATTTCCAGGGGGGTTATGCCTTGGGCCGAATCAATTAATTTCATGTTGGCATTGGCCGCCTTTAACTTCTCCAACCAAGGTTGCTCAAAACCAAGACCGATCAAAACATAGGCTTCTGCTTCACTTAGGGCCGCCAACTGTTGGGGTTTGGGCTCATAGGTGTGGGGATCATTATTACCCGGTACCAGTACGCTGACTCGAACTAAGTCACCACCAATTTTTTCCAAAAAGTATTGTTGAGGTGGAATACTCACCGTAATATCCATGGCATCTGCCACCGGAGCATCCTCAACTTGACCATTTTGCCCAACCTGTTCAACAGCGGGCTGACAGCCTAGGGTGCTCAAACCCAGAACAAAAGCAACACCAAGGGGTTGGACAAAGCGGGGAACAGCGGGGAAAATGAACATTACCGATGTGCAATACAGTGAAGATCAAGCTGATGGGAAATTTATCCCTTTGGCATTAGGACAATAAACGATAATCATTATCATTGCATAATTCCTCCACCTTGTCATGAGTCTTCCCACTCCTTCCCTTGCCGTTCGCCTAGAGTCCCTCACAGTCAACCAAAGACTGGTGCTCCAAGCTTTGCAAAGGGAAACGGAGCCCCTGTCGGCCCAAGCCCTCTTCGCCAAACTGCGGGAAACAAAAAAAATTGGCTTGGCCACGGTGTACCGAGCTTTAGATGCCCTCAAGTTAGCCGGATTTATCCAACATCAGGCCACCATGACAGGGGAATTGCTTTACCAAACCCTAGAGCAGGACCAACATTGTTTGACCTGTTTGCAGTGTGGGGAATCGGTACCCATTCAGGGTTGCCCTGTGCAGTCCCTAGAGGAAAATTTGCAGGCTAATTATTCTTTTCGGATTTACTATCACACCCTAGAATTCTTCGGGCTTTGTCAACTTTGTGCCAAAGGAAGTGATTAGAATTGAAGTTAACCAAAATAAGAATAGTTAACTATCCCAATGTTCAGCGAACCGAGGAGAAGTTATGGCAACCCTAACCCCGCCAATTAGCTCAATCAATCAAGGGTCATTATTGTTGAATGTGAGCCATGTCACTTTAAAAGTCTCGCCGGAGCATTTTGATCAGCTTTGCCTTGATAACCCAGACCTACGGCTTGAGTTAACCAAAGATGGCGAATTAATTGTTATGGCACCAGCGGGGGGAGAAACCAGCCGGAAAAATCTTGATCTGGCGATCGATGTTGGTCTTTGGAATCGCCGAACAAACTTGGGTCAAGCCTTTGATTCTTCCTGTGGCTATGACTTCACTTCATTGGGGGGCGGTAAATTGTCGCCGGATGTGTCGTGGATTGAGCAATCGAAGCTTGAAGGGATCGAAATAGTTGGCTTTATCCCTGTGGTACCAGATTTTGTTATTGAACTCCGCTCCGCAACGGATAACCTGAAACCATTACAGGAAAAAATGCAAGAGTATCGACGGCTGGGGGTACGATTGGGGTTATTGATCAATCCCCAAAACCAACAGGTTGAGATTTATCGTTCTTCCCAGGCGACAGAAGTTTTAACGTTGCCAAAGGAAATAGATTGCAATGAAGTAATGCCCGGTTTTGTGCTTGATTTGACCCGCATTTGGTAGGAACTAAAAATATTCTGCCTTGGGATTGACTACCCCATTGCTGGAGCCGGAAAAACGATGGGGCCGTAGGAGTAATTGCTGTAGAGAGCGTTGCAAACGGAGCCGGGCTTGTTGTTTGGATTGTTGGGCAATGGTGAGGGATTGTTGGGGCAGACTGGTGACTTCACTGGGGATATTACTCGACACCGCCAGGGCCAACGCAAAGGCAATAAATGTGGCCAGAACTCCTAATTGTTTAAACATAGCCGACCCTCCTTTCTCCCAGACTGGACTTGAGCTAGTATTCTAGGAACTACTAAGCATAGCTCCCTAGCAAATATGACAATATCCCAGGCTCAAAAGGATCCAGGCATTTTGCAGACAGTTTCGCTTTTGACTGCCTATTGTTTTGACCTCCGGGGAATGGCCCCCAAACAGGTCATCAATGGCTGGCTTAAGAATTTTTCAGCCCTGTGGATTCGTCTTGCGGTGATCGAAGCCCTGTACCTAGGCCGTTATAAGGCGGTTTCGGTGGAGCATTTGCTGGAGTTCTGGCACAAGAAGGGACAACCCAATTTTCATTTTTCCGCTGAGTTTGAGCGTCTGGTTTCCGAAAATCTGCCCAGATCGTTGGCGATCGCCAGAGACGAATCGATGGAGGAGTTGACTAAAATGGCAGACCAGTCATGGCAGTTAAAGGTTCCCACGGCAGGACAAGAACAATCATTGCAATCACCAAGACGGCGGGTTTCTCCCTCCGACCCAGGGGAGCTAGAACCACTCCCTTGGCATCACCGTGCCCTCGGAAATATCCAACATCCCAACCAAGAAAATTTAAAGGGCTCTAATGTGTCCGAAGAAGGGCCCGTGACCAGAAACCCAGGGCCAGCCCCGTCCATTGAGCAGTTCATTCCCATCACCCAGGAATCAAATTTCCTCAGTCGGCTCCAGTCAGTACTCAGTCAGGACACCGAGAATGTTTAGATTATTCAATTCGGGGAAATTGGACAAGGTAGTCCTCTTCTGGATGGGTTTGACTTCCGCCCTGGTGACGTTCTACCCAACCCCGAGTTACGGCCAAAATAGTCAAAATAGTTTTTACAATCCCATCCCCATTACTGCCAACACAACAGTTGACGATCGCCTGACGGTGGGGGATATGCCCACGGGGGAAGGGGGATTTGCCAGGGACTATCGTATTAATCTCCAGGCCGGGGACCAAGTGTCCATTGACCTGCGCTCCGATGAATTCGACACCATGGTAATGCTCATTGGCGATGACGGCACCACCATTGTGGCCAACGACGACAGCACTGAAGGGGGCACCAATTCCCTTGCCTTCGCCCGGATTACTGAATCGGGAGACTACATTGTCCGGGTCAGAACCTACGCCGCCACTGGGGGAGGGGCATTTTCCCTGGCAGTGACCAGGCTAAAACCCGTTCCCTAGCAATTTATCAATGGTTCAAGGCAGTAATATTTCCGTAGAACTTGATAAAGTTGCCCGTGATTATGTTGTAATTCTTGCCCTTTTTCAAAGAAAGTTTCCGTCACCACCGCAAAAAATTCACAGGGGTTGGTGGCTCCATAGGGGTCGATGACGGTGGGTAAATTATTTTCTAACTGACTGAGTAGTTGTTGGTATTCCGACGCAAAAATTGACTGCCAGCGTTGATAGTCGTTGCGACGACCTAATTTAGGGACCCCATTCATGGCTCCATCCCCCATGTCCAACTGATGGGCAAATTCATGGAAAATAACGTTGTGGCCATCCTGCCACCGCTCCAAATCCCAGGCGATCGTGCCCCAAGCCAGGATCAACTGTCCAGCCCTATCCCAGGATTCCCCAGCTCGAACGGTGTCTTCTTCCTCCACTACGTAACCATCGGGGGACGTAATTTGCCGCACTTGGAAAGCATCGGGGTAAACAAGGATTGTATCCAGCCTGGGGTAGGGATTACTGCCTAATTCCAACGCTAGATAGCAAGCTTGGGCAGCGATGACCAACCGCACTTCATCCGTTAAAACAAAATCATTACAGCCAATAAACTGTTTTTGCTGGAGAAATAATTGGATTTTTGCTTCTAATTTTTGCCGTTGCTGGGGGGAAAGCTGGGCATAAAAAGGCAGGCGATCGCCTAAAATTGCTTGCCAATGGGGAGGCAGAGGCCGCTGAAAAAGTTGTTTTTCTCGCCAATCTAACCAATGGGGATAGCCCCAAATGTAGGCAATGATGCCCAAAAGGATGGTGAGGACAATGGCAGTGGGCAACATGAAAAATAACGGGTAAATCTTTAGGCTAAGGGGTTAAACCGCCCGATCGCCTCCAGCCATGGTTTGAATTTGGTTTACAAAAGCTTGGTGGTCCACCACCGGTTTAGCTATGTAGCCTTCTGCGCCACTTTGGGCCAATAAAGACTCCCGATCGCCGACCATGGCATGGGCTGTGACCAAAATCACTGGTAGGCTGGCCGTGGCAGGGTCTTGTTTGAGCAGTTGGGTAATTTGAATGCCGTTATAGGCCTTACCTTGGTAATGACTGCGGGACAGAGACACATCGATCAAAATCACGTCCACCGCCTTGCTCCGAGCTAAGGCCAACACCTCCGCCACATCCTCGCTGCCCTTGACGGTGAAGCCCCCCCGCTTAGTGAGAATTTTGGAAAAAACCCGGAAGTTCATGGGGTCGTCTTCGACGATGAGAACCGTTGTCATAAAACTGTACCCGGCAAAGTGGGGAGGAGAATCAGCCTTTCCAATGCTAACATTGGCCGCGAATTGACGAGCGCACAGGTTCCCAGCGGCATGGCCAGAAAATCTTTCCCCAGCGGTCAAATTATCCCCACCGATCTCCACGAAGAAATGGAACGTTCCTACCTGGAATATGCCATGAGTGTGATTGTGGGGCGGGCATTACCCGATGTGCGGGACGGTCTAAAACCGGTGCATCGTCGCATTCTCTACGCCATGTACGAGTTGGGGCTGACCCCCGATCGCCCGTTTCGGAAATGTGCCCGGGTGGTGGGGGACGTGTTGGGCAAATACCATCCCCACGGTGACCAGTCTGTGTACGATGCCCTGGTGCGGATGGTGCAGGATTTTTCCAGTCGTTATCCCCTCCTGGCTGGCCATGGCAACTTCGGTTCCGTGGACAATGATCCTCCGGCCGCCATGCGTTACACCGAAACCCGCTTAGCACCCATCGCCATGGGGGCCATGTTGGAAGGCATAAGCGAGGCGATCGTTGATTTTACCGGCAACTTCGACAATTCCCAGGAAGAACCCACCGTGGTTCCCGCCCAGTTACCTTTGTTACTGTTGAACGGTTGCTCTGGTATTGCGGTGGGCATGGCCACTAGTATCCCGCCCCACAATTTGGGGGAAGTGGTGGATGGTTTGATTGGTTTAATCAATAAACCTGATTTGTCGGATCAAGAACTATTTAAGTTAATCCCCGGCCCTGACTTTCCCACCGGCGGCCACATCCTCGACAGCGAAGGCATTTTGCAAGCTTACCAAACGGGACGAGGACTAATTCCGGTGCGGGGAGTTAGTCACATTGAAACCATCCGAGGGGAGAAAAAACGCAGTCATAATCGCACGGCGATCGTCATTACGGAATTACCATTCCAGGTCAATAAAGCGGCTTGGATTGAGAAAATTGCCAGCTTGGTCAACGACGGCAAACTAGACGGCATTTCCGATCTGCGGGATGAAAGCGATCGCACCGGCATGAGGGTGGTAATTGAGCTCAAACGGGATGCGGAACCCAATGCCATTTTGCAAAAACTCTACCGCATGACTCCTTTGCAGAGTAATTTTGGCGTGATTTTCCTGGCGCTGGTCAACAACCAACCCGTGCAAATGTCCCTGCGGCAAATTCTCCAAGAATTTCTCCAATTCCGGGAAGATACCCTGCTGCGACAGTACGAAAATGAGTTGGGAGAAAACCGTCGTCGCCTGGAATTATTAACTGGTTTACTAATCGGTTTAGAAAATTTAGATGCGCTGATTGAAATTCTCCGTTTTGCCGCCGATGGCACCACCGCCAAAATTCAACTCCAGGAACGGTTAGGCATTTCCCTCCAACAAGGGGACGCTATTTTGGGCATGCCCATGCGCCGTATCACCGGCCTGGAAAGGGAAAAATTACAACAGGAACACACCGATCTAGCCCAACGCATTGAGCAGTTGGAAACTCTCATTGGCGATCGCCAGGAACGGTTAAAAGCCCTCAAAAAAGAATTGCGGGGTTTAAAGAAAAAGTTTGCCGACGAACGACGTACCAAGATTTTACAGGGTATGCCAGCCAAAATTGAGCCTCTCCCCGTAAATCAAGATCCATTGCCTGAAGCGACAATTCCCCCGGTTGAAAGTCAGTCAGCCCCAGAAGAAGAGTTGGATTCCCCAGGGGAACCAGAGCAAGAACAATTAGTCTTAGAAAATTCTTCCCCGCCAACGGCAGATTCGGCTCCCGAAGCAAAGCAGGACGATCTAAACCTAGCCGTAAAGCCTACCCCCAAAACCGTCAAACAGGAAGCCCAACCAAGCCCGGAAGTCATAGCCACCCATAGCAAACTCGTTTCTGTTGCCGAGAAAAATCCCCTCACCCTCTTCACGCCGCAAACGCCCCCGGCGGAGGCCTTTCTGAGTATTAATTTGCAGGGGGAAATCGCCTGGCACCCAGAAGAGCTAACCTCCGCCAACAGCTTTGAACCCTTGGACCAGCAATTTTCCATTCAAGGGCGGGAAACTCTCATTGTCATTGGCGACCATGGCAAGGCTTTCCCCGTCGCCATTGCCGATATTCCCCCCTTAGCTGTCACCCGCATTCCCCTGTTACAAATTCTGCCTAAATCGGCCCAGCGGGACGCCACCACCGTCACTTTCCAGGGATTTTTACCGCCCCCGGAACAGCCCCAGGATTTACTCCTAGTTAGTCAGCAGGGTCGGGTCAAACTGCTCGCTGGTCAGGAGTTGCAGGAGTTGGGCCCGCGGGGTTTGAGTTTAATGAAGTTAAAAAATGGCGATCTCCTCCAGTTTGCCCAATTGGTTACACCAGTTAATCCTGCCTCTGCCCAAAATCCAGGTAAAAATTTGGTGATTGCCACCAGCAATGGACGTTTACTGCGGTTTGATCCAGCCCAGGTTGGTTTAACTTGCTCAAGTCCCAGTGCCCAAGGCCAGGAAGCAATGCGGCTTCGTGCAACGGAAAGTTTGGTGGGGGTACTGATGGCATCACCAGGGGATAGGGTTTTACTGTTAACCCAAGCAGGTTATGGCAAACAATTAGATTTAGCTTCTGTGCGCCTGGGGAATTTCGGCGAATTAGGCACAACGGTGATGCAATTTACCAGCAAAGCAGATCGGTTGTTGACCATGGTGGCGGCAAATCAGGGTGCCCAGTCTCCTCAATCCTCCACTTACGATTTTTACAGTAATCAACAACGACTCCATTCTGTCCAGGCTGATCAGTTTCAACCCTGGGGTAAGGATGGCTTTGGCGATCGCCTGGTGGATCTCAACGAGGGAGAACATTTAATTACCCAGGTGGCCCACCTTGGTTAAAGGTTAGACCCGGGGAAATTTTCGGCTAGAATGGGCAACATCTTTTTTCCGTGGGTGGGGACAATGGACAAGTACGAAGGACTGGAAAGCTCGAAAAAGCCTTGGTGGTTGAAGCACATCGACAAAATTTTCCTAGGCGGTGGCGTTGCCTATATGCTGTTAGTTAGTTTTTGGCTAGTGTTTCAATCCCGACAACCCAATCCCTCTGCGACATCGCCTACGGAAACGGTGACGGTGGATCAAGCGGACGAAGAATTTATTGTTTATCTGCAACAGTCCTTAGAAACCCTTAAACAGCCCCAATCATTGCCAGCTTCCTCCGCCCTCACTGGTGTTAACCCTCCGGTAACCCCCAACCAAACAACGGTGGCGATCGCCCCTGCTAACCAAGGTATTCCCCTTCCCCCGCCTCCCCCCGGCGCTGTGCCCCAAAATAATGGTGGCAATCTGACCGCAGTCGCTCCTGGTAGTACCACTGTGGTGGAACGATATTATTACCCCGTTTACCCCAACGGCCAAGCTGCTCCAGCCATGGCAATTCCCCCCCAACCCGTGGCCGCTGCTCCCCCGGCAGTGCCGATGGTGCCCAGTAAAACTAAACACGATTTAGTAGGAGTTCTGGAATCCGGTGAGCTTTCTTCGGCTCTGTTCCGCTGGAATGGCATGACCCAACGCATTCAAATCGGTGAGGCGATCGGTAGTAGCGGTTGGCAATTGGCGGCGGTTAACGGTCAGCAGGCGATCCTATCCCGTCAGGGTAAAACCCGCTATCTGGAAGTGGGTCAAGGCTTTTAGTCTGTACTAATTTATTCACCTTCGCCTAGTTGTTCGATCAGCCATTGACGAAATTGCCTAATCGTTGCTGTTTCTCCGTCTTGGAGACTTTGGCGCAGAAAGACAGTCAAATCCTTAACTTTCAAGGGATGCAAAGCCAAGCTCTGCTCAGAAGTTTCATAGATTTGCTGAGCCCCATTCCACAAATAAGCCTGTAAAGTTCGACCGTCATATCGCCAAATTTCGGGCACTCCTAAAGCACCATAAATTGCTAATTTGTCTAGGGAGCTACTGGTAATATCAATTTCAATGACTAAATCGGGGGGAGGATCAACATTAAGATCAATATCCTGTTTGTGGCGAACAATAGACTCATTTTGCAGGTAAAAGCAAGAATCTGGTTCTATGCCTTTCTCCAGCCGATTAACTCTTAGGGTTAGGGAACCTAGACTTTTAATTTCCAAGTTCAAGATGTCAACGGTGGTGTAAATTAACCGCTCTAGAAAGCGATTATTATGTTCATGTTCTCCGAGGGGAGTCATAATTTCTAAAGTTCCTTGACAATAAGCAAGGCGAATTCCTCGCTTTTCACCCAAATCCTGAAGCAATTGGTTAAAAGTTAGCCAACTTACGGGTTCAAGCAAAATAAATTTCGAGACGGGGGCTAATTCTGTAATAGGCATAATATTCCTTCACTATCCTGGTAACAAATACAGTCCTGGCTCTGCATCATTACCCGGAAGCAATTCCCTGCTACTTTTAACACCTCGATCTTGGCATAATTGGGCAAAGTTTTGCAGGGTATCTAGCCTAGCTAATAATTCACTAAGAGTGTCTAAATATTCGGCGATCGCCAATTGTTTATTAATCCAAGCTTGGTTATAGCGTTCGGGTGCATAGGACATATCAAATTCAACAGCAATTTCACTTTTAATGCGTCGTACTTGATCTGGAGTTAAGTTAAAATCCTTGGGATGAATTTGACAAATTCGCTCTATTCTTTCAGGTAGAATAAACTCGTTAAATGGCTTGCCAAGAAAGCGGTAGGAAGTATTAAGGCTATCATTAGCATCGTCCAATAATGCCTTTGACCAATTTTCAGATAATTGTTTAAATTTAACAACTTCTTCCCGTAAAACATCTTTGGCATCCTGGTGATGACCTATTTCCATCAATAAATTAGCTTCGGTAATGGTAGCAACGGCCCAACCTTGAATAGCAATGTCACTATTTAGCATTAATTCTGCTTCTAGCTCTGGGGTGATTTTGAGTGCTTCATGGCTTAAAAATAAACGGCTACGATTTGCGGCTTTAATGGCTCCAATGGGAGATTGTTCAGGAAAACGGTTGATTGTTTGAAGTTCAGATTGTAAATCTGCTATCTCTCTGACTAAACTGCTCTGATAAAAATGGGCAATGGCTTGGGCTAATTTTTCCTGTTTAGCTCGACTATCCTGAACAACTAGGCAAATGTAACCTAATTGTTGTGACATTTTATCAAGGCGATGATTAACATCATCAAAACCCTGTTGGACTGTTTGCTGGAGAAGATTAATAGATTTCTGCATCTGGTGAAGCTCAGAATCGTTGAATCGCACTTATGTACGACCTAAAAATAGACAGAATAATCCTACAGCAAAGCAAATTCATCACCTTAGTGCTAACTCCCTTAGCCAGTGTACATAGCTTATTTTTTCACACATGAAAGCCTGTAAATAACGTAGTTTGTCTAACATTGTTGTACCTGCTTCTTTTGGGATTACCAGTAATTTTAGTATTAAATAAGCAATTATACAGGTATAGATTTGAATCCCAATTGCATTCTCATTTTTGGCAATCAGTCTATTCAGCTTTAAGTGCATTTTTAAGAATTTCCATAACAATTCTATTTGCCATCTTTTTTTATAAATTTCTGCTATTTTTTCATCACTAACTCCTTCTATTTCTTTACTTTCTATAGGTAAATTTGTAACCAATCTAAACTCTGAATTATCATGGGTGAATATTACCACTCTACTCTCTATTTTATTCTTTCCAGTTCCAACCATATAGTTATCATTGGCTAATTTTTCTAGCTTTATATTATTCTTTATTCTTAATACATGATATTTGTTATTCTCCTTTTGTAATCTCTTGATTCTCTGTAAGTCACAAAATCCTCTATCCATTACTGCTACTCCATTTTCTGGAGTCTCTTCTATTGTTTCATTCCCATATTTATTATCATGACCTTGTCCAAAGTGAATTACTATTCCCCCCGGAATCCCTGTTGATAAGTTAATCTCACTGAATAATTTTACCTGATGAAATCCAAGGTTCCACATCAACTTCCTAGTTATGCTGACAATGGTTGAATCGAGAGGAAATATTTCTAATTCTCTCTGCTTAATTTCCTTCCTTTTCGACAATTCCTTTTTTAAGGAAAATATTATTTCTCTAAAAACTCCCACATCCCTTTTTTTGCTTGCCTTTGAGAATGTAGATATATCGACTGTCTCTCCTCGTAAGTTCAGTCTTTTAAACATACTCCTCATGCTTGTCTGGCTCTGGTCTAACACTAATCCTAACCAGATACTCACAAACTTAAATGTGTCTAATACTGGGTAGTCATGTTTAGGAAAATTAGATAGATAAGTTTTTACAATATGTCCAAAATTTGATATCATCGCTTCAATTATTCTAATATTTCTGCCCTTTATTCTATCATTTTAAAGAGCTTTTTTCTCTTTATAACTATCGTTCAACACTTCTGCACTTGATCATAGGGGTATAAACAAATTCCACTACTTGCCCATGTTCTTATTGGTTGACGAAGGGCACGATTAAAAGCGAATTCCCTAGATTGACGAATTATAACCCTGTTATTTCGCATAGAGATAATCGCTTTCATTTGTTCATTCATTGCATCAGCGTAATCTTTGGTTCCGCTTAACAATAAATGATTCCTTAGAAGTGATTTCTAAAGAAAATATAAAGAAAAGAGGATAGGAAAAATCTGTTTTTTATGGTGAAAAGATAAAAATTGAGTATTGTCGATGAGCAATTTGCCGAACGTAGTTAATCCTCAGCGCAAGCTATACGCCAGTGACATGAGTGATGAGGATTGGAAGATAATCGAGCCCAAGTTACCAGCACCGAAAGGATTTGGGCGTCCTAGAGAGTTGGACCTGCGAGAAATATAACTAATTAGTATAACTATGAGGCACTAGGCTATGCAGTAATCTTGAATAACTTTGTCTATGCGATTTTGCTATACTACCCTGGCTATTTCTGGAAATGTTTTTCTCCTGATATTCGCTATTAATCCTAGATGCAAATATTTAAAGTACTCAAAGCTTCTTACTTCTGGAAAGTAAGTCTCTGTAGCTTTCACAATATTTGTCGATAAACTGTACTGTTTCTTTTGCTTGACGGGGGCAACCATATATCACCTCTGCCTTTCACCCTCTCTTCTCTGTTTTATCCTTCCTACAATGATAGAAGAGCGATAGGCGAACTCCCAACTTTCTTCAATATCTGGGATTAATTCTGCCAACATACCGGGTTGGGACAAAAATAATTCGTAAAATCATTTGTCTGTCTTCAGACTCTTCTAATTTTCTTGTAATACTAAATTATCTCGATGGATCACTGTATCTGGCCCCACGTAGCCTAACACTGCGGCGATCGCCTCGGAATGGAGTCCCTTAATTTTTTCTAGCTCGTTACAGTTGTAATTAACTAATCCCCGCCCTAATTCTTGACCCTGGGGATCACAGATTATGACGGCATCGGTGGCACTGAATTCCCCTTCTAGGGCAACCACCCCGATCGCCAATAGGGATTTGCCCCTAGCTTTGAGGGCCTGGACCGCCCCAGCGTCAATGAAAATTTTCCCGGTGGGCACTAAACCATAGGCGATCCAACGTTTACGAGCATTATCGGAGCGGGGTTGGGCTTCAAACTGAGTGCCCAAATTAGCTCCCTGGAGGATGGCTAAAATTTGCTCAGGTTTTTGGCCATGGGTGATGACGGTGCGGACTCCTGATCCCGTAGCAATGCGGGCAGCGGTGATTTTGGTGGCCATGCCGCCGGTGCCCCAGGCGGAACCAGTGCTATCGGTGCGGACTTGTAATTGGGCTAATTCCGCGGCTTTGACTAGGGGAATGGGATAGGCATCGGGATCTAAACGGGGGTCACTGGAATAAAGGCGGTCAACGTCAGTGAGCAAAAATAGCCAATCCGCTTCCACCAAGCTGGCCACTAAAGCCGACAAAGTATCATTGTCGCCAAATTTTAGTTCATCGATCGCCACCGTGTCGTTTTCATTGACAATGGCAATCACCCCCAACTCAAACAGAGCTTGGAACGTGTTGTAGGCGTTGACATAGGCGGTACGCTCAATTAATTCCCGTCTGGTGAGCAAAATTTGGGCAATGGGTTGCCGGAGGCTACTAAAAAGGTCGTCATAGGTCCGCATTAATCTGCCCTGGCCCACAGCGGCGATCGCCTGCTTTAAGGCCATTTTTTTTGGCCTTTCTGTCAGGCCCAAACGACTACAACCTACTCCTATGGCTCCAGAGGAGACTAGCACCACCCGATGGCCTTGGCCGATCAACTTGCATACAGTTTCCACCAAAGCGGCAATGGTGGAGAGGGCCAACTGACCCGTTTCCGGACGAGCTAGGCTAGAAGTACCAATTTTAATCACCAAAGTTTGGGGTTGCATTGCCATTGTCATCTATTTTGGGAGGAAAAATTGCCATAAAAAAAGTGGGCCAAGCCCACCTTAAAACCATGATATTGTGTGGCGGCTAGCCCTCGATTACATGGAAGAACCTAAACCAGCATAGGCTCCGTAGAAAAATAACCCTAGAACACCAATGGCGCCAATACCGGCCACTACACCCACCACCCACAAAGGGATTCTGCCTTCTGCGAACATACCATGCCTCCTAAATTGCGTATTAAAAAAGTTTAGTTAAAGAAATAGCTGGAGAACAAAATCCCCAACACAGCCACCAACAATAGACCCAGGTATAAAGAAGTGCGGTTCAATTCCACCGGTTGGCGGTTTGGGTTTGAATTTCTGTCCATGAAAAACTCCTAGCGTTGAATAAATTGCATCGCGGCGATCGCCCCGACAAAGAAGACAGAGGGCACCGCCAGGGTGTGAACCGCCAGCCAGCGCACCGTAAAAATGGGATAAGTAACCGGTTGATTAGGATTTTGGGTTGCCATTGTTAATTACCAACTAAAAAAGAACAATTAAATGTTTTATTGATTAAACTCTTGAATTTCCTGATTAATGTCGTAGCGTTCCTGGAGAATGGGCAACTCTTGACGGGTCTGGGTGAAATATTCATCGGGGCGGGGAGTGCCAAAAGCATCGTAGGCTAAGCCCGTGCTGACAAACAACCAACCAGCAATAAACAACATCGGGATGGTGATGCTGTGGATCACCCAGTAGCGAATGCTGGTGACAATATCGGAAAATGGACGCTCGCCGGTAGTCCCTGACATTTTGTGTTCTCCTTCAATTTTTCAAAACAACATTGACTGACAAATGCAAAGCAAGTAGAGTCTAGTCTACTATTTTGTGAGCCGCCTAGGGAACCATTGCCACCTCGGTGCTGGGGTTATATTTGAGCAAAATCCCATCCTGCCCCAACACAAATCCTTTTTCCGGACTGAGGAACACCACCCGATAAAGATTGGCTGGAATATCTTCTACCCCAGTGTCCTTGGCCCAGGTTTGCCCCCCGTCTTGACTCATCAAGAGGTTACCGCTGGCCCCCGCTACCCATACTTCTTCAGGGGTACGGAAAGACAGATCGAGCAGACCCCAACTACCTTTATCCTGGGGAGCAATCACATCGCTCCATTCCTCTGCATCGGGATCGGTGCTGAACTGGAGTTGTCCCCCCCGGGCCAACAGCCATAGTTGACCGTCCTTGCCATAGCCCATGGTCTGTAAGCGTCGGGAAGAATTGCGGTTATGGGGAGTCCATTCCGTTTGTCCCGGTGCCCAGGTGGAATAAAAATTACCCCGGGCTGACACCGCCACATAACGGCCATCGGTTGATCGTTGAATGGTGCGGGCTACTCCTACGGCCCCCTCCACCAAAGCTTTCCAGTTTTTGCCCCCATTGGTGGTTTTGTAAATAGCGCCCAAATCCGTAATCATCTCCGCCGTCTGGGGTCCCAGGGCAATAATACTGTAGGGAGCACCGGGCAGTTTCTCACTCAAGGGAATGCGGGCCCAGGTTTGGCCCCCATCGGTGGTGTGGAGCAAAATGGAAGGTTTACCTGTGATCCATCCCTCGTTGCCAGAGAAACTAACGGCGGAAAAACTAGCCTTTTCTTCCCCTAGGTCAATCAGCTTCTGCTCCCAGGTGTCACCGCCATCGGTGGTTTCAAAAATAGTCTCCTTGGTACCCACCAGCCAACCATGGTTCGGATCTTCCGTGAAGGCAATATCCGCAAAGGTAGAATCTGTTTCTAAAGCAATTTCTTGCCATGGATTGAAGGCCAAATCCGGCACATGGCTGCAGCTCACACAGAAAACGGCGATCGCCGCCACTAGGACAAGTTGCTTTAGTTGCTCAAACTTCAAACTGGGGAATTTAACAGGCATTGTGAACAGGAATAATCAACGAGTACAGCAAGGGCTCAGAGGGAAAATTGAAGCCTTATCCCATGCCGTAAAGGCTCAGGAAAAATAGGAAAATGACGAAAAGACTACCGAAAATTAGTAAATTCTTTTTACCACCACTCATACGGTTAAAACCAAAACCGTAGTTAAGGTTCTCGGCAAAACCAGAGGGAGCATCGGTCTCCCCGGTGCTGATGAAGTAGTTGCGGGGGGCGCCACACACCGGACATTTCCAATTAAGGGGTAGGGCCTCAAAGGGAGTGCCGGGGGAAACACTAGTCTTTTGATCCCCTTGGCTGGGAATGTAAACATAACCGCAGGCCCGGCATTCATGGTTTGGGGATGCCAACTCCGCCAGGGTCTTTTCAGGGGGACGCTCACTCATGGCTACTACAGCAGAGAACTGGGGGTAAATCTTTAGTAATCTTTGTTAAAAATTATGACATCTTCGCTACCCTTTTCCCCAGCCTTCTCAATGGGGATTCATCATTGGTTCACCGAATGTTTTGTCCAGACTGTGACTGGGGTTTTCCAACCTAACTTCCCTTCACCCAATGGGTTAAAGTGTGAGAAGTCTGAAAAAAGTTCCATAATTTAGCCATCGTTAGTCCCAATCCACCATGCACATCAGCGAACTGACCCACCCCAATGAGTTAAAGGGTTTATCTATCCGTGAGCTGGAGGAAGTTTCCCGGCAAATCCGAGAAAAACATCTCCAAACTGTGGCCACCAGCGGCGGTCATCTGGGGCCTGGGTTGGGAGTGGTGGAACTGACGGTGGCCCTATATTCCACTCTTGATTTAGACAAAGACCGGGTGATTTGGGATGTGGGACACCAAGCCTATCCCCACAAAATGTTGACGGGACGTTACCATGATTTCCATACCCTGCGGCAAAAAGATGGGGTGGCTGGTTACCTCAAACGCTCTGAAAGTCGTTTTGACCATTTTGGTGCTGGGCACGCTTCCACAAGTATTTCCGCTGGTTTGGGCATGGCTTTAGCTCGAGATGCCAAGGGGGAAGATTTTAAAGTAGTTTCCATCATTGGCGATGGTGCTTTAACCGGGGGCATGGCCTTGGAGGCAATCAACCATGCCGGGCATTTGCCCCATACCAGACTAATGGTGATTCTCAATGACAATGAGATGTCCATTTCCCCCAACGTGGGAGCCATTTCCCGTTATTTAAATAAAGTCCGCCTCAGCAGTCCGATGCAGTTTTTGACGGACAATCTGGAGGAACAGATCAAACACTTGCCCTTTGTGGGGGATTCCCTCACCCCGGAGATGGAAAGGGTCAAGGAGGGAATGAAACGTCTTGTTGTCCCCAAAGTGGGAGCGGTGATTGAAGAACTAGGATTTAAATATTTTGGTCCCATTGACGGTCATAGTTTACAGGAATTAATCGATACCTTTAAACAAGCGGAAAAAGTGCCTGGTCCGGTGTTTGTCCATGTTTCCACCACCAAGGGCAAGGGTTATGACTTAGCCGAAAAGGATCAAGTAGGCTACCACGCCCAAAGTCCTTTCAACCTTTCCACCGGTAAGGCCTATCCTTCTAGTAAGCCGAAACCCCCCAGCTATTCCAAGGTTTTTGCCCATACGTTGACTACCCTGGCCAAGGAAAATCCCAACATTGTCGGTATCACGGCTGCTATGGCGACGGGGACAGGGCTAGATAAACTCCAGGCCAAGCTACCCAAGCAGTATGTGGACGTGGGCATTGCGGAACAACACGCAGTTACTTTGGCGGCGGGCATGGCCTGCGAGGGCATTCGTCCAGTGGTGGCCATCTATTCCACCTTTTTGCAACGGGGTTACGACCAGATTATCCATGACGTTTGTATTCAAAAATTACCCGTATTTTTCTGCCTAGACCGGGCGGGCATTGTGGGGGCGGATGGGCCCACCCACCAAGGGATGTATGACATTGCCTATCTCCGTTGCATTCCCAATCTGGTGCTGATGGCTCCCAAGGATGAAGCAGAGTTACAACAAATGCTGGTTACTGGGGTTAACTACACCGGTGGGGCGATCGCCATGCGTTATCCCCGGGGTAATGGCATCGGGGTGCCCCTGATGGAGGAAGGTTGGGAACCGCTGGAAATTGGTAAAGCTGAAATTCTCCGGTCGGGGGATGATGTGCTTCTGTTGGGCTACGGCTCCATGGTCTATCCCGCTCTGCAAACAGCGGAATTACTCCACGAACACGGCATCGAAGCAACGGTGGTTAATGCCCGCTTTGTTAAACCACTAGATACGGAATTAATTTTGCCCTTGGCCGAGCGCATCGGCAAAGTGGTGACCATGGAAGAAGGTTGCCTCATGGGGGGCTTTGGCTCAGCAGTGGCGGAGGCCCTGATGGATAACAACGTGTTGGTGCCCTTGAAACGTTTAGGGGTGCCCGACATACTTGTGGACCATGCCACTCCGGAACAATCCACCGTTGACCTTGGTTTAACCCCAGCCCAGATGGCGCAGAATATTATGGCTTCACTGTTCAAAACTGAAACTGAATCAGTTGTCGCTCCTGGAGTTAGTTAGCAGGAATTTTGATACATTTTGCATTTGTCGAGGGGCATAGTGGTTTTAACACTCCCCCTTGCAAAGTTTGGGTTTGCCCCCAAATCCCCCAAATATTGGAGGATTTTTATCTATTTTCCTCACAAGTTTGAGGGAACCGGGGGCGTCTAACCTATTTAGTCGAACTTAAACCGATAGTTAGGCAACCCGCACAGGCTGGGCCACCAAGGCATCGGCCAGGCGACGGACAGCGGCCACCATGGCCACTTGGTCGTTCAATTGGTTAATGGCGGAACCAACCCCTACTCCACTGGCTCCAGCAGCGATCGCCATGGGAACGGTGACATCGGATAGGCCAGAAGCACATAGTACGGGGACATTAACGGCTCGACTGATAGCGTGGGCAGCGGCCAAAGTGGGAGCGGCTTTCTCAATCAAACCCAAAACTCCAGGGTGATGGGGTTCGGCACTGGTCCCCCCTTCAGTTTGGATGATGTCGGCTCCAGCGGCCACTAAAGCTTCGGCTAACTGTACCTGTTCGTCCAGAGCAAGGATGTGGGGCACGGTAACGGAGAGCAAAGTATGGGGCAACAATTGACGGGTGGCTTTGGTGAGGGCCAACACTTCCGGCCCTTCAAAACGACGACCCTGGGCGTAAAAACTGTCAAAGTTACCAATTTCCACCAAGTCAGCTCCGGCGGCCACCGCTTCGGCTAATAATTCTGCTTCCACCGCCGACACACAGATGGGCAAATCAATGGCGTGGCGCACCTGTTGGATCAATTGGCGATCGGCTGCAATGTCCACAAAAGTAGCTCCCCCAGCCTGGGCAGCCCGGGCCACGGCTAAAACATTGGCGCTATCGAAGTTATTTAAACCGCTAATTACCTTTAAGGCGGTACGATTTTCCAGGGCCTGGTGGAGTTGGGCAAGGTTTGCACTCATAGGATTACCAAAATGATTAATGCTAAATGGTAAGCCCCCCTAACCCTAACCGTTTGGGTCAGGCCAGGAAGACTCTCGGTGCCCAATCATAAAAGATGGGCTGTTGGTATCCATCTTACGTCTAACCCCTGCTATGGTTAAGCAAATTTTGTCTAAATCCTGGGGAGTGCCCCTGCTGTTGGCCATGGTGTGGCTTGGTAGCAACGGCCTTGATCGCCTGTGGCTAGGGATGGATCAAACGGTGCCAGCTTGGGACCAGAGTAACCACTTATCCTACGGCCTGGAATATTTGCAAGCCCTACGATCGCCGGAGTTTTTGAGCGGGGAATGGTGGCGGAGCTTTTGGATGTTGTCCCCCAAATATCCCCCTTTGACCTACATAGTCAATGCTCCTTTCCAGGGGCTAGGCGGCCCAGGTAGTGATCTGGCTTTACTGAGTAATTGGCTCTGGAGTGGCATTTTAATTCTCTCTGTGTACGGCTTGGGAAAAAAGCTCTTCAGCCGGGAAATTGGTCTGTGGGCAGTGGCCATCATGGTTTTGATTCCCCGTTTAATCCATAGTCGTTTGATTGTGTTGTTGGACAGTCCACTCCTGGCTTTTACCCTGTTGAGCTTTACCTGTCTGACCTATTGGAAAGAAGCTGAAGGTCGTCGTTCCCAATGGCTCTGGGCGATCGCCGCTGGAGTTGGGTTGGGACTGGGATTGCTCTCCAAACAAAGTATTATTTTCTATCTGTTTTTTCCCTTGGTGGGCTTGGGGCTGTGGAGCATTTGGACAAAGCAATGGCAACGGTTAGCCCAATTGCTAGTGGGTTTACTGGCAAGCATTCCCCTTTGGTATCCCTGGTATCGCACCAACTGGATTTATCTATTCAGCACCGCCCAAAATTCCAATGCCATCCCCGCCACTTTGGAGGGGGACCCTCCCGTCAATACCCTAGCCGCCTGGACTTACTACTGGCAGGATTTACCCAATGCCCTGTCCTGGGTCTGGTTAATACCGCCCTTGGTGGGGGTGATTTTGTCTTTGCTGAACCGTTTTCCTGCTTCATTGCAGATACCTAGTTGGCGGGAAGCGAAACCGGGGTTGCTGTGGCTGGGATATTACTACGGTGGCACTTATCTAATCTGCTCCGCCATTCAAAATAAGGATGACCGCTACATTTTGCCCTATTTGCCCATTGTGGCTATTTTTCTTGCCTTCGGTCTGACCCGTTGGTGTGGTCGTTGGTTGTGGGTGCGTTGGGGTACGTTGGCGATCACCATTTTGATTACCCTCGGCAACCTATTTCCCATTCCTGGTAGCAACGGCATTGTCCAAGCCCTCAACCCATCGGTGTTATTTCGTCCCGATTTCGTTTTGCCTGCCCCCAACACGGAAGTCATTACCGCTGCCATGGAAACCACCCCGGAGCAAAGAATTAATTTGGGTGTGATTCCCAACACCCCAGCTATTAATCCCAATACGGTGAATTATTATGGGGCGGCGGCGGATTTTCGGGCTTACGGTCGGGAATTGAGTCGTAACGGGGAAATTATTCAACAGGATCAGCAAAATTTTGACTGGTTCTTGACAAAAACTGGAGATAACTATTTAGCTGACCCAGTACAAGTGGAATTGGGAGAAACCATTGCCCAGAATGGTAATTTTACCGCTGTGCAAACCTGGCCTTTGCCCGATGGCAGTGAGTTGAACCTCTGGCACCGTCGCCAACCCAGGGTGGAGGTCAAACCCAGTCAAATTAATACTGAATTGCCGCAACTGACCAAAGTTGATTTACCCACCAGCGCCCCCCCCGGTCAACCCGTACCCATCACCTACCATTGGCAGGGCAATGGCGATCGCCTTAGTGAAGGGATTGTTTTGCTCACTTGGGAAAATGTTGCTGATCCTAAGCAAGTTTGGCTCCATGACCATGCCATTGGTTTGGGTGAATTGCTTCCTACCGACAATGGGCAAGCCGTTGAAGTAATTGAAAGGACAGCCATGGCGCCCCAGGCGGATCTACCTCCGGGGGATTACCGTTTAAAAGGGCAATGGCTAGATCCCAGCACTATGACGGCCCAACCCTTACCTTTACCAGACATTACCCTAACCTTAGCTGCCGATGCTCCAGCTTTGCCTGCTCCACCATTGGATTTTGTCAGCCAACTGTACCATTTAGCGCAAAATTTGCAGCAGGGCATTGCTGGGCTAGATCCAGTTTTTGCCCAGGTTGACCGGATTAATTTATACGATCCTCGCCACGACTATCTGCGGCAGGGGGATGCTAGTTGGACCTATCGCCTCAGCCAAAATCCCGTTGATGCTCTCCGTTTAACCTATGCCCAAGTTTTGGCCCGGGTATTGCAGGAAAATCCTCCCCAGGCGATCGCCGCTTTGCAATCTTTGGTCAAACTAGATCCCGAAAATCCCTACGCCCACGCTTATTTAGCCTTTGTTCATCTTTACGACTGGCAAGGATACCAGGGGGAACAGGCCCTCAAACCCGCCTTGGCCCTGGCTCCCGATAACCCTGAAATTAATGGCCTCCAGGCGATCGCCCTCTTTATGCAGGGAAAAATTTGGCCCGCCTGGCAAACGGTTGAGCAATCTGGGCTGCTCAATTAGTTACCCCGGTGACCCTTTAAAAAGGTTTGCAACGTTTAAGTTGCGCTTTAAGAAGTCGTCAACGAACGATCTACCTAACACCAGTGAGACAAAGATCCATGGGGCTATGGTTAATCCCGTGCTTCGGAAACTTACCTAGAACTTTTCAAACATTTTCCTAGAAAATCCCCATAAACATTATTAAAATAAAGGCCATGAAAAATGCTAAGGAAAAAGCAACAAATCCCAACCAAGGTTCATGGTTGATGCGGTCTAGATACTTGTTGACCTTTTCATCTTTATCTTCTGGGTGCCAAATCATCGGTTTCATGGTTTTATCCTCTTGGATAATAAAAAAACACATACTTAAGAATATTTAATTCTTAAGCTTTTTTACCCTAGCTACAAGGTATGAATGATTTCTTAGGAGAGATTGACAACATTAATCACTGCGCCATCACTTATGTAAGCCCCCGTTAAGTCTGCCTCGCTAAAATCTGTATTTGTTAGGTTGGCTTCGATCAAGTTCACACCGCGCAAATCTGCTCCCCGAAGACTAGCTTCAGACAAGTTCGCTTTTCGTAAGTCTGCCCCCCCTAGTTTTGCCCCCGATAGATCTGCATTGGTTAGATCTGCCCCCACTAAATTTGCACCACTAAGGTCTGCATTACTCAAATCAGCATAAATCAAACACACCTCCGTCATATTAGCTAAAGCAAGATTGGCGTTTTTTAAGGTTGCACTGTCAAGCTGTGCACGGGTTAAGTTTGCACCACCGAGGTCTACGAAAATTAGTTGTGCTCCGATTAGGCTTGCATTGGACAAACAGACTCTGACCAAGTTTATATGACTAAAATCCCTTTGTCCTTGCGCGTAACACCGAAGAATTTCCTGGGCATCCATAGTTTTCATCCTTTTCTACACAGCGACTTTTTTTGCTTTAAATCACACCGACTTTTTGCACTTAATTTTAAAAACACTCTTCTCCCATTGTAACTCAAATTTTATTTATGGCTAGATACAGAAACGTTGAATATCGATACAAAATTTAACATTTATTGCTGCAAAGTCTCGGGAGTAAATCGTACATTAAATTTACGAAAAAATAGCTGTAGGTATCAAGCACAATTTATTGCTATGTAAGGGCTTATTTCCAAAGAAAAATTAAAGAAAGTAGAGGAGAAACGAATTGGTTTTGGCGAATCCCTATGGTGGAGGAGTAGGATTTTAGTAGTTCCGATGAGTGGTCCAACCAATGCCGGAAATAGTCAGCGCCAGCCCTGTGCCAGTGATATGAGTGGTGCAGAGTGGATGAAAAAACTGATAGGGGCATTGGGTCGACTGTAGTGCTGACATTGGGCCACCTTTTTGGCCACTCCAGGCAGGAGCCCGTCCGCTAACTTTGCTGAAATTTTGCTTAATTTTGCGTCTTGATCTACGGGGATTTCAGACCGTTGCCGTTAAAATTAGGGCTAGTGATTAATTGTGACCCTGACTGGTAATCTATGCCTCCTCGTTGGCCCCGTAAACCCGACCGTAATGACCCTGCCTTTCGCCGTTTGGATGACCGGATGAATTTTGCTGTCCATGTGGCAGTATTTTTAGCGATTAACTCTGGCCTATGGTTTGTTCATAACTTAAACAAGGCCGATTGGTCTTGGTTGACACCTCTTTCGGGCATCTGGCTAGGGGGTTTGCTTTTGCACCTGTTGTACATTGCCGTTATTGCCGATTATTCCCCTGCCACTGGTAAGAGTTAAGGGCTTTAGCTAGACTGAACCAAATATTCCGGACTGTTAGTTTCTCAGCAATGGAATCTCAACTGCAATTCCCCATTTCCCCTAGCGAAGTTCTGTCCGAACTTTATGAGCAAGATCCCGCCCAATGGCTTGAGGTGACGGTGAGCTTATTTCGGCAAAATTCCCTGGCGGAGGTGGACTGGGTTCATTTGATTGAGGAGTTGGAGAGCTTGGGAAGACAGGATCGTAATCGAGTCGCCTATCTGTTGGAACAGTTAATTCGCCATTGTCTGCTATTGCAATACTGGCAGGAAGAACGGGGACGTAACGGCAACCATTGGCGGGCTGAGATTCAAAGTTTTCGCACCCAACTTCGTCGCTGTCTAACTACCACCTTGAAAAATTATCTGGAGGAAGAATTGCCCCAGATTTATCAAGGTGCCCTAGGCTATGTGCAAGAGAAAACCGGCCATGGTGTGGATTTTCCTCTAACCTGTCCCTATAGCCTGCAACAGTTACTAGAATCTTCTCCCCCCAATTAACCAAGGAAATAGCCACCATGAGTTATCGGATGGACCGCCACAGCTACGCCCACACCTTTGGTCCCACAGTGGGAGATAAGGTACGACTGGCGGATACGGAATTATTTATCGAAGTAGAACAGGATTACGCCACCTATGGCGATGAAGTGAAGTTTGGTGGCGGCAAGGTAATTCGGGATGGCATGGGGCAATCCCCTTTAAGCAGGGCAGAAGGGGCGGTGGATGTGGTGATCACCAATGCGTTGATTTTGGATTGGTGGGGCATTGTCAAAGCTGATGTGGGCATTAAGAACGGTCGCATTTACGCCATTGGTAAGGCAGGCAACCCCCATATCCAAGACAATGTTTCCATAATCATTGGCCCCAGCACCGAGGCGATCGCCGGGGAAGGAATGATTTTAACGGCGGGGGGAATTGACGCCCATGTGCATTTTATTTGCCCCCAACAGATTGAAACGGCCTTAGCGTCGGGCGTTACCACTCTGGTGGGGGGAGGCACCGGGCCGGCGGCGGGCACCAAGGCCACTACCTGCACTCCTGGGGCTTGGAATATTCACCGCATGTTACAGGCGGCCGATGGTTTTCCCATTAACTTGGGCTTTTTGGGTAAGGGCAATGGCAGTCAACCGGCTGCCTTAGCAGAACAAATCAAGGCCGGGGCGATCGGGCTCAAACTCCATGAAGATTGGGGCACCACCCCAGCGGCGATCGACAACTGTTTGGGCGTGGCTGAAGACTACGACGTCCAGGTGGCTATCCACACCGACACCCTCAACGAAGCGGGATTTGTGGAAACCACCATTGCCGCCCTGAAAAATCGAGTTATTCACACCTATCACACCGAAGGAGCCGGGGGAGGCCACGCACCGGACATTATCAAAATTTGTGGAGAATTGAACGTTCTCCCTTCCTCCACCAATCCCACCCGACCCTACACTATCAACACCCTGGAAGAACATCTAGACATGTTAATGGTGTGCCATCACCTGCACCGTAATATTCCCGAAGATGTGGCCTTTGCCGAGTCTCGAATCCGTCGGGAAACCATTGCGGCGGAGGATATTCTCCATGACCTGGGGGCCTTTAGCATCATTTCTTCCGATTCCCAAGCCATGGGCCGGGTGGGGGAAGTTATCTGTCGTACTTGGCAAACGGCCCACAAGATGAAAGTGCAACGGGGCCAATTACCGGGGGAAACAGGCAATAATGATAATCTTCGGGCCAAACGTTACGTGGCAAAATACACCATCAATCCTGCCATTACCCATGGCATTTCCGAGGAGATTGGTTCAGTGGAAGTGGGCAAGTTAGCGGATCTCTGCCTCTGGAGTCCCGCCTTTTTTGGGGTTAAACCCGAATTAGTTATTAAAGGCGGCATAGTCGCCTACGCCCAAATGGGGGATGCCAATGCTAGTATTCCCACGCCTCAGCCAGTACATATGCAGCCGATGTTTGCTAATTATGGTGGGGCGATCGCCGCCACAAGTGTGACCTTTGTTTCCCAAAAAGCGGCCAAAAAAGATATTGGCGAAAAATTGGGACTGAGCAAGCCGTTGGTGGCGGTGAAAAATATTCGCCAGTTAACCAAACGGGATCTGAAACTGAATAATTATTTGCCCCACATTGAAGTAGATCCAGAAACCTACGAAGTGCGAGCCGACGGAGAATTACTCACCTGTGAGCCAGCATCAGTGTTGCCCATGGCCCAACGTTACTTCTTATTTTAGTAACTTTTGGAGCTGTTTTTGGCCATCTACCAATCTGCTACGATGGCTTTAAATTAGCCCCCCTTAAACAATATTTTATTAACATTTTATAAACAAAGTTTCCAGGAAATATGGCTGTTGAACCCATTCCCCCAATCACGTTGCCCCCACTCCAAGACCCTGTGCAAGAGGGCGATTGGTTGCGTCAAGGATTACAACAATGGCTTAATCAAGAATTTATTCCCGAAGGAATTAATGCCACCATTGCGGAACGGGCCGCTCAAATTTTTGTGCGTCAACGATTGGAAGGGGAAAATGATTTAGGTTCCCTAGTGATTGCCATTGTGACTGAAATGCAGGCTTTTGATTTTCGGGAAAGTTTTTTTAGTGAATTTGCAGTGGCCAATGCTGTTAGTGATCTAATCTTAGAAAGTTTAGGCTATGAAACCTGTTGTGGCCAGTCTTAAATTGAGTACAATTTTAGGGTTTTCAACCATGTTTTCTAGAATAATTTACTGGGAAATTTAGTTAGAAGTTTTAGTAAATTTTTCGTATTATTAGTGAGCAAAGTACGGCGGTAAGTATCGGCGGCTTTTTTAATCGCTTCGGCCTGGGTGGGATAGGGATGGATCACCCCGGCTAATTTGCTTAAGCCAATTTTATTAACAATAGCCGTGGTAATTTCAGAAATCATTTCCCCGGCATGGGAGGCAACAATGGTAGCACCTAAAATTTCATCACTGTTGGCTACGTGGATAATTTTCAAAAATCCCTCTGTCTCGTCAGCGGCGATCGCCCGGTCAACCTGGGAAAAGGGAATTTTAATAATTTTATAGCCTATGTCTAAGGCCTCAGCCATAGTTTCATTTAATCCTACATGGGCAATTTCTGGGTCGGTGTAGGTTACCCAAGGCATGGTTAAACTGCTTAGTTTACTGCGTCCTAAACCGAAGGGAGAAAAGAGAGTATTTTTAATCACAATGCGGGCGGCGGCATCGGCGGCATGGGTGAATTTCCAGTCCATACAAATATCCCCGGCGGCATAAATTTGCGGGCTGGTAGTTTGCAAATAATCGTTGACTTTCACTCCTCGGCGATCAAATTTTACCCCCACAGCCTCTAAGTTTAATTCCTCCACATTAGGGGCTCGCCCTGCACCAACCAGAATTTCATCCACTACAATGGTGCCAGAATCGCCATTAGCCCTGTAATGCAAAACTTTACCCCGATCAGTTAATTCTGCCCGTTCCAATTTGGCGTTTAAAATTAGTTCAATGCCATCTTTGATTAAGGATTCCTGTACAATCGCCGCCGCTTCCGGATCTTCTTTGTTCAACAAATGACTACCCCGATGAAAGAGCGTAACTTGCGCCCCCAATCGTTGAAAAGCTTGGGCTAACTCACACCCAATCGGGCCACCTCCAATGACCCCTAGGCGATCGGGGCATGCCGTTAAGGAAAACACTGTTTCATTAGTTAAAAATCCGACTTCTTCTATGCCAGGAATGTTAGGTTTAACCGCTTTCGCTCCAGTGGCAATTATGGCTTTTTTGTAGTTAAGAATAGCCCCTCCCACCTCAATTTGATTATTACGAACAAAATGTCCTTCTCCAAGAAAAACATCAATGCCCAAATCCCGAAATCTTTGAGCAGAGTCATGGTGGCTAATGCCGGTCCTAATTTGACGCATTCTCGCCATCACAGCGGGAAAATCAATTTCAATGCTGTCTGGTTTTTTGATGCCTAAACTATTAGCATTATTCATTACTCCTACCACCCTTGCGGAGCTAATTAGGGCCTTAGAAGGAATGCAACCAAAGTTGAGACAATCGCCCCCCATCAAATGCTTTTCAATTAAAGCAACTTTAAGACCAATACCTAAACCCGCTGCCCCAGCAGCTACGACTAAACCAGCGGTGCCAGCTCCAATAACTACCAGGTCATATTGATCTTTAGGAGAAGGATTAATCCAGTCCGGAGGATGAACATGGGCTAGTAATTGTTGGTTGTATCTATCTTGGGGAGTAATGTCAATACTAGAGACAGTAGAATTATTCATAAGGATTAATTGTTTAATGAAAAATTATTTAGAATTGAATTAAATTTTGGAGTATTAATCTGAATCTTAAGTTGTTGATTTATGACAAATTCCTCAATGAGCTTAGAGCATATTTGGAAAGTTGGGTTTTGGCTGTTTAATCCCCCCTAGCCCCCCTTGAGAAGGGGGGAACTGCCGTAAAATTCTCCTTTTTAAGCCGGAGCTTTAGTGAGGAGATTTAGGGGGATAAATACCTAGTCTTGTAATTTTCAAACGCTTTCTTAGATAACGATGGATACGTGAATGTAAATGAAAAAACAAGCGAAATCCCTATCAATGGACACGGTAGAGAGAATAATCAAAAATTATCTATCCGGTATTTATCCTATTGATTAGCTTGGCGATCGCCTGAATAACAACAATAATTTTAAATCTTTTAAAAATGAACTGGCATTGTTGAATATTTCAGAAGTAATACGGCAATCAGCAATTCTAAGTTAAAGCAAATTTTCCCGTTCCCGTATGGCCAGGGCATGGGCTGGAAAATCCTCATAGTCCGCTAGGGTAGTGACCGTTTCCTTCACCCCAGCAAAACCTTCCTCCGTTAAATAAGCTAGGGTAGAACGCTTGAGGAAATCAAACACCGACACCGCCGAGTAGGAACGGGCAAAGCCTCCCGTGGGAAGCACCGCATTTACCCCAATGGCATAGGTAGCGGCTGAAGACGGAGTGTAATTGCCCAGCAAAATTTCCCCCGCATTGTCGATTTTGCCCACCAATTTGAGGGGGTCCGCCGTCAACACCTGCAAATGTTCCGGAGCGTAATCGTTAATGAAATCTAGGGAAGCTTGCAAACTATCAGTGAGCAAAATGCCGCCATAGGAACCCAGACCATCTTCACAAAACTTTTTGCGCCAGGGGGGGAGTTTTTCCAGGTATTCCCCTAAATAACCCAATGCCTTTTCCGCCAAACTTGCAGAGTGGGTCACCAACAGCGCCGCTGAGTCGGAGCCGTGTTCCGCTTCGATCAACAAATCCAACGCCGCCAGCTTGGGGTCAGTGGTTTCATCAGCTAAAACAATGGACTCACTGGGTCCTGCCGGTAAACCCACATCAACAATGCCGGACAGTAATCTTTTCGCCGCCGCACCGTAAATGCTGCAGGGGCCAATTAGCTTATCCACTTTGCTAACCGTTTTGGTGCCGTAGGCGATTGCCGCAAGGGCCTGGACACCACCCAATTTATAGACCTCATCCACTCCGGCCATGCGGGCAGTGACCAAGGAAACCGGCTCCACTTTTCCCTCTTTGTCAGGGGGAGTACAAACCACAATTTTCTTTACCCCTGCCACCCGGGCCGGCACCGCCAACATCAACATCATGGAAGGGAAAGCCCCCTTACCCCTGGGCACGTACAAACCCACCGTGGGCAGAGGCGTAATTTTTTCCCCCGCAAATACCCCCGGCTCAATTTCCGCTAGGTGCATGGGGGGAGGCATTTGCCCAGCATGAACCTTTTCAATATTGCGAAAAGCGTGTTCCACCGCCCGCCGTAGTTCAGGATCCACCAACTTTTCCGCTTCGGCAAATTCCGCTTCACTCACCCGCAAATTTTCCGCCGTGGCCCCAGCGAAGTCAAACTGACGGCTGTAATGCAAAACCCCCGCATCTCCCTCCATTTTTACCTGCTCAATAACTTCCTTGGCGATCGCCAGGGCTTGGTCAATGTTTTGTTCCGAGCGACGTTTGAGTTGGTTTAATTGTTGGGGGGTAAGGTGCGAGAGCTTAAGAATACGAGTCACAGATCCCTCTCCGATTGGGGGCAAGGGCGGCGAACCTACATACCGGGTAAATTCAAACCGCTGGTTAACTCTTCCATTTTAGAGCGCATGGTTTCCGTGGACTCAGCATAGGCCGCTTTCATCGCTTCGGTGACGGATGCCGATAGTCCTTCTGCTCCTTTTTCAAGGGCACTGGGATCAATTTCAATACTGAGGGGTTCTTGGTTGCCACTCATCAACACTGTCACCAATCCATCGGCACTTTTGCCAGGAATTTCCATTCTTTCCAGTTCTTCCTGGAGCACTTTGGCCCCTTCTTGAACCTGTTGGGCTTTTTGGAAAGCTTCCTGTAATTCCTTAATTTTACCGAGGCCGAATCCGAAACCTTTACCTTGTGCCATGGGAATTGATTTCTAAGTAGTTAAACAATAATTAGAGTTAAACAAGCAGCAAAGTCGCTGAGGTGCAAACAACGCCCTAGCGAAAGCCTGTCCGATTATATCCCACCGTCTCCGCCATCTTATTGGCGAACGGCGGGAGTGAAAGAAGCCCTCCACAGATGAGAGCTTCCCCCCACGGCGATCGCCAGCGTTATGCACCGAATGTGAAGCCCTAGGAAGCCAAGGCCACTTCTAACATTTCCTGCAGCTCACCATTTTGATAGAGCTCAATCATGATGTCAGAACCACCGACAAATTCACCATTGACGTAAACCTGGGGAATGGTGGGCCAATTGGAATATTCCTTAATACCCTGACGAATTTCCGCATCGGCCAGCACATCTAAAGTCTCAAACGGAATACCCAACATATTGAGAATTTGCACCACATTGTTGGAAAAACCACACTGGGGCATCAGCTTCGTGCCCTTCATAAAGACCATCACCTTATTGGCGGTGACCAACTGATCAATTCTTGCTTTCGTTTCCGGATTCATTCAGACAACTCCTCTTCAAGGACAAATTGGGATGTGGGCGAGTTTAACAACTTTAATGTTGTTTAAATATTGCCATTTTACCCCCCAACTCAAATTTATCTGAAAACAGGTCTAGGAATCCCCTGGCTTTAGCCGTTTTGGGGGATGTCAAAGAGCCAATTTTCGATGTAGGGGAAAAATCTAAGCAGTCTGCCGGGCCACGGCCCAGGCTTCTGGAGTAAAGGTTTTCAGCGCCAGGGCATGGATTGCCTCCGAAGCCAAAGCATCCTTGAGGGCACCATAGACCATTTGATGTTGTTTGACCCGGGACTGGCCGGTAAAGGCTGAAGATACCACCACGGCCTCCAGGTGATCCCCTCCCCCCAGGTCATTGACCATTACTTCGGCATCAGGTAGGGCGGCTTGGATTTGTTGTTTGACTTGATCAAGACTAATCATAGTTATTTATAGCAATAGGCCAAGGAATAGGGCCGATATAATCCCAGGGTAATTATTTAACCACTGTAGCTGAAAGGCTCAGCCCCCAACATAGCGGAGGGAATTTGGCCGTTCAACTGTTGTTTAACTGTCCCATGGCTCGTCCCCAAACCAGAGTAGTTAATCTAACTTAAAAACAGAGACCACCCCCCACGGCAAGCGATTTAATTAATACTAAGGTTCTAGTTTAATCGTCTGTCGGAGGAAGAACCCATATTTTTTTCGTAACCATGACCAATTCTCCCCTGGCGATCGACCCTGCTGTCATTGGCCCTTCCAGGGTTTCCCCCTGGCTAATCAAATTAATTTATCCCCTAGGCACCAGGTTTTTACATTGGTATTTTGGCCCGATCGCCATCCATGGTCAGGAGCATTTACCCCGCAGTGGCCCGATTATTCTGGCCCCTACCCACCGTTCCCGTTGGGATGCAATTTTGCTTTCTTTGGCCGCCGGTCGGGGGGTAACTGGTCGAGACCTCCGTTTTATGGTGGCGGTGACGGAAGTGCAGGGTTTACAGGGTTGGTTTATTCGCCATTTGGGGGGATTTCCCGTTGACGTGAAAAGGCCGGAAATCAGTAGTGTGAGTTATAGTGTGCAGTTACTCCAAGCAGGGGAAATGTTGGTCATTTTTCCTGAGGGGGGCATTTTTCGGGATCAACACACTGTCCATCCCCTCAAACGGGGTATTGGGCGCATTGCCATGGAAGTTTGTAAGCAAAACCCCAACACTGACATTAAAGTGATCCCAGTGACGATCGCCTACAGTGACCCCTACCCAGGCAAAGGCACTTCAGTGGAAATTAATTTTGGCCAGGGCATCGCCGCTAGGGACTACGACCCCAGCACCATCAAGGCTAGCTCCCAAAAACTGACCCGTTGTTTGGCCCATAGAATGCAGAACCTTTACAGTTCCGAGAATGTCTCTCTGTGCGAGGCGATCGCCGCTTCGTGAATTTCGTCAAAACGGCTAATGGGGGAAGGGGCCATCATGATAAGATTTACCGTAAATTAAGATTTTATTCTTTGTCAGTCAGGAAACTCAAATAATGGAAACAATTTATTTGCTCGCTAAATTGCCGGAAGCCTATCAGATTTTTGACCCCCTGGTGGATGTTCTGCCGGTCATTCCCCTCTTCTTTTTGGCTTTGGCCTTTGTGTGGCAAGCGGCGGTTGGTTTTAAATAAACTGGCGATCGCCCCTGGGGCTTGTCATTTTACCTGGTCGCTTAAGAAAATTTGTTGGACCACAATTAAGCTGATATCCCCAAGTTGTCCCCCGTTGGCCATAGCTGGGGAATTTTTTTGTGGGGCAATGCTGATTTTGCCCTGCATTGACCAAGGCCAACGATAAATCTCCTCCCCATAGTGGCCTATTTTTAACCATGGATGTTCGTTTCATTTCCCTCACCAAACCCGAAATTGTCATTGACGGGGAGCCCCTTTCCCCCGAGGGACTAATTGCCTACTGCGCTAGGGTTTCTAGTCCTAACCAAGAAAATCCCAACTACACTAAGCTATTGCAATTTTGCATCCGGGAAGGCCATTGGAGCATTTTTGAAATGGTGGATATGACCTTGGAAATTACCACCACCCGGGCGATCGCCCCCCAAATTTTAAGACATCGATCGTTTTCTTTTCAGGAGTTTAGTCTAAGGTATTCCTGTGCTACCGAATATGAGTGCTATGAAGCCCGTCGTCAGGATGTGAAAAACCGTCAAAATTCCCTAGATGACTTTGATGAAAGCACAAAAAAATGGTTCAACCAAGCCCAGGCAGCCGTGTGGGAAAAAAGTCATCAACTTTATGAAGAGGCCTTGGCTAAGGGCATTGCCAAAGAGTGTGCCCGTTCTATTTTGCCCCTCAATACGGTTACCCGTTTATATATGAAAGGCTCTGTACGCAGTTGGATCCACTATTTCAGTGTCCGCTGTGACCAGGCCACCCAAAAAGAACACCGGGAAATTGCTTTGGCGGCTCGGAAGATTTTTATGAAGCATTTTCCCACTGTGGCGGCGGCTCTGGAGTGGTAGAAGAAATAACCCAGCAAGGCGATCGCCTTTGGATAATCAAAACTTTTGTTCACTCCCCCGAGAGAATGGGCAACAGCAGATGATTTTGGGTTGGGCCATCGGTGACCAAAGCCAGGGTAATAATTTGCTGATCAACCAAATTCGCCAAAACCGCCTGCTGACCAGTGCCAGGGTTGACGGGATAAGCAGGAAAGCTTGCCCCCGCTAAACTAATGCGCAGGCAATCGCCAGGGGACAAAGTTACACAAATTGCCTGGAGACAAATTTCCAAATTAGCTGTTTGCTTACAGCTAGTACAGTAACCCTGGCTGAGGGCCCACACTTCTCCAGTGACCCTAAATTGAGACAAACTCACCGCTACATCGAAACTAGGGCGATCGGATTCCAAAGTGAGGAAAATTTGGGGAACACCACAGATGGTTAAACTTTTCTGCAAAGGCTCAGAAGTATAGGTAACCACATCACTGCGATCATCAATAGTACTTCTTTCCTTCACTCCCTGGGGATAACCACTATGCCCCCCCAAACTGGGTACGGGTCGCCAGGGATCATGAACCCAAACATCGCTAATTTCCTCCGTTGACCTTGCTGGGACCTTTGCCGTCAAAGCACTGCCTTGGGTAGTACCTAAACCAGAGCATTGTAAAAACCAGCTTTGTTGCGTCGAGGGCAAGTCAGTTAAATATCGCCATTGCTTGGTGCCCAGGTCAAATAACTCCAACTTGGCTGGATTAAAGCGGGGCTCTTGCCCTTTAAGAAAATGATCAAACCAGGCTAATTGCAACTGATCCACCCCACTGATGGCAGACTCACCATAATTTTGTCCCCCGGCCCGACTGCCCCAGGGAAAATGCCCCCAGGGCCCCACCACCATTTTTTGCTGAATGCCACATCTTTCTAATTCTGCATATAAACGCCAATTACCTCGCAGATGGGGATCAAACCAACCGCCAATTTGCAACACGGGAATGTCAATTTTTTCCCTAATTTGCCAGCGTTGATCTGGCGATCGCCGTTGCCAATAATCTGCTTCTGGAGGTTGACTGATCCATTGATGGTAAAAGGAATCCGGGGCCAACTCCCCCAGGCGATCGGGAATGGCTGGTTGGAAACCAGAAAAATCGTAACTTTTTGCTAGGCGCATCAACCTTCGAAAAGTTTGCTCATCTTTCCGCCGCTTGGCAGAATCCGTCGCCAACTGTAGGGCCCAGCCGAGGTTATTTTGCAGACAAAAAGCCCCATTTTCATGGGCCCAATCTTGATATAAATCCCAGGCGATCATGGCCGGGCAAATGGTTTTCAAACTCGGATGGTGGTTGGCAGCAGCATACAGTTGGGTCATGCCCTGGTAAGAAAAACCATAGGTGGCCACAGAACCTTCACATTGGGGTAGCTTAGAAACCCAATCTAGGCAATCCTGGCCGTCTTCTACTTCGTGGGCAAATAGATCAAATTCTCCCTCCGAACTCCCTCGACCCCGTACATCTTGGATAATGACTAAATAACCCTGGGCAGCGTACCAATGGGGATGGGCATACACCAGGGTGGAAGCTAAACGGCGGCCGTAGGGTTGCCGCATCAACAGGGCCGGCCATGGCCCACCGGAGTTGGGATAGTAAAGATCGCTGTCCAAGCGGATCCCATCCCTGGTAACCATGGATTGGCAAATGGGTTTTATCAAGTTCAAAGCGGCAACAAAAAATTAGGTTGAGGAAATTAAGGTTTCTGAGTTTGTCTTCTGGATTCTTGCAAAGCTAGAGAAAGAGAACTTTAGCCTTGTTCGATTGGTGGCAAACTCAAAGCCATCATAATATTGCGGTCAATGGAACAACCCAGCCCGGTAAAAGAAATGAGAACACCGGGAACGCTATACAAACATTGTCCTAGTTGCTAAAGCAGAGCTTCAAACTCTTGACGGAGCACATGGGTATTGGCAACCCTAGCCACCAGTAAAGTTGCTTCACTAAAACTGGCCATTTCCCGTCGCCAAGTCTGAATATTGGATTCGTGGTGCAACCAAAAGTTAACCATGGTTTTTACCACTGCGTCCCAGTCCCAGTCAGGTTTGTCGGGAATTAATTCTGTAGCTTGAATCAGCCCATCCAAAGTGCATTCGGGACTGCCCAGGTAGGCCATACTGCGGCGGGGGTTATTTTCCACCTCTTGTTGATAGTTAAAAAAGGTGAAAACCGGCGTTACCCCCAAAATATCAAAGGTATAGTGCATAACAAAAATTTCGCCTTGCGGCAACAACAACAACGTTCAAGAACCCAAAAGCCATGGGCCTTGACCAAAACAGAGACTTCCCCCTAAAGGATTGGGAAATTTAGACTACCCAAGTCCCATTTTGTTGCCCTCAATGGTAGCGCGAAATTTTTTTTGCTGGTATGGCGAAATAACGGAAAATTGCCCAAAACTGTTTTTGTGTTCATTGTGGGAGTGGGTTAGAAAAGTGGTATGGTCAGCCCTAAATCCCCCTTGAAGGAAAAACTTTCATTTTTTTTCTCCCTTGCTAAAGGTGCCTGGCGGGATTAACCCCCATTCCAAACTTTGCAAACAGGCTCTCAAGGGTGTTATGGACGCAAACTTTCCCATTTACCTTACTCCACCGGATTTATCCCCAGCAGCGTTTGTGGCAGCCAATGCCACTGTGGTCGGCAAAGTCCACTTAGGCAAGGATTGTAGTATTTGGTACGGAGCTGTGGTACGGGCGGATCTGGAAGCCATAATCATTGGGGAAGGCACTAATATCCAAGATGGAGCCATACTCCACGGCGATCCGGGCATTGTCACCGTACTAGAAGATTGGGTCACCGTTGGCCACCGGGCTGTGGTCCACGCCGCCCACATTGAACGGGGTAGCTTGATCGGCATTGGAGCAACTATTTTGGATAATGTTCGCATTGGTGCTGGCAGTATCATCGGTGCTGGAGCCGTGGTGACCAAGGATGTGCCCCCCCGGTCTTTGGTGATGGGAGTACCAGCAAAAATTATTAAACAGGTGAGTGAAGGCCAGGTCCAAGGTCTACTAGACCACGGACAAAACTATGTTCGTTTAGCTAAAGCCCATGCCGCCGCAGGGTTGGGTTAGGGGTCCGACATGATAATGGGCAAATTTCCCTCCCCCGAGCCCATAATTAATACCTTGGTGTTGGGCGATTCCGCCAGTTTCTGGGTGGCTTCAATGGCCTTTAATTTAATAATTTGATCCGTCAAACTTTGGGAGAGAATTCTTTGGGAATCAGCTACCCCTTGGGCTTCAATAATTTTTCTTTCCGCATCCCGTCGGGCACTAATTAATTCCAATTGTTTTTTCTGATTACTTTGCTCTACTTCCACTTTAGCTTGGATCGCTTTTTGAATATTTTCCGGCAAAATCACATTTCTCATTAGGGCTTCTTCCACCACAAATCCCAGGGGTTCTAATTGCTCTTTCATTGACTGAACCAGTACTCCGGAAATCTCAGCTCTTTTATCACCATAGATAGAACTTAGATCGTATTTGGCCGTATTTTCCCGGATGAGGGAACGGAAGCGAGAGATAATAATTTCCCTTTGCTGTTCTTCACTGCCGAGGCTAGAAAACACTTCCCCAGCTTTTTCCGGGTTAAGGCGATATTGCAAACTGACATCAATGTTAAAGTTCAAACCTTCTTTGGAAGAGGTATCTACGGTTTCTTTAATGTCCTGCAAACGGGTGGAATAGGTGACGACCTTGGAAAGGGGATTGAGGAAATAAACCCCAGAGGTAAGGGGAGTGGTATCCACTGTGCCCATAGTTTCGATTACCCCCACTTCTCCCGCCGGAATCACCACCAGAGCTCGCCCTAAACTCTGTTGCACAAATAATGCTGACATGAGTAGGGCAATAAAAAATAGCAGGGGCCGTAAAAGTTTAGGAATTTTGGGATTCTCAGGATTTTTAACGGTGATAAATACTGTCCAACTAGCCAAAGCGGCGATCGCCGAGATAACAGCACCCATGGTTAACCTACTTAATACTCATATTGAAGCCATGCTAGCTTATTTTTTTCAATTGTTTGCCCAGAAAATAGTGCTAATACCGAAGAATTTTTTGTGAATATTTTTAAAGCTTGGTTGATGAACAATGGACTATTATTCCTGGGGAGAACTTGCCGTCCGATGCTGCGGCCAACATTAAGCGATGGAATGGGTAATTAGTTATTTATACTCAAGCTTGTTTATGGGGTGCTTGCTCCCTAGGGAGTTAGGGTGGTCTGGTACTCGTTTTCGGTCAGAAAAGCACGTATGATTGAACAGAATTGCAGGGATAACTTTTCCTTGTCAAATTTCATCAATGTCAATAACACCGTAACCCAAGCTTATGTCTCGTTTACGTTCGTTACTTTCCCTTATTCTGGTCTTAGTAACTACGGTCCTCGTTAGTTGCAGTAGCCCCCAGGTGGAAATCCCCACTACCTATAGCCCAGAAAAAATTGCCCAGTTGCAGGTCTACGTCAATCCGATCGCCGTGGCTCGGGACGGCATGGAAAAAAGGTTGCAGGGCCTGATTGCTGATCAAAATTGGGTCGATACCCAAACCTATATCCACGGGCCTTTAGGACAACTACGCCGGGATATGTTGGGGCTAGCCAGTTCTTTGTTACCGAAGGATCAGGATAAAGCCAAAACCCTGGCTAAAGAAGTGTTTGGTCACCTAGAACGATTGGATGCGGCGGCCAAAGACCGTAATGGTTCCCAAGCTAAAATCCAGTACCAGGAAGCCTTGGCGGATTTTGATTCCTTTTTGAACCTGTTGCCCCAAGCTAGCTAGGCATCCTTGAGCAAGATCACAGTTATTGTCCGTTGCTCAATTTACCGAGTGCAAATTCTTTGCTAAGCGCTTCCACTGTTAACCCTTCCGCCCCCTGGCAGGCCAATCTTTGGCTCCGTTATGACCGTCCAGGACACCGTACCCGCATGGTTGAATGCTTGGTGCAGGCTCCTTTGAAAGTGCAACGGTCTTTTTATCCGGATGACACTGGCCAATGTCAGACCATGTTGCTCCATACTGGGGGCGGCATGGTGGGGGGCGATCGCCTGGGCTATGACATTGTGTTAGAAGCCCAGAGTGATGTGTGTTTCACCAGTGCTTCGGCGGGAAAGATTTATCGTAGTTTGGGGCCCTGGAGTGAACAGACCGTCAACCTAGAGGTGAGAGTCGGAGCTTCGGTACTCTGGTGTCCCCAGGAAACAATTATTTTTGACCAGGCCCGCTATCAACAAAATTTCTGCATTAAGCTCCAGGAGCAGGCCCGTTTCAAAGGTTGGGAAATTGTCCGTTTGGGGCGCACCGCCAGAGGAGAAAAATTTACCCAAGGCCATTGGCGATCGAGTTGGGAAATTTGGCAGGGGGATAAATTAATTTGGGGAGAAAGGCAACAGCTAATTGGTTCGGAACAACTTTACGAATCTCCCAATGCCCTGGCGGGCTTCACTTGTTTGGGCACCTATGTGGACTTGAGTCGTTCCTTTGACCAGGATTTAGTCCATCAAGCTCAGGAGATAATTCACAGCCAAGGGCGATCGCCGCAGTTTGGCCTAACTTTAACTGCGACCCAAGGCCTAATTGCCCGCTACCGGGGAAACTCCACCCAAGAAGTTAAGGATATTTTTACGCAACTTAGTCAGGTAATTAGCCCATGATTTATCTAACCCGTCTTCAGCCCCAACCACCTGCTCCGGGCACGGGGGTAAGATTAGCCATTTACCAAAACCAAGGCGGGCCCATTGGTAATACTGAGGCGATCGCCTATTACTTGGCAAAAATGGAAGAAGCCCTCCAGGGAGCCCAACGTTTTGAAGCCCAGCTAATTAGCTTTGCCGAACTTTATCTAACTGGTTATGCCCTTTCTCCCCAAGAAGTCCATCAATTGGCGATCGCCAGGGACGGGGAAGTGATGACCCAGGTGGGGCAACTAGCGCACAAATATCAGATGGCCATCATTTGTCCCTACCCAGAAAAGGCGGCCATTAACGGGGAAATCCACTACTACGACAGCATTAATCTGTTTGATGACCAAGGAAAATTGGTCAAAACCTATCGCAAAACCCATCTTTGGGGCCCCGACGAAAGCAAAATTTACTCCCGCGGCCATCGCCATAAGGAAGAAGGTAAAGCCTTTACGGTCCATAAAGTTAACGGTTTTCCCATCGGTTTATTGAACTGTTATGAAGCGGAATTTGCCGAATTGACCCGTATCCTAGCCCTGCGGGGGGCAAAATTAGTGGTTATTCCCACGGCGGCGGATATTTGGACCTTGTTATCCACTGGGGAAAGGACAAAAATTCCCTACCCTGATGTGTCCCACAACGTTATTCCCGTGCGGGCTTTGGAAAATCATATTTTTGTTGCCTACTGCAATCGGGCTGGCGCTGAAACCAGGCTCAATGCCCAGGGGAAAACGGTATTGGTGGGGGAATATTTAGGCAACAGTGCCATTGCCGGGCCCCATGGTGATCTTTTGCTCTATCCCCGTAATGAAGAAACTTTGCTCATTGCCGATTGTGTCTCCGCAGATTATGGTTCCCTCCATCCAGAACAAACTAATTACTTAGTTGATCGCCAATCAAATCTGTATGGGTCTTTGGCCAGCGAGTTAACCTGATGTCAGGAGTTGCTGATTTCTATGATAATTTCGCCTGCTTGCAGTTTTTCCAGAGCCTGTGGCAAAGTACTTGAGAGAATTCGACGTAAGTTTCGATTCGTAACGTTACCGCAAGTTAGCCAAATGATTTGAGGTGGTATTCCTAATCGACATACAAGATCAACGAAGTCGCTGTCTTTTGTCATGATTACAGAGTTGGCAACTCGTGCGGCATCAAAAATTTCAATGTCTCTTGCATCCCGTAATCCCAGATCCCTCAAAGCTGACGCCTCTAAATCAAAATTACTCGACAGCCAATCTGCCAATGTTGGAGGTAGTTGAGCATCAACCCAAATATTCATGCCGTCAACCGGGAAAAATCAGTCCGCCGTGCAGCAAACACTAGACAAGCCTGAATATCGGCCATTTCTAGGTCTGGAAAGTCCTCTAAAATCTCAGAGGTGCTAACATTCTCAGCTAACATTTCTAGGATGTCGCTCACTCGAATCCTCATCCCTCGAATACAAGGACGACCACCACACTGACCGGGGGTTTGGGTAATGCGAGACAGTAAGCTATTCATTTAGTGTACTAAGATCATTTCATACGAGTAAGATTTTTTTATACTACATCGCATTTTTTGATTTTCTCCTCCCTAACAAAATTTCCGTATCAAAAGTCAGTCAGCCGTTACCCTGAAGGGAAAGTTAATCTCCATTGGCAAAATTGTAATAATCATTATGGTGCATAAAAAAATTGACCTCAACCAGCTCAGTGAAGCGGAAAGCCTACTGACCCCCACCTATGCGGCCCGGGGCCTAGCCAATTCTGTCAGTAAATATGAAATGCCAGAAACGGAAATGCTACCGGCGATCGCCTATAACCTCATCCACGATGAACTGGGGCTAGATGGCAATTCCCGATTAAACCTGGCCACCTTTGTCACCACTTGGATGGAGCCGGAAGCTAGGCAACTGATGGCGGATACCTTCGACAAAAACATGATCGATAAGGATGAATATCCCCAAACGGCGGAAATTGAGTTGCGTTGCGTCAATATTTTGTCCCGACTCTGGAATGCTCCGGCCAGTGCGGAAGCCACCGGCTGTTCCACCATTGGTTCTAGTGAAGCGGCCATGTTGGGGGGGATGGCCATGAAGTGGAAATGGCGGCAACGACGACAAGCGGCAGGGAAACCAGGCGATCGCCCGAATTTGGTTATGGGCATTAACGTCCAGGTTTGTTGGGAAAAGTTTTGTCGTTACTGGGAAGTGGAACCCCGCTTTGTCCCCATGGAAGGCGATCGGTACCACATCAGCCCGGAAGAAGCAGTTAAGCTAATTGACGAAAATACCATCGGTGTAATTGGTATTTTAGGTAGCACCTTTGACGGCAGTTATGAACCCATTGAAGCGTTGAACGATGCCCTGGAAACTTTAAATCAAAGAACTGGTTGGCAGGTGCCTCTGCACATAGATGCCGCCAGCGGTGGTTTTATTGCTCCCTTTTTAGATCCAGATTTGCGTTGGGATTTTCGTTTACCTTGGGTGAAATCCATCAACACCTCTGGCCACAAATACGGTTTAGTTTATCCGGGGGTAGGTTGGATCATTTGGCGGGATAAGGAAGAATTACCGGAAGAATTAATTTTCCATTGCAACTATTTGGGGGGAGATTTACCCAACTTTGCCCTCAACTTTTCCCGCCCCGGCAATCAGGTAGTGGCCCAGTATTATAACTTTCTCCGCTTAGGCAAAGAAGGTTACCGCAAAATCCAACAGACTTGTCGAGATACGGCTCTGTATCTATCTGGCAAAATTGCCCAATTAGGCCCTTTTGAATTGCTCACCGACGGTGGGGATATCCCGGTTTTTGCCTGGAGATTAAAGGACGAAGTATTGGCCAACACTTGTTATACCCTGTACGACATGGCCGACAAATTGCGGGAACGGGGCTGGTTGGTGCCCGCCTATCGCATGCCCAAAAACCGTGAAGATTTGGTGGTGCAACGCATTGTCGTGAAAGAGGGTTTTAGTCGGGATATGGCGGACCTTTTGTTAGCGGACATGGAAAGGGCGATCGCCTATTTTGCCAGCCAACCGGACCACAAACCGAAGCAGGAAGGTTCCCACTTTAGCCATTAGGCATCATAATCATTCACAATGAAACAGACCTTAAATATTTGAAAAATGAATGGGAAGAAAAATTTCTTCCCATTCCACAAAAAATCTAAACACAATTACAAGGAGAATTTCCTACGATTATCAGGTTATTTTCTAAAAACTACCTGGGCAATTTCGTTAATGTCGCCAACAATATACTCCCCGAGTGCAGTGAATTCATAGCTACCGCCTACATCTTTTAATTTGGCGACAATAATGCCTGTGTTTTGACCTCCGTCTTCAGTAATAGAATAGCTAGCAAGGGCTGTGTTAGTCTCGTTATTATAAATTGTTGCTTTTGCATTATTTACAAGGTTAAAAGCCTGTTTTCTTGATTTTGCGTCGTAAATATTGACACAAATATAATAATCTCCATCATCAGTCTTTGTTGCATCTAGTTCTGTAAACTCATCATCTCCTTCTCCCTCGCCAGTCAAATTATCATCACTTAACTTGATACCAGAAATTGCGGTTTTGTCATTAAAAAAGGCAACTTTTTTAGATTCTTTATGTACGACAAAAAGGTCTAAGTCAACATTAGAGCCTATGCTAGCGACATCCCATGACAGCCCTACACGAACTTTCTGAATACTAGACCCATCTGGTTTAGTAAGGGAAAGAGACTGACCTTTTTCTAAGCTTAACATAATTTAAACCGATAGAGTTTTTTTACTGACGTTGTCACCTTACTACAAATCTAAATTGTTCGTAAAGTCGAACTAGGTCGGATTTAGTCAGTTTGTATACTTTAACTATTTTGAATTGTCATCAAATTTAGAAAAAGTCGAATAAAGTCGAATTTAGACGTATACTATTTTGTGCGACAACCTAAACCAAACTTAAATTAACGGATATGATGGATTTAGGGGAGTGCTTGCTTTTCGCTGACGATATGGTGTTTCAAAAAACAGGTAGACACCTGGATGATATTGAGTTTGGGGTCATTGAAGGGGTTTTACAAAGAAAAAAATATGCAGATATAGCGAGAGATTTAAACTGTACAGAAGGATATATTAAGGACATTGGTTACGAATTGTGGAAATTATTCTCAGAAATTTTTGGAGAAGAGATTAACAAATCAAATATTAGGTCTAGCTTACTTCGTCACAAATTCGCCAACAACGTAAGCATTTCTGGAAACGATAATACGGTTGGTTCAATAGACCAAGTTAGTTTTTACGTAGGTTTAGATAAAAGATCAGACAAAAGTTGCCAAAATGATCAGTTTTTGACGAGACTTATTGAAAAACTTCTCACTTTTGGATTAAGTCATGAGCAAATTGCAGAATGCCTAAATATTAATTTGGAAAAACTAGGTATCAAAAACGAGCCTAAAAACACCTAGAGAGTAATCAAGTGTATTGAATTCATGATCGATATGGCCCTAGGCATCGGGGGGATTAACGGGGAAGAAAAATTCCACCCCCTGGTCAATTAAATGCTGATTATTAGCCAAAATTTCCCGCTTAAAGTTCCACGCTAAAACGTAATAAATATCGGGCAAAGTGGTTAGCTCTTTTTCAATTAAAAGCGGAATGTGCATACCAGGAGAAACCAAGCCCCGCCGTAGCTCATTTTTTTCCACCAAATAGTCTAAATATTGGGTACCAATGCCAAAGTAATTGAGCAAGGTATTACCCTTCACCGGAGCGCCAAAGCCCCAAACGGTTTTACCAGCTTGCTTAGCTTCGTCTAAATAGGCCAGGTTTTCTGCCTTCATCGTTTCAATGCGTTGGGCAAAATCAAGGTAGGTTTGGTAATCATTACTTTTTTCATCTATTTCCGACTGGCGCATGGCCTGGAGCCGTTCTGTGGGTTGCCGTTTGCCTTGATGGGTGACAAAACCGACAATGGAACCACCGTGGATAGGAGCTAAGTAGGCATCAAACATGGACAGTCCATGGCGATTGAGCAACACTTCGATGGTTTGGAGATTATAGTACAGTAAATGCTCGTGGTAAATTTGGTCGAAAGCCAGGTTTTCCACAATGCGTTTCATGTAAAGAAACTGCACCACAAATACCCCATCTTCTGCCAACGCTTCCCGAATACCTTCCGTTACGGAATGGAGTTCTTCGAGATGGAAAAAGACGCCCGCCGCATTAATGGCGGAAAATTTACGCCCTAACTTTTCGACTACTTCCAAATTGAAAAAATCATTCAGGGTGGGCACCCCCGCATCGTTGGCAATTTTGGCAGTGGTTTTGGAGGATTCCACCCCCAGTACGTCGTAACCCAAGGCTTGGAAATGTTTTAGTTGGGTGCCATCGTTGGAGCCAATGTCCAGCACGGATTTTCCGGGAGTATTGGCAAAAAAGCGTTCGTCCACTTCCTGGGCCACCCGAGCAAAATGATCACTGAGGGATTTGGTCACACCGGACAAATAGGTGTGGTCCCCAAACATGATTTCTTTTTTAACTGTGTAGTCCAACTGCACGGTGCCGCAGTCCTGGCAGTATAAAACCCGCAGGGGATAATAGGGTTCCTGGCCCACTTCCGCCGGGGTGAGAAAATGGTTACACCAGGGTTGTTCCCCCAAATCGATCGCCAAATCTAGACGGGTAGAATCACAAACACGGCACTGCATAGGAACTAACCAAAAAACTAAGAACCAGGACGACGGGCAAGGGCTATCTTCCCACGTTTGTTGTTTCGGCTCAAGCTGGGGCTAGGCCGTTGGGGGTGTTTAGGGCTGGCAGTGAATTTGCTGTAAATCGGCGATGGTGGCGTCGGTCCCCACTAGGTTTCCCTGGGCATAACCAGGCCAGTGAATGGCGATCGCCCCTTGGGCATGGGCCCCTTTGGCCATGGTGATATCCCCCTGGGCATCCCCAATCATCAAGGTGTGCTCCGGTTTCACGCCCAACTCCCGGCAGGTTAAAAGGTATAAAGCTGGATCAGGTTTACTGAGTCCTTGGTCCGACCCCTTAGCCACATCCACTAGGCTTTGCAATTGGTGATCGGCAATGAACCGTTCCACACTCCTTTGGCGGGCGGCGGAAAGGATGGCAATTTTTACCCCCTGTTGTTGCCACAATGTAAGGCTGTCCACTACTCCGGGGAACATGGGACAGGTATGGGCATTGGCAATAATTTGGCGATCGGCCTGGTCAAAACATTGGTTAGCAATGTCCAAACTCTGGAACCAGCCATAGCCCTGTTCGGCAATGTAGCTAGCGGCGGCAATAACATTATCCCGACGACTGCCCACCGCCATTAGTCCCCCTGGATCTAACTGAGCACTGCTCCGGTCAAAACCAAAGGCCCCAGCCAGGCGATCGCCAAAGTTTGCGGCTGGTATTCCCTGTTCCAATAGGGCCAACCTAGCCACGGTGAGTTTTTCCAGATACACCTTGGAATTTTCCAGAGTGCCGTCCTTATCGAAAATTAGGGCTTGGATCTGGGTAAAAGTTTTGCCTTGAACGGTGATATTAGCCAAATGAACTCCTACAAACGGCGATCGCCTTAGTTATACAGCCAGCATTAAACCGGAAAATGCCAGTACCATGGCCATTAATAGCGCGGGCTATCCACCACAATCGGCATCATTGTAAGCAGTGGATAACTCCGCTAATCTTGCCCTTTCTGAGTCGCCGTGGATAAAGCCCAATTACGAGCCCAATTACTACAAGAAAGAAGGCAATTGTCCGAGGCCCAATGGCAACAGCAAAGCCTGGAACTATGTGCCCAACTCCAGCAATGGTCGGTTTTTCAGCAGGCCAGCCGGATTTGTGCCTATTGCAGTACCCAACGGGAAGCGGATTTACAACCCTTGTTCGATCGCCTAGGGAAAGCAAAAGTTTGGGTATTGCCCCGCTGTGTGCAAAAAAGTTTGGTTTGGCATCCGTGGCAATGGGGACAACCGTTAACCACCGGAGCCTATGGCATTAAAGTGCCCGCCGATCAGACTGAAATTTGGTCACCAAACACAGTGGATTTATTGCTAGTGCCTTGCCTAGCAGGCGATCGCCAAGGATATCGTTTGGGTTATGGCGGCGGCTATTATGACCGACTGTTTGCCGATCCATTATGGCGAGCAGTACCGAAGGTGGGCATATTATTCGAGGCGGGTTTGAGGGAAAAATTACCCCACGATCCTTGGGATATGCCCCTGCAAACCCTAGTGACGGAAAAGCAGATTATCCAAATTGAGAGTTGTTAAGAGGGATTTTCGTCGAAAGAAGGGCTGAAAGGTCGCCATTTTCCCCCTAAGAGCCGGTTTGTAAGGTCTTATCTTGCTACCTAAATTTCCTCACAGCTCTGCAATTCTGGGGGATTTCGCCTCTCTTTCCCCCCAAATTTGGGGGGTCAGGGGGGCTTTTCAAACAAGTTCTAAAACTCCCGCCATACTGGGGATTTTGATTTTCCCCAAAATTAGGAAGCAAGGGGGCTTATCCAGTTCCGTTCTAGGACAAAAATCCGCCAAAAACTACTTAATACCAAGCAATTCCACTTCAAATTCCAAGGTGGCATTGGGGGGAATTACACCACCCGCTCCCCGGGAGCCATAGGCCAAGTCCGGTGGAATGATCAGTTTACGCTTACCACCCACTTGCATGGTGGCCACCCCTTCGTCCCAACCTTTGATCACCTGGCCGACGCCAATGGTGAAGGTAAAAGGCTTATTGCGGTCCACGGAGCTATCAAACTTAGTGCCGTCGGTGAGGCGGCCAGTGTAGTGTACTTCTACTTTTTGGCCTTTAGTGGGGCTGGGGCCTTCCCCTACCACTTCATCGATGTATTGCAATCCAGACTCGGTGGTGACAATATTGGCGGAATTTTCGGCAGTCATGGGAGATGGTTCCGGGGTTTGTAGGGCAGAAGCTTGGGCAATTTGGACTGGTTTAACTTCCTGGGGAGCGGCGATCGCCGACGGAGAAGATTTACCAAAAATGGCCACGGAAATTAACACCAAGCTAAAAAAAGTAACAACGGTCAGACTAATAAGAATGTCGCGCATAGCGGTAAAAAATTTCATCAAAAAAATAGGTCGGAGTAGTGTTGGCCTGATTATCCCATGGGTTCTTCCCCTCATCGACCACTGACTAAACGATTACGCCCTTGGGCCTTAGCTTCATACAAATATTGATCCGCTGCCCCCACCAACTTTCCCCAATCACTGCCTAGGCGGGGAATGGTGCTGGCACAACCAATGCTCAGGGTGACATGGTCGGCGATCGCCGATTGGACGTGGGGAATAGCTAGACGGGTAATCTCCGCCTGGATGTCTTCACCGATGTGGATGGCCCCTTGGAGGTCTGTGTTGGGTAGGACAATCAAAAATTCTTCCCCACCGTAGCGAGCGGCCAAATCCTTAGGACGGTGCACCACCCTGGTTAAAGCCTTAGCCACCTGTTGTAAGCAGTCGTCGCCCCCCTGGTGACCATAATGGTCGTTATAGTTTTTGAAATAATCTATGTCACACAGCAGAATAGAAAAAGGATACTGTTCTCGGATTGCTTCGGACCATTCCGTGTCGAGAAATAACTCCAGTTGACGACGGTTGGCCAACTGGGTAAGTTGATCCACCTTAGCTAAGCGCTCCAACATTTGGTTGACGGATTCCAATTGGTGTTGAAGGCGGTTTTGATAGAGCAAACGTTTTACCCTCTGCCGCAGCACCGCCCAATGAATGGGTTTGGTCACATAGTCGATCGCCCCTGCTTCAAAGGCCCGATCCACCGAGGCTTCATCATCTAGCCCTGTGATCATTAATACCAATGGGGAAGGATTTTGATAAATTTTCATCAGGGCCTGACAACAGGCAAAGCCATCCATGACGGGCATCACGGCATCCAGTAGCACCACTTCTGGTTTAATTTCGGCAAATTTGGTTAGGGCTTCTTCCCCATTGGTAGCCAGTTCTACCCGGTGTCCTTCCTTTTGCAAATAAACCCGCAGTTGCATCCTCATAAAACCGTCATCGTCCACCACCAAAATTTTTGCGGCGGCGGTTTCTATTGGTTGAGGCAGATTCATGGCGAGGGAATGGTGAAGGGCGCAAGGGCTTCCACCACGGCGATGTGTAATTGTCGACAGCGGTCAACCAACTGAGGGGGAGACCCTAATCCTAGGTTACCTGATCCAGCGTTCTTTTCTAGTTGTTGACAAAAAGTGGACAATTGTTGGGCTCCCAGGGAAGCACTGCTGGATTTGAGGGAATGGGCGGTGCGTCTGATCACGGCAAAATCGTCCACCTCTAAGCCCTGTACTAATTCTTCTATGAGCTTTTGGCTTTCCTGGCAGTAACACGCCACCATTTCCCCGAATAGGGTCAGGTCGCCGCCACAGAGGTCGTCCCGTAAAAAGGCGATCGCCGTGGGGTCAAGGGGAGACTCGGTTACATCAGTGGGTTTGACCATGGTTTGTTCTTCCACAACCGTAATTTTGTCCCCTAGAGTAACAATATCTTCCCTAGCTTGGGGGGAAGTGATTAGGGCTGAAGTATCCTGTAGTACTTTTCGTAGTTGGTTAATGGAAATAGGCTTACTAATATAGCCGTCCATGCCAGCATCCAAGCACTCTTGGCGATCGCCCGGCATGGCATTGGCGGTCATGGCCACAATGCGAGGCTGACGTTCCAGCGGCAAGGTTTGACGGATGTGGCGGCAGGCGGTTATGCCATCCATCACCGGCATTTGCATATCCATCAAGACCAAGTCATAGAATTTTTTCTCCAAGGCATCGATCACTTCCTGGCCATTGTTGGCGATCGCCACCGGGTAACCCAAATTATTTAGCATCTGGTGGGCTACCTTTTGATTAACCAGATTATCCTCTGCCAAGAGAATTTGTAGGGCCGGTTGTAGACTGGTGGCGTTATCTTCCGTGGGGAGCCCATCCCCGTCTGGGACAAACTCCGGTAAATCTAACTGATCAAACTGTGGCGCGTAATCAGCCAGACCTATAGACCCCTGAAAAATGTTAACTAAACTGTCAAATATTAAGGACTGACGCACTGGTTTATTGAGCACCGTCTGAAATACAGACAACTCATCCGCTCCCGCCACTAGCCCAGAGGAAAGCAGAATAATGGGCAGATCCTTGCCCTGAGCAAATTGTCGTAGATGGTGCGCCAGGGTAATGCCGTCCATATTGGGCATTTGTAAATCTAAAATAGCCGCATCCAAGTCTGGGCAACGGGCAAACCAATCTAGGGCTGATTCCCCACTGGTAAAGCAATGGCACACCAACCCCCAGGCCTGGCATTGATCCTGCAGAATCCGCCGGTTAGTTTCGTTATCATCCACAATCAAAACTTGTTTACCCTTCATCTGTTGCACCGAATCAGCTTCCGCTAGGGCGGGGGCCTGGGCTGTGGTCAGAATGCAGAAACGAAAATTGGAACCTACCCCCGGTTCACTGGTCACCGTCAGCACCCCTCCCATCATCTGGGTCAGGCGTTGGCTAATGACTAAACCCAATCCTGTGCCACCATATTTCCGGGTGGTGGAAGAATCCACTTGGCTAAAGGACTTGAACAGACGGTCTTGCCGATCCAACGGTATGCCAATGCCCGTATCCCGCAGATTAAAACAGATGCGATGGCTGGGGTGGGGTAAATTCAAAATAGTGTGGTAAGACTCAGCGGGATCAAAGGGTTCCCCTTTCACCGTCAGCACTACTTCCCCCTTTTCGGTGAATTTGAGGGCATTGCCGATCAAATTGGAGAGAATTTGCCGCAATCGTACCTGGTCTCCCAAAATGCGGGCCGGGGTTTGGGGGTCGATGCCATAGGTCAATTCCAAATGTTTAGCCCTGGCAATGGGACCAAACATTTCCAGCACGGTTTCAATTAGGGGTCTCAGTTCAAATGCTTGGGTTTCCAACACCAGTTTATCGGCTTCAATTTTAGAAAAGTCGAGGATATCGTTGATGATGGTCAGCAGGGTTTCTCCACTCTGGCGAATGGTTTGGACGTAATCTAGTTGCTGTAGATTTAAGTCGGTCATAATCAACAATTCCGTCATGCCAATGACTCCATTCATGGGAGTGCGAATTTCATGGCTCATCATGGCCAGGAATTCACCTTTGGCACGGTTAGCGGCTTCGGCGGCCCATGTAGCTTTTTCTAATTCCAGATTTTTCTGGGCCAATTCCCGACGGCGTTCCCGTTCCTTTTCCAGTAGGGCGGCTTGGGCCAGGGCTATGCCCATTTGTTCGGCGATCGCCTCTAGTAACTCAATTTCGTCCGCTGTCCAAACCCGTTGTCGGTCACACTGGTGCAGGGCGATGATGCCGTTGGCTTTACCTTGATAGGAAGTCCGCACTGCCAAAAAGGATTTGACCTGAAACCGTTGGTAAAATGCTTTGGTGTGGGTGGAGTTTAAATCCTGGTCTAGGTCCACCACAGCCATAGCCCGATCGCCTTGAATGATGGTGGGGTCATAGGCTTGTTCCACGGCAATTTCTCCGGCTAACAGGGAAGTAAATTGTCCCCCTAAATACTCCGCCACCACGGGCACCTGTAGGGTAGTGGCTTCCGAGTAGTTGTGGATCAGGCAACGGCTCACCGCAAAGACATTGCCCACTTGACGGGCGGCGGTTTGGAAAATTAAGGTCGGTTGTAAGCTCCGGCGGATTTCCTGGCTAATTTTCCGCATTAACAGGATTTGATTAAGCTTTTTCTGGAGGATGTCCTGGGCCTGTTTACGGTCAGTAATATCCAGACAAGACCCCACGTAGCCCATAAATTTCCCGTCTTCGAGGTAACGGGGCACCCCCACATTGACAATCCAACGGTATTGCTGGTCTACCCTGCGGTAGCGATATTCCAATTCAAAACGTCGGCGATCGCCAAAGGCCTGGGAATAAACCCCTAAGTAATGGCCCTTATCATCGGGGTGAATGCCTTCTAGATAACCATTGCCCGATTCTTCCGCTAGGGTAGCCCCCCGGAATTCCAACCAAGACTGATTGACAAAGGTCATTTTTTTGTCCTGGTCCGCCACCCACAACATAATCGGGGAGGTGTCCGCCATCATGCGAAACCGGGCTTCACTTTCGCGCAAACTTTTTTCCGCCTGTTTGCTGGAGGTAATTTCAAAGCGGATGGCTAGGTATTGATAGGGATTGCCATTGTCATCCAAAAAAGGAACAACGGTGCTGTCAACCCAATAGGTATTACCGGCTTTGGCTCTATTGTTAATTTGCCCATGCCAGACTTTTCCTGCCCTAATGGTCTGCCAAAATTGTTGAAAGAATTCTGGGGAATGGTAGCCAGAACTGACCAAGCGATGAGTGTTGCCAATTAATTCTTCCCGACTATAACCAGACACCTCGACAAATTTATCGTTGACGTAGGTGATAACGCCCTCGGTATCAGTAATGGCCACAATGGCCGCTTCATCCAGGGCGGTTTTTTGCACGGCTAATTCCTGGAGAGTGGATTTTAAAAACTCTTCGACCTTTTGCTGTTGTTTGATTGATTCACTCAGTTGTTCACTATGTTTACTACTTTTTTGCAGATAATAAACGGCGATCGCCACGGCCCAAGCCATCAGCAAACCACTGAACAAAATCCATTGCGATGAACCGTACTGATCTAGCAGAATGGGGCCCGGCACCAATTGCAGTTGCCAACGGCTGGTCATGGCTTCCGCCTGGGGCAATGAGTTAGCCCATGCCAATTCCTGGGTCACCACAATGTCCTGCTCCCAATCGTCAGGGACATCGTTATAAATGAGTTGATTGCCTTCAAAAATACGTAGACCAAAACTCCGCAGACCACTATCCTGGTCTGGTTTATTGCCGGACAGAGGACGAACGGAGCCGATGAACTGATCGAGCTGGAAAACCCCCACCACAAAACCGTCAAACCTATCGCCAATAAATAGGGGGACATAGACCAAAAATCCCTTCTCTCCTTGGTCTAAATCCACCACTCCGCTGAGGATGGTATTTTTTTGCCGGGCCGCTAGCTCTAGGGACTGGATTTGGTGGGGATATTGGTTGGCATAGTCAATGTCGTGCTCATCATCGGGCAATGGTTCAACCCACCGCACCACAAACTTTGGATCTACCCATTGAATCGTCTGATACCCATCGAAGCCTTCTGCTTGGGCCCTGGCATCTAACCGCCAATCTGTTTGCTCCGTTCCCGTCGGCGATCGTTCCCAACGTCCGGCCATCTGCTCTAATTGACGGACATGGATATTGAGCTGGTTTTCAATTTGTTCGTGGATGTTAGTTAGGCGATTGGTCAAAACCTGCTTCAGTCGCTCTTGAACTTGGTTGTAGAGAAAAAGCCAAGTATGAACAGTCATTACCGATAGCCCGGCCCCGATGAGAATTGGTAGTACGGGGGAAAGTAATAGGCGACGCAGGGGAGATTTCATCGATATCACAGTGGCACTAATAACCATGATAAATACCTATTCAGACCATTGATTAGACTCAACAAATCTTTCCAAAAGAAAAATCGCCCCCCAGAAAAATTATCCGTTTGGCGATCGCCGTTTAATTTAATTTTTTGTTATTTCTAGACCAACTTAGTCGGGGCCATAATCGGTGAACTAGGCCGGTTATTGAAACAGATTTTTCCCAGGGCCACCGGAGCTAAAACTGGGTGAGATGGACTGGTTTAGCAGTCGTAGTACAAGGAGAATTCGTAGGGGTGGGGGCGCAGACGCATGGGGTTAACTTCGTTGTCCAGTTTGTACTCAATCCAACTTTCCACAAAGTCAGGGGAAAATACACCAGTGCCGGTGAGGAATTCATGGTCTTTTTCCAACGCTTCCAAGGCCGCTTCCAGGGAGCCGGGGGTGGAAGGAATCTTAGCCAATTCTTCCGGGCTGAGGTCGTAGATATCCACATCCAAGGGTTCGCCGGGATCGATTTGATTTTTAATCCCGTCAATGCCCGCACAGAGCATGGCGGCAAAGGCCAGATAGGGATTGGAGGTGGCGTCGGGGCAACGGAATTCCAGACGTTTGGCCTTGGGGTTACCACCGGAGAGGGGAATCCGCACGGAAGCAGAACGGTTACCTTGGGAATAGGCCAAGTTAACGGGGGCTTCAAAACCGGGCACTAGGCGCTTGTAGGAGTTGGTGGTGGGGTTAGTGAAGGCCAACAAAGCGGGGGCATGTTTCAAGATCCCGCCGATATACCACAGACCCATCTGGCTAAAGCCGGCGTATTTGTCCCCAGCAAAGAGGGGCTGGCCATCTTTCCAGAGGGATTGGTGCACGTGCATACCGGAACCATTATCGTTGAAGATGGGCTTGGGCATAAAGGTAACGGTTTTGCCGTACTTTTTGGCCACGTTTTTGATCACATACTTATAGATCATCAAGTTGTCAGCGGAATTGACCAACTTATCGAACTTGATGCCCAATTCGTTTTGACCACCGGAAGCTACTTCATGGTGATGCTTTTCAATGGGAACGCCAAAGGCCGCCATGGTGAGCAACATTTCTGTGCGGATATCCTGGGCGGTGTCGGTGGGAGCCACGGGGAAATAACCCTGTTTGTAGCCTGGTTTGTAGCCGAGGTTGCCCCCTTCTTCTTCCCGACCAGTGTTCCAACGCCCTTCGACACTGTCGGCAAAGTAGTAGCTGGAGTTTTCCGTTTGGCCAAAGCGAATATCATCGAAGAGGAAAAATTCGGCTTCGGGGCCAAAGTAAACGGTGTCGGCAATGCCGGTGCCGCGGAGATATTCAGCGGCTTTGGCCGCAATGGTGCGGGGGTCACGGTTATACCATTCCCCGGTGCGGGGCTCCTTGATGCTGCAAATCATGGACAAGGTGGGTTCTTTGCAGAAAGGATCGATGGTGGCGGTGTTTGGGTCGGGCACCATGCACATATCAGATTCGTTAATGGCTTTCCACCCCCGGATACTGGAGCCATCAAAGGGAATACCTTCGGTGAAGGAGTTTTCGTCAAGTTGGTCGTAATAGAAGGAGCAGTGCTGCCAAATTCCCGGCGTGTCAATAAATTTGAGGTCGATAATCTTAATGTTTTCGTCTTGGATCCACTTGAGGACTTCCTGGGGGGTTCTGGCCATTTTTTCTCCTTAGTGCAGTCAGATAAATTACGATTTTGCGCTGCGTCGACTATCCATCGTAAAGAGTCAAGTAGTTAGAAAATGTATTTTTCGCTACCATTTTTTGCGGCTCCATTCTGGCGATCGCCTAGAAATGACGGAAACCATCGCAAATCCCATTAACATTTAGATCAGTGACCATACCCAACCCGCAAGTACTAAAATATTGCTGTGATCCCATCTGACCTTTTCCTACGGGATGCCACCATTACGGATTTAGATTCTATTGTTGCTATCTACAATGCCAACATTCCCCAAAATGTGGCCACCGGCGATACCGATGCGATTACGGTGGAAAGCCGTCGTCAGTGGTTTGCGGACCATGGACCAGATACCTATCCTCTCTGGGTGTTGGTAACGGAGCACAAGCAAATAGTTGGTTGGTTGGGTTTTCAGCGGTTTTATGGTCGCCCGGCTTACCACCGCACTGCGGAGTTGAGCATTTACCTCGATCCCCTCTGGCATCATCGGGGTTTGGGGCAGTATTTACTCAAAACGGCGATCGCCAAAGCCCCCCAGTTGGGGCTGAAAACTTTGCTGGGATACATTTTTGCCCATAATCAGCCCAGTATTCGTTTGTTTCAACGCCATGGTTTTGAGCAGTGGGGTCTATTGCCCAAGGTGGCGGAGTTGGGGGGGCAGGAACGGGATCTGCTGATTCTAGGATTACGGTTAACAACCTCACAATGATGGCTGTTCTGGCCCAATAGACAAGGAGTTAAAGATCAAAATCTTCAAATTCCGCTTTCAATTCCCTTTCCATTAATGCTTCCACTGCCTGGGGAGGGGTAATTTTTCCATGGAGCAAACGGTAAACCTGCCGGGTGATGGGCACAGCAATTTTTTCTCGATTGGCAATTTTGATTAGTACGTCGGTGGTGTTGACCCCTTCGGCGGTGCCCCCCAGGTTGGCCAAAATTTCTTCTAAGGACTGACCTTTGGATAAACCATAACCCACTCGATAATTGCGGCTGAGCATGCTAGAGCAGGTGGCCAATAAATCTCCTAGTCCGGCTAAACCCCAAAAGGTATCCGGTTGGGCCCCAAAATGTAACCCCACCCTGGTAATTTCTGGTAAAGCTCTGGTAATTAACGCTGATTTAGCATTGGTGCCTAGCCCCAACCCTTCGCATACTCCCACGGCGATCGCCATGACGTTTTTCAGGGTGCCACCCAATTCCGTACCCAAGGGATCATTGTTGGTGTAAACCCGGAAGTTATCCGCGGCAAAAATGGTTTGAATTTCCTCCGCTGCGGCTTGGTCGCTACTGGCCACCACCGTGGCCGCCGGTAAACCCTGGTCAATTTCCTTCGATAAATTCGGCCCCGACAAAACGGCGATCGGCTGGGAAGGAAGGGCAGCTTGCCAAATTTGGGAAGGGGTAGTCATGGTTTCTGGATCTAAACCCTTAGTGGCCGTCACCAAAATAGTCCGCCGCTGGAGGTCCATGGCCTCCAACCGGGCCGCCACCGATGGTACCCCCTTAATGGAAACCGCCGAGACAATTACATCCGCTCCAGCCACCATGGATTCTAGGCTCTGCGGCGATCGGCGAGACCAAACTTGGGTAGGAATGTCATTGTTATTCAGCACGTAGGCAAGACTAGAGCCCCAGGCTCCGGCCCCCAACACAACGACTTGGGGGGGAGTATCGGCATTAGCAAAGGACATGGTTTTTGGGTAATTTGACTTCGCCTCCATTATGACCACGGATTGGTCCCTCCAGTGACCCTAGCCATAGTAAGAAAGCCCCATTATGGTCAACAAGTGAACTGAATTGGCACAATGGCTTGATTAAATTACTTTCTCGTTACCAAGGGCTGCCCACTAGGGTGAAGCCACTCCAAAAATAGGGATGACTTAAATCTTGGGTTGCTAAGCGTTGTCGAATATCAGCCGGTAAATCCGCCAAGGAAATATTTGTGCCATCCCCAAGGACTAGATTACCGTCCACAACCCGAATTTCTCCTCTGAGCAGACTTAGTTGGGCCTGCTGTAGGGCCTTGGCCTTGATGGGTGCTGGCTGAAGTCGATCATAAAAACTAGTCATCAGAGCAAAGGTAGCTTCATCGCTGACATACCACAAACTCCCGATCGCCGTTTTGACTCCAGTTTTCACCGCCAGGCCAGCAAAGCCTAATTCAGCGTCAAAGTCCCCCACCGCAGTGCGACAGGCCGACAGCACCATCAAATCAATGGGTTTATCCAAGCCCACGTTAGCAAATTCGTCTAAATCCAAAGAGCGATCGCTGAAAACCACAAAGGAATTATTGCGATTACCCGGTAAAAATTCACCATGGGTAGCTAAATGTACTAGACGATACTCCTTAGTTGCCAAGGACTGGACAAAGTTATCCACCGTGAACCGGTCATTGAGGAAAGCACTACCCCGCCAGAGTTGATTGGTAATGGTGTCTACCTCCACCGCCGCCGCTGGCAAGGGATTTTGGTTAGCAAACTCTTCCGCTCCCATGGCCAATATCTGGGCCCCAGTTAGGGGCGCATAATCCCGGTTCGTCAAACTCAAACTGGGCATCAGCCCCACGCTATAGTCCTCAATCAAGTATTGCCCAGACTGGCGATCGTACATGGTGGCCATGGGCAGAGAACGCAAACCCCGGTCGAGAATAAAGCTAATATTCTCAATTTTCTTATTCTCCAAAATCAGTTTAATTGGCTTGATAAACCAGTCATATAACTGGGATGCCTGGCCTTGGTAATTATCGCCTCGATTTGCCGCCGTTAGATTTCGGTTTAACATTTCCACCTGGCGGATTACTTCCCTGCGGCTAACGTTAAGGGGAATGGGACTAGCAATACCGTCTGCCGTAACTACCACAATTACCAATTGATCGTCCGGCCGCGGATCATTATTAGGAGGAATAATCAGTTGCTCAGTGGATGCCATCTGCCAATGACTGACCTTAGCATAGGAGCCCACAGGGGGAATAGCCGGCTCACTATCAGAGGAAAGTTGCCATTCAGGAAGATTTTCTCCTGCAGTTCCTGGAGGATAGAAATAGATATAAACCAAGGCAGAATTTACCCCAGTGTTGAGATTTAATTCCTGCAAAACATCAACGGGATTAACCAATTCAATATCAATATTTAAATTGAGGTGACTAGTGAATTGTGCAGAAATACTTTCCTCTACGTTTTCATTTAGTTGCTGTTGCAAAACAACCTGATTAGTGGGGATGTTAACCCCAACATTGGCGCTGAAAGTATTAATGCCGGGAACTGTGTCTTGGCTCTGAATTTCCAAGCTGGGGGTATTGGTAACAGTAGAACGCTCAATATCAAACGATATTTGCCTCTCATCATCAATTTCCTCAACATCTGGAGAAGTTGGAGGTTCGACGGGTATGGAAGGAGTTGGAAGCTCAGGCTCAGGTTCCGGCTCGGGTTCAGGTTCCGGCTCAGGTTCCGGCTCGGGTTCAGGTTCCGGCTCAGGTTCCGGCTCGGGTTCAGGTTCCGGCTCGGGTTCAGGTTCCGGCTCAGGTTCCGGCTCGGGTTCAGGTTCCGGCTCAGGTTCCGGCTCGGGTTCAGGTTCCGGCTCGGGTTCAGGTTCCGGCTCAGGTTCCGGCTCGGGTTCAGGTTCCGGCTCAGGTTCCGGCTCGGGTTGAGGTTCCGGCTCAGGTTCCGGCTCGGGTTCAGGTTCCGGCTCGGGTTCAGGTTCCGGCTCGGGTTCAGGTTCCGGCTCAGGTTCCGGCTCGGGTTCAGGTTCCGGCTCAGGTTCCGGCTCGGGTTCAGGTTCCGGCTCAGGTTCCGGCTCGGGTTCAGGTTCCGGCTCAGGTTCCGGCTCAGGTTCAGGCTCAGGTTCAGGTTCCGGCTCGGGTTCAGGTTCCGGCTCGGGTTCAGGTTCCGGCTCGGGTTCAGGTTCCGGCTCGGGTTCAGGTTCCGGCTCGGGTTCAGGTTCCGGCTCGGGTTCAGGTTCCGGCTCAGGTTCCGGCTCGGGTTCAGGTTCCGGCTCAGGTTCCGGCTCGGGTTCAGGTTCCGGCTCGGGTTCAGTGGTTATGGTTATATTGTCCAGGGTAAAAGTATCAAAAATTGGTGGTGTACCGATTGGTACAGTATTGTCATCTCCCGAACTGATTGCCCCAATGGTTCCATTGGTAATTGGATTGCCGATGATGAAAGGTTCACTTCCACCAAATTGAATGTACACAGAACCACCAACGGTGAGGCCGGCGGTGTAGACACTAAAAGGTCCTTCTTCACCAAGTAAAAAGCCATCGATCGCCCGAAAATAACGGCCAGTTTCAACATAAACATCTCCTCCCCTACCTTCATACCCTTTAGTGAATAGATAACCAACTTCGGTGTCTCCCCCCGACTGAATAAAAATATCACCGCCATTGGCTGCCGACGTATCTATGTAGCTAGTGGTAATATCTCCCCCTGCTTGCAGGAATACATTGCCTGGCTCCCCACCCCCTCCAGTGTATATGTAGGAACCAATTGAAATATCCAGTGGAGCCTCAACATATACATCTCCACTAGTTTGACTTCCATAGGTATTTAAATAATCGATGATTTCTATGCTTTCACCAGCTTGAAAGAAAATATCACCACCATTTTTTCCAGCGGTGAATATGTAATTCGTTGTGATACTGCCATCTGCTGTGAGGAAAACATTTCCTCCCGTACCTTCATTGAAGGATTCAATTGAGTAAGCTCCGGTATCAATAAAGGCGGTGGTAATGTCTCCCTTGCTTTCGATAGAAACAGCTCCCCCCAAACTATCTATCTCTAGGCCATCTCCAAATCCCCGGGTATCAATATAAGCAGTACTAGTATTACTACCGGAAGATGTGGTAACATCACCGCCATTCGTCCCAGACGTTTCTATGTAGCCGGTGGTGAGAGTCCCACCCGCATTGAGAATTACATTGCCTGCATTTCCACCAAATGGAGAGGTAACTATTGATCCAGTGGAAATATTGCCCAAAGCTTGTATATCAACATTGCCCCCCCGGGTATTGATATTCCCGAACGAAACATTTTGTCCAGCATTAAGTAATACGTCGGATGCTATTTCCACTGCACTCAGGGAAGAAGAAGGTTGACTGACGATATTTTGGGCAGTCTGAACTTGAAGACTTCCATTAAGCAGAATATTGTTGGTGAAAATTACTGAGCCTGCGCTACTCGTCAAATTAACTGGTTGTAATCCATAGAACACCCCGTCGAAAATTTGATTTCCCTGGGTAACGATGTCATTACCTACATAGATTTCCGTAGCTGTGACACCGAAACTTTTCAGTGGGGTAGTGATACCAGCTCCGTCATCAAAATAAACAAAGTTGGCGTTGCCTAATAAATCAAACCCGCCGTTGACAGATTTACGGAAATAAATGTCGTATCCCGGAGCAGTAAATGTTGTGTTGGCATTGAGTTGAATTTTATTGTCAAAATCTAAATTGGTGAAAGGAGAAGTAACTAATGTATTGCCAGTGTTAATGGGACCTGTGTTAGCAAAAATAATTGAGCCAGTTCCCAAGGAAAAAAGAGCATCGATAGTGATTGTAGGAGAATCGAAAGTGAGATTACCGGGGGCAGAGGGATCAGCACTAAAATTTGCCTGAACGGCAATGGATTGATCTGCTTGAAGAATAACGTTACCGTTGTCCAAGCTGGTTGTGATTGTAAGTACCGAAACAAGCTTTGGATCGGCAAGTAGATCATCGGTGGTTCCGACAATTATTTCTAGAGGATCTAACAACCAAGTACCAAGTTCTCCCATGGTGGCGAAAGTATTAACCCTGGCGGTATCGTCAACCATCAAACTTTTGGCGCCGGAGGTTTCCACAAAGCCGCCGTTTCCCCCCATGGTTCCACCTTGGGCTGAAATATTCCCACTAAAGCGGGTAGAGTCATCGGCCCAAACGATAACGGTTCCCCCATTTCCTGTCAGTAGGGCATCAGCTTTGACTACTGAATTACTATCAATCAGGGTTTGGGATGCATTGGGCAAAGTGAGCTGGCCCTGAAAATCGCCACCAATGCGCACTGTGCCGCCACCACCATTGCCTGAAACATCAACGGTAGCGCCTTGTACTGCTATTTGATCGCCGGCGATCGCCACTTGGCCACCGGAGGAAATATTAGTGCTTTTACCACTGGCATCAACATTGCCCGATATGGTGACAGAACCTGGTAACGGAGAAACCAAAGCGTTAGTCCCGTTGGTCGTAACACTGCCATTGGGCTGCACCGCTAACCCCAAATCAAGATTGCTCGCTCCTTGGGTTAACAGGGTCGGTAAATCCAACACGGAAAAGGAGCCGCCCTGATTCATTTGGGGAGAAACCTCCACCTCCAAACTCAGTAAACTGCCAGCTTGGGAAATACGAATACGATTCTGCCCTGGCACGGCGGCCACCGTGATATTGCCTCCAGGGGCGGCCAAGGAACCGGTGTTAACGATATTTCCTGCCAAAAAAGTGAGGTTTTTGCCCTCCGTTACCGACAAATCCCCCGCATTAATAATTAAACCGGGGTTAGCCAAATCAAAAGCAAATTGGCTGGGATTGCCTATCAGGGCATTGTAATCATTGTCGGAAAAAACCTGGAACCATTGGTCATTGCCAAAGCCGATCGCCGAACCAGTGGTGACCACAAAATCCCCGGGCACATTGATGCTGGCATTGGGACCAAAAATCATGCCCGCTGGGTTCATCAAAAAGAGATTGGCATTGCCCCCGCTTACTTGGATGAGACCGTTAATAATGGACGCATCTCCCCCCACAATTCGGGTGAGAATGTTACGAATATCAGGGTTGGAAAGGAAATTGGCAATTTGTCCTTGGTCTAGCCCAAACTGTTGCAAACTGTGGAATAAATTTTGTCCATCCCCTGACAAACTCCCCCCACCAATGTTGAATTGATTGCCCTGGGCATCGACAGTGGTGCCAGTGCCGTCCGGAGCTGGGGTAATGTTTTGGGCCAGAACATTGCCAGAAAAACTAGACGAACAAGCCAGTAAAGCTAGGCAAAAGAGGCGTAAACTGGGGTTCAACACGGCTATCAGGGGTGAAATTAACAATATTTCCACCACAAAGCCCAGGGAAGGGACTTTTTGGCCAGTCCATTATAGCGGTCCCCCAGGTGGAATTAGGCATGGAAAAGAACGAATTATTTTAGTACTTCAGATAGTTCTTTGCTTCCTAGACGGCTAAATTTAACTCAGAAAAGCAAAAAGTGTTTTATTTGAGCATCCGTTTTCGGGAAACTAGTTAAGATGTGGAAGGGAAAATTCCCCCAGATATGGTTCTAGATCACTCTTGGAGTGTTATTTACAGGCACGGCTATGGAAAATATTGTCAATAATGTGGAAGAGTATCTGTTATCGAGGGAAGAACGGATTCTCCAGGTGCGTAACTTGGTAGAAACCCTCCGGGCCGCCGAAGAAATTGCCAAGCAGGGGTATTTAATTACCAGTTCGGAGTTGGCTGACTTGATGGATATTAACCCCAGTGCCGTCACCAGTCGGGGGGATCATTGGTCATGGCGTAACTGGGTCGTTTCCAGGGTGAGAAGGGAAGGGAACCAAATCCTCTGGCAGTTGGAGCGGGTAGACTAAGGCTTTGGCGGGACTATCCAACATGACGGAACCCCTTATTCAACTCCGGGGTATTAGTAAATCCTTTGGCGATCGCCAAATTTTGGACAGTGTGGATTTAGACCTCTATCCGGGGGAAGCATTGGTGGTGATTGGCCCATCTGGCACCGGAAAATCAACCATTTTAAGGATCATCGCCGGACTATTGCCACCGGACAGTGGGGAAGTGCTGATCAAAACCCAACCCCGCCGGGGCTTAGTGGAGGACGACAATGAGCGCATCCGCATTGCCCTCGTATTCCAACAATCAGCCCTGTTTGATTCCCTGACAGTGGCGGAAAATGTCGGCTTTTTCTTGTTGGAACATTCCTCCCTATCCAGAGAAGTGATTCGGGAGCAGGTGGCCGACAAACTCGCTTTGGTGGGATTAACCGGCATCGAAGACTACTATCCAGCCCAGCTATCGGGGGGGATGCGTAAAAGGGTTAGCTTTGCCCGGGCAATCATGTCCAATCCCCATCAACCAGAGGACAATCCGGAAGTGATTTTATACGATGAACCCACCGCTGGTTTAGACCCGATCGCCTCCACGGTCATTGAAGATTTGGTGCGGAGGTTACAAAAGTCTCCGGGGGGATGCGGCACCTATATTATGGTGAGCCACCAGGAAAGCACTATTCGCCGGACAGCGGATCGGGTGGTGTTGCTTTACGATGGCAAAATCCAATGGCAGGGGCCAGTTAGCGCCATTGACCAGACCGATAACCCCTTGGTACGGCAATTCTTTGAAGCCAAAGTGGAAGGTCCCATTCGCATTTTGGATTAACCACTACGACGCTAAGATGGGGGAACCCATTGGCCCCTGGCCGTTTCCTAGAACAAGAGGCGATGCTGGAATAGCCTAACTTTTTGAACGTTTCCTCCCGCAAGGAACTCCTTGCCCCCTAGGCGAATCGCTTTATTTTTCGGCCCTATTGAGACATTGCGTATGCTCAGACCCCGCACCATCAAAGAAGGATCCGTTGGTCTGTTTGCCCTGTTGGGACTATTTATCATTGGTGGCATCGTCCTATGGTTACGGGGGGGAGCTTTTGGCAATCCAGGCTATGAAGTGTTAGTACAATTTGACGACGCCAGTGGGCTCCAGGTGGGAGGCGCCGTGCGTTACCGGGGTGTACCAGTGGGTCGGGTGGCTAAATTAATACCAGGTAGTAACGGCATTTTGGCCCAGCTGGAAATTAGTTCTACCCAATTGCGTATCCCCGCCGATGTGCAGGTGGAAATCAGTCGCTACGGTTTATTGGGGGAAGCGGCCATTGATATGATTCCCGATCGCCAATTGTCGGAGGCCGCTTTGGCCATCGATCCCCTCAGTGCGGACTGTGCCGAAAGCGATAAAATTCTCTGCGATGGGGACGAGTTGGAGGGCCAAGCCGGGACCCAATTAACCAACAGTATGGCCCGTTTAGCCCAAGCCTATAGCGAACCGGAGTTTGTGGCCGACATTAATGCCACCGTGAAAAGTGCCAACCTGGCCGCCGCCCGCATTGCCGCCATGAGCGCCGAAATCACTGCCCTCAGCAAAACTGCCAATCAACAGGTGCGGGGTTTTGAGCGCACTTCCGAGGCGATCGCCAAGGCCGCCGATAATGCTTCCTTGCTGACCAGTCGAGTTGACCAGGTGGTGCAGACCAACCAAGGCTACATTAACCGCACCATCGAAGAAGCTTCCCTATTAATGGTTAACCTCAACCAACTGGTGGGGGAAAACCGGGCCCAATTCAATCTCACCCTGAAAAGTATTGAAACTACTAACCGGGATCTCCAAGCCATTGGTCAAGAAATCCAGACCGCCGTCGGTACTATCAACCACGGCCTAGCGGCGATCGATACCCAAAAGGTAACCAATGACCTCGCCCTACTGATGGAAAATGCTGCCGTCACCAGCAACAATATCCGGCAAATTTCCAACGACCTCAATGACCCTACCTTGATGCTTACCCTACAGCAGACCTTGGATGCGGCCCGACTTACCTTTGAAAATGCCCAAAAAATCACCAGCGATGTGGAGCAATTAACGGGCGATCCGGCCTTTCGTAACAACCTAAGAAAACTGGTGGATGGCCTGGGGCAATTGGTTTCCTCCACGGAAAATCTCCAAGACCGAGTTTACACTGCCCACACCCTGGAACGCAGTGGCCAACAATTACGCTTTCAGCTTGATCATCAACAGCAATTAGCTTTGTACTATGAACAATGGGGAGTTATTAACCCCGTCCCCGCTTCCGGCTCACCAAGTCCCCAAATTCAAACTCCTAAGATTAAACCACCCCAGCCCAAGGAAAATCAGGGTAAATAATGATAATTAAATGGGAAATTTTCCAGCTTTTTCTATCAGGACTTACGCAAAAGAAAACTTAAGAGCGCGTTTGAAAAGTAGGCATAATTGGGAAAAATGGTGAAGAATATAGAATTTTCACCATAATGATACCGAGAGAATTTTACAGCAGCGACATCACTGATAGCCAGTGGCAATTGGTAGAACCTCATTTACCCAAAGCAAAAACTGGGGGAAGAAAACGGAAAACTAGTCTGAGGGAGATACTCAATGCTATTTTTTACATGCCCAGAACGGGGTGTGCCTGGCGACTTCTGCCCCATGATTTTCCTAAATGGCGAACGCTCTATGGTTATTTTCAGCCATGGCACGAAGATGGTACAAGGATTTTATTTTCTGGGTGGAGAATACTTTTGGTTGGACTTTGAATGTGGTCAGCAAAAAGCAGGGACACAAAGGCTTTGAAGTCCTACCCCGCCGTTGGGTAGTCGAGCGCACCTTTGCTTGGTTTGGTCGCTATCGTCGTTTAAGAAAGAATTATGAAATTTACCTACCACTAGTGAGACAATGCTCTATGTCGCCATGATTAGTCTCATGGTTCAAAAGCTTGCTTAAAACTTTTCAAACATTTTCTAAGGTCGTCAAAGTGAAGCCTTAATCCTAGTGTTGCGTCTGTTAAACCGTCGCTTAGGTGGATTGCCCGCAGTTCAAGTGCAACAAGTTCAGAAACTATCGATCGCCGAGTTAGAGGATTTGGGGGAAGCACTATTGGATTTCACCGAGACGGCCGACCTAGAAGTGTATTTAGAGAAGTTTGGATAATCCACAAAAATTGGTGGTGGCTAGCCAGGGTGCAAAGTTATCAAAGTTGCGATATAGTAAGTCATTGGAGATAGTAGGCCGTGAAAGATAAAGTTTTATGAATCAGGAAAAAGTATTTGGCTTTAATTTTTGCCCAAAAATTATACTCAAGTAAGAACACGATTCAGGCATCGAAACTTTTTTGTCTGAAAAATCCAGTTTTTTAGGAGTATGATTTAAAAACCTATTCCAGCGGTTGCGGTATCTGAGTAGGACAGAAAAATTCTTACAAAATAAGCATAGCAACTGTTTTGTGCGCATGAAGCTGACTCGGAATTTGCCCTAACTAGCCCTAAAGTTATTTTTACTACCCCGGAGAAAACTATTTCTGCGCTTTGCAAACTCTGTCTCAAATTTGGGCGTTAAGGCTATGTCTGTTTTCTTGCTCGGTTCTGAACCAGAAAGATTTTTGCAGAAACTAGAAGGTGTAATTCCCGGCTGGCTGTACCGATTTGTCCAGCATAGCGATGATTCCATTGCTTTTACCTATATTAGTCCGCAAATTGAACTTCTCCATGAAGTAACTGCGGCCGCTGTGTTGGCTGATGCTGAAATTTTACTCAAACAAATTCACCCCGATGACCAAATCTTGCAAAGGCAGGCCCTAGCCCACAGTCGAGCCACCCTGGAGCCATTATGTTTGGAATGGCGCATTATTACCCCATCGGGGAAATTAAAGTGGCTGCGTACCAAGTCTCAACCAGAAAAATTGGCTAATCAAGATACGGCTTGGTTTGGGGTAGTGCTGGATATTACGTCGGAAAAACAGACTGAACAACAATTAATCGAATCAAATCATCATTTGCAACAAAGTGAGCAAAAATTTCGCCTCGCATTTGAGAATGCCAATGTTGGTATGTGTATGGTGGATTTAGAGGGTCATTTGATCAAAGTTAATGACAAAATGGGAAAAATATTCGGCTACAGTCGTCAAGAGTTAGAAAAGATGACAGTTAACGACTTAGCAGTACCAGAGGATAAGCAAGTTAGCCCCACATTTATACAAAACGCCATTACTGAACATCAAGACCACGCCACCCTAGAAAAAAGATATATTCATCGTCAAGGTCATATTATTTATGGTGAAGTTTCTACTTCTTTAGTGCGGGGAATTAATGGAGAGCCATTATATTTTATTTCCCATGTTAAAGATATTAGTAAACGAGTCAAATATGAACAAGAAATTACTAAATCTAGGGATGAAATTAGGCAGATTAATCAGGAACTAGAAGAGAGGGTTAAACTGAGAACGAAGGAAGTTTATGAGCAACAACAATTACTAAGACTTTATTTTGATCAATCCATCATTGGTTTAGCCATAGTATCCACTGATAAAACATGGATTAATGTTAATCCAAAGCTTTGCCAAATAGTGGGCTATTCCCCTGAAGAGTTGCGAATAAAAACCTGGGCAGAAATTACCCATCCCGATGACCTAGAGCTAGATCTAAGTAATTATCAACGCCTATTGGATGGTGAAATAGATGGTTATGAAATTGATAAACGTTATATCCACAAAGATGGCCATAATATTTATGTAAATCTTGGGGTACAAGCCCATCGTAGGCTAGATGGCAGTCTTGATTTTTGTGTGGTGATGGTTCAAGACATTGGCGATCGCAAAGCCATGGAAAGGAGCACCTCCTTGGCGTTACAGCGGGAAAAAGAGCTGAATCAATTGCGTTCCGAATTTATTACGGCCATTTCCCATCAATTTCGCACCCCCTTAACGACCATTTCCTGTGCGGCTTCAATTATGGGAAAATTTGAAGCAAAACTAACCGATGAAAAACGAGTTCAATATATAGAGTCAATTCTTAGGGGAGCGAAGCAAATTGATGAATTAATTGGCGATATTATTACTATTAATCTTAACCAAGAAGAAATCGAACCAGTGTTGGTTAAGGGTAGTTTAATTGATTTTTGCCAGGATATAATTGATAAAACTGAATATCTTAGTTATCCCTATAAAATTAATTTTTGTGCCTGTTTAAGTTCTAAGACCCGGTTGGCAGTCAAATTCGATCCTGTTTTATTGAAACCGGTTTTGACCCATTTACTAGCCAATGGCATTAAATATTCCCCTACTATTCTTACTATTGATTTACTGCTGTTGGAATCTCCCGAAGAAATAATCTTTGAAATTCAAGATTATGGCATAGGTATTCCGGAGACAGAGTTAGAGAAAATTTTTGAGCCATTTCAGCGGGGGTCCAACGTGGGCCATATTGCCGGCATTGGTATTGGTTTGACGATCGCCAGAAAGTTGATAACCTTTTATGGGGGCAGAATCGAGATCAAAAGTGAGCTAGGACAGGGCACAACGGTATCTTTGGTCATTCCTAAACAACTATAATCACTACTTTGGCGTTGACTCCTCCGGCCCGTTGTTGCAGGCAATTCCCCTTCATCCATATTAAAAACAGAAATAATGCTGATCATTGCCATACTCTGCTTGGGGTTGTTAGTGGCCCAGGGGGTAGCTAGTTTAATTTTGCTCAGCCGTTTGGTCAAAGGAGCACGGCGGCGATCGCCATTGGCACCGGTATTTTTGCCGGAAGAAGGGGTTCGCAATGTGTCCGTGGTGGTGCCAACTTTAAATGAAGCAGCCCGGGTAACTCCTTGTTTGCTTGGTTTAGCCCAACAGGGGCCACCATTAAGGGAAATTTTGGTGGTGGATAGTCGTTCCACCGATGGCACCCAGGCAGTGGTGCAAGCAAGGCAAAAAGATAATCCCCGTTTGCAACTGCTGACCGATGATCCTTTACCAGATAACTGGGTGGGGCGGCCCTGGGCGCTCAATTATGGCTTTAGGCACAGTGATCCCGCCAGCGAATGGATTTTGGGCATTGATGCCGATACCCAACCCCAACCGGGGCTAGTGGCCAGTGTCGTGCAGGCGGCGGAGGAAGAAAATTACGACATTCTTTCCCTATCGCCCCAATTTATTTTGCAATCGCCTGGGGAATGGTGGCTGCAACCGGCTTTGCTGATGACGTTGCTATACCGTTTTGAGTCCGCTGGGGTGAGGGAACAGGCTCCGGAAACGGTGATGGCCAATGGTCAATGTTTTCTCTGTCGGCGATTGGTGTTGGAAGCCTTGGGGGGCTATGAACTGGCGGCTCGTTCTTTTTGTGATGATGTGACCTTAGCGAGGGTGGCGGCCCAACGGGGTTATCGAGTGGGCTTTTTGGATGGCGCTAACTTGATCCGGGTGAGAATGTACGAAGGCATTGGCGAAACCTGGCGAGAATGGGGCCGTTCCCTGGATCTCAAGGATGCAACGGTGCCGGCCCGGTTATGGGCAGAGGTAATTTTTCTGCTATTGGTGCAAGGCTTACCAATTTTGTTTTTTTCCCTGTTGTTGATGCTTTGGGGGGAAGACTTTGACTTTTTAACCCTCCGCTTGGCGATCGCCCTGAATGGTTTTTTGCTTTTAGTTCGTTGGGGGATGCTGTTGGCCATTTATCCTTCCTATTACCGACCTTCAGAAAAAGGAGCCTGGAGTTATTGGCTTTCTCCCCTGGCGGATCCGTTGGCGGTGACCCGGATTATCATTTCCGCTTCCCAAACCCCCAAACAATGGCGGGGGCGAATTTACCCCGGTGCTTCCTAAAGATTGCTTAACTTAGTTGGGGAAAATTAGCCTGGCCTGAAACTTTGCTAACCCATCTGAGAGTTTTGGCCCGGTCAAAAATTACCCCCTGATTCCCCGTTGTATTGGTTAGATTAACTGCTGATTTTTATGGATGCCACTGCCCCCATTCTCCAAGCCCTAGAAAAATTAATTGCCGTAGTGGCCCAACTGCGATCGCCAAAGGGGGGATGCCCTTGGGATTTAGCCCAAACCCAACAAAGTTTAATTCCCTACGTGGTGGAAGAAGCCTACGAAGTGGTCCACGCCCTACAAAGCCAAGACCAAACGGCGATCGCCGAGGAATTGGGGGATTTATTGCTCCAGGTGGTACTCCAAGCCCAAGTGGCCCAGGATTTAGGACACTTCAATTTGCAACAGGTGGCAGAGGGCATTACCGCCAAACTTATCCGTCGCCATCCCCACGTTTTTGCTGAGGTAACAGTCAGCGATGCAGAGGAAGTGAAAGCCAATTGGCAGACGATTAAGGCACAGGAAAAGGGTTTAAACCCCGACCAAACACCACTTTTAAGCATCAAATTAGAACGCTATAACAGTACGTTGCCCCCCCTGATGGCCGGTAGTAAAATTTCTCAAAAGGCAGCGGCGGTGGGCTTTGAATGGCCAGATGTTGACGGCGTATGGGCTAAGTTTACAGAGGAGTTAACCGAATTTAAACAGGCTTTGACCACGGAGGATAAGGGCCATCAACAGGCAGAATTAGGGGATTTATTATTCACCCTCATCAACCTGGCCCGTTGGTACAATCTCGACGCTTCCTTGGCTCTCCATGGCACCAATCAAAGATTTATTCAGCGGCTACAATTGATGGAAAAATTTGCCGATCGCCCGTTGGATCAGTACAAATTAGAAGAGTTGGAAACCCTATGGCAGCAGGCCAAAAAGCAACTTAACCAATAAGTTCTCCCGCTAATCCTAGTTAGATTTTCTGGTTCATCCCCAGACAGATTGTCGCCGTTAATTTCTTCCAATTCCAGAATTGCCCCGTTGTCATCCCCTATCCCTGGCGATCGCCTGATACGGTAAAAGGTCAGTGGCGAGCAATGGAGGAAAATTTGGGCATGGACATTACCGAAACAGACCTAGCCTGGGCGGTAGAACAGGGTTATTTGTCCGCAGAGCAAGCCGAACAATTATGGCAAGCCTGGATAGAACATAAGGACTTTCCTGCCATGGAAGGGGCCAGGGAAAATAGTGATTCCCCGCCGTTGCGATTCGACTTTGCCAACGTTGCTTTTTACTTTGGTGCCCTGATTGTGATTGTGGCCATGGTTTTCCTCGGTAGCATTGTTTGGGATGCCCTGGGGGGATTTGGTCTATTCACTGTGGCAGTGGTATATGCACTGGGTCTGATCATAGTGGGCCAATGGCTTTATTTTCAGCAAAAATTGCCTGTGCCCGGCGGCCTATTGATTACCATTGCTGTTTGGATGACCCCCTTGGCCATTTACGGACTGCAACAGGGTTTTGGGTTAATTTCCCTTGAAGATCCTTCCGTGTACCGTAATTTACCCACCTGGTTAATCAGCGGCCGTTTCCCCCTGGCCATGGGTACGATTATTGCCAGTTTATTGGCTTTGCGCTTTATTCACTTTCCTTTCCTCACCTTCCCCCTTGCCTTCTGCCTCTGGTTCCTTTCCATTGATATTCCCCCGCTCATTTACGGAGAGACGGTCAGTTTCATTACTGCGGCCCGCCTGACCCTGGGTTTTGGCATTATTTGTTTGGCGATCGCCTATGGGGTGGATTTGCGCTGGCGGCGCAGTCGGGGGGATTACAGCTTTTGGCTCTACCTGTTTGGACTGATTAGTTTTTGGTTTAGTCTCTTGGCCACAGGGCAGGATACGGAATGGTACCGACTGTTTTTTTGCCTGATTAATTTAGGTCTGATGGCCCTATCAATTTTGCTCAAACGACGACTATTTATGGTGTTTGGTGTCATTGGGGTATTCGGCTACATCAGTTATTTAGCCTTCCAAGTCTTTGCCGATTCCATTTTGTTCCCCTTTGCACTGTCAGCCATCGGTTTGGCCATTATTGCTGTTGGTGTACTTTACCAAAAACATTACCGGTTAGTGGAAGCTTATTTTGACGATCTACTCCCTCCCCACTGGCGTAATTTTCTCCCTCGGGAACGATAAAAGAATAACTTCTTTTAATCACTTTTTCTCGTTGATTTGGCGATCGCCTTTGACAATGACTGTTTATATTCATTTTCTTCTATCATTTCTCCCTGAGTCATACAACTGGGTAAGCCAGGGATCAGTGCTGTAAATCATCTTTCTTCTTGAATAATAAAAGTCCGATATTTAAAATTTAATACTTGATTAAGTGGAAGAGATACATACATATGATTATCTTTCCAGTATTGTTATGATTGATTCATAAAGTTCTTTAAATTTTTCGATATATTTAAAATCAAGAATTTGGGATTGCTCATCACTATAAGCATAGTCTATTAAGCGATAAAGTACATTGACTTTTGTTGGTTCACTAAGACCTTTTAATTGACACCATTTCTTTAGATTTTTTGGACGATTAATTTCTCCAAAATCATCAGATTTAATATTTGGTGGATTTTTGTTCCGTTGATTTAACTCTTCATTAACTGCACGAATATAAAGATCAAGACAAATAAAATCTTCTAAAACTGATGCGTTGTCATCTCCTGGTAGTTGCTTGATAAATTCTGGATTTATGCCATTCTCTTCTAACTTTTTTTTGAATTCATCACCTGCTCTATCATAATCAGTTACATAAACAACTTTAGGTGCTTGACCATCAAGTAATGCGTACTGATTGGTCTCAGATAAACCACCAATTATTTGAAATCCTAAATTCTCTTTTTTTATAATTTGCCTGAATATGGTTGGTAATATGATTACTTCTGATATTCCTTCACCAAATAAGGCAGGACGAATAGCAATATATGACATTTGTGCAGCACCCAAACCAAATAGGATAGGAGTCATTCCTAATTCTTTTTTCTTCCATTTAATCCAAAAATTGTTTTCAATTATGCTTCTTTCCAATTGTTCTCTTTGAGTCTCTACGAGTTTGATCCCTACTCCTAAATCTTCCGGCAAACAACCAATAGAGTGAGTCGTATAAATTACCTTTTTTGCAATACTTTGCTTTTCCAAAACTTTCATTAAATCAACCTGAGCATCATAGTGTAAGTGTAGCTCTGCTTCATCTATGAGTAGAATTGGTAAAACATCTAAATGCTCAACTTCTAAAAAACAAGTTAGGGCAACAAATTGCCTGAAGCCTTGACTTCTTTCGTCTATATTAAAACTACTACCTTTATTAGTCTCTATAGAGATTCTTAATGTGTTACCATGCAAGTAAAGTTTTAGATATTGAGAATTTGACTGACTCCATTTGCTATTGAAAAAATCTACTATTGTTTGATTTGCTCGATTCAACAACATTTGTGATTTCTGTAAATTTCCAAGAGATTTAAATAACTCATTCAAATCTAACTTGGCTAATTTCAATAAATTTGCTAGTGCTTTATCCGGCTTGGCTACAATTTTTTCTTTATTTGTATTTTGTGTGATTATTGAGAAAAAAGACGGGATTTTTCTGGATTCATCATCAAATAGTAATGCTTTAGGTCGTCGCTTGTAAATTATCTCGATTGATCCATTTATCAGTGATGAGTTCTCATATTTTAATAGTTTTTTTGCTGAGTCTGACAATTCTTTTAAGTGTTTTTCATTGTTTGTTCCTTGATTAAAGTCCAAAAATTCTTCTATAAGCTCAATCCATAACTCTAACTTTTTTTGATCCTCCATCACCAGTACGTTAGGAACTTCGTGTGGAACTTGCCATTTTTCTCCATTGTGTCGATCCTTATTTCGTTTATCATTTAAAGACGTCTGCAATTGCAAAATAATTTCTCTGCCTTCAGTAACTATATTATTTAATAGTTCGTTATCAAAGTCTTGATCTTCATAAAATATATTTTCAATAAACTGTAATGTTTTATTAATTATTTCTTTTCGATATTGGTCATTAAATATAATATCAGGCTCAATTTTAAAATTCCGTTTTCCATTAGCTCTTTTCAGAATCAAAAATTTCTTTGCCACGCGTAATGGATCATAAAAGAGGATTGATTCATTGTCCTCTTCACTTAACATATATGTAGCTTCGATAATGACTTCATCTTGCTCAGGTTCGGAAAGGTCACGAGTAAAAAACACGTCGGAGAAAGCTTTATCATCATCCAAACATTGTATTGCTTCTAGAATAGATGTCTTTCCACTTTCATTGGCTCCAATTAGAGCAATAAGCTTACCATTAGTTTTAAGCTCAGCACTTTCAAATCTTTTAAATTTGTTTAATTTAACACTTTTTAATTCCATATGAATTACTGCTTACTTGCTATACGAATCTAAAGTTAGGCTATTAAGCTAATAAAAAAGGTGAGCCTAGCCCACCCCTATATCTTAGTTCAGGATTTTAGAAGTTATTCAACCCCTTCAATGCGGTCTTCCACTTCTTGATAAAGTTCCTGTAGCCGTTCCAAGTTTTCATCAGAAGTCTCCCAATAGCCGCGGCCATTGACTTCCAACAAAGTGCTGACCATGCGGCGGAAAGAGTTGGGGTTTAAGTCCATTAACCGTTTGCACATTTCCTCATCTTTGATGAAGGTGCTGTTGGCATCCTCATAAACCCAGTTATCCACTGCGCCGGCAGTGGCACTCCAGCCCATGGTATTGACTAACCGTTTGGATAGTTCCCGCACCCCTTCGTAGCCATGGGAAAGCATCCCTTCGTACCATTTGGGATTGAGCAATTTCGTGCGGGCATCAAGGCGCACCGTTTCCGATAGGGTACGTACCTGAGCGTTGGCGGTGGTGGTGTCGGCAATGTAAGCGGCGGGGGCTTTGCCGTCATCCCGCAGGGTGGAAATTAACTTGGTGGGGTCGGAGTCGAAGTAGTGGGATACGTCGGTGAGGCTAATTTCCGAGGAATCCAAGTTCTGGAATGTGGCATCGGCGGTTTTCAAAGCCCGCTCGAACATATCCCGATTTTGGTCCATCATGCCGGGGTTATCGGAGTTGAAAGCGAAGGACTTGCGTTTGAGGTACATTTCCTGCAATTCCGACTCATCTTCCCAACTGCTGTTTTCTACCGCTAAGTTGACGTTGGAAGAATAGGAACCGGAGGCGTTGGAGAAAATCCGGGTGGCCGCTTCCCTTACGCCAATGCCCATCTCTTCTGCCTGTTCCAGGGCGTGCTTACGAACGAAGTTCATTTCCAGGGGTTCATCGGCTTCGGCGGCTAGTTTCACCGCTTGATCCAACAGGTTCATTTGGTTAATAAACAGATCCCGGAATACCCCGGAACAATTCACCACCACGTCAATGCGGGGGCGACCCAGTTCTTCCAGGGGCACCAGTTCGATTTTATTTACCCGACCGAGGGCATCGGGGACGGGTTTGGCTCCCACCATCCACATAATTTGGGCCAGGGATTCGCCGTAGGTTTTGATGTTATCCGTACCCCAGAGCACAGAAGCAATGGTTTCGGGATAATTACCACCATTTTCGGCGCGTTGCCGTTCCAACAGGCGATCGACCACTACTTTGGCGGATTGGACAGCGGCCAGGGTGGGGATGGATTGGGGATCGAGGGCGTGGATATTTTTTCCTGTGGGCAACACATTGGGGTTACGGATGGGGTCGCCACCAGGGCCGGGCAGGACGTATTCCCCTTCCAGGGCTTGGAGTAGGCCACCAAATTCGTTGTCGGCACAAACCTGTTCCAAACAGAATTCCAGGTATTCAAACAGGGGTTTGAGTTTTTCTTCATTGACGTTGGGGTAGCCGGAATCGCAGAGGGATTTGACCCAGGGAGCTTTTTTGCCAATTTTGAAGAAGTTCAGCTTGGAAACAAAGGAAACTCGACCGTCGGCATTAATTTGTTCCTGTACCAGAGCGGCCACAGCAGCCCTGGTAGCTAGGGTAATGTCTTGCAACAATTCCACGTCGGCCAAAATCCCCTTGTCACTGTTGCGGTAAATTTCCTCCATATTGCGCCCGATGCTTTCCGCAATCAGGGTAGGCAAAGCCCAAATGCCTTCATCTTCCCGGTCCAAACTGGCAATGTTTACCAGGGTGGCGATCGCCTCTTCGGCGCTTGGGGGCTGGCCAATGACATGGAGACCACAGGGCAGGAGCCTAGACTCAATTTCCATCAGCTTGCGGTAAACGGAACCGACAATGGTATCCCGCTGACCTTGATCCATTTCCTCGGCGTTGATGTCGGGCAAATTGACATCTTGGTCAAGGTTACAGATGCGGGCCTGGTCCATGATGGTATTAACAATCTGGATGCCCCGGCCGGAATCCTTCAGGGTTTGGTAGGAGCCAATTAGCTCGTTTAACTCCTGCAAACCTTTGTATAAACCGGCATTTTCTGCGGGAGGGGTCAAGTAGGAAATGGTGGACGCATAACCCCGCCGTTTGGCGATGGTAGCTTCAGAAGGATTGTTGGCGGCGTAGTAGTACAAGTTGGGAATGGTGCCAATCAAATTATCGGGATAGCATTCCCCGGACATGCCCATCTGTTTACCGGGCATAAATTCCAAAGAACCGTGGGTGCCGAAATGTAATACCGCATCGGCTTTCCAAATGTGGTTCAAATAGGTGTAGTAAGCGGCAAAACCGTGATGGGGACTGGCGGAACGGGAGAATAGCAAGCGCATGGGGTCCCCTTCGTAACCAAAGGTGGGTTGTACACCGATGAAGACGTTACCGAATTCCTTACCGTAGATCAGTAAATTTTGCCCGTCGCTGTTCAGATGTCCGGGGGGTTTGCCCCAATTTTCCTCCAACCGCACCGAGTAGGGGGTCAGGCGTTCATACTGCTCCACCGACATGCGATGGGCGATGTTTAATTCTGGGCTGTTGTATTGGGCTTGGGCATCGTGGATGACCGCTTCCATTAATTCCTTGGCGGAACCGGGTAAATCTTGCACATCGTAGCCGTTGCCCTGGAGGCCTTTCATCACTTCATAGATGGAGCCAAACACGTCCAGATAGGCCGCTGTGCCCACATTGCCTTTATCGGGGGGGAAACTGAATACGGTAATGGCAACTTTTTTATCCAGCTTAGGTTTTTTGCGTAAATTAGCCCACTTCATGGCCCGCTGGGCGATCGCCTCTAGGCGGTCTTGGAGAGCAATGGCCCGACCGGTGGAACCATCCCGACCGGAAAGAATAATCGGTTCGATCGCCCCGTCCAGTTCAGGAATGGCAATTTGTAACGCCACTTGGATGGGGTGTAAACCTAAATCGCTGGCTTCCCACTCCTCTGTGGTTTGGAACACCAGGGGCAGGGCGCACATATAGGGACGGTTGAGCTTTTTCAGGGATTCAATGGCACGGGGATGATCTTGACGAGCGGGGCCACCCACCAGAGCAAAACCAGTTAACGAAACCACCGCATCCACAATGGGCAGGGGTTCCACACCGTTAACGGATTTATCCCAGAAATATTCGTTGACAGGCTTGGAGAAATCTAAACCGCCGGAGAACACGCAGATCACTCGGGCCCCCATGGCTTCCAATTCCTGCACCATGCCAACGTAATGGGCATCATCCCCGGTGACGAGGTGGGTGCGTTGCATAATCAGACCAATGCAGGGGGCTAAAGGATCTTTGAGATCTTCGCTGATGTCGGGACGTTGGTTATACCACTCCAGGTAATCCTTCACGTTTTCAAACATCTGCATGGACAGGGGATGCCAAATGCCCATATCGGGATAGACCACTGGCTCCTGGTAGTTGACCAGTTTATCCAAGCCCAAATCAGGATAAACATACTTGTCGGTCAGCATCAGCAGGAAGTTTTCCAAGTTCTCCTGGGAGCCTCCCAACCAATACTGGAAGCTGAGCATAAAATTACGGGCATCCTGGGCCTTTTCCACCGGCAAATATTTCAACACCGTGGGCAGGGTCCGCAACAGTTTCAACATCGCATCCTGGAAGCCAGCACCACTGCTGTTTTCCTTGCGCTTTTTCATGAACTGGGCGATCGCACTTTTGGACTGGCCCAATTGCGCCATGGAAAAGGAACCCATTTTGTTCAGGCGCATCACCTGGGGCATGGAGGGGAACACGATCGCCGCATCCAAATTGTCCCGATAGGGAGTTACCGCTTCCACCACCTTATCGGCCAGATCTTCAATAAAAATCAGGGAAGCAATGAAGAGATTAGCTTCGCTGACGTCATGTTTAAAGTTGGCGTAATTTTCCGGGTCCCGCAACTCCTCGATCAAATAGCCCGTTAACTGAATGGCCAGGCTGGAGTTGGTACGGTTAATGTTTCTAACGGCCGCCGACAAAGCGCTCTGATACTGGGATTCCAAGACCACATAAACCACCTTGAGTAGCTGGCGTCCATTCAACGCTTCGGGATCAACACGGCGGATGGTGGACTTGACGTTAGTAAACATATAAGTGGTGTTCTCCTAAAGGGTTCGATTTTAAAGGGATTTTTGCAACAGGCCCCTAGGTATTTCTAGCAGAAAATTCGAGGCAGTGGGGGCATTCCTGGCTTTGAACCTGAAATTAAACAGTGGCGATCGCCGGGAAATCCATCTTTGCACCGCACAATTTTTGGCGAGCTGATCGGTGAATAAAAAACCTAAGTTTACAAAGCTCAACTTAAAGAACATAAAAATTAACATAAAATTGAAAGTCTTAAGCATTTCTTAGCACTTAAATCAATCAACCCAGTGTAGGATTTAAGTATGAACACCGAAAGTGGATGTCAAACTCTACTGGTTCATCTGGAAAATACTAAATATCCCTTGACTTGAGGCTTTCGTCCCAACCTAGACTCAGTCACCCGCCGCAATCCTAAACTACACAATGCTCGGCGATCGAGCACTATATTTTTTTCTGCTCTACAGTTTATTTCACTACTAGAGGTTAAGTACTATGGCTCTCATTAACGGAACGAATGGCAACGACAACAATACATTCGCCGGTCTTTTTGATTTCAGGCCAGCCTTGATTGGATCGATTGACTTATCATTGTCTCCTCCGTTTGTCGATAGTGATATAGATGATGTCATCAACGGCAAAGCAGGAAATGATATTCTTGTCGGGTTAGGAGGGGATGACATCCTGGATGGTGGCACAGGCGCTGATATTATGTTCGGCGGTTCAGGTGACGACACTTACTACGTTGATAATACGGGCGACAAGGTCGGTGAGGCGAGTGCTGGTGGTGGCATGGACTCCGTTATATCGTCTGTGGATTATTCTCTAAATACTGGGCCGTTCTACTTGCCTGCCATCAATGGGTTGGTAAACAATGGAGCGGCTTTGGCCACGCTAGGTGCAACTAAGTATGCAGCATATTTGTTTCTGAGTGAGCCACTGACGAGGCCCGAGTTAACACCCACCTTCATTGAAAATCTAACCCTGACGGGGACTGCCATCATAGGTGAGGGTAATGACCTAGACAACATCATCGACGGTAACGGTGAAAACAACGTCCTATCTGGTCTAGGAGGAAATGACACCATACGTGGTCTGGGGGGAAATGACACCATATCCGGAGGTGAGGGAAATGACTTACTGAACGGTAATATGGGCGAGGATTCCCTGAACGGTAATGTTGGCGATGATACCGTCAGGGGTGGACAAGGCAATGATATTGTCAGGGGTGGACAAGACAATGACAGCTTATACGGTGATCTAGGAAATGACAGCGTATTCGGCGACCTAGGAAATGACACTTTATATGGTGGCGACGGCAATGACGTCCTGGACGGTGGTACCGATCCCGGTGGTGCAGATACTGATACTGCGGATTATGGAACTGTACAGGATCCGGTTGTTCTTCCTCGTTCTATCACCTTGAAAGGGGCTGGTGATCTAACTTTAACCGTTGAGAAAGGCCCTCTAGGATCCCTGGGCATAGATACGCTCCTCAACATCGAAGAAGTCATCGCCGATGGCAGTGTGGACAATAACACCATTGACTTTTCTGGTGCGGATCTAGGCATTACTATCAACGTAGACCTAGGCATGCAAAGTATCTTGATTTCTGGTGCAAGCTCTCCTCAAAGTTTGGTCAAGGTGGTCAACTTTGACAACGTTATCGGTACCATTGGGAATGACATCATTATTGGTGATGATCAAGAGAACATTCTTGATGGCGGTAAAGGCGATGACAGCATAGTTGGCTTCCAAAAAAATGACACTTTGATGGGCGGTCACGGCAATGACACTTTGAATGGCCGTGCTGGCAATGATCTGATTATCGGTGGTGCCGATAAGGATATTTTGACTGGTGGTATGGGTAATGACCTATTTGACTACACCAATCTTAAGGATTCCCAGCTCGGCCTCTCCTGGTTCAACGTTAATTTGTCCAAGGTTGACGTGATTACCGATTTCACTCGTGGTGAAGATAAGTTCTTGGTTCAATCTGCCCCCACCAACAACGGTTTCTTCTCTCCTGCGGTTCGCCATCTGAGCGTTAACAGCATCCTTGGACTAGGAGCAACAGTGCTTGGTTTGGCAACCCTGGGGCAATACGACGCTGCTCAAATCACAGTAGGCAGTGGATCAGGGGCACGCACCTTTGTGGCTATCAATAATGGCTCGTTTGGCTTCAATCCCAACACCGATGCCTTTATCGAACTCCAAAACTACACTGGTGGTAAATTGACAATTAACGATTTTACGACTCCGACCGCCTAGGCCCAATTAGTCTTCGATCAGGAATGAATTAGACCAGTAATGCACAAAGTAAACCATCTTTGCCCCTAATCCACTGTATTGGGGGCATTTTTTTATTCTTTTGCTGGAGCAATACTGCCAAAGGCGCTGAAACTGAACTCATCAGCGGTGATGTCGTACCGTAAAATTCTGGCGGTGATGCCCCGATTTTCCAATCTTTTCAGGCTGAGATTATCACTAAAACTACCAATGATGCTGTTGAGAATATTGGTATTAATGCGGCGGCCGTTAAGAATGGCACTGGGGTCCACCAGGGTTAGGCGATCGCCGTTTTGGATCGAGATGCCAGTTTCGATGGTAATGACTAATTTTTCTAGTTCAGCATTGGGTTCCAACTGTTGCCCCAGTTCTAAATTAATGCCTAGGCGATCGTCTGGGAGGAAATCCACCTGGGCGCTGAGCAGTTGAAAGCGGGGTACATCAGCCGGCACCCGTTGGTCAATTTGTTTTTGTAACCGCTCTTTAACAGTGGCATTTTGCAAAGCCTTATTGACATCAGCTTCCGTGAGCACCAGTTCCGCCGCCCCTTGCAATGGTTGCCGTAGAGCTTGCCTCAATCCCGGTAGGTTGCGATTTTCCCGCAGAGCTTGCAAATCCACGTCGATGGGATCGGTTTCCAATTGCACCTGTTGAATCCGTAGACTGGGCACAATTTCCAAACCCCGACTGGCCAGGCGTACCCGTTGGATTTTGCCCTGGATTAGTTGGTAGTTGGGGGCATTGTCCACCCGCACCGATAGGTCTTCCACCCCATGGACCCGCTGGCGAATTTGATTGGCTATGACCTGATCACTAATGAAGTTAACTGGGGCCAGGAAAGTGAGAAAAGTAGACAGGGCAATGGCGAACCATTCCATAGCAATCGTGGGGGATGATTATTTCTCGCCTAGTTTACTGGCTTTTTAGCAAACTAGTAACAAATGGCAACCACCACCGGCGACTTTATTAACTTAACCAATAGGTAAACCCCAGCAACACTGCCAAAAAGGCGATCGCCGCAAAGATGAAACCATTGTCCTTGGTATTCATTTTCCGGGTATCTTCAAACTGAATGGGGGTAGGCTCCGGCAGACGACGACGGCGACGGGCCATGCGGGGAGTAGTGGGTTTGGTATTTTCCTGGTCGGTTAAATCCGGGATCGGAGTCAACCATTCCTTGGGCCTGGTTAATTGGGGGGCTTGCAAAATTTCCAGCACCTGTTGCCCCTGCTTGCGGCACTCAGGATGGGGATGGCGCACCAATTTACGGCAAATTTGTTTGGCAGTGGGCAGATCTCCGCTGGCTTGGTGGGCCATGGCCAACCACAACTGAGCTTCGCCGCCCCGACGGGATGCCCCAGCCGAAAGCTTCACCGCTTCCTCAAAAAGACTAATACTTTGGCGGTAACGTCCCCGGTCGAAAGCGGCCTTTCCTTCCTCAAATTTTTGCTCAAATTGGCCTTGATACTCGGATCCCATGGCAAAGAACTATTTTTCTCGTTTAATCTTCACCATTACATACCCATAATTTCATAGCCAGAATCGACGTAGATAATTTGTCCGGTAATGCCACTGGAAAGGTCACTGGCCAGGAAAGCCGCTGTATTCCCCACTTCCGTTTGGGTGACGGTACGCTTTAGTGGTGCCACCTCTTCCACATGGTGAATCATATCCAAAATGCCCCCCACCGCCGAAGAAGCCAGGGTCCGGATGGGGCCAGCGGAAATACCATTAACACGAATATTTTGGGGCCCCAATTCTGCGGCCAGATAACGCACAGTCATTTCCAGACCGGCCTTCGCCACCCCCATCAGGTTGTAGTTGGGAATAACCTTCACGCCGCCAAAGTAAGTCAGGGTAATGATGCTACCGCCATTGGTCATCAAGGGTTTTGCCCCCCGAGCCAAACGCCCCAGGGAATAGGTGCTAATTTCCATTGCTTGACTAAAGGCTTCCTTGGGAATATCGGTATAATTCCCCGTCAAACCGGACTTGTCGGCAAAGGCTAAGCAATGGATCAAAATATCGAGTTTGCCCCATTTTTCCTTAACGCTATGGAACAGGGCATCCACCTGGGCATCGTCCTGTACGTCCCCCGGCAAGACGAGGGTAGGATGCAAAGGCTCGGTCAACTCCCGCACTTTCTTTTCAAATCTGCCTTTCTCATCTGGAAGATAACTAACGCCAATTTCAGCCCCGGCCTGGTGTAGTTGTTGGGCAATGCCCCAGGCAATGGAGCGATTATTGGCGATGCCGGTAACAAAGGCGTGCTTGCCGCTGAGATCTAACATAGAATTTTCCCTGGGAGTGCTCAAAATGGTAGTTGCTGAAAAATTAGTCTGGGGAGCCATCAACCCCAACTTTTCAATATACCCCCCAGTCCGTACTTCCAAGAAGCCATCGGGGTGAAGCCAACTGTCCCAGTCAATCCATTTCGGCCTGAATCTGAGACCGTGCCGATTTTATTTGGAAGGATTGTCTTTGCTTCAAATCCAACTGGGAAATAGCATCCGCAGGGCAAAGCCCCTAGGAGTCAATGGTAATCCCAAGAAAACAGGCAACCAATACCAAAAGGCTATCGCCACTAGGGTTAAAACTGCCCAAGCAATGACGTTATGACTGTGCCGGGGACTGTCCAGTAAAGTTTCTAGGATTAAAGCGAGGGCTAAAATACTAAAGGCGTAGGCGGGTAGGTAGTGGTAAAAAAAAGTGCAACGACTAATGCCCAACCAAGGCAGTAGATTGACGGCGTAATTGACCTCAATATAAAGGGTTATCCCCCGCAAAGGTGCATTGATGGTCTGGGAGGAAAATTGACGTATTTTTTGCCAAATAACAGTGCCTGTTAGTAATGCCATGGCCCCGGTGGAAAACCAGAGCAAAATTGGGTTAGCCATGGCGTGGACATCATTAATTAAGCCAAACTGGCCGGATTTTTGGTAAAAATAGGCGATCGGTCTTGCCATCAACAGCCAGCTATACCAAGGGGAACAATAGGGGTGAATGTCAGGGCTATTTCCCACCCGACGATGGTACTGCCAAGTTTCCCGTTGAATGCGCCAAAAACCTTCTAGGGAGGCATATTCTCCATTCATTAACAAATGGGGAATCCAAATGACGCTGTAGGTAATAACGGGTACTAGCACCAACCAGATCGCAAATTTCAGCGGGGAAATAATCAACCAGCGGGAGAGAAAACCTTGATTATTCTCTCCATCCCTATCCAATAGTTGCAGTGAATTTGCTTGTCTTTCCCCCTTTGTCCAACCCTGGTTGAAGAAAGGTTTAACCCAGGCGATCGCCCAGAGGAGATAAACACCCAATAAAAAAGCAAAACCGTTCCATTTGACGCTTCCGGCGCAGGCTAAACTAATGCCCCCTAGAATTAATTGCCAAAGTTTCTCTTGGCGTAGATGCCACAAAACCAAGGCTTGTCCCAGGAGCCCAAAAAAAACTAGATAAATGTTATTCAATGCATAGCGGGATTCCACCAAAAACAGACCATCCAAGGCCACTAGGCCCATGGTCAGCAGGGTTACCAGTCGCCGTTGGGTTAAAAGGTAGGCGATCGCCCCTAGGAGCAGGGGAATGGTGGCCCCGGTGAGGGCATTGAGCCAGCGGTAACTCCAGGTGGAACGTACAGCCCCCGTCAGATCGTTGACTTGTTCTGGATTAACGGGAAAAACCTGCCCCAACCCCATGGCCAATGCAATTAGGTAATGGCTCAGGGGCGGATGGGAGGGAAAAAAATCGTTGCCTAACCAATAGTCACTGGCAAATTTGGCGTAGTAAACTTCATCGAAAACTAATTGGTTAAATTGTCCCAGGTTCCAAAATCGTATAACCAGGGAAAACAGAAAAATAGCAACAATGCCCGTTGTGAAGGGAGTTAGGCGAAGCTTCGGGAACTGGTTAAGCATTGAAGTTCAATCAATTCAATTATTTTTCCCAAAACCGTTTTGTCCTTGGCGATCGCCCCTCACCTTGATGCTAAATTCGGCTAACTGACAATTTATCTTTACTCTTCTTCCCCTTCTTCTTCTGCGGGGGGATAGAGGAAAGTAGAACGGCCAGATAAAATGGATTTGCCGAGGGACAAAGCCTTTTGCGCTTGGGAGGAAGCTTGTCTGCGCCAGTGGGCCCGGCGTTGATCACGTTTTGCTTTGGAGGTTTTCTTCTTGGGAACTGCCATGACTTCTCTGGGATCTTAAAAATTGACAACCTTTCTATATTACGCTTTTAGGTGGGCCATTGCACAGCGGTGATTATGCAAGAGTTTTCCCACTATTACGAAATCCTGGGGCTAGAGGTAGGGGCTAGTCTGGAGGAAATCAATGAAGCCTATCGAGATTTAGCCTTTGTTTGGCACCCCGATCGCCTGCCCAGGGACAATCCCCGCCTATTGGCCAAAGCGGCCAGGAAACTCAAAGAAATTAACCAAGCCCGCGATCGCCTCAAGGAATTATTGGAGCTGGAGTTAAGCGCTAAAACTTCCCAGATTCCTAAAAAGGACCAGACCAGCAAAGCTCCCAAAGCTAAACCCAAATCCAAGCCCAAGGCCACATCTCCTCCACCTTACCCGCCCCCCGGCGATCGTCCACCTCAATCCCATCACCATCATCACCAGACCAACCACAACCACAGTTCCAGTTCCCAGCACCATCACCAAGAAAACCACAATCGACCCTACTATCGGGACTTAACCGGGGCAGATTTGCGTTGGGCTAATTTAAAAGAGAAGGATTTGTCAGGACGGAAAATGGTGTCTGCCAATCTAAGTAATGCAGATTTGAGCGACAGTTTTTTACACCAAGTTAATTTGGAAAATGCCAATCTTTTTCGGGCTAATCTTTTCCGGGCCAATTTGTTGGAAGCTAATCTGCGGGGAGCTAATTTGCAGGAAGCTAATCTGGTAGGAGCAGATTTAAGTGGGGCGGATCTGAGTGGAGCTAATTTACAGGGAGCCAAAATTGGCGCAGGTAATCGAATTATGGTCAAACTAACGGCCGCTAAGTTGACGGGAACTATTCTCCCCGATGGCACTAAGCATAGTTAGTTTTCATACTTTCTGTCGTTTCCAAATTTAAAAAATTTTCCTGATAAAATTAAGTATAAACAGAAAAAATACCGATTTAATCTAGCTAACAATGGCCAATTGGGAACCAAACTCGGTCTTATTCACTTCAATGCGCTGTTGAAAGGCTTCCCTAAACTGGGGCATGTGGGTGACAGTGAGAATACAAGCAAAATCTGAAGCAATGGCAGTGATGGCAGCCACCAGGCGATCGCAACCGTCCGCATCCTGGGTACCAAAACCTTCATCAATAATTAGTAACTGTAAAGCAGTGCCAGACCGTTGAGCCAATAATTTAGCTAGGGCTAAACGAATGGAAAAATTAATCCGAAAAGCTTCTCCACCAGAATAGGTTTCATAGGGACGGGTACCCTGGGCATCAGCAATGAGAATATCTAGGGTATTAATCATTTTTGGTTTGTTTTTGGTGCTACTTTTACCCTCCTTTTGGGTGACAAATTGGATATGGTGTTGATTCCCGGTTAATCTTGCCAGAATGTAATTGGTTTCTGCTTCTAACTGGGGCAGAATGTTTTCAATAATCATTACCTGAATACCATCTTTGCCAAAGGCTTTACCCAATTCTTGATGAATGCGAAATTGTTTTTTAGCCTGGTCAAATTGCTGTTTTGTTTCTTCATATTCTCCCTGTAAAGTATCAATCTGAATTAATAACTGCTCCAAACCACCTTTTTTTGCCAGCAAATTATCCAGTTGTTGCCTTCTTTGTGCTAATTCTTGCTCCAACAATTTAATTTGTTCCCCATGGTCTGCATACTGGCGAATCTGTTCTTCTAACTGGGCCAATTCTCCTTGTCTTTCCTCTAGGGCGCGCTGGCGATCGCCAATTAGATCTTGGTATTCCTGGCCCCGTTGTATTAGGATTGGTAATTGTTGCCGGGCTTGTTCTAGCTCCTGATGCTTTAACTGCCAAGGTTGTTGACGTCGCAATTCTCCCAATAATTGTTGATGGGTTTCGTTGTTGTAATTCAGTTCGGATATAGCTGTACTCACCTGTTGCCATTGTTGGCGGAGGGGAGAACTGGTGCCCAAACTTTGCAATTGGGAACGCAATGCCAGTAATTTTTGCTCCAAACCAGGGCGATCGCCTGTTAATTGTCGATATTTACTTTGGGCTTCTTTCAACTTAGCTTGGCGAATTTCCCCTTTTCTTAGTTGATCCACCGTAGAGCGGGCCAAAGCATGGGTTTGTTCGTCGTAGGCTAAGTTAGTTAATTCTCGCTCTAGAGCCGCTAATTCTAATTGGAGAGATTCAGCAAAGTTTCCTTCGGTCAAGCTCAATTCTAAGTCAGCAATTTGCTCATTTAACTCCACTAATTGTTCATGGTTTTCTCCACTTTTTTCTAATTCTGCTTCCATTTGTCCATAATGTTGCAACAATTGTTCTAAATTAGTTAAGCCATCGGCAATTTCTTTATATTCATTACGGAGAATAGCTAGCTCTTGATCTGCAAGGGTAATTTGTTCCTTCAGAATCCAAATTTGATTGCGTAGTTCTTGACATTGATGCTCAGTTTTTTCAATCACTTGTTGGTGGTAGTGGCCATCTAAACCCTGTTCACATAGGGGACAAGTTGCCCCAGGAATGCCCAATAAGGTCAGTTTTTGTTCTAATTCCCGTAACTGTTTTTCAAACAATCGTTGATTTTCCTGGAGTCGTTCTTTGAAATGACCCCTTTCCTGGCCTTTTTCTTCCACTCGTTTAAGATAAACCTGTTTATTTTTTAGTTGGAAAATTTCCTCATCCAAAGCCTGAAAAGCCCTTCTTTGCTCAGGAATAGCAGCGATGGCTATCTGTAATTGTTTGGCGATCGCCTGGCGTTGTTCTAGTTGAGCCTGACACTGGGCCCTGGCCCTAGCTAAATCCCCTTGTAGGGCAGAACGTCGTTGTAAAAGGGGCGCAACTTGATGTTGAAGGTTATCAAGCTGGCTTAGTTTTTGTTTGGCAATTTTTAACTTATCTAAGTCCGCTTCAATGTCCTGTTGTTGAGCCAAAATAGGTTGTAACTCGGCCAATTGCTTATCCAGATGTTCCAAACGCAGAAGCTGCTGCTCTGTTTGTCTCGCTAATTCATTTTCTTGACGCTGCAACTGTTGCTCCAAATCCTGTCGTTGCTGTTGCAAATTTTGATATTGCTGAAAAGCTTTAGCTAATTCTGTTTCTTGGCTTTGTAAGGTTTGATAGCGCTGAAAATTAACTTGAATAACTGCTTCTTGCTCTAGGAGTAATTTTAGTTTTTGACATTGCTGATTAATTTCTTCATTTTGGTTTTCTAACCTGGCAATCTCAGTAGTCAATTCCTGACACTGTCGCTGTTGCCATCCGGCTTGCTTTTGCCATTGTTGACGTTGATTTTGACTAGTTTGTAGCTGTTGTAACTGCCATTGTGTCTGTTGTTGTTGGGCTTGCACTTCTGTGATTTCTGCAACTAGTTTGGCTTGATTAGCTACCACATCCGGCCGTTGATTTAAATCCTGCTCTAAGATTTGTAAACGTTCATCGAGAATATTAATTTTACCCTTGGCTTCTTTGGAAATATCTTTGGCCCTAGTTGCCAACATTTCATACTGGTCCAATTTTAATAAATCTGCCAGAATTTGCTTACGTTCACTGGGTTTACGTAGCATAAATTCATCGGCTCTTCCCTGGCGAAGATAGGCGGAATTGACAAAAGTTTCGTAATCTAACTTTAAGGTGTTGGTGATTTTTTCTTGGGTGGCCCTGAGTCCTTTGGCGGAAAGGGTGCGGAAATGATCACCGCTTTTGATCTGAAATTCCGTTACACTACTGCGCCCCCGTTGGCGACTACGAATAATTCGATAGGTTTGGTTATTACTAATAAATTCAAAATCCACTCTCACTTGGTCGGTGCCGTTATGGAGCACATCATCCTCACTTTCAGCCCGACATTTGCCCCAAATTGCCCAAGTGATTGCTTCCAACAAAGACGATTTACCCGCACCGTTAGACCCACAGATACAGGCCGTATGCAGGCCCCGAAAGTTCAGGCTCACATCCTGATAACTGAGGAAATTTTTTAAAATTAATTGTTGGGGCACCATAGTCAATCATCCCCCATTGTCCAACTAAGCAAAAGAACAACTAACCCTAGTACGGCAAAGCGCCCCACCATTGCCCCCTGATTAACCAAGTATTCAGGCAAGCTGATCAACACCTTAGTAAAGATAGCGTTGGTTAACAGAAAAAATACTACTAAAAAAACAAGACTCATGGGCTAATTAGTCAATTAATTATCAAAACTTACCAATTAATATTTGATCCCACAATTTTAACTAACTACATTGAAAAGATAAAGTTTTCAGCTTCGTTTGGTTACGCCCGGCCGCCTTGGCTGCATAGAGGGCCTGGTCAGCAATTTTAATTAAATCACTGGGATGATAATGCAATAGGGGCACGGTGGTCCCAATCCCTAAACTTATGGTGAGGTAACGGCTCGTAGGGGAATCGGCATGGGAAATCTGTGCCTCGGCTAGGCAGTGGTGGATGCGTTGGCCCACGGTGTAAGCCCCTGATTGATCGGTGTAGGGCAAAATCACAATAAATTCCTCACCTCCATAGCGAGCGAGCACATCGGAAGGACGTTTCAATGCATTTTGAATAACTTTAGCCACACTTTGGAGACATTTATCCCCCATCTGATGACCATAGAGATCATTATAGTTTTTGAAATAATCTACGTCGCATAAGATTAAGGAAATTGGAGATTTTTGCCGCAAACATTGTCGCCATTCCTGTTCTAAGTAACTGGTAAAATAGCGACGATTGGGAATTTGGGTTAGTTCATCATAAATGGCTAAATGTTTGAGTCGTTGGTTAACTTGCTCTAGTTGTTGTTTGGCAAATTCCAACTCCATGGTACGCTCCTTCACCCTAATTTCTAGAGTTTGGGAATAGTTTTTGATGGTTTCGTAATATTGAGCAGTACGAATTGCTGCCGCTACTTGGCCGGTGAGGGTGGAAAAAAGATTTAAGTCACTAGAATCAAAGTGCTTGACTTGGTAGTGAGCTAGACCAAGAACGCCAATAATTGAGTTTTGGACAGTCAGAGAATAACAAAGTAAAGAGCGAATTTTAGAGGGTTGATTGAGGTAATCTTGGTCATTTTGAATGTCATCAATTACTTCGACTTGATTAAGCTTTAAAACGCGCTCGACAATTTTTTCAATTGCTTTAAAATTCTGTAATGATTCTTCTGTTTTATACAAAAGTGGAGTTAGGCTATCCTGACTTTGGTCATAAAGATATAAAAATATTTCATCGACACTGATAACTTGACGAATCTCAGCCCTAATTACTTCGATTAGCTCCTGTAGCCCAGTGCAGGTGGCAACAGCATTCGCAAATTGTGAAAGAAAAACTACTTCTTCATACTTTTGTAGGGTATCTTTGGCTAACTGCTTTTTTTCATACTCCGTTTGCACAATGTAACTTAGCATAGCGGCGATCGCCTCGGCGGAATGCTCAGTAAATTCCCCAGTTATGGTCCCCATTAATACTTGGTGGCAATAAATATCAACTTTTGGCTGGGAATCTTGGGCCTTGCCCCAAAGACAGTGACCTCCGATGTCAAAAATAGCAAAGTTTTTCCCCAAGGAATCGCCCAACTGCTGGAGTAGAGTTTTGACTTCCGGCTTTTTAAGTGCTTTTTGCAGGGAAAGATTTTGCATGGAACTCTTGTGTGACAAGCTATCTATCCATCAGCAGATGGTAACCGATGCGCTATGTTTTTTGGGGTTAAAACTAAAAACTTTTATTCTCCTCCAAGTATTATTTTTATTTAAAATTTTCGTTAGTTAGAACCTGTTTATAAAGTCTGATTCTGCCTCCTAAATCCCCCAATGCTGGGGGACTTTGACTTAGTTTCCCCCCAAATTTGGGGGGCCAGGGGGGCTTTTCAAACACGCTCTTAGTAAAGATAAAAATGTTTAAAAAAGGGTTTAAATAATTCAGCAGGGTAGAAAAAAACTGGGATGACAGTTTCCATACCTATTAACTATAGCCTATTCTTTGGAGTCAACCATTTAACCATTGACGGTTAGGGGCACCACCATCAAGTCAATGGAACCCACCATGAACTAATCTTGCCTCCTTGGCGATCGCCAAGGAGGGGTTAGCTGGCCTTTTCTGAGCTACTGCTACTCTCTGGGGTTTTACTTTCTTCTAGTTCTGCCTTAATTTGTACTGACTTTTCCAAATTTTGGGCTTCCCGTTTCAGTTCCGTTTCAAATTCCTTGGAAGCTTCCTGGAATCCCCGCAGAGCTTTGCCCAAACTGCGCCCCACTTCTGGTAATTTTTTAGGGCCAAACACCAATAGGGCAATAACAAAGATTAAACCTAGTTCGGGTAAGCCAATGCCGAAAATATTCATGGGATTGGGTGCTGTTAGGGGATTAGAGGGATAGAAAGATTCGTTTAACCGACTGTAGCAGAGCTTTGTCCCCACAGAAACCCACGGAGATGCTATGGCTCCCATAACCAAGGTCAATGCCATAGCCCTCTAGCCTAGGGCGGTATCCCCCGTCCCCTGAAACATTAACCAAGATAGGAAAAAGTTGCTGATGAAAATGGCCAATAGGGACGTGACCACTGCAGTGGTGGTGGACTCGCCTACTCCCTTGGCCCCCCCAGTGGTGGTTAAGCCCCAACTACAACCAATAATGGCGATGATGACGCCAAATACCAAAGATTTGAACAAACAAGCAAATACATCCCATAGCTGGGTGAAATTTTGCACAGAGTTTAAAAAAATGGTTGGATTAATGGCATAAAGACTGGAGGAAATTACCAATCCTCCCGCCATGCCCACAAACAGAGACAATCCGGTCAAAATCGGTAACATTAATCCACAGGCGATCACCCGGGGAACGACCAAATAATCAATCGGATCTGTCCTGAGCATATACAGAGCATCCAATTGTTCTGTTACCCGCATGGTGCCAATTTCCGCCGCAAAGGCGGACCCCACCCGCCCGGCGATCACCACCGCTGTCAGCACCGGGGCCAATTCCCTAGTTAACGATAGGGATAAAACTCCCCCAATGGTCGTGGTGGCCCCATAGTAAATAAATTCTCTCGCCACTTGAATGGTGAACACCATACCCACAAAACCAGCAGTAATCAAGGCGATCGCCATGGATTCGGGGCCGACCATATTCATTTGCTCCAGGGTATTGCGCCGATTAATGCGCCCTTGCAAAATGTGCAAAAAAACTTGGCCGGTTAAAAAAAAGGCTGCAACCAAACGCTGGAACCAAAGACTGAGGGAGTGGCGAGAGCCTCGATCCGACATACTTCACTGCAATAATTAATGACTGGGACATGTGGGCCCCACTCCAATGTTTCGACACCAAGGCTGGGGGAAATACACTGCCCTGACCCTAGCGACTTTCCACCCGGAACCGTTCCACCGAAGTTAACAGGTCGCGGGAAATGGAGACCAGGGTTTGCAAAGATCCTGCTACCCGTTGAGATTCCTGGGAAGTTTCCTGGGCCGTCAGCTCAATGGACTGCATGACGTTGGACACTGCACCGGAGTTCTCCTGCTGCTTGACGGTATCAGCAGTAATGGAACGCACCAAAGTGTTAATCCGATTAGACACCTCAATAATATCCTCCAGGGCCCGTTTCGACTGTTCCGACTTGTCAGTTACGTCGATTACCTGTTGGATACCTTCTTCCATGGCGGTCATTACGGAGCCGGTTTCACTCTGAATTTGCAAAACGATTTGCTCAATTTCCTTCAACGACTTAGCAGAACGATCCGCCAACTGTCGCACCTCGTCTGCAACGATGGCAAAGCCCCGCCCTGCTTCCCCTGCCCGGGCCGCCTGGATGGAGGCGTTCAAAGCTAACAGGTTAGTCCGGGAGGCAATTTGGGAAATAACCGCCACAATTTTGGAAATTTCCTGGGATGCTTCCGCTAACCGTTTTACCTTGCGGGCAGTTTCCGACACCGTTTCCCGAATTTGCAGAATGCCCCCCACCGTTCTTTCCACCGCTTCCCCACCTTTGAGGGCAGTTAAAGATGAAGTATGGGCCACTTCCTCCGCTTCCCGGGCGTTTTCTGCTACCCGTTCAATGGATTCCGTCATTAACTGAACAGAGTTGAGGGTGACGGCCAATTCCTCCGCCATTCGCAACGCATCGCTGGAGTTATTGCGGGCAAAGGACTCACTGTCTTTACAGTTGTTATTCACCTGCTTGGCGGCATTTTTAACTTGTAACACAATCTCCCGCAGGTTTTGGATAGTTAGGTTAAAGGCATCGGCCACCGCTCCCAGCTCATCCGCCGTTACTTCCGCTTGTACGGTTAAATCTCCCCGGGAAGCTCCCTCTACATCGTCCAGGAGCCGAATTACTTGGCGCTGTAATTTTTCCCGCACTTTTTCGGTGGTAGCAGCCCGTTCCTGGGCTTCACTAGTGGCCGTGAGAATAACTTGGGAAATATAGTTAAACCGTTGGGTCAAAGCCCCCAATTCATCCTCCGATCGCACCTTGGCCCGGACATTGAAATTGCCCTCATAGATGGATTCAAACTGATTTTGCAGGTCGTCGATAATACTCTTAATCTGTTGCATCAGCAATCGATTGATCAGAAAGACTCCGATCGCCGTGGCTATGGCTGTGAGGAAGGCGAGGTTGAGGAGGGATGGTTTGCCCGGTTCTTCCTCTGGGGTCTGGGAAGGGGCCTGGCCCTCTGCGGGGGCACCTTCTGCTGGAGCTTCGGTGGTGGTTTCCCCTGAAGGAGCAGGTACGTCTTTGGGAGTTCCCCCTAAACCCACTATGCTTCCCAATACCAACACCGCGAACCCGGAAAACACACCGGAGGCGATCGCCATGTAAATCTGCTTTCTAAACAGGGAAGCATTGGTGAACCAACCGAGAAAACCCGCATCTACCTCACTGGTGGGCCGGTCATTAAAGGGACTAGTGGCGCTGGATAAATCCCCGGTGGCGGCCCCATCCGGTTTCAACCAAGTGGCCATGCCCGGTGGCGCTGCATTACCTCCATGGACCACCGTATCACCGCCCTGGGTGTCATCGATGCGACCCACCGCACCTATGTCCAAATTAGTGGCTTGGCTAAAGAGGGAAGAATCGGGCAACTCTGGGGCAATATCCGTCAGGTTAAAATCGGACAACTCATCCTCCACCCCTTCCTCAAACGCATCAAAACTCGGTAGGTTATTGCCAGCGCCGTAATCGCCAGAGGTGGGGGTAGGGGCCTGAGCCAAGGCTTCAGGATCATCCAAACCGAGAGCTTCACTCCAGTCGCCCCCGTCCCAAGTTTGATATGGGGGATATTCGGCACCATCTGTCCCGCCAATGCCGGCTGAGGAGACATCCGCCGCTAAATCGGCAAAATCCGCTATCCCTTCACCAAAGGCCGGTGGCACCACAAAAGTAGACTCGCCAGTTTGGGGCATCATGGTCTGTTCATCATCGGAGTCCAGGTCATCGGTGAAAGCTTCCGGACTCCAATCTAGGTTTTCAATTTCGTAACTCCTGGCCCCACTGGTACCAAAGGAAGCAGAGCTGCGGCCAAAGGGATGGTCCATGCCCGGATTAGTGGGGCTGGGGGCCCGGCCCAAAGTGGGCTCGCCGAAATCCTCTTCGGTGAACACTCCTGTTTCCCAGGCCATGGAATTGTCAATGGCATCGATGTCACTTTGCCAATCCTGGTCAAGGGAATCTTTGGCTCCGTTGCCCCTTGGTTCCTCTTCTTGGATTTGCCCTAGGGCCTGGTTAGCGCAGTCAATTAAGTCTTGGCGATCGGAAAACCGAATTACCCCCTGATAAGCCTGGTGGGCTAGGGCGTATTGTTCCAGGCCGACATAGATATGCCCCCGGAGCAACAATACATTAGGATCTTCGGGAAAATCAGCGGCCAATTGTTCAATATGGGAAGAAGCTTCTTGATAATTCCCCTGTCCATAGGCGGCGTAGGCCAACCCATAAAGCTGCGAAAAATTGGTTTCTGTTGCCATTTTGCCGGTTTCCTCAGTCGGTTTTAGGTAGGCCAAGGTGAATAAAAATCCATTGCCTTAGCTGGATATATCAAGTTGCCCAGCGGGCGGATCGGAGTAGCGCCACATGGTCTAGAAGGCGCAAAATTTGGGGAGGAGAGGAGGGGGCATCGTTAGCGGGAATCTGCCACTCTCCCTGGACGTAGGGGGCAATGTGATCCGGCACATCGTTGGCCGGCTGAAGATTGTCCGTGTCCAACCATTCCATATTACCGAGGGAGTCGATTGCCAAACCCAAAAGAGTTTCTTGATCTTCCACCGCAATGACGGGAATTTCCGCCCGGTCGGTGTTGAGATTGGCATTATTCCCCAAAAAACGCCCTAGGTCTGCTACCCAAATGACCTGGCCCCGGAGGTTAATAGTTCCTAACAATAGGGGCGAGGCATTAGGAATGGGGGTAATGCGGTCTGGCTCCTGTTGCATCACTTCTCGAATGGAAACCGCTGGCAGGGCAAACTCTTCCCGGGAGGGCAAATAAAATCTGAGATGAAGTTCCCCTTCCAGGGCCTGCAGTTCCTGAAACGCCGGATCTAATTCCTGTTTGCCATCAACGAAAATATCAGCGGAATTAGAACTAACCATAGATTTCCCCACCTAAAACCCTAAATAACCATAACCCAAGTTTCATAAAACCCCACAATCAATTGCGCAGGAGTTGTTTGATGGTGCCCACCAGTTCCATGGGCTGAAATGGTTTGGCAATGTAGGCGTCGGCTCCCTGACGCATGCCCCAAAAACGGTCAAATTCCTCCCCCTTGGAGGAGCACATAATCACTGGCACATTTTTGGTTTTCGGATCGGATTTGATGCGTCGACAAACCTCATAGCCATTCATGCGGGGCATGACAATATCTAGCACCACTAGGTCCGGACTAAAATTCTGCAATTTTTCCAGGGCCTCCACCCCATCACAGGCGATGGTGACCTGCCAGCCATGGTCTTTGAGGATGCCAGATATCATCTCGCGCTGACTAGAGCTGTCTTCAACCAGCAAAACTGCGTTCATAAAAGTCCTTTCTGCTTGGCACTGCAAACCTGGATCCGAAGCAAATTGGCGAATCCTGCCTGGTTTATTTTCCATCATAGTCGCTCCCTTAACAATTCAGTCAGTATTATTTTTTGTTGGGGAGCCCATTGTTGTTGACAATTTACCGCAAAATTGTCGGTGCTGCGACGGGGGATGGAGATAATGATCAAAAGATCATGATTTTTTACAGTAAGATTCAACTAATGAAATTAGTTCTTTTTGGGTGAAGGGTTTGGTCAGGTAATCCGTCGCCCCTGCCATCCGGGCCAGGAGTCGGTCGAGGTAGGCTTCCTTGCCAGTGAGCATAATGATCGGAATTGCCCTTAGGTGCTGGGCATGGCGGACCATTCGACAAATTTCATAGCCATCCAGGTGGGGCATGGTGATGTCACAAAGGATCAGATCAGGCTGCAAAGTCAATAAGGTGGTCATGGCCTGGAGGGGATCCTGGAGCACCACCACCTCACAGTTGGGGTTTTGATTGGTTAAAAAAAGTTCAATTTGTTTCCCAATGGCATAGTCGTCGTCGAGGCAAACGACTTTATGGATGGTGTGGTCTGTCAAGGTTTCCCAGGCTGAACCGTTCTCACCTTGGGATTCATGGGCCGGAAATATTTCGATCGCCCCTGATTCGATGTAGGGATAAAGGCCATGGGCAATGGCGGGCAAATTTTTTTGTAGGTAGCGGGAGATTTGGCGTAGGGGAATGGCTCCATCGGTCCAACTGCGGAAATGTTGGGCAAATTTGGCCGGTATTTTACTAGCCAATTCCGGATCCTTGGCGATCGCCACCGGTTGGTCGGGGGATTGGATGCGTAGGTATAACTGTTTCCAAGCTTGGATTTGTTGCCCGACGTGGGTTAATAGGGGGGTAATTGCAAAGGAAGTAAGGGGCGGCTCTAGGGCACTTCCCAAGGCAAAAACAAAATTTCCCTGGCGTAAACTCAACACATCAAACAGCACCTCTTGCACCATGCCTAAAACAATGCGGTGGGCTTGGGCGGGGGTGAGAATATTTTTGGAAAGTAATTGCCACAGACAAGCGTATTCGGGAATGTGGTTCAGGGCTAGGCTTTCCAGTTCCATCTCTCCGAGGGGAATAGCAATGTCATGGTGACGAAGATAATCCTGGAGGCGGCGCAAATTGCCACAGTCTTGATCCGCAGCGTAAACCAACTTGCCATCTACAAAAAAGAAAAACCAATAGCCAACTTTGTCTAGCAAAACCCGACCACAACTCTGATGGGGATAGACCTCAACGAAAAGTTGCCCCGTCCGCTGGCCCAATTCAATGAGCCGCAGGATACTCCGGAGATCAATTTCGTTCAGGGTTCCCTGCATGGCGTTTTCACAAGATTGATGTGTATATCTTATCGAACTTGCCGCAAGCTTACTCGCCAACCAAAGCTAGGGTTTTCCCTCTTAGCCTTAACCCACCCACGGGAGAAATTGAGTCAAGCATTTTATTTACCCCACCGCCTTTGCAGAGCTCGAGGCACTTCCCCCGATTAGGGGAGGCTGGGAAGGGTCTTTCTCAAGAGATAGGCCTGACTAAAAGTTTACCCATAGGCCTTAGATCGTGTTTGAAAAGCCCCCCTGGCCCCCCAAGTTTGGGGGGAAACTAAGTCAAAGTCCCCCAGTATTGGGGGATTTAGGGGGCAGAATCAGACTTTATAAACAGGTTCTTAAAACATTTCGTCAATTAAATGTTGATAAGTTTGGGTTACCACTGGTCGTTTGAGCTTCAAGGTTTGGGTCATCATGCCGTTTTCCAGGGAAAATGGTGCTGGGATAAAACGGAAATCCTTAATCTGGTCATCGGCTCGGTAGCCAGGGCGATCGCGCACTTCCCGATGCAACTCCGACCGCATTAACCCCACCACTTGGGGGTCATACAAACCACTAGCCTGCATCCCTTCACTGCTAGCCGACGGTTCCGGCACGGTGATTTGTAAATTTTTCGTCTCTGCCCATTTTTGCAATGCATCGAAGTTGGGCACAATCAAAGCCCCCAAGGATTTTTGATCCTGGCCCACCAGCATAATCTGGTCAATGTAGGCACTGCGTAAACAGGCATCTTCAATGGGTTGGGGTTCCACATTTTCCCCGTTACTGAGCACAATGGTGTCCTTGGCCCGACCGGTGAGAATCAAATCATTTTGGGGCGTTACCCAGCCTAAGTCACCGCTGTCGAACCAGCCTTCCTGGTCTAAAACTTTGGCGGTGGCTTCCGGCTTGTTGTAATAGCCCTGCATCACCTGGGGACCACGGATTAGCACAAGACCTTGGGTTTCGGGGGGCAAATCCTCCTTGGTTTCCATGTCAACAATACGAATTTCTGTGAAAGGAATGGGGCGGCCAGAGGAATAGCGCAAATTATGTTTATGCACCCTGGCATTAGTTACTGGGGCCGTTTCCGTTAAGCCATAGCCCACCAGGACGGGAATGCTGGTGATTTCGTAAAAATCATCTAAATGTCTAGCTAACGCCCCTCCTCCGGAAATGAGAGTTTCCAGTCTGCCCCCAGCGGCCTGGCGTACCTTATGGTAGACAATTTTGTCCCCGAGGTAATGGAGAGGACTAAGCACCAAGGCTTGGCACCGGGCCACCAACCTGGCGATCGCCGAAGCGTGGAGATGGTTCAAGCTCAGGTTATTGGCAATGCGTTTGGCCAAAATATATTTTTGGGAAATGCCGAAAAAGAAATTAATTAGCTTTTGTTGCCCAGGGGACTTTTCCCGGAACGTTTTTTGTACCCCTTCGTAGAGGGATTCCCACAGCCGGGGCACACCGACAATGTGATGGGGTTTAATGTCCTTCACATCCCCCTTGAAATGGCGAATGCTGGTGTAGTTCATCGTGCAGCCCCGGGAAAGAAGAAAATATTCGGCGCTTCTTTCTAGGGAGTGCCAACAGAGCAAAATGCTCAACACCTGATCGCCGGGGCGGGGAATAATCACCGAATCCAATTCCCGTACTTGGTGCAATAAATTACCGTGGCTGAGCATCACCCCTTTGGGTTGTCCTGTGGTGCCGGAGGTGTAGATCAGGGTGGCTAAATCTTCTTCCTGGCGGGGAACGGGAGTGGGGATTTTGCCGGCCCCTAGGGCCATGACCTGGGCAAAGTTATATTGGGGAATGGCGCTGTCCTCTGCCACTTCTTCATCGGTGAGGAGGATGATTAGTTTCAGGTCAATGGTTTCGCCATCTAGGGCCAATTTGCTTAGGGTTTGCCGATTTTCTGCGATTAAAGTACGGCTGTTGCTGTCTTCTAGGATGTAGAGTAATTCCTGGCGCTCTGCTTGGGCAGAACGGACGGCGTTGACGGCTCCAGCCAACATACTGCCTTGATCGGCGATAAACCACCGGGGGCTGTTGTCGGCGAAAATGGCCAGGTGTTGATGGGGGGTAACTCCTAAACTCTGTAGGCCAGCGGCAAAAGCTGTAATTTCTTCCCGCAATTGGGCATAGGTTAAAGTTACGGGGGGATGACTATGGCGATCGTTGAGGGCCACAATATCGGCAAAATTTTCTCCGGTGATAGCCCAGATATCCGCCAGGCAATGGATGGAATGGTAGTTAATTGGCGTAACCATAATCAGATGGAAGGAAGAAGGGAAGAGAGAAAGTTGGATTTTTACGGTTGAAAAAAGGCTATTCCAATGGATTTGAGGTTGATTTTCCCAATTGGGCCCACTCTTGCAGAAATATGTTGACAGTTTATACCCAGTCTGACCAAGCTTTATCCTGGATTGAGCGCCATGGCCACTGTCCACCGGTGTTTGTCTGTGTGTTGGGCTTTACGGAAACTGGTTTAATTCCGGGCATTTCTGCGGCGGGTAAAACCCCCGCTGATCGAAAATTGACGGCGATCGCCGATGCGGAATTTTTAATCAAGGGAACTACGGCAGGGGCAACCTATCCCTTACCTCCCCTCATTTCTGGGGTTTCCCCAGTGTTCATCACCAAAGCGTTGGTGGATGCCCTCCATACTCCGGTTTATTTATTTAACTCTGGTTTACCCATTCCCCCAGCGGTGCCAGTCATCAATCTAGACGGACAACCCGCCCGCTGTCTTTCCACAGGGCAAGCGTTACCGTTGGCCCTGGTGGAGCATCTTTTTCAGCAGGGTTTGCAGTGGGGCGCACAGTTAGCCCAGGAACATGCCGAAAGTTACTTAGTGCTAAGCGAATGCGTGGTGGGGGGCACTACCACAGCCCTGGGGGTACTGCTAGGTCTAGGCATTGACGCTGGGGGCAAAGTGAACAGTAGTCATCCCCATTGCAACCATCAACAAAAATTGGCTTTGGTGCGTCAGAGTCTAGAACATCATTCCCCGCATCTCAATGCCATGGAAGTTGTGGCCGCCGTTGGGGATCCAATGCAAATGGTCGTGGCCGGTATGGCGATCGCCGCTAGTCATAGCACGGGGGTGATGTTAGCCGGGGGAACCCAGATGTTGGCGGTATATGCCCTGATCCAAGCCTTGACTCGACAACAGAATCTAGCAGTGGATTTTTCCCGCCTAGTGGTGGGTACAACCAAATGGGTCTGCGAAGATGCCAGTGGTGATACGGTGGGTCTGGCAAATTTGCTTGCCCCAGTGTCCCTACTAGCTCCGCAACTCAGTTTTTCATCGTCGGTTTATCCTCAACTGCAGGTCTATGAACAGGGCTTTGTCAAAGAAGGGGTGGGGGCCGGGGCCATGGCGATCGCCGCCCACCTTTACAAAAATTGGGGTCAGGAACAGTTGCTAGAGTTAATTGAAAATTTAATTACCCGGGAATTGGGACAGGTCAAGGAAAAAAAACAACAATGACGGTAATTATTGCGGGGGAAAGAAGCGGTGCCGGCAAAACCACCATCACCCTGGCCATGTTGGCCTACCTGGCCCGGCAAAAACTAAGGGTGCAGTCCTTCAAAGTGGGGCCGGACTACATTGACCCCATGTTCCACAGCCAAATTACGGGGCGGCCTTGTCGTAACCTAGACCCCTTTTTAACTTCCGAAGCCTATGTACAAAGGTGTTTCCACTACCACAGCCAAGGCACTCCCTACAGTTTGATTGAAGGGGTAATGGGCTTATTTGACGGGGTGCCCTACCAAGGTTTGACCGATTACAGTTCCACTGCCCACATTGCTCGCTTGCTCAATTTGCCCATCGTTTTTGTGATGGATTGCCAGCGTTTATCCGGTTCCGTTGCCGCCATTGTCCAGGGTTATCGCCATTGGCAACCGGGGGTAAATTTAGTCGGGGTAATTCTTAACCGGGTAGGGGGTGATCGCCATTTAGAATTGCTCAAAATTGCGTTGGAACCCTTGCGTATTCCCATTCTGGGGGTATTTTTTCGTCAGCAGGATTTAACTCTGCCCGATCGCCATTTGGGTTTAGTTCCGTGTGGTGAGTTACCCCAAATTCAGCAATATTTTGACCAGTTAGCCCATGTGGCCGCCCAGCAATTGGATTGGCCCAAACTTCTCCCGCTCTTGGAAACCCCCAGGAATTTGCCCAGTCCTATGAGCTTGTTTGATGTTCCCCAAAAATCTCCCCAAGCCCGGTTGGCGATCGCCCAAGATCAAGCGTTTAACTTTTACTACGCTGATAACCTAGATTTGCTCACCCACTGTGGTTTTGAACTCATTCCCTTTAGCCCCCTAGAAGATACCGAACTTCCGCCGGCGATCGATGGGGTTTACCTTGGTGGTGGCTTTCCCGAACTTTTTGCCGAGCAATTAAGCCAAAATCAAGCCTTAAAAGATCAACTCAAAACCCTAATTCACCAGGGATTGCCCACCTACGGAGAGTGTGGCGGTTTAATGTACCTAAGCCAAAGCCTAACTAACTTTGAGGGACAAATTTTTCCCATGCTGGAAATGTTACCCACCGCCGTCACCATGGGGGGAAAACTCAGTTTGGGATACCGCCAAGCCCAGGTGGTTAATTCCCACAGTTGGTTATGGCAAACAGAATCCCTACGAGGCCATGAATTTCACCGTTCCCAGATGACGAAACTCCCTAACCAAGCTCTCTACCGCCAACGGGGACTACTGGCCATAGACCAAAACACAACGGATGGATGGTGTGTAGGGTCTGTTCAGGCTTCCTATCTCCACCTCCATTGGGGCAGTCAAATTTCCACCGTGGAAAAATTCCGAGCCGCTTGTCTTGCCTTTCAAAAAAAGTTGAGTTACCTTGGGAAGCATCCACCCTTTAAGTCAGTACCGTTAAGGAATACAGGAGGTGATGCCCATGGTAGAGAGTAGTATGTGCCTGGGTCGTTTGGTTGAAGTTAGCCGGCTGTGGGCCGGGGCCGTTCTTTAGAGTAACTATTCCCAAAAATCCGAATTAGCTACGTTTAAAGTTCCTTCCGGCAGTCAGGTTTCAACCAAGCTGACCCCCTAGACCGCTCTCCTAAAATTGCTGCAAGTCAGCGTTTGGGAGAGCGGATAGTTTTTGGGGAAGAAATTAGATTATTGCTGGAGCTTTAGTCAGTGGATTTACGATTCCAGTCGCAGTAATTGCCCATTATTTTGATCAGTTAAAACATAAACATGGCCATCGGGGCCTTGGCGCACATCCCTCACCCTTTGGCCAATAGAAATAGTGGTTTCATCGATAATTTGGTTATTTTCATCGAGCCGTAAATGGCGGATGCCCCTGTCCACTAACCCCCCAGCAAAAATGGTTCCCTGCCACTCTGGATGGCGATCGCCGTTGTAGATGGTTAAACCGGAAGGGGCAATAGCCGGAGTCCAAATCTGGAGAGGATCCACCATGTCAGGGCGGGATGTGGCCGGAGCAACGGGCTGGTCTGTACTGTATTCTTTACTGAAGGACACCACCGGCCAACCGTAGTTTTTTCCTTTTTGAATTAAATTCAGTTCATCACCGCCCCTAGAGCCGTGCTCCGTAGCCCATACCTTTTGGGTAACGGGATCATAGGCCAAGCCCTGGATATTGCGATGGCCGTAGCTCCAAACTTCCGGGGCCGCCTTGGGGTCGTTGCGAAAAGGATTATCGGCAGGCACGGTGCCATCGTCATTGATGCGAATAATTTTCCCAAGGTGACTAGCCCGATTTTGGGCCTGTTGACGGATAAAATCTCCCTCCAATTCCACCGGGGGATTACCGCCGTCGCCAATGGAAACCAAAAGAGTTTCGTCCGGCAACCAAGTTAAGCGGGAGCCAAAGTGCTGACCGCCGGGTTTAGTTTGTCCCACTTCAAAGATGACTTGCCAATCCGTCAGTTTTTCTCCATCAAAAACTGCCCGGGCCACCCTAGTGCGATTGGCCTGTTGGGTGCCGTGGGAGTAGGTGAAATAGACAAAGCGATTTTCTGCAAAACGGGGATGCAAGGCAATATCCAGTAAGCCCCCCTGTTGGGAAGCAAACAGTTGTTGGGCAGAAACCGTGGAAACTGCCACCACCCCGGCGATCGCCTCTGGATCTAAAACGCCATCACGGACAATGCGGAGTCGCCCCGGCCGTTCGGTAATTAAAATGTCGCCATTGGGTAGCCAAGCCATACCCCAGGGATGTTCTAAACCATCGATCACTGGCACTGCTTTAATCTCCGGTTGATTAGCTTGCACAATCTCCACCGAATTGGTCGGCTCAGAAGAAGTTTGATTTCCTGCTGCGGTTCCAAGGTCGGCCTCCGGTAACGTTCCACAGCTTGAGAGGGCAATGCCGCTGGCCAAGGGGAGGGTAAGCTTAAACAGAAATGGGATCAACATAGCGCCAATTGATTGCGTTCCTTTTTACTCCACCTTAAACAATTTCCCCGGTAACGAAGGCGGGTTAGTGGCCAGTTGATTTGGCTAGTGTGATTAGAATGGATTTAAAGTCAAAGCCCGCCGAGGTTAAAACTCAATGACCCCTGCCTGCCGTAGTAACTCCTTCAAGCGAGCATTTTCCGCCTCAGCTAACTCTGCCCGTTTTTCCGCCTGTTCCGTCAACGCCGCCAGAGCCACAGTGCTTAAAAATGGACGGCGATCGGGATAGAAAATCTGTAAATTCTCCGGGGTAAGTTCAAAATGGATGCCTAAAAGGGGACTCGTCCAATACTCCACTTCATCAATGACCGTTAACTTACCCTGCCACCGTTGCAAACCCACCAGTTCATTATTATCTGGGTCATAGACATAGTATTCCTCTACGCCGTAAAAATCATACAAAGTCTCTTTTTTTGTTCATCTCCTTCAGACGATTACCGGGGGATAGCACCTCAAATACCACTTGGGGCGGTTGATTACCTTCCTGCCATTGACGGTAGGAGCCCCGATCGCCCTTAGGTCGGCCCAAAACGACAAAAACATCGGGGGCAACCCGGATTTCTGGCTTACCCTCCACGGGATATCAGAGCAGATCCCCCGCCACAAAAACATCGGAGTTATTAGCAAAAAGACACTCCAGATTTTCTTTTAATAGAACAATCCAACTGAATTGCTTGGTGTTGTCAGCCATGGGTTGTCCATCACTGTCGGGATAAACTATTTGCCGATCTAGGGCTACGCTCATAGCGGTGGTCTCCAGCAGCTAGGGACTGACCTTCAGTTTAACTGATGGCTTTTAGACATTATTTAGGGGGAATTGTTCAACGCTGGAACTAACCACAACAAAATAGTTAAATTTGTTACCTTTTCTCGACAAAGAATCTGAAATTTGAGCAAAACTTAATAGATTCATTAAGGAAACCTACCTCCCCCCCGTAATGACCGCTACAATTCAAAAACCGGGGAATGCCCTGCCACGAAGGTCTTCACCCCCTCGTTCCAAACTTTTGTACGGTTACCAGTCCTATGAACAGCTCTCACCTCGCCCCCCAAGTCCAAGGTCTTTACGATCCGCAAAATGAACATGATGCCTGTGGGGTAGGTTTTATTGTGCAGATGAAGGGCAAAGTTTCCCACGATATTGTGGAGCAGGGCCTGCAAATGTTGGTTAATTTGGAGCATCGGGGGGCCTGTGGCTGTGAACCAAACACCGGGGATGGGGCCGGTATTTTAATCCAAGTTCCCCATAAATTTATCCAAAAAATAGCCGGGGCGGAAGGCATCACCATTCCTGCTCCGGGGCAGTATGCCGTGGGCAACATTTACGGTTCCCCCGATCCATTGGCCAGGGCTGAAGCTCGTCAAAAATTCAATGACATTGTTGCCCAAGAAGGCTTAAAAGTTTTGGGTTGGCGGGACATTCCTACTCAGAACGAACCCCTGGGGGAAACGGCGATCGCCAGTGAACCGTTTATGCAACAGGTTTACATTGCCCGGCCGGAAGGCTTGACTGATGACCTGGACTTTGAGCGCAAATTATACGTAATCCGTAAGTTGACCCACGGGGCAATCCGATCGCCGAAAATTGATACCTATTGGTATGTGGCTAGTTTATCGGCTCGGACGTTGGTTTATAAGGGGATGCTGACCACAGCCCAGGTGGGGCAGTATTATCCGGAATTGCATGACCCGGACATGGAAAGTGCCCTGGCCCTTGTCCATTCCCGCTTTAGCACTAATACCTTTCCCAGTTGGGAGCGCTCCCACCCCTACCGCTACATTGCCCATAATGGCGAAATCAATACCATGCGGGGCAACGTCAACTGGATGCAGGCCCGCCAGGCCCTGTTTGAATCGTCCCTGTTTGGGGAAGATATGGCCAAGGTTCAGCCGGTGATTAACATTGACGGCAGTGATTCCACCATTTTTGATAATGCGTTGGAACTGCTTTATCTGGCTGGCCGCTCCCTACCCCATGCGGTGATGATGATGATTCCCGAACCCTGGAGTGCCCACGAATCCATGAGTCAGGAAAAGAAAGCGTTTTATAAATACCATTCCTGTTTGATGGAACCCTGGGATGGCCCGGCCTCCATTGCCTTCACCAACGGCAAAATGATGGGGGCAGTGTTGGATCGTAATGGTTTGCGTCCTTCCCGCTACTACGTCACCAAAGATGATCTGGTGATTATGGCCTCCGAAGCAGGAGTATTGCCCATTGAACCGGAGCGGGTGGCCAAGAAAGGTCGCCTACAACCAGGGCGGATGTTCTTGGTGGATATGGAACAGGGGCGCATCATTGCCGACGAAGAAATTAAGCAGGAGATTGTCAGTCAGCATCCCTACGGTGAATGGCTAGCGGCTAATTTGAAATCCCTGGAGCAATTACCCTCCCCCGGCAATGTTCCTGGCACCGATGCAGAAAGTTTACGGCAACGGCAAATGGCCTTTGGTTACACCTTTGAGGAATTGCGTATTCTCCTAGCTCCCATGGGTCGGGATGGGGTGGAGGCGATCGGTTCCATGGGGGCGGATACTCCGTTGGCTGTACTATCTGACAAGCCCAAATTACTCTACAACTATTTCCAACAATTATTTGCCCAGGTTACCAATCCCCCCATTGATTCCATTCGGGAAGAAATTATTACTTCCGCAGAAACCACCATTGGTGGTGAAGGTAATTTGCTTGATCCTCGGCCAGAAAGTTGCCGCTTAATTGAGTTGAAAACTCCCATTTTAACCAACGAAGATCTAGCTAAGCTCAAAGCGTTAGACGACGATGAATTTAAATCCGTCACCCTAGACATTTTGTTTGATCCGAACCAAGGGGAAGCGGGCCTTAAAACTGCGTTAGATAATTTGTTTACGGAAGCTGACCAGGCCATTTCCCAAGGAGCTAACCTAATCATTCTCAGCGATCGCCAAGTTAGTGCGGAAAAAGCGGCTATCCCTGCTCTGCTGGCGGTGTCGGGGTTACATCACCATTTGATTCGCAACGGTTCCCGTACCAAGGTGGGTCTAGTATTGGAATCTGGGGAACCGAGGGAAGTGCATCATTTTGCTGTCCTACTCGGTTACGGTTGTGGAGCCATTAATCCTTACTTAGCTTTTGAAACTTTGGACGGTATGATCGCCGAAGGTTTACTGGTTAATGTGGATCACAAAACCGCTTGCAAAAACTATATCAAAGCCGCCACCAAAGGGGTAATTAAAGTTGCTTCTAAAATCGGCATTTCCACCATCCAAAGTTACCGAGGTGCCCAAATTTTTGAAGCGGTGGGCTTAAATCAGAGTGTGATTGATGAATATTTCTGCCGCACTTCTTCCCGCATCCAAGGTTCTGATTTAGGTGTAATTGCCCAGGAAGCTATTTTGCGCCATCAACATGCCTTTGCTCCTCGCCCTGGTGATTTGCATACCCTTGATGTAGGGGGTGAGTACCAATGGCGGAAGGATGGGGAAGAGCATTTATTTAGTCCCCAAACCATTCATTTATTACAACGGGCGGTGCGGGAAGGTAATTACGAGCTTTATAAACAGTACGCCGCCCTGGTTAATGAACAAAACCAAAAGTTCTTTACCCTGCGGGGCTTACTGGATTTCCAAGACCGAGAATCTATTCCCCTCGAAGAAGTGGAACCCATTGAAGCGATCATGAAACGCTTTAAAACCGGGGCCATGAGCTACGGCTCCATCTCCAAAGAAGCCCATGAATCCCTGGCGATCGCCATGAATCGCATTGGTGGTAAGTCCAACACTGGGGAAGGGGGGGAAGATCCGGAACGGTTTACCTGGACTAACGATCAGGGAGATTCCAAAAACAGTGCCATTAAACAGGTGGCTTCCGGGCGCTTTGGAGTGACCAGTTTGTACCTCTCCCAAGCAAAGGAAATTCAAATCAAAATGGCCCAGGGTGCAAAACCTGGGGAAGGGGGTCAGCTACCCGGCAAAAAAGTTTATCCCTGGATCGCCAAAGTGCGTCATTCCACTCCCGGCGTAGGTTTAATTTCTCCCCCGCCCCACCATGACATTTATTCCATTGAAGATTTGGCGGAATTAATCCACGACCTGAAAAATGCTAACCGGGAAGCCCGCATTAACGTCAAACTGGTGTCGGAAGTCGGGGTGGGCACGATCGCCGCTGGGGTGGCTAAGGCCCATGCCGATGTGGTGCTAGTGTCTGGCTATGACGGAGGAACCGGAGCATCACCCCAAACTTCCATTAAACATGCTGGGTTGCCCTGGGAATTGGGCCTAGCGGAAACCCATCAAACCTTGGTGTTGAACAATCTCCGTTCCCGTATTGTGGTGGAAACCGATGGGCAAATGAAAACTGGCCGGGACGTGGCTATCGCCGCTTTACTGGGGGCGGAAGAGTTTGGGTTTTCGACTGCGCCGCTGGTATCCCTGGGGTGCATTATGATGCGGGCCTGTCATTTAAATACCTGTCCCGTGGGCATTGCCACCCAAAATCCGGAACTGCGGGCCAAATTCACCGGCGATCCGGCCCATGCGGTCAACTTTATGACCTTTATTGCCACGGAACTGCGGGAAGTGATGGCCCAACTGGGTTTCCGCACCATTAACGAAATGGTTGGTCGCACCGATATTCTGGAACCGAAAAAGGCCGTAGCTCACTGGAAAGCAAAAGGCATTGATCTTTCCACTATTCTCCATCAGCCGGAAGTAGGGGACGATGTGGGTCGTTATTGCCAAATTCCCCAGGATCATGGTCTTCAGCATTCCCTCGACATCACCCAGTTATTGGATCTCTGCCAACCGGCGATCGCCAAAGGGGAAAAAGTCACCGCCACTTTACCCATTACCAATATCAACCGGGTGGTGGGCACCATTGTCGGCAACGAAATCACCAAACGCCATTGGGAAGGTTTACCGGAAGATACTGTCCATCTCCATTTCCAAGGCAGTGCGGGGCAAAGTTTTGGGGCCTTTATTCCCAAGGGCATGACCCTGGAACTGGAAGGGGATGCCAACGATTACCTGGGTAAAGGATTGAGCGGCGGCAAAATTATTGTCTATCCCCCCAAAGGCTCTAGTTTTATCGCTTCGGAAAACATCATTGCCGGTAATGTTTGTCTCTATGGCGCCACTGCTGGGGAAGTTTATATTTCCGGCATGGTGGGGGAACGGTTCTGTGTCCGCAATTCCGGCGTCAATACGGTGGTGGAAGCGGTGGGCGATCATGGTTGCGAATATATGACCGGCGGTAAAGTCGTGGTTCTTGGTCAAACAGGACGAAACTTTGCGGCGGGCATGAGTGGTGGTGTGGCCTACATCTTCGATGAAACTGGGGATTTTGCCACCCGTTGCAATTCCGCCATGGTGGGTTTAGAAAAACTAGAAGATCCCGAAGAAATTAAGGATCTCAAAGAGTTAATCCAGAACCATGTTAACTACACCGACAGCGCCAAAGGTAAAGCTGTTTTAGCAGATTGGGAAGCGAGTATTCCCAAATTCGTTAAGGTAATGCCTCGGGATTATAAACGGGTATTGCAAGCCATCAAAAAAGCGCTAGAAGCGGGTTTGAGCGGCGATGATGCTTTGAATGCGGCGTTTGAGGAGAATGCCAAGGATGTGGCTCGCATTGGGGGGAGTTAGGATAAATTTATGATGGAACTGGGCTAAACTGGCTGAAGTCTAGCCCAACGTCAAAAAATCACTTTTTCAGTAGAATAGGGGGACAGATTATCTTTTGCCGACTTAATGAACAAGGGTTGAAAATATGTTTATAGCAAATTAGGATGGATATGGGACACTCTTAGGATACACGAAGCTTAAGAAATAAAGATTCCAGAACTTAGGAGTATCTCATCCCTAATCGAATCAGCGATAAAATCTATATTTAAGTCATTACTTATAATAGCTAATGAAGTTTGCAACCTATGAGCATTTCCGAGAAACAGAATCTCTTGTGCGGAAAGTAAATAAGGATAAAATAGCAAAATGGTTGCTGAATGTTGGTTATTTCCCCGAAGAAAATATCCTGCCACCGAGTTTTACTGTATCAAAAGAGATTAAACTTCAAGACACTCCATACAATATCAACATTAATGATTTAAAAAAGCGTCAAGTGGCTTTTGTTTCATTTCCCAAAAGTACTTTAACATACAGAAATTTTAGTGTTCAGCATCCTTGGAATTATCACGACATTATTTTTTATTTACATCAAAACTGGGATAATATATTAAGCCATATTTTCCACTCAGAAAATAAGGTTGCCGCCTACAGTTTTCCTATTCCAGTTTCAAAAAAAGATTTTGAAGACTTAAGCCCTCTTCGTGCAGGTAGAATGATTTATGAATGGCTTGAAATGGCAGAGGAAGACCTTATACTAGATGGTCAAAAATTTAATATTTTAGCCAAAACCGATATTACAAATTTCTATCCGTCAATCTATACTCATGGTATTGGATGGGCCATTCATGGAAGAGAAGAAGCACTTGAAGATAAAGAATTTAGACTTTTTGGAAATAAAATTGATAGATTATTTCAATATTCAAATGATGGACGAACAAATGGTATTCCCATCGGTTCGGCACTCTCTGATCTAATTGCTGAGACTATCTTAGCAGATATTGATCGTAAGTTTTCCCAAGAATCCAAGCATATTGAATATGCAGCTGTCCGCTTTAAAGATGATTACAGAATATTATGTAATTCGAAAGAAAATGCAAAAAAATTGCTTGACATTCTTTCCCATCAACTCTCTCAATATAATCTCTCATTGAACGAAAGTAAAACATCGTTTCTCAATCTTCCCGATGGGCTTTATCGAGAACATAATCGAGCATATTTTCCTCATGTATTGCGAAGAAAGAAATATATTTCTTTTAGAAAATTTGAACATACCTTGCTAATTGCATTAGATATTCATCGAAAGCACCCTGGTACTAGCATTATTGAAAAATTTATTGCAGAGTTATTTGACAAAAGACATAATTTAAAGGTTAGTTATTCAAGTCAAAATCGTGGAAAAGAAATCAGAAAGACAATTTCTCTTTTGTTTTTACTAAAACGAGAATCAACAAAAATCCTATGTCATGTTTTATCAGTTATTGAGCGTTTATATATTGAAAATAAAAGAAATGATCAAGGACTTAAGGATTTTCTTAGGGAAACAATTAAGGATGAATTAGACAGAGCATCGAAAATGTCATCCGTTTTTGAGATCGTTTGGTTGGTATTTTTCTGTCGTTATATATCTCTTGGCTTTCAAAATGAAGATTTTGACAGTATTATTAAGAACGAAAAAATCAAAGAAAATGTATTTTACAAATCTATTGTGACAAGTAAGCAGGAATTATTTAAAGATACAGATTTTAAGCTATTTACTAAACCGAGAGCTTGCCGAGATAAAACACTAGCCGAGCGATTCGCCATTTTCAAAAGATAGAAAATTAAAAAATGCTCTTTGATTGTCACTCTAGCTAAATAGGAAAAGCTTATACAATTTTCCTTTCCTTCGAGATCCATTGAAACACACAAACAAACTTAAATAGCTCAAACAGAAATCGTCAGGATTATGGAAACAACAAATTTACCGATGGAGCAAATTCGTCAATTTTGTCACAAATGGCAGGTCAAAGAATTTGCTTTATTTGGTTCCATCCTACGTCCAAACTTTCATTCAGACAGCGACATTGACATACTCATTGAATTTGCGCCTACTGCAAAACGTGGTTTAACAGAAACCATACAGATGCGAGATGAACTGCAAGAAATATTTCAACGTCCTGTCGATTTAATTGTCAAAAGTGCAATCAATCGGAGTGAAAACTGGCTCAGACGTAAAAACATTTTAGAATCTGCCCAAATTATCTATGCAACGTAATCAAGAATCCCTTATTGATATTGCCAATGCCATTAGACGCATTTTGCGCTATACGAATGAAATTGATAAAGTACAACTAGAAATTAACGATGAGAAATTATCAGCCATTCTCTATCAAATTACGATTATTGGCGAAGCAACAAAGCGAATTTCTCCAGACTTCCGCAGTCAACATCCAGCAATACCTTGGCGGGAAATGGCAGGAATGCGAGATGTTATTGTTCACGAATATGATCAACTTGATCTGGATATAATCTGGGATGTAATTGAGAACAAACTACCAGAATTAGCCTATCTATTCGACTCTCTGTTAGAAAACATGTAAATACTCTTTCCAACTAACCGGAGTGCCCCATAGCTGATTTTTTGGCGATCGCCAATCCTCTTTCACGTAGTTAAAACCTTAAATAAATTCCGTCAAACTACAATGCTAAAAACATCAGAATTTCAAAAAGCCATTGAATCCGTTGAAAATCTACCCCTAGATGATCAAGAAATCTTACTTGATATTATTCAAAAACGATTGCAAGAAAAAAGAAGAAAAAAATTAGCCGAGGAAATCAAAGAAATTCGCCAAGAATTTGCTAACGGTGATGTTCAGTTTGGTTCAGTAAATCAATTTTTGGAAGCGCTCGATCAAGAATGAAAATTGCCTGGTCTCCAAAATCATTACGTTCATTCAAGCGCCTGATTCCCAAAAATCCTAATCTGAGACCGATGATTGAACAAATATTACATCAGTTGGCAACAGATCCTTTTCACCCTAGCCTACGCACCCATAAACTCAAAGGAGAACTAGCTAACGTTTGGTCATGCTCTATCGACTATAATTATCGTCTGCTATTTGAATTTGTAAACAACCCAGAAGACAAGGAAGAGGCAATTTTATTACTTAATTTAGGTTCCCATGATGAAGTCTATTAATTTAACTTGTCAAAAAAGAAAAGTCGATCTTTCGGCGATCGCCAACTCTTCCCCCTTACTTATCCTAGAGGCAACGTCATGAACACAGCTCAAATTAGCACCGATGGCACCCATCAAATCGTTATTTTACCAGAAAACTTTACGATAGCCGGAAGCGAAGTTTACATTAAAAAAATTGGAAGTACAATTATTTTGATTGCTAAAAATAACCCTTGGCAATCCTTAATTGAAAGCTTAGATCAATTTTCAGATGATTTTATGAAAACTAGGGAACAGCCTCCCTTAGATATACGAGAAGAGTTCTAAATGAAGTATTTACTAGATACGAATATTTGCATTTATCTCATTAAGAAGAAACCGTTTAAAGTCTTGGCAAAATTTCAAACCCTGGAGATATCAGACATTGGTATTTCATCCATTACCGTGGCGGAATTAGAATATGGTGTCAGTAAAAGTCAACAACAATCGAAAAATCGTGATGCCTTAATGCAATTCTTGATGCCGCTAGAAATCGTGGAATTTAATTCAGGAAGCGGCGATCGCCTATGGCAACATTAGAAGTAATCTAGAAAGTAGAGGTCTTGTCATTGGGGCTATGGATATGCTGATTGCAGCCCATGCGTTAAGTCTGGGAGTAACGCTTGTCACCAATAATCTTCGAGAATTTTCACGCATTAACAATTTATTCTTGGAAAACTGGGCAGAATAAACTATTCGGTAAAATTTGATTTGCTGCTTTCAACTAACTGGCGCACTAAGAATATGTTTGAAAAGTTCGAGGCAAAGCCTCAAAACCCTTTTGTCCATCCTTTTTGCTGACGATTTCCAAATTCTAGCCAAAGGTCTCATTAATTAACCCAGGCAGTAAAATTCTTACTGCCAAAAGTGCTGTCAGTCCATATCAATTGCAGGCACTGCCATAGAGGAGCAAACCAAGTACCGAGTAGAGTAAGACCTTGGTGGCCTGAGCGATGAGCGCTGTGAACCACAACATCGAGAAGTAATCCCATGGTATCCACGAGGATTGTGCGTTTACGACCATTGACCTTTTTTCCACCGTCATAACCACTTTCTTGTCCAGCGCCAGCCTTTTTCACTGACTGTGAGTCCAAACAACCAGCACTAGGGTTGGCATTTCTTCCGACCTTAAGTCGAATCTTCTTTCTGAGGATGTGATTCAATTTTTTCCAGGTACCGTCTTCCTACCACTGTCGGAAATAACCATTCTTCGCCATTTGGGAAAATCATGGGGCAGAAGTCGTCAAGCACAACCCGCTCTGAGCATGTAAAAAATGGCATTAAGCACTTCCCTCAGATTAGTTTTCCGTTTTCTTCCCCCACTTTTTGCTTGGGGGAGATTGGATTCTACCAATTGCTACTGGCTATCACTGATGTCGCTGCTGTAAAATTCTCTCAGCATCATTACGGTGAAAATTCTGTATTCTTCACCATTTTTCCCAATTATGCCGACTTTTCAAACACGCTCTTAATGGCCCACAAAAAAATCCCCCCCTGTAAATCAGGAAGGGGATAATGTTTTGATCAGAGTTTTAACTCTAGGAATTCCAATGCTTGGATTCTTAAACTAGAAGTGCCAATTTGGCATTGTTGTTAGCCAGGAGAGTTTGCAGCTCTTCAGAATCAACAGTTTCCTTTTCTACCAAGATTTCTGCCAGTTGATCTAAAATGCCACGGTTTTCCACCAAGACCTGTTTGGCCCGTTGATAGGCTTGGTCTACCAATTGACTTACTTCCTCATCGATCGCCGCAGCGGTTTCATCGGAAAAGTCCCGGTCAGAGGCAATGTCCCGACCAAGGAATACCCCACCACCCTGACGACCCAAAGCTACCGGGCCCAGGCGATCGCTCATGCCGAAACGGGTTACCATTTGGCGGGCGACCCGGGCTACCTGTTGGAGGTCGTTGGAAGCACCGGTGGTGACTTCCTCTTCGCCGAAAATAATTTCCTCAGCAATACGGCCTCCCAGGGCAACGGCCATCTGATTTTGCAGATAGGAACGGGAGTATAAACCGGATTCCATACGGTCTTCACTGGGGGTGAACCAGGTTAAACCACCGGCCCGGCCGCGGGGAATAATGCTAATTTTTTGTACTGGATCATAATCAGGCATCAAAGCACCCACCAAGGCGTGGCCAGCTTCATGGTAAGCCACTAGGGTTTTGCGTTTTTCGCTCATCACCCGATTTTTCTTCTCAGGACCAGCCAACACCCGGTCAATGGCGTCGTTGACTTCGTCCATGGAAATTTCGGTCAAGTTGCGACGGGCAGCCAAAATAGCGGCTTCGTTCAACAGGTTGGACAGGTCAGCACCGGTAAATCCAGGGGTACGACGGGCAATTTTATCCAAATCCACATCCTGGGAAAGGGTTTTACCCCGGGCATGGACATTGAGGATTTCTCGACGGCCAGCATAATCAGGACGGTCTACTACCACTTGGCGATCGAAACGACCGGGACGCATCAAGGCAGAATCCAATACATCGGGACGGTTAGTGGCGGCGACGATAATAATGCCGGTGTTGCCTTCAAAACCGTCCATTTCCGTTAGCAACTGGTTGAGGGTCTGTTCCCGCTCATCATTACCACCACCAAGGCCAGCGCCCCGTTGACGACCAACGGCATCAATTTCATCGATGAAGACGATACAGGGAGCATTGGCTTTAGCCTGCTCAAACAAATCCCGTACCCGAGAAGCACCAACACCGACAAACATTTCCACAAATTCCGAACCGGAGATGGAAAAGAACGGTACACCCGCTTCCCCAGCCACGGCTTTGGCCAACAGGGTTTTACCGGTTCCGGGGGGGCCTACCAACAAAACACCCTTGGGAATTTTGGCTCCCAATTCGGTGAAGCGGTCTGCATTTTTCAGGAAGTCCACCACTTCGGTGAGTTCTAGTTTGGCTTGCTCAATACCGGCCACGTCCCCGAAGGTAACTTGGGTTTGGGGTTCCATTTGCACCCGTGCTTTGGATTTACCAAAGTTCATGGCTTGGGAACCAGGGCCACTCTGGGCCCGACGGAAGAGGAAAAAAATTCCCACCAAGAGCAAGATGGGCAAAAATAGGGTGCTGGCGATGCGGAACCAGAAACCTTCGTCGCTCTGGGGTTGGACAGCAATATCCACGTTGTGTTGGGTGAGAATATTGATCAAGTCGGGGTCGTTGGGCAGATTGACTAAGTAGGGAGGACCACCGCTGGGATTGGGTACTTGGGCTTGGGTGCGGTCGGCACTGAGGTTGACCCGTTCGATCTGATTGGCTTCTACCCGATTGACAAAATCGCTGTAGCTGAGGGTTTCCCTAGTTTGGGTCGGTCGGTCGAAAAAGGCCGATGCCAACGCTAAAACGACAATTAACAACAAGGCATATAGGCCCGCGTTACGCCATTTTTTATTATTTTTGCTCACGCTAGAACTCTCCAATAGTGAGTGTAGTTATCATATTCCACCGGTTAGCAATGGATGGAGTGGATAATAAACAGTTGTTAACTTATGTTAACGCTTCTCAGAAACAATTGGCCACTGTAGCGAAAAAATGCTAAGGATAGAGGCTTTGTAACTGTTGGTCAACTGTTAGTCCCCCTGGGTTGGGGTAAAGCGTTTAAACTCCTGCTCCAGGGAGTCTTGGTCGGTGCGGTAGGTGATGTCCGCCGGAGTAATGACGGTGCTAGTGGCCCACTCCTGGGCAAATTCTAGTTTAGCTTTGAGGGGAGGGGAGGGCGGTTGCAGAAGTTTGGCCCGCTGTTGCCGATCGCCGTTGCGTTGTTCTAGTTTTTGATTGCGTTCTTGCAGCCAGAAATATCTCACTAGGGGAATAGCCAAGAAACCGATTGCATAGGTCACCAGAACGCCGTAAATGCTCTGGACGAAATAAACCAGTGTCCCCAAATCCAACTCAGCGCCGTAGGTTTTCAGCATTACCCCCAAACTTAAGGCCAAAATTAGGTTAACTCCCCCCAAGGCGATCGCCGCTATTTTTTGGCCGGAGGAAGCTTGGCTAAATTTCCAGGGTTTTTCCCGCAGGTAAGCACTCAAAGTGGTTGATTGGCGCTCCTGGGCACTGACTTGTAGGTTGGGGAAAGTGTAAATTAATTCGCCGCTGGGGGAAACTTGGGGATAACCATTAAAGCGGGCTAGCACAGGAATTATGTAGTCCTCATTGTCCCGATTGAATTTGGTCACATTATCCAAATAGGGGGCCGCCTGTTCAGCGGCGATCGCCCCACCGTTATGGCGAATTAAACTACCCAGGGTTTGCCAGCGTTTTTCTTCCAAATCCTCATTGGGGTTACCGTCTCCAAATAGAAACGAGAAAATGGCTTCGAGGAAATTAAGCTCGTTTTTATTTTTATCAGACCTTTTCTTATCCCGTTTTTGCCGGCCACCATCGGGGCTAAGGAGCCAGAAAATGTCCCCCGGCCAGAAAAATATTCCCCCACCCCCACCACGGTTACCGTCACCGGAAAATTTAAAACCCCCATCGTTATCGTTATCGGACTTGGAATTGACCGCGATGATAATGGCAATGATGGCCACTAACATCAACAGGATAGAAAGGATAAGGATAATGCCAAAGGAAATGCGGATCAGGTAAAACAACACCTGCCAAATGCTTTGGAGCCAACTCTGGAACCGTAAACGCCAATACTTATTGCGGAGAATTGTCCGGAACTGCTTGGGAAAAGCAAACACAATTTCCCCCGACTCCGCCACCTGGAGATGGCCCTCCACCTCCGACGCCAAAGTCAGCAACCCCTGTTGGGTTTGGTTAATTTCTAATCCAGCCTGGCTGGCCACGTCCCCCACCGTGACTACATAGTCCAACTGCTCCACAGCGGTCATAATTTGGGGATTAAAGGCGACACTCATTCCACTGCCCTCGGAGGCGACAATCATTAAAAATTATTCTTCTAGTATAGAGAGAAGATTTTTTGTCGATATGTGGATTTAGTGGTTATGAATGTGCGTTTTCCTCACTTTTGTTTAAGTTTAATGTTTGCTAGCCTGTTGGCTGGTGCTGGAACTCTTCCCCTGGCTGCAGCGGAACGGGTGGTGCTGACCTATAGTGTTTTGCGAGAATCCATCTCCATTGAGGAGTTAGGGGAGTTGAGCCGCACTGGGAAAGTGTCCCCCTCCCTCAAAGCCTATTTAAAAATGGCCAATAAAAACCCTGAAGAATTGCGGGGTTGGCTCAATCGACCGTTTCAGGCAGATCCAGTTACCCTCTCCCGGGTGCTCAACAGTTTTGCCGGGGAATATGTGCTCAATCAGGTGGGTCAGGTAATCCACACCCCTTCTAAGCGGGACAATAAAGAAGCTCTGCGGGGAGCTATTATCAGCTCTGCAGAAAAAGACAATCAGGTACGACTGATCGAAGTGTTGGAAAATTATCCCACCCCAGAACTCCACGTCAACGGTGATCGCCTGATGGAATTGTACCAACAAGTGGAAGGGTTGACGGCCATGTTAGGTCGACTACCTTTTTAGAAAGTGTTTGATGCGTTAAGTTTTTATCTGGATCATCAAACTGAAGGCAATGAGTATATCCAAAAGAACGAAGTACTCGATGATTTAGAACTGTTCCTGAGCAAACTACTTTAGGTAAAACTGACAATGGACAGTACTAGTAGCCAATCACTATATGTATAGCCCTGTATTAAAATACATGAAGTCTAAGGATTTTGATCGCAAATTTGATGAAGGAGAATGAATCCTTGAGTATTTGGATTTGTTTCAAATTAAACAGAGTAATGACGAAGGAACTGTTATTTCCGGATCTCAAATCCAGTTACAGTTACTTTGTCAATCATCCTTAAACACCATGGGACATACTATCAAAGCACCTCTGACAGTCCAGGGAGTGGGACTGCACTCTGGAGTGGAAACCACCGTTACCCTTTGTCCAGTGGCGGCGGGGAAAGGCCGCTATTTTCAGCGGGTGGATTTGCCTAAAAAGCCTATTATTCCAGCGGATTTGACTTGGGTGCGGGAAGCCATGCTTTCAACGGAGCTAGGGGAACCTGGAGCAACGATTAGGACAGTGGAACATTTACTCGCAACCTTGGTGGCCTTGGACATTGGTGACTTACGCATTGAAGTTAACGGCCCGGAAGTGCCCCTGCTGGATGGTTCTGCCCTTAGTTGGTTAACGGCGATCGCCAAAGTAGGAACCAGGCCTCGGTCAAAGAAGAGCCAAGACCAACCCATTGTGATTACAGACCCTTTAACCTGCCAGCTAGAAGATGCATTTGTGGCGGCTTTTCCCTGTGCCACTACCCGTTTTAGCTACGGTGTGGACTATCCCTATCTGCCTATCGGTAAACAGTGGTACACCTGGGAACCGGATCAGGAAAATTTTGCCACGGCGATCGCCCCTGCTCGGACCTTTGGTTTTGCGGATCAGATTGAAAAATTGCGCCAGGCCGGGCTGATTAAAGGGGGTAGCTTGGAAAATGCTTTGGTGTGCGACAAAGAGAAATGGCTCAATCCCCCCCTGCGTTTTCCCGATGAGCCGGTGCGTCATAAGCTATTGGATTTACTAGGAGATTTAAGTTTACTGGGGAAAATTCCCCAAGCCCATTTTGTCGCCTACAAAGCTAGCCATAAACTACATACTCAGTTGGCCCAAAAAATCGCCGACACCTACAGATAACTCGTTACTTTTTTTGGGGGGATTAAGGAGCTTTCGGTTCCGTGAGAATAATTTTCCTTTGGTTGGGGTCATGGCGGGGGCTTAATTCCTCCATAATTTTGCGACTCTGGCCGGGGTCAAAACTACGTTGGAAATCATTGCGGAGTTGCTCAACCCTGGCTTCTGTTTCCTCCACCTGCATCTGAATCTCGTTTAACTTAGCCTGTTGAGCTTGTTGATGGGGCAACAGCCTGGCGATCGCCATAATGGAAACCACCACAAACACACCATTGAGACCCAGCTTGAAAAGAATTTCCCACACTAGCCACTTATGCTCAGGCTGAAACTTTTGTTCCGGGCGCTTACGACTTTTGGAGCGAGGACGACGGGCATTACTGGGTTTGAAAGTTTGGGCAGTCATGGCGGGTAATTTTTAGGCCGGAGAAAGCAAGAGGTCTGACAACTCACACCGGACTCTAAAGATGCCAGCATTCCCCCTAAAAATCAATAGGGCGCAACGGATCACGCCCTAAGGATCGGATTACACGGCCGACGTTGGTTTACTTATAAAGTTCCGTGGAGAGACGGAAAGCCAGGAAAGCAGGCAGGAGGGCAACCACTAGGGCTGCCAAAATTTGGGTGTCGGATAATGCCATGGATAGTTAACTCCTAGATAAAAACAGATCGTGAGAAACATTAACAACACTTTGCAATATGGGGGCAGTTTTGGGAAACAAGTTGTTACAAGTCTTTAGAAAAGTCGATACTTAACCATTCCCATCTCCATTGAGGCTGCCAGGCACAACTCCTCGGCAGGGGCTAGAGTTCACCCCGGATTTCCTCCACTACCCCATCCCGCAGTACCAATTCCACTCCCATTTTCTGCACGAGGTTGTCCCCCTTTTGGATACGGAAAAAGCTCTCCATCTGTCCTTGGATGACTTCTTGGTTCAGTTCTAATAACTGCACCTGTTGCATTTGTTGCAGGGCTTGGTTTTTCTGCTCCAGAATTTCGCTCTTTTGTTGGTTGACCTGCATTTGAATGTTTTCAATTTGCTGGCTGACACTGGGGGGGAGGGGCACCAAGCTTTGTTTTTTAATTTCGGCGATCGCTCGTTGACTTTGGGCATCAAGCTGTTGCACCTGATTATCCATCTGGCCCACCTGGGCTTGGAGTTGTTGTTGCATCTCCTCTTTCCAGCGGGGAGTGACAATCACCTTCAGGGCCACGGGACGCTTGAGCAGTAATGTGGTGTTAGTATCGTCCATAAAATTGAATTAAGCCTAAAAATTAGGGGATTATTGCAGATTACAGTGCATCCCCAGAATATCTTCCCCGTGCGGTTAAACCAAGCCACAAGCCCTACCAATTAACTCTGGAGGTCATCACCATCAACCAGGGATGGCCCCACCATAGTAGGGCAATGAAACCCATTACCCCCACATAGGCTGGTTTGATAAATTCCTGCCACACTAGAATTTGCCTTCCCTCCCAGATCGCTTGAAAGGGAATGATGGAAGTTCTTTGTTTCACTGCTAGAAAAGCCTCGCCATATTTGTGTTGCCAACGGCGATCGCCATGCCAGACTGCAAAGCAATGGTGGGCAATTAATCCCAAGCTGGTAACCAGAGTAAAAGTGGTTCCCAACCAGAGGGTGTGGGCAATGCACCAAATTACTTGACCGACCATTTGAGGATGGCGACAAATACGGATAATGCCCGTTTCATAAAGATGGATTTCCGGTTTTTGGATAGCGGCAATTTCCAACAGGTTAAAAGTGGCGGGAAAAAGGAAGAAAAAAGATAGGGCAGACAAAATCCACACCAGGGGTTTAACTCCCGTTACTCCCTGTACTTGCCAGAGTTGCAGACCATCATAGCGATGGTTGAAAAAATAAATAATTAATCCCGTAGCCAGGGGAATACTCACCAGGGCAAATATAACTCGATAGCCCCTAGCGCCAATTTTGCTTTCCCCCCAGGCTCGCAGGGCGGCTAAGCCACTATGAACGATGGCAAACAACAGAAGGTAGGCGGCGATAATGCCATGGCTGGGGGTCAACCAGGGCCAAGGAGAAGAAATATCAAACAAAGCCAAGCAATTCAAGGGGAAAATGGGATAACAACCACGGAAAAATTTATTGGGTCAATGGCCAACCGTGGAACGGCGATCGCCAATCATGACAGTTAACCAACAATACATTTTCCCATACCCCCATGGCCAAAGACGGCCTAGAATTGAGCATTGCTGTTTCTGTACCGTCCCGCCCCCCAGGAAATTTAAGGTAATTTGCCATGCAGCGCACCCGATTAAATACCATTGTTGAAGTTCGTGGCCAGCAACTTTCCCAATTTTTTAGGAATCCCTGGCGACGTATTTCCCTCAGTTTATTGTCCTTTTTATTCGGCTTTTTTGTCGGGACAGCCGTGGCCACCACCGCCGGTCAGAATTCCCAATGGGACGTAGTTTGTGCTGCCTTCATTCTGCTTTTTTGTGAATTGGTCAATCGTTGGTTCTATCGCCGGGGGGTGAAGATGGGGGACTTGCAGGCTGAAGTATTAAATATTTTTAAAATGGGTGTTTCCTACAGTTTATTCTTAGAAGCTTTCAAGTTGGGTTCCTAGGGAGAGGGATAGTGGAACCGTACTTAATTTAGAAATTCAATTTGGATTTAATAAATGGCATCATTAATCAGCTTTTGGTTATTTTTTGCCCTCAGTTTACTGCAACCTCAACAAAGACAATTTTTAGCTAGTAAACCTTGGCAAGACTGGTTGTTAGATGGGGTAAGTTTAGGTATACAAGGAGCGATTATCCCCCTGCTGCAATTGTTATTAGTAATCAATTTTTACTCCTTGATTATTCCCCACTGGCAACATAGTTTTAACCTATTTGCTGGGGGGCAATTTCTCCTCGGCTTTGTGGCTATTGATTACGTTTATTATTGGAGCCATCGAGCACTACACAGCAAATTGCTATTTCCCATTCACCAAGTCCACCACACCGTTAGTCAAATGGATATGGTTAGTTGTGCACGCAACACTTTTTGGTCTAGCTTGTTTTTGCCCTACGTTTGGCTAAATAGCCTCATAATTTATTTATTGCACGATGCCAGGGGATATATTCTCGCCATTAGTTGCACCTACTTACTGGATCTATGGCGTCATAGTTCCCTAATTATTAATAAAAAATGTTGGTTACACGACTGCTTAAATAGCTGGCTGATTTTACCCCAAGACCACGGATTGCACCATCACCAAATCGGCAAGGGAAATTTTGGTGCTAATTTAAAACTTTGGGACAAAATCCATGGTACCTATTTGAAAAATACCTTACCAAATCAACTTAGTATTTCTTCCGGAATGGGCATTAAACTTGAATTAACTTTGTGGCAAAAGCTTTTCTGGCCATTGACCTAAAAAATGCAAAAAATCGCTTAATCTTACGGCATCTAATTGTCAGGCAAAATTTATAATAGCTAAAGTTAAAATTTCTTAAGCCAACTAATCTCCCCGTACCGCTATCCAGACTAGTTCTTGTAACCAGCTATGACGCTGTTAAGTAAACTCCTAGCATTATTTCCCGGTCTAGTAATTACTTTAGCCCTTAGTTGTGTCATTTTCTGGGCAATGACTAGGGCTTGGTGGTGGCTACTATTATTATTATTAATTATTTATGGGCTGCCCCTGCTAACCTATCGGATTCATCAGCTCTTCTATCCTCTCCAACCCGGACTGAGTTATTTAGTGGGAAAAAATTACATTCCTTGGTGGGGAACCTATCAAATTCAATTGATTTATAGCACTTTTCCTGCCCTGGAAGGAATATTACACTTTGTCCCAGGCTTGTTTTCCCTGTGGCTCCGATTATGGGGATCCAGCATTGGCAAAAACGTGCTTTGGACCCCCAGCATACAAGTCCTAGACCGGGGTTTACTGCACATTGGCAACCAAGTGATATTTGGTCACCAAGTCAGCCTAGTGGGCCACGCCATTAAACCAAAACGACACAACCTTTTGCTTTACGTTGACCGGATCACAATTGGCAATAATGTTTTTATCAGTGCGGGGGTGGGGCTTGGCCCTGGAGTGGCGATCGCCGATGGCAGCTACATTCCCTTTGGCAAAATGATTTTTCCACGGCAAAAAGTTGGACTAGAAGAATAGATCAGACCAACTTAACGGGGGAAACGGGTCATCAAAGCCTGCACCTGTTCCGCATGGTAGGAACTGCGGGTTAAAGGGGAGGATACCACTTGTAAAAAGCCAATGGATTCACCATAAATTCGCCAAACGTCGAACTGTTCCGGGGTGACAAATTCCTTGACTCCCAAATGTTTTTGGCTAGGTTGTAGATACTGGCCAATAGTCAAAATATCGCAATCCACCCGGCGTAGATCTTCCATCACCTGTCTTACTTCCGCATCTGTTTCCCCCAGCCCCACCATAATGCCGGACTTAGTGTAAACCTTGGGCAGAATCCGTTTCGCCTGGTTGAATAATTCTAGGGATTGATCATAATCCGCCTGGGGCCGCACCCGTTTATAAAGCCTGGGCACTGTTTCCATATTGTGATTCAAAACCTCTGGGGCAGCTTCCAACAGCGCCGCTAAGGCTTGCCAATTGCCGCACAAATCTGGAATCAAAACCTCAATGGTGGTGCCTGGAGAAATTTTGCGGATAGCCTCTATGCAACTAACAAACTGGGAGGCTCCTCCATCGGGTAAATCATCCCGGTTGACTGCGGTAATCACCACATGCTTAAGATTGAGCCTTTTCACGGCGATCGCCAATCTTTCCGGCTCTGTGGAGTCTAAGGGTTGAGGCTTTTTCTCAAAATCAATATCACAATAGGGGCAAGCCCTGGTGCAAGCAGGACCCATAATCAAAAAAGTAGCCGTCCCGGCCTGAAAACACTCGCCAATATTGGGACAGGAAGCTTCTTCACAGACGGTATTTAATTGTAAATCTCGCAGAATATCCTTAACACTGCCCACCCTCTGCCATTGGGGCGCTTTGACTCGGAGCCAATCCGGTTTGACGGTCACGTCCAATCTCTCCTGCTATAGGAGATCCGATTGTATCAAAAATTCTTAACTCCCTTTCTCTCCATCTAGGGGAGAAGGGCGATTTCCATTCCACCAACTGGGGAAAATGAGTAAATTTGGGTTGATAGCTGAGAACTCTGTTTGATTACTCCATCCATGGCCAGGGTTAAAAAACATCAAACTGCCTGGGTTTACCGGGAAATTTAGCCCCCAAGGTAAAGTGGGGAAACCAACCCTGGAAGTTAGAATGGTTGATGGAAAAGGTTTTCCCTCATACTGCCATGACCCAAGCCAATGCTGATCCCTGTTTTGAAACCGGACATATTTGCCCCATTCAGCATGTGGTGGATTTACTTGATAATAAGTGGTCTATTTTGGTGTTGCGGGAACTGTTCAAGGGACAACGACGCACGGGGCAGTTGTTAGATGCCTTGCCCGGTTGTAGCACTAAAACGTTAACCCTAAGGCTTAGGCAACTAGAAACCCACGGCATTATCAATCGGGATGTGTACCCAGAAATTCCCCCTAGGGTGGAGTATTCCCTCACGGCCAGGGGTAGGGAAATTCAGCCAGTGCTGATTGCCATGCACAAACTAGGTTCCGACTGGTTAGAGCAAGAATCCTGTGAATGCAGTCTTCTGACCGGCGAAGGACCAAACTAATCTGCCCTCAACGATTTTTGCCCTGGGGTCGGTCCCCCACTAGGATCAAAACCTTTGATTCTGATTGGCTTTGCTCTAGTGATAGCCCAAGCAAATGCCAGACTGGCGATCGCCGTTGCCGGAAACTCAACAGCGGCTAGGATAGTAAAAAGCCCATTTGCTTAATCTTGTTTAGAGTGGATTGCCATGAATCTAGTCAGCCTCGAAAGTTTTTTAGACAATACTGCCTTCCTTGTGCTTTTGCTGACCATGTTTGCCTACTGGGTAGCGGTGGTATTTCCCAAACCATGGTTAGTGCAGGGGGCCAGTGGGGCCATGGCGATCGCCAATTTGACTATTACAGCCCTGTTGGGAGCTCGGTGGCTAGAAGCGGGTTATTTTCCCATCAGTAATCTTTACGAATCCTTGTTTTTCCTGGCGTGGGGCATCACGGCGGTGCATTTCATTGCCGAGCGCATGAGCCAAAGTCGTTTTGTTGGGGCAGTCACCAGCCCGATCGCCTTGGGAATTGTGGCCTTTGCTGCCCTGACTTTGCCGGTCGATATGCAACAATCTGCCCCCCTTGTGCCGGCGTTGAAGTCCAATTGGTTGATGATGCACGTCAGTGTGATGATGGTCAGTTATGCCACCCTCATGGTGGGTTCCCTATTGGCGATCGCCTTTTTGTTTGTTACCAGGGGCCAGGCGGTGGAACTCCGGGGTAGTTCCGTGGGCACTGGGGGATTTCGGCAAGGATTGGTGAAAGGTAATAATCTCAATCCGGTGGGGAATCTAAATCCTGCCCTAGAAGGAGTAAGTGGTAACTCGGGCAATGTGGCCGTGTTGGAAAAAACTACCTCTACCCCTGCCATCACCCTTTCTCCCCAACGGCTTACCCTGGCGGACACCTTGGACAATATTAGTTATCGCATTATTGGCCTGGGCTTTCCCCTGCTCACCATTGGCATTATTGCCGGGGCCGTCTGGGCCAACGAAGCTTGGGGTTCCTACTGGAGTTGGGATCCCAAGGAAACCTGGGCCCTAATCACCTGGCTAGTATTTGCCGCCTATCTCCATGCCCGCATTACCAAAGGTTGGCAAGGCCGCAAGCCCGCTATTTTGGCCGCCAGCGGTTTTACGGTGGTTTGGATTTGTTACCTAGGGGTCAACTTGTTGGGTAAAGGTCTCCATTCCTATGGTTGGTTTTTATAGTTTTTCACAACCTAAGACTTCCTTCCAAAAATCCATAGGGCGGTGGAAGCTTAGCTATTTTTACCATTTTGTTTTGCCACTCAAATATTTACTTAAGGTGAGGTAAAAACTCATCTTTTTTTTACTAAAAATTGCGGCTAGAAATGTAATTTCGGCAATCCCCCCACCTTCTTTCCTGAAAACCGAATCTAACCTGGAAGGGGAAATTTTAAGATAGAACCATTCAAGGGTAATCAATTCCTTCCACACATCAGGAGTTAACATTATGTCTCTCATTCTTTACAATCCCCTGCGGGAAATGGATAATTTCCAGCAGCAGATGAACCAACTGTTTGAAGAAGTTTTTGTCCCTACGGACCGCCACGGCGATCGCCAAGGGTTTAATCCTAAAGCAGAACTAACTGAAACTGAAGAAGCCTATGTGCTCAAACTAGAATTACCTGGCATGGACCCCGATAATTTGGACATCCAAGCCGCCAGGGATGCGGTGACCGTCAGCGGCGATCGCCAGGATACCCATAGCACCGAAAAAGATGGGGTGCGGCGCACAGAGTTCCGCTATGGCAGTTTCCGCCGGGTTATTCCTGTACCTGGAGCAATCCAAAACACAGAAGTTAAAGCTAATTACGATGCCGGTATCCTAACTTTGACTTTGCCCAAAGTAGAGGAAGCCAAAAATAAAGTGGTGAAAGTTCAGCTTTCCTAATAAATGATCAATATTTGATCAGATCTTTGCTCCTGACCCTAGATGATCAAAATCGCTTTTCCAATGGATGAAAAGCCCTGGTTTGACCAGGTTCCAGCCAATCGATAATTAATTTTTGCCGAGCTCCCGTTGTTAATCAATGGGGGCTTTGCTTTAGCCAAAAGCTTCTACTTTCTGTAAAAATTCCTGGGTTAATTTAATAAAAGCTTTTGAACCCGCCGTATTGGGCATGGAGGTAACCACCGGCATAAAGCTATCCACTGCCTTAGCCACATTGACATCCATGGGAATGGACTGCTGAAAAAGTTGTCCCGGGGTGAAATCCGTTTGTACCCGCCGCATTACCTGGTTATAGTAGCGACTCATCAAACCGCCGCCGGACAGAATAAACACCACTCCGATCAGATTGATATTCAGGGGATCATCGGAGGCCTTATGGCTTTCCTTCAGTTTCTCAATTCTTCTTTCCAGTAACTGCATCCCCACCACCGATAGGGGTTCAGGACGAGCCGGCAACAGATAAAAGTCGCTGGCCGCAATGCCACTGCGGGTCAACAGATTATAACCAGGGGCACAGTCGAGGATGACAAAATCATATTCCTCCAGCACTGGCGCCAGCATTTCCTTAATTAACGTACCCTCAAATTTATTCCACACCGTCTCAAAGTTAGGATTTTCCGTGGCGATCGCCGCTTGGTGGAGTTTTTCCGACACCAGATACTCGTCATAAAGTTCAATATCCCCCGGAATCAGTTCTAAACCCTCAATTTGGCAAATTTCTGGGCAAATAATATCAAAAATATCCAATTTACTGTAGGGATTCGGCTGGATGGCATTGGCCAACAGATAGCTCAAGGTTTTGCCCTTTTTGCGAATTGCAGCAAAATCATGGGGAGCCATTAAGCTCAAAGTGGCACTAATTTGGGAATCCAAGTCCAGCACCAAAACCCGTTTTTGAAAATATTTAGCCAGACAGGTGGCCAAGTTAACAGTCAGAGTGGTTTTACCGACTCCGCCCTTCATATTGACGGTGCTAATGATTTTGGCCATGGAAATGAGGTTATTTTAAAGACTGCAAGCAATGTTAAGGCCCCAGGGAACAGGCAAAAGTAACCCTTCTAGCAGATCGTTGGCATCCAGCCCAAGTTCCATCTCCCTCGCACTCGTGGAAAACGGAACTCTGAAGCAGTCCAGCCGAATGATCAGTAAATCTTACATGAATGTTAAGAAATTCGTATTTTGTTGACCATTCCTTGACATGATCTTGAAAAACCGTAAAAATGGATACAGAAAGTAAATCGTTCATCTTCTCTTTTTGAAGAAGACGGAAGTAGGGATATATTCCTGAAGGAACGCGCCTCCTCTACCTTCAATAACAATTAGGAGCGCACTATGCAATTAAGTTACCGTGGAGTCAAGTACGACTACAATCCCCCCAAAGTGGAAACCGAAGTTTTGGGGCTAGCGGGCAGCTACCGTGGTTTGGACTATCGTTTCCGCCGCACCACCACCAAGAACGTCATTCAGCCCAACGTCAATCTAACTTATCGGGGAGTTTCCTTTAACCCCGCCCAGGATCTACAGCCCGAACTGTACACTGCCAACAAAAAGGTGGAAGTCGCTGCGGCTCCCAGCCAAATTTCCTTCCAGGACCGGGTCCGGGCCCGCCTGCACAGCAAAACCCAGGCAATTAAAAAACGCCAACAATCCCTGTTAGTGCGTTTGGCTGAAGAAATTGGTTTAAGTGGTGACCAAGCTGTCAACAGCGCTGTCCGCATCCAAGGCAAAGTTTTGGCTAATTTTCGTTCTGACTATGCCAGTCAAGGCGTGGCCATGAGCTAATCTAGTTTGACTTTAAGGGCATAAATTAGTTAATCTTACCTACTAACTAGTCGCCTCAATTATTTATTTCCCCCTTGAGCACCATGCCTAGGGGGAATTATTTTGCCCATTTACTCATTCATATTGCGGTAGGTAGCCACGGCAGAGGGAGAAATACTATTCAGATAACGGAAGATCCAATATTTAAAGACCGTATCTAAAATTACCGGGAAAGTTGCGATAAAAAGAAAGTTAAAATCTTGATTTTCCGGCAAACCAAAATGACGGGCGATACTAGCCAAAATTACTTCCCAACCGTGGGGAGAGTGAAAACCAACAAACATATCGGTAAAGAGAATAATCAAGAATGCCTTAGCCGAGTCACTCAAGCCATAGACAATTTCGTCAATAAATTCTTTTAAAACTTCAATTTCCCGTTGACTATTGACCAAAACAAGTGAAAAGGCCACCAGGGAAAAAATATCAGCAAAAATATTGGCGATCGCATTGGTGCTAACCCGACGGTAACTTTCGGAAATTTCTTTGGCTTTCTCCGCCAGTTTTTCTTCCTTAGCTTCGGGGGAAAGTTTTTCGCCAAAACCTAACAATTCTCGAAAACGCAGAGATTCTTCAAAATGACTCAATTCCTCATAGGCTTCTGTCTCCATACTCTGGTTAATAAAAACAACCTCACTATTACGCTCAAAAAATGATTCCACCGAAGGCAAAAGAAAAAATGTTTTAGTCAATTGATGGGCCAGCAGGGGCACAATAATTAAGGTTAAAACAAACTTAATTGAGAGGGCAGTTTTATAGCGAGAATTGCGATATTGTTTGAGCACCTTTTGCTCAGTGTCACTGGACTGGGGGTCCATTTCCCGCTTCAGACGGTCGATGGTACGCAAGAAGGAACGGGGCAAAACGCCAGATTTTTGGGTGGCAGTATCTACTTTTTGTTGGGTATCTTCCCGCCGAATATATTGAAAACCGTCCCGGCGCTTTTTGTTGATTTGCCGTTGTTTATTAGCAGTTATGGCGGGTAAATCCAGAACGCCCCCATTGGCAATTTGCTTGGGGGGACTAACCTGGGGCAGTTCACCGTCATAGCGTTGCAATATGTCATCAATGAATTGCAATTGATTGAGAACATATTCCGTTTGTGGATCCTGTTTAACTGCTGGATCTAGGCTCAGAATTTTGACGAATTCTTGGTCGCTGTTGAGGTGGTAAATTTCCTGCTCTATTTTCCTCAGATGCCGCTGAATTTGGTTGGCAAAATAGGTGACAGTGTCGGCACTATAATCACAATTTTCTGGCCCTATTTTTTTGCCTTGGAAGTATTGATCTTCAATTTCTTTTATTTTTAGGGCAGACCGGAAGGCTTGCTCCAAGGATTTTTGTGAAGATCTGCCAAACCACTGGGTTGCCCCTTGCCACCAATTTGTTAAATCCATTGACTGATGATTGGGTAAAAAAACAGCTAAGATATTGTTTGATAAGGTTGTCTGATAAAGTTTTAGTTTTCTTTCAAGCTACCCAAACTACGGTGGCCCAGGGTTCGATCCGTAAGGTTTTGGGATTGAGCAATACAGGAAATCTTAGCAGAACCAACGGGAACTATCAGGGGTAAAAGATTTGGCAGAAATAATCTGGCTAGAAGGGCGATCGCTCAGTGGCAAAACCCATCGATTAACCCAGTTATATGGCCAGTGGTGGCGAAGTTTGAAATCTGACCGGGTTTTGGATCAACCAACATTAGCTTTGGTATTGGCGGCCAATGGCCAAACCCGATGGCGCTTAAGCCGCAGTTTAGAGCGGGCGATCGGCGGCGATGCACCGGTAATGGGCAAAACCCCCCTGGGACTGATGAGGGAGGACGTGCATTTATTTTGGCCCCTATTGCTAGAGGCAGGGATCAGCAAGCAACTTTTCCCCACCCAGTTACGACCGGAAACGGAACAATGGTTGGCGATGGAGCAATGGCAAAACCAATACCCAGGCCGGGATAGTTCCTTAAATGCAGCCCAGAGGTCCAGGTTAGTTCGTAACCTATTGGATTTGGGTCAGTTGGCGGGGGCAGCGGGTTGGACCGATCGCCAGGTGCTGGAACGATTAACGGCAGGGGAAATCCGGGTAACCCCAGGGGAGATTAGTGCAGAAGAGGCGATTGCCTTTTGGCAACATTGGCGGCAATGGTGTTTGGCCAGGGGATTTTTAACCTATGGGCTGATTTTTCATTGTTATGGTCAATATTTACTGAAAAAGCCCCAATATCAACAATATTTATGCCAACGCTACGACGCAATTTTTGCCGATGACGTGGACGACTATCCGGCGATCGCCGTGGATTTGTTTAATCAGTTGCAGTCCCATTGTTCCTGGGCTGTATTTAGCTTTAATCCCGACGGTCAGGTGCGCTTGGGGTTGAATGCCGATCCCAATGCGTTGGCGATATTAGCCCAAGGAGCCAAGGTGGAACGGTTGGAACGACCAACGGGCATGGCCCCCCAGTTATCGACCCAGGTGTTGAACCTGCTCAAAGACCCCCGATCGCCAGACATACTGCCTCCCCAAGTGCAGGCCTTACAAACTTTTTCCCGGGCCCAACTACTACGGCAAACGGCCGATCAGATCATTGCGGCGGTTCACCAAGGAGAAATCAAGCCCCAGGACATTGCCATCATCGCCCCTGGTCTGGACGAAATTGCCCGCTATAGTTTTTTAGAAATTTTTAACAAAGCCGGCATCGACATTATCGCCCTCAATGAGCAACGACCCCTCAGCAGTGCCCCCTTAATTCGCAGTTTATTAACTCTGTTAGCCCTGGTGTATGACCTGGGGGAATGGGCCCGCCGGGAACAGGTGGCGGAAATGTTGGTGATGCTGAGTGAGAGACGCTCTGGAGGTCAAATCAAGCTGGCGATCGATCCTGTGCGGGCAGGGCTACTGGCAGACACTTGCTATGCCATTAATCCCCAAGCCCCGGCCCTGATGCCCATAGAGCAATATCCCCGCTGGGATCGTTTTGGTTACCAAGCCAGTCAAGCCTATGGCGCTCTACGGGATTGGTTAAGCAAGCAAAAACAAGCCCTGGCCCAGGAGACTTTATCGCCGGTCACAATGCTGGACAGAGCCATTCGTGAACAACTGCCCCCGGAACATCAACTCGCCTACGGGGAATTGGCTTCTCTGCGGGAATTGATGGAAACTCTCCAGCACTTTTGGCGGGTACAGGGCAAACTCCAGAGCAATGCTGGCCATGGCGGAGAAAGTCTGCCCCAGATCCGGGAAAAGCTGGCCCTATTTTTGCAACTACTTGGTCAAGGCACGGTTACCGCCCAACCCCGACCAGACATTCCCGACTGGTTACCCCCACCGCCGGCCATTACCCTGGCGACTATTTACCAATACCGTTCACTCCGTAGCCAACACCGCTGGCACTTTTGGCTTGATGCTGGCGATCGCCTCTGGGAAATGGGGGGAGCATCCCAATTGTTTGGATCGCCTCTATTGCTGCGCCATCGAGAGCCCAAACCCTGGACAGAACCGGAACAATTGCAATGGGACCAGGAACGCTTTGAGCGCATTGTGCGGGATTTATTGGCCAGGGTGACGGAAAAATTAGTACTCTGTCACAGTGAAATTAGTGTGCGGGGCACAGAGCAAGTGGGCAGACTGTTAAATATTATTCAACGGGCGGAAAATTTATCTGTTTAGATTTTGTCCCGGACATTACCAATGGCAATGGTACGGGAATGTGTTTGACAACTTTTAAAATTTAAACCATTACCCGTTACCCGTTGAAAAGTTATCGGTTCTAGATCGTGTTTAGAAAGTTTTATTCTGCCCCCTAAATTTCTTCACTAAAGCTCCGGTAATACTGGGGGATTTCACTCAGTTTTCCCCCAAATTTTTTTTGGGGGGTCAGGGGGGTTTTCAAACAGATTCTTAAGCCTAGTCAAAGTCAAAACAATAATGGATTTTAATGGGCTGGGGCAGGATAAATTTTGACTACCAAAGGGGAGGTAATAATGGTGGTAATGATGGCCATAATCACAAACATAGTGAAAATCACCGGGGAAATTACACCTAGTTTGAGACCCACATTGAGAATAATTAATTCCGTCAAGCCCCTCGTGTTCATCAGCCAGCCCAAGGCCTTGGCCTCTTGCTTTTCCACCCCTAATGCCCTGGTGGTCACATAAACCCCGCAATATTTACCGGCGATCGCCGCTGCCACCACTAAAGCACACACCGCCCAGAGATAAGGCTTATTGAGTAAACCAAGGTCTGTACTTAATCCACTATAGGCAAAGAAAATAGGCAAAAGAAATGTGGAAACAAAATCCTCGGTTTTAGTGGCTAATTCCGTGCTTAGATTTGTATTTTTTGGTAAAATTGCCCCTAAAATAAATCCACCAAAAATTACGTCAATACCAATCCATTCCGTCAGCATAGCGGAAAGAATTACCATGATATAAATAAAAGTTAATAGACCCTGGCTGAGATAATTTTTTTGACCATAATTGCGGAGAATATACTTAAAAAATTTTCTCCCTAGAGTGACCATGAAGACAGTGTAGACAATAATACCCAAGAGGGTAGGAAATGCACCGAAAATGTTATCCGTACGGGTCACCGCAATGGCGATCGCCAACAGACACCAAGCACTAATGTCATCCACCGAAGCACAGGTCAGCCCCAAAGTCCCCAGGGGAGTTTTATCCAAACCAGTGTCCTTTAAAATACGAGCCAGTACTGGAAAGGCCGTAATCGACATGGCCGCGCCAATGAAAAGGGCAAAGGGAATAAAGCTGGTTTTATTGGGTTGATTGAGGGAATAGAGGACAAAAAAAGACAGCACTATACCCAGTACAAATGGAAAGAAAATACTAACATTAGAAGTTAGAATAGCAACCTTTAATTTTTGCCGTAGATATTGGGGGTTAAGCTCCAAACCCACCAAAAACATATAAAAAATTAAGCCAATTTCCGAGAGTAAATACAGAAATGGCTGGGTAGTGGCAGGGAAAAAACTTTTTTCTAGGGCCGGGGACAATAGACCGAGGAGAGAAGGGCCCAGCATAATTCCTGCAATAATTTCTCCGATCACAGGGGGCTGTTGAAAACGGGCAAACAGCAATCCAATCAGGCGAGCTAAGCCAATAATTACAATGATATTGGCAAGAATTAGCAGTAAAGTATTGGTGTCCATCGTTGTGATGCCCCATCTAGGTTTTGATTTCCCAAAATTTGCTTGGAAAACACAATATCCCGCCAAAAGGACAATATACCAGATACGAAAGTGGATGTTGACCTACTTCCCTGGTTGATCAGATCCAGTCTGCATAGGGAAAGGAGCAGTTCCCTTTTACGTCAGTTACTACAGGTCATAGTAATTATCCCTAATTTCGTGTAGCCTAGGATTTTAATCACAGAAAAACTGGAACTCTAGCCAGGTCAAAAGATTAAAATTAGTTTAGTGATTTTCTGATTATTCCTGGCCCTAGACCGCGGCCATTTCCCGCAAGTTGGTCTTGACTTTCAGTAATAAATCCTGGGGTAAAAAAGGCTTGGATAAGTTATCATTCACCCCAGACATTTTGGCCCTGATATTATGAACCAAATTGTCATTTTCCACCATTAATACAATCGGCACTTGCTTAAGCTGGGGAGATTTGCGACAGAGGGAAGCCAATTGGTAGCCATCCATTTTCTCCATGTCAGCATTAATCAAAATTAAATCAGGATTTTGACCTTGGAGGGAAGCCAAAGCCTTAAATGGGTCGGTGATGGTATTAACTCGATAACCGCTTTTTTCCAATGTATATTCGACAATGTGCTGATGGACTTGATTTTCGTCCACAGTAACCACTAAGGGGCGGTTATCAATGGCAATTTCTTGGTAGGGAAGCATGGTGATATCCCCTGCTTTGATTAGGTTCCGCATGGCGATCGCCAACTGGAGAGTGCTCAGTTTAGTGGCACTGGCAATGTCATAAAGACAGTGTAAATTTTCTAAATTTTGTTGAAAAACTTTCCAAAATTCTTCCGTGGTTTGAAAATTAGCTTTCGTTAGAACTCCCCGTAATTTCCGCATATCCTGCACTAAAGGCCGTTGAAAAGGAGAATTGATTTCCGAGCGCAACTCCCACCAATAGTCGACTTTCTTCTCGATGGGACCCACAGCCTGCTCTAAATTTAGGTTTAAGAAAAGATGTCTGAGCTTGTTATTAGGCTCCAATTTATATTCAGTTTTGGGTAGGGAAAGGGCTTGAACCAAAGCTTCCTGGGTAAACTGAGTCAACACTGACCGAGTTTGCTGAAAAGAAAAATATTTTCTCTTCCATAAATCACAGATATAGTTGTAGTCACTTTCCAATCCAGTCGGTAGTTGGAGATGACTATGCTGGAACAATTTACCCAACATATAATTTAGGCGCTTACCATTGCCCACCGCACTATTAGCAAAATGAATCTTGCCGTTACCCAGGTAAATTTGCCAATCAACAAATTCATCAAAGGGATTACGGATCACCAGTTGACCAGTGAATTTATCCGCTGTTAACTGTTCTAACAACTCCCGAGGAATTGCTCGTTTAGCCCCATTATCTTGGAATTTTTGGAGCCCAGGACTCTGTAATTTATCGGCCATGGCACGATCCTCAAAAAAAGGCAAGATCAAAGCAGTCATAGTAATTTTAAGTTATAAACTAATATTGATATGGCTAGATATGAACAAAGGAGTCGATGGCCGCAATTTTGCCAGCCTAAAGCCTAATAGGAGGCGATCGCCCGGCTCAAAGTTTTAGCAGAACAACAATGGTGGAGATAGTGGGTCATCTTGTCTTCACTTAAGGGACAACTGAAGAAAAAACCCTGGAGTACATCACACCGTAAAGATTGCAGTAAATGGAGTTGGCCTTCCGTTTCTACGCCCTCCGCCACCACCACCAACTGTAAACGCTGACCGAGGTTGATAATGCTTTCGATAATAACTTCCGCCTTTTGGTGCGTCTCCAGATCCTCTAAAAAAGATTTGTCAATTTTTAGCGTGTGGACAGGAAGTTCCTTCAGCACGGACAGGGAAGAGTAACCAGTGCCAAAATCGTCGATCGCCAAATGCACTCCCAGTCGTTGGAGATCCCGGAGCACCCCAATAGTGTGCTGCAAATCTCGAAAAATTAATCCTTCGGTCATCTCCAACTGCAGTTGGGCTGCGGGCATGTTCGTTTCCTCCAGAATGCACCGGACTGTCTCGGCAAAGTCAGCTTTTTGCAACTGTTGCAAGGACAAATTCACGCCCAACAAAAAGGCCGGTACCCCCTGGGCTTGCCAAATTTTATATTGACGACAAGCCGTGTCCAACACCCACTCCCCAATGGCTGTCACCAGTCCCGTTTCCTCAGCTATGGGAATGAATTCTGCGGGAGGCACATTGCCCAACTTGGGATCTTGCCAACGGACTAGGGCCTCTACCCCCACCAAATTAATTCCCTGCCCATCCCATTGGGGTTGAAAATCAAGCCTGAATCCACCCTCAGTAACCGCTTTAGTTAGGGCCCACTTAATATATTGCTTACGATCCGAAGAACTATTGCTCTCCTCTGGGACGACGGGAGGGGCAGTCCCATGCTGAGAAAAACCATTCTCAGATAGGGACCGGGGAAAGCGTGGAAATATAAACATAGATCTTCCAGGATTCGATAGGGATGACTCCGGGGGAGGAGAAAACCTTAAGATTTTCTTAAGACTTTACACCAAGATTCTTAAGAGATTATTAAGTCACTGTTAAGAATTGTAACAAATTCAAGGGCGCGGGGCAATGGATTGATAATCAGCGCTGACGGGGAGATACATCATTGCGACTTATACTCGTTTGTCAATTTTGATTAACTTAAGTTGAGGCTAACTAACTAACCCTTAACTATCCGTAACATTTGACACCATTGGTCCACAATTTGGAGATATACATGCACAAATCGTTTTTGTGTTTGCGTTATCCGCAATTCTGTATTGAACTACGGACAATATCTCCAGTAAGGGGCAGTGGCCAATGAAATGAGTCGGTTTCATTGGTTGAAATAATGATTTACCGAATTTAAATTGGTTTTATCCTATCCATTGTCGGTGGTCATGGTCAGTATCGGATGACACACTGAAAAGTGAAATAGTCAGGGCAAGGCCATATATTCTCTCCATGGCACTGATAAGAATTAGGCTTGGTAAAGACGCAAAATGCCTTACTAGTAAGATTTATAGCCGCTAGAATTAGTCCAAACTTTGCCTAACTTAAAGGAACTTAATAAAACACTTTACCTAGCTTTATACGCCTGAATCCACCCAAGATTGATTTTAGGTATCTGGTTTTTTTCCATCACTTCTCATCAATGCTTTTCAGTTTCCAGGGCAATAGTCTTAACTTCTGGGGTGATGAGTTCGGGAGGTAAGGGGGCAGTTAATTTTATGGCCTGTTGGGTATGGAGATGGAGAAAACCCAATTGGTAACTATGGAGGGTGTAGCCGCCATCACTGGGCCGGGCAGTTCGGCAATTGATGGGGACTCCACCGGGGCCGTAGAGGCGATCGCCAAGTAAGGGATAGCCTAAACTAGCCAAATGGATGCGAATTTGGTGGGGGCGACCAGTGCGAATTTCCACTTCTAGCCAGGTTTTTTCCGGGGAGCGGGCTAAAATGCGACCGTAACTTTGGGCTGGTTTGCCGTGGGAGCTAGCGGCGTAGATATATCCCAGTTGGGGGTAGGGAATTTTCCCGATCGCCTGGTGGCATTCAAATTTTTCTGGCAAATCACAGGGGCCAATCACGGTGCGGTAAATTTTGCGGCAAATATGCTCCCGAAATTGACGGCTGAGTTCCCGTCGACCCAGGGTAGAACGACCAAGCAATAAAAGTCCCGAAGTGCCAGTGCCCAAACGGTGGAGGGGAAACAAGGACTCCTGGGGATATTGGATTTTTAGTTGTTCCAAAACGGTGTGGTAGACAAAATCTCCCCCCGGTAATACCGGCAATCCTGAGGGTTTATCAATGGCCCAGAGGTCTTCGTCTCGATGCAAAACTGATAATTGCAAAGGTACTTCCGGCTCCACCCAGGGCGATCGCCAATAGGTGAGGGTCTGCCCCGCTTGCAAAGGATAGGTGGGGTCAACGGTCTTGCCATCCACTTCAATCTGCCCCTGCTCAATCCGTTCCTGCCAAGCTTGGCGCTCGGAGTGGAGATAGCGTTGGGAGTAGAAGTCCAGCACTGTCTGGCCAGCGGCTTTAGGGTTGACTCGGTCAGTGTAAATCCAGCCTTGATTGGGCTTGGGGGTTGTTGATGGCAATATTTTTCAGCTCCTTGCAACGATTTAGTCAGAATCTAGTTTTAATTGATTTTTGTCTATCAAAACTTGTCTAGCCATTTATTTTACTCTGGCTGAGTTCACTCAGCGTTACGCAGAAAATCCAGCCATAAATTGGCGGTCAATATAGTCCTTAAGTCGCCACCAACAGTGGCCGTAACTAGCCCAGGGCCCCCAAAGGGCGATCGCCCTACCATCCCTCGTACCCAATAAACTCAAATATTTAGATTGAGGAACAAAAGTTTTAAGTGTCTGGTGGGAAAGATAGTGCTGTAGATTTTCAAACAATGGCTTGCCTTGGCGCACAGCAAACACCCCCGCCTTAGGCCGTGGATGATCGATCATATTGGCCACATCCCCCGCCGCGAAAATATGCCCATGGGAATAGCTTTGCAACGTTGGTTTAACTGACACAAAGCCCCGGCTATCTAGGCTTAAACCGGATTGGGCTAACCACGGGGCTGGGCTAGCTTGGGTAACTAAAAATACAGCATTGACTGACTGCCAATGGTCATTACTCCAAAGTTTGTAACAGGTTAATGGATTGTCATCGGGGGAAAACTCAGGCTCAATGCTGGTGACAGGGTGATTTAGTAACACGGCAATGTTTTGCTTTACCAACAATCTCTCAATCAGTTTTCTGCCCTGGACACTATGGTGTGGTAAAAGGATCGCGCCCCGTTGCCAAATTTGCATATCTAACCCCATGGCGGGGAAAAGCTTTGCCAAACGAGCTTGCAGATTGAAAGCTAACTCTACTCCCCCCGCTCCTCCCCCGGCGATCGCCAAAGTTACTTTTTTCGGTCGATTCTGGTCAATGTTCTCCAATAAAGCCAGCCAAGCAGTTAAAAATTGGGGCACTGGTTTAGCGGGAATGCCATACTCCGCCCCGACAATATCATCTATGAACGGAGTACTACCAATGTCAAGGGAAAGGCAATCAAAGCTTAATTGTCTCCCCTCGGCAGTGGTTAATAAATTCTGCTCCGGGTTAACGGCGATCGCCTTATCTTGCACAAAAATTGCTCCGGCTGAAGCACAGAGGGGAGCTAAATCAATGTGACTTTCGCCGTAGGAGTAAAAACCAGCTAAATACCCCGGCAACATACCGGAATAGGGGGTTTGTCTAACGTCACTGACAAGGGTTAATTCCACATCAGCCAGGGGGTGGCGACACCAATGTTTGAGCACCAAAGCATTGCTATGGCCTCCCCCCACCAGTAATAGTTTTTTGGCCATGGGTTTGCTTATGAGAGTCTGTTTTAAATGCCCCCCTAGCCCCCCAAGTTTGGGGGGAAAGTATTAAAAGTCCCCCAGTATTGGGGGATTTAGGGGGCAAAATACAACTTTGCAAACAAGCTATAAGAGCTTGGGGTTAAATTTCTGCCACCGCACGCTCAATTAAACGGTGGGCCAAGGTTTGAATGCCCGTATGCTCGTAGTAATTGGTGGACATATCAATGAAGGCGGCCAGGTAATCCATTTTGTCCTCCGTCACCTCCATGAAATTCCGCAGTTTCCCCAGCAACTTCTCCCGCGTAAGCTGGCGATCGCCGACAAAACTGGTCATCCAGCCCTGTACAGATCCAAAACTTTCACCGATAAAATCCAGTTGACTGCTGGTGCTATTGCCGGGAATGAGGGGCTTAATTTTCTCAAAGGTCTTATTCTGCTCCAACTCCTTGGGGGTCAACTTTTCCAAAAAGTCCATGGTAGTTAGAACAAAGCTGGGGCCAAAGGGAATAATGCCATCAAAGCTAATCAGGGCCGCCATGCGAATTAAGGACTCACCGCTGTAATCCGTCAGGGAACGCACAAAATCGCCAATGCTATTGCCGGGAATACCGTTAATTTGGCAGAAGGCCACCAGTTCCGCCACCAACTTAATGGACAGGTCAATGGCCTGGGCTTTTTGGGGATTAGGGGTAATTTTGTTTAAAAAACCGAGGAAATTAACACTTTCCCCCACCTTATTAGCCAAGGCCGCCGCCCCCAACGCACTGTCGGTGGAGTCCACAGTTTGGTAAAGCCAAAGGGCATTTTGATAACCCTGGGACTTATCGTTAAACAGCCACACTGCCCGATCGCCAATTTGTTTAACCAGAGCAGGATCCGTTTCCCCAGTCACCTTTTTGATCGTATTTTCAAAACCGACCAAATTTTCCCATTGCCCCGGCACGACAAAATCGAGGGAATTGAGCAACATCACCGTTAACCCGCCCGTAGGCAGGTCATCCACTAACTTAAAGATTGGCTTACTCACGGGAAAAACTCCTATTTAATCGCTTGACTATGGTGGGGCAACTTTACAAACAGTTTTAATTTCTGGCACTCAAATTTTCTAGCCCCTTGAGGTCAAATCGACCCAACCAAGCTTCCCGGTCCTGGGGCGTAAAAGACGGCGATCGGGACAAAACCTTGACCTGATAACGATCGCCCACCAATAGGGCAGTAGCAGTGGAACCCTGTTGCACCACGGGAAAACCGTCAATAGCCTGGGTACTAGCCTTAAATTTATTCGCCGCAGTGGGATTATTTTTGACGTCATTGATGGACATCACCGCCACATCTTGACCATTTTGCTTGAGCTTAATTTCCGCAAAGCCTTGTTTTTCCTGGGCAAAAACCCGCTCATATTCCCCTTCAGCTTGGGGGAAAAAGACGTTAAATTCTCCTCCCTTGGTGGATTCCTTTGTGACCGCATCGGCGCCCCGTTGGGTACTCTCCTGTTGGGCCTGGTCAAATTGGGAAGGGGGTTGACTAGCGCAGGCGGCGGTGCCAAACCAGAGTAGGCCCAGCACCAGGGCCAGGGAAAGGAAACGGGTGAGTCTTTTTCTCATGGTTTAGGGAAGTAAACGTCGACAGCAAAGGGAAAATGATAGACAGGAAGCGAGGTTGGCCGGAGTCGAACCGGCGGCCCAGCGCTTAGGAGGCGCTTGCTCTATCCGTCTGAGCTACAACCTCAGGTCAACGATTTATTCTGCCATATCCCCTAAATCATACCCTGAGCGGTGAAACCGGCCCCCGGTCAATTTCCCTGGTAGGGTACAATTCTTAATTGGCTTAGCTTTGTTTAATTTACAACCCGCCTGTCTTGGACAACGAGGGCCCGACCGGCACCCAGGGGCGTTTAGGATTGAGTGCAGTGGATTTATTTCAAACTTTTCAGACCCATAATCCTGTTATTGGCGTTGTACACCTCCTACCATTGCCAACTTCGGCCCGTTGGGGAGGCAATCTCACCGCCGTCATTGAGCGAGCGGAACAAGAAGCCACGGCCCTTGCCGCTGGGGGGGTGGATGGCATTATTGTGGAAAACTTTTTCGATGCCCCTTTTCCCAAACAAAGGGTAGATCCAGCGGTGGTCAGCGCCATGACCTTAATTGTCGATCGCCTGCAAAATTTGGTGGTGGCCCCGGTGGGCATCAACGTTCTGCGTAACGATGCCCATAGTGCCTTGGCGATCGCCAGTTGCGTGGGGGCAAAATTTATCCGGGTTAATGTGCTCACGGGGGTGATGGCCACGGATCAAGGTTTAATCGAAGGCAACGCCCATGAACTATTGCGCTATCGGCGGGAATTGAGCAGTGATGTGGCCATTTTGGCCGATGTGCTGGTTAAACACGCCCGACCCTTGGGTACGCCTAATTTAACCACCGCTGTTACCGACACCATTGAGCGGGGCTTGGCCGATGGCATTATTCTCTCTGGCTGGGCCACCGGCAGTCCTCCTAATTTGGAAGATCTGGAGTTAGCTACCAACGCCGCCAAGGGCACTCCAGTTTTCATTGGCAGTGGGGCAGACGAGGACAATATTGGTCAGTTAATCCAGGCGGCCAATGGGGTGATTGTGGCCAGTTCCCTCAAACGTCACGGCAATATTAACGAAGCCATTGACCCCATCCGGGTGTCCGCTTTCATTGAAGCCATGGCCGAGGGTTTAAAGTCCAAGCCTAGTAAATCCACCGTGGTGGATGCCCCTGCTGGAACAAAATCAGTGGTTTGTTGATGATTTTGTCGTTTAATTGCAAAATTTTGCTGGATTTGGCCAAAAGAGTTGCCTTTGTGTCAATTTGAGGGGCAAATATGGCAAAAATCTCCTTTTTTCCTATCTAAGTTAAACAGATGCAACAAGCTTCCCCCACGGCGATCGCCAGAATTTTGGATGCCAATTTGAACCGGGCCCGGGAAGGGTTGCGGACGGTGGAGGAATGGTGTCGTTTTGCCCTGGAAAATCGGGAACTGGCGGAGGAATGTAAACAACTGCGGCAAGCTTTGGCTCCTTGGCACCAGGATGATCTGCGGGCGGCCCGGGACACCCCTAATGATGTGGGCACCCAGTTGACCCATGCCCAGGAAGCTCTGCGTACTGATGTGCGAGCTCTGTTACAAGCCAATCTCTGTCGGGTAGAAGAGGCGTTAAGGGTGCTGGAGGAGTACGGCAAACTGCGAGACCCGGCCATGGGAGCCTGTTGTAAGCAGTTACGCTATCGGGTTTATGCCTTGGAAAGTGGGTTGTTGGGATCCAAATTAGTACAAAGATTGCAACAATGTTCCCTTTACCTAGTCACTTCTCCCCAGGAAAATCTGCTAGCTACAGTGGAAGCGGCTCTGCAAGGGGGATTAAAGTTAGTCCAGTACCGGGATAAAGATGCGGAGGATCAGTTACGGTGGCAACGGGCTAAGGATTTACGGGAATTGTGCCGACAGTATGAAGCGCTGTTTCTAGTCAACGACCGGGTCGATTTAGCCCTAGCGGTGGATGCCGATGGGGTGCATTTGGGACAGCAGGATTTACCCATAGCGGTGGCTCGTCAACTATTGGGCCCTGATAAAATCATTGGTCGCTCCACCACCAATCCAGAAGAAATGGCCAAGGCGATCGCCGAAGGAGCAGACTACATTGGCGTGGGCCCTGTCTATGCCACTCCTACTAAAGCTGGGAAAAAACCCGCTGGTTTGGAGTATGTGCAGTATGCGGTCACCAACTCTCCGGTCCCTTGGTTTGCCATTGGCGGCATTGACGGGGAGAACTTAGGGGAAGTAATGGAGGCCGGGGCAACCCAGGTGGCGATCGTCCGGGCCATCATGGAGACCACCAATCCCACCCAGGCCACAGCGCAACTGTTAACCCAACTAAGCAGGATAAATCCTTAGGCGACGGTTGGGTTCATCGCCAAAGCTATCCGACTGCAAACGGTAATGTTCCACCAGTTCATGTTGCATTTTCCGCACATGGGGCGATCGGGGTAGCAGCTCCACCGGTTGCCCTGTGGGAATGACAATTTGCTCCACAGCTAACCTGGCTTCCTCCAGCGCTTCCAATTCGTCGTTACTGCCACTGCGGGTGAACAAACGTAGATCCGCCGCTTCGGCTTTGTGGGGTTCATCCATGCCCAAAATCCGTTTCAGGGCCCGGCTAATTTGGGGAATGGTGTTGGATTTAACCCCATAAATAGGCACCTGGATGCCCTTGGCCATCTGTCGTAATTTTTGGTTGCCCTTGACGTGGGAACGCAGGGCTAACACTGCATCGGCCTGGTGTACATCCTTGGTAACCGCCACCGGTAATTGCAAGATATCAATCACCTGGTCTAACTGCGATCGCCCGACGCCATAGGGATAAACATAAACCGGTAAATCTTCGCCGTTGGGCCCCGGCACCCGGATCTTTGGTTCATCATCTCCTTCCCACTGTTGCCAGGACTGCTCCAGTAACCGCTCAAAATCTCGCACTTGGTCAGCGTTGGCATGGAGGGGAGCTTGGGGTTTCATCCGCCCAGTGGAACGTAAACCCGTAGGTCTTGGGCGCAACTGTCGATCGTCCACTAAACCCAAGGAAAAATAGGGAGGGGGTTGGGGCGTTCTTTCCTGGGGCTGGGCTTCCACCGTTTCGATTTGTAGCTCCCCTTGCTCATTCATATACCGCAACTGTTCCACCGGAGGCCGGCCCCGCAACAGATTATCAATGGTCAAGGCCACATCGCTGTGGATAGTCCATTTTTGCCGCTCCAACATCTCCACCGCCATGGAAAAAGTCGGGGGAGCTTTCCTTTCCAGCACAGTTTTTTGGGAACCCCGCCGCCGGGCTTCCTCATCCCCAAGAGTCACTGCTTGGATACCCCCCACCAGGTCGGAAAGGGTGGGATTTTTAATCAAATTTTCTAGACGGTTACCGTGGGCTGTGCCCACCAACTGCACTCCCCGTTCGGCAATGGTGCGGGCAGCTAAAGCTTCCAATTCCGTACCAATTTCGTCGATGACGATCACTTCCGGCATATGGTTTTCCACTGCCTCAATCATCACCTGATGTTGCAGTTCTGGCCTAGCCACCTGCATTCTCCGGGCCCGACCGATCGCCGGATGGGGAATGTCCCCGTCCCCAGCAATTTCGTTGGAAGTGTCGATGATCACCACCCGTTTGTGCAAATCATCCGCTAGTACCCGGGCAATTTCCCGTAGGGCAGTGGTTTTTCCCACCCCCGGTCGCCCGAGCAGCAGTAACGATTCCCCTGTTTCCACCAGGTCTTGGATGAGGTTAATGGTGCCGAACACCGCCCGGCCTACCCGACAGGTCAAGCCGATAATTTCGTTGGTGCGGTTGCGGATGGCACTGATGCGGTGCAGGGTCCTTTCAATGCCAGCCCGGTTATCACTGCTAAATAGCCCTACCCGGTCAATGGCGTACTGTAAATCCTCCTTGGCGATCGGTTCATGGCCCAAATAGACTGCAGTGCCGGGAAAACGTGCTTCCGGTAAGCGCCCTAGGTCCATGACTACTTCCACTAACTGTTGCCGCTGGGGGTGTTCGGCGATGATGGCTTGGATGGGTTTGGGCAGAATACTTAATAATTGTTCGAGGTCGTCAACGGGGTAATCCTGATGGGCCAGGCTAAGTTCCGACATTATGATGGTAAGGGCTGGGTTTATAGAATTTTCTAATTACCTACGAAGATAACAAAGGAATCTCCAGAATTGGCATAATTTCTGGGAAAATCAACTAGTAATGTTGAAGGGTAGTGATTCCCACCGTAGTCAAAGAAAATCTTAATCAGGAATCGCCCCAAACCAAGGGGACTAAAAATGAAAACTACCACACACAGCAGGGCTATGGGCCAATCAGCTTCTGGCGATCGCCGGGGTTTGTCGAGATCTTTGCTGAACAAATTGATGGCGGTGGGCATGGGATTGACCTTGGCTAGTTTCAGTATGGCCCCCGCCTTTGCCCAAACCCTGAGCGAAAAAATTGTCGCCATGGAAAAAGCCCGGGAACAGGAGTTTGCCGCCTATTTTGGTGAAAGTCTGGCCGAAGTGACCCAAACCCCAGAAGATATTGCCCTTACTCTGCAGAAAATCACGGCAGAAACCGGCAAAAAACCAGCAGTGTTGTGGATTATTCCGGAAAAAGAATTTTTACATTTAGTACTAGTCACCCCTGACCTAGACCCCATTGTGGTGGATTTGCATGACGTACCGGAGGCGGTATTAAGGCCTGTGGTGTCAACTTTTCAGCGGGAATTGCAACTCTCCCAAACCGTCAATCGCCGGGAGGCATCCCAGCAATTGTACCAATGGATTATTGCCCCCTATGCTGAAACCCTAGAAGCCCAAGGCATTGACACCCTGCTCTTTTGTCTGGGCAATGGGGTGCGGGGTTTACCCATGGCGGCCCTATTTGATGGGGAGGAATATCTCCTGGAGAAATATAGCCTGACCAACATTCCGGCTTTCAATTTAATTGACAGTAACTATAAACCACTCCAGCCCGGCAATATTTTGGCCATGGGGGCATCGGAGTTTGCTGACCAAAGTCCTTTGCCGGCAGTGCCAGTGGAATTGGAAAATATTGTCTGGGAAATGGCAATCAATCGTCCGGCGGCAGACCGTTGGCAGGCAGAAACCTTCCTCAACCAGGATTTTACGGTCGATCGCCTGCAAAAGGAGCTAGAGCAAAAACGTCCCAGCATTGTTCATTTAGCCACCCATTCTTCCTTCCGCTCCGGTAAACCAGCCAACTCCTATATCGAATTTTGGAACGATAAATTGGCTTTAAACAAAGTCAGTCAAATAAATTGGCAATCTTCAGCGGTGGAATTATTGGTGCTCAGTGCTTGCCAAACCGCCCTCGGGGACGACCAAGCGGAACTGGGTTTTGCTGGCCTAGCCCTCAAAGCCGGGGTTAAATCGGCCGTCGCCAGTTTTTGGAACGTAGACGATGCTGCTACCCTAGTGCTGATGACTGAGTTCTACCGTCAATTGGGTCAAACTTCCACCAAGGCCGAAGCCCTGCGCCAAGCCCAACTGAAAATGCTCCGAGGAGAATTAACTGCTGGACTGGAACAATCGGGCATTTCCCGGGGGGCGATCGCCTTACCCCCATCCCTAATCAATCTGGGGCAAACGAATTTTTCGGCTCCTTACTACTGGGCATCCTTCACTATGCTTAGTAGTCCTTGGTAACTATTTAGTAAGCATCTTAGTGAGCATCGGTAACCCATTTATTTCCTGATAATTTCCTCTGTCACTCCAGGGGGAAAATGGTTGGAACCTGACAGATTCCACCCATGGATGGGGGTGTTTGGACTCAATGTTATGATCTATTTAATACCCTCTCCTATCTTAGTTTTTGGCAATGGCTTCTGTTTCCTCCCAGCCTGGTAACAGTCCTTCTCTTTCTGTCCCGGAATCCAGCATTGTTTCTTCCCCTCAGCAGATCAGCGCCCAGAGGAGTATTGCCTCCGCCGACGTCGTCTCTCCCCGTATCCCCGCCGCTAACACAGCCCAAATTATCAAACTCCAGCATCACTTGGAAGGGCACCAGGGGCAACGGTTGATTTTGGTCATCCAGGACTTTCCTGACCCTGACGCTCTCTCTAGTGCCTGGGCATTTCAACTGATTGCAGCCCAGTACGAAATTCAGTGCGATATTGTCTATGCAGGCACCCTTTCCCACCAGGAAAATATTGCTTTAGTGAAGTTAACCGGCCTGCCTGCCAAGCGCTGGGGGCCGCAAATGCTCAAGGATATTGACCTCTCTGATTACCAAGGCTGTGTGCTGGTGGATAGCCAGGGCACCAATAGTCAACTGATGCCTTTAGTACAGGAAGCTAATATTCCCGTTGTGGTGATTATTGATCACCATAGTCCGCAGGACGAGGTAGAAGCGGAAGGTGCCTTTGTGGATATTCGTCCCAGCAGTCGTTCCACTGCCACCATTTTGACGGAATATCTCCAGGGGGGCATGTTGGATTTCAACAGCAGTAACCCCACCCACGTAAAATGCGCCACGGCCTTGATGCATGGACTGCGTTCTGACACCATCAATTTACTTCAGGCCCAGGAAGCGGAGTTTATGGCGGCAGCCTACCTCAGTCGCATTTATGATGCCCAGTTACTCAATGCGGTGTTACAATCAGCCCGCTCCAAACGGGTGATGGAAGTAATAGAGCGGTCTTTGCAAAACCGAGTCGTACAAAATAACTTTTCTTTGGCGGGGGTAGGTTATCTCCGCTACGAAGAACGGGACGCCATTCCCCAAGCGGCGGACTTTTTGGTTTCAGAGGAGAACGTACACACTGCTTTGGTTTACGGTATTGTCCATGACCGGGCCAATGATATTGAGTTGGTCATTGGTTCCCTCCGCACCAATAAGTTGACCCTAGACCCCGATGAATTTTTAAAAGATAGTCTCGGCATGGATGGTACAGGACGCTACTATGGCGGTGGCCGGGATATGGCCGGCGGCTTTGAAATTCCGGTGGGCTTCCTAACAGGATGCAATGACCAGGCGGAATATACCAAACTCAAATGGGAAGTGTTCGATCGCCAGTTGAAGCAAAAGTTTTTCCGCTTAATTAACCCAGACCATCGGGTGGTGCATTCTTAATTTCAGCTAAGACTTGATTGCACTCTAGGGAAAATTCATTTTTTTCAAACCAAACCATGGTTAACCTAAATCGACAAATTGCCGATGGGGTCCTGGGCGAGAAACATGCGGTCGGTGGGCAGGGGAGCCACCGGTTCCGTGAGGGCAAAGGTGCCAGCGTCTAGCCAAGCTTTGAGGGTTTCCGCCACTTCCCTGGAGCGGGCAATGCTGGCCAAGGGAGCCACCCGCACCGTTTTGCCTTCGATGGTAATTTTGCCGCTTTTGAGTTGGCCGTAGGTAACCAAACCAAAGGTGGGCCTGACCCGACGGGGAATGGAAAAATCCACCACCGGAGCCACGATGTCCTCATCTTTGACAGCACATTGCTCAATTACCTGTTCATTCAACACAGGAATGGGCACCCCCACCCCCAACATTAAAGAAGGACCATAGTTTTTTAGATAACAACCTCGCACCCAATGGGCATCCATTTGTTTGGCATCCCCAATGAGGGCTAGGGTAGCCGCCGGGCCGATGGGGGTGTGGTTGGGCAAACGTTTTTGCAGAGGAAAATGTTGGGTGCCTTCCCAGGCAATGTAACCGACACCGCCCCCCAGGAAGATTTTGGTGCCAATGCCGATCGCCTGGAGGAGAGGATCGTTAAACAGGGGACCAATGGCGCCTGGGTTGGAATAAACCGCATTGCCCAAGCGGGGTTGCAGGGGCCCCAGGTAAGTGTATAACAGGCGATCGCCACCGTTGACGCCCACGATAAAATTTTGGTAAAGATTGCGGGGATTGTAGAGGTAGAACTGATTAATTCGGTCGGTGCTAATCACCGTTTCCAAGGTAGTGCGGGGATAGCAGTCGGTGCCCTGGCCCACAGCCCGCAGGGGAATACTCTTACCAGCAATGAGATCTTCAATGATATGGCCGCCGCCCCTTTCCGCCACCCCGTCCCCTTCGTTGGGATTATCGCCAGTGTTGGTAATGTCTGCCGCCGCTGTTGCTCCTAAATATAAATCCACTGCTCCAAAGCCAGCGTAGGCCGGAATGCCATCTAGCCAGCATTGACGAATTTTAATCGGCGGGTCCGTTTGTCCAAGGTTGATCACCGCCCCGGAGGATTCCATTGGTTCAAAAGTTCCTGTGCAGACCACGTCTACCATGGCCGCCACCTTGGCCACCCCCAGTTCTGCCACCTGGGCTTTAACCTGTTCTGCCGTCCAAACCGTAGCTTTACCCCGGCGGAGTTTGTCATTAATCTCGGCGATCGTCGCCATGGCGATGGCCCTACTAAAACTTTTCGAGCCAGTCGAAAATCCGGTCTAATTCTTCCAAACTAATTAGCCCATACTGCCAGAGAATAATGGGTAGATTGTTACTATTGTCAATGGCGTTGCAAGCGGTGCGCTCGGCGATCGCCAGGGATTCTGCCGGCAGGGAAAGGTCTTGGCGGAGAAAATTTAAAAGATTCTGATAGTAGTTAGTTTGACTCATGGGGGACGGAAAAAAATTTATAAAATTTGGACTCTATTTCGGGTTGGCTAGCTAAGCTCAGCCAAAATTCTCACTACGGCCATTGCAACAATCCGTCCAACTCCGTCGTCGCTGAATGACAATGGATAGGAGGACTAACTTTTTATTCCACACACCCAAACATCGGCGGTTTCGGCCAGGGGCAACAATGGAGCCCAGTCCGAGCAACTAAAACTTTGCAACCATTCTAGGACTGAAGTCCCGTAGACAAATTCAGGCAGACCACAGGTTATGTAATAGCCTAGGACAGTCCCATCTGCTTGCAATCTATCTTGCGATATATTCGGGCTTTGGAACCACCGCAATAGTTAAATAAAGCTTAAGGTTCCGCAGTAAGGCTGGTGAAATAGGCAATGTTTTGCCTCGGGCTATTATAGATACCACACTCCCACCCGAAAAGCTAGTCAACAAAAATTTTCTGCAACAAAGTTTGATGCTGAAGGGCAGATTTTTGCAAGAACTCTACCCCGGTAGAGGGTTGTCTTTGCCGGAAATGTCCCTGCCAAACCTGGCTGAGTTCGTTGCTATCCCTGGGTAAATCCGCCAATTCCCGGCCCGGTAGTCCCACCTCTGCGATTAAACGACTAACTTTAGGGTCATAACTAAGGGCAAAGCAGGCACTGCCCTCCGCCGCGGCCATGATTAAACTGTGGAGCCGCATGCCAATGGTGAATTCCGCCCCCCGGAACAAACCTTTACATTCCCTGGGGTCGGGGCGGTAAAGAATTTCATGACTCCCCGGCAATTCCACGGCGATCGCTTCGGCAATGGCCAAATCCTGGGATTTTTGTAGGGGAATGAGCCGCACATGGGTTTGGGTCTGGTGTTGAAAATCCCTTAGGGCTTCGGTAATGACCGCCAAGCGTTCCAAGGTTAACAAAGGATGGGCCCGCAAATTCACCGCCACCATGGGCAAAGGGCTGGGGGAAGAAGACGCATTTTCAGCGGCTAAAGACCACACCGGATCCGCCGCTAAAAAAGCCTTTAAGCCCCATTGTTTAACTAATTGCAAAGAAGCTTGATCCCGTACGCTGATGCCGCTACAACCCCGGAGCACCTGTTGGGTAAACCAGCGCAACGGCGGCCTTCTAAGGGGGCCAATGCCCTGGGCCCAGGCAATGGTTTTTAAACGCCGCATCTGGGCGATCGCCATCAAACCACCGTAGTATAGGGGACTAACCACGCTGGTCACATCCTGCATCAAACTGCCTCCCCCCCAGATAAAACCGTCACATTGACCCAAAAGCTGCCAAATTTTGCCCCAGTCTCGGTTGTAGTGGGCTTTAACACCGTATCTCGCTGTGGTGACCTGGGGATTGGCGGAGAGCACCACTGGCTCCACCGTCGCAGGAAGCATTTGCAGCAAACAGACTAAAAGGGCTTCATCCCCAGCATTGTCTTGGCCGTAGTAACCACACAGAATGACACGCATTGTTATCGGACTATTTCCTCTTGTGAACTCGCTGGCAATGGGGAAGAATTTGTTTAATCATCTTTTGGGATAACTATGGCCTTTTTGCAAACCTGGCTGGCAGACTATCAAATTCCCCTCACTCTGGCAGTTATTGTTTTTGCGCTGGTGATGTTTGTGTTGGAGTGGTTACCCATCGACACCACCGCCATTCTGGTGGCTGTAATTTTAATGGTGTTGGGTTTGGTCACCCCCACGGAGGGGATTGCGGGGTTTAGCAATTCCGCCACCGTCACCATCATGGCCATGTTTATTTTAAGCTACGGCATTACCCGCACCGGCATTATCCAAATTATTCGCGATAGCCTGATCAAATTTGGCGGCGATAGTTTACGCAGACAACTTTTACTGATGGGGTTTATCGTCGGCCCCAGCTCTGCCTTTCTCAACAACACGGCGATCGTGGCGATCTTTTTGCCCATCATTGAAGAGTGGGCCAGGCAAAGACAAATCTCCGTTTCCAAACTATTAATTCCCCTCTCCTACGCCACCATTCTGGGGGGAATGATTACCCTCCTGGGTACTTCCACCAATATTCTTGCCAGCGGTTTGGCAGAAAAATTGACTGGCCAGGGGTTTAGCATTTTCCAATTCACTCCCCTGGGCTTACTCACTTTCAGTGTTGGTTTGATCTACATTGTCCTAGCGGCCCCGATACTCTTACCGGCTAGACGTAATATTTCCGATGGCAATGTGGCGGCGGAGTATCAAATTAAAGACTATGTCAGCGAAATTATTATTCCTCCCCGTTCTAGCCTGATTGGTCAAACCCTGCGGCAGAGCGAAATTCAGCGTAAATTTGACATTGATGTGTTGGAAATTATCCATAACGATACCCATTTTCCCCAACCGTTGGCGGATCGGGTGTTGACCATGGGGGATATTTTGCTGGTGCGGGCGGGGCGGGAAGATTTACTCAGAATTAAGGACGAACGAGGTATTGAAATCCTGGCCGATGTGCAATTTGTTAGCGCCGAAACCAATAATGCAGGGCCTCTGGAATCTTCCGAAGAAAAGGTGGCGGAGGTGTTAATTCTCTCTAACTCCCGTTTAATTGGTTCCACCCTGAAGGATTTACGCTTTCGTCAACGCTATAACGCCACAGTGATTGCCATTCGCCGGGGGGAGGAATTAATTCGCCAGCGCTTGGGAAAGGTGCGCCTCAAGTTTGGCGATTTACTACTACTCCAGGGACCTAGGGAAAGTTTCCTTGGTTTGCAGACTACTAGGGAATTGTTGGTATTGGAAGAAAAACCCTTGGATAATCTCCGTCTTGATAAGGCCAAAACGGCGATCGCCATTGTGGCTTTGGTCATTGTCATCGCAGGATTGGATATTTTGCCCATTAGCGTCACCAGTTGGGCCGGGGTAATGGCCATGGTGATTAGTGGTTGCCTGAAGCCGGGGGAAATTTATGGTGCTATCCGTTGGGATGTGATTTTTCTGTTGGCAGGGTTAATTCCCCTAGGCACTGCCATGGAAAATTCCGGCACCACCGCCTGGTTTGCTAGCTTTTTGGCCGATGCAGGAGGCCACCTTTCTGGCTACGCTCTATTGCTCTTGTTTTATCTTGCCACAGCTCTGCTAACGGAAATTTTGTCCAACAATGCCACCGTGGTGTTGATGTTACCCATTGCCTTCCAAGTGGCCCAAAGCTTGGGTTTAAATCCGTTAGCGTTTATGTTTGTGGTTACCTTTGCCGCTTCCAATAGCTTTATGTCCCCCATTGGCTACCAAACCAACACCATGGTCTATGGCCCTGGGGGTTACCGTTTTACAGATTTTGCCCGCATTGGCGCTCCTTTGACTGTTATCCTCACCCTAGCCACACCCCTATTGGTAATGCTGATTTACGGTGTCCAGCCAACAAATTAAACCCCTTCTCCATGGCCAAACTAAATCTTGCCCATCGTCTCGATCGCCTGCCGCACTTTGAATGGTGGCTCTGGCTGGGCATTTTTTGCCTGGGGCTGATAGGGACGTTAAACCATGCTCCTTGGCGGGATGAGGTCAATGGCTGGCTAATTGGCCGGGATAGTGTTGATTTTGCTGATTTTTGGCGTAATGTGCGCTACGAAGGCCATCCCCTGCTTTGGTATGGGTTGCTCTGGTTGTTGAATCAACTGACCCCCAACTTGCTGGCCATGCAGCTATTTCATCTCGCTCTGGCCATGGCGGCGATCGCCGTTTTTCTGCGTTACAGCCCCTTTCCCCGTTGGCAAAAGTTAATTTTCTCCCTTGGCTATTTGCCTTTTTATGAATATTTACTGATCAGTCGTAACTATGCGTTGGGATTACTGGGATTGTTCGCCTTTTGTGCCCTATTTCCCCGCAGAAAGCAAACCTATTTACCTCTGGCTTTCTGTTTAGCCTTCATGGCCAACAGCAATGCCTATGCCCTCATGATTAGTGTCTGCTTGGCGATCGCCTTGGGGGGGGAATGGATTTGGCAAAAACCCTTGGGAGTGACGTTACAGGCCCCTTGGTGGGACAGGTTGCTTAGTATTTTATTCTTCGCTGCGGCTGTGGCCCTGTCGGTGGTGGTAATGGTACAACCAGGGGACAGCACCCTCCATGGTGGGGCAGACCAATGGATTTTGCAATGGGATTGGTATCGTTTAGGGCAAGCATTGAGCCGAGTTTGGAATGGTTACATTACGATTTTAGTCCCTTCCGATCGCCGACCGTTGGATCTGGGAATTTTCAGCATTTTTTCCCTCATCCTGTTCACAATTTGGTCCTTATATTTTAGCGATTATCCACTGATTTTATTATTTTATTGGTTGGGCAGTGGCGCTATTTTACTATTTACCTACGGTAGATTTTTGGGAGCTCCTCGGCATTTTGGCAGTCTATATTTGGTTTTAATTGCTAGTTATTGGTTGAAGTTTTACCTCTCTCCCAATCCCCTGTTGAAAGAAAAAGTTCTATCTAGGGCTAAACAATGGAGTCAAAAACTAGTCCCTTATTTATTTACTTTAATTTTAGTTTGTCAATTAATCGGCGGTTTAGTAGGATACGGCAGGGACTTACTTTTGCCCTATTCTGCTAGTCGAGCAGTGGCCAATTATTTAGTTGATCAAGGCCTACAAGAAGCAACTTTAGTAGGCAGTAACGATTTTATGGCCAGTCCCATTGCTGCCCACTTAAACAGAAAAATTTATTATCCAGAAAGTCGCGCTTTAGGTAGTTTTGTGATTTTTACCGCCGAACGACAGGAAGTGAATCAACAGCAAATTTTGCAACAAATTGATCAACAATTGGGACTTAAGCTAAGCCCACCGATAATTCTGATTTTAAACACTCCTTTAGAAGTAAGCCAGCCCGGTTTAAGCATTACTCCCTTGGCAGAATTTCGCCATAGCTTTATTCAAGAAGAGCAGTATTATCTTTACCAAATTAATCGGCAAAACTAAAGTGACAGTTACGACCAGCTTTTTTCGCTTTAAATAAAGCCTGATCTGCCCAGTCAATTAACTGTTTTGGTGGTACATTAGGGAGCGGCACCATGGTGGCACTACCAATGCTGAGGGTGAGATAGGGTTGGATAATGGAACTGCGGTGGGGAATTTGGGCCTGTTTAAACACACTTTGGAGATGAATTACCACATTTTGACAGCCTTGCTTGTTGGTTTGGGGTAATACCAGGGCGAATTCTTCCCCCCCATAACGGGCCGTTAAATCCGTTCCCCGACGCATTACTTTTTTGAGCAAATTGGCTACTTTTTTTAAGCATTCATCCCCTTCTAAATGACCATAGGTGTCGTTATATTGTTTAAAAAAATCGATGTCGCACAAAATTAAACTGAGATATTGATGATGCTTGGCCAATTTTTGCCATTGTTGCTCTAAAAAGTGGTCTAAATAGCGGCGATTAGCAATGCCTGTGAGCCCATCCATGTTAGCTAGGTAATGCACTTGGGCAAATAGGGCCGATTGTTGAATGGCGATCGCCACTTGACTGCTGAGATGGCACAAAAATTCTATTTCCCAGGGCAACCATGACCGTTTTTGGTCTCCGACCCGGACAACCAATTGCCCCCAAAGGCAATCCTCTTGATGGGGCTTTTGGGGCCGGATAGGGATTATAAGCACCCCGTCTTTAGCCCTGGGCCCCAAGGTTATTTCGTCCAGGGGAAGTTGACGGAGGGAATTGATAGTTTGGCAAGGAATCGGTTCCGTTGGTTCACCGTTGGAATCCGGTCCCCGCTCGGGGATATGACGGCGATCGCCATTGGCTGGGAGGGAAGAACTCGGGGCCGCCACCAGAATTCTGCTTGCCCTGGGGGAATAGCAACGGTAAATAACCACTTGGTCTGCCTGGAGAAATTTACGTACCTCATCCACAGTGGTCTGCAAAATAACCGATAAATCCAAGGACTGGCGAATTTCTTCCAGAATGCGGGCCATTAATCGTTCCCGTTCAATCTGTACCTGCAATTCTCGCCGAGCTTTTTTCCTTTCCAAAGCATAGAGAATTGATTTGGCAATCTGACTTTCCCGCAGGTGTTCCTTAACTAAATAATCCTCCGCTCCCTTTTGTAAGGCCGCCAAACCCATGTTTAAGTCTGTGGCCGCCGTTAGCACAATAATGGGAATATGGGGCGCAAACTTCTGCACGGTCCTCAAGGCTTCAATCCCCTGGCCATCGGGTAAAAATAAATCTAGTAAAATGGTGTCGAAAATACCACTCTGGAGGCGATTAACGCCCTGGGCTAGGGTCCGGGTCACCTGGAGCTGTACCGCAAAAAAAGATTGACTTTCCAGTAAAACCTTGAGCAATTCCACCTGGCATTGCTGATCTTCAATCAGTAAAACGTGCAGTCTGCGCTGGTAAAAAGTCACAAAAGTTCGCAGATATTCCGAAGTAGGGGTTAGCTGGGGTAATGGCGGTAGGCAAGAAACTTTCTCAGAACGCTGAAATTATCTGATAGTGAGGCTTAGGGAGTTCAAAATTTCTGGAGTTTTCTCAGCGACTAAAAGCCCTTGCGACAAAGCATTGAGAGAGATACAGAACTTTTGCCCATAAATAAATTCTAACATCGGCCTAACCAACCCTGCCCCGGCAAATCAACGGAAGAAAATATAAATTAGACGGTACACTGAAAGCCTATCTTCATATTTTTTTCCTGTTAGTACCATTTAGTACCATGGCTCAAACTCCCCTCCGCATTGGCATTGCTGGCCCTGTGGGCTCTGGCAAAACGGCCCTTTTGGAAGCCCTCTGCAAAGCCTTGAGGCAAAAATATCAATTGGCTGTGGTCACTAACGATATTTACACTCAGGAAGATGCCCAATTTTTAGTCCGAGCGGAAGCCCTCACCCCCGATCGCATCCTTGGGGTAGAAACTGGAGGGTGTCCCCACACGGCCATTCGAGAAGATGCTAGTCTCAACCTAGCGGCGATCGCCGATTTAGAGGCCCGTTTTATGCCCCTGGATATGGTGTTTTTGGAGAGTGGGGGAGATAATTTAGCAGCCACCTTTAGCCCGGAATTGGTGGATTTAACCCTCTATGTCATTGACGTAGCGGCGGGGGACAAAATTCCCCGTAAGGGCGGCCCAGGCATTACCAAATCAGATTTATTGGTGATTAATAAGATTGATTTAGCACCGATGGTGGGGGCAGATTTGGGAATCATGGATCGGGATGCAAAAAAAATGCGGGGGGAAAAACCCTTTGTCTTTACTAACTTGAAAACAGCCACTGGATTAAGTACCGTGGTAGATTTTGTTGAACATTATTTACCAACTAAGGTTTTGGCAAGTTAATTAATTCAAGCTTAAGAGCCTTTTTAAAAAGTTGAGTTTTGGCTGTTTAATCCCCCCTAGCCCCCCTTAGAAAGGGGGGAACTCTTACAAAAGACCCCCAGTATTGCCGGAGCTTTAGTGAGGAGATTTAGGGGGCAGAATAAAACTTTTCAAATAAGTTCTAACGCTAGTAGTTCAAAGACTTAAGTAAACTTTAACCGACAGTCAACAAGCTGCTGATAAGTCATCAGTTAATCTACTTATTTGTTGAGCAACTATTTGATAAAGGTGATTTTGAGGGGATAGCGGTACCGGATTCCTTCATTGGCTTTAATGGCCGCCATAATTGTTACTACTAAGTCAAAAATCAAAACACCAATTAAAAGGGGAATGCCAATTAATAAGAGAATCAAGACGGCGGAAACAATCACATAAATTAAGATACTAATTTGGAAATTTAACGCTTCCTTAGCCTGATCATTAACAAATTCGGACTCATCTTTTTTCATTAGCCACACCACCAAAGGACCGATGATGTTACCAAAAGGGATCAAGTAGCCGGCAAAGGTGCTCAGATGGGCGATCATGGCCCAATTTCTGCTTTCTGGATCCACTTGGTTGGGTTGGTTAGTCATAATTGGTATTCCACTGTGTATATTTGGTTAACATTGGACCATTGTACAGAGACTTTTCCATAGCCAAAGCTGGTTTATCCCCAGTTTAAGTTACGCCATTATGTCCAACAGATTTTGAAGTTAATTTTAAAGTTAAATTTTGCCATTAAGCTTGATAAAACTTAATAGAAAAATTGTTTTGTTTCTGACCAAACCATGGTTTATGCCCCTCGCCCATTGCCGTCCCGTTCCTTGCCCGTACCGGCCAGCGTTAGCCCAGCCTTAAAAAAGGCGATCGCCCAATCGTTGCAAGGGGCCATGGAAGCAATCAAAAATATCCCGCCTCTGGAGGATAAACCAGCCTGGCAAACTCTCATTGCCGCCTATGACCAAGCTAGCCAAGTTTTATGGCAAAAATTACGGCAACAATTTCCGGTGACGTTGACCAAGAAAAGCATCGCCGGGGTAAATGTTTATCGAGTGACTCCTCCAATCATTAGTCCGGAAAATAGCCAAAGAATTTGGGTGCATCTCCACGGGGGCGGTTACGCTTTGGCCGGCGGAGAACTGGGGACGGGGGAAGCAGTCTTAGCGGCCCACTACGGTCAGGTGGGAGTAATTAGTATTGATTACCGTCAGCCACCCAATTACCCTTTTCCAGCGGCATTGGAAGATGCTTTGGTCATGTGGCAGGAGTTGGTGAAAACCCATGATGTTAATCGGTTAGCCCTGTTCGGTACCTCTGCGGGGGGCGGTTTATTGCTAGCCCTGGTTTGTCAACTGCGGCAACTTAATTTGCCCCTACCAGCGGCGATCGCCCCTTTGTCCCCCTGGGTAGATTTAACCAAAACTGGAGATACCCACTTCACCAATGAATATGTTGACCGCACTGCCATTAGCTACGACGGTCTGATTGAAGGTTTGGCCCGACTTTATGCGGGAGAATTACCCCTCACCCATCCGCTTATTTCACCTATTTACAATGATTTAGCTGGTTTACCTCCTACCCTACTCATTAGTGGTACTAGAGATTTATTGCTGAGCGACACGGCCCGACTACAAAGAAAACTGAGACAAAACAAGGTGCCGGTGGATTTACAGCTATTTGAAGGTCTTTCCCATGCTGAATATCTCTACGAATTTGACACACCGGAATCGGCAGAGGTTTTTAGGGAACTGAGCCAATTTTTTAACCGGCATTTACAAAAGTAAGGGGTAGATAGTTTGTTATCTTGGGTAAAAATGACTCTGTTTTTGCCCTTTGTCCTGCCCAGGCAGCGTTAATTATGTCTAACCGCCCAGGAAAGTTACTTTTTGCTGGATTGATGGGTTTAGCCCTCGCTTTCCCCTTTGGTATTTCCCCCTCCTATGGCTCCACGGTTAAATCTTCCTCCCAGTTAATAGCCCTAAAGTTTCCTCAAGCAAATACTGACCGAGGACAAACGGCCACCAGTGGGGGTGGGGGAGTCAGACAAACTAGCGGTGGTAGTTGTTTAACCAAGGCTAACTTACCCTTTCAGCTTTTAATTCCCGGTGATTATAACCAAGGCAGCGGCTTCCACAATACCGCCAACAAAGAAACTTTTATCTATGCCTATGTGCCTCCCCAGTCGGAGGTGACAGCCAAGGTACAGTTGGCAGACCCCATTACTAAGGCGCAAAATCAAACGACTTTCGCTGTGTCGAAGGAAGGGGGCATTGTTCGTTTCCCTGTTACCTTGCCGGATAATGCCATTAAGGATGATTTTTATAACGTTACTTTGACCCTTATTTGTGATGCCAATAACGCCGCAGATAATCTCACAGTGGAGCTGACAGTGAACTATACTCCCCTAGCTCCTTCCCCCACTAAGCCTGATTCTTCCCTAGCAAAGGCGGCATTTTATGCGGAACAGGGCCTGTGGTTGGATGCCCTGAATGCCCTAGCGGCGATCGCCAAGGAGGAACCCGAAGAATGGCAGGAATTTCTGGAGTCGGGGGGATTTAAAACCTGGGCGGAGGCCCCCGTGGTGGAATGTTGCCAAATGGTCAAAACTTCCGCCTCTGCTAACTGACCACCGGAGAAAACTAAAGGAAATACCAGAGAACATTAATGGGTTGGACCATACCGTCAGCTTGGAAAAGGTTTGTTTGGCAATCCCGGGGTATTTGGATTGCGACCCCTGCTGTGACGGCCATGGTGATTTTGCTCCGCTTTACAGGGCTTTTACAGGTGCTGGAATGGCAGAGCTACGATGCTGGGGTAAGGCTTTTACCAAGGCACGAAGATGACCGCATTGTCATTGTCGGCATTGATGAACAGGACGTCACCTACCTCAACACCCCCATCATTGATGATCAACTGCTGGCCAAAATTCTGACCAAGCTGAAGGCCCAACAACCAGCGGCGATCGGGCTGGATCTCTACCGGGATTTACCCATGCCACCGGGCACAGACGAGTTAGCGGCAGTATTCACCAGTACCCCTAATTTGGTGGGCATTGAGAAGGTAGCGGGTAAACCGGGCATTGAAACCGTTAATCCCCCACCATTGTTGAAGGAAAATAATCAAGTCGGAGCCAATGATTTGATCATTGATGCCGACAATATTGTCCGCCGGGGCTTTATTTATTTGGTGCGGGACGGGGAACCCCATTACAGCTTTGGGCTACATCTGGCTCTGCATTTTTTAGATAGCCTAAAAATTTATCCGGAACCGGTGCGGGAGGGCAGTGATGACTTTCGCCTAAACCAAGTGACATTTTCCCCTCTCCAGTCGGACAGCGGTGGTTATATTCGAGCGGATGATGGGGGCTTTCAATTACTGATTGATTATCAATCCACTTTTCCCAAAGTTTCCCTCACTGATGTGTTGGAGGATAAACTGCCGGCGGATTGGGGCAAGGGCAAAATCATCCTCTTGGGTAAGGTGGGGGAAAGCTTCAAGGATTTATATTTCACCCCCAATAGCAGTACTTTTGGTTTGTCCAGAGCCGTGCCGGGGGTGGAGATCCACGGCAATATCATCAGCCAAATCCTTAACGCTGGCATGGAAGGTCAACCCCTCCTGAAAAGTTGGTCTGAACCGGTGGAATGGCTTTGGGTAGGGCTCTGGTCTTTTTTCGGAGCGGTGATTACCTGGCAGTTACGCTATGCTACCCGTCGTTCCGGAGGGCAATGGTTGCCGATCGCCGCCATTGTGGGCAGCTTAGGAGCGTTACTGGCCATTAGCTATGGCGCATTGCTGGCTGGGTGGTGGTTGCCCGTTATTCCCCCCATGTTGGGTTTATTAGGATCGGGGGTATTTATTGTCACCTGGATGGCCCGGGCTGGGGTCCAAGTCCGCAACACTTTTGGCCGTTATTTGACCGATCAAGTGGTGGCCACCCTACTGGAAAACCCCGAAGGACTAAAAATGGGAGGCGATCGCCGTCCCATCACTATCCTTACTTCAGATTTAAGGGGATTTACTAGCACCTCCGAAGGATTAAACCCCGAGGAAGTGGTTAAGGTTTTAAATATCTACTTTGGCAAAATGGCCGATGTCATTACCCACCATGGCGGCACCATTGACGAATTTATGGGGGACGGCATTTTGGTGCTATTTGGGGCTCCCACTTCCCAGCAAGACGACGCGCTGCGGGCGGTGGCCTGTGGGGTGGAAATGCAACTGGCCCTACGGGAAGTAAATCAACAGGTGACGGGATTGGGGCTACAACCTTTAGAAATGGGCATTGGCATCAATACCGGCGAAGTGGTAGTGGGCAACATTGGTTCTGAAAAGCGCACCAAGTATGGCGTGGTGGGAGCACAAGTTAACCTCACCTATCGTATTGAGTCCTACACCACCGGGGGACAAATTTTCATTTCCTCCACTACCCTAGAGGCCGCTGGCGATCGGGTTCACGTTAACGGGAACAGAACCGTGCAACCCAAAGGAGTGAAGGATCCCGTCGTCATTTGGGACGTGGCCGGTGTGGGGGAGCCCTATAATCTCTCCTTAGCGGTGGAAGAACAAAAATATGTTCCCATCCCCCAGCCCCTATCCCTGGAATACATCTGCTTGGAAGGAAAACATATCACCGACGCAGTAATTCCCGGTACGTTGCAGCAAATCTCCGCTAAAGGGGGATTTATTCAGATTTCTCCAAACCACAACTGTCCAGAGGGTCTAACCAATATTAAAATTAACCTGAGAGAAGACGGAGAGCCAGGAAAAACACCGGCACTCTACGCCAAAGTATTAGACTTAGCCCCTGGGGAAAGTCACGGTTTTTACGTCCATTTTTCTGCAATGCCCACCGACATCGCCCAGCGTTTTTATCAACTTTACCAAGGAGCACTGGCCCAGCCCGCGGCCATTGCTTCCGCTCAGGGGGGCTAGATTGTGGCCGCTAACCTAACCTTTCTTGGCTCCGGCTCTGCTTTCACGGTGGGGGCGGACAATTTTCAATCCAATGCCATTCTCACCCTCGATAACGGCAAAAAGTTCCTAATTGATTGTGGCACCGACATTCGTTTTTCCCTCTACGCCCTCGGCCTGAGTCATCGGGACATCACCGATATCTACGTTAGCCATCTCCATTCAGACCATGTGGGGGGATTAGAATACGTTGGTTTTAGCACCATGTTTGACCCCAACTGCGGCAAACCCAACTTATATCTAAGTCAGGATATTGCGGCGGATTTATGGGAGCGTTCCCTGGCCGGGGGGATGGAAGCCATTGAAGGAGGAATGACGGAAGTTGATAGCTATTTTCAGATCCACGCCTTGGGACCAGGAGAAACGTTCACTTGGGAAAATGTTAACTTCCAATTAATTAAGCTCAACCATGTGGATACGGGGTCAATGTTGATGCCCGCCTATGGTCTTTTTTTCACGGTCAATCACTTCCAAGTTTTCTTTAGCAACGACACCAAATTTAGCTACGATCGCCTGCAGGAATATTTTCATCGGGCCGATATCATTTTCCATGATTGCGAAATTTCCCCCTATCCCAGCCCCGTCCACGCCCATTACAACGAGTTGCGTAAACTGCCCGCCGCCATCAAAGCAAAAATGTGGCTCTATGGCTACCAACCGGGGCCATTGCCGCCCGCGTTGGAAGATGGCTTTCTGGGCTTTGTTAAGCGGGGTCAACGGTTTGACTTAGTTTAACCCCCAGCATCGGAGCCAAATTCTAGGGGCCATACCAAAGTCTTTACTGCCTGGGTAACAGTGGCTAAGCACCGTACAAATATGGGGTAAACTTTATCCTAAACCCTTCCCAATCCCATCTTTGCCCATGCTCGGCGGTCAATATTATCTCATTGCATTTATTTTGGCGGTGATTGTGGTTTGGTTCACGACACCATTGATTAACCATTGGGGACGGAGGGCCGGTTATGTAGACCAACCCAGTGCTCGCAAAATGCATCATCGACCCATGGTGCGCCTAGGGGGAGTATCCATTTTCCTCGGTAGCTTAGTGGCCCTGTTGGTGGTTTGGAATCTTGGGGCCTTCGGTGCCATGAGTACCAAAGGGGAATGGGAAGTCTGGGGCGTAGTGCTGGGGGGTTTAGCCTTTTTTGGCATTGGTTTATTTGATGACCTGTTCGATCTGAGTCCTTTTTCCCGTTTATTGGCCCAGGTGGCGATCGCCTCGGTGGTGTGGAATATGGGAGTCAGAATTGACTTTTTTACCCTGCCCTTCCTGGGAAACTTGGTGTACCTAAACATTTTAAGTTTGCCTATTACGGTGATTTGGTTAGTGGGTTTGGCCAACGCCATTAACTGGATTGACGGCTTGGATGGTTTAGCAGCGGGGGTCTGTGGCATTGCCGCAGTGGTGCTATTTGTCCTCTGTTTGTTTATGGAACAATCGGAGGCGGCCTTGATTGCAGCAGCCCTGGCCGGGGGGGCCCTGGGTTTTTTGCGCTATAACTTCAATCCTGCCCAGATTTTCATGGGGGATGGGGGAGCCTACTTTATGGGTTTTACCTTGGGGGCCGTAGCAGTAATTGGCCTGGTGAAAGTGGCAGCCATGGCCACGGTGGCGGTGACGGCGGTTTTATTGCCCTATCTGGTGCTGGCGGTGCCAATTTTAGATATGTCGGTGGTGATTCTCTCCCGGGTTATTAAGGGAAAATCCCCCTTTAAGGCGGATAAGGGTCACCTGCACCATCGTTTGATCAATGCCGGTATTTCCCATCGTCTAACGGTACTGTTTATCTATGCTCTTACTCTCTGGGCCGGTAGCCTAGCTTTGGGATTTTCCAATATTCCCAGCGGTTGGGGCTTTGCCATTGGCGCCACTGTGCTGTTGATTTATCTCGGCTGGCAAGTGTGGCGTAATAGTCGCAATGTGGGGGAACAGGACTGAATTTATTGCCATGCCCAACATTTTAATCGTGGAAGATGACCAGGAAATCGCCCAGCTAATCAGGGAAACGTTGGAGCGAGAACAGTTTACCTGCATTGTCACCAATGATGGAGAAACTGGTTTAAGAATTTTCCAGGAACAGGTTCCAGATTTAATTGTGTTGGATTTGATGTTACCCAAATTGGATGGACTGGAAGTTTGTACCCGCATTCGCCAACAACCGGGCAGCAAAGACCCCTATATTCTGATGTTGACCGCCAAAGGGGAGGAGATCGACCGCATTATTGGCCTCTCCACCGGGGCCGATGATTATTTGGTCAAACCCTTCAGTCCGAGGGAATTGGTCGCTAGGGTACGGGCCCTATTGCGGCGGCAATTGCGCCAGGGGCAACCAGTGGGACAAATTTATCGTACAAACCATTTTCAGGTGGACCTAGACCAACATCAGGCGAGTCGTTACCAGGGCGATCGCCAGGAAGAGTTGGAGTTGACCGGGTTGGAATTTAATTTATTAGCTACGTTTATGAGCTATCCGGGGCGGGTCTGGAATCGGACCCAATTAATTGAAAAGTTGTGGGGCAATGATTTTTTTGGCGATGAACGGGTGGTGGATACCCACATTCGTCGATTACGCAAGAAAATTGAACCGGACCCCGCTAATCCTACTTTTATTAAAACGGTGATCGGTTTGGGCTATAAGTTTGAAGACCCTGATTAAGGGGCGGTTTTGGTTCCCATGGTTGGCTTAGGCAGGTAGACCTTCTGTCCAGAAACCTACAACGCATTAGCATTTTTGTGGTCGTTATAGTCACTTCAATTAACGATGAGAGAATTTAATGTAAAATTATGGGGTGTACAAAATGAACAGGTTTAAACAATGGCTTACAGTTTAGATTTAAGGCAAAGGGTAGTAGCTTATATAGAAGCTGGAGGAAAAATAACTGAGGCTTCCAAGATATATAAAATAGGAAAAGCCTCGATATACAGATGGTTAAATAGAGTAGATTTAAGCCCAACAAAAGTAGAGCGTCGCCATAGGAAATTAGACTGGGAAGCTCTAAAAAAAGACGTAGAAGAAAATCCCGATGCAAGATTGATAGACAGAGCCAAGAAATTTGGAGTGAGGCCGAGTGTCGTATATTACGCATTAAAGAAAATGAAAATAAACAGAAAAAAAAAGAACTACGTTATCGAGAAAGAAACCGGGAGGAACGAGTTAAGTACTATAGAATGTTAAGAGAACTAATCAAGCTCTATGGTAGTCAAGCTATAGTTTACATAGATGAATCTGGATTCGAAGCAATCCAGGCTTGTATTTATGCCTGGTCAAAAAAAGGAAAAAAAGTTTATGGAGATAGACAAGGAAAAAGGGGAGTCAGAGAAAATCTAGTAGCAGGGAGAAGAAAAGGAAAAAAAGATTTGATTGCACCGATGGTTTTTACTGGGAGTTTGAATGCAGAAGGCTTTGAAGGATGGTTAAAATTATATTTACTACCCTCCCTCGACATTCCATCAATATTAATAATGGATAATGCTCCTATTCATCGTAAAACTGCCATTAAAGAATTGGCTAAAGAAGCAGGTCATGAAGTTCTTTTTTTGCCGAAATATTCTCCTGATTTAAATGATATTGAGCATGACTTTAGTGCCTTGAAACGAGCTAGAATGTACGCTCCTATTGACACGTCTCTTGATGAAATTATCCGTTCTTACTGTGGCGTTTAGCGTCTCAGCCTTATTTGAAACTACTATACTTTTCTAACTTTCCTTGAGTCGACCCAATTGCCCCAAGCGTTCCTCGATCGCCGTCAGGCCTTGCCAATTGACCAAATCCTTTAACCAAGGGGGCGGTGGATTATTGCCGTAGTCGAGTAATTGACTGGAGCGCAGAAAACAATGGAATGCCAATTCACTAGCGGTGGCCATGGCCCCATCCTGGGTTTGCAGACGGTTGGCCCCACTGAGGTAATGACCCAAAATGCTCGGACTGCGGTGGCCGATGTAAATTTCCCTGGCTCGCTGAACTTTCTCCACCATGGTCCAGGGGTCTTCCATGGCTAACAGTAAAATATGGGGGCAAAACTCATTGATCCAACTTCCACAGGCCTCTAGGTCTTCGACGATCGCCACTAGGCCGTAATGGGCCAAAGCCTTTTCCGTATGTACAGAATGTTCCTGCTCCCGACAATAGCGATTGACTGATTGAATCACCTCTTCCCCCAACTCCAGGCGATCGGTCAGTAGCACTGCGCTGGCATTGGGATATTGTTCGGCATGGGCTAACAAATCCAGGGCTAGCCATTGTCCGTTAGCTTCACCGTCCGCTAGCACCATTAAATTTGTCCTAGCCAGGGTTTGGTCAATGGTTACCACACCACTCACCAATTGTTTAGCCGCCATCACCCTTGGGCAGCCTGCCCCTGTAATGGACTCCACCGGGGCAATATTTTTTGCTCCCCAGGTCAGCATGGCGATCGCCGGCACCCCAGCGGCCAGATAAATTTCTTCAATGCCCATTTCCTGGGCCGCCACCAAAATAGTCGAACTAATGGTTTCCGTCACCAAAACCCGTTCCGCCACCCCCACAGTCTTGGCCAACATCCCCTGGCGGAGTAAATTGCCCAGGGCATCGCCCCTTTTTGCTTCTAGATAAAAACCAGCTCTTCTGACCGGATAAAACCTTTGTCCCCGCACTGTGCCATCTTCCGGAAAGCTTACTTGGGTCTTGGGCAGTTGCGGGCGGTAAACCTGCTCCAGGGCAGCGCAAGCCTGGCGAATCACCGACAATTTTTCCTGGCTAATGCGTTGATAAGCCGCATCCAACTCCGCTCCACTAACTCTGGGGGGAGCATCCTGGTCCATGGCAGCCCAATGCTCCATCGCCGCCACCACCTGGGCCATGACCGGCCAGGGGGAAGGAACGGGACGATGATGTAAACGTCGCAACTCCTGAACAATGTCACCGGACTGGGTGATGAGACGTAACATGGCAACCAATTTGCTCCCAAACAGTCAACCCCAGGCAGAGTGCCCAGTTCTGTTTTAGCTTAACGTTTTTACCCCTGAAGTTCCCTGTGTTGCCCATTCCCCCTGGTCTATCTGAAAGGTCAAAACAGAACCCTTACTAGGGTCAAAGGTTTAATCGTTGGATTGTCAATCGTTTAAACGGGTGGGAGCATATCAGTCAAGGCAAATTATCCGGTGCCCAATGGGCTTTGGTGGAAATTAGATTCCGGTATCGTTTTTTTTCCCCCTCACTAAATCGGGGATAAGGGATAGTCCTAGGGCGATCGCCGTTGCGGGAATAACCACAAAAAGAATCACATTATTAAATATATGTAAATTCTGATTGTGGGTAGCATCAAGCACCAAATAGGCAGTGTAGGCAATGTAATAGAACAGGAATAAAAAGCCCTCCCAGCGGTCAATTAATCTGCCGGTAATAAAGACAGGCAAACAAACTAGGGCAACGGCAAACATCACAGGAATATCAAAGTTAAAAGCAGAGTTAGAAACCTGGATACCGTTGGGGGAAAAAATGGCGGCAAAACCCAATACGGCCAAAATATTAAAAATATTACTGCCCACCACATTACCCACCGCAATATCCCGCTCCCCCCGGTAACTAGCCACTACAGAAGTGGCCAATTCTGGCAAAGAAGTCCCCGCCGCAATTAGGGTTAAACCAATTACTAATTCACTGATGCCTAGGCTTTTGGCAATGGCCACGGAGCTTTTCACTAATAAGCTAGACCCCAACACAAGCAGGGCAACGCCCCCTACAACATAAGCAATTTGAATGAATATCTGTTTGCCGGTTTTAGGCACAGGTTCCCCAAATTCTTTGAGGTATTCTTCGGTGACATCGGGGTTATTTTCTTTTTTACTTTGCCGGATCAGAAAAGTTGTGTAGAGAATGGCTCCACTGGCTAAAATTACGCCATCAACTCGACTAATTTGCCCATCCCAACCAAACATTAGCAACAGTCCAGAGACCCCAATCAAAATGGGAATATCTAAGCGAATTAACTGTTGGGCCACAATAAGGGGTGTAATGATGGAACAGACCCCCAGTATCAACAACACATTGAAAATATTACTGCCCACCACATTGCCAATGGAAATATCGGCCTGGCCGGCGATCGCCGCTTGGAGACTAACCACCATTTCCGGCATACTCGTACCGTAGGCCACAATGGTTAAACCAATAATTAAGGGAGAAAGCCCCGCCATCAAGGCAATGCGGGAAGCCCCTTTGACTAAAATTTCTGCCCCCGCCACTAAAATGCCTAACCCCAGAATTAAAAACGGAATGGTCAACCAAGTCATCATGTTTGCTCTCAATAAGCCCAAGTGAAAAAACCTAACCTGCCTTTTGTACGGCCCGAAGGTAAAGCCGCTGGACCTTACCGAGAAATTTATCAAGGGACGATTTGGGGTGGCCATGGCCAGGATCTGATTCCTGCAGGGAGGCAAGCAACTGGGCTTCTTGGGTTTGAATATCGCCGTCACTATAGAGCAGACCACTTAATGCTTCTAGCAATTCGGAATATTCCTGCTCACTGGGATAATCTCCTAAATACTCATTTACCCAGGCATAACATTGGGGTGCTTCTACGGATTTTAGTTCTGACAAAAGGGTCTGTAATTCCAGATCATTTTCTAGTTCATATCCTGCCGCTAAGCGGCGTAGATATTGCCTTTCTTCGACTTCGATTACCCCATCTAGCCAGGCGGCCCCAATCAGAATTTTGAGTAGTTGTTTAGTTTTAGCAGTTTTTGTCATGGCGCATTACCCCCCAGGGATGGAATGGTACAGTTAACTCAGCTAAAGTTCCCGACCAAGAAATAAGTCCCATATATTACTTTTGAGGCGTTGATCCCCTGGCCAGAATTTTGATTCACTGTTTCTATTGTGGGGGGGAAGAGTCGATCGCCGTTAGGATTGTTAAGCTTTCTTCAAATTTGCAATGAAAAAACCATCTTGGTGGTGGTGATGGGGCAAGATAGTCAGCATCCCTGATGTTACCGAGTTAGTTTGACCTTGGGGACTAGTCCACTCAAAAGGCTCCGATCGCCAATCTTCATGATCTTGCAAAAACCGTTCAATCTGAGCTTCATTTTCCGCCGGATTCAAGGTGCAGGTGGAGTAAACCAGGGTGCCACCGGATTTCACTAGAGGGGCGATCGCCTTTAATAGAGCCTGCTGGAGGGGCAGAAGGGTGGCAATGGTAGCGGGAGTTTGTCGCCACCGCAGGTCCGGATTGCGATGGAGAGTTCCTAGGCCAGAACAGGGCACATCCAGCAAAGCTCGATCCACCAATTCCACAGGAGGTTTGACTCCCGGTTGAGTTAAATCTCCTTCCCAAATTTTAATGCTGGTTAGTCCCAATCTTTGTTGGGTAACGGCCAATTTTTGTAACCGCCAACCATGGCGATCGCCAGCATAAATTTGTCCTTGATCTCCCATCAACTCGGCTATGTGGGTGGTTTTGCCGCCGGGGGCCGCACAAACATCAAAAATAGTTTCCTCCGGTTGGGGATTAAGGATTTGGGCCACCCATTGGGCACTGGCATCCTGCACTGTCCACCAACCCTCCGCAAACCCTGGCAGTTGGGTGATGGCCCCGGTTTTTCCGCCCAATCTTAAACCCTGGGGCAAACCTGCCATTGCCGTGGTGGTTAGATTAAGTTCCGCTAGGCTTTGGGCCACTTCTACTCTGCTAGTTTTTAACGGGTTAATGCGTAGATCTAGGGAAGGATTTTGATTGAAATAGGCACAGAGAGATTCCGTTTCTGCCTTGCCCCAGGTTTGCTCGAATAACTCCATTAACCAATCGGGAAAACTATATTGCTCCCCCAAACTGATTTTTTCCTGGTCTAAAATGTTCTTTCCCTGTTCCTCCGCCCGTTGGTAGCGACGCAACATACCGTTGACAACTTTACTTAATCCCTTTAAGCCATTGGCCTTGGCCAAATCCACACCGGTATTGACCGCCGCTGAAGCCGGTACCTGGTCTAGGTAACGCAGTTGATATAGTCCCAGTTGCACAATCCGTCTTAAATCCGGAGGTTGCTTACCAATGGGGCGATCGCCAAGTTGTTCAATTAAACAGTCTAGGGTTCTTTGTCTGCGTACCACTCCGTACACCAATTCCGTACAAAAACGGCGATCGGGGGGAGACAATGGATGTTTTTGCAAAGCCCGGTCAATGGCCACATCAGTGTAACTATCCCGGCGATTGATGTCTCGCAGAATCAAAAAGGCCAATTGTCGAGCCGAAATCATAGGCAATGCAGTTTCAGCCAATTACTATCAATCAATTACTGTTGGGGGGCACTGGGCACGGTGTTACCCATCCCAGGTAAATTGGGCGATTGGGAGTTGGGGTCAGGGCTCATGGCGCCTCCACCGGGAAAACCAGGATTCATACCAGGATTGGGAGACACATTGCCATTGGCATCGGGCATACCTGGTAAGGGAGTGTTACTAAAATTAGGGACGCCCGCACCGGAACCCCCAGGATTCGAGTTATTAAAATTGGACATTCCCGGATTGGCACCATTGGGGAATGCGTTGCCCGGAGTCATGCCCGGTAATCCCAAATTAGGATTATTAAAGCTATTGGGGTTCATGCCCGAGGGAGTTTGGCCATCGCCGGGTAAAGTCGCTAAAGCCACCCGATCGCCGCCCACGGTTCGCAGAGTATCCAGTAATTGCACCACATCGTTATAACTGGCATTGCGGGAAGCATGGAGCACAATCAAACCGCTGGGATTGTATTGGTGATAATTTTGCAGGGCACTAACCATCTGCTCCTGGCTTACCGGCTGTTTTTCCACATAAAGTTGCCCCAGATCGTCCAGGCTCACCATAAACATTTCCCGCATTTGGGGAGCCCCAGTGCTAGCTCGGGGTAAATCTAAACTAATGGCTTGTTGTCGGGATAGCCCCACCGCCCCCAGGATAAAAAAGGTCAGAATACAGAAAACAACGTCAATCAGGGGAATAATCTCAATGCGCACTTCCCCCTGGTCATGTTGGTTATCCTGCCAGAGGGACAGGGGACGGGTGGGATGGTAAATGGACTGGAATTTACGGTGGGACTTGGGGGCTTTAGGGGAAGATGCCATGGTGATGGGAAGGAGAAAAAACCGGACTCAATCCTGGGGAAGATGCCTAAAAATAGGCTCAATCAACCTCCCCAATCCTAACAAGCCTGGAAAAGTTGATTCCAGCAAAACTATTGGGGCAAACTTTCCGCTTCCGGGCTGGGGGTTAGGCCGTCATCGTAGGCCATTTCCTCTTCAAACCAGCGTTGGCGATAGAGCACCTCTAGTTCACTGCCTACTTTACGGAAGACTCGCATTTGGTTGAACCATAGCCCCTGAAACACACGGTAAAAGGCCAAACTAACAATGGCTATGATCAAACCGGCCGCTGTGGAAATCAGTGCTTCCCCAATACCAAGGGTGACTCCAGCGGTGGAAGCTGTACCCAAATCGCTAATTTGGATGGAACTAAGGGATTGGATCAAACCCAACACGGTACCCAACAGTCCCAATAGGGGGGACAGGGCAATAATGGCTTCCAGAATTTTGTCTCCCCGCCGCATGAGAGCCAATTGATCGTCCGCCGCCGACTCCAACGCCAGGTGAAAAACCTCTGGGTCTGGGTGGGGCAAACGCAATGGAGCCAACAGATATTTAGCAATGGGAAAACGACGACTGTCCTGGGCGACTCGAATGGCCGTATCCCAATCCCGGGCCGCCGTGTCTAAAATACGGGAAGCCGTTTGGGAGCTTTTGAGAATGACTTGGCCCCAAAACCACAACCTCTCGATGATGGTGCTGACGGACAAAATCGATAGGAGAAGCAGGGGCCACATGGCCACGCCGCCCTTTTGCATCAACTCAATGGGATTCACTGCTATTCATTGCCTCCATTGCAATATGTGCGACTAGAAAAGTATTCAACTTTACGGGGAAATAAGGGACTAATCCCTTGGCGATCGGGCTTAACCACAGACAATCCTAACGCAAGCATTCTCCCACCTAGAGAGATTGACCGGTGTTAAGTTCGCCTTAGCCCTCGATATATTTTAGATCTACTAGCTTCTGCCAGATTTTGCCCACGCTTTCATCCAGTTCCTCTAGGTCGGTGCGGCATTCCACATCGGGATTGGTGGGGGGCTCATAGGGGTCATCAATGCCAGTGAAACCTTTAATTTCTCCACTGCGGGCTTTGGCATATAAACCCTTCACATCCCGCTCCTCGCAAACAGCCAAGGGCGCATTGACAAACACTTCGAGAAAATCCCCAATGGTGTGTTTCACTTCCTGACGGATGGCTGCGTAGGGAGAAATGGCGGAAACCAAGACGATCACACCGTTGCGGGTGAGCAAATGGGACACAAAACCAATACGGCGAATATTGGTGTCCCGGTCTTCCTTGCTAAAACCGAGTCCTTTGGTCAAGTTGGTACGCACTACATCACCGTCTAGCACTTCCAGACGGTAACCGCTGTCCCGTAATTTCTTTTCCAATGCGTGGGTAATAGTGGTTTTCCCCGCTCCACTCAGTCCCGTTAACCAAATTGTTACGCCACGTTGTTGCATAGATAATCTAGGAATTTTTCAAAAATTGTCGATCCCGCCGAGGATTTTTCGCAGAATTTGCACAGTAAAGTGCCGCCCTTGAGCTTAGCTTTTTCGTTCCCCGTTGACAATGGCGGTTTTACTTCAACTTTCCCTAGAGTTAGCAAATTTGCTTAACCTTTTCATAGTCTAACCATAAGTTTTTCTTAATTTCTCTATGAAAAACTGGAGCGGGGCCAAGTGATCGTCCTTCACCGATGGGGAATTTTGCTGTCCGTTGGCGATCGCCAGCACCGATTGAAGGTTTTGCCCCACTTTTTCCTGATTGAGAAATTTCTAAAGCAATTATGACCATTAACAGCGGCGTTAGTTTGATTAGCAAAATTGGCGGCTTTGCCAGTAGCAACGGGGCAGAAATTCCCGCCTTCGACCCCGGTACTAAGCGCCTATTTGTGGTCGCCGGTGACGTGATTGAAATTCTAGATTTAGCCGACCCCACTAACCCCGTCAAGATTGAAGATTTAGCCCTAAATTTCGATGGCATTCCCCCTGGTTTCAGTCCTGTGCCCAACAGTGTGGCAGTGGGTAAGGCCGGCACTCCCAGTGCGGGAATTGTGGCTGTATCTCTGGCAATTCGAGATGATTTGAATAACCAAGAAGCTGGTCAAGTGCAGTTTTTTGATGCAACCACAGGGGCTTTTTTGGGCAAAGTCTCAGTGGGCTTTCTGCCGGACATGGTTACCTTCAGCCCTGATGGAACCAAAATTTTGACTGCCAACGAAGGGGAACCTAACGAAAGCTACACAGTTGACCCCGTTGGTTCAGTAAGTATTGTTGATATTACCGGGGGATTTACTAATTTAGTTGCCCAGAATGCCACTTTTGACGGTTTTAATGCTCAAAAAGCCGAATTACAATCCGCCGGCGTCAGATTTTTGGGGCAAATTTTTGATGCTGACGGTAACGTTGTCCGAGAAAGTACCGTAGCGGAGGATTTAGAGCCCGAATATATTGCCTTCAGCGGTGATGGAACCAAAGCCTGGGTAACTTTACAGGAGAATAACTCTGTCGCTCTAATTGATATTGCCACCACCACCGTGGAAGCGATTTTGCCCCTCGGTTTTAAAGACCATAGCTTGCCCGGTAATGGATTGGATGCCAGTGATCGTGATGGTGGGATCAATATTCAAAACTGGCCCATATTCGGGATGTACATGCCCGATAGCATTGCTTCTTTCGCCGTTGGTGACCAGACCTATTACATCACTGCCAACGAAGGGGATGCCCGCAATCGTCCCTCTGATGATGACCTTTTACCCCCTCCCTTTGATGGCGAAGGAGATATTTTTATTGAAGAGGCCCGGATTAAAGATTTAGTTCTAGATCCCATCGCCTTTCCCAATGCCGCTGAGTTGCAGGCCGATCCCGCCATTGGCCGTCTGACGGTAACCACCAAGTTAGGGGACACCGATGGGGACGGGGATTTTGATGAACTTTATGTCTATGGTTCTCGTTCCTTTTCCATTTGGAACAGCAGCGGCAATTTGGTTTACGACAGTGGCGAAGATTTTGAGCGCATTATTGCCGAAGCCATCCCCGACTTTTTCAATGCCAGTAACGACAATAATGACCTAGACAATCGTAGTGATAATAAAGGCCCCGAACCGGAAGGGGTAACAGTGGGCACCATTGATGGCCGTACCTACGCCTTTGTGGGGCTAGAGCGCATTGGCGGTGTGATGGTTTATGACGTGACCACCCCCCAATCCCCTGAGTTTGTTCAATATATTAACCCCCGGGACTTTACTGTTGATCCTGAGTCCAATCTGACCGATTCCGGCCCAGAAGGATTGATTTTCATTAATGCCGCCGATAGTCCCAATGGCAAACCATTGCTGGTGGTGACTAATGAGGTTAGCAACACGACTGCTGTTTTTGAAGTTAACGTACCTACTCCCCAGCCCTTCCGGTTGCAGTTATTCCATGCTGCTGACCAAGAAGCCGGAGTTCCCGCATTGGATGATATTCCCCGTTTTTCCGCTGTACTCAATGCTCTTGTCCAGCAAGACATTGATAATGACGGTACTGCGGGCTTTGCCAACACCTTGATTCTCTCCTCCGGCGATGCCTACATTCCTGGTTTGTTCCTATCCGCTTCGGAAGATGTGTTTGGCGGTGTGGGTCGGGCCGATATTTTGATTCAAAACGAATTAGGATTCCAGGCGATCGCCTTTGGTAACCATGAATTCGATTTGGGGACGGCATTAATCCAGGATTTGATCGGTGGTAATGGTGAAGATAACTTCCCCGGTACTAACTTCCCTTACCTGAGCAGTAACCTTGATTTCACCACCGATGGCAATCTTTCTGGTTTAGTGGTGCCTGACCATCAAGCCCCTCAGCCCAACAGCATCGCCGCCACTACGGTAATTGATGTCAATGGCGAAAAAATTGGCATTGTCGGGGCCACTACCCCCACCATTACTACTATTTCTAGCCCCGGTGGCGTAACGGTTAATCCTCAACCCTTTAACGGTGTTCCAACCCCTGAACAGCTAGATGCTTTGGCGGCGGAAATTCAAGCGGACGTTGATGGGTTACTCGCTGCTAATCCCGGTCTGAATAAAGTGGTGCTTCTGGCCCACATGCAACAAATTGCCATTGAGCAGGAATTAGCTGTTCGGTTGAAGCATGTTGACATCATTGTAGCCGGTGGTTCCAACACCCGTCTGTTGGATGAAAACGATCGCCTCCGGGCTGGGGACAGTGCCCAAGGTATTTACCCTATTATCAAAACCGATGCCGACGGTAACCCTGTAGCAGTGGTCAACACCGATGGTAACTACAAATATCTTGGTCGCTTAGTCATTGACTTCAATGAAAACGGGATCATTATTCCTGAGAGCTATGATCCCAATATCAGTGGAGCCTACGCCACCGACGACCAAGGGGTAGCGGATCTCAATGCCGCTGGATTGATCGACCCAGAAATTCAAGCCATTGTCGACCAACTGCGGGAAGTCATTGTTGCCAAGGAAAGTAATGTCTTTGGCGTTAGTAATGTCTATCTTGAAGGTTCACGCCCGGCCATTCGCCAACAGGAAACCAACTTAGGCAACCTCACCGCCGATGCCAACCTGGCGATCGCCAAAACCATCGATTCCTCTGTGGTTATCTCCCTGAAAAATGGGGGCGGTATTCGGGATGATATCGGTCGGATTCTAGTCCCCACCGGCGGTACCGGAGAACCAGAGCGACTTCCCAACGAAGCTGTTACCGATGCAGAGGGCAATATTGTTAAACCCGCAGGCGGTATTTCTGAAACCGACATTGCCAATGCCCTTAGCTTTAACAATGGCTTGAGCTTGATCACCGTTACTGCGGCTGAATTATTAGCCCTGGTGGAACACGGGGTAGCGGCCAGTGATGGCACCAACCAACAGGGTCGTTTTCCCCAAGTCAGTGGCTTTGCCTTCAGTTTTGACCTCAACCGTGCCCCTGGCGATCGTGTTCTTTCCCTGGCGATCGAAGATGAGGCCGGCAATGACCTGGATGTTGTTGTGCGTAATGGTGAATTGGTCGGAGATCCTAGCCGCACCTTCCGCATGGTCACCCTGGGATTTTTGGCCAATGGTGGTGATGGCTATCCTTTCCCCAGTGGTGAATCTGTTGATTTGGTGGATTTGGTTCTGCCAGCGGATGCTCCCCGCACCGGCCTGGCCACCTTTGCCCCCGATGGTTCCGAGCAAGATGTCCTAGCGGAGTATTTAGCAGCCAACTTCAATAGCCTGGAGACTGCATTTAATCAGGCAGACACTTCCCCGGAATTTGATGTCCGAATCCAAAATCTAGCCTTCCGTGTGGATACTGTTATTGATTCCACTGGGCCCGTTGACCCAATCGCCAATGAGATTGGAGTAGTGGCCGAAAACGGCTTCTTCTTTGTCCTACTTCCTGGGGGCGATGAAGTACAGCTTAAATTTAACAATCAACCCTTTGCCAGTGGCACCTTTGGCAATTGGCAAATTTTGGAAGCAGAAACGGTCAACGGCATCAATCAAGTGCTTTGGCAAAATCCCAACCTTGGTCAGATTGGTGTTTGGAATGCCGACTCCAACTGGAACTGGATTTCTTCGCAAACTTGGCCTACCAATTCCTTCAATACTCTGGAAGCAGAGGTTACCTTCCAGATTGACATCAACAACGATGACCTCCTTGGCGATCGCCTGACGACCGTGGAAAACCAGGGCAACGTCAGTCTGCTGGAAGGCATCTTGGGTAATTACTACGTCCAATCTGGGGATGATTTAACCACACCAATCAAATACCTAGGGGAGGCTTTTGACAACAACCTCGGTAACTGGCAAGCCCTAGCGGCGGAAACTGTACAAGGGGTTAATCAAGTGCTGTGGCAAAATCTCGACACCAACCAAATCGGTGTTTGGAACTCTAGTGCTGATTGGAACTGGATTTCCTCCAATGTATTTGAAGCTGGTTCTCCCCAGGCGATCGCCCAAGCTGAAATTTTTGGTATCCCAACTACCGTCCTAACCACGGCTGACTCCGTTTTAGTCTAATCATCAAAACGATTAGAGCCATACTCCCTGGCAAGCATTTTTAGCTTAATAACCAGGGAGTTTTCCGTTTTGCCCACATTAACTGACATTTTCACTTAGAACTTGACTACTATTGGAGGAGATTTTTGACGTGTCTAACTTAATTATTACCGGTATTATTGACGGACCACTGCCCGGTGGACTCCCGAAGGCGATCGAGTTATACGTCCTAGCTGACATTGCCGATCTCAGTATGTATGGCATTGAAGCCGCCACCAATGGCAATGCGAGCACCGGCCCAGAATTTACCCTCTCCGGCTCTGCAACGGCAGGGGATTACATTTACGTTGCCAGTGAGACATCAGGATTTAATAGCTTTTTTGGGTTTAATCCCAACTTTACCGATGGTGTAGCGAATATAAATGGGGACGATACAATAATTCTTTTTGAAAATGGTTCAATTGTTGATGTATTTGGCGAAATTGGTATAGACGGTACTGGCAGGCCCTGGGAACACCTTGACGGTTGGGCCTATCGCAACAATGGCGCCCTTCCGAGCAGCACTTTCAATGCGTCTGAGTGGACTTTTAGTGGAGTAGATGCCCTGGATGATGACGCGGCAAATGTGAATGCAACTGCTACACCATCTTGGCCGATCGCCAGTTTTAGTGCTGGTGGAACTAATGGACTAGACTTGTCTACCTATGTCCGCATTGGTCGCTATGACCTCCCTGTTCCCACCCGGACAGTGGCCCCCCCTGCTGGCAGTGAGCTAGCCCTGGAGGTTTCCGCCATTACCTACAATCCCGATACCAACACCCTTTTTGTGTTGGGGGATGAAGGAACGGCGATCGTTGAGATTGATAAGCGAGGTCAACTGATAAGCTCCATGACCTTGACGGCGGGGGACTTTGCTGACCCCGAAGGATTAACCTACGTGGGCAATGGTCAGTTTGTGCTGGTGGAAGAGCGGCTACGCCAAGCCAATCTATTTACCTATGCGGCGGGAGGAACCCTAAGCCGGGCCGATGTCCAGGCGGTCACCTTGGGCACCACGGTGGGCAACATTGGTTTAGAAGGAGTTTCCAAAGATCCCGTAACCGGTGGTTTTATTTTCGTCAAGGAAGTTAATCCCCAAGGCATTTTCCAAACCACCATTGATTTCGGTGCCGGTACAGCCAGCAATGGTTCTCCTACCACACAGGACTCCAGCAATTTATTTGATCCGGCTCTCCTCGGGATGACCGATATTGCCGATGTCTTTGCCCTGGCTAATTCCAGCTTTGTCAGTGGGGCGATCGCCAACAATTTGCTGGTGCTGGGTCAGGAAGATGGCAGGTTGGTGGAAGTTGATCGCTCCGGTAATATCCTGAGTGAATTGGTGATTAATGCCGATGCCGATAACCCCCTATCGGTCACAAACCAAGGTTTTGAGGGAGTAACCCTAGACAATGATGGCCTGCTCTACATCACCAGTGAAAGCGGCGGCGGCGATGGGAATCATCCCCAAGTGTGGGTTTATGCCCCTGCGGACTATGTCTTCAACAATGCGGCTCCGGTGACGGTCAGTGTGGCCAATGGAGTAAATAATTTATTGGAAAATGCTAATACCACCTCGGCGATTAAACTCGGCAATATTATTATTGGTGATGATTCCCTGGGAACCAATACGTTGAGTTTATCGGGAGCCGATGCTAGCAACTTTGAAATTGTCGGGAATGGGTTGTTCCTTAAGGCTGGTACTGTTCTAGATTTTTCCACCCAATCCAGTTATGAAGTGACGATCGCCGTGGATGATGCGACCCTGGGCAATACTCCCGATGCCATCACCACCTTCACCCTTGATATTACTAATACTGCCGGAATTTCCGACCTAATTATCTCTGAGGTTGCACCCTGGTCCAGTGGTAATAGCTCTGTGGGGGCAGACTGGTTTGAAGTCACCAATACTGGTGCCAATGCAATTGACATCACAGGCTGGAAGGTTGATGACGATTCCGCCAGCTTTGCCAATGCTTCCGCCCTTGCTGGTGTAACCAACATTGCCCCGGGTCAATCGGTGGTCTTTGTGGATGGTGATGCCAACACGATCACCGCCTTTATTGATCTTTGGTTTGGTGGGACAGCCCCCGCTGGCTTGGCGATCGGTACCTACGGTGGGCCCGGTTTGGGCACTGGTGGAGATGCGATTAATTTATTTGATGCCACGGGTTCACTAATCACAGGGGTAACCTTTGGCTCATCTCCATCCACCTCTCCCTTTAGCACATTCGATAATGCCCTCGGCAACCCCAGCGTCGCTAACCTAAGTACCGTGGGTAGCAATGGAGCCTTCAGTGTGATTGATGCCGGTGAAGGCGTTATTTTAAACGGTTCCCCGGGGGCGATCGCCGGCTCTGTCAGCTCAAATACAACGGTGGGAATTGCAGCCACAGGAGCTACAGGTTCCGAAAATGGCCCCACTCCGGGGGAGTTCACCATTCTCCGCACAGGTGATACCTCAACCGCCTTGGATGTGACCTATAGCATTAGCGGCGATGCGGCTAACGGTACGGACTACGCTGCCATTGATCCCACAACAGTAACGATTCCGGCGGGTCAGTCCCAAGTCAAGATCTCGATTAATCCCATTGATGACGTGATTATCGAATCCACAGAGTCCATCGTAATCACCCTAACGGACACAGCCAATTATGATGTGGCTACCAGTGCCTCCAGCGCTACGGTAAACATCGAGGACAATGACACTCCCATTACCGTCTCCAGGCTCCAAATTACTGAGTTTATGTACTCTGGCGCTGACGGCGAATTTATCGAGTTTACCAACATTGATACGTCGTCTGTGGATATGACAGGTTGGAGTTTTTCCGACAGTGGGCGAGTTGCAGGTTCAGTTGACCTGAGTGCTTTTGGGGTAGTGCAACCGGGTGAGTCGGTGATTTTAACGGAGGCAGACGCCGAGACATTCCGAACAGCTTGGAACTTGCCGGCAACAGCTAAAATTATTGGAGGACTTAGCCAAAATTTAGGTCGTAGTGATGAAATTAACCTGTACGATGCTACCGGTAACTTAGTAGATCGTCTCACCTACGGAGATCAAGATTTTTCTGGCACCATCCGTACTCAAAATTCCAGTGGCTGGATATCGGCTGACCAATTAGCAGATCAGGAAATTGATGCCGATTGGGTGCTGTCTTCAGTAGATGATGCCCAAAACTCCTACGCCTCAACGGGGGGTGATATCGGTAACCCCAGTATCTACATCACAGGTGTCGATCCCACTATAGTTAAAATCCATGAGATTCAAGGCACTGGTACTGCGAGTCCCTTAGTCAACAATGTTGTGACGATTGAGGCGATCGTGGTGGGAGACTTCCAAGACGGAGATGGGGATATCAGTCGCAATCTGCGGGGCTTCTACGTTCAGGAAGAAGATGCAGATGTTGATGGGAATGTTGCTACTTCAGAAGGGATTTTCATCTTTGAGAACGGCAACTTCATTACCGATGTTAACGTTGGCGACAAGGTTCAAATTACAGGAACCGTTGATGAATTCTTTGGTGAAACTCAGATTGATACGATCACCAACATCACGGTAATTAGTTCCGGCAACACCTTACCGACCGCTGCGAATATTACCCTGCCCACTGCCGGTACCACCGAGAGTCAGGGGGGAACGCCCCAGCCCGATCTGGAAGCTTTTGAAGGGATGTTGGTGAAATTCACTGATACCCTGACGATTACGGAAATGTTTAATCTCGATCGCTTTAATGAAATCAAACTCAGCCAAGGCGGTCGTCCCCAACAATTCACCCAGTTTAATGATGCTAATGTGGCAGGCTATGGGGCATACCGAGAGGAAATCGGTGCTCGCACCATTACCTACGATGATGGCCTGAGTGTGCAGAACGCAGAAATTAGCAATCTGGATGGTTTTGGTTCCAGCTTCAGCACCGCTAGTGATATTCGCATGGGCGACACAATCAATAACCTCACTGGCGTTCTCAGCTACCAGTGGGCAGGTAACGCTTCCAGTGGAGCTACTTGGCGGGTGCGCTCTGCTGTAGATGGGACAAATCAGTTTACTAAGGTGAACGATCGCCCTGTCACACCAGAAAATGTTGGCGGTTCCCTGAAGGTAACGGGCTTCAATGTCCTCAACTACTTCAAGACCATCGACCTGTCCGGTGTAAGCACGGCCATTGGTCAAGATCCCCGTGGGGCAGACACCACTGCGGAATTTGATCGCCAAACGGACAAACTGGTTACCGCCTTACTGGCGATCGATGCCGATGTGTTAGGCCTAGCGGAACTAGAAAATGATTTTCTCCCCGGCTCCAGTGGCAATGCTATTGAAAACTTGGTTAATGAGCTTAATGCGGTGGCCGGCGCAGGAACTTACAATTGGGTCAATCCCGGTACTCAGTTTCTTGGCACCGATGCGATCGCCGTTGGTCTGATTTACAAAGTTAGTGCGGTCAGTCTGGTCGGGGATGCTGCCATTTTAAATACCCAGGCTTTCCTTGACCCCAATAACACTGGCGAAAACCGCAACCGTCCAACGGTGGCCCAAACCTTCCGGGATTTAGTTACGGGTGAAACCTTCACCGCAGTGGTCAATCACTTTAAATCCAAAGGTGCTTCCGGTTTAACTGCTGGCGATGCCGGTAATCCCGATTCTGATCAAAATGATGGTCAGGGCTTCTGGAACGATACCCGCACCAAAGCTGCCCAGGAGTTAGTGACATGGCTCAATACCAATCCCACCGGGGTAAATGATTCGGATTATCTGCTTTTAGGTGACTATAATGCCTACGCCCAGGAAGATCCCATTAAAGCTCTGGAAAGCGCTGGTTATGTCAATCTCGGGGCCCAGTTCAGTGGCGGGACCAATACGTCCTATGTCTTTGATGGTCAAACCGGTACCCTGGACTATGCCTTTGCCAGTGCTAGCTTGGCAGCACAGGTAACTGGCGCAACAGAATGGGGGATCAACGCCGATGAAGCAGATGCCCTGGACTACAACCTCGACTTTGGGCGGGATGTCAATATTTTTGATGGTACGGTTCCCTATCGCTCCTCAGACCATGACCCCATAATTGTCGGCCTTAACCTTGCTTCCCCCGTTGAGCCGATCGCCAACGAAATTGGCGTAATGGCCGAAAATGGCTTCTTCTTTGTCCTACTTCCTGGGGGTGATGAAGTACAGCTTAAATTTAACAATCAACCCTTTGCCAGTGGCACCTTTGGCAATTGGCAAATTTTGGAAGCAGAAACGGTCAATGGCATCAATCAAGTGCTTTGGCAAAATCCCAACCTTGGTCAGATTGGTGTTTGGAATGCCGACTCCAACTGGAACTGGATTTCTTCGCAAACTTGGCCTACCAATTCCTTCAATACTCTGGAAGCAGAAGTTACCTTCCAGATTGACATCAACAACGATGACCTCCTTGGCGATCGCCTGACGACCGTGGAAAACCAAGGTTCTACAACTCTCCTGGAAGGCATCTTGGGTAATTACTACGTCCAATCTGGGGATGATTTAACCACACCAATCAAATACCTTGGGGAAGCCTTTGACAACAACCTCGGTAACTGGCAAGCCCTAGCGGCGGAAACTGTACAAGGGGTTAACCAAGTGCTGTGGCAAAACCTCAACACTAATCAAATTGGTGTTTGGAACTCTAGTGCTGACTGGAACTGGATTTCCTCCAGTGTGTTTGAAGCTGGTTCTCCCCAGGCGATCGCCCAGGCTGGCATTTTTGGTGTTGATCTGAATGCTGTAATTTAAGCTCCTAGTTTTCCCACAAGTAATATCCCCACTCCTAATTTTGCAGAGGTGGGGATTTTTTCGTATATGTGATGTCGGGAAATCCAGCAGGCTAGACTCTGTTCGTTCTAACTGTGGTTAACCTTTGGGAGAGAAAAACAGGAGGGGAAACCAACTGCGGTTCAAAATACTATCCGTCAAACTAGGTACTGTCCAATCTAATAGCGTAGCTCGGCGGCTGGCCACGGCGATCGCCGTAATGTCATTGACAAAGGCAGTGTCGAGAATTTCCTGCACAGGGCTACCATGGCGCACTTCGGTAATAATATTCGGCACCAGGGGGCTAAATTGTTGTTTGATTTCCGCTAGCTTGGCTTCCGCCTCCTGACGGCGGATTTCTAACAGTTCTGGACGGCGCATACCATCTTCCAAAATGGAGAGGAAGTAACAGGACTCAACCTTACCGGGGGGAGCCTTTTCCAAGGCACTTTTTAATCTTTCTATTAAATAATTACCCGCAGAACTAGCATCGTAGGGCACTAGTAAATTGCGCCAGAGATGTTGGCACCGCAAAGCCATTTCTTCAACGGTGTAAGTGCTGACCAATTGGGGGCGTAAAATCATCACCGGCACTTTGGTAGATTTCGCCAAGGAAAGGGTATGGCTGCCGAACAGTTTTGACTCTAAGTTACTCCGCACCGGCATGCCATTAATAATCAGATCAATGGCTTCCTGCTCCACCAACTGGTTTACCAAGTCCACATACCGCACGGAGGATACTTCTACTTTGACCTCTATCCCTGGAGGCACCTGACCCACCAAGGACTCCAGATAGGTTTTGGCTTCCTTCAGTTTGCTTTCGTCCACATCGGCTATGTGTTCATCCTCCCAAACGGAGACGGTGTGGAGAAAAATTAGTTTAGTGATGCCAGAGAGGGAAAGTTCTTCTACAAAGCCCGCTAGTCGTTGTAGTCCATCAGAAAAGTCGGTACAAATGAGGCAATGCTTAAACATAATAAAATCTGCCCTCCGCTGGCATGGTTGTTGCTAGTACTTTTGTCAAATTGTGAATCAATCTAATCTAAACCCATTGGCCCTTGGTCAAGATTGACCTTGGTGATCCTGTGGCCCATTTATTTCCCGATATCCACCGCTGCTCCTCTCCATTGGTCATGGGGCATCCAACCGAATGGCACCGGAGGATGCTGGGGCAATGTCAGGGAAAACATCGCTCCCCTGGGCTGATTATCTTGGACTGTGATGGCACCGCCATGGGCTTCGCTCATCATCTTACAGAATGCCAGACCCAAGCCAATTTGGGCAATGTTGGGCATGATGGTGCCCACTTCATAGGGCTCAAAAATTTTGAGCTTAAGTTCGTCCTTAATACCTGGCCCTTGGTCAATGAAGCAGATGGTGACTTTATCCTTATCTTCCGTTATGATCGCCACCTCCACCTTTGCGCCCGTGGGGGAAAACTTAATCGCATTGCTGAGCAAGTTACTAATAATACGCTGAAAAATGGGGGGATCTATTTTTGCAACTAAGGGCTTATTTTCCCATGTCCGTACCAGGGTTAATTGTTTTTGGCTGGCGATCGCCTCGTAATCATCCAGCACAGTCCCCATTAATGCCAACAGGTCGACTTCTTGATAGTCCAGACGAATCTTGCCATGTTCCTGTTTAGACACCACCAACATATCATCCACTAAATGCTGGATTTGTTGCCCGGCCTGGAGCAGGCGATCAAGTCTTTCCGGGGGCAAGGGAGCATCAGAATGACTCCTCTGCAAAACCTGTATCCCCAAAATCAGATTAGTGAGGGGATTGCGTAAATCGTGGACAATCATGTGCACCATTGATTCCCGTTGTTGCAGCAAATTGCCCAAAGCATCATACTGGTGCTTCAGTCGCAACATGGCCTGGATACGGGCCTGTAACTCCAATCCGTTCAAGGGCTTGGAGATAAAATCATCTGCCCCCGCCGCCAAACAATTAGCCAAGCTAAGTTTACTATCCAGGGCCGTCACCATAATAATTGGCAGGGCATGCCACCGAGCCGAAGCACGAATCATCCGACAAACTTCAACGCCACTTAGCCCCGGCATCATGACATCAAGCAACAGGAGGTCCGGCTGAAAGGTATCTAGATTGTCAATAGCTCGTTGGCCACTATCGGCGTAGTTGAGTTCATAACCCTGGTCCGCTAAGAGGGCATCGATAACGTCGAAATTATCGGGATCGTCATCTGCCACCAGAAGGGAAGCTGTTCCCATAGAGCGTTACTGCCGATGCTAATGCTTTGCAGAAGAGGATTCATTCCCCTCTTTTTCAGTGTACCGTGCACTTCCTCGTTCCACTAGATTGGAGCCCAAATATCATCAGAGTACTGCTTTTCCCGGGCCGGCAAATTGTGGACAAACAGTAACAAAAGTTGGCAGTGAACAATTCATTCCCTCCTAAGATGCCATCTTGAGAAAAATTTCACTTTTCCAGGGAGTTGATTTAGTATAGGCGATGAAACCGAAAAATTTTCCCCTTGCTCGTTATGTCCTGGGCGCCATGCTGGCATTTTTATTTGTCGGGGTGGCCCAAGCCCAAACGGAAACCACTTCCATTGCAGAAGTTACCTATGCAATCAATAATCTATTCTTACTAGCTGCAGCAGTTTTAGTACTGTTCATGCAGGCTGGCTTTGCCATGTTGGAAGCCGGGCTGTCTTCCCACAAAAACACAGTTAATGTGCTGTTTAAAAACACTTTTGATGTTTGTGTGGGAGTGTTACTTTATTTCCTTTTTGGCTACAGCCTCATGTACGGCGAAAACCCGGTGTTGGGCGGCTTTTTTGGCTGGGGTGGCTTTGGCATCACCAATAATCTGGATAATGTCGAAGGGCTTAGTCCCCAGGTGGATTGGTTGTTCCAGGCAGCCTTTGCAGCTACGGCGGCCACCATTGTGTCCGGGGCGGTGATGGGGAGGATGTATTTCAAAGCCTATCTAATTTACTCCGCCGTGATTACCGGGTTGGTCTATCCCATCAGTGGCCATTGGAAGTGGGGAGGGGGTTGGCTTGATAAATTGGGTTTCCACGACTTTGCTGGTTCTCTTCTGGTGCATTCCGTGGGAGGCTTTGCAGCCCTGGCGGCGGTGGTGGTAATGGGACCTCGTATTGGTCGTTTTGAGGGCAACAAAATTAATAGTCTGGGTTATCAGGGGATTACATCCAGTTCCCTGGGGGTGTTTATTCTCTGGGTGGGCTGGTATGGCTTTAATCCCGGTAGTCAATTAGCCTTTGTGGGGGCTTTAAATACCAATACAACTATGTTAATTGCGGTGAACACCACTCTGTCCGCAGCAGCGGGGGGATTGGCGGCCTTGGCCTTTGACTGGATTACTGAGAATAAGCGCAAACCTAATTTGCTGGTAACCCTGAATGGTATTTTGGGCGGCTTGGTGGGCATTACCGCCGGTTGTGACACCGTTAGTAATTGGTCGGCGATCGCCATTGGTGTAGTGGCAGGCATTTTGTCGGTGCTGGGCACTAAGCTGTTGGACCGTCTACGCATTGACGATGGGGTGGGCGCTTGGCCTGTCCACGGTTTATGCGGCATTTGGGGCGGTATCGCCGTGGGTATTTTTAGCACCAACGTTGAACATAAACTTAGCGCTCAAATCGTCGGCTCCTTGGTGATTCCCTTTTGGGCCTTCATCACCATGTTTTTCCTCTTCTACGTCATGGATCTTTGGGGCATATTACGGGTAAAACCGTCCCAGGAAAAAGTGGGGCTCGATATTGTTGAACATGGTCAAACCGAGAAAGGGGTGGAGATTGCGTTTGAAGACTAGGCGCTGATTGGCTCAACCCAAAAGTACAGTTAACCCCCAGAATCCGGAAAGGTTGCCCAACTTTGCTAGGATTTTAGGGGGATTTTTGTGCCGTCGTTCCCCCGAGGTTAAAAGGTTAAATGGAAACGCAATGTCGACCCCAGGTTCGTTGCTTAGATCCCATACAGGGCAAGGAAACACGGGTGACGGTAATAGTACGGGGTAGGGCCATTGTGGCCGTTGAAGATGATTCTTACCCGATACCGGCGGATGCGGCGGTTATACCCGGAGAAAATTTGCTTTTGGCCCCTAGCTTGGCAGATCTGTACAGCTACAGTGGTGAGCCTGGGTACGAAGACAGGGAAACCCTCAGTCAATTGGTGAAAACGGCGATCGCCGGTGGGTTTGGGGACGTGGCTATTTTACCCAACACCGATCCTCCCCTGGATCAACCCCAAACTTTGCAATGGTTAAAGCAACGGTTAAACCAGATAGAAGGGGTCAATGCTCACCATCAGCCCCCTGGAGACCCTCAAGCGGAAAATCGGCCAGATTCGGCCCCAGTCCAATGCCATTGGTGGGGGAGTGTCACCCAAGGGAACCAGGGCAAGCAGTTAACGGAATGGGGAGAGCTAGACCAAGCAGGGGTAATTGGCTTCAGCGATGGGGGCGCAATTCAAGATTGGCGGTTACTACAGCGGGCTTTGGAATATGGAGCCATAGCCGGCAAACCTTTAGCTTTGGTGCCCCTTAATCTTTCCCTGCGGGGAAATGGGGTAATGCGGGAAGGGCCCTTGGCGATTCAGTTGGGCCTGCCACCGGATCCGGTGATGTCCGAAGCGGCGGTGATCGCCAGTTTGCTGGAATTGTTGCCCCATTATGGGACTCCCGTGCATTTCATGCGAATTTCCACCGCCCGGGGCGTAGAATTAATTGTCCAAGCTAAAAGTCAGGGTTTAAATTGCACCGCCAGCGTCAATTGGCACCATCTCCTGCTCAGTAATGAGGCGATCGCCCATGGTTTACCGCCCCACACTCCCCACTACGATCCCAATTTGCGTTTTGACCCTCCCCTGGGTAACGAAGGCGATCGGCTAGCGCTAATCGAAGGGGTTAAATCCGGCGTCATTGATGCCATTGCGGTGGACCACCAAGCCTTCACTTACGAAGAAAAGACCCAAACCTTTGCGGAAACTCCCCCCGGGGCGATCGGTTATGAATTGGTTTTGCCCTGTTTATGGCAAGGGTTAGTGGAAAAAAATCTGATAACTCCAATGGCATTGTGGCGAGCTTTGAGCACCAATCCCCGGCGATGCTTAGGTTTACCAGAAGTTAGTAATTCCCGTATTTTGTTTGATCCCGATCAGGCTTGGACCCTAAAAAGGGGCACTTTGCAAACTTCCGCCTACAACAGTCCTTGGTGGAATCACAGCTTAAAAGGTCGAGTGGTGGCGTGGGAAAGTTAATTTGGTCAGCTTTTTAAAATACTTGCAGGCAAACACTGAGATTAATCAGACAAAAAAATTATGGATATTCACCGCTTACCAGCCCTGGCCGATAACTATATTTTCCTCCTCCATGATCGCCAGAGGAATCAGGCCGCAGTGGTGGATCCGGCGGAAGCTAAACCTGTATTGGATTGTCTAGAAACCTTAGGAGCCGATTTAGTTACCATTTATAACACCCATCACCATGGGGACCATGTGGGAGCGAATCGAGAGCTGTTAGCAAAATATCCCAATCTGGAAGTTTACGGGGGAGTCGAAGATCAGGGACGTATTCCCGGCCAAACGGTGTTTCTGCGAGACGGCGATCGCCTCAGTTTTGCTGATAGGGAAGCCACAGTTTATTTTGTACCAGGCCACACTAGGGGCCACATTGCCTACTATTTTGCTCCAGGGTCAGGAGAAACCATCGGGGATTTATTTTGCGGTGACACCATTTTTGCTGGGGGCTGTGGCCGATTGTTTGAAGGCACTCCCGCCCAGATGGTGCAATCCATCGGCAAATTACGCCAACTACCAGATCAAACCCGTCTGTGGTGCGCCCACGAATACACCCTAGGTAACCTCAAATTTGCCCTCACCGTTGACCCCAGCAACAAGGATCTTCAGGAACGGTTCCAGACAGTGCAAGGCGATCGCCAACGGGGCCAGGCCACCATTCCATCTTGGTTGGGCACAGAAAAACGCACCAATCCCTTTCTGCGGTGGGACAATCCAGCTATTCAAGCTAGGGTAGGAATGACGGAGCCAGCTCGGGTATTTGGCAAGCTCCGGGGCATGAAGGACAACTTCTAGCTTTTTGCCGGGAAATAAGCTGATTTAGGCAGAGCTATCAGCTATCTCGATTGTACGCAAGCAGCAATAAGCCAACTCCCTAGCGCAGTCCCAACCAGGCCAACACCCCTTGGTTAGTGAAATATTCGATCACCAGGATGAGGAGAAATCCCACCATGGCAGCCCGGCCATTGAGCTTTTCCGCGTAGTTGTTGAAGCCAAATTTGGGATCTTCCTGCACGGGGGTTTGGTTCGGTTGTAGTTCTTCACTCATGGGATTTCCTGGGATAATTAACTTAGTTTACAATTCTTTACCTTTTAGCTTGAGTAAGTTACCCCGTCAATGGGTACGTCAGAGTTGAAAGGATTATTCATTGCCGCCTGGGCCTGCAATTCCAACTCCAGTAACCTCTGGGCTTCTGCGTCCGCCGCGGCCATTTCATCCAGCCATTGCCACACCAATTGCATCAAATCATCTAAGCCTCTCCGGGTGGCCGCCGAAATGTGCAAACAGGGAGCAGTACTGAATCGTTTTAATTCCGTTTCAATTTCCCCAATCATTTCCCCGTCCAGCGCATCAATTTTATTCAAAGCAATGATCTGGGGTTTTTCCGTTATCCCCCGGCCATAGGCGTCCAACTCCTGCTGAATCACCCGAAAATTGGCGATCGGATCCCCTGCAGTGACGTCTAAAACGTGGAGCAGTAAACGAGTCCGTTCAATGTGGCGCAAAAATTCATGACCCAAACCAATGCCCGCTGCCGCCCCTTCGATTAGCCCGGGAATATCAGCAAAAACGGTGCCATCCCCGGTGGGTTTTCGCACCACTCCCAGGTTGGGAACCAGGGTAGTAAAGGGATAGTCGGCAATTTTTGGACGAGCCGCCGACAAAGCTGCAATTAGGGTGGATTTCCCGGCATTGGGTAAACCAATAATGCCCACTTCCGCCAGCAGTTTTAGCTCTAGCCGTAGCTGTCGCTGTTCCCCCTCCAATCCCGGTAGGGCGTATTCCGGAGCCCGGTTGCGGTTGCTAAGGAAATGTTGATTACCCAAACCACCTTTGCCCCCCGCCGCCACACAAAGCCTTTGCCCAGGGCTAACTAAATCTCCCAAGAGGCATTCCCCGTCCAAGTCATACACCATGGTGCCACAGGGAACTTGCACCACCACATCCTTGCCATTGGCCCCGGTGCAATTGCTAGAGCCGCCTTTTTTGCCGTCTTCCGCTTTAAAAATCCTGGCGTAGCGAAAATCCAACAGGGTTTGCAGATTGGCATCCGCTTCAAAAATTACCGAGCCACCCCGGCCCCCATTGCCCCCGGAAGGGCCCCCTGCTGGCACATACTTTTCCCGCCGAAAGGACACCATGCCATCGCCGCCTTTGCCGCCCTGAACTTCGATCTCCGCTTGATCAATAAATTGCATTCTCTAAAACTTACTTCCTGTTAATTCTGACTAAAAATAGACTTCAATTTTCCGAATAGCCTCTCTCCAAATGATATAACTCTTAGGGTGCTGAGGTGGGCTGTGACTTCGCCATTGCCAAGGATTTTCTTCTGTTTTTCTTAACTAAGCCAATTTCCATGAAGCTTTCGGTTATCATTCCGATTTATAACGAAATCCAAACCATCGAAAAAATTCTCAAAAAAATTACCACGGTAATGCCTGAAATCCCCAAGGAAATTGTCATGGTGGACGATGGCTCTAAGGATGGTACGAGGGAATGGTTGGTGGATACCTTTGGCGATCCGGAACAGCATCCCGTTTTAGCCAACGTCAACTTAGCGGGTAAATTCCAGTGCTTTCCCCTTGATCAATCGGCGGAAACCAACGGCGATCGCCAGGGGAACAGTTTTGTTATGCCCAAGGAATGGGAAGTGAAAGTAATTTTCCATCGTCAGAATCAGGGCAAAGGGGGGGCTCTCCACACTGCTTTTGCCGCCGCCACCGGGGATGTGTTGATTATTCAAGATGCGGATTTGGAATACGACCCCGAGGATTGGGGTCCCATGTGGAAGTTAATTGATGGGGGTTGGGCCGATGTGGTGTACGGTTCCCGCTTCTACGGCAATCCCCATCGGGTGCTCTATTTCCATCATTATTTAGGCAATAAATTGATCACCAGTTTGATTGATTTGGTCTGTAATATTAACCTCACTGACATTGAAGTTTGTTACAAAATGTTTCGACGGGAAGTGTTGGAGGATTTACGTTTAACCTGTAATGATTTCGGTTTCGAAGTTGAATTTACAATGAAGGTAACCCGATCGCCGAAGCGATGGCGAATTTATGAAGTGGGGGTGGCCTATTATGGCCGTACCTTTGCGGAAGGAAAGAAAATCAATTGGCGAGATGGGGTTAAAGCTTTGGGCTACATTGCCAAATTTTGGTTAACCAACGCTTAAGGTTTCGCAACTACAACTTTTATCCTCCGGAGGCACACCATGCAAAGTAAATTTTGGTTTGAATTTCTCCAGACCTTGCCCACCCTGCCAGGGGACACTGTTCCCGTAATGGCCATACAGGCTAGTCCAGGTGAAACTTCAGGAGAGTTAATCATTGCCCAAGCCCCCAATCAGACTTTGGATAATAATAATTCTGCCTTGGGAGGTTTGTCGCCACTGTTATTTTTTCCGGTGGTAATTATTGCGGTCATTTTTCTGATTTTAGTGACCATTTTTCTTTATACCCGCTTTTACGTCATTGCCCCCAATAACGAAGCTTTAGTCAGAACTGGCGGCGTTTTTAAAAAAGAGCAAATGGTGATTCTCCACGGAGGCTGCATTGTCATTCCCGGTTTCCATGAAATTACCAGGGTCTCCCTAAGGGAAATTTCTATCGATGTGGTGCGGGCAGGGAATTTGGCTGTGCGGACCCAGGATTATATGCGGGCCAATATGCGAGTGACTTTCTACGTTTGCATTACCCCCAACCGCAATGAAATTTTAACAGCGGCGGCCAGGCTTTCTAAAAAAGGGCAAATTTCGGAAGCGGATATTAAAGATGCTCTGGAAAAACGGGCCGATGATGCCATTCGAGCGGCGGCGAAAAAGAAAAAATTGGCGGAATTGGATTCCGATAAATTGGGTTTTGCTGATGAAGTGTTGAACCTGATCCAAGGTGATTTACGTAAAGTTGGTTTAACCCTCAATAACATTGCCATTTCCGAAATTGAAGAAAGTGATACCTACGACGAAAATAACTTTTTTGATGCCCAGGGAGTGCGGTTAAGAACGGAAACGATCCAACGATCCATCCAACAAAAACGGGAGGTGGAGTTAACCACCAGGGTGGCCATTGAACAGGGAGAATTGGAAGCTGAGAAAAAGAGTTTAGCCATTAAACGGGAGCAGGAAGACGCCAATATTACCCAACAAAAAGAAATTGAATTACTCAAACTAGCCCAACGGAAGGAATTGGAATCCCAGGAAGCCCAACAGCAACGGGAAATTCAAGAGGCAAAGGATAAGGAGGAGGCGAAAAAGGAACGGAATAAAATTCTCCAGGAACAGGCGGTGGAGGAGGAACGGATTCAGAAAGAATTAGCTATTCAAAATAGTCAAATTGCGTCGGCGATCGCCTTGGAGGAACGGAATAAGGAGCTAAAAGTGGCCCAGGCGTTGCAAAAACAGGAAGCGGAGGTGGCGGAAATTCAACGGAAGAAAACCATCGAGGCTTCCCAACTGCAAGCTAAGGCGGAAATTGCCCTGGCCGAACAAAAAACCCAAATCACCGAACAAACAGCGGCGATCGCCATTGCCAATAAACAGAAGGAACGGTTAGAGGCGGAAGCCCTGCGGGCCGAGGCAGAATCCGGGGTAATTACCGCCCAGGAAGTGGAAGCGGCGGAAAGGGCTCAAAAATTAGCAGTGATTGTGGCCCAACAGGATGCCCAACAACATCGCATCGCTGAACAAAACGTGGTGGAAATTGACGTATTCCGGCGGCGGCGGCAAGCGGAAAGTGCCAGGCAAGCGGCGGAATTGGAAGCGGAATCCATCCGCACCCTGGCCGATGCCAACCGCCACAAAGCTATGGCTGAAGCGGAGGGACAAAAAGCCATTATCGAAGCCCATAACAGTTTAAGTAATGCTAATCGCACAGCGGAGTTATTAAAAACCATCTGGCCGGAACTGGTTACCCAACTGCCGGATCTAATCAAAGCGTTGGCGCCCCAGCCCGGGGTTTTGGGGGAATCCCGCATTTACTCTTTCCCTGGGTTAAGTGGGAGCAATGGCAATGGTAGTAACAGCGGAGACATCAATAAATTACTGCTTTCCACCAGTGGCCTCACCCTGCTCAATGGTTTGTTGAATGAAGGCAAACTCAGCACCGTAGTTGACCAGGTTAAATCCCTACTCCAGGATCCCCCGTCGGTTTCCCCCCCTTCTGCTGCTGTCAGTGAAGACGATTGGCCTGACCTCGCTCCCCCCACTGAGACAAATTTTTCCCCGGAGGAAATTTAGCGGGGATCAACGGCGATCGCTACTGATAGGGGGGTAGACCCCCATCACCAAAGCCCCCAATAATGAGGGAAGATGGTATGACTGGAACTAAACCTTGCTGAGTCCTGGTTTTTCCGGTCTATCTCTGCAGGCCTCCACCTTCCCCTGTGTCCATGTTTGACTTCGATCTACTATTCAACTCGTCCTTTGCTGTTGTCCTCAAAATCCCATTGACGTTGCTAGTGTTAATTGCCCTTGAGGCAGTGCTATCGGCGGATAATGCCATTGCCCTAGCCGCCATCGCCCAGGGTTTACCCAATCCGGACCAGCAACGACGAGCTTTGAACGCAGGGTTAGTCATTGCCTATGTGCTTAGGGTTCTGTTGATTATCAGTGCTTCCTTTGTGTTGCAATATTGGCAGTTTGAGTTGGCGGGGGCATTGTACCTGCTCTGGCTGGTGGGGAGTTATTTTTTGTCTCCCGATGAAGGGGAAAATCATCATAAGGCTTTTGAGTTTAGTTCCTTTTGGCAAGCGATCCCCCTGATTGCCTTCACCGATTTAGCCTTTTCCCTCGATAGTGTCACTACGGCGATCGCCGTGGCGGATCAGTTATGGCTGATTATTGTGGGGGGCACCATTGGGGTGATTGCCCTCAGGTTTTTAGCGGGTTTATTTATTCGTTGGTTAGAGATTTTTACCCGCCTCAAAGATGCTGGTTTTATCACAGTGGGGTTAGTGGGTCTGCGCCTACTGCTCAGAGTCATTAACCCTGAGTTAGTGCCGCCACAATTGTTGATGATCGTCATAATTGGGCTACTGTTTGCTTGGGGCTTTTCGGAGCGACGTCCATCGGAGCTAGTGGAAGAAATTGTCCATAGCGGCGAACAGAAGTAAATTTTAGAGATCACTTATGGACTTGTTAGAGTACCAGGCCAAGGAACTATTTCAGCAAGTGGGCATTCCCATTTTGCCTTCCCAGACTATCCAAAACACCACTGCCCTCAAACGGTTGCAAATTCCCTACCCCATGGTGCTCAAATCCCAGGTGCGGGCGGGGGGCCGGGGTAAGGCCGGCGGGGTTAGGTTTGTGGAAAATACCATTGATGCCATTGCCGCCGCTTCGGCCATTTTCCATTTGCCCATTGCGGATGAGTACCCAGAGGTGATTTTGGCTGAGGCCCGCTACGATGCCCAGTCGGAATTATTTTTGGCGATCGTGCTGGACTACCAACGGCAGTGCCCTGTGTTAATGGGTTCCAGCGAGGGGGGCATTGATGTGGAAACCCTGTTGGAGCAAATGCAGAGCGTTTCCCTGCGGACTAACTTTTCTCCCTATCTAGCCCGACGGCTAGCGGTGAAAATGGGTTTGACCGGGCCCCTGGTGACTGCGGTGAGCGGCATCATCGGCAAAATGTATGAATTGTTTGTCACCTATGACTTGGACGTGATTGAAATTAATCCCCTGGGTATTAGTGCTGACGGGGAGGTGATGGCCCTGGACGGCAAAATTACAGTCAACGATACGGCGATCAACCGGCATCCGGATTTGATCAATTGGCGATCGGAGCAATGGACGGGGCATAGTTGGCTGCCGGGGAACTTGGCCCAGGGACAAATTGGCCTAATTTGTAACAGTGAAGGGCTAGCCCTGAGTACGTGGGACCTGCTCAATTCCTTCGGCATCACCGGCGCCTATTTATTGGATGAAGGTCGCAGTGACATAACCCTGGGGGAACAACTGGAATTGGCCTTTAACCACCTCAGCCAGGCCCCCAATTTAAAAGGAATTTTTGTTAACCTGGCCACCAGAGCAACGGACACCTCGGCCTTGGCGGAAGATTTACGGTCTTTTTTACCCCTGCCCCCCAACCTCTCCAGTGAAGACCGCAGTTTACGGGGGACGGGCCCCAGTTTGCCCCAGCGCCAACGGGTTCCCCAACGGCAAACCTATACAGGGGAAGTGCTACCGGTGGTTATCCGATTTAGCCAGGGAAATTTAGATCATCTCCAGCAGATGTACGACAACAGCCTTGTCCATTGGCACAATGATTTGGAAACGGCGATCGCCAAGATGCTGAGTTTGATGCCCCAAGAGACGGCATTGGCCCAGGGATAACTGTGGCCATTATTCCCCTAGATTGGCAATGTTTATCTAAGTTGGGGGAGAGCAAATTTTGAGCAAATTCTTGAGCTTTTTCAGCCACCATCCATCCCGATCGCCCCGCATATGGACGGACATACTGCTGCGTTGGCAAGGTTCCGTTATTCCGGCGATCGCCTCCCGGGTGCTAGTGTGTATGGCCTTTTCCCTGGGGGTGACCCTGGTGGATGGTTGGGGATATAAATTTTCCATTCCCATCCAGGAGAGCATTGTGCCCAGCATTGTGTTGGGATTGCTGTTAGTGTTTCGCACCAACACCGCCTATGAACGTTTTTGGGAAGGACGCAAAGCTTGGGGCACCATGGTCAACACCATTCGTAACCTCTCTCGGATCATTTGGGTTTCGGTGGCAGAACCCAGTCCCCAAGCCCACCAAGACAAAATTAAAATTCTGCATCTTCTGGTGGCCTTTGCCGTGGCCACAAAGTTACACCTGCGCTCTCAACCCCTAAATGAAGAAATTTGGGCTCTGTTGCCGGAATCCGGTTACCGGAAGCTTGAGGACCTAAATAATCCACCCTTAGAAATCGCCTTTTGGATCAGTAATTATCTGCAACGGGAATACGACCAAAACAATATTAATGCCTATCAGCTCACCGCCATGTTGCGCTTGGTAGACACCATGGTGGATGTGTTGGGCAGTTGCGAACGAATTTTAAAAACCCCCATTCCCCTGGCCTACGCCATCCATTTGCGCCAGCTAATCTTTCTCTATTGCTTCATTACCCCTTTCCAGATTGTGAATACCCTCCATTGGGCCACGGCTTTTGTGGTGGGAATTATCGCTTTCACTGTCTTCGGCATTGAAGAAATTGGAGTGGAGATTGAAAACCCCTTCGGCCACGATGCCAACGATCTGCCCTTAGACCAAATTTGCCAGACTATGCAGGCCAACCTGGAAGATTTAATCCAGTTACCCCCCTGGCACCAGATCTCCCATGGGGACTAGTGTTTATTCATTTATCCATGTAGAACTGCCCGACATTACCTTAGGATTTTATGGCTAACTAAAATAAAATCGAGCCGATCAAGAATTTTACGTCTTCCATGGAAAAGGTATTTCAACTTTGTCGCGCTGTTGTTTAAACAAACGAGGATTGCAGCTTGGCGGTTTAGTGCCCTGGGAACTGGTGCTTTCCCCCCTTCTTGGCAAAAAAACTATAACCTAGATAGGGAGAGTCGCAAGACTGTTTCACCACTTCCCGTTTACGGTTCCCCTATGATCAGCATTGATTTGACCCTTAAATATTCCCCCATGCCCGTGTCCGTACAGCGCAAGGAAAAGGATGGGGCGGAAGCACTCTATCAGACCATTGTCACTGCCATGCAGGGCGATCGCCCCCAAGTGTTGGAACTCACCTGTGAAAAGCAGACGGAGAAAAAGGTGGCCATTATGAGCGATCAGATTAGTGCGGTCATTGTTTCGGAGAAAGATGGTGCCGCCTCAGCGGGGAAAGTGCCGGGTTTTGCCGCCTTGGGCCAAATTGTTAATCAAGGTTAATGGAAAATTTCGATGCCATTGTGGTCGGGGCCGGCATTACCGGAGCGGCGATCGCCTATGAATTGCAAAACCAAGGGCAACGAGTACTATTACTCGAAAAACATCGTCAGCCTATCAACGCCACGGCCCTGAGCTATGGTGGCATTATCTATTGGGCTGGGGCCACTCCTCTACAGCGGCAATTGGGCCATGAAAGTCGCTATCGTTGGACCCATTTGAGCCAGGAGTTGGGGGGAGAAACGGAATATCGAGAGTTAGAGCTATTACTCTATCTCCGTCCTGAGGATGATGCCCAGGCCCTAGCTAAGCAGTTTGACCATTGTTTAATTCGGCCTCAATGGGTGGACCGTTTAACGGCGATCGCCATTGAACCCCAACTTAGCCCGGACGGCATTGGCGGCGGATTTGTGGTGCCCCAGGGCCACTGCCACGGCGGCAAAACCGTTAACGCCTATCTCCAAGCCTTTCTCCGGCTAGGAGGCATAGTCCGCATCACCGAGGTGCAAGGATTAATTACCAAGCAAAACCGGGTGCAGGGGGTCCACACTGGGGCGGGAAACTTTTTTGCCCATAACGTTATTCTGGCGGGGGGGGGTCAAAGCCTTGCTCTGCTACCGGAGTCGGGTATTAATTTGCCCCTCTATTTCACCCATGCCGCTGTGCTGCAAACAGTCCCTACCCAAGAAAATCTCCGCTGTGTGATTATGCCGGCGGATTTACAGCAACGCCCCAATTTAGAAGCCCTAGCCCCGACTTTAGATTGGCATCGGCCCGATGACCATTGCGTCGCCACGGTTGTGGAACCCGGAGCGGTGCAGTTTTTCGATGGCAGATTATTCATCGGTCAAATTAGCCAACTGGTGACTTCCCCCCGCTATCATCCCGACCTGGCCTGGGCCCAACAGCAGCTACAAACGGCGATCGCCAAAATTTTACCCCGCCTGGCCCTACTGCCGGTCACCGCCCACCATTGTTTAGTGGCCTTTAGTGGCCAAACCCTACCCCTAGTGGGGGAAATGCCTAATCTACCGGGGTTGGTGTTGTTCACCGGCTTCACCCATCCCTTGGTCTATGTGCCGCCCCTAGCGCAAAAACTGGCCCACCACCTAACCGTCGGCCGGGAACCAGTCATTGATCATTTGGCGCCGTTGCTAAACCCCCTGCAAACGGAAAAGTAGGATTTGGGTGCTTTGATCCCCACTAAAGTTATCGTCACTGATGGCAATTAAACTGGTGGAACCGTCTGGTAAGCGGGGCCCCAGGGTGATTCCTTCTAGATTATCCAACTCAATGCCCAAATCCTCCAGATCGAGCAGTAGTTCTTTGCGCATCGGGTTAATGGTGTTGGTACCAGGCTGAAAGCTAGCTATGCGGCTGGTGTCGGTGGCATTGGCATTGACCGTTTGGAAAATTTTGCCCTGGAATCCCGTCAGTCCAAAGGTTCGTTCTAAAGTGAGAAAATAACCTTCCCTGGGTAAAGCCACCATGGCGCTTAGGCCATGGAGCAGAGTGCCCGCTGGAGCTGGATCAAGGGGGTAAAGATTTTCACTGACTAAAACTGGTGCCCCGACGGAGTTAATTACGTAATGCAACCACCGTAAGGGAATTTCTTGGGGGGGATTCTCCGGGTCAAAGTCCTGGGCTAAAACACTTTCCGTGGCAGTAAAAAGGCGAAAAGGATCGTCCGCTAGGGTGCTAGTGGCGGCAATGGTTAAAGCCTCAAAACCGAAGTTATCCCGGATGCCCTGGGGTCGGTCTGCTTGGGGCAAAAATCGGCTGGGCAGGGGCAATCGCTCCAACTCCTGACCCGTTTGGGGATCAAATTCGGCAATTAAGGGCGGGCTTTGGCTCGATAAAACCCCTTCACTGCTGATGAACAGGGTTTGGCGGGGAGACAGGGCAATGCCTTCTGGGTCTAACAATTGACGACCGTAGGCTTCCCCTCCGCTGGTTCTGAGCTTGGTCATTCCCACTATTTCTGCTTTGGCAATCCCGATGCCCTCTTGCCCAGGGACTATGGTGAGGTGCATGGTGTAGAACCGAGGCGATCGCCGATCGTCGGTGACGGCATAAAAAAGATCCTGTTGGCGATCATAGGTAAGGTCGGAAATGCCTCCAACCGGTAAATCCTCTATTGCTTGTTTCGGTAGGGTATAGCTATCTAAAAATTCCAAGGACAGGGGTAAAAATAGGCGGGACTCTGCTTGCACCGCATCGGGGGAAACCCCACAGGCCACCAGGGTAAAGCAAACGATTGGCAGTATGAGCCTCAATGCAATTTTGGTCAAAATGTTGGTCAGCAACTTGATAAACCCTAAATTCCTGCCATCACTGTAGCTAACAAGTGGATTGATTCAGTTGTCCGGTGGCAGATGACTTGTTTGTCAGACCCTTTGGTTAAAGCAAGCTTGAGTCAGGATGGTTACAGAATTTATTTGCTTGGAGCTTGGCGACTTCTTCATCGCCCACTTTAGTAATGACAGATAGGTATTGGTCCGCAATGGTGTCCAGGGTAAAGTTTTCTTCAAAATATTGGCGGCCTCGACGCCCCATGGTTGCTGTTCGGCGGGGATTATTCTTAAGTTGAAGGATAAATTGAGCCAATCCTGCCCCGTCTCCGTTATCAATGGTTGCTCCACATTGAGCTTCGGCAATAATTTCCCGTAAATAGGAATGGGGGGGACAAATGGCGGCGATCGCCGTGCCTGCGGCCAAACAGCCATAGAATTTGCTCGGGACCACCAGCCCTTCCACCTGGGGCAAAATGGAAACCAAGCTCAGGTCGCAGGCGGTGAGGGAAAAGGGCAAAACCGGCTTGGGTTGGAAGGGCAAAAATAAACAATTAGTTAACTGGTGGCGTTGTACGAATTCTTGACAGACTGGGGCCTTAGCACCAGCTCCAATAAAAACAAACTGGACTTCTTCTTGCTGCAGTAGGCGAGCCGCTTCCATAACAGTTTCCAGGTCGTGGCACCGTCCCAGATTACCGGAATACAGTACGGTAAATGTCCGGTCCAAGCCATGGCGTTGGGCAAACCAGTTATCAGCTTTGGCCCTTGGTTGGATTAACACTCCATCCGCCCAGTTATGGACCACCTCAATTTTCCCTGCTAGGGCTGGTTGTTGGTCCGCGATCACCTTAGCCATGCTCTCGCTGAGCACAATAATAGCCTCTGCCTTTTGCCAAGTTAAACGATTTAGCCAACGCCACAATTTAACAATGGCATCCTTTTCCTTCGCCACCCCCAACTTCACTGCCACATCGGGGTAGAGATCATAAATCAGGCAGATATAGGGTTTTTTGTATAACAAATGCAGGATATAGGCCACCACCATTAGGTAGGGAGGCTCTGTAGTAACAAGAATCAAATCCCCCAGTCTGCTCCCTAATCTGAGTTTGACGATGGCGCGTAAACAATACAAAATTCCGGCGATCGCCCGCCCCCGTAATCTCTGGGGCCAGAGGCGGGAAGTCCTAGTTCTTCTGATCAAAACTCCCTGAGAGACTTCCTGGGATGGGGCAAGTTCCTGATCAAATGCATAACCCGGTTGCCCAGCAAAAATTTGCACATCAAGCTCTTTTTTGGACAGTTCGATGGACAGTTCTTCTAGCAGTTGCCCCGTGGCCGCATAGTCAGGGGGATAAAATTGGTTAAGAATGGTTAGCTTCATCAATAATTAGATCAAATCCCTAAAGGTACTAACAACAAAAGTTAGTTTTTACCTGGCGTAATTTCAGAGGAGTTGCCGTTTTTTGACCGGCTGACAGGGATTGCCAGAGTAGATGGTCATAGCCGCCAAATCTTTGACAGCCACAGACCCCAAAGTCAAAACTGCCTTTTCATTCACCCGTACTCCAGGTCCAATAACGGCGCTAGCACCGATCCAACTGCCAGCGGCGATGTGAATCGGACTGGTGATTAGGTCAAAGCTGGGTTTACTCCAAACGTAATTGCCCAGGGTTAGCCGCCAAGGGAATTTGATCTTGACGTGGGGTTTGATATTAACTCCTGTACCAATTTTGGCCCCGAATAATCGCAGGATAGCTACCTTCAGCCTGGCCATGGGCAGTAGGGGCGTTTGGACTAAAAAATCCCCAATGGAATACCATAGCAATTGTTTAAACAGCGGGGCTCCAGGGTGATATTCTCCTTGCTGGTATTGATTAAGTTGCATGGTAATAATTTACGCCAAAATTAACTGGTTCGACAGCAAAAACAACGGAATTTATTTAGAATTTGGGAGAATGCTGCGGTCGCTCAGTTGGTTACCAAAAACAAAGGAGCAAGAATACGGCCAGAAAACTTGCCATGGTTTCAGTTTGGCCAATGGTCGGAGAGCTACCAATGGAACATTTCTTGTACTGATATTTTTATTTCGGGAAAGGCTTGGCTACGGATGATACCTTCGGAGTGGGTTTGTTGCAGGCGATAATCTTCTTTGTCTGGTGCTCGAAAAATAAATAATTGGCGTTTGCTTAGGTCTGCCACCCAATATTCGGGGATGCCTTCTTGAGCGTAGATTTGTTTTTTGTCGTTGAGGTCGTAGGCTTGGGTACTGTTAGCTATTTCAATTAACCAAAAAATATCGTCGGCCTGAGGATGCCTTTCTTTGTAGCGCTCCTGGGGAGCTAGAACAATGGCAATGTCAGGTTCCGGTTCAGATTGACTCAGGGTAATGGGATGGGCTTCCCTCACTAGAGCTAATCCGTGCAGGTTTTGGCGCAGATAGTCGGCAACGGTGGTGGTGGTGTAGCTATGGAGTGGTCCTTCGGGAGCCATGGTCACTAGGTCTCCGTCTAAAAGTTCCACTTTCTTACCGTCCAATAGCCCCTGTTCAATGAGGTGGTGATAGTCTGGAACTGTCCATTTCAGCAGGGTAACCATGGTTATTTCACAGGCAACGGGGGACTAGTCAATCTTAACAATGAGTATGTTGGGAAAGGGTTGGGCGATCGCCTATTTATTCCCCGTATTCCTGGAGGAAACTGAGGAAATCGATTAGGGCTGCTCTGGTGTCTGGGCTAGGGGTAAGTTGATACCGTGTTGGTCGAAGGAAGAATCGATTTTGGATTCGAGCACGGCGAGCCGCTCGTTGTCTTTCCTGATCTGCTCGGTCTCTTTCTTGATCTGTTCTGTCTCTTTCCTGATCTGCTCGGTTTCGGCTTCGATTTCCAGAGTTCCACTCAAGGCCGAGATTAACCAGGAGAGCCGCTGTGCCCAACGTGAACGCCAGGAAACTCCAGTCGAGGATGGTGAGGGGGATGAGTTGGAAGGGGGTGGTGTCGATGTTGCCATAAAATCTCAGTAGGGCCGCCACAGCATAAAGGAAAGTGGTCAGGGAGCGGGGCAGTAAGGCTAGAAAACTTGCCATAGGTTCATTTTAGCTGTGCCTTCAACTCACCCAACATTTGCCTTGTGCCAACTTGGTAAGCTTTTTGAATTAGTTGGGGAATCATTGACATTACGGCCAAATCTGGAAAAACTTGACTTTGGTTGCTTTCTAAATAACCTTGTTCTGAATAAAGGTAAATTTGTAGTTGATTGTTGCTATAAATCCACACTTCAGGAACGCCAATGGCTTGGTACGCATCGATGACGGTTTTGGAGCTTAAATTGCATTCAATTGCTAAATCTGGGGGGGGAGATTGATTCAGATCAAGGTTTTTGTATTCCCGCATCTGGGATGCATTTTGGATGTAAAAACAGCTATCTGGTTCTATGCCAGCGAAGGGAGGCTGTTTAAGGGTGGTGGAGCCAAAGTCTTCCCAGTCGCGCTCTTGGCATTCCAAAATAGCTTTGACGATATCGGTAATCAGACGATTTGGTTTTTCATGTAGGGCCAGGGGAGCCATGATTTCCAGTCGGCCTTGATAGTAAGCGAGTCGGGAATGACGTTTTTCTCCGAGTTCTTTTAGCAAAGAGATAAAGTCTACCCAGGATACATTGGGGATAGTTAAATGACTACCAGGGGCGATCTCAATGCGGGGAATGGCAACGGTGAGGGTCATGGGGAATTATTCGCTATAAAGGAAAGTGGTCAAGGACCGGGGCAGTAGGGCCAGAAAACTTGCCATAGTCTTAGTTTAGCTAACCGGCGATCGCCCTATGCCACAATCTGCTCGAACGAGATGTTAGGAATATTGGTTCTTTGTTGAGCGTGTTCAATGGTTATGGCACAGACATTTCCGTGCATGTCAATGTCAATTAAAGTGTTATCGTCCAAATCCCTGGTTTCGACAATATTGGCAGACTGAAATTCAATATAAAGGGTATCTGTATCAGTAAAGTACTTAATCTTCATGGTTTGAAGGAGCGGTCAAAAAATGCATTATGGACAGTTTCTCGATCTGACAATAAAACTACACGCAGATATCTACCTTCCATTTCCGGGATGGAAGCCCATAATTTGATTCTACCGTCTGTTTGAATTTCTTCCTTGAGAGGATTGTTCATAGTGTATTCTATCCACTCCAAGTGAATAATTAACCGATCTGGTCTTTGTCTGGTAGCTAAAAAATATTGGGTAAATTTCATTCAAGATTATCAAGCTCGCCGTTTATTCGCCGTATTCCTGGAGAAAGCTAAGGAAATCGATTAGGGTTGCTCTGGCTTCTGGGCTAGGGGCAAGTTGATACCGTGTTTGGAGAACAAATCCTCGATTTTGGATTCGAGCACGGCTAGCCGCTCGTTTTCTTTCCTGATCTGCTCGGTTTCTTTCTTGATCTGCTCGATCTCTTTCTCGATCGGCTTTTTCTCTTTCCTCAGACGCTCGGTTTCTTTCTTCGTCTGCAAGATTATCTCGTCGAGTTTCGCGTTCTCTTGTTTCAATCTCTCGGTTTCGGCTTCGATTTCCAGTGTTCCACTCAAGGCCGAGATTAACCAGGAGAGCCGCTGTGCCCAACGTGAACGCCAGGAAGCTCCATCCAAAGATGGTGAGGGGGATTCGGGGGATGGGGGTGGTGTCGATGTTGCCATAAAACCTCAGTAGGGCCGCAACGGCATAAAGGAAAGTGGTCAATGAACGGGGCAGTAAAGCCAGAAAACTTGCCATGGTTACAGTTTAGCTAACTGGCGATCGCCATTGCTACGGTTGTGTGCATGGGGAATTATCGCCATGGCGTTGTTGGTGCCAAGCCCAGGCATGGGTCAGAATATCTTTTGCCAGGGGATATTGGGGTTGCCAACCGAGGATTTGCCGAGCTTTTTCACTGCTGCCCACTAAAATCGGGGGGTCTCCCGGACGGCGATCGCCTTGTAGCACGGGAATGGGGCGATTGGTGACTAACTGGGCTGTTGCAATCATTTCCCGCACAGAGAAGCCATTGCCATTACCGAGGTTAAAGATGTTGGTAGCTCCCCCCTGCAAAAGGTAAGTTAATCCGAGAACGTGGGCCTGGGCCACGTCGTTGACGTTGATCGCCTATTTATTCACCGTACTCCTGGAGGAAGCTAAGCAAATGAGCGATCACACAAATTACTATTTTTGTAGTAAGTCAAAAAATTTTTCTTTTTCAAGTCCAATATCTTTAATCATGCCCATCAGTGTCCCCTGCTTTAAATCTTTTCCGGGATGGATGGGAACCACAACTCGATTACCCTGGGTATTTTTATAAATGGCATGGCTCCCTTTCTGGCGCTCCAGAAAAAATCCGAGCTTTTTGATTACTCGAATAAAATCTTTGGCTTGGACGCTTGGAAGATTGCTCACACCAAAATACTCAATGGTTTGACAATTAAATCTTCCTTAGGAACGGGCTGATGTTCGGCTATCAAGCTTTCAATGTATAGTTCAATAGCCTCTGTAATGTTTTGTATGGCTTCTTCAAAGGTGTCTCCTTGGGAATGGCATCCTTTGAGCATTGGGCAAAAGGCGTGATAACCGCCATCAAGCTCTTTTTCTAGAAGAACAGTATAGTTATAAATTTGCTTGGGAGTGACTGTCATGGTTACTTTTTTCATAAGGGAAACGTCGTCAGGGAGCGGGGCAGTAAAGCTAGAAAACTTGCCATGGCTCTAGTCCAAGATAACGCAGTCAGGTTTTGGTCCCTGATTCAGAATCCAGCGGTAAACGGCAAGGGTGTCCTGGGCGATGGCATTCCAGTCGTAGCATTTGACGTATGCTCTACCTCTTTCCCCCATAGTTCGTAATTCCTGGGGATGTAGAATTGTTGCTTGCTGGAGAGCATCGGCAATAGTCGCAACTGTCGGTTCTACCCACCAACCACAACGGTAAGTTTGGAGATCTTGCCAGGGAGTCCCAGTGGTGGTGATGACGGGAATGCCATAGGAAAGGGCTTCGGCAACTACGACGCCAAAGTTTTCACTAAAGGTGGGCAGAATAAACAGATCAGCCTGACGGTAAAGGTTGGCTTTGGCTTCTCCCTCCACAGAGTCAAGGATTTTGATCGTTTGCTCTAATTGGTGTTGTTTGATTTGGGCTTGAACTTCAGCACGGTGATTATTTTCGTTGGGGCCAGCAATGAGTAGTTGCCAGTCTGGGGGGGAAACTTGATGCCAGGCTTGGATTAGGTTCATTAATCCCTTTTTGGGATGAATGCGACTGAGGAATAGAGCTGTTCGGTGGCGTGATGATTCCGGAGGAGATGCTTGAGATTCTAGCGTGGGGAAAAGAATGCCGTTGGGAGTAATAGCTATAGGCTGACGCAGACCAAAATGACGAAGACTCTGGGCTTCCTGGTTGGCTGTGGCAAACAGTATTTGAGCCCGTTGTAGATCACGATTTTGATAGAGCCATAGGGCAATCCGTTTTTTGAATTTACGGTAGTTGAGGGCCCAGGGTTCGAGCATGCCTCTAGGATGGATAACTAGGGGAATGTTATATTGCTTGGCAGTTTGACTCCTCCAATAGCTAATCGGATGCCACAGGCCATGGCCATGGATAATGTCGGACGGGTAAGAGCTTAAACGGGAGCGGAGTAGGTTATTTAATGGCAATCCTAGGGATAGGGCAATTCTGTGAGAGCTGTTTACAATGATTCGATTAACTTTAGAGTTTGGAGCAGGAGCAACAACTGAGCTATCTGTTAAGCATTGGCTCAAAAGAGTAACTTCGGTGAAGTTCTGGTGGGAAAGGGCATCAGTCAAATTGGTAACAGTTATGGATGGCCCCCCTGCTTCAGGGGCCAAGTCTGCAATTATGTGTGAAATTCTCATATTACTGGTTGAATTGAGCAGATAAAAGTTGAGCTAAATTTTGTTTAAACTGCTCAAATCCATAAATTTCAATCACTTTTTGCCGGAGAGTTTCTGGTTGATAGAGAATTGGTAAGGGATAGGTCTTTTCTAGGATTTGGGTAATTACTGTGCTAATTTCGTCCAGATCATCGGGATTCACTAACACTCCCAGTTCGCCATTGCATAGAGCATCGATCGCCCCATCTTGATTACCACCAATGGTGGGTTTTCCGCAGGCCATGGCTTCTAGATACACAATACCAAAACCTTCCCCTTTACTAGGCATGGCGAAAACATCACAGAGGTTATAGTGATCGGCTAGTTCTTCGTCGGGGATGAATCCTGCTAGGGTAACGTAATCTTCTAAGTCTAGATCTTGAATTAGTTTTTCGATTCTAGGGCGATCGCCTCCTTTACCGCCGATTAGGTAATGGATATTGGGAATAGTTTTAATAATCTCTGGTAAAGCACGGATAATTTGGTCATAGCCTTTATAACGTTCTTCCCCAGCTAATCTGGCAATGGTCAAAATAACCTGCTGATCTGGGGTGAGATTATATTTTTCGAGTAAAGATTGGGGTTTCGGGGCAATTTGAAAGCGTGAAGTATCAAAGGTATTAGGAAGAACAACAACTTTCTCTGGATCAAGAGCTTGTTCCTGGAGGAGGCGATCGCGGGTGTAGTGACTAACGGCCAGAATTCGGTCAGCATGGCGCAAAGCTTGAATGATATGCGGATTTTGGAGGTTCCAGGCATCTACTCCATGGGCCACTGTCCAGTAAGAAATACCCATTAATCGTTGAACCAAATGAGCTACAGGAGTGAAATTAGCATGGCCGCAAATAATTAAATCTGGTCTTTTTTGGAAGCTACTGATAAATAATAAGAGAGCAAAATAAAAAGTTCTCAATTTTAGAGGAATATTTCCTCCATAATGAAATTTAGTTTCAGGCAAAACTCTTACATTAGGCGTGTAATGGGTATCATGTTTTAAAAAGACATCATAGAAGGCATTTGGATAGACTTCCTGTAAAGCTTCGATCAAAAAAGCACAATAAACTTGAATTCCTCCTTTAAACTGGAAAATATTAGGCAACCAAAGGTGAACTTTGAGGTTTCTAGGCATAGTTTTTATTTAAATTTTAATTCTTTAGTCCTATATATTCTTAAAAATTAGATTGATATTTTCTGAATATGAACCTGATTTAGACACATATAGTAGTTTCAAATAAGGCTGAGACGCTAAACGCCACAGTAAGAACGGATAATTTCATCAAGAGACGTGTCAATAGGAGCGTACATTCTAGCTCGTTTCAAGGCACTAAAGTCATGCTCAATATCATTTAAATCAGGAGAATATTTCGGCAAAAAAAGAACTTCATGACCTGCTTCTTTAGCCAATTCTTTAATGGCAGTTTTACGATGAATAGGAGCATTATCCATTATTAATATTGATGGAATGTCGAGGGAGGGTAGTAAATATAATTTTAACCATCCTTCAAAGCCTTCTGCATTCAAACTCCCAGTAAAAACCATCGGTGCAATCAAATCTTTTTTTCCTTTTCTTCTCCCTGCTACTAGATTTTCTCTGACTCCCCTTTTTCCTTGTCTATCTCCATAAACTTTTTTTCCTTTTTTTGACCAGGCATAAATACAAGCCTGGATTGCTTCGAATCCAGATTCATCTATGTAAACTATAGCTTGACTACCATAGAGCTTGATTAGTTCTCTTAACATTCTATAGTACTTAACTCGTTCCTCCCGGTTTCTTTCTCGATAACGTAGTTCTTTTTTTTTTCTGTTTATTTTCATTTTCTTTAATGCGTAATATACGGCACTCGGCCTCACTCCAAATTTCTTGGCTCTGTCTATCAATCTTGCATCGGGATTTTCTTCTACGTCTTTTTTTAGAGCTTCCCAGTCTAATTTCCTATGGCGACGCTCTACTTTTGTTGGGCTTAAATCTACTCTATTTAACCATCTGTATATCGAGGCTTTTCCTATTTTATATATCTTGGAAGCCTCAGTTATTTTTCCTCCAGCTTCTATATAAGCTACTACCCTTTGCCTTAAATCTAAACTGTAAGCCATTGTTTAAACCTGTTCATTTTGTACACCCCATAATTTTACATTAAATTCTCTCATCGTTAATTGAAGTGACTATAAAAGCTGGGAATACTTCCAGGGTCTTTCAAGGAAAACTGCTAAAACTTGATGTTTTTAAGATCTAAATTATCATAAAATATTAGTCCCAATAAAATTGGAATAACAGCATAGCTCTCGAATATAATCGTCGTGAAACAAGAAATAATAAGGTAAAAAGATAGGGCATTTCTGCTTTGTAGCAAATCTCCTGTTAGAACTAGGTAGTCTTGACTGTTATTTATATTAATATGCCTAGGAGTTTGCTTAAATAAGTTTATTACAATCAATATAAATAATAACAGACCTGTGATTCCAAACTGACCAATTAAAGATGCTGGTGTAGAGTCAGATAAAAAATTACTGCCATCATAACCTGTCAGGATCAATGCATTAGAGCCATAACCTAAATAGTTGCCAAAAATGAATTCGTAAGGATTGAGTCGGTTAATTAGGTTGAAAAGAATATGATATCTACCGTCTTGTAAAGGCGATGCAGTGTCATCTGCACGGTTACTGATAAGGTTAATTCTTAAGAGAAGAAATTGTAAAAGAGGGACTGTAAGCAAAAAGGCAAAAGTTAAGTTCTTAGCTCTAGTTGAAGCTATGGATTGACGAGATAGCTTTATAGCTACAAATAACAAAATGAATATGCCAATTATTAACAACGATGCTCGCGACCCTGTAAAAAACAGAGCAATACCATAACTTATAATTAAGAAAAAACGAATTATATTAGGCGGAAGCATAAAAAGATTTACCATTATCAGTAGAGCTAAGAAGCGTCCTAAGGTATTGGGATCGGCAAAAGTTCCGACGGATCTCGCAGAGCCAGAATGTAGCCAATCAAGACCATTATTGATGATTGCACTATTGCGTTGAAGAAAAGAGTGATAAACCTGAATAATGCCAATTATATTTACGCATTCTAAAATTATTCTGAAATAAAAAAAATTGAGATGCTTATGGCAAAAAAATAGCAAAGAAGCAGTAATTAAAAATGGCCTAATCACCGCCACTATGGTGAATAGAGTTAAATTAGTGACATCTCTACTGGCAAAAAGGTTTGATAGGGACAAAAAAAACAGTAGGATGAAAGATAGATAATATCTCTGAAGGTTTATATTGGGACTAAAATCCAGAATTTTTCTTCGGGGGAAATATATGCTTGCCAGTAGTAACACCAGAGAAAAAGCATCTTTAAGTATCTTTTCCCAAGTAGGCACCAAGTCTAGGTAATCACTGTATTTATAGAAATAAGCATCCCAGCTTTGATTGACGGCATAATCAGACATCTTCCAATAAGTCAAGCTAGAGGAGGCAATAATTAAAAAAAATAGGATATGAAGAAAAACGACTGGATCCGTTAATTTATTAATTCTTATGGTGGGCATGAACGTGTTGGTTTAGTATAGTAACAACGTTTCTCCAACTTAAATTTTCTTGGTAATAAGCATAGGTTTTTTCAGTTAAATCAGCAAAGGCAGATTTTGTACTTAACATACTTAAAATTTTTATCAGTTCTGATTGGAAACTAGAATATATACCATCAGGTACTAAAAATATACTTGGTTGATCTTTCAAAAACGAGTCAGTTAAATCACCATCAGTTCCTAAGATAGGTAGTTTATGTTCAATGGCAGACATCAATGACCCTCTTTTAGCGCTTACCCCAAATTCATGGGGCATTATCAGTAAGGTACTGATTTGCAGATATTGAGACAAAATGTCCGCCGAGAGATAGCCAGGACGAACTACAGGATTTGTGCAAGATATGTTCAGAGACTGGGCATTTCCTAGGAAAAGCCAAGTAACGGACAGAGAACGGGAACGGAGATAACGATCTAACTTAATCACCCATGATTTACGAATAGAACCAATACATCCATACAGAGTTAGTACTAAGCTATCTGGAGAAATATTCAACTGTTGACGTAAATTATCTTTTTGCTGGGATGAAATTATATTTGGAGCAATATTATTTGGAATGGGCAGGTAGCAAATTATTTTTTGATCTTGAACTAAGCGTTGAAGCTGCCGAGAATATTGCTCAGAGCCACAAAAGATACTATCACTAGACAAGGCTAAAGCTTTAAGTGCATGAGCCTGAACAATCCCTTTAAACCAGGTACCAGGATAGCGCAAAAACCAATAATAGGTTTCATGAACTATCAAAACAGTCTGCATAGACTGGGCACATTGTTTCCAGAAATTCACCAAATTTAGGTCATATCCTTGAGAATTGTATAGGTAGGGAGCGTACTGCAACACAACTATTTTTACTGATGCTTGATTAAGCAAATTCAATAGTTTTTCATAATCTTTTTGGGTATTTCCTTCTAACACTGGAAACACCGGAACTTCACCATGAAAAGATTCACAACTTTTACCAGTTAGCAAGCTCAGTTCGATGTCTTGATATTGATTAAAATATTTGACCAAATTAACCGTATAGTCCCCAACACCGCAGACATAGGGATGGGTTTTTGCTGTAATGGTCACAACGGGGTTTAATTGGGAGGTTGTCATGGCAAAATTGAATAACGATTACTCTCATATCCGATCTTTGTTTTTGTGAGTATCAATATTTCCCATTTGACCTCGCATTAATCATCATTTTTACCACGTCTGGGGTTTTATACTCTGCTTTCCACCCCAATTGCTCCTGAGCTTTGCGGGGATTTGCTTTACCCATTGCCAAATCCGTAGGACGAAATAAACTTTGATCGATGATGACATGCTCCCGCCAGTTTAATCCCAATGAAGAGAAAGTAATTTCCACAAAATCCTGTAAAAGATAACTCGCCCCTGTGGCAATGACATAATCATCTGGTTTTGCCTGTTGGAGCATTAGGTACATAGCCTCGACATACTCTGGAGCCCATCCCCAATCCCGACTGATGCTGGTGTTGCCCAAATAGAGCTTTTCCTGACTGCCCTGGGCAATACGACACGCAGTAGCGATAATTTTTTGAGTCACAAATCTTTCTGGCCGCAAGGGAGATTCATGGTTAAAAAGAATGCCGGAGCACGCATATAGATTATACGCTTCTCGATAGTTTGCCACTTGCCAAAAGGCGGCGGACTTGGCCACGGCATAGGGACTCCTAGGACGAAAGGCGGTATTTTCATCAGCGGCGGAATTGCCTGTATCTCCAAAGCATTCACTAGAACTAGCGCTGTAGAGTTTGATTGGTTTGTCCAAAAAGCGAACAACTTCTAATAGGTTTAAGGTGCCGATAGTGATACTTTCTAGAGTTTCAACGGGCTGTTCAAAGGATAAACCAACGGAAGATTGTCCGGCAAGGTTATAAATTTCATCGGGGTTGACCTGTGAAACCACCTGCAAGACACTGCGGAAGTCTGTTAAGGCCATGGAGACGACTTTTATAGACTCCCGGATACCCAAAATTTTGAGATTACGGAAATTGGATATTTGAGCGTCCCTTGACGTACCCCAAACGGCATAACTTTTTTCAATTAGTAGTTGAGCTAAATATGCCCCATCTTGTCCTGATATGCCAGAAATTAATGCTATTTTCATAATAAATTATAGAATTTTTATTCACTCTTATGCGACAACAAAACAAGGGTTGTCGTGTGCAATTTACGCTTTATCGATAAGGGCATAGAGCAAGTTACATTTTCAAAAACTAAAATCCAAGACTTGGGTAAAAACTTTAATAAATAATGTAGTTTAATATGGCCATTTGTTAATGAATTAGTCACCAGTCTAGCTTCTTTAATAACTAATCCTGCTTGATGTGTTAGTTGTTCAACCTCGTCTAAATGAAGTAAAAAAATATGTCCATCTGAGTTTGGTTGAAATTGCATTTTTTCATATTGACTAGGATCAGAACAGTCAGAAAATCTAGGTAAATGATTTTTGAAATACTCTCCATTAGGGGTACTTAAGACAATATGACCATCTGGCTTAAGCATTTTGGCAATATTTTTCAAGAAATTATCAGGATGAGCAACATGTTCGATTACTTCCGCAATCAAAACCACGTCAAATTGCCCGTCAAAATTCAAATCAAAAATATTTCCTGGTGCATAGTTAACAGTACCTGACTCCCATTTTAGTTTGACATAATCAATTAATTCTTCGCGTAAATCATTCCAAGTAACCTCGTATCCCATTTCTGCTAGTGTTAACGTAAAATTGCCTTGTGCCGCAGCTACATCTAGAATTCTGGCTCCAGGCCTAGCGACACTCTTAATCAAATTTAATGTATGCTTTCTTCGGCTTTCATAAGCATAAGCATAACCAGGAAACTTTAATGAACCATAAACTTCCAATAAATCGTATGGATAACTATATTTCCAGCTATCAGGCCAATCATTCTGACAAAAAATTTTTCTCATGGTTTTTAAGTGGTTATACTATCCAAGTGGTAAAGCAAAGTCTTTACAAAATAAGTGTTATGATCATGCCAATGCATATCAAATTTATTCGATTTTAAATATAGCTCAAAATAAAAACTTTGAGCCTTTAAAATTTAAGCACAAAAAGACCTAGAAAATAATTCGAAATTTGACCATGAATTTATTATGCATTTAATGGTTAATTTTGGGTCAAGAATAAATTGCTTCAAAATTTCATAGGAAAATAGACATTTATTTTTAAAAGTTGATTGATATAGAAACGAATGACATAACATCGCAAAAAATCTGGATGATTGATCCATTTCTTGGTCAGAAAATGACCGAGCTTTAGGATTAAAATGATGAATAATATAGGTAGAATCTAAATGACGTATGCGATAGCTTAAATAATATAAACGACTCCCCCATTCTAAGTAAGAAGCACCAAACTTATAGTATTCAACAAATCTTAAACCTGATGCAAAAATTTTCTTCGGATAAATACTAGCACCATCGGCGATCGCCCAACAATTTTGAGTGTCTTTAGGATAGAAAGAAAAACCACGAGGATGTAATTGACCAGGACAGGGATGTGGGGCGTTTTCGATAGACGATGTTGGCGAATATTCTCCAATAATCCAGATAGAAGATGGATCTGACTGAATAGCATTTAAACAAACTTCGATATGTTGTTCAGGAAATTCATGATCATCATCCATTGTGCGAATATGAGTACCGTAACAAGCTAAGGCAACATAGTTACGATTAGCATAAAGTCCCCGCTTTGGTCCGTCGATGTAACGGCATCCCCATTTTTGAGCAATCTCTTTGGTTGAACTCTTATATAAATCATCTGAGTCGTCTGAAACCACGACTTCAAAAGGTTGAACTTTCTGATCTCGCAAACTTTTTAAACAACGCTCTAAGCTATCAGGACGATTACGAGTCACTAAAGCAACACTTAAATTAATTTCTTCTTGTTGATTCACCATAATTATTTTTTATTCAATGAAATAAAACAAGTTACAATAGCCTTTCGTTTCCCAATTGTCAGACAAAATAGTTTCTTGACTTTTGTCAAGGGCATTGTGAAAATGACGACATCTATAGCCTAACTTTTTTAGATAATTATGTACGTTCCATTCTGACAACTTGCTGACTTTGGCTAACAAAGTATTGAATTCGACACATAACCAGGGTTGATATCTAATTAAGGTCTTGTAGCTTCCTTGCAAACATTCAAGCTCAAAACCTTCAACATCTATTTTAATACCGTTAACAATAGCTCCGTCTAAAACTTGATCTATTGTGGTTAAAAAAACTTCTTGTGTATCTCGCGTTGCATTGTCTTTAATACAAGAAATATTATGAGTAGTATTGCACTCAAAAAATACTGTTTTTTGTTCATTGCCCACGGCTTGGGAGATCAAATTAATATCATTCTTAAATCTTGATAAAGATACATTGTCCGATAATTTTTAAAAAGTTGATGGATTGGGTTCAAAAGCATATACTTTGCCAGAATAACTCACTCTAGAAGCAGCAACTAAAGACCAAATACCAATATTTGCACCACAATCAACAAAAGTATCTGACGGCTTCAATAATTGAGTGAGTAATTCTAAGTCTTTTTGCTCCTCTCTTTTTAAGTAAACCATAGCTTCGTAAGGAATACTCAAATCACATAGGATTTTTTCGCCGCCTGGCAATATTCTATATTTGGTTCTATGGTCTTTATTTTGATTCATCCAATATCTAATAATTCTCCATTTACCTTTAAATTCAGGAGTTGTTTTGATAAATTGACCAATGTAGTCGTTAATAGTTGTTTTCATGATATTTTTATACAAATACTCATTTATAGTTTTAAGATTTGTTTAGTAAACATAAACGATTTTGATTTCTAGGTGCAATTTGGTGACGATGAAAAAGTATTTTTGTTGCTTAATCTTATGCTAAGTAATTCATGTGAAAATTTTGTGTTTTAAGAAAATTGTTTAGTAACCTCCATGCATTTATTAGATAGTCAAGAATAGCTATAATAACCTTCGATCAAATCTGAAAATCTAATGGTTAATCGGTGGATAAATAACTTCTATATTTTTTCAAGTATTATGCAGAATCGTTATATATTTTTCAAATAATATTATGAATACGTCTGTTATTTAAATTATTTCGTTTAATTTCCCAAGCTAATGCGGTGCGAAGAATAATATCTAAGTTATTGTACTTTGGTGTCCAATTTAACACTTGGCGAATAGAGTCTGCACAGGCTATAACTGAAGCTGGATCGCCCAAACGTCTTTCTGTTTCTCTGACCAAAAAATCAACCCCAGAGATTGCTTTAGCTCGATCAACCACCTCTCGTACGCTATAGCCTTGACCATAACCACAATTCAGAATTTGACTTTCTCCCCCGTTTTCTAAATAACGAAGAGCATCTAGATGGGCCTTAGCTAAGTCTTCTACGTGAATATAGTCACGAACAGCGGTGCCATCACGGGTTGGAAAATCTGTGCCAAAAATATCTAGCGAGGGTTTAAGATTCAGAATTGCGTCACAAACCGACCGTACTAAATGGGTAGTTGTCTTCGACATTTGCCCTAAACGCCCCTCTGGATCAGCTCCTGCAACATTAAAGTAACGTAGAATTACATATTGTAGAGCAGAGGACTTTGCATAATCTTGAATTATCCATTCACTGGCTAATTTTGATCGACCATAGGGATTTATTGGACAGGGAATCTCGGCTTCAGATATGGGATTAGACGAGGAGTTACCATAAACAGCAGCAGTACTTGAAAAAATCAGTCGGTTTACACCAAATATCTGACAACATCGTATTAAACTGAGAGTGTTACTAGTATTGTTTGCGTAGTAGTTAAGAGGATGAATTAAAGATTCTGGAACTATTAAGCTACCAGCAAAATGCATTACCGCAAGTATCTCATGCTCATGAAATACCTGATGAAGACGTTCGGTGTCGGCAAGATCGCCAATGACAAGTTGACCATAGAGTATTGAACTGGGAAAACCAGTCGAACAATTGTCATATACGACTATGCTGTATCCTGCTTCACCGAGCTGGCGGACAACACTGGAGCCAATATAACCCGCTCCTCCTGTAACTAAGATTTTGGGTGGGGAAGACTGGGTCATTGTTTACTCCTAAAATCGTGGTAAGCATTCAAGGTTTCATTGGCAATACTCGACCAATCAAAACTTTGAGCAACTTCAACACACTGTTTTGACAACTCTGTATAGCTTGTCTCGTCCAGACACAGTAAGTTTATGAGCTTTTGGCTAAATTGTTCAACATCTCCAGCGGGAACTAATAGTAAATTATCAAAGCGACGTAAAGCTTCCCTTGTACCTGGAATATCGTAAGCAATAACAGGTAAACCAGATGCCAGTTTTTCTAAAATAGAAGTAGGAAATCCCTCTATATAACTTGGAAAAGCGCCTACAGTTGCTTCACTTAGAAGAGTTGGCAAATTAGCGTTTTTATAACTTGGTACAATCCTGAGACAATCTGATGAAGGATAATTTAAGTCTTTCATGATTCCTTCTACACCACTTCTTGAATATCCACTTGTACCTAGGAATAAAAAATTAGCAAATGGAAGTTTATTTCGAACCTTATTAATAATCGCAGGCCAATCTCTTGCCCCTTTACCATTCCCCCAAGAACCGACAAAAACAATTTGTTGATTCATCAACCTAATTTTAGGCAATTTAGATTCTCTGAAAAAATCTTGATGCTGTTTTTCTGTCAATCCATTTGGTAAATAAACAGATTTGTCACCTAAGTTTAAAACATCACGAACATAAGCTAACTCATCAGAATTTATCAAAATTATTCCGTCTGCTTTTTGAAAGCTTAATAAATAATTTTGATTTTGCTTTTTCTGTTTAATTTTGCGTAATTTCCGCAGCAACAATTTAAATACATTGTTATTACCAGATAAGTTCCATGTTTTTTGCACAAGCTCTTGAAATTGTTGATGAAAAGCATATAATCCAACGCTTCTTACAATCAAGGTTCCATTGAATTTTAATTCTTCTTTGGAAAAGGGTAAATTACCCTGTTGAGCATCAATTATGTCGAAAAAGTTAGCATGTTTTTGAATATATTCTTTGGCTCTCTGTGAAAAACTTGGCATAAATAGCCTATAAAGCCATAGTAATTTTGGTGGCAAGGATTTTATTTCAGGAAAAGCATCATAGTAGTCAAATTTTTCAACAATATGTCCTTGTCTAGAGAATTCTTTTGCTAACTCCATTTGGGGTTTGGGTCCCCCTAAGTTAGCGTCCCAAGGCATATGTAATACCATTAAGATTTTTAATTGCTTTTTATCCATAAGATTGGGTAGACCAAGTTTGGGATATTAATTGATTAGATTGCCTCTTGAAGAAACCCATTAAACTAATTTGTCCTAATAGTTCTTTTTAGAAGTTTATAAATTTGTTCGCCAAGCAAAGATCGAAAAAATATTTTCCAAAATAATGGCCAAACAGCCAGGGTAGGTCTTTTAACAATGGTTTTAGTAATTTGTAACCAATGAAAATTGTCCAAGGAATTTATATAAGGTTGGAGAGAGAGATAATCAAATGCTTGGATTCGAAAAAATATTTTTTCCAGCCAAGTTGGTAAATTTTCAGCTTCTGCTAGAGCTACTTTATGCACCTCCGGTTCTGGCACTATTGCATGAAAGTCTATTCGTGATATTGTTCCCATGGTTTTACTGTCCTCATGCCATCTGAGTCGAGTTAGTTTTTCTTGAATCCAAACTGACTTAGGTTCTTGATTTAAGACTCTTAGAAAAAATTGAAAATCCATGGCGTAGTATAGCTCTATACTTAGTGGAAAACATTGGTCTGCCATTTCTTTTTTTACAAAGATTGCTGGCTGTGGCAAAAAGCCAGACGACCAATATCGAAGATATTTTTTGAAATAAGTGGGATCTGATTTTTCTGTGGATGTAATTGCTTGATTAAAATGGGTTCCATCAGCATTAATATTTAGACATTCACCAACAATTAAATCGTATCCTTTTTGATAAAAGTTGATAACTTTCAAAAGTGTAGATTGATCATAGTAGAGATCGTCGGCGTTGAGCCAGGCAAACACGTCTCCTGAACAATAACGATACCCCTTATTAATAGCATCTGTTTGTCCATGATCGGGCTCACTTGCCCAGTATTTCAAATATTTTTCGTATTTTCGAATAATTGTAACTGTGTTATCTGTCGAACCACCGTCAACGACTATGTACTCAAGGTTAGGATAGCCTTGTAGTAAAACAGAACGAATAGTTTCTTCGATAAACTGACCATAGTTATAACTAGGAGTAACAATACTGATTTTTGGCCAATCCGAACCATCAGGCATTTTTTCCGGTAAAGCTTCATTTTGCTCTGTCCAGGGCCAGCCTGTTTTACCCGGTGGGGGAGCTGGCAAATCATTAAGAGTGGGAGCTTTTACTATTGGATTCATATAAACGTTCGCAAATAAATATTTAAGTTCTCGTAATTTTATACGGTTAGCATGATTGGTGTTAAGAGTTGATCGCCTTTAGGAATTCTCATTTATAAATTGAAATCACTATCAATAAAGAAGTCAGAGCCGCAATAAGTAGCAATGTCAGAGCATATACTTGCTTTTAAAGCAAAGTAGAAATATTTTTATTTTAATCATTCGCTGAACTGCCATGGCCTACTTGGTTAAAATTATTCTATAGAAGAGAACGATATGTTTCAACTGTTTGTTGTGCAGTTTTATCCCAACTAAATTTTTTGCATTGTTTTTTACCTTTTTGAATCAGGCTATCTCGTTTTATTGGGTTTTCTAAAACATACAAAAGTTGATCAACTAACTGATCCATCGATTTGGGATCAAATAGTAGCCCTGCGTCACCTACTACTTCCGGAATGCTAGAAACATTAGATCCAATTACGGCAGTGCCACAGGCCATGGCTTCTAAAGGTGGAATACCAAACCCTTCATAAAGGGAAGGATAAACAAAAGCAATGCTCTGATTATAAAGCTTGGCTAGTTGTCCGTCTGTAGCTCTGCCATAATGGACGACATTTTTCGATAAGCCTAGGAATTCAAGGCGTTCTTTTTCTTGATTTTCAAAGGGTGAGCCAACGACACAAAGCAGTAAGTCGGCATATTTGGGTTTGGCAGTGACTTTTTGAAACGCAAGTAGTAATTGATCAAAGTTTTTGTATGTTCCCCTAGCACCCACATAAAGAAAGTAAGGTTGTGTTGGCACTGAAGCATTAACGTCAATATTATCTTCACTAAACTCTGTAGCTAAATAGGTTACACTGACGCGATTCTCTAAGGCAGGATATTGATTTAATAAATCTCTCTTTGTGTTTTCTGAATTGCATAATATTGCCTGTGCAGCAAGAATAGCGTTTCGCTTAATTTCAGCCTGCTCACCATTAGGATCCATGTAGTCGGCAAAGATTTCATGGATCATGTCATGGACTGTAATGACAACTGGACATTGATAGCTTTCAATTCGACGACCGGTTAAAAGCGAATAATAGGTTGGGTGAGCTAATTGAGGTTTATATTTTTCAGAAAGATATTGAAAATACTCTTTTCTTACCCAGTTACAAATTCTACCTGGGCGAAACCTTAAGTCAAAACGATACAATTCAAGGTGGGGATGGATGGGATGACTACCTGTTTTTTCCCTGCCGGTGGTTAAACCAGGATAAAAGTCTTCTGGCAATCGACTTATTAAGTTATCAAAGTAGCGGCTAATCCCCCCAGATTGCTTGGAGTAAGCTGCATAAATTAAACCATCGTAAAAGATTTTCATATTATGAAACGTAAACTAGTTTTATTCTATTTCAATAAGAGTAGAATAAATATCAGAAATTTTGCTGGGAGAATGAAAAGAATTAATATAAGATTTTCCTTTTTTACCTATTTCTTTGAGCTTGTCTTTCTCATTGTAAATTTTTTTTAATATGGAAGATAATTCATCTTGAGATAAGTTCTGAGAGACTTTTAGCAGAACATCGCTAGGTAATTCTGAAAAGCTGTCAATATCACTAGCTATTACGGGAATACCGCAAGACATTACCCTAAGCAATGAGCTAGATGTTTCTCCTCGTGAAGTAGATCTTAAGTTAAAACAAGCATCGGTGACTTTTATGAATTTATACAAGTCTTCCATACTTACACCAAGTTTACACACAAGCCTTTTATCATCTTCATTTGCTCGGAGAAAATTTAGTACTCTTGAATCTGCAATTTCATAGCCGACCATAAGAAATGCTACATTCTCATTTTGAACAAAAGAATGACAAAAAGCTAATAATAATTCGTAAACCATCTTGGGCTCAGATATAATTCCAAATACTCCAAAAACAAAAGTATTTATATCAATATTTAATTCATGTCTTAGTGAATTTTTATCTTGCTTTAAGTTTTCTTCAGGCAAACTCATGAGAAGACTAATTACATTTACACTTAAATTTGGATACTTACTCTTTACCTGGGTAGATGCAGAAAGACTATGTACTACAATCTTATGTCTTTCTGGTTGCTGCAAGACATTCCCGGACATATGTATTCCGTCGTGCAAGACTACTATTCCATGGTTTTTATTGATATATTTAAACATATAGTTGTGATAATAATTATTTCCAATTTGATAAACAATTTTCTTGATTCCAAGTATCTTTGAGGTTATGGGAAATAATCTGTGATTTAAGTAAAAAGTATTTTCAATGTTTGGGCATTGTTTTTCTGTGTATGAGTCATCTATAAAGACGAAAATCTGATACTTCTTGCAGAGAAATCTAATCAATTCTTCCGAGTAATCTGATATACCAGATTTTATTGGTTTCACAGGAGAAAAAAAAGCTAATTTCTTTAAGTCAGAATTCTTTTGTTTGCTTGATGCATACAATTGATACATTTGTGGTGTATATTTTAAGTTATAAATAAATGTTCGTAGCGAATCAATGAAATATAAACACGATTGGCGGAAATTTCTAATTATTATCTTTAGCAAAGAGATTAATTTTTTACGAATGCAAAAGATATTCAACCAACCATATTCAATTGAATATAAGTGACCGAAACGACGCATTAAAGTCAATAAAATATCAAGAAACAAGAGTATTTTTTGTTGTTTTGTTAATATGTTTTGCAAAATCAAGGTTCTTTCAATTTCCGAAAAGAAATGAAAACAGATAAAAGCATACGGATAAGATTTTTCCAGCACATATTTAGAATTAATTTCTTTTGCATAGTCTTCTGTACTCTTTTCCTGAAATACTCTATGAATAACACAAGTATTTAATGTAGTGGCTTTGCCGAGTAATAATATGCAAGCGATAAAAACCCAGTCACCTCCAAAACATGAAGGAATTCTCAATTTTAGAACGGCTTCTTTGCGATAAAGTCCATAAAAAATTCCATTATCTTGAACTTTATTAAAATATTCTTTCACCCTTTCTATGGGAGAGTTTTCTTCTAGGCAAATATTTTCTCCCATACGGATATCATCACCCAAATAATACTTGGCAATTCCACTACAAAGTAAATACTGATGATTATTTTGAAGAAAAAATTGACAGTCATAAATATAGTTTTCACTAATCCAATCATCATCTGCCAGCCACATGAAGTATTCTCCAGTCGCTTTTTTTAAAACAAAACTAAAATTGTTAGTAGCACCAAAGTTTTTAGCTTGACGTATGTAAGTTATACGGGAGTCAAGTTTACAAAGTTCCTCACACAATTGTTGGGTTTCGTCAATTGAACAGTTATCAGAAATAATAATTTCGAGGTTTGTGTATGTCTGATTAACAGCAGAATTTATTGCTCGTTTTAAGCTTTCTGCTCGATTATAAGTTGGTATACCAATGCTGACTAATGGCTTGTCATTTTTGGACATAGAATTTTAGCAAATCTAGTGAATTCATTTTATGCGCCCATCGGTGGCAACGGTGATCAACAGTTTATGCTGAATACTTTTGCCAATCTTAAATTCAAGACTGGTTTTCACATCCAAAATACCTACAGAAAGTCAGATGAAGTTTACTAAAGCTTTGGGTAGAGAGCGTACCATGCTTTTTGATGACAACCTGTTTTGAGATGACGAATATTTTTCTCACCATCACTTTGGAGCACTTGGACAGAAGGCCCTCAATAAAATCCGACTCATCCAACACGATTTCATCGTCATTTAATTGACCTACCCTGCTACTCACCGGCATTCCAACAAAATCATCGAAGGGCAAATTGTCCTTAAAAACAACAACGGGCCTTAGTTTATTCTGCTTGAGGTCAGAAAAATAGAACTCGCATAGGACGACTTCTGCCTGCTTCAGATCCATACATCATCCTCGGAGGGATCATGCCATTCATCAATCAATGTTGCTGAATGATCTGATAAGGCCCGTAGTTCCAATTCATTACCATGGCCATCTAGCATAATGACTACACGTACATGCTGATTTTTCAGAGATTTGTAATGATCTGGAATTGTAAGAACACCATCTTGTAGATCTGCTTCAAACTCTATTGCGTACATCGTTCATTACCTAAAATCGACATTTCTTTATACATAATAATCTAGATAATCTAGGTAAAGTGACTACCTTTAAACAAGAACTAACCTAACCGCTTCAAATAGCCATCGGGAGCCACAGTAATCAACAATTTGTGCTGGATGCTCTTGTCAATTTCAAATTCAGGATGGGTTTTGAGATATTCCCACACCGCTGTCTTGGGATTATTCCCCACGCCCCAGGGCCTGTCGCCAAACATCTCGTCAGGCAGATCTTCGACTACTGTATCGAATACGACGCAGTAACTACCCACGGAGGTTAGGGGAGCATAGGCTTCCAATTCTGCCAGCACATGATCATGGGTGTGATTACTATCCAGACAAACGAGAATTTTTTGTTTGCCTTCGGCTTTAGCTTTAACTTGTTCAATTATTTCTGGAGCAATGCTAGAACCCTGGATCATGGAGATGCGCTTAACCATGGGATGGGCTTCAATGGCTTCCCGATTATGTTGACGAATGTCAATGTCTATACCCAACACTTCTGCATCCTGGGGACCACCAGAAATAGCATTGAGTTCTAACATGGAAGCCGAAAAAATCAGCGATCCACCGTGGGCAATGCCCGTTTCGATGATTAAATCTGGCTGAATTGACCAGATCAACTCTTGCATGGCCATAATGTCTTGGGGATATTGAATAATGGGGCGGCCTAGCCATGAATAGTTATAAGTGTAACCATTTCGATTAGTTTCACGCGACCATATTCGAGATAGCGCCTGAATATCTTTGTCCGCTCCAAGTCCCGTAACATTTGCTTCAACTTGAGATTTAAAAGAGTCTAATGGATTCACTGAATTACCTCTTAATTGAATAAGTTAATCACTTAGTAATACAAGCATAGATAATATTACAATCTTCAGGATGTTGTTTACCTAGCTCATAGGATGCGCGACAAAATTCTGCTTTCCAGTCTTTTTGCTCACCACCAACTCGCCCCCAACCAAATCCACCTTCTTCCCATAGTCCATTTGCTAAGAACCAATCCATTTGAGGAGTGGAGAGAGACTTGTAAAATACACCACCAGTTGCATTAATTTTAAGCCCAGCTTGTTCAATATCATTGCAGAGAGTTGACAGTGAATAGGAACGGCGATGTCCTACGACTTGAATATCAAAAGGTGAGAGTTCTTCGCAGTGAGTCAGAGTTCCCATCAATACTGCTAGTCTTCGATTTACAGCTAGGGCATTAGGTACGTGAACTAATAAAATGCCATTTTGACTCAGCAAGCTAGCCGCTTTTTGTAAGACACTTATTGGATCTACTACATGCTCAAGAATATTAAGCATTGTAATGGTGTCAAATTTTTGATTAGTCTCAAATTCCTCAATCAAGCCTTCATAAAATTCTGCACTGGGCATGTTTTCTTTGGCTAATGCGAGGTGCTGACTAGAGGCATCTAAACCAACAACAGTCTTAAAAGCTGGTGCTAAAAGGGAAGTTAAAGTTCCATCTCCGCAGGGCATATCTAATAAGCTGTCACCACGAGAGTGCTCTATGCAAGCTTTCGCTTGGTAGTAGCCTAGAATGCTGTTGTAATCAGCAAACATTTTAGACCTAGCCCACGTAAATCCTTCTTGTAGTTCTTTTTCTGTTTTTAGGTGCATTTGCTTGCTTTCTTAGTTGGTGGAAATTTGATGTAGAAGGGACTTTAAACCTTGCTCAAAGAAAATTACAGGCTCCCAATCTAAAACATGATTAGCTCGCCCATAATTCATTGCAATTGATGCAACTTCTGTATTTACCTCTATTTGTTGGATCATACTAGAACTGCCTAACTCATCTCTAATCATCTCGGCAATTTTCAAGGTTGAACTTAATTGTCCAGTTCCTATATTAAGATTACCGATAAACCTAGACTTGAGGGTCGCAACGATAGACGATATAAGGTCATCGATGTGAAGGAGATCTAATTTGGGATTGCCATTGATATAGTGATGGGTAACTATTTTCTGCCCTTGACTCGCTTTTTTAAAGAAGTTAAATATAAACTTCGGTTTGTCAGACATTGAGCCATAAACTGGACTAGATCGCAAGATAGCACAACGTAAGCCACGAGTACGCCGACAATGATCTATTAATATTTCTGCTAAATATTTTGTCTCTCCGTATGGACCACGAGGCAATGCTGGTGTAGATTCGTCAGCATGAATTGTGCCAGCATATCCAGAATAGATTTCCCAACTAGATGGATAAATCAAGGGAATATCTTTTGCAAGACATACATCAATAACATTACGCAACATTGTTAGAGTTTGTCCCATCGCAACGTTGGAAGTATAAACTCTGGGATTTGCCAAGTGAACAATACAATCAATATTTTCTTCACTGGCCAATAAATCAAGCTTTGTACTCCCAGCAAAAATGTCAATCTGCTCACGAGTTGGAGATATTAACCTAAATTCACTATTAATTAAAGCACCTTGCAAGGCTGTGCCTATGAATCCCCTCCCCCCTGTGATTAAAATATTTCTATATTGACTACACTTTTCTTTTTTAATATTCACTCCTAAAGCTTGACGAACTGCGTTGAGTGGATCAAGCTTAATTTCTGCTTCGCCAGTAGCTTCTTGAACTTGACGCAGAGCTTGGTTAAAAGGGATTTTTTCCAAGTTTGTAATAATACCAACAGCTATGGCATTACTCCGAGACATTCCATAGTCACAACAAATTACAGTGCGCTTACCTTGCTTAATTAAATCGACTCCTTGGTGAATTTTATGCAAAATAGCACTGTTATCATTGCCAGCTTTATCTACAAGATCTCGAACATCAACAACAGTAATATCTGTAATATTCTGAACAGCGTTAAAAGCAGCCGTACCTAGAAGTGGTGTAATCCAACGTATTTTCATCTTAAGGCCTCTTCTGAAACATACTGCTCAGTTAAACTACGCAAATACCAACCAGTCTGAATTAACGGTTTTTGAGGTTCTATTTGCAAGGCTAAATACCGAAGCATTATGTCAACTTCATTAAAACCAGCCATAGCCCGAAGATATGTTGATGCTGAAAATCGTGGATTAATCTCAAATGGCATAAGTTTTCCATTCCTGACTCTTGCTTGGATATTAATAGGGCCAGCACTATTGAGTGCTTTAGCTATATCTTCCGCTTGCTTACACAATTCTGGATATTCACCAATGTACCCTTGGGAGTAGCCACTAGAAATAATACCACCACGGCCTCGGTATGCAACGGATAATTTGGCGCTCAATTCTCGCTTTAGAGCAATCGAACCGACAACATTTTGGTTGGGAAGAGACAAAACACCAATCGTAAATTCGCCCTCGTTAATATCAATATATTCTTGAGCGATAGGCTCGCTTCCATTACGTTTAATAAACTCAGCATAAACCATAGCCTCTTCAAAACTAACAGCAAAAAAGACAGAAACACTACCCCCTGTTCCCGTTGAAGGCTTAACAATACAGGGCAATCCGATGTAGTCTAAATCTGATTTACTTTGTAGCGCAATAGTTTTAGGAATTGATATTTCTAACTCAGTTAATTTATTAAAAGTACGCTTTTTATTGGAGCAAATAGATATTAAACTAGGTGAATTTGCTACCACATGAATATTTGCCGCAGCAAACATTTTTGTTTCTTGACCTAACAGTTTCATTGGCTCTTCGCCACCTGGGATTAGCCATTTTACGCCCGCATCAACACAAACATCCAGAACATTTCTCGCATAGTTACTAGATGAGACTTGATAGGTATTCAAAAAGTCATTTTCATACATACCATAGGCAGTAGCAGAAATATCACATCCAAATACGTCGTATATTTTAGCCAGTTTGAGGGACTTACAAATTTCTGTGCCAAGAGAAGCCCCTCCAATCCCAGCAATCATTACTTTGATTCGTTGATTCATTTTTTTGATCTATTTGCGTTTTTCGGATAAAGATTGTCTGTCATAGAATCAATAACCTGTTTAATATCCTTGCCACTCAAATCATGATAACTAGGCAAATTTATTGCCCTTGTTGGAATATCCCATGCCAACTTATTTGTGGGCTTATCATCAAACATCGATAAACTCGATAACGGCCAAAAGAAAACACGGGCATCCACATTCGCCTCCTTAAAAAGGACTTGTAACTTTTCCCGAGTAATACCAGATTCAGGGCTAAATACCGCCGTTGGCATCCATCCACCATTAACCATACCCTTTGGCTCAGGATTCATTGTTATCCCCGGTAAAGACTCCAAATTTTCTTTATAGTAACTAAGGATTTCCCGTTTACGGCTAACCAACTCTTCAATGCGCTCCATTTGAGCACAGCCGATCGCCGCTTGGATATTGGACATCTTATATTTAAAGCCCACCATATCCGCCCAAAACTGCTTCGTTTGCCCCCTAGCCCGGCCATGATTCGAGAGCGTTAACACCGTCTCGTATAAATCAGGATCATTGGTCACGAACATCCCCCCTTCCCCAGTTGTCAACGTCTTCGTACCGTGGAAAGAAAAACTGCCAAACTTACCCATCGAGCCAGCCCGCTTGCCATGGTAAACCGAGCCGATCGCCTCTGCCGCATCCTCAATAATCGGAATGCCATGGCGTTGCTCGATCGCCAATAAAGCCTCCATATCACAGAGATTGCCGTAAATATGAGTCGCCACAATCGCCTTCGTCCGTGGCGTAATCGCTTGCTCCGCCAAAACGGGATCAATACACCAACTATCTGGCAAAATATCCACAAATACCGGCTTGGCCCCCAGATGGACAATGGGAGCCACCGTAGCAATCCAATTCGTATCCGCTAAAATCACCTCATCACCAGGGCCAATCCCCAGAGCCGCCATCCCCATGTGCAAAGCCCCCGTACAGCTAGAAGTTGCAATGCTATATTCGACCCCTAAATATTTTTTAAATACTTCTTCAAAACGCACAATATATTCATAACAGCGATCGCCCCAGCCATTGCGAGCGGCATCAGTAGCATACTCGACTTCCAGCTCAGTTATTGAGGGCTTAGTGTAGTAAATGCGGGATTTAGCCATAAAATCAGTCTTAATTTGAACTCCACATATCAGGGTTATTTATTTCAGAGGTAGAATCAACTAACGGCAACTTTAGCTCGCAAATACCCCCATTTTTCAAACTGTTCCTTCAATTCAGGAAGATCACGAAATGCGAGAAAATACAGATATTCAGGCGCAAAGTCAGCACCATTTGACCAACAAACTGTTCCCAATTCTGCATCAACTCCAAATTGTTGAAACAAAACCAGATCTTGCAATGGACTAAACATCTTGCCGTTTAAACTATCGACTAGATCGACAATTCCAGTACGATGATCATTAAATTGAAGCTTAATTTTGTAGTTATCCATGTAAGAAGCAGAAACAACATGTAAAAACATAACTTTACTCCAAAGGAAGAATGAATTTTAGATCTTCTTGTTGGCGACAAAGTTGCCAATTGGCTATTAACTCGGGTTGATGTAAATCATGCCATTCTAAAACATGACGTAATGCTCGTTTTGGAAATGACCCATTCACTACACCTGTTTCGATTTCGACAATGATTTCATATTCACCGTATCTTGCATGGTAGTGGGGAGGCGAACGATCATTCTAGTACATGCAGATTGTGATTCCTAAAAAACGACTAATAATGGGCATTGTATGGCGATCAACGGCTTGGTGTAGTAAATGCGGGATTTAGCAATAAAAACGATTATAGACAGGTTAACTCATCAATAAATTCAGTTACCGCATCATATTGATCCGGGTGACTAACATATTTTACGAATATTTCTAGATTTAATTCTGGCAATAATTGACTGTTATCAACCTTCAAATATTGTCCCTCTTTAAGCGTGTAAACGGTCAATGCAGAATCCTGATAAAACCAAACTTCGGGAACACCAATGCGGCGGTATATTTCCAAAATATTAATACTCCCGCTAGTGACAATTACCTCAATAACTAAATCGGGAATGTCCTTTACTATGTGAATATTATAGGACTCATCTGGCTCCTTTCGTCCCGTAACTTCTTTCGTACCTAAAGTTAAACTACCCATCGTATAAAACCTGATTTTCTTTGCCCTCATATAGGCTTCCAGCAAAAGCCCAATAGTACTTTTTGCTTTTTCATGGGCCTTGCTTGGACTCATAACAATTTCCAGCTCTCCATCTAAATAAATAAAACGAACTCCTTCAATACCTTCAAAAGTAGCTTCAATTTCCTCAAACTTTTCCCAAGAAACACCTGGTAAAACTAAGTGATTAGCCGCTGATTGAGACTTTTCTAATGTAAAAACCATAGCAGTTTATTTTCCCCGTTAAGTAAATTAAGAACTAAGTGACCTTTTAGCATCTTTTCTTCATAGCTGGCCTCAGCGGTGGAGTTCTCCACTTTAAAGTTTGGTGATCGAGGGATTAGTGTAGTAAACGCGGAATTTAGACATAAACTAATTAATCTATAGAAATACCAAGGGATCTAACTTTATCTTGTAATTTTTGTAGTTCAGCCTTAGCCTGTTCAGCATCCTGTTGAGCTTGAATTGCCTTGAGTCTTTCCTGTTCAGCATCCTGTTGAGCTTGAATTGCCTTGAGTCTTTCCTGTTCAGCATCCTGTTGAGCTTGAGTTGCCTTGAGTCTTTCCTGTTCAGCATCCTGCTCAGCTTGAATTGCCTTGAGTCTTTCCTGTTCAACCATGGCCATCCCCTTGTCCACTTCTATTCTTACCGCTTCTTGGGGGGTGGGGAGAACAGCGCCCTCTAGGGTGAAATAGCGCAATTCTTGCCCCTCTATTCCCAAGAAAAAACCCAGCACCTTACTCCAAAGCCAACCCTGATCATTGGGTATAATAGGTTGATACTTGTCACCATCTAGCCTAAAGCCCGCCAACTCCAGGGTATCCGGAGAAAAATAAAAATATTCTGGTGTATGAAATCTTTCTGCGTATAAATCTCGTTTCAAATGGCGATCAGTGTCTGCAGTCGAATCCGATAAAAGCTCAATAATCAAATCAGGATAGCGACCATCTTCCTCCCAAACCACCCAAGATTTTCGAGGTTTTCTGGCAGTATTTTTAACCAAGAAAAAGTCAGGACCACGAAAGTCATGACTCTTTAATTGCTGACGGCTAAAATAGATAGTCAAATTTGCACCAATAAAAAAATCGTTTCGGTCTTGCCAGGCCAATTCTAAGCAGGTAACTAACAGTAGTAACTGCATATAGTGCAAAGAACTTTCCATTTCTGGTTCATCGCTCAATAATTGACTAGCATCGGGCATTTGAGCTTCTAACTCTTGGGCAGTTATGGCAGACATAATACTTAATCGTCCGGTAAATTTACCAACAATTATAAAAACTTTTTTGATTATGGCAACCAACCAAAGTCAAGAATTTGACCCAGGGTATAGGGACAAACTTCAGGAAATATTGTTGGTGATAAGTGAGATTTTTTGATAGCCAGTTTGCGGGCTTTGGCGTAGTTTTTTGGTAGAACTGTCTCAAAATGGTTATGAAGAACTTGGGACTCCAGCAGGGAATCAAGCTCTAACCGAAAATTATCAATCTCTTTTTCCCAGCCTTTACCTGACCAGGGGCGTTCAGCTTGCCAATGCTCGTACAAAAGTAGGTGGATGAGAAGACGCAACAGATAACTTTCTACCTTGTGTCGTTGTTCTCGGCCCAATTCTTCTATTTCCTCAATCAAATTAGCCCAATCAATGACGCTAAATTGCTGCTGTTTAAGTTGTGTTAGGGTCAAATCTAACCAGGCAGGATAATCTTGTTCGTAAAGTGAGGTGAGGGCTGTTGCTTCAACCATAGGAGTTGCTTATTTTCTTTACCTGCTCAACATTCTAACAAATCTGTAAATTAGGAATTGCGGTCACAAATTGCCCCCCCCAGTCTCCCACATAGCCCAACTGGGTCATGATCTCTGTCCGTAAATTCCAAGGCAAAATCAGGACAAAATCCGGGTGTTTTTCGGCGATCGCCGTTGGAGGCAAAATGGCAATATGACTACCGGGTAAAAACTTACCCTGCTTAGATGAAGATGCATCACAAACAAAGGGCAACAAATCCGGTTTCACCCCAGCATAATTGAGCAAAGTATTACCTTTAGCCGCTGCCCCATAACCGGCCACCACCTTCCCCGCTGTTTTCTGTTCAATCAAAAAGGCTAGCAATTGATTTTTAATCTGATCTGCCCGTTCCTGGAAATGCTGATAGATTGCTAAATCCTGTAAACCCTGGGCCGTTTCCTGTTTCAATAATTCCCTTACTCGCTCACTAACTTGGCGATCGCCTAGATGACAGCCATAGACCCGTAAACTGCCGCCATGGGTAGGTAACTCTTCCACATCCCACACCTGCAAGCCAGCTTTAGCAAAGATTTTTGTGACCGTGTAGAGAGAAAGATAGGAAAAATGCTCATGGTAAACCGTATCAAATTGGGTCTGGGCCAGTAATTGCATTAGGTGGGGAAATTCTAAGGTAATGGTTCCCCCTGGTTTCAGGGCTTGTTTTAAACCCAACGTAAAATCATTAATATCCGGTACATGGGCAAAGACATTATTACCAATAATCAAATCAGCCTGTTGGCCCTTTGCTGAGAGCGATCGCCCTAAATTTTCTCCAAAAAACTCTTTTAAAACAGCAATCCCTAGTTTTTCCGCCGCCGCCGCCGTGCTAGCTGTTGGTTCAATGCCCAGACAGGGAACCCCCGCCGCCACAAAATTCTTGAGCAGATAGCCATCATTGGCCGCCACCTCAATGACAAAACTATCCGTAGTCAAACCTAGCCGCTCTGTAATCTTTTCCACATAACGGGCCGCATGGCTAAGCCAACTACTAGACGTGCTGGAAAAATAGGCATAGTCCCCACAGAATAACTCTTCCGCCTGGGTGTAGTCTTCTGTTTGTACTAGCCAACACTGTTCACAAACCTTGATCCTTAATGGATAAGTAACCTCCGGTCTACTTAAATCAATCTGGTTCAAATAGGCATTGGACGGGGGGGCAAAACCCAAATCCAGGAATGTTTGCTTTAAAGGTGTATGGCAATGGCGACATTTCATAAACTCAGACCTAAAAAGGTGGAATCTAGTAAGGGGTGATTTTGGTCTCGCTGGGATAATTCGGTAATTGCTTGGGGCCACTCAATCCCTAGGCGAGGATCTTGGGGATTCAACCCCCCTTCCGCCATCGGGTTATAGGCGACCGAGTGACAGTAAATCAATTCAACATCATCGCTCAAGGCTTGAAAACCATGGGCACAGCCTTCGGGTATCAACAATGCCCTATTGTTATCCGCACTTAGTACTACCCCTTGCCAAGTCAAAAAAGTGGGGGAATCAACCCGCAAATCCACCGCCACATCCCAAACCTGACCCCGAATGCAAGTAACCAATTTCATTTCCGCAGAGGGAGGATTTTGGTAATGCATACCTCGCACAGTGCCGCCTTGGGCCGTATGGGTATGGTTAATCTGGGCAATGGGTTTATGCCAACCTACTTCCTTCAACTCCTCAGCACAAAACAAACGGGCCAAAAATCCCCGGCGATCGCCGATGGGCTGACGGATAACGGTTCTGAGTCCGGCAATGCCCAAATCTTCAGTCAAAAATCTTCCCATAGTAGTCATTTTTGCTGGGTTTTTGTTTCAGATAGCAAGGTCTGACAGAGCCATTAGCTCCTTTTCATATTCTTCAATTTCTGTCTGACAAAGAGTTAATGGGCTTTCTCCCTGTCGTTGAGAACGATACCAGATCATTGTGCGTCGTACTGCCTCCTCGACCCCCCAACTAGGACGATATCCCAGTAAAGTTCGCGCTTTTGCAATCTCGAGGGATAACCAACCCGCCTCATGGGGCCCTTCATTGCCATCGCCATATTCCACTTGCAAGCCGGGTTCTATTCGCGAAGCAAATTCTAATATTTGACGCACAGTGGCTGCGTCTTTTGTTTCCGGGCCTAGGTTATAGGCCCCTGCCAATTCTGGTGAATGCCAAAGTTTTTGAGCTAACAATAAATAGCCAGCTAGAGGCTCTAACACATGTTGCCAGGGACGAATAGCTTGGGGACGACGGATTATGACCATCGTTTTTGCATCTAGGGCGCGGACAACATCAGGAATGAGACGATCCTCTGACCAATCTCCCCCTCCGATGACATTGCCGGCCCGGGCGCTGGCCACGGCCACTCCTTGTTCTCGAAGAAAGGCATCACGATAACTGGCTACTACGATTTCGCAGGCGGCCTTGCTCGCACTATAGGGATCATGACCTCCCAGTTGATCATCTTCTCGGTATGGCCAACACCATTCAACATTGCGATAAACCTTATCGGTAGTCACAATCACCACCACTCGCACTGAGTCAGAGGCCCGCAACGCCTCAAGAAGGTGGGCAGTTCCCATCACGTTAGTGGCAAAAGTGCCGACTGGATCACGATAGCTACGGCGCACTAGAGGCTGGGCTGCAAGGTGAAAGACAATCTCCGGCCTGGCTTCGGCGATCGCCTTTTGAAGATTCGCTAAATCATTGACATCAGCCCGAGTATCAGAGCGCAAACATTTAGCAATTTCAGCCAGTTCACATAAGTTAGGGTTTGTCAGAGGATCTAATGAATAGCCCGACACCTTTGCTCCCAACTGACTGAGCCAGAGAGTTAACCAACTGCCTTTAAAACCCGTATGGCCCGTTAAAAAAACGGATTTACCTTGCCAAAACGACTTATCTAGCATTTACCATACCTTCCAAGGAGCCTGACCAGATTGCCACAACTCTTCTAGATGATTCTTATCCCGTAAAGTATCCATTGGTTGCCAAAAACCCCTATGCTCAAATGCCATCAACTCCCCCTTACCAGACAATTCAGTTAGGGGCTCACCCTCCCAACTATCCATATCCCCCCCAATAAAATCCAAGCAACGGGGAGATAAAACAAAGAAACCGCCGTTAATTAGACCGCCATCACCGGGAGGCTTTTCCGTAAACCCGAAAACCTTAGAGTTTTCTAATTTCAGTGCGCCGTATCGACCGGGGGGCACAACTGCTGTGACCGTAGCCAACCTACCATGACTTTGATGAAAAGCAATTAATTCTTGAATATTAATATTTGCCAAACCATCACCATAGGTAAAACAAAAAGCATTGTCATTTTCAATAAAAGTTTTAATCCGCTTTAATCTTCCCCCTGTAAGGGAATTTTCCCCGGTATCCACTAAGGTCACTTTCCATGGCTCTGCCTTTCTCTGATGGACAATCATTTCATTGGAAACCATGTCAAAGGTTACATCGGACATATGTAGAAAATAATTGGCAAAATATTCCTTAATAACATAGCCTTTATAACCACAGCAAATAATAAAATCATTTACACCGTAGGCAGAATAGAGTTTAAGGATGTGCCAGAGAATGGGTCGCCCGCCAATGTCAATCATCGGCTTAGGTCGAAGATGAGTTTCTTCGGAAATTCTAGTCCCCAAGCCACCGGCAAGAATTACAGCTTTCATGCAATTTTCTCCACATTCCAGTCAAGTACTGGCCTTAAAACCCCTGGTATCGGCCCTACATAACCCATGCCCCGGGTTATCACCCCTTCAATCGGGTCAGTCACATTAAAAACCAAAGCAGATTGATCATAAAAACTGACGTGGACGCCTGAGTGCATAAACGTGACAGCCAATCCCACCGAGTAAACACCGTCGTTCAAAAAATTGGCCGGGATATGACAAAGGGCACGATAAACTCCCTCTTCTAGAGGAGAATTTATATCAACCATAGCGGCAGTCACAAAAGCACAATTATTTTTATCATCATAAAAGTGAAAATTTGGATAGGGGGTGCCTGGTGTTTTTTGTTGAACTTCATATTCCATATAAACCGTTAGGGGCTCATCAATCCGAACATCTAAAGATTGCTCTCCTTTTTCATTTTCGATCCATCCCCTTCTTAAAACTGCTAAATGGTCTCCAGGGGGAGAAGGAGATGAAGTATAGTCAACAGAGCCTGGACTATGCTGTCCATCACTTTGGTAATAGGCAATTACAGAGCCGGGACTTCCTTCCTTAATAACTTCGCCGTGCTTTAGGAGAAAACAGCTATTACATAAAGAAGCAATCATGGGCATAGCATGGCTAACAAAAATTACCGTTCTACCCTCTTTTTCTGCAACATCCTCCATTTTGCCAAGGCAACGTTTTTGAAACTGGGCATCTCCCACCGCCAACACTTCATCCACAATTAAAATTTCCGGCTCCAAATGGGCCGCCACCGCAAACGCCAAGCGCACATACATCCCCGAAGAATACCGCTTGACAGGAGTATCCAAAAACTTCTCCACCTCCGCAAACGCCACAATCTCATCAAACTTCTTCTTAATTTCCGCCTTGCCCATCCCCAAAATCGCCCCATTCAGATAAATATTCTCCCGCCCCGTCAACTCAGGATGGAACCCCGTCCCCACCTCCAACAGACTCGCCACCCGACCCTTAATAGAAATGCGCCCCTCCGTCGGCTCCGTAATCCGGCTGAGAATCTTTAAAAGTGTTGACTTACCCGCCCCATTGCGCCCAATAATGCCAACCCGATCGCCCTGCTTAATTTCAAAGGACACATCCTTCAGCGCCCAAAACTCTTCGTGGGTAGGGTAATCTTCCTTACCATTACGTCTAAACATCTGACCAAAGGAGCGGGCCTTCTCTGCCATCATATCCCGGAGAGTTGTATAGCGTTCCCGCCGCTGGTGACCGATGATATATTTTTTCCCAAGATTTTCCACTCGAATGACTGTATCAGACATAAATAAAGTTTTTAAAACGCCCTAACCAGATAGCGTAAGCTTACCAGACAAAGCCAAAAAAATAATTGTTCAATTCTTAATCAGGAAAAAACTCTGGATTTAGTAACTCATCCGCAGAAAACTGACAACTTTTAGGAATTAGCCATAGACCACAAAAAAAACTAGTCTAGAGAAATGCTAAATCCGGGTAAAACATTCTCCCCAGACAATTTTGTGGGGAGATTAGTTATTTCTGTGGGTTGATTTTGGCGGTAGATCTCCACCTGTTTTTGTTGTGGATTGATTAGCCAGCCTAGTTGCAAACCAGATGTTAGGTACTCTAGCATTTTGTCTTGTAGGGGTTTAAGACGATCACTTTTTGATCTGAGTTCAATCACAAAATCAGGACAAATTGGGGGAAAACCCTCTCGTTCTGCTGGGGTTAACTTTTCCCAATTACCTCGGGAGACCCAAGCCACATCGGGGGAGCGATCGCCACCTTGGGGTAGGCTAAAGATTGTTGAGGAACTAAAGACAATTCCGAGTTGACTCTGATAATTCCAGAGAGAAACTTTGAAAATAAGGCTCGCTTCTTGGGCACCACTTTCACCACCAACTGGGGACAGAATGATGAGCTTCCCTTGGGGGTTTCTTTCTAGGCTGAGGTCAGGATTGTTTTGACAGAGCTGATAAAATTGCCCTCGGTTCAACGAAATAATTGGCTGAAGGTCTAAAACGGTAGCCATAATGGTGCAGCTTAGAAGAGTGAATTAATTTTAACAATTGGTTTTCATTTGGCGATCGCCCTCTAGAGGATCATTCACCGAGGGAAATAACGCGACTTAATACATCTTCCATATCGTATAGGCAATCTTTGGGAAAATCTAAATCAGTTTCCCGGATCGCGTCGGCCCGCGCCAGCCGATACATTTTAGCGAGAGACACCCCATCATTGAGATAACGCTGCAGACTGGGACTGTCCTCAAGATATAGTTCAATATTGTTCCGCTCTCGATCAATTGTATTCTGCCAACTGCGGGAACGTTTCTGGGGCTGGTAGTCCCAATTGAGGAAGTGATGAAGAATTAAACGTAAACTACTTAAAAGGCGATCCCTTTCCCGTTTTGACAAATCCCGGACTTCCTCCACTAAATTCTCGATATCAAGGGACGTAAAATCCCCTGCAGCAAGGAGATCGGCCATGGTTTCTGCCCATCGACTAAAATCTCTTTCGTAAAGTTGCTCCATAGTAGTAGTAGTATTTAGTCACTCTTTTTATTGGATGGGGTCAGCCAGAAAATCTAACCACATCAAAAATGGAGAGAAGATGATTTCATTGTAATGGGCAAATTCCTAGGCGATCGCCTTTACGAGAACAGATCACCATATTCAGCCAGTAGTGCTAAGGCCTCCCTTAAGAGTCTTCGATTTCGGTCTGAGGGGTCAAGCTGGAATTGTATTTCGGCAATACGGCATCGAGTTTCGATTCGAGTTCGCGCAATTTGGCGTTCTCTCTCCTCAGCTCTTCGAGACTCATCTGCTCTTTCCTGAGCCATTCTGCGTTGCCCTTCCTCAACTCTTCGTTGTGCTTCTTGAGCCAAGCGGTTTGTTTCTCGATTTCGACGGTTCCACTCAACGCCGAAATTAGCCAATGTAGCCAGGAGGGCTGCCACAGTGAATCCATTGCTCCACTGTCGGGGATTGGCAACGAGTCCGAGGAATTCAAAGTCGGTTTGGTCATAGAACCTCAAAAAGGCGATCGTAATCAATAGCACCGTTAAGATGCTTGATGGCAATAATGCCAGGAAATTTAATCACATTGAGGGTCAGGGCAAGATAATCCTATTTTAATGGGTAGCTTACTTTGGCGATCGCCATTGTTCAACTGTTCAACCTGAGCAACTTGTGCCACGGTCAAACCCAATTCAGGCAACTGTATTTAAAATCCTTCAATAGCTCATAAAACCATTTGTTTGTTGCCATGGTTAAATCACATCAGCGAAGGTGCGTTCCATCTTACGAAAATAGAGAATTCCTGTTATAAAAATAATGATCACCAACAGTAAAGACAACAAAAAACCCGGCAGAAATATAGTTGATTCTCCCCCCAAAATCGCCCAACGAAAACCATCAATTACACTCACCATCGGGTTAATGGAATAGAGCAATCGCCATTTTTCCGGCACCACATTACTACTAAAACCCACCGGGGAAATGTACAAACCAAATTGGACAATGAATGGCACAATGTAGCGAAAATCTCGGTATTTGACATTGAGGGAACAAAGCCATAACCCTGCTCCCATGGAAGCCATAAAGGCAATCAAAATGAAGAAAGGCAATGTAATCACATGCCAACTGGGCAAGAAATTATACCAAGCCATCAGCCCCAACATAATCATCCCAGAAATTAAAAAATCAACAAAGCTAGTCACCACGGCACTGGTAGGCACCACTAAGCGAGGAAAATACACCTTAGAAATTAGATTGGCATTGGCAATTAGACTATCGCTGGCGGAACTAAGGGAAGTGGAAAAAAACTGCCAGGGCAACATTCCCGCAAACACCAGAATGGGATAGGGCACCCCCTCCGAAGGTAAATTAGCCAACTTACCAAATACCACCGTAAACACCACCATGGTCAAAAATGGCCGGATTAAGGCCCAAGCTATACCGATCGCCGTTTGTTTGTACCGTACCGCAATGTCCCGCCAAGCCAGGGTGTAAAACAATTCCCGGTAACGCCATAGGTCTTGCCAATACTGACGCTCCGTGCGTCCTGCTTCAATAATCAGTTCTGGGGGGGAAGTTTTCATACTTGAGGTCAATTTTTGCTACGCCCAAAGGCCCATGGCTAAACATCATCGGGATCCAATCCCAACTCCCTCAGCTTGGCCGCCAGGCGATCGGCCCTGAATTTTTCTTGGTCCGCCCGTTGAGCCTCCTGCTCTACCTTTGCCATGGCCTGGTCAGGCCTCAATATTTCCTGTTGGGCCGCCTCCTCAGGGGTAGGTACTAAAATTCCCTCCACGGAAAAATAGCGCAACTGACCCTGGTGGATGCCAAGAAAAAATCCCAGCGCCTCACTCCATAGCCATCCTTGCTCATTGGGAATTACGGGAGAGTATTGGTTGAAATTTAACCTAAAACCGGCAAATTCCAAAGTTTCAGGGGAAAAATAAAAATACTCAGGGGTGTGGAACCTAGTGGCATAAAGGTCCAGCTTGGTGGTTCTATCCACTTTGGCAGTGGACTCGAAAAGTAGCTCAATGATCAAGTCGGGGTAGCGCCCGTCTTCCTCCCACACGACCCAGGAATTGCGGGGGTGTCTGGTGGTATTCTTGACCAGGAAAAAATCAGGGCCTCGAAAATCACGGTGTTTGAGTTGTTGTCGACTGAAGTAGATGGTTAGGTTGGCACCAATAAAAAAATCATCCCTCTGACGCCAGGCCCACTCCAGACTAGTAACTAGCAAGAGCAGTTGCAAATAATGCACTGAACTTTCCATCTCCGGTTCATCACTCAAAAGCATAGTGGCATCCGGCATTTGTGATTCCAGTTCCTGGGCCGTTATTGCTGACATATTGTCCTCCGAATGATGATGGAGAAGGGCCGGCTTCCATCATAATGGCTTGCCCCAAGTGGGCAGAAATCCTGCCGGGCATTTATGTCGCCGTTCTCCCCTGGACCGCAAATGGGAGCAAACTATTGGCTTTTCACCGGTTACATTTCCTATTTTTGGCCACAGGAATCCTGCATACGTTCTTAGCTTGGTCTAAGAATACGGCAGACGAAACCGAGATCTGTGGGACCGTCGAGGCTCCGGCTAGGGTGGAAAAACGAAAATTCAATTGTTTTTATAAGAAAAAAACATTCACTCCTGCCGAGAGCTTATACTAAGAACTTCTCCCGCTGTGGAAAACAAAAAAGTTATTCAGTCTGAACTGGTTTTTATTCCAGGATATGAGTCCGTGATCAAGCGAATTCGGTTACAGACAAATCTAATTTATTGACCCATTTTTGTCCAGGTAAACAAGGAAAAATTTGTTATCAATCTTACCTGGTTAATACTTAAGTGTTGCAAACAATACTTAAGTGTGAAGGTTCAAATTTATGGAGACAGGGGTTCTGCGTTAGCATCACACTGACCTAAGACAATTATGGTCATAACAATTCAAACTCTCCATCCCTCCACCCGGCCACAGATGATCATCATCATCGGTGCTAAATCTTTTGGCCAATGGCGATCGCCGATTCTGACTCGGTTTTTTGTCCTCCGGCCCTGCTGTAGTCCGAGGAACTAGAACAACCCGGTGGGAGTCCTTCCCAGTAGATCCAGGCTAGTATTGACAGTGCACAGTCACCGAAAATAACGGTAATATTGACCCAAGTAAATAAAACTGCTTCCACACACTAGGTGCTAAACCATGGCTAATTCCCCAAGCATCCTTGCCCAATAACCATTCCCCCCAAGATAATGACCTACAGTTACCCAGAATTGCCCCAAGGTAGCCCCCCCCCTCCGCTAGTTGGAGCATACGGTGCTGAAGAAGTGGACTCTTTTTCCCTTGGTAACCTGACAGGTGTATTGAGGAGGAGATGGTGGATTGTTGTCCTGGTGGCCCTAGCGGTGGGAGGCTTGAACCTCAAGCGGCAACTTGATAAGCCGCCGGTTTTTCAATCTAGTTTCCAATTACTGGTTTCCCCCCCCGAGAATGAAACGGTTAATCCCCTGGCCCAACTCCAAGGTTCGGGACTGCTGGGCAGCCTTCCCCGGGGCAAAGAATATTTGAACACCCAGTCGGAAATTCTACAAAGTAATATTCTATTGGAGCCGGTCTGGAGCCAAATTTATGACGCCCTCCCCCCAGAGGAGCAAATTTCCTATAGTAGTTTTCTGGCTAGCCTGTCGGTGATGGTGGTGCCGGACACAGGCATTGTTGAGATCAGCTACCGGGGCAATGACCAAGAAAGGGTCAAGGCGGTTTTGGAGGCTCTAGCTGAACAATATTTAGACTACACCCGTAGAGAGCAAGCCAGACAGGAGAGTGAAAAACTCCGCTTTGTTAATGACCAGTTGCCCAAATTCCAAGACCGGGTGGCAGAGTTGCAAGCGCAAATGTTGGCATTGCAGCAGCAATATAAGTTTTTTGACCCTAGCCAGACAGCAGAAAATCTCAGCTCACGCCTCAACGAAATTAATGTGCTCCGGCAAAATTTGTCGATCAAAATCCAACAACTAACCGCCAAACGAGATGCCCTGGAACAAAAAACGGGCATAGATAACAATAGTGCCTTTGGCTTGAGCTCCCTGGGACAATCCCCTGTCTATGCAGGCTTAGTTAGTCGGCTCAACGAAATCAACCTCAAATTGGCGGAAGCTAGCACCATCTACACTGGCAATAGCCCCCAGATGGAGCAGTTGCAAGAAGAAAAGGATAACGTTTTGCAGTTGATCAGAGCCGAAGCCGAAAAAGAAAAGGGGACGCTCAGCAATGGAGAATTGGATCAGGTCCTCATTGCCACAGACGTGGGGGGGCCCAAGGCAGAAGCTTTGCAGGAACTTGCCAGTGTGGGCATTGAGCTAGATATTCTCAACATTGAACTGGAAAGTATCATTGGGTCGGAAGCGGAACTGAGAAATCAATTGGAAAATTTCACCACCATTGCTGGCGAGTTTGCCAGTCTCCAACAGGAATTGGAGCTTCAAAGAAGTGGTTTAACCCAATTAGTGACCACAAGGCAGGCACTGGAAGTGGAGGTCGCGAGGAGCTTTGTACCCTGGCGCTTAGTTTCCGCCATTACCCTACCCGATACACCGATTAATACCCTGCCCAGGGATATTTTACTTTCTGTCATGCTGGGACTTTTGGCCGGGGGAGGCGCGGCCCTATTGGTTGATAAGCTAGATCCTGCCTATCACAGTGTCGAAGATTTGAGAGCTAGTCAGCACCACACCATCCTAGGGTACATTCCCTTGGAAAAGGATTTGCGAGCCAGTATTAAGTATGGCTCCCCTCTGCCCAATGAGGCAATGCAAGAGTCCTACGCTAGGCTCTATTCCAACCTGTTTTTCCTCAAGCGCAAACGCCAGTGCCATTCCTTTGTGGTTACCTCGGCTGAGTCCGGTGATGGAAAATCTACCACGGCTTTTTTCCTGGCCCAAGCTGCCGCTAAGTTGGGGCAAAAAGTGCTGCTGGTGGATGGCGATCGCTATTTTCCTCAAAAGGAGTCCTGGTTGAAGTTAGCTGAAATTACCGGCTTCGGAGGCGAAAACACCACCCCCGATGGTAATGGCGTCCTCGGCAGTCTGGTGGCCAACTCTAATGGTCACAATGGGGATTTACCCGAACCTTTGGGCAAGAATCTGTTCTACTTCAAAGTCCAAGATGACACCATGACCCCGGAGCAGTTGGTTTCTGCTTCCCAAAATTTTGTCGTCAAAATGAATCAGTGGAAAGAGACTTTCGACCTAATTTTGATCGATACGCCCCCCATTTTGGGTCTAACGGATTCCCGTCTGATTGCAGATCAAACCGATGGTCTGGTGGTGGTGGTGCGCCTCAATAAGACCCGCAAGGATAGCATCAAGGAAGCTTTTCGGGAATTGGCGTTGGCTGATCTCAACGTTATCGGAATTGTGGCCAATGCTATCACTTCTACGTCCGGCGGTTATGGCTACTACTATGGTCGTTACTACAATAACCGTTACTACGATCGTCAAAAAGTTGCCCAGGCAGACAATTAGGATCGGGAGCACAGAACCCCACCTTGCGGGGCAAAAATGGCCAGGTCCAAAAAAGGCTTAACGTATGGGCGATGACGGGCTCGAACCGCCGACATCCTGCTTGTAAGGCAGGCGCTCTACCAACTGAGCTAATCGCCCTTTACTCGTGCTTAACCACTATATCATAGGTTATCGTTTTGTTCGATCGCCATCGGAAAAAATTTTTTCCTAGTTACCTATTCCCTTTTTGCCTTTGCCATGCCCGCCGGTAAAATCCATGACCGCATTACCCTGGGAGCCACCCCAGCGGTTATGGCCATCACATTTATTGGCACTGGTAGTGCCCGACTAACCCTGCTAATGGCGATCGCCTTTGGATTTAGCGGGTTGATGTTTGGCCCGGATCTGGACATCCATTCCTGTCAATATAAAAGGTGGGGCTGGCTGAGATGGGTCTGGCTTCCCTACCGCCACTTCATTCCCCATCGATCGCCCCTTTCCCACGGCTTTTTGATTGGTACGATTTTGCGTTTATTGTATCTAGGCAGTTGGCTGCTACTGGCTTCAGCAGGCATAGGGACAGTGCTGATACTGTTACAAAAGCTTAATTTACAGGGAATTAACTGGTTGATCCCGAGACAATGGCTGGAGCAACACCGTTGGGAACTGCTAACAATTTTTGTTGGCTTGGAGGCAGGGGCCATGGCCCATAGTGTGAGCGATTGGGGAGGTAGTTGGCTCAAAAAAAAGCTAAAGCCACAGCAAAAAAAACACTCTAGCCAAGGCAAGTCTAAATCTCGCCGGCGTTCCTAATAGGTCGAATTAATTAGCCAAACCTAGGCCAGTTGCCAACAGGTTTCCCTCGTTAAACGGATTTGGGCCAGGGTAAAAATCACCGGAATAATACGCCCATAGTTAGTGGCGATCGCTCGCCAGCCCAGATCCGCTAGGAATAATCCCCACAGAGCCGGTCCCAACACCGAAAAAATTGTCCGCACTGCCCCGTAACGAGCCGTTCCCATCAGCACCCCCTGTTTAGCGGTTTGGAGGGCTAACTGATTTTGTAACTGACTGGCGACATTTAGTCCCCCCTTCATCAGCAACGATTTGGCCACTTGATATTGGGCAATGTGTACCGTCACTTGCTGTAAGATGCGCCCCAACAGTAGGGGTCTGAGCACCGAACTAACGGCGATCGCCCCACCTCCCTTGAGGATGACATTGACGGGATTGTGTTGAATTTGCAGGGGCAGAGGTTCCGGCAAAGGAGAATTAATCAGGGACTGTTGGATTTTACGAGTCAAATTATTCTGCTCCGCCGGGGGCAATTTTTGCCAAGCTTGGTTGACCAAGTGGAGAAAAATATCCGTTTCCAAATCCAGGGTAGTCATCTGTTGGGCGTAGGGCACTTTGAGGAATTGACAAACCCGAATGAGGGTGTCCCGGTAGCTAAATTGCTTGGCCTTGCCCCGTAAAACCGTTAGGCCATCGGCGGCTAAATAGCGGAATCTTTCCTCGAGGGAACTTTCCCAGAGGGGACGATCCAAGCTTTGTACCTCCACCGGAAGGGGGGTTTGCAGATAATCCAAAGGATTAAATTTTCTACAAAAGAGAATTTGCGTTAGTTGGGTCAGTTCATCCTCCGTCGCCAACTCTAACGCTGAGCGCAGTTCGTCCAAGACCGTTTCCTCCACCAGTGGGGCTCTGCTAATTTCCCCATTCTAGGACAGGGGCCGAAAACTTGTGCGGCCCTCCGGCAACATTGACCCCGTTGTAACAGCCAAAAGAAAAATCCCCTCAGATCGTCTCAGAACATGCTTTAAAAGCCCCCCTGACCCCCAAATTTAGGGGGAAACTGACTGAAAGTCCTCTAGTATTGCCGGAGCTTTAGTGAGGAGATTTAGGGGGCAGAATAAAACTTTCCAAACACCTTCTCAGGGGATTCACAAAACTTTTTAAGAACCATTCAACGGCGTAGGTTCATCGTTTGTATAGGTCTAAACCTTTTTGGGGGAAAGGAACATCATCATATTGCGTCCTTCCCGTTTGGGAGCCTGCTGGATATCGGCTTCGGTGGCCAGGTCCGTTGCCATGCGGTCCAGTAATTCCTTCGCTAGGTGGGCGTGCTGAATTTCCCGCCCCCGGAAGTTCACCGTTGCCTTGACTTTATCCCCAGCTTTGAGGAAGCGTTTGGCCTGATTGATGCGCACTTGATAGTCGTGTTCATCGATTTTGTACCGCATTTTTACTTCCTTAACGTCGGCGGTATGTTGTTTTTTCTTGGCCTCCCGGGCTTTTTTCTCCTGCTCAAATTTATATTTGCCATAGTCCATGATGCGGCACACCGGCGGATCGGCGGTCTCACTCACTAACACAAGGTCGAGCCCCCGCTCGTCGGCGATTTCCATGGCTTCATTGGGGGTAATGATCCCCAATTGGGCACCGTCACTGTCAATGACTCGTATTTCTGGGAAACGTATTCTTTCGTTAATTTGAGGTAAGTCGCGTTGGGGTCTTCTTTTATCGGCCACAGGTGTTTTTTGTTGAAGTTTGTAGGTAATGTTGGGTTTACAAGCGAAAATGCTGACTTTGCCATTTTACCGATTCTCTCGGATTTTCGGCCTGCAATTTACTCGCTCTCCCCTAGGGTACTCTGGCTTTGGGAAAGGGTAAATGGGGTTATCCGGCCTGTATTTTAGCTTCCCATGGCTAGCCAATGGCGATCGTAAAGATATTTAACGCAATGGTGTGGGGCCATAGAATGAAGGCAATCAATTAGACAAATTTGGCAAGGCAGATGGTTGCGCTCTCCTCCAATGGATACTTTTCCCCCGACGATTACTTAGAGCTGGAAAGCCGCAGTGACGTTAAGCATGAATACATCGATGGCCAGATTTACGCCATGGCCGGCACTGGTGGAATTCACAACATCATCAGTGGCAATTTTTACATGGCCCTTCGTAGTCGCCTCCAAAATTCTGGCTGTCGTGTCTACTTTGCTGATTTGAAGGTGAAACTAAAGGAAGGAAGACGGTTTTATTATCCTGACCTGTTGGTAACTTGTGACGAAAGAGATGCTCCGAGCCAGGCATTTGTTAATTTTCCCAGGGTGATTATTGAGGTTTTGTCGGAATCCACAGAAGGCTTTGACCGGGGCAAAAAGTTTCAGGATTACCGCACCCTGCCCAGTTTATGGGCGTATATTTTGGTCAACGCCCAGCAGTATTTGGTGGAGTGTTTTCAGCGGACTCCCCAGGATTTTTGGTTGCTGAAGTCCTATGAGGGTCTAGAGGCGATCGCCGACATTGAGGCGCTTAATTTAGCCATTCCTTTGGCGGAAATTTATGCCACCCTGAATCTGCCGGCATTGGTGGATGAAGTTGGCATGGAGACTGATTTAACGTAAATATTGTCCTGATGACAAAAATTTTCGCTGATTCTTCTATTAATCCCCTCAGTGTGGCCCCAATGATGGACCATACTGATCGCCATTTTCGCTATTTTCTACGGCAGTTAACCCGCCACACCCTGTTGTACACAGAAATGATTACGGCCCAGGCCATCCTCCACGGCGATCGCCAGAGGTTATTAAATTTTAGCCCGGAGGAAAAACCCGTAGCGTTGCAATTGGGGGGCGATGATCCCCAACTCCTAGCGGAATGTGCCCGCATTGGCCAGGATTGGGGATATGACGAAATTAACTTGAATGTGGGCTGTCCCAGCGATCGGGTGCAGAGCGGCAATTTTGGGGCTTGTTTAATGGCTCAACCGGATTTGGTAGCCCAATGTGTGAGTGCAATGCAAAAGGCCGTGGAAATTCCCGTCACCGTTAAACATCGCATTGGCATTGATCATCGGGACAGTTATGAAGATTTAGTGCATTTTGTCGAAATCGTGGCAAACGCTGGCTGTCAAAGATTCACTGTCCATGCCCGTAAAGCCTGGCTCCAGGGGCTTAGTCCCAAGGAAAACCGAACCATTCCTCCCCTACGTTACGAAGATGTTTATCAATTAAAAAAGGATTTTCCCCAGTTATTGATCGAAATTAATGGCGGTATCACCCAAACTGAGCAAATTCAACAGCATCTTAGCCATGTGGATGCAGTGATGGTGGGCCGAGCCGCCTACGAAAATCCCTACCTTTTCGCCACCGTAGACCGGGACATTTACCACAAAACCAATTTAGTCCCCAGCCGAGCGGAAATTATTGAACGTATGTTGCCCTATGTGGAAGAGCGTTTACGTCACGGCGATCGCCTTAATCAAATTACCAGGCATTTATTGAGTTTGTTCAATGGTCAACCCAGGGCTAAATTTTGGCGTCGTACCCTGAGTGATTCCACTCTATTGGCTTCTGCAGGGCCGGAGCTATTACAAACAGCCCTCCAAGCCCAAAAATTCCCAGGGGTATTGGTAGCATAGGGAACAAATTTTAGCCCTTTCCGTTCCCGTACCAGGGAAAATAACCTGTATGATGAAATGTTAATTTAACTTAACAAGCTTTGTTGAAGGTCTTGTTTGCCCAATAGCCTTTATCGTGTACGAGGACTGAAGACTTTGTCTAAGCGCTATTTATTTACTTCCGAGTCGGTGACAGAAGGCCATCCTGATAAGGTGTGTGACCAGATTTCCGATACCATCCTTGATGCCCTCCTAACCCTGGACCCCAACAGTCGAGTAGCGGCGGAAACCGTAGTCAACACAGGCTTGACCCTAGTGACGGGGGAAATTACTTCCCAAGCCCACATTAATTTTGTCGAATTGATCCGCCAGAAAATTGCTGAAATTGGCTACACCAACGCCGATAATGGCTACTCCGCTAACAGTTGTGCCGTCATGCTGGCGATCGACGAACAGTCCCCCGACATTTCCCAAGGTGTAACCGCCGCCCAAGAACAGCGCCATGCCCTCAGCGACGACGAGTTAGACAAAATCGGTGCGGGCGATCAGGGCCTAATGTTTGGCTATGCTTGCAACGAAACCCCAGAATTGATGCCCCTACCCATTAGTTTGGCCCACCGCATTGCCCTGCGCCTATCGGAAGTACGTAAATCTGGCCAATTGGCTTATCTTCGCCCCGACGGTAAAACCCAAGTTTCCATCCTGTACGAAGATGGCTCACCCGTAGCCATTGATACCATCCTCATTTCCACTCAGCACGACGAGCACATTGGCGATATCACCGACAACGATGCAGTCCAAGCCAAAATTAAAGCCGATCTTTGGGACGTAGTGGTGGGTCATTGCTTCAGCGACATTGCCCTCAAGCCCACTGATAAAACCCGCTTTATTGTTAATCCCACTGGCAAATTTGTTGTGGGGGGTCCCCAAGGGGATGCTGGTTTAACGGGACGGAAAATTATTGTGGACACCTACGGTGGTTATTCCCGCCATGGCGGTGGTGCCTTTTCCGGTAAGGATCCCACCAAGGTAGACCGGTCTGCGGCCTATGCCGCCCGCTATGTGGCCAAAAACATTGTTGCTGCCGGTTTAGCAGATAAATGCGAAGTACAGGTCAGCTACGCCATTGGGGTTGCTCGCCCAGTCAGCGTTTTAATCGATACCTTTGGCACCGGTAAGGTAGATGAAGAAAAACTGCTGGAAGTCGTATTGGCAAACTTTGAACTGCGCCCAGCCGGTATCATCCAATCCCTCAATTTGCGGAATTTGCCCGCCGAACGGGGGGGGAGATTTTATCAAGATGTGGCCGCCTATGGCCATTTTGGTCGCAATGACCTGGATTTGCCCTGGGAATACACCGACAAAGTGGATGTGTTGAAAGCAGCTTTTGCTTCTAGCCCCCAGGCCGTGGCCGTCTAGGGAAGCAGCAGGAAAAAGTACACTGCCTCAGGATGAGAGGGTATTTAGCCTGGGGCAGTATGGGGCAACTCAGGCTAAACTACAGTATGATATGAAATTCTTGTTGATATCATGAGTGTAGTTAGTCAAGTTATTTTGCAAGCCGACGATCAACTCCGCTACCCCACTAGCGGTGAACTCAAAGGGATCCAGGCGTTTTTAACCACCGGTGCCCAGCGTATTCGCATTGCGGAAACCCTGGCCGAAAATGAAAAAAAGATAGTCGATCAAGCCCAAAAACAACTGTTTAAGAAGCACCCTGAATACCGTGCTCCCGGAGGTAATGCCTACGGTCAGCGGCAATATAATCAGTGTTTGCGCGATTACGGTTGGTATTTGCGCCTAGTTACCTATGGCGTTTTAGCGGGCAACAAAGAACCCATTGAAACTACTGGTTTAATCGGTGTGAAGGAAATGTACAACTCCTTAAATGTGCCGGTGCCAGGGATGGTCGACGCGGTAACTGTACTGAAGGATGCGGCGTTGGGACTGTTGAGTGCAGAGGATGCCAATGAGACAGCTCCCTATTTTGATTACATCATTCAGTTTATGTCCTGATTTGTTTTGGCACGAAGATTAACGAAGATGGCGGTGGGTTTCTGTGGCCGACTATGCCTTCTTCGTTTTCTCGTTTTTGGCTGTTTTGATCACGATAATCCTCAGCCCTGGGGGGAAACTGTCCATGCCCTGGCTCAAATCCATTCCTTTTTTATCCCTTGCTTTGGTAATTGTTGCCTATGTGGCCTTTGGCTGGAGATTGGCCGAGGCCAGTGTGCCCTGGAGCACGATGTTCCACGAACACCTCAAGGGTTGGCAGATAGAACTGGATCAAAGGACGATTCTGGCTTTAATCCATATTTTTACCCTGTTCATCATTACGTTGACCACTTTAGCTTTGACTACCCCCATTACCCTGATGACCTATGTGGTGGGCAATTGGGCTAAGTCAGAATTGCGGTCGATGGTGTCCATGGTGTTTTGGTGTTTTGTTTTTGTCGTGGCCCTGCGGTGGTTTAATTATTTCACTTCATTTTTGTTGCTACTAGCGGCGGCTATTCTGGGTCGGATTGAGTTGCGTAATCTGGGTATGGGCCAGGGGCAAAGCTTGTTATTATTAGCCCTAATCTGTGGCTCGGCTTTTGCGGGGGGGGTTTACAGTTATTTTTCCTACTATCCGTTGCCTTCTCTTAACTAAAGCTTGTTTTGAAAGCCCTTTAATATTGTCGGAGCTTTTATTTAGTGCCAAGTTTTGGCCGGGAAACTAAAACTTTGCCGACAGGCCCTCGCGTTATCATCGGCATTGGATTGCAGAAAGTCCGGCTCCCCCAGCTTAATTTTGTTGTTATTGGGAATTTTCCCCTTTTCTATGGCTTCCACCAAAAAGATTTTACAAAAGACCTTCATCATTGCTTCAGGGTTGGCTTTTCTAGGCATGATGACAGTGCCGATGCTGACTGTGTTGAGGGGCAATGCTAACCAGACTGAGGGTCCATCCCAGGGGACACCGCAACAACCCACAGCGGCAGATCTGGAGCGCTTAAAGGAGGTCGCTGGGGGATATGAAAAAGTATTGCAACGGGAACCGGATAATCCCAACGCGTTGCAAGGGCTGGTGGAAGCTCGTTTACAAATGGGGGATTTGGCCGGGGCGATCGCCCCGATGGAGAAGTTGACGAAAATTTATCCGGAGGAAGAGGGGCTAAAACAGTTGCTGGAGGCCATTAAACTACAGGTGAAAAATCCCCAGTTACCCCCACCCCAAAACCCTTTGGCACCGACGGAACCCAATAACCAGGGCGGGGGGACCGGGGGGACGCCTACCCCTACCCAACCCTAGAAAGATCGCAGTTTGGTATTATCGTTTTTTGCTCCTCTCACCGTGAGCTTCAGGAAGTTTTTGTCCCCTGGGCTGACTCTGCCTGGCTTTGCTTAAATCTATGACCCAATTGCACGAAGCCTTTACTATTTTTTTGAGCTTGCTGGTGGAGGCCATCCCCTTCCTCACCTTTGGGGTAGTGCTCTCCAGTGCCCTATTAGTCTTCAGCGATGAAAAAAAGCTAATTGCCTATATTCCCCGTAATCCTTTCCTCGGGGCGATCGCCGGTAGCTTGGTGGGGTTTATGTTTCCGGTGTGTGAGTGTGGCAATGTGCCCGTGGCCAGAAGATTTTTGATGCAGGGTTTGCCCCCTTCGGTAGCAGTGGCATTTTTGTTGGCTGCTCCCACCATTAATCCGATTGTGATTTGGTCCACCTGGGTGGCTTTTCGGGATCAACCGGGCATGGTAGTGGCCCGGGTAGTCTGCTCCCTGATTATTACTGTGATTGTCAGTTGGGTGTTTAGTCGTCAGTTGGACGCAGTGCCTCTGCTTAAACCTGCTTTGGGTCGTAGATTGGCCTACCTCACTCGTCCGGAAGAATCCCCCACGGCGATCGCCTGTGAATCCCCCCTTTTGCAATCGGGCACCTTTCTCTTGGGAAGTGGTAACAGCGGTCAACTGCTGAAATTAGACGAGCAAGCGGTGGAAACCCTCCTACCCCCCATTGCCCCCAGCCGTTGGGAAATGTTCACCGACAATATTGTGCAGGAATTACGGGAATTGGGCGGCATGCTAATTTTAGGCAGTTTAATCGCCGCCGTCATCCAAGTTTTCATTCCCAGGGAATGGATTTTACTGTTGGGACAAGGCACCATTAGCTCCATTTTGGCCATGATGTTGCTATCGGTGGTGGTATCGGTCTGTTCCACAGTGGACTCATTTTTTGCCCTCTCCTTTGTTTCCACCTTCACTAGTAGCTCCCTGTTAGCATTTTTAGTCTTTGGCCCCATGATTGATGTCAAAAGCATCGGGCTATTGCTTTCCGTTTTCCAACGGCGCATTGTTATCTATCTGCTCCTCCTGACAGGCCAGTTAACCTTTCTGCTCAGTTTGGCCCATAGTTATCTGTTTTAGATCTGATTTGAATCTGGAATGATTTGCCCCCCAACGTCTTTGGTTGTCGATAACTTTCCCTTTTCGTGATGGAAAGGAGCCCTCCGGCAAACGTGATATAGTAAGAGATTGCAACGAAATTTATCGCCCAATACTTTACAGCCTAGGTTTTTTCCACAGAGACTATGTCCTTAACCCAAATCCGTAAACAAGAATTGATGACCGAGTATCAAGCCCACGAGACTGATACTGGGTCCGCTGATCTGCAAGTGGCCTTCTTGACAGAAAGAATTACCCAGCTCACAGGGCACCTCAAAGCTAACCCCAAAGACCACGCTTCCCGTCGGGGCCTGCTCAAAATGATTGGTCGTCGTAAGCGTCTATTAAGCTTCATCAATGCCCGGGAACCAGAACGTTACCAAGCCCTGATCAAACGCCTCGGTATCCGTCGTTAAGTTTTTGCATTTTTCCCATGGCTGACCCCACCAATCGAGACCGTCTTCCTTTTGAGCGGAAATCAAAAAAGAAAAAGGTTGAAAAAAAGCCCCCTGCAGTGGTGGCTCCGAGCACTAAAACCAGCGGAGCCAAAGATAAAAAGGGCCGCCGTTCAGCAGACAGTGGCATTCCCGCCGTGGTGAGCCAAAGGATGGTTAAACGCATGGCCCTGTTCTCCGGCATTCCCACTGGGCTGGGCATGTTATCCTTTGTGCTTTTTTATCTTGTTGTGAGCCGGGACTGGTTTGAGATTCCCACCTATGTGGTGTTTTCGGTGAGTCTGCTCTTTTTTGGTCTAGGGGTGGTGGGCTTAAGCTATGGCATTTTTTCCACCTCCTGGGAAGATGAGCCTGGCAGTGTCTGGGGCTGGCCGGAATTTCGCCTCAACCTCAGTCGTACCATCGCTGTCTGGCGCAACGCCCAACAAACGGCCCAGGACAATGGCGATCGTTGAACAAAACTCAGAATTTGTAAATTTTCGTTAACAAAGTTAACAATTGGTCAATAATAATTGCCCAGTCCTGTTGGTCAAAATAATTTCGTTAAAATTAGCATTAGCATCGGCTTTTCGAGTCCGCATTTACTGTCAGACCTTTAGCTAAGCTTTTAACCCTCCCTGTCCCAACCTATCGAATAGAGGAAGTTTGTCATGATCGTCGTCATGAAAGTCGGCACCCCAGAAATAGAAATTGAGCGCATTGGTAAGGAGTTTGCCGAACGGGGCCTCACCCCCGAAAAGATTGTTGGTAAGCACAAAGTTGTGATGGGGTTGGTGGGGGAAACAGCCGGACTTGATCCTTTGCAAATCCAAGAGGTTAGCCCCTGGATTGAAGATGTATTACGGGTGGAACAACCTTTTAAACGGGCTAGTTTGACTTTCCGCCATGGGGAATACAGTGAAGTAATCGTTTCTACCCCCGCTGGCCCCGTGGCGATCGGCAAAAACCATCCGGTGGCTGTGGTAGCAGGCCCCTGTTCGGTGGAAAATGAAACCATGATTGTGGAAACGGCCCGTCGAGTTAAGGCGGCCGGGGCCCAGTTTTTACGGGGCGGCGCCTTCAAACCCCGTACCTCTCCCTACGCTTTCCAAGGTCATGGGGAAAGTGCTCTAGGTCTGTTGGCAGCAGCTAAGGAAGCCACTGGTTTGGGCATTATCACCGAAGTGATGGATGCGGCGGATTTAGAAATCATTGCGGAAGTGGCGGATGTAATCCAAGTGGGTGCCCGCAATATGCAGAATTTCTCCATGCTGAAAAAGGTAGGGGCCCAGGATAAGCCAGTGCTGTTAAAGCGGGGCATGGCGGCCACCATTGATGAATGGTTAATGGCGGCAGAATACATTCTCGCGGCGGGTAATCCCAACGTGATTCTTTGTGAGCGGGGCATTCGCACCTTTGACGGCCATTACACCCGCAATTGCCTTGATTTGTCGGTGTTGCCTGTCCTGCGCTCCCTTACGCACCTGCCCATTATGATCGACCCCAGCCACGGCACCGGTAAATCCGAGTATGTGCCCTCCATGGCCATGGCGGCGATCGCCGCGGGGACAGACTCCTTGATGATTGAAGTGCATCCCAACCCGGCTAAAGCTATGTCCGATGGGCCCCAATCTTTGACCCCCGACCGCTTCGACGAAACCATGAAGCAATTGGCGGTTATTGGGCAAACTGTAGGACGTTGGCCTAAAGTAGCGGCCCTGGCCTAGGAATTCGCGCTGTAAAACTAAAACAGATTAAACCAGGCCCGACGGAAAAACCAGCGGGCCTTTTTTTGTTGGATGGTGCGGACTATTGGGGTTGATCTTCCAGAAAAGCCTTCACATCTCCCAGGGGAGTAAGTACTAAGCGAATGGTTTCCATCCTGTCATCGGCGAGGGGAGAGACCAACGGTTCCCCAGGGGCAGGTTGGGGCAGGCGGGCCATGTAAATGCTAGCGGCTCGGCCTAGGGGCATGGTTCTCTTCACCGTCCCACTGGGATCAATTTGTAGGCGATATTCCAACGTTTGGGTTTGATCTTCCGGCGGTTGCCACTGCTCTTGATAGAACTTACGCACTTCCGCCACCTGGGGAATGGTGTCCAGTAAATTGGTGGAACGGGGTGGCACAGCACGGGGTCGAGGCGGCCTAAAACTAACGGGATTAGAAGCAGGGGGCAGAGGCGGTAAATCGGGGGTAGTGGACAATATCTCGCCACCATAGGGTAGGGGTTGACCGTCGGGGCGGGGCAAAATAGCCAAGGCACCGGGGTAAGACGGTTCTGGCGGCGGTGTCAGGGGTTGTAGATTAGTGGGATCAGGAATGGCAATATAGGTTTCCCCTGGGGCTCCTGGAGCTTGTAAATCAGGGGGACGCACCCTTTCTGGGGGCACCACTAGGGGAATATTAGGATTACGGGGAGGGGGAGCAGCAGCTAGCACGGCACTGGGGGAAGGCAGAGGATCCCGTAAAGCTAGGATTGGGGCCAATTGAGGGGAGGGGGTATCGCCCCTCGGTGGTGGTGGCACCATAGAGCTAACTTCCTCAAACTGAAATTGGTTGGGCATTGGCAGTTGAAAATTATTCTGCACCGCCACTTCGGGTTGGGGTTGGCGCATCCACAGGGCCGCTATGGCGATCGCCGCCACACTACCGGCTGCTACCATTCCGGCTAAGACCAATGCTTTAGGCGACTGTTCTCTGGCCATGAGCACTGACATCCGGCTCGGCTCTAAATCCTGGAGACGGAAACCTTCCAAGGCCAGCATCAGATCGTACAACTGGGAAGTATTGAGGGTAATGGGAGCCCCCATCCCCAAAAGTTCATGGCTCCATAATCCCTGGGGTCGTAGGCAAAAAGAAGGTTCACCGTCCGCATTAAATACTGGTTCCGGATAGGTGCTTGGTTCCAAGGAAGCACAGGGGTTAAGCCGTTGCTGGAGATAGGTTTCCACCGCTAAAGCGAGGGCTTCCAACTCCTCCGGTGTGCCAGACAAAGTTAATTGTTCTACTTCCGGCAAACGGGGATCGTCAAAATGGAGCGCAAAACGATAATCCGCCGGCAAAGTTTGGGGAGGTCTTTGCCATACCCGTCGAGTTTGCCACAACTCTAAAGTACAGGTGGGAGGGGTATAACGCCTCAGTTGTACATCCTTCACCAGCTTCATTGGAAAATACTCCCGGTCAACGGACTCACTTCTATTCAGGGTACCTTGAAAATTATGGGATTAGAGGGCTTGAGCACCGCTCCAGTAATTGACTGTTTTTTTCTAGGCATTGGCATAATAGCCCCGGGGAGTAATCAAATAATCTTGATAATTGTAGGTGTTACTGTTGCCGATGAGCACCACCGTCAGCATATCAATGGGAAAGTTCAGCATTGCCGCCAACGTGGTACGCACAATGGTTTCATCTTGGCGATAAACGGAACGCACCAGGGCCACCGGAGTGGTTGGCGATCGCCATTGTAGGAAAATAGCTTGGGCCTGTTCAATCAACTCGGTGCGCTTTTGGGATTTGGGGTTATACAGAGCGGTGACAAAATCCGCCTGGGCCGCCGCCGTTAACCGTTGCAGAATTTTTTCTTTGGGGGTAAGCAAATCGCTGAGGCTAATGGCGCAAAAGTCGTGCATCAGGGGAGCACCCACCCGGGCCGCCGCTGCTTGGAAGGCACTAATGCCGGGAAAAACTTCCACTGCGGGGGTTTGCCCATCCCAATTTAATTTCTCCAGTTCTTCCAACACTAGCCCAGCCATGCCGTAAATGCCACAATCCCCGGAGGATAGCACCGCCACCGTTAAACCCCATTGGGCCAACTCAATGGCTCGCTGACACCGTTGCCGCTCCTGGGTGAGGGGGAACGTTTCACAAATTTGGCCGGGTCGTCGTAGAGGATCAATCAAATCTAAATAAAGTCCGTAGCCAATGAGCACGTCTGCTTCTCTAATAGCCGTTCGGGCCGCTGGGGAAATTTGGCTTAATTCTCCGGGCCCGGTGCCCACTAACCATAACTGTCCCGGTTTGCCGATGTATTCCCTTTCTCCCTTGGCGATCGCCACTGTTACTGCTTGGTTGTGTTGTTTAACAATTACTTTTTCCGCTATCAATTTTCCCCCTTGGCTATACATTTGAGCCGCCGTTAATGCCGCCGCTTCCGCCACACTGGGGGTACCCACTTCTTGAAGAACCACCTCGGAGGGATTGGGGACAGCCTGGGCCGCTAACTGTTCTGGGGGAAAAGTGAAAAAGGGCAAATCGTATTTTTGGGCGAATTGTTGCATTCCCACTTCGTCGGCTTTTAAATGGACACTGGCCAGGCCCGCGATCGCCAAAGGGCTTAAATTTTCCCGTTCTAAAACTTCTAACAAAGCCCGTTCTAACAAAGCTAAATCCGTACCCCGCACACAGCCAACGCCAATCCATAACAGTCGGGGATGCCATGGGGCCATGGGTTTATTCAGTTTTTCCAAATTACTTTCTTGAACGGTGATTAATAAGGTTGCCGTCGTCTCCTTAGTTCCAGAAAAAGTAAAACCATGGCCTGGGGGTAAATGATTTTGCCAAAGAGTTAACCCCGCCGTTTGTGTTACTCCTACTAATTTTTGAGCGGCCAAAGCAGAACTTACCGCTGTCCAATCTCCTTTTCCTTTGCGCCAACCAAAGGGGATGCCTAAACAATCCACTGCTATCTGCCCCAAGCCATTGGCCCCGCCAGTGAGAATTGCTTTTGCCTGCAACTGTTCCGCCACTATCTGCGCCAGGCGATCGCCTCCCCCTTGGTGGCCGCTGAGTAAACTAATCACCGATTGACCCATGGCATCCACCACCAGCACAGCGGGATCACTTTGTTTACTTTGCAATAAAGGAGCAATTAAGCGGACTACGGCCCCCGTGGCTAAACCAAAAATAAAGGCTTGATGGTTATTCCAGCGTTCTGCCACAGCCGTTGCCAAAGAATCGCCATAGGTTTCCACTAGGGAATTTTTGCCAAGCTCTAATTCCTCTGCCAAAGATTTTGATAAAAGCAATTTTCCCGTCAACGTTTCCACCACGGGCAGAAGCAATTTAACGGCTTGGGGAGTGACGGCGATCGCCGTAAGGGGATGAAAAGTTTTCAACAATTTTTGCCGTCTATCATTGTCAACCCCTAGCATAGCGGCAAATTCTCGTTGGAGATCGCCATCCTGGTCGGGCTAAACCCGTTAAGCTAGAGAGCGTATTTGTTTAGACATCAGCCATGGCCAGAGATTTACGGGGATTCATCCAGTTGTTGGAAACACGGGGGCAGTTGCGCCGCATTACCGCTGAGGTGGATCCCGATTTGGAAGTGGCGGAAATCTCTAACCGGATGCTACAGGCCGGTGGCCCAGGGCTGTTATTTGAGAATGTCAAAGGCTCCCCTTTCCCGGTGGCGGTGAATTTGATGGGCACAGTGGAGCGCATCTGTTGGGCCATGAATATGGACCATCCTCTGGAGTTGGAGGATTTGGGCAAAAAGCTAGCCCTGTTGCAACAGCCTAAGCCGCCCAAGAAAATTTCCCAGGCCATTGATTTTGGCAAAGTGTTGTTTGATGTGCTCAAGGCCAAACCAGGGCGTAACTTCTTTCCCCCCTGCCAAGAAGTAGTCATCGATGGTGAAAATCTCGATTTAAACCAAATCCCCTTGATCCGGCCCTATCCCGGTGATGCGGGCAAAATTATTACCCTTGGTTTAGTGATCACCAAGGACTGTGAAACGGGCACCCCCAATGTGGGGGTTTATCGTCTGCAACTGCAATCCAAAACCACCATGACGGTCCATTGGCTGTCGGTGCGGGGAGGGGCCAGGCATTTACGCAAAGCGGCGGAACAGGGCAAAAAATTAGAAGTGGCGATCGCCTTGGGGGTAGATCCATTAATTATTATGGCGGCGGCCACACCGATCCCGGTGGATTTGTCAGAATGGTTATTTGCGGGGTTATACGGTGGTTCTGGGGTGGCCCTAGCTAAATGTAAAACCGTCGATTTGGAAGTGCCGGCGGACTCAGAATTTGTGCTGGAAGGTACCATTACCCCCGGCGAAATGTTACCCGATGGCCCCTTTGGCGATCACATGGGCTACTACGGCGGCGTGGAGGATTCTCCCCTAGTGCGGTTCCAGTGTCTGACCCACCGCAAAAATCCCGTTTATTTAACTACTTTCAGCGGTCGTCCCCCCAAAGAAGAAGCCATGATGGCGATCGCCTTGAACCGGATTTATACGCCAATTTTGCGGCAACAGGTTTCGGAAATCACCGACTTCTTTTTGCCCATGGAAGCGTTGAGTTACAAAGCTGCCATTATTTCCATTGACAAAGCTTATCCGGGGCAAGCTAAGCGGGCGGCCCTGGCTTTTTGGAGTGCTCTACCCCAATTTACCTACACCAAATTCGTCATTGTGGTGGATAAGAGTATTAACATCCGCGATCCCCGCCAGGTGGTCTGGGCCATCAGCTCCAAAGTTGACCCGGTGCGGGACGTGTTTATTTTGCCGGAAACCCCCTTTGACAGCCTCGATTTTGCCAGTGAAAAAATTGGTTTGGGCGGCCGCATGGGTATTGATGCCACCACCAAAATTCCCCCGGAAACGGATCATGAATGGGGAGAAGTATTGGAGTCCGATCCAGCCATGGCGGAGCAGGTCAGCCAACGCTGGGCCGAGTACGGTTTGGGGGATATTAATTTAACCGAAGTTAATCCCAACTTGTTTGGCTATGACGTGTAAACAAGTCCTGACGGAATAGTAGATTTTTTGCCAATGGCTTTCTTTAAAAGTTTATTTTTAACCAGCATTTTTTGCTTCGTCTTAACAGCAATTCCTTCCCAAGCAAAGGAAATTTGTAAAGTTACTGATCCTACCGGTACGCCTCTCAATGTTAGAGAAAGTCCCAATGGTCAAGTTATTAATGCTTTAAGAAATAATCGAGAAGTGGAAATCCTAGAAATTGATTTTGACCAACAAGGCCGCCCTTGGGCCAAAGTTGCTGGTTATTATCAGGATCGTTATCGGGTTTGGGGTTGGGTAATTCGAGAATTTATTAGCTGTTACGAACGCTAACCAATTCGATTACAAAGTTTCTAATAAAATAGTTTTGTTTATGCAATTTGCTGATCGTCTCAACGCCTTTGGTGGTAATGTTTTTGCTGATATGGACTTGGCTAAGGCCCAAGCCCGGGCCCAGGGTCAAACCATTATTGATCTTTCCCTTGGCTCCTCTGATTTACCTACTCCTGCCCCCATTCTGGCCACGATCGCCAAAGCTTTAGAAGATCCCAGCACCCATGGTTATTTATTGCACCAGGGAACCCTACCATTGCGGCAGGCGATCGCCGTTTGGTACGAAAAGCGTTTTGGCCTAGCGGTGGATGCGGAAACGGAAGTGCTGCCCCTGATTGGTTCCCAGGAAGGCACAGCCCATTTACCGTTGGCGGTGTTGAATCCCGGCGATGTGGCTCTGTTGATGGACCCTGGTTATCCCTCCCACATGGGGGGCGTGTACCTGGCGGGGGGAGAAATTTATCCCATGGCGTTGCGCTCGGAAAACCAATTTTTGCCAGTGTTTACGGCCATTCCCAACTCAGTTTTAGCCAAGGCCAAAATGACGGTGCTCAGCTATCCCCACAATCCCACCACGGCGATCGCCAGCTTAGAATTTTTTCAAACGGCGGTGCAGTTTTGTCGTGACCATGATTTAGTATTAGTACATGATTTTCCCTACATGGATTTGGTTTTTGATGGTATAGCAATGCCACCGTCAGTTTTGCAAGCAGACCGACAAAAATCCTGTGCCATTGAATTTTTTACCTTTTCCAAATCCTATAATATGGGGGGCTTCCGTATTGGTTTTGCCATTGGTAATATCCAGTTAATTTCTGCCCTGAAAAAAATCAAAGCGGTGGTGGATTTTAATCAATACGCAGGCATTCTCCAAGGGGCAATCGCCGCCCTGGAAAGTCCACCGGAAACTGTGCAACAAACCGTGCAAATTTTTGCCCAACGCCGGGCAACATTGATTGATGCTTTAGCGAAGATTGGCTGGGCTGTGCCTCTGCCCACTGCCACCATGTATGTTTGGGCACCATTACCTGAAAGTTGGCTTGGCAATTCCTTGGAATTTTGTCAAAAACTGGTGGCTAAAACCGGTGTTGCCCTTTCTCCAGGGTCTGGCTTTGGTGCAGGGGGGGAAGGTTATGTACGTTTTGCCTTAGTACAGGAGCCGGATATTTTGGCTACGGCGGCCAAAAAAATCGGTCAATTTCTTGACCAAAACTAGACTAAAAGGCAAAGGAATAAAACTATGGAAATTTTGGATCATTATCTGGGCAATTTAGTCAGCATTACCAGGTTTGTGCTGGAAAGTGTTTCCGTGCTGTGTATTATTCTCGGGCTAGTGAAAACTTTGCAAATGGTCTGGGCTGGCGATCGCCGTACTATGAATACGCCCAAATTTTTCAACAGTATTCGCTTGCAATTCGGTTTGTGGTTGGCTCTAGCCCTGGAATTCCAATTGGGGGCAGATATCCTTTCCACCACCATCGCCCCTACCCTAGAAAGCTTGAGCAAACTAGGGCTAATCGCTGTAATCAGGACTTTTTTAAACTATTTTCTTGGTAAAGAACTGGAATCGGAAATCAGAATGGAAATTGAACAGGAAAGACAGGAACATGGCCGTTAACCATTGAGCCATGGCGATCGCCTTTTCCTCGCCCAACTCCAGTCAAGGCCATCAATCGTCGCCGCCGCCAATACCAATGCCCGTGTTGTAAATTTCCGCATTTTGGATGTTCATACCCTCAACGGTGGCACCGGTCACATCCACGTCGTAGAGTTTAGCAAAGGCAAAGTTAGCCGAAGTCAAATTAGCTCGGTTGAGGGTGGCATTGGTGACCATGGCTCCTCGCAGATCGGCATTTTGCAGATTGGCACCGGTCAAATCAGCCCCTTCCAAGTTAGCTTCGTTGAGGTTTGTACCGGATAAATTGGCATTACGCAAATCTGCCCCAATCAGATGGGCTCCGGACAAGTCAGCCCCGGATAAATCACAGTTCATGCAGGCATTGGTTTCCAGCAGTTGTTGAACTTGATTTGCGTTTTCGGCGATCGCCGTTCCTCCCCATAGGAGGGGGCTAGCAAAAATTAGGCCAAGGGCAATTAATGGACTTTTGATCGTTTTCATCATCTTTCTCCTCTCGCTCAGTTGATCTCACGATAAAGGGAGACTACCCAAGCTGTCTTCACCCAAACGGGCTAATTTCCTTGGGGGATGGGGATTTCCGCCCTTAATTTTGCCGAAATTATGCTTCTTTTAAGCCTTGCCAACCGTACTAACTTTCTTTAACTGATGGCCGTTTTCAGTTCCCGGCAAAAAGTTTCCAAAGCTTGCAATCCTTCCGTCGGGGTTCCTTCCGCTAAACGCTTAACCATGGCGCTTCCTACAATTACTGCATCTGCGCCCCAAGCTTTCACCTGCTCAGCCTGTTCCGGTTGGGAAATACCAAAACCAACTCCAATCGGTTTATCGGTGACCTGGCGCATCCCTGCTAACAAAGCTTCCACCCTCGATCCCACTTCCGTTCTCACCCCCGTCACCCCTGTCACGCTGACCAAGTAAACAAAGCCCTGGGACTTTTTGGCGATCGCCGTTTGTCTTTCTGGGGAACTGGTGGGGGCCACCAACAAAATTAACTCCAACCCCCTTTCCGCTGTCGCTTCCAACAGGCGATCAGATTCCTCCAGGGGTAAATCCGGCACCACCAAACCCTTCACTCCAGCGGCCTTGATTTTGTCGAGGAAAACCTCCACACCCTGATAAAAAATAGGATTGTAATAGGTAAATAAAATTATCGGGGCGGCAATATCTTGGTGAACTTCTCGGACAATGGCGAGCACATCATCCAACTTGACCCCTTTTTGTAAAGCCCTAGTGGCCGCCGCTTGAATCACCGGGCCATCGGCCAAAGGATCGGAATAGGGCACTCCCAACTCAATTAAATCCGCCCCTGCCCGGTCTAGAATTCGCAACGCTTCGGCTGTGGTGGCTAAATCCGGGTCCCCCGCTGTGAGGAAAGGAATCAAAGCACATTCCCCCCGTTGACGAAGGGCATTAAAACAAGCGGCAACAGCGTTCATGGGCAGGCTAGGCTAGGACAAAAAGGAAGGTGGGATTGGGATCATCTCCCTGGAACGGACAGAGCAACCAACAATAAGCCTTGCTCTGAGCCTCACATATTTTGCCATAGTCCCATGGCCAATCCCCAAAGGATTTGCTCAACCTAATTCACCAGACGCACCGGCATGACTAGATAGGTCATTTTCAGGCCTCCCAGGGGAGTAAAAATTACCGGCTGATTGCCCTCATTAAGTTGCATTTGAATATCATTGCTAGGTAAAGCTTTCAGGCCATCCATCAAATATTTGATGTTGAACGCAATTTGCCCCCCTTCGCCAATGATTTCCGCCCCCATGGATTCTTCCCCATGTCCCAAATCCTGGGCTTCCACTGCCAACTGCAGTTGATTACCGGGGCTTTGTAAGGTGAAGGTGACCAAGTTATTTTTTTGGTCGGCCAGCACAGAAACCCTTTCCAAGGAAGTGATTAACCGTTTGCGCTCCATGGTGACGGTGCGACTAAACTGCCGGGGAATAAGCTGGTCATAGGCGGGATAGGCCCCCTCTAACTTACGGCTCGTTAACCGTTGATCCCCCAACTCAAAAATTACCTGGGTATCATTCACCACCAGGGAAACTAAATCACTGTTACCTTGGCTGGCCACCATTCTTTCTAATTCCCGCAAAGCCCGGGCCGGAATAGTGACAGCAAAATCTGCCAGGTCACTGCCCGTAATCACCGCTTCCCCTTCATCGTTTTCAATCTGGGTGGGGGCCTCCACCACTGCCAGTCGGTGACCATCAGTGGCCGCAAATTCCAAACTGTCGCCACTGCCTTTGATATGTACTCCTGTCAGTACTTGCTTAGTCTCGTCCGTACTGGCGGCGAACAGGGCCCCCCGTAACCCTTCATTGAGGGTTGCCACTGGTAACAGTAATGGTTTGACTCCTTCAACGGTGGGCAGAGCGGGAAAATCATCCGCATCCAGGCCCCGAATTTGGAACCGCCCTGATTCTGAGGTGATGGTGGTTAAATGGCTATCCCCAGCATCGCCATCGGGATCGATCGCCAGGGTAATATCTCCGTCCGGCAAGCGGGAAACAATGTCATTGAGCAATTTAGCAGGCAGGGTGATGCGGCCACTCTGTTGCACGTCGGCGGTGAAACTACTCTGGATACCAAGGCTGAGGTCAAAGGCCGTTAGGCGTAAATAATTTTTGTCTGCATCGGCTTCCAGGAGCACATTGCCCAACACGGGATGGGTAGGTCGGGAGGAAACAGCCCGACTGACCAGGGATAAACCACTGCTTAAATCACTTTGACGACAGATGAGTTTCATATACGCACGGGAAAAGGGGGGAAAGAAACCCTACCATTTTAGGGAGGTTAGGAAAAGACTTGACCAATGGTAAAAATTGAGGGCAACGCTGGCCCCTACCTAGGATTTTTGGGCCACAGCCTGGGGAGCATCACCTTTGCCGGCCAAACCTCGGAAATAAAGACTGCCAATGACACTTAAAAAAATGCCGTAGGCGATCGCCTGGAATAGGTAAAGGTGATCCCGGTAGCCCGCCAGGGTTTTGAGCACAATGCCGGGAAATTGATTATCTGGTAACCAGGGAGCTAAATTCCACAACAGGGGCCCCAGCAAGCAAGAATCACCGGGGACAAAACAGAGATAACCCAGGCCCAGATTGGCCAAGCCCATCATACTGACCGCCAGATCGAGATTTTTCAGCACCCCAATCACCAATCCTCCGACAATAATCAGCAACAGGGTGCCCATCACCTGGAAGAAAAGTTTCAAGTTCAGTTTGACCCCTAGGCGGAAAATTAAGAAGGCCATCACTACCGCTGTACCAATGCCCGCCAACGCCGCCCCGATCGCCGCTGGATTGGCCATATTTTGTTGGGCTGCTAGGAATAGGACCATTTCAAAACCTTCCCGCACCACAGCAATGAAAACCACAATGGCAATGGCTTTACCCCCTCCTTCTTTTTCCACCGCCTGGTTAATTTGCCCCTGGATTTCCCCCCGCAGGGAACGGGCTTGTTTGGTCATCCAGAGCAACATCCAACTCAGCATCCCCACGGCGATCGCCCCCAAGAGAGCGGCCAAAAGGGCTTTTAAAATAGGGGTGTAGGGCCCCGGCAATCGTTCAACTCCCTGCAATACCCCTGCCAGCAGGCAACCCACTAAAACGCTGGCCACCACCCCGGCACTAATGCCCCGATAAACCCAGCCTTTGAGTTGCATTTGCTGGGCCCGGGCAAGACAAGCCAACACAATGCCCACCACGAGGGATGCTTCCAATGCTTCCCGCAGGGTGACAATGAAAATGGGTAAACCGGAGGCAAAATCCATCTTGATTAAGAGGCTAGGAGAACTGAGATACAGATAGTTGAAATTTTGCTGAATTGGTTGGCAGGACCCTAATTTTTCTCCCAATATGAGTGTTCCGGAGCACTTCGGTCCAGTTGATCCCAATTGACCAAAGCGCCACCAAACTTGGGAGATCGGGCGGTTTAGCCGACGGAACTTTAGGGAAATTATGGCAAGGAATTATTTGCCCAGGTAAGCGGTGAGGGCTTGCTGCACAATCTGATTCATGGGGCAATTATCCCGCTCAGACCGGGCCTTAAGCTGGGCATACATTTCATCGGACAGGCTGACCCGCCGTTGGTTTTTGCGGTTTTTACCGCCCTTGGCCGGTGCTGTGTAACCATGGCTAAATTCCCGTAGGGCAGTGAAGCCCACTCGATGGCAAAAGTCTCCAAAACTTTCCTTACCTTTACGGCTCTGCTTGAAGTACACAAATAAAGGTTCAAAAAGGCTTTCTAGCTGTTCCAGGGGCATTTTTTCCGTATAGGCTGCCGCTAAACGTTCCTGGTTCGGACTTCCCCCCAGCCACACTTGGTAACTGTTGGGGGCACTACCAACAAAACCAATTTCCGCCATGTAGGGCCGGGCACAACCGTTGGGGCAACCGGTCATGCGGGTGACGATACTTTCATTGGGTAAATCCAGACTGTTCAACAAATCCCGCAGACGGGCGTTAACACTGGGCATAATTCTTTCCGACTCGGTGACTGCTAGGCCACAGGTGGGCAGGGCGGGGCAAGCCATGGAGTAACGGACTAGGGTGTCGATCGCCTCTGGGTCGGTGACTACGCCGTGCTGTTGGAAAATTTGCTCGATCGCCGCTTTATCCTGGGCATTGATGTCGTAGAGCAGGATATTGTGGTTGGCGGTGAGGCGCAGGGGCAATTGGAATTGGTCCACTACCTTGCGCAGGGCGGTTTTAAGCTGAAAATCCCCCTCGTCTTTGATGCGGCCATTTTCCACCGACAAACCGAAAAAGAGCTTGCCATCCCCCTGTTCGTGCCAACCGAGGTAATCTTGGTAACGCCAGGCTGGCAGAGGTTTGAAAGATTGGAACGGTTTACCCATGTAGGTTTCCACTTGTTTGCGGAATTTTTCCACCCCCCAGTCCGCCAACAAATATTTCATCCGGGCATGGCGACGGTTATGGCGATCGCCGTAATCCCGTTGGGTGGCCACAATGGCTTTGACTAGATCATAGACATCGTCTTTGCTCACATAACCAATGGGGTCAGCGGCCCGGGCAAAGGTTTCCTCTTTATTGTGGGTACGTCCCAAACCACCGCCAGCCAATACATTAAAACCCCGTAGCTCCCCATGGCGATCGGTGATTACCACCAAACTAATATCGTGGGTGTAAACGTCAATGGAATTGTCCCCCGGCACGGTGACGCTAATTTTGAATTTCCGGGGCATGAACTGTTGGCCGTAAATCGGTTCCTTGGGGTCATTCAGGTTAGTGCCATTGAGATCCTTTTGCCGGGCCGCTTTAACTTCCGGGGCTTCCTCCCCACTAATGACCTTTTCCCCATCGAGCCAAATTTCGTAATAGGCACCGCTCTGGGGGCTGAGTAGATCCGCCACCTTATTGGCATAGTCCCAGGCATAACCATATTCCGGTTTATCTCGGAAGGGTGCCGCCGGAGCCATCACGTTACGGTTAATGTCGCCACAGGCTCCCAACGTGGACCCCAAATTATTCACCACCGTGGCGATCGCCATTTTCAGGTCTTTTTTGACAATGCCGTGGATTTGCAAACCTTGTCTGGTGGTCACCCGGAGAGTTTGGTTACCGTGGGTTTTGGACAGATCATCTAGGGCGGTGTAGAGTTGGGCCGGAATCAATCCCCCCGGATTGCGGGTGCGGAGCATAAACTGATAATCCTTTTCTTGCCCCTTAACCCGATTGTCCCGATTGTCCTGTTGGTAGGAACCGTGGAATTTCAGAATTTGGACGGCATCGTCCGTAAAATAGTTAGCATCATTCAACAGTTCGGTGGCCAGGGGTTCCCGTAAATAATTGCTTCTTTCCTTGATGCCTTCTACCTTGGACGGTTTACGGGGGGCAGCGGTGGGGGTGGTTACCATTAACTCTCTCTATGTAATCGACGGGAAAATCGTCCGTGGTTAATCCACAGAAAACCCTATTTTAACTTTAATAGTGGGCGAGAGATACCATTCCCCCGGTCAAGCGGCGATCGCCAAATCTGTTTATACTTTGGCCCTTGTCAGCGGTAAAACAGGGTTAATTTCCTTCCCTTAGCCTAACATTGACCATAATCAGCTCCATGGGTCCTTCCTAGCTTTGGTGCTACCATTTATCGCCTCCTCCTCCTCCAATGTTAAAAATTCTGCAAAAATTACTCATCGGTGTTCTCACACTTTGCCCCAGTATGGCCCTGGCCGGGGTGCCCAACGGCACTTGGTTATCCCAACCCCAAATCCGTTTCTATGCTTCCCAAAACGCCCTAGACCAAGTGATGAAGGATATTCAAAGTCAGGGCTACCGCCTTGTATTTTTGGATTTTCGGGGAGTAGCGGACGATGTGCAGGAACAAATTAGTCAACAAGCCCGCAACCATAACTTAATTCCCATTGCCTGGGTCCAATCTCCCCAATACCGCCGCCTCACCATTGAACAAATTATTAATGAAGCCCGCCACACGGACGGTTTACAGGTGGATGACCATTTTTTTGCCAACTACTCCTCCAGGGATTTTGAGTATTTAGCTAACCAGTATCGTAAGTTTATTTTTTGCTCCATTCAGCCATTCCAAAAGAACCTGGTGCCCCGCTACGGCTGTAACCAAATTGATGTGCAATGTTATACTTCCCCCACATTTAAGCAATGCCTTAACTTAGCGAACCAACTCAATGCAGTGGTGAGTCTCTACGAAAAAGACACATTTAAATATCGAGAACAAATTGGCGGCAAAAATTTTAACGTTTTCCTTTGGCCTTATACTAATCAGCGCATTTATGACACGGGAAATTTTCGCTAGCCTAACCCTTGCCATACTAATTTGGATCTGAAGGTGGGTATTGTGGAAAAATTCCTATGGAAACCGTAGATGACTGTAATTGTTAGAGGTTGATAAAATAACAACAAAGAGTGTGTCATCGTACAACAATCGGGATGACAGGATTCGAACCTGCGGCCCCTTCGTCCCGAACGAAGTGCGCTACCAAGCTGCGCTACATCCCGCAATGAAGCTTTACGATCCTAACATAGGACATCTCCTTTCAGAGTTAACTGTTTAGCCATCGGCCCAATTTTGTTTTTCCTCGGTGGGCTCTTCCCCTTCATTTTGGGTCTCTTCTTCCTCTGCAATGTCTGTATTGACCGTAGTTTCGTTGACATCAGTCCTTGGCTCTGGAACCTCTTCTAGGTCACTGGCGATCGCCTCGGTAATTTCTCCAATTTCTTCTGTCTCTGTTTCCCTTTCATAAACTTCATCAACGCCGCTGGAATCTGGCCCTTGCTCAATGTTGGTTTCAGGGTCGACAAGTTCTGGCATGGTTACCTCAATTACCGCCGCCGTTGTTCCAGACATTGGAGCAATAACTTCATCTACTACTATTTCCTCCTGGGCTATTTGCTCCTCCTCGATTAAAGGAGCTGCAGGCGCTTCCTCTGCAGTTATATTTTCTGAATCGGGCACTTCGATTAAGGTGATTTGCTGTTCAATTTGCACCGTTTCCACCACAGCAATTACCTTGGTCTGATCATTTTCTGGGTTATCCTCGCTGACTTCATCGGAAATTTCCCCACCAGGACTAGAATCTTCCGTCGATGGTAGATCCTCGCCCCAATCTTCCCCGTCATCCCAATCATCGGTTTGAGCGGTGGAACTCTCCGGCTCAATGGCTACTTTCTGCTCCACCGTTTCTGGCTGGGATGCTTTGGGCTGTACTGGGGGAACTGCCGCCTTTTTACGACCAAATAAGCGTTGAAACAGTTTCGATTTAGGTTTTTTGAGCAGAACCTCCTCCTCTTTCTCTGGAGCAGGATTAACTGGCTTTTCTTCCTTTTGGCCAACCATTTCAGCGACCTTTTCCACCGCTTCTTCAGCTTTTTCTACGACTTCTTCGGCCAGGGTTTCGGCGGCTTGATTCAATTCCACCACTACTTCTTCTGCTGTTTCTATTGCACTTTCTGCTTCTGTTGGAATACTCTCACTAACTTGTTCAACAGTGCTTGTAACCGTTTCTGTAACTGATGCTGGGGCGGAATCATCAACAGATTTCAGTTGCTCCCCTGTTTCTGGCAAATCTCGTTTAACGGCCCCGGTTACGGATTCAACTTCAGTGTTGTCTTGATCCTTTGTTGCAGCCTTTTTATCGTCAACGGCGACTGGAGTTTTAACTTTAGGTTTACGTTGCAAACCACCAGCGAACCAATCCAGCAGGGAGAAACTAGGAACTTCCACAATGGCATTGCTGGCGATCGCCGCCCGGAGTCGCAGAGTTTGCCAAGCAAAGGCCAGCACCAACACCACCACGGCTGCTTGGCCAAGGAGAATGGCTCCAGTGAAACGTTGGGCACAGTTCCAGAGCACTAGGCCGTAGAAAAAGCCCACGCCACTCCAAAGGAAATCGTCCTTGCGATGCAATTTTGGGGCAAAAAATGCCGAAAAGAAAAAAGCTAGACTGGCTAAGGCCACTGCACCGGATAGCATCAACGCCAACATCGGAAGTTACTCCATCGAGAAGTTCACCTTTCCATTCTGCGTTATCTTGACCTTCCTGTTAAATTATCGTCCCCTGTTAACCCAGTGGTTTTACCCCCCAATGGCAAGGAGCAGGAACCATATCGAAGATTCTGCTCCTCTGTGGATTTGTCCATGGGAAGCTGTCTGGGATACCAACAAAAACTACAGCCGATCGCTCTAGAATTTATTCAAGTTGATGCCCGCTTCCTTGGCCATGGCGTTGATGCCTTTGGATTCCAAAGTTTTAATGGCAGTGGTGGAAAGACGCAGACGGACAAAGCGATTGCCTTCGGGCCACCAAACCCGTTTCCATTGCAAATTTGCCTGTTGTAATTTCTTGGTGCGACGGTGGGAGTGAGATACGGCAAAACCGTTATTAGCTTTTTTCCCGGTCAGTTGACAGCGACGGGCCATGGCAGATCTCCTTATGATCAGATAAAGTCCGATCTAACACTATATCAGAGGATTATGGGCGGGCGATCGCCATTCTCTGGCTAAATCGTTTAAAACTTAATGCCGCTGGGCTGATCAGGGGTGGCCACAATGCGATGGCAACCGGAATTGGGCTTAGCCCATTGATATTGATACTCCACTGGATTACCCCAGCAAATACCGAGAAAAAGCTCCTGTTGGGTGGAGTCTAACTCAGCCCATTCCCCCTGTTCCCACAATTCCGCCAAAGATTCCCGCCGTAGAGGTCGGTGCTGATGGGCAATAAGCCAATAATTTAACTGCTGGGTGTGCCGTTGCCAAAATGCCAATATTTCCTGTTTAACAGCCATTAATTTTTCCTTATCCCCTTCCACGGCAATTAATTGGTTGTGCAACTCGGGAAACTGAATGGATTCCCCCCGGAAATGGCATTGCCGCCACACCAGCCCCGAAACGTTATGTTGCCTTTGATATTCATGGATCTGCCCACGAAAATCTTGATAGGCAAACACCTTCCCCACTTGGTCGAGGTTGATAGCCTTAGCCATGATCGGATTGTCCAGGCGATCGCCAGGGGAGAGGAGCACTCGTTTACCCTGACAAGTTGCCCTTAGCTCCTGCTCCAAAATTTCTAGCAATTGCTGGGTTGTGTAGGTCATGGCCAAAGGGAGGACGTTAAAAAAACTTAATGGTACGACTCAACGAATCCGTTTAGGCTAATAAACTAGGCGTATTTTTATCTTCGTTAAAAGCCAATTTTTCATTCAACCCAAGATATACAGGTATTTTTAGCATGAGTGTCAACTTAGCTTCCCAGTTGCGGGAAGGGACGAAAAAATCCCACTCCATGGCGGAGAACGTCGGCTTTGTCAAATGCTTCCTCAAGGGCGTTGTCGAGAAAAATTCCTACCGTAAGCTGGTTGGCAATCTCTACTTTGTCTACAGTGCCATGGAAGAGGAAATGGCAAAATTTAAGGACCATCCCATCCTCAGCCACATTTACTTCCCCGAACTCAACCGCAAACAAAGCCTAGAGCAAGACCTGCAATTCTATTACGGCTCCAACTGGCGGCAAGAAGTGAAAATTTCTGCCGCTGGCCAAGCCTATGTGGACCGAGTCCGGCAAGTGGCCGCTACGGCCCCTGAATTGTTGGTGGCCCATTCCTACACCCGTTACCTGGGGGATCTTTCCGGCGGTCAAATTCTCAAGAAAATTGCCCAAAATGCCATGAATCTCCACGATGGTGGCACAGCTTTCTATGAATTTGCCGACATTGATGACGAAAAGGCTTTTAAAAATACCTACCGTCAAGCTATGAATGATCTGCCCATTGACCAAGCCACCGCCGAACGGATTGTGGATGAAGCCAATGACGCCTTTGCCATGAACATGAAAATGTTCAACGAACTTGAAGGCAACCTGATCAAGGCGATCGGCATTATGGTGTTCAACAGCCTCACCCGTCGCCGCAGTCAAGGCAGCACCGAAGTTGGCCTCGCCACCTCCGAAGGCTAGATTTACCTAGCGTGACAACTTATCCAGGAAAAACTGGTGATTTTAGGGAATCGAATCAACCTAGAGTTGCCAGTTTTTCTCCGTCTGTTTAGAGCTTATTTAAGCCGATCTCCTAGTCTCGCAATTATTGGGATGGATCAGACCCAAAATTCCCCAAGATTGATTGGCGGACTCTAGGATAATTTCAGATTTTTCATTCATCTTTTTTTAACAATCTCCACCATGACCGTCTCTCCCACAACCCAGCCCCAAACTAATCATTCCTTGCCCCCGGCGGACGCTAAACAGCGGGTCAGCCAATTTATGCAAACTCTTCAAGACGAAATTTGTCAGGGTCTAGAGGCCTTGGATGGCAAGGGCAAATTCCAGGAAGATAGTTGGCAACGGGAAGAAGGGGGCGGTGGCCGTTCCCGGGTGTTGGCGGACGGAGATTTTTTGGAACAGGGCGGAGTCAATTTTTCCGAAGTCTGGGGCAAATCCCTACCTCCTTCAATTTTGAAGCAACGCCCCGAAGCGGAAGGCCACGAATTTTATGCCACGGGCACTTCCATGGTGTTGCACCCAAAAAATCCCTACATTCCCACGGTGCATCTTAATTACCGCTACTTTGAAGCAGGCCCGGTGTGGTGGTTCGGAGGTGGAGCCGATTTAACTCCCTACTATCCCTTTGCTGAAGATGCGGCCCATTTCCATCACACGTTAAAAAATGCCTGTGACCAAACCCATGGGGAATTTTATCCGGTATTTAAACGCTGGTGCGACGAGTATTTTTACCTCAAACATCGCCAGGAAATGCGGGGTATTGGCGGCATCTTTTTTGATTACCAAGATGGCAATGCTCCCCTGTACCGTGGCCCTGACCCCAATGGCCCGGCGGCCCAGTACAGCAACCAATTAGCCCCCATTGAACCCCTGGGTTGGGAGGATTTATTTAGTTTTGCCCAACGCTGTGGTCGGGCCTTTTTACCTGCTTACAGTCCCATTGTGGAAAAACGTCGCAATACTGAATATGGCGATCGCCAACGGCAGTTCCAGTTATATCGCCGGGGTCGGTATGTGGAATTTAACTTGGTCTATGACCGGGGCACCATTTTCGGTTTGCAAACCAATGGCCGCACTGAGTCCATTTTGATGTCTTTACCTCCCTTAGTACGTTGGCAATATTGCTACAGTCCCGAAGCCGGTAGTCCCGAGGCGGAATTAACGGAAAAATTCTTAGTTCCCCAGGACTGGGTTAATAGTTAGTTCTCTCTATTCACTTCTGCCTTAGGCTGGGGATTAATCCTGCTCTTTGGTAGAGGGGCCATAATGGAAACTAGCCATATTGCGAGGAAGAAGAGCCATGTTGCTAGCCCTAGACCGCATCAGTGTGCTTCCCGGCCAGACCTTGGTTTTGCGGGATGTGGATTGGGACGAATTTGAAGCTTTGCTGGAAGAACTCGGTGAACATCGCAGTTCCCGCATTGCTTACTATGGTCAACAACTAGAAATTATGGCTCCCCTGCCTGAACACGAAATTGATAAAGAACTAGTGGGCGACTTAGTCAAAGCTTTGTTAGAGGAGCTAGACATTGAATTTTCCCCCTTGGGTTCAACAACTTTTAAAAATAAGTTTCTCGGTCTGGGTTTAGAGCCAGATAGCTGTTTTTATATTCAAAATGAAGCGAAAGTGCGGGGTTTAAAACGTTGGGATACCACCATTGATCCTCCACCGGATTTAGCTCTCGAAGTGGATCTAACTTCCCGTACCCATTTAGATATTTATGCCCAATTAGGGGTGCCGGAAGTGTGGCGTTTTAAACGCAGACAATTGGAAATTCACTGCCTAGAACAAGGGGAATACCGCCAAAGGGAAGTTAGCTCGATTTTTCCTGATTTTGATCTCAGGGAAATTATTCCCGCCTATCTACAACGCATTGACCAGGAAGGCCGCAACAAAACCATCAAGGCTTTTCGCATTTGGGTAAAATCCCACATTGATGCTAAGAATTAGAGGTTGGCGATCGCCGAAGGAAGATTAATGATTGAGCAAATATTTTTCGGACAATTTCAGTCCCCCGGGCCGGTGATGTTCCAGATAGGGGGTTTTGCCCTGCGTTGGTACGGATTTTTGATTGCCAGTGCTGTCATTATTGGTTTGAATCTCTGTCAATGGTTGGGGCAAAAACGGGGCATTAACCCGGATTTATTCAACGATTTAGTCATTTGGTTAGTGGTGGCGGCCATCCCTTCTGCTCGCCTATATTACGTCGCCTTTGAGTGGCCCCGCTATGCCCAGCATTGGTTAAATATTTTTGCCATTTGGCAAGGGGGCATTGCTATCCATGGGGCCTTGATTGGGGGAACGATCGCCATTCTTGTTTTCAGTCGCTACCATCAGTTATCTTTCTGGAATTTGCTGGATGTACTCACCCCGGCGGTTATTCTCGGCCAGGCGATCGGTCGGTGGGGCAACTTTTTTAACTCCGAAGCTTTTGGTGCCCCCACTAATTTGCCTTGGAAGCTCTATATTCCCTTTGCTAATCGTCCGCTAAATCTGACCAGCTATGCCTATTTCCATCCTACTTTTTTATACGAATCAGTCTGGAACCTAGGAATTTTTGCAATCTTGATAGCCCTATTTTTTTATGGACTAAGAAATCCAGAAAAAATCAAAACTGGGACCATAACCTGTGTTTATTTGATTGGTTATAGCCTCGGTCGAGTGTGGATTGAAGGTTTAAGATTAGATAGTTTGATGCTTGGTCCTCTGAGAATAGCTCAGGTTGTTAGCATCACCCTAGTTTTATTGGGAACAGCGGGAATTGTCTGGTTATATCTTCTGCAGAAAAATTTACCGGACTGGTCGGAGCGAAAATTGGTAAAAAATTAACTTAATTCGGCAAATTAACAGGCTTAATTAAATACTCTAATCTAGGAGAAATTTTATGAAAAAAGAAATTAATTATTGGGTAGAAAAGTTGGAGCTACTCCCCCATCCTGAAGGGGGATTTTATAAGGAAACCTATCGATCGCCAGTAGAGGCAAATTTTGCAGGATTTGACGGCAGTAGAAATGTAGTTACCGGAATTTATTTTTTGATGACCAAGGACAACTTTTCCGCTTTCCACAGGATTAAATCCGATGAAATGTGGCATTTCTATGCCGGTGATAGCTTGGAAATTTACTGGTTTTCTCCCCAGGGAGAGCTGGAGGTGATCAGCCTGGGCTTGGATTTGGAAAAAGGAGAAGTGCCCCAAGCGGTGGTTCTCAAGGATGGTTGGTTTGCTTCTCGGGTTAAAAACGGCGGAGATTATGCCCTAGTGGGTTGCACCGTTGCCCCTGGATTCGATTTTCAGGATTTTGAGTTGGCCAATCGGGAAGATTTGCTCAAGCTCTACCCCCGCTCCGCCGAGATTATTAACCAGTTAACTAGGCAATAGTTGGGGAGGCTGGACTTAATTGTTGTCGGGCTCGCTGGAAAAATCCTTGCAATACGGCCCGACGCTGATTTTGCTCAAAGGTCTGTTTGACCACTGCGGTCAATTTTTGCCAATCCCATTGGGGTTCACTGAGGTCGGGATCTTGACTTTCCAGGAAAGTGATTAAACTCAAACCAGCAATGCGAGTCAAGTAAGCGGCGCTTAATCCTTGGAGGGCACCACCGGCCAAGTAAGTGAGGGGCTGACTTTTTAGCAATGCTCCCAGAGCTTGGGTAGATAGTTCCACCATACCTAATTTGATCAGGATTGTTCCCATCTCTTTGGCGACTGTTTGGGCCTGGGCCAGGGAAATTTTTTGATGGTACAGTTCCCCCAAGTCCCAGACCAGTTGACCATTGATGGCGATCGCCGTCAGCAGATCTAAATTAGCCACGGGATTAAACAAGGCGGTGCCAGCGGCTAACCATTGGGCCTGTTCCACTAGGGGAATGGCTAGGGTGCGGCGATTTTCTCGCCACCGTTGCTCCACCTGTTGGTTAATGGCCTGGCATCGACGCCATTGTTGACCCAAAACCAGGGATTCCCACTGCTCTGTGGCCTGTTGTTGCAGTTGGGACAGCAAATTCCCCAGGTCGGGGGGAGGAGTTTCCTGGTCGATTTCCCATTCTCCATCGGCCAAATAACGACGGATTTGGATCGGTTGGGGGGCGGCGCTAATGGGAATAACCGGGTTGGCGTTACCCAATTGATTCACCTGATGCTGCAATTGATCCCAGAGGATTTGGCGATCGCCGATCGGGTAAATATCCTGCTTATTAAATAACAATTGCCAATGGTGATGGTGGGTTTGCAAAAACTCCAACACCTGCCACTGGGAGCTGGTCAAATCTCCGGTGGCTAGGACTAGGACCCAATGGGCTTCCGTCATTGACTGGGCCATGGTTTCCGGGGGAGTTTCCGCTGCCACCACTTGCCAATTCAAAATTAATGGTTTTTCTCCTTCCCCTGGGGTCAACCGGGACGGCAATAGGTCCAATAAGCTGGTTTTGCCACTGCGTTTTTCCCCTAGGACAATACCGTTTAATGCTTGGGGTGGGGGGGCTGGTTTTTGTAATGCTTGCAGTTCCTGGGCCAAATCTTCCAGAACCAAATCCGGTGCCTGGGCCTGACGGCGGGCCAATAACTTTTCCCCCTGGGCGATCACCTTTTGCAGAACCTCTGGAGTTAACATCTGTTTCTGCTCAGGAGGAGCATGATGACGCCGCCGCCACCGCCAGATAACCAATCCCAGACCGGATAAAGCCCATAAACCCCATTGGTCCCATGGTTGTTCGGCACTGTGGGTGGTGGACCAAAGCCCCAGTAGGACTGACAGGCCAATTCCCCCCATCACGAGGGGCTTTTTAAACACAGTCTTAAACCCCATTGTTAGACCTGGTTGCCCCATTGCATCCCTTCCCTTCAAGCTAATCCAACTAGGCCGAATAACCCAGAAAACTAACCTGGATTTTGGCTAATCCCATCCTACCGGAATCAGGGGAAGAACGGTGGCTTCTGCCCCAGGCTTTCCCATTCCTCCACGGCGATCGCCGGACTGAATAGATAACCTTGGCCATAATCACAGCCTTGGAGACGAAGAAAATTCCACTGTTCTGGGGTTTCAATGCCCTCAGCAATCACTTTTAGCTCTAGATGGTGGGCCATGGCAATAATGGCCCGCACCAACCCCACAGTATTATTATCATGGGGCAACAATTCTACAAAGGAGCGATCAATTTTGAGGGAATTAAAGTTAAATTTACGCAGATAGTTTAACGAACTGTAACCAGTACCAAAATCATCCAGGGAAAGGGCAATATTTTCTTCTTCTAAATCACTTAAATTTTTCAGTAGGTCGCCATTTTCTTCCAGGATTAAATTTTCTGTAATTTCCAGCTCTAACCATTCCGGTCGCACCTGATACCGTTGTAAGAATCCCTGCAAAATAGCAACAAAATAACTATCTTTTAACTGCCGGGGGGAAACATTCACCGACACCCAAAAAGTTTGCTCCCCCAAGGCGCTATGCCAATGGGCTGCCTGGCAACAGACATTATCTAGTAACCATTCCCCCAACTCCACAATCAAACCCACCTCCTCTGCAATGGGAATAAACTGATCCGGCGGCACTGTACCCAGCAGTCGATTATGCCAACGCATCAACGCTTCCGCCCCGACAATTTGCCCCGACTCCAAACTGACAATGGGCTGATATAAAATTTGGAATTCCTGGCGGGATAAACCCTGGCGCAATTCCGACTCTATTGCCATTCTCTGTTGGGCTGCCTGGTTCATATGGGGGGTGAAAAAACGAAACATATTCCGCCCCGCTAGCTTGGCCGCATACATGGCCGTATCCGCATTCCGCAGCAAGACATCAGCATGGAAACCATCGTCGGGAAAAACGGTAATGCCAATGCTGCCATGGACAAAAAATTCCAGACCTTGCAAATTGACCGGCTGCCGCATCACCCTTAATAACCGTTGGGCGATCGCCATTAACTTACGGCTATGGGAAACCTGATCTAAAATGATTAAAAATTCATCCCCCCCCAAGCGAGCAACGGTATCTGTCTGTCGCAAAGCCCGTTGTAATCGTTCCGAAACTTCCACTAGAAGTTGATCCCCCGCATCGTGGCCGAGGGTATCATTCACTTTTTTAAAATTATCCAAATCCAAAAACATTAAACCAAATATATGTTTCTGGCGTAGGGCCGACTCGATGGCTTGTTGGAGCCGATCCTTGGCTAAAATGCGGTTGGGTAAACCGGTTAAATGGTCATAATGGGCTTGGTGAAAAAGAGCCTCCGCTTGTTGTTTTTCCTTGGTAATATCTTCTTTGACTGCTACATAATGGGTGACAATACCCTGCTGATTAGAAATGGGGGAAATGGACGCCCTTTCCCAATATAATTCCCCATTTTTTCTACGGTTATGAAATTCCCCGTGCCAATTACGACCGGAGGCCAAGGTTTTCCACATTAATTCATAATCTTCTTGGGTTTTATTGCCGGATTTTAAAATTCTGGGATTTCTGCCCAGCACTTCTGCTGATTTATAACCAGAAATTTCTTCAAACTTAGGATTGACATAGGTAATATTGCCCTGAACATCGGTAATAACAATGGAAGCAGGACTTTGTTCGCAGGCTTGGGAGAGAATTTTGAGTTGTTTTTCGGCTTTTCTGCGTTCGGTAATATCGCGCATGACAAACAGTAAACAATCTACCCGATTAAATTCCATCGGCTCCCCGGATAGCAACATTGTCCGGACTTGTTTTTCCTGGTCATAGACTTCAATTTCCCGATTTTCAAACTTAACCAGGCCATCTTTTTGCCATAGCAATAAATCCCTTAAAAAACTTTGTCTTTGTTGTTCATCTACCCAAAAGTAAAACTGCTGACGACTCACTCCCACCAATTCCTGTTTGGTCAAGCCAAAAAATTGACAAAATGGCTGATTAACATCCATAATACAGCCGCTATTACGGCCGTAAATAAAAATGGGGTCAGGACTTTGGTTAAAGGCAACGGCAAAGTTGATTTCCGACTGCATTAATGCCGCTTGGGTCCGGGCTGTTTTTTCAATTTGTTCTTCTAATTGTTGATTCTTTTGCAGCAGAGCTTGGTTTGTTTGATGTAACTTGAGTTGTAGTTGTAAACGGGTGATAATTTCCTCTTGCTGAAATGGTTTGTGGATGTAGTCCACTGCCCCCAATTCTAATCCTTTGACAATGCTTTTTTGATCGGTGAGGGCAGAAAGAAAAATGATCGGAATTTCCGCTGTGGCTGGAGCCGCTTTGAGACGACGACAAACTTCAAAGCCATCTATACCGGGCATCATAATATCCAAAACAATTATGTCCGGTTGCACTTGGTTGATCTCAGTAATGGCTGTTAATCCATCCTCCGCTATGAACACTTTCCAGCCTTGTTTTTCCAGAAAACGCTGGAGAATTTTAAGATTCAAAGGGCTATCGTCAATGGCAAAAACTGTGGGGACTTGGGGGGATGACATTGACCTCTCAGGGACGGGATAAAAAGTTTGACCTGTTCAACGGAAGGACGGTGGTAAAGGAGTCTCCCTTACCCCTAGACAAATTCTAGCAACTACCGTCAAGCATTATGCTATTGTCCAAGAATATGGGACCCTCAGTCTTGCCTTAATTTGTTTTAAATTAACCACAAAACTGCGTCAAAATCGACGTTGTAATTGGAGATTTTGGGGGTTGCTATTTGTCTTTATCAATGCCCATGGCTGTTGTTTCCCTACCTTTTTCACCCCAAAACTTTCCCCACAGCTCTAGCTGTTCCGTCCAAGATTTGCCTCCCCACCAACAAATGGCGATCGCCCAGGCTTTAGCTGAGCCGGAACATGCCCCCAGTCATTGGGTGGCCCCAGAAAGTCAGCAAGAGTTGCAATGTTTGCTAAGTGAGTGCGATCGAAATAATTGGCCAGTCATCCCCTGTGGCAACCAAAGTAAATTGGCTTGGGGTGGATTAGCTAAGCCGGTGCAGTTACTGGTTAGCAGTGCTGGCCTGAATAGGATTGTTGACCATGCGGTGGCAGATTTGACCGTGACGGTGGAAGCGGGGGTCAAACTCAAGGATTTACAGGCTATTTTGCAACCCCATCAGCAATTTCTGCCCCTTAATCCCCTCTACCATGACCAGGCAACGGTGGGAGGCATTATGGCCACAGGTTGTGCGGGGCCGTGGCAACAGCGTTACGGTGGGGTGCGAGACCTAGTTTTGGGGTTCTCCTTTGTCCGCTGGGATGGGCAACTGGCCAAAGCCGGCGGTAGGGTGGTCAAAAATGTGGCAGGTTATGACCTGATGAAACTTTTCGTTGGTTCCTACGGCACGTTAGGTTTTATTTCCCAAATTACCTTCCGTCTTTACCCTCTACCTTCCCATTCCCAAACAGTTTTTTTAACTGGTGATACCAACCAACTAGCCAAACTCAGCCAAGCCCTGCGGCGATCGGGACTGGCACCCACCGCGGCCCTAATCTGTTCCCCGGCTCTAGTTCAAGCATTAAACCTTGGGGAAGAATTGGGCTTACTCGTCCGTTTCCAAAACCTAGAGCCGGTGGTGCAGGCCCAGATTGATGAGGTAAAAAAACTCGCCCAAACTTTGACCTTGGCCAGCCAGTCCTTTGACAATCAAGCAGAGAGCGAACTTTGGCAACGGTGGGAAAATGCCATGGCCGGGCAGGGTACTACGGAAACCATACTCTGTAAGTTTGGTCTTTTACCCGCTAAGGCAGCGGATTTTCTGCAACAGTTACCAGGGTTGGGACATGTACAATTGGGCAATGGCATTGGTTGGGTACGTTTTGGCCAACTGGACCGGGAAAAGTTGAACCAGCAAAGGCAAATTTGTCAGAATTATGGTGGTTATGTAACGGTGTTAGAAGCGTCTCCGGAATGTAAAAAACACTGGGACGTTTGGGGCCAGAGTGGCCATGGTTTGGCTATGATGGGCCGTCTAAAAAATCAGTTCGACCCCCACAATACTTTTAGTCCTGGGCGCTTTGTAGGTGGTTTTTAGCAGTAAAAAAATAGTTTGATGACATTTCTGCTGAAGCTTAACTGGCACAACGAAAACCGACCAAAACTTGTCTAGTCCAAGGATGGTACCAATTGCGAAAGCTGGCCCTTAAGCCCCAACTACGGGTGGCCCAACTGCCGCCCCGCATCACCCGATGTTCCCCATCAAAATAGGCTTGGGAGTAACCCCGATAGGGATAGGGTTGAAAATTGTCGTAGGGCTCGAAAGTAGAAGCTGTCCATTCCCATACGTTGCCCAACAGGTCATAACAGCCCCCTTGATTACGACCCTGGTCATAATAATGGACAGGGGTTGTGCGCCCACGGTGATTATTAAAGTTACATTGCTCTTTGGTTGGCAAAGTTTCCTCCCAGGGATAGGTGCTGGAGTTATGCTGACCAGACCAACGGGCGGCCCTTTCCCATTCCTGCTCTGTGGGTAAACGTTTACCCACAAAATTGGCATAAGCTTCCGCTTCGTAGGCACTGACTCCGTAGACGGGATGGTTCTGGGTATTACTTTCGGGGTGCCAATAAAGCGGTGCTGTGACGTTCGCCATCGATCGCCATTGCCAACCGGCTTCTGTCCAGTATTTACTTTGTTGATAACCACCAGCATCGATAAATTGTTGGTATTGGGCCTGGGTAACTGGGTATTTATCTAGCCAGAACTGTTCTACTTCGACCCAATGGACGGGGCGTTCGTTGTCCTGGGCCCATATTTGCTCACTGCCTTGGTAAAAACCTCCAGCGGGAATAGGCACCATGGTTGCCTCCAGCACTGGTTCTGGGCATTCGTCCCCAGGGATTTGGCTATTAACCCCTAAATCAATTCCGGCTAAATGACTTAAAAAACTAATGGTTTCACTATGTTGGACTTCGTGTTGTAGGAGCCACCACCTTAACCTTGCTTGGGCTCGGTCCCAGGATCGATCAGTCGATCCCCAGACCTGCTTCACAGAGGCCCTAACTTCCCCTAAATATTGCTCAATAACTCCACGGCTAGGTAATGCACAGCGTTCCGATTTCGATAAACCATCGGCTCGGAACAATTTTTGGTAAGACGGGGTATGAAATTTTTTCCGCTCCTGCTCCGGCAATAGCCAAAGGGCTTCGGTAAAGGCAATGTGACCAAAGTGCCAATCAATGGGGCTGAAATCTGGGTGCCATTGGCGATCGCCTAGGGTTGGGGGAATGCGGTGCAACAGGCGGAGAGTTTCTGTGCGACACCGCTCCATTGCTTGGTCAATAGTTTCAAGATTTTCAACCACAGTGCTGATGGAGAGCCGGCTAATCGGCCATGGTTGAGGGTTGGTTAATAATCTCCACCCGGGAAGTGAGAAAACGATTCATCCAACTTTCCAGGTAAGCTCGGTTAGTCTCCTGTTCCTGGGGATTATCGGTCTCCAGGGGATAGGGTGCTAAACCACGAATGGCCGCGGTGGTGACACAAAACATTGATTTTTGAAAACTTTCACAAATTTGCACCAGTAAATCCCCTTCCTGCCGTAGGGATGCCTGATAAACCCGTCGGAGATAGTCCGGCAAAAAGTGGCGCATATCCTGCATTAGCAAGGTGGGGGGAATGCCAGCTCCACCAACGGGGAGGGGATCGGCATAGAGGGCCCCATAGGTAAACAGGCTTTGGTCAGGGGGAATCTGTCCCGCTTGGGCATTGTAGGAAATGGTGCCAGGGAAAGGAGTACCCCGGAAAAACACCGCCTCCACGTAGGGCACTGCGGTTTCCATCAAAAAAGCTAAATTGGCACTGGGGGGCAAAACATCGTAGGTAGTTCCCCCCAACTCCACCCGGTAAATAATGGGGCGGGCGGCATCGGCCACTAGGCCGTCTTGGATATGTTGCACCACATCAGGAATGGTTTTGATTTCTCCCCGGTCATGGCGGTCAGATAAATTCAAAAACATATCCGCCATCACCCGCCAGAATTGACCCAAGGCGGAATAATAGGCCATCATTCGCATTTGTTCCGGCAAAAATTCGGGAAAAATCTGGTTAAGTAATTGCAAAAAAGGATTGCCTTTGATTTTCGCTTTAATTAACTTTTTAACATTGGCTTTAAACTCGGCACTGTCTAGATATTCATCCAATTTTCCCCCTCCATGCCACATCATTGCCTTCATGCAATATTCTGCATACTCGTAGTTAATGCGATTGTGCCACCAATGTTTCAATAGGCGATCGCCATTGACATTACCGTTGAAATATTTAAAAAAGGGAAATAACTTCAGATACTGGGTATGGGCAATGTGTTGCAGATTGATGGAATAGGCATCGAGGATCACACCATAGCTTTTGAGGATGCCCACCACTTCCAGCGTGTTAGCCGGGGAATCCACCAACAGGGCCTGCCCCGCCTCTAGATTTTGAATATATCCTCTGAGGGGATGACGGGACGGGGCGAGGGAGGTTTGGGTCATAACTTCAGAACTATGGTTTCGATACAAAAGCCCATAATAGAGGCCATTATCCCAGCAATCCAGGCCAGAATGCCAGGGCACAAGGAAATTTCTTCAGCCCCAATCGATGGAAGTCGGCAACCAACCCAACTAACCGCCAAACAATAGGGTCTGCATTTCCTGCAACCGGGGTTTCATTACATCCAACTGATCCTGCAGAGGTTGCAAAGCTGCCCTCAACAAACGACCCTGGGCTTCTAGCGCCGCTGTCTGTTTCTGTAAATCTTCCACTTCCCGACGGTTTTGCTCAAAATTAGTCTTTTTCGCCTGGTACTGCTGGTCGAGACTAGCAATCATGGTTTCAATTTCTGCCAAACCCTGCCTAGTGGACTGCAAATTTTGTTCCAGCTTATTTTTTTCCTCCTGGAGTTTATGCTTGCGCCCCTCCAATTGTTGGATAACCGGATCCAAATCAATGTTGGGAATACTGTCGTCAATTTCCACAATGCCCTGGCGACGACGAAGAATTTTGAGATGTTGCAACAACACTTCCTGGCGCTCCTTGAGGTTGCGGCGCTGCCCAATCAGGGTTTCGTCCAGCATGCGCTTCCTTTCCTGCTCTTCGTTTAACTCCTCCTCAATGGTGAGACGACTATACTCATCGGCGGCTTCTAGGCGGGCTTGGATAGCTTCCACTTCTTCGCATTGCAGAGTTAACTCTTCCTCTTGATCGTTAACAAAGCGGGCTAATTTTTGCATATCAGTTTGCAATGCTTTAACGGTTTCCTCCAGTTCCCCCAGGGGCAATTGTTCCAGATGTTGCACATCAATTTGATGGTCTTTATCGACACTCATTGCGCCGGTGGCCAATCGATAGAGATTGGTTTGTAAGCTTTCAGCGGCCGCAATTTCAGCTTTCAATTGGGTCAGGAGCTTTTGGCCATTAACCACCCCCTCCTGTTCCACTGTTAGTTGAACTTTCGCTTTAGCTAATTCTTGGGCGATGGCATCCAATTCCTGCCCATGGATGACCAATAATTCCTGTTTTTGCTGAATTAATGCTTGGTTCCGTCCCAACTCCTGTTCTGCACTGGTAACCATCTGCCAATGGTCATTAAAGATCTGTTGTTGTTGGTCGGTGCTTTGCTGGGCATTGGCTGCGGCCGTAAATAGGGCGGGGATAGCTTCCGGGTAAGCTCCTAACCGGTGGAGTATGCCCTGTAACACTTCCCGATTTTCAGCACTATTTTCCAGCAAACTGCCAAACTGCTGTTGGAGTTCGGTCAATTGTTCTCTTTCCCCTTCTAACCTTTGTCGGGCCTGCTCCACCTCATATCTTTGCTGTTCCACCTGGGCAAGCTGATTGGCTCGGTCTTCAACCTCCGACTCCTTCGCTTCAATTTCCATTTCTCGCTGGCTCAGTTCTTGGAACTGAAAAGTGAGGGATTCTCGCCAACGTTCAATTTCGCTCTGTTGTTCCTTGAGTTTTTCCGAGAGGCGGGACAGTTTTTGCAACTGCCGCACTAACTCTGGCGCCGCTACTTCTGGAGTCCCTTGTAGGGAGCGACTATTACTCAGGTTTAGGATCCATAGGGTTCCCTCCCTGGCTTCTCCCATGTCGTCGGTTTGGAAGTTTTCTTCGTTAGGCAGGGCACTCCAGGTCTGATCACTGTGCTGACAGGCCAGAAGTTTTAACTCGGTTTTGTAACCGCCTAAAAAGTTTTTGGTTTGTTTCTTAATTTCAGCCAGATAGAGCACAAGTCGTTGTCCTGAGCAGTGGAGACGATTTTGTCGGGAAAGTTCTCGCTTTATTTTAATCTTAAGCCCGCCGATGGGCAGGACCGCGGGAATTTTTTTAGCTTACCCCTGGAGTAATTAGAGGAAAATCTGACCAAACTGCTTCTATTTTGCCTCCACACTGGCAAAAATTGTCAAAAAAAAAGGAGGTGAAGGAGATTTTCCCTCGCCTGCCCTTAGTAATAAGTGGTAGAAGACTAAGCTAATGGTCCGCTAGCTAGGATTAATTACCGGTTTATTAGTCAACCAGTGTCCTTAACCAACGGACAATTGTCTGCTTAGTCCCTACAGTCATCGTCCCTGTCACCGGGGCATTTGCCGTTATAAACAACGGTATGTTCCTCGAGACTAGAAAAAGCCGCTGTGGCCGCCGTTTCCAGGCCAATGATCATCACTAGGGCGATCGCCAAGGGGCCGGCCCAAGAGCGCAGCGCCCGACGGACAGAATTGTGGGGTTTGGGATGCTGTAATTTCATCAGCTTCTCTCCTTGACACGTCCTAACACACCGAGACCAAATTAGAGCTTTGACTGCTCTACTACCACCATAGGGCTCTCTTCAGGGCATGTCAGTCCCATCTTTGGGGGGATGAACATGGAAAAAAGTGGAATAGGGCAAGTCCACTGGTGTTGTTTTTTATTACTCTTGCTGCCACCGTTGTCGCCGTGGCTGACGGCCAACTATTTTAACCGTAATCCTCATAATCCAGAATGCTCGATTTTTTCTGCAGTGGCAAGGGTTGGTGGTTTCAGCTTGGGGGTAATGGGAACGGCTTGGGCTGGCTTTTGAGCTATCCTTGGGGAGTGGAGCCGACCGCAGAGGGGAGTTTTCGTTGGATGCTACGTCGCATGAGTCAATTGGCGATCGCCATGGTTTTAGCTTTGGGGTTAATATCCCTGGCATTATTGACTATCCAAAATGTCACCCCTGTGGCCCTGAGTTTTTTGACATTGCAGTCTATTGAGATGCCGGTGGGTCTGCTGTTGGTATTTTCCTTGGCCGGGGGACTGGTGGTAGGTAGTTTGTTGGCCCCGTTACCCGGTGGTAATCGTCGGCGGGGAGTCCCTTCCCAACAACAATTAGACCGGGAATTCGATTTTGACGATCTTGTATGAATCCTTTATTGCAATGGTTGGGGGCCATGCCAGCTTCTCTCAGGTCGCCATTGGCAATTATTTTAGGAGCCATACCGGGGGCGTTGGCCCGCTACTATGCCACTATTTTTCTGGCCGGGCTTTTTGGTAACGATTTACCCTATGCCACTTTTTTAATTAATTTTTCCGGTTGTGTGGGTATGGGTCTGGTGGTGACATTGGCGACCCAACCGGCCTTGATGTCTCCGGATTTAAGGTTGCTTTTAGCAGTGGGATTTTTGGGTTCTTACACCACCTTTTCCACCTATGCCTTGGAAGTGACTTCCCTCTGGCGTATGGGACAGTTGGGCCAGGGAGTGCTCTACGGTTTAGGGAGTTTAGGAATCGGGACGATCGGTGTATTGCTGGGGAGTTTGATTGCCCGTCGCCTCACTATCTAGGAATACCTAGAGCTACTGACTCACTAAGGATTGCCCTGTGGCCAATTGGGGTTTCCGACCGAGCAAACCGGTCATCAAACGGAGGGCCAGCTTTTTCGCTGGAGGCACTAGGCGCAATACCTCTAGGCCAAACCTTCTCAAGGCGATCGCCGGCAGCCAATGACTGGAAAAGAAACGATCTAGCAGGTCAGTGAAGCCCAAAATGAGCCAATTTTCTGGTTTACGCCAATGTTCATAACGTTTCAGCACTGCTAGGGAACCCCAATCTTCCCCTTGGCTGTGGGCCGTGGCAATAACCTGGGCCAGGGCGGCTCCGTCCCGAATGCCCAAATTTAAACCCTGACCCCCCACCGGATGGCAACAGTGGGCCGCATCCCCCACTAATGCCAAGCGGGGTTGCACATAACAATCGCTCTGCATTAGTTGCACCGGAAATAAACGGCGGGCATTAATTAAATGAAATTCCCCTAGGCGATCGCCAATGCGTTGGCGCAGTTCTGTAATAAAATCCGCTTCCGGTAGATTCACTAGGGTATGGGCCTTATGGTGGGGCATGGTCCAGACAATCTGGGCTCGATCGCCGGGTAGGGGCAAAATCCCCATGGGACCAGTGTCACAAAAACGCTCAAAGGCAGTGGTATTGTCAGGGGCTTGATGCTGGATGGTGAAAGCCACACAGGATTGCCAATATTTCCACCCCTTGGTTTGAATCCCCGCCAGGGAACGGGTGTGGGAACGGGCTCCATCCGCCGCCACCAACAATTTGGTTTGTAGGGTAATTTCTCTGCCTTCCTGTTGTAGGGTGACCTGTTTGTGGTTCTCTCCCGCCGTAAAACTGATCAACTCAGCGGGACGAAACCAGGCAATGCGGGGACATTGCTCTACACAATTTTCCAGCGCCTGCAGAATGACTGGATGCTCCGCCACATGGCCCAGGGCCAGTTCGTCCACATCTTCCTTGGCAAAGGGAACGGTACCCCGATAGTCATTATCGGAAATTTGGATGCGTTCGAAATGACCGATGGAGTCCTTAATATTTTCCCAGACCCCCAGTCCCGCTAAGATTTTGCCCGACAGCAGGGAAATGGCATAGGCCTGGGGCTTAGTTAGGGCCTGTTCCTTCGGTAAAGCTTCGATAATGGCAATTTTCAGCCCCGTATGACGCAAACCCGCCGCTAGTACCAGCCCCACAACGCCTCCCCCGGCGATCGCCACATCGAATTGGTTATCAGTTATGGAAGCGGCTACAAAGGTCATAGGAAAAACAATGGGACAATTTTTATGCCGTCGTCAGTGATGGTGAAACACGCCCAGGGTAAGGCATTTATCCCTATGGTTGACAACGATGATTGTATCTAATTGTAACGTTGTTTATTTCTACTGTCCGTGGGAGATAGGGGGGGAATTGAAGTTGGGCAAGATTGTCACTAGGACTTATCTGGCGGTGTTTAATTCCCCATCAACTTTTGAGCTGAATATGGCCCTAACTACGACCAACCCCTAGGTAACGGAATCCTGCCCCTTGCAATTTTTCCTTGTCGAGGAAATTACGACCATCAATGATCACAGCCTGATGCATACGGCTGGCCAGGACAGGAAAATCTAGCTTTAAAAATTCCTGCCATTCCGTCACCAAAATTAACGCATCACACTGGTCCGCCAACATAGCCGGGGTCGACTCAATTTTTACCCCCGATAAACCATGGCTTACCCCAGACTGGGAAACAATCGGATCATAGGCTTTCACCTTGGCTCCCAAACGATTTAGTTGTTGAATTATGTTCAGGGCTGGAGCATCCCGCATATCATCCGTATCCGGCTTAAAAGTCAATCCCAACAGGCCAATCACCTTACCTTTAAGGATTTTTAACTCCTGCTGTAGTTTTTCCACCACAATCAGCCGTTGTACCTGGTTTACCTCCACTACGGCATTCAAAATTGAAGTGGTGTAACCATAGTCCTTCGCAGTGTGGATCAACGCAGACACATCCTTCGGAAAACAGGAACCTCCCCAACCAATGCCCGCATTAAGAAATTTACTACCGATACGGGAATCCAAGCCAATGCCCTGGGCCACCTGGGTCACATCCGCCCCTACCCGGTCACAGATATTGGCCACCTCGTTAATAAAACTAATTTTGGTAGCCAAAAAAGCATTGGCCGCATACTTAATCATTTCCGCCGAACTAAGGTCCGTCATCACCACCGGCACCGGCGGCAGCTCAGGATTTTCCCCCACCCGCCTTTCAATTAAGGGCGTGTAAAGTTCCCGCATTAAAGCCAAGGCCTGGGGATTATTGCCCCCCAACACAATTCTGTCCGGGTTAAACGTATCGTAAACCGCCGACCCTTCTCGCAAAAATTCTGGGTTACTAACCACGTCAAAGTTAACGGCGATCGCCTGACCCGTTTGTTGTTGATGGGCTTCATTGCCTTCGGTGACAATCATCCGCACCCAATCCCCGGAACCAATGGGCACAGTTGATTTATTGACAATCACCCGATACTGTTCATCGAGATGCTCACCAATACTGCGGGCCACCGCCTCCACATAACGGGTATCACTGGAACCATCCTCCAAGGCGGGAGTACCCACTGCAATGAAAAGAATTGCACTCTCCTGGACTCCCTTGCCCAAATCCGTAGTGAATACTAGACGACCGCTTTCCATATTGGCCACCATCAACTCCGACAGCCCGGGTTCATAGATGGGGGATTGCCCTGCCCGCATGAGCTTGACTTTTTCCTCGTTGTTATCAACACAAATTACTTGATGGCCAATATGGGCCAGGCAAACGCCAGTGACTAAACCCACATATCCCGTTCCGATAACACAAACACGCATTGATTAGTTCTATGGAATGAATTGTTGATCAATTGCCCAAGCTGAGCTGGTCGACCGGAGGCCGGAAAATAAGCCTAAGCCTAGGGGATACCTCTCCCCCCTGTCAATCGACTTTGCCAGACTTTAGCTTGGCCAGTCTCAACATTTCTCAATCTAGTTAGTAGTGAATACATGATCTAAAAATCCGGGCAGTTAAGACAAAAATTTCAACCTAGGTCAAACAAAATTGTGTTTGTCAGAAAACCATAAGGGAACTGTGGTAAATGCCTGAGGAGATATGCCCAGTGGGCAAAAAATAAATTGAGCAGTAAAAAGTTGCCCTGGAGTCTGGTCTAAAAAATTTGCCCAATTTGACAATATATTAAGAAATCCTCATCTAACCTGTTTTTCATTGGATAATTAAAACAAGAGGAAAGATCAGGGGGCAGGAAAATAAATTACCTAATACCTAGTCCTGGTTGATAAAACCAGAGGCAGAAAACCTCCCCGTTTTCTCAAACTTGCCCAAAAGACAACTGTTGAGTTTCCCCCATTGGGACGGAGGTTATGATGAAATTACTTGAGATGCTACAGGACCTTATGCAATATTTCACCGAAGCATTTGCCAGGGTTTTTGGCCCTTCGGATGATGAATATCCCGCTGTTGGTGTTCAACCCTTTGACGGTGAGATTTTAGTAAACAGTACTGAAGAATAGTCGATGGTTTCCTCCGTCCATATTCCCTAATGCCTAGCTCTGGCTATTTTGTCCCCCCTGACTCAATGCTGTTGGGGGGTTCACCTATGGTGGATTATGGCAAAACCAACCGCCAGGGACACTCGCCTATTTTTCCAGGGAGTTAGTAGCAGAATCGAAAAAAGTTCTAACTGAGCAACAGCCCTCTGAATCCCAAAAGCTGATTGTGCTAGCATCTAGGGAAAAAAATTCAGCGATGGCAGACCATGGCTAAGGTTTTAGTCCTCAACGCTTCCTATGAACCTTTAAACATTACCCATTGGCAACGGGCGGTGGTGTTACTGCTGAAAGATAAGGCCGAAGCTTTGGAAAATAATGGCAAGCTGATCTACGCCAATTTTCCCCTCCCGTCGGTGATTCGCCTGCGGCAGTATATCAAGGTTCCTTACAAGGAAATCCCCCTTACTCGCCGCAACGTACTGGAGCGCGATCGCCACACCTGTCAGTATTGCAATTACAAAGGTGAACAACTCACCCTAGACCACGTTATTCCCCGTTCCCGGGGTGGGGGAGACAGTTGGGAAAATCTGGTCACTGCCTGTGTGCGTTGCAACATCAAGAAGGGTAATCGTACCCCTAGGGAAGCACAAATGTCCCTAAATTATACCCCCCGGCGTCCCTACAGCAGTTTGCTGTTTGAAATTATTAAACATACTCGCAATGACCGCAACCATGAATGGCGAAAATATGTAATTGGTATTTAATCTCTCCAACGGTTAAACCAACCGCAAACCTAATAAGTATAATTACTCAGTCAATCCAGGGAAGATGGTCAGCCGTGCCCCAAGAATATACAATCTATTGTAATTAGCGCTGGTTTGACCTCCCAAAATCGGCGCAGTCGGCATAATTTTCTTAGATAGTAACAATTCATTGCCTTGGTTATAGGAGACAATTCATGAAATTTATTTCCCGCCTACTGGTTGCGTGTAGCTTATTGATCGGACTGATGGGTTTTCTGGGAGCGGATTTGGCCCAAGCTCTCACTCCCAATCCTATATTGGCTGAACTAAACGCTGTGGATGCTAAATTGACCACGGATTTTGGTCAAAAGATTGATTTAAATAATAGTGATATTCGGGATTTTCGTGGTCTGCGGGGCTTTTATCCCAATTTGGCCAGTGAAATCATTAAAAATGCCCCCTACGACACCGTAGAGGAAGTTTTGGACATTCCTGGTTTGAGTGAAACCCAAAAAAGCCGCTTGGAAGCCAATTTGGGTAGCTTCACCGTCACCGAACCAAGCATTGAGCTAACTTCTGGCGATGACCGTATTAATCCAGGAGTTTACTAAAACTCCCACTGATTGCGGTCTAGCCATTATTCATTGTCTAGATAGGGCAATTATTGACTTCCCCAATTCCATAAATATCCACACCGCTCTGAACTTTGCCTTGTTTGGGGTGGTTTTTTGTTGTTGCCTCATTTCCTCATTTACATTGCTCAACTGGGCTGACTTTTGAGTTTGATTCCATTGGCCAGTTGGGGGCTATCGGTAAATCTGGCGATCGCCGAGTGGATAGTTTCCAGGCGTTGGTAAATTTGTTGGCATTCCTCCACCACCAAATTAAAATCGTCCAAATAACGGCGGGTGGGAGTAAAGTCTTGTTTTTGATTAATTTCCGTAATTCTTTGGGCTTGATAACTCTGGTGATATTCCCGGATTTCTTTAATGGTGGTGGCCATGGGGGGCAAAGCCGCTGGTGATGATTGGTGCTCCAGGGAAAAGCGTAAATTTTCCAAACTTTGTTGTACTTGCTCGGTAAATAACTTAATGGGGGGCGGGGGATTACTGCCGGAGCTATTTTCCAAATGACTGATCAAAACCCGAAAACCCCTACTTAAGCGGGCTAGATAATTGGTCATGGTCAAGGCTGGCTCTTGTTTTTCCAGGGGAGTGCTGGGGTCACTGAGTAAGCGATCCAGGGCAATCTGCATGGCGGTGGCTGCTAACCGAGTTTCATTGCGTACCCTTTCTGCTTCTTTTTTGTTAATTGACTCTTTTCCCAGTAGGGCGGGGATTAATTGCTGAAAATATTGCTCCAGATTAGTTAGCATTCTGACACTGGCCTGGGTGAAGCGTAAATTTTCCGATTGCCGCAGAAAACTAAAGGCTAAACCTAGGGCAATGGCGCTGCCAATGAGGGTACAAACCAGGCGGGAAAGGAGGGCATATTCCGTGGGCACCGACGGATCAATGGCCTTAAGAATTAAAGCAAAAGCTGTGATAAAAAAGACCGCCACACTGTAGTGAAATCTCAACAGGGCCATCCCCATGGCGATCGCCAAAATTCCCAGCCAACTGAGCAATTGGGGGTCTTGAATGAGCTTGAGGGCAATGGACATTACTAATACCCCTAAAAAAGTGCCTAAAAGACGATTGGATAACCTTTGAAAAGTTAAACTAAAATCCGGCTTGAGCACAAAAATTAGCGTTATAACAATCCAAAAACCGTAGGGAATTTGAGTTAGATGGGCAATTGTTGCCCCCACCATACCCCCCAATGCCATGCGCAAACCATGGCGTAACAAAGGCGAGTTAAGGTGAAAATTACTCCCTAGGGGGTCCCACCAAGGCATAAGCCTAACTTTATTTAGTTTTCCTTGATCATTGGAATTATTATCGGAAAAAAGTTGGGGATTTTGTAAAAGTTCCGCGGTTTGAATGGTTTGCTCTAATTGTTTGATCAGGTTTTCTAAATGGTTAACCAATTGGGTTACGGTGGTTAAACTGTTGTAGTCGTTAAAATCCTCTGTGAGAGCCTGCCGTTGTAATTTTTTTTGCTGTTGCAATGCTTGCACTAATAGTTGCAAACGGTTAGTGTTAGGAATGCGTCTTTTGCCTAGCACCATTTGTCCTAAATCTAAGCAAACTTCCCCCAGAGCATTAAACGCATCTTCCATTAGGATTTCCACTGTTTGTAATTGGGGTAGATTGTGGAAATTAACAATTTCATTGAGCAACATTAGGCATTTATTTAATCTTTCCGTATGCTCGATTAAAACTAATAATAATTCCCTTAATTTACTTTGTCCCCATAATCCTCGCTGGCTGGCCACCAGAGTTTGCCGAGATTTAAGCAAGTTTTGACGCAGTTTGACCACCAATTGCTGAGCTTGGGGGTCATCGGGACTAAAGTTAGCGGCGGCCATGGCCCGGAGATAATTGCCTAAAATGCTGTAATTGTTGGCAACCATTTGCCGCAAAGGTTGATTGGGACGGAAGGGCCAAATGAAAATAGCTAATATCAAGCTCCACATTCCCCCGATCGCCAGGGAGGTAAATTCAAAGGAATCGGTACTGACATTTTGGGCACCGAGGAGAAAAGCAAAGGTGGTGACAATGCCCACCATGGCTCCCTGCTCCCCATAAACCGCTAGATAACCGCTAGCAAATAAAACGAAGCCCGTTATTGCTAGCCCTAAACCCCAACCATCGGGCACTATAGTTCCCACTGCCATGGCGATCGCCGCCCCGACCCAGGCCCCGAAAATAGTCTTCAAACGGACGGAATATAGTCCCCCCATGTCCGCTAATAAAATTAATTGGGAAGCTAAACCAACGCCCAAACCTAGTTGGGGATTTCCCAGGGCCATGCCCCCCAGATAGGGGACTGCCATGCCGCAAAAAGTACGAATGCCCCTACCCCAATCAATAGTCCCATTGGTACGGGTTAAAAAAGCAAGGCGTTGGCGGAGCTTAGCCAGCATCAGTTAAAAGTAGGTTAAGGATTGAGGACAATTTTAAGAATTCTCACAAAGAAGTTTTGCTGATTCGATTTGCTTCTACAAATAAAACAGAACTATATCGGCAAGGAAAACCATGGGGGAAATTAAACGCATTGGTATTTTAACCAGTGGAGGAGACTGTGCCGGACTAAACGCCGTAATTCGCTCCGTGGTACACCATGCCATTGGCACCTACGGTTGGGAAGTAATTGGCATTCAAGAAGCCACCCAGGGACTAATGGAAAATCCCTCCAAGGCGATCGCCCTGCACCGGGATAACATTGACCATTTGTTAATGATGGGAGGTACCTTTTTAGGCACCACCAATAAGGGTAATCCGTTCGCTTTTCCCATGGCCGACGGCACTGTGCGGGACCGCACCGAAGATATTATTGCCGGTTATCGTCAGTTGGGGCTTGACGCTCTCATTGGCATTGGCGGAGACGGTAGTTTAGCCATTTTGCGCCGCATAGCCCAACAGGGGGGCATCAACTTAGTGGGCATTCCCAAAACCATTGACAATGATGTGGGGGCAACGGAAATTTCCATTGGTTTCGACACCGCCACCAACATTGCCACCGAAGCCTTGGATCGTTTGCATTTCACCGCCGCTAGCCATAACCGGGTCATGGTGCTAGAAGTGATGGGTAGGGATGCGGGCCACATTGCCCTGGCCGCCGGCATTGGGGGAGGGGCGGACATTATTCTCATTCCTGAAATTCCCTACCGCATCCAAAGTGTGTGCAATAAAATTCGTCAACGGCAGGCCGAGGGGAAAAACTTTTGCCTGGTTATGGTGTCGGAAGCGGTGCGGACAGAATTGGGCGATCAGGTCAAGCAAATCCAACAGTTTGGCGAAGACCGCTACGGCGGCATTGGTAAATACATTGCGGAACAAATTGCCCAACGCACTGGAGCAGAAACCAGAGTCACTGTGCTGGGCCACATCCAACGGGGGGGCATTCCTTCACCTTTCGATCGCCTGTTGGGGAGTGTGTTTGGGGTCGCGGCGGTGGACTTGATTGCGGAAGGCAAATTCGACCACATGGTGGCCTGGCGCAATCGTCAAACCATTAGTGTGCCCATTGAGGAAGCCATCCAAACCTATCAAACGGTGCAGTTGGACGGCACCTTGGTGAAAACTGCGCGGGGATTGGGCATTTGCCTTGGTAACGATTAAGTTCCTAGCAGTTCCTAACTGGCGATCTGGGCCATATTTCCCCGATAAAGCAGCGCAATTGTAAAGAAATGTGGCGGATGTTAAAGCTTAGTTGCAAAAACCGCCCTTTCTCTCCCTTTTCCCCCGGGGGAGTGATACGTTGTAAAACGAAATTTTTCCATAACTTTAATTAATCGGATCAATAACTAAGGGGTGGGGGTTAAAAATCATGTTTGATCGTTCCAACAAAGATTTAATCAGCGCTGGTTTGGTTTCCGCCCTGGGGGCAGGCATTGTGACTTCCTTTGCCGTTAATCAGGGGCAAGACCCCTTTGTTGCTTTGATGATCACGGCGATCGCCAGTGTTTGTGGTATGGTGTGTCACCAGTTTGATCTAATTTGATTTGCCCTCTGTGCAGTTTGACGTTCTCACCCTGTTTCCTGATTTTTTTACTTCTCCCCTGCAATCTGGCCTTCTAGGTAAAGCCCTCGAAAAGGCGATCGCCAGCGTTAATTTGATTAACCCCAGGGATTTCACCACGGATAAACATCGCCGGGTGGATGATGAACCCTACGGCGGTGGGGTGGGTATGGTGATCAAACCAGAGCCTATTTTTGCGGCGGTGGAATCGTTGCCAGTACTGTCCAAACGGGAAGTGATTTTAATGACTCCCCAGGGACAGCCCATGGACCAGGCTTTGTTTCGGGAATTGACGAACTATGACCAATTGGTGTTGATCTGTGGCCATTACGAAGGGGTGGACGAAAGAGTCTGCCAACTGGTGACAAGGGAGGTTTCCCTGGGGGATTTTGTGCTCACCTGTGGCGAAATTCCCGCTTTAACTTTAATTAATGGTGTCATCCGTTTACTACCCGGCACCGTGGGCAAAGAAGCATCTTTAATCGCTGAGAGTTTTAGCACCGATCTGTTGGATTATCCCCACTACACCAGGCCGCCAGTGTTCCGGGGCTTGGCCGTGCCCCCAGTGTTACTTTCCGGCAACCACCAGGCGATCGCCCAATGGCGATTGGAACAGCAGGAGGAACGAACCCAACAGAGGCGGCCGGATTTGTGGCAAAAATGGCAAGATCGACAGCCTTCCCCATGAGGGCTAATCGGTAGCCCGATGACAATGGCTAAGAATTAGAGCGAATGCTTTCCTCAACCATTGCCAATGGACCTTGGAATCCTACTTCCAGCCTGCTTCGTTCATGATTTTGGTAGCAGGGGCTAGGGCAGGGCCCAACTTGTCCAAACTGGTGGTGTCAGACTTAAATTCCCCAAAGGAAGCCACAGATTTATTCAGGGGAACCCCAGCCAAAACCGGGTATTCGTAGTTATTTTGTGCTAAAAATGCCTGGGCCGGTTCGCTGACCAGAAATTCAATAAACTTGACCGCTCCCTCCCGATTAGGGGCAGTTTTGACTACGCCCACACCACTGACATTGACGTGGGTACCCCGCCCTTCCTGGTTGGGAAAAAATACCCCCACATTTTCGGCGATCGCCTTTTGGGCCGGATCTTCACTTTCCAGGAGCCGCCCCATGTAATAGGTATTGGCTAAGGTCAAATCCGCTTCGCCGGAAGACACTGCTTCAATTTGGGCTGTGTCATTGCCCTGGGGTTCCCTAGCAAAATTGCTGACGAAGCCCTTAGCCCATGCCAAGGTGGACTCTTCCCCATCAGCTACCACCAAGGAAGCCACCAGGGATTGATTATATTCATTGCTGGAGGAACGGATAATCACCCGACCTTTCCATTTGGGATCGGCTAGTTCTTCGTAGGTGGACAACTCCTCCGGTTTAACTTTCCCCTTGTTATACATAATCACCCGGGCCCGCTTAGTGAAACCAAACCACATCCCGTCCGGGGAGCGGAGATATTCCGGGACATTAGTCTCTAAAATCTCGCTTTGCACCGGCTGAAAAATGCCGTCCTCTTCGGCCCGCCATAAACGAGCCAAATCCACTGTGAGGAGCACATCCGCCGGACTGTTGGCCCCTTCAGACTTAATCCGTTCCAGCAGTTCGTCTGCCTTACCTTCAATCAGGTTAACTTTGATGCCCGTTTCTGCGGTGAATTTGGCGTACAGTTCGTTGTCGGTGTTGTAGTGCCGGGATGAATATAAATTGATCTCCTGCTGTTCCCCTGGTGTGTCGGCGATCGGGGCATCAGGGGATTGGCCACAGCTACTGAGCAACTGGGAACCCACCACAACGGTGAAGGCGGTTCCAATGGACAAAAATAGGCGACGGGATAACTTTTGGACCATGGTGGCTGAACTTTTTCACTCCTCTAATAAAAGTAATTCTCAATAATTTTATCAGCAGTGGAGATATAATGAGTAATTTTCTGATTATTTAATTAGGTCTTCAACCAAACGACATAAATAAATCTTATTATTTTGCTCGTAAAACCTGAGGAAAAAATCTTTCTGATTGGGCGCAAAGGATCTTAAAAGTTTATACTGCTTGACTTTCAAGGATTAGGAAGAAAAATTTAGCCGAGTCTCAACTTTGGTAATACTCCCCTTTACCCTGGGTTGTCATAGCTCTAGCTGATGGAAATCTCTACTCACTAACAAAATTTATTATTAATAGTAACCTGGACAAATAAAATCCCCCTGGCGTAACAGAGGGAAGATTTGTGAACCATGGTCAGTGGAACTGGAGGTTGGGGCCTCTAACCACCAATCAGATTTTTAGCCACCGGAATTATGTCAATTAGAAGCCAGCGTAGGGACCCGCCACACTGCTGAGGGCCTGTTGGAGAAACTGCAACGCAAAAATGGCCAGAATGGGGGAAAAATCAATGCCTCCCAGGGGCGGGATAAAGGAGCGGAAAATATTTAAATAGGGATCGGTCACGGGGCTGAGAAAGCCCATGATGTTGCCAGCCCACTCCGCAGTTTGAAACCAGGACAGCAAAATACGGACAAATAACAACACCAGGTAAATGTTGATGAAGCTGACGAGGGTAGAAAGGAGTAGGTCCATAGTGGCAATGGTGATATCGATAGCAATGAACAATTTCTCCCCATCTTAACCCGACCCTAGGAGTTTGTTGCTCCACTGGCACAAATTTGCCGGGCAATGGTGAGGGCGCTGTAACTTACCCCAGCGGTGCCTTCCCCCGGATGCACGGAATCCCCCACTAGCCAAAGGTTACGAATGGGGGTACGGGGAGCAAAGCCAAAGGGCCCAAAGGTGGTCAAACGCTGGCCTACTCCGCCGACGATGCCTTGGTCCCGGGCAGTGTAACGGTCAAATGTGCGGGGAGTGGCACTTTCTTGGTGAACAATGGTGGATTCATCCAAATTGAAATATTCTCCCAATCTGGAGATCGCCGTGGTTGTGTAACTTTCCTTGAGAGCCTGATATTGTTCCCGGGAAGCATTCCACCAGGGGGCCACGTCGGTGAAGGAAGAAGCAATTACAGTTCTACAGCCCCGGGGAGCCCGGCCATCCCCTGGTTTACTAACACTGACAAAGAGAGAATTATTTTCGCCAATGGGGCCTTGGTGATCGTACAAAAACTGTAGATGGGGAGCACAGTCTGGGGGAATGGCATCTTCCTTGACGCCTAAATAGATGACAAAAGCACCCGAGCCCGAGGGTAAATTAGTCACTCTTTTTTGATAACCGGGTAATGGTTGATCTAGTGCTTGGAGTAAATTCTGCACCGTTAAATTGGCCACCACCTGCTGGGCTTTTTCTTGACGTACTTCTCCGCTCCTTACGTCCCGCACCGTCACCCCCTCTACATAGCCTTGGCCACAATGGATCTGCTCTACTCGCTGACTGCAAAATAATTCCCCTCCATGGTTTTTCAGCGCTTCCACCAGGCGATCGCCTAGGGTTTGCATACTGCCCTGGAGATGCCATAGACCCTGGGGCCCTTGGGAAACGCTCAAGGCCGTAGCGGCGTATAACAAAGCTGTCTCATCAGCCCCCACCTGGGAATAGAGTTTTAACTGTAAATCAAGAAAAGTTTTTAACCTTTGGTCTGACCCCAAACCCAATAATCGGAGGGTATCCCCCACCGTGAGAGGCACAAAGGGAGCCGTGAGTAGGGTATCCGGCCGCAATGCCCCCAACAACTGGCCCAAATCCCACATACTGCGGGGGGGCAATACAGGATCTCGCCCCTGGAAACGCCAACTAATTTGGAACAACGTTTGTAGCAACTGCCAAAATCTGCCACTCCCTGGAAATTGCTGTTCCCTTTCCCTTTGCCATCGCTCAGGATCATGCCAAACGTTAATCGGTTGCTTTTCCCCTGGCAAAAAAACTGCACAGGCGGGATCGCACAGGGTTGCTTCCGGCAAATCCACTTGCAACTGGCGGAAAATGCGGTGGTGAATTCCCCCTGGCTCTAGGCCCGCCACCTGGGTGGCCCCCACATCGAAAATAAAACCCCGTCGCCGAAAGGTGGATGCACAACCCCCCACTATGGCCGCCTGTTCATAAACTTTGACTCGATAACCCTGTTGGGCTAACAGGGCCGCCGTTGTCAGACCACCAATGCCAGCACCAATTACAACTACGGATTGAGATTCAGCATTGCTAGGGACCATGGGAAAAGGACAGTGGGGAAATTTTCTTTACATTTCTTAATGTAACTGGTTGCAACGGTTCCTGGCCCAGGCATTGTTCAAGATTCTGTCAATAGTCAATTGATTTGGTGGAGTAAATGCGATAGGCTCGGCTCCAACAGTGGCAAGCATTGGTAAATAGTTTTCAACGTTAACAACAGCAACTTAAATCCCCCTTGAATAGGATTTGGAATTACCCATGGGTCAGTATTCTGCGGTTCTGTGGCGGCGGGTTTGGGGCATTGCCTTGGTTCAGGGCTCAGTAACTTTGATGTGGATAACTTACCGCCTTTACCTGGGGGACTTGCTCAAGGGCTGGGGATTCTCGCCGGAGTTTGTGGTGGGATTGCTAACCTTTGAAATGGTTTTGGGGGTGGTGATGGAACCTCTCTTTGGGGCCCTGAGCGATCGCCAACAGCAAAATTTAGGCACTCGATTCCCATTAATTTCCTTGGGGGTGATTCTCGCCGCCGGTTTTTTCCTCTTAATTCCCTTAGTATTTTTCCTGCCCATTGCCAACGTAGCTCGGTTCTTACTCCCCAGCCTGGCGATCGCCTGGGCCATAGCTATGACCTTATTTCGTAGTCCCACCATGGTGCTGATTGGTCAATGTGCGCCAACCAACCAACTGCCTTTAGCCATGGGAGTTTTGAGTTTGGTGGGAGGGATAGTTGCTACATTTCGGCAACCGATGGGTAAGTGGTTATTAAGTTTGGGGAGTTTACCAGCTTTTTTACTCGGTTCAGTAGTGCTATTGGGGGCCAGCCTATTTTTAAGTCGAGTTTTACCACCAATTGAAAAGAAAGAGGCAATAAGTCCGGCAACGGTGAGAGCTTTTCCTTGGATTGCCATGGTCAATATTGCTCTATTTGCCATTGGCACCACCTGGGGCACTAGGGTGTTAATGCTAGTTTTAACCAAACAATTGGAGGGAATTAGTAATGGCTTAATGGGTTTGCAATTTCTGTTGGCATTAATGGCCCTACCTGCAGGGTGGTTAATCCGTAAAACAGGTCATCCAGTGGCATCCCTCACCACAGCTTTGGGACTTTTAGTGCTGACTTTGTTCTGTTTGTTAAACGGATTTTGGTTACCGGCGATCGCCTTCTCCTGGTTATTGGGTTCCAGCATTTTAAACAATGGTTTAATTCCTTTGCTACTGGAAATTCTCCAGGGTAATCAGACCGGTGTGGGCATCGGTTTATATTTTGGCTGTGTGGGTCTAGCGGGGGACGTTTTTACCCGTTATTGGTCAACTCAGTCCAGCCAGATGCACGGGGGGTTGGGACTGGCAATGTTGGTAATGTCTACCTTGCTTTGTGCCCGATATTGGCAAGGATTCAGAGTCCCAAACAAAAAAGGAGCAGGAGATTAAATTCCCCCACTCCCCTTTATTTAATTTATTTAAGAAAATCACACAGTAGTCTCAAGTAGTCTGATTAACTCAAAAGACTAGATCACTAGGGTTGAACTTTGACGGTGGCAAAGTCCGTGGTGGGAATGTGGGGAGCAGTTAATGCTTCGGCATAGACCCGGGGATTGGTTTCCGCAATTTGCACGTAGGATTGGCGCACTTGGCTGTTCACCGCTACCGTGGTGGCATCGTAGGTTTGGGTGGCCAACTTGGGATAGAGTCCCACAGCGATGATGGGTAACAGGAAGCAAGCGGCAATGAATACTTCCCGGGGCCGGGCATCATCATAGATGGCATTGCCGGGGAGCACACAACTGGTGCCAAAACAAACCGCTTCTTGGTCAGAATTAGCAGACAGATTGTCCTGCTCCAGATTGCAAGAAGGGGGAATGTTGTTGCCGTAGAAAAGTTGGCGCAACATGGACAACAGGTAAATCGGGGTGAGTACTAAGCCCACAGCTGCCAGGAACACGGTCACCGTTTTAAAAGGAGTGCTGTAAATGTCGCTGGAACTTACGCCGACAAATACTGCCAATTCACTCACAAAACCGCTCATGCCAGGTAAGGCTAAAGAAGCCATAGCACCCATGGTGAAGAGGGCAAAAACCGTGGGCATTACTTTGCCAATGTTACCCATCTGGGCCAAGGAAAGGGTGTGGGTACGGTCGTAGGTAACCCCAGCCAGGAAGAAGAGCACAGCGGCGATTAAACCGTGGGAAAGCATTTGCAACATGGCTCCACTGATGCCCAAATCGGTGAAGGAAGCAATACCGAGGAGCACAAAGCCCATGTGGGAAACGGAGGAGTAGGCCAAGCGGCGCTTCATGTTGTCCTGGGCAAAGGAGGAGAAACCACCGTAGATAATGTTAACTACCCCAAGGATGACCAAAATAGGGGCAAAGTAAACGTGGGCATCTTCCAACAGACCAAGGTTCAAGCGAATTAGGCCGTAACCGCCCATTTTCAGCAGCACCCCAGCCAAAATCATGGATACAGGGGCAGAGGCCTCACCGTGGGCATCGGGTAACCAGGTATGGAAAGGGAAAATGGCTAATTTAACGCCAAAGGCAATAAGTAAACCGGCGTATAAAAACAGTTCTAAGGCGATCGGGTAATCTTTCAGACCCAATTCCGCAATGTCAAAGGTAGTTACATCACCGTAGAAAGCTAAGCCCAGGGCGGCAACCAAAATGAATACGGAGGCGGCGGCGGTGTAGAGCAAAAACTTCATGGCGGCATACTGCCGTTTTTGGCCACCCCAGATACAAACTAGGAGGTAAACCGGTACCAATTCCAGTTCCCACATGATGAACAGTAGGAGCATGTCCTGGGCCACGAACACGCCAATCTGGGCCGCATAAAGCACCAACATTAGGAAGTAGAAGAGGCGGGGCTTATGGTCCACCTGCCAGGCGGCAAAGATGGAAAGGGTGGTAACCAGTCCGGCTAGTAACACTAGGGGCATGGAGATGCCATCCACGGAAACACTCCAACTGAGCCCAAATTGGGGAATCCAGCTAAATTTTTCCTGGAGCTGAAAACCGGTACTGCTGATGTCGTAGTTAGTCCAAAAAACGTAGCTCATCAAAACAAAATCCGCTAGACCCACACCAAGGGCATACCAGCGGACTTGTTTCCCGTCTTTGTCGGGAATTAACGGAATGAAGAGGGCGGCGACTAACGGCAGGGCAATCATCGTTGTCAGCCAGGGGAAGTGTTCCAACATGGTAATAAGAATAAATACCTAGTGATCTTCCTCCGATTATATTAAACTTTGTAAACTTTTGAGAATTTTTTTTGAGATTTTCCCTATAGAAGTCAGAGAATGGGCTCTATCCATGTGAATAAGTTCTTTGACCTAGGTTTTTCCTCGCCTAACCTTGTTAAATTTTTGCCAATTTTCTGGCGATCGCCTGGCGGATCTCTAGGAGATTACCAGTAGAATTCGGCTATGTTTGACAATCTCTGCAAATTCCTCGCTGAATCCTTTTCCGAAGACTATGCCGCCTGGTTACTGGGACGACCCATTAAATTGACTAAGCTGAGTCCGACGGAACTATCTTTGGAGCCAATTCGGGCTGACTCTCTGATTTTGGAGCAATCGGAAGACTTGGTGTTGCATCTGGAATTCCAAACGGAGCCTGACCCCACCATGGGCTTTCGGATGTTGGACTATCGGGTAAGGGTTTATCGCCGTTTCCCCCAGAAGACGATGCACCAATTTGTCATCTACCTGAAACGTAGTAACAATGACTTGGTTTATCAGGATAGTTTTCAGTTGGGAGAGACTGTGCACCGTTACCAAGCGATCCGGCTCTGGGAGCACCCCTCGGAGATATTCCTCCAAAGCCCAGGGCTATTGCCCCTAGCGGTATTGACGCAGACCTCTGACCCTACATTAAAATTGAGGGAAGTGGCGACTGCATTGGAACAGATTGAAGATAATCGAGTTAAGGCAAATCTCATGGCGGCAACCTCTGTTTTTGGAGGAATTCTGCTGACCCCTGAGCTGATCAAGACAATTCTAAGGAGTGAAATTATGAAGGAATCCGCTGTTTATCAGGAAATTCTACAGGAAGGGGAACAAAGAGGCTTACTTAAAGGCAAATTAGAAGGAAGGCTGGAGGCAAAACTAGAAACTATACCTTTGTTGAAAAAATTGGGGTTGACAATCGCCGAAATTGCCAAGGAGTTAGATATTGATGTTGAACTGGTTAATCGGTTTGTTGCTAACCAAAACAACTAAAATTTGATACGGTTATCGGTTAGCACGTCCTTTGGTGGATCTATGGCGATCGCCTTTAGGATTTTAAAAGGCTAAACCGCGGTAAATGACATCTACGGCAAAGCTCAAACCAATGCTTTTCAGTTCCAGGCGATCACTGGCCTGATAATTGAGGATTAACCAATCACCGTCATCATTTTTGTGATAGAGATCAATTTCCACACTGGTGGAGCTGACCAAAAGATAGTCCTGCAACATGGGATTATGGGCATAGAGCCGAAATTTGCCACCCCGGTCATAGGCTTCGGTACTGGGGGATAAAACCTCCACAACCAGGCAGGGATAGGTAATAAATTGTGTTGACTTCCGATCCCTTGGATCACAGGTGACGCTGACATCGGGACAGGTGTAGTTTTGGGTGTTGACAATCTGAATTTTTAAATCTGAATTACCTATTTCGCAATCACCGCCATCAAGATGATTACAAAATAAAGTCGATAGGCGGACACTAATGACACTGTGGTTTTTACTGCCGCCCCCCATGGCATAGATCTGCCCATCAAAATATTCGTGCTTCTCCCTCTGCCGTTCTTCCCATTGCAAATATTCCTCTGGGCTAAGTTTGGGAAATGGGGCAGATGGGGAGTGAGCAATCATGGTGGGTTATTGATTGAAAATTAATCATCGAAATGACTGACGATCGCCTGGGCAAACTCGGAGCATTTTAGGGGTTTATCCACCTTCGGTTCCATTAACCGGGCTAAATCGTAGGTAACTTCCCGATTGGCGATCGCCGCTCCGATACCTTTTTTAATCAGATCAGCGGCCTCCTGCCAGCCCATAAATTCCAGCATCATTACGCCGGAAAGGATCACAGAGCCGGGGTTGATCCGGTCTAAACCAGCATGTTTGGGGGCAGTGCCGTGGGTGGCTTCAAAAATGGCTGCACTATCCCCAATGTTAGCTCCGGGGCCCATGCCCAAACCTCCCACCACAGCGGCGGCGGCATCGGAAAGGTAATCCCCGTTCAAATTCATGGTCGCCAGAATGGAATACTCATCGGGGCGGGTTTGGATCTGTTGGAAAATACTATCGGCAATGCGGTCATTGACCATGACTTTTTCTTTCCACTGGCCATTACCATGGGATTCCCAAATGGAATTTAAAACCTGCTCCACTTCTTGTTTAATGACCGCTTGTTTTTCTTCGGTCAAAGTGTCATAACCGGGGTCAATCATGTGGGCGTTGGCCTCAATGGTTAAGTCCGGATTACTTTCCTTATTGCCCAAAATCCAAGATTCCCGTTCCGTAACGCATTCCGCCCGAAATTCCGTCGTAGCCAACTCGTAACCCCAATCCCGAAACGCCCCTTCGGTGAACTTCATAATGTTGCCCTTATGGACCAACGTCACCATCTGTTTTGCTTTCGGCAAGCGCAATGCATGGAGAATAGCCCGCCGCACCAACCGTTGGGAACCAGTCTTACTAATCGGTTTAATACCAATGCCAGAGTCGAGGCGAATTTGTTTTTTGCCCAAAGCTGGAGTTGTGGGAATCAGTTCATCGTTAAGGTAAGCGATTAACTTTTTCGCCCCTTCCGTACCTTCCGCCCATTCAATGCCTAGGTAAATATCTTCCGTATTTTCCCGATAAACGATAATGTCTAATTTTTCCGGGGTTTTGTGGGGAGACGGAGTACCGGGATAGTAACGACAGGGCCGCACACAGGTGTAGAGGTCAAAAATTTGTCTCAGGGCCACGTTTAGGGAACGGATACCACCGCCCACCGGGGTTGTGAGAGGCCCTTTGATGGCTACCCCATACTCCTTAATCGCTGTTAAAGTGTCTTCCGGTAAATACTGATAAGTGCCGTACAATTCACAGGCTTCGTCCCCGGCATAGACTTTGAACCAGTTGATTTTCCTCTCGCCGCCATAGGCCTTGGCGATCGCTGCATTGATGACTAATTCCGTAGCGGGCCAAATATCAACCCCGGTGCCGTCCCCCCGGATGTAGGGAATAATCGGATCGTTGGGTACTACGGGCTTACCTGCAACAAAGGTGATTTTTGACCCAACGCTGGGGGGCTGAAGTTTTTCGTACATAGCAAATTGTCATTGAAAAAACGGCACGGAGCAGATCATAATCCTTTCTGGAGGCTCTGATTGCATTGGCTGTTACGAAATTTTTATCCCATTGCGGAACTGAAAATCACTCCACTAGTAAGGAGAATTTCTATAACAGACCCTAGGTTCTTCTATTTGGTTATCTTCATGCTTGCATGAGTGGAGAGAAAATCAATAAAGTATTGCCAATTGTACATACATTTGTTAAACTGGGGGCATGAATCCAAAAATTGATGGGTTTGAGTGGGATGAAGGCAACGAACAAAAATGCCAGAAACACGGATTGACCAAAGCTGACATTGAAGCGTTTTTCAAAAATCAAGTTTGGATTGCGCCAGATGTTAAACACTCTCTCCAAGAAGAAAGGTTTCTCGCTGTTGGTTATTCTGATTCTGGCAGGCCCATGTTTGTCGTCTTTACCTTACGTATTCAGGATGAAAACACTCTATTGCGCCCTATCAGTGCCCGTTATATGCATCAAGGAGAAGTACAAAAATATGAACAAGCCTTTACCAAAAATGAACAGTGATCAAGAAGCAGAAGATCTTTTGGAGCAGGATTTGACAGACTATTTAGTCCCAGAGAACTTTACCAAGACAACTTTTGAGTTTGCCCCTAAGGACAAAAGTATTACCCTGCGCTTGTCATCGGAGCTTTTGACTGCGGTTAAAAATACCGCTAGCGCTCAAGGAATGAATTACCAAAAGTACATCAGGGAGGTTTTGGAACAATCGGTACTTCGCCCTTAAATTAGCCCCAACTTTACATCAGTACCATGGCGAGTTAAAAAGAAACTTGACCAATCTGGAAATTGGATGAGTAATTCCCTATTAACCCAACCGACTCAGGAGAGCGTACAGCAAATTTTTGCCCGCATTGCGCCCCAGTATGATGACCTCAACACATTTTTGAGTTTTGGCCAGCACCATATTTGGAAGGCCATGGCGGTGAAGTGGAGCGGCGTATCACCTGGCGATCGCCTGTTGGACGTGTGTTGTGGCAGTGGGGATTTGGCTTTCCAGGGGGCAAAAGTGGTGGGCACTAGGGGAAAAGTTGTTGGACTAGATTTTTGTGCAGAATTATTGGCGATCGCCGCTGGGAAACATAAAAGTAAATATGCCCATTTGCCCATGCAATGGCTGCAAGGAGATGCCCTGGCATTACCCTTCTCTGACAATGAATTTGACGGAGCTACTATGGGTTACGGCCTCCGGAATGTGGGCAATATTCCCCAAGCGCTGACGGAGTTGCAACGGGTGCTCAAACCGGGTAAGAAAGTGGCCATCCTGGATTTTCACCAGCCAGGTAATGCTCTGGCGGCCAACTTTCAGCGTTGGTACCTGGCTAATGTGGTGGTGCCCATGGCCAAACAATGGCGGTTAACTGAAGAGTACGCCTATCTGCAACCCAGTTTGGACCGCTTTCCCACTGGCCCTAAACAAGTACAATTTGCCCTAGAAGTCGGGTTTGCCAAAGCTGTCCACTATCCCATCGCCGCTGGTTTAATGGGGGTTTTAGTGGCGGAAAAATAGGTACAGAATTAGTTTGATTTGCCAAAAGTTGGTGAACCGATCAAACAATGCCTGTAAAATTTGATGTCGATCAATTGCTGGCGATCGCCTAATCGCGCTATTGGTAAGAGTAGCGGAGGTGTCATTATGTTCAAAACCATTTTATTTCCCCTAGACCGGAGCCGAGAAGCAAGGGATGCGGCCCAGATGGTGGCGGATTTAGTCAAAATCCACCAAAGCCAGTTAATTCTGCTGTCAGTGGTGGAAAAAAATCCCCCCGGCCAAGACCACGAAGCCCATGGCATGGATTCCCCGGAAGCGGTGGCTAAATTACTGGAGGCGGCCCAGGCGGTTTTTTCCCAACAGGGCATTGCCACCAAAACCATTGAACGGGAAGGCATGGCTTCTTTCACCATCTGTGACGTGGCCGATGAGGTGAATGCTGACCTAATCGTGATGGGCTGTCGGGGTTTGGGTCTCACCACCGAAGGAGTGGCGGAAAGTGTCACTGCTAGGGTAATTAATCTTTCCCCCTGCCCAGTGCTGGTGGTGCCCTAGGGTCAGGGCAAAATTCCCATGGCGGAAATCAGTGACCCTGGGAACGGGGATTGGCTCGATCAAGCTTGGCAGGAAGACCATGGCCAACCTATATCCCTGGCCCGCCCGGATATCCTCTCTGGGTTAAAGGTCATTGCCCCTGCCTGTACCGACTCCACCAACCAAATACTCTGGGATTTACGACATCAGGGTTATCACCCGCCCCTAGTGGCGATCGCCAGGGAACAAACCGCTGGCCGGGGGCAATGGGGTCGGACTTGGCAGTCTCCTCCGGGGGGATTGTACCTATCTCTGTGGTTAGCCACTGATTTACCAATCAGTTATGGTCCCCATCTAGTTCTATGGAGTGCCTGGGGCATTGCCCACGCGCTGATTCAGCACGGTATTCCAGTGCAAGTTAAATGGCCCAATGACCTGTTATTGAAGGGGAAAAAATTAGCTGGCATTAAAACCGAAAGCAAAATCAATGGGAACAGAATCACCGCCGCCATCATTGGGGTGGGCATTAACTGGACTAACCCAGTACCAGCCACTGGCATTGCCCTAGGGCCCTTTTGTGAAGCGGAATCAATCCAGAGTATCAACAGTCTGACGGATTTAGCTGAAATTACCCTGGCGGGGCTCACCCTTGGTTGGCATCGTTACCAAAGAGAAGGCATTGCAGGCATTTTGGTAGATTATCTCCAATTATTTGCCCATCGGGGCCGGGAAATTAGCCTAACCCAGGGAGTTGGCATAATTGAATCCGTCACCGCCCAGGGAGAATTGGTGGTGCTGATTGGTCAACGACGGGAAATAATCCTCCCCGGCACCGTCAGTCTGGACTACGATCACGCCGGATAACGGCTAAAATACTTACAAGTCAACGCCTATGCCCCCACCATGAACCGACGCAACACCGAATTGGCCAATCCCATTCCCCAGGCCGCCTTGCGGGCCTCCGTAGACTTGACCACCTGGGGCAATATCGGCTTTTGGGTGCAGATTGTTTTGGGAGCCTTTTCCGTAGTCACGTTTTTGTTTGCTGGTTTTAGTCTAAGTGGCCCCAACCGCACTACAGGTATTGAAGCGGGCATCCTTTCAGCCTTTATTTCCATTGTCCTGTTGGGGTTTGGCATTTTCTTTTCCACTCGCTACCGTCGCTTAGGGCGTAACCTCAAGGACTCGGAGGCCACTAAGCATCCCCGCCGGGCCGATATTCTCAAACTGATTCGTATTGGCTTAATCATCAACTTAGTGGGCATGGGTACCGCCATCATTGGGGGAGCGGCCATGAGTGGCATTGTGTTGGGGAAAGCCCTCAGTGTACCACCGGGAACCTTTGCCTCCGCCGCTGACCCCAACCGCTTTGTTCAGTCTACGGATCTCCTCGCTATTCAGGCCAACATCAACACCATCATTGCCCACTTCACTGGTTTGTTGTCGTCCCTGTGGTTGCTAGACCGTCTGAACAAGTAATTTTTAAACGCACTGTGTTGTTGCCATCCTCATCCAGGGGCACTTCAATCACTTCCTGGGTGAGACTTTCAATAGCCGTCAACAGGGAACGCAGGTTGGGGGTACTAGCTCCGGTGTCCACATAGAGGCGATCGGACAAAGTCGCTAAACGCTTCCAGGTGGTGAACAGTTTACCTACGGATTGTTCTAGTTGGGTGGCCTGTTTGAGCAAATCCGCCGCAGTGTTGAGGCAATCCAACCGTAGGGCTTCCTGTAAAGCCAGTTCCATATCCAGCGGAAAAGCTTTCAGGGTTTGCACCTTGGCCGCCGCATCCAAATATTTAGACAAATTACGGGCGGAAGTGGTGAGATATTTAACCGTGTCCACATCGGGGGAGGCGATCGCCTCTTCCTGGAGGGCTTGCAAATGGGTTTCTGGTACTTTTTCTAGTTCCTTCACCAGGGGGGCTAAGTGTCGGGGGGAGACGGTGCCATCGGTGGCTTTTTCCTTGAGCACATCGGGCAAGAGTTCCGAGCTCATGGCAGTCCACTCATCGGCCAACTGCTTCACTTCCCGTCGGGTAATGCGATCGCCGTTATGGGCCGCATCACTGACTAACTTTTGCACCTCCGGATCAGCCTTAGCGGTTTCCACAAAGGCCCGTTTGCTGAAATTGTTGATGGAATTGGGGTCTAATTGTCCTTCAGTGATTAAAGTATCGGCACTATTGGCCAGCTGAATGAGGGCATAGGCCTGGGCTTTGGAAATTTCCCGTTGCTTGAGCCAATTTAAAAAGCCAGTGCCCCGACCTTCACCACCAATTTTTTCTCGGTCCCGCACCGCCCGGAGAATGCGACCCCGCCAGATTTCCGTTTGCAGATCAAAGCGCTCACACAGTTGCCAAAAATCCTCCAACTGTTGCTGAAACTCGTGCTCTTGGATCTCTTCGTCCGCAGGATCGGGCAGTGCAAAGTTAATGTCAGCGGGAATTTCCAGCGCGGCGGTAATGGCTTCAGGGGAAGGCGCAAGCTCAACCATAGGGCTAATCTTTAATCTGGTTAATGTTTGGGGACAGCAGAGCAACTGCTTAGGGAAAGCAATGATTGCCAAAGCCTTACCAAGCTATCACAAGGGGGAGATCTTCCTGGTCGGTCGTCCCAAAATAGGGCTAAGACAGTCCTATCAGGGGTTAATTTTGCGGACTCTCCAGGGGAGGCAATTCTGATTCCGTCGACAAAGGAGACTCAACCCTAGGGGCAGGGGGAGCGACGGGGGTAAGGGGAACCGGGGAAGGTTGGTTAAAACTGCGCCATTCCTGCAAAAAGCTTTGGGCACTGTTATAGGCGGCGCTTTCAGCCGGAATTTGCTGGAGGGCACGGATAGCCTGCTGGTAGTTACCAGACTGGGCTTGTTCCTGGGCTAGGGATAAAATTTGATAGCTCCAATTGTTGACCAACTGCAACCTTTGACCACCAACATCGCTACTACGGGGGACTTGGCGAATCAGTTGCACCGCCTGGCCAAGGGAATCCACGGTTCGGGAAGATGCCAATTCCTGGGCCCTCCTCAGGTTGTTTTGGGCGTTAATTTCTGCTTGCCAACGGCTAATTTGCAGACGGGCTTCCCCGGACAGGGCCCGGTTTCCTTCTATTTGACGGGCGGTACTAATGGCCGCTTCATAATTTTGGGCATTGGCCAAGGCGATCGCCTGGTCGAGGATGGGTTGGTCAATGCGACGCTGGATGGTGGCCTGCCATTGATTAATGCTTTGGCGGGCTTCGGAATATAAAGCTCGGCCCCTGCCAATCCGTTCCGCTTGCTGAATAGCCTGTTCTAGATTGCCCCCATTAGCCAATTCCCTTGCCTGCCGCAAAATCGGCCGGTCTTCATCAATTTGGATGCGCTCTGTCCAGTTGGCAATGTCCCGGGCCGCTTCTTGATGACGGGGGTTATCCGGGGTAATTAATTTGGCTTGGGCGATCGCCTGGTTGAGGGCGCTGACGGTCCCAATTTCAGCGGTGTTGCGGGCCTGGGCCAACTGTTGTAGAGCAGTTTCTTCCTGACGCCAATCCTTAACCAGTTCCTGGGCGAGGGCATAGTAGGGGCGACTACTATCCGTCAACTTTTCTGCGGTGGTAATGGCCAATCCTAAACCTTCCACTGTGCCCATTTGAGCTTCCAAACCGGCTGTGGCGAGAATTTGCCAATCATTTAAATCTTGGGCGGGAAAGTAAGATTCCGGCAAACGACTCAGGGTACTGTTCAAAGTTTGCCAATCTTGACCCTCAATCATGGTTTCAATGGAGCCGGTTAATTTATCCACCGCTTGGGCGATTAATTTCTGCGCTTCTTGGTAGGCGTAGCTATCTTTGGGAATTTTGGCCGCATCTTCGATCGCCTTGAGCCAATTATCCGTACCTCCCCGGCGCAGAATGCGATAGGCATTGTCTAATTTACTACTTTCCTCCTGGGCAATTTGAATATTGCGGATAGCTTGGTCGTATTTGGTGGTAGCCCAAAAGGTGTTATCCAGATTCAACAAACGCACCGCATTGCGAAAGGCACTATTCCAACGGGAATTGCGTAGATCATTTTCCACTTCGCCATAGATGGTTTCCCCTTCCTGCCAAAGGCCCCGCCAAGCGGCAATCCTTTCCTCCACCAAGTCGTAGGCCTGCACATGGTCGGGAATTTTCTCCGCTGCGGCGATCGCCTCTTCCAGTAGTCCTTTTTGGAAAAAATCCTCGGCCAAATCCAATAAATCCGTGGCCCAGGCTTCAATATTACGGTTCACCTCCACCGCCAGGGGATGATCCTTGGGCAAGGCTGCCAAAAGATTAATGGCCCGCAACAGCCCATCAACGGTTTTTTCTTCCGCCGATAACTGGGCACAGTAAAGCCGCATGGACGCCGAAGCCACCGGCCAAAACACCCGGTTACATTGGGGACTTTTGGGCAAAACCAACAACCAATTGGTGGAAGCCAGACCGATTCCCCCCGACATCAAAATCAGAAAAATCGCCCAAAACTGAAGGGGCAACCGTTGCAGTGGCAGACCAGACTGGAAATAGCGGGCAATAGGGAGGTTAAAGGTCTTATTCATCTGCAATTACAGGGGAAAAACTAGTCAGCTACGGCCACCTAGGCGATCGCCAGCTAGGGTCAAACAAAACCGAGTTACTAATTGGCACCACATTTTTTCTGGCCAATCTTAACATTACTTGACCTGAGAGGATTTTAACCCAGAGATGGCGCTAGGCTGGGGTCAGACTGCTTTGCCCCGGCCATTTTCTGAGGAGGCAACCCGGTCAAAGTTAACCGTACTCCTAAAGTTAGCAATGGGGCACAGCGCCATGGTTTTCTGCAAAAAAGCTTTTCTCACCATTGGTGCTGTTAATTTTGCTGAAGTGGTGGCTTTTTATCAATCTCTTCTGGAACAAGAACCCCAGCCCTACTCCCCCGGACGTTATGGTGAATTTCAGTTGCCAGGGATGGTATTGGCAATTTTTTCCCCCCACCCAGACCATGCCCAGGAATTTTCCTGTTCTGACCGTAGTGGCTTTAGCCTTTGTTTAGAAGTGGCTGATTTACCCACGGCGATCGCCAGCATTGGTAAGTTCCATCTCCCTATCGCTGAAAACAACATTACCTATGCCAGCCACGGGCGAGAAATTTATCTTTATGATCCAGCGGGAAATCGTCTCATTCTCCACGAAAATTGTTAGGGCTTGTTTAGAAAATGGCTTGAAGTTGAGCCCAACCAGGCGATCGCCAATTTGAAAAAAGGCATCGGGCAAAACTGAGGTTACACTGTGGAAGACCGCCCATCTTTCCTTCCCTAACCCAGGCCAATGGTGCTATCTACCGTCAACCTTACCCTGATTGAAGAACTGGCCGCCCAAGCCCTGGCCCTGGAAGATTTGACTCCTGAGCAGGGTTTGCTACTCTTGCAATGTGATGATCCCGGAGGTTGGGAGGTGATCCGGCAATACGGCGATCGCCTACGGCGGAAATTGGTAGGGGAAACGGTCACCTATGTGGTCAATCGCAACATTAATTTCACCAATATTTGCGAGCAACATTGTAATTTTTGCGCTTTTCGTCGGGATGACGGACAAACGGGAGCCTACTGGTTAACCGACTCGGAAATTTTCAACAAAACTAAGGGCGCAGTGGCCCAGGGAGCAACGGAAATTTGTCTCCAGGGGGGGTTAAATCCCCAGGCAAAAATTAATGGTTCCAGCTTGGCCTATTACGTCAACTTAGTCGAAACCATCAAGGGACAATTTCCCCAGCTCCATCTCCACGGCTTTTCTCCCCAGGAAATTCAATTTATCGCCCGCCAGGATGGTTTGACCTATGGAGAAGTGTTAATGGCCCTCAAATTCTCTGGGTTGGATTCCTTACCCGGCACGGCAGCAGAAGTATTGGTGGACCGGGTAAGGCGTATTATTTGCCCGGAAAAAATCGATAGTCAGACTTGGTTGGAGATCATCGGTTTAGCCCATCGCCACGGTTTACCCACCACCAGTACCCTCATGGCAGGGCACGTTGAAACCCCAGAGGAGATTATTACCCACCTCGATCGCCTACGCCAAAGGCAACAAACAAGTCTAGCCCAAGGTTATGCCGCCAGTATTACTGAATTTATCCTCCTGCCCTTTGTGGGGGAAAAAGCGCCCCCTAGCCTGAGGAAAAGGGTCGGCAGAGACCAGCCGGATTTAGATCAAGCCCTACAAATTATGGCGATTGCCCGTTTGTATCTAGGAAAATGGATTGTCAATCACCAACCAAGCTGGGTCAAACTGGGGCTGACGGGAGCCACCACCGCTTTGGAATGGGGCTGTAATGATTTGGGCGGAACCCTGATGGAAGAACACATCACCACCATGGCCGGGGCTAAAGGGGGAACCTGTCTGACCGCCACCCAACTGCAGAATGCCATCATCTCCACTGGTCGCCCCTATCAACAACGCACTACCCTCTATGAACATCTCAACGCGAATTTAAATAAAATTGGACTAAAATAAATCCTGAGGAAGTTTAAGCAGGTAATTACCTAATTTCCACCTTCCTCTTCCCTTTGTTTGAGTTAGCTACAGCGGATCTTTACCTGGATTAGCAAGATTGGCATTAGTAATTTCCATGAATCGATCAAATCCTACTCCTCTCACTGCCCGCTTTGGTGATGCTCTGGTATTGGCCAACCAACTACACGCCGAACAATGCCGCAAAGGTTCCCGGGTGCCCTACATCAGTCATTTGTTGGGGGTGACAGCCCTGGTATTGGAAATGGGAGGCAGTGAAGATGAGGCGATCGCCGCTTTGCTCCATGATGCAGTGGAAGACCAAGGGGGCATGGAAACCCTGGCCATGATCGAAAATCAATTTGGCCGAACGGTGGCGGCTTTAGTCCGAGACTGTTCAGACAGTACCACCACACCCAAGCCTCCCTGGGAACAACGAAAGCAAGAACATTTGGAAAAAATGCGTCAGGCTTCCCTAGCGGTGCTGAAAATTTCCTTGGCAGATAACCTCCACAATGCCCGCACCATCGCCATTGATTTACGTCGCCATGGAGATGAAATTTGGCAAAAGTTTAATCGGGGTAAATCCGGCATTCTTTGGTACTATCAATCCATCTGGAGCATTTACCAAGACCGTAACCCCAATGCTTGGTCCAATGAGTTGATTGATATCATCGACGGCTGGCGCTATGGCAAATTGTGATGATTTTTAGCAAAAGTATTGTAGATAAAGAATCATGAAAATGGCTAAATCAACCGTCACTTACTGGAACCCGTTAACTTCAAACAATCAAAACGAGTGGCATCCCATCGAAGGTCTTGAAGGCATGGCCAAAGAAATAACACTGAGTATCGATGGTGAAACAGGTGAATATACCCGTTTAACCCGCTTTTTTCCCAAGGCCGACACAACACCGTTGGGAAGCAAAAGTCATGACTATCCCGAAGAGGTATTTATCGTGAGCGGTCGCCTATATGATTAAGCCTTTGAGATGTGGTTAGAAACCGGCCACTATGCTAGCAGACCCCCCGGCGAAATTCATGGGCCTTTTAAAACAGAGGAAGGATGTGTGGTTCTTGAAGTGTCTTTCCCAAACAAAATAGGTAATCCGCCCAATGCCTAACTGGGGCGGTGAATGATGTTGGTTCACTCCTCAGCATGGTCGAAAAGAAAATATTGATTCCTGCCTGCCTGCTTTGCACAATACAAAGCTTGGTCTGCTTGTTTGAGCAAGGTTTCCTTGCTACTGGCAAATCTAGAATGGGCTACAGCGATGCCAATGCTACAGGTGACATTGCCGGCCAGATCAACTGCGTGGTGGGAAATATTTCTGGTTTGTAGGGCAGTTTTAATTCTTTGGGCAATGGCGATCGCCCCGAACTGGTCTACCTCCGGCAAGACTAAGACAAACTCTTCCCCTCCGTAACGGGCGACAAAATCAGATCCTGGTTGACGGATACAGCATTGCAATATTTGGGCAATCTCCGCGAGGCAAATGTCTCCCTGACTGTGGCCATAATGGTCGTTATAGAGCTTGAAATGGTCCACATCCACCATCATCACCGTTAGACTCTTGCCCCTCCCCAGGAAAATCTGCCATTCTTCAGCAAATTGTTGCTCAAAATAACGACGGTTAGGGATACGGGTTAGACCGTCAATGTGGGCTAATTTATTAAGTTCAATATTGGCCAATTCCAAGGATTTGTTAGCAGCAGCCAACTTGTCAGTTCTTTTCTGCACTTCATTTTCTAAATTTTTTACTGCCCGGGAGAGGGATTGTTGGGCAATTTTCTTTTCTTGAATAATAGCGGAGAAAAACAATGCTGTCATGGAAATGACCGCCGTAAACAGTTGGAGAAATATAATCGAGTTATTGCCGGAATCTTGGTTGAATAAACCTTGGCCTTGGGCAGTGGCAAAAATAGCAAAAAAAGCAAAGAAAGCAACAAAAATACTGGCAAAGAAGTCACCAAAATGAAAGACCACAAATAGAATTAGTGGCAAAAACATGTAGGCGACGGGGAAGGAATGATAAAACGATAGAAACCAAACCAAAAAAGTTAAAACAAGGGAGATAACTAGCTTAGTGTTGAAAAAATGATGACGACGAAAATGATAAAATCGAATATTAATTAACACTGGTGTGAAGACAATAATTGCCAGCACACTATTGGACCACCAAGTTATCCAGGAATAGAAAAAGTTTTCCCGAGCAATAATGCCCATTAAAAGTAAAGTGGTAACACCAATAACCGCAGACAAAAACGGACCAATTATGGCCCCCTGAACAAACGCAAGGGTGGTGGAAACCCTTTGGAATGGATTGAGGATAGCCAACGGTTCTTGTATGCTGTCACTGTCTTTGATAATGGTCACAGATTCCTTTTGGGCAACTGATATCAGTTTATTTTTTAGCCAGAGATCCCCTATAAAGGGCTGAAGAGTATTGGCAAAGGCAAAAGCTGTTTCCAAGACCAGAAATTGAGCAATACTAGGGGGCGGATCAAAGGTAGAAAGTACTGAAACTAAACCCAACACTGAGCCAAGAATAATGCCGGGGGTAACCCAATGACCAAAGTGAAAAAACACACCAAAGGTGAGGGCAGAAGGAAACCAAACAGGGGAAATTCTTCCCGGCAATAGAGTGCTAACTAACTGGTCGCTCAGCCTAATTCCTACAACATAAAACAGAGCTACCAGAAGATTTAAAAGAATATTATGTAGGAGGGGATTCTGCCAAAAACTCGCACTGCCACTGCCCTTAATCCAGCGAACCAGTTCATGACGATGAATCGGAGCCCAGTAATCCTGTCTGGCCATAATTGCACTGCCCCCACAGCCTAAAATTTCCCGACGCTTCAGTGTGTCAATTCGTCGAGGGCCTTGTGGTATAGCACCCGACATTAGAGTAAGTATAGGCCTAATTGCTTAGACTTTTTATCTGTTCTAAAAAGACTGGAGCAAATTTAGGGAAAATTGTGTAGGCGGACTGAAAAAACAAAGCCGAAGATGGGATTTGAACCCACGGCCAACTGATTACGAATCAGCTACTCTACCACTGAGCTACTTCGGCGCAACCTAATTCCACTGCAAAATGATAACATTTTCTGTACCAGCTTTCCTGGGGAGAATTTATGCCGCCATTGGTCGTTGCACATTTGGGGCCAAGGGGAACCAACACGGAAACCGTCGCCCTGGTTTATGGGGAACAGCATCAGGAGCGCACTGGGCAGGCGGTGGAGTTTTTTCCCTGTCCCAGCATTGGCAAAACCCTGGAGGCGGCGGCCCAACGCTTGGTGGATGTGGCGATCGTGCCGGTGGAGAATTCGACGGAAGGAGGCATTGCCATTACCCTGGACTGCCTTTGGGCGGCGGAAAATTTAAAAATACAACAGGAATTAGTGCTGCCCATTACCCATGTTTTGCTCAGCCGGGGAAAACTTTTGGCGGATTTAACCAAGGTTGTGTCCCATCCCCAAGCCCTGGGGCAATGCCAGAAATGGTTGGGGGCTCATCTTCCCCAGGTAAGTTTGGTGCCGGCCAATTCCACCACTGAAGCGATTCAGATTATTGGTGATGACCCCACAGCGGCGGCGATCGCCTCTCCTAGGGCCGCCACCCTATTCGATCTTTCTGTACTACAAACGGACATTCAAGATTATCCTGACAATTGCACTCGCTTCTGGGCGATCAGTTCAGAGGGTTATCTTGCTGGAAGCCATACCACCCTTGCCTTTAGTGTTCCCCGCAATGTGCCCGGAGCCCTAGTAGCTCCCCTGCAACTCCTGGCCCAGAGGAATATTAACCTGAGTCGCATTGAATCCCGCCCCACCAAAAGGTCTTTGGGGGAATATGTTTTTTTTATGGATTTAGAAGCCAGCCAAACGGAACCCAGACTCCAGGAAGCCCTAGAAAAGCTCAAACAATACACAGAAGTGCTTAAAATTTTTGGCAGCTACCCCACAAAAGTCCTACAATTGGCAGACCTCCAGCATTTCCATCCACCAGGCTGGTCCAGCCCGTCTTAATTCCTAACCCTAGCCCTTAGTTGATTTTTCCAATCTTGTTATGAGTGATTCCCTCACCGCCATCAAAGCATTACTGGGTTCGGATAATTTTAGTGATAAAGTCCGGGGCTTGAATCAATTGCGGGCCCTGGAGCCGGCCGAAGCTTTTCCCCTGCTGAAACCTTTGGTTAACGATGCCAATCCCCGCATCCGCTATGCCGCTGTTAGTCAACTGGATCCGGTGGGTAAAGCCGATTTGGAACAATCATTGCAACTCCTGCGCGATCGGCTGTTTAACGATCCGGAAATTGATGTGCAATCGGTGGCCGCCGACGTGATTGGGGGGCTAAAATTAACCGCCGCCTACCCTGACTTGCAAAAAGCCTACGAAGAAACTCCTGAATGGCTCTTGCAGATGAGCATTGTGGCCACCCTGGGGGAAATGGGCGATCGCCGGGGCTTCGACCTGCTGAAAATCGCCCTTGATTCTGAGAATAGCTTGATTAGAACGGCGGCCATCAGTGCGTTGGGAGAATTGGGCAACCCGGAAGCCCTACCTCTGCTTGCCTCCTTAGTACAAGACGAAGACTGGCAAGTGCGCTATCGTTTAGCCCTGGCGGTGGGTCATCTAGAACATCCCGATCGCCAAAGCCTACTGCAACAGTTGGCTCAGGATCAGGTGGAACAGGTGGCCAACACAGCTCAGGAATTATTGACCGCCTAGGCTAAGTTAAGCTGGAAGGTCCCTTGAAAATGCCTGGGTTTATTTATGTTTTTCAGTGTTGTCATTCCCACCTATAATCGTCTGCCGATCCTGGAAAAATGCCTACGGGCCCTGGAACAACAAACCTTTGACGAAACCTTAATTTCAGGCTACGAAATTGTGGTGGTGGATGACGGCTCCACCGATGGCACCCTAGCCTGGCTAGATGGACATTGCCAGGGATTTCCCCATGTCCGAACCTGGGAACAGGACCACCAGGGGCCCGCTGCCGCCCGGAATCTTGGGGTTAAGGAAGCCGCCGGGGACACCATCATTTTTATTGACAGTGATTTGGTGGTGACGGACATTTTTCTCCAAGCCCATGCCGAAGGTTTACAACGGGGCCAAAAACAATACAATTCAGACCGGGTTTTTACCTATGGGGCCGTGGTCAATACCTGTAACTTTGACTCTCCCCAATCGGAACCCTACAAACTCACTGATTATTCCGCCGCCTTCTTTGCCACTGGCAACGTGGCGATCGCCAAGCAATGGTTACTAGAAGCAGGCTTATTTGACACTGGCTTTCAACTGTATGGCTGGGAAGATTTGGAATTGGGAGTCAGACTGAAAAATTTAGGTCTAAAACTCGTTAAATGCCCCCGGGCAGTGGGCTATCATTGGCATCCTCCCTTCAGTTTGCAACAAATCCCCAAATTAATCGACCAGGAAATACAACGGGGGCGTATGGGGGTTTTATTTTACCAAAAACATCCCACCTGGGAAGTGCGGCTGATGATTCAAATGACTCGGCTCCATTGGTTTCTATGGGGATTACTCTCCTTAGGGGGACGCTTGAATGAAAAAACAATGGCCCCACTCCTCCAATGGCTCATTGACCATGATCGCCCCCAACTAGCCCTAGAAATTGCCCGAATTTTCCTCAATTGGTATAACGTTCAAGGGGTATATGCCGCCTTTGCAGAAAGTCAAAGCTCCCATTAAAGCAAGTTGAAGTAATGCAAATCTAATAGGTTTGGCAACGTTTGTGGGTAAAATACCGACAAATTTTTCGTGGCTTGCGGCGGTAATTCTTAAGAAATTTTGACTTAGGAGCATCGCTTTCCCAAAATTCCCTATCATTTAAGCTAATCTTGCTCATTCAATTTAGTTACACACTGTTACAGTGAATTGAGTCTTTTAGCTCAGCTCAACAAAGACTGATTTTTCCCGTTGGTCAACCAGACTAACAACCCGTTACTGCTGAGCTCCTTGGTCGGAATGGGTATTTTCTAACTTAACTGTCACTTTGGAGACATTACATGGAAACTTTATCTTTGGTGTTGGCGGTAATCATTGGGCTAGTCGTTGGTTTTGCCGGCACCTATTTCACCCTGGTTACCAAACTTCAGAAAAAGTTGGATAGCACCAAAAGCAAACTGGGCCGTGCCAAAAGTGCCAGTGAAGATACCGAAACTCTCCAATTTCAGTTGGAAGCCCAAAAAGCCGAAACCCAAGCCCTCCAAGCTAGATTGGAATCTCTGGAGTCCAGCCATCGTAACCAGTTAGACGAGCTTCAAACAGCCCAAGCGGCGGCCCTGGCCCAGTTGACGGCAGAAAAAACAGCTTTGGAAGATGAGCTCCAGTCCCTCAGGGAAAGTGGGCCGGCAGAAGAACAACGGCCCCTCGACCAGAGTGATGAAGTTGCCGCCCTGCAAGCTCAGTTGTTGGCCATGGAGCAGGAACACCAAGCCAGAGTCCAAGCCCTCCAGAACCAATACCAGGCTGAAATTGAATCGCTTCAGCAAGCCCAACCCTCGGTAGAAGAGCAGGAAGAACCGTTAGCCGAGGAGGAATCCTTTGATGCCGATGTTGCTCCTCCGGCGATCGCCGAATTTACCGAAGTCCCAGGGGAAGAATTTATTCCGGCGGCCGAACCCGTAGCAGAATTCATGGAGGCCACTGTCACGGAAGAAACGCCTGAAATAGCGGAAATTACTCCAGAACAGGAAGAGAATTGGGTTGATGCTCCTCCCACAGCAGAACTGGAAACCGAACCTTTAGACTACCAGGGGCCAGTAGGGGAACCCATGGTGGAGGAAGAAACGTTTTCCCCCTTTGATGCTCCCCCCACTGAAACCACCGAGGTAGAGGCGGAAGCTGATTTGGAAAACTGGGTTGATGCCCCCCCAGAAGCCTCCCTACCAGATATGGACTTTGGTGGTGGGGAAGAAAATTTTGAGCCCATGGACTTGGCAACGGAATTGCCTGATATCAATGATGAGGGCATCACCAACCCAGGACAACAACTAGCAGAGCTATCCAGTGTGGAAACACCAGAAGCGGCGGAAACGGAACAAAGTAGTGATCAATTTTTAGCCGAGTTAACCGAAGAACAGTCAGCCCCTGAACTCCCTTTATTCAGCGAAACCCCGGCGGAAACTGAGACTCTGGGAGAATTGGAAGACCTTGGTGACGATCTTTCCTTCACATCCGACTCCGGTGATGACTTGAATCTGTCTGAAGATCTACTGGCAAGTCTGGGCACAGATACTCCAGCCCCTGAGCTAACCACTGAAGAGATTTTGCCGGGGGATGGGGACGCTGAAGCCGATGACCTCGACTTTCTTTTGGAATTGCAAACAGAAGAGACGGAGCTTTTTCCCGGACAGAATGAGGATGAGTTCCTACCGGAGTTTTCCAATGAAGAACCCATCAGCGCCGGTTTTGTCGGCATGGAGACATTAGGGGAGGGCAGTGGTGATTTTCCTGACCTGCTGGAGCTCAACCCGGAAACCCATGGGGGAGATCCTTTCATCAATATTTTAGATGAAGATCCCAATTCCTCTGACAACGATTTGCTGGCCCTACTGCAAACCGATGAAGGCAATGCAAACCAAGCTGAGTTACACGAGGATGATGATCTTTTTCCCGGTTTAGCGGACATGCTCGGAGAAGCCCCCTCCAGTGGAAGTGGCGAGTTAGATGACTTGGATGCCTTGTTGAGTGACACCAGCTCCCCCGGTGCCGATGCTGTAATCTCAACTTCCCTAGACGATTTTGACTTCGGCCCGGACGACCATGACCCCTAGACTTTTTCCCCTAAATTTCCGGTAACAAATTGACCTTAAAGCGGATAAACCCAACTAACTTTACTGGGCTTATCCGTTTTTTTGTTGTCGGAAAGAATGAGTTAATCGACTAATTCACTATTGAATTCGTTATAGGTACGCTGTTTCAGTTCCATGGACTCGGAACGGGGCAATAAATCAAATAAATCCCGGAGAACATCATCCACTACTTCAAACTTAAGTGCTCCCTGGGCGTCGAAGATTTTTTTGCCGCTTTTGTCTAGAATTACCGTCTGGGGTACCCCACCGCTGTAGTAATAGCCAGGCTCATCGCGACGGAAACGCTTTTGGTCGGGAATGCTGTCAACGGAAACGGGAATAATGCTAGCAACCCGACCGTAAAATTCCTGCATACGGGAAACGATGAAAGCATACTGTTTGCAATCTTTACTGTCATCGAGGTAATAAACCAAAATAACCGGCAATTTGCGTTCAAAGGATTCTCTTAGGTTTAAGCGGGGCGGCACCAGGGAACCATTGCCGGCATATACAACAAAAATATTGCCATCGTAACGGTCATCTTCCAAAGCGGCGATCGCCGTACCGTGATCGGACAGGGAAAAGGGCAGAGTGCCCCAGATTCCCAGCAGTAACATAGCAAAAGCAAGGGAAACTATGAGAAAGCGGCGACAACGGGCCAGCCATGGCAAACACACAGACATAATCATCGTGGAAAAAACTCAGTCTAAAATAGGGCAAAGTCTTTCCCAATGTAAACTTTCCCGTGTCTTCTAATCCCCATTCCACCCAATCTCGACCCCGACCGGGAGTGGCCCCTTCTCCTTTTGCCGACAGTTATTACGGTGTTTTGGAACTACACCCCGCCGCTTCCCCGGTGGCCATCCGTCGAGCCTACCGGGAATTAAGCAAGCGCTACCATCCAGACACTACCCTATTAACCCCAGACATTGCCACGGTCAAATTTCAGCGCTTGAATGAGGCTTATGCTGTATTGAGCAATCCTGATCGCCGTTCTGTGTACGACTTGCAAATTGGCTATTCCCGTTGGAATGTGATTCAGGTACCGCCGGATCCCCTCCAAGGGCAAAATTCGGCCGCATCAACAAGCTTGGGAAGAAATTCCGCCTATTTGGATGCTAGTGATCGCCCTTTGTCGGCGGGGGAGTTTTTTGCGCTGGCTCTGTTGGGTTTAACCCTGGGGGGCTGTTTGGCCTTGGCCCTGTTAATTGCCTGGCTGAGGGGGGATCCATTGGTAATTCCCAGCTTGTTACCATGGTTCATCAACTAAGGGAGTTTAATTTCATTCATTCCAAACGAATTCCATTGCCCATGGCAAGTAGATTGCCCTAATCTAGGCCAACTACCCACCTCCGCCCATTGACCTGATGTTAATTTTGAAAAATTCTATGGCATCCCCCCATCCTTTTCCCTGGCCCCAACGCTTCACCGTCATGGCTTTAACCTTTGCCTGGGGCTTGAGCTTGCCCGTGTTGGCCCAAACTAAGTCAGCGGTGCAATGGTACAACGATGGGGTGGACAAACTAGCGGCGCAAAATTTCTCCGGGGCGATCGCCGATTTTACCGAATCCATCAAACTCAATGACCAGGACGCCGATGCCTATTACAACCGGGGCTATGCCAAGCACGTTTTGGGGCAATACCAGGCGGCCATTACGGACTACAACCAGGCCATTAGTTTAAATCCTGAATTTGCCTATGCCCTGGGTAACCGTTGTTATGCTTATTTTTTACTGAGTCAGTACGACAAAGCCATTCAAGATTGCAGCAATGCCATCGAAATTAATCCCAACTATGCGGACTTTTATGTTTATCGGGGTAACTCCCAGTCCCAATTAGGCAATGAAACTACGGCGATCGCCGACTATAACGATGCCATTCGCATTAATGCCCAACATGCCAATGCCTATTACAACCGGGCGTTGACCCATAATCGTCTCAAGCAAGACCAACAAGCCTTAGCGGATTATAACCAAAGCATTCAGTTGGATCCCGACTCCGCTGAAGCCTATTTCAATCGAGGGTTAACCCAATATCGTCTGGGAGATGAACCCAAGGCGATCGCCGATTTAACCAAGGCCGCCGAATTATTCAACGCCCAAGAGAAAAAGGACATGGCCCAAAAAGCGGAAGCTATCCTGACCCAAATCCGGGCCATTGATGCTTAGGCTGTACTTTTTAAGACCTGTAGTTAAAGACCCTCAATTCAACCGGGTTGTACTAACACATAGGGTTGCACAATCAGGGTTTGAAATTCCCGTTCTGGATCATCGTTCCAATCGGTCAATTCCTTCTCCGTGGGCTTATGGATCAATAATTCGCTAATCCAATGGTTGACTTGGTTAACTTCATCCTTGGCGATCGCCAGACCAACGGAGAGCAAATCTAAACTACTATCCACCACAATCACCGCATCCCGTTTGGCGTGGGGAATAATGGTGCCCCAATCCATGGGGGCTAGTTCTTCTTGTAACTGTTTTTGAATATCGGTCATTGATTTTGTTCAGTAATTTCTCTGGTAGTTAGCCAAAGCCCACTATTTTTGTCCTTCTGAAGGTCGCTTTTGCCAATTTTCTTGCCTATTAAAGGAGGGGCTGAGAGTGGATTGACAGTCATTTAGGGCCTTGTTAAGCCCTTGCTGGACGACCATGGTGATCGTCCTAGACTGCTTATAACTAGACAAAAGTAAGTCTTGATTTAAACAAGGTTTACTAACCCCTAACTTTGGGCTTTTAATTTATCGCTATACTGCTGACGAAATTTTCGGAGTTTGGGCAAATCATGGACCAACACATAGGGATGGGCCGGATTCCGTTGGACAAAATCCTGGTGATAATCCTCCGCTGGATAAAAGGCATCAAAGTCATTCACCTCCGTGGCGATCGCCTGGTCAAAGGCCTGACTTTCCTCTAGTTGGTCAATGTAAGCTTGGGCCACCTGCTTTTGCTCAGGAGTGGTGGCAAAAATGGCCGAACGATATTGACGACCCTGGTCTACGCCCTGGCGGTTAACTTGGGTGGGGTCATGGCCGACGGAAAAGAAAATTTTCAGCAGTTCGCCGTAACTTACCTGGGCGGGGTCATAAACAATTTCAATGGATTCCGCATGGTCCGTGCCGCCACCACTCACCCTGGCATAGTTGGCCGTGGCTTCAGTGCCGCCGCTGTAGCCGGTTTGCACATCCTTAACACCCCGCACTTCCTCAAACATGGCCTCCAGTCCCCAAAAACAGCCCCCGGCAAAAACGGCTTTTTCGGTGCCCCTTGCCGTTGTAGAGACCGGGTTAATGTCCACCACTGGGTCGGGAATAACCTTGGAAAAAGGACTGATGAGAAAGCTACCCACGGCGATCGCCAACCCCACCAGGGCCAGGGTGAACCAAAAACCACGCCGACGCAGGGATTGGGTCAAGTTAACACTAAAAACTAACAATTAAATATCCTCCTTGGAATTTGGCTCCCGTCACTCCCTTACCCCGTAGATTCCCCGGTAAGTCAATGTTGCGCCGCTGATCCCCCGCTTCAATGGTTAACTCCGGCCCGGACTGGGTTAATTTCACCTGACGTTTATCAAAACCGGGCAAAAATACCTTCACCTGGCGGGCGTTAACGTCAATTTCCAATGGTCGGGGAGCCGACCCCATGGCCTGGGGATTAGGGAGCGCATCCATCAGGGGTTGCCAGTTACCTTGGTTGTAACTTGGTAGAGCCGCAATGAGCAACGGATCAAATAAATTTGCATCTAAACTGCCATTACCCAAGGGAGTTTGAATCACGCCCTTTACTGTTACTCCGACTTGCTGGGCCCCACCCCAATAGCTCTGGGCTGCTTTTTGCGCCAGGGAATCAGTGCTAGTAACCAAATAGGCGGCAAACCGATTGGGGTCGGCGATCGCCGCTTTACCTTGTTGCAATAAATTTTGGGGGCCATCGGGATGGTTGAGCATTTGGTCTGGACTCCAGTTCACACTCAGCACCGCACTGGCCACGGGTTGCACAAAGGGGGAAAGGGTCTGCACCACTTCCGAATCCGCCAATACTTTCTGGAAACGCCGCCAATACCAACTGGCAATTTCGGGAATGCCCAACATTCTCAGAGTGGAGAGGTTACCGGGGCCGTCGTAAATCAGCACGTCATAGCGACCACTGAGTTCGTATTCCCGCAGGGCATTGAGCACCAACACTTCGTCCATGCCCGGCAGAACTCCTAATTCTTCCCCATAGATATTTTTCAGCGCCGGCGATCGCAGATACTGGGCTTCCACTTCCTTGAGCTTTTCCCAGCCTCTTTCCAGCAGATGGGTGGAACTAAGTAGTAAACCATCAACGTTCGCCTCCACCCCCTGGGCCGTTTCCGACAGAGTTATGCCCCATTGCCAGGCCAAACTAGGATCCTGCCCCAGCACCAGTACCCTCTGACCCGCTTGGGCCAGTTTTTTAGCCGCGGCGATCGCCACCGTGGTGCGGCCAACACCGCCTTTCCCTAAAAAAGTCAGAACTAACGCCACAGCAATTTCCTAGAATCCAGCAAAAATAATAAAGATTCCCGAATCAAACCGTAAAAACACTTCAACGGCGATCGGGAAAAGTAGTCAAAACCAATGGGGGAGAGCAAAACCAGTTATTAAATCGCTTTGAGCTCATCCTCAAAAAACCAGGTGGCGGTGCGGTCATCAAAGGAAACCACCGCTCCAATGCCACTGCCATCGGTCATTTTAAAATCCTTAACAACACCGACTTTACCTAGTTTACCCACCACATCGGGGGAAACCCGGTCCCGCAGACGGTAAACCTTAACTTTTTGACCTATTTCAATCGTCATATTGCTTAAATAGTGGTTAAGTAAAGAAACATTGCAATCCCCCCCAGTTTAGCGGAATCTGTGCCCTCCCTCGCCCCCAAACTGAGGGCAACTCAGCAAAATAATGGTGCTGTGATTAACTGGGGAGAAACTACAACGGCGGCCATGGCAAAAAGCCCCGTTGAGGACAGCAAAAGAGGGGATGGTTTTCCCCAATACTTTTAAGGGCTGGGCCCTGAGAACACCTAACCAACAGAGGCTAAACGGAAAGCGGCTCCCAACCCAGCGGACATTTCAGCGGCGGTGATTTTGCCATCATGGTCCCGGTCTAGGGCATCAAAAACCACATCGGTGCCGGCCCATTCCTCCCTGGTAATAAAACCGTCCCCATCTAGATCATAGGCATGGAAAATTTCCTCTGCCCCATGTTTGATGTGCTCTTGGCCATCGAGAACTTTTAACCTTTCTTCCAATAAATGTTCCAACACCTCCAGAGCCTTGGTGAAACCGGCAATGCCTTCGGCCAGTTTTTCCGAGGCCATCGGATCTTCGGCATGCATTTTGTCGAAGGTGGCCTTGTCCATAACAATTTTTTCAATGTCCTGGGGCACCGTGGCGGGGTCGAGTTTGCGAGGTAAATCCCCTTCGGTGTTCCGCAGTTGATCCAACAGTTGGGGGGAAATGGTCAACAGGTCACAGCCGGCCAGTTCGATGATTTCGCCAATGTTACGGAAGCTGGCTCCCATCACTTCAGTTTTGTAACCAAAGCGTTTGTAGTAGTTGTAAATGGTTGTAACAGACTGTACCCCTGGGTCTTCGTGGCTGTCATATTCCTTGCCAGTACTTTTTTTGTACCAATCCAAAATGCGTCCCACAAAGGGGGAAATTAGGGTGACTTTGGCTTCGGCACAGGCGATCGCCTGGTGGAGACCGAATAGTAGAGTAAGGTTACAGTGAATACCTTCTTGTTCCAATACTTCTGCAGCCTTAATACCCTCCCAAGTGGAAGCAATTTTGATCAGAATGCGTTTTTTATCAATGCCAGCTTTGGCATATTCCCCAATTAGGTAGCGAGCTTTGGCAATGGTGGCTTCCGTGTCGTAGGAAAGGCGGGCATCAACTTCCGTAGAAACCCGGCCGGGGATAATTTGCAGAATTTTGAGGCCAAAAGCCACCGCCAAACGGTCAAAGGCCAATCGGACAATGTCTTTAATAGATGCATTTTCCCCAGCTTCGTCCTTAGCTTTGAGCAGGGTGCTGTCCACAATTTCCTGGTACTGGGGCATCTGGGCCGCCGCCGTAATCAAAGAAGGATTAGTGGTGGAATCCCTGGGGGTAAAGGTTTCAATGGCTTGGATGTCGCCGGTGTCGGCCACCACCACTGTAAATTGGCGCAGTTGTTCGAGGAGATTCTTACCCATAATGGCGATTAAACAAGTTCAACGTCTTTCCCTCCAATGGTAATGGTGATTCCCGAAAGCGAGCCTTCTTTGGACATCAAGATAATTTAAGCTAGGGAACGCCGATGCGTTGCCGAACCCTAGGGGGCAAATTGGCTTCGGACTGACATCCAATTACTGTTCACTATTTTTCAACCTCTGTAACTTTTGCCATGGCCCAGGATCTAATCAAAGAACAATTACAAGGCGTTAACCTGTTTCTGATCGGCATGATGGGCAGTGGTAAATCCACCGTCGGGCCGTTGTTGGCAGAACAGTTGGGGTACCGTTTTTTCGATGCGGATGTGTTGATTGAGCGGGTGGCTGGCAAGGCGATCGCCGACATTTTTGCGGAGGATGGGGAAGATACTTTTCGGGATTTGGAGACGGAAGTGTTGGGACATCTGGCGGCCCAAACCAGAAGCGTCATTGCCACCGGGGGCGGAGTGGTGCTCCGACGACAAAATTGGAGTTATCTACACCATGGCCTGGTCATTTGGCTTGATGGTTCCCTGGAATTACTTTTGGCCAGGCTCCAGGGAGATGAAGCAAGACCCCTGCTCCAGGTGGAAAATCTGGAAGAACGGTTAGGAAATTTATTGGCCCAACGGCAACCCCTCTACGCCCAGGCGGATCTCCGGTTTCCCCTGCAGGCAGACCAAGATCCTCTGGCGATCGCCGGAGAATTACTGGCCACTATTCCAGGACTGCTTAAACCCCAATGCAGTGCCGAACAAAATTGACCGGGCAATGTCCCTAGGACGGCCATGGTAAGATGATTAACTAATCTTTGACCCCCTGGAGAGGTGGCAGAGTGGTCGAATGCGCCCGACTTGAAATCGGGTTTGGGGAAACTCAACGTGGGTTCGAATCCCACCCTCTCCGCTTGCTTAACTTTCACTTTTAATTGATGGGATATAATCCAGGGCACACCAGCAACGGCCCAAGCAAATCCTGGGTAATTATTTTATAATCTAATTTTTTTAAGAATCCTTTATAGACTTTTAACTCTGAACCCAATTTATCTATCCCGACAACAACCGTTTTAACATCTAGTCTTTAGCCCGCAATTTAGGAAACAATGGTGAAGCCCCTCCGCTTAAACGATCGCCATCAGCAAATTCTCCGCGCCACCGTCCAGCACTACATCGCCACCGCCGAGCCTGTGGGCTCCCATACCCTGGCCCAGGAATATCAATTTGCTGTCAGTTCCGCCACCATTCGCAATGCCCTCGGCCAACTAGAAAAAGCGGGTTTACTCTACCAACCCCATGTCTCCGCCGGGCGGGTTCCCTCCGATTCCGGTTACCGCATTTATGTTGATAATCTTTTGACCTGGAGCGATCGCCAGAGCCGCACGGTTAAACAACGACTGGAAAACGAAATTAATGGTGATAATTGGCATTTTGAAGCCCTGATCCAGAGAATGGGGCAAATTTTGGCAGGCTTGAGCGGTTATATCGCCCTGATTACTTTTCCCCAAACGGAAACGGTGCAATTGCGGCATTTACAGTTAATGCTGTTACCGTCCCATCAGATATTAATTATTCTGGTGACCGACAGCTATCACACCCATTCCGCTACCCTAGATTTACCCGCTGCCATGGAAGCAAAGGAAGAGGGAGAATTGGAACAGGAATTGGCAATTTTCTCCAACTTTCTCAATGCCCAATTGCGGGGAAAAAACCTTTCTGAGTTGAGCCATTTAAATTGGCAAGAGCTAGACCAAAAATTTAGTATCTATGCCGATTTTCTCAAAGGCTTACAACAACAAATCAAGCCCCTCCTGCAACGGCGCATGGCGGGCCCCTTAGTGGTTCATGGGGTTTCTAAGGTAATCCAACAACCAGAGTTTTCCCAGTTGGAACAGGTACAAATGCTGTTGTCTTTGTTAGAACAGGAACAGGATAAATTATTTTCCCTGCTGTTCGACCCCGATAACTATGGAGATAATCTGGCTAACTTGGGTCAGGAAATGAATTTGCTAACCGGGGAAACTATGCCTAAAACCCGCCCAGTGGTGACCATCCGCATTGGCGCAGAAAACCCGCTGGAATCCATGCATCCTTGCACGTTGGTGTCCGCCATTTATCGCCAACAAGAGATTCCCATGGGAAGTGTGAGCATTTTGGGACCTACCCGCATGGTGTATCAACAAACCATTCCCTTGGTAGAACAGGCCGCTGAATGTTTATCGGAAGCATTGAGCAAAAATTAAGCCTCTCTCCAGGCAACAGGTTAGTAGAGCTTTCGAGTGCCATTGACTGCCCTACAAAGCACTGGAATCCAAACTCTGGCCAGCTTCCGGGGACAGGGGTAAATGTAAACCACATTCCTGTTTGAGGCCGTGGAAACGGGTATCCCTTTCATCTTCATCGTGGGCCATCAGGGGCCGGCTAGAATGCCAATCCCCCACAGAGACGTAACCCTGGTCAAAAAACGGATGGTAGGGTAAATCGTGGGCGGTGAGATATTCGTAAACCATCTTAGAATTCCAGTCCAAAATGGGGAGAACTTTATACTGATTACCCTGGAGATCCACTGGTTTCAAATTCTGGCGGTGCCGAGTTTGATCCCTCCTTAACCCCGTCAACCAGGCGATCGCCTCTAGTTCTTTTAATGCCCTCTGCATCGGTTCAACTTTGCGGATTTGATCATAACGGTTGAGGGATTCCACGTCTTTTTGTTGCCAGAGCTTGCCGTACAGAGCTTCCATGCGAGCTGGGCTGAGGGGAGATTGGTAAACCTTTAAATTTAGCTGTAGCCGTCCGGTCAACTGATCCGCAAATTGATAGGTTTCCAGCGGTAAATAGCCCGTGTCAATCCAGATAACAGGAATATTGGGCACAATGCTAGTCACTAAATGGAGCATCACCGCCGCCTGAATGCCAAAACTAGTACTCATCACCAAGCCAGGGCCAAAGGTTTGGGCCGCCCAGGTAATGATCTGTTGGGCGGTGGCATTTTCCAGCTCCGTTTGTAAGGTGGGTAGATCGAGCTTAGTCAGAGTATGGGACATCAGTGGGTGATGGAAAATATTTATGTAAGAGTATAGGTAACAGATTAAAGTGGCGACAGAGTTAGGGAGTAAGCATGAAGCCTAGCTTAAACTCAACTTCTCTTGGTTGTAGGTAGTTGCAGTCACCATGTCAGCAACGTTAGCAGCTAATTCTGAGCAGAAGCCGCTTTTTGCTGTTCCGTTAATAGTGCTTGGTCCCGGCGACGTTTTTTAGCGTAGAGTTGAATCGAAGCAGCCATGGCAATAACCAAAGCTACAATTAACCAAGTGGTCGCATCCAGGGGCAAATTATTCTTAAACACCGCCAGTAGGACAATCACCACGAGCAAAATAGTCGGTGCCTCATTTAAAGCCCGGAACTGTTGCCCACTCCATTGGGATTCCCCCTGGGCTAGCTTTTTCATCACCCGACCACAATAGAAATGGTAAAGCAACAGTAACGCCACAAAGGTGAGTTTGATGTGGAGCCAGCCGGATTTGAGAATTTCGGGTTCTGTGAAAATGAGACCGATCGCCATAGCCACCGTAACTACCATGCCGGGGGTAGTGATGATGTTGTAAAGCCGCTTTTCCATCAACTCATACTGTTTTTTGAGGATAGTTTTAGCTGGTTCCGGCTCCTGGTCTGCCTCGGCGTGATAGACAAAAAGACGCACTAAATAAAATAATCCAGCAAACCAAACAACAATGCCAATCAAGTGGAAGGCTTTAAACCAGTAGTAGGCCATGGTAAACGTTGACAGTGGACAAGGGAGGGAGAAATACTCGCGCTTGGGCATTTCCCAGGAACAGGGTGGGTCATCAGCTCATACCCAAGGGGGCCATTATATCGCCTTGCCCAGTCCCAAATCATTTTGCACTGTCCGATTCAAATGCAAAGTCCTGTTCCCAGACCCTAGGGGACTTGGTTTAACCCTCCAAATCTCTGCATTGGCAATGGTGAAAACCAAGGGAGTGTATTAAAACTGGTTACATTACAAGCAAGTTCCAAGGAAAGCAATTAAAACGACCAAGATATCGGAAATTTTAACCATGGTGCTGACCCCCTCTGCTTTTTAACTTTACATTGCAAAATATTTCTCAGCCAAAGATTGGCAACTTTCGTCCCAAGGTAGCCAAAGTGAACACCATCCATCTACGCCCATATCGTCCCTCGGATTTAAACAATATCATTCAAATTTTCACTGAAGCTGTCCATCAGTTAGGTATTAAATATTATTCCCCAGCCCAACTAAGTGCTTGGGCCCCATCCGAACCAGACTTACAGCGGTGGGGCGATCGCCTGGAATCCATGGTGGTGTTGGTGGCTGAGCAAGGAGAAACCATCATTGGCTTTATTGGCTACAATGGCGCTGGATTGGTGGACCTGCTTTTTGTCCATCCAGCCTTTACCCGCCTGGGCATTGCCACCATATTGATGCAAGCAGTAGAGCAGTTGGCCATCGCTGACGGGGTAAGGGAACTTGAGACTAAAGCAAGTATGGTAGCCCGGCCCTTTTTCGAGTCCAGGGGCTTTGTGGTCATAGCGGAAGAAACCGTTACCATAGGGGGAGAAAATTTACGTCGATTTGCCATGGGTAAAACCATTGAACCAACTCATTAGGGTGGGGAGCCAATGCCAAAGCCCGCTTCTGGGCAAAAAGAGGGGTTTACAATCTCCTTCTGTTGTCAAATTGAAATCAAAACTAAGCTTAAGTTTATTTAAATTGTTTAGAGTCTCTCTGGAAAATTAGGATAATTTATTGTCATCTCAGACCGTGATTTAAGTATTTTTTCTATAAAAAATAGAAGATAAAATGCAAATCAATAACCATGTTTTCAAAGGTTTGGCTGATTTTCGATCAGTGTCTTGGCAAAGGCAAATTATAGTGGCGATCGCCATCTATGGAACTATCTATATTTCCCAATTATTTATTACCTATGCGGGCACCGCTTCATCGCCCATTTGGATTCCTACGGGTATGGCTGTAGGCTTTTTATCTATTTGGGGTTACCAAGTCTGGCCGGGTATGGTTGGGGGATTATTACTGGGAGAAATTATGGCTCTCCACGGTTTGGAAAGTGCTGCTAATTTCATACTAACGGTGGCGATCACTGGGGTAGTCAGTTTAGTCAATCTTTTTTCAGTCTATCTTAGTGACATTCTTACAGCCAATAATTATCTATTTTCTAAAATTAAGAATATTATTAGATTTATTGTTTTTGTTTGCTTTGGTAGTCGTCTTCCCGCTGCAATCATTTGTCCATTTTTATTATATTTATTTGAGAAAATTTCTTTCGGCTTATATTCTGAAATTGCCTATACTTGGTTGTTGAGTGATGCTTTTGCCCTCTTGATTGTTACTCCCTTTATCATTGCTTGTAATCATAATTTTAAAGTATTTATTAAACTACTACAAGAACAATGGCTCGAAGCGGCTAGCATTATTTTTTTTATTTTATTAATTGTTAAAATTATTGCCAACGGTTATCCCATTGAGTATCTACTGATTCCTTTTTTACTTTGGTCAGCCTTTCGCTTCACTGAAGTTGGATCTTCTCTGTTGACAATTGTAGTTTCTGCCCTGTTGGTGTTAATTCTTGCCCTAGACCAAGAAAAAGCAGCTATCAAAGATCAACTTTTATTATTGCAATCAATTTTAGCTTGCATCAGTATGACAACCCTAGTTTTAAATGCCGTCCTCAGTGAAAATGAAAGATCGAAAAATCAATTGTTTACGACCAATCAGATATTAATAGAACAAAATCAAAAGCTCCAGGAACTCTATCAACAAAGGGAATTAGAAAGAGCTCAAAGGGAAAAAATTCTCATAGAATACAATGAATCCTTACAAAAACAGGTTGACCTAGTGAGGGCAAAAGAAATAGCTGAAAGTGAGGCTAAGGCTAAAAGCACATTTGTGGCTAATATGAGCCATGAACTGCGCTCTCCTCTCAATGCTATTATTGGTTTTTCCCAGCTGATGCTGCGTACCAAAAATCTACCAATGGAGCAGTATGAAAATGCTGGCATTATTCAACGTAGCGGGGAATATTTATTAAATTTAATCAATAATATTCTTGATTTTTCTAAGATTGAAGCTGGTAAAACCCATTTAAATCGCCATAATTTTGATCTTTATCTTCTTCTGGATGATTTAGAAGATATGTTGCATCTCAAGGCGGCCAATGAAGGTATCGAGCTGATTTTTATTCGAGATCATGATTTACCGAGATACGTTTACGGCGATGAAATTAAGCTCAGACAAATTTTGCTAAATCTTCTCAGTAACGCGATTAAATTTACAACGGAGGGAGAAGTAGTCCTAACTAGCAACTTTAGAAATGCAGAACAACAGGAAGTGATTAACCCAGAAACATCAACGGAGCCTAAAAATAAATATTGGTTAGACTTCACAATTAAAGATACGGGTAAAGGAATTAGTGAAGTGGAGTTGAGTCACTTATTTGAAGCTTTTTCCCAAACAGAATCTGGTCGTAATGCCCAGGAAGGCACCGGATTAGGCCTCGCAATTACCCGTCAGTTTATTAAGTTAATGGGGGGAGATATTAACGTTAGTAGTGTGGTTGACCAGGGGACCACCTTTAGCTTTTCGATTTTAGTTGATTTGGGGGAAATAACTTTGAGTCGGGAACCCAACTCTGCGAAAAAAGTTCTTGCCCTCACCCCAGGACAACCTGTCTATAAAATTCTGGTGGTGGATGATAAAAGTGTGAATCGTCAATTACTAATTAAACTCCTCGCTCCCTTTGGTTTTGAGATCGAAGAAGCTAGTAACGGCCAGGAGGCGATCGCCCTGTGGGAAAGCTGGGAGCCCCATTTAATCTTTATGGACATGAGAATGCCCGTGATGGACGGCTATGAAGCAACTAAATACATTAAGGGTCAGGTCAAAGGCAATGCAACGGCGGTGGTGGCCCTAACGGCCAGTGTGCTAGAGGAAGAAAAGGCGATCGTACTGTCGGCGGGATGCGATGATTTTCTCCGTAAGCCATTCCGGGAGAACACCATTTTTGACTCCTTGACCAAACATTTAGGAGTAACATATGTTTATGAGTCAGCCCCAAACAAGAACGATAATCATGAAGACACCGCACTGAAGCCAGAAAGTTTTCTAATTATGTCCCAGGATTGGTTGACTCAGTTATCCCATTATCTTTTAGAAGCTGACACTGAGCAGGTAATGAAATTGATAGCAGAAATTCCAGCTTCAGAGTCAGAATTGGAGCAAAATCTAACTAAATTAGTACGTAGATTTGAATTTGAAAAAATTCTTGATTTAATTGAGCCGCTATCATAGTAATTATTATGGAAAATACCGATGAAAAAAAAGGAAATATCCTGTTGGTAGATGACCTACCCAACAACCTACAATTGTTGAGTGATTTACTAATAAATTTGGGCTACACGGTGCGGAGTGTTACCAGTGGCAAAATGGCCCTTAGAACCTTACAAGTCAAACGTCCAGACTTGATTTTACTTGATATTAAAATGCCAGATATGGACGGGTATCAAGTCTGTGAAATGATTAAAAAAGAAGAAGAATTACAGGATATCCCCATCATTTTTATTAGTGCCCTAGGGGATACTTTTGATAAGGTTAAAGCTTTTGAATGTGGTGGAGTAGACTACATCACCAAACCTTTTCAAATTGAAGAAGTGGTGGCTCGCATAGAGGGTCAGTTTACCATTCAAAGGCAACGGATTGCCCTCAAAAGAGAAGTAAGAAAACGCCGGGAAGCAGAAGAAGTCCTCTACCAATCGAGGGCCCTACTTTCCAGTGTTTTAAATTCTGCTTTAGATGGCATTGCGGCCATGCAAGCGGTGCGTAATCCCCAAACGGGAGATATTGAAGATTTTCGTTGTTTAGTAATTAATCCCATTCTTTCCAAAGCTTTTAATCGGAGTCGGGAAGATTTAATTGGTCGGGTATTACTGAAGCGTTTTTTACAACGCCTAGATCCCCAACTTTTTGACCAGTTTGTTAATTTGGTCGAGACGGGTACTTTTTTAACCCAAGATATTTATTTTCCCATTGCTAATTCTGATTGGTATCATTTTGTAGCAGTTAAATTAGGGGATGGTTTTGCTGTCACGGTGCGAGATATTACTGATCGAAAAAGGATGGAATTGGAATTACAAGCGGCAAATCAGCAGTTGCAACTATTAGCCAATATTGATGGTTTAACTCACATTGCTAACCGCCGTCGCTTTGATGAGTATTTAGCCCAGGAATGGCAAAGACATTGCCGGGAACAAAAACCATTGTCTTTGATTTTGGTCGATATTGATTATTTCAAAGCTTATAATGATCTCTATGGTCACCAAAAGGGGGATGATTGTTTGCAAAAAGTAGCCAATACTTTGGTGGATATTGCTAAACGCATTACTGATTTAGTAGCCCGTTACGGCGGCGAGGAATTTGTCATAGTTTTACCTAATACAAATCGGCAAGATGCTTTAGCCATGGCGGAAAATATGCTCCAGGCGATCGCCGCTTTGGCCATTCCCCATGAAGGTTCTTCAGTCAGTAAATATGTGACTATTAGCATTGGTGTTAGTAGTATAATTCCCATGCCGGAAGACACCATTGAAAGAATTATTAGTGAAGCAGATCAGGCTTTATACAGTGCTAAATCCCAAGGACGCAACCGGGCGATCGCCTAATGGCCTAAGAGCCTGTTTGAAAAGCCCCCCTGGCCCCCAAATTTGGGGGGAAACTGAGTGCAAGTCCCCCATTATTGGGGAATTTAGGGGGCAGAATAAAACTTTCCAAACACATTCTAAGAAGGAATTGGCGCTATGGGGATTGCGGTCAAATCTTCTGAGTCATCCCCTTCATCTTCAAAAGCAATAAAACTGTGGCCGGTCTTATTATCCATCAAGGCATTGCGATGCTTTTCGTACAAAGTTAAACCGGCAATGGGTTCCTTAAAAATTGCTGGTCGACGGAATTCTGTCCCAGGGTATTTTTGACGAATATTGACAATTGCCCGGAAGGGCTTGTGCCATTGTCGTAAAACCTCCACCAAATTTTGAAATTGCAGAAAAGACCATTGGTGACGCTGTTCTAGGGCTAGATACTGTAACAGACGAGAATAGGTATCAGGACTCCGCTTTCCTTCTGGCAAGTCAATAATGTCTGCTAGGTGTTCAAAATCGTCGTAATGTTCCATGGTCGTGTGCATAACAATACGACGATCACTAACTTCTTCCTGATTGAAACAACCGATAATATCTACCACCTTTTTCATTGTGGCGTAATCGTCCTCTTGCTCTCCCTTAAACCGATTCATAATGGCGATCGCCTGGGGATCATCTGCTAGCCTCCCAATTTCATCTGCATACTTTTCTAAGTTAGCTTTTCCTACATCAGTTTTAGCAACACTGAGTACTTCTTCAAGCTTTTCTTTGACTTGAAGCCGCAGTTCTTGCCCAGATAGATCATCATGGAGTAATTGATGGCAAAAATCATAAAACTGTTGCTGTTTCGTTCCCCTACAACTGCTTTCCACCTGCCCCAAAATTAAATAGCTAGCCTGAGCTTTAATAGCGGATTGTAAAGTTTGTAAGTAAGTTTTTAAGCCTTGGTAATCCCCTACATCATTGTTGAATGAATAGCGGATTTTAGCAAAAACAAGAAATTCATTACTGCTAAATTTGTCGTTGTCAATACTGATAGCTTTTTTAGCCTGCTTTTCTAACTCCACCAAAGCTTTGTTATAGAGAAATAAATCACTTTCAGAAACCTTAGGTTTAGCTTTGCCAAACTTTTCTAAAATTTGATAATAGACTCCCTCTTCCCCCATCAATTTTTCCCGTAAATTTGACCAAGTATTCAGAGATTGCAGGCACCATACCAACACCAGCAAGCCGACTAATCCACCGCCAAAAACATAGGGACTACTGAAATTTAAAGTACCACTACCACTTCCGTCTAAATTTTCCCCACCAATGGCGACAATCTGGTTAAGTTTAGCATCTAGTTCTGCCCCTGACCCTTCGGTTCGGATGGCATCCAAATTCATTTCCCCGCCTTCACTTAGTTGTTGTGCCAATGCCTCCCTTTCTCCAGCAGTGATTTTATCTTGTAATTCTTCTGGGGGAATAATGCCATGGTAGCGGTCTTGTAACTGTTGATTAATCTTATCTGCAGGCTTGTTTTGGGCAAAGTTGAGTAAAGACTTGATTCTGTCCCAAAATGATTGATCTGTCTCAGTTTCGGGAGAAGGCGAAGGCTTAGCTTGAGCAATATAAAAGTTCATAATAATATTAGCAAGGGAATAATTAAAAAACGAAAAAATCAATCAATCTTCGTCTTCAAAATCTAAAAATACCATGCCAGATTTTTTATCCGTTAGCCAGTTTCTATACTTTAAATAAACTTTTTCACCAGCAATCAAATCCTGAAATTGGTCTGGTTGTCGATACTGCTGAGGTGGATGGGTTTCACGGATGTTGATAATGGTTTGATAGGGTCGATACCAACGTTTCATCATGCCCAACAAGTCTTCAAATTGTCCAAAGGAAAGGCGATATTTATAATTCAGGGCTAATATTTGAGTCATTTTGGCAAAGGTATCCGGTTCACTTTTTTCACTGGGCAAGCTAATGATTTGTCCCAATTTTTCAAAAACTGAATAATTTTTTTTCACCAGCGGCACAAGAGTTTCATATTCATGCAAATCACTTTTGTTCAGACCCTGCACTAAATCAGAAATTTGACGAAGAATCGAATAATCTCCCAAATGATAAGCTTTGAACAGAGACAGAAGTTTCAGACCCAAAGGTTTCTCTGATAGTCGATTCAAATGGGTAGCATAGCTCTCCATTGCCACCCGTCCTTCCTCTGTTTGGATATTAGGGATTGCCTCGGAGAAGCGCTCATTAACCTCTTGGCGAAATTGCTTGGTGTTTTCAAAACGTTTAAGCAGATCGTCGGTAAAACGATACAGTTCCTGTTGCTTGCTTCCCCGGAAACGATGTTCTGCTTGGTCTATGGTAATGAAGCTGTCCTTGGCGTCGATCGCCGCCTGAAGTAGTTCTACACTATTATTAAGTCCCTTATATTCACCGATATTTTTGGCCAGGATGTAACGGAGTCGAACTAATACTAAGAATTCTTTCTTGCCAAATTTTTCGTTGTCGAGGGCTTCCGCATTCCGACCCAAAATCCCCGCCTCCTCCATGGCCCGCTGATGGAGAAACAAAGAACTCTCCGAAACTAACTCTTTTCCCTGGAAGTAACGACCGAAAACCCGTTGAAACCAACGACCGAATCCATTTTCCGCACTAAAAACCCCTTTTTGCCACCAAGTCTTTTTTAGGGTAGGCACAATGGGAGGACGTATAGCTCTAACCATGGGAGGATTTTGGTAATTGGATCATGGCGGCATTATATACCAAAATTCTTCTGCCATCATCCCTTTGGTAGATATTTAAATAATACTTAGTAAAACAAGTCTGGGGGCTAATATTTATCTCTCTATCGGGCTAGAACCCATTCCGAATCAACCTGATACGTGTAAAGCGGTTATAACGCTGATCCATAAAAGCTTTTAATAATACTTAAATACCATAAGTATTGTAATTTATCTTCACACTTTTTGGCCTAAGTCTGAAAAAATACCACTTCTTCAAGATCAGTTTCTCTGATTCGTAGAAATTTACTAAACTTTTTTTGCATCTAGCAGCGAAAGATGTTATCAAAACTAAAAATGCTGAAATCCCCGCTGTAGAGATAATTTTTCTACCCTTTCCTCCTCCAGCACTAATAACACCTCAGTCCCATTGGTGATTTGACCAATGACTCGAGGAGAACGGTTGGGGGATAAATCCAAAGAGGCGATCGCCATGAGCCATTTTTGTGCTTCCAAAGGGGGAATCGCGAGGATTAATTCAAAATCTTCACCGCCATAGAGAGTCCATTCCCTGGCAGTTTCCAGACCGACCCAATCGGTCAACCCCTGGGGGATGGGGAGTTTTTCCGCCCATAACTCCGCTCCCATCTGACTAGCCCGACAAATTTGCAATACAGCATCAGCGAGGCCGTCACTGCTGTCCATGGCGCCAATGCTCGTTTCCAAGCTAAGAAGGGAGGGCACTAAATCTAAGCGGGGTTGGGGCCGTTGATGGGCCCGTTGCCAAATTAGTTTTTGTTCTGGTGGTAAATGCTCAGTCTTGTGCGGATGAAGTAAACATTCCAGGCCAGCTCTAGACGTTCCATGGTCGCCGGTGGCAATAATCCAATCCCCCACTTTGGCTTGGTGACGATACAAGGCTTTACCCTGGGGCACTTGACCCAAAACCGTAATGCTAATAGTTTTAAGCGGCGATCGGGAAACATCCCCCCCCAGAATTGGAGTCCGCCAAGGCTCTAAACAAGCCGTCAAACCTTTGTAAACGTCTAAAATCCAAGCCAACGGAGTGGAGGGAGGCAAAGCCAAAGCCACAGTAATACCCGTCGGTGTGGCCCCCATGGCTGCTAAATCCGATAAATTGGCCGCTGCTCCCCGCCAACCCACGTCAAAAGCGGAGGTGGTTTGGTCACTAAAATGGACATTTTCCACCAACATATCCGTGCTGATTACCAGGGAGTCCGAGTTGGGTAAATCGAACACAGCGGCATCGTCCCCCGTTATCTCCGCCGGGGAAAATTTTTGTAGTTGGGCCAACAGAGCTTGTTCTCCTAACTCCCCAATGGTTTGGTCAGGCTGGGACGGAGTAGATAAATTGGGTGGAAATGATTGAGACAAAGGCAGAAGAGAAGTGGAAGTTGGCGACAAAAATTTGGCAGAACCGCCCATCAACCATTAAAACAGGGACAGTGTTGATCGTTGAGCCCTTTCTCTCACCATGACCCTTTCTTCTGGTTTACCTATGGGTAGTTTACGGCGTGTGCACCACATTGCTTTGAACGTTAAAGATATGGAAAAATCCTGCCACTTTTACGGCCATATTTTGGGGTTGAAACCATTGGCGGGAGAAGAAATTCCCCTTACCCTCAAAACCATGGTGGAAGAGGGAAAGGTCAGCAATTTCATCACCCCCGATGGCACCGTAATTGATCTGTTTGCCACACCGAATTTATCTCCCCCGGCAGTAGATCCCCACCAATCCTTCACTCGCACCGATCATTTGGCGTTTGACATTGCCCCGGAACAGTTTGACCAGGCGATCGCCGTGTTGGAAGCCCATGGAGTGACCATTGCATCGGGCCCCGTGACCAGGCCGACGGGCCGGGGAATTTATTTTTATGACCCGGATGGCTTTCAGGTGGAAATTCGCTGTGATCCCATGGGTTTATAGGCACATCTTGACAGTAGCGCCGCCAAAACCAGTAAAGTCATTTCTTGGCCCGTTGGATATGTTAAATCTGGAAAGAGATTTTCCTTCCTAGGCTTGCATGTTAGATAAACGCTGTAGCGGTATTCTGCTCCATCCCACCTCCTTGCCCAGTCGTTTCGGCATTGGGGACTTGGGGGACGGTGCTTTTCAGTTCATCGATTTTTTGGCGGACGCAGACCAGAGTGTATGGCAAATATTGCCGTTGGGCCCCACCGGATTCGGCAATTCCCCTTACCTTTGCTATTCTGCCCTAGCAATTAATCCTTGGTTGATTAGCCTTGATCGCCTAGCTGAAGAAGGATTTTTGCCACCGAGTTTATTAGACCAAGCCCCCCCATTTACTAACCCCAGGGTGGATTATGACCAGGCGATCGCCTACAAATCCCAAGTTTTAAAACAGGCCTTTGCCCAGTTCCGTACCAACATAGAGCTAGCAATTGAGCAGGAATTTGCAGAATTTTGCCAAGCCCAAAGTGATTGGCTAGCAGATTACGCCCTGTTCATGGCCATCAAAGAAGCCCACAATGGAGCCGGTTGGCATCAATGGGACAAGGACATTGCCTGGCGGGAACCGGAAGCCCTGAAAATCTGGGGCGATCGCCTGAAAACGGAAGTTTTATACCATCAATTTTTGCAATTTCTTGGTTTTCGCCAATGGCAGGAAGTCAAAGCCTACGCTAACCAACGGCACATAGCCATTTTTGGGGACCTACCCATCTACGTTGCCCACGATAGCGCTGACGTTTGGGCCAATCCAGAGAACTTTTGCCTTGATCCGGAAACCGGAGAAGCGGCCATGATGGCCGGGGTACCACCGGACTATTTCAGTGCCACAGGGCAACTCTGGGGTAATCCTGTGTACGACTGGGAAACCCTCAAAGCTACGGGCTTTGCCTGGTGGATTAAGCGTTTTAAAGCCAATCTGCAATATCTAGACATTGTCCGCATTGACCATTTCCGGGGCTTCGAGTCCTATTGGGGAGTGCCCCAAGGGGAAAAAACTGCTGAAAATGGCGAATGGTATCCAGCCCCCGGCAAGGAATTTTTCCAAGCCCTAGGGAAAGCCCTGGGTGATAATTTACCCATTGTGGCCGAAGATTTGGGGGTAATTACTCCGGAAGTGGAAGCGCTACGGGATGAATTTAACTTTCCCGGCATGAAAGTGCTCCATTTCGCCTTTGACTCCGACCGGGGTAATCCCTTTCTGCCCTTCAACTACAGCAATGGCAACGCGGTGGTTTATACCGGCACCCACGACAACGACACCACCGTGGGCTGGTTTCAGGAACGGTCAGAGGATGATCAGCAAAAGGTGATCAATTACCTCGGCTGTGTGTGCAACGAAGGTATCCATTGGAGCTTAATTCGCCTAGCGTCCAGTTCGGTGGCGGCCCTAGCAATTTTTCCCCTCCAGGACATCCTCGGTTTGGGTAGTGACTGTCGCATGAACTTACCGGGCACTGCGGCGGGCAACTGGGGTTGGCGTTACCATCCCGACCAACTCAACGATTGGCTATCGGGGCATTTGAGTTTCATTACGGAGCTTTACGGACGGCGCATTTACCACACAGACTAGGGACAAGCCCATAGGTTTGGGGCATTTGGGAGTGCCTTGGCGTAACCCCGATTGAAACAAGGCTCGTGCTTTCCCCGTCTGGGATGGGGAAGTTTACCCTAGGGGTTATGCTCAACTACATTTGGTTTGCAATTATTTTGCTATCGGTGATAGCCGGGACGGTGACGGGCAAAATTGAAGCAGTGACGGAGGCCGCCATTGAAAGTGCCGGGACAGCGGTGGAACTTTCCATTGGTTTGATTGGCATTATGGCCCTGTGGTTGGGCATGATGAAAATTGCTGAAGCGGCCGGCTTGGTGGAATTAATTGCCAAGCTGGTTAAACCCATCACTATCAAACTCTTTCCCGATGTGCCCCCAGAGCATCCGGCGATCGGTTCCATTGTGTTGAATATGTCCGCCAATATTTTGGGACTAGGTAATGCGGCCACCCCTTTGGGCTTAAAAGCGATGCAGGAGTTGGAGGAAATCAATCCCAATAAAAGTATCGCCACCGATGCCATGTGTATGTTTTTAGCTATTAATACTTCCAGTGTGCAATTAATTTTGCCTGCTACGGTGGTGGGTTTAATGGGGACGGCGGCCAATGACATTTTTTTCTCAACAATTTTGGCTACTACTTGTTCCACGGCAACAGCCATTATTGCAGCTAAACTTTTAGCCCGACTTAAGATATTTGCTTTGCCTGCTACGGTGGAACCAGAAGAAGAATTTAATTAACTTGTTTGATAAATATAAAAACTATAAGAACTAATTGTTAGTGCTTTTTACTTCCCCCAGGATATAGAAAAATAATGCTCGAATCCGTCGCTGATATTTTTAATGCTGGAGCAAAATATGTTATTCCCTTTTTGCTCTGTGGCATTCCCTTTTATGGCCTGGTGGTCAAAAAAGTTAAAGTTTACGAAGTTTTTGTGGACGGAGCCCAGGAAGGTTTCACCATTGCCGTGAGGATTATTCCTTTCCTAGTGGCTATGCTAGTGGCGATCGCCATGTTTCGGGCTTCTGGCATGCTGGATTTATTGCTGACGGTGCTTAGCCCAGTGTTGAGTTTGGTCAATTTTCCGCCGGAGAACTTACTGTTGGCCCTAATGCGTCCCCTTTCCGGCAGTGGTTCCTTTGGTTTGTTTGCTGACTTGGTAGAACAACATGGCCCCGATTCCTTGATTGCGAAAACTGCGGCCACCATGTTTGGTTCTACGGAAACCACATTTTACGTACTGGCGGTTTATTTTGGTTCAGTGGGCATTAAAAAAATTCGCTATGCCCTTCTGGCCGGGCTGACGGCCGATGTAGTGGGGATTTTTTCAGCAGTTTATATCTGCCAATTTTTGTTTGGCTAACTGCCGATATTTCCGCTAATTTTCAACCTTATATCCACAAGCTTGGGCACAGAGATCCGCCACTTCTAAAGCATATAAACTAGCTTCTAAATCCACATAAAGGGGCTTACCAGTGGTTAGATAATCCAACACTGCTTCCGTGTCTTGTCTGAACAGTCCTCGACGACTACCAACGGTAATTTCAGTTTCCGTTTGTCCCTGAATTAACCTACCTGTTTCCCCGACAAAAATTAAGGTGCCTCGATCGCCATGGAGGGTAAAAATCCGTTCATTCTGGTGAAAAACTTCCCCTTTGCCATAGATAACCTCCGCTTTAAGACCATTATTAAACTGGAGATAGGCGGTGGCTAAACAAGCCCGAAAATATTCCGGATTAGGCTGATCCCAAAAACGACATTGGGCATCCACCTGCTGTACTGTACCGAATAAATCCGTAAACCGACTGATGCGGGACAAGGCCGCCACTAAAGGAAAGCCAAATTGCTGATGGTGATAGGTCCAACGTTGGGGAGCGGGATTTTGTCCCATGATGGTGCTATAGCGGGCGTAAAAAACCTCACCAATTTTGCCTAGGTTCTGGCGAATGGCTTGGTGTACTCCCCCCAATAGTTCAATATGTTCCACATGCAGTAATTTACCTTTTTCCCGGGCTAACTGTTGTAGTTTTTTGCCCATGGCATAGGTTAACGCTAAAGGATATTCCAACACCACATGTTTACCGGCTTGCAATGCCGCCTCGGCGATCGCCCCATGGAGTTGGTTAATGGTGGCAATGAGCACTAAATCTATCTCTGGATCATTAATTAATGCCTGCCAAGATTGCTGGGGTCTAACTCCAAAAGTATCGGCAAATTTAGCTGTATTGGCTTCACTATTGCCCCAAAAACTAACCAATTGACTACGGCGATCGCCCCGGAAAACTTCCGCCCGACGTTGGGCCGCATAACCAGTACCGACAATTCCGACCCGCACCGGCGTAGCAACTGCAAAATTTTCAGACATAGTACCTTGGGAAAAATCAAAAAAGACTGGCTCAACCAAATAATTGCTGCGAACTTGTCATAGTTATTCTGTTAAGCCGTGTTGCAGGGCAAAACGAACTAATTCAGTGCGGCTATTAGTCCCAGTTTTGGTAAATAAACGACTGACATACTTTTCCACGTTGCGGACACTGGTCTTCAACTGGGCCGCAATTTCTTTGTTCATTAAGCCCTGGGAAACCAAATCTAAAACGCTCTGTTCCCTGGGGGTAAAATCCAGCTTGATCGGCGACGGAGTGGTGTGGATACCGCTGGGTTGGCCAATTTGCTCCTTTAAAGCCCGGATTTCCTGGTAAATTTCCTGTAACTTAGCCGATTCACTGCCCGCATCGCTACTGGCCTGTTGACGAGCTAATAAATTACGGACGATCGCCTCCAATTCATCGGGGTCAAAGGGCTTGGATAAAAAAGCGTCACAGCCAGTTTGATAACCTTGAATGCGATCGCCAGTCATCCCCCGGGCCGTGAGAAACACCACCGGCAACGACTGGAAGCGGGCATCCTCCCGGAGCTTTTGCAAAAACTGATAACCGTCCACCTGGGGCATCATAATGTCGGAAATGACCAAAGCCGGCAAATGGTGCTGAAGATAATCCCAAGCTTCCGTGGCATTGGCCGCTAAATCCACCTTAAAATCACCACTATCTTCTAGGAACGCCTGCACGGATTCCCGTTCACCGGGTTCATCATCAACTAACAATAGGGAAATGGGTTCTGCCATGGCGGTAATGCAGTCGTGCAAAGGTAAATAGGGCGGTTTAGTAGGAGGCGATCGTAGCAGGTTGCCAGACTGGCTGATTCCTCCCCCCATCAGCCTATCACGGGGGATAAACTCAAGAAAAACTAGCCTGGGGCGCAGCAAACTCAAGCCCACCCGGGGTTGAGTCAATCCATCCCAAGAAACCGTTCGGCAACTCCCACTCCGGCCCCCAAGTTTGCTTGGGCTAGTCTATTGCCCACAAGTCAGTGGCGTGGAAAAGCTTTGAAAACGGATTCTTAGGTAAAATCGTCCCTGTTAGAATGGCAAAAGTGAAAATTTCTGTAAATCCTTGCTAATGCGTATTTGGAGACGATGAAATATCCCACTTGGTTACGCCGCATCGGCGGTTACTTATTGGCTTTTGCAGTGGGCACGGCTTTTGGTATCGCCAATTTACCCCATGCAGTGGCGGCGGCGGACGATTTGCCCCCGGCTCCTGTGATTACCGCCCAGGCATCGGTACCCTTGACCTCAGAAAGCTTTGTGGCGGCGGCCGTATCCCGTTCTGGGCCAGCGGTGGTGCGCATCGATACGGAGACAGTGGTAACCCGTCGCACTGACCCCATTTTGGACGACCCATTCTTCCAGGAATTTTTTGGTAGATCCTTCCCCGTACCTCCCCGGGAAAGACGCATTGCCGGCCAGGGTAGTGGCTTCATTATCGACAACAGTGGCATTATTCTCACCAACGCCCATGTGGTAGATGGTGCCAGTAAAGTGGTGGTGACTCTCCGGGATGGCCGTACTTTCGACGGCCAGGTGCGGGGCACCGATGAAGTGACAGATTTGGCTGTGGTGAAAATTGAGCCCCAGGGTTCTGCCCTACCAGTGGCTCCCCTTGGCACTTCCAGTAATCTGCAGGTGGGAGATTGGGCGATCGCCGTGGGTAATCCGGTGGGGTTAGATAATACAGTTACCCTAGGAATTATTAGCACATTGGGAAGATCCGCCGCCCAGGCCGGTATCCCCGATAAGCGGGTGGAATTTATTCAAACCGATGCCGCCATTAACCCCGGCAATTCCGGTGGCCCGTTGCTCAATGCCCGGGGAGAAGTGATTGGCATTAACACCGCCATCCGAGCCGATGCCACTGGCATTGGTTTTGCCATTCCGATAGATCAGGCCAAGGCAATTCAAAATACCCTCGCTGCGGGGGGAACAGTGCCCCATCCCTACATTGGGGTGCAAATGATGAATATCACGGTGGACCAAGCCCAGCAGAATAATCGCAATCCCAATTCTCCCTTTATCATTCCTGAAGTGGATGGCATTTTGGTGATGCGGGTCTTGCCCGGAACCCCCGCTGAAAGGGCCGGTATCCGTCGGGGAGATGTCATTGTGGCGGTGGACGGTACTCCCATTAGCGATGGTGCCCGCCTACAGCGCATAGTAGAACAAGCCGGTTTGAACAAAGCTCTCAAACTCGACCTACTCCGGGGCGATCGCCGTTTAAGCCTAACCGTACAAACGGCCCAACTTCGTAATCCCACCAGTTAAGTTTCCCGTACCTCACCCATCCAAACTTTAACCATGAAAAGACGTTACCTTTTAGAAGTGGGCACCGCCTCCTTGGGAGCTTTCTGGCTGGCTCAATATGTAAATTCAACCAACCAATCCCAACCCCAACTTAAATCCGAACTAGAACCTCAAATCATGCCTAAAACAAACGAAGTTTTTGAAGTCACCAAAACCGATGCAGAATGGCAACAGCAACTAAGTCCAGAGGCCTATAAAGTACTCCGCAAACATGGCACGGAAAGAGCTGGTACTAGCCCCCTGGACAAAAACTATGATTTAGGTACTTACGAATGTGCTGGTTGCGAGCTTCCCTTATTTTCTTCCGAAACCAAGTTTAATTCCGGCACCGGCTGGCCTAGTTTCTATGCTCCCTTGGAAAATGCTGTGGCTTACACTGTCGATAAATCCTTTTTCATGACTCGCACTGAAGTTCATTGCGCCCGTTGTGGCGGCCATTTAGGTCACGTTTTTGATGATGGTCCCCAGCCCACCGGTAAACGCTATTGCATGAACGGTGTTTCCCTCAAGTTTGTCGGCGCTTAGGTTTTTTCTTGGTTTTGTCAACTTCAATTTTTCAGCGTTAATCAACGCTCATTACACCGTGAGTTCTTACCGTCCCCAACCTCGGTCAACCCGACGAAGGATGACTAAAAAGTCACCGAAAGCTAACGGCGGCTTTTTCCCCGCCCTGATGCTGGTGGGTTTGATCGGGGCAGGGATTTGGTATTTCAGCCCCAGTGGTGGTTCCAAAAATTTGCCACCCGTTAACCTAGGGGCGATCGCCGACAATTTGCCCCAGGGCATTAACCCCAAAACCCTTGTGGTAACTCAACGGGTGGATAATCCCATTGCCGGTAACACTAAAAGCTTTTCTGTGGATGGAGGGGAAAGATTAGATAATTTGGCTCGTACTATCAACTACCAGGGTACCTCGGTTAAGGAATTAGCGGATTTAATCCGCCCCTTGGCCAGTAATGACTGGGAAGAAGCCCGTTTAGCCTATAGCTGGATTACCCAAAATATTGCCTATGACGTGCCCATGGCGGAAACCCGCAACATAGATGATCTCCGGCCGGAAACAGTGCTTGCTCGGGGGGAAACCATCTGCTCTGGCTACTCCAATTTGTATCAGGCTTTAGCGAAGGAATTGGGGCTAGATGTGGTCATTATTGAAGGTTTTGCCAAAGGGGGAGACGTGATTGTGGGGGATGATCCGGACGTTAACCACGCTTGGAACGGGGTAAAAATAGACGGTCAATGGTATTTACTCGATACCACCTGGGGAGCAGGCATTGTCAGTGATGGCAAGTTCGAGGCTAAATTTAACCCTACCTATTTTGCTACAGCGCCGGAACAGCTAATTGTCAGCCATTTTCCTAGGGAAAGCCAATGGCAGTTATTGCCCCAACCCTACGATCGCCAAACGTTTGATCAGTTACCCGCGTTGACCCCCAGATTTTTCCGGGATCAAATAGCGTTGGTTAGTCATCCCAAAAATGACATCGTCGCTGGTGGGGATTTAGAAGTGATTCTCCGCACGGGTAACGATGTGCAGGTGGTGGCCCAGTTAATGGATAACAACGGTCAACCCTTAGATAAGCAATATACCCTCAGCCAAAGTCAGCAGAGCCAGGTGACAGTCAATGCCGCCTTTCCCCAACCGGGAGAATATCAGTTATTAATTCTCAGTAAAAATTCCCAGGAAGATACCTATTACCAGGCGATCGCCTACGATGTGAAGGCCCAGGGAGCAGGACAAGCATTTCCCAGCACCTATGGTACCTTCAGCGAAAAGCAGGTGCGGTTAATTTCCCCATTGGGAAGAAATTTGCCCCAAAATCAAGCCAGCTATTTCCAACTTCAAGTGCCGGGGGCGGAAAAAGTGGTCTTAGTTGATGAGCAACGGCAAGAGTTAATTCCCCTAGACCGCACAGGGGACGTTTTCACCGGCTCAGAAATTATCCGCTTTGACAATGTGACCGTAGCGGCCCAGTTCCCCGGCAGTAATCAGTTTTGGAGTTTACTGGAATACGAGTAGGGCGATTGACCTTAGCTATGGGGAGAAAAGTTTTGCCCGATCGCCATGGTTATTGAACCTAATCCAGGGATGCAAGGGGGTCAGGAATGGCATCGGAGGGAGCTTCAAATTCTCCAGTTAAGACATATTCCAACCGGAGTTTTACCCAAACAATAAAAGACTTATTGGTGGAAACAATGGCTACATTTTTTTCGGGAGCTTTAGCTTTAGCTTCGGCTAATTCTGGGGCATTAAGAAAGGCCGGTTGGATCACCTGCCAAAAGTCAATTTCCTTATTTTTTTCACCATAATCCCGTCGCCGTTCTTTCAGCACCTCTTCAAAGGGTTCCTCTTCCAAGAGAAATTTTTGACTTGCCAAAGCATAATAATAGGTAGCCATATAGTTTGTTTTACGTTTTATAAAAAATAAATACTGATTGACTATGTCGATGGGTGGGGTCGTCAATGCCCAACTTTCCACCCTACCATGGGCTCGGCGCTAAAATGGCAGCCCCAACATGGCTAATTTCATTTCCCGCACGGCCCTTTCCATGCCCACCAGAATGGCCCGGCTCATGATGCTGTGGCCGATGTTTAACTCTTCCATGCCCGGTAATTCCGCCACTGGGCGCACATTCCAATAGGTCAACCCATGGCCAGCGTTGATCCTTAGCCCCAGTTCTAGAGCAATGTCACAGGCGATCGCCAGGGACCCCAATTCCCTAGCTTGGTCGTCAGCGGTGGGGGCATTGGCATATTTGCCCGTATGTAATTCAATGAATTTTGCTCCGGTTTGGGCAGAGGCTTTCAGTTGGGCCACATCCGGGTCGATGAAAAGACTAACGGGAATATGTCGGGATTGTAACTGCTCAACTACTCCCAGCAAATAGTTCAAGTTCCCAGCCACATCCAAACCCCCTTCCGTGGTCACTTCTTCCCGCCGTTCCGGTACCAGGGTGACGTAATCCGGTTTAAGGTTGAGGGCAATTTCCACCATTTCCTTGGTGGCGGCCATCTCCAGGTTTAAGTGGGTGCGCACCGTTTTTCGCAATATTTCCACGTCCCGCTCTTGAATGTGGCGACGGTCTTCCCGTAAATGGGCTGTAATACCATCCGCCCCGGCCAGTTCGGCCAACACAGCGGCGGCGATCGGGTCTGGCTCCACCGTTTGGCGGGCTTGGCGAATGGTGGCTACGTGATCGATGTTGACCCCCAATGTTAGCAAGGCAAACCTCTCAATAATTTTGGATTTTGTTGATCTAAGCGGACTTACTATTTTAAGGGAATTGATGACCAATCCATAGTTGGGGTTCTAGTCCATGGCATCGGTGGAAATGTTTGATTTAATAGGGGTGTCGGCATAGTATCCCCCTTGCAGAGATTGGTATGGAAATTGGTGTTCCCAAGGAAATTAAAGACCAGGAATTTCGGGTGGGGCTGACCCCCAGTAGTGTACGGGCATTGCTGAGCCAGGGCCATCAAGTATTTGTGGAAGAAGGGGCCGGAGTCGGGTCTGGCTTCCCCGATGGAGCCTACGCAAAGGCGGGAGCTGAGTTAGTTGCCACTGCCAAAGAGGCTTGGAACAGGGAATTGGTGGTGAAAGTGAAAGAGCCTCTCCCTGAAGAGTATGAATATTTAACTTTGCCTAAGTTGTTGTTCACTTATCTCCATTTGGCAGCGGAACGTACCCTCACCGAAGCTCTAATTAAATCTGGCATTACGGCGATCGCCTATGAAACGGTGGAATTGGCTGATGGTCAATTGCCATTGTTGGCCCCCATGAGCCGCATTGCCGGACGATTGGCGGTGCAGATGGGTGCCCATTATTTGGAAAAACAACAGGGAGGCCGGGGAGTTCTGTTGGGAGGCGTACCCGGAGTCAAGGCCGGACAAGTAACTATCCTCGGCGGTGGCGTAGTCGGTACAGAGGCGGCCAAAATGGCGATCGGACTGGGGGCCATGGTGACCATCCTAGACATCAATGTAGACCGTTTAAACCAATTGGGAGAACTGTTCGGTTCCCGGGTGGATCTGCGCTACAGCAATGCCAGCCAAATCGAAGACCTGTTGCCCCATACAGATTTGCTCATCGGCGCAGTATTGATCACAGGCAAGCGGGCCCCAGTGTTGGTTTCCCGCCAGGAAGTGGAGCAAATGTTGCCAGGGGCGGTGATTATGGATGTGGCGATCGACCAAGGGGGCTGTGTGGAGACTTTGCGGGTAACTTCTCATAGTCAACCCAGTTACATCGAAGCAGAAGTAGTTCATGTGGGCATTCCCAATATGCCAGGAGCCACTCCCTGGACAGCAACCCAAGCGTTGAATAATAGTACATTGCGCTATGTGTTGAAATTGGCCAATCTGGGGGAACAGGCTTGGGAAAATGATTTGCCGTTGGCGAAAGGAGTCAATGTTCAAGCCGGAAAATTGGTGCAAGGGGCGGTAAAAACGGTATTTCCTGATTTGTAATGGTCAACCTCAATCAACAAGATTTGCCCCTGGTCAATGCGTTAAAAGCCCTAGCTCAACAACCGGATACGCCTTTTTATGCGCCGGGCCATAAAAGGGGTCAGGGTATTTCCCCTAGTTTTAAACAATGGTTGGGGCCAAACCTCTTCCAAGCTGATCTGCCGGAATTGCCGGAATTAGATAATCTCTTTGCTCCCACCGGGGCGATCGCCAAAGCTCAGGAGTTAGCCGCGGATTTATGGGGGGCAGAACACACTTGGTTTTCTGTTAACGGTTCCACCGCCGGTATTGTGGCCGCAATTTTGGCCACCTGTGGGGATGGGGATAAAATTCTCTTGCCTCGGAATGTTCACCAAGCGGCGATCGCCGGCATTATCCATGCTGGGGCAGTGCCAATATTTTTGGAACCGGAGGTTAACCCCGATTGGGATTTGGCTTTGGGGGTGACGGAGGAAACTTTAAGTAAAGCATTGCAAGAACATGACGATGCAAAAGCAGTATTTTTGCTCAATCCTACCTACCACGGTGTTGTGGGGGACTTACAAAAATTAATTAAATTAAGTCATAGAGTTAACCTACCTGTCATTGTTGATGAAGCCCACGGTGCCCATTTTGCTTTCCATCCATCCTTACCCAGACCGGCTTTAGAATTAGGGGCGGATATTGTCATCCAATCCACCCATAAAATGCTGGGAGCTTTGAGTCAATGTGCCATGATCCATGGCCAAGGAAACTTAATTAATCCCCCAAGAATTAGTCAATGTTTGCAATTAATTCAATCCACTAGTCCCAATTATGTTTTATTGGCTTCCCTCGATGATGCGCGGCACCAAATGGCCAATGGCGGCAGAGAAAAGATGGCGGAATTATTGAATTTTACCCTCCATTATCGACAACAATTAAGTCAAATTCCTGGGTTAACTTTATTAGAAATTACCAAACCTTTGCCCGGAGCTTTAATCCTCGATCCCACCCGCATTACCGTCGATGTCACTGCCTGGGGAATGTCAGGATTTGAGGTAGATGATTTGTTACGGGAAAAGTTTCAAATTACAGCGGAATTGCCCACCCTAAGGCAGTTAAGTTTTATCGTTAGTATTGGCAATCAAGCCCAGGATTTAGGACATTTATTGGAAGCTTTAACCCAGTTAGCACCTACGAATCCTCAACAACCTTTTCACCTAACTTTACCCGTCTTACCCGGTACTATTCTGGCTATGACTCCCCGCCGAGCGGCCCATGCTGCCCAAAAATCGGTAACCGTTAATGAAGCGATTGGGAAAATTAGTGCTGGTCTGCTTTGCCCCTATCCCCCCGGTATTCCCGTCCTTGTTCCCGGAGAAATTATCACCCCGGAGGCGATCGCCTTTTTGACAGAAGTTTTAAATTTAGGGGGTACCATCAGCGGTTTAGCTAGTGAGGAATTAACCCATTTGGCTGTGGTGAATTAAACCAAAATTAATAAGTTGAAAATAATTTGTGATTAAAATTTTCATACGTAGGCGATCACCGAACTTTCAGGCACTTTCATCTTGGGAATGTAGTTGAAATCTCAGATGGGGAAATACCTCCAACACAAGGCGATCGGGCTCGGGTATAAACAATTCCCATAAAGATAAACCATCATCATTATTTTGGTCGGGAATCAAAAGATCATAATGACCTAAATTAAAACAGTAGCAATAACCTGGGGAATAGTTGATAATTCTAATGCCTTTAACGACCTGATTATTAAGTTTTTCTATCTTACTCCTAATTATTGATTCATCTTCTGATGATTTGACAAAGAAACAGGGCCTTTTGCCGGCAGTTATAATAGACCAGTCTGAGGCTCTAGTCCCAAACTGCCATTCACCTTTGGATTCGCCTTGAAGCCTAGGAGAAGAGTAGGGAATTTTTTGACCAATTTCTAGACATAATTCTTGCCCATAACCTAGATGAGCTTGCCAGCAAATTTTACCATTTATCTGCAAATTAATTAGCTTATTTAAATAACGTTGATCAAGTTTTTGAGGGGATGTATTTGTCGAAGAAATAAAAGAAATATTCATGATTTTAGAAACTCTTTGGCTTGTTGTTCTAATTCTGGGTAAGTAAAATCTCCCCGTCCATTTTTTGTTCCTCCCTTTCCTTCCTGTTTCTTTTTTTCCAAAAATCGGCCAAATTCCTTGCGTTGGACTTTTGACATCTTAAATTGCTTGGCGACATCATTAACTTGTTTAATTTCATCTTTCATCGATGATTGAGTTGTGTGGAGGCAACCTTGAACCTTCGAGCTAAAGGGGATGTTACTTAATGCACATTTTGTCAGTTTATTCTATTGCATGTCGGCGATCGCCTGGCGGGCCATGGAGGCAATACCTTGGTCAGTGGCTTTGGGGAGTTGATAATATTTGCCCCCGGCTTTTTGGGCCAATTCTTTACCGAAGCCAGTGGAAACAAATTTTTTCTCGGTGTTGATCACCAACAATTGCATCCCTAAACCGCGAATCTTGGCGGCAATTTCTAACAATTCCGCTTTGATATCAGGCTTTTCTCCTTCGGGAATTTCATCGCCCAGGGAACGGGCCAAGGGAATATTACCCCGACCATCGGTAATGGCCACAATTACTACCTGCCCAATATCCCCGGATCGTTTAGCATTCATACCCACATTGACCGCTTGCATCAAGCCGTGGGAAAGGGGAGAACCACCGCCACAGGGCAAAGTTTCCAGCCGTTTTTTGGCCATGGCAATGGAACGGGTGGGGGGCAATAGTACCTCGGCATTTTCTCCCTGGAAGGGAATAAGGGAAACCTGATCTCGATTTTCGTAGGCTTCTGTGAGCAATTGCATCACCGCCCCTTTGGCGGCCTGCATACGATTCAACGCCATGGAACCCGACGCATCCACCAAAAACACAATTAATGCCCCGGCTTTCCGCACTAACTTTTTACCCCGAATATCTCCCTGCTCCACAATTACCTGGCGATCGGGATGGCGTAAACGACGGGATTTTTGGTAGGGGGAAGCGGCCCGCAACGTGGCATCCACAGCAATGCGGCGGACTTTTCCTTTGGGCAAAATCGGTTTGAGGTAACGGCCCCGGTCATCGGAAAAAATTACGGAACGACTGCCGGATTTACCTTGTTTCTGGGCCATCTGGGCAAAATACAGCACCGAGGGATCAAGGCTTACTCCTTCAGGATCAAAAATGAATTCTTCCGGAATGCTGGGGGGATCCTGTTCCGCTTCCGGTTCATTATCTTTGTCGTCTTCCTTGTCATCCTGTTGATCCTCTTGCTCGTCTTTCCCTTCATCCTGATTTTGGGGAGGGGGCGGCGGGGGGGGAGCCTGTTCCGGAGGCGGGGGATTGTCCATCAACACGCTACGGGGCACAATCACCAATTCCACTGCTTGCCGCAGATCATCAGCCTGCACATCACTACGGCCATCCAAAGCGGCGATCGCCTTCGCTACCCGCATGGCAAACAATTCTCCCCGATGGCCCTGGAGGCCGCCCCGGATTGCTTCTTCCACCAGATAACTCACCTGTTCCGGGGTTAAACTCACTTCCTTGAGCCATTCCCGAGCCAGAATGATGGTGGTTTTTAGGTCGTCCAATTCGGCGTCGTACTGGTCAATAAAACTAATGGGAGAATCGGCATAGGCTAGCACCTGATCCACCGCCGCTACCCGTTGATCCAGCCCCAAAATACCGTCCGCACTCAAGGCGATCGCAATGCGGTCCAATAAATGGCGACGCAACGGCCCTTCTTCGGGGTTATAGGTGGCAATTAATAAAGGCTGGCAGGGATGCTGAAAACTCATGCCTTCCCGCTCAATCTGGTTTTTGCCTTCCGTTAACACCGTTAGCAACTGATTGGCAATCTGGTCATCCAGTAAATTCAACTCGTCAATGTACAGCACCCCCCGATGGGCCTGGGCCAGTAATCCCGGCTGAAACACCGCTTCCCCTTGCTTAACGGATTTTTCCACATCCACCGATCCCAACAGGCGATCCTCCGTGACCCCCAGGGGAATTTGAATAAAGGGAGCGGGAATTACCTGGGTTTCCAATTGATCCAGGGGAACATCGGCAAATTTTTCTAGGGTGTCATCATCCCAACTGCCGGGATTTTTTGGATCGCATTGGTAACGGTTGCCCTTAATGATTTCAATGGGAGGGAGCAAAGTGTGAATTGCCCTAGCCATGACCGATTTGGCTGTGCCCCGCCGTCCGGCAATAACAATGCCCCCCAAGCCAGGATCGATCGCCCCTAGGAGTAAAGCCAGCTTGATTGCCTCTTGGCCGACGATCGCCGTGATGGGGAAATTGAGGGGAATAAAGGGGGTCAGGGTGGTCATGGAGAGTTAACAGTACCGACGGGGAACAGATTTGAGCAACAAGTTAACATCATCCCCGGTGGGCCTGGACTTGTGCAACTTTTTTCGGATTGTTATGGAATATTGAGGTGGACCTTCCGTTGATTTGTAAGCTCCCTTTCCCCTTGATTTTGCCCAGAGCCTACCACCATGTTACCTGACAAAAAACTCGGTTCCCCCAACCATCGATTCCACCACTGGTTAGTCCGCCAGGCGATCGCCGCTTTGGATAACGCCCAAGTTAGTGCCCAGGCGATCGAATCCATTGAGAAAACCTATTTTGACGGGGGCAAAATCGCCCCTGACAGTCAAAGAGGCGTTAATACCTACAACTATTTCAAATCTACTTTAGAGCGGGAATTATTAAAAATTAAGTTTAATCTAGCTCGCTTTAACGCAACTAATTTATTGAACAATAGTGAGGATTTTCAAATAACAGAAGCTGAAATTATTGTCAAACTGGATGCCATTGAAAAGATTATTGCCAAATATCGTTTTTCTGAAGATTTAGTAGAAGTTGACTCCCAATCTTCTGCTGAAATTAACAATATCTCACCAAAACGTAGTAACTTCTTTAATATTCAACGGGATTTATCCGCACAGGATGAACAGAAAATTTTACAAAATCTCCGTAATCTCAGACTTCAAAGACGCATTGCCACTCGTTTTTTAATAGTTCTTATTTTCATTCCTTTGACAGTTCAAATACTGACTAAAAACTTAGTTTTTGCCCCCTTGGTACAACACTTCCGAGTAGATATAGTTGCCTGGGAAAAAATTCACTATCAAGAGGAGACCATTGAACACTATTTTGAAGAATTTGCTCGCTATAAAGAAACTTTAGAAATCAAACAGCTTCTATCAGAAAATCAACCTCTCAACCAGGAAAAAATTCATCAAGAACTAAAGAAGAAAGCTGAAGAATTAATCCGCCAGGCTGCCACTAACAGTCAACAGGGCATAGTGAATCTCCTCGCTGATATTGCTGGATTAGTAGCTTTTGTGGTTTTGATCATAGTATTTCGTGGTAAATCCATTATCACTCAGCAATATTTAAGTCAGTCTTTTTTAGCTTTAAATGATATTACCAAGGTATTCATTTTTATTTTATTAACAGATATGTTTGTTGGCTTTCATTCGGCCCATGGTTGGGAAGTGGTATTGGAAAACTTGACAAGCCATTTTGGACTACCGGAAAATCGCCACGCCGTTTATATTTTTATTGCCACAGTGCCTGTATTTTTGGATTCACTGTTTAAGCTATTAATTTTTAATTACTTTACCCGTCAGTCCCCCACCTCTGTCGCTATTTTGGAGAAAATGCAACAATAGTTGTCTCACTTCGTATTTACAGGATAGATAAATTGGTGAATTTCAAATGTGAATAAATTATATTTACCAAGTAAAAATAAAATGTCACTCTTCAGTCATTTTCGGTATGGGGTAAATCTGAATATCGTTGGCAATTAAACTCAGAAATCAGGGAATCAACGGTGTCTAAACGTCGGAAAGTTCCTACTTCACCTTCTAACCCTTCTGCCCGCAAACGATCCCGCACGAACCCGCTAGCATTTACTAATTTTAAAGTTATGCCCTGTTGATTAAGGCTTTGCGATAAGGTTTTAAACCAACGAGCAGCAGGAGTATCAATACCAGGGGAGGTTCCCATTTCAAAAATCACTAACTCTACTGGCTCTTGCTGTTGAGCAAGGTGGTTAAATAAATCACTTTCGATGTTATTAATATTGAAATATAAAATTGGTCCATTGATTCGATAAATCAATACCCCAGAAATGACTAAATTTTCCGGATGACGTTCAAGGTCGCTAAATTGGTCAGAGCCAGGAATTCTTCCTAAAACTGCGCTACTAGGATAAGAAATAATATGGATCAAGAACAAAATGGAGGCGATCGCCGCTAATAAAACCCCCTGTAGCACCCCAAAGCAAAGTACCCCGAACAGAGCAATAAGGGAAACCTTAAATTCCAGAGGGGCAATTTTTTTGAGATGTTGTAACTCAGGAATATTAATTAACCCTTTTACCGCCACTAAAACTACCGATCCCAGGATTGCCTCTGGTAAATTGCTGAAAAGACCGGTAAAAAACAGCAAGACTATGGCAATAATACAGGCAGTAATAATGATTGCTAAGGGTGTTTTTGCCCCTGCTTTTTCATTTACTGCCGATTGAGAAAGTCCCCCGGCAATGGGATAACCTTGCCCTAAACCCGCCGCCAGATTAGCCGCCCCGATCGCCAACAATTCCTGTTCTGGATTAATGCGATAGTGATGTTTGATGGCAAAACTACGGGCGGTGGAAATACCTTCGATATAGGACAGTAAAAAACAAGCTAGGGCGAGGGGCAATAGGCTATCAAGGTCACTAAAACTCCAATGGGGCATCCCAAAACTAGGTAAACCCTGGGGAATTTCCCCCACCACTTTCACCCCCTGTTCGAGTAAATTTGTGATTCCCATAACAACAATGGCCAAAATCACTACCATCAGGGAAATAGGTTTGGATGGCCAAAGGCGATCGCCCATAACGAGCAAAACCAGAGCCAAACCTCCCACCAGTAAAGTTGCAGGCTGAATTTCCTGCCAATGGTGGAATAAATCCCAAATACGACTAAAAAAGTTACTTCCCCCAGACGGCACACCAAATAATTTGGGTAATTGGGTAGATGCAATTTGTAATGCCGCCCCCGCTTTAAAACCGGTCAAGATTGGTTCGGAAATAAAATTAACAATCTGGGATAACTTGAGTAACCAAGCTAGCAGGCAAATTATTGCTACCAAAATCGCAGTGGAAGATGCCAAAATCAAATAACGCCCAGCATCGTCGTTAGCCAGGGGGGCTAAACTCACCCCGACAAGAATGGAAATAGCAGACGTGGGTCCCAACGCTAATTGACGGGAAGTACCGAAAAAAGCGTAGCCAACGGCCCCCAACATATAACAATACAATCCCACCTCAGAGGGCAATCCCGCTAAAGATCCATAGGCTAGGGCCACGGGAATGGCATAGGCCGCAAGGGTTAAACCCGCCACCACATCAGCTTTCAGCCAACTAGGATGATAATTTGGTAACCACTGGAAAATGGGAAATATTTGTTTAATCACAGGACAGTCATAACAGGAATAAAATTTGTAATACTTTCTAGGCTAATTAATAATTAGAGTTGCACGACTTGATAAACTGCTATGCCATTTTCAAAAAATGGTTGATAGTAAATACCACCGCAATCGAAATAATATCCCCCATTTAAGCTCACAGAAGTACAACCATCGGGTAAATAATTAACTGTCGCTCCCACTGGTGGTGCAACTATCACATATTCATCCCCACTGGGTTGGAGATAAACCCCATCGGAATACATATAGGACGAAGAACCGACATAGACGGTGTCGTAATAGGGAGGAGGAGTGGCGATCGCCGTTCCTAAAACGAGCCCAGTGGTGAAGCCGACCCAGCCCCATCCCGGTGGCACTCCGTAACCGCCCCCATACCAGCCACCGCCGTTGTACCAATTATTATTGTTGTCCACAAAGTTTTGGCGATTATTTTGGCGATCGGTTGCTCCTTGTTGTCGGGTATCAGTGCGGTTAGAGCGTTCTCCCTGACGGGTATCCGTCCTTTGAGTTCTTTGATCTTGCCGATTTTGCTGGTTCCCCTGACGGTTATCCTGACGATTCTGGCTCCCCGTTTGACGGTTACTCTGACGGTTTTGTTGATTTCCTTGCCGGTTGTCCTGACGACTTTGACTGCCGGCTTGACGGTTACTTTGGCGGTTAGCCTGCCCTGAACTCCGACTTTGGGAACGACTGCTACTGTTAAAACTGCCCCGATTTTGCATTCCCCCACCGCTCCGATTGGCACCACCGGAACTCATCCGGGGAGAAGCACCGCCGCCGCCCCCTCGACTACCTCCCCCTCGGCCTCCCCTAGCCAAGGCCGAATCCATGGGTAAAAGGGTCAATCCTAAAATGAGAATGGAAAATAAACAGGCAGTTTGACGCACTAAAGATTTCATAGTTGGGCCCATAGTTTTAAAGGATATGACCGGAAATGATCCAGTCTTAAAATCACTAATTTTCTGACGGCAAATTCAGTTTATCTAGGGGAATAAATTCCACCATTACATCGTCTTTAGCTGGGGTGAAAGTAAAAGCACTGCTAGGTAATTCTGGCTGGAAATTCCAATTGGAAAATACCACTGTATATTGGGGCTCTCCGGGCAAGTCTTTATAGGTGATGATTGCCTTTTTTAACACAGGTTGCTCCCCCTGACTAATCCATATCTGAAAGTCCCTATTTTCCCCCTGAAGCAAAATTTGATAGGTTTCTTCATTACCCACTAAATTATTACCCACAAAGAAACTACTTTCGGTTTCTGCTTTTAAATCTTCACAGGGATCACTGGCAAACAAGTTAGACATGGGCAGAGTGATGCCGTATTTGCTATCAATTTGATCTAACACACCATCCAATGTATCCGGTGCCGGTTTAGTGTTATAAAATCCTAAATTGGGAGCCTGGAGGGTAAAATTCCTACCATCGTAGTAAAAATTTGTTACCCGTTCATCCCCGACATAATCGGAGCGTAAACGGTTCGGTTTTGCCACTAATAGTGCTTGGTTAGCGCTGTATTGAACTTTACTACCTATCTCCAATAATTCATCATAGGTAATGGCCATATCTACACTAAAAGTCTTTTGGGACTGGATAAAACCACAAACTTGATCAACTAACTGATCTGTGGTTCTCGCCGGAGCTTCGGTTTGGGGAATTGGCGTTTGGGAAAGGACGGGAAAAGCCCCAAAAATTCCCCCAAAAATTGTCAGGGCAAAAATATTTTTCAACATAAAATTCTAGATAGGTTAATTTTCTTACTTAGCTCCTTCGGCTAAGCAATTAAGAGTACGGACCATGGCTGCCGCTGTGTAATCCCGATGGGCTGGTTGATTGGGAGCGAATTTTGTCCCTTTTTCGTTCACCGGGGAAGCAACTTGGCAAAATGCCGACATTTGATCCGTTAACTGTTGATTGAATCCTGACACATCTGTGAAGGCGATCGCCGTAACGGTGGTTTGCCCCGGGGCAGCTAAGTTTAATTATCGTCTAGCTCTATGGAGTTTGTCGGTCTGCAAATAGGCTTTTGAGCCAATACCAAAAGTTTCTTGCAAGTCTTAACGTAGGGTTCGTTCACTAACACAAAATTTTTGACACAGCTCGCAAACAGTCCAAGGGCGATCGCCACCTTTCTCGACAGTGAGATTCCCATAGATCTAATTACCTGATTGTGTTGTACCCGGATTAGCTACATATCAGACCATGGACAGTTCAAAATCTCTGCCTGGAATTAACCCCGTTCCAACTGGATATAGTTAATTTGCCATTCCGAGCTATGTACTTTTTCTGTCAGCCCATCCCCATTGGTGGCAGTAAGAGGGCGTCATGTCGGCAATAAATTAATCATTTTCGTAGAATAATGGGGGTTGACTAAGGCAAAATTTTTGATTTGTGAACTTTGTGGATGATCTCAGCGAATTTCCCCGACAGAATAGTAACCATGGGGGCACAGTAAACCGAAATAATTGCCAGCTAGTGGTCGTTGGGGCGATATGTTAGTCACCGACTCTCTTTTGCTGGATTATAAGCGTTGTCAACGCCGGGCCTATCTCAACACCCACGGCTCCAGTGAGGAGCGCCGCCCGGAGCGGGACTTTTTGCTTAAGCTGCGTCAAGAAAGTCAAAGACATATCCAGGAAGTTCTGGAGGAACAATTTCCCCATTATCGGGAACCGGAAACCCCCACCTATCTTGGCCAAGAACGGGCCCAGGAAACCAAAACCCTAATGGCCCAGGGGGTAGATTGCATCTATCGGGGTTGTCTTTACCACAGTTTGCCGGTCAATTTGCACACCGACAACAACGGCCATTTACCAATGCTGGAACTGTTGGGCCATCCCCATTTATTGGTTAAAGTTCCTGGTGAATCCCGTTGGGGGCCATGGCAATATCGGCCAGTGAGTATCCAATTGGGTCGTCGGCCAAAACCGGAGTACAAAATTCTAGCCGCCTTCTATGCCCAGTTGTTGGCGGTACATCAAGGACCATTGCCCCGTTGGGTAGAAATTATTTTGCGGCGGGGTAATTCTTACTCGGTGGATTTGTTGGAATGGTTGCCCCGTTTTCACCAAACCCTAGCCGACTGTGTGCAAACCCTAATTCATCAGCGGGAACCAGAGGTATTTATTTCTCGCCAACGATGTAATCTCTGCCACTGGTATGACCATTGCTACGCCATTGCCCAGGAGCAACAACATCTTTCCTTGGTACCCGGTGTTACCCCCAGCCGCTACGAATCATTACAAATGGTGGGGGTTTTGACCATTGATTCCCTCGCCCGACTGCAAACCCAGCAAGTGGCCGAATTAATGGGCACGGCGATCGCCGAACAATTACAACAACAGGCCTTGGCTTTAGTGGAAAAACGGGCCATGGCGAAGGAGAAAAAAGTTTATCCCCTACCCCGATCGCCAGTGGAATTATATTTCGACATTGAAGCGGAACCGGAACGAAATTTGGATTATCTGCTGGGGGTAGTGGTGGTTGACCATGGGCAAAAAACGGAAAAATTCTATGGTTTTATGGCCAAAGATCCCGAAGAAGAAGGCTTAATTTGGCAGGAATTTGTCCAGTTAATCCAGACCTATCCTAATGCTCCCATTTATCACTTTTCTGAGTATGAAAGGGAAACAATCAAGAGATTAGGAAAACTTTATGGAACGCCCCCAAAAGTACGGGAAAAAATCCTCGAACAATGTTTTGATTTACATCATTATGTGGTCAACCATGTGATCTGCCCGGTGGAAAGTTATTCCCTCAAGTCCCTAGCGAGTTGGTTAGGTTTTCAATGGCGGGATGCCCAGGCCAGCGGTGATCAGTCGGTCTGTTGGTATGACAATTGGTTAACCACTGGCGATCGCCAATTTTTGGAATTAATTTTGCGCTATAACGAAGATGATTGCCGAGCCACCTGGATTTTAAAGGATTGGTTAACGAAATTTTTTGCTGGCCCGGCTTAATTAGTCAACCAGATGTTGGGCAATACTGGGAAAATTTGATCTCATTTCTCCCAAAACTTGGGAGGTTATTGGGCATTTTTAGGCAAATTTCTAAAATGGACTTTTTAGCACTTTAGTAAATTTATCGGTAACATTTCCCGACAGATCCAAATTATCAGGATCAAGACTTAACACTGGTGCACCAGGGGCAAGATTAAGTTGATCAAGGTTGACCCAAATGACATTGGGGCTAGTGGTTAACTCAAAAAAGTAACGACGATTCGTTAGGTCAATGGCGGTGCGATATTCCGTGTTATACAGAGAACCAGGAATATTATTGGGGGCACCAAAAGGAACAGAAGTATTGCGGGCGATCGCCAAAATACCAGCAATGGCTTCCTGTTCAGTTTTCGGTTCCGGCAACATCATCTGGTAATAGCTAGCCCGAACAAAACGATCTTTGGGATCCACATTGCCAGGCAAGGGAGTTTGGCGGGTGGCATTGGTAAAATCCCAAGTTTCCAAGAATTTCAATTGTTGATCGTAGGTGGGATCGTTCGTCATCACCCGATACTCTGGGCCGTGGTGGACAACCAGCTTACCCTCCACGTATTCCAGAATGGCCGAATCTCCACTGGCATCTTCAATGGCTAAATGCACCGTTGCCTTCATATCATCCAGGGCAACCATTACCGGCTGAATCTCATTCATCAACGCAAGGGCTTCCTTCACAGTGGCGGCATTGTCCAGTAAATATTGTCCCCACAGTCCCGCCTGTACCCCGGCTTTCTTGGGATTGCGGGGGCCAAAATCCGTCGCTGTTAAGTAAAGCATATGCATGCCCAGTCCTTTTTCATTCAAGCCGTCCACCGTACCCATGCCATAAACCGTGGTGACTACACTGCCATATTTGGAAGTCCATTGGGCTGGGTTGTCTTTAACCACTAACATGTCCCCCAACATGCCTCCATTTCTTTTGATGCCCTGGGGAAAAACCATCAACTCGGGCTCGGTGGATTCCGGCCAGTCCATTGTTCGGCCGACCACCACAGCTAATTTATTGTTATTCCACAAAATTCTGGTGCAGGCCTGGGCCGCTGAGGGCCAAAGGGTAATCTGTAGCACTACTGCTAGCAGTATGGCCGTTGTAATGTTACCGAGAAACTGAATATTCATTGTCTTTGTCAACTGTCTAGGGTTCATCACAATCTTAAGGGATGCCCATCGGGCGATCGCCCCGACCATGTCCCAAACTCAGAAATTCATGGTCTAGTTTCTAGGTTCTTTGAGCTTAATTGAAAATGGAAATGCTAATGTTCTATTACTTTTGCAATAACCAGACCCCCGTGGTAGTCACCCCCGAATTATCCGGTTGGAGCCAGAGAAAATGTAAACCCTTGGCTTTTTGTTGTCGCTGACTGAACACCCCCGCTGCGGTGGCCATTTCCCCATCCTTAAAGGTGACCATGACCCATCGATCGCCGTTTTGGGTATGAAGCACCAATCCCCCCGATTGTTGGGGATCTTCGGCAATGTAAACCAGGCTTTTGGGTTGTTGTTCCGCCAACCATTCACCGATGAAACGACATTGGCGACCACCGTAAATAACCACACCGGGGATGGGTAAATCTGCGGCTAAACCAAGCCGGAGAGGGGACAAATGCTCTGGCATGGCTTGATAACGCATGGGGCGATCGCCAAAATAGGGCCAAATATCCTGGGCTGGGAGAGCGACAAATTGCCAACTTTCCCCCAGCAGGCGATCGGGCAAAGGTTGGGGAGGAGACGGTAGGGAATTAACCATGGTGGGAAAAGAGAAATTAAGATCGAATAAATTTACTAACCAATAATCAAGCGCTGCGGGAAATATAGGATTCCAACAAGGCCACAATGGCCCCATGATGATTCAATCGTGCTAAATCAAGGGCGGTCTGGCCCCCCTGGTTTTTGAGATTAAGGTCTAAAGCGGGGAAATTAGTCAGCAGGGCTTCTACCGCCGCCCCGTGGCCCCGATGGCAAGCCCACATCAGGGCAGTAGATCCGTTGGGATCACCACGGTTAACTTGGACAGAATAATTGGCGATGGTGGTAATCACCGCAGCGAGATTTGCCATGGCTGCCAGCATTAAGGGGGTTTTTCCTTCCCATAGGGTTTGGTCCAGGTCAACCCCTGCCCGGCCCAAGGCGTTAACCATGACCGCTTGGGTCTGGGCATTCCCATGGGTGGCAGTGAGGGCTGTTAGGAGGGGCGGTTCCCCATTGCTGGAAAAATTACCGTCGGCGCCGGCATTGAGTAGTTGGGTCACAATCTCCACATGTCCCTGGGCGATCGCCAAATGTAAGGCCGTGTCCCCCGCTTGATTGACGGCATTGACCATATCTTTGGGGCCCTTTTCTAACAGAATGGTCACCATGGATTGGTAACCTTCTAAACAAGCAATGTGTAAGGCTGTATCGCCGCCATCCCCAGCCTGGGTAAGGGGATAACCGCCCTGGATGAAAGCTTTCACCTGATCAACGTTTCCTTCCTCCACCGCTGTGAACCAACCATTCTGATCCCAGGGAGCACCGGCTTGGAGTAAATAGTCAACAATTACTCGATCGCCTGTTTTTATTGCCAGGGTCAAGGGTAAATTACCATCCCCATCGCTGAGGTCCAACGGAGCGTGGTGCTCTATTAGCTTCCGAACCATGGACAAATTTTGCTGTTTAATGGCCCATTCCAGGGCGGTTGTCCCCTGCTGGTCTTGGATTTTGGCTCTGGCTCCTCCAGCTAGTAAAGTTTCCACCAGAGGTAAATTATTGCGATAGGCCGCCATCATCAACGCCGTTGTGCCGTCATCATTACCTTGATTCACCTCGGCACCAAATTCCATCAACATTGCGGCGATCGCCTGTTGAACCGGATTTTTTTCAGGGTTATTAGGGTTGGACTGTAATCCCGCTAGCAACATTAGGGGGGTAATGCCATGGGGCGGCCGGGAGCGATTGGGGTCAGCCCCCGCTTGTAGCAATTGTTTGACGGTGGTCATTTCCAGGGATGCTACTGCGTACATCAAAACCGTCAGCCCCCTTTCGTCCCTTTGGTTAACCTGGTCTGAAGCGGCAGCGAATAAATATTCTTGCACTAGTTGCCATTGACCCTGTTTAGCCGCCACCACAATGGGATTGACCATGGTTTGATTGCTGATTTTTTGCTAAAAATACTTCGACCTTTGACCGTCTGAATGCCCCATATTCCAAAATATCATTGTTGTTCGGGGCTTGGCCATGGCCCCACCAGGGATTTTTGTTGGTAACTTGTACCAATGGCAGAGGGGAAGTTTGTAACAAAAAGCAACATGGCCAGCAAATCTCAATAAAAGTTACCCTCCATTGGTTGGGAACTGCTTTAAACTAGGCTTACATCCCTTATTTACGGCGATCGCCCCCACCACAAGAGGTAACTACGAGCATGGGCAAACCCACTGGTTTTCTGGAATATACCCGCGAAATTCCCCAAGAGTTAAGCCCCGGCGATCGCCTGAGGAATTGGGACGAATTCCATGTGACCATGCCCGATAAGCAGGTGGAAACCCAGGGAGCCCGTTGCATGGATTGCGGCACGCCCTTTTGTCACACCGGTAGTTTGATCAGTGGCATGGCCAGTGGTTGCCCAATCAATAACCTCATCCCGGAATTTAATGACCTAGTCTATCGGGGGCTGTGGCGGGAAGCTTTAGATCGGCTTCACAAGACTAATAACTTTCCTGAATTTACTGGCCGGGTTTGTCCCGCTCCCTGCGAAGGCTCCTGTGTGTTGGGCATCAATAATCCTCCGGTGACCATCAAAAATATTGAATATTCCATCATCGAAAAGGGTTGGCAGGAAGGTTGGGTAACGCCGGAACCGCCCGCAAAACGCACGGGGAAAAAAGTAGCCGTAGTTGGTTCTGGCCCCGCTGGTTTAGCCGCCGCCGCCCAGTTAAACAAAGCCGGTCATTGGGTAACGGTTTATGAACGGGAAGACCGCCCCGGCGGTTTGCTTATGTACGGCATTCCCAATATGAAGCTGGATAAGGAAGAAGTGGTGCTACGCCGCTTAAACGTGCTGGAAGCAGAGGGAGTCACCTTTGTTTGCAATACGGAAATTGGCAAGGATTTACCCCCGGAAACCCTACTCAAGGACTACGACGCGGTGGTGCTCTGTACCGGTGCCACTAAGCCCAGGGATTTGGCGATCGCCGGTCGGGAACTGGAAGGCATCCACTTCGCCATGGAATTTTTGACCGCCAACACTAAGGCAATTTTAGATAAAACTCCCGGCCCGAATTTCATTAGTGCCAAGGATAAAGACGTGGTAATTATCGGTGGAGGGGACACCGGCACCGACTGTGTGGGTACTTCCCTCCGCCACGGTTGCAGAAGCCTAGTGCAATTGGAAATTATGCCCAAACCCCCGGAGGAACGGGCCGCCAACAACCCCTGGCCAGAATGGCCCAAGGTTTACAAAATGGACTACGGCCAGGAAGAAGCCGCCGCCGTCTATGGCCATGATCCCCGCAGTTACCTCACCACTGCCACCAAAATTGAAGGGGATGACCAGGGGCGGGTCAAAGCAGTCCATACCGTCGATGTCCGTTGGGAAAAGGATGGGCAGGGACGATTTATTCCCCAGCAAGTGGCTGGCACGGAACAGGTCAGACCAGCTCAATTAGTCTTGCTAGCCATGGGGTTTGTGGGACCAGAAAGTCAACTGCTGGATGCAATGAAATTGGATAAAGATGCCCGGGGCAATATTAAAGCTGAATACGGTCAGTATGAAACCAGTATTCCCGGGGTATTTGCGGCGGGGGACTGTCGCCGGGGCCAAAGTTTGGTGGTCTGGGCTTTCAACGAAGGTCGGGGGGCAGCCAAAGCCTGTGACCTTTACTTAATGGGGGAAACAGACCTCCCCTAGGTGGCCATAGCCATCGGTTAATTAACTATCCAAATGTGTATCAAAAGCGGCGATTGCCCCCTGATTTTTGATTAGTAATGCTGAATAGTCGAATTAAAAATTATCATAATCCCTTATGTTGTCAAAGGGCCCAAGGTTTCCTATGCTTTTCATAGGGTAGATAATCAAATTTCCGTAAATTTTTTATTTATCCTCCTAAATTCAACTTCAACAGCAGGAAAAGCTGTCAAGAGCCGATACTTTTTGTGTCGGGGGTTTATCTTGGGTTGCTAAAACCTATTCTGAATTCTCTTGATTTTTCCGTTCACCAAAGCTGTTACTGTGGACTGTTAGGCAATCAATCGGGTTCTGGGTTTTGATCCCTTGGTGGGAATGGCCAGATCCGGCTCTGCCCCTGACCACAGTCGAACTCGCCTGCTAACTTTTACCCGCACTTTCACGATTCTAGGAGACTATCCCCCATGTCCATTGCAGTTGGAATGATCGAAACCCGTGGCTTCCCCGCTGTTGTAGAAGCAGCCGACTCCATGGTTAAAGCCGCTCGGGTCACCCTGGTGGGCTACGAAAAAATTGGTAGCGGTCGGGTCACGGTGATTGTGCGGGGGGATGTTTCCGAAGTACAAGCTTCTGTTTCCGCTGGTATCGAAGCCGCTAACCGAGTCAACGGTGGCGAAGTGCTTTCTACCCACATCATTGCCCGTCCCCACGAAAACCTGGAATACGTCCTCCCCATTCGCTATACCGAAGAAGTTGAACAATTTCGGACATATTAATTCCCCTTTGTTTGGCGATCGGTAGTCAACTACACAGAATAGCCAGGACTGCCGAGCCTGGGCAATGGACGCTGATCAGCGTAGTTTTGATTTTTTGATTTGATATTCCCTGGGAGTAACTTAAACCTATGTCAATTGCAGTTGGGATGATCGAAACCCTTGGGTTTCCCGCCGTTGTGGAGGCCGCCGACTCCATGGTTAAAGCCGCCCGGGTTACCCTGGTGGGCTACGAAAAAATTGGTAGCGGCCGAGTCACCGTGATTGTGCGGGGTGACGTGTCCGAGGTACAGGCCTCAGTGACCGCTGGCATTGAAAACATCCGTCGGGTAAACGGTGGTGAAGTTTTGTCTAACCACATTATTGCCCGTCCCCACGAAAACCTGGAGTATGTGCTACCCATTCGCTACACCGAGGCGGTGGAACAGTTCCGGGAAATCGTTAATCCTTCCATCATCCGCCGTTAATTTTCCCTATAAATTTTGAGCCCAATTAAGCCATGCAACTTGCCAAAGTTTTGGGGACCGTGGTCAGTACATCGAAGACACCGAACTTAACCGGCGTCAAGCTGCTTTTAGTTCAGTTCCTCGACACCAAAGGTCAACCCCTGGAACGCTATGAAGTGGCGGGGGATGTGGTAGGTGCAGGCTTAAATGAATGGGTGCTGGTGGCCCGGGGTAGTGCCGCCCGTAAGGAACGGGGCAATGGCGATCGCCCTTTGGATGCCATGGTGGTGGGCATCATCGACACAGTTAATGTGGCTAGTGGCTCCCTCTACAACAAGAGGGATGATGGGAGATAACGCTCCCCCCTTTTTTCCTATCCTTCCTATCCAGTGGAGGAACTAGGATTTTGCTTGGGACATATTTGAACCCGATGCAGTGCTGGCAAAGTCCCTGGGCTGGTTGTTGGCTGTATCTAGGAGGAACTATTGCATGGGATCTCGCACCGCCTTGGCTTCCAGGCCTTGGTCCAAACATTTAGCAGACCCCCAGATTGACCCGACGGCCTACGTGCATTCGTTTGCCAATGTGGTGGGGGATGTGCGCATTCAGCCCGGGGTCAGTGTTGCCCCTGGGAGCTCCATTCGAGCGGACGAGGGCACGCCCTTTTGGATTGGCGGTAATGTGCTGATCCAACATGGAGTGGTGATCCATGGCTTAGAAACTGGTCGGGTGCTGGGGGATGATGACCAGGAATATTCTGTTTGGATTGGGCCGGGCACCTGTGTGGCCCATTTGGCTTTGGTCCACGGCCCAGTTTACCTCGGCGCTAATTGCTTCATTGGTTTCCGTTCCACTGTGCTCAATGCACGGGTGGGGGATGGGGCGGTGGTGATGATGCATTCCCTAGTTCAGGATGTGGAAATTCCCCCCAACAAATTGGTGCCCTCCGGTGCCATGATTACCCAGCAACACCAGGCGGATAGTTTACCGGATGTGCAAGCTGGCGATCGCCATTTTGTCCAGCAGATTGCGGCCATGCACGGACAAAGTGCTTCTCCAACCCAGGGAACTGATCCAACCGTGTGTGTGTTGCCGGAGTCCCTCCCCGCCGTTACCCCCGTTACTGAAACCCCCTATATAAATTCCATAGACAACATGAGTATTAATTCTGACATTACCAACCAGATCCGCTCCCTCCTGGCCCAGGGCTATGGTATCGGGGCGGAACACGCCAACGAACGACGTTTCAAAACCAAATCTTGGCAGAGCTGTGGCACCGCCGATGGTTTCCGTCCCGACCAGGTTATTGCCACGGTGGAAGGTTGGCTCCAGGAGTTTGCGGGGGAATATGTCCGCCTCATTGGCATTGACCAGGGGGCTAAACGCCGGGTAGTGGAAGTGATTATTCAACGCCCCGGTGATGTTCCCGGTTCTCCTAGTCGGGGTACCACCACCACCAAAGCCCTAAGCAGTGGCGGTAGCGGCCGGAGTGCGGTGGCCCACCAAACAGGTAACTTAGCTGGGGATAGTGCTAACCAGTTGCGGGCCCTGTTGCATCAGGGTTATAAAATCGGCTTGGAATATGCCAGTGCCCGTCGCTTCAAAACCGGCTCTTGGTTAACTGGAGGCACCATTGGTAGTCATCGGGAAGGGGAAGCTTTGCAGGAATTAAATCGTTTCCTGGCCGACCACACCAATGAGTATGTGCGCATTATCGGTATTGATCCAGCCGGTAAGCGGCGGGTGGCAGAAATTGTTGTACACCGTCCCAATGGTAATGGCAATGGTAAACCTTCTAGTTCCAGCAGTTCCGTTGGCTATAAGTCTGCCCCTGTGAGCTCCGCCGGGGGCTCTAGTGCTGGTGGTTTAACCCCAGAAGTGATAGCAACGGTGCGGGGATTACTCGCCAACGGCCATAGCATTGGTACCGAACACACAGATAAACGTCGCTTTAAGGCCAAATCCTGGGATACTTGTCCCACCATTGATGGTGGCCGGGAAGCTGAAGTTTTAGCCAAATTGGAAGCTTGCCTAGCAGATCATGCCGGGGAGTATGTGCGGATTATTGGTATTGACCGGGTTGGTAAGCGACGGGTGTTAGAACAGATTATTCAACGTCCAGGGGACAACGTTGTTGCTGGGCGATCGCCGTCTTCGTCTAGTGCTAGTACATCCAGTAGTGCCTCCAGCAATGGCTTTGGCAGTGGCAATGGTGGTGGTTACAGTAATTCTGCCGTGCGCCTAGATAACAGCGTGGTTACCCAGGTGCGTTCCCTCCTGGCCCAGGGTTACAAAATTGGCACCGAACACACGGATAAACGTCGCTTTAAAGCCAAATCCTGGCAGAGTTGTGCCCCTATCACCAGTACCCACGAGTCGGAAGTGTTGCGGGCCCTAGAAGGTTGTTTGGCAGACCATAACGGCGAATATGTCCGCTTACTAGGCATAGATCCCACGGCTAAACGGCGGGTGTTGGAAACCATTATTCAGCGTCCCTAGTAATTACTAGTTGACCAGCCCCCCGGATTTTGCCATGCAGTTACCGCCCGTTCACAGTGTTAGTCTTTCTGAATATTTTGTGAGTGGTAACGTGATCATTCACGAAACAGCGGTCATTGCTCCGGGGGTTATTTTAGAAGCGGCTCCGGATTGTCAAATTACCATTGAAGCCGGAGTCTGCATTGGTTTAGGCAGTGTGATTAGCGCCCATGCCGGTGACGTGAAAATTCAGGAGCAGACGGCGATCGCCCCTGGCTGTCTAGTAATCGGGCCAGTGACCATTGGGGCAACAGCTTGTCTCGGTTCCCGGAGTACCGTTTTTCAGCAGGATATTGATGCCCAGGTCCTAATTCCTCCCGGCTCCTTATTAATGAATCGGGTTGCCGATGTCCAGACGGTAGGGGCTAGTTCTCCAACAACTGACAGCGTTACTGAAAAAAAATCCCCTTCAACCGCAAACCCCATTGCCCCTATTCCTTCCCCCTGGGACAACGAGCCCCCTGCAAAGGGGACAGATTCCCCGTCAGATCAAGCAAAAGAATCCATTGCCAGGCAATCAAGGCCATCAACCGCCGAGGCCGCAGAACAGATTTCCTCAAATCGATCCCCTGGGGAATCGACGCCAACTGCTCCGACGGTGGTCACCACTGCGCCATTAGTTTCAGAAGAAGTACAAGAAAAGCCTCCCGTAGTGGGTCAGGTTTACATTAATCAGTTACTCTTAACCCTATTTCCGGAACGACGATATTTTAGTTCTTAAATGGATTGTCACTAGAGCATCAGACGGGCACAGTGGTGTACTTATCCTGGATAAGGCATTGGGGCAACGATATGACTAATTCGACTAAAAATAGTGCAATGTAAACGTCTCAAGTGCCTTCAATATAAGCTTTGTAGAAAGCGCTACTCTCTTGATTGTATTTCAACCAGCCGTATCACCAACAGCGGGGGGAGAAAAAACTGGTTAAACCTTTAAAAGTGAGGTAATACCCACAAAAGTAGAGTTAGTTGAGGTAGTGTCTAATTTTTAAGCTAAGGTATTTACCATGAAGGGGATGGTGTTGGAAAATTAGCGTCTCCCTAAAAATTCCTCCTCCTCGCCCATAGTCACGGTTTTTCCCCCAACTCAGCTTAATTGTTGTTTTAGCGGCAAAGTGGGGTCTTTTCCGGAAAAACTGGTGGTTGTTTGTCCCAGTTATCTCAATCCATTGCGTCTCGCCTAAATTATGCTGATCTGTCTCCAGTGCTCCGCCGAAAATCCTAATCGCAACACTGATTGCCAAAAGTGTGGGGCGTCCCTGAAGGAGCATCCCTGTAATCAGTGCGGAGAAATGGTGCAGTACGGAGAAGCCCATTGTCCCCATTGCGGGGCGATCGCCGGTCAGATATTAACAGTGTTGGTCACGGTGCCAGTGGCGGTGGGCCCGGATGGGAAACCGGAACAGAGTTTTGATCCCCAAGGGATCAGGCTTTATGAAAACTTCATTGATGTGGGTCAACGCTACCAACTCCTCACTCCCGTGGAAGAAAACCCATTTGTGGTGGATGAAGTGGGGGAAGGGGAACAAATCGTGCTCAAAAGCAGGGTGGTGGACTGCCAACCTTTACAGCCTTCTGTACTAAAAGTGTTGTTGTCCCAGCAGGGAGACTTGTTAACCAGGTTACCCCAAATGTCCGATGGGGAAATTATGGCCAATGACACTTGGTCAAGCTTGAATTTACCCAAGGCGATCATTCCCTACTTTCGCTTTCCGGTGTTGATGCCCAAAATCCCCGAAGTCTACGATGCCTGGTGTGACGGAGATTATGGTTTTGTCTTGATGGAGGACCGTTCCGAATGGGATGTGTTAGCAGATGTGCTGCGGGACGAAGGGGACTCTCTGCCGGGATTGGAAATGGTTTTTTGGATCAATCAACTTTTCCAACTCTGGCAGCAACTTTCCTCGGCTGGCTGCGGTAAAGGGCTGTTGATGGGGCAAAATCTGCTAGTTGATGAAGACCAAAACATCGCCCTAGAACAAATTTATGCCAATGGCGGAACGCCAGTTTCCCTAGAGGAATTTGGCTCTCTGTTACATGGTTATTTTAGTCCGGTACCCTCGGCAGGGGAGGACTTGTTGGCCATACTGCAAAGAGCGGCCCAGGGCGAGTATCAAGATGTAGATGATTTGTTTGCGGACATCGAAGATTTAGTGATTACGGTGGAGGAGGAAGGGGAAAATTTCATTATCCATGAAGTGGATTTTGAGCAAATTCCTGATGATGTTTTTGCGGCGATAGAAAGTGGAGAAAGTGCTTTCAAAAGCGAGGAAGTTGCTCCCAGCATTAATCCTGTTACCATGCCTGATGTCAATGTGTTTGACTCGGAAGAGGTGGACGATGTCCCCACAGCGGTATTACCTATGCAGTTAATTAGCCTGGTGGATGCGGGCTACACTGACCGGGGTGGGCACCGACAGCATAATGAAGATTTTTTCGGTATCACCACAAGTGTGGAAACCCATCGTAATAACCATGGCAAGACCATCAAGGCCCAGGGGGTTTATGTGGTCTGTGACGGTATGGGGGGCCATGCGGCAGGGGAGGTGGCCAGTCAGATGGGGGTCAAGACCCTGCTGGAGTATTTCCAAATTGTCATGGCCAATAGGTTGCCGGACAAAAATACCATCACTGAAGGGATTAATCTAGCTAACCAAAAAATTTACGAAGTTAATCAAAGTAATGCTAGTTCCGGCAGTGGCCGCATGGGTACTACGCTGGTGATGATGCTAGTTAAAGACACCACCATGGCGATCGCCCACGTGGGGGACAGTCGTATTTACCGAGTCACCCGCAAAAATGGTTTAGAGCAGTTGACGGTGGACCATGAGGTGGGCCAACAGGCCATTCTTAACGGGCTGGATCCGACATTGGCCTATGCTCGCCCCGATGCCTATCAGTTGACCCAGGCCTTGGGACCCCATAGCAGTAGTTATCTCCAACCGGACGTAGCAATTTTTGAAATTGAAGAAGATTGTCTGATTCTGCTCTGTTCTGATGGGATTTCCGACAATGATTTTGTCGAAGAACACTGGCAAGAACTACTGCTGCCCTATGTTAGCTCCAGCCAAGACGTAGACCGGGGCCTGAGAAAATTAATGGAGGCGGCCAATGAATACAATGGCCATGACAATTTGACCGGTGTACTGGTGCGACTCAAGGTTCGCCCCCAAATTCCTTTGGATGTGTGGTAGTTTCAGTAACTTCTGCTTGGTGTTTGCCTAGGGTGAATGCGTCGATCGCCTTGGTAAGGACACAGGTGTACACCAGGGCTTCTTCTAGCCGTTGGAAAGAGGGAATGATTAGACTACGGCTGGCGGTTAAGACCAAAATTTCTGGTTTGTCCTGTCCCACTGTCAATACTGTTTCCACCGCCTCGGTAGGTAGTTTACCCAGGGGTTGATGGTCCAAACTGGCCCGCACAAAATGTTGATCCACAGCACAGTGCTTAACCCGACTCAGACGCCAGCCCCGGTAAATCATAATGGCGATCGCCAGCAATAGGGGCAGACCAATGCGCCAATCCTGCCAGGGCAGCATTAAACCGAAATTATCCGGTATTTCAACGTAAACCATCTCCCCAGCAAATGCCCGTCTAAAACCATCCAAAATAGCCCCCAATTGCACCATAAATCCCATCATCAATATCACAAATAAGAGGAAACCCGACTCTCGAAAAATCTGTTGAATTAATAGCCAAGAATCCCCCCAGCGCCAACGGGAAAAAATCTGCCATTTACGCTCTGTTCTTTTCACCCCCACCCCTTGTCCTTGTTGTAACAGCTTTGCTTCCTCCTGGGGTGTAATCCTATTAAGGGCATAGGCTCCCAACCCATGGCTAGCTTCAAAAGCCACCGGCACCGGTTCCCCGAGCAGTTCTTGAATCACGGCGATCGCCTCTAGCACCGGGTCGAGGTTTTGATCTTCCTCAAAAATCCAATCAGACCCATCGTATAAAAGCAGTTGTCCCTGCCACACCGTCGCCAATTTGTCCTGAAAGGCTCCCCCCCTAATTTCCCGTCGCCGCACCCCAATGGCCCTTACCTGTCCTGGATTAAACTCCATCGAGAGGGGAGCACTGTGGGATAGTTGCAGTTGCCAATGTAAATTTTCTGTCCCATGGCGACGGAGGTAAACCCGACGAATGTAATGGCCTTCCTGAAAATTTCGATGGGTAATGGAGTTGTCAATAAACCAGAAAAGAAAGAATAAAGTAAACAACCATTGGCTAGCGGTACGGAAGCTAAACGTTAACCAACAAAGAAGCAGAAAAATCAAAAAAAGGATGAGATTGAAAGCTTCATTGTTTTGCACCTCCCCCGCCCACAACTCCTGCCACATCATTTTTAATAAACTGGTGTAGAGGGATTGGAAAATTTTCTTGAGCTGGACCAGAGGAGTAATGGCCAAAGCATAGGGACTGGGGGAAGGATAAAGAATGGTGCCCGTATAGACCGGCTGGGGTTCGGCAATATTCTCGTTACCTGCCATGGGGAACCTCGGTGGAAAAGATGGCGTTATCCGATTAATCCGATTATAAGAATGGACCTAAAGGTCAGGCAGGAGCCCTGGGACCTATAACTTCCCCGCTGCCGCTAGTTAGCCAGGTCAGTTAGGTTAAACATAAAGGGAACCGCAGACCCCTTGCCTTCTCCCCCCATCACCAAAACCTTGGGCATGGGAGCCCCCCCTTCCCGCCAAGCTTCGATCGCCTCTTTTTGTAGGACTAATTCCCCCCCCTGAGCTTTTAAAGTTTCCGCCAGTAACCGTTGGGCTTCTGCCTTCCCCTTGGCTCGGTTGATGTCCGCCTGGGCCTGTTGTTCCGCTTCCTGGGCCACATACACTGCCCGCTGGGCTCTCTGCTCAGCAATTTGTTTTTCCTCCACCGCCTTGGCAAATTCGGGGGAGAAGGCTAAATCCACCACACTGGTGTCCAGAACAATGATGCCGTATTTCTCCAGGCGGGAATTAAGGGCGTTATCAAAGTCTTCCTTCAACTCGCTCCGTTTGGTGATGGCTTCTTCCACTGTGCGTCGCGCGGCGGCAATTTTAAAAGATTCCTGGGTTTGGGGAGCAATAATCTTGGCGACAATATTTTGTAACGTGCCTTGGGTGCGGCGAATGGTAACGACCTCGGTGGGATCGAGGCGGAAATTAATGGCAAAGCTGGCAGACAAATCTTGCAAATCCTTAGTGGAGCTTTGGGCCGGCACTTCAAATTTTTGCACCGTCACATCGTAAATATCCACCGACGATACCAGGGGCGGTTTGAAATGAATGCCTTCTAGTAGGGCTCCGTCCTGGGCTTTACCCAACACACTCAACACACCGGCTTGACCAGGGTTAATCACCACAAAGGAGTTAAAACTCAGCAGGACTAGCAAGGCGGCGATCAGCCCCCCCACAATGGACTGCCAGCCGTCAAAGGATGGTTGTTTGCTCATAATGCTTGCCTGTCTGTCGTTGAACTTGGGGGAAATCCCTGCCCAAAGTATGGCAGAAAACCTTTCCCTTCCCAATGCCCCAACTTCCGGTAACCCGATCTGAGCTACAGTGGAGTTCCGCGGTGAATTGTTACCGACGGTGAGACCACGTCCTAACTTTTAGCCCATTTTTCGGTTCCCCAACGGCCAAGATTAACAAAATTAAATTTTAGATATTAACTTTTAAGTTTTCCCATGGCTTCTCAATTACGTGTTTATGTGCCGGAGCATCCTCTAATTAAGCATTGGTTGGGGGTAGCTAGGGATGAAAACACGCCGCCGGTTTTGTTTAAAACTGCCATGGGGGAATTGGGACGTTGGTTGACCTATGAGGCCGCTCGTTATTGGTTGCCGACGGTGGATACGGAAGTGAAAACTCCCCTGGCGATCGCCAAGGCCAGTCTTATTGACCCCCAAACGCCCTTTGTCATTGTGCCCATTTTGCGGGCGGGGTTGGCTCTGGTGGAAGGGGCCCAGGGGTTGTTGCCCCTGGCAAAAATTTACCATCTGGGTTTAGTGCGCAATGAAACTACCCTGGAACCTAGTCTGTATCTGAACAAGTTGCCGGAGCGGTTTGCCCCCGGTACCCATCTTTTGTTGCTAGATCCCATGTTGGCTACGGGTAATACCATCATGGCTGCTTTGGATTTGCTGATGGCCCGGGACATTGATGCCAATTTAATCCGTTTGGTCTCCGTGGTGGCCGCCCCCACTGCCCTGCAAAAATTAAGTAATGCCCATCCCAATTTGACCATCTACACCGCCATGATTGACGAACAACTCAATGACCGGGGTTACATTGTGCCCGGCCTAGGGGATGCAGGCGATCGTTGCTTTGGTACTTGATAACACCATTAAACTAGTGATCAAATAATTACAAATTCACCCCCAAACGTTAACAACAGGAGTAAAGTCATGGCTCAAAAAGATAACTTCGCCGGAGGATTTTTATTAGGTACGGTCATTGGTGGCGTAGTGGGGGGAATTTTGGGTTCTGTCCTGGCCAATCGAGCTGCTACCCAAAGCCCCGACCGGGAAAAATTAGACACTGAGGGGGTAGGAAATCTCGATAGTGAGGAAAATATTGAGTTGGCTCGCCGTCGCCTGGAAGACAAAATTGCCCAACTTAATTTGGTTATCGACGATGTCCGTGACCAGTTGGGCCACGTCAATGAATTAAACAATATCAAGGAAGTACAAGAAGAACATCGCTAACCAATCCCCGCTGAAGGCCTTTCCTCGCCACTCCCTTGGCCTGGGTCTAGTTGAAGTTACCGCCATCATTGCTGGGGAACCAGAGGAAGTGACAATCCAATGACATTCAAGATCAAATTTTGGGGAGTACGGGGTAGTATCCCTTGTCCAGGGCCAACCACAGTGCGCTATGGGGGCAACACCACCTGCGTGGAAATGGCGATCGGAAGGGAACGACTGATTTTTGACGCAGGCACCGGCATCAAGATGTTGGGGGATAGTCTCTCAAGCCAGGAGAGCGTGTCGGCCGATATTTTCTTTACCCATAGTCACTGGGACCATATCCAAGGATTTCCATTTTTTACCCCTGCTTTCCGGCCCGGTAACTTTTTTCGAGTTTATGGTGTACCGACCCCCGATGGTACAACCATTGAACAACGGCTCCATGAGCAAATGTTGCACCCCAATTTTCCTGTGCCGTTGCAAACGATGCAGGGCATTGTGGCCTTTTACGATTTGGAGGTGGGGGAAGATGTTGTGATTGGTAACATTGAGTTGCAGACCCGGCCTTTAAATCACCCAGGGGAAGCCATGGGTTATCGGGTAACTTGGCAAGGCATTACAGTGGCTTTTATCACTGATACAGAACATTTTCCCGATCGCCTGGATGACAATGTATTGGCTTTAGCCCAAAATGCAGATGTGTTGATCATTGATGCCACCTATACCGACGAAGAATATTATGATCGCCAGATGAGCAAGGTCGGTTGGGGCCATTCCACCTGGCAAGAAGCGGTGAAGGTGGCCCAGGCTGCCAGGGTAAGACAATTAATCCTCTTCCACCACGATCCTGGCCATGATGATTCAATGTTGGATGTCATATGGGACCGAGCTAAACAACAATTTCCCGCCACGGCGATCGCCAAAGAAGGCATGGAAATCAGCTTGATTCCTGGAACAATGGCTAATCCTCTTGCAACCATTACCATAGTGGGGTGAGGTCGGCCCATCTTCAAGGGATTCCATCCTTAAAATAATCAGTTAAATTCCAATAAATTTTAAGGACTGGTTGGAGATAGCCGAATTTTCCCTTTCCCCCATGGGCCAATAGCTTTTATACCCAATCCAGTTTTGAACTTTTTTAATCTGTCCCCATTGGCAAATAATCTTTCCCTACAGAAATTACTCCAAAATCGACTGCCCTGGGCTGTGGTTGTGATTGCCCTTTTTCCCTTGGTGTTTGTCGGTTGCACTACCAGGAAACCCGCCACCGTGACCCTGTCCACTGGCAATGGGCTCAGCGCCTATGTTCGCATTGGCCAACAAATCCAGGAATCAGCGGCCACCGTTGACCTTGTTGTGGTGGACAACAAGGATTCCCAGGGTTCCCAACAAAATTTACAACGGCTATTGGACGGGGAAGTGGATTTTGCCATGGTGCAACTCGACGTGGCCAGCGAAGCCATGAAAGCAGGGGATGTAGCTGCCGTGGCCATTCTGACTGAAGAATATGCCCACATCGTTGGCCGCAAAAATCAAAATGTGAATACCCTAAGAGATCTAGAGGGTAAAAAAGTCAGCATTGGCCCCCCAGCTAGTGGCATCAACTTCACCGCCACCCGCTTATTTGATTCCACCAATTTGACCATTCAACCCTATACCCAGTTAGGTTTGAGTATGGGCTTGCAAAATTTCGTTGCGCCCAACAGTCCCTTGGATGCCATGGTGTACGTGGGGCCGTTTAAAGCCAGCGATGAAGTGCGGGAACAATTGACCATTGTGGAAAATGTTGATTTTGTGCCCCTGAGCGAAAGCTTCATTAATTACCTGACTTTGCAATTTCCTGAATCCTACCGCAAAGCCTATATTCCCCAGGGTACCTACCGTGCGTTGCCCCCATTTCCTTCGGAAGACATTCTGACCATTTCCACCGGAGGGGCCTTATTAACCAGACCCAATATGAATCGGGAAAAAGTGGCTTTAATGACCTGGGCAATTTTTGCTAATTCTAGGCAATTCGCTTCGTTTTACCCCAAATTGGCAACGGAGAATGGTTCGGTTAATCTTTATGAGGGCTTGCTGTATATTCATCCCGCCGCTATGCGTACCTATCGGGAGGGAGACCCCCGCATTGCTTGGTTACGTTATCTTCAGGAGAACAAACCCCTCCAGGCCGCCTCCATTATGCTGTTGGGCACTACCACCATTGGCTTTTTGCTCCAGGGTTGGCGCAAACGGAAAACGGAAAAGTTCCTAGTGGGCCACCGTCAGGCGATCGCCGATTTGCGGGAAACGGCCCAGGAAAATCCCCAGGAAGCGTTAAGGGAAATTGAAAGTTTAAAACAAAGCTATCGCCTGATGTTGATTGAAGGCAATTTAGCGCCGGATTTATATCAACAAATTGAGGGCATGAACGAGGTTTTTATCGAACAATGCCGTACGGAAATTAATCGCCAACAGGACCAGGATTTGAGCAAAATCATTGGCGGTTTAACAGAAGTCCAGCAATACCGCAGCAATAATGCCCCTTGGATGGTGGAACATCTGCAACAATGCCAGGAAATTTATCGGGAAATGCTTCTCAAAGGACATTTAGATTTTCCCACCTACCTTAATCTTTATCAAATGCAACTGTTGTTGGATATTCTTATCAGTCGGCCCCAGCCCACGATGGAGAGAGTTTGACCTTTCCCCATGGCTGCCAATTTCTTAGTGCACGTTTGGGAATTGGACCAAACCGGAGCGGTACAAAATGCCGCCATTCGCCCGTATCAAATTCCCCGTTTTCCCAAAGTTCCTCGTACGGAATTCTTTTGCCTAAACAAGAGAGTTATGGCTAATTCAAATCAGACTAAGAAGGCAGCGTTTGCTGTAAAGCTTTTACCAAGACCACTTTAGTTAGCCTGTTTAAATTATTCTTAGAACCTGTTTATAAAGTCTGATTCTGCCCCCTAAATCTCCTCACTAAAGCTCCGGCAATGCTGGGGGACTTTGACTTACTTTCCCCCCAAACTTGGGGGGCCAGGGGGGCTTTCCAAACACGCTCTTAATTGAATTGGCTATAACTGAACCAAAGGGATAGAAAGTTACTATGCCTGGATTGGTGTTCCTTTCTGCCCCTTTAAAACCTTGCAAAGCCCCATTGTTCTGTTAACGTTTGACCAACTTTTTCCGGGCTACTTTCCGTAAACGGATGGATTCCGGCGTAATTTCCACTAACTCATCCGGTCCAATGTATTCCAAAGCCCTTTCTAGGTTCATATCTTCCGGCGCTTGGAGCTGTACCAATTCGTCCCCGGTGGCCGAACGGTGGTTGGTTAGCTGCTTGGTTTTACAAACGTTCAGTTCAATATCTTGAGGCCGGTTATGCTCACCGATGATCATGCCCTTGTAAACCTTGGTGCCGGGAGTAATGAAAAATACGCCCCGATCCTCAGCGTTTTTCATGGCATAGAATGTGGCCACCCCTTCCTCGAAGGCCACCATGACACCGTTATAGCGGGTTTCCAAATCACCACTCATGGGGCGGTATTCCAAAAAGCTGTGGTTCATGATGCCTTCCCCCCGGGTGATGCGGATAAAATCCCCCCGGAAACCCAGTAAACCCCGGGCCGGAATGACAAATTCCAATTGGGTGCGGCCGTTGACGCTGGTTTGCATATCTTGCATTTCTCCCCGTCGTTGTCCCAGCCGTTCAATACAGGCTCCCACCGCCGCTTCTGGTACATCTAAAACCAGATATTCCACTGGTTCACAGGGTTGACCGTTGACCTCGCGATAAATCACTTGGGGCTGGGCCACTTGAAATTCATAACCTTCCCGTCGCATGGTTTCAATCAAAATACCGAGGTGCAATTCCCCCCGACCAGAGACCAAAAATTGCTCGGCACTTTCCCCATCTTCCACCCGTAGAGCAACGTTGGTTTCCAATTCCCGATTGAGGCGATCGCGAATCTGACGGGAGGTAACAAATTTGCCTTCTTGGCCCGCAAAGGGAGAATCATTGACCGAAAAGGTCATTTGCAAAGTCGGCTCGTCCACTTTGATCAGGGGCAAAGCCTGGGGTTCATCGGGACAGGTCAAAGTCTCACCGATATTGGCATCGGCAAAACCGGCGATCGCCACAATGTAGCCGGCACTGGCTTCTGGCAGTTCGATGCGATTCAACCCTTCAAAACCCAAGAGTTTACTAACTTTTCCTTTGGCGATCGAACCATCCTCTTTCACCAAGGCGGCCTGTTGTCCGGCTTTAACCGTACCGTTGTGGATGCGGCCAATAATAATCCGTCCCAAATAATCGGAATAATCCAGGGTAGTCACTTGTAACTGGAGGGGTTTGTTCGGATCGCCGGCCGGGGGCGGGACATGGTGCAAAATCGCCTCAAACAAAGGCTTCATATCCTCGGAATCGTCGTCCAGACTTTCTTTAGCAAAGCCCCCTAAACCAGAAGCAAACAGAGTGGTGAAATCACACTGGTCATCGTCTGCCCCCAGTTCCACAAATAGATCAAATACCTTATCCACGGCGGTGTTGGGGTCGGCCCGGGGACGATCAATCTTATTAACCACCACCAGGGGGCGCAGACCTTTTTCCAACGCTTTTTTGAGCACAAACCGAGTTTGGGGCATGGGGCCTTCATTGGCATCGACGATTAACACACAACCGTCCACCATACCCAGCACCCGTTCCACTTCCCCACCAAAATCAGCGTGGCCAGGGGTATCGACAATATTAATTAACGTATCTTGGTAGCGGACCGCCGTATTTTTCGAGAGGATAGTAATGCCCCGTTCCCGTTCCAGATCGTTGGAGTCCATCACACACACCGGTACGTCTTCCCCTTCCCGGAAAATGCCTGATTGCTTCAACAAAGCATCAACAAGGGTGGTTTTACCGTGATCAACGTGGGCAATGATGGCGACATTGCGGATGGGAAGAGACATAACGGGCAAGCGGCTTCAAGGTCCGCATTAACAATTTGTAATATTCAGTCTATCCTACCGTTGCCTCCTCTGGAGCAAAAAGCTTCTAAAACTGAACCTAAGAGCCTGTTTGAAAAGCCCCCTGGCCCCCAATTTTGGGGGGAAACTGAGTGAAAGTCTCCCATTATTGGGAGATTTAGGGGGCGGAATAAAACTTGCCAAACACGTTCTAATTACCCGCAATGTATTTGTGCAAAAAGCTATTGGCGGCCAGAATATTTAACGGTTCACTGAAGCAATAGCCCTGCATGAAAAAGCAATTGAGGCTATCTAAAATGTTAATCTGTTCCTCCTGTTCGACCCCCTCGGCCACCACCTTCAGGTTGAAGGTTTTACCAAGATTGATCAGGGTTTCCATCATGGTTAAATTAGGAACGTTATCGGTTTGTTCTAGTAACTGTGCCGTTAGGGATTTGTCAATTTTTAGCTTTTGAAAAGGTAAATCCTGGAGACAACGGAGGGACATATAGTCGGTGCCAAAATCATCTAGGGAAAAACCCACGCCGTAGTTATGTAAGTTGGTGATAATTTGCTGTGCCAGACCAAAATCCTTCATCACAGTGGATTCTTGAATTTCTAACTCCAAGTAATGGGTCTCCATCTTGGCCATGGCGATCGCCTCCATGACCATATTTTTAAGTAAAGGATGATAAAACTGCTTTTCAGAAATATTAACGGAAACTAAAAAAGGAGTTTGCAATTGCTGTTGCCACAGGACATTTTGTTGACAGGCAGTTTCTAAAATCCACCGAGTGAGGGGCACCATAAATTCCGTTTGGTCGCTCCACGGCAAAAACTGTCCCGGGGGCAGTAGGCCCTTTTGGGGATGTTGCCAACGGATAAACGCCTCCATGGCCTCAATAGTTTTTTTACGCCAATTAATCTGGGGCTGATAGTACAATTCCAACTCATGTTGTTCCAACGCCCGTAGTAAACGCTTTTCTACGATCGCCAAACGCTTTTGATCAGAGTCAGAAAGTCCTGGCACCGGCTGGGGGGCACCGATGCGCACATCCACCGCTGTTTCTATATGGTCATCCGCCTCTCCTGACCCCGGGTTGGTGGGTTGGGGTAACAACTGCTGTAAATTTTCTCTAATGTGACCGATCAAGTCATTCACCTGCTCCCCATCCACCGGATAGAGGGCCACCCCGTAGGTAATCTCTGGCTGGAACGGTCTTCCCCCCGCCGTCACCGGAGCTAAAACCGGTTTCATCAAGCGTTGAGCAATTCCCAACAGGCTGCTAGTATCCTGTACCTTGGACACCAGAAAAATAAACTCATCTTTATCCCAACGGGAAACAATATCTCCATTGCGCAAATTTGACTTCAGTTTTTGCCCCGCTTCCTGTAGGAAAGCATTGGCCACCGCGTCTCCCCGTTTGCGCTTGAGATCAGACCAATTATTAATCTGGCAGAGTAAAACCCCCACCTGGGCATGGTGACGACGGGCATTGGAAAGGGCAATATTTAAGTACTCCAAAAACAGAGTCTGATTGGGCAAATCCGTTGCCGTATCAAGATAGGATTGCTCGTGAAACGTTTCATCATTGGAGCCAGCCAACAAATCAACCCCTTCCCTGGTGTTATAGCTGGAGGCAATCTGAGCGGAAACCGCCTCATTATAGGGAGAAGTCTGGGGCAATATTTCCACTGGCTGGGAGGAAGACTCCCCAAACCCCTCTCCAGTAACGTGGTAACTGGCATTGATGCTACAGCCAAAATTAATCAGGTCACCATTTTTTAGCTCGTGAATGAGGCGTTTTTCCCCATTCACAAAGACGCCGTTTTGACTTTTATTGCCCTCTAGATCCCCATCAATAATCCAAAAACACTCTTCGTTAGTTTTACTATTAGTCTTCCGCATCAGGGTGGCATGGTGCCGGGAAGCCTGCCGGGAGTGAATCTGGATGCTAGTACCAGAATGGCGACCAATGGAATACTGTTGCTCGTCTAAGATTATTGTTCTTCTTTGATTGGCATCTTCTAGAACTAGTATGTGTTGCTTCATAGAGAATCTGGGATCTATTAATTCTAAGTTATGCCAGAGGATCAGCCTTAATCTTATTTTGACTCAAAAGTTCCGTCGCGGCATCAACTTTGAGGGGCCTACTAAACCAAAAACCTTGTATTTCCTGGCATTCCAGTTTTTGTAGTACTTCCAACTGCTGTTGAGTTTCTACGCCTTCACTGATGATGCGAACACCCAATTTTCTTCCCAGGGTCATAATGCTGGTAATGATCGCCTCGTTGACGGGACTCTGCTCCAAATCTTTGATAAAGGACTCGTGGATCTTGACGGCGGGAATCTTAAACTGTTGCAAGCAGGACAGAGTGCCTAGGCCAATACCAAAGTCATCGAGGGAAAGATTAACACCAATGGTGGCCAACTGTTCGATGGCCCGGCGAGAATAATCAATGTTGTCCATAATGATGCTTTCAGTCACCTCAATGGTCAACCAGTGGGGCTCCAACTGATTCTCCTCTAGGATACTTTGGATATTGGCAATCAAGTGAGGATTTTGGAATTGGTTGAGGCAGAGGTTAATACATACAGGTAAGGGGGGAATCCCGGCCCCTTGCCATTGCCGATTCTGTTGGCAGGCCGTCCTTAGAATCCATTCGCCGATGGGTACAATTAAATCAGTTTTTTCTGCCAAGGGAATCAGATTAACCGGAGAAATTTCGCCAATTTCGGGATGGTGCCAACGCAACAGGGCCTCCATGCCAGTAATTTCCCCTGTAGTTATCTGGAGGATGGGCTGGTAGGTTAGGTAGAACTGATGCTTGTCCAGGGCCTCGTAGAGTAGGTTTTCCAGTCGGAAAAACAGGTTAGCTTTAGAGGCGGCCTTTTCGTTAAAGAAAGCGAAGGAGTCAAAATGTTTTTCCTTAATTTGTTCTAGAGCAGTGTGGGAATTTTTCAATAGGGTAGCCCCATCAGTACCCCCATCGGGGTAAACGGCGATGCCCACCTTACCCTTGAGGTGAATTTTTTGTTTGGCCACGTCAATGCTCTCTTCCAGCATGGCCAGCATTTCCTTCACCATTTCCGTCAAGGCTTGATTGTCCCCCGGTTCCTTGAGCAAAATGGCAAACTGTTTTCCCTGCCAGCGGCAGGCCAAGCCCCTTTTTTCTGTCCACTGACTCAGGCGTTTGGCTACGGTTTTCAGCAATATTTCTCCACACCCTAGTCCAAAGGCATTGATCATCCGCTCGTAATTATAAAAATTGAGGAACAGGATAGCCAGCCGACTTTGATCTCGCTGTACCTTTGCCAAGGCGATCGCCAATTGCTCCTCAAAAAAAGCATGGTTGGGTAGCCCGGTCATGGGGTCGTAGAAAGTATGTTGGGCCAAGCTATCTTCTGCCTGTTGCCGTCGGGTAATGTCAATTAAGTAGCTACGAATAATTTGATTTTCAGTCAGATAATGGACGTATTGCTCATAGCATTCATCGCCACTTTTCACTTCCCGCAAAAGCAAATTGCCCCGTACATTTTGGGCTTGGTTGAGCAGACCTTCTAAAATAGGATGGCTGACGCCTAGGTCATTGATATCCCGAAACTTAATACTTGCCGGCGGATTCAGATAAACAATTTTGCCATTGAAATCAATTTCCACAATGGGATGGGGACTAAGCTCAGCAAAGGAAGAAAAACGCACCAAATCAGCAGAACTAGGGGCCAAACGGGATGCTTCCTGTTCCTGCTCATTTATAATGGTGGACTTACTGGTGTACTCCCCCAAACTTTGGCGAGACAAGTCTTCTAAGGACATGGCCTCCAGGGGGTTGAACATGGCAATTTCCAAGGAAGTGGAAACGATGTAGTAACTAGCCTTGGACTGACTACCAAATAAAATCACATCCCCGTGTTGCAGGTCGTGGGATTCACTATCCTGTCCATTGATAATCAGACCATTGGTACTGCGATTGCCCTCCAAATCCCCGTCTAAAATCCGGTAGGAATAACCTTCATTTTGGGAGGTGGGTTTGATGCGAATTAGGGTGGCGTGGTGGCGGGATACTACCTGGTCGTAAATGACAATATCATTGCTGGATTCCCGTCCAATGGAATAGGTGGGTTCGTCCAAGGAAATAATACGACGGGCTTTTTGATCTTCGATCACAAATATATGTCGAAATTCAGGCAGGTTAGTCATAACAGCAAGGATGGGCGGATGGGCAAGGGAAATATGTATCTTGACCCGATGATGGAGACAAAATCTGGCTAAATTGCGACCCTACCTCTAGTGTGACATAACCCCTAACGGTTGGATCGTACTTCTTAGACAAACTTTATTAAGGGTTTGGGCGGGTCATCAATGATGGCAAGTTGCGGTTAGTTTTAAAAGTGGGGATAGGACTTAGTTTTGGTGTAATTATTTCTGTAAAAATTGTCCCATTTCCCGTTTCCGCAGGGGGCGACTCAACAAAAATCCTTGTACTTCCTGGCATTGTAGTTGCTTGATCAAGCTCAGTTGGGCATCGGTTTCTATCCCTTCGGCCACCAGACGATATTGGAAGCCCTGACTTAATGCAAATATGGATTGGAGAATGGCCATTTCCTGGGGGGTGCCCCGCAAGCGGGCCATGAATCCTTGATGAATTTTGATGGTGGTGAAGGGAAACTGGGTGACAAAACCAATGCCCATTTGGCCTAGGCCGAAGTCGTCTAGGGCAATTCTAACCCCAAAGGTTTTGAGGTCTTGGAGAATGGCCAGGGCCTTGGCTGGTTGTTGCCTCAGAGTATTTTCGGTAATTTCTAGCTCCAACCATTGGGGATCTAAGCCGGTTTCCTCTAGGGTTTTACCTACCATCATCACTAGGTCTTGGCGATAAAATTCCCGGGCTGATAGATTAATGGCGATCGCCCGAGGGGGTGAACCATCCTTTTGCCACTCCAAATTTTGTTGACAGGCGGTGCGAAAAATCCAATCGCTGAGTTCAAAAATGAGATTGCTACGGGCGGCAATGGGGATGATTTTTCCCGGGGCAATTTCCCCTACTTCTGGATGTTCCCAACGGAGTAGGGCTTCTATGGCGGTGATTTCCCCACTTTGGAGATGGATTTGGGGTTGGTATTGCAGGGTAAGTTGCCGTTTGGCGATCGCCTGTTGAAGAAGGTTTTCTAGGCGGGCTTGATGGAGGGCGGCGGTGCTAAATTTCGGATCGTAGCACTGATAATGATTAAAACCAGTTTGGCGCAATTTTTGCAGAGCGGCGTTGGCTCGAGAGAGTAAATCTTCGGCCCGGTTACCATCGTTGGGGTAGGCGGAAATGCCAATGTTAATATTAAAAATAAATTCCCTTTCTCGCACGGTTATGGGATTTTTCAAGCGGTCTAGAATTCTTTCCGCTAGACGAATGGAATCCTGGGGGCTTTTTATCTTGGCCAGAATAATCACTAGGGTGTTGCTATCCCATTGCCCTACGGTATCTCCGGAACGCATACAGTCGGAGATCGCCCCGTGGAAGGCCATAAATACTTCATCCCCAAAGCCAAAGCCATAGGCCTGGTTAATGCGATTGAGAATTTCTAAATGGATGAACATCACCCCCATGAGATGCTGGTGGTGGGCTGCCGCATCGATGGCGAGGGATAGTTCCTTTTGTAGATTTACCCGGTTGGGCAGTTTACTAATGGGGTCATACAACGCTTGGTTAGCCAAGGTTTCTGAATACCCCTGGCGACCCCGGGGAGTGCGCATGACAAAACAGTACACCTCCCTGTCCTCCCACGGTAGGCGATACACTTCCCCCTTGACTTGTACCGTTTGCCCTTCCCGATTGCGGTACTCTAGTTCTGGTACCGATAGATAGTTTTGGGTTTCCAGGTTAATTAATAGTTCTTCAATCACCGGCCGTTCTGCGGCGATCAACTGATAAAGGGTGAAATCGAGAACCTCCGATTCCTCATAGCCCAATAACTGGCAAAAAGCACTGTTAGCTTCGACCACAGTTTTGGTGCGGGCATCCACCAACAGAAAACCTGTGGCGCTATATTCCCGATAGGCTTGCAAACGATGGTGGAGATCATTTAACCCCTGCTCCATTTTGCGATACTCGGTCACGTCCTCGCTGTAGCACTGTAACCGGCTTCGGTCTGGCCCAAGGAAAATCCGCTGATGAAAAATTTGTTGGCCGATGGCAATATCCCGTTCCAACTGCAAGCCCTCCCTGGTGAGGGATAAATTTGAGAGGCCTTGGATCAGAGGATGTTGGGCCTGGATGGCCATTAGTTCCGGAAATAAGGCTTTGGTTGCCCCGTTGGCGTAAATCACCTGCCCCGCAGTGGTTAACTCAACAATTAACTGGGTACTATTTTCGCTGAGGGAAGCCGGTGGACGATGACTTGGTAATGGAGCACTGCGGCTGACATCTGGTATTTCATCGTTATAGACCACCGCTGTGGAAAAGGAAGAGTCTTCCTCTACTTCTACCGCTTCATGGTCAAATCCAGCCCCTTCTCCATAGCCGTGGTCAGCCATGGCAAAGTTTAGGGGGTCCACATAGGTTTCCCCCATGATTGGGTTGGCCACCACCGACACAGGTTCGGCTCCGTAGGGTTGCTCCTCCGATTCTGTGGTCAGATTCATAATGTGGTAGCTGGCTTTGGACTGATTGCCAAAGCGAATTACGTCCCCGTGCTCCAACTCATGGGAAAGACAATATTGACCGTTGACCACCACGCCATTGGTGCTGCGTTTTCCCTGGAGATTACCGTCAATTAATCTATAGGTGTATTGATGATTCTGATAGTCGTTAACCCGGATCAGGGTTGCGTGGTGACGGGAAACTTGGCGATCGTAAATAGGGATGGCACTGCTGGGGTCCCGACCGATGTCGTAGGTGTTTTCTTCTAGGGAAACAATGCGACGAGATTTCTGATCCTCAATGACCAGGACGTGGCGGACAATGGAATCGTTACTCATGGATGGCATGGCTCAGGGGATGGTTTTATTTAACTTTGGGAAGATCGCCGGTTAACTTCAGGGTCCGATCGCCTCTCAGTCCGGAGTTGGCACCACAAACACGCAACAGTGGGCGTGGTGAAAGACATAGTTCCCCACACTACCGAGGAGAATTTCGCTTAGTCCCCACCGGCCCCGGTGCCCCACCACAATGATGTCACTATTATCCTGTTTGGCCCGCTGGCAGATAATTTTACCTGGACTGCCCAAAATTTGTTCCGCCTGGCATTCAATGTCCAAAGCCAGTGCTTGCTGACGGCGTTTTTCCAGGGTATCTAACCCTTCTTGTTCAAAGGTTTGCCATTGCTGTTGCCACACCTCCATGGTCAACTCATTACCCACGGCGGGGTAAATTTCATCCATATTGACGGGGATGGGTAGGGGACTACCTTCTTCTTCGGCCGACAGGACATGAAGCAACAATAGGGAAGCGCCATAGACCTTGGCGAGGGATAAACCTTTTTCTAAAACTTCTTGACCTGCGGGGGACAGATCCAAGGCAACGAGAATTCTATTGAACAAGGTAACCCTCCAAGGCTTGGGGCAATGGGCAATAATTGAGGCAAATTTAAGCAGTTTCTCCGCCAGACCAAGGGATTTGCTCAATGCCCTGGCTTACATACATTGTAATCTTCGTGGGAGACGATTTCTTTTGGTTCTAGGCGATCGCCATCGTCCTGACAAATAAGCCGGTAATGTCTAGTAACTGGAATACTGATCACTAGGCGATCATGCCTAAGACGTTTGCCGTAAAACTCACGGTAGTCATGTTGATTGGCCAAACCTGCGAGAATTTGTCTGGCTTTGAGCACCACATTTCTGGGTAGATGGGTCAGATCAATGGGATCTTCAGCAAAGGTGGCTTTCCAAGCGTCGCGGGAATGTTTCCTTTCCTCTTGGTCAATGTGTTTTTGCACACAGCGATGACATTCTTGACCATAACCCTTATGGCCACAGGGAAAAGTTTTTTTACGTCTTGCCATGGTGTTTACAGTTGGGTGGAGGGTAAGAATCTGTAGAACAAACCGCTTGACAACCGCTTATCAATTAACCACCTCCCGTCAGCTTTTCTGGCGGCAATGCCAAACTTTGCCCACAGCCGCCGACACTGGGCGGTTTTTCTCTAGCTTAACGGCTAATCCCAACCATGGCGCACCGAGCGATCACTAAAGCCTTTGTCCCCCAACTATTTTCACTAAAGCTCCGGCAAGGTTGGGGGATTTGGACTTACACTTCCCTCATAATCGACTCATCAGAAGGACTTACCCTCAGAGCCTAAGTAAATCCGTCACTCCCCTTCCATACCCCCTTGCCAACGCTGGAGGGGCACACAGTCGATCGCCAATTGATCCAAGGCCCTAGCCACCACAAAATCCACTAAATCTTCCACCGATTGGGGCTGATGATACCAAGCGGGAATGGCGGGCACAATGCGGACTCCAGCCTCGGCCAAACTAGTGAGATTGCGCAGATGGATCAAACTTAAGGGCGTTTCCCTGGGCACCACCACCAAGGGTTTACCTTCTTTGATTTGCACATCCGCCGCCCGCTCCAATAGATCGGAACTCATGCCCACCGCCAATTTAGCCACGGTGCTCATGCTACAGGGCAGCACCACCATGCCGGCGCAACGGTAGGAACCACTGGCAATGGTGGCCCCCACATCTCCCCAACGGTGACAAATCAATTTGCCACCCTTTTCTACCCCAGCCTGAGAGCGCCAAAATTCTGCCTGGGCGGAGGGTTCCCCTGGCATTTGAATATTTTGTTCCGCTTGCCAAACTTGGTAGCTGGCTCGGGAAGCCACCAGTTCGATGGTGTAATCCGCCGCCAGTAAATGCTTGATGGCTCTGACGGCATAAATTAGCCCAGAGGCACCGCTGACCCCCAAAATCAAAGGTTGTGCCATGGTGTGTTGATTTTTAGTTAATTTTTAATTATTTCCCTTTACATATCTTTACAAACCAATCGACGTATTAGATCAGTCCGTCCATTTCCAGGTCTTCAATCATCTGTAGTCCCCGGGCGTCCCCCAGTCGCAGTAGGGCGGATTTGGCATCTTCCTTGACGCCAAAATCTTCATCTTCCACTAGGGCTTCCAGCAAGGCATCGATCGCCGTGGCATAGACCACATTGGAAGGCAATTCCCGGCATAGTTGCCCCACCGCCCAGGCACAATTACTGCGGACAGCGGCCATCTTGTCCCGCCTCAGTCCCTCAATCAACGGGGGAATGGTGGCAATAACATCTTCGTAGGCCAATTTGGCAATGTTAGGCAAACTGCTGGCACTCCAGAGGCGCACGGCGGAAATGTCGGTTTTGAGGGCATGGATCAAGGGCGCTAGAGCCCGGCGATCGCCACAATTTCCCAAGGCCCAGACCAATCCCTTGCGGACATAACCATTGAAATCTGTTTGCAAACTTTGAATTAGCGGTTCCACTATGGTCGGGTCCGTATTACGCCCCAACGCATAGGCCGCACTCACCCGCACCAGGGGACAGCTATCCCCTAATAAATTGATCAACGGCTCCACCGCCCGGCGATCGGCAATTTCACAAAAAGCCCGGGCCGCCAGCATCCTCTGTGGGGCTTCTCTACTGGTCAGAAGCACCAACATTTCATCAGGGTCCGGAGGTGGAGGGGCTACGTCGTCATCTAATTGATCCAGGGGATCAACCCAGGAATCCTCCAGTAGCAGATCATCTTGGTTACGCATAGCTCCATATTTTCTCACGAAATTTCCCCCCCTAGGCTAGGGGCCGGGGTTAGTCCGTCCTATTTGCAAACTCCTCTACAACTGGGCCAAAAAATTGTCGTCCAAATCGTAGCCCAACAGTTGAGCCAAGGACTTGAGGCGGAACTGGGCTGGGAGTTGATATTTTTTTAACCAGTCCGCTAACACAAATACCCTACCCATAATGAACAGATCCAGAGCTTCAGGATTGAACTGGATGCCATCCACCCGATGGAATTCGTGGGGCACCAGCATGGCAGCATACCTGGTAAATTCCCCGGCCTGCCAATCCAAGCACAGGGGAAACCAGGGATAAACGCTATCTAGACGGATAAACCACAGACGAACTTCGGGAATCTCTGATAATTCCCTGGGATCGCCTTCTTCCCTGGCAAATTGAATGTCGAACTGTACCTGTTTTTCGATGGTGGCCAGGGCAGATTCGTCAATGCGATTCAGGTTAAGACTAATGGCCCGCTCCAGCCACGATTGCACTGGGGAAAGGTCCAAACTACTCAGTTGCTCTGGGGTAACGGTGATGGTGACCATGGTTTAAACCGCCCGTTTATACGCTTCGTCCAACACTTCCGACAGGGTGGGGTGGGCATGGACATGGAAGGCCAATTCCCGCACTGATTTGCGGTCGGCGATCGCCTGGGCCGCCTCTTGGATTAGGTCCGATGCATGAATACCGATAATGTGGGCACCCAATAATTCCCCGGTATCCTGGCGGTAAACCACTTTGGCAATGCCGTCGGTTTCCTTTTCTGCTAGAGCTTTGGAGTTCCCCTTAAAGTAAGTTTTGGCCGTACTAACCACAAATCCTTCCTTTTCCCCTAGCTCTTTGGCTTGAGCTTCCGTTAAACCCACGTAGCTAATTTCAGGATGGGTGAAGGCCGCCGCCGGAATGGCTCGGTAGTCCACCTCAGTTTTGCGGCCGCAGATATTTTCCACTGCCACCACTCCTTGGCCAGAAGCGGCATGGGCCAGCATCATTTTGCCCGTGGCATCTCCCACCGCCCAGAGATGGGGCACCGGTTTGCCATCCTTAATCACTTGCATTTGGTCGTTAACTTCAATGAAACCCCGGCGATCGGTTTCCACTCCCACCGTTTCCAGCCCTAAATTTTTGGTGGCAGGAATGCGGCCAGTGGCGACTAAACAAGCATCCACTTCCAGGGTGTCAATCACTTCTTTTGTTTTGGCGTCGGTGAGTTCAATTTCCACAGGGGAACCTGCTTTGATTTTGGTGGCAAATACGCCGGTATAGGTTTCAATGTCCCGGGATTTAATCAGCACCCGTTCGGCAATTTTGGCAATTTCCGGATCAAACCCTGGCATCAGATCCGGCAGGGCTTCAATCATGGTCACTTCACAACCGAGGGCGGTGTAAACGTCGGAAAATTCCAAGCCAATGTAACCACTACCAATGATGGCAATCCACTGGGGCAACGTTTCCAACTTCACTGCTTCATCACTGGTAAAGACAGTTTTATGGTCAATTTCAATGCCGGGGGGCACAAAGGGCACCGAGCCTGGGCATAACATGATCTCTTTTGCTTTGAGAATGCGGGTTTCGTTGTCCCCGATCACCGTCACTTCCTGGGGGCCGGATACTTTACCCCAACCCCGGATGGTATCGACTTTGAGACGGGTGAGGCTATTGGTCAGGTCAGATTGGATTTTACTCACAAGGTCGTTGGCATGGGCAGCGATCGCCTCCCTGGTGAAGGTAACGCCATTGATCTGGATACCTAGTTGTTGCAAATGATCTTGGTCGGACATTTCCCGCACCCGACCGGAGGCGGCGAGGAGAGCTTTGGAAGGGATACAACCCCGATTCACACAGGTGCCGCCCATATCTTTAGCTTCGATGATGGCGGTTTTCAGACCACATTTAACGGCGTGGAGAGCAGCCCCATGGCCGCCAACGCCAGCGCCAATAATCACCAAATCGTAATCAAAATCCTGACTCATCGTTGCTTGCACCTCAATCTGTCAAGACTTTAGTTTAGGGGTTAAGGGCAACCTCTGGAAAGTTGACCCCCGTCCTGGCGATCGCCCATTGTCTTCGATTAGTTCGACCCCAATCCATCAGAAATACCGGCCTGTCGTAATAACTCCCTTAACCGTTCATTTTCCTGCTCCGCAATCTTAGCCCGCTCCGAAAATTCTATTGTTGTCAAAAAACGATTTCCTTGGGGATCATAAATTTCCAACTGTTCTTGGGTTAGGACAAAACGTATTCCTAAACGGGGGCTGACCCAATCATGAATAGTTTCAATCACAACCAAATTTTCCCCTTGCCGCTCATATCCCGTAAAATCAACTCGTTCAGGATCATAAATGTAGTATTCTTCTACTCCGTACTGGTCATAAAAGACCAATTTTTTTGCCATTTCCTTTAACCTATTACCCGGCGATAAAATTTCAAACACGACTTGGGGCCCAATATTTTCTTCTTGCCACTGTTGGTAGGAACCCCGCTCCCCCTTAGGCCGACCAAAAACCACCATCACATCAGGGGCAACCCGTATTTCTGGGTGTCTTTCCACCGGATACCACAACAAATCCCCCGCCACAAACACATCTGGATTATCTCGAAAAACACATTCCAAATTTTCCTTAATCAGTACAATCCAACGGAACTGTAGGGTATTGTCTGCCATTGGTTGTCCATCACTATCGGGATAAACAATGATTTGGTCGAGGGCGGCGGTCATGGCCTGGGGCTCCAAACGCTCAAATGTGGCCCGATTCTAACACCCCATCAAAGTTTGGCATTTTCACTGTTTTTCCTTCTCCCTGGTAGTCTAAACCGTTATTTTTGCTTCACCTGCAGTATTGCTCCCCAAGCTTGGCCGAGCCGGCAGTTTCCACAAAGACCCGATCGCCAGGGGGGAAGTGGGAGCTTTAGGGCGGACTAGGTTTTTATACAGGGGAAAAGCCTCGACAATTTCGTCAGAATGGCAACATATTGAACCACCAACGGCTTTGTACAATAGGCCCTGGATCCGTAATTGGAAAAAACCGAAAATTATGCTAAGCCGTGTTGCTGACTCCGTTTACTGGCTGAACCGCTACATCGAACGGGCGGAAAATATTGCTCGCTTTGTGGATGTGAACCTTTACCTAATGTTGGATTTACCCTACGGTGCCCAACAGCAGTGGGAGCCTTTGGTTATGACCACTGGGGATTTGAGCTTTTTCAAACAGCATTACGGCGAAGTCACCAAGGCTAATGTGATCCAATTCCTCACCTTTGATCAGCATTACTCCAACTCCATCCTTTCCTGCCTGAACATGGCCAGGGAAAATGCCCGCTCCATTCGAGAAATTATTTCTTCGGAGATGTGGGAAGAAATTAATCGCTTTTACCTTATGGTCAAAGAAGCTGGCGATCGCCCTCCGGCCAACATTGCCGACTTTTTTGCGCGGGTGAAACTATCTAGTCATCGCTTTGCCGGCATTATGGACGCCACCATGACCCATAACGAAGCTTGGCATTTTGGCCAGATGGGACGTTTGCAGGAAAGGGCTGACAAAACCGCCCGCATTTTGGACGTGAAATATTACTACCTGCTGCCTTCGGTGGAATGGGTCGGCACTCCCCTGGATCAGGTGGAATGGATTGCCCTACTCAAATCCGCCAGTGCTTACGAAATGTATCGCAAGAGCCAGCGGCGCATTACCCCTGCCAACGTGGCCAGCTTTCTGATTTTGCACCCCAAATTTCCACGTTCTATCCATTTTTGTCTACTCCAAGTACAACGGTCATTGCATGAAGTTACTGGTACGCCCCTCGGTTCCTGGCGCAATGAGGCAGAGAGGGCCCTGGGTCGACTTTGTGGAGAAATGGGCTACATCACCATCGAAGATGTTATTAGCCAAGGGCTACACGAATTCCTGGAGGAGATTCAAGCTAGGGTAAACGAAGTGGGGGTTAAAATGGCCCAGACGTTCTTTGTCAATGAGCCGGTGTTGTCGCCCATGCCAGTGCAAAGTCAAGGTCAGACCCAACAGCAATCCTTAGCTAGTTTTTAGTTTTTCTCTGCATCCGGTACGGGTTGGTCAGCACCTAAGGTGGGCACCACAATATAGCCCGTACTTTCATCGCCTAAAACCCAGTTCCGTTCTCGACCCCAGTACCACCAATAAGCGCCAATATAAGCACAAATTAAACTATCCCATTGGTCTTCCTGGTGTTTCAATTCCTTGCCGTTCAAGGTCAATGGCGATCGCCAAGGTTCCATACCAGGGGGGAGGGTAAGGTCCAGAGCCGGGGTTAGTTGGGGCAAAATATTTTCAATGTAGGACTGTAATTCCAGCAAACCCTGTCTTTTTTTGGCTAGACTCCCTTTCTTGTATTTGATGATCCGCTCTAGCTGAAAAAGTTGCACCATGGCAGGGTGGGGAAATACTTCAATTTGGTAACGCCCTTGCCGTTGGGCTTGAATCTCCGGGGCATGGAGAAACCCCCTTTCTTCTAGTAATTTGCCCACTCCGGTGGTTCTTTCGGCAAAAGGTCGGCCCAAATTGGCCGGATAACAACCCGCATGGTACTTGCCAAAATATTTATGGGTCAGGCGATCGGGCAAACGAGTCCCAGTCTGATTGGGAATAATGGTCGGAGCATCCACCGCCACCATGACTCCCTCCGCTTCACCTAAACCTTTGTCCAGCCAGGCGAAAATTTCCTCCAAACTCAAGCGACAGGTAAGGTCTTCAATCCCTAGGCGATCGCCAGTGGGGGTTGATTGCAGTTGCAAACGACATAGTCCACTCTCCCCAGAACGCCAACCCAAATCAATGCCAATAAATTTCATCAAATAAACACTCGAAAATATTTGCCAAAAAACTTGCCAAGGGCCACAGGGGAGGACTAAGATTAGGGTCTGTGAAATTCGGGGCGTAGCGCAGCTTGGTAGCGCACCACTTTGGGGTAGTGGGGGTCGTGGGTTCAAATCCCGCCGCTCCGATTCAGCTGAAAAGCCTTCTCTGTAAGCATTATAAGCTTCCAGGGGAGGCTTTTCCCATGGTGACCATTGGCTTGGCAGTGAACTATTGAATAATGTTGTAACTCAATGCTTTTTGAAGTTTTCCGTCCGGTCAAGGATGTTTTTGTGGAGCACTCTTCACAATGTTATCCGTGAACCGCCACAGCACCCGGCGCAAAAACTTGCTCTGGTTCCAGACTCCCCCCTAGTTCCAGCCCTGGAGCCACTGGCCAAACCGCAGTGCAATCCACCTGCTCAATTAGTTGAATAATGGTTTTCCCCGACCGAGGATCAACCCAGTCCGGGGCAATTTCCGCCAGGGGAACTAGCACAAATGGTCTGTATTGCATTTGCGGGTGGGGAATGGTCAGTCTAGCCTGTTCCAATTGGCGATCGCCGTAGAAAATTAAATCCAGATCTAAGGTGCGGGGTCCCCATTTTTCCAAACGAATGCGGCCAAATTTTTGCTCGATCGCCAGTAAAGTTTGCAACAACTCTGGGGGGGATAAACTGACCCGTAACGTCACACAGCCATTGATATAGTCGGGCTGCGGCGGCCCAAAAGCTCGGCTACGGTACCAACTAGAACAGCGCTCCACTTCAATGCCCGCTACCAAGGCCAACTCGGCGATCGCCCCTTGGAGATTGTCCAGCACTGGGCCAATATTGCCCCCCAAGCCTACCACTGCCCCATGGCATTGTTGCGGAAAATCTGTGGGGGAGACAGGAGCCATAGAAATAGGGACAAACAATCGATTCTATCCTACCAAAAACTTCTAACCCCAAGCTCCCAGACATCATTGGCCACTCCAGGGATTTGTCAGGCTTGTCACGGAGTCTAAACCGATTTTCACCCCAATCGCCAACCCAGAGAACAACAATAGTTTATATTGACTATTTCGGAAGTGTACTCACTGTTAAGATGGCGGTGAATTTTTACGAAAACGTTACAAAAACCCCAACATGCCTATGGGTTGCCGATTTGCCACCGTCAAGCGTCTGATTCTGCTGGGTCTCTTGGCCTTCACCCTAGCGGTGCTCATCCCCCCTGCTACAGCGCAAATAACCCTTTCTTCGGGGGGAAACAATGGCAGTCAGAATACTTCTAGCACCCCTTGGTGGGATACCAATAAAGCAAGACGTTGTGGCCGGCTCTGGTGCAGTGATGTGTTTTTGCAGGGCAGTTCCCAGGTCACCTTCACTGTGGGTTTAATTCCCAATCCAGAGGAAAGTTCCCAAGCGGCCGCCCAGGCCATTGAAAATCGGGCTAAGCAAGTGGAATCGATTTTTAATTCGATCTATTCTCGGTTAATTAGCTTAAATACGGTGGAAATTCCCGAGAAGGACGTGCAGTTTCTCCGCTCCAAGGTGTTTGACCTGAGGGAATCTCGCCTTGGCTATCACTCCAACCCAAGTAATTGGCCGGGAACAAGCCCCGCTCCCCCTAACTCCCGAGACTCCACCACCACCGCGCCCGAAATTAACCAAAACAACCAGGAAAGCAGTTCAGTGGAGCGGCGAACCCCTACCACTTCTTTTCGTAACGCTCCCCAGAGTGCCATCCGGATTATTTCTTCTCCGGCCCCTAATTTGGCTAATGTGGCCGCTGACGAAATCCATCCCTTTACTCCCAATGTGGAAGTGGGCATTCAGAACAATGAGACGGTAATTTTTGTGCCTAGTCAGCCAAGCCTTGGCCTAGCTCAGCAAACCATTGTTACGGTCAACCAGGCTGACGAAATTATTAATGGCAAGCCCATCAATCTACTAGCCCATGAATGGCGTGACAGAATACAAAGTAGTTTTGATAAAGCTTTATGGGGACACGAACTGGATCGTCAACATCCCTGGGACCGCTATTACATCAGTGGCGCCTTTATGGTGGTGGCCCTGGCGATCGTCACGATTATGGGTTTAATTCGCTCTTTCTTTTACCGTCGGGACCGCTATCTACGTCAAGAGTTAAAAGTTTTAGCCCAGTCCATCACCAAAGACATTGAGGCAGAAAGTGCAGAATCAGTACGCCTAGCCAGCCAAGAAGTTTCGGAGTTTCCAGAACTTGGCCCCGATCGCCAAGGAGAAGAAGGACAAAATGGCCATGGATCGCCGTCCAAGGAGCGGAATTTTCCCCTATATGTGCCCCTAGCTGATCAAGTCAGGGACCGGGTTAACCATGCCTGGCAAAACATCGGTGATTTAGCTAGCTCAAATTTACGGCGACAAACCCTGCTCAAACAACGTCGCAACTTGGCTGTGTTGATGTGCTGGATTTTGTTGTGGCTCCAAATTTCCTGCATTTTTATTGTGGGAGCCTTCATCGTCTATGTTTTTCCCTCCACCAGGCCATTTACTTTGCTATTTATTGGCCAAGCCATGTATTTTCCCCTGCTTTGGATCGGGGTAACTTTAATTGATAAGGTGTGCGGTATTTTCGTCGATGGTTTGCTCAATAATTGGGCGAAGGAACAGCAATCTTATAATGAGCATTCTAACCGTTACACCCTTAGGGTTATGACCTATTCCCCGGCCATCAAGGGAGGAATTTCAGTACTATTGACCATTCTCGGTATTCTAGGCACCATTTGGCTATTTGGCATTAATCCTTTGGTCTTAGCTAGTTTTGGCGGAGTTGCCTTTGTGCTAGCTTTTCTGGGGCGCAACGTGGTAGAAGATATGCTCAATGGCACGCTAATTCTTTGGACAGACCGCTATGCCATTGGTGACGTGGTGCAAATTGGGGATGTGTTTGGTCTGGTGGAAAATATGAATATTTACATTACTCAGTTGCGGGGCCCCGAAGGCCGTTTGAGCACCATTCCCAACGGTAAAATTTCCGTAGTCCAAAATTTGACCAAGGACTGGTCCAGGGCAGAATTTATTGTGGAAATTGACCAGTCCAGCAATGTGGATAAAGCCCTCAATTTAATTCGGGTAGTTTCTGAACAAATGCGGGAGGATCCACTTTGGCAAGAGAAAATTTTGGAACCGGCCGCTATTTTGGGGGTGGATGACATTGCCTCTAAGGGCATTCGGCTCCAGGTGTGGATTAAAACCCAAGCAGGGCAACATTGGCCCGTGGGTCGAGAATTTCGTCTCAGGATGAAAAAGGCATTTGAGCTGGCTGGTATTGCCCTGGGTGCCCCCCAGCAAAGGATTGTGTACCATCACCACGGTCAAAAAAGTAGTCATAGCAATGGTAAAACTGATCACTCTCCCGGGGCGATCGCCTTGGGGCCAAATTTTCCCAAGGAATATAATTAGCCTCTAACTCTACTAATGCCGGCCACCTCCTTTCGTTCAAAAGCCCATGAGTGAACCAGTCCAGCCCATTATTGAATTCCGCGGCGTGAGCCAAAGCTTTGGCCGAAAAGTGATCCTCGATGATGTGGACCTGAAAATTTACCCAGGGGAAGCAGTGGGGGTAATTGGGCCATCGGGGACGGGCAAATCAACTATTTTGCGCATTGTGGCGGGCTTACTCACCCCCGACAGCGGCGAGGTAATCGTCCATGGCCATCGCCGTCAACGTTCCATTGAAGAAGGGGAAAAAGCTTTAGGGGTGGGTTTAGTGTTTCAGCAATCGGCCCTGTTTGATTCCCTCACTGTGGCGGAAAATGTCGGCTTTACCCTCTACCGAGATTCAGACCTACGGCCGAGGGAAATTAGGGCCATTGTGGAAGAAAATTTAGAGTTGGTGGGCTTGCCGGGCATTGGCGATCGATTCCCAGCGGAATTGTCCGGTGGCATGCGTAAACGGGTCAGTTTGGCCCGGGCGATCGTCATCAATCCGGAACAACATCAGCAATATAAAAATATTTTGCTTTACGATGAACCCACCGCTGGGTTAGACCCGGTGGCATCCACTAGAATTGAGAGTTTAATTCGTCACCTGCTCAGCCAAGATCATGTTTGTTGTTGTTACCTAATTGTTACCCACCAATTCAGTACTATTGATAACACCACCGACCGGATTATTTTTCTTTACGATGGCAAAATTCAGTGGGATGGTTCCACAGCGGATGCCTACAAATCTGAGCACCCTTTATTGAAGCAATTTTTCTCCGGTAGCATTGATGGCCCGATTAGTTAATTATTGCTTTAACTTGTTTTAATGAAGTTTTAATTTAATCTCAATCTAATTAATTTTAAATCAGCTTTAGTAAAATCTCGATAACTCTAAATTAATTCTTAAATCTCATAATTATTCTTTGATTTTGCTAGTTTTATGCCCTCGTCACCAGTTCAATTTAGCCTTGATGAACGCCATCCCCACCATATTGCAGAGGTAATTGAAACCAGCACCACTGGCTTTTTAGCCCAATGTCTGGAACCGGAAGAATTGAATTTTCCCACCATGCCTGCCTTTGGTAGTTGGGTGAAGGCCACAGATGAAGATTCTGGTAATACCATTTTTGCGGTGGTTAGTTATGCCACCACCATGCCCATCGATTCCATTCATCGGGCCAGGGCCCTAGGTCTTTCCCTGGGGGAACTGCGGGAACAGCAGCCTCAAATTTTTGCCATGTTAACCACGGAATTTCAAGCGGCGATCGTGGGTTTCCAGAGCCGAGAGTCGGGTATTAATGGTCGCGGTCCCATCTCCGGTAGGGTGTTTCACTATTTACCGCCTCGTCCACCCCAAATTCACCAAGCTGTGTTTCAGTGCGATCGCCAAGAAGTAATGGAATTTACTAATTCCCCTGATTTTTTGCGGATTCTTTTGCAAATTAGCGATGCCCCTGTGGATGCCCTGATTGCCGCCGCCCTCAGGGAAATTTATCTTCTCCGCCAAGGCGATCGGGCCTGGCTAGTAACCGTCGGCCGTCACCTTAGTTTGCTCCTCAAAGATGACTACGATCGCCTACGCCATATCCTTGGTCAAGTTCATTTTTAGGGACGACGATGGTCCCATTTCGGAGTAGCGGCACCAAAGAATTATGCGAATTTTATCTAATGTTAATCTGATGGGACTATTGATAGTCCTCCTGGCCGCTATCTTCTTTTGTTTTCATAACGTCATTGTCCGGATTTTATATTCCCAGCAAAATATTTTGGGCATTTGGCAAGTTGGCGGTTTCGTGACCCCTACCCTGAGCCACTCCTTTCTTCTTCTACTATTGAGAATGCTTTGGGTTGTGCCTCTCATGGCCTTAATTTCCCAACGCCTTTATGGCAATACTTGGCGGGAAATTAATCAACTAAAACAACCAGTTAATCGTCCGGTAATTTGGGAGGCCATGGGTTGTGGATTTTTAATGTTTCTCTACCTAGTCTTACTCTACATTTCCATTAGCTTTATTCCCACTGGTATCGCCATCACTCTATTTTTTACTTACCCAATCTTTACTGCATTATTAGCATGGCGGTTATTTAACGATGTTCCCAGTTTATTGCGTTGGTTAGTGATTGGTTTAACTTTAATCGGCACATTTTTAACCATTCCCTATGCCTACGGTGGCGAGCAACAAACTTTAGTTTTGGGCGTTAGCACAGGCATTGCTTCGGGCATTGTCTATGCGGGCTATACGGTATTTGCCCAAAGGAGCTTTCAAAGACTCCATCCCGTTCCCTTCACCTGGATCAGTTTTGCCACCACGTTAATTCTGTCCATTCTTTGTTTAATCATTTGGCAACCCCATGAAGGTAATTTACCCTGGCTTGCCATCACCATTGGTTCCCTGTTGTCCGCTTTATTTACTTTGGCGGGCCATGTGCTCAATAACTGGGGTATCCATTTAATCGGTGCTAGTCGAGCGGCTATTATTGGGGCAACCAATCCCGCTTTGACGGTGGTGCTAGCAGGATTAGCTATTCAAGAAAGCCTCACCAATATCCAAATTTTCGGGGTATGCCTAGTTACGTTTAGCATTGCCTTGCTCAACTACGAAAAAGTTAGTCCCAGTACGGGAAAAAATTCCCTAAAATAGCAAAAAAAAAGAGCAGGAGCCACCACTCCTACCCTAATTTTTTCTGGTGTTTTTACCGTTCGATCGCCAAAACTAGAATGAAAATTTAAACCCCAAAGGATTTACCACAACCACAGGTTTGATTAGCATTAGGATTGGTAAACTGGAACCCTCCACCAATGAGGGCATTGCTGTAGTCCAGCATTAAACCATAGAGATATAGCAAACTTTTCCGGTCGCAGATAATCTGAAAACCTTCATAATCAAACACTTCATCATGTTCCGTTGCCCGGTTCGGTTCTTCAAAGTCCATCATGTAGGACATGCCAGAACAGCCCCCTTGACGTACCCCCACCCGTAAACAAAGATCTTTGCCCTGTTGTTCTTTCAGGGCCAGGAGGTGTTTGAGGGCCGCATCGGAAAGTTGGATGCCTTTGGCTTGGGTAGCGGTGGCTTGGCTCATGGTTAGGCTTGAACTCCTATGCAAAAGTTAGAGGAAAATTAAAAGTAAATTCAACAGCTTTAGTTTCCATCTTAGCGACAACGGGGGAGGCTGTGGGCGGAAATTCCCTATGGCAACAATTGGGTCTTGGCTAAACTTCTTCTTTTGTCGTCAACGAATGAGGGATTAGCCATGGAACTTTGCCATTGTCTTTGTCAACGGGGCACCGGGGTCTGCTCCAGAATGGCGGTGATCACTTCATCAATGCCAATGCCATCAAGCTGGGCTTCCGGCCTTAGAATTAAACGGTGGCGCAATAACGGCGGAGCAACGGTTTTGAGATTATCCGGCAGTAAATATTCCTGGCCATTAAGCCAAGCATCGGCCTTTGCGGCTTGCAACCAACGGAGGGAGGCCCTAGGGGAAGCTCCAATCAGAATATCGGGATGATAGCGGGTTTTTTCCACCAGGGCCAAGAGATAATCCAATAGTTTTTCATCCACCGCAATATCTTCTACTGATCGCCGACTAGCCAAAATTTCTTCTACGGTGGCAATGGCGGTTAACTGTTCCAGGTCTTGTCGTTGGGCGTGGAAACCCTGCTGAAAATTGACCAACATTTGTTTGGCCGCGGCCGGGGGAGGATAGTCCACCACTAGCTTAAATAAAAAGCGGTCTAGTTGGGCTTCTGGCAAGGGATAGGTACCTTCAAATTCCAAGGGGTTTTGGGTGGCCACCACCCAGAATAAAGGCGGCAGGGCATAGGTATGACCATCGAGGGTCACCTGTTGCTCTTCCATCGCTTCAAGCAGGGCGGACTGGGTTTTGGGGGGAGTGCGGTTAATTTCATCTGCCAGCAAAATTTCCGTAAATACAGGGCCCTGTTTGAGGCTAAAGGCTTGCTGGTTGAAGTCAAACACGTTTACCCCCACCATATCGGAGGGCAACATATCTGGAGTCAGTTGTACCCGCCTAAATTGGGATTGAATTGATTGGGCTAGAAGTTTCACCAACAGGGTTTTGCCTGTCCCCGGCACCCCCTCAATGATCACATGGCCCCCTGCCAACAGGGCCACCAATAATTCTTGGATGAGATGGGGTTGACCCACCAAAAATGCTTCCAAATGGCCACGGAGTTCGTTAAACAGGGGACGGGTCATAGGGTTTGGTCAAGGGAAAAAATCAAGAAATTGATGGCAATGGTACTTCTAGCAAAATTTATTGGCAAAGGCCATAAATTAACACCTAAAAACACCGAACCGAGCACAAAATATTAACTTAAACTTAATCGGTTACTCTGCCGCACTGGATTTGAGGACCTTACCCGATGGATTTGAGCTGGAGGGGGGCAGTTGGGCTTGTAGTTGTTGCCATTGTTTTAACCATACCCTTAAGTCAGCTTCCTGTTTGGGCAATTTGTCTGGCTGGCTAAGGTTGGTCAGCAAGGCCGCCATTGCTTCCCTGGCCTGGGCTGTGGGCAAGTTACCCAATCGTCTCTCTAGGGAAGGACTTTCTGCCTGGAGCAACTGTTGCACCACAAATTGGGGGCGATCGCCTTTTTCCAAGACCTGGGCGAGGGCATTGATATAGGCTTGGTTATTGTTACTGGCCAGGCTAGGGGGAGTTTGGGGTTGGCCAAAACGCCGATTCCCAAAAATAGCTAGGAGTGTCACCACCACTAAGGATTGCAGAAAAATGAGTAGTAGGGGAGTGTTTTGCAGATAGGCCCACACCGATTCCACCCCTTCCTGCTGGAGAGTTTCTGCGTCCTTATAGCCGTGTAAATATTCATCCACCCACAGGGGATTATGGCCTTCAGTTAGCAAAGATTGGAGCAGGGCAAAGTTAGCCGGTTCATCCTGAAAAGCATTAGCCGCCAAAAAGGGAGGTACTACCCAGATAATTTCTCCTTTGCCTTGCCGTTGCCGCCAAATTAAGGTGCCGTATTTGTCCGCTAATATTTTGCCTTCCTGCTGTGGCGATCTCCGTCTTCCCTGAATACTTATGGGGCCCTGGTCTGTTACTACGGTTTGGGTAAAGGGAGCATCGGTTAATTCCGCCCATCGTCCCAGGTAAACCAAACGATTACCCTGGGCTACCCATTCAGATTCGCTGGGGTTAATACTGCCACCGTCATCATAGGGAGAAAAGTTGAGGATGGACCTAGGGTTAATTTTCAGCAAAGTTGCCGGACTAGAGAGGGTCGTTAACTTGTCTCCGGGTTTGCGCCATCGTTGCACCGGAGTTCCAGCTTTTTCCATCCATTGCCACCAAGCCCCATAGCCCCCTGGAGTAGTACTATAGGTGGACCCTTGCAGATGGTCGGCCTGGCCCGGCCCAGTCCACAGCAGCGCCGCCACCGCCACCACGGCGATCGCCAGAAGAATAACCAGATTACGGCGGGATTTAAACAACATTGGCAACGGCGGATCAAGACCCACAAATCACGACATCAGAGCGTAAAACCTAGTTACTGAGGACAAAACGGTGGCCGAGGGAATTATCCACCATAGCTGGCAAAAAAATGTGGAAATTACTACCTTGTTTGGGGCGACTGTGGACAGTAATTTTGCCGCTCCAACGTTCCACTAGGCGATGGACAATGGTCAAACCAAGCCCCGCTCCCTGGGTTGCCGAGGACGTATTTTGACCCCGGAAAAAACAATCAAATAAATGGGGAATGTCCGCCATGGCAATGCCACAACCATTATCATTCACCACAATTTCCACCTGAAATCCCTGGTGATAGGCTTTAATTTGTACCTGCCCCCCAGGGTCAGTGAATTGCAGGGCATTTTCCAGCAATCTTTGCAGTATGGCTTGCAAATCCGCCCGAGAACAGGCCACTGGAGGACAGTTTTCTACCACAGTGGAATTTAAGGTGATTGATTTTTCAGCGGCAATGGGTTGGTAAATACCGATTACACTCCTAATGCAATCGGCAATGGGCACCGATTCCGGGGAGGGGGCAGTGGCATCAATTTCCAACAAGTCCTGCAAGCCAGTGATCAAATCCGTTTGGCGATCGCAGTTTTGCCTAATTAAGTCTAAATATCGCTGGCGGAGTTCCTTTTTTTGTTGAAAAGATTCCAGCAATTGTAAAGCTGTTTTCGCATTGGTCAGGGGAATACCCAATTCTCTAATTAAACTAATTCCAAAGGAGTTGGCGATCGCCGTGTAATTTGACGGCTTAGGATCATCGGCCGTACTTTTTCTAAGGGGTGGTCCCATCCCTTGCACCAATTGGTTAACCAGATCTAAATCAGCGCTGGGGGGGAGTTCTTCCGTTGCGAACAAATCCACTGGTAAATCGTCCGCCACCACCAATAATTGCTTTAGTTGACTCAAAAAATGTCCAATCAACCGGGGGGAAAAGCTTTGCAAAATATTTACCACTTTGGGGTTTTCTGGGGATTCATTCAGCAAAATTAACAGGCTGATGTCCGAACTGAGAAAACAAAAAAAACTTTCCCCGTGCCAATGGGTATCAACTTCTAAAAGCAATGGACTGATAGTTGTTTTTAGGTTCAGTCCCAATCCCGCCACCGGCCCCGGTTCCCCCCCGGAACGACACCAATATAAATGGCTCAATAACCCCGTTTGACTATAGTCGGCGATCGCCTTTTGCCAGGGGGATTGCCCATTAAACTTAGCCCAAACACGGCACTGAATCTGGTTATCCGCCAAAATCAGACAAATACTTTTAAACCAACTAAGTGCCGCCCCCGTTCCCAACGTGTGCAGGGCATGGGGGGCCTGCCCCTGAACAAATCTGAACATGGATGGTGATCGCTCCAATTTTTTGTGGCCATGGCCTTGGGAGAACCTAACCTAATTATGGCCACTGGGGGGATTTTTAAATCGGTTTTGGGCTTCTTGGAAAGCATTTCGCATCACCGCTTGGATCTTTTGGGGATCTGGTTTTTTCCCCCCCATCAAATCGCCAAAATAGACGCAGGCTCCCTCCCCCAAAGACCAGGTATAGGCTGCCGCCCAGGATGCCGCCACCACGGAACCAAATCCCGGCACAAATTTGATCAGTTCTCGCCCCACTGCTTGTGCCAAAAATCCCCCCGCAATGGCACTGACCACTCCCCCTGCCTGGGAAGGGGTTAACACTTGGCCGTACAGTTTGCCCAGCAGTCCCACCAAGGAAACTTGGAGCGCCGTCAACACTGGCATCGTTGCAAAGGGGAGAGGCACTGCGGCCAGGGTTGCCGCCATGATAGAAAAGGCCAAAATATACCGGCGGGCCACATCCCGGTAAATGTTCCCCAGTCGTTTACCCGTTTCCCCATCCAAAAGTTGATGGAGGGTTTGAGCTTCTGCTTTAGGTAATCTCTCCGCCAGGCGATCGCGCAGGGTCGTTAGACCATAGAACTCAGGGTTATAGCCATCTTCTTCCCTGGTAAAATCCACCATCACGGCTCCGTCAACCCAGGGAGCAAAATTGCTGGTAATGGCCGCAAAAGCCCGTTCTATTTCTGGTTGGTCGGGGGGATAAGGCGGATGGTCATCCCTTGGGTGGGGATAAATTTCATGGAGACAGGTCACCACCAACAGGCAGGGAATTTGCGGATAGGCAGTTTTTAAATCCTGAATAATTTGCTGGAGAGTGTCGGTGGCAAAATCGGTAATTTTGACCGTGAGCAGTAAAATTTTCGTCGCTGGATTAACTTCCCCCGGGGCCGCCAACTCCACCTTGAGCTCCTCGATTAGGGATTGGGTGTCGTGGCCCAAATCTCCTAAGCCAACGGTGTCGGTGAAAACTAATAGGGGAAGTTCGGGGGAAGGATAGGCATAGCGGGCCGTATTTTGGGTATGGGGCTGGAAACCCTGGCCGACAATGGCGGCGGAGGCCCCAGTTAATCCCCGCACCAGGGAGCTTTTCCCGGATTGGGGTTTACCGATCAGTAGGGCTTCCGTGGTGGGTAATTCCCGGCGCAATTGGGTCAAGATGTCGGCAATTTCGGCTTCATCCACCCAGAGGCGGTCCAGAAGCTTTTTTTTCCAATATTTCAGGGGAAGGAGATTTTGGAAATGCTGACGAGTACTTTGCCACCAGGTATGGATTGGCCAAGTTTGCTCTGATTGTTCGGACGGGGCTAGGGAGGGATTGGGATGGGTAATAATTTCCTGGTCAATTTCGTCTGGATTTTTGGCTTCGTTGACCTCGGGCTGGGGAGAATTGGGGGGAAGAACCATAGCCGCTGGGAAAAAACGCTGGACGGGATAGGGGCAACTGGTAGGCCTTGGATAATGATCAGAATCAGCCACCTAGGTGATCTTGGCAATTTTCTTTGGCGATCGCCAGGGGGATTGCCGTCCTTGTTGGGGGTCTAGGCAAAAAACAAAAAACTAAGAATCCGTTGCGACAGCGTGATATGATCGCTTCTGGCTTAGGGTAGGTGGTCCTTGATTACCAAGGAAGACCGTTGCCCAAACTCCATTTCTCACCTTGCTAGTAGTCAGAGTGTGACACCGCCAACTCCATCGTCCGAGGGTCAAAATTTTCCTAGTGCTCCTGCCCCGAAGCTTATGGAAGCGGAAACGGTAGTGGATAACGGAATGGCTGACTTTTACCGGTTGCAACGGCAGTTGTTGACCTGGACCCTGGTAGCTACGGCGATAATTTTTGTCTGTGTTGTCTGGGTCTATTCCCTCAATATAGCTTTAAATTATTTGCTCGGAGCACTGGTGGGGCTGGTATATCTCAAGCTATTGGCAAAAGATGTGGAAAGGATCGGAGCCCAGTCTGGGCGGGCTGGGGTGAAAGGCTTAGCAGTTTTTGTTGGGCTCATCATCATTGCCACCCAAAGGGAAAACCTCGAGGTTTTGCCTATTTTTCTGGGATTCCTAACCTATAAAGCTGCGATCATTTTCTATATGCTGCAAAGCGTGTTTACGCCCGCAGCGGATTAGACGATGAGAGGTTGAAGAAAGGTCTGGGCTATGGACTGGCTTGGCCCCAGGACAGTACCTCCTAGTTTATGCAAGGGAGCCTCTCCTGGTTGCTCAGGTTTGTTGAGGGCCAACAGCTTTCCTCTTTACCCCGTCAATCTCACCGAATAACAATGTTAGCTGGTTTGAGTGTTTTAAATTTGTTTCCTCTAGCTGCCCTGGAAGTGGGTCAGCAGTGGTATTGGGAAATTGGGAACCTCAAATTACACGGGCAAACATTTGCAACCTCTTGGTTTGTCATTTTATTGCTGGTAATTGCTTCCCTCGCGGCTACGCGAAATGTGCAACGGGTTCCCAGCGGCATCCAAAACCTCATGGAATACGTGCTGGAGTTCCTCCGGGATCTGGCACGGAACCAATTGGGGGAAAAGGAATACCGTCCTTGGCTACCGTTTATCGGCACATTGTTTCTGTTTATTTTTGTATCTAACTGGTCCGGGGCCCTCTTGCCTTGGAAGCTAATTCACATCCCCGACGGAGCTGAATTGGCAGCCCCCACCAATGATATCAATACAACTGTTGCCCTGGCGTTGCTTACCTCCTTGGCCTACTTCTATGCAGGTCTCCGTAAGAAGGGGTTGGGCTATTTCGCCAACTACGTGCAACCCATTCCCGTTCTCTTACCCATCAAGATTTTAGAAGACTTCACGAAGCCCCTTTCCCTGAGCTTCCGTTTATTTGGTAACATCCTTGCGGACGAGTTGGTGGTGGCAGTGCTTGTACTGCTGGTCCCTTTACTTGTACCTTTACCCCTGATGGCATTGGGATTGTTCACCAGTGCAATCCAGGCCTTGGTGTTTGCCACTTTAGCCGGAGCCTATATCCATGAGGCGATCGAGTCTGAAGGTGAAGAGCATTAGCCCTCCGGTGTAAGATATCTGCGGCCATGGTGGTTTGACCCCTTGCGGTTGATCTCTCCTAACCGATGCTTACCTTGGCCAATGCTCACCCCAGGAGTTGCCCTTTTCCCAGAGATGTTTTGAATCTGGCGAAAGTTCACTCCAAAAATCCTAAACTTTACTGTCGTTTTGTTAGCTAAAAGGAAAAAATTATGGATTCTACCGTTGCTGCTGCTTCTGTCATTGCCGCTGCCCTTGCTGTTGGTTTAGGGGCGATCGGCCCTGGTATTGGTCAAGGTAACGCCTCTGGTCAAGCCGTTTCTGGTATTGCTCGCCAGCCTGAAGCTGAAGGAAAAATTCGGGGTACCTTGCTGTTGACCCTGGCTTTTATGGAATCCTTAACAATTTACGGTCTGGTTATTGCCCTCGTATTGTTGTTCGCCAACCCCTTTGCGTAAGGAAGGATTCGTAGCCCGAGACGTGAGTTGATCGCGTCTCCTCCCCCCGCCAATCCGCTATGCGTTGGGTTTGTGGGGATTATTCCGCTAATCCCTGACCTAGTTTTTGTAAAACAATGTTTGATTTTGATGCCACCCTGCCCCTGATGGCATTGCAGTTCGTGGTTCTCGCGTTCCTGCTCAATGCTATTTTCTACAAGCCAATGAATAAGGTTTTGGATGAGCGGGCTGATTACATTCGCACCAATGAAGAGGATGCCCGGGAGCGGTTAGCCAAGGCCAAGGCGATTACCCAGGAGTATGAGCAACAGATTACCGATGCCCGTCGGCAGTCCCAAGCTGTGATCGCTGATGCCCAAGCTGAAGCTAGGCGCTTGGCGGCGGAAAAGATTGCGGAGGCCCAACGGGAATCCCAACGGCAAAAGGAAACGGCGGCGCAAGAAATTGAGGCCCAACGGCAGTCGGCTCTGAGTTCTTTAGAACAGGAGGTGGCGGCCCTGAGTAATCAGATTTTGCACAAATTGTTAGGCCCTGAATTGATTAAATAAGTGCCCTATAGATCTAGTTGCCATTATGCTTAATACCTTGTTCATCCTAGCGGCCGAAGCCCATGAGGCGGGGGAAGGGGGGTTTGGAATCAATTTAGATTTTCTGGAAGCCAACCTCTTTAACCTGGCCATTTTGCTGGGAATTATTATTTACTATGCGCCGAAAACCTTGGGTAAAATCCTTGGCGATCGCCGCCAAAAAATTGCTGATGCCATTGAAGAAGCGGAAACTCGCCAACGTAAATCTGCTCAGATTTTAGCGGAGGAAGAGAAAAAGCTAGCCCAAGCCAAAGCCGAAGCGGCCCGCATTGTCCAAGAAGCTGGGCAACGGGCAGAGGTGGCTAAACAAGAAATTGCGACCCAGACGGAAGCGGATCTGCGGCGGATGCAGGAAGCAGCGGCCCAGGATTTGGGAGCTGAGCAGGAACGGGTGATTGCTGAACTCAAGCGTCGTATTGCCGAACAGGCTGTGGCCAAGGCTGAAGCTGACCTGCGCGATCGCCTGAATGAAGACACCCAGGATCGGTTAATCGAACGCAGTATTGCCCAATTGGGAGGTCGCTAATGAAAGGTTCCTTATACAGTAGTAAGATTGCTGAACCCTACGCCCAGGCGTTGATAGGATTGGCCCAACAGCAGAATTTAACTGAAGTTTTCGGGGACAACTTGCGCTCTCTGTTGACCCTGCTCCAAGATTCTCCCGATCTGTCGGCGGTGCTTTCTAGCCCCGTAGTCAAGGACGAAGATAAAAAATCCGTGCTCCGCTCCGTGCTGGGGGACGGGGGCAATGGCTATCTTCTCAACTTCTTAATGTTGTTGGTGGATAAACGCCGGATTGTTTTCCTCGAAGCCATTTGTGAGCAGTACCTCGCCCTGTTGCGGCAGTTCACCAATACGGTCTTGGCAGAGGTCACCTCCGCCCTCAAACTCACCGATGCCCAAAAGGATCAGGTGAAGGAAAGAGTTAAGCAACTCACCGGGGCCCAGGCGGTGGAACTAGAAACCAAAGTAGACGGCGACATCCTCGGTGGCATTGTCATCAAAGTGGGTTCCCAGGTGTTTGATTCCAGTTTACGGGGTCAACTCCGCCGGGTGGGTTTAAGTCTTGGGACCGCCCTCTAGCAGTTAATTTAGTCGCCTAGCGACCCTTTATATTCACTTTTTCAACGGAAAATTAAGACTATGGTAAGCATTAGACCCGACGAAATTAGCAGTATTATCCGCCAACAGATTGAGTCCTACGACCAAAGCGTCCAGGTTTCCAATGTGGGAACGGTGCTCCAGGTGGGGGACGGTACGGCTCGGATCTATGGGCTGGAACAGGTAATGTCCCAGGAGTTACTGGAATTTGAAGATGGCACCATCGGCATTGCCCTAAACCTAGAGGAGGACAATGTTGGGGCGGTATTGATGGGGGATGGTTTTGGTATCCAAGAGGGCAGTACCGTTAAAACCACTGGTCAGATTGCCCAAATTCCCATTGGGGATGCCATGGTGGGCCGGGTGGTGGATTCCCTCGGTCGTCCCATCGACGGTAAAGGCCCCATCAGTTCCACCGCTACCCGTTTGTTGGAATCCCCGGCCCCTGGAATTATTGAACGGAAGTCCGTTTGTGAACCTATGCAAACCGGCATCACCGCCATTGATGCCATGATTCCCATTGGTCGGGGTCAGCGGGAGTTGATCATTGGGGACCGTAAGACCGGTAAAACGGCAATCGCCATTGACACCATCATTAACCAGAAGTCCGAAGACGTAATTTGTGTTTACGTGGCGATCGGTCAAAAAGCTTCCACCGTCGCTCAAATCATTGACACCCTGACGGAAAAAGGTGCCATGGCCTATACCATTGTGGTGGCCGCCAACGCCAACGACCCCGCCACTCTGCAATATTTGGCCCCCTACACCGGTGCCACCTTGGCGGAACACTTTATGTATCAAGGCAAGAGCACCTTGGTAATCTATGACGATTTGTCCAAGCAAGCCCAGGCTTACCGTCAGATGTCCCTGTTGATGCGTCGTCCCCCCGGTCGGGAAGCTTACCCCGGTGATGTGTTCTACATCCACTCCCGTTTGTTGGAGCGGGCCGCCAAATTGAGTGATGCCCTCGGCGGTGGTAGCATGACCGCCCTACCGGTGATTGAAACCCAGGCTGGAGACGTATCTGCCTACATTCCCACCAACGTAATTTCCATTACCGATGGTCAAATTTTCCTTTCCACTGACCTTTTCAACGCTGGCTTCCGTCCTGCTATTAACGCTGGTATTTCAGTGAGCCGGGTTGGTTCCGCCGCCCAAACCAAAGCCATGAAAAAAGTGGCTGGTAAATTGAAACTGGAACTAGCTCAGTTTGCTGAGTTGGAAGCCTTCTCCCAGTTTGCCTCTGATTTGGATGCCGCCACCCAAGCCCAATTGGCCCGGGGTCAACGGTTGCGTCAATTGTTGAAGCAACCAGAAAATTCCCCCTTGTCCGTGTGGGAACAGGTGGCCATTAGCTATGCCGGTTTAAATGGTTACATCGACACCATTCCTGTGGACAAAGTGACTGAATTTGCCCAGGGTCTGCGGGATTACCTCAAGGCCAACAAAGCCAAGTACGTAGAAATTATCAATAGCTCCAAAGCTTTGACCGACGAAGCAGAAACTTTGTTGAAAGAAGGGATCAAAGAATTCACCCAAGGTTTTGCCGCCTAATCAATGCCCAAGTCGGTGAGTTGGGGAAAGGGCTAGGGCTAAGCTCTACTTTTCCCCGCCCCTGGTTTTAGGGACTCATATTTAGGCTCCAGAACATTAAAAAAGATAAATTTAACGGGTGTAACGTCCTATGCCTAACCTTAAAGCGATTCGTGACCGGATTCAGTCGGTCAAAAATACAAAAAAAATTACTGAAGCGATGCGTCTGGTGGCGGCCGCTAAGGTGCGCCGTGCCCAGGAACAGGTGCTTTCTACCCGTCCGTTTGCCGATGCTTTAGCCCAGGTCCTTTATAACCTACAAAATCGTCTTTCCTTTGCGGAAACCGAATTACCTTTGTTTGAACAGCGGGAACCTAAAGCGGTAGCCCTTCTGGTGGTCACCGGCGATCGGGGTTTGTGCGGTGGTTATAACGTCAACGCAATTAAGCGGGCTGAGCAACGGGCCAAGGAATTAAAAAACCAAGGCATTGCCGTCAAGCTGGTACTGGTGGGCAGTAAAGCCAAGCAATATTTTGGCCGGCGGGACTATGATGTAGCCGCCAGCTATGCCAATTTGGAGCAAATTCCCAATGCATCCGAAGCGGCTCAGATTGCCGATTCCCTAGTGGCTCTATTCGTATCTGAAACGGTGGATCGGGTGGAATTAATTTACACTCGGTTTGTCTCCCTAATTAGCTCCCAACCTGTTGTACAAACCCTGTTCCCCCTCTCTCCCCAAGGATTGGAAGCCCCTGATGACGAGATTTTTCGCCTGATTACCAGGGGTGGCAAATTCCAAGTGGAACGGGAAAAAGTGGAAGCTCCGGTGGAAAGTTTTCCTCAAGATATGATTTTTGAACAGGATCCAGTGCAAATTCTGGAAGCGCTGTTGCCCCTGTACAACACCAACCAGTTATTGCGGGCTTTGCAGGAATCCGCCGCCAGTGAGTTGGCGGCTCGAATGACAGCCATGAGTAATGCCAGTGACAACGCTGGACAGTTGATCGGGACTTTGACCCTGTCCTATAACAAAGCCCGGCAGGCGGCCATTACCCAAGAATTGTTGGAAGTGGTAGCAGGGGCTAATTCCCTCTAACCCATTTAGTGATCTTTTCGTTGCACTCCTGCTTGAACTAGCGGGAGTTTTTTACTTCAGGGCCTTCATGCCTCTCTAACGCTTCGGACATACTGATATTAAGATTCAGGTGACAATTCTTTGTTGAGATTTGACCAAGCGCCGATCGCCTGTTGGTGAATCAACTGCCAGGGTTGGCCGGTGGCTTTAGCAAGGGCGGCACAGTCGGCAAATTCTGGGTGGGCATTGAGAATAATTTTTTTACCGGCTTGATAACCGTAGGCTACTTTTATGCGGATGGGACCATGGGGAATAACTACGGTTTGCCATTCCCGCTCTAGGGCGTAGCGTTGTTGTTGGCGCACCCGCACACCAAGGCTAGTGGTTTCCCGGAACAGTAAATTGAGGCAGTGATTTTGATTTTCTGGCGCACAGAGGACAGTGAGTAAAATGCCAGGGCGGGATTTTTTCATGGCGATCGCCTGGGTAAAAACATCGATCGCCCCTTGGTGTAGCAAACTTTCCAGCAGATAACCCACTGCCTGGGGTTGGATGTCATCCAATTGGGTTTCTAGTACAGTGATGGTTTCCAGTTGACCAAAGGGAGCTTCCGAAGATAGGGGGTGATTGTGGGGCGTAATTTCTGTTCCGATCCAGAGCCGGAGAATATTGGCCAATGGGAAGTCTTTACTCCCTGCGCCCAGCCCGACTTTGTGCAGATTCAATGGGGGTTTAGGGCCAAATTGGCTAGCTAGGGTAACGGCGATCGCCGCTCCGGTGGGAGTAACCAATTCCCCCGTCAAACCATTGTCGTAAACTGGTACTTGGCGAGTTTGCCAAAGTTTTAATACCGCCGGGACTGGAACCGGTAAATCCCCATGGGCGGCCCGCACCGTACCACTGCCCGTGGGCAAAGCAGACCAGTAACATTGATCGATCCCTAGATAATCCAGCCCCAAACAGGTACCCACAATGTCCACAATGGCATCGGTGGCCCCTACTTCATGGAAATGTACTGCCTCTGGCTCAATGCCGTGGACTTCCCCTTCGGCGATCGCCAGTTGATGGAAAATGGCCAAACTCCAGCGACTGACCCGAGCAGGTAAATTAGCCTGTTTGATTAACTGTTCTATTTCTGGTAGATGACGCATTCCATGGTGACCAGGGCCGTGGGAGTGGTGGTCATTAAGGAGTTTTACTTCTACCTTGGTGGCGGCCTGACCTTGTTTTTGCACCAGACCCGCCGTCAAGCGATATTCATCTGTTAAACCCAACGGAGCCAGTTTCTCCATCAGGTATTCTAGGGGAACCCCCGCCGACACCAAAGCCCCCAGGCACATATCACCAGAAATCCCTGTGGGACAGTCAAAATAGGCAATCAAACCCATAAAAAATGGCCACCTTTTATAATCTTCACCCCGAAACCCCCCAACAACGCACTGTGGAAATGATTTGCAAAAGTCTCCGCCAGGGGGCAATTATGCTTTACCCCACCGACACGGTCTATGCCATCGGTTGTGACCTCAACGATAAAAATGCCGTTCAACGGGTTAGACAACTGAAGCAACTCTCCAATAATAAACCGTTAACGTTTTTGTGTTCGTCCCTGTCTAACATTGCGGAATATGCAGTGGTGGCGGACGATGCCTATCGACTCATGCGTAAGTTAATACCTGGACCCTATACTTTTCTTCTTCCGGCCACCAAGCAAGTGCCCAAGCTAGTGGTGGAGCCGAAGCGAAAAACCACCGGCATAAGGGTGCCCGATCGCCCTATTTGCCAAGAAATTCTGCAAAGCCTGGGCAATCCGATCATCTCCACCTCTGCCCATTTGCCGGATCAAGATGAGTTTGTTATGGCGGAAAAGGCGAAACTGTTTGACCTATTTGACAAATTGGTGGACATCATCATTGACGATGACCGGGAGCCGGGCTATCAAACTTCCAGCATTATTGATTTCACCGACAAAGAACCCAAAGTGGTGCGGGAAGGGCTGGGTTGGGAAACCCTGCGAGATTTGTTTTAGTGCGGAATTTGATTAAAGTTGACTGGGCTCCAATAACCCTATGCCCAGGTCTTTGGCCGGCGGCAGCCCCAGGCTATGGCGATGTTGGCGCAACACACTAATAGCCCGCTGATACTGCGGATCAATCTCCGTGGCCATTAATTCTGGGTCGTTACGAAACTGTAGCTTGGTATCGTTGGAAATATCCAAATGAATGTCGGGACTGATGCCTTTTCGATTAATGTCGGTGCCACTGGGGGGATAGTAACGAGCAATGGTAACCGCCAAACCGGAGCCGTCGGACAAAGTGTTAACCGATTGCACCGTACCTTTCCCATAGGTAGCAGTACCCACCACCGTGGCCCTTCCCTGTTCTTTCAATGCCCCGGCCAAAATTTCACTGGCACTGGCGGACCGCTCATTAACCAACACCACTAAGGGTAAATCCGTGAGACTTCTGCCGTTGGCTGAAAAATGGCGATCGCCTCCCCGCCGGTCAATAGTACTGACGATTTCCCCCCGGTTGAGCCACAGACGGGCAATGTCAATGCTGGAAAGTAACAAGCCCCCTGGGTTACCCCGTAGGTCTAGCACATAGCCGCTAATGCGACTTTTATTGAGTTCCGTAATGGCCTTTTCCATCTGCTCAGCGGAATGGGAGCTAAATTCATCCAGGCGGATGTAGCCCACCCGTAATTCCCCTTCTTCCTTGACGTTATAGGTCACAGAATCAATTTCGATATTTTCTCGTTTGAGGGTGACACTGAAAACACCGCTTTTGGGGCGGGAAAGTTGCAGGCTCAATTCGGTGCCAATCTCCCCTTGAATTGCCTCTGTGGCTTGCTCCAAGGACATCAAAGCCGCCGGTTGGCCATTGATGCGCACAATGCGATCGCCAGGGCGAATGCCTGCTTTCAAAGCCGGGGTGCCCCGCATCACATCCACCACCACCAAATCACTACTACGTTTATCCATCAACACCCGGATTCCTACCCCGGAAGCTTCCCCTGATGTTTGACTGCTGAGGATGGCAAATTCCTCCGGAGACAGAAAACGGGTATAGGGGTCATTCAAATCCTTCAATATGCGCCCAATTTGTCGGTAAGCCTCAGCATTATCCTGGTAATTGCGCCCTAATAATTCCTGGCGTTTGGACAACCAGTTGGAATGGTTAAAGTCCTTATCAACAAATTGCTGATTGACTAACTGCCATACCTCATCCACCACTGCCTTGGGACTATTTTCCAGGAGGGTAACGTTATCGGATACACCACTATCTTTGTCCTTGGGAGTCGCCAACGTAGGACTATCGGGGTTGATCACGTTGGGAGCGCTGAGGGCGGGCCTGAGGGCAGTGCCCAAACCCAAACCGAAGACTAAAGCGGCAACCAAAGGACGAAGACAAAGCAAATGGGGACTCATGGAAGGCAGGGTAGGTCAAAGGGAGGCAGACAAATAGTCAAGTCCGATGCAATGGGCCACTGGCATGGCGGAGGGCAAAATTCCTTCCCAAAAACGGGGGACTAAACCATTTAAGCCCAATCCTAGCAAGAAAAATCTAGTTCGTGGGCAAGATGGAGCCACCAAAAAAGGCATCTTCCATTCACTGGCCTCAATGGGCTCCGCCGATATTAACCCAAGCCATAGAGCCCTCTCGATAGATTAAGTTGACTGATTAATTAAAACTTTAGTTATAAGAAAAACTAATTTTTTTATTTAGATATTGACATTTTACAGAATCCAGTATCCACAGCACCATAGAAGTCAGCAGCGAACTTGCTTGAAAAACCACAAAGTTTTCTATGGTTACCCTAATTGATTCTCCAACCTCTGCTGCTGTCCAGCCCCGCTTAACACTCCAAACCGCGGACATTGCAGCCCACACCACAGCGATTCGTTGCCTTGACTGGGATCGGGATCGCTTTGATATTGAGTTTGAGTTACGCCATGGCACAACCTACAACTCATTTTTAATCCGAGGGGAAAAAACGGCCCTCATCGACACGTCCCATCGCAAGTTTGAGGCCGTCTACTTGCAACTGTTGCAGGATCTAGTTGATCTCAGAAGTCTCGACTATTTGATCGTCAATCATACAGAACCAGACCACAGTGGACTGATTCCAGACCTCTTAGAACTGGCCCCCCAGGTGACGGTGGTGGGCTCCAAGGTGGCCATCCAATTCTTGGAAAAGCTCGTACACCGACCTTTTGAGTCACAGATTGTCAAAAGTGGCCACAGCCTGGATTTGGGCCAGGGCCATGAGTTGCAATTTATTTCAGCGCCCAATTTGCATTGGCCCGACACAATTTTGACCTATGACTCGGGTACCCAGGTACTCTATACCTGCGATGTTTTTGGCATGCACTATTGCGATGATTCCCTTTTCGATGAAACGCCAGAACGACTCGAACCTGATTTCCAATACTATTACAATTGCTTGATGGGCTCCAATGCCCGCTCGGTGTTGATGGCATTAAAACGCATTGCACCGCTGCAGGTTGTTCTAGTGGCAACGGGCCATGGGCCGCTATTGCAACATCACATTTCCCATTGGCTTGGACAGTACGATGCCTGGAGTCAAAACCAGGTCAAAGCTGAAACCTTTGTGGCCCTATTTTATGTAGATGGGTATGGGGTGAGCGATCGCCTGGTGCAGACCATTGCCGATGGCATCAGTAAAACCGGTGTGGCCATTGAACTAGTCGATCTAAGTGTGGCGGATACCCACGAGGTTCGTACCCTGGCCCAATGTGCGGCAGGCCTGGTGGTTGGTATGCCTCCCCAATCTTCCACTTCAACCACCCTAGACCCTTTGTTGGGCACCATTTTAGCGGCGGTACATCCCAAACAAGTTATCGGCCTGTTTGAAAGCGGGGGAGGACAGGATGAGCCCATTTACCCCCTCCGCAATCGCTTCCAGGAATTGGGTTTGCAAGAAGCCTTTGAGCCAATTTTGCTCAAGACCGAACCAACGGCCGCCACGGATCAGCTTTGCCGTGAAGCGGGTACCGATCTGGGCCAGTACCTCACCCAGAAACAATCCCAGCAGGCAAATACAGACCTTGATCCAGAACTCAATCAGGCGATCGGTCGCCTCAGCACTGGACTGTATATTTTAACCGCTCAAAAGGGAGATGTGCGGAGTGCCATGTTAGCTTCCTGGGTGATTCAAGGCAGCTTTGAACCCCTGGGCATTGTCATTGCAGTGGCCAAAGACCGGGCGATCGAATCATTACTCCATCCCGGCGATACTTTCGTGCTCAATGTGCTGGAAGAGGACAACTATCAAAGCCTCATGCGCCATTTCCTCCTCCGTTTTCCCCCAGGGGCAGACCGCTTTGCCGGAGTTAACACCTATCCTGCCCAGAACGGTTCTCCGATCCTGTTGGAAACCCTAGCTTATCTGGAATGTGAGGTTACCTCCCGTCTTGATGGCAATGACCATTGGTTGGTCTACAGCACCATACAAACTGGACGAGTCGCCAAATTGAATGCCCTAACCGCCACTCACCACCGCAAACTGGGCAACCACTACTAAGTTCACCTTCTACCTGGGATTTTCTCATGCAACTCCTCTCAACCAATGTGGATTCGGACGCAAAGCCTACTCTCCTATATTTCAGTCGTGCCGTGGTGGTGCGTCTACTGGAAACGGTGCAGGACTTTATTGTGATTTCCCTTTGCGTCGGCCTGTTCAGTTTTATGGTGATGCAGTTGCGGGAAATGTTTGTCTCCCTTTTTCCTCCCCTGGATTTTCCCCGGGTCACCGCCGACATTTTATTTCTGCTGATTTTAGTGGAACTGTTTCGATTGCTGATTATTTATCTGCAGGAACACCGGGTTTCCATCGGAGTTGCAGTGGAAGTCTCAATTGTTTCGGTTCTAAGAGAAATTATTGTCCGGGGCGTTCTGGAAGTGCCTTGGGAGCAAGTGCTGGCAGCTTGTTCATTTCTGCTCATTCTGGGTGTTTTGCTCGTAGTGCGGGTTTGGTTACCCCCCACGTTTGAAGGGGTCGATCCTGAACGGGAAATCTCCCGCCGCCATCAAATTCGTCAGTCTGGTAAGGAGTCCCCATCAATTTGATTATCTTGACCATCCCCGCTCCCTCTTGTCTTTATTCGAGGTTAAATCCATGATTTCTCCAATTGGTGGTCTTTCCCAAGCTTTGCATAGTCCGTCAGATTCAATTTTCGTTGCTTCCCTGCCTCGGGATATTCAGGTTGCGGAAATTGCCCCTCAAACCAAAGTGTTACGGTCTCGCCTCTGGGATCGACTTAAATTTGAGGTGGAATATGGTCGCCGTCGGGGCACTACTTCTAATTCCTATCTGATTCAGGCCGACCATACGGCATTGATTGATCCTCCGGGAGAGTCATTTTGTGATTTGTATCTAGCGGAATTACCCAAATATTTGGATTTAGCCCAGCTTGACTACATTGTTGCAAGCCATGTTAATCCCAATCGCATGGTTACCCTGGAGCAATTACTGCGTCGGGCAACCAAGGCCAAGCTTATTTGTTCTCGTCCTGCGGCGAAGGTGCTTAAAGCCACCTTTCCCCATTGGGAAGAAAGATTCCAGACCGTGCGGTCCCAGGACATGCTGGATTTGGGCCGGGGCCATAAGCTCCAGTTGATGACCTTGCCTACCCCCCGCTGGCCTGACGGTTTATGTGCCTACGATGCAGGTAGCCAGATTCTTTTTAGTGACAAGTTGTTTGGCACGCATGTTTGTGGCGATGCCATTTTTGATGAGGACTGGCGACAATTAGGCGGCGATCGCCGTTTTTACTTTGATTGTTTGCATGCTCCCCAAACTAGACAGGTCGAAACAGCACTGGATCAGTTTGATCCGTTAACGCTGAAAATGATTGCCCCTGGCCATGGCCCCTTGGTTCGTTTTAGCCTTAGTCGTCTGTACAGTGATTATCGCCAATGGTGTCAACAACAACCTAGCCAGACCCTCAAAGTAGCATTGATCTATGCTTCCGCCTATGGCAATACAGCAACCATGGCCCGGGCGATCGCCCAAGGATTAGTCAAGGCCGGTGTTGCCGTCGAAACAATTAACTGTGAAATCGCAGAACCAAACGAAATTGTCGAAGCAATTCAGGCCTGTGATGGTTTTATTGTCGGTTCTCCTACCCTGGGGAGCCATGCCCCCGTTCAAATCCAAACGGCATTAGGGATTGTTTTATCTTCCGCAACCAAAACTAAATTGGCCGGAGTCTTTGGTTCCTATGGCTGGAGCGGTGAAGCTATTGATTTGATTGAAAATAAGCTAAAAGATGGCGGCTATCGCTTCGGCTTTGAGGCCATCCGCATCCAATTCAGTCCCAATCTCGATGCCCTAGATGTTTGCACAACCTCTGGCGCAAATTTCGCGCGGCAACTCCGTACCCACAAGCGTCAGAGGATTGCCCGTCAAGCCACTACCGAAACCCAGGCTGACCGCACTCAGCAGGCAGTGGGACGTATTATCGGCTCCATTGGTGTGGTTACAACCCAAACAACTGGCCGCCATCAAGGGATTTTGACCTCCTGGGTTTCCCAAGCCAGCTTCACTCCCCCTGGCATTATGCTCGCAATTCCGGGCGAATTTGATGCCTACGGTTTGGCCGGACAAAATAAGGCTTTTGTGCTCAATCTTCTGCAGGAAGGTAGGAGTGTACGGCGTCATTTTGATCACCAGCCCCTGCCGAAAGATGGGGATAATCCCTTCAGCAGATTGGAACATTATTCAACCCAGAATGGCTGTCTGATTCTAGCGGAGGCGCTGGCTTATCTTGAATGCCTCGTCCAATCTTGGTCGAATATAGGCGATCATGTCCTGGTTTATGCAACAGTTCAGGCCGGACAAGTGTTACAACCCAACGGCATCACTGCCATACGACACCGCAAATCGGGGGGACAATATTAGGCGCTGTCATGGTTGTGATCAACTCGCTAGCAGTTTCTAACCTTGAGTTTCCATCTCGGACTTCTTTACGCTTCTAATGATGGCGATCGCCGTCTTGGCTATGGCAGACATCAGGGTGGGAAGTGAGAACAGCTTTAAACTGAGCAAAACGGTGTTTCTGTTTATGGTCATAGGTTAGCAATTCCTAAATCCCCCAATGCCATGCTGACGTCAGTTTTGGGGATATAGTCCGCCCCTGTGCCAAGTTCCTCCCGAAAGCCCATTACCATACCCAGCTAATTGCCATGGGGGGCGATAGATTTGTCATTGGGCAGAAGGAAAAAGCTAAACTGGAGGGCAATTTGATCATCTTCACTATCATTGGGGAATCTCCATGTGTGGCATCGTTGGTTACATCGGCACCCAAACGGCAGTAAATATCCTCATTGAAGGGCTAGAACGCTTAGAATACAGAGGTTATGACTCCGCCGGCATTGCTACGGTCACCGAAGGAAAAATTGAGTCGGTGCGGGCTAAGGGCAAACTATTTAACCTCAAGGAAAAGCTAGAAAACCACAGCAACTTTTCCCGCCTGGGCATTGGACATACCCGTTGGGCCACCCACGGTAAACCGGAGGAGCATAACGCCCACCCCCACTTGGATAACCAGCAACGCATCGCCGTTGTGCAGAATGGCATCATCGAAAATTATCAAACCCTGAGGGATCAGTTAAAGGAAAAGGGTTACCAGTTTTATTCGGAGACGGATACCGAGGTCATTCCGATTTTGATTGCCGACATCCTTAAGGATTTGCCCAGTGATGATCCAGACGAAGCTCTACTGGAAGCCATTGGCAAGGCCGTACATCAGCTAGAGGGAGCCTTTGCGATCGCCGTTTTAGATGCCCATTGTCCAGAGCAACTAATTGTGGCCCGACAGCAAGCACCCTTAATTCTGGGCTTTGGCCAGGGGGAATTCTTTTGTGCGTCCGATGTGACAGCCTTAGTGCACCACACCACCACAGTACTTTCTTTGGAGAATGGAGAAATTGCCAGGTTAACGCCCCTGGGGGTAGAAGTTTACGACTTTAACCTGAAAAGGGTGAGAAAATTACCCCGCACCCTCGATTGGAGCGCCACCACCGTTGAAAAACAGGGCTTTCGGCACTTTATGCTCAAGGAAATCTACGAGCAACCAGCCGTTGTCCGCACTTGTTTAGCAACTTATCTCAATGAACAATGGCGGGCCGCCGACCATCCTAGCCATAGTCCCGTATTCCTGGGTTTAGACCCCCAGTTGACCAAAAATCTCCAACATATTCAAGTTCTGGCCTGTGGTACTAGTTGGCATGCGGGTCTGGTGGGGAAATATTTACTAGAGCAATTGGCCGGCATTCCCACCACAGTGCATTACGCTTCGGAATTTCGCTATGCGGCCCCTCCCCTGACGCCCCACACCCTCACCATTGGCGTGACTCAGTCGGGGGAAACGGCGGATACTTTGGCCGCCCTGGAAATGGAAAAACAACGGCGCTTAACTTTGGAAGACGACTATAAACCCCTGATTTTGGGCATTACCAACCGTCCGGAAAGTACCTTGGCTACCATGGTTAATGAGATTATTAATACCCACGCTGGCATTGAAATTGGGGTGGCCGCCACCAAAACCTTTGTGGCCCAAGTGTTGGCCTTTTATTTTCTCGCCCTGGACATTGCCTTTCAGCGACACAGCCTGAGCTTGGAAGCCATAGAACACATCATGGTTGGTCTGCGACAATTACCCGCCCAAATTGAAACCATTTTGGAACAACAGGGTAGTGCTATTGAAGCCCTAGCCCATGAATTTGCCGAAACCCAAGACTTTATTTTCCTTGGTCGGGGCATCAATTTTCCCATTGCGCTGGAGGGAGCTTTAAAACTCAAGGAAATTAGTTATATCCATGCAGAAGGTTACCCCGCCGGGGAAATGAAACACGGCCCCATTGCCCTCCTGGATGCCAAAGTCCCAGTGGTGGCGATCGCCATGCCGGGTTCAGTGCATGACAAGGTAATTTCTAATGCCCAGGAAGCCAAAGCCAGGGATGCCAGGCTCATCGGGGTTACTCCCATGGACGACAGCCAGGCCCGTTCTGTGTTCGATGATTTATTGTTAGTGCCCCACGTGGAGGAAATGCTTTCCCCTATTGTGGCAGTGATTCCCCTGCAACTTTTGTCCTACCATATTGCCGCCCGCCGGGGGTTAGACGTGGATCAACCCCGTAATTTGGCTAAGTCCGTCACCGTGGAGTAGTTGGCCCCTGGGTTGTTGCAGGTCAATAACAGCAGCCTGCTGTCCCCAAAAAGCTGTGGAACAATAACAGGTAAAGCAATTTATTCTCGCCGGTAACTCGGTGTAGCAAGTTTAAAACATCCCCTATGACAAGCAAAAAATTCTCCTGGCCAAAAACTATCATTGCCCTACTTTTAACCCTAGGTTTATGGCTAGGATTGGCAGACTTACCCACCTATGCCCTGGGGGGTATCCAACCAGAGTTGGATCAACCTGCGCCCCTGTTCACCCTGCCCAGCACCACCGGAGAAGGGGAAGTTAATTTGACAGATTACCGGGGTCAATGGGTGGTTTTATATTTCTATCCCCAGGACTTTACCCCCGGTTGTACCTTGGAGGCCCAGCGTTTCCAGCGGGATTTGACCAAATATCAAGCTCTCAATGCCCAGGTAATTGGGGTAAGTGTGGACGACTTAGACTCCCATGAAGCTTTTTGTGATGCGGAAGGGCTTAAGTTTCCCCTGCTGGCGGACTCCGACGGGGCAGTAATCAAGACCTATGGCTCTTGGCTCAGTGGCATGGCCCTACGACACACCTACGTCATCGATCCCGAGGGTATTTTGCGGGAAAGATTTCTGGGAGTGAGACCCGCCACCCACAGTGAAGAAGTTTTGGCCCGGTTGGCAGAATTACAAGCCTAATTGCCAGTGTTACGGCATTTTCAAAAACTTTACAATTCAAACTTGGGCTTAGTCAGGGTTGTTTGGCGGTCTTGGCAGGCAAGATAAACTGCTTCTAGCAAAACTTCGGGGGGATTATCGGCCGAGGGAGCGGTGAGACGCAGACGTTCTTGTACCTGTTTGGCTAACCTTTTCTCCGCCTGTTGCCTGGCCTTGGGTAGTAAATCTCCCCGTCGGAGTAAATAATCCCGGATCACTAACCAATGGTCTGCTGTAATTCTTTCTAAACCAGGGCATTGTGCTAACTCAGCGGCGAGAATCTTCGCTTGCTCCGGTTGTTGCAGTTTTAGGCGATCGCCTCTTTGATCCCGACTTTCCCGAATCACTAAAGTCCCCGCCAGTAAATCTCCAATGCGTTTTTCCCGCCGGCCAAAAATGATTAATAAAGCGCCGATGTAAAGAAAATCATCAATGGGGCGGAACAGAGCTCTTAAACTAGCTTCCTGTAAGCCAACGGGGCGGCCATCTCCCCGAATTACCCGAATTTTAGCCCTGCGTTTACCGGGGGTTTGACCCTGCCAGAGGGTTTCAAAAAAGACAAAATAACCCACATAAACCGCAAAAATGAGGAAAATTTGGATAGCGGTGAGCCAGAGTTGCCATTCCCCGGAGGCGTAGAGGGAAAGGTTATAGGCCAACACCGCCCAAATAATTAGCAAAATTAAAACAACGCTTCCCAGACAGACATAGTCGATCAGCACCGCATAGAGACGATTGCCGATGCCCGCCAAAGTAAATTCCAATTCTACGCTTTCGGGGGTTTCCACCTGATAATGGTTAAACAGGGCCATGGTTTCTAGCTTTGGGGGAGAAAAAAGGGGATAGAGACAATGATGGTTCCAGGGGAGATTAGCTCGGGCGTTTTGTCCCTGAGGCAAGCTTTAAAATTTTGCCCGATCGCCGTAAGATAAAGGCTGGCAAAGCTTGTTTTTATTGGCGTATTTAACAAAAGACTATGGACATTTTGACATTAGGTTGGGTAAGCGTGTTAGTTCTGTTCACCTGGTCCATCAGCATGGTGGTATGGGGTCGGAACGGCTTCTAGGATTAAACCTGGATTTCCCGTTGTTTAAGAGTCTTTGATACCGTGGAAGCAACTCCTACTCCTGTCCTCAACACCCTTTTTTTAGCGGCCCTGGTGATGCTAGTGCTTGTTAGTGGTGGCATTCTCTACCTCACCACCCTGGAATGGCGCGATCGCCGTCGGCAGGATCGGGATAAAAAAATGGGTCGCTAGTTTTTTGAGTAGTTGAAAAGTTTACGGACGCGGGGGAATTTTGCCCTCTTGTGCCACCACCCCTGTGATAACTTATGGGTCTTTCCCGTTTACCGGTGATTGGGTTATTTATTACCCTGGTCACCATAGCTTTTTTGCTGGTTGCCAACTTTGACCAAAATCCAGTCCCGGTTAATCTGGCCAAGGATGCCCCCACCCAAAGCTCCTCTCCTGGGTTGGTTATTGTGGCGGCGGGAGATATTGCCTGTGCCCCCGAAGATCCCGGCTTTAATAACAGTTTAGGTACAGCAGACCGTTGCCAGATGGCCGCCACAGCTAATTTGGTTGCTAGCGCTAATCCTGATCTAGTTTTACCGCTAGGGGATAACCAGTACGAACGGGGAGAATTGGCTAATTACCAAGCTTCCTATCAACCCACCTGGGGAAAATTCGATGCCATCAGCCGCCCTGTGCCAGGTAACCATGAATATTACGGCCCCGGCAAAGATGCGGCGGACTACTTTGATTATTTTGGCCAACTAGCCGGCGATCGCCAAAAGGGCTATTACAGCTACGACCAGGGGGACTGGCATTTTATTGCCCTCAATTCCAACTGCCAATACATTGGCGGTTGCGAAATGGGATCGGCCCAACAGGAATGGCTCAGGCAAGATTTAGCCGAAAACAACAAAGTCTGTACCCTAGCCTATTGGCACCACCCCCTTTATTCCTCTGGTGTGCACGGTAACCAAAAGCAAATGGCGGACCTATGGCAGACCCTCTACGATGGCGGTGCGGAATTGGTGCTATCGGGGCACGACCACCTGTACGAAAGATTTGCCCCCCAAAATGCCCAGGGTGAATTGGATAGGGAAAAGGGGCTGAGGCAATTTGTCATTGGCACCGGCGGCAAAAGTCTTTATCCTTTCAAAACCGTGCGCCCCAACAGTGAAGTTCAGGCAATGGGAGTTTATGGAGTGCTGAAAATGGAACTCCAATCCAACAGCTACCGCTGGCAATTCCTAACCGCCAACACCGACGAATTCAATGAACAGGGGAAGGATTTATGTCATTAAAGGGGGCAATCATGCCATTACTGGGGCCCTTTGCCATGGCCCAAAACCAGGAAAATACTAATAAATTCCATCACCCATTCTAATTCTCCTTTGCGGCAAACCTGCGCTAAGCTTATTCGTGAGCATTTCTCGGTTGTACCTATGGACTTTTCTAGTAACGTTGCAGCGCAACTCAATGCGGGGACAATTTTGCCAGAGGGCATTGTTATTGTCACTCTCCTCCTTGTGCTAATTGTTGATTTGATTGGGGGACGCAAGGTAGCCTTGGCCCTGCCCTACCTGGCGATCGCCGGTTTATTGGTATCGGTGGGTTTGCTAGTTACTTCCTGGTCCATGGCGGATCCCATCGGTTTCATCGGCGCTTTCAATGGAGATAATCTCAGCATTATTTTCCGGGCTATCATTGCCCTGTCCACCGTTGTCACCATTTTAATGTCGGTGCGTTATGTGCAACAAACGGGGACTTCCTTGGCGGAATTCATTGCCATTTTGCTCACGGCTACCTTGGGGGGCATGTTCCTCTCAGCGGCCAACGAGTTGGTGATGGTTTTCATCTCCCTGGAAATGCTCAGTATTTCCTCCTACCTCATGACGGGCTACATGAAGCGGGACCCCCGTTCCAATGAAGCGGCGTTGAAATATTTGCTCATTGGTGCTTCTAGCTCCGCCATTTTCCTTTACGGTCTTTCCCTCCTCTATGGTTTGTCCGGTGGCGAAACCCAGTTGGTATTAATTGCCGAGAAATTAGTTAACGCTGACACTGTGGGTCAATCCCTCGGTTTGGCGATCGCCTTGGTGTTTGTCATTGCTGGTATTGCCTTTAAAATTTCCGCTGTACCCTTCCACCAATGGACCCCCGACGTTTATGAAGGTTCTCCCACCCCGGTGGTGGCTTTTCTTTCGGTGGGCTCTAAGGCGGCCGGTTTTGCCGTAGCTATCCGATTACTAGTGACTGCCTTTGGTGGTATTACCGATGAGTGGCACGTTATTTTCACCGCTCTGGCCGTGTTGAGCATGGTGCTGGGCAACGTGGTGGCTTTAGCCCAAACCAGCATGAAACGGATGTTGGCCTACTCTTCCATCGGTCAAGCAGGCTTTGTGATGATTGGCCTAGTGGCCGGCAGTGAAGATGGTTACGCCAGCATGGTTTTCTACATGCTCATCTATCTGTTTATGAACCTGGGGGCGTTTAGTTGCATTATTCTCTTCACCCTCCGCACTGGCAGTGACCAAATTAGTGATTACGCTGGTCTGTACCACAAAGACCCCTTGTTAACCTTGGGCTTGAGCATTTGTTTATTATCCTTGGGGGGCATTCCTCCTCTGGCGGGCTTTTTCGGCAAAATTTACATCTTCTGGGCCGGTTGGCAATCGGGATTGTATGGCCTAGTCCTACTTGGTCTGGTTACCAGTGTAGTTTCCATCTACTACTACATCCGGGTGGTGAAAATGATGGTGGTGAAGGAGCCCCAGGAAATGTCCGAAGTAATCAAAAATTACCCGGCCATCAAATGGAATTTACCCGGCATGCGTCCCCTACAGGTGGGCATTGTCGCTACTTTGGTTGCTACCTCGCTGGCAGGTATTCTGGCTAATCCCCTCTTTAACCTCGCCACCGATTCCGTGGTCAGCACCAAGATGTTGCAGACAGCCCTCCAGCAAACAGGAGAAACTCCGGCGATCGCCATTTCCCATGATTTACCCTAGGGGTATCAGGAAATATTGCTTTGCAGGCAAAAGCCAATGAGTGTAACTATAGAAACCGATTTAAAGGAGATCTTGGGGGAAATTAAGACCAAACTCGATGACCTCCAAAAAGATGTAACTTCTCTTAAGATCGATATGGCAACGGTGAAAACCGAGTTATCTGCGGTCAGGATGGAGATAGGTACAGTCAAGGATGATGTTAAAGATGTCAAAGGGCGGGCTAATGCTCAAATTTGGGCGTTGATTCTTGCCGTCATCGGAGCCATAATTACCACCTTGGTGCGTTTTGGCATTTTCCCTAATCCCTAACAAAAAAGCGACCAGGCTTTTCTTTCAATTGCCCGATCGCCTTTGATATTTTCCCAAAGGATAAAAGCTAGTCCATTCAGAATCGAGCCTTAAAGTACTCCCATATTGGCTAGCCCCAGAATTACTCCAGCGCCGAGGATGTGGCCAAAGCTAGCGGTGCCCAGCACAGCCCCTAAACCAAAGCCGCCAAAGAAGTTAGAGGAAGGCATGGGGGTGCCCACATTTTGTTGTTTGATGGTCAATTTACCAAAGGCGATCGCCAAAATGTTGCAAGCAATCATCACCCCAGCAACTTTAGGGCTCCAGGACAGGGTGGCGGGAACGGCGGTGGCCAACAAAAAGCTATGCATTGAGATTCTCCAGAATAAAGACGGTTTTTAAAGGGATAGCCCCACGCTAATGGGGGTCTTTAAAAATCTCATCTTACGGGGACGCTCTGCCCCTGGGAAACCACCGTTGCAATACTTAACAAATTTTCGTTTTTAGCTTGGCAAATGTCTTTGGCAAAATTGGTTGATCTGGCTTAAATCGTCAGTTATTTGCCCTGGAATAGTCTGGGGACGGGCAATTCTGATCAGATTTACCCCCAACGCTTCCGCCACTTTTTGCTTAACCAATTCTCCCCCCTGGGCACCGGAGGCTTTAGTTACCACCCCTTGAATTTGCCATTGTTGCCACAGGGCTTTTTCCAATGGTTCGGCTACGGGGGGGCGCAAAGCAATGATACGGTCGGAAGTAAACCCAGCGGCGATCGCCTGGGCTAGGGCTTGGGGATAGGGCAGAATACGGGCAAATAGAACTGCTTCATCCTGTAGGAGGCTGAAATGGCTTAACCAGCGGGCTCCAACGGTCAACAGCACCCGTTTTCCCCTCAAGTAAGGCTGATATTTCCCTCTGGTTAAACTCTGAATATCAGGTACTTCTAAGGTATTTTTTCCCAAAGCCAGGGGCGGCCGCTCAAATCGGATATAGGGAATTTGTTGTTCTTTGGCGATCGCCGTGACCGTGGTAGTAATTTGGGCGGCAAAGGGATGGGACGCATCGACAATGACTGCAATGCTATGGCGTTTTAGAAATTTCGGTATTTCCTGTGGGGTTAAAGCTCCAACGTGAACCGTCAAACATTGATGAATCGGATATAAATGCTTGGCCTCCGATGTGGTGACTGTCACCAGACAATTTATTCCCTGGGCAATTAACCCTTCGGCTACGGCACGACTATCCACCGTTCCACCAATTAACCAAACGGTTGCCAGGCTATCCACCATGATTTAAGTGCTTACAACTGGAATTTTTCACCCAAGTAATATTGCCGCACCAAAGGATTTTCCGATAACTCCCCGGCACTACCGGAAGCCAAAATTTGCCCGTCCCGCATAATGTAACCCCGGTTGGTAATGGCTAGGGTTTCCCGCACATTATGGTCGGTGATTAAAATGCCCATATTTCGTTCCCGCAACTGGGCAATGATAGTTTGAATTTCCGCCACGGCAATGGGGTCAACCCCCGCAAAGGGTTCATCTAAAAGCAAAAATTGTGGTCCTTCCACCCCGATCGCCAGGGCCCGGGCTAACTCAGTGCGCCGCCGTTCTCCCCCAGAAATTTGCGAACCTTGGGTATGGGCCACTTTTTCTAAGCGAAACTCGGCCAATAGCTGCTCAAGGCGATGTTTCCGTAGGGGAGGCGAAACCCCTGTTTGCTCCAAAGCTAAGAGAATGTTGTCCCGCACACTCAACTGCCGAAAGACGCTGGCCTGTTGAGTTAGGTAACCTAAACCAAGATGGGCCCGTTGGTTCAGGGGTAAATTAGTTATGTCCCGCTGGTGGAGCCACACCCGCCCTGTATTCGGCTTTACTAATCCCGTGGCAATGTAAAAAGTGGTGGTTTTTCCCGCTCCGTTGGGCCCGAGTAAGCCGACAATTTCCCCGGGAGCGACCTGGGCGTTGACCCGATTGACCACACAACGCTTGCCGTAGAGTTTATGGATATTTTCTAAAACTAAGGTCACGATCTCCGTTCTCGCTAAAAAGCCTGTCACCGAATGCCGTTAGTATCCCACAGCTAAGAACCCAGGGGCGGCAAATCTGGCAGGGTATCACCGGGGAGAGGATTGGGACCAGTGGGGGCGGGGCCGGCTGGACTTTGGGACTCTTCCACTAGATAAATGGATTCCACCTGTTGATTTGCTTGGGGGTTAGCGACAAAACGCCCTTCGTCCACTAAATAGGTCATGGTTTCCGCCCGCATACTGTTGCCGTCCTGGAGCACATAGACGTTGCCACTAAGGACTAAACGTCTCTCCTGGGAAAAATATTGGGCCTGGGCCGCCGTTGCTTGCAAATTCCGCGCAGGATAGTAAACTTGAACATTCCCCCTAGCGGTCACCACCCCGGTTTGGGAATTAGCTTCTTGGATATCAGAGCGGACAGTCATGGGACTAGAAGGGGCCGTTTGGGCCACCACCGAGGAATTGACGTTGACGGGCAGGGAAGACAAGCTCCCTAGGGAGGCCATGGCGACCGCCAACCAACCCCAGTGACGAGATAGCAAATGGGAGGGGGAAAAACGTTGAGGGAATACCATGAGCAAACGAACCATAATCGCTAACAGGCAAGCTTAGGGAAGAAAGCAGGGGAAGATTGTCAACCCAATAAAGCTAGTGTAGCGAATTGGGGCAATCTGTTTGGGTCGCTAAGGTCAGAAATCCATCCTCCACCCCTGGGTTTTGGACGTTCACCGTGGGTTTAGGTTTCCCCTGGGTCAAAGGACTGCAAACTGTTTAACAATGCCGGTACGATCGCCGCTGGCCAGCCGCCCTCTGCTTTACGCCCCTGGCACAAAATAAACCTCAATTCATAGGCGTGGGCATAGCCCTCAATTTCTAACCACACCAATTCACTACTCAGTTCGCAACAAATTTTTTCCTCCTCCATTAACTCGTCGGCGATCGCCGTGACGGTCTGGGCCAACTCCCTACTCAAGCGATGGAAATCGGCAAACTCATCTTGGGTCAACTCCAAAGCCCAATTCTCTGACCCCAGCAAAAAAGGAAAAGTCTCGGCATTGGGATCAAAGCCCCAGCGCCAACCAGGCCCTTCATGAATAGTTTTTGACAGCATGCCACTGGACCCATGGACAAAAAAAGAGAGTTAGTCGTAAGCCGGGTTCTGTTCCAGGATGCGAGGCACCCTTGGGGAGTTATCTATCTGGGAAATTTGTTACCAAATTCCTCAAGCGGTTCCACCAATCATGGGGCAGGAAAAAGACCAACCTTTGCCCCTCCGACCTTGCTTCCAACCGGGGTTTACCGAGCCAGTACCTCTCGATACTGCTGGTGCGCTCTTACCGCACCTTTGCACCCTTACCCTTTTCAGTGGTCAGTTACCAGTTAGTCAGCAGAAAAACCCTGTTAACTGTTTACTGGTTGCTGTTTTCTAAAAAGGGCGGTATTTTTCTGTGGCACTGTCCTCACGCTCGCGCGCACTGGGCGTTACCCAGCAAGTTTGGCCTTTGGGAAGCCCGGACTTTCCTCAGATTCCCTGTGACAGGAATCCGCAACTCCCTCCCTAACTCTCTTTTTCTAGTGTGCCATTGATTAGAGCCATAGGCCGCTGTGGTTTGTGACCCCAATTAATTGAAACTTCATTGCCCCCTCCGTAGTCTTGGGAAATTGGTGCTAGGAGTTGACCAATGAAAAAATTTGCCTGTTTAGCCTTGTCTGTATTACTCAGTGGAGCCGCGAGCTTACCCAGTTGGGCAGGGGAGGTATTGGACCGCATTGAACAAACGGGGGTGATTAATGCCGGCACTAGAAAGGATGCGGTGCCCTTCGCCTACGTTGACGACCAAGGGGAATGGGTGGGTTTTTCCATTGATCTGCTGGAATTGATTCGCCAGGAAGCGGAAGCCAGACTGGGTAAACCAATCAAGTTAAACATGGTGGAAGCCACCGCCGATAATCGCTTTGACTTGATTACCAATCAGACCATCGACTTGGAATGTGCTTCTTCCACCTTCACCTGGAATAGAACGGCAGTGGTGGATTTTTCAGTCAGTTACTTTGCCGATGGTACCAAAATTATCACCGGGGTGGATAGTGATCTAGAATCTGCCGATTCCCTAGCGGGACGGGCGATCGGGGTTATTCCCGACACCACCAATGCAAAAGCTATTCTCGACTTTCAACCGGGGGCAACCATCGTTGAAGTTAAAGACCAGGCCGATGGCATGGCCAAGCTTGAAGCTGGAGAAATCGAAGCTTTTGCTGGAGATGGCATTGTTTTGGCAGGATTGAAAAAAACCTCTGATAATCCCCAACAGTGGAAAGTGGTGCCTAATTTTCCCTATCAGTACGAAGCCTATGCCTGTTTATTACCCAAAGATGATTCTGACTGGCGCAATTTGGTCAACTACAGTCTAGTCAAATATATGGAAGGGGTAATCAGCGATCAGACCGCAGCGGTGGAAATTTACGAGCGTTGGTTTGATGAAGAAACTGGCGTTGCGCCCTATCCCCGGGAAACGATCAACGATTATTACCAAGGCATTGTGGATAGTTTTGAGTGGATTCCCATTGTTAGCTATTAGCAATTATTAGCAAAGCTTAAAGTGGGGATTAATTTGCCCCAGCCCTTCATTGGAAGGAATGATCAAATTAAGCAGTTCCTAATGCATAATTTCCTTTTAAGGGCTAGCAAGTATCTATTGCAACCAGCCTTTAATAGTTTTAATAACGCATTACATCAGCCTGACGTTGAACAAGAGCGGTTAAAAACCAAAATTATTCAGCGCCTAACTCACACCCGTTATGGCCAATCTTTGGGGATCACTAAAGACTCTCCTTGGTCGGCTATTCCCGTAGTTAGCTATGATGATTTTTTTTCCTGGTTAGAACAACAGCAAACCTCACCTAAACAATCAATAATTACCAACGAAAAAATTCATTATTGGCAACAAACTTCGGGCAGTTCTGGCGCGATTAAACAAATTCCCTACACCCATGGTTTACTGACTGCATTTACCTCCATGTTTGCGGTTTGGGCCTATGACCTGCTCCACCATGGCCCAGATTTTCGCACAGGTAAAACCTATGCTTGTGTTTCTCCCACCCTTGGCGATCGCCCTGGGGGCATTGATGACACGGACTATTTGACGGGGCCTCTGCGCTGGCTTAGTGGTCATTTTTTGGTACGGGTAGGTAATCATTTTCCTGACGGAGACGCTTTTCGTTGGGCTTTGGCCTTAGCTTTATTGCAAAATCCAGACTTAGAAATTATTTCCCTTTGGAGTCCAACTTTTTTGACAGTGCAATTAACGTTTATGGCCCAGCACCGTCACGCCCTGATCACGGCCCTTGGTGATCGCCTGGATGACACAAGACGAAAAGCATTAGAAATAGATCCGATTGATTGGCTAAAAATCTGGCCAAAATTAAAATTAATTTCCTGTTGGGATCAACTATTTGCCGGGGAACAAGCTAGGGCTTTACAGACTTATTTTCCCGGAGTATTTATCCAAGGAAAAGGCTTATTGGCCACGGAAGCTCCCATTACCATTCCTCTAATTAAAGCTGGGGGATTTGTGCCCTTAGTGAACCAAATTGTGTTGGAATTTATGACCGCTGATGGCACCATTGTTGACTTGTGCAAAGTGCAAACAGGGCAAACTTATCAATTAATTATTTCCACTTTGGGGGGACTATACCGTTATCGCCTTGGCGATCGCCTGCAGGTATCCCATTGGTATGCCAAAACCCCTTGCCTGGCTTTGGTGGGTAGGGGCGATCGGGTGAGTGACTTGGTGGGAGAAAAACTAACCGAAGAATTTGTGGCTGAAACCCTTAATAATCTTGGCTTAGTTGGTAACATTGGTCTTTGCTTCCTAGTGCCAGTCCCAGGAACCCAGCCCCATTACGTTTTGTACCTATCCTCCGGGGCAATGATGGCGATCGCCGGAGAGGAATCAACATTGGCCCAGCAACTGGATAACGGCCTCCAACGTAGTTTTCATTATCGTCGGGCTCGACAATTGGCCCAGTTAGGGCCGGTGCAAGTAATGACAGATGGTTATCCCCCTTGGTTAACCCAGGGGCGTTGGGGAGATGAAAAAAGTTATTGCCTTCGTATTCCTCCTTCTGGGACCGTTTGAAAAGTCCCCTAGCTCCCAAAATTTGGTAGAGGTTAGACCCCAGTTCCCCTAAGGTGATCGCCCTATCATCCTAGCCCCTAGCCCTGATGGGGTAAAATTCAATGGTTAGTTTCGTTGTAATTATTGTTAGAGAAATACATGGGTGGACAGACGCTCGCAGAATCTTCCCAAGTTTTGCGCCAAGAAGTATTGGGAGCCCGCCGCTTCAGCAACTTTTTCTGGGCTGGAATTTCTACCATTGGTGGTGTCGGTTTCCTGTTGGCCGGCCTTTCTAGCTACTTTGGCAAAAATCTTTTGATTGTTAGTGACACCACCGGACTGCAGTTTATTCCCCAGGGTGTGGCGCTACTTTTCTACGGTGTGGCCGGCAGCACAGTGGCAGGCTATCTCTGGCTAACCATGGCTCTAAACGTCGGCAGTGGTTACAACGAATTCAATAAAAAGTCCGGGCAAGTGACCATTTTCCGTTGGGGCTTCCCCGGCAAAAACCGCCGCATTGAGTTGATCAATAAAATTGCCGATGTCCAGGCGGTAAAGGCGGAAATTAAAGAAGGCGTTAACCCCAAACGCTCCCTATACCTCAAAGTCAAACAGCGAAGAGATATTCCCCTCACCAGGGCAGGCCAACCCATTTCGCTCTCCCAATTGGAAAACCAGGGGGCTGAGTTAGCCCGCTTTCTAGGAGTACCCCTAGAAGGTTTGTAAATTGCCATTCCCGTGCTGTCAGATTTCACTACCAAGAACACCAAATTCAGGGCAGAAACGGGGGTTTGTTATGTTCAATTGGTCCCCATTTCCCCTAGAAAGTTATCTAAAGTGGACTAAGGTTCCTAACAAGGACTTTAAAGTTGGTTAATTTACATAAACGATGAAAGGCAGTTGCCATTAGCAATTACGGAGATTAGATTTTATGAGGATTTTACCGAATATCAGCCGAGCCACTTGGTTTGTGGGCATCTTTTTTGTCGTCAACATTTTACTGACTGCCTGCAATCAGCCCTCTGCCAATTCTTCAGCCGAGCCTTCCCCCACGGAAACCAACAGCCCAGTGGCCCAGGTAACAACGGATCCATATAAAGACTATAAGCCTCGCTTAAATGGCAAAGCCACTGTGGAAATGATGGTTAATGGCCAACCAATCATCATTGAAGTGGATGGGGAAAATGCGCCGATTACCGCCGGTAACTTTGTTGACTTAGTGGAACAGGGCTTCTACAACGGTTTAACTTTCCACAGGGTGGTAGATGGTTTTGTGGCCCAGGGGGGAGACCCCAAAGGTGACGGTACGGGGGGTTATGTGGATAAAAACACCCAACGTCCCCGCAATATTCCCTTGGAGATTAAGGTGGACCCTGCAGTAGAAAATGCACCAGAAACCCCGGTCTACAGTCGAGCCTTGGGCAATCAAGCTGGATTTCCGGTGATGCTGCCCCACAAAACCGGCGCTGTGGCTATGGCCCGCTCCCAAATGCCAGACTCCGCTTCTTCCCAGTTTTATTTCACCCTGTCCGATGAAACGGGATTTTTAGACGGTGATTATGCTGTGTTTGGTTACGTCACCCAGGGTATGGACGTAGTGCTGAAAATCAAACAGGGGGACAAGATTCAGTCCGCCAAGGTAATTACAGGGCAAAATAACTTAGAAAAATAGATGCATAGTCCTAATAAATTTACCTCTGGGCCCAAACAGTTTCTGGAGTCGGAAGCCATTACCTCCTATGCTGATGCCGCTGTGGTGGTGGTGCCCATTCCCTATGAGGCAACTACTTCCTACCGTAAGGGTTGTGAGCATGGCCCTGAGGCGGTGCTAGAAGCTTCGGACCAGTTGGAAGCCTATGACGAAGAGTTGGGCACTTCCCCCTGCCATGATTTGGGTATTTACACCTGCGCTCCCCTGGCGGACAGCAATAAGCATCCCGCTTTGGCTGGAGACGCCATGGTAACGGAGGTTTGTGACGGCATTGCCCCTTTTGTGGAAGACGGTAAATTTGTAGTGGCGATCGGTGGGGAACATGCCATTACCACTGGGGTAGTGCGGGCTATGCAAAGGGGGACATCGGAGCCTTTTACGGTGGTGCAAATTGATGCCCATGGGGATATGCGGGACAAATTTGAAGGTTCCTGCCATAACCATGCCTGTGTAATGCGCCGGGTGTTGGAATTGGGCTTACCCACTCTGCCGATCGCCATTCGGGCCATTTGTCAGGAAGAGGCAGATTTGATTCGGGAAAAAAATATTCCTGTGTTTTGGGCCAGGGAAATGGCCGATAATCCCAATTGGATTAACGAGGCGATCGCCAGCATCACCACACAAAAAGTCTTTCTCACCATTGATATGGACGGTTTTGATCCGGGGTTTATGCCGGGAGTCGGCACCCCTGAACCGGGGGGGCTAGGTTGGTATGAAGGGTTAAATTTTTTCCGCCGTCTTTTTCAAACCAAGCAAGTAATTGGTTGCGACTTGATGGAACTGGCCCCAGTGCGAGGCTCGGTGGTGTCGGAATTTTCTACCGCTAAACTAGCCTATAAGTTGATGGGTTACTGGGGAGAGTCCCAACGGAAAAAACTCTAGCTATTCTCTGTTGTCAAAAATCTCCCTGAAGTTTAGGAAAAAAAGAATAAAAGTCTTCCACAGACCCAAAGGAGGATAGAGCAAAACTCGCCCCACGGATTCCAAACCTTGCCGGGGTCAAACTCCCTTAGAACAATAAAGGCTTGAGGGTTTCCACCACGGATTTGGCCAAGCTCGGCAAATGGTAGCCCCCTTCCAGTCCTAAAACCGGATAGGGAGATATTTCCATCAGATAATGGGTCATCATGCCGTAATCCTCCGGAATTAGGTTCATATAGGCCAAGGGATCGGAGTGGTTAGCATCATAACCAGCACTCACCAAGAGTAAATCCGGCTTCACTTGCCGTAAAAATGGGAGAACTTTATGCTCAAACGCCTCCCGATAAACTTTGCCATCCCCCCCTGGTTTGAGGGGAATATTAAGCACATTGTCGTGTTGACCCCGATCGCCAGCGGCCCCTGTGCCGGGATAGCAGGGAAATTGGTGCAGGGAACAATAGAAAATCCGGGGGTTATGGTCCACCAATGCTTCAGTGCCATTGCCATGGTGTACATCCCAATCTAAGATGGCTACCCGCTCCACCCCTGGTCTAGTTAAGGCGTAATGGGCGGCGATCGCCACATTGTTGAGCAAACAAAAACCCATACCCGTGTTACGAATAGCATGGTGCCCAGGGGGACGGGCCAACACAAACACCGCCTCCCGTTGATTTAAGACATGGTCAACCCCATCTAGCCAGGCCCGCACCGCCAAGCGGGCTACATCATAGCTCTGGGGAGAAACAGGGGTATCCGCATCGAGGGAACCGCCCCCTAGCTCAGCCAATTTCGCCAATTTGTTTAAATATTCCTGGCTATGGCATCGGAGGATGTATGGATCTAAATTCCACGTCACCGGGGAAGGCTTTTGCCAATGGAGGTAATTCGCTCCGGGCATCTTCCGTAAAGCAGTGGCGATCGCCGTCAGTCGGGCCGGACACTCGGGGTGGGTGGGGCCAGTTTCGTGGCGCAAAAACTCTGCGCTGTAAATAATAGCGACCATGGTAAGTGGTGGTGGATAGTAAAATTAGGCGGAGAAGGCGGAGCAAAAAGTTTGGCCAGCCCTTCAGCCATTGCCCCAGGGCCATGACCCACCAATGCTATTCTAGGTAGGGTATTGAGCCAAATTTAAGATCGAGGCAGTTTAGGCTATGCAAGTTAACAATCTCGGCTTTATAGCAAGTATTTTATTTGTGTTGGTGCCAACGGTTTTCCTGTTGATCCTGTTTATTCAAACCGGGAAACAAAGCGAAAGCTAAGCCTTGGTTAACCATTGTCAAACAGAACAGAGTCAGGGGCGGAGTTGATCCAGCCCCTTTTTTTGCCGATAGTTAAACCCTGGGTAAATATTTCGCCTTTAATTGAAATTAGATCCCTTCTTTGCGAGTTAGTAACACCGGACAGGGGGCATTGACCCGAATATAGTCCGATAGGGAAGTGCCCAATAGTCGGTCTAAATCTGGCAAACTCTTGGCAATGGAGGGCCGGCGATCGGGGGAACCCAACAGCATCAAGTCAGCATTGTAATCCTCCGCCAATTCGCATAGTTTTTCCCCTGGCTTACCCCCCGTTACAGTGCAACGATAGGCAATGCCCAAACGCTTCGCCTTGGCGATCGCCGGAGCTAGGACGGGGTTTTCCTCAATTTCTTGCCGGGAAAGGGGTAGTAGATCCGGCTTCAGGTCGGGGTTCACCCGAGCTAGAATTAATTCCCCTTCTGGATAATCCCGCAAAAGCTCCAGGGCCAGTTCCAACGCATACTCCGCCGCCGCTGACTTATCTAGGGCCACCATGACCCGTTTAATGCGCTTAACGTAAATATCGTCCTTCACCAACAACATGGGGTGATTGGTCAGTTGAAATACATACTGACTAACAGAATTTTCTAGAATGGCTTCCAACCGTTTCAAGCCCCGGGAACCCATAATAATCAGGTCCGCATCAATTTCGTTGGCCACATCACACACCACTCCCTTGGGGTCTCCTTGGCGCAACACGGTGGAAACCTTACTGGGTTCGATGGCCACATCCTCCAACAAGTCCGCCAGGATTTTACCGCCCTCGGCCCATTTTTCCGTGAATGCCTCCGTGGTAATTTGGGGCGGAACCACGTGCAAAATCGTGATCGATGCCTTTTGCACCGCCGGAAAGTCCATCATGGCCTTGAGCATTTCTTGGGTTTGGCTGGTGCCAGAATCTGCGTATAAAATTTTGCTAAGCATGATAATTGAGTTCCTTGAATCGGTTCAGGGAGAGTCTCACCGTGCCATGGAGATTGATAACGGCAAGCCCTCCTCGGTTAAGCCTTATCCCTTCAGAATAAGGCCAATGCAAGCGCAGAAATTTAACGACTTGTTGCGGACTTTCTCAGCCTTGGTGGGCCATGGTTCTAGGGAACTCCTAACCCAATACCCATATCAACAGCTAACCTGCCCCTCCAATTGACGGCAGGAGTGTGTCAAAATCTAGGGAAATTTGAGATTGTCGTCAGCCATTACCGACGAGTAAAAGCTATGAACGTGATTGTGGATTTATGTGTTGTGCCCCTGGGTGTGGGGGTTTCCGTGGGTCAGTATGTGGCCGCTTGCCAGAAAGTACTGGCCGAAGCGGGGCTGAAACATACCATGCATGCCTACGGCACCAACATTGAAGGGGATTGGGACGAAGTTTTTGCCGCAGTTAAGGCTTGCCATGAAGCTGTCCATGCCCTGGGAGCCCCCCGCATCACTTCCAGCATGCGTTTTGGTACCCGCACTGATCGCCCCCAAACCATGGATGAAAAGGTGAAAAGTGTGGAAACATGGCTGGAAAATTCTTAGACGGGCAATGGTGGGAAAGCCAAAGTTAATTGCTAATTCTCTCTAGCCAAGGTGAATTTTAGTTTTTAACCCGTCAACTTAGTTAACTTTCGGGCTCCGTTGCTTGTAGCTCCACTAGATAACTGCCCCATTTTTCCTCGTTAGTGCGGGGGTCAATGTCTTTTTTTAACAACCGCCAACTTTTGCCTTCACTTTGCCGCTGTAGGTAAAGATCGAAGGGATTCTGTTTTTGAGTCACCGTTTGCCGGGGCAAAATTAGTTTTAAATCATATCCCCCAGTCAGGTGATAGGCCGGTAAATTATCCACGGCGATCGCCTCAATATTTTTGACATTGATTTTGCTAATTTCAAAATCTGGGGTCGGGGCGTTTAAATGTTGGCTCAGGGCAGTTTGGGTACGATTAAGTTGGAAAGTAATTGCTTGCTGTACCACCGCACCGTCAGGGGCAAATTCCAAAGGGGGCGGGGCACTTTGACAGGCATTTAAACTGAAGCAAATCAAACCAAGGGTTAACCAATTTAGCAATCGATACCGATAAAAATCGATTAGGTTAACGCTGAAACTCTGCCAAGGCTGAAGGATTTGCTTGCCCGAAAGTGATTTTCGCATAAACAATTAACTAATCAGCGCTATTCAACTGTTGCAATTTCTCCAATACCTTTTCTGCGTGGCCCTTAACCCGGACATTAGGCCAAATGTGGGCAATATTCCCCTGGGGATTGATCAAAAAAGTAGAACGAAGAATGCCTTCACACTCTTTGCCCATAAACTTTTTCGGTCCCCAAGCGCCATAGGCTGCCGCTAATTCGTGTTCCGGATCACTGAGCAGTTGAACGGTTAAATTATGCTTGTCAATAAATTTGCCGTGACTTTTTTCCGAATCCGGACTAACACCGACAACAACAGCATTTAAATCTGTAAATTCCGGTAACTTTTCGCTAAAATCTATCGCTTCAGTGGTGCAACCGGGGGTATTGTCTTTGGGGTAAAAATAAAGCACTAACCACTGCCCCAAAAAATCATCGGAGGAAATTGTTTTCCCCTCAGCATTGGGGGCGGAGAAAGTCGGGGCTGGTTGATTAGTTTCTAAGGCAGTGGCCATGTTAAAAAAATTCTTAAATGTCTTAAGAGAAATGATCTTGGGAACTTTTACAGGAGTGATAATTGTTATACCAATTCGTTAAATTCCAGCGACGGGTCAAGAGATATCCCCCCTAGCCCTCCTCACTAAAGCTCCGGTTGAGAAGGGGGGAAGCCGATAGGCGGGGGGATTAGGAATCGTATCTATCATTTTAAAATTTGGTATTACTTAAAATCTCACCTGAATAGCTTGAACTTACTTTATATGTAAAGGAATCAAAATCAGGGGCAAAATGGCGATCACCAGGAGAAGGAAAGATCCAACCCAGCTAGCTAAACGGTGGGAATCCGGGGTAATGGAAAAACCTAGTAAATGGTCAATGCGGGCTAGTAAGCGGTCTTGTTGACCAGAAAAGGGCACTGCCAAAGGAATGGGATTGGCAACGATGGAATTTTGGGACACTAGGGCCAGGGCTTCCGCCAGGAGCAAGGGATCACAGTTTTTTGCCCCATGGCGATCGGCTCGACATTCCCTCTGCCACAGTAATTCCTGCCATAAAGATTCCGTTTCCGGTAGCCAAAAAGTTAGGCGACGCAGGCATCCTAACCAGAAAAACGTCCAAGTATCCCGGTAAAAACGATGGGCATTTTCATGGGCTAAGACCGCATTTACCTGTTCCGGAGACAGCAATTTCAATAAACCCTGACTTACTACCAGTTCCGGTGACCATAATCCCACCTGGGCGCTGTAGGGAAAAGGAGTATCCAAAAGACGAATTTTTTGTCCTTGCCAATCGGCCAACGGATGAACTTTTACCGCCGCCAACGTTTGCCAAGTTTGCCAGGTAAGGTTGGCAACACAAACTGCTGTCCAGAGCAAAAATAGCCAAGCGAGAAAGTGACTGCCCATGCTAGCGGGGAAGCCAAACATCCAACCACAGCCCATCCAGGCGATCGCCATGCTAGTGGTAATCAACAGTAGGGGGGGAAGGGCAAAAAAGCCTAACGCTATGGACCAAGATAATCCGCCCGGCCAGCAACGAATGGCCCAACGCAGGCCAAAGGCAATTAAAACTGCAATGGCAAACAAAATACTGTGCATTATTTCTCCTCCTGTCGCTGTTGTCGGGCCGCCCGCAAACGATCGGCGATCGCCGTTAACTGGTCAATGCTAGCGGTGTCTAAACTGTCAGCAAAGGCGGCCACCACATCGGGATTGCTAATGGCCAAAAACTGCTGTAATTGTTCGTAGGACTGCACCGCTTTGGCCTGGTCTGCACTCACCCTTGCCGTCCAAATAAAGGCTTTGCCCTGGCGATGGCACACTAACCAGCCCTTCTTTGTGAGCCGATTTAACACCGTGGTTACCGAAGAGTAGGCCAATTCCCGGTCAGGGTCGCTCAAAATGCGATCGTGGATATCTTTCACCGTGGCCTGGCCCAATTGCCAGATAATTTGTAAAATTTCCTGCTCCAGGGGGCCCAGGGACAATTGTTGGGGACGGTAGGGGGGAATCCAGCTCATGGGGAGGAGAAAATACTAATTCTTTTTGGAGGGAATAACCCCCATCACTAATCCTAACTTCCCTCAGGAAGAAAACAAGCTATGAAAGCAAAAATATCCTCAGACTTAACTGGTTGTCACAATAGGGGACGGACTGGACGGAATAAATGGCTATGGTCGGGATGATAAAGGCGCGATCGCCGGGGTAAATCAGTCTTTAAAGCTGGGCTAATCAGGTAAAGGGTGGTGCGGATTAAATTTTCCCGCAAACTTAAGGCTGCCATTTCTGCCAAGGGCACTAACCAAATCTTTTCATCGGGCCAACCCACCCGAAAACAAACCGCTACGGGAGTGTCGCCGGGATAATGCTCTAACAATTGGTTCTGAGCTTTTTCCACATGGCGCGCCGCCAGGTATAACCCCAAACTAGCTTGGTGGTACGCTAAACCTGCTAACTCTTCCCGTTCTGGCACCGCCGAAGCCGCACCACTAATGCGGGTTAGCACAATGGTTTGCACGAGATCAGGCACCGTAAGTTCACAGTTTAAGATCGCCGCCGCCGCTTGAAAGGCGCTAATACCCGGCACACAGACAAAGGGAATATCCGCTTCTCCCAGGGCTTGCATTTGTTCGTGGATGGCGCTGTAGAGGGTTAGATCGCCGGAATGGAGTCGCACCACAATCTTGCCTTGGCGCACCGCTGTGATCATCAAAGGCACAATGGTTTCCAAGGTTTTATTCCCGGTGGCAACACATTCCGCCTGGGGTCTGACGTCCGCCAAAATTTGTTTGGGCACCAAGGAATCGGCATAGAGGACTAAATCCGCCGCCTGCAAAAGCTTTTGCCCCTTAATGGTCAATAAATCCGGATCACCGGGGCCCGCCCCAACAAAATAAACCGCTGGAGAAAAAGAAGAGTTTTGTGAATCCATGAAGACGTTTTTATAAAGATTATCTGGGAGGTATAAGAAAAACAAATAGCATTTATCGATAACTATAAATTGCGTAAAATTTTCACAATTAAGACCATTTTAAATATTTAGTTTAAATGCCTAAATTGTCATTTTCGCTTTTATTATCATAGAAAATTTTATTATTAGTCTTTGTTGAACTCCTAATACTCTAGTACCTTATAGTCGTACTAATCAGCTATAATTGCACCAATGATCTTTACAGGAAGCTTGAATGCAGAAGGCTTTGAAGGATGGTTGAGAGTGTATCTTTTAGCATCACTCAGCATTCCATCAGTCTTAACAATGGATAATGCTTCCATTCATCGTAAAAATGCCATTAAAGAATTGGTTAAAGAAGCCGGTCGTGAGGTTGTATTTTTACCGAAGTACTCTCCTGATTTAAATGATATTGAGCATGATTTTAGTGCGTTAAAAAGAATCAGAATGTATGCCCCTGTCGGAACATCCCTTGATGAAGTGATTCGGTCTTATTGCATCGTCTAGTGCTTCACTCTTATTTGAAATAACTATAACTATAATTACATATTTAATGCTAAGATTGCTAGAGATTTCCAAAAAAGCGAGTGTAACAATGTTAGATAAACTACATTGTTCAAATTTAGGGAAATTTATAAATAATACCACCGGACTCACTAGCTTCAAAGGTGGCATTGAACTCAATCGCCTTTTGGTCCAAATATTCTTTGGCTTCCTTACCATCAATTTCTGCGGCCTTGCAAAACTGTAAAACCGTAATGGTGTTTTTATTTTCCTCTAGAATTTGGAAGAAAATTTTTCTGAGGTTCTCCGAGGTCGCCATAGTGATTTGTTGTTGTTGCTTTCTGCCATCATGGACCGCACTCCAGAGTAGCCCACCCCCCAGGGCACTCATGGGCAGGGAAAAAATCATCAGAGCCGCCGCCGCTCCATCCCGGTCTTCCTGGGACTTAGTGGAGTCGAAAATTTCCACCACACAGTAGAGCCCCAAAGGAATTCCCAGGGAAAGCAAAAGAAAAGCCACAATTTGTTTAATTAATCTCATGGTTCCAATGGGCTAAAAAGTTAATTGGGCAAAAACTCAGTAAATTAGACTATTTTGCCATTAACACCACAGAAGAACGGGGCTGAACCCAATATGTTTCTCCCTCAACCGGAGAGGCGATCGCCGGCTCCTGGAAGTCCAACGGAGTTGGTAAATAGGTATCCACCAGTCGATGCCAAATCAAACCATCGTTTAGAGGGGGCAATTCAAAATTCAGCGGTTCCCAATAGGCATTAAAGATCAGATGGAGAATTTCCTCCGCTCCTGGATGGAATAGGGTGACCGCTAAAGTATGGGAAGTGTAAGACCAATCGGGCTGGGCTAGTTTCACTCCATGCCAAACCACGCAGGAGCCCGGTAAATCCTTAGTTGCTTTAAGATACATTTCCCGCAGAGCTGCTTCGTCCACTGGAGGGAGGGGTTTATAAACGGGTTCTTCCCCGTCCTGGCCATCCCCCTCAGAGCCGTCATTTTCATCGGGAAAGCGGGGTAGAGCAAAATTTAGCACCGGCAATAAACTTTCCTCAAGAAATAGGGATAGGCTTTGGGTCAAAGCAATAATGCCCCGCAAAAAGTGAGTTTCATCGCTGTGGGTTTCTTCCCCACTCCAGTCGAACCAACTTAGTTCGTTATCTTGGCAATAGCCGTTATTATTGCCCTGCTGGGTTCTGCCCACCGGATCTCCCATCAGCAACATCGGCGTACCCTGGGAAAAGAATAAAATAGTTAGAAAGTTTTTAATTTGCCGCAGTCGCAGTTGATTAATTTTGGGGTCATCGGTTTCCCCTTCCACGCCACAGTTCCAACTGAAATTATCATTGGTCCCGTCTCGGTTCTTTTCTCCGTTGGCTTCGTTGTGTTTTTCGTTGTAGGAAACCAGGTCTACCAGGGTAAAACCATCATGGCAGGTGACAAAGTTGATACTGCGGTTAATATCCGTATCTTGGCGATAGTAAATGTCGGGGCTACCTAGTAGGCGGCTAGCCAATGCTGGCACTGCGCCATTATCCCCTTTGACAAAGCGACGCACATCGTCCCGAAAAGGACCGTTCCATTCCGCAAACCAGTCTGCCAACTCCACAAATTTACCGACGCTGTACAGTCCCGCCGCATCCCAAGCTTCGGCGATCAATTTAGTACCGGCTAAAATCGGGTCGGATTCGATCGCCCAGATGATGTTGGCGGTGGCAATTTCACTACCATGGAGGGGCACTCCTTTGGTATCTCGCACCAGTACGGAAGCCAAATCAAAGCGAAAGCCATCCACATGCATTTCCGATACCCAGTAGCGCAGGGAATCAAGGATTAGACCCCCCACCACGGGGTGATTAGCCTTAACGCTATTACCGCAACCGCTGTAGTTGCTGTAGGAACTTTTATCTTCATCGAGGATGTAATAGGTTCTGTTATCAATGCCCCGGAAGGAAAGGGTGGGGCCTTTTTCGTTGCCCTCCGCAGTGTGGTTAAAGACCACATCTAAAATCACTTCTATGCCCGCTTTGTGCAGGGCTTTGACCATGTCCCGAAATTCGTCTACCACTTCCAGGGGATCATCGGCAGCACTGTAGCCTTGGTGGGGCGCAAAAAAGCCGATGGTACTATAACCCCAATAGTTGGTCAGTCCTGGTTGGGCATCTTCAGGGTCAAAATAATGCACCGGTAATAATTCCACCGCTGTAATGCCCAATTCCTTGAGGTAGGGAATTTTTTCAATTAATCCTGCATAGGTGCCCCGTTTGTTTTCGCTTAAGCCCGAATTGGGGTTGCGGGTAAAGCCCCCGACGTGGAGTTCGTAGATAATGCTGGCGGCGTAGGGCGTGCGGGGGGCATGGTCATCCTCCCAGTCGTACACACTGGTGTCCACCACCACGCTGCGTAGGGCCTGGGCGCAGTTATCTCCGAGGGCCATGGCTGCTTTGCGGTCGTAAATATCCTTCCCGACGATCGCCTTGGCGTAGGGGTCGAGCAAAACTTTGTCCGGGTCAAACCGATGGCCCTTTTCCGGTTCGTGGGGCCCATCAACACGGTAAGCATAAACCTGCCCCGCCTTTAAACCCTTCACAAAAACATGCCAGTAGTAGAAGGTGCGGTTCCGTCCTCGATGAAGCTCAATGGTGCGGGCCGGGGCCGGATCATTAGGGCGATCAAACAACAATAGCGTGACCCTTTCCGCATGTTTGGAAAACAAGCAGAAATTAACCCCATCGGCGTAGACCGTTGCCCCTAAGGGAAACGTTTGGCCAAGGTGGACATCGGTGGACAGGTTGGGAACAGATATCAACTGTGGCACAGGCAATTCCAAAAATTGTTCAGATTCTTTCCCTTAAAACTAGCAAACCTTTGGAAAAGGGAAACAAGGGCGATCGCCCTTGTCATCGCCGGATGTTTTTTCCCGTGGTGGAAAGTTAGTTTAGCCCTGGCAAGTAAAAGGAGTGACTAAAACTTTCTGGCGCACCCGGTTTTTAACGATCCCTAACCTAGACCCGGCGGCAACGGTTCCCCACAAATTAAATGGATTTCCTTGATGCGCTCAAACAACCAAGGTACGGACTCTCGATATTCCGGTAACAATGCCAAGGGACTAAGCAAAGCGGCGGCCGTTAGGTCTGCTATGGTCAACTGGTCACCACAAAGATAGGACTGATCTTGCCAAACAGATAGAACCCGGAAAGCCAGGGCCAATCGTTTTTTCGCTAGGGCAACGGTGGTGCCATTGATGTTGTACTGACGGCGGACAATTTGAATGACCATCTGACTGGCAAGGGATGGGTCAATGGCCTTGCCTGCCCCAGCTCGGTAGTCGTAATAAACAAACCGGGTTGCCGTACCAATACTTTCATCCAACCAATCCTCCAGCCACTCCGCCCTCAATCTCTGTTCCGCTTCCAGGGGAAATAAACGGCGATCGGGGGAAAATTCCTCTAAAAAGCGGAAAATCTCGCTGGAATCACTGATACATTCCGGTTGTCCTGGGAGTTCTGGACAAAGTACTGGCACAGTAGTGGCACCGGTCTTGGGTTTAAGTTGCAGGGCATGGACACCGGGAGTTAAATTTTTAACTCGGTAAATAATGCCCTTATAACCCAAGGCCAGCCTAGCTTTGCGGCAATAGTGGGAAGTGCTGAATTGGAGCAACAACATCCTAGGTAGCCAATGTCCGACGCTTCATGGTCATTTCATAGGCTTCGATGATGTCTCCTTCCTTCCAGTCGTTGAACTTGCTACAGCCAATGCCGCACTCATAGCCAGCATTAACTTCCCGCACGTCCTCCTTAATCCGTTTGAGGGAATCGATGTTGCCTTCAAAGAGCACTTGGTCACCCCGGCGCACCCGCAGGTTACGATTCCGGATAATTTTGCCTGACTGCACGTAACAACCGGCAATATTACCCCGACCCACGGGGAAGACAGCCCGCACTTCCGCTGTTCCCAGGGAAGACTCAATTTCTTCGGGATCCAAGAGACCTTCCATGGCTCCTTGGATGTCATCCAAAAGCTTATAGATGATGTCGTATTCCCGAATGTCCACCCCTTCTTGGTCCGCGGCTTGACGGGCTCCACTGGCCAAGGTGGTGTTGAAGCCAATGATGATTGCTCCACTGGCGGCGGCCAAATCCACATCGGTTTCCGTGACTTCCCCTGGGGACGCCAACAGGACTCGGATCTGTACTTCCCCTTGGGGTAATTGTTCCAAGGAGCCTAAAATAGCCCCCAAGGAACCCTGTACGTCTGCCTTGAGGATGATGTTGAGTTCCTTGAGTTCCCCTTCCTGGGCCTGGGCCGAAATACTGCTGAGGGTAACCTTGCGGGAAGACATGGCCTGTTGCAGACGGGTTTGACGGTCTTCCATGGCCCGGGCTTCCGCTTGCAGACGGGCATCTTTTTCGTTGGTAAAGACTTCAAATTCATCCCCAGCGGCGGGCACATCCCCTAGACCAAGGATCTCCACTGCAAAGGAAGGACTGGCTTCCTCGACTTTGTCGCCCCGGTCGTCGATCATGGCTCGGATTTTGCCGTACACAGCCCCCACCACAATAGCATCCCCAACTCGGAGAGTACCGTTTTGGATCAAGAGGGTAGCCACAGGACCCCTGGTGCGGTCTAGGTTAGCCTCAATCACGGTGCCTTTAGCCTGACGGTTGGGATTAGCAACTAGTTCTTCCACTTCCGATACGAGCAGAATCATTTCGAGCAAGCCATCCAGGTTATCTCCGTTGAGGGCACTGACGGGCACCATGATGGTGTCTCCCCCCCATTCTTCAGCCAGAAGGCCAAGTTCGGACAATTCCTGCTTAATGCGGTCGGGATTGGCTTCAGGTTTATCGACTTTGTTGATGGCCACAATGAGGGGAACCCCGGCGGCCTTGGCATGGCTAATGGCCTCTTTGGTTTGGGGCTGGACGCCATCATCGGCGGCTACCACCAGAATGGCAATGTCCGTAACCTTGGCTCCCCGGGCCCGCATGGCGGTAAAGGCTTCATGGCCAGGAGTATCAAGGAAGACAATCTGTTCGGTTTTGTCGTTGTGCTCCACTTCCACGTGGTAGGCACCAATGTGCTGGGTAATACCCCCCGCTTCCCCTTGGGCCACCTTGGTTTTGCGTATGGAGTCCAGCAACGTGGTTTTACCGTGGTCCACGTGACCCATGATGGTAACCACAGGGGGACGACGTACGAGGTTGTCCAGATCCGCTTCGTCGAGCATTTCTGTGGTTTTAGCGGCGGCGGCGACCCTTTCAGGGGTTTCCACGGCCACTTCAAAGGATTCGGCCACCATACGGGCGGTTTCTTCGTCCAAGGTTTGGGTAATTTGCACCGCTACCCCTTTGAGGAAGAGCCGTTTGATGATGTCTGTTTCGGAAATTTTTAATAGATCCGCCAGATCCCGGACAGTCAAGCTCCGGTCCAACATGATCACTTCGGGTTTTTGCACCACTTCCTTCCGATCCCGGCGATCGCCACGACTGCGGGAACTACCACCAGCGCTACTACCCGCTTCGGATTTGAGAGTGGGCTTTTTAACCTTGGCCACAGTGGGGGTGCTGGGTTTCGCCGCCAAGGATTTTGGTTTAGGTGGACGGGCAATGGAAAGACTAACCAGGGTAGGCTTGGGTCCATTATCCCCATCTATATCCAGGTCATCGTCATCGTCGTCCATTTTGGGCCGGCGTTTGCCCTTGTTGGCCGCTTTGGCCTTATTGGCTTTTTCGTCTTCGTCATCTTCCCACTGATCTGGCTTACCCAAACGCGGAGGAGTAGGGCGCTTCAGCTTGGGCTTGGGTTTCTCGGTGGAGAGCAGATCACCGTCATCGGCATCGTTGTCCCCATCGACCCCCTTGCCCCGACTAAGGGGCGGAAATTCCAGCAATTCTGGTAAGTTTTCGTCCTCTTCAGGCCGGGGGGGCTTGGGCCGGCGCAATTCTACCTTGGGCTTAGGTGGTTCCGGAGCGGCGATCGCCACCTTCTCTTCCCTGTCACCGGGGGAGCGGGCTTGACCCCGATTATCCTTCAAACTAACAATTTCCGGACGGTTAACCTTGGGTTTAGCGGGGGCAGGGACAGCGGTTTTGTTGGGACTGGCTGTTCGACCAGGAGGCCCTGCCAAACGGGGGGCTGGAGCCGCTTTCTTTGCAGGAGGAGTAGGGGGAGCTGGCTTACTGGGGGGAGATTGCAAACTGGGCACTGGGGGCGGTGCCAAAGGCTGGGTGGGGGGAGCAACACTTTTGGGCGCTTCCTGGGCAGGCTCTTCCTGTTTCTGAATCTTTGGAGCTGAAGCTTTGGCCACGGGGGGTTGGGGGAGCGTGGGGGCCTTCGGCGCTTGTAGTTTTGGCCGGGGAGGGGGGGTGGGCCGGGCCGGAGATGGACCGCCAGATTTTTCCTGTTTGTGGTGAATTGCTAGAATCTTTTGCTGCTTGGGATCTGACTTATCCTCTTTCGACTCCGGACGGGATGCCACTCTAGGCTTTTTCGGTTGTTGGGGGGTGAATTTTTCAGCTGCCGCTTTGATGCGCTCCGCATCGGATTCACTGATGGTACTGCTATGACTTTTAGCAGCCACGTTGAGCCGTTCGCAGATGTCTAAAATATCTCGATTCTCCAGATTTAATTCTTTTGATAGGTCATAAATTCTGACTTTGGCGTTGTTCATCCACTGTCCCCCTGACTAATGATCCATAAATTTAATAAGTGACAAATTGGTTTATGTGAGTGCAAAGACTAGGTGCACAGACAGAGCACTAGCTTTTTCCAGGGGCATTGTCCCCAAGAAAGCTTTGCGGAGTCGATAAGGTGAAGCCGAAATAGTAAATGGTTTTACTCCTAATGCTAACTAACGATAACTGCCGCTGGGTAAGTTTCGGCAGAGGGCATCCATGGTGATGGATAGGGAAAGGGTTTATGGCAGCGCCTCAGGGAGTGGTGAGAAGACGGGCTTCTAGTTGCTCAAAGAGATGGCTGGGAACTGGGGCTCGGAGGGCCCGCCCCAACAGATTTTTGTGGCGAGCTTTACGCAGACAGTCATGGGTCGGACATAAATAAGCCGATCGCCCCGCACCGTGATCTAATTGTACAGTTCGAGATGGATAGACTCGGACAATTCGCCAAAATTGTCGGCGATCGCCTACTTTGCGACAGCTGAGGCAACGACGGTATCCAGGGGCCATGGTCAACGGTGGGCAAGGAGTGGTCAGGACAAATTAGCACAAAGCTGGCATTATCAACCTTTCCTAGCTTAACTCTTCTTCCTCCCCTAACTCCGGCCCTTGGTCTTGGTCCCATTCCTCTACTTCTTCTTCCACCTCGGCGATCGCCTCTGGGGTTTCCTCTAACTCTTCAGCTTCCTCGGCTTCCAAAGCAGCCATTTCCGCTTCTAATTTAGCTTGGGCCTCCTGTTCTGCTGCTTCCCGTTCTGCCCTGGCCTGGGCTGAAGCCGCCGCCCGCTCCAAAATAGATTGTTCAATGGCTTCCTTATCCCGGGCATAGGTTTCGGGATCTTTGATGTCAATTTTCCAACCGGTTAGGCGGGCCGCCAACCGGACGTTTTGTCCCTCCTTGCCAATCGCCAAACTGAGTTGATCCTCCGCCACAATTACCAGGGCATGGCGCTCCTCCGCATGGATGAGGTAAACCTGGTCCACCCGGGCTGGACTGAGGGCCTGGGCAATATACGTGGCCGGGTCTGGGGACCAACGGATCACATCAATTTTTTCCCCCCGGAGTTCGTTGACCACCGCATGGATACGGGAACCCCGAGCGCCAATGCAGGCTCCCACCGGATCCACATCCCGCTCTAGAGTGTCCACCGCAATTTTTGTTCGGGGCCCCACGGAAGGGGAAGGGGGTTTGGCTTCCCTGGCCACGGCAACAATGCGCACCACCTCTTCTTCAATTTCCGGCACTTCCACACTAAATAAATCCACCACCAACCCCGCCGCTGCCCGGGAAACCACCAATTGGGGACCTCTTTGGGAGCCTTCCCGTACCCGTTTGAGATACACCCGGAAGGTGGAGTTAGCCCGGTAATTATCGTTGGGTAACTGTTCCCGTTTGGGCAATTCTGCTTCTACCTCTGGCTGACCAAAACTACTCTGCACCGCCACAATGATGGACTGCCTTTCAAAGCGCAGGGCCCGGGCATTGAGAACAGTGCCTTCCAGGTCTTGGAATTCTTCTTGGATAATTTTTCGTTGTTGATCCCGCAGTTTTTGCAGTAATACCTGCTTAGTTTGAATGGCGGCCATGCGCCCAAAGTCCTTTTGTTCTGGGGTCACATCCAGCACTACTTCGTCCCCCAGTTGAGCTTCTTCGGCCACTTCCAGCACTTCCTTGAGGGAAATTTGTTGGTCAGAATTTTCCACTTCCTCCACAATCCGTTTGGTGGAAAGTACCCGAAAGCCTTCTTCTTCCGTGTCTAATTCCACCTCAAAGTTGTTGAAATATTCTTCGGGGAATTGGTGTCCCATCAACTGCGATCGCCGAAAACGCTCGTAGCCCTTCAATAAAGCTTCCCGTAGAGCTTCTTCCACCGCCGTGGTGGGTAAATTATTGCGCTTACTAATTTCACTAATCATTGCCGGGAGCCCCGGTAAACTAACAAGAGACATGGAAAATCCTCCAAAATATTTGCGATAAAGCTCTAGCCCTTCCCCAGACCTAGGCTGGCTAGACTCCAGGGTCAATTAATGGGGTAGCCGCACTGTTAACCCCACTGTCAAAGGAATAGCCACGGTTCTCCCCCTAATGCTTAAGTAAACTGCCTCTCCATCTCGCCCTTGTAAACTCCCCTGCCACTGACTTTGGCCCTGGTGGGGATTGTCACTGGTAACCACTACTTCAAACCCTTTAAAGGCAATAAAATCTCGCTCCGTGGCGAGGTATGGGGAAATGCCTGGGCTAGAAACTTCCAACACGTAGGCGCTGGCGATCAAACTGCTTTCCTCCAATTGGGCTTCAAAGCTCCGACTAAAGGCTTCACAGTCATTAAGGCTAGTATCCTGCTGGAGATTACGGATATCAATCCGCAACACCGGTGGACGTTTATTGGTTTGGAATACCGCATCCGTCACTTCCAGCCCCAAATCCTCGGCAATGGGCTGTGCTAATGCAAGAATGTCGGGAATTACGGGATGGGTCATTGAATACAATTGGGCATAAAAAAAGCGGGGGACACCCACTTCTGGAAAAAAGTCCAAGATTGGGGCAGACCGCACCGTTGCGTATCTACTCTGCGTCCAGTTTAGCAAATCTTCGTGGCCATCCGACCTAATCTCCCCACTCCCCCATTAATCACCCTATCTCATTCCCTTTTGCCGGTGACGATATAGGAAACCCGTTGGGCAATATTGGTGGCATGGTCGGCCATTCTCTCTAGGTGGCGAATCACTAGGGCCATAAGCAAAATTGGTTCCACTACGCCCTTAATGTCCCGTTGGAAGGCGAGGGTTTTATACAGGCGATCGTAGGCGTCATCCACCACGTCGTCCATTTTTTTGACAATTTCCCCGGCGTTGGGGTCCAGTTGGGTCAGGCAAACGAGGCTTTGGTCCAACATATGTTGGGCTTGCCAGGCCATGGCGGCAATTTCGTCCATACAGGGATGTGGGGGATAGCGGGTCAACTTCATGGCAATTTCCCCCAAATCCTGGGCATAGTCGCCAATTCTTTCTAAATCCCGCACTAATTGCATAATGGCGCTGAGTAGACGCAGATCTTGGGCTACGGGGGCTTGCAGGGTGAGGAAACTGGCGCATTCCTGCTCGATATGGCGGTAGAGGCGATCAATTTCCTTTTCCAATTCGGCAATTTTTAGGGGGGTTTCTAACCTATTCTCAAACAGGGCCTGGTGGCTCATGCGGAAGGATTCTTCCACTAAGGCACCCATGCGGAGTACGTCTTGCTCTACCCGTTTGAGAGCTTGCTCAAAGTAACTACGTTCGGGATTGTTAATCTGTTGGGATAAACTGGCGGCCATGATACTAGGGGGATGGGGAAAGAAATCGACTGAACAGACTATTTAGGACCACCTACGGGTATGGGAAAAGACCGGAATGCCAAAATCAACCGTTAATTTCAATTTCAATCAGCAGGCCATTGCTCAACTGACCGCTCCATGGAGAATTGGTGTGTTCATTGTAATGTTGGCCGCTGCTTGGTTGCCTTTCTTGGTGCCCCTTTCCCTGGCGATCGCCGATGCCAATTTGCGTTCCATTGTGGTGATGGGGATTTTATTTTTAATTTTCCTGGTCCTGCTAATTTTTTGGAGTCATTGGTGCTACCAAACACCCCTGTCTTTAAAAGCCTATGGAGTCTACGGTCTGGGCTGGAATCGTCGCCAGGGAGTGGAGTTATTGCGAGGGCTGGGGCTTGGTTTTAGTTTTACCTTCGGTCTATTTATCATCCAGGGCTTATTGGGCTGGGCCGTGCTGGCACCCGCTGGCGATCGCCTCTGGACAATTATTATGCAGGGAAGCCTCACTGGGTTGGGAGTAGCCCTAGCAGAAGAACTATTTTTTCGGGGTTGGTTACTAAAGGAGTTGGAACAGGGTTATGGCAACAAAACTTCCTTGGCGAGTAACGCCATTATTTTTGCTGTGCTCCATTTCCTGAAGCCCCTAGGAGAAGTAATCCGCACCCTGCCCCAATTTCCCGCTCTGGTGTTGTTGGGTTTGAGCTTAGGCATTACTAAACGCCGCCATGGCGATCGCCTGGGCCATAGCATTGGTCTCCACGGGGGCATGGTCTGGGCCTATTACATTGTCAATGTGGGGCAATTAGTGACCTATACGGAAAAAATGCCGGCTTGGGTGACGGGCATTGACCGCAATCCTCTTTCCGGAGTGATGGGTATCGCTGGTTTATGCCTCTTACTTTGGCTAGTCAACCAAGGGGAAAAGCCCTGGCTTAAACGACTGGGCTTTTAACGGTGGTAACAAATTGCTTTAGCTTGAGTAAACTAAGGGTCTGGCCTAAATTTAGGGGCAACAGGGAAATACCTTCCAAACGGGATTGGACCCAACCATCGCCCCAGTACCATTCATGGAAACCGTCAATGGTCCCACTGAGTATGAGACGCAAATGGTCATCCCCTACCCGGTCCACCGTTTGGGTTAATGTGGCTAAACCCACACCAGTGTGGAGCGTAACACCGGGGATCAATCGCTCCGGCAAACCTTCTCCCAGGGGGAGGGGGGCTAACCATTGCCGCAGTTGGGGAATTTTGGTTAAGCTGTCCCGAATTACCGGTGCCGTTGCTTCCACTTCAATGCGGAGTTGGCTATGTTGAAAATTTCCCAGCATGGTGAGTAGTGAGTTCAATTAATGCAATGAACAGATAAAACTGTCCCTAGCTTAACGGGAAATTAGTTTGAGGCAAGGGATCAATATTTTCTGGCAACAATATATTCGGCGATCGCCTGGAGGGGCTCGGCGGAGGGGCCAAAGGGTTCCAGGGCGACAATGGCCTGGTCAATCAAACTTTGGGCCTGGGCCCGGGAAGCTTCCAAACCGAGGAGACTGGGATAGGTGGCTTTTTGGGCTTTGACATCTTTACCAGCGGTTTTACCCAACTCTTCCTGGGTGGCGGTGATGTCGAGGATGTCATCCACCACTTGAAAAGCTAAGCCAATATTCTGGGCATAGCGGGCCAGTCTCTGTTGTTGTTCCCCAGTGGCCCCGGCCAAAATTGCGCCTGTGAGCACGGAAGCTTCCAGCAATGCCCCGGTTTTATGGGTATGGATAAAAGTTAGGGTTTCCGGGGTGATGTCAGTGCGCCCCTCCGATTCCAGGTCTAGAACTTGTCCCCCCACTAAACCGGCGGCCCCCACCGTGCGACCCAAACGGGCAATAACTTGGAGTAAAGCTTGGGGATCAGCCTGGGGGGTGTGGGTAACTACATACTCAAACGCATAGGCTAGCAGTCCATCCCCGGCCAAAATGGCAATGTCTTCCCCGTACACTTTGTGGTTAGTGGGTTTACCCCGGCGGAAATCGTCATTATCCATGGAGGGCAAATCATCATGGATGAGGGACATGGTGTGGATCATTTCCAGGGCACAGGCCGTGGGCAAGGCCAGGGCTTCATCACCGCCACACAGTTCGCAGGCCGTAATGCATAAAATCGGTCGCAATCGTTTGCCCCCCGCCAACAGAGAATAACGCATGGCTTCGTAAATCTTTTCCGGCCGGGCGATCGCCAGGGAACTATCCAGGGCTGCCTCGACCACACCTTTTTTAACTTGTAAGTATTGGGCTAAATCAAAGTCGGTTCGTGTTTGTTGGGCAACCATACTGTCACTGGATACTAAATAACGGGGTTGGGCAATGGCCGGGAGCGGCAACTAGAGCCCATTTTACAGGTAGGGGTGATGGAAGAAACCTAGGACAAGGCACGAATGGCTTCCAAAAGTCCCCTCGCTTTATTTAAAGTTTCCTCATACTCTTTTTGGGGATCGGAATCGGCCACAATGCCAGCTCCGGTCTGCACCGACACCCGATGGGCTCCATCTGGCTGTTCCTGCACCACCATGGTCCGAATGGCGATCGCCGTATTTAACTGGCCTTCAAAATCATAGTAGCCATAGACTCCGGAGTAGGGCCCCCGCCGTTCCGGTTCCAGCTCGTTAATAATTTCCATGGCCCTAATTTTCGGTGCACCACTGACGGTGCCAGCGGGAAAACAAGCTTTCAAAAGATCCCAGGCGGTTTTATCCGATGCCAGTTCTCCCACTACGTTACTGACTATGTGCATGACGTGGGAATAACGTTCAATCACCATCAACTCATTCACTTTGACTGAGCCCTGAACGCAAACCCGTCCCAAATCATTGCGACCCAAATCCACCAGCATGACGTGTTCGGCGATTTCTTTGGGATCGTTCAGCAATTCTTCGGCTAACTGTTCATCCTCTGGGTGGGTTTTGCCCCTGGGTCTGGTGCCAGCAATGGGGCGTACCGTGGCCATTAATTTGCCATCCAGTTGGCGATCGGCTTTGACCATCACCTCCGGGCTAGAGCCAATAATTTGCCAATGGCCAAAGTTGTAATAAGCCATGTAGGGGGAAGGATTAATCAGCCTGAGGGAACGGTAGAGCTTGAAGGGATCATCCCGGTAAATAGTGGAAAGTCTTTGGGAAAGCACCACCTGGAAAATGTCCCCCGCTGTGATGTAATCCTTGGCGATCGCCACTTCTTCTAAAAACTTTTCTTGCTCCGTATTACTGCTGTAGTTCAGTTCCTTACCCTCAAGTTGGGTTTTGGTGAGCAGTTCCAGGGCGGTGGCTTCCGGCGGCAGAGGTAATTGTAATTGCAGGACTAATTTCGTCACCCGTTGACAAGCATTGCGATAGGCAGTTTCCAAATCAACATTTTCCCCCCGCAAATCCGCAAAGGCAATCGCCCAAATTTTGCGTTTGACCTGGTCGAAAATGAGGAGATGGTCCACCTGCATCCAAATGCCATCGGGTGGATCTTCCGGCTGGGGTTCATACACAGGAACCCTGGGTTCCATCCAACGAATCAGCTCATAACCCCAAACCCCAAACAGCCCACCAATGCCCGGAGGTAGTTGGGGTAAATTCACCGGACGGATTGATTCCAAACATTGGGACAAAATATCGAGGGGATTACCCCGAAAGGTTTCCGTTTGCCCATTGCGTAAAACTTGGGTAGTTTCGTCGCCCCTGGCTTCTAGCACCCACATGGGGTCGCAACCGAGAAAACTATAGCGACCAATACTCTCTCCCCCTTCCACCGACTCCAGGAGAAAATTGTAGGGTTGGCTAGAGCAAACTTTGTACCAAGCAGAAACTGGCGTTTCTAAATCCGCCACCCATTCCTGATACACCGGAATAAAATTGCCTTGTTGGGCGAGTTCAGTGAAGTGAGAAAACCCAGGGGAAATCATAAAACCTTTGCCAACATTGAAAGAGCGAACTGTCAAAGGTTCAGTAGTGCCTTTAACAAATTCGCCCGTTAGTTAAACTTCTGCCAATTGTGCAAGTTCCGCAAGCAAGTAGAGCCAGGAACTAGACCTCGTAGGGGGCTTTACCGGAGAACTTGATGGTTACAGGTTCTGGGTTTTGGCCAATGCGGCGGGTTTTAGTACCTTGGGCTTCCCGACCTTCGTTAACTTTTTCAGGGAAAACGCCATCGGCGGGGTGGAGGTATTGAACTTCACCACTGGGATAAACACGGTAAATTTTGTAGTCTTGAATTTTGGGTTTAAATTTTGTCCGTAGCTGGGTCCCCAGGGCTAAACACTGTTCTTTGCGGGCTAGATAAAGGAGATTTTCCCCTTCGTTCATGATGGCCGCGCCGCCAGTGGGCATTTCAAAAACTTGTTCAGAGGCGCTGGTCCAGGTGATGGCATACTTTTCTTCCCGGTTGGCTTTGGAGAGAAGTCCACCAGTGCTGCCACCGAATTTAGGCGGTTGTCCAGAGAGTTCTGTCATAGGGATGAAAATGGAATTTCATAAGGTATTTTAGGGAATCCTACCACTGACCTACGGTTACCATCTGGCTTTGTCAAGAACTGTAACATTTCACCAAATTCTGCTCCCCAGGACAATGGGTAGAGCATCTCTGTTAGAACGCCCAGTAGGTTGGTGTAATCGAGATAGAATCATAGGAGTTTTGGCAAGGAGATTATGGGGACTTCTGTGTCCAATCCAACGGCGATTTTGCAGACTATGCAGGGTTTTCTGCGTAAATGGTGGTCTGAGTTCAACCTACAAACCCGGTTGATGGCCGCGGCCACCTTGGTGGTGTCCCTGTTAATGAGTGGGCTAACTTTTTGGGCAGTAAATACGATCCAAGAGGATGCCCAATTGGTGGATACCCGTTTTGGCCGGGATGTGGGTTTGTTGTTGGCGGCCAATGTTGCCCCTATGATTGCGGATAAAAATCTGACGGAGGTGGCCCGGTTTTCCAGTCGCTTTTACGAAAATACTTCTAATATCCGCTACATGATCTATGCGGACCCCTCTGGCAAGATCTTTTTTGGTATTCCCTACTCTGAAGAAACGGTTCAAAACTCCCTCACCCTAGAGCGGCGCATCGAATTACCCCAGATTGATCCCCATAATTTTGACCAGCCTTTTGTACGGCAACACCACACTCCCAATGGCGATGTCACCGATGTGTTTATTCCCCTCCAATACCAGGGCAAGTTCCTCGGAGTTCTGGCGATTGGTATCAACCCCAACCCCGCTGCGGTCAACTCTTCTAACCTAACCAGGGATGTGACCATTGCAGTTTTTATTTCCATTTGGGTGATGGTAATTCTCGGAGCTGTATTCAATGCCCTAACTATTACCCAGCCCATTAAAGAACTGCTGCTAGGAGTAAAGAACATCGCTGCTGGGAACTTCAAGCAGAGAATCACCTTGCCCTTTGGGGGAGAATTGGGGGAATTAATCGTTAACTTCAACGAGATGGCGGAGCGGCTGGAGCGTTATGAAGCCCAAAATATTGAAGAGTTGACTGCGGAGAAGGCGAAGCTAGACACCCTTGTTTCCACGATCGCCGATGGGGCCATGTTAGTGGACACCAATTTGCAACTTTTGTTGGTCAATCCCACTGCCCGTCGCCTATTCGCCTGGGAAAATAAGCCAATTATTGGCGAAAATCTCCTGGAAAATTTGCCACCGGAAATCACGGCCCAACTTACCCAACCCCTGAGGGAATTGGCCGCTGACCAAGGAAGTTTGCTGTTTTCCCCCGGCCATGGGCCTCAGGAAGAGGAGCAGGATAAAACCTACGCCCCGGAAGAATTTCGCATTAGCCTGACCCAACCGTTTCCCCGCACCATTCGTCTGATGTTGACCCAGGTGTTGGATCAGAACAGGGAAAATTTACGGGGCATTGTCATGACGGTGCAGGATATTACTAGGGAAGTGGAATTAAATGAAGCCAAAAGTCAGTTCATTAGCAATGTTTCCCACGAATTACGAACTCCCTTGTTTAATATCAAATCCTTCATTGAAACCTTGAGTGAGTTTGGGGAAGATTTGAGCGAAGTGGAGCGTAAAGAATTCCTAGAAACCGCTAACCACGAAACCGATCGCCTGAGTCGTTTGGTTAACGATGTCCTTGATTTATCCAAGCTAGAGTCTTCCAAAATTTACCAGTTAGATGCAGTTGATTTGTACCAGCTAATTGAACAAAGCTTACGTAGTTACCAACTTAATGCTAAGGACAAACAACTACAGTTAGAAAAAATTTTGGACCCGGATCTCCCCTTCGCTCTGGGTAACTACGACCTACTCCTGCAGGTAATGACCAATTTAATTGGTAATTCGTTTAAATTCACTAAAGCCGGCGGAAAAATCATTGTCCGAGCCTATCCCCTCCACCGTAGTAACCTTAGAGCAGAGGATGGTCCTGGCCTAGTACGGGTGGAAATTTCTGACACTGGCATCGGCATTGACCCAGAGGATCAGGCGGCCATTTTTGAGCGGTTCTATCGGGTGGAAAACCGGGTTCACACTTTGGAGGGTACTGGGTTGGGGCTTTCCATTGTCAAAAATATCATTGCCAAACATCAAAGCCAAATCCATTTAGTCAGTGAGGTGGGGGTGGGTACTACTTTTTGGTTTGATCTGGCCGTGTATCAATCCATGTTGATGGTGGTGGGCTAGGTTTCGCTTTGACAACCCTGATCCCAAAGTATAGTCATTTCAATTAACGATGAGAGAATTTAATGTAAAATTATGGAGTGTACAAAATGAACAGGTTTAAACAATGGCTTACAGTTTAGATTTAAGGCAAAGGGTAGTAGCTTATATAGAAGCTGGAGGAAAAATAACTGAGGCTTCCAAGATATATAAAATAGGAAAAGCCTCGATATACAGATGGTTAAATAGAGTAGATTTAAGCCCAACAAAAGTAGAGCGTCGCCATAGGAAATTAGACTGGGAAGCTCTAAAAAAAGACGTAGAAGAAAATCCCGATGCAAGATTGATAGACAGAGCCAAGAAATTTGGAGTGAGGCCGAGTGCCGTATATTACGCATTAAAGAAAATGAAAATAAACAGAAAAAAAAAGAACTACGTTATCGAGAAAGAAACCGGGAGGAACGAGTTAAGTACTATAGAATGTTAAGAGAACTAATTAAGCTCTATGGTAGTCAAGCTATAGTTTACATAGATGAATCTGGATTCGAAGCAATCCAGGCTTGTATTTATGCCTGGTCAAAAAAAGGAAAAAAAGTTTATGGAGATAGACAAGGAAAAAGGGGAGTCAGAGAAAATCTAGTAGCAGGGAGAAGAAAAGGAAAAAAAGATTTGATTGCGCCGATGGTTTTTACCGGGAGTTTGAATGCAGAAGGCTTTGAAGGATGGTTAAAATTATATTTGCTACCCTCCCTCGACATTCCATCAATATTAATAATGGATAATGCTCCTATTCATCGTAAAACTGCCATTAAAGAATTGGCTAAAGAAGCAGGTCATGAAGTTCTTTTTTTGCCGAAATATTCTCCTGATTTAAATGATATTGAGCATGACTTTAGTGCCTTGAAACGAGCTAGAATGTACGCTCCTATTGACACGTCTCTTGATGAAATTATCCGTTCTTACTGTGGCGTTTAGCGTCTCAGCTTTATTTGAAACTACTATAAGTGGAAAATTTACGCTATTCACACTGAACTTAGAACTTCCCTCCGGCCTAGGATGCGGTCTGTTGTCTAGGCTAACTTTGCCTTCAACCAAGTTTTTACTTCCTGGGCTGTACCTGGGGCGAGGAGAACGCCATTGCGGTAATGGCCAGTGGCCAATAGAACATTGTCATAGCCATCTAGGGGACGGATTACTGGCGCACTTTCCCCCACCGGCCGGGGACGTTTACCACTCCAATAATTAATAATTTCCGCCCGTTCCAAAAATGGATAATAGGCGATCGCCTGGTGCCAAAGGTTTTCCCTTAGTTGGACATTGGGTTCTCCGTTGGCACAGTCAGAGGGAAATTCGACGGTGGCCCCCAACCAAAATTGGCCATTGGCCAGGGGAACTAGGTGAATATCTTCAGTGGTCAGGACCGATCGCCAAGGAGAATTTTTCAGGGGATTATCAGCATCAGCAAGTTGCAACAAAAAGGCTTGGCCAATCACCGGCTGTAACTGCAACGACTCATTGTTATCGCTGTTGGGGTTGATCAGGAGGTTACTGCCTAGCCCTGCGGTGATCACAACATAATCCGTTGGAAATTTGGCTTGGTTAGTTTGAATGTTCTGGCAGTGATTGATAGAATCGGCAACAGGCAAAGGATGAGCAGCTTGGTGGAAATGACAACGCACTCCCCGTTGTTGAGCTGCTTCAATTAATCGTTGGGTGAGGGCTTGGGGCTGAATTTGCCAATCCCAAGGGGAATAGATTGCTCCGGCGATGGGCCCGTAACCCAAAGGCCAACCAGATAATTTCTGCTCAACTTCCGGCCTAGTCCACAATTCCAGAGGATAGCCTTGGCTCCGACGGACAGCTTGCAATTGTTGCCAACGGGACCAATCCGCCTCCAGCAGAATTTTTACTAAGCCTTGGCGATCGCCGGGAATGGTTTTGCCTGTGGCAGTTTCTAGTTCCGGTAAAAGCGTGCGGTATCTCTGTAAACTCTGTTCCCGTAATCGCCAACCCCTGCCCTTGGTTTTCTGGCTAATGACTGCCATCAAAATGCCTAGAGCCGCTCCGGTAGCTCCCTGGGCTGGTTCTTGGGCATCAAACAGGTCAATAGTTAAGCCTGACATGAGACTCAGCTCATAGGCGATGGCGGCCCCTACAACCCCCGCCCCAATAACGGCAATGTTTGGCATAGGTTAGTTTCTCTGTTGCTCGAATCTTGATCATAGGGCAGATCTCGATTTTGCTCTCACCTCAAAACGTCCTTGACCCCGTCTCCCAGTAAATAACCTTTCATCTTTCGCCCGGTCGATAGTAGAAAAAATTTTGTCAAAAGCAACCTTAGTTGCTAGAATTATAAATATCTTAAATACTTTAACTTAAGAGTTTAGAATTTTAGTTATCTAGGTATCTAGACTATAAAAATTAAAAGCTAGTAGATTACTGTAAACTTAGGCAAGCAATTGTAAATTATTCAAAAACTTTAAGTATGTCGAAGTCTAGTAACTTAAATTCTGTGAGCAAAGTCAGCAAAAATTTTTCCACCAAGCAGACCACCATTCGCCTGGAGAGCAAGATGATGGAGCGGCTCACCAAGCTCTGTGCGAAGGAAGGTTTGAGCAGGGAAGTTTTATTTGAGGCTTTATTCGAACACTATATAGAGGACAAAGAGGCCTGGACTGCAATTCTGGAACAGGCTAAGCAGAAGGCTGAATTTCGTCAGGCGATCGCCAACCATAAACGGGCTAAAACGATGATGGAAAAGTTTGGCTAGAAAAATTGAAGAAATTTCGGTAATTTCTCCCATAAGCCAGAAAATTTAGAGCAGATCCGCCAGAATATCAGTGATTTGAGCCTGGTGCTGGTGACGGTTATCGTCGTAGATCATCAGAGTATTTAGATTGCTGTGGCGACTGAGTTTTTGCACTTTGCGGGTATCGCCATTGGTGGCTTCTAGGGCGGCGGTGATGGCGCTGTGGCGGACTCGGTGGGGACTCATAACTTTATGAATGCCGGCGGATTCGGCACTGGTGCGGACAAGGTTATAGATGGCATTGCCACTAAGACGATGGCCAAAAGTTGCCCGGTCTAGGGTGCAAAATAGGGGTTCATTTTTTGGGCGGGGGCCAATGGCAGTTAACCATTGGTTGATTAAAGCCATGCCCTTGGCGCTGAGGGTGATGGCCTGTTTGCCTAATTTTCCTTTGCCTTTAATTAGTAATTGCCGCTCTGTTGGTTGATAGTCCCCGACGTTAAGTCCACAAACTTCCGCCCGCCGCAGGGCATTGTCCCAGAGCAAACGCATAATGGCTAAATCCCGCTTACCTTTGAGGGAATCAGGGGTAATGTGGTCGGTGATTTGTTTGAAGGAAGTGGGACTAACTCCGGTGGTATCCCGATAGGTTTCTGCTTTTAAACCTTCCACATCTTCTAGGGTGTACTGGCATTTTCCTACCCGCCGGGCATAGTTCACTAGGCTTTTAATTGCTGCCAATCGCACATTAATGGTGGCTGGTTTGAGATCCTTGGCTAGTAACTCTGCTCGATAGCGTAAAACCATGGCGATCGCCTGGAAATGATCCAAGCTCAAAAACCAGGCAATGACATCTGGGGACGGTTCTTCGCCGGCCATGGTGAGAAAAAAATCCTTTAACGCTTTGGCATAGGTCCTCCTGGTATTAGGCGATCTTTTATCCCGCAGAAGTTCTTCGAGGATATTTTGGTTAAGCCCAGATAAATTGTTAGGGGAAGGGAGGAACATAGGGAAGAAGTTGTTATGTGATTCTTACTCTTTCACCATCAAAAAGGGTCACATAGTTTGATAGCAGTCGTGGGACCGAGTCTGATCCGTTACCCTAAAAGCAGAAAAGAAGAAGCTGTAAACTCTCTCCATCTAGGGGCAAAAATCCAACATCTAATGTCTACAAGGAGTCTAACTCATCATGGCAACCATAACTGATTCCGATCTACAGGAACTGAAAGACTTAATCAATGGGCTTGATAAAAAAATCGACGTTAATCAGGCTCGGATCGATGAAAGGTTAAATGCAATAGAATCCAACCTATCAGACCTCAAAAAACAGGCTGATAAACAGGACAACCGCTTATGGGTTCTCATTTCGGGGATGTTTATTGCACTTCTGGGGATTTTGACAAAGTTTGCATTTTTCCCCAACCCTTAGCCTTCTAAGAAGATATTCCCTCCTAAATCGCCACTACGGGAATGAGGACAACCAATCCCAACCCATAACGATGAGCTAAACGTAAACGGTCAATGATCATTGTTTCGAAATTTGGAAATTATGACGGTCATCACAGTTTACCTACAGAAATAAATCCCACCTCTGTCTTGGCATTTGCCATATCCCTTCAAGAATGCGGAAACATTCATTATCACATTCTTAATATAAGCTAACCCCCGGACAGTGAAGGTTCCAGCCCACCAAATCAGCGCAGCAGCAAGGCTAGGGGTAGAATTGCCAGGAAAGAGAATTATTCCCCCTTTAATTGTTTGCCCATGGCCATCGTTATCAATTACCGTTCTCCGATCGCCGTCCTTGGTGCCTGCTTATGTATCTCGGCGATCGCCCCTGTCCAAGCTATTCCCATTCAGCCTCCTCTGTTGGTGAGTCAGACTCAACTGTTACCACCGCCGCCCGCCAGTCCCAATCCAGTGCCGGACCCGAGTGCGCTGAGCTTCACCCCCAATGCCACTTCTTACCGGGTAATGGCCTTGATTACTTCCCCAGTAGAAGAACAACAGGTTAAAGCAGCCTATCCTGGCGCTTTTTTCACCAACTTCAATGGGCAACGGTTATTACAAATAGGTAGTTTTAGCGATCCTCTCAATGCTCAACAGGCGGCCTTAAGTCTGCAAAATTTAGGACTAGAAACGGTGATTAATCCCTAGGTTTGGCGATCGCCTATTACCAGTCAAAGGTTAATTTATGTACCAGCTAGTGATTATCGGGGCCAGTCTGGAGGGGCTAACGGCAGCCCATAGTTGCATCGAACGATATCCCACAGCCCGCATTGCCCTAGTCACCCAGGGTTGGGAACAGGGTTGGTCTGGCGATCGCCATGGGGACTTAGGGGAGGAAAACTTTTGGGAAGAGTTACGCTTGCTAGCAGCCCAAGGAGTTGATGTGGTGGTAGGGCAGGGAATTTTCTCACAATCATCAGGATTGCTATGTCAAACCCAGGAGCGGACCTTAGAGGGGGAAAGCTATCTACTCACCAGTGGCAAAGCCGATTCTAAAGATTCGAATGTCCTTGCCATTCCTGGTCCGAATTCGGATAAGGTAATGCCTCAAAGATGGGTCATCGTGGGGACACTGCCAGAAAATTTGGTTTTTGCCCAGAAGCTAACCAAACTGGGCCATGGAGTCACCATCCTGAGTCGGAATGGTTACCTATTACCAGGGGAAGACCGGGAAATGGCTAGCCTTCTGCAATGCTATTTGGCTAGTTTAGGCATTGAATTTTGGTTTAATTGCACTAACTTAACTTCCCATTACAATCAAGACAAAAGCACCTATAGCATCCAGTTCAACCATGGTTCCGAAGAATCTCGCCATCACCTAGCCGTGGATAATTTGCTCGCCATAGGGCGATCGCTGAAGTATGGAAATTTACTCGCTAATCTGCCGGAATTTAATCAAACATTGAAGGATAGTTCATACCTCAGCATTAATGATCATTTGCAAACCGCCCATAGCCAAATTTATGCCTGTGGCGACTGGTTAAAGGGCTACCATTGCCCTGCCATTGCCCAGCAGGAAGCCAGGTATGTGGTCCACCAGGTTTTGGGAAAAAATACCACTCCAATTAACTACGGCCAAATCCCCTTTCTCATTGACCTAGACCCCCCTTGGTATCGTATCGGGGACCCCGCCTGCACAGACTACACCGAAAAAATCATCCGAGGCTTTGAACCCTACAGCGACCACTGTGACCTACGGGGGATGTATAAACTGGCATTGGACTCCCAAGACCGGATTATCAGCGCCCACTGGTTTGGGCAACGGGCCCGGGAAAGTATGAACCTATTACAACTGGCGATCGCCAAGGGCATTAGTTGGCAGGAATTGGAGTCATTGCCCCTATGGGAAAATTGCCAAATATTGTCAAACTTTGTACTAAGTTAGTGCTTATTATTAACATTCAACTTCTTAACCATCCAAAAGCTCGCCGCCAAACAGACAATGGCAAAGCCCAAAGCTAATAAATCCATGCCTTCATATTTGCCAAAGTCAAAAATAATAATTTTCCTGGCCACCGCAATCATAGCTGTCACAATCACCAATTCCACTTGGATAACATTATCTTTCAGATAAACAGTGATATTTTCCAACAGTTCCAGGGCAATCAATATATTTAAAAATAAACCAAAAATCTCAATTAAACTCCGATTAAAAAAGCCAAAGGGTTCCGTCTGCAATTCGATAATTAGCACCTTAAATAGGTCGAACACCGCAACAAAAACTACCACCATCAGGCAGATGGCTAACAACTTGGAAAGTATCTTCTCAAAAGTACGCAACAGCGACAAAAACAGTAAGTCTTGATCCTTAGATAATATTAATCTGATGTATCTGTGGATTGGTTTCATGAACGGGCAGCAGTCAATAATAAAGGTATCGCCATATTTTATCGGCAATGATCAGCCAAATTTCGCCCAGTTTGCAATGATAATTATTTGCTAGGCGATCGCCGAAGGGTTGAGGAAGATTACAATGGGATCAATCCCATAGGAAGAGTGTTATCCGTTACCTGATCAATGTGCCATGAAAATTTACCTCGATTACAGTGCCACCACTCCGCCCCGGCAAGAGGTAAAGGCCGCCGTACAAAGTTTTTTGGACCAAAGTTGGGGCAATCCCGCTAGTCTGCACCATTGGGGTAACCGGGCCGCCTTGGCCTTAGAAACCGCCCGTCTGCAAGTGGCCCAACTGCTCAACGCTAGCCACCCCGACAGCATTGTTTTCACCTCCGGTGGCACCGAAGCCAACCATCTAGCCATATTTGGGGTCACCCGCAATTACCCCAGTCCCCAACATTTAATCATTTCCACGGTGGAACACTCGGCGATCGCCGAACCAGTGCGATGGCTAGAAAACCAAGGCTGGCAAGTAACTAGATTAGGGGTGAATGCCCAGGGGCGGGTGAATCCGCTGGAACTAGAGCAAGCAATACAAAGCAATACAGTACTAATTTCCGTTATTTACGGCCAAAGCGAAGTAGGCACCCTCCAACCCATCGAAGAATTGGGTCGTATAGCTCGGCAACGACATATTCCCTTCCACACCGACGCAGTGCAGGTGGCGGGGCGCTGTCCAGTGGACGTTAAGCGTTTACCAGTGGATCTGCTCTCCCTTTCCAGTCACAAACTTTATGGTATTCAGGGTGCTGGGGCTTTATACATTCATCCCGACCTGGCCATTGGCCCACTACTCATGGGAGGAGGGCAGGAACAAGGTTTAAGATCCGGTACTCCTCCCCTGCCGGCCATTGTTGGTTTGGGGATAGCCGCCAAGTTGGCCCACCATGAATTGGCCGAGGAAATGACTAGGTTACAAACCCTGCGGGACCGTTGCTTCGACCTGCTGGCCGACTGCGAATTTTTGACCCCCACTGGCGATCGCCTTTATCGATTGCCCCATCACGTTAGCTTTGTTGTCCAATCCCGTCGCCATTGCACTGCGGGGCTGACCGGGAAACAGTTGGTGCGGGCTTTGAACCGGGAAGGTATTGCCATTAGTGCCGGGGCCGCCTGTAATTCCGGCAAACTTAATCCCAGCCCAGTACTGTTGGCCATGGGTTACCAGGAACAACAGGCCCTAGCGGGTATTCGTCTCACCTTTGGCCGGGAAACCACCATGGCGGATATTGAGACCACTGCCCGGACGATTAAACAAGTTTTTGCTCAACTCTGTCCCCAGTTGACCAGCATCCAAGGCTAAAAGTTAGGGGAATGGCCGGGCTAATTAGACTTTGATTGGACTAAGAAAAATAGTTACTGCCTCCGACTTGGTAACTAGGTGCAAAGGCCAGTAAAAGGGGGAATTGCAACAGGGCTAAGTCAATTTGTTCCTCTGTTTCATCCACCAACACCAACGGCATTTGGCGATCGCCGACCAATCTTTCCGCCCGCTGGATCAAGGCATTGGCCGATTCAAACAAAACAATGCCCCGGTCTGGGCCAAAGTCACTGCGGGAAATACCCAAACAATCCTGTAAACCCCGTCGCCATTCCCCCAATCTTTCTGGGGTGGCCGCCAAAATTAACGCCCGACAACGATCGCCGTAGAGCTGATTCAAAATGGCGATCGCCGCTGAACCCACCAAAATATTTTGTAAACGACTGTCTAAACTGAGGATTGCTCCCCGACCGCCCAGGGTAAAGAACCAATTCTCAATCCGTTCGGCGTGGACTGGCTCAAAGGTACGACGCAACTGCCAAGGGGGACCGTAATAATCAGGGCGAGTGCGGTATTGCTCCAGCAAAGCTTGGATTTGTCGTTTTTGGCTACTAAAACCCTGCTCCGCAAAACTCACCACCGGAGTTGGGTCGGCATTTTCAATAATCGCATCCCCATGGGTAGAGGAAGACTCCCAACTGTCCCCCACCCCTAATTCCAACTGGTCGGCGGCGGAAACCAAATCCTGCAAACTCCCCACCAAATAATCCTTAAAGCCCTGCACGCGGATGGCCAACTCCTGGGAAGCCCCGGCAAAAGTGGTACGCATTTCCTGTTGAATCCGTTCCTGACGGCGCTCTAACTTCTCAATTTCCTTTTCCAGAGCTGCTTTTCTTTGCCCTAATTCCCTGGTGCCTTCCTCCACTAACCGGGCCATTTCCCGCTGTAATTGCTGGAACTGCTGGCCATACCACTGGGCTTTTTCCCGTTGCAGAGCGGCAATGTCCTTTTCCAGGGCGGTCTTTTGGGCGACCAAATCCTCTAAGGCTGGGGTTTCTGTTTCTGGTACAGTTTCGGGCACCACCACCGGAGTCATTTCTTCCACTGCCGCCACCATGGCATCCATAGGAGGTAAGTCCTCAGGCAGGGCCAGTTCTTCCGACACTACTCCTTCTTCTCCCCCATCTTCCGCCGGTTCCTGGGCATCACCATCCTGGCCGGCATCTGCTGGGGTCAGCCAAGCATCGGAGGTAGTTTCTTCGGGAAAATTAGGATTCAATTCTGGGGTCATTCCGCACGTAGGGACTGGAGGGGACAATGGCGCTCAAGACAAGCTTTGAGGGTGCCGGGGTCAAAGATAATCGGCAAAAAATGGATGCTCTTGACCTCTTTAAAATAAAACAAAATGGGAGCGGGTTCCCAAAAGATTCGCCAGTTTTGCCACTCTGTGTAAGGAAAAGAACGAATTAACTTGCTCCCACGGTACACTTCCAACGCGGTGGCCGTAAAGCTGAGTTTGATAATGGCGGTCTGCACCATTAAAAAAACACCAAACACGGCGATCGCCAGGCCGACCCACATCTGTAGAAAGAAAATCGGTATGGCTCCAAACAGCAGTACGAGGGGAATGACAAAGCTAGGTTCTAGGTCGGTACGAGCTTCGCTCTGGATGGGGGTGCTGGCCATGGTTAATGGGCTTGGTGGTGAATGAAAATTTAATCTTTGCTTAGGTTGCCTAGGTTTAAGAGCATGTTTTAAAAGCTCCCCTGGCCCCCCAAATTTGGGGGGAAACTGGGTGAAAGTCCCCCATTATTGCCGGAGCTTTAGTGGGTCGATTTAGGGGGCGGAATAAAACTTTCCAAACACGTTCTAAGGACAATGGCAAAAACACTGAACAAATGGGAATTTTTACTAGCTTTTAAGGGCGGAAAAAGTTTAAAAATTCTTACTTTGATATTCTTCCAACAGGGTCAGCAAACGGTTAACCATGGTGCTGGAAAGGGCATCCAGTAGGGAAATGTTCACTTTGCCCCCACCGATCGCCACGGACAAATCCTTCAGAGCGGCTTCCACCCCAGCCCGCCCCAGTTCATCTTTCTCCAACAGGGGATAAACCCTTTCCGCCAGGGGAATATGCAAATGGGCTTCGGCCAAAAATAAATTCCACTTGGCCACGTCAATGGCAATTTGTTCACCAATGTCGGCGGCGAGGGCTTCAATCTCTGGGGTAGTTGAGGTCATGGGAAATTCGGAGGGCGATGGGGTTTATTGGGAAGGGTCAATCGGCAATGGCCGGCATTGAGCAATTAATTTCACCTTGCTACATTTCCCATGGTAGACCAGAACATCGAGAACCTGAAAGCAACGACTTTTACCCAGGCACCTGTAATTTTGCCGGATCACCCTGGGCTAATTTGGTTCCATACCGTTGGCTCACCCCGGCGATCGCCGCTAGGAAAATCCAGCCCAAGACATTATTCCGCATATCAAAAATGGTGACATCGAATAGGTTGTATAAACAAAGGGCGGCAAAGGCAATGCCATAGGACAGCAGTAATAAATGTTGGGACCGACGGCGAAAACCGCCACCACGACTGAGGTGAATCAGTAGCACCATGCCCTGGGCCAGAATGAAGCCCACCGCTCCCAGCATTAACGCAGTGCCGATCAAGCCCGTTTCCCCCAACATCATCAGCACCAAGTTATGGGGATGGCCAATCCAAACGTTCATGGCGGCTTGGTACAGGGGGGTAAAATTCCGCAAGCCCTGGCCAAAAATGGGTTGGTCCAGGAACATATCCCAGCTAAATTGCCATTGGGTGCTACGAAGAGCAGTGCGGTAACGGTCGGGGTAAAGTTCATCGGATAATCTGCCCCAAAAATATTTAGGCACTATCTGTCGCAATGGTTCTTTGCCAAAGGGGCCAAAGGATGCCCATAACACCATGGCAGTGGCTCCCCCAGCCAGGGCCACTAACCAGTACCAACTTAAATAAATGGCGTAGGCAATGCCAATTAGTAACCCAATGCCCCAAGCACTGCGGGAACCGGTCAACACTAAGGCGATCGCCTCTAGGATGCAAGCTACTAACAGGGCCCATACCAGGGGAGGAAGATTGAAGCGGTTACTGGGGGCGGTGAAATGCCAACGACGGACGGATTGGATCAATAGCCCCAGACTGAGGGGAAATACCATCAATAACCAAGCGGAAAATAGGTTGGCATACATTAATAGGGAAGACATTCTCCCTTCTGGTCTGCCCCCGGCCACCAAGTTAGTACCGATCGCCACTAACCAATTGGGGGTGGCCCAGCCGCCATAGACTTGTCCAAAACCGATGATGACTAACACCACGGTATTAGCAGTTAACAGCCAAGCTAGGGTATTGAGTTGCTTAAATTGGCAAATTACTTGGCTAAAGGCAAGAAAAACTATGAAATAGGGCACAAAGTTGGCCAATCCCAACAGGGCTTCTCCCCGGTCATGGGCGGTGATGGTGGTCAGTAAAAACCATAGGGTCAGGGCGGCCCACACTTTGGCCAGGGGTAGGCTCGCTAATTTTTTGCCATGGAAAAACCAGGGGCTCAGGCTCGCAAACAGCAGTGGCAGTAACCCCGCTACGGCGTTGAAGGGCAGTAGGGTCAAGCCCCAATAGACCGCTAGTTGTTCTTTCTTCAAGAGATGGGAAGGGATTTTCAACTGCAACTCCCAAAATTACCACTCCCCATATTATCCCCAGGCGATCGCCTTCCGCATTGACTCTCCTTCCGATTGGGGAGAGGAAAACCAATGATTAAACAACGTTTGTCTGATCATCAAGTTAAATTATCTATTTTTAAAGTGGTTTATGTTTTTCTGAAATAGAGATTTAAATTTTGTCTAAATCCAAGTTATGTCAATGAAAAAATAAAGGATTTCAGACAGTTCTTAGTTAGCTTTTTTGGCACTCTCGGTTTAAAGTTTAATCAAGCTATCATTTGGTGTTAATTATGATTCAAACTAAGAGTATTGACCATCATCAACAAGTGGGAGGTAGCAGTCATCATTAGGGGCAAAATATTCTTGCCCTTGATTAGATTCTCTATAATCAGCATATAATCGAGCGTCTTCTTCTTGATAGTCTGACATTAAGTATTTTTCATATAGACCATCGAATACTTTTGGTGAAATATAAATATTTTTCTTTTTTAACTCTCTAAGGCGTTCTCGGCATACATTTAATTCACTTTCTATGGTCACCATTAGTTTGTTTTCACAGAGCTCCTTGATATATTCATCACTTTTTTTCTTTTCATACAAAAATTTTATGCTTTCTTCGATTGAATGCATTTGGTGAAATAAACTTGCCATGCTATTCATTATATACATTTCACCTACCTTTCCGTATTTATAGTTGTATTTGTACCTCTGCTCATTCTGCTCATTAGAGTCATACCTGGGTGATGAAAATTCTTTATAAACTTTCTCTGAATACTCTTCATCACTCATTAATGAATCATTGATAGACTCAAATTTTGGCATGAACATTCTGCAAAAATCCTCAATCGTGTTTATGTATTTTTCTAACTGATTATGTTGTTCTTCAGTTATTTTTTGCGCGGTAAGAATACTACGAAATATCTTATCTATACTATCTACGCTAACAAAGCATTTTGTGTAAATAGATTCTTTCAGATCATCAAAAGTGTAAAATCTTTCACACTTTTCTTTTAAGTTATTGAAAGGTCTTATGAGGTTCCAGTACTGTCTTGGCACTATGATTATTGGTTCAACTTTGTCACGATTTGTTATCTTTATCAAAGCTGTAAAAGAATTGAATTCTACTATATGTAGATCATGTATCACATCATACTCAATGTCGCTCCATCTACCTCTCTCAATACAAACTGTATAAACATAAAATTCTTTTATTATTCTGTGGTCTAGAAAGCCTGTTGATAATTCAAATAAATTGGTAGGATAGTCAGTCATCATTATATGTGCAAGTAGATAAAAGTAGTTTGTGGGTTCTGGGAGATTGTGTGGTTTTTCATACTAAAGCTATCATCCATTATATAGTTATCACATTATTTTAGACTTTTACGAAATGTTTGAATTGCCTCAAATATTTTGCTCTAACTTCATGAGTACACTGAAATGCATAATAATAAGGCTATCCCAATATTATCACAAGTACATACTAAAGAGTATATTTGAGAAGTCTACCTGGGTTCTCAATATCGAAGGAATCAGATTCTAAATACCCCAATCTTGAGAGATTGAGAGAAAAATTAACATTGTTAAAACATTTTTGTTGATTCCAAATGGCGATCGCCAGTGTGAAAGACGGGAAAATTAAGGCTCAACTTCGGCAATTTTTTGTAAACGATCGCCAACACGTTTAGCCTCGGTAAGTAAATCATTCCAGTCATCAGGAGGATGGCCATTTTCGAGCATTTTTCTAAAGACTTTATAGGCATCTGTGTTACTTTCATAGGCACGTTTTGAGTCTTCGTCATTAACCCAAGCGAGGAGAATAATTTTACTTTCTTGGTGGTAGCGAAAAAATAAACGATACTGCTGAAAAAATTTAGCCCTAAACCAGTGTTTATAATCATTTCCAAGGGTATTTCCCTGTCGATATTCATGGCGGGTGGGATCTTGGGGAATAACCTCAAATGCTAATTTGGCGATCGCCGCTAGACGCTTGGTAGCATTTTTCTTTTTATAATCTTTGGGATTCTTTTGACGCAGATATTCAACCTGGGCCACAAGTTCTTCAACCTGCTCAAGAAATAGGGGATGGGCAAATATCTTCCACCCATTAATCAATAAAGGCTTATCTATTGGCAAATCTATTCATCCTCGTCCAGCAATGGCGCATCTAGATCTACATCAACATCGGAGACTAGCGATTGCAGACGATCAACCAACTCAGAACTGACCGCTTGTATATGCTGAGGATTTTTATCCATATCCTGTGCCAAAAAATCCAAAAATTTCCCCAGCACCGGATCATTTTCTGCCTGTTCAGCCCTGGCAATCCACACTCTGCCATCGGCTTCAATGGTGTAGCAAATTTTATCTCGCTTATTCAACCCCAAGGCTTTGCGAACCGGGTCAGGCACTGTGGTCTGATAGCGATCCGTCAGGGTAGATTCTGAACATGGGGATAATATTCCCGCCATAGTGGTCCCTCAGCCCATAAAACTATACGCCGATGGTAATGCGGCTGCATTGTCTTGTCAACGAATGTGGAGGTTTGTTCATTCCAAACGGCGATCGCGGCAGAAGGCCAGGGTGCTGTAGAGATGGAAAGCCCGATCCCAATTGGTATCTTCCCGCCGTAGAAAGGGAATGTGGGGCTCCACTGATTTGAGTAATTCCTGAAAATCTAGGGCCGTTTCTGCAAAGGCTTTGAACTCCTTCCAGACCGGCTTACCTGGTAAATTTGTTTGCCAAATGCGGCTCAGTTGTTGCCATTGTTGGTGGGAAGTTCCTTGCTTCTCCTTACTAGAGTTAGCAGTGTCTAGACTGATTCCCCGGGTAAACTCATAAATTTGGTCACAAAAACGGAGAATAATTTGCTGTTGCGGTAAATGTAAATCACAAATGTGGGCGTAATCTAAAATTTCCGTTTTGCGCTGGATTTTGCCCCGCATATTCACATCCACACATTCCTCAAAAATGGGTAATAAACCCTCCACCATTTGACTGACATCTTGCCAACTAAAACTAAAAGTGCCTTCTTCTTCTCGACTAATCCGATAGGTAACGGTGACCTCTGGGGACAAACTTTCAATGTGGAAAATCGGGAAAACTTTCACCGCCAAAATGTCCGCCAACGCCACCGAAAAACTAGGAATCCCTGCGGCCTGACATTGCTGATGGTAATGGTTCAATTCCCCGATCGCCCCGGTGCGATAGAGCCGCCACGCCCGACTGGGTAATTGGAGCCGAGCGGTGTAGGGGTCTATGGCCATAATTTTGCCAAACTGTACTGCCTTGGCTTGCTTTTCCGCTGGAGGAACCGGTTCCAACACAAAAATGCCCACCGACTGGGCCTCTGGATCTGCCTTAGCGTCCTCAATGGCCGCCTGGTATTCTGCTTGGCGATGGGCTTGAATGCGACCCAGTCCCGCCCTAATTTTGGCCACTAGTTGGGGACTATGGCTAGTAGTCAACAATTGCCGAAATTTTTGCTCCGCCTCATCCAAATTTCCTTGGGCTTCCGCCAGCCGAGCTTGGTAATAGGCCGTCATGGGATTTTCCCAACTCTCCCCCTCCATCGCTGCCAACAGTTGCTCCGCTGTGGCCAGGTCTTGGCTGTCAATGGCATCGGCAATGGCTTTATACATAGGGAAAAGGGCCAAAAAAATTAGCTTTCCAACAGAGCATTGATCTGGGCTAGGGCCACCGTGGGGGCCGTCACCGCCCGCAAAATGCGTTTACCAAGGGACACCGGCTGAAACCCTTTGGCGATCGCCAGGGAAATTTCGTTATCCGTCCATCCCCCTTCTGGGCCAGTGGCCAAGACAATTTGGGCTGGTAAATTACTCTGTTTCAAGTATGCCCCAAGCATGGGGCTATTTAAACGGGTCACACAGAGCAAGGCCAGGGTTTCTGGCCCTGCAACTTTCTCCACAAATTGCCCAAACGTTAACGGGGCTGCCACCGGGGGTAACCATTGCCGCTCCGACTGTTCCGCCGCTTCCGTGACAATGCGTTGCCAGCGCTCAAGTTTATTTTGACTGGGCTTTAATAGGGTACGTTCCGTCAACAAAGGTTGAAACGCTGTGGCTCCCAACTCCGTACAGGGACGAATAATTTCTTCAAAACCACTGCCCTTCGGCAAGGCGATCGCCAAAGTGACGGGTAGAGGTAATTCATTCTGTTCGCTCACTGTTTCTAATAACTGGGCTGTGCCATGGGCCAAATCATTTAACTGGGCCCGCCATACCCCGCCGCCGCCGTCCAACACCATAAAGCCATCGCCCTTTTGTAGTCTCAATACCCGTTGCAGATAGTGGAGTTGGGCCGTGGTTAGGGTAACAGTAGCCTCGATAATTTGCTCTGGGGCAACAACCAAACGGTAGGCCATAACAAAAGAACTAGAAGATTTTTCCTGGACGGGTAGAGAAAGGATTGACGGAGTTAAGTTAGTTGAAACAAGGATGGGGGATAGGACAAATTGTACAATGGGCTTCTGGCATTGCCCCGGCAGGGTAGTAAACCAAGCATTGATTAGAATTTTATGGCTTTTCGACCCCGCAAACGCTTTGGCCAACATTGGCTAAACCATGAACCAACTTTACAGGCCATTGTGGCGGCCGCAGATATTCAGTCCGGCGCACCGCAAAGCGGATCTCTACGAGATCGCCTGCTGGAAATTGGCCCTGGCATGGGGGTTTTAACTAAACAGCTATTGGCTACGGGGAATCCGGTGGTGGCGGTGGAGCTAGACCGGGATTTATGCCTTAAATTACGCAAAAAGTTAGGGCAACGGGAAAATTTTCTGCTCCTCGAAGGGGACGTATTAATACTAGATTTAAACGCTTTATTACAGGATTTTCCTCAATTTTCTCCCCTCAATAAAGTGGTCGCTAATATTCCCTATAACATCACCAGTCCGATTTTGGAACTACTGTTGGGTACCATCCAAAAACCGAGGGTACCAGGCTTTGAAACCATTGTTTTATTGGTGCAAAAAGAAATTGCCGAACGGTTAACGGCCCAACCCAGCACCAAAGCCTACGGTGCCCTATCGGTACGGATGCAATACCTAGCCAGGGTGGATTGGATTGTGGATGTACCCCCCAAAGCTTTTACGCCACCCCCTAAAGTGGATTCCGCTGTCATTCGTTTAACCCCTTACCCCGTCGAGCAATTACCAGGAGATCGTCGCTTACTGGATCAACTTCTCTGCTTAGGATTCGCCAATCGCCGTAAAATGTTACGCAATAACCTCAAGGGATTAATTGCCCCGGAACAGTTGACTACTTTATTGGAGCAGTTAGCTTTGCCGAGCACTGCCCGGGCGGAAGACTTAAGCCTAGAACAATGGTTAGAGTTAACTAATTTGTTGCCGACTTTTTTACCCCCAACCTAATGCATTCCTACACCCTCCATGCCCCAGACAAAATTAATCTTTTCCTCGAAATTCTTGGCGATCACCAAGCAAATTATGGGTATCACTGACGGCGGATCAAGTTTTGCTAGAAAGTTTTAGATTTATGTTTGTAGTTCTTACACTTATGGGATCTTTAATCCAGCTTTTCGAATAGATTAGAATTAAATTCTAGCAACCTATGCCAGCCAAAGATATTTTCCACGATTCTGTTAAAAATGCTTTAGAAAGTGTTTGAAAAGTTTTAGGCAAGCCTCCGGAGCATGAGACTGATCATAGCGAAATAAAGCATTGTCTCACTAGTGTTAGGTAAATATTCATAGTCTTTACTTAAACGACGATAGTGACCAAACCAAGAAAAGGTACGTTCAACGACCCAACGTCGCGGTAAAATCTCGAAGCCCTTCTGCCCGTCTTTTTTGCTGACGACTTCCAAAGTTCCAGCCCAAGGTCTGCTCCACCCACTAGATAAAATCTTTTCCGACAAAGGCGCTATCAGTCCATATCAATTGTAGGCACTGCCAGAGGGGGGCAAACCAAGTGCCAAGTTCTGAAAGTCTTACGATTAGGCACTTTCAATAATTAATCCTAAAATATCTCTCTTGGTTTGACGGAAGAGGGATACAGCGGATACCCTATTAGTTAGGCACATATAAAATGCCTGTAACCACTGTTTTACAATGACTTTGGTATACCAGATGGAAAGCATGACCGCTGTAGGTTGATTATAGATTTGAAGGGTGGTTAATAACTACCCATTTTTTGTTGTGTGGGATAACCTTTTTAGATATAATATGAATAATTATTCACTAATACTGACATTTCGCAGATTGCTGCTATTGATAGCGCAATAGTTTTTGCTTATACTGTGTTTACTGCGCATTTATTTATACTGCTACGCTCCATATAGCGTGTGCGGAATGTGAGTAATATTATATTAAGTAAGTGGCTCAAAACGGATCTACAAAAGCAACAACCATACGAAACTATGGAAGATTTTGAATCTCTTAAGCGGAGAGATTTTATAGCTAAAACCAATAAAGAGTTTGAACGTTTAAGATGGAGGCAATCAGAGCAGTACAACTATATTCGCAAGACTTACGGGCAAATAGTCCGCGATAAACTTACTGATGAACAGTTATTAGATTTACTTGATCGCTTGCAGCATCAAGGCAATGATAAAAGCAAAGGTCATTACAAAGTTATGAATAGTCCAATTCAAAAAATATTTTTCGGTTGTCCTGGTACTGGCAAAAGCCATAAGATTTCTAATGATGATGATGGTGGAATTGTTAAACAAGTTTTAGGTATTGATAAAAATATTCATCCTGAAAATTTAATTAAGACTGTTTTTCATCCCGAATACACCTATGGCGATTTTATGGGAAAATTAATGCCAATGACTATGAATGATGATAAAGATAAGAGTGTTTATTATCAATTTTATGAAGGACATTTTTTGAAGGCACTAGCACAAGCGTATAAAAATATTATCATTGCTCAGAAGGAAGGTGTACAAGCTCAAAACGTTGCCTTAGTAATTGATGAAATTAATCGAGGTAATTCTTCTGCAATTTTTGGGACAGTTTTTCAACTTTTAGATCGAGGTCGAGATGGTTGGTCAGCTTATGGTATTAATATTTCCGATTTAGAATTTAGAAAAATGGTTGAACTAATAGGCTTTCAACAAACGGGAATAGATGATGGTAATCCTACATACAAATATCAAAATAAAGGTTCGTCTAACGTGCTAGAAAAATTTACTGTATTTGAGGAAATTAAAATTAAAGTAAAAGTTAATACAGCAGTAGGTAGTTCAATTCGTATTCCTTACAATCTTTCCATTTTTGGAACAATGAATACTTCTGATAATTCTATATATTTTATGGATAATGCCTTTAAAAGACGTTGGGAGTGGGAATACGTAGATTGGAAACAAGATAATGATCAAGAAATAAATAATGTTATTTTAATAGATTATGGAAATGTTAATTTAAAGTGGACAGATTTAGTAGAAAAATTTAACAACTTCATTAAAGATAATCATAATTCTGTGAGAAGTGGCAGAATAGAAGATATGCAAATAGGCTATCATTTCATAAATACAGCAATAGTTACAGAAGATCAAATAAAAAATAAATTGATGTTTTTTGTTTGGGATAGTGTTTTTAACCGAGACAAAAATCCACTTCGAGAACTTTTAGGATTTAACAAAAATGATAAAAAATTAGTAACTTTTGGAGACTTTATTACACATCATGAAGCTTTTGTAATGAATCTCATAAATTATCAATCAAAATAATCTAAGTTTTCTTTTCATTGAATAGTTTTATTTACATATTATGTGGAACTTTTCGCAACTTAATCTAAAAACAAACTCAGACTTTGTAGGTATTAAATCTGAACCTGATGGATATGCTTTTTATTTACCAAAAGGTTTTGACAATTTTATTGATAAATATCAAAATGCAGCTACTTCTGAAGATACCGACAAATTCAATAAAGTCCGTGATTCTTTCTTTTTGATGTATCGAACACTAAGGAAGTTTGATCGTGATAATGAGAATAATTCAAGAGTCACAAGAAAAGATGCTAAAAACAAGAAAAACCAAGACCAGGTCAATTTAAGCACGGGTGGTATTAGTTTAGACTATAAAGAGGCAAGCGAGTGTATTTTATACAGTAAACTTTCGATGATTGAACGAATATTAGAGGCTTATGATGATTTGGCGCTCAATTCTATCGAAAAAAAAGCTCGACGCAGTGAAGAAATAGACTATTCTAAAATTTATAAATATTTAGATAGAGCTATTTATTTAAATAATGGAGCAATTTATATCGATGTTATGAACTTACCGCGTTCAATGATAAGTCATGAAAGCACCGATATAGTTGATCTTTATTGTTTTATTCTCGATGAAATTATTCAACAATTGCAGGAAGATGTACTTGATCATATTTATGATAGAAGTCAGGATATTCAATTTTTATCTCAAAGATTTAGAGATCACTATTTAACTATTAATCATTCTCTTTTTGACCAAGATACTTTTGAAGAAACTCTTTCAATTTGCAAAGAGGCTCTTGATAATATAGATAGAAATACGCATTATAAAGATGCTGATTATTGGGGGCTATATGAAGCTATCGAGATTTTTTTGTATGGGGGATTAAACCCAAACTTAGATGATGGCGATTTTTGGGGAATACAAGGAGAACAAGGTTTTGATTATGTTTGGGAAGATATGTGTCAAACTTACTTCTTTAAGAAGAACTTTAACCCTATTCAGAATGATTTTAATAAAATTGGCTTTGCAGATACTGATATTCCGATAGTAGGCTATAAAAATAATAGAATTAGAAATTCTAAACATCATAGACCAGAAAGCGAACAAAATAGAGTTGGTTGGTGGAAAAATAAATCTAGTAATCAGTGGCTATATCAAAAAAAACAGTCTGAAGTTGACCATCCCAATAATTACAAGCCACTCTATTGGCGAGAATTATTCTGTATTGAATGGGATTTAAAGGCGAGAATCTTTCCTGACGTGAAATATAAAGTGACTAGATCAGATTACCCCAATCAGTTGCGTCGATATCCACAGCCAGACCTAGTTACTGTTACTAAAAATGAAGATTCAAGTTACTTTGCAATTGTGGATTTTAAGAATATTTCTTTAAAAAAATATGAAGATTATGAAAATAAATCTTTAGAAGAAACTGATAAAGGGTACAGAGTAGCTTTGGAAAAACAACTTGGTTATGAATTAGCATTGCAACAAGTTTTTCCTCAAGCCACTATCGGAAATTACTTTTTTATTCCTTTTTATTATGTTGACAAACTCGAATCTGAGAGTAATTTTCTGGGAATTATGGAGGACAGATTTCACATTAGAGGTATTCAAATATTTAAGGCAAATTTTGTTGCAATACAAAATATTTATTTGGGTATTACTGAGGCATCAGACTTTGATAGCCCAATTCGTGAGAAGAATTATTACCAATTTCGAAAAAATAATGCTCATGCTTCAGTTAAAAAAAAAGAAATTATTTTATTCGAAAATGAAGACTTAAAAAGCAATTATATTCCTTTGATTACTTTCCAAAATGAGGCGCAAAGAAAAAATGCCAGGACTTATATTCTTGAACAAGTAGAAATCTTTTTCAAAGAAATTCAAGTGGATATTCCAAATCTTATGGAATCTTATTTTCCATATTCACAAAGTATTATTGGTAAAGAATTTAATAAAATAAATATAGACTATTTTTACGACAATTTATTTTATGATTTGGGAGAAAAAGAAGAAGATAGAGATGAACATAGAAAATTAAAAATTAAAGTTAAATGGTGTATAACTTTTCATATTGATTCCACTCCGATTCAAGTTCCTCAACTTAAAATACCCAACTCTGATTTATGTCGTAATTTTGGGACAATAGATGTTGTTGGCACGCCAATTCTTTACTATATTTATTTTACTCTTCCAGAGATCTTGAATATAATTATTAAGGACAAAAAATAAAGATCAAATTAGGATTCGCCAATCGCCGTAAAATGTTAGGCGATAACTTGAGTGGTTAGATTTAACTGATTTATTGCCCCTCTTTCACCCCCAACTTAATGCATTCCTACACCCTCCATGCCCCGGCCAAAATTAATCTTTTCCTCGAAATTCTTGGCGATCGCCCCGACGGTTTCCACGAATTGGTAATGGTGTTGCAGAGCATTGCCCTGGGGGATAAAATTACCGTGCGGGCCAACGGCACCGATGACATCCGGCTCAGTTGTGGGGATAGTCCCTTGGCCAACGATGCCACCAATTTGGCCTACCGAGCGGCCCAGTTGATGATTAACAATTTTCCCCAAGCCCATGATAATTACGGCGGCGTAGATATCACCTTGACCAAGCATATTCCCATGGCGGCGGGCTTAGCGGGGGGCTCGGCCGATGCAGCGGCGGTGTTAGTCGGTTTAGACCTGCTCTGGAATTTAGGCTTAACCAGGCCGGAATTAGAACAGTTAGCGGCCCAACTGGGTTCCGACATTCCCTTTTGCATTGGCGGTGGCACGGCGATCGCCACGGGACGGGGGGAAATCCTCGACCCCTTACCGGACGGCAATTGCTTCTGGGTGGTATTGGCCAAACATCGTTCCATAGAAGTTTCTACCCCCTGGGCTTACCAAACCTATCGTCAAAAGTTTGGCAAGAATTACCTAAACGATGACCAGTCCCAGCGAGCCCGGCGGAAAACCATCCATGCAGGGCCCCTACTCCAGGGCATTCAGCACCGCAACCCAGGGCAAATCGCCAGCCATATCCACAACGATTTAGAAAAAGTTGTGCTCCCGGCTCATCAGCCTGTAGCCCAGTTACGTCAGGTCCTACAGTCAGCGGGGGGATTGGGCACCATGATGTCCGGCTCCGGCCCCAGCGTGTTTACCCTTTGCCGGGAGCAAGCAGAAGCGGAACAGGTCCTGGCGATCGCCAAAGAAAAATTAAACGACCCCGACGTGGATTTTTGGCTAACCCACACCATCGGCCACGGCATCCAAATTATGAATAATTGACCTGGATCAATCAATTGCGGCAGAAATTCCCCCTACATCAGCCCATCCTCCCTGGGGTAGGATAACCTAACAGGGTTTTAACCCCCGCTTGACCGCCTTACCTCAACTCAGCATGGATATTAAGCACGGCTTTGTGGACTCCATTGGCCACACCCCCTTGATTCGCCTTAACAGTTTCAGTGACGAAACCGGCTGTGAAATTTTAGGCAAAGCAGAATTTATGAACCCTGGTGGTTCTGTCAAAGACCGGGCCGCCCTGGGCATCATCGAAACCGCCGAAAAGGAAGGGAAGCTCAAACCCGGTGGCACTGTGGTGGAAGGCACAGCGGGTAATACGGGCATTGGTCTCGCCCACATTTGCAACGCCAAGGGTTATAAATGCTTAATTGTCATTCCCGACACCCAATCCCAGGAAAAAATTGATTTGCTCCGCACCCTGGGGGCAGAAGTCAGGACCGTGCCCGCCGTGCCCTACCGGGATCCCAACAATTACGTCAAACTCTCCGGACGCATTGCCGCAGAATTAGATAACGCCATTTGGGCCAATCAATTTGATAATTTGGCCAACCGTGATGCCCACTACCACACCACCGGCCCCGAAATTTGGCAACAAACGGACGGCAAAGTAGATGCTTGGGTGGCAGCCACTGGCACCGGAGGAACCTATGCAGGGGTAGCCCTGTATCTTAAAGAACAGTCTGAGGCCGTGCAATGCGTGGTGGCGGACCCCATGGGTAGTGGGCTGTATAGCTTCATCAAAACTGGGGAGATTAACCCCAGCGGCAACTCCATCACCGAAGGCATTGGCAACAGTCGCATCACCGCCAACATGGAAAATGTGCCCATTGACGATGCGGTGCAAATTGACGATCCAGAAGCGTTGCGGGTGGTGTACCAACTTCTGCGGCGGGATGGCCTATTTATGGGCGGTTCCGTGGGCATTAATGTGGGAGCGGCTTACCAATTGGCCAAAAAACTTGGGCCGGGGCATACCATTGTTACCGTACTTTGTGACGGAGGAGCCCGTTACCAATCCCGTCTTTACAATCAGGAATGGTTGACCAGTAAAGGTTTAACAATTCCCGATTAACTATTGACCGGCCACCCCTTCATTGCGGGCGGCCAACTGCACTGCACTGGCTACGGTAGTGGCGACCCGATTGTCAAAAACCGAAGGAATAATATGCTCACTATCTAGGGTGTTGCTGTGCACCAAAGAGGCGATCGCCTTGGCCGCTTCGATGCACATGGTGGTGGTAATAATGCTAGCTCTACAGTCAATGGCTCCCCGGAAAACCCCCGGAAAGGCAAGCACATTGTTAATTTGGTTGGGGTAATCACTGCGCCCCGTGGCAATAACCGCCGCATCCTCTTGGATTAATTCCGGCTGAATTTCGGGGATAGGGTTGGCCATGGCAAACACAATCGGGTCCTTGGCCATGGATTGCACCATTTCCTTGGTCACTACCCCCGGCGCACTCACCCCTAAAAACACATCAGCTCCAGCCATAGCATCGGCTAAAGTCCCTTCCGCATCCACCGCAAAGCTCTGTTTTTTGCTGTTTAAATCGGTGCGATGTTTGCCCACAATGCCCTTGGAGTCGCAAATCCAAATATCGGTGGCTCCGGATTCCTTGAGCAATTCGGCGATCGCCAACCCAGCAGCCCCAGCGCCGTTGATGACAATGCGGACAGCGGCCATGGCTTTACCAACAAATTTGAGGGCATTTAACAAAGCGGCCAGGGTAACAATGGCGGTGCCGTGCTGATCATCGTGAAATACAGGAATATTTAATTCTTTTTTCAGCCGGGCTTCAATTTCAAAACACCGGGGAGCGGCAATGTCTTCCAAATTTACGCCGCCAAACACCGGGGCGATCGCCTTGACGGTGCGAATAATTTCCTCCGTATCCTGGGTATCCAAACAGATGGGAAAAGCGTCCAGTTGGGCAAATTCCTTGAATAACATGGCCTTGCCTTCCATCACTGGTAAAGCCGCTTCCGGCCCCAGGTTACCCAACCCCAACACCGCACTGCCATCGGTCACCACCGCCACCGTATTGCTTTTAATGGTCAGGGAATAAACCTTTTCCGGATCTTCGGCGATCGCCCGACAGATGCGCCCCACCCCTGGGGTATAGGCCATGGCCAAATCCGATTGGGAGGTGAGGGGAATGCGACTAACCACGCTAATTTTGCCCTGACGGTGTAAATCAAAGGTGCGATCGGACACCTTCAGCAATTTGACATTATCCAGAGCTTTCACTGCCCCAATAATTTTTTCGGCGTGCTCACTGCTGGAAGCATCCACCGCAATTTCCCGCCGGGTGAGTTTTAAGTTACTCTCAATCAGGGAAATTTGCCCAAAACTGCCCCCCGCATCGGCGATCGCCTGGGTAACGCTGGCCAAAGTTCCGGCGTGGTTGGGGAGTTCCAACAGTAGGCTGACGCTATAACTCGGATTGGGGGTGAGGCTAACCATAGGGCGATGGAAAAAGGGTTTGAAAAGCGAAATTCAACAATGTCAGGCGGCGTTTGGGTACGCAGTCTCTCCTCGATTATGCTTGATCTGTGGCCTTTGCTTACCGAGGTTTGCCCTAGCTGTCAGGGTTTGCCCATGTATCTAGCCCCATCAATCTCCCCAGATTCTAACCCGAGGAGCTTTTCCCGTTCGATTCCCTTTTATGCAAAATTCCCCCATCCCTTCCCCTTGGCAATTCATCAAGGAAAACATCCCCCTGCTCATGGTGGCCCTGGTGCTGGCCCTGCTGCTGCGTTTCTTTGTGGCGGAACCCCGCTACATTCCCTCCGATTCCATGTTGCCCACCCTCGAACAAGGCGATCGCCTGGTGGTGGAGAAGGTGTCCTACCATTTCCATCCACCCCAGGTGGGGGACATTATTGTGTTCCATCCGCCGGAGTTGCTGCAAGTACAAGGCTATGATCTAGGGCAGGCATTTATTAAACGAGTCATTGCGTTGCCGGGGCAAACAGTGGAAGTTAACAACGGCATTGTTTACCGGGATGGGCAACCTTTACAGGAAGAATATATTTTGGAGCCGCCCCAATATAATTTGCCCGCAGTGCGGGTGCCGGACGGTCAGGTGTTTGTCATGGGGGATAACCGCAACAACAGCAATGATTCCCATGTATGGGGATTTTTACCCCAGCAAAATATCATCGGCCATGCCCTATTTCGTTTTTTCCCCGCCAGCCGTTGGGGCCAACTGGGTAGCTTCACCTTTGTCCCAGCCCGTACCATCATCAATACCTAATACCCGACACCCGGTGGACAAGGCCCATTTCCCCGGTGATCAACCTTTGGTCGGCCCAGGGTTCGTCAATGGTGTTAGGATCTGCTGAGAAGAAGAAACGTCATAGCACATAAGGAAAACACGTTAAATGCAAGAGTTTGACAAGTCCATATCCTTCGACGGACGGGATATAAGACTCAAAATGGGAACCCTAGCCCCCCAAGCAGGAGGTTCAGTCCTCATTCAATCCGGCGATACAGCGGTGTTGGTCACGGCGACCAGAGCTAAAGGAAGGGATGGCATTGATTTTCTACCCTTAACGGTGGACTACGAAGGACGACTCTATGCCGCAGGCCGTATTCCGGGCGGTTTTTTGCGGCGGGAAGGCCGACCCCCAGAAAAGGCCACATTAATCAGCCGCCTCATTGACCGTCCTTTGCGTCCCCTATTCCCCCATTGGCTGCGGGATGAACTGCAAATAGTAGCCACCACCCTCTCCATGGATGAGGAAGTGCCCCCCGATGTGTTAGCGGTGACCGGGGCTTCCGTGGCGGTCATCCTGGCCCAAATTCCTTTCAAAGGTCCCATGGCCGCTGTGCGGGTAGGTTTAGTAGGGGATGATTTCATTATTAATCCCACCTATCGGGAAGTCCATAACGGAGATTTGGACCTGGTGGTGGCCGGTACCCCCGCCGGTATTGTCATGGTGGAAGCTGGGGCGAACCAGTTGCCGGAACAGGACATCATCGAAGCAATTGATTTTGGCTATGAAGCAGTGCAGGATCTGATCAACGCCCAGCGGGAATTGATGACAGACCTGGGCATTACCCTGGCCACTTCCGAGCCGCCCCCGGTCAATACCGCCGTGGAAGAGTTCATTGCAAACAGAGCCTCTAAAAAAATCATCACCGTGCTCGGTCAATTTGACCTGGGTAAAGATGGTCGGGATGCCGCCCTCGATGAAATTAAAGCCACCGAAGTGGAAACGGCGATCGCCGAATTACCAGAAACCGATCCCGTTAAACAAAGTGTAGAAGAAGACCCCAAACTAGTCGGCAACCTCTACAAAGCATTGACCAAAAAGTTAATGCGGAAACAGATTGTTGATGATGGAGTACGGGTAGACGGCCGCAAACTCGAACAGGTACGCCCCATTAGCTGCGAAGTCGGTTTTCTACCCCGCCGGGTCCATGGCAGTGGACTGTTTAACCGTGGTTTAACCCAGGTGCTCTCCCTGGCTACCCTTGGTTCCCCCGGCGATGCCCAAGATTTAGCGGATGACCTCCATCCCGAGGACGAAAAACGTTATCTGCATCACTACAACTTCCCCCCCTATTCCGTCGGTGAGGCCCGCCCCATGCGCTCCCCTGGCCGCCGAGAAATTGGCCACGGTGCTCTTGCTGAACGGGCCATCATACCAGTGCTCCCCCCCCAGGAAGACTTTCCCTATGTGGTACGGGTTGTGTCGGAAGTGCTGTCTTCCAACGGTTCCACTTCCATGGGATCCGTTTGTGGCTCCACCCTTGCTCTCATGGATGCGGGGGTACCGATTAAAAAACCCGTTAGTGGCGCCGCCATGGGTTTAATCAAGGAAGGGGATGAAATTCGCATTCTCACCGACATTCAGGGCATTGAAGATTTCCTTGGCGACATGGATTTCAAAGTAGCTGGTACCGATTCCGGTATTACCGCCCTGCAAATGGATATGAAAATTGATGGTCTGAGCATGGAAGTGGTGTCCAAAGCCATTATGCAAGCTCTCCCCGCCCGACTCCATATCCTCGACAAAATGTTGGCGACGATCCGGGAACCCCGTCCTGAGTTGTCTCCCTTTGCCCCCCGGTTGTTAACCCTGAAAATTGAGCCGGAACACATCGGCATGGTTATTGGGCCCGGTGGTAAAACCATTAAGGGCATCACCGAACAAACCAGTTGTAAGATTGACATTGCCGACGACGGTACCGTCACCATTGCTTCCAGTGAAGGGGAACGGGCAGAACGGGCGCGGCAAATGATTTATAACATGACCCGCAAACTCAACGAAGGGGAAGTGTACCTCGGTCGGGTAACCCGCATCATTCCCATTGGTGCCTTTGTGGAAGTGCTACCTGGAAAAGAAGGCATGATCCACATTTCCCAGCTAACGGAAGGCCGGGTTGGCAAGGTGGAAGATGAAGTGGGTGTGGGCGATGAGGTCATTGTCAAAGTACGGGAAATTGACAGTAAAGGCCGCTTGAACCTCACCCGCTTGGGCATTCACCCCGATGAAGCAGCGGAAGCCCGTCGTAACGCTAGCCGGGGTTAATTGTTAGTCAAAGACCATTAAAACTCTGTATTATTCCCCTAAGATTCGATATCTTGGGGGATTTTTTGCTCATTTTGTAAATTTCTGGCAAATTCTATGACTTTTCCCAGCAAGCATAAACAAATTGGCGTAGCGGTAATTATTAATGACCAAGGTGAAGTATTGATCGATCGCCGTCCGGTGGGAGGTTCCTTTGGGGGGCTATGGGAATTTCCTGGGGGCAAACTAGAGCCGGGGGAAACGGCGGCTGAATGTATTGTCCGAGAAGTGCGGGAGGAAATTGCCATTGAAGTGGCGGTGGGGGAATCTCTGATCACCATTGACCATAGTTATCCCCAGGTGCGCCTAACTCTCTACGTCCATCTCTGTCAATATCTCTCGGGGCAGCCCCAAACCATTGCCTGTGAAGAAATCCGCTGGGTGGCGATCACCGATTTGGGCGAGTACCGTTTTCCCAAGGCTAATGGGGAAATTATCCAGGCCCTACGCCAAAAGTTTCTCAGTTGACCGGGCTACTCAATCTGGGTTTTCAATAATTTTGCGGCAAAAAAGCGGTCGGTGTAGAGGAGTCGCACCATACTGCCTTAATCCTTGACGATGTTTGGCCGTACCATAACCCTTATTGCTGGCCAGGTCGTAGCCAGGAAAGCGTTCTGCTAAACGGGTAATTAAAGTATCCCGCCACACCTTAGCCAAAATGCTGGCAGCACTAATTAGTAAAGATTTTCTATCCCCCCCCGTAACGGCCATTTGGGCCATGGCAATGTGGGGTAAAGTATCCCGCCCGTCCACCAACACCCAGGCCGGCATAACAGGCAATTTTTGCACCGCCCTTTCCATGGCCAACAGACTGGCTTGACGAATATTAACCCGGTTAATGGTGGGCACATCGGCAAAGCTAATGCCATAGCTATGGACATAATCGGGCAGTGCCTGGGCTAACTGGGAACGATGTTGGGGAGAAAGCTGTTTACTATCCTTTACCCCCAAGGCCTGCAATTGGTTAATGGCTTCGATGGGCACTAGCACCGCCGCCGCCACCACTGGCCCGAATAAAGCGCCTCGCCCCACTTCATCCACCCCCGCCACCAGGCGATCGCCACCTAATCCTTGGCTTTCTTGCCACCATTGGCGATCGTTGTAGTCACTGGAGGGGTGAATCAAGCTAATACCTACTCCGCTGAAGAACGCCGCCGTCTTCTGCCAGGACGTTTTTTTGTTTCTATGGGAGCAGACTCCTCTGCCACCGGAGCGGCTGGAGTTTCATCATCAAGTTGGGGTAAGACAACCTGTTCCGGCTCAACCGTTTCCTCCCTTGGTTGCTCAATAACCGGGGTTGGGGCTGTGACCTCAGATACAATTGTCAACCCATCACTGGGGACGTTATCCCCGTTGTCTCCATTGTCCACCGTTGTAATAACAGCATTAACCAGACTGCCACTACCGTTAGTGTTTCCCTCCAAGGCCGCTCCCGCCGTAACCACCGAAACCATAAAGGAGCGGGGGTCTTGATCAGCGTACTCCGTTTTGATTAGGGGAGAAATTCCCATACGAGCATAAATATCCTGCTCCAACGTTGTCATGGCGACATCGACCGGAACCAAGGTTTTTTCCACTCGACGGGAAGGCCGTTCACGGCGGGGAGGAGCAGTGCCCGTCACTTTCTCCTTAGTGGGGCTGGGGCTGGGACCCTTACTACGGGAAATTCCCACAGATTTAATATTTTCCTTTTCAGAAAACTCCGAGCCTCGACGGCGACGACGACGACGGTTACTATCCCGATCGCCCTGCTCTTGATAATTAGGATGGAAAAGTAAGTCCAGGGGGCTAGATATTTTTGCTTCTTCCTTCTTGGGCAGGTCATTGACCTTGGCAACGGGGGGAGAGAGAATCGGTTTTTCCACCAACCGGGGGGGAATGCTACTGTTGACCGCTGTGGGGGACAGGGAAACAAAACCCTTCTCGCCAGGGAGTTCCACCAAATGTCCTAAACCACCACACTCAGGACAAGGCTGTCCAAATAGTTCATACAAATTTTGTCCCTGGCGCTTACGGGTCAACTCCACTAGTCCCAACTCCGTCAACTGGGCGATCTGGGGCCTGGCCTTATCCGTTTCCAAGCAGCGGTTAAAATGCTCCAAAAGTTGCAACTGGTCCTTATGGGAATCCATATCAATGAAATCGATAATGATCACCCCGCCAATATTTCTCAGTTTCAACTGACGCGCAATTTCCGTCGCCGCTTCATAGTTAGTCCAGAGCACCGTTTCCCGGGAATTGGCCGAATGGGTAAAGGAACCAGAGTTAACGTCAATTACCGTCAAAGCTTCCGTCGGCTCAATGATTATATAACCCCCCGAAGGCAGATCCACCCTGGGTTTAAGGGCTTCCCGGATAGTGGCATTGACCCGGAAATACTCCAGAATACTGAGGGATTCCCGGTGACAATCAATTAAAACTCCCTCCGGCAAACGACCTTGATCCCAGTTCATCAACTGTTGTTTAATCCGTTTCATCCCCGCCGGGGTATCCACCACAATGCGATTCACTTCGCTGGAGTACATATCCCGCAGCACTCGCTTGATGAAATCATCATCCCGGTCCAGAAGCATGGGGGCACTACGGGTCATGGCCTGTTGTTGCACCAATTCCCATTGTTTTTGCAGATTTTCCAAATCTTCGATAATCGCATCTTCCGGCACATCTTCCGCTTCAGTCCGCACTAGCAGTCCCATGCCCGGTGGCTTGATTAACACAGCCAAAGCCCTCAAACGACTGCGTTCCTCCTCCCGGTTAATCCGACGGGAAAGATTCACTCCCCGGCCATAGGGCATCAACACCATATAACGCCCCGGCATACTGATATTTCCAGTTAGGCGGGGGCCCTTATTGCCGGTGGGTTCCTTCATCACCTGCACCAACACTCTTTGTTGAGGAGATAAAAGTTCAGAAATGGAACCGGCGGTGCGCCTTAATCTAACTGGGCCGAGGTCACTGACGTGGATAAAGCCATTTTTTTCGGTGTCCCCAATGTTAATAAAAGCGGCGTCAATGCTGGGCAGAATATTGTCAACTAAGCCTAAATAAATATCTCCCACCTGTTGGCTGCCCGTGGACACCACCAATTCTTGAATTTGATCCTTCCAAAAAACAGCAGCAACCTGATGTTTTTCAGCAATGACAATTTGTTTTGGCATAAATATATTCCTCAAAAGGCCATCCCAAAGCGGTCCCAGTGGTGTGGACAGGGGCAAGGTGGCCTACAGAAAAATGTTGTAATGTTGGACATTGGGTAAACTGAATATTTTCCTCTCTAGGGTCAACCTACCCTCTGGCCCAGTGAACTATTCCCGTCATCTCAGTTGCTATAGTTGTGACCGTTTTTTGCCACCCCAGCTGCCCGATTGGGGGTGAACAGGGACCTTTGGGGGACAGGGGTTACAGTCAGCTTGCTGGAGAAAGCCGTAGATATTCCCAGGGAAACTCCCAGGGGACAGCCGCCCATCGCACGGACGGGGGAGATAGATAGGCAAGAGTATTGGAGGCAGTTTAAGACGGAAAAAACTATCTGTTTTTCTTCACCGCAAGAACGACAACCGGTAACGATTAGAAAAGAAGAATCGGGGGCTGCTTACGGCGATTCACTACAGGGGCATAACTTTTGCTGGTTATCCCTGGATCAACGTCAATGATTCCATTGGACGTCAAGCCTGAGGGGTTGGAGTCCCCCCAAAATATCCCGGGCATTGTCAAAAAATAAACCTAATACCCAAGGAATTTAAACTGAATATAACCTGAAATGGTAGCCTTTAGCAAGAAAGCCCAGCCCCCAAGCTAACTGCCTAAACTGCCCGATGGCGGTCTACCTTATTCAAAGCCGCCTCTAATCCTTCATCTAGGGCCCCATCCCCCACAATAGACCGTACTCCTTCCAGGGTGGAAAGAATGTTACGGGGATCAAGGAACATCACTTTGCTACTGTCACTACTACCAATGGTGGTGCCCATATTGAGATATTGCTGGGCCAAAAGGAATTGCAACGCTTCCCGAGCATGGTTATCAGAACTCAATTTTTCCGTAAGGATACTGAGGGCCTCCGCTGTAGCCTTAGCTTCCAACACTTTTTTCTGTTGTTCCGCTTCTGCATTGAGGATAGCCGCTTTTTTCTTAGCCTCCGCTTCTAACACCCGAGCTTGGGCATCCCCCTGGGCGGAGTTGATGGCAGAATCCCGTTGACCTTCGGAAGTGAGAATAGCCGCCCGTTTTTTTCTCTCTGCGGTCATTTGCAGTTCCATGGAATCCAACACTGCTTTAGAAGGCATAATGTCCCGTAATTCCACCCTAGTAACCTTCACCCCCCAAGGGTCGGTGGAAATATCCAGTTCCCGCAGTAGTAATTCATTAATTTCCGTCCGGGCAGTGAAGGTTTGGTCCAACTCAAGCTTGCCAATTTCAGAGCGGATTTGGGTCAACACCAAGTTCACCATGGCGGACTGTAAATTTTCCACCTTGTAATAAGCTTTCTCCATATCGATAATGCGCCAATAGACCACAGCATCGGCGGTGATGGCCACGTTGTCTTTGGTAATACAGGATTGGGGGGGAATGTCGATGACTTTTTCCCTGGTGGTTTGCTTAAAAACGACCCGATCCAAAATAGGAACCGTAAAATTCAGCCCTGGGGTAAGTTTTTTGTTATAACTTCCTAGGCGTTCCACTAGGTATTCATTTTTTTCGTTAACAATTTTGACGGATGTACCGATCGCCGATCCGAAGAAGACGAGAAAGAAGAGAAAAAAGGCTTCCATGGTTTAGCTCCGCTGTGACTGGGAAAAAGGTCAATGTTTAGTAAAACCAACAATAAATTCAGTAAAAGAGCGGTAACGAATAGTTAACTTCCCTATATGGAAAGGCTAGAGTTGAATTTGGAATTGATCGAGGGAGGGCTGGAATGGCTCGTCTTGATCCCCCGGAAGGGCCTGGCTTGGTAAATCCTGAATGTGAATTTCTTGGCGTTGCTGTTCATTGAGGGTGATCGGCGCGAGGGTCCCTTCTCCACTGTTCAACTGATACGCCTCCGAAACCAGTGCACTGGGGCAACATTGGGGATCTCCCGGCTGGTGCTTCAAGATGTTGAGACGGATTTGCCCATTTTTAACCACTAAACTTTGCACCCGCACCCGATCGCCAAGGAAATAGGTGTCAGGGTTAGTGGGGGAACCATCGGGCTCCACGGTCACCACCGCTAGATAGATCAATTCGTCGGCACTAACTACACTCTGTCGGCGGAGAATCACCGCCCCATCCTGGTCGCCGTCTTGGTCCACATCCCCAATGGCAATGGGCTTGATCAGATTAAGGCTAAAAGTTCCCCCAGCGAACACACCATTGTTAAGGGAATATGTACCTTGGTCGGGAATGGTGTAGCTCAGGTTTTTTAAAACGTCCACCGTCAAAGGGGAAACTCCATTCTGGGCGATCGCCAGGGGGGGGGCCGAAGGGACGGCCGTCGCCACGGATACCAGGGACTCTCCCCCCATTAGGGCAGTGAGTAAACCCAAACTTAGTGAACCTATCCTATTAGCCATTGTCTCAATCCTTTTGGCAATTTCTCTCAACATTGTGCCCAGACAGAAGCACTTTCCTAGGACAGAAGGACAGTTTAACAGTGGTTTTTGTTGCCCTCCTTTCCATTCTAACGGCATGGTAGCACGACCTCTAGGGACAGTAGGAGGGGAACGTTCGTGATGAGCATCTGCTCCACCGGTCCCTTTGTTAAGCTGTAGAATTGCCTAAACTGTCCTGCCATCTAGTGTCTATGGTTGTCGATTCTGTGCCCGATTCATCTACTTTTGTGGGAAAAACCATTCGTCCCGTGGCCGCTGTTTCCATCCATGGCATTGTCTTCGATGGAGAGCGTCTCTTGGCTGTGGACAGCAAAAATGGTTATCTGTTGGAAATCGATCCCTACACCAACAACACTAAGTTGCTCAATGGCCAGTACTGGCAGGAATTCATCGGGGCCACCGGCCTGGCGATCGCCGACAGGCAGTTATGGTTTAGCTCAGGACAGTATGTGTACACCTGTAATCTGGAGGGGCCAGACCTCAAGCCCGAGGTATTTGCTTGGTTTGATGACCCAGTCAATGGGGTGGCCATCTGGGAAAGCACTGTGTACATCACCTGCCATAAACGGGGCCACATCTGGGTCTATGGCCGGGATACCCGCAAGCTAGTGGCGACTTTTTACAGTCCCGGCATTGGGGTGGAAAACATTACCGTGCGGGGGGAAGAACTGTGGGTCTGTGACAGTGCTGAACAGAGTGTCTATTGCCTCGACCGGGCCACCGGGGAAATTAACTTTAGCCTGATTACCCCCTTTGAAAGCCCCACTGGCCTGGCTTTTTATGATGATCAAGCCGTAGGGAAAGCGACCCTCTATGTGGCCTACGTACAACAGGAACCCTACGTCCGGGACAATCCCAACGCCGATCCTAACCATGAGTTGATGTATCGGGAGACCACCTTCATCCATCCCCTCTATTTCTATAACGACCCCCACCAGTGCTGTGCCTTTTCCAACGGTTACCTGGTGGAGATGCGTTACGTTGAGGAGCTGGCCCCCCTGGACCCCGTTGATTTAAAACAAGTGGAATGGCGCATGGCTCTACCGGCGGTCACCCCCCGCCAAAGAATTCGCAAAATTGAATCGGTGGGTTTACCCTTTAGCCGCATTGATGATGTCAACGGTCAAAAGGTGGCGGTGTTTGAGTTTGACCAGCTTGATTTAGATAGTCGGGCCGTGTTTGGCTGGCGGGTGGAAATGGAAGTATGGGGCATTAAATATCGCCTGAAACCCAGTGATTGTGAGCATCTTCCCGCCTTACCTGAGGGTTTTGCCGACCGTTACCTGGTGGATAACGACAACCTCAGCATGGAAACGGACATTATTATCCGGGCGGCGGCCGAGGCGATCGGTCGGGAAACCAACCTCCTCCGCCAAATGTTCAATATCCGGAACTATGTCTACGATCGCCTTTCCTACGGCATAAAACCTCATATTGATACCCCTGACTTAGCTCTCCGCCGGGGGGTCGGTTCCTGTGGGGAATATGTGGGAGTTTTGTTAGCCCTAGCTCGTTTGAATGGCATTGCTTGCCGCACCGCTGGCCGCTATAAATGTCCACCCCATCCCCTCCAGCGTAATTTGCCTATGGAGCCGGACTTCAACCATGTTTGGTTTGAATTTTATTTACCTGGCATTGGTTGGTTGCCCATGGAATCTAACCCCGACGACACCAATGACGGTGGCCCGTACCCCACCCGTTTCTTTATGGGTTTGGCTTGGTACCATGCCGAAACCGCCAAGGATGTACCCTTTGAGCAATTATTGAGTCAGGGCATTCCCGTCAATAAGCAGGTGGTTTCCATTGGTGAGTTGGCGATTAATCATGTGCAGTTCACCATCCTGGAGGAATTAGACCCGGCGGCGCATTTGGCCCATTAATTCAGCTCTGATAAGAGAGAAACTTCGTCTACGATCCATGGCTAAGGGCTGGGAATAGCTCAGCGCCTGTCAATACCAGGTATTTGTGCAGGGGTTGGGGTCAAACCAATGTTAAGGTGGTTCACTGTCATTAGCGTAGGCTTCAGGGGCTAAACCATGGAGGGTAATAGCGTCGTAACTCCAGAAATCGAAAGATTGATCCAAGCGGTGGAAACCGCAGACTCGGCAGCCAAATTAGTGGGGGCTGTGCGGGCTTTGGCGGCCACCCGATCGCCGTTGGCAGTGCCCCAATTAACCACGGTGTTGCGCTACAACAATCCAGGGGCAGCGGTGGCGGCGGTGGATGGGCTGATCCAAATCGGCGATGCGGCCATGACTCACTTGCTGGCCAATATGGATGGCTACAATTATGGCGCTAGGGCCTGGGCCACCAGAGCCTGTGCTGGCATCGGCGACCCCAGGGCATTGGCCCTATTGCAGGAAGCGGCCCTGACGGATTTTGCCTTGAGTGTGCGGCGGGCGGCGGCCAAGGGACTGGGTTTTCTCCGTTGGCAATCCCTACCCCAGGAAGAACAAGAGACAGTACAAAAAGCCATTTACGACACTCTGATCCAAGTTTGTGAAGATCCTGAATGGGTGGTACGCTACGGGGCGATCGCCGGTCTGGAAAATTTAGCCAAGCAGGCCCAGCATTACCGCCAACCCCTAAAGGATTTTCTCCAGTCTTTTGTAGAACAAGAACCAGAGGCGATCGTGGGGGAACGCATCCTTTGGACCCTGGAAAACATCGGCCCAATCTAGGCTTTTAGAGCACCTCTAGACGTCACTTTGATAGATTGTCAAAACCTGGACCCAGATTAGCCATACACTGGAACGAAAAATTTCCTATTTACTCTATCCAGCAAAGATGGCCATTAACACTTTTACTATTATTAGTTTTATTGCTCTAGGTTTAATAGCCGGCTTTGCCAGCGGCCTGATTGGTATCGGCGGTGGATTGATCATTGTGCCAGTGCTAGTATTCGGTTTTGGTTTTAGCCAACATTTAGCCCAGGGCACCACCCTCGCCCTCATGGTGCCTCCCATTGGTTTAGCGGCGGCCTGGACCTACTACCAAAAGGGGGACGTGGACATCAAAGTGGCGGTACTAATTTGCCTGGGATTTGTGCTTGGTAGTTTGTTTGGCGCTAGGGTAGCCACCAATATTTCTAACGAATTACTGGGGCGGATTTTTGGGGGAGCAATGTTAGTCATTGCCCTGAAAATGATTTGGGGCAAATAGTTTTAGACGGCGGTAATGTTCCTGGGGTGAACTTTAAAATATTTCTTGAAATTCTTACCCATATCAAATTCTTCGTTGTAAAGAGACAAGATTTCCCAATGTTGAAACCTGCAAAATTTAGCCCATGGCCTCCGCTGTTACCTGCTCAATAATATCCGCCGCTTTAGTAAGACCTCCAGCAGTTTTAATTGCTTGTTGAAGCTGGAGAGTATTTCTTTTATAAGAATCTTCAGTGAGGACTTTTTCAAGGGCTGCCCGCAGATTGTTCGTATTCAATTTACTCAAGGGAATAAATTCCCCCACTCCAGCCCAGGCAATTCTGGCCGCTACTCCCGGTTGATCATTGGCAATGGGAATGGCCACCATGGGTACTGCATTATTGAGGCATTCCAACGTGGTGTTGAGCCCAGCGTGGGTAATGGTAAGGGCTGTTCTTTGCAGAAGTTCCAGTTGGGGAGCGTAATTAACAACGAGGGGATTACCAGGTAGTGCGGGCATTGATTCTAGCTTGGCTCCCCCCAGGGAAATAATCAATTGGGCATCCAAATCCATACAGGCTTCGGCAATGATTTTAAAGGTGCTCATTAACTGATTTTGAATAGTACCAAGGGAGGCATAAATTATGGGCTGATCGGTCAATTGCTCCCAAGGAAAATCAGCTATATCTCGCCCCACATTGCTGTGAAAAGGGCCAGTGAAATGGAAACGGCTTGGTAAACATTCCCGAGGAAATTCAAACGCTGCCGGTTGCTGACTAATTTGTGCTAGTGGGGAATAACGGTCATTGGGGCTAGATTGGGCGGGTAAATTCCAACGCTGACGATAGTCATTAATTAACGCTGTAATCGGTTTAGTGGCCCGATTTAAAAGTCCATAGCCAAGGCGATTCCGCAATTGTCCCAACCAGCTAGGATCATATGGCCAAGGGGTGGCATAGGGCGGTATGGTGGGCTCTCGATTAAGTACGACAGCGCTACATATACTGATGAAGGGAATACCCAGGCGATCGCCAATGGTGCCCCCTTCTTGGGAAACTTGATCAACTAATAAAACTTCCACACCGGCTTTGGCCATGACCCCAGGGGCTTCCTCAAAGAAGGCCGCCGCTTTCTGGGTGATTTTGGCCACAGTGTATTGCAAAGCTTTAATGCCACTGAGTTTGCCCAACTCAGCCATAAATTCTGCCTGGGCTCCCAAGGGAAATTCCGTTGTGGCGATCGCCTGAAAATTCAAACCGGCCGCTAGGGTTTTGGCTTGGGCATCTAGCACCCCAAACATGGTCACAGTATGACCCCGCTGTTGCAGTTCCTTACCCAAGGGCAACATGGTATTGAGATGACCCGTCGTTGCTGGACAGAGCAAACCAAAGTGAGTCATAGCAAACAAGAGTTAGGGAACAAATGGGGGGATAATTGGCTATGGACAGGACTATAGGGCTCCGGCGGCGGTTTTATCCAACACTGTGCCCAAATGGCCCATCAAATTAATGGCTTGAATAACTGGGGGCTTATCTAGACCCTGGGGATAGTCAATGACGCTCACCCCGCCATTACCCTGTTTAACTTGCCAAAAGTGAGCGGGAGTAAGACCCAACAAATAAGCCAAAATCACCTTGTTGATGGCATCATGGGCCACCACAATGCCCACTGTGGAACCATCCCCCTGGCTATAGAATTTGACCCGGTCCTGCCAACAGGCGATCGCCCGGTCCCAGACCTGTTGTAAATTTTCCCCTTCCGGCATCTGCACTGTGGCGGGGGCATCTTTCCACTGTTGCAATAATCCGGGATATTCCGCTTCAATTTCCGTTTCTAGCTTGCCTTCCCACAGGCCATGGCAAATTTCCGCCAATTCCGGCTGTAAATCCAACTCTATGCTTGGGTGATATTGCAGAATAATCTCCGCCGTTTCCTTGGGCCGAGCCATGGGACTGCTAATGCCTAGGTTAATGGGCACATCTTTGAGGAATTCCGCCGCTTTTTGGGCTTGATGGCGGCCATTGTCATTGAGGGGAATATCCCGAATACCTTGGAACCGTCCTTCCCGATTCCATTGGGTTTCCCCATGGCGGATAAGCAGTAACCGCAGACGATTATTATCCTTGCGGGGAGGTGGCAGAGGTACCCCCATATGGGCGGTTTGATTCAAGGATTCCAGTTGCACCGGATCGCCCCAGCCACCACTAAAATTCAACACATTAATATTGCAGTTGGACTGTTGCAGGCGTTGGTAATGGGAAGCGGGCATACCAATGGCGCTCATTAACAGGCAACGATTGATGCCATTGTGGGCCACAATCAGCAGGGTTTGTCCCGCCGCATCGGTTAACACATCCTGCCAAAATCTTTGGGCCTGGGCATAGAGAGCCGCAACGGGGTAATATTCCGCTCCATCTACGGTCATGGCCAATTGATCCGGTGCTTCGTGCCAGAGACGATATTGTTCGGGATATTGGTGGGCCACATCGTCTTTGGTCATTTTTTCCCAGAGGGGCAGATTGACCTCCAACAAGTTTTCGCTGGGAATCAACTCCGGGGGGTGGGCGAAACTGGCTTGGATAATTTGGGCCGTTTCCTTGGCCCGGCGTAGGGGACTGCAATAGATTTTGTCGATCGCCAGGGAATTGAGGGTTTGCCCGACTTTTTGGGCATCGGCTTTGCCCTTATCGGTGAGTACCGATAGATTACTGCGCCCTTGAATCCGTTTTTCTGCGTTGTAGGTGCTCTGCCCGTGGCGAACAATGATGACCCGAGTAGCCAATCCCCCTGCCTCCTGAACGATAAAATCAGACCAATTTTACAGGGTTGGGGTGGCAGTGGGCGTATTTTAATCCCGGGGCTACTCCTCCTCCCCAATTAACTTCACTAAGCGGTGCAAAGCCTGGTCTAGGTCATCGTTCACCACTTGGTAATCAAATTCCGCCGCCGCTTGCAATTCTTGCTGGGCCTGGGCCAATCTTTTGGCGATCGCCGTTTCACTGTCCGAACCCCGGCCCCGTAACCGTTCTTCTAACACCTCCACAGAGGGGGGCAAAATAAAAATCCGTCGGGCAGAGGGAAAAGTTTGTTTAATTTGCCTGGCCCCCAGCACTTCAATTTCCAGCAACACGGTTTTGCCCTGGGCAATCTGTTCTTCCACTGGTTGCCGGGGAGTGCCGTAATAGTTACCGGCATACTCGGCCCATTCCAATAGTTTTTCCTCCCCAATCCAAGTTTGAAACTCTTCCTTGGTTAGAAAATAGTAGGATTGCCCGTCTACTTCCCCAGCCCTTGGCGATCGGGTAGTGGCGGAAATGGACAAAAACCAATGGGGTTGGCGCTCCAACAGCAGTTGCACTAAAGTCCCCTTACCCACACCACTGGGGCCCGTTAGCACAATTAATTGTCCTTTTACTGAAGTTTGGTCTGGAGCCATGGAGCTTAACAATTACTTAATAACAAAAGTGAATAATTATGAGTAACCCCCGAAGGAATTAACAAGCAAAAACAGGGGCTAGATAGCAATATAGCTGGGCAATACTGGGTGGAAGTTCAGTTTGGCTCGACTTTTTAGTAAGCACAACCTTAAAATCCTCAAATACTCCCTAGGAACGAAGCGCTCCGGGGAAAAGATCCGTTACCCTAGGAATTTACATCCGTGTAAACTTTTCTTAAAGATTAGCCCATTTAGTCTCCCCTTACCCATGACTGAGCCACCCGTACTGCACGAAACTTCTTCGGAATCGGAAAAGGAACAAAGTATTGGTAAACAGAATTTGTCCTTTCAACCCATTCCCCAAGCCTCCAAACCAGGCAAACGACTCTGGCTAGTGGTGGGAGCCTTACTGTTGCTAGGAGGTGGTGGCTACTGGTGGTTTCAGTCCCGTTCCGGCGGCCCTCCCGGAGGGGCCATGATGGGTCAAATGCCACCAGCACCAGTGAAATGGCAAGTGTTAGAGCCCACTGAGGTGAGGGATTTCACCACGTTGATGGGAACGTTGGAAGCCCCCAAGGGGATGGAAATTGATTCAGAAATTGATGGGCGGGTCGAGGAAATTTTAGTTAGGGAAGGGCAACGGGTAGAACAGGGGCAGGTTTTATTTCGTATTGACAACGATGTTCTACAAACTCAGTTGCTGGAAGCTCAGGCTAATCTAGCGGCGGCCAGGGCCCAATTGGCGGAGTTGGAGGCGGGCAGTCGTCAGGAAGATGTTGCGGCGGCGGCGGCCCAGTTACGTCAAGCTCAAACCCGTTTAGCCAATGCCCAGGGGGGGGCCAGTCCCGAGGAAATTGCCCAGGCCCAAGCTCAATTAGATTCCGCCAAGGCGGCGGCGGAATTGGCCAGTGAGCGGGTGCGGCGGTTTCGTAATCTGCGGGACCAAGGGGTGATTTCCCTCGATGCCTATGACCAACAGTTGAAGGAAGAACGGCAGGCGATCGCCGATGTGGAAGCGGCCCAACGACGGTTACAACAACTAAGACAAGCCCGTAGCTCCGATGTGGAAAGGTTAACGGCGGAAGTGGATGCCCAACGGCAAAATTTAAACCGTTTACAAGCTGGGGAACGACCCGAAACCATTGCCCAAGCTCGGGCCCGGGTAGGTCAGGCTTTGGCCAGTGTGAAAACTCTCCAGGCCCGCCTCGATAAATCAGAAATTACCGCCCCTTTTGCTGGGGTAGTGGGCTACATTCCCGTAAAGTTGGGAGATTACGTCCAAGCTAACGATGATTTAACCAATTTGACTGAAAACCAACAGTTAGATCTGAATTTAGCCGTGCCCCTAGCCCAAGCGCCTCGGTTACGCCCCGGTCTAGTTGTAGAAATCCTCGATGGTCAAGAAAAGGCGATCGCCAGAGGACAAATTAGTTTTGTCTCCCCCGATGTGGACAACGATGGTCAAAGTGTATTAGTCAGAGCCACTTTCAGTAACGAAAACCAAAAACTACTCAATGGTCAGTTGGTGCAGGCCCGGATCATTTGGCAGCAAGACACAGGGCTAGTGGTTCCCACCGTGGCCGTCACCCGCATTGGAGGGGAAAGCTTTGTCTACGTTGTCCAGGACAAGGAAAATGAGCAAACCGGAGAAGCAGCCCTGGTGGCCCAACAAAAGTCCGTTAACCTGGGCAGTATCCAGGGCAGTAACTACCAAATTTTGTCCGGGTTAGAACCGGGAGACAGGGTTATCACGGCGGGATTATTGAGGGTGCAAGACGGGGCCCCCATCCAGCCAGCGCCGACAGAAGGCTCAGCCAACCCAACCCCCTAGAATTTATTTAGCTCTCTCTTTTTTGTCTAGTATGATTGCCCCAGATTCATCCCCTCATCCTCTGGAAATTGCTCCGGTGCTCCAGCAAAAACTTTTTTACCGGGGACGTAAATTTAACTTTGATGTTAGTCGTAGGCAATTGCCCAATGGGGTGGTGGGGGACTGGGAACTGATCCAGCACCCAGGGGGAGCCCTAGTGGTGCCCATTACCAGCGAAGGTCAGTTGGTGCTAGTGCGGCAATATCGTTTTGCATTGGCGGGGCGGCTGTTGGAGTTTCCGGCGGGCACCGTAGAAGTGGGGGAGAATCCAGCAGAAACCGTTAAACGGGAATTGGAAGAGGAAGCTGGTTACCGGGGGCATACCTGGCAAACCATTGGTCAATTTCCCCTGGCTCCGGGCTACTCCGATGAAATTATTTATGCCTATCTAGCCACGGATCTGGAAAAATTACCCAATCCGCCCGCCCAGGATGAAGACGAAGACATTGAAGTGGCGTTAATGACATTCGACCAGTTTGAAACGGCGATCGCCAAAGGGGAAATGATCGACGCAAAGTCCATTGCCAGTTACTTCTGGATGCGCCATTTGCTTTAAAGAAACTAAAACAAACGACGTTTGGCGGGGGATGATTTTGACGGAGTCGTGGTGTTTTTTTTGACAGGCTTGGGCATACTAGTTTTTGGTTTGGGTGCTGACTTGATGGCAGATTTGCCTGGGCTAGGCCGCCGTTGTATCTGCCCCAGATCAGTCGCTTTTTCCAACACTAATTCATTGCCTTGCAGCGTCGTTTCAATATCCCAAAAATGCCGGAGTGGACGGCGACAAATCTCTCCTTCCGCATCTTTTAAAATTCCGCTAATTTTTACCTTAAAAAATAAGGGTCGTTTGCTGGGGGGCTTGGGGGATTGGCGAATTTTCATCACAATATTTTCCCTAGCCTGGGATACAAATACCACTTCCCCCCGAATGGAAAAATAGGGGTGATCTACTTTCAAACTAGGTAAATTGTCCGAAGCCGGCTCAGAAGCTGAAGTGAGCCCCGGGCCAAGATTTTCCGGTTCCCATAATCCCGCTAACTGAAAATGAAGGTGATCATCCTTATCCCTTAGTCGGGGATAAACCACCCAAAAATGGGGATCTTCCAAGTTGACATGGCGCTTAAACAAACTGAAAGTTTTTCCTAATAATACTGACTCCACAATGTCACCGGTTTCCGTCACCAATATTCCCCGTTGACTGGATTCCTCGCTGGCATAGTAGCGTCCATATACCACCCCGATCGCCCGGAACTGTTTGGGGTGACTGGGGGGAGAAATGGGATGCTGACGAGGTTGTAGCGCAGAATCGGCCATGGATGATCAAAGTCAGTTTTAAAAAAGGTATTCCGGGTTGGGGCTCAGATTTCAAACCCGGTGGACACTAGGCACATTCTACCTTGAACTATCTAACCGGATTGTTTTTAGGCAATGTCAGATAAAATGAGCCTGGAATGCCTGACCCTTTTACCCTCCTTGCCATGACCGCCCCCTTTACTCCCGCCGAAATCGCTGCCGAAGGTATCAAACCCGAAGAATACGAAGATATTGTGCAACGGCTCGGCCGCCATCCCAACAAAGCTGAACTGGGAATGTTCGGTGTCATGTGGTCAGAACATTGTTGTTATAAAAATTCCCGTCCCCTACTGAGTAACTTTCCCACCGAAGGAGAACGCATTTTAGTGGGGCCTGGGGAAAATGCCGGGGTCGTAGATTTGGGGGATGGCCTGAGATTGGCGTTTAAAATCGAATCCCATAACCATCCTTCCGCAGTGGAGCCATTCCAGGGAGCCGCCACCGGAGTAGGGGGGATTCTGCGGGATATTTTCACCATGGGAGCGAGGCCGATCGCCATTTTAAATTCCCTACGGTTCGGTAATTTGGACGATGCTAGGAATCGACGTATTTTCACCGGGGTAGTGGATGGGATCAGTCATTACGGTAATTGTGTTGGTGTGCCCACTGTGGGCGGGGAAATCTACTTTGATCCGGCTTACTCCGGTAATCCCCTCGTCAACGCCATGGCCTTGGGTTTGATGGAAACGGAAGAAATTGTCAAAGCTGGGGCTTCTGGGATAGGCAATCCAGTTTTATATGTCGGTTCCACCACGGGACGGGATGGCATGGGGGGAGCCAGTTTTGCCAGTGCTGAGTTAACGGATCAGTCCATGGACGATCGCCCAGCGGTGCAGGTGGGGGATCCCTTTCTGGAAAAATCCTTAATTGAAGCTTGCTTGGAAGCCTTTAAAAGTGGGGCAGTGGTGGCGGCCCAGGACATGGGAGCGGCGGGCATTACCTGTTCCACGGCGGAAATGGCAGCCAAGGGAGGCGTGGGCATTGAGTTGGATTTGGATAAAATTCCAGTGCGGGAAACGGGCATGGTGCCCTACGAATATCTCCTATCCGAATCCCAAGAACGGATGTTATTTGTGGCTCAACCGGGGCGGGAACAGGAATTAATCGATATTTTCCATCGTTGGGGTTTACAGGCGGTGGTGGCGGGGCAGGTGATTGCGGATCCCATTGTGCGGATCTTTTTCCAAGGAGGGATTGCGGCGGAAATTCCCGCTACAGCCCTGGCCGATAACACTCCCATTTACCATCGTCAGTTGCTAGACCAAGCACCCGACTATGCCCAACAAGCTTGGCAATGGCAGGAAAGTGATTTATCTCCAGCGGCGATCGCCGGCATTGAAATTGCAGGGCAAAAGCAAAGCTGGAATGAAGTGTTATTAACCCTGTTGGACAGTCCCACCATTGCCTCTAAGCATTGGGTTTACCGTCAATACGACCATCAAGTACAAAACAATACGGTCATAGTGCCCGGTGGGGCCGATGCGGCGGTGGTGCGGGTGCGTCCCCTGGATGCCAAACCAGAGGAATGTGTGATCGGGGTGGCGGCCACCACAGATTGTAATGCCCGTTACGTTTACTTAAATCCCTTGGAAGGGGCCAAGGCCGCAGTGGCAGAAGCGGCTCGAAATCTCAGTTGTGTGGGAGCAGAACCCCTGGCGGTAACGGATAATTTAAACTTTGGTAGCCCTGAAAATCCAGTGGGCTATTGGCAGTTGGCCCTGGCCTGTGAAGGCATTGCGGAGGGTTGTCGGCAGTTAAACACCCCAGTGACGGGGGGCAATGTCAGCCTGTATAACGAAACGTTGGACTCCAACGGTAGACCCCAACCCATTTATCCCACGCCGGTTATTGGCATGGTGGGACGGGTGGAAAACATCAATAAAGTTGTTGGCCAAGGTTGGCGCAATTCGGGGAATGGCATTTACTTACTGGGTAGTAATGACGGCAATACCCTCGGGGGATCGGAATATTTAGCCGTTGTCCATCACACCGTTGCTGGTCAGCCGCCCCAGGTGGATTTCGATTTGGAAAAAGCAGTGCAAAAAGCCTGTCGCCATGGTATTGCCCAAGGTTGGGTGAACGCGGCCCATGACTGTGCGGAAGGGGGTTTATCGGTAGCCCTGGCAGAAATGGCGATCGCCAGTCAGTTGGGAGCGGAAATTAATCTACCTGATTCCGACCAAAGATTGGATAACTTGCTGTTTGGGGAATCCGCCAGTCGCATTGTGGTAGCGGTGGCACCGGAACATCAGCCTGCCTGGGAAAACTATTTAGCTGGTCAGTCCTTACCCTGGCAAAAATTGGGAGTAGTGGGTACAGCACAGGGCAACTTGACTTTTATCGATGCCCAAAATAACGCTCTGATTGATTTACCAGTTTCCGCTCTGACAGAACCTTGGCAAACGGCGATCGCCCGTCGGCTAAAATCCTAAGACTAGCAACGGAAAAACTCCATGAGTCCAACGGTTTTTAAAGAGGAGGGCTATCGTTTTTTCTTCTTTTCTCGTGAAGAAACAAGAATGCACGTCCATATCTATTGCGAAAAGGGAGAAGCAAAGTTTTGGCTTGAACCTGAAATTGAGTTGGCAAAAAACTACAAGTTATCTCGGTCGGAACTGAAAACCATCGAAAAGATTATTGAGGCCAGACAAAATGAGCTTAGAGACGCTTGGCAAAAACATTTCAACTGTTGAAATTACCCATATTTCTAGCCATGGAATTTGGTTGTTGTCTGGGGACAATGAGTTATTTTTGTCCTACGACGATTTTCCCTGGTTTAAAAACGCTCTGGTAAAACATATTTTCAATGTCATTGAGCCAACCGCCAATCATTTTTATTGGCCCGATCTGGACGTAGATTTGACCTTGGACATCATCAAACATCCTGAACGTTTTCCCCTAGTTTGTACTGAATCTTAATTAATTACCTGGCTTGTTAAAGGCCACTTCACGGCGATCGCCCGTCGTCTGGGCTAGCAAAACCAAGGGGATCAGTTGGGATCAGTCCTCCCTTTGGGGTCGAAAATGGTTGTAGCATGGACAACAAGGGATCAGTCCGCTAGAAACATGCCCATGCTAGCCGTTAACGAAGACAACTTTGATAACCTCGTTCTTCAATGTCCAAAACCGATCTTGGTTTACTTTGGCGCTCCCTGGTGCGGACTATGTCACTTTGTCAAACCCCTGCTCAACCATCTCCACGGCGAATGGCAAGAGCAACTCGTTTGTGTGGAGGTTAATGCTGATGTCAACCTGCATTTAGCCAACGCCTACCGCTTAAAAAATCTTCCCACTCTGATCCTCTTTAACCGTGGTCAGGTGATTCAACGGCTAGAGGATTTTCGGGTTAGGGAAGATCTCCATCGCATCCGGGAACAAATAGCAGTTTCCCTTTTCTCTCCCTGAACCATCCAGTGCTTGCCCTGGGTTAACGGTTGCCCAACAATGGAGAGATTAATCAGTTGAGCAATTCGGATAAAGCTGGGGCAATTATGGCTAATCAAGATTTAATTCCTGTGGTAGTGAACGGTGCGGCTGGAAAAATGGGCCGGGAAGTAATTAAAGCCGTAGCCCAAGCCCCCGATCTCCAATTGGTGGGGGCAGTGGATCATAATCCCAGTCTCCAAGGTCAAGACATTGGCGAAGTGGTGGGCATTGCCCCCCTGGAAGTTCCTGTCTTAGCTGATCTCCAGAGTGTGTTGGTGTTGGCCACCCAGGAAAAAATTCAAGGGGTAATGGTGGACTTCACCCATCCCAGCGGCGTTTATGACAATGTTCGTTCGGCGATCGCCTATGGGGTGCGGCCAGTGGTGGGTACCACCGGATTGAGTGAGCAACAAATCCAAGACCTAGGGGATTTTGCTGAAAAAGCTAGTACAGGTTGTCTGATTGCCCCTAACTTTGCCATTGGAGTTCTGTTGATGCAACAAGCTGCTGTGCAAGCCTGCCAATACTTTGACCACGTGGAAATTATCGAATTACACCATAACCAGAAAGCCGACGCCCCTAGCGGCACTGCCATTAAAACCGCCCAAATGTTAGCGGAAATGGGCAAAACATTTAACCCACCGGCCGTAGAAGAAAAGGAAACCATTGCGGGAGCTAAGGGAGGACTAGGGCCAGGGCAAATTCCCATCCACAGCATTCGTTTACCGGGGCTAATCGCCCATCAAGAAGTCCTATTTGGTTCCCCAGGGCAACTTTATACCATCCGTCACGACACCACCGACCGGGCTTGCTATATGCCGGGGGTACTTTTAGGCATTCGTAAAGTGGTAGAACTGAAGGGCTTAGTTTACGGTCTGGAAAAACTACTCTAGTCACTTAGGGTAAAAATTAACACTCAATCAGAAATTGATCGATAAAGTCCAGCAAAAACTCAACCTTTAACTATTAACTATGCGATTAGTTATGCTCGGTGGCCCGGGGTCAGGGAAAAGCACCCAGTCCCATAACCTCAGCCAAGAACTTAAGTTGCCAGTGATTTCCATGGGGGGTATTCTGCGGGAAGCCATTGCCAACGCCACTCCCCTGGGAATCAAGGCTAAACCCTATGTGGAAAGAGGGGATCTGTTGCCAGATCCGATGATGATCGAATTTATTCAACAGAGGTTGGTGCAGGAAGATGGGGGTCAGGGTTGGATTTTGGAAGGTTATCCTCGCACCGCTTTCCAAGCAGAAGAACTGGACTTTTTACTCGAAGATCTGGGGCAGCCCCTGGATTGGGCCCTGTACCTGAAAATTGATGAAGCCACGATGGTGGAACGTTCCCTCAACCGTTCTTTGTTTGACGATCATCCTGAAGCCATCACCACTCGCATTGGCAAGTTTCATGAGTACACCGTTCCCCTATTGGAATACTACGCTGCGAAGCAAAACCTACTCACAGTGAATGCATACCCCGAAGTTGATCAAGTTACAAAGCTAATTTTGGCTCGGCTTTAGGAGCCGGTTTCCAGTGTCTTTGTTTATCCTCTAAATCTTTTGGCTAAAGCTCTAACAATACCGGGGATATTGGCATCTTGTTTCGCCCAACTTGGCAGATCGGAACTTTTTACCAATCTTTGCGAAAAAATAACAAGGGCAGCAAAATACTCAAAATTGTGGGGTCACAAAATTTAAGTAACTAGTGATCAATTTTTCACCCCAAAAGAGACTGATGAGGGCACCGATCGCCAAAAAGGGGCCAAAGGGAAAACCCTGTCGCCGTTGCAATGTGCCCAACAGTAACTTCAAACCCCCATAGATGGAACCGATGAAACAGGCAATGAAGGTGGTCAACAGTAATGACGGCCAGCCCAACCAAGCCCCTACCATGGATGCCAATTTGGGATCCCCGTCCCCCATGCCTTCCCTACCGAGCAACAGACTTCCTCCCATGCGGATCAAATCAAACAACCATAGCCCCAATACCGCCGAGGCGATCGCCTCCACCAAGGGGACAATCCAATGGCCACGTTGCCAACCCAGTAGTAAATGAAATAACAGCCCAAGCACCAATCCCGGTTTAGTCAAACTATTGGGCAGGGTCATGGTGTCCCAGTCAATTAAAGTCAGGGAGATTAAAAAACTAATTAATATCCAGTAGCCGAAGGTTTGCCACTGCCAACCAAAACGCCAACAGGTCAGGGCAAATAAGAATCCCGTCGCAGCCTCCACCAAGGGATAGCGGGGAGAAATGGCAGTTTGGCACCAACGGCATTTACCCCGTAGCCAAAGCCAACCCACCACTGGCACATTCTCCTTCGGGCCCAGTCGGTGGCCACAGTGGGGACAACGGGAAGGGGGATGTACCAGGGATAAACCTTCTGGCAAACGATAGGCCACCACGTTGAGAAAACTACCCACGGCACAGCCCAGAGCAATGGCAAGTAGGAAAGCAAGGGGGGCAATCAGGGGATCCATGCTGGTCTCGGCGAAGGAATGTCAAGGGTTTAAGGTGGTGTTTGCCAAGCCCTTTTCCCCCTAATTTCGACGACGGGAAAAAACTTAAAGTCCCCCGGCATTGGAAAATTTAAATTTAAGGAGTGCAATAGGACTTGACGAACAGGTTCTAAGACAAATGTAGTCCGTTTTCCTTTTGAAAAGCCCAATTTTATCCTTATTGACTGCGGTTAGTCCTCTAATTCCTTCTTGATCAGCTGATAGTTAGCATCTAGATAAATTTCATATTTCCGCCCATCGGCACAAATCGCGTCGTCAATTTCAAACCGTCTTTTGTCGATTTCGTACTCTGCATCATCAAAGGAACTACAGCCCAGGGCATTGAGGGCTTGGACAATTCTCTGTCTTTCCTGGGCCGTTACATCCCGGTCATCGGCCCTGGCGATCGCCGCTGTGAGGGTCATTTCCATCAGTACCACACCGGCCAGAAAATAGCTAATTTGTTTGATGGTATCCATTGTGGTTAGTTTCTCCAAGGAAAGTTTGAGCAAGACATTAGTTTTTTCAACTTAGAGCGTTATTGTCAATTTACCAAACCGGGGGTTAACAGCTTGGCGATCGCCCACTGCCCCGGGCCATGGTTGGGGACAAACGATTGGTTAACAGAGGTCATCCACCAAAGGATTAAGATGGGAAACAAGTACCTGGCATAGGTATTAATGGGGGACCCCACCGCTGAGCAGAAATCAGTCCCCGACCTGAGTATCTGGATTGTGTGCAAATTGTATGAAAACTTTATTACTAACCTGGCTGGATCGTATTTTGATTGCCGATGTATTCCTGGTGCTGCTGGGCTTTTTCTGGTTTGCCATCGCTGTGGTGGGGGAATCCACTGGTATTCCTTTGGGCTATCAAATCTGGCAAAAACTTTGGTTGCCCCTATTCAATCCCGCCATTAGTATTCTGATTTTGGGTGCCGTCAGCAGTTGGGGAATCAAAAAACTTTCCCAATGGTTCACCACTAAACAAGGGGGTTAGGGCCATGAAAGGGTGGGTCAAGGGGGCGATTGTTCTGGCCATTGCTTTGGTGGGTTTGGAAGTCATTGCCCGCATCTATGTGGAAAATCTCTGGTTCCAGGAGTTAAGCTTCCAGTCCGTCTTTTGGAAGCGGGTGCGCTGGCAAGGGAGCATTGCTCTGATTACAGGCTTTATTTCCTGGGGCTTTATTGTCTTCCAGGTTAAAGTCACTAATCGCCTGATCCAAGAGGAGGCCCAACTGAAAGGCCTGGCCGTTGCCCAAGCTGTTTATGCACCAGTGCCCGTGGCGATCGGTTCTCGTTACTTGCCCATGCCCGCTCCCCCGGTGGGCCCCAAAGCCCATTCCCGTCCCCTGCAACTACCCGTTCTACTGCCCCTAATTATTGTCCTACAACTGATTCTGATATCCCTGGTGATGTATTACGTTTTCATCACTATTCAGGTGTGGACTCCGGACTATACTTTGCCCAATATCACCCCAGCGGTGCCCCAACCCTTTCGGCTTCATTTTTTGTTTACTAGTTTCAGTGGCATGGGTAGCCAGTTGGGGGTGACGGCCTTGGCGGGTATGCTAGCCCTCATCGGTGTGTTGCGGGGTCCCAGACTATTACCGGGCTTGGTCTTTATTTTGAGTGCAGTTTGGGGACTGCTGCTATCTGGTAACTGGTTTCGACTGTTACTTTCTGTTAATAGTCAGCCCTTCAATACCATCGACCCCCAATTTCACCACGATATTAGCTTTTATATTTTCCAGATTCCCCTCTGGCAATTACTCGAAAGTTGGTGGCGGGGTTTATTCCTCTTCAGTTTGTTAGGGGTAACTCTAATTATTCTCAAATCCGCTGATAGTTTATCGGAGGGACGATTTCCCGGTTTTTCTGCAGCCCAATTGAGACATATAAGTGCTCTGGGAGCCGCAGTAGCTCTCACCCTAGGGGTGGAACATTGGTTAAAGCGTTACGATTATTTGTTTGCTAACCATGGCGTAGTCTATGGGGCCAACTACACCGACATTCATTGGCGTTTACCCGTAGAAACTGGGCTGGCGATTTTCAGCATGGCGATCGCCATTTGGTTGGGGTGGTTAAGCGTTAAGGGTTGGCCTAGGGCAAAAGGAACAGGTGCTCCCCAGCGGCGGGGACAGTTACCCATAATTGGCCTCTGGTTGCCAGTGGCTGTTTACTTGTTAATTCTGCTTCTGCAAAATTTGGGGGGTTGGGCGATCGAACTGTTAGTAGTGCAACCCAATCAACTCACCAGGGAAAGACCCTATCTCGCCCGCAACATCGCCGCCACTAGAGAGGCTTTTAACCTACAAATCATTCAGCCAGCTACCCTCACCGGCCGTGGCCAACTCACCCCCGCTAGCCTAGAGAGAAACCGACTCACCCTAAATAACATTCGCCTCTGGGATCCCATTCCCCTACTGAAAACTAATCGACAACTACAACAAATTCGCCTTTACTATAAGTTCTCTGATGCTGACCTGGACCGCTACACTATCCGGGTGCAAAAAGACGACACGCAAACCATTAGCACCGCCAAACAACAAACCCTCATTGCCCCCAGGGAATTGGACTACACCGCTGTACCAGAAAAGGCCCAAACCTGGGTGAACAAACATTTGGTCTATACCCACGGCTACGGCTTCACCCTTTCCCCCGTTAACCTAGTGGACCAAGGTGGATTGCCCTATTACTTTGTCAAAGATATTGGCACTGACGAAAACGCAGGCGCTCTACGTACCTCTAGTGAGTTGATCCGCACTAGTATTCCCATTGGTAAACCCCGCATTTATTTTGGTGAAATCACTGATAACTACATCATGACCAACACCGCCATTCCTGAACTGGATTTTCCCAGTGGAGAGGCCAATGTTTACAACTTTTATGACGGGCGGGGTGGCATTTTTTTAAATTCTCCCATCAGAAAATTATTATTTGCCGTTTATTTGCGGGATTGGCAAATGCTATTCACTGAGAACTTTAAGCCTGATACCAGAGTTTTATTTCGCCGCAATATTAACCATCGCATCCGCCACATTGCTCCCTTTTTGCGTTTTGACCGCGATCCTTACCTGGTGACAGCCAAAGTAAAAGGGGAAGAACATTCCACTCTTTATTGGCTGATCGATGCCTATACCACCAGCAATTCCTATCCCTATTCCGATCCGGGGGAAGGAGATGCTAACCAACCGGGGCGTAATTTCAATTACATTCGTAATTCAGTCAAAATTTTAGTGGATGCCTACAATGGTGATGTGCGTTTTTTCACTATTGATAAGCAAGATCCGCTAATTAATGCTTGGCAGAAAATATTTCCCGAACTGTTTTTACCTTTTAGTTCCATGCCCTCTACTTTAAAAAGTCATATTCGTTATCCAGTGGATATGTTTAGTACCCAATCGGAGCGATTGTTGACCTATCACATGGAAGATATTGATGTATTTTATAACCGGGAAGACCAATGGCGTATTCCCCAGGAAACCTATGCCGATGAGCAACAACCCATTGCCCCGTATTACCTAATTATGAAATTGGCAGGGATTGATGCCAAAGAAGAGGAATTTGTTCTTTCCCAAGTTTATACTCCTAATGCCCGCAATAACCTGATTGCCCTACTCTTTGCCCGCTGTGATGAACAAAATTATGGCAAATTGTTGCTCTACACCTTACCCAAGGAACGACTGGTTTATGGCCCAGAGCAAATTGAAGCTTTGGTGAACCAAGATCCAGTAATTTCCGAACGGATTAGTCTTTGGAACCGCCGGGGCTCCCGGGCCATTCAGGGTAATTTGCTGGTAATTCCCATTGAAGAATCCTTACTTTATGTGGAACCAATTTATCTGGAAGCTGAGAAAAATAGTTTGCCCACCCTCGCTCGGGTTGTGGTGGTTTATGGTAATCAAATTGCCATGGCAGAAAGCTTAAATGAAGCCATAGAGGCAATTTTTGATCCTAATCCGACCGGAAGAAACGCAATTGTTCGTCCTCTGGATGACACTGTCAATGACCTTAATAGTGAGTTGAATTAGAGGTAATTATGGATCGAATAGAACAAAAAGTTAAAGAACTTTATGATCTTGCAAAAATTTATCCAGATGATGAAAATTTGCAAATAGCGGTAGGTACTCTCAAGTCAATTCGTAGGTCAAGAGGAAGTCTTCAGAGTTGGAATAGTCGCTATAGAAGTCAGATTAGCGAGCTAAATAGCTCAATAGAGATTCAAGAGGAGGAAAAAAATAGGCTGCAAGCAGAATTAGATCAAATAAAAATAGAAGTGCAGAATTCTATTGTAGAAAAACAAAAAATGATCATTGAAAGAGATAAAATTAAGGCTGAATTAAAGAATATTCAAACAGAAATAGAATTGGCGGCATTCAAAGTTAAAGAAAGCAGAAGTTGGTTTGGCAAATTTCATATATTGTGGACATTTGTCAATTCAGTCTTTTTCGATGAGCCGCCCGATATGGGATTAATTGATACTTCCCCCAAATCTGATCCTGATAAACCTCAAATGGACACAAAACCATCTTCCATTGGTAGAGATTCAGGTTAAACCCTCTTAAAAAAATCTAAAAAACTATGTCTAAATTTAGCAAATTACTAGACCAACTTGACGAAATAGATCAACAAGACACTAAAAATACCGCCAAGCTTCTGGGGGCTACCGCTGTTCTTTATGAGCGTTTACAAGAGATTGTTAATCGAAAGACTACGCAATTTTTAGATCAAGAAAAGGAAGTTAACAAAGAATTTCTAATTAAACATTTTGGCAATTATCGTAATACTTACAGTGCTTACAATAAGACCTATGGCATAAAAGCAAAAGGATGGGATAGTTTGTTACCTAAAATTAAGAGTTTGCCCGTACCGCAATCCCTGGAAGACCGGGTGAAAGAACTAGAAACACAGGTTCAGTATCTAGCCCAGATCTTTGGTGAATTTCTAGAAAAAAACTGACAAGGAAAATCTTGCCGAAGTTACCAACAACTAGGGTTGAGATACCTTGCTGGTTAGTTCCTTTAGGGGTTGCCAGTGGTTGATGTCATCCAAGAGCGCTTTGTAGCCCGCCACGTTAGGATGGAGTCCATCGGCCATGAGATGATCGTTAATCCATGCTTGGCCCCGCTGTTGCCAAATTTCAAAGATATCTAGGTAGGGAATTTGGCGATCGCCGCAGGCCTGTTGGGTAATAGTTTTGAAACGATGTTGGTCAGCGTGGTTAAAGTAAAAACAATCAAGGAAAGGCATGGGAGCTTCGTTGACGGGCACCATACCGACAAAAAGCACCGGGCAAAGTTGACGGGCGCTGTCCAATAGCTGCTCCACCTGTTTTTGAAAGAGAATTTCATCGGTGAAACACCGTCCATCAGGCCGACCCAACCGGGGGGAGTCGTTTACCCCCACAGAGAGAATCAGCAAATCGGGGACTTTGTTGCGGATTTCTCCCCGCAGGCGAAATTCTTGCTCCAGACGTTCACTAACTTGGGCTACCCGATCGCCACGGATACCGAGGTTATAGAGTACGGGGCCATTTTCTTCCATCCAAAATCGCCGTAGCCGTTCTGCCCAACCGCCACCAATGGGATCTCCGTAACCGTAGACAAGGCTGTCCCCCATGGCCAACACTTTCAGGGGGTGGTCAAAACGGGGAGTTTGGGTAAGGGTCGACGCAGGGGAAATCGTTTGCATGGGATGATGTCCTAGGGTCGGGCGGGTAAAATCAAAACCAATGGGATGGATTGTAACGAGATCTTAACTGAGATTCTACAGGTTGACGTAAGCATTTATACACATTTGCCCCCCGGCGATCGCCAAATTGGGGCAAAAAATTAGATAATTGCGGCGCATTTGCCCCATCCTATCCCCGATAAACTAAAGGTTGCAGTAAGCAACGATACTTAAACCTATTGGTAATGACCGTACCTCCTCCCCTTTCCCTGGCCGATCATAGTTTGGGCTTGGCCATCCACACCGCCACCGGCCAGCTAGGTTTAGCTCTACAACGGGGAGAAAATCCAGTGGCCCAGCAAACTTGGCCCTTGGATCGGGAATTACTCAATCAATTACACAATTGTTTAGGGGATTTTTTGCCTAGCCAACAGTGGTCTGAGTTAGATTATCTGGCCGTAGCCCAGGGCCCTGGTAGCTTTACCAGTGTCCGCATTGGCATGGTCACCGCCCGTACCTTGGCCCAGCAATTACAAATTCCCCTATTTACCATTTCTACCCTGGCTTGTTTTGCCCAATCTTTGGTTAAAACCTGTGGCGATGGCGAATTATTGGCTGTCACTATGCCCGCAACCAGGGGTTATTTTTATGGGGCGCTCTATCAAATAGTCGGGGAAAAACTAATTACCCTAGACGGCGATCGCCTTTGGTTACCGGAGGATTGGCAACAACTTATGGCGGATAAAGGGGTAAAACAGATTCACGCTACCCCAGATCAGCTCGGTATCACTGCCCCCCAACTCCTCACCCTCGCTTGGCAACATTGGCTCCTTGGCGATCGACCCCACTGGTCAGCGGCCCAACCTTTTTATGGCATGAGTCCCACCGACCCTGTGGCAAATTAACTTACTTTTTACTGCTAAAACATTAGGGATAAAATAGTTTATAAAGTTGTTTTATTTGTTAACCATTGCCAAGTAAATAGAACAATAAAAGCGGGGTTGTTAATTAAATATCTGCGCCATAATCGCTTCGGTTCCATGCGCAAACGGTAGAGCCATTCCAATCCCATGGCCATTAACCAACGGGGAGCTTGAGACACCAAACCACTGTGGAAATTAAAAGCGGCTCCCACCCCCACCATGACTAGATCTATTTTTTGGTAATGATTAGCCATCCAAATTTCCTGCTTAGGACAACCTAAACCAACAAAAAGGATACCAGCGCCGGACTGCTTAATTTTGGCCAAGGCGTTTTTTTCTTCCTCAGGTTCTAGTGGGCGAAAAGGGGGAGAATCAGCGCCAACAATCTTCAGTTTAGGAAACCGTTTAATTAGGTTAACTTTAAGTTGCTGCAAACAATCTTCTGTGCCACCATAAAGATAAATACCAAGGTTTTCCGCCGCGGCCCGCTGACAAATTGTTAGCATCAAATCCGGGCCATAAACTCTGGTGGCCTGCGGGTAACCGAGCAATTTTAATCCCCACACCAATGGCATACCATCGGGGGTGACCAACACAGCTTGATTAATAATTTCTTGATAACTTTTATTGCCATAGGCACTCATTACCACATGGACATTGGCCGCTACCACATAACTGGCGATCGCCGCTTTAGCTAAATTAATGATGGTGGCTGTGGCTTGTCCATAGTCTGTGCAGTCAATTCTCGTGCTGATAATGGTGCGGGAAATGGTCACAGCAAAAGCCAAAGTGGATGTCTGGGTGGTTTAATTTTGCCATTGTCGGAGCAATAAAACCGAGGGCAGGGGATGATTGTCACTAGTTTGTTATTAATGCATTTCCTGGTTATGTTGAGTGATCCTTTTTTACAACTTCCCACCCCTGACAGCGTTGAAGTCGTTTGGTTTACCGAATTTGCCGGGGACAAGCACTGGGTGCAGTGGGGCAAAGACCTGGAGCATCGCACCGGGGCCGACACTCAACAGTTGACCCGCACCAGGGAAGATGAATGGTCCTACACCTTCCAAACCTATGACAAGCTTTCTCTCCGACCCATTTGGCGACATCAAGCGGTGATAACTGGCTTAAGAGCTGGGGAGACTTTGCCCTATCAAGTTTTTAGCCAGGAGAGCCAACGCATACACCAGAGCGATATTTTTTCCCTGCAACCTAGTCCCCCTCCAGACCAGCCCTTAAAAATTTTGCTCACCTCCGACCATCAGTTAATGCCCATGGTGGCGGCCAATATCCAACAGGCGATCGCCGTTTATGGTGACTTTGACGGGGTGTTCCACGCAGGGGATATGGTCAACGTACCAGATCGGGCTTCGGAATGGTTTGACGATCGCCGGGGTAGATCCTTTTTTCCAGTGCTGCAGGGGCGGGCTTCAGTAACGTTGGGGGGGAAAATCTATCAGGGAGCGCAAGTGTTACAATCCACTCCCCTCTTTCCCTGCATTGGCAACCATGAAGTAATGGGGCGCAATTCCCCCAGCAAGGCGTTGCATTTGCAGTTTAAAGACGCTCGACCCCAGGCGATCGCCGAAGAAGAATACTTTGAGCGGCAGGATTTTGCTGAGCAGGAATACGACCCAGACCAAGCCGCCCAATGGATTGAAAACAATTCCTTTAACTTCCAAACCTATCAAGAAATTTTTTCCTTACCCCCCAGCCCAGCTCCACAAAAACAGTACTACGCCGTTACTTTTGGCAATATTCGTCTCATTTCCTTAATGGTCACCAATGTTTGGCGTTGCCCAGGGCACGCTTCGCGCACGCCGCAACAGGATTCAAGCACTGCAGGGCGTTACCAAGAAAGCAGTCAGCAGTTACATAAACCGGAAAATTGGGGCCATGGTCAGCATATTTTTGAACCCATTACCCCCGGTAGCAGGCAGTATGAATGGCTGAAGCAGGAATTGGCTGGGGAAGAATTCCGCCAAGCTCGGTACAAAATTGTGATGTTCCACCATCCTCCCCATAGTTTAGGAGGTAATGTTACTCCGCCCTATACCGATCCCCAGGCCTACGAAGAATACACCCCTGATGGTGTTATGGTGCATCGCCGTTACCATTACCCCAAGGGGGAAGATCAGATTATTAAGCACCTAATTCCCCTACTAGAAAATGCCGGAGTTCAGCTAGTTTTTTATGGCCATTCCCATCTTTGGAATCGTTTTGTTAGTCCTGGAGGAATGCACTTTTTAGAAACATCCAATGTCGGTAACAGTTATGGCGCCCATTTAGCTGATAATCCCCGCTCCCTACCGGATTTTATTGATCCTAACAACGACTTCCCCGTGGGCAATCCCAATGGCTTATCGCCCATTACTCCCACCATTGCGCCTTTGCTCAATTCCGATGGCAAACCATTACCCTACATTGCCAGCAATAAAATTACTGTTTTTAGTGTACTGGAAACCGATGAAGATAATGCAGTGATCAAAAGCTACTATTTTGACAGCAGTGCAGATAATAACAATATAGTTTTATTTGACCAATTTCAACTAAAATAAATCCAGCACGTCCTGTTTATTTTTTTAGCATTGTAATCAATTTTGCTAATCAATGACATACATATCTGTCGCCATAACTCATCGTTTGCGGGCCACATAAAACCCATAACTGAACCAATTTTTAAATCGGCTGTATAGATCCATTTCTCGGCGTTCCATTTTTATTAGTTCCTCTGCTTCTAGGTCTCCCCTATGGCGCTTAAGGAAGTCATGTATTCGCTCTTCAACTGGCGTATAGTAACTGTCTAGCCAGTTTGTTGATGGAAGAATGAAATATCCAATTAGGTCGTAGCCTCCGTGCTCAAGAATTGCAATTTTCTCAGAAGCAGTGGCGATTTCGGGGTATTCCGTGTTCCAGTGTTGTCTAATTTCCTCCGGGGGAAGGGGATTCAGCCAGGTGATTTCTGAAACCGCAAGCACACCACCCGTTTTTAGCATGGGCTTCCAGCACTCAATCCCCTGAGCAAAGCCTAAATTATAGATCGCTCCCTCAGACCAGATGAGGTCCAACGATTCATCTGCAAACGAAAGTTTGTCCATTGATTCTGTAAGTGTCTCGATTTTTTCGGAGTAACCCATTACCTTTGCTCTTGTGGACAAAACATCAAGAAATTCTGGAAAAATATCAATGGCAGTAATTTGTGCATTTTGCAGTTTACTTGCTAAAACCAAAGTCGATGCTCCAGTACCACAACCGATGTCAGCGACCTGAAGTTTTGCCAACGGATCAATTCGAGTTAGTTCGAGGGCTCGTAGAGTTTCGGTTTCGCTTCCTGGCCCTTGGCGTGCTCCATCCTGGTGCAAATCCATCATCAGGGCCAATAATTTTTCCTGATTCATTTCGTGAGCTGTGCCCCCAATTAATTTAATGCCAGAAAAAGTACCTTTCAGCCTAGTACTTGTCGCTATCGATTAGAGCCCATTACCAGTGTTTAGCTCAAGGTCAGGTAACCAAGGTAAGTCCACTATGCCAGGTTCATAGCCAAGTTGCTTGATCAGGGTTGTTACTTGGCCACGGTGGTGGGTTTGATGATTAAACATATGGGTGACCAGCACCCAGGTGGGCATGATGCGAGTTTTGTTGTCTATGTTGCTGGTGTATTCAAAAGGAGCTTCTAACCATGGGGATGATAAGTTCTGGGACCAGTGTAAAATTTCTTGGTCCATTGCCCTTCTCTCGGCCCATAGCGCTTCAAAGTCTTGGTAAAGTTCCTGGCCAATACTTTTTGATGTCAAAGATTGTTCTGTAAATCTGCCCAGCCATGCTTTGTCTCCATACAAAATATGATTTAAGGTTCCATGGATTGATTTAAAAAAAGCACCTAAATCTTTTTTTCGCATACCATCGGGAATTTCGGCACAGACCCCATAAATTTTCCCATTGACCCATTGGTTGTATTGGGCCATTAGCTCGAAATAATTTTTTGTTTGCATATTAATTGATTCTTTTGATGAAATAAATTTATCAATGCTTCACCGCACCAAATGCAGCAAAGCAAGAGTTTTTATGCAGAAGATCAACCGCATCAAAGCCAACGGAACGGAGCAAATCAAGCTGGTAAGTAACGGGTCGGGGAGAATCTTCACGGTCAATGTAGCCGAACACCTTGTCCCGATATTCCGCACCACCAAGGGAGACCAAATAGTCGCCGTACCGGTCCCACATCATTGCTTGGACGGCGGGTTGCTCATGGGAAACTAAATCGGTGATCCAAACGCTACCACCGGGGGCAAGTAAATTGTAAATTTTCTGAAAAGCTTGTCGCCAGTCTTCGTCATCCCGTAAATGGTGCAACACGGCCGCTGCAATGAGCACATCGTAGGTGGAGTTTGGCAGGCTTACTGAGCGAAAATCCCCCTGTATGGTACGGACTAAACCCCTATTTAATTGCTGGACCCGTTCCGCCGCTTTCATCAGCATGGGTGCGCTTAGATCAAGTAGGTCAACATTGAAATCATAGTTGGCAGATTGACGCAATCGAAGGGTGTTGTTACCAGCACCACAGCCAATATCTAGTACGTGGCGAATATTCTTAGTGCAGGAGATAGCCGCCTCGGTAATTAGGGACATCGCTAGGGGAGCATCAATGGTTGTCGCCTGGCCAGTTTCGAGGGAAGAAAAACGGGCCACATCTTTATCAAAACGGGAACGGATGTCTTCAATGGTTGACTTTTTTTCAAGGGGTGTGGTCATGGTGATGGCGGAAAATGCGGGGATAGGGAATTTGCCATTTCTCACTCTGGCTGAACCGGGGCAAGATATTGCTGGCTTTCCGATCGCCCGAGACGTTGAACGTAGCGATTAAACTGCCAGGTGCTGGCCGCAATTACCACTGTTTGGGTGAGAATCGTTAGAAAAAAGAGGGGCGTTTGAAAGCTAATTCCTTCCACCAGGGCAATGGACGGCAGCGGACTAAACCACATCACGGTGCTTTCCTTAATTCCCGCGCCGATGGCGATCGCCAAGGGAAGAACCACCATCACCACCACAGACAAAATTAATACCAGGAGACGGGGAAAACGCATCCGCAGCAGACTCCACTGGACCAAGGTAGCAAAAGTAAAATTCCACAACAAACCCATGGTCAAGGCCACCACTATGCCGCCGAGGGGAATGGGAAACCCCGCCGGTGCTGGTGCTAGCCAGGGCAACAATAACACCATGGGCAAGGTTAAAAGGGCGGTGCAGCAAAGATTAATGGCGATCGCCCCTTGGGGAGGACTATGGTCAGCAACTAGATTTTGCCAGCTCCAGGTGCGGTACTGCCGGGGGGCTTCGTGGCGATAGCGACTCCAATCCCGTAAATAGTTAATTTGGGGGCACAGGGCCAGGGTCAAACCCAAAAAGAAGCAACAAAGGGTCAATTGCCAACTGGCCAGGTTCAACAACAGTGAATCCAGATAATCACCTTTTACGTAGCTCTGCAGTAAAAAGCCATTGGCGATCGCCACTAGGGACAGGGTTACCCCCACGCTTTGAACTTTGCTCCAGGCAGTGCTGAGGGGACGACGGAAGCGACGGCGTAATACTTGGGCAATCCAATAGGTCCCCACGGCGAAATTAGCCACCATAAACCCCATACCCAGGGGAGCCGACCGAAATAAATCCCAACCATACCAGCGCAATTGGTCTAGTTCATTGGGGCCGAGGTAACCAACGGTGGTTATGGGCAAAAAGGTGGAGCGGACTAAATAAATTAGGGCTTTACCGGGGTAAAACAGAGACAACCAAGACAGGAAAAATGGCTCCCAGTCGTTGTCTTGCATAATTAAGGTCGTTGCAATCAGCGTCCCCACCCCACACAAACCGGCGATCGCCGCGCTTTTAGAAAGGGAATAACTTTTTGCATTACTGCTTAAACCAATCCAGAGGGCAATGTGGAAAAAGAAGGTTGCTCCAGCCAGCACCACCGCGTAGTAACCCGCCAATAGAAGCAAGGAAATGCCCGCCCCCCCAGCGGCGACTATATGGAGAGGCAAAAGGGTGAGCAAAAATCCATACAGCAAACTAGGCACCCCCAGCATTTTGCCCCAGATGAAATTGCCCTCGCCCTGGGGACTAAGGCGAATAAAATTTAAAGTGCCCCGTTGACATTCCTTTTGTAAATCGGCCACCAGCAAATAAACCCCCGCCACCAGCAATAAAGCCAGCCCGGCCAAGCTCAAAAAAGCGAAGCCATCCAGCCACCAAAGCCGCCAATTAATTTGTAGTTGTCCCAATAAATCCTGGGTGCAAACAAAAATGCCTCGGCTATATTCCCAATCCGGTGGGGTGCCCAGACAGTAGCGACTAAATTGCTCGCCAGCGGGGTTGAGGGGATACAGTACGGGAATTTCTCCGGTGCGAAAAAATACCATCACACCCTGGAAAATTACGCTAACCAACAGCAACCAACGGACCTTAGTAGCAGTGAAACGGCTTTTGAGTTCCCGGTACAGTTGGGGATACCAATCCCCCAGGCGATCGATATGGGTAGAGAAAAAATTAATCATGGCAGTGACGGCGAAGTGGGGCAGGAAAAAGCAAAAAATTAAGTCAATCAGTTGTTAGTCAAATCCTAATTAATCCCCCATTTGCTCAGTAAAGCACCGATAGCAGTGAGGGTAAGTAATTTCAATCAGCTTCTTAATTAAGCAAATAATTCTGATTGGAAACAGCTTTCAGTTGTCAAATAAATCTCAGATAAATGGAAAATAAATCAACTAGACAGAGAGAGATTTAGTGATGAATAAATTAACGGTAATTTGAGAAGAAAATAGTTAAATTATCAGTCTTAACCAGGGCAGAACAGCCGTTGATACTGTCAAGAAACCTGTTGATGTCCTAGTTTGAGGAAAATACTTTCTAAATCCTCCTGTTGACAATGGAATTGACTGACTCGACAACCAGCATAGATCAAATTTCTGAGCAGGTTGGCGCTGTCTTCCGGGGAACCAGAAAAAATCACAGAGCAGTGGGTACCTGGGGCGGAATTTGGCTGATCTCCCTGGTCATAGTTTATCTGCCAATCCTCCACACCGGGTTGATTCTTCAGGCAATCCTGCAATTGCTCTACTCCCTCCAATAGGAAGATGGAGATAGTGCGCTGCCCCAGCCGGTTATATAAATCTGCCAAAGTGGTACTTTCCACCAAACAACCTAGTTCCATCACCCCGATCGCCGTGCAGAGTTCAGCCAGGTCACTGAGCACATGGGAGGAAATCAGAATGGTCATGCCAGCGGCCTGCAACACCCGAATAATGTCACGAAATTGTTGCCGAGCGAGGGGATCCAGCCCGGAAACCGGCTCATCCAGCAGGAGTAAAATGGGCTCATGGATAATGGTGCGGGCCAAACTTAACCGTTGTTTCATCCCCCGGGAAAGACTGTTAATGCGGCTGTGGCGCTTACTGGTTAGTTGCACTAGCTCCAACACTTCCTGGATGCGGTGGCGACGGCCAGGATTTTTCAAATGATATAACCGGGCAAAGTAATCGAGATAATCCCAAACGTTCAAGTCTTCATAGAGGGGATAATCGTCCGGCAAATAGCCCAAATATTGTTTGATGCGTAAATTGTCTGCCCCCGCTACCAGGCGATCGCCAAATAAATAAATTTCCCCCTTGGTGGGTTCTTCCGCAGTGGCCAACATACGGATTAGGGTAGTCTTCCCCGCCCCATTGGGACCCATCAGACCGTACACGGCACCCTCCGCAATGCTTAAATCCACATTGGTCACCGCCCCCTGGCGATCGAAACGTTTGGTCAAACCTTGGGTAACCACAGCGGCCTTGGTTTCAGGGGTTAATTCCATGGGGGACACAGTGAAAAAGTGTGGGTGAATTGATCATAGTCCAACCACCGATTACCAATGATTAAAGCCAGCCAGTTTCACCCCTTGTCAAACATGGTAGTTATCTTTTTTAGTTGAGACGCATACCAAACTTGGTAACACCGGGAAAATCAATCTTAAATTGTTCCCAGAAATAATCTTTGTAAAAGGTTTGGTAAGGTTTAAACCCCACAGATTCATAGGTATGGCGGGCTCTGTCATTGCCATTGATTACCATAATGCCAGCAAATTCATGGCCCTGTGATCGCCCTTTGGCCAATAAAGCCCTTAGTAACGCTTTGCCAAAACCTTGGCCCCGGGCCTCCGGTAATACGGCCACATTTTCGATAATCCAGGTTGCCTGGGGTGTGAGAAACAATGGCCGTAAATTCCCTCCCCAAAGCCCCACATAATGCTCACGAAAACCCTCTAGGGTTTCTTCTCCCCAGTTCAACTCCTTGGCGATCGCCCCTAGCTGGGATAGGCATAATGGACAGTAATCATCCGTCCCTGGTACATATCCGGCGGCGGCCGCAACTGGTTGGCCCCCAGCTTCCAAAATCAGAAAATCCGGCACATTGCCCCAATTGCAAGCATCAGCCTTTAGTTCCGCCTCGATAAACTGCAATGCGGTGGTGCCAGTACCATCCAACAAATCGTCCCAAAAGCAGTGATTTAAAGGTGGTAGGGAAGCCTCGTACTCAATCCTAGCCAGAAATGGAATGTCAGCAGTGGTTGCTTGACGGGTATTTAGCGTGGTTGACATCACGACCCCTTGGGGAAAGTTTTGCGTAAAAGATACAATCTGTATGTATCTCAAAAGTAGGGGAAGTTTTTTTTCTTGTCAAGATACATACTGTCTGAATGTTAAATCCATCCACCATGCCGGCTAAGTTAACCAAAGCAGAACAAACTCGACGCACTCGCCGCGCCATCCTTGACCGGGCCCGTCACCTGTTTGCCACCAAGGGGTACGCCGCCACTGGCACCGAAGAAATTATCAGTGAGCTAGCCATTACCAGGGGAGCTTTATATCATCAATTCGGGGACAAGCGGGGGCTGTTTAAAGCTGTCATCGTCGAGGCCTACGAAGAAATCACCGACTATATCCAAACGAAAGTTCAACCCCTAGATAATAATTGGCAACAGTTAATCGTCGGCTGTCGAGCATTTCTGGAAGTTGCCCAGCAGGATGAACTGCGGCGCTTGGTATTTGTGGAAGCTCCCGCAGTTTTGGCAGCGGATGACCTGACCGAAATTGATCAATATGGCTTTGGTTTGCTCCATGGGTCGATTCAGACCGCCGTTTCCGAAGGAGAACTTGACGCCGTCGATGCTGAGGGTTTTGCCCACTTGGTCAATGGTTCCTTGAATGAGTTGGCCGCCTGGGTAGCCCAGTCTAACGATCCAGAAAGGCTTACAACTGCCCAATGCTTGGTGGAAACATTACTGGTACGGCATCATCACTACGGTTAGTTTTTCATTCTTGGGCTAAAAAAAGCCAGGCCCATGACCCAAAATGGGTAGTGAACCAAATCTTTTACTTGACTAACTTAATCTTTTAATTTCCGGTGGCGATCGCCCCTTGGCCAGGGGAATTCTCCTCCAGTGCTTGCAAGGGAGGGGCAATATAGGAAAATACAATCAACTCGATCGCCGTCGAGCCGAAGTCGAGTAAAAACCGCTATCAGGAGCCTCTATGTACATCGTTCAAATTGCCTCAGAATGCGCCCCCGTCATTAAGGCTGGGGGATTGGGGGATGTTATTTACGGCCTAAGCCGTGAATTGGAACTGCGGGGCCATTGCGTCGAGCTAATCCTACCCATGTACGATTGCATGCGCTATGACCACATCTGGGGTTTACACGATGCTTACCGCAACCTAGAGGTGCCCTGGTATGGAAGCTCAATCTTCTGTGATGTTTTTTGTGGCTGGGTTCACGGTAGGCTCTGCTTCTTCATTCAGCCCAAATCTTCTGATAACTTTTTCAATCGGGGTCATTATTATGGCGCTCTAGACGACCATATGCGCTTTGCCTTTTTCTCCAAGGCGGCCATGGAGTTTTTGCTACGCAGTAACAAACGCCCAGACATTATCCACTGCCACGATTGGCAAACGGGACTGGTGCCGGTGTTGTTGTATGAAATTTACCGTTTCCATGGCATGGACCATCAACGGGTTTGTTACACCATCCACAATTTCAAACACCAGGGTATTGCTGGAGCCAATATTCTCCACGCCACTGGGCTCAATAATGACAGTTATTATTTCAGCTACGATCGCCTGCAGGATAATTTCAATCCCAATGCGATTAACTTCATGAAGGGGGGCATTGTCTACTCCAACTATGTCAACACCGTTTCCCCCCACCATGCTTGGGAAGCCCGTTTTTCCGATATTTCCTGTGGCTTGGGCCATACCCTGGAAATCCATCAGCAAAAATTCGGCGGTATTTTGAACGGTTTGGATTACGAAGTGTGGAACCCAGAAATTGATCCTTTACTGGCGAGTAACTTCAGTGTCAAAACCTTTGGCGATAAGGCAAAAAATAAGCAAGCGTTACGGGAAAGATTACTGTTAGAAACGGATGATAAAAAACCCATGCTCTGCTTTATTGGCCGCTTGGATGGACAAAAAGGTGTGCACTTGGTGCATCACTCCATCTACTACGCCCTCAGCCAGGGAGCGCAATTTGTCCTGCTCGGCTCCGCCACCGAACCCAATCTGAGCAAATGGTTCTGGCATGAAAAACAACATCTCAACGATAACCCCAATGTCCATCTAGAGTTGGGCTTTGACGAGGAGCTGGCCCACTTAATTTACGGAGCGGCGGACATTATTGTGGTGCCCAGTAACTACGAACCCTGTGGTTTGACCCAAATGATTGGTCTGCGTTATGGGGCCGTTCCGGTGGTGCGGGGAGTAGGCGGTTTGGTAAATACTGTTTTCGACCGGGATTATGACCAGAACCATCCCCCGGAGAAACGTAATGGTTTTGTTTTCTATCAACCGGATGAGTATGCCCTGGAAACGGCCCTCAGTCGGGCGATCGCCTTGTATAAGGATGATCCCGTGGCTTTTAAAACCTTGGCCTTGCAGGGCATGGCCTACGACTACTCTTGGAATAAACCAGGGCTCCAATATGTGGAAGCCTACGAATACATCCGGGCTTAACACCTCGGGTTTGTAACAGTTTCGTTACACTAGTTCAGAGGCGGAGTCAAAGCAGTTGGTCAAAGCTTCGTTCAGTATTATCCGCACTTAGATAAATAACAACAACTTAAGCATTATGGGATTCTTCGATTTATTCGGTAAAAAAACTGCCATGGTTGCCCCCAATGAAGCATTACCCGGGCGATCGGCCACTATGCCCGTGCCAGATAAGCATTTTGTCAACGGCAATCCTCTCAAAGCTCCCTTTCCCCAGGGAATGGAAACGGCTCTGTTTGGTTTAGGCTGTTTTTGGGGAGCAGAACGCAAATTTTGGCAAATACCTGGAGTTTACAGCACCGCTGTTGGTTATGCGGCTGGTTATACCCCCAATCCCACTTACCAAGAAGTTTGTACGGGTATGACTGGCCATAACGAAGTGGTTTTAGTAGCCTTTGATCCCCAGCAAGTGAGTTACGACCAATTGCTCAAAGTCTTTTGGGAAAGCCATAACCCTACCCAGGGCATGCGCCAGGGCAATGATGTGGGTACCCAATACCGCTCTGGCATTTACACCTATTCCGAAGCCCAACAACAGGCCGCTTTGGCATCGAAGCAAGCCTATCAGCAAGCTCTGCAACAGGCAGGCTACGGGGAAATTACCACGGAAATTTTACCAGCCCCGGATTTTTATTACGCTGAAGACTATCACCAACAATATTTGGCGAAAAACCCCAATGGTTACTGCGGTTTGGGGGGCACTAATGTGGCCTGCCCCATTGGCACAGAAGTTTCCCTGGGAGCTTAGTTAGGTTGGCGAGCAAAATCCTGTTATTAGGTTCAGCGGGGCAAGTGGGACGAGAATTAGCCATTCCTTTGTCCTGTTTTGGTTCAGTGCAAGAAGCAACTAGGGCTAGCTTTGATTTGGCCCAGCCGGATGTCTTAGGGGAGAAAATTCGTGCTTTTGCCCCGGACATTATTGTCAACTCCGCGGCCTATACTGCTGTGGACAGGGCCGAAACAGAACCGGAATTAGCCTACGCAGTTAACGCCCTTGCTCCCCAGGCGATCGCCAAAGTGGCCAAGGAAATCGGTGCCTATGTGGTGCATATTTCCACTGACTATGTGTTTGATGGTAGCCAGAGTTCTCCCTACCGAGAAACGGATGCCACCAATCCCCTCGGGGTTTATGGCCAAAGCAAATTCCAGGGGGAAATAGCCATTGCCGACAGTGGTTGTAATTTTCTTATTGTCCGCACTGCCTGGGTTTATGGAGTCCATGGATCGGGCAATTTTGTCAAAACCATGGTGCGTTTAGGCAAAGAACGGCAAAAAGTCAGGGTGGTGGCGGATCAAATTGGTGGGCCCACCTGGGCAAAGGATCTGGCCGAGGCGATCGCCGCTTTGACGGAACAACGGGCCCAGGGCATTTACCACTACAGCAACAGTGGGGTGGCCAGTTGGTACGATTTTGCCGTGGCTATTTTTGAGGAAGTTGAAAATCTAGGTATTCCCCTTAAGGTGCGTCAGGTGGTGCCCATTGCCACAGCTGCCTATCCCACCCCGGCCCGACGGCCAGCCTATTCTGTTTTATCCCATCAAAAAATAGTAGAAACTTTGGGTTCTGCCCCTCCCCATTGGCGGGCTTCGTTACGGGCCATGCTCCACCAAGCTATCAGTGAGGGGATTGTCTGATCCCAGCAAAACTAAACTCTGGCCGCTCCCACTGGTTCCGGTAATTGTTGGCGATAACGGTAATAGGCGGCACAGGCTCCTTCCGAGGAAACCATGGGAGCCCCCAAGGGTTGTTCTGGGGTGCAGATAGTACCAAAGGCTGGACAATCGCTGGGCTTCCGTTGTCCCTGTAAAATTTCCCCGCTAATACACACTGTTTCTCCCATCGTTGGGGCCATGGTTTGCAATAAATTGGCGAATTTAACTGCGGCATCCCAGGGGGCAAATGCTGGCCTTAAACCCAAACCGCTGGCCGGAATTAATCCCAAACCCCGCCAATGGCGATCGACTGGCTCAAACACTTGGTCAATAATTTTCTGAGCATGGGCATTGCCCTGGGGTTGGACCGATCGCCGATATTGATTGTTGCAGGTGAATTGTCCCGACTCCAGTTGGCGCACACAGGCAAAGATGCCCTGCATAATATCCACAGGTTCAAAGCCAGTGATGACAATGGGTACTTGGTATTTTTCAGCGATATGTTGATAGGCCCTTTCCCCGGTCACCGTACAGACATGCCCTGCCGCCAAAAAGCCCTGCACGAGGGAATTGGGATTGCCTAATAAAGCCTCCATAGCCGGGGGCACCAATACATGGGCGCAAAGTAAACTGAAATTGCTAATTCCCTGGGCCCTAGCTTGGTGGAGAGTCATGGCCGTGGCAGGGGCTGTAGTTTCAAAACCTACTCCGAAAAATACCACTTCCCGATTAGGATTCTCCCTGGCGATCGCCAAACAATCCAAAGGAGAATAGACAATGCGCACATCGCCGCCCTGGGCTTTAATGCTCAGCAAATCCGCCCCACTGCCGGGCACCCGCAACATATCGCCAAAGGAACAAAAAATGATCTCCGGTTGCTTAGCTAACCACAAAGCCTGGTCAATTAATTCCATCGGAGTGACGCACACAGGACAGCCGGGACCATGGATCAGAGTCAAATTCTTCGGCAACAAAGCATCCAAGCCATATTTGACAATGCTGTGGGTCTGGCCGCCGCAAATCTCCATCAGCGTCCAAGGTTTGGTTATCTCCCTGGCGATCGCCTGACGGTAATGGGCCACCGCCTGGGCATCCCGATATTCATCAACGTATTTCATGGCTAAAACTTGGCGAACTGATTCCAAGGTTAACGAAAATTTTCAGTAACAGTTCGTTTCGCCCAAATTAGAGGGTGTTGACAAAGTTTGAAAGTGATGTCAAATTTCCCTAGCCCTCCTCCATAAGAGGCCGATTCTTGACAAGTGCCCAGTCAAATGGGTAGTAAGGATAATTTTTTGAACTGAATAATGGCTCTTTGCCCACCCCCACCCTAGTTCGTTTTTTATTCCCCAGGCAATGGCTCCAAATAAGAAATTCAATTGCTAAAGTAGGAATGGAGAAATCTTATTTGAAGGGTTAGTTGGTGGCATCTTTAATATCTTTTTACGATAGAAAAATACCACGCTAAAATTCTCTCTTTTCCACTACCTTTTTCCTCCCATTCACCAGTTGGCTTAGTTAAAATGAACTTTGATCTTTCAAAGCTAAGTAGTATGAAAGTTGAGTCCTTGGTGCAGCAAGGGTTAGATACCATTCTTAACCGCCAAACCAAAGCCGAAGCTTCATCTGTAGACAAAGTTAGTTTGATCAAAAAATCCTTGGATCAAAAAGGGGAATTATACCGACTGCCTCCCAGCCATGAATTTACCATTGCCGCTTTCCAAGTACGCTATCAAACTTCCGTTGGTTCTATTCTTATTACCCTAGATAACCTGCGGGAATTCAATAAAATGTTAGACCAAGAAATTTTACAAGAAGCGAGCAAAGGTTATCTCCGCAAAGCAGACCGATATATTCGTCAAAAACGCAATGTTGATATCACCAAATACACCCACCGCATTAAAGCTTATCGGGTTAACCAAGCCAAAGCAAAAATTCTTACCTGGATTATTGACTGGGACTTTCATAAGCAATCATCGGACGAAAGTTCCTATGGGAGCGGCACTGCTAGGGCGTTAATGCAAGAATTGGCAGTTGCCTTCCTTGATCATCCCATCGCCAAGAATAGTAGGGGAGATTATTTAGACGCCATCATGACCCTCAACTGGGTCACGGAAATTTTACACGCAGCCAAACCCTTCTATAGCCACAGTCAAATTACCCACAAAATTATCTACCATCACAACTCGGATAGCTAGCGGGCAATGGGCTCAACAGTTATTGCTAAAAATCTGATCTAAATTGCTTTAATTATTTGATTGTCTGACTAATTTATGACCGACCACACTGGAAAAATTGTAGTTTCAACCACCCATCAACAAAATTATCCCAATATTAAGAGCTATAGCAAAAAGTGAGTTATTTGGGACAGTTTCAATTTCAAAATGCTTATTCCGAGAAGGTTTCAGTGACTGTTGGTTCTAACCGTCTTGATCTTCGCTATAGTTTCTAAAGTAAAAATTAAGAGGTATAGTCATTTCAATTAACGATGAGAGAATTTAATGTAAAATTATGGAGTGTACAAAATGAACAGGTTTAAACAATGGCTTACAGTTTAGATTTAAGGCAAAGGGTAGTAGCTTATATAGAAGCTGGAGGAAAAATAACTGAGGCTTCCAAGATATATAAAATAGGAAAAGCCTCGATATACAGATGGTTAAATAGAGTAGATTTAAGCCCAACAAAAGTAGAGCGTCGCCATAGGAAATTAGACTGGGAAGCTCTAAAAAAAGACGTAGAAGAAAATCCCGATGCAAGATTGATAGACAGAGCCAAGAAATTTGGAGTGAGGCCGAGTGCCGTATATTACGCATTAAAGAAAATGAAAATAAACAGAAAAAAAAAAGAACTACGTTATCGAGAAAGAAACCGGGAGGAACGAGTTAAGTACTATAGAATGTTAAGAGAACTAATTAAGCTCTATGGTAGTCAAGCTATAGTTTACATAGATGAATCTGGATTCGAAGCAATCCAGGCTTGTATTTATGCCTGGTCAAAAAAAGGAAAAAAAGTTTATGGAGATAGACAAGGAAAAAGGGGAGTCAGAGAAAATCTAGTAGCAGGGAGAAGAAAAGGAAAAAAAGATTTGATTGCGCCGATGGTTTTTACCGGGAGTTTGAATGCAGAAGGCTTTGAAGGATGGTTAAAATTATATTTGCTACCCTCCCTCGACATTCCATCAATATTAATAATGGATAATGCTCCTATTCATCGTAAAACTGCCATTAAAGAATTGGCTAAAGAAGCAGGTCATGAAGTTCTTTTTTTGCCGAAATATTCTCCTGATTTAAATGATATTGAGCATGACTTTAGTGCCTTGAAACGAGCTAGAATGTACGCTCCTATTGACACGTCTCTTGATGAAATTATCCGTTCTTACTGTGGCGTTTAGCGTCTCAGCTTTATTTGAAACTACTATAATACGAGAAAGCATTATACGGATGAGGACACCATAAATCATTGCTTCACTTATTTCGGTATAAAGTTCGCAATCCTTGTTTAATCGCCGATAGCGATTTAACCAACCAAAAGTACGCTCTATCACCCAACGCTTGGCTAAAAGTTCAAATTCTTTGGATGAACGCTTAACGACCCCAATTCGCACTGAATCTCCACACAATTGCCTCATTGCCCAAGCAAAATTTTCCTCTCAATACCCTTGGTCTACATAGACCACCTCCAGTGAGGAGAAATGCTTGTGAAACTCTCAAAAATAGATTTCTTCTATCCTCTTTTCTTTATATTTTTTTTAGAAATCACTTCTGAGCTGTTGTCACCTGGGGCAAATCCTGGGGATCAAAATAATTCCTTTTGCCGTAGGGCGCTAGGGCTTTGAGCACTTCCCGGCCGTAACTGCGGGAATTGACCCGGTCATCCAAGATAGCTAACCAACCGCCGGACTCTCGTAGGGGTAACACTGCCTGCTGTAAATCTTTCAATGCCACTGGTAGTAAATAGTCCCGGAACCAGTCTTGATGGTGGCGTTTGTGGTGTTGTACTCGTTTGGCCACCAGGGGATTTTCCAGGGAAGGAATGGGCAAAGTGCCCAGAATTAGCAGGGCCGGCGGGGGAAACTTTTCTCTTTGAGCACACCAATATTGCCAGCCCGCCACCAAAATACCAGGAGCAAAGTTGGGGGTCGGTTCCACTTTCACTCCAGAGCCTAATTTGGCCGCTAGTTGACTGCCTAATTGGGCTTTGAGCGGTAAATCGTCAAGCAAAATCACCACAAAGGTGTCCGGTTGCACCGCCATGATTTCTGTCAAAATGCGTTCGATTTCCGTTAGCAAAGTGGTTTGGAAGGCTGGGGTATTGGGTAAGGGTAGGCGATCGGGGAGGTAAATGGTTAACGCATCCTGGAGACGGTGGGGAGAAAACTTTAAGCAGAGTAAATTTCCCAAACCCAAAGTTTTGCAATAGGTGGGGGCGGTTTTCTCAGCGTCTAAAAAACTGCCGATGAGGACAAAGGCGGCTTGATCGCTGTCTTGGCCTCCATCAATAAAATCTCCCTGACCTTGATCGGAGCTTTGCCAAATCGGCTGTAGCCAGGGCTGTACATTGACCGGACTGACGTGGAGACTGATTCTGCCCTGCTGTCGGTCCACTTCGGCCCAGAGGAGATGGTTATCGGTTTGTTCTTGCCAAAACTGCCAAAACTGCTGAATTTTCTGAATATTTTCTTGCTTAATGGCATTTTCACCCTGACTAATCGTCAACTGTTCCGTTACCGCCTGATTTAACTCCTTTAATTCTTCTCCATCCAAGGGATAAAAACCATGGGGGTTGATGGGGCGGGCAAAGAGGGACTGACTGAGGCGGCTCCAATGGGTTAGAACTTGGTCTTGGCCCTGGGGAGTTTGGGCAAAAAGGGGTTGGAGGGTGTTCCAATCTAGGTGATGGGAAAGAAAATCCCTGGTCCAATCTTCTAAATGTTCTACCTGCTCGATCGCCGTTAAGGCGGGGGCAATATGGGGCAATGGCCCTAAATTCTCTTGTAGCCATTGGTCAGGCGTAACAATTTCCGGCCAGGTGATGACCAAATCGGGATCATTACTTTGTAGGGCCATTTGCAAAGCGGGCAAAATAGCCGTTTCCAAATCTTGCTTACGTTTGGGGGTGGTGACCAGGCGAATGGGCTGATCACTAAGTAAACAGGGCAATAGATAACTGGGGCCGTAGGTGGGGGGCAAACAACCAGTTTGAATCAAGGCCGATCGCCGTAGTCGCAGGGCCCGGGATACCAAACGACCCATGGTTAACGAATGGGGCCAGGGGGGAATGGTTTGTTGGCGCTGTTGGGCTTTGAGCAGGTGGTGAACTTGGGTTTCGAGTAGTCCCATGGGGGTGTTTTTTCGGCCACTACCGGGATCTATGCCATGATGGGGAGTTAACGAAATTAATGTCATTAAGGTAAAAAAACATGGCTGAAATTCAATTTTCCAAGGGAGTTGCAGAAACCGTTGTCCCAGAAGTGCGCCTCAGCAAGTCGAAGAATGGGCAGTCCGGCATGGCAAAATTCTATTTCTTGGAACCGACAATTCTAGCGAAAGAAAGCACCGATGATATTACCGGCATGTATTTAATCGACGACGAAGGGGAAATTATCACCAGGGAAGTAAAGGGCAAATTTATCAATGGCCGTCCTACGGCGATCGAGGCCACGGTGATCCTCAATTCCCAACCGGAATGGGACCGTTTTATGCGCTTTATGGAGCGCTACGGCGCAGAAAATGGCTTAGGTTTTTCCAAATCTGAATAATTTTTCAATTTTTCATCCTCCTCGGTGACGATGCGGCAGTCCCTTTCCCGATCTTCCCAGCCCAGTCAGACCTGGCCCTACTGGTATCTGGTGCCCATTTATCCCTACAGTCAAAGGCAAACTTTGGTGCGGGAAGTGGTACCGGACACTATCTGGGTGTTGGAGCAGGTACAGGGAATTTTTTATGTGGTAGTACCCATCCGCATGACGGTGGTGCGCCTGAACACGGGGGGATTGCTAATTTACTCTCCCATTGCCCCCACGGCAGAATGTTTGCAATTGTTGGGGCAACTAACGGCCAAATATGGCCCAGTGAAGTATATTATCCTACCCACCATTTCCGGGTTGGAACATAAGGCTAATGTACCGTCTCTAGCTCGCCATTGTCCAGAAGCAACGGTCTATGTAGCCCCAGGCCAATGGAGTTTTCCCCTTAATTTACCTCTCAGTTGGTTGGGATTTCCAGGCGATCGAACGAAAATTTTGCCCGCTGATAGTAGCGAAACTCCCTTTGCCGGGGAATTTGATTACGCTTACCTCGGGCCGTTGGATTTACGCCTGGGCAAGTTTGGCGAAGTGGCTTTTTTCCATTGGTCTAGTCATACTTTACTGGTGACGGATACCCTGTTGGTTTTGTCGGAAAATCCCCCCCCGGTCTTGGAACTAGACCCCACTCCCCTAATGTTCCATGCCAGGGATAAGGCTGGCGATCGCCCGGAAGATAATCTCGCCAATCGAGCCAAGGGGTGGCAACGCATTTGTTTATTTGCTCTCTATTTCCAAGCTAGTACCCTAGAAGTACCTAATTGGAACCAGGTGTGGCAAGAAGCAAAACAAGTTGGCGATCGCCGTCGGGAAAATTATTTTGGTTTGTACCCATTTCGGTGGCGCAGGGATTGGCAGAACACTTTTCAAACCCTGTGGGGCGGCGGCAAAGTACGGGTGGCTCCCATTTTGCAAGAGCTAATTCTCAACCGGGAACCGGAAGCCGTATGGCAATGGGTAGAAAAAATTACTAGCTGGCCGGTGGAAACCCTCATTCCCTGTCACTTTTCTGCCCCAGTGGCTACCAATGGAGAGCAAATCCGCCAAGCCTTTAGCTTTTTACAAAAGTCTTTCTCTGACAATGAAGAGTCATTACCCCAAGAAGATCGGCAAATTCTGCAACGCATTGACCAATTCCTGGTACGTTGGCGCATCACCCCACCACCGACTAGTAAACGTGAATAAACTATAAAAAATTAGCGAGGATTTACAATGAACTACAGAAACTACATTACGATTGAACCCAATAAACGAGGAGGTAAACCTTGTGTGCGCGGTTTACGTATCACTGTTTATGAAGTACTCGAATATTTAGCGTCTGAGATGACTGAGGCGGAAATTCTCGAAGATTTTCCAGATTTAACTAAAGAAGATTTGAAGGCTTGTATTGCTTATGCAGCCGACCGTGAACGTCGATTGATGATTTCTCCCCTGTCTGCATGAAATTATTGTTTGACGAAAATCTCTCTCCTAAATTGCCCATTCAATTGGGCGATCTTTTTCCTAATTCCCTTCATGTGCGAAATGTTGGAATGGAGGCAACAATTGATCCTATCGTTTGGGATTATGCAAAAAATAATGACTTAATGATTGTCTCTAAAGATGCAGACATGCACGATCTTAGTCTGGTGTTTGGTAGCCCTCCCAAAGTTATTTGGCTTCGATTAGGAAACTGCTCTACTTCACAGGTTGAAAATTTACTGCGTCGAGAATTTAGGATGATCCAATTATTTTATGAAGATAAAAATTCGTCTTTGCTTGCTCTTTCATGGCCAGATTAGTACATAGTTCTCAACCAACAATTCCACGAATAATAAATCATTCTCTATAATGAGATATAAGGTGGATCTAGAAAGTCCATTTTACCCTCATTATTTGTATGTTATCCGCCCAAGGAGAATCTGCATGGATCCAATAAAAGACAGCCATAAGATTTTTAAAGGTCTTGCAGAAAAATATGGAAACAAGAATATATCTAATAGAGTTCAAGTCGCAGATTTTTTTAAAGATCTTCTTGAAGCAACAGGAGGTTTAATAATTGTTGATTTTTTAGACATGGAAAACTGGGATGTTATTGAAAGTTTTTCCTTTGATGAAAAATCAGAGATTCTTACCCTTGTATGGCATGATTTCAGAAAGCTAGTCGAAACAGAGAGGCGGCGTGAGCTTAGGCAGTCCTTGTTTCCCGCATCTTTATATTCATGTGCATTACAAATAAATACAATTCTTCCAGTGCCAGCAAAAGAATCAGCCTTGTTTATAATAAATGGGTATGCAAAAACATCAAAAGAAATAAAAAATTTGTATAGATTTGGTACAGATGAGATTGAGATATATGACAATGGTTTCTTTAAGAAGAGAGTTATTCGAAAAGTTAGTGGTCACTACGAGGTAATAGACTTCCATTGTACTCCACTCTATTCGCTAGTAATGATGCCAAAAGCTTCTGGAATATCATCCGCTCATTCCAAGAGATTTTTGTACTGGAAGAATGTTCATGTAGCCTTGATACGTATTAGAAAAATCCTAGATTCTTTCGATGAAATTGATGAATTCTCCCATGATGAAGTATCAGAAAAGGTCAATTCTGTGAGAAGAGCTATGGAGTACCTTCTTAAGGTTGAGTGTTGTTCAAAAGGTCTTAAAATATCTAAGGAATATTCTCAAGTCTTCCTTGGTGATCTAATTGCAATAGTTAAGTATACGCGCGAAAGTCACATTAGAGATTTACTTGCAAAAGTAGCAAAATTTTCTAATGAATTTTCTCATGATACCGGCAAAAAAACGATTTCAACAAAGGAAAATTTGCCGTTATATTGGCTTGTGTATATGCAACTTTAGTTGAAATTGAGCATCGTCTTATTTATATCGAATAATTAGATGTTATCTAACTCTTATTTAGCCCGATCGCCAATTTCGTCGGCAGGTTTGCCATGGCGATCCCATAGGTAATTCCTCGTTAGACTTTCCGCAGTGAATCTCCAGACCATTAATTAGAGTGCGAGTTGCCCAGGCCATAGCCTTGACTGAAGTCTCATCATGGACTTAGAAATAGAGACTAAAAAACAATATTTTTTCCCATCATTTCCCGATTAAACTGAGCTGGAGTGCCAGAAAAAACAATCCTTCCAGCTTCTAGCAAAACGATCGTATCAGCCTGCTCTATGACCGATGGACGATGGGAAACTACCAAGCAAGTGGGGGTGTAAACAGCAGAATGACGTTGGTGCCCAGTGCTAAATAGGCGCCGCCATAGTTTTTGTTCAGTTTCCAGATCCAGAGCGCTGGAAAGGTCGTCAAACACCAGTAATTCCGGTTGACGAACGAGCATCCTGGCCGCCGCTACCCGTTGTTTCTGGCCACCGGAAAGTCGAACTCCCCTTGTTCCTACTTGGGTATCAAGACCCTTGGGCATCAGAGCCAAATCCTGCTCAAAAACAGCGGTGGCGATCGCCTGGTTTAATTGCTCCGGTGAAACATCATCTGCTAGTCCCAGCAACAAATTTTCTCGTAGAGAAGTGCTGAATAATTGGGGAATTTGGGGAGTGTAGGCGGCCCGAGGCGGAACGAAGAAAGTCGCTGGTTCGGCAATTTCCAAGCCATTCCAAATAATTTTGCCTGATTGTTTGGGCAGTAGCCCTAGTAGCGTGCGAATTAGGGTTGTTTTACCTACCCCCACCCGTCCCGTAATTACCGTCAAACTGCCCCGTTGTAAGCTAAAGCTGATATCAGCAATGCCATTGTCACTGCCTGGATAATGGTAAACTAATCCTTCTACTCTTAGTTCTTGTAAAGGATCGGTTTGGGCTGGGGTTGAGAGGGGAGGTAAGGCCGGTTGGGAGCCCAAAATAGGTTTGAGATAGAGATGATGGGGATAGGTGAGGGGAAAGGAGGTGGGATTAACTGTGCTAGGAGAAGGGCATTCACCACCGTTGACTAAAACTGCCATGCGCTCAAAGGAGACTTCACTTTGTTTCACAGAAGCAAGAAAAACCCCAAAAAAAGCTAAAAAATCACTCACAAAAGAGAGGTAGTAAACAAAGAGGGTAAAATCTCCCACAGTGAAGTTACCTTGGGGACCAAGACTTTGGGCCGCTAAAAGTAAAATTAGTCCGGTACCAATGCTGACAGTATTTTCAAAGCCGGAATTGAGGATGGCATTAAAAACCTGGTCTCGCACCATTAAACGACGGCGGAGATCGCCTCTTTTTCTTAGTTCCTCTAACATTTCAGTTTCGGCCCCGGCCACCTTGATGGCCTGCACAGCGGTAAACATCTCCCCAATGAATCCGGTTACCTGTTGAGTTCCATGGCGACTGGCTCGGCGATAACGTTTCAGGCGATGCTCAGCGTGGTGGGCCAGGGCAGTGATTAGACATAGGGGCACAAAAACCAGTAAGGTCATTTCCCTGTTGACGCTCAACAGTAGGGCCACGGAAACCACCGCAAACACCCCAGCGGCAAAGATTTCATTAGTGCCCACCACTGTGTCTTCAATCTGTAGAGCATCATCGCGAAAATAGCTCAGCATTTCCCCAGGGGAAACCTTCTGGCCGTCCACTGCTCCGCTGGCTAGTTCTGCCCCAGGGCGATGCAATAATCCCTGGAACAGGTTGTGGCGCACCAATCCACTCATCAAAAAGCGGTGTTGGGTTTTTGTGATCCGCCCAGTAAAAATTGCCGCCATTCTGCCTAGTCCCACCGCTAAAAATAGGCCAATCCAGACCCAGGGAGATTCCTTAATTTGGGTTTGGCTGGTTAAGGTGTCAAAAAACTGACGAATTAGCAGTCCCGGTACTATGGGTATTCCCAGAATAAATAGCCACAATATGGTATCCAACCAATAAAGTTTCTGGGCATAGCGGATCATCTGCCAAAGCAGTTGATAGATAGGTGGCATAGAAGCAAAAAAATTAAGACATAGGGGTTAAAAAGTGTGGGTAAAAAGACTTGGGAATACAGCTAGGGGGCAGGGGGAATGCGGGCAACCCGGCAAGAACGCAATCCTTCGGGGAGTTTGTAGGCTGGAACCATGCCGTCTTCGCTGTCGAGGTAAAGTTCAGCGGCGCTGATTAGATCTTTACCGCCATTGATTGGATCTAAATCCCCGAAAAGGTAGGTGGGTTTATGGGTGCCCACATAGGCGATCGCACAGGGTCTGTCACAAATACATAAACAGGAAGTGGTCTCAATTTTTAGTTCATCTTTGCGTACCCATCTTTGATGTAATTCTTGAAGCTTATTTAGCAAACAAATACCGTCTGTTGGGGAATTAGAATTGTCATTTTCTGCCTTAGCACCACAAGCCTTACAAACCACTAAAATATGCTTTGCCATGGGGTTAATTTTCTCCAAGAAGGTATTTATATAGGTCGTCGAGGATGGCATTAGCGGCGATCGGTCCACTGCCAATCCAATAGCTTGGTACTTCGTACACTTTGCCTGCCTTTACGGCCCTCAGTTGACCCCAGAGGGGATCTTGCTGTAGTTGTTGCAGTCGTTTTTTCGCTTCCTCATTGCCCTGGGGAGTGTTTTCCCCTGTCCAAAGAAAAATCACATCTCCGTCGGCTTGCTCCAATACTTCACGGCTAATTCTGGTTTGGATAGGATTGCCAAATTTTTGTTGGGCTTCCACCGCACTAATATTCTGGGAAGGGGGACGAGCTAAACCCGCATCCTGCAGCACTGTACCGGCAAATGAGTCCTTCAGGTATAAGTTAATGCCATCGGGATAGAGGCGAATGACGGAAACTTGCAGATTATCAAGGCGATCGCCCATTTGAGTGCGAAAATCCGTCGAGCGAGCTTGATAGGCGGCCAAGGCTGACTGGGTGGCGGCCTGCCGGTGGAGAGCATTGCCCACGGAAGCAAAAACCTCTTTCCACTGTCCACTATGTTCAAAAGGAAACAGCACTGTCGGCCCAATCTGGCTAAGTTGGGGGTAAATACTTTGGTGGGAATCTAGCCCCACAATCAAGTCGGGATTTGTTCCCAAAATTGCTTCTAAATTGGGTTGTTCCCCCTTGCCAATATTTTGAATATTTTCAGCATTGGTCATTAGGGCTGGCAGTTGGGCCTGAAAATTGCTGGGCACTGTGGCGATCGGCTCCAGGCCAAGGGCGATCGCATATTCAAAGGCGGCTCCATCTAAGGTAACGAGACGATCAATGGTTTTTGGGACACAGGCTTGATCCTCAGGCTGGTTAACGATGACGCAATCTTCAGAATTTTTTACTGCTTCCCGTTGAGAGGGATTTTGACAGGCCACCACTAACATCAGGAGCAGTTGGGCAAAAACAAAGAAAAGCCATTGGTTTTTTAACAATCGTAATGTCAATCTACTAACCCTCGTTTTACCGACAACTTGAGTAACTGAGCAAAGCGCAAGCGGGGAATGCCATACTTCCTCCCCTATCCCCGATCCAAAATCAAAACCTGATCTGTTTTGTTTTATACTCCATTGCCAGGAACCTCCAACAGATACTGCTCCACGTCATCCAATACCCAGTCCGCTGCCAGAGGACTATTACCAGCCCCCCAATAGTGCCCCACCGAATACACTCGGTTTTTCTGCACCGCCCCAAGGGACTGCCAGAGGGGGTCGGTGTCCAAGCGTTCTAACTGGGCCTCGGCGGCGGCAGCAATTTGTGGAGTATGACCAAAAGTGAACAGAAAAATTACATCTCCATCAGCTTCGGTCATCGATTCTCTGCTAATGGACTTTGCAAAGGGCGGTTGGTCTGGAGTTCCTTGATCCTGAGACGGGGGACGAGCAAAGCCTAAATCAGCCAAAATGGCCCCGCCGAAGCAATTCTTCAGATATAAACTCATCTGTCCCGACTCGGCCCTAATCCGTACCAAGGAAATCTGTAGAGGGGAGTCACTAACTTGGGCCCTCAACTTATTTACACGCATTTGATACTGCTCCAGCACCTTTTCCGCTTGGGTTTCTAAGCCCAGTACCTGACCATCGAAACGGAATGGACGTTGCCAGTCAGCGGGGGTTTGCATCTCAAAGGCAACAGTGGGGGCGATCGCCGATAATTTGTTATAAATGCCTTTCATTTCCCAGACGGCCCCGATAATCAAGTCAGGCTGTAGAACCGCTAGGGTTTCTAAATTGATCTGACTACTCTGTCCTAAACGGGGCACATTGGGAATTAAACGGGTTATTTCGGGTAAAAGATTGCTGGCCACCCCAGCGGGCATCATCCCCAAGGCTAGTAAATTACCCACCGTGGCACCATCTAGGGCCACCACTCGACGCGGCTCCAGGGGCACACAAGTTTTTCCCAAGGAATGCTCGACAATCCTGCAATCTACGGACAATAACTCTGTAGATTGATCCAGATTTTGTGAGGTGCTACCAACACAGGCAGAAAAAAATACAATCGTCAGGATTGTTAGTGTAAATAGTCTAAATCTACGACCCGATCTGTGCATTCTAAAATGTTGTTTTGATTTTGACAAAATTACGGAAAAGTTTAAAATTCCACCGAAATTGTTCCCCTTACCGTTAGGGGCGCCGCAGGATCAACGCGAGTCCGGCGTTGGGTCGCTTCGATGTAATCTATATTGAAAAGATTGTTAACGTTAATGGCGGCCCTCCAGTTATTGCGGCGGTAAAATACGCTTATATCAGTACGTAGATAGCTCGGTATTTGAAAAGAATTATTTAAATCACCTTGGCGTTCCCCCACATAAAACAATCCCAGGCCAAATCCCAAACCCTGTAAATCACCGGCTTGAATTTCGTAAGTTGACCACAAACTGGCCGAGTTAAAGGGAACCCCCTCAAGCAAATTACCAGGCTCCAGATTGTCATCCTTGGTGACCCTGGCATCGGTATAAGCATAGGAAGCAATAATATTCCAGCCCGGTAGGATTTCCCCCGCGATATCGAATTCAACCCCCTTACTTCTTTGCTCTCCGGATGGAATGGAGAAGTTGGGATTTTCAGGGTCTGTTACAGCCAGATTACTTACTGTGATTTCATATGCTGCTAAATTTGCGATCAACCTACCATCGAGGAATTCACCTCTGACCCCCACTTCGTACTGGGTACCAAAAACTGGTTCGAGCAACGAGCCATCAAATCTAGTCCCAAAATTAGGCTGAAATGATCTACTAAAGCTGGCATACAAAGACACTGGTTCAATGGGTTGATAAACAATGCCCAAACGGGGACTAAAAGCTTGATCGTAACGTTCGTCAGATTCCCCGTTGGAAGAGGAGCTCTGGTCAATGGTGTCAAAACGCCCTCCCATGAGTAATTTTAAGTTGTCGGTCAGTGTCACTTGATCTTGCAGAAATATCCCCAGCGTATTGGTTTGCCCCTCAGAAGAGAATACATCTGGAAAGTCATTTATACTAGGTCGAGCTACAGTCCCATAAACGGGGTTAAAAATATTAATAGTGGGAGCCGCAACACCTCCTCGGAAGATAAAAGGGGCGCTTTGCCACGATAAATCAACGCCAAATAATAGGGTGTGTTGGATGGGACCTGTAGAAAACTTGCCGATCAAATCAGTTTGCAGTTCGTAATTTCTTATCTGCTGTTCATTGCGGGAAAATTGCCTGCTCAGATTACCTGTAGTTTCATCTAATCTAACCAATTCAGTTTGTTCGGCCGCTTGATCGAGGTAGGAGAACCGAAACCGATTGCGGAGTTTCCAATTATCGCTGAAACGATGTTCTAATCTATATCCGGCCGAAAAATTTGTCCTTGCATCAAAGTCGTCTAATTCCCCCAAAACTCGATCAAAGGGAATATCGGCAATTCCCGTACCAAAGGCCACAATCCCCCGGTCAAAGGGACGACGATCATAGAGATAGTCCCACTCGAATCTTAAATCTGTTTGATCACTAATTTGCCAGGTAACTACGGGTGAAATGAAAAAGCGTGCAACTTCCGTGTCAAAGTCCCGGAAATTTCCCCCCCCCTCATAAGCCGCATTTAATCGATAAAGAGCTGTTCGTTGTGAGTTTAACGGCCCTGACAAGTCAATGGTTGGACGCACCAGACCAAAATTACCTGCCTGCATAGCAACTTCATAAAAAGGTTCTGAAAGGGGCTGTTTGGTAATGTAATTAATAACGCCGCCAGGATCTAAATTGCCGTAGAGTACGGAAGCCGGCCCTTTGAGGACTTCTATCCGTTGTAGATTTGCCGTGTCCGGAATAGAAAAATTATCTCTGAACTTAAAGCCGTCCCGGAGAGTTCCGCCAAATTGTTGAAAACCGCGAATATTAAATATTTCGGATGTACCACCAACAGTATTTCCTCTCTGCACACCACTGACATTTTGCAGTGCTTCCGAAGCACGAATTATTTGCCTGTCCTCCAACACCTGTTGGGGTACCACTTGAATCGATTGGGGAATGTCCCGTAAGGGAGTATCGGTTAGAGTCGCCGTTGTGGCATCGTCCACCGCATAGCCTTCATCCTGTTCACCGGTCACCACTACCTGGATAGCATCATTGCCATCCTCTTCATCTGCCACCCCTTTCCCTGGACTTAACCCCAGTACCAGGGATTGGTCTGTGGCATTAACTTCAACCGTCGGCGGCACATTGACCCCGGTAATGGCAATGCGAACAATATTATCAGGTAATGCTGTAACGCTCACTAGGGCAATTTCTTCGGTGGGGTTTTCCTGTTGCAGTCCGTCACTATCCGGCAAGGCTAGGATGGCATTGGGAATATCTACAATTAGTGCATTGCCCACTACGGAAGTGGTTGGTGTTGATAAGCGGCCCGTGGTAGCCAGGGTCAGTTCCAGTCCAGCTTCGGTCAAATTGATCCGGGCTTCCTTGATTTCGATGATCGAAGCTTGGGCAATTTGGGTTATCCACTCATCAACAGTGGTTGCAACTGGGAGCAAATCACCGGCTTTGGTGCGTTCTAAGTTACCAGATTCTAAAATATTCGTCCTGTTCAATTGGTTCGGATTAGTTTCGGCCCACGCCCTGGGAGCACATAGTAGCGAAACTATACCCATCAACAAAACCGACCACTGTACTTGATTCATAATCACTCCTTGCACCAAAGCTTGAAATTCTTAGTTGAGACAGCCGGCCATGGCATCTGATAACACAGGAGGAACAACCTTAACTGCAACTAATTCTCAAATACTTTACCGGTAAGACGGGGACGGCGGGCAATCACTTTGATCAGTGGAGGGAATATTTTGATCCTAAATTGGAATTTTTTAGTCTTTAGGTTGTTTGGCAAACAATGAATAGGCTTTAGGATTAACGCCAAACTTTTTGCGGAACGAGGCGGCAAAATGTCCCCGATTGGAAAACCCCACTTCCCGAGCAGCTTCAGTGACGTTGTAATGGCCCGTTTCTAGTAATTCTTTGACCCTTTCCATACGGTGATGGTGCAACCAACCGAATGCGGTAGTTCCAAAAACTTGGCGGAAACCCTGTTTAAGAGTAAATTCATTCAAGCCCACCTGACGAGCCAATCCTTTTAAGGAAGGTGGGTTACAGAGGCACTGGGATAAAATTTCTCTGGCATGGTGAATTCGTTCAATATCATCTGGTTTAAGGGTTGGTTGGGTCAAGTTGGGAGAGGAATTTTGTAGCATCTGCTCAAGGTGGAGAGCCATGAGTTCCCAGACTTTACTTTCTAGATAAATCTGTTGGATAATTCCCCTGTAGGGACAATATAAAATCTGCTGCAATGCCGTCTGCATCTTAACTGTAGGTGTGGCTGTGTGGGTGTAGCGAACTGAGTTTAGGTCTTTGAGCAATTCTTGAATAATGGTTTCAGCTTGCTCTAGGCGATCGCCTATCCAGGTACGAAATAAATCAGGCTCTAGATGAAAACTAACATTTAAAACCTGCCATCCCGCCAGATATTCATTCACACTTTTATCTGCTAAGCCACTACCGGAAAAGAAATAATTTTCTGCATCAGCCCCGGTTAACTGACGGTGGTGTTCTCCAATAACCGTAAATTCATATTCCAATGGGTGTTCCCGCTCGGGAATTTCAACAATAAGATTTTGATAGAGTTGATAGCTAGCTATCGTCAGTTCTAAGCCTTCTCGAAGTTTTATCTCCCGTATAGATCCACGCCCTAAATGCGTTGGATAATACCAATATTTATCCGAGCCATCTGCATTAGATTGCTGTTGATTGCCTCCTTCCCTGAACATGGCCAAGTAATCAGATTGAGAAAAAAAGATCGACATAATGCCCTATGCAACGACAAACTGCCTAGCATCCTTGCTAGACAGTCAATAAATTTTAATGATAAATATTTTCAAGTAGTGAAGCCGATGCGTCAAGCCATCACGCTAGGTTAACTTGATCGCAGAGCTAGTCCTCAGTAACTGAGAAAAACGAGATGCAGGATTGTGGGCCAGGGCTGGGCGATCGCCGTATTCCAGCACTTTGCCCCGGTCTAGAATCAGAATTTGATCGGCCCGTTCCACCGTCTTGAGGCGATGGGCAATGATAATTCCCGTCCGATGCTCTAGTAATCGATTGATAGCCCGCTCAATTAACTGTTCTGTCAAAGGATCAAGCCGTGACGAAGCTTCATCGAGGATAACTAGCCCAGGATCTTTGAGAAATACCCTGGCAAAAGCTAGCAATTGGGCTTGCCCCGCCGATAATCCTCCCCCATCCGTGCCTAGTTCCGTATCTAAACCCTGGGGTAATGTTGCCAACCAAGGCTCCAGCCCAAGGTCGTTCAGGGCTTGTAAAATCAATCGGTCTGGGATGTGGGGATTAAAAAATGTCAGATTATTGCGTATGGAAGTTTGGAACAGTTGCACGTCTTGGGTGACAAAACCGACCCGCTGATGTAACTCCCGCTGAGATATCTCCCCAAGGTTGATGCCGCCAAGCTGAATTTGGCCCTGCTGAATGGCATAAAAATTCAACAAGAGTCGAGCGAATGTACTTTTGCCACTGCCGGTGTGCCCCAGCAACCCAAGCACTTTTCCAGCGGGTAGATGCCAGGTTAAATTCTGCAGAGCGTAATCAGCATCTTCGTGGTGGTGACCTTGGCGGTGCTCAGGTAATTCGTGGTTGCCGTCCCCAGGTTTTAAACTCGCTGTGGTTGGATAACTAAACCACACATTTTTTCCTTCGACGGAAAGTGACCCCGATGGCAAAGCTTGGGATCTGCCCAATCGGGGTGACGGAGACTGACGAATGAGGTCTTGAATGCGATAAAGACTGGCAACGGCCTGTTGAAACTGTTCTAGTTCTTCCCGTATCCGTTCAATGGGATCTTGGAGAAGACTGGCATAGTAAAACAAAAGATAGACTGTACCAATGGTGATACCCTGTACACGCCACAGGTAAGCGCCCAAGGCCAGGGCGATAGCATTGCCCACCGTGAATAGACCAACGGTGCTGCCCCATAGTAGGGTGCTCTGCAACCGTGCTTGATGAAACGCCCTTAGCCAGTTTCTTATCAATGTATAAAAGCGGTTCATGACATAGTCCACCGCTCCATTGCCCCGAATGTCTTCCAATCCGGCTAAATATTCAGTGATAAAACCGTAAAAATCAGCACTGATGCCACGGTAAACTTGCCATGGCCCCACCGCCAAGGATTGCAACCGGCTGAGAATACCCAGGGCTACTAGGGCAAAAAGAGTCAAACCCAATCCCGCCTGCCACTGCTCGAACCACAACACGACTAGAACACCCACCACTAGCAAGCCATTGCCCAGTACTTGGAGCACAAATTGGGAGAAAAAGCGGGCCAGGGCGTCCACGTCTCCATCAATGCGTTCCACTAGTTCCCCGGGGCAATGATTTTTGTGAAAAGTTAGATCGAGATTGAGGGTGTGACGAGCTAGGTTCAAGCGGAGATTATTGGTCGCAGTCCAGGCAACGGTTTCACTGCAATAGGTGGCAACGATTTCCAATCCTTGACGTACAACGGCGATCGCCATAAAGCCCAATGCTAGCCACACCAGTATGGTTTGGGGCCCTCCGGCCATGGCTGTGTCGATGAAATAGCGCAAAATCTGGGGATTAAGCACTTGTAGGATAATGCTTCCCCCCAAGGCGATCGCCAAAGCCAGCACTTGCCCCCACTGGGGACTTAGATAAGCCATTAAAACTTGTCGATTAGACTGGGGCGAAAGGAGCATAAATCAAGATGATGGAGACCTGAACACAAGGGTAATAATGGCTAATTTCTTGACCTCACAATTCCCGACAAACTTTTCTGAAATTAAAAAAAATCAGGGTTAAGGTTAACCTCGTTCTTGGTATTGATCGTCCTTCCATACCCCTTCTAGGCGGGTACCATCAGCAAAAGAATAAACGCCCTTGCCATTTTTCTTACCCTGTTCAAAAATCCCTTCAAACGTATCACCATTGACATAGTCACAGGTGGCCATACCTTGGAGTTGATTATTGCTAAATTGTCCTTGGCAACGATCGCCATTGGCAAAAATAAATGCACCTTCCCCTGCAAACTTACCGGCAACAAATTGACCTTGATAACGATTACCATTAGCAAAGGTATAGATGCCTTCCCCTGCCGGTTGTCCGTCCCGGATTTCCCCTTGGTAGCTGGCCCCATCGGCAAAATTGTATTGTCCTTGCCCAGAGGGTAACCCCTGTTTAAATTGTCCCTGGAAACGATTGCCGTTGGCAAAAATACGGGTGCCTTGCCCAGAAAATTCACCGCTCTGAAATTCCCCTTCATACTCTCCTCCAGCGGCAAAACGAAAAATTCCCTCACCGTCGGGTTGGCCATTCTTTAAGGTGCCTTCATATTGATCGCCATTGTTGTACTCGCACTTGCCTGACCCGTTCAATTCTCCTTGAACAACAGTGCCGGAACACCGATCGCCATTGGTATAAATAAAGGTACCTTTGCCCGTGGGTTGACCATCAACAAATTCTCCCTCATAACGTAGACCCGCCGCCGTTGTATAAATCCCTTGACCGTGGGGTTGACCGTCAACAAATTCCCCTTCGTAACGGTCTTGACTGGCATAGACTCGCACCCCTTTACTACCCATTTGATCATCTTCAAAAACCCCTTCAAAATAGCCCCCATCAGCAAAAATATATTTCCCTTGCCCCTTTTTTTCACCCTCAACAAATTGACCTTCATAGCGATCGCCATTGGTAAATTGACAGGTACCCTGGCCATTGAGTGCACCATTGCTAATCTGTCCTTCACATTTAGAACCATCCGGCAGGGTTAAATTGCCCGCCAGGGATTGATGACCCAGGGAACTTAAGCAGACCATACTGCCAGCTAGGAAAATAATTTGAGCAAATTTAAACATTATTAAAACGGCTAATTTTTAACGTTAAATAAATTTCACAGTCAAGGTTTACCTAATTAACCAATTGAGTTGAAATTTAGGAATCGGATGACTGCTCCAGATCGGGCGCCAATTCATCTATCCCTACTGCTGGCTCGGTCTTCGGTGCGGCAGCGGGAGTGGGAGGTGGCTCTGGACTAGGAGAAGGGGAAACTCTCACCGCCGGGGTAGGACTGGGGGAAGGAGAAACTTTCACGGCTGGCACGGGACTGGGCTGGGATTCTACGGAGAATTGTTTCAGTCGTTCTTCCCGTTCTTTCTCTAATTGCCGTTGGCGGGCTTGACGCTCCTCTTCCAACTGTCTCTGACGGGCTTGATTTGCCTTTTCCTCTTCTGCTCTGCGGGCGGCCTGACGCAACTCTTCCTGCTGTTGCTGACGCTCCCTCGCCTGACGATCAAAGTCTGAACCAGCAACGGTGAAGTGAATCACCACAGGGACTGATTTGGATTGACCACTGGCGGGGGCCGTAAACTGCATTTTTCTGGCTGCCAATAGGGCCTGGCGGTTGACCTCGCTGTTGCCGTGGGCATTGGTGATGGTTACGCTGGTCACACCACCACTATCATTTACTGAAATTAATACTGTAGCACTACCTTCTTCCCCCTGGAGGATGGAGGGATAACTGGGTTTACATTGGCTAACGCACTTTAAGGGGTCTGGCTTAGCGGGGGAACTGGGAGTTGGTTTCGGTTTAGGGGGAGCACTACTAGCAACGGGATTGGCCGCAATGGGACCAACATTTGCCCCTGCATTGCCGCCACCGGGCCGTTCTGCTCTGGGTTGGCCGGAGCCCAGACTAGGGCCAGAGCTACCACCACCACTGGCAATGGGTTTAGTAGCTGTCCCCGGTTTCATCGGCGGGGCCCCCTGACTAACTGCATTGCCATTGGCGATCGCCGTAAATGAATCCTGGTTGGTTAACGGATTTCCCTGGGACGGGGCAGAGGAACTAATGCGACCAAATACGGGCTGTCGGCTTGGGGCGTTGGCTAAACTTTGGGGCGTAGCTGGGCGAATCCCCGGGGAAACAGCGGGGGCCTGCTCAGGAATCGGGGCAAATTCCGGAGTCTGGAGGGAAGAAAAGGGCAAACGAAAGGCACTCTGGGCCGGCTGAGTCAAAGAAGCGGGGCTTTCTGTAACTGGATTAGGGAGGGGATTGAGGTTTGGGGTAGGAGGAGTAATGGCCTGGTCCACCGGGAGAGACACTGCATTGGGGACTGGAGCCGCAGGGGGTGGGGGCAATGAATTGGGCAAGGAAATTGGATTTTCCACCACCGGACTGGGCAGAGAATTGACTGATGGGACGGGGGGAATAATGGCTTGGGGCAGGGGCGGTAAAACTGCTTGAGTTACCGGAGTGGGCGGTGGTGGGGAGATATTCGGCAGAGGTTCGACTTTTTTCTGCTCAGTTTTCTGCTCCGTTGGTGGCGGTGTGACTTCTGGGATGGGAGAAGGGTCCACCACAATAAATTCAATCGGCTCTACGGCGGGAGTATCACCATCCAGGGGAAATCTCCAGAACGCTCCGATCGCCCCGTGGATTAACAAGGAACAGGTCGCCCCCGCCAGGATGATCTTTTGGCTGTTTTGGTATTGCTGGGATCTTTGGGTCAGGCAGAAATTAGAGATTGACATGGAATTCTTGCATTGACAGGCAATTATTGTGGCCCCTAGCCTAGGCTGAACTGCATCTATTATGTGAAATATTATTATTAATAGCTATAGCATTATAGACGTTTAGTTGCGACATTAAACACCTCCACTGACTCTTTTATTCCAAAATTTTTTCTCTGCAACCGTGAATATAGGCCCTTAAAGCCTAGAAAACTCGTTTGCACTTAAGCAAATCTTATTGCTTATCCATTTAATTTATTGAAAATAGTTATCAATTGCTATTATGGCTAGGCAAGGGGATTAATTGAGAATTACTCTTAACTGTGTTGAGTGAACACAAGAGGTTATCACGTTGGTAGAAGTTTTTATGGCCGGGGGCATAGTGGCGGTGCCCCTCCTCGGTTTTTCCCTGTTAGCTGTGGCCCTGATTATCGAGCGTGCCTATTTTTGGAGTCAGATCCAGTTACGGCAAAATCGGTTGGTAAATGATGTGCTCAAGCTTTATCGCAGTAATCCCCCAGGGGCGATCGCCAAGCTGAAACAAAATGCGGATTTACCCATGGCACGAATTTTTCTCGAAGCCCTGTGTTTGGAGGGGGCCACACCAACGGAGTTTCGCCTGGCCCTGGAAAGCGCTACCCAAGCAGAATTACCGCTTTTAAAACGATTTAACACCCTATTTCAGACCATTATCACCGTTTCCCCTCTCCTGGGCTTACTGGGGACAATTTTGGGACTAATGCGTTCCTTTTCTTCCATGAGTTTAGGCAGTACCACCGCCGCCAATGCCTCGGGGGTCACCGGGGGGATCAGTGAAGCATTGGTGTCCACCGTGATGGGCTTGGTAGTTGCCATTGCCACTCTCCTCTTTGCCAACGTGTTCCGTTCCCTCTATCTGCGCCAATTCGCCCTCATACAGGAGCAAACGGGGCAAATCGAATTGGTATATCGCCGTTTCCATGACCAACCGGAGGAAAAAGAGTATGCGACTTCCCGATGAGTTTGAAGCCCAGGGCGAAATCAATATCATTCCGATGATTGACGTGATTTTTTCTATCCTGGCGTTTTTCATCATCTCCAGTTTGTATCTCAGCCGCTCCGACGGTTTATCGGTCAACTTACCTTCGGCCCAAACCACGGAAAGCAAGCCCAATCCGCAATTTATTTTAACCGTTAAACAGACTGGTGAACTGTTTTTGGATGGCCAGGCAATACCCCTAAAAGATTTGCAAACAAATATCCTGGCTAAGGCTAAAAATAACGCCAATAGTTTGGTGGTAATTAAAGCCGATGAACAGGTTAACCATGGTTTAGTGGTACAGGTTATGGATGGTGTACGCCAAATCAAGGGGGTTTCCCTGGCGATCGCCGCCACGCCCAAGAACTAAAAAAACTGAAAAAGAATTAAGCATTTGCTTAATTAATAAAACTTTTTAACTTTTGTGTGAGGAGCAATTGTGAATACCAAAATAAGCTTAGGCTTAACCATATGTTGCCTATGTTCGGGGCTAGTAGCCCCCTTGCCCATACTGGCCCAAATTAATAATTCTGGGGCCCAAACCAAAATACAAGCTCAAGTTGGCTCCATCTTGGTTACCGGAGTTAATCTAAAGTCCACAGAAAAGGGTCTAGAGCTGGAACTGGCCAACAATTCCCCCATCCCGGTCCAACCCCTGATTTATCCCCAAGGGAATCTGCTCATTATTGAGTTGACCGATGCCCTCTTGGACATTCCCGGAGGAGAATTTAACCAGGAAAATCCTAGTCCCCAAATTGCGGCGATCGCCATTACCCAAGGGGAAAACAACATAGTCCGCATTACGGTGACGGGCGTTGATAATAATCTTCCTGAAGTGACAGTGAGTTCTGTTGACCAAAATTTAGTGCTTAGCTTAACTTCGTCCTCCACGGCGATCGCCCCTGAGAATCCAGAATCAGAAATTGAAGTGGTAGCCACCCAAGAAGGGCAGGGGGAAGCTAGCTACTTTGTGCCCAGTGCTTCCACCGCCACAGGATTAGATACCCCTTTACTCGATATCCCCCAGTCCATTCAAGTTGTGCCCCAACAGGTCTTACAAGACCGAAACGTAACCGAATTGGGACCAGCCCTCCAAACAGTGCCAGGGGTTAGCCCCGCCGGGGGCAGGGGAACTAGTGTTTTTGGCCCCGGCTTTCTAATCCGTGGATTTCCCGTCAATAACAGTATTTTTCGTGATGGCATTCCCTATCAATCCTTAGCCCCCTTAAATACCACAGACATCGAACAAATAGAAGTGCTCAAAGGCCCCTCTTCCATTGTGTTTGGTGCTGGAGAACCCGGGGGATCAATCAACCTAATTTCCAAAAAACCTTTGGATGAACCCTATTACAATGCGGCTGTGTCCCTTGGTAATTATAATGACTATCGTTTAGATGTGGATTTATCCGGTCCCCTCCTACCGGAAGCCATTGATACAGTTAATTATCGTCTCAATGTTTCCTATGAAACCTCCGGCAGTTTTCGAGATTTCGTCTACGGTGATCTCTGGGTTGTATCACCAACTTTAACTTGGAATATTGGTCCAGACACGAAGTTGAATATCTATGGACAATACACAACCAATCGGGAAACCTTAGATGAAGGCATCCCAGCACCAAATATCGCAGACTTGCCATCGAATCGATTTTTAGGAGAGCGATTTAGTAAATTTGAGCAAGATCAATACCTAATTGGCTACACCTTCAACCACGATTTTAACGAAAATCTGAAGCTACGCCATGCCATGCAATACTTGGCCTACGCCCCCGTCCGCTATGCGCCCCTCTTTGACTTTTTTGACGAAGATACTGGGGAATTAAATCGATTTGAATATTATGGGGGAGGAAATTATCAGCGTTTTTTCACCAATGCAGAATTGATAGGAGAATTCTACACTGGGCCGGTTAAACATCGGGTGTTATTTGGATTGGAGTATCGTAACGATACAGAGACTCCAGAATTTCAATTCAGCAACACCTTTGCTCCCATTAATGTTTTCAACCCGGTTTACACCAATACCCCTTTCCCCATCGCGCCAGAATTTTTCCGTGATGATCAAGTCAATCGCTTTGCGGTTTATCTACAGGATCAAATGGATTTATTTGACAACCTGAAGCTATTGGTGGGACTCCGTTACGATTCCGCTACCCAAAATCGGTCGACCCAGTCTATTACAGATCCAAGGGAAGAATTTAACCAAACCGATAACCAATTAACACCCCGGGTTGGTATTATCTATCAACCAATTCCCACGGTTTCCCTTTATGGCTCTTACACCACCTCTTTTAATCCTTCTTTTGCCGCCTCCCTCAACGCCGATGGTTCTACCTTTGATCCCCAGACCGGTCGCCAGTTTGAAGTGGGAGTTAAGGCAGACATTACCGACAAGTTAAGTGTGACTTTCTCGGCATTTGATATTAGGAAACAAAATGTTCCTACCATTGATCCTGCCAATCTATTATTTACCATTCAAACAGGGGAACAAACTAGCCGAGGGGTGGAGCTTTACCTGGGTGGAGAAATTTTGCCTGGTTGGAATATTGTCACCGGTTATAGTTACCTTGATGCTTTTGTAAGCCAAGATAATACCGATATCGTAGACAACACTTTATCTAATGTTCCTAGCAACCAGTTTAGCCTCTGGACAACCTATGAAATTCAATCGGGAAATTTACAAGGCTTGGGCTTTGGTTTAGGACTATTTTATGTTGATCAACGGGAGGGGGACTTGGACAACACCTTTGTGTTACCCAGCTATTTCCGCACCGATGCTGCCATTTTTTATCGTCGGGAAAATTGGGAATTACAATTAAACATCGAAAATTTGTTTAATACCCAGTATTTGGCCGAATCAAATGATTTTGACCTGAGTGTTTATCCCGGGGCTCCCTTTACGGTAGTAGGAAAAATTGGCGTAACATTCTAGGCATTTTAAGACTGCTGATGATGAGATTATCAGCAGTAAATTTTCTAATGCTCCAAAACCAGGATTGGAAAGATGAAAAAAAATGTTTACTACAGCAAAATTGCTGACATTTACGATCAAACTCGCTGGATGACAGAACCAATTGCTGAAGAAGTTGCAGATTTTATTCTCGCTCTAGTGAAGGCAACAAGAGAAACTACTTTTCTTGAGCCTGGTGTAGGGACTGGGCTCAATGTCATTCCTTTAGTCAGACGTGGTTATTCTGTAACTGGTGTTGATATTTCTCAGGAAATGCTTAGCCAATTTTCTCAAAAGTTGCCCCGTATTCCTCCGAATCTTAGGTTGATCCATGAAGATGCATCGCAACTATCTTTTCCAGACAGCAGCTTCGACGTAGTGTTAACGGTTCATATGCTTCATTCTGTTTCCAATTTAGGTATGTTTTTAGATGAGATTGATCGAGTCCTAAAACCAAATGGTTTTTATTTAAATGCTCAATGGGTTACTCCCCCTGCACATCTAGAATTTGAGAACCATTTCAAAACTATTTTGCTTAAGTATCAAGAGCCAAAGCCTTCACAACAATCATTAGAAGTAACTAACAAAATTAATATAGATGAATATTTACTAAATAAAGGGTATCAGTGTAATTATTTGACAGCTAAGGAATGGACGGTAAGCAATCAGGTGCAAGAACTACTCCATTTTTACAGATCACATGCCTATGGATTATGCTGGCTCCTTCCAGATGAAGCATTTAATCTTGCCATAAAGGAATTTGAAGTATTTTGTTATGAATATTACGATTCATTAAAGGTGGAGTTATCGTCTCAAGCACAATTCGAAATCTGGGCATACACAGTAAAATGATGATTTTAATTTCGGTATTACCTTCAGAGTATCTTTTTGATAAATTTCATAAAACCCCGAAGCAAAAATGAAAGATGTTAATGTATTTGATCCCAACACCACGATTGTTTTACCAAATCAACCAACTACTTCAAGACAAATTGTTGATTTTGATGAATTTACAGTACATTTTCAAGACAATGAAACCATAATAAATTTACCGCAAAGACTGGGTAAAGGGTATAATCGATCTATCCAGTTGAGGGACGGCTTAACAATTGAAATTATTCAGGTACAACTTGCCGAAGTTATGTACTTAAAGAGGAATCATAAGAAGAATTTTCCTCTAGTTGCTCACTTTTATCTTACAGGAAATTCAGTAGTAGAAACATTTAAAACTAAAGAAATTGAGCCAAAATATACAGAATTAGCGGGCAGAAATTATCTTTATCATTTACCTAATTTATCAGAACTCGAGCAATGGCCATGTGATACTGAAATAAAATTAGTTAGTGTTTATGCTCCTGTTGATTATTTCAGTTGTTTTTATCAAAGTGAAAACTTTGCTCCTAGCTTAATTAACCAATTAATCACAGGCGATCGTGATTTAAAGTTCCACTTATCACTAGGTAAAAACACACTTAAAGTCACTGAGATATTACAGCAAATTTATCAATGTCCCTATCAAGGCATAATTAAACAAATTTATTTAGAAAGTAAGGCTTTAGAATTATTTGCCTGGCAATTTAATTGTATGGATGCTACTAAATCAGAAAAAAAAGCATCTCAATTAAAAAAAGACGATTTAGAAAGAGTGAAATATGCACAGGAAATCTTGGTCAAACAAGTACTTGATCCTCCTTCCTTGGCACAGTTATCTCGACAAGTTAGCTTAAATGAGCGTAAGCTAAAACAAGGCTTTCGTCAACTATTTGGCACGACCGTATTTGGTTATCTGTATAATTATCGCATGCAACAGGCTCAGCAATTATTAGCAGATAATAACTTATCCGTGGCCCAGGTAGCACAAAGGGTAGGATATACCAATCCAGAAGCTTTTTGCATGGCATTTAGACGAAAATTTGGAGTTAGCCCCAAAACCCATCAAAAGACAATTTTCTACAAATAGTAGTAAGCAGTTTTTCATTCTGACAGAAGAAAAGTTATGATCTAAAAAGTCCGTTTCACAAAGAAAAAAGTCCGTCCTACAAAGAAATACATTTTGGCTTTCCCCTAGAATATATCCATTAATTATCAGTAAGTGTGGGGAGCACAAAAAATGATCAAAATTTTGGAACAGACTTCGCTCGCCGTTTTGATTGGTTTGACGGCCTTACATTCTGGTGTTGCCCTAGGATCAGTAGGGGAAAGTAATTTATCTGAAAAAGAAAAATTAGAAGATCAGGAGTTACAGAATGAATATAAGGCAAATGTAAAGATAGAAAATTGGCAACAGCAAATATCCCAAGCTCAAATTAAAGAAGTTATCCAAATTGAACTTAAAGATACGCAAACTGGCATTGAATTAATTTTAAAAACGGCCGATCAATCCCAGCTAATACCCTTAATTATTAGTGAGGACAATATTCTCATCATCGATATTTTAGACGCAGTTTTAAGGCTACCAGATGGGGAAAATTTTATAGTTGAGAATCCCAGTGAGCAAATTAGTCAAATAACCGCCGTACAGACAAGTTCAAATTCACTACGCATTACCGTAACTGGCAATGGTACTGTTCCCGCCGCTCAGGTGATACCATCATCCGAAAATTTAATTTTGAGCCTAACGCCTCCAATTAACACAGTGGAATCGGAAGAAGAAATCGAAATTGTTGCTACCCGAGAAGAAGAAGCAGCAGTCCAAGAATTTTTCGTTCCCAACACTTCGGTTGCCACGGGGACTGACACTCCCATTATGGATACGCCTTTTTCTGCACAGGTTGTTTCAGAAGAAGTAATTCGTTCCCAACAAGCCATCACCCTCGAAGATGTGTTGACAAATGTTAGCAGTGTGACTTTTGGCGGTACTACAGGGGGAAGAGAAACTATCTTTGGTATTCGAGGATTTGGCAATCAATTTAGTGATACGGTTCCTATTCTTAGGGATGGTTTTCGACTTTATGGAGGGTTTCAAGGGATTACGGAAGTTTCTCACCTACAACAGGTGGAAGTGCTCAAAGGTCCTTCTTCTATTTTATATGGCCAAATTGAACCCGGAGGTGTAATTAATTTAAACTCGAAAAAACCACTTAATGAACCGTTTGCTGAAGTCGAAGTGCAATTAGGTAATCAAGGATTAGTTCGTCCCCGTTTTGATATTTCAGGTGGTTTAAATCCCAGTGGGAATTTACGTTATCGATTAAACGGCGTTTATAGTAATGAAGCGAGTTTTCGCGACTTTAATCAACCGTTAGAACGATTTGCCTACGCTCCCATTGTCACCTATGCTATCACTGACGACACAGATTTAAGTTTAGCTGTTGAATATATTAATGACACGAATCCTGCTGACTTTGGCTTGAGTAGCTTCGGAGATGGGGTTGCACCAGTACCCCGCTCGCGGGTAATTAATGATCCCAGTGATATTGTTAACAAAAACTTTATTAGCGCTGGATATAATCTAGAGCATCGCTTCAATGAAAATTGGAAGTTACGCAATGCTTTTCGCTATATGAGCTACAACTATGACTATAACGTCATTGCTCTTCCTACTATTGTGAATGGGCCAACGGTTACCCGCTTCTTTGCTGACCAGGACGGACAACAGGGCTCCTATTCTTTCTATACCAATGCTGTCGGTAAATTTTCTACAGGCTCAGTTAAACATGAGCTCTTAGCTGGAATTGATTATAACTGGTCTGAAGAGAGTATTTTAACGCTTTTTGGTGGTCCGACGTCAATTAACGTATTTGATCCCGATTATAATGCAATTCCCAAACCTAATCGCTCTGATTTACCTCTTTTTGGCGATACTTTTACCAGTTCCAATCGTTTGGGAATTTATCTACAGGATCAAGTTTCTTTATTAGAAAATCTAATTTTAGTTGCAGGACTTCGTTACGATACTATCACTCAAAACACAAATAATTTACAAACTGATTTTAACCAAGGGGGAAATACACAACAAACAGATAGTGCAGTTACACCAAGGATAGGCCTACTATATCGTCCAATTCCGGAAATTAGCTTCTTTAGCAACTATTCCCAATCTTTCACTCCCAATAGTGGAATAGATATCAGTGGCAATCCCCTAGAACCAGAACGGGGAGAAGGTTTTGAAATTGGCGTTAAAGCGGAACTATTTGAGCAACAACTTCTCACAACCTTAACTTATTTTAATATTAGTAAAAATAATGTAGCGGTTAGCGATCCAGTTAATCCCCTATTTTTATCTACCATTGGAACACAACAAAGCCAAGGCATTGAACTAGATATTGTGGGAGAAATTTTACCCGGCTGGAAAATTATTGGTAACTATTCTTATATCAATGCAAAAGTCACCGAGGATACAGATCCTAATTTTGTCGATAACCGCCTATTTGGTATTCCCTATAATATGGCGAATTTATGGACGACCTATGAAATTCAATCGGGGGCATTACAAGGACTAGGGTTTGGAATTGGCTTTAATTACGTTGGCGATCGTTTTGGTGATTTAGCTAATACCTACACAGTGGGGGATTATATCATCGGAAACGCAGCGATTTTTTACCAACGAGATAAATATCGAGTTGCCCTAAACTTGAGGAATTTTACTAATGCTAACTACGTCCGAGCAGTCAGTGGTAACCAAACAGGAATTGAACCTGGTGAACCATTTATTATTATTGGCTCATTTTCGGTTCAGTTTTAAATCATTAAAAGTTACTTGCTGTTTTTTTAATGATTTAGGAAGTTCAAAAAAATCTGCTCTTCTTTAGCTCCAGTCAAAAAGCAGAGGAGAGCTATTTATACTTACATATTTAAATTATTGTATGAAAAAATATAAGATAAATTACTTTTCTACTCTCATGATTTTTATGACGTCTCTTTTGACTTCTTGTAATACAAACATAGATCGATCTTCACATCTACAACAATCAGATAAAAAAGGTTGCCGGATAATTGAGCATAAAATGGGAGAAACTGAAATCTGTGGAATTCCTCAAAGAGTTGTTGTACTTGGTCCCTATTTATTAGAACCTTTACTAGCGTTAAACATTCAACCTATTGCCTATGCAGATCACATTGCTTTTCATAAAGAAGATTATGATCATCCTACCGAGCAAATTCCTTATTTGGGACAATATATTAATAAACCCATTGCCAATGTAGGAATTGCTTACATGCCTTCGTTAGAAGGAATTTTTAAAGCAAAACCTGATTTAATTTTGAGTCCTGATCATAATAAAAATGAATATCAAAAATTTTCTCAACTTGCACCTACCTTAATGTTATCTTGGAATGAACCTACTGAAAATCTAGAGAAGATTGCCCAGGCTGTTAAGCAAGAAGAAAAAGTCGAACAACTTTTACAAGAAACTCAGCAAGAAATTGAAAAAGCAAAGCAGGAATTTTCCAAAATTGTTGCAGGATACCCCAAAATGCTTCTACTTCATGCTCAAAATTTACAGGAATTGTCTATTGCCAATAATGAAGATCTTTGTAGCTCTCTAATTGAAGAATTGGGATTTGAATTAGTTTCTTTACCAGGAGCAGGTACATCTACAAATTCAAGACTGCCCCTTTCTTTAGAATCTCTTCCTAAGTTAAATAATGCCAATTCAATTATTATCTTAGGTTATAATTTTCAAGAATTCAATAAATCAAAAAGTAGACAAAATTTTACTGAGCATCAATTATCTAATTTACAACAACAGTGGTCAGAAAATGCAATAACACAATCAATGAAAGCAAGTCGAGAAAATCGTGTTTATTATATTCCAACTTATCTATGCACGGGTTTACCAGGTTTTTTCGGTACAAAACTTTATCTTAATGAATTAAAAAAACAACTCTTAACCAATCAAAAACCATGATTAATTGTCAATTTTGTTCCGTTATTTCCAAATCTAACGGGGAAGATCCTATCGGCACAGCAAATTCAAGTGATCGTTGGTTAATTATGGAATTACCCCAACCTTGGACAGAGGAACGCTTTCATCATGACCCCATTCTTAAACCAATTCATGATCTTTTTCATCAACTTTCTGATCAAGGAGTTAAAGTATCTCCAATGGCGATCGCCTCAGATCACGAGTATTCTCAATCAGGATTTAGTCGTATTATTCACTACCAAAAGTTTAATTTGCTCTTTTCCAGTTTTATAAAAGAAGAATATTTAGTTCCTGATGATCAAAGGTGGGATCTTATCAAAAATTTATGTTATCAATCTCCAGAGTTAGAAAATTTTCGTAACTATAAACTGTCAGATGTTGTTGATCGAGATATGATGGTATGTACTCATGGAAACATTGATGTGGCTTGTTCGAGATTTGGTTATCCTATTTATAAACAATTACGACAAAAATATGCATCAAAAAATTTAAGAATATGGCGCTGCTCTCATTTTGGGGGACATCAGTTTGCTCCGACTTTAATTGATTTTCCAAATGGGCAAGTTTGGGGACATCTTGAGTCTGAAGTTTTAGATAATCTGGTAAGGCAAGAAGGTCAAGTTAAACAACTTTATAAATTTTATCGAGGTTGGGTAGGCGTAACAAAATTTGCCCAGATTGTTGAGCGTGAAATTTGGACTCAACGAGGTTGGCAATGGTTAAATTATCAAAAATCAGCTCAAATATTGAACATGGATGATAATCAGCATGATCCCAATTGGGTAGAGGTTCAATTTGATTTTATTTCTCCCGATAAAGTTAAAGGAGCTTATTTTGCAAGAGTTGAAGTCAATGGGTCAGTGATGACTGCTAGAAATTCAGGAGATGAACTTATTTCTGTCAAGCAGTATAGTGTCAGCTACTTAAAAGAAATTGATAAATAATTAATTTACAAAAATAAATGAAGACCTTTGTCACTCTTTGCTTGGGACAGGCTCTGTCGTCTATTGGTAGCGGTATGACTTATTTTTCTCTGACTATATGGATATGGCAAAAGACAAATTCTGCTATGTCAGTGGCTTTGATTTTAGTTTTTTATCAGCTCCCGCAAATTATCATTACACCTTTATCTGGTATCCTTACTGATTATTTTTCTCACAAAAAATTGCTAATTGTTAGCGATATCGGCTCTGCTGTATGTACATTTTCTGTGGGAATCCTAGCTTTTTTACAGATTCTTAATGTTAAGTATATATATCTGATTGCATCTATTATTGGTTGTTTTGGTAACATTCAAACCCTTAGTTATATTACCCTGGTCCCTTTAATTGTTCCTTATCAACACCATGCTCGTGCTAGTAGTATGGGAGCCATTACTGCATATAGCGCCGGAATTGTTGCCCCCGCTTTGGCTGGAATCTTATTTCCTGTGATGGGGCTAACTGGCATCACAATAATTGACATGACAACGTTCATGATCGCCGCTATAACGATCTTGATTCTACCAATAGCATTCGGAATTAAATCTCCTAAAATCACCAACCAAACTTTATTTGTTGTACGATTGAAAGAAAATTTTGTTGACGATATATTTTTTGGACTTAAATATATCTATAACCATCCAAATTTATCAAAGATATTGATCATTTTTTCATTGTTTAGCTTTGTAGAAGGAATCACTGAAGTAATTTACCAGCCTATGATTCTAGCAAAAACTGGAGGAAACACTGAGATTTTAGGGATTATTGTGGCCATCGGAGGAGTGGGGGGTATTGTTGGAGGAACTATTTGTAGTATTTGGGGAGGCTTCAAAAGAAGAACAACTGGTATTTTTATTGGCTTTATAATCAATGGATTCAGTCGATTGGCCATGGGACTGATTGCCCAACCAAAATTTTGGCTACTAGCTAACGTTGGTGCATCACTACCAAGTCCCTTAATCACCAGTTCATATACAGCAATTTGGTATGAGAAAGTTGCACGGGAAATACAAGGCCGAGTATTGGCTGCAGATTATTTGATCGGCACTGTTATCAGTAGTTTATCTGGATTGGCCGCAGGAATTTTAGCTAATCAGATATCGGTAATGCTGACTCACTTGAGTAACTTTTTAATCCTACCTATCAATGAAATTTTTGGACCTCCCCCAGGCAGCGGCATGGCATTCTTAATGGTGAACTGTGGAGTGCTCGCATTTCTATTGGGGCTATGGGGTCTATTGATTTATCAACGTGGGGATGATTAGCAAGTAATACCATCTCCTATGGGACATTGAACTCTCATCGTTATTGAGATAATCCACAAGGTTGTCCCAATCGCCACAGCACATTTTTCCAACAAATATACTGCACTGGTATTTTGCCCGTTAGGGCTTTGCTCAATAAATTAAACCCATCAAATATTTAGGAATAATTTGCATTAGGAGTAGACTAATAGATTGATCAATTCTTTCAATCTACTTCAGCTTATTCAGCTTCCCATCTGCCCATGACCCTACTTCTTTCCGAGTCCGACTACCATGAGCTTTGTCAAATTCCCTTTGAACCTGAGTATTACACCACCACTCCAGTTGACAGTTTTGAAACCATTCGCTGGCTGCCCGCTTGCCTGGGCCATGGCCGTACCCGCTGCTTGGAACTTTCCCCTGGGGTTTGGTTGGATTTGATCAACAAGGAATTTACCCGGCCCTGGGCACTGAAAGTACCGGTACACGAGCATTTAGTACAGTTCACCGTCCTATTGTCGGGGACCGTTGATTATGAGGAAACCTATCCAACTCTGGAGACAAAGAAGGGTTATGTATCCGGGAGTGGCCTTTCCCCTGGTTATGTGGCACGGTATGGCCAATTGGGCCACCTAGAAGGCATTAACGTCCACCTCGAACCCCAAATTTTAGAACAATTTTTAGTTGGGCAATCCCTATCCCTAGGCCAAGCTTTACTCAAAAAGGATGAGTGGAAAATGGCTTGGTTTCCCTCCATTACGGTTGAAATGCGGACAGTAGCTCAGCAGATGCTCCAATGTCCATTTCACGGAGTGACGCGACGTTTTTTTCTCCAAGCCAAGGTGTTTGAACTTTTCGCCCTTCAATTGCATAGCATTATGGCCGACCAAAATTCTTCTCCATTTTCTGGCACTTTGAAACCAAAAACAATTGAGAAGATCTACGAAGCGAGAGCCAGACTAGTTGCCCAACTGGAAAGCCCTCCTTCCGTTTTGGAGTTGGCCCAGCAGGTGGGGTTATGTGATCGTACCCTCCGCCGTGGTTTTCGGGAACTGTTTGGCACCTCTGTAATCGGTTATCTGACCCAACAACGTCTTCACCAGGCCAAAGATCTGCTCTCCCAGGGCAATTACACTGTCGCCGAAGTCGCTAACAACGTGGGTTATAGCCACTTAGGCCACTTCTCCGCGGCGTTTCGCAAACAGTTTGGTGTCAGCCCTAAACAGTGGATGCTGAGTAATTGATAGTCTCTCCCGGTTAAAGCCAGAGGATTTCCATCTACCCAAACAAAGAAAATTAGGGGAGTTTCTCCCGTTAGCCGGGGATTTTTTTGCCTCAAAGTCCGTTTTTGGATCAACGTGACCGTTTTTTGGATAGACAAGGCCAGAGACAACTATCTACACTAATTTTCCTAGCCAATCAAGAAAGATTTGCAACAAGTAACTGACGTGTGGGAGGACGTGACATGAAAACAAGATTAGTACGATTTGGCTGGACGATCGCCCTTGGAATAGTGATGGAAACGATGGCTATGCCCCTGGGGGCTCAAGAAATTATTAGTGAGCCATCCCCATCTGTGACAGTGGAACTGGATCAGGGGACATCGTTGGTACAAGTGCAGGAAGTGCGTCTAGAGCCATCGGGGCCAGGGTTAGAAATTATTTTGGTGACAGCGGGAGGGGCGATCGCCTCTCCGAACCTACAAACGGTGGGCAATGCCTTAATTATTGATCTTCCCAATACTTTGATGGCCTTACCTGGGGGCCAGGGGTTTGAAGAAGTGAGCCCCACTGCGGACATTGCGTTTGTCAGTGTTACCCAAATGACCGATAACCAAGTGCGCTTAGCTATCACGGGGGTAAATGGGCCACCGGAAGCCGAAGTAAAGCCTAACTCGCAAGGGTTACAATTGCTGATTCGACCAGGGGTTGCCGGGACAACCGCCGAGATAGAGGAAAGTGAGGCCCTACAAATTGTGGTTTCCGCCACCCGTACAGAGGAGGAAATCGCTAACATTCCCCGGTCGGTAACGGTAATTGAACGGGCAGAAATTGAGCAACAAACCCAGGTTTACTCTTCCTTGGCGGATATTTTGGGTCAACTAGTGCCAGGCTTAGCCCCCAGCACCGGGAGTGCCAGTCAATTTGGCCAGGCTTTGCGAGGACGTAACGTTTTGGTTTTGATTGACGGTGTGCCCCAAACCACCAACCGTAATGCCTTCCGAGATTTGCAAACCATTGCTCCCAGTGCCATTGAACGGATTGAAGTGATCCAGGGGCCAACGGCCATTTACGGGGATGGTGCCACTGGAGGAGTAATCAACATCATCACCCGTGGTCCTGCCCCTGAGCCCTTCCTAGCCAGCACCCGCCTAGCCATCAACACCGATTTTGACAGTGTATCCAACAGCCTAGGGAGGATGGTGGAACAATATGTGGGCGGAACCCTTGACTATGCTGACTACGCTTTCACCGCATCCTATGAATCCGTTGGGGGATTTTTTGACGCCTTAGGTAATCGCATTCCCCCCGATCCCAATGGCCAAGGAGGAGTATCGGACACTGATAGCTTTAATGTTTTGGGTAAATTGGGCATCAACATGACTGACGAACAGCGCCTGCAAATTACCATTAATCATTTTCAAGCCACCCAAAACACTGATTTCACCGTTGATCCTAGTATTACGGCGATCGCCGGTAGACAGAGATCCCAAGCGATTGACGGGCTGGACCTTGATACCCCCCAAACCAGCAATAACACCGTAGTCAGCCTTGATTACAGCCACAGTAACGTCCTCAATGGCAACCTTAAGGGACAAATCTACTATCGTGATTATCTGACTAGGTTTTTCCCTTTCGACGGCCGAGCCTCCGTTAGCTTGGGCAATAGTATTTTTCAGTCTGAAATTGACTCCACCGAGTGGGGCGGCAGACTACAACTGGACACCCCCCTAACGGGAGAAAAAAATCTGCGCCTACTGTGGGGAGCGGACTACAACAATGAAAGTACCGCTCAGCCAGTGAACATTTTTGATCCAGTTACTTTTGATAGCAGTGGCGGTTTAAGCTATCGCAATACTGGTAAAAGGACTTGGGTTCCATCTCTCAACCAAGACAGCCTGGGATTGTTCGGCCAATTGAACTGGCGGGCTAACGATTGGCTCACCCTACTGGGGGGCATCCGCCATGAACAAGTGGGCCTGTCGGTGGATGATTTCACTACCCTGGGCGGCAATACAGTCCAAGGGGGTGACTTAAGCTACGATGCAACGCTTTTTAACCTGGGGGGAGTAGTAGATGTCACCGATAACATCAGTTTGTTTGCCAGCTTTGCCCAAGGTTTTTCCCTAGCCGACGTGGGCCTAGTGCTTCGTAATGCCCCTGCGGGCTTTTCCCTAGCCACTCTGCAACCGGAAGCCCAGCGGGTCAACAATTACGAAATTGGTGTGCGGGGCAATTGGCAAAATCTCCGCTTTTCTTTGGCGGGGTTTTATAATTCCTCTGATTTGGGCACGACCTTCACGGCTCCAGGGGAAATTTTGCGAGCACCGGAACGGGTTTATGGAGTGGAAGCCACCATGGATGCCCGGGTGGGGGAAAGTTGGCAGTTGGGGGGCACATTTAGCTTGTCCGCCGGCGAAATTGACCGCTTGAACACCGGCAACTATACTCCCCTCGATGGTTTTCGCATTGCACCGGTGAAGCTCACAGCCTATGTACAACACCAAACCACCCCCGGTTGGCAAAACCGGCTACAACTCCTCTATTCTGGCGATCGTGATGTGTTTAGCAATAACACTGTTTTTGGCCAGCTCCCCGTCAGTAGCTATGTCACCCTGGACTACATAAGTAGGATCAATGTTGGCCCTGGGAAACTGGAAATTGGCATTGCTAATTTGTTAAACACTGACTACTTTCCGGTGGTGTCCCAACTCCAGCCCAACGAGTTGAGTAATGCCGCCGCCCGGGGACGATTTCTCCGCATTGGCTATGCATTTGAGTGGTAAATGCCTTTCCCCTCAATTTTTTGGGGGGCAACCCATGCTAAGAGCCTGTTTTAAAAGCCCCCCTGCCCACCCAACTTTGGGGGGAAACTGAATGAAAGCCCCCTAGTATTGCCGGAGCTTTAGTGAGGAGATTTAGGGGGCGGAGTAAAACTTTCCAAACACGTTCTAAGGCTCTAAATGTCGTTCCAAATCATCTAGTAGCAGGTGGGCGGCTTGGATACCTCCGGCAGTGGTCCAAACCACATCGCTAACAGCGTAGGCCTTACCCGATTGAACAACCTCCAACTGCTGCCATAGGGGATGGTTTAACCAAGGATTCGTTATGCTGCCGGGGGTTTGGTCCCCGCTATCTCCGGTATAGATGAAGTAAAACAGTGCATCAGCTTCCATTTGGGGAATTTGCTCGAAGGAAACATGTTCAGCAAAGCCATGGTTAGCTTGACTCGCCGGTCTTTCCAAACCCACTGCCTGCAAAATTTGACCGGGGAAAGAATTTTGTAAATAAATGCGGGCTCCCCTTGGCATAAATCGGACGAGGGAAATTGTTAAATCTTTTGCACTTAGTTTTTGACGCATTTGGGCCACACGCGTGTCCCAATCGTTCAAAAGTTGCTCCGCTTCGGCTTCTCTGTCAAGGGCCTGCCCATAAAGACGTAGGTTATCTTGCCATGATTCACCAATGGTTTCTGAAAAAACTGTGGGGGCAATGGCACTCAGTGACTTGTAAATTTGTCCCTGGCGCAACCGACTACCGATAATCAAGTCCGGCTGTAAGGCGACAATTTTCTCTAGGTTAGGCTGCATTTCATCTCCCACGATGGGGACTCCAAGCATATCCTTTGCTAAATATTCGTAGTAAGGATCTCCGGACCAAGATTTAACTGCCCCCACCGGGGTGACTCCCAAGGCCAATACCATATCTGTTGCTTCATTGGTCAACACCACTATGCGCTGTGGCTCATTGGGGACTGCCGTTACGCCCATGGCGTGGGCTATGGTGCGCTGGGTTAGGTTTGATTGAATGGTTTCCCCAGGGGAAAATTCAACGGGTACTTGTTTAGCACAACCAAATAGCACCAGGCAGAAAGTAAAAATTATTAGTTTACTTTTCATTTTAGGTGTCGGCTAACGGGTACACAGAGAGGGGTGCCAGTGACGGGATCGGCGATGATGCGGCTCTCCAGTCCAAAAACTTGTCGTACTAGTTCTTCGGTGACGATCGCCTGGGGTCGTCCTTGGGCCAGTAGTTTTCCATCCCGTAGGGCAATCAAGCGATGACTATAGCGACAGGCCAAATTGAGGTCGTGCAATACCATCACAATGGTGCGTCCTGCTTCCCGGTTCAGCCAATGGAGTAAATCTAAAACTTCAATTTGATGGGCTAGATCGAGATAGGTGGTGGGTTCGTCTAACAATAAAATTTCAGTGTCTTGGGCCAGGGCCATGGCAATCCAGGCTCTCTGGCGTTGGCCTCCCGAAAGGCTATCAAGAGGGCGGTTGGCAAATTGATGCAAATCGGTGGTGGCGATCGCCTCTTCTACTTTCAATTCATCCTGTTTTGACCATTGTTGTAGCCAGTTTTGATGGGGATAACGGCCCTGGGCCACCAGTTCCCTGACAGTTAATCCTTCCGGGGCGGGGGGGCTTTGGGGCAAAATACCCAGACGTTTGGCCAATTCTTTGGTGGGCAGATGGGCGATCGCCTCTCCTTCTAAATACACGGTGCCGCCCTGGGGTTTGAGTAGTCGTGCCATGCCCCGTAGGAGAGTAGATTTGCCACAGCCATTTGGTCCCACCAGTGTGGTGATTTCCCCTTGGTTAATTGCCAAATCGAGCCCTTGAATAATTAGGTGACTATCGTAGGCTAGGCTGAGCTTCCTGGTAGTGAGGGCAATGGGAGTGGCAACATCCAACATAGTTATTAAGATTAACTACTAATAAGATTAGAGATTATTGTAGAGGACTGGGGGACAGGGAAATGGGTTTTAATGCCGAATAGTCCTCTGTTAAATGCTTGGTCGCCATGGGGATTCTTCCTTTTTCCTGCAAATATTGCTGTAGTGGCTATTAATTGTTAAGAATAATTAGGAATAGTAAGAAATTTTTGCTTTCTAACTGAGCAGTGTAATTCACCCCGGGAAACCGTTATCTAAAAACAAGTAAATGAGGTCATGGGGCTATTGATTCCGATTTCGGTATAGGAGCCAGAGAAAATAGGGAGCGCCCACGATCGCCGTAATTACTCCGCAGGGAATTTCTATCGGGGCAAAAACGGTTCTACCAATTAAATCTGCCAGTTCTGTAATGCAGGCTCCAGTTAGGGCCGCAACGGGAATCATGCCCCCATGGGAGGGGCCTACCAGATGGCGGGCCAGGTGGGGAGCCATCAAACCGACAAAGCCAATATTGCCGGCGGTGGCCACACAGGAACCCGCTAGGGCCACACTGCAAACTAGTAAAAGACCCCGCATCCATTCCACCCGGCTACCCAATCCTCGGGCTAGATTGTCCCCTAGGTTTAGGGTGTCCAACTCCCGGGCCAATGCCAAGGAGAGGGGAATAAACAAGGCTAGCCAAGGTAGCAGGGGCAATAAATGTTCCCAACCCCGGCCATGGACGCTACCAGTGAGCCAAACTAGGGCCTGACTAACCACGCTAATTTCCCCAAAGGTGACCATCAAACTGGTGAGGGAACTGGCTAATGCGGCTAGGCCAATGCCCACCAAAATTAACCGGACGGGGGCACTGCCCTGATTCCAAGCCAGCACATAAATGGCGATCGCCGCTGTTAAACCACCGCAAAAAGCGGCCACTGGCAGCAAGGAAGGAGAAATACCCGGTAGCAAAACGATGAAGGTAACCGCCACCAAACTAGCCCCCGCATTGACACCAATAATTTCAGGGGCTGCCAAAGGATTGCGGGTAATGCCTTGCAAAATCCCTCCGGCGATCGCCAAACCCATACCCACCAACAATGCCACCAAGGACCGGGGTAATCGCAGAGTACGCACCACAAATTCATGGTCAGCATCGGTAGATAGCCCAAAGATGGCCTGGAGCATCGCCAAGGGAGGGACAGGATATTCCCCCCAACTAATATTGAGAATAAATAGTAATAATGCTAGAGCAGTAAGTAATCCCATTACCAAGGGGACATGGCGATCGAGGCGAAACGATAGGGGTAAAGACCGGAGACGGACCACAATCCAAGGTCGAGGGGCAAACATGGCACAAATGGAACAAACAGTTAATAAAATTCGGGATTCAATCAATTAGCCTGGAATGGCCTTGGGTTGTCTTTGGAGTTGACCCGTTAGGTTTGATTATTTAATTTGGGAGCGGGCAAGATAAATAAAAAAAGGTGCCCCCACCAAAGCAGTCATAATGCCCACTGGTAGTTCTTGCGGGCTGATCAATAATCGGGCGGCCATGTCAGCCACAGAAAGAAAAATTCCCCCCATCACCATGGCGTAGGGTAAAATCCATCGATAATCCACTCCGACCCCAAAACGAACCACGTGGGGCACAATTAAACCGACAAAGCCAATCGGCCCCGCCAGGGCGACGGCACTGCCCGCCAGTAACACCAAAACCGTTGCCGCCCCCAATTTTACCCAGGCCGTTTTTAGGCCTAATCCCTGGGCCACTTCTTCTCCAAAGGTCAGTAAGGTTAATTGCCTACCCAAACTAAGGGAACTGACCAAACCAACCATGATGTAGGGCAAAACCGCCGTTAAACCATTCCAATCTTGTCCCCCTAGGGAGCCGGCCAACCAAAAGCGAATATCGTCTAGGGTACGTTGATTGAGCAGGAGAATGCCGGTGGTCAAAGAGCCTAAAAAATACGACAGGGCCGCCCCCGCAATGACCAATTTAATTGGGGTGAGACCACTGCGGCCAAGGGTTCCCAAGCCATAGACAACTACAGCGGCGATCGCCGCTCCAATGAAGGCAAATGCCCACTGGTTACTACCATCGCCACCAATAAATGTGGCCAGAACCACCGCTAAGGACGCACCCACATTAACCCCCAGAATATCGGGAGCTGCCAGAGGATTACGGGTTAAACCCTGGGTAATGGCCCCGGCCACAGCCAAGGAAGCTCCCACCACGATCGCCAGAATGGCCCTGGGTAAACGTACCGTGCGAATAATTAAATGGTCAGTGGAACCGTCAAATTGAAATAGGGCTTGCCACACTGTTTGGGGACTAATATCCGCCGCTCCCAGGAGAATACTGGATATTAGACAGGCGAATAAAACCGTTGCCCCCAGGACAAGGCCCAAGGCAAGATAACCGGGAGATTTAGCTCGAAAATACAAGGACGATCGCATAATGCATTGGAGAAAGGGCACGGATCTTTAGGTAGGGATTAACCTAATTGCCCGACTCCGTTCTTTACTTTAGTGAAGTTACTAGGAAAGATTATCAATAAAAGGGGGCAACCGGAATAGTTCCCTGCCTTGTCCATGGCGATCGCTGTTTATTTTTATCGAGCTGTAAACTTTTGGATTGCTTCTAGTCGAGAGGGCATCAATACGCATTCCTCTAGCAGCGCAAAATTTAAACCTGGAAGTAATTTGCTGGTTGAAGTTTCTTGGTAATGCTCGCCTTCTAGGGAGTAAATAGAAAATTTTCCGTCCTGCCACAGCCAAACCTCTTGAATGCCCAGCCGTTGATACTTTGCTAGTTTGCTTGGACTGCCACTGGTGACATTGACCTCAATTGCCAAATCAGGATGCTCCTTTTTTTCACCAAGGTAGTAGGATTCATCCGGCTCAAACGATACCGATTTCTCCCTCGATTCACGGGTTGCACTACCAACTGGAAAAAATTCAATACCCTGAGAGAATAAATAATATTCAATCAAAAATCCGATTATGGTTTTGATGGATTCGTGGTACTCTCCCAGGGTCATGAACTCAATTACTCCGTCAAAATAGGTGATACGTAGCCCTGACCGTTGTTCCATCGCCGCCTGAATCGTCTTAAAATCTTCCCAACTATGACGACCGGGGAGGATAAAATTTTGACTTTCACTGAGAGTTAACGGAGAAGTGGCGACGCTCATGGGGACAGCCCTCTGCTTGGGTTGCACAAATGCTACATTCCCTATGTTAATCGCCCTTGGAGTGAAAGGCGATCGCCAAAATATATCCCCTGAACTCTTCTAAGGGGACTGTCAGGGTAAGCCTTTTGGACAATAAACAGTATTGAAGTTATGACCACCCCCGATCGCCTATTGCAACTGCGCCAACAACTCCAAAAAGCCAGCTACGCCTACTATGTACTGGATGCGCCGGTCATGGAGGACAGCGTTTACGACCAGCTTTACCGGGAACTGCAAAGGCTAGAGGCAGAAAATCCGGAGTTAATTACCCCCGACAGTCCGACCCAACGAGTGGGGGAGCAACCGGCCAGTCAGTTCCGCTCTGTTGCCCATAATATTCCCCTCTACAGCCTAGAAAATGCCTTTAATGTGCAGGAATTACAACAGTGGCAAGAACGCTGGCAACGCATTGCCCCAACCATCGAAAAGGCTGAATACGTCTGTGAGCTAAAAATTGACGGCTCGGCGATCGCCCTGACCTATGAGAATGGTTTGTTGGTGCGGGGGGTAACTAGGGGAGACGGCACCACCGGGGAAGAAATTAGCCAAAATATTAAAACCATTCGATCCATTCCCGTGAAGCTTAATTTAGATAATCCTCCCCCAACGGTGGAAGTGAGGGGGGAAGCCTTTTTGCCCCTAGAAGAATTTAATCGTATTAATCACGAGCGGGAAGCCCAGGGAGAAAGCTTATTTGCCAATCCCCGTAATGCCGCCGCCGGTACTCTCCGTCAGTTGGACCCCAAAATAGTCCACCAAAGACGCTTACAATTTTTTGCCTATACGCTCCATTTACCAGGGCAAGAAGACAAAATCCAAAGTCAATGGCAAGCTTTGGAATATCTCAAAAAAGCTGGCTTTATGGTTAATCCCCATTGTCAGCTCTGTAAAGGTTTAGATGAAGTAGTGGCATATTTTGAAGACTGGGAAGGCGCCCGGCAACGCTTACCCTATATGACCGACGGGGTGGTGGTGAAAATTAATCAGTATCCCCTGCAAAGAGAGTTAGGCTTCACCCAAAAATTTCCCCGCTGGGCGATCGCCTTAAAATATCCTGCCGAAGAAACCCCCACCGTAGTCAAAGCCATTGAAGTTAATGTGGGCCGCACCGGCGCAGTCACCCCCCTAGCCGTGATGGAGCCAGTACAGTTAGCCGGCACCACGGTACAAAGAGCCACTCTGCATAACCAAGACCGCATCCAAGAATTAGATATCCGGGTGGGGGACACGGTAATTATTCGCAAAGCAGGGGAAATTATCCCCGAAGTGGTCCGGGTAATGACAGAATTGCGCCCGGAAAACACCACCCCCTACATTTTTCCTTCCCATTGCCCGGCCTGTGGTTCCCCCTTGGTCCGACCCCTGGAAGAAGCTGTCATCCGTTGTGTCAATAGTTCCTGCTCCGCTATTTTGCAAGGCAGTTTAATTCACTGGGCTAGCCGCAACGCTTTGGATATCCAGGGTTTGGGGGAAAAAGTTGTGATTACGCTCTTGGAAAATCGGTTAGTCAACTCCGTTGCTGATTTATATGGTTTACAGGTGGAGCAGTTGTTAGGATTAGAACGTTTTGCCCAAAAATCCGCCGAAAAATTAATTGCCGCCATTGAAGTTAGCAAAAGCCAACCCTGGAGCCGCATTTTATTTGGCTTAGGTATCCGCCATGTGGGCCAGGTAAATGCCAAATTACTCAGCCAACAGTTTCCCACCGTGGAAAAACTAAGCCAAGCCAGCATTCCCGACCTGGAAGGAGTCTATGGCATTGGCCCAGAAATTGCCGAAGCCGTGGTTAATTGGTTCAGGAACCCCGGTAATCAACAATTAATTCAAGATTTAGAGGAGTTGGGTTTAGTATTGGCAAACCAAGGGATTGACCAGACCAAAACTGACAGCGGCAAGTTAAAGGGCAAAACCTTTGTGTTAACCGGGACTTTGCCCAACCTTAGTCGCCTAGAAGCTCAGGAATTAATTGAACAGAGCGGCGGTAAAGTAACCAGCAGTGTAAGTACCAAAACTGATTATGTTCTCTTGGGAGATAAACCAGGAAGTAAGGCCGCCAAGGCGGAAAGTTTGGGCATCAAGTTACTATCTGAGGCGGAGTTTTTACAATTGTTGGAGCCGTAGGAAACCAAATTGATTCTGCAATCAAAACAAATAAAAATAGTCGAGTTTAAGCAAAATTGCGATGGGATAGTAAGCAAAATTAATCCAATTTCAGCGCTATCCCAGTCCACTCCAGAGCTTAGAATCCAACCATTGTTTTTTTCTACCAGATCAACTTAGATAGGTGTAGCGCCGTAAACTTTGCTCATAATCTTCCAATAAGCGCCGAGATTCCTCCAGGGTAATTTGTCCATTGCTCAAGGCTAACTCCGTATGACGCCGCAGGCCTTCGAGTAAATCATCAGAATCGTACTGAACATAACCCAAAACCTCCGTCATGGTATCTCCCCGCACCACCGATTCAATCTGATAACCTTGGGGAGTAGTGGCAATGTGAACTACATTAATGTCACCAAATAAATTATGTAAATTGCCCATAATTTCTTGGTAAGCACCGACTAAAAACATACCTAAATAGTAAGGATTGCCGTCATTTTCTAGGGGGTGAACTTCTAGGTATGACTTGACATCCCACAGGTCAATAAAACGGTCAATTTTACCATCACTGTCACAGGTTAAATCGGCTAAAATCACCCTTTGACTAGGTTTCTCATTGAGATGGTGAATGGGCAAAATGGGAAAAAGTTGATCTAAAGACCAGGATTCCGGTGCTGACTGGAAAACCGATAAGTTAACGTAATAAATATCGGTCATTATTTTATCCAGCGCTTGAAAATCTTCGGGAATATACTCTAGTTGTCTGGTGATTTCAAAAATTTTACGACAACAAGCCCAGTGAATTTGCTCTGCTTGTCCCCGTTCCGTCAGACTTAAATAGCCGAAGTTAAAAAGACTACTAGCCTCCGTCTTTAATTGCAGAGCATCATGGTATTGCTCCTGGTATTGTTCCGCTGTAATTGTTTCGTAACATTCCCAGAGATTTTTTAGCAGGGGATGGGCATTTTCATCGGGGGGATGGGGTTCACTGAAGCCTGTTTGGTTGCTGCCTAGCACATCAAAAACTAGCACCGACTGATGGGCCATAATTGCCCGCCCACTTTCGCTCACAAGAATGGGAGGGGAAACCTGCCCAAGCTCACAGGCATCTTGAATGGCCGCCACAATGTCGTTGGCGTAGTTTTGCATGTTGTAATTTTTCGAGGCGGGATAGTTGGTCTTGGAACCGTCATAATCCACCGCCAAACCGCCCCCCACATTGAGGTAGCGCATTTTTGCCCCCAGCTTGACCAATTCCACATAGAGTTGGCTGGCTTCCCGCATAGCTTCTTTAATCAGAGCAATGTCCGAAACTTGCGTTCCCAGATGAAAATGAAGCATTTTCAGGCAATCGAGACAATTATTTTCCTCTAGACGATGAATTACGGTCACAATGTCCGGCATGGTCAGACCAAGCTTAGCCCGATCGCCGTTGCCAGAGGAAATTTCCGAGGATTTGAGCGACTGACAACTTAACCGGGCCCGTACCCCCAACATGGGTTTAATGTTTAACTGCTGAGAGATGTGTAGTACCCATTCCAGTTCCCGTAGTTGTTCAATGATGATGATGGGACGATGGCCTAAGCGTTTGGCTAACAGAGCTGTTTCTAGATAATCCTGGTCTTTGTAGCCATTACAAATGATTAGGGGCTTGGTATGCTTGTCCTGACGGTCTAAGGGAGGTGGTAGAGTTGCGAGGGCAATCATCAATTCCGGTTTGGAACCTGCCTCCAATCCACACTGGGAAGTTTGCCCAAAGCGAACCAGGGCTTCCACCAGATGTCGTTGCTGGTTACATTTGACCGGATAAACCGCCTGATAGGTGTTGGGGTAATTGTAACGGGCGATCGCCTTGGCAAAACAACTATTCAATCGCTCTAGGCGATCGGCCAAAATATCGGAAAAACGAATTAATAGGGGTAAGCCGAGCTTTCTTTGCCGCAGGGCTTCCACCAGTTCCAACAAATCTAACGAACCGCCCCGATCGCCGTTGGGAGAGACGGTTATGTTACCAGCGGCATTAATGGCAAAATAAGGTGCCCCCCAGGCCTCAACCCGGTACAGAGCTTCGCTTTCTTCAATGCTCCAGGAGGCATTTTTTTTCTTGAATTTCTTGCCTAATGCTTTATCCGCCGGCACAGGTTCTTCCCCCATAATTCCTCTATCGAAGATGGATTAATTCTCTAGACTCTCTAATGGTAACTGCCCCGGACTCCCCGGCGATCGATGGCAATCAAGATCAGCAATCAGAAGATTACTCAGTCAAGCAAAAAGCACCCCCCATTGAAGGAGAGTGCAATTTGCAGATTATTCAGTTGGCATTACACCAAGGAATTAACCGTTGACAGCAGGAGCGGTCAAAGCCACAGGAGCTTGCTCCCCAGACGCTAAGTCGAGGGGGAAGTTGTGGGCATTGCGTTCGTGCATTACTTCAAAACCGATGTTGGCTCGGTTCAATACATCAGCCCAGGTGCCGATTACCCGGCCTTGGCTATCCAAGATGGACTGGTTGAAGTTGAAACCGTTCAGGTTGAACGCCATGGTGCTTACACCCATAGCAGTGAACCAGATGCCGATTACAGGCCAAGCACCCAAGAAGAAGTGCAAGGAACGGCTGTTGTTGAAAGAAGCATATTGGAAGATCAACCGACCAAAGTAGCCGTGGGCGGCAACGATGTTGTAGGTTTCTTCTTCTTGACCGAATTTGTAACCGTAGTTCTGGGATTCAACTTCGGTGGTTTCACGCACCAAGGAGGAGGTTACCAAGGAACCGTGCATGGCGGAGAACAAGCTACCACCGAATACACCAGCCACACCTAACATGTGGAAGGGGTGCATCAGGATGTTGTGCTCAGCTTGGAACACGATCATGAAGTTGAAGGTACCAGAAATACCCAAGGGCATACCATCAGAGAAGGAGCCTTGACCAATGGGGTAGATCAAGAATACGGCGGTGGCAGCGGATACGGGGGCAGAGTAAGCCACACAAATCCAAGGACGCATACCTAAGCGGTAGGAAAGTTCCCACTGACGACCCATGTAGCAGAAAATGCCGATGAGGAAGTGGAATACTACCAACTGGTAAGGACCACCGTTGTACAACCACTCATCTAAGGAAGCGGCTTCCCAGATGGGGTAGAAGTGCAAACCGATAGCGTTGGAAGAAGGTACAACAGCACCAGAGATGATGTTGTTACCGTAAAGCAAAGAACCAGCAACGGGCTCACGGATACCGTCGATGTCAACGGGGGGAGCGGCGATGAAGGCAATGATGAAGCAAGTGGTGGCAGTTAAGAGGGTGGGGATCATCAAGGTACCGAACCAACCGACATAAATCCGGTTGTTGGTAGAGGTCACCCACTGACAAAACTGTTCCCACAAGGAAGCGCTTTCGCGCTGTTGGAGAGTCGTTGTCATTTGGTTATAATTCCTTATGTATTTGTCGATGTTCAGATTGGAACTGACTAAACTTAGTCTAAAGGATTAATGAGAGTTTTGTAAAGCTTTGTAACAGGAAGTTAATATACACGAAGCTTATAGATGACATAAGTTTTACTTTCTTGTAATTGTCGTTTTTTCCATGGGTAAACAGAGGGCGTTTTGGGGGTTGAGAAGAGTTTACCTGGCGGTTTTTCGTGCGCCTTTACCATAGTTCTGGGCTGTGTAGAGGGGCGACACAACTGATTTTCAGGGACAATGGAGATGAAATAATGAAAAATAATGAAATTGATCACTGGGCCTTGCACGCCATTACTCTTAAGGTCAGTGGTCAGTCAGTTTAAGCAATAGTCGGGCATACAATTATGATCCATATACCTAATACTTATTGATATCCCTGAATTTTTTGGTCACATTGTCCCTGGGTTCCGCCACAATGTTTCATTAACCCCCAGCAAATATCCACTGGAACGCTAAAGCCGCAATCGTTGCTCACCATGGCGATCGCCAGAAGGCCTGCATCTGGGCAAGGATTCTGATATTTTTAGGGGGATGTATTTTGGGGCAATGGGGAAAAATTAACTAATGTCAAAGTCTAAAGTTGTTTTGCTGACAGGCATCACGGGGCAAGATGGCTCCTATCTGAGTGAATTGTTGTTGGAAAAGGGCTACCAAGTCCATGGCATCATTCGCCGAACTTCTACCTTTAACACTGACCGCATTGATCATCTTTATGTTGATCCCCATGATCTTGAGGCGAAACTCCGACTTCATTATGGTGATCTGACCGACGGCACCACCCTGCGCCGCATTTTAGAAGATGTCAAACCGACGGAGATTTACAATCTGGGGGCCCAATCCCACGTGCGGGTGAGCTTTGATTCTCCGGAATACACTGTAGATTCAGTGGCCATGGGGACGCTACGACTATTGGAAGCGATTCGGGATTATCAACATCGCACCGGCATCCAAGTAAGGTTCTATCAAGCCGGTTCTTCGGAAATGTTCGGCAAAGTGCAGGAGATTCCCCAAAAGGAAACCACCCCCTTTTATCCCCGCAGTCCCTACGCCTGTGCCAAGGTTTATGGCCATTGGCAAACGGTGAACTATCGGGAATCCTATGACTTATTCGCCTGTAACGGCATTTTGTTCAACCACGAATCCCCCCGCCGGGGAGAAACCTTTGTAACCAGGAAAATTACTAGGGCGATCGCCAGAATTGTGGCCGGCACCCAAAAGAAATTGTATTTAGGCAATATCGATTCCAAGCGGGATTGGGGCTATGCCAAGGACTATGTACGGGCCATGTGGGCCATGTTGCAACAGGAACAGCCCGATGACTATGTGGTGGCCACGGGGGAAACCCACGAAGTGAAGGAATTTTTAGAAATTGCCTTTGGTTACGTCAACCTCAACTGGCAGAACTATGTGGCCTTTGATGAGCGCTATTTACGCCCCGCTGAAGTAGATTTATTAATCGGCGATCCGGCGAAAACCAAAGCCCAATTGGGCTGGGAACCCTCGGTTACCTTTACGGAATTAGTTCATTTAATGGTGGAGGCAGACTTAGCAGTCCTTGGTTTAACTTCTCCCAACCAGAGTGGACGAATCAAGGAGCTCATGGCCCAGGATATGGCCTTCATTCGGAGCCAAAATGGCCATGCCGTCGATTAAGCTTGGTTGAGCGTCTTAACTGTTGCCTCGATCAAAGTGTTTAACAACTAGCAATTTTCCCTGGCCTTCAAATGGTGGAGAATTTTATGGGCACAGTAAACCTAGGCAAATCCCTCCCTTAACTCAATATTTTCTTAACCAACCATGCTTTCCCTAGAAAATCAACGTATTTTGGTCACTGGCGGGGCCGGTTTCCTCGGTAAACAAGTTGTTGCCCAATTAATTGCAGCCGGTGGCGATCGCCCAAAAATTACCATTCCCCGCTCCAAAGACTGTGATTTACGGCAAGCGTCAGCCTGCGAACGGGCAGTGGAAAATCAAGACATTGTCATTCACCTAGCGGCCCATGTGGGGGGTATTGGTCTGAACCGGGAAAAGCCCGCTGAATTGTTCTACGACAACTTAATGATGGGGGTGCAGTTAATCCATGCGGCCCACCAAGCGGGGGTGAAAAAATTTGTTTGTGTGGGCACCATCTGCGCCTATCCCAAATTTACCCCTGTACCCTTTAAGGAAGAAGACTTATGGAACGGTTATCCTGAAGAAACCAACGCTCCCTACGGCGTGGCCAAGAAAGCATTGTTGGTGCAACTGGAATCCTACCGCTTGCAGTATGGCTTTAATGGCATTTACCTCTTGCCAGTAAATCTTTACGGCCCAGAAGATAACTTCGATCCCCGCAGTTCCCACGTGATTCCTGCCTTGATCCATAAGGTTTACGAAGCGCAAAAAGCTGGACAAAAACAATTACCCGTTTGGGGCGACGGCAGTCCCACCAGGGAATTTCTTTACTCCACTGATGCGGCCCGGGGCATTGTGATGGGAACCCAAGCCTACGACAAAGCCGATCCGGTTAACCTAGGCACCAATTTTGAAATTTCCATCAAAGACTTAACGGAATTAATCTGTGAACTGATGGAGTTTGAGGGGGACATTATTTGGGAAACCGATCAACCCAACGGCCAGCCCCGTCGCTGTTTAGACACCACCAAAGCTAAAGCAGAATTTGGGTTTGAAGCCCAGGTGAGCTTGCGGGAAGGATTGAAAAATACCATTGACTGGTATCGGCAACAACGGAGCTAACTACTGCAAAAAGTTCCGTTTGCAACAAAACACGTAACAGTTTGTAACAGTTGCCCCCCCTGACTAGAAACCCCGTTTCAACCCTTGTTACACTAGGCAATACCTTTTGCCCGTTGCTTTGATGGCGAGCAGACCTTGTTATTGATTGGAAACTTGTTAAGGAAACTATTTTAAACAACTCTATGGTTAATACCCTCGAAAAGCCCGGATTTGATGAAATCCGTCCCGGTGTCAAGACTCCGGCCAAGGAAACCATCCTCACTCCCCGTTTTTACACCACCGACTTCGATGAGATGGCCAAAATGGACATTTCCCCCAACGAAGACGAGTTGCGGGCCATCCTGGAAGAGTTTCGGGTGGATTACAATCGCCATCACTTTGTTCGTAATGAGTCCTTTAACAAATCCTGGGACCACATTGACGGGGAAAAACGCCAATTGTTCGTGGAATTTCTGGAGCGTTCCTGCACCGCTGAATTTTCCGGCTTCCTACTTTATAAAGAGTTGGGCCGTCGCCTCAAAAATAAAAACCCCTTGTTGGCCGAATGCTTTAACCTCATGTCCCGGGATGAAGCCCGCCATGCTGGTTTCCTCAACAAAGCCATGTCCGACTTTAACCTGTCTTTGGATTTGGGCTTTTTGACTAAGAGTCGTAAATATACCTTCTTTAAACCCAAGTTTATTTTCTACGCCACCTACCTTTCCGAGAAAATTGGCTACTGGCGTTACATCACCATTTATCGCCATTTGGAGAAAAATCCCAACGATTGCATTTATCCCATTTTTGAATTCTTTGAAAACTGGTGCCAAGACGAAAATCGCCACGGAGATTTCTTTGATGCGATTATGCGGGCCCAACCCCACACCCTCAACGATTGGAAAGCGAAGCTGTGGTGTCGTTTCTTCCTGCTCTCAGTCTTTGCCACCATGTATCTCAACGATACCCAACGGGCCGACTTCTATGCCTGCTTAGGTTTGGAGGCTCGGAGCTATGACAAGGAAGTCATTGAGAAAACCAACGAAACCGCTGGCCGGGTGTTTCCCATTATTCTCGATGTCAATAATCCTGAATTTTATAACCGCCTAGAAACCTGTGTTAGCAATAACGAACAACTACGGGCGATCGATGCTTCTGGTGCCCCTGGGGTAATTAAAGCCCTGCGTAAGTTACCCATTTTTGCTTCCAACGGCTGGCAATTTATCAAACTGTATTTGATGAAGCCCATTGCAGTGGATCAGTTGGCTGGAGCTGTGCGCTAAGGTTGTCTTCCGCTGGATCACCTTTAGAACCTGTTTGAGAAGTTGAACTTTCGGCACATAATCCTTCCCAATCTCCCTTAAACGGGAAAGGTGGGGACTGTTGATAGTCGTTTTGAGACTTTTAAAACAGGCCTTTAAGCTGCTTCGGGTTGGATAAATCTGGTTTGTGAGTGAATGAAGTAAAAGCGCCCTGAGAATTTTGCCAAGTTTAGGTAAAATTTTTGGGGCATTTTTCCTGGCTGAAAATTTTTTGGCGGTGTGTTCGCCGCAATCATGGCAGATAATAGGGTTTGAAGGCTGATTAATCCCGCTGTTTCTATGTCTGATAATTTGACCGAACTCTCCCAACAACTCCATGATGCTTCAGAAAAAAAACAGTTGACGGCGATCGCCGCTTTGGCAGAAATGGGAGAAGGGGGCCAGGGAATATTACTCGATTATTTGGCCAAAAATGTCCCCCTAGAAAAGCCAGTGTTGGCGGTGGGTAACGTCTACCAAACCCTCCGGAATCTAGAACAGGAAACCATCACAACGCAACTCCAACGGAATTACCCCACAGGCATTTTCCCCTTACAATCGGCCCAGGGCATTGATTATCTGCCGCTCCAGGAAGCCCTAGGAAGCCAGGATTTTGAAACAGCGGATGAAATAACCCGGGATAAATTGTGCGAACTGGCGGGGCCTGGGGCCAGTCAAAGACAATGGCTCTATTTCACAGAAGTAGAAAAATTTCCTGCCCTAGACCTGCACACCATTAATGCTTTGTGGTGGCTCCACTCCAACGGTAATTTTGGTTTTTCGGTGCAACGACGACTCTGGTTGGCGTCCGGAAAAGAATTTACCAAGCTTTGGCCGAAAATTGGCTGGAAAAGCGGCAATGTTTGGACCCGTTGGCCCAAGGGCTTTACCTGGGATTTATCCGCACCCCAGGGTCATTTACCCCTGTTAAACCAATTGCGGGGGGTAAGGGTAGCAGAATCCCTTTACAGGCACCCAGTTTGGTCCCAATACGGTTGGTAAGCCCTTCGGTCTGCCCGAATTGCCTACAAGTTTATAACTTCTTCGGGGAAGTCATTACCGCTCAAGATGGAGTTCAAACAAAAGCTTCATCGGGGGCGGTATAACCCTGGAGATATTCAGGATTGAGGGGCCGGAGTAAATTGGTTGCCCGTTGTTTTTGCAGTTCACCACCGGCCACCACTACCAAATATTTCCCCGCTTGCAAAAGGTTTCGATAGGGCAAACTGTCCCCACTGCCAAAGCTTAAGCCCACGCCCCCACCGACAAAGAAACTCCCCATGGTTCCACCGATCGCCCCTAGGAGGCCGCCCACAATGTGGTTACCGGGGTCTCCAGCCCAATCTAAGGTGCTCAAGCCAGTGATGAGGTTAAAGCAATAACCGGCAGCGAAACCAAAGGGTACTAACCAGATGGCCATGAGCTTTGCCCTTTTGATAGCTTGTTTTTTCGGGTCCACCAAGCCAAATTCGTCAGCGGTTTTATAACCTGTGCCAATGATAGTCAAATTCTTTTGGGCAAATCCTGCCTGTTCCAAGGTTGTATAAGCTTCTTCGGCGGCAATGCGGTTGGCTACCACAGCGATTAGATAGGACATAAACGGGATGATTAATGATTCGGCTTGATAGGGAGTTCGGCAACTGTTCCTATTTTAATGCCCTGGGGGGAGGGAGCCTTGATCAACGGCGATCGCCAAATTTTTTCTGCCAGGGACCATTGGGATTTCCCGTTAAGAGTTGCTGGCAAAAATTTTCTTCCCAAGGGGTCAGGGGTCGCCATTGCCCCGGACTCAAACCTTCTAGGGTTAAGCACCAAGTTGCTGCTGACTTACCTTTGCCCTGTTGGGGAGAGCGACCAGTAACCTGTATTTGCACCCGCACCAATCGTAGGGTAGGGAAGCCCACTGCCGCTGTCATTCGACGTACCTGACGATTGCGCCCCTCCGTTAGGGTAATGCTTAACCAACTGGTGGGAATGGAGGCTCGATAACGAATGGGAGGATTTCTGGGGGGAAAATCTGGTTCAGTGATAATTTTGGCGATCGCCGGTCTGGTAGGGTAATCCGCGAAAGTTATGCCCCGCCGCAGGGGTTCTAGGTCTTCGTCCGTTGGAGAGCCTTCTACTTGGGCAAAATAAGTACGTTGGTGGGCAAACTCCCGGTGGGCCAAACGATGCTGAAGTTTACCGTTGCTGGTGAGCAGCAATAGTCCTTCGCTATCTTGATCCAAACGCCCCACGGGATATAAATCTGGCAAATTAATATAATCCTTCAACGTCGGCCGGGGATGGGCAGAATTATCGGTAAATTGACACAGAACTCCGTAGGGTTTGTAAAAAACAATGGTTTGGGGAGTTTTATTCAACGCAATCAAGCCCGCTGGGAAAAAATCTACGGGAAAACCTAATGGAGACGACCAAGCACATAATCAACTAATTCCAACAGAGATTCTCTCGGAGCGGACATTTCCAGCACACTCAGATGTTGCCGGGCCAGTTGCGCTTGGTTCGCGGCCAATTCCCTTGATCGCCGGATACCATCCCCCTGTTCTACCAATTCCAGGGCCTGTTCCAAATCCCCCGCCTGGGCAAATTCCCGTTCAATTAATTTACCAAGTAGGGGATATTTTTCCATGGCAAATAGGGCTGGGGCGGTGATGTTGCCGCTGATTAAATCTGACCCGGCCGGTTTCCCCAAAACCTCCGTGGGGGAAGTGAAATCTAAAATATCGTCCACAATCTGGAACGCTAACCCCAAATGTTTACCATATTCGTAAAGATGATCACACACATCCCGGGGCGCATCGCTCAAAACCCCCGCTGCCTTGGCACTGTTGGCAATGAGAGAGGCGGTTTTAAAATAGCTTTTTTCCAAATAGGTTTCTAAATCTGTGTCGGTGTCAAAACGATTGATGCTCTGTAAAATTTCCCCCTCCGCAAAGTCCCGAATTACCTCCGATAATAATTTCACCACCTCCAAATTATCTAAGTTAGCCAAATACCAAGAAGATTGGGCAAAGAGGAAATCCCCCGCTAACACTGCCACCCGATTGTCAAATAAACTATTCACCGTGGGCACATTCCGCCGCAGATCCGCCTCATCCACCACGTCATCGTGGACCAAACTAGCGGTGTGGATCATTTCGGTAATTTCCGCCAGCCGGCGATGGCGCGCC